>NZ_KE384082.1:184842-1044842 GCF_000423705.1 Stappia stellulata DSM 5886 | reverse complement strand
CTGGTGGCTCTAGGGATGCCGTTGTTGCCGGGCGGGCGCGGCGGAGTGGAGGCGTTCATGGGACCGTCTTCCGGGTTTCTCATCGGATTTCCCTTTGCGACCTTCGCCTGCGGTATCGTGATGCAATTTCTCCAGTCATCCCCCGTGTTTCCTGCAAGCCTTGCCAGTGCGCTGGTCGGTGGGATCGGTGTGATTTATGCCTTCGGAATCCCCGGCATCGTTTTCTTTGGAGAAGTGCCCATCGAAAAGGCGATGCTGGTGTCGCTCGTCTATCTGCCGGGCGACCTGATCAAGGCCTTCGTGGTGGCGTTGATCGCAAAGGCAATCGCGCGCGGGCGTCCGGACGCGCTCTTGTCGCGGCAATGACGTCGGCGGTCTGATGGCATTCGTGGGCGATACACTCGAGCGCCATGCGCGCCTGCGCGCCAACGATGAAGCGGTGGTGTGCGGCAAGACACGTGTGTCCTGGCAAGATCTTCTGGACGAGACATGTCGTGTCGAAGAAGCGCTCGCACGCCATGAACAGCCGCAAGCACGGATCGGGATCTCTACCCGAGAGCCATTCGATGCCATCTGCCTTGTGCTTGCGGTTGCGCGCAGCGGTCGTGTTGCGGTCGTCGCAGATCCCGCGACGGCTCGGTTTCCGGCAGAGGAACTCGCCGCCTCTTTGTCGTTCCGCTTCTGGTCGCTCGCCGAGATTGGCACGCGCGCAGATAGTCCCGGTCCCTGCCGGAACGCTTTGGCGCCGGTTGACCCGAGCGGGAAACGGCCGGAGCCGCCAGATCCGTTTTACATCGGCCTTACCTCCGGTTCGACCGGGCAGGCGAAGGCCTTTCAACGCTCCCATGCCTCCTGGTTGACGAGCTTTGCCGCCTGTGAGGCAGCGTTTTCTCTGAGCCGTGACGACCGGATCGCGGTTCCGGGCAGCCTGTCGCACAGCCTGCATCTCTTTGGAGCAGTGCATGCGCTCCACATGGGCGCGCGCCTCGACCTGAGCGCGGTGTTCCGACCTCGGAGTGTCCTGCAAGCTATGGTGTCTGCCGGGTCGACGGTTCTGTATGCGACGCCGACCCAGCTGGATCTCCTGGTGCGCGCGGCGCGGGGCGCGAAAATGCACCTGCCCGATGTAAAACGCGTGTTGCTGAGCGGCGCCAAATGGCACAGCGACGGCGGCCCGCCGGCGGACGTGTTTCCTGCGGCGCGGTTTCACGAGTTTTACGGAACCTCGGAGACGAGTTTCATTTCCACGCGCGGCCCGCAGGATCCTGCATCCTCCGTCGGGCGGCCGTTTCCCGGGGTCGAGGTCGACATTCGCGACGTGGCGGGCCGCAGCCTTTCGACCGGGGAGGCGGGGCTGATCCACGTGGCGAGCGCGATGATCTTCGACCGCTATGTCCATGGCGGCGATCCGGATACGCGGCGCGACGGCAAATGGTTGAGTGTCGGCGACTGGGGCTTTCTCGACGAGGGCGGCCGATTGCATCTGCTCGGTCGCGGGTCGCGCATGCTGGTCTGCGCCGGGGTGAATGTGTTTGCCGAGGAAATCGAGGCGGTGCTTCTCGCCCATGGGGCGGTCGCGGCATGTGCCGTCTTCGGCCGTCCCGATCCCTTGCGCGGACAAAGGATCGTGGCCGCGATCCGGGCAACTGACGGGGCGGAGGCGCCGGCCCCGGATCTGCTGCGCCGCCATTGTCTGGCGCATCTCGATCCGATCAAGGTCCCGCGCAGGTTTCATGTCATGCAGGACTGGCCGCTGACCGGAGGCGGCAAGCCCGATCTCGTGGTGCTTGCGCAGCGCGTCGCAGAGCTGGAGGCGGTTGCGTGAGTCGCCCTGTCTGGCTGGTTTCGGCAAGGCGCAGCCCGGTCGCACCGCGCGGCGGCGCGCTTGCCGCGCTCGATGTGGATCAGCTTGCCGCGCCCGTGCTTCAGGCGGCGCTTGCCGATGCGGGGGTGCCGGCGTCCGGCGTCGATGAGGTCATTTTCGGAAACGGGCTTTGTGGCGGCGGAAATCCGGCGCGGCGGGTGACACTGCTTGCCGGGCTTTCGCAGGAAACGCCGGCCTTGACGATCGACCGGCAGTGCTGCTCGGGGCTGGATGCGATCGTTCTGGGAGCGCGACTGATCGAAAGCGGGGCGGCAGACTGCGTTCTCGCCGGCGGGGTGGAAAGCTACTCGCGCGCGCCAGAGCGCCATGCGGTCGATTCGCAAGGAACGGTTTCTCCCGGGCCTTACGCCCGTCCGCCCTTCACCCCCTGGGCCGACCGCGACCCCGAAATGGCGGAGGCCGCGGCCGCCCTTGCGTGCGAGGCCGGGATCGACGAGGCGCGCCAGGCCGCCTGGACGGTGGAAAGCCATGAAAAGGCGCTGGCAGCCGAGCGGGCCGGGCGCTTTTCCGGCGAGCTTGTCGCCTTTCCGGGCGTTGCGCGCGATGCCTATATGCGCAAGCTGTCGATTGCGACCTGTCGCCGCTCGCGACCTCTCGCGCAAAGCGGCGGGCATGCTCTGCATGCGGCGACGGCTGCGGTCTCCGCCGATGCGGCGGCGGTCGTATGCCTTGTGTCGCAGCGGTTTCTTCGAAAAAATCCATCCGCAGCTTTTTGCCGGTTCGACGGCGCGGCCTGCGCCGGGGGCGACCCGACGCGCCCGGGCCTTGCGCCTGTCGCTGCCGCTAGCAAGCTTGCGCGTGCAACGGCAACCGACCTGCGCGCACTCCGCGTGGCGGAAGTGATGGAGGCCTATGCCGTGCAGGCGATTGCCTGCGTCGAGGGGCTGGAGCTCGACCGCCCGGGCGTCAACAGAAGCGGCGGGGCGCTGGCGCGCGGTCATCCGATAGGTGCCTCCGGCGCCATTCTCGCCGTCCGGCTTTTTCACGAACTGCGCCGGGAGGCGGAGGGCGCGCAGGGGCTTGCGGCGATCGCAAGCGCCGGCGGGCTGGGCACGGCCGTCTTGCTGCGACACGCGCGGGCGTAACCCGGGATCTGTAACGACGCCCCTGCGTTTCCTTGCCGCGCGGCCGAATTTTGTGCACCTGCGAAAATGCATCTGCGCCCGCTTCTCATCCTGGCAGAGTTTGCGTAGGCTTGGCCCGATGATCATGCCGCCGCCCGTTTCCGATGACCTCGCCCTGTTCCTCGACTTTGACGGAACGCTGGTGGATATCGCGCGCACGCCGGATGCGGTGCGAACCGCCACGGATCTCGTTGCCACCCTCGAGCGTTTGATGACGCAGCTCGGCGGCGCCGTCGCCATCGTCAGCGGCCGCCCGATCCGCGAGATCGACACATTCCTCGATCCGTTGCGCCTTCCTTGCGCCGGCCTGCACGGGCTTCAGACCCGTTTTCATGCCGAGGACGAGATCGAGGGCGCGCCTGTCGGCCCGGAGCTTGCGATCCTGAAGGCCGCGCTGTCGGGGAGCGGGCTGATCGGGCGGGGGGTCTCGATTGAGGACAAGGGCGCGGCGCTTGCGGTGCACTATCGGATCGCGCCCGATTGTGAACAGGCGGTGCTGGAGGTGATGCAGGATGCCATTGTCGATCTGCCGGACCTCCACCTCGTGCGCGGCAAGATGGTTGTCGAGGCAAAGCCCGCCTATCGCGACAAGGGTTGGGCCGTGACCACCTTCATGGAACAGGCGCCGTTCTTCGGACGCACGCCCGTTTTCGTGGGCGACGACGTGACCGACGAGGACGGCATTCGCATCACGGAGGCGATGGGCGGATTTGGTATCAAGGTCGGCGACGCCCAAAGCCTGGCCCGGTTTCGTATCGCCGATGTCGAGCGCGTGCACCGGTGGCTGGCCGGTGGCGTTCCCTCCCACGCTCACCCCCGGAAGGATCGGTAAATGTTTCCAACGCCTCCGCAATCCCTCGACCTGGCGATCGTCGGCAATTGTTCCTTCGCCGGATTGATCGACCGGATGGCCAGGGTGGTGTGGTGCTGCCTGCCGCGGTTCGACGGGGACCCGGTGTTTCATTCCCTTCTCGGGACGCGCGGGGAGGAGGGCGACGGGGCCTTCGCCGTCGAGCTCGTGGGGGTCGTGCGCAGCGAGCAGGCCTATGTCGAAAATACGGCCGTGGTGGTGACGCGCCTGTTCGACGATGCCGGAAATGCAATCGAGATCAGCGATTTCGCGCCGCGGTTTCACGCCAAGGGCCGGATGTTCCGTCCAAATGCCCTGGTGCGGAGGGTCCGGGTTATCGCCGGACATCCCCGGATCCGCGTGAAATGCCGGCCGCGCTTTGCCTATGGCGCGCGTGAGCCGGAGATCACCTTCGGGTCCAATCACGTGCGCTTCGTTGCCAACGGCCTGACCCTTCGCCTGACAACCAATGCGCCGGTCACCTATGTGCGCGACGAGACGCCGTTCCTGATCGACGGGCCGTTGTCGTTTTACCTTGGTCCCGATGAAAGCCTGACCAATCATCCGGATTTGCTGTGCCGCGAGTTCGAGGAACAGACAACCCATTACTGGCGCACGTGGACGCGCCGGCTCGGGCTGCCGCTGGAGTATCAGGAGGCGGTCATCCGCGCCGCCATCACCTTGAAATTGTGTACCTACGAGGAGACCGGCGCGATCGTCGCCGCGGTCACCACCTCGATCCCCGAGGCTGCCAATACGGAACGCAACTGGGACTATCGCTATTGCTGGCTGCGGGACGCCTTCTTCGTCGTTCGGGCGCTGAATTCGCTCTCCGAAATGGAGACGATGGAAAACTACCTGCGCTACATCAACAACATCGCCTCGATGACCAACGGCGATCACGTCCAGCCGCTCTACGGTATCGCGCTGGAAAAGACGCTGACCGAGACCACCGTCGACCTGCCCGGTTATCGCGGCATGGGGCCGGTCAGGGTCGGCAATCAGGCTTACGAGCATTTCCAGCATGACGTCTACGGCAACATCGTGCTCGGCGCCTCGCAGGCCTTCTTCGACAAGCGGTTGCTGCATCAGCCGGGCATCGACGATTTCGAGCGGCTGGAGGTCATCGGCGAGCGCGCCTTTGCAATGCACGATCAGCCGGACGCCGGACTTTGGGAACTTCGCACGCGCGCAAGGGTTCACACATCGTCGTCGCTGATGTGCTGGGCGGCCTGCGACCGGCTGGCCAAGATCGCGGGGCAGTTCGGGCGGGCGGAACGCGCCCGGTACTGGCACGAGCGCGCGGAGCAGATTCGCGCCACGATCCTGACGCGGGGATGGAACGAAAAGGTCGGTGCGTTCGTTGAAAGCTTCGAGGGCAACGATCTCGACGCGAGTTTGCTTTTGATTGCCGAGGTCGGCTTTTTGCCGGCGAAGGATCCGCGATTCATCGCGACGGTGGAACGCATCGGCGAGACGCTGAAGCGCGGGCATCATCTGTTTCGCTATCACGCGGCGGATGATTTCGGTGCGCCGGAAAACGCGTTCAACATCTGTACCTTCTGGTACATCGACGCGCTCGCGCGGATCGGGCGCAAGGAAGAGGCCCGGGAGATCTACGAGGCGATGCTCGCCTGCCGGAATCACCTTGGCCTGCTGTCGGAGGACACCACGCCGCAAACCGGCGAGATGTGGGGCAATTTCCCGCAGACCTATTCGATGGTCGGGATCATCAACGGCGCGATGCGCCTGTCGGATGGCTGGGACAGTCTGGTTTGATACCGCAAGGGACCGGAAGCGCTCCGGGGCCGGCGGCAAGCAAGGAGAACGCTTATGTCGCGCCTCGTCGTCGTTTCCAATCGTGTCGGCCCGCTCAAGGACACGGGGCAGGCCGGGGGATTGGCGGTGGCGCTGGTCGACACGCTGAACACGCTCGGCGGCATCTGGTTCGGCTGGAGCGGTGAGATTTCCGAGGAAGGCACCTTCGGCAACCTCAAGACCGGCGGAAGCAAGAAGGTCGCGCTCAAGACGCTGGACATGACCCAGGCCGATCATGACGAGTTCTACGTCGGATTTGCCAACAAGACGCTTTGGCCCGTGCTGCACTACCGGCTCGATCTTGCCGTGTTCGACCGGCGTCTGGAGGACGGATACCGCAGGGTCAACGAGCGGTTCGCCGCGCGGCTGCGCCCGCTGATCGAACCCGATGACACCATCTGGGTTCACGACTATCACTATCTGTCGTTCGGCGCGGAGCTCCGGGCGATGGACGTGCGCAATCCCATCGGCTTCTTTCTTCATATTCCCTTTCCTGCACCGGAGGTGCTGGCGGCGCTGCCGAACGCTGCAACCCTCGCCCGGCGGATGCTCGCCTATGACGTGATCGGCTTCCAGTCGACGCGCGATGCCGCCAACTTCCGCCGCTTCGTCGTCGAGGAACTGGGGGTCAGCGAGGGCGGTGAGGACACCGTGGTGGCCGATGGGCGCCGGGTTGCGGCGCGCGCCTTTCCCATCGGGATCGATGCGGCCGGCTTTGCGCGCCAGGCGACCACCGTCGAGGCGCGGCGCCAAACGCACCGGATCGAGAAGTTGCTTGCCGGGCGGCACCAGATGATCGGTGTCGACCGGATCGACTATTCGAAAGGTCTGCCGCAACGCTTCCGCGCATTCGAACGTTTGCTGGAGGACTATCCGGAAAACCGCGGCCGGGTCAGTCTCATGCAGGTGGCGCCGCCGTCGCGCTCCGAGCTTGACGCCTATGCCGACATCCGCAGCGAGCTGGAGGAACTGACCGGAAACATCAACGGCCGGTTCGCCGACCTCGACTGGACACCGATCCGCTACATGACGCGCGGCTTTACCCGGCGCGCGCTTGCCGGCATCTATCGCGCCAGCCGCATCGCTCTGATCACCCCCTTGCGCGACGGCATGAACCTTGTCGCCAAGGAATATGTGGCCGCCCAACGGGCGGAAGATCCGGGCGTGGTGGTGCTGTCGCGCTTCGCCGGGGCGGCGGAAGGCATGCCGGAGGCGGTGATCGTCAATCCCTATTCCGCGGAAGGCGTGGCCGGCGCATTGCAGACCGCGCTCAACATGCCGCTCGATGAACGTCGTGACCGTTGGCAGGCGATCTTCGACCGCATCCAGCAAAACGATGCGGCCGCCTGGGCGAAATCCTTCCTCGACACGCTGAAGGCCTTTGGGCGTTCAAACGGCTGAACGCGTTCGCAATCGAGTTCAAACGACAAAGGGCGCAGCTATGGCCGCGCCGTGGGGATGATGGCAAGGCCCCGGAAGAGGCGTCCTCCCGGACGCAGCGTGAGCTGCGATCCGGGATCGGGGAGGCACGGTGTCGCGGCTGGCAACTTCTTAAAACGGATAGGTTTTTGGCTCTCCGATACCGGGTCGCCCCCTGTCACCAGTCTGCGGGCGCGGCGATGGCCGCGCCCTTTTTTGTTCGAGACGGCGGAGAGGGCCGGTTATTCGGCCGCGTCCGCGCCGATCACGCCACGGCGGATCTGGTCTTCCTCGATGGACTCGAACAGGGCGCGGAAGTTGCCCTCGCCAAAGCCCTCGTCGCCCTTGCGCTGGATGAATTCGAAGAAGATCGGCCCGATGACGGTCTTGGAAAAGATCTGCAACAGGATCTTGGTCGTGCCGCCGTCGACCACGCCCTCGCCGTCGATGAGGATGCCGTGGGTCTTCATGCGGTCGATCGGTTCGTCGTGGCCCTGCACGCGCTCGTGCGAGCGCTCGTAGTAGGTTTCGGGCGGGCCGGGCATGAACTTCAGCTCATTGTCCGCAAGCCGGTCGGTGGAACCGTAGATGTCGTCCGTGCCGACGGCGATGTGCTGGATGCCCTCGCCCTTGTACTTCTTCAGGTATTCCTCGATCTGGCTGGTGTCGTCCTTGGACTCGTTCAGCGGGATGCGGATTTTGCCGCAGGGCGAGGTGATCGCGCGGCTGACGAGGCCGGTGATGCGCCCGTCGATGTCGAAGAAGTGGATCTGGCTGAAGTTGAACAGGTCGCGGTAGAAGTCCCACCACTTGTCCATGTTGCCGCGGTAGACGTTGTGCGTCAGGTGGTCGAGGTAATAGAAGCCGACGCCTTCCGGCTTGGGATCGCGTTCGCCCAGCCACTCGAAATCCGCGTCATAGGCGCTGCCGCTCGTGCCGTAGGTGTCGACGAAATACAAGAGCGACCCGCCAATGCCGACGATCGCCGGGACGTCGAGCGTCTTGTCGTCGCCCTCATAGGGCGTCGCGCCTTTCGCCACCGCGTGGTCGAAGGCGTGTTTCGCATCGACCGTGCGCCAGGCCATCGCCGGAGCGCAGGGGCCGTGCTCGTCGACGAAGCGCATGCCGAAGGAGCCGGGTTCGGCGTTCAGCACATAGGTGATGTCGCCCTGGCGGTAGAGCGTGATCGCCTTTGTCTTGTGCCGGGCGACCGGGACATAGCCCATGCGGCGGAACAGCGCGTCGAGCTTTTCCGGCTCGGGGTGCGCGAATTCGACGAACTCGAAGCCGTCGGTGCCGGCCGGGTTGTCGTCGGTGATCTTCGCCGGGGGCGCGTCGTGCGGAAAGGGTCCCATGGTGTCCTCCTCAGTCTCGTTCGCAATCTCGAACTGCCTAAAGGGAAGTCTGACAGATCAAGGGCGCAAGATGTGTGCAAAGGGGCTTGCGTCATGAGGTGTGATGCACAGAATGTGCATGGATACCAATAAGGGTGCACTAAATGATCGATATTGACGGGTTCGATACGAGGATCCTCGCGTTTCTTCAGGACGATGCGGCCGTGACGAACCAGCAGCTCGGCGAGCGCATCGGCCTGTCGGCCTCGCAGGTTTCGCGTCGCCGACAGCGGCTGGAGGAGACCGGCGTGCTGCGCCGCTACCGGGCCGACATCGACCCCGCGTCGGTGGGCTTCACGGTGGTGGCTTTCGTCGGCGTGGCGCTCGATGCGCACAGCCGGCAGAATGCGCGGCGGTTCAAGGATCTGGTGCGGGGCTTGCCGGAGGTGCAGGAAGCGCATGTGATGACGGGCGACATGGACTATCTGCTCAAGGTTGTCGTGCGCGATCTCGCGGCGCTCGCCGATTTCATCAACGAGGATCTGTTGCCGCATGATTCGGTGCGCAATGTGCGCTCCTCCATCGCCATGGAAACGCTGAAGGACGACAATCTCCTGCCTTTCGCAGCGGGACTGTGAGCCATCCGCTTGCGCCTTGCGCGATGCGTCCCCATTTGTTGTGCGGTGAAACCCGCTAGACCGGAGAGACGCGGATATGTTCGACGCGAAACGTTTGCTGGATGAGTTCCTTGGTTCAGGCGCAGGCGCAGGCGGAGGCCAGCAAGGCGGTGGCCAGCAAGGCGGAAGCGGTGGCGGCGACTATCTGGCGCGCGGGCAGGACTATGTGCGTGGAAACGCCGGCGGGCTTGCCGGCGGCGCGCTCGCTGGCGGTCTCGCGGGACTTTTGCTCGGTACGAAGAGCGGGCGCAAGATCGGCAAGAAGGCCGTGACCTATGGCGGCATGGCGCTGGTCGCGGGCCTTGCCTACAAGGCCTATCAGGGCTACCGCGCCAACCAGCAGGGCACCCAGCCGCCGCCGCGCGACGAACCGATCCCGCTGGAAGCACCGCGCGGCACCGCATTCGATCCGGCGCAACAGCCGGGCGGCGAGAACGCCTTTGCCGTCACGCTCCTCACCGCGATGATTTCGGCCGCCAAGGCGGACGGACATATCGACCGCGAGGAGCAGGACCGGATCTTCGACAAGATCGACGAAGCCGGTCTCGACAGCGAGGCCAAGGCCTTCCTGATGGATGAGTTGCGGTCCCCGCTCGATCTCGACAAGGTCGTCGCCGGGGCGAGCAGCCCGGAGACGGCCGCGGAGATCTATGCCGCGTCGCGGCTTGCCATCGACCCCGATCACGCAGCGGAAAAAGCCTATCTGCAGATGCTGGCCGCGCGGCTCGGTCTCGAGGCGGGTCTGGTCGACGAGATCGAACACGCCGTGCGTGACGCCGAGCGTCTGGAGGCGCGGGCGTAGCCGTTCCCGGGGCGGGGCGCCCGCCGCCGGAGCGTTTGCGCGTCGGCCTTGACCGGACCGGCGCGGCCGTGCCTCCTATAGCCGACTGTCTGGCGGGAGGCATGATGCAGGATCTTGGACACTGGGACTATGTGATCGTCGGCGCGGGGTCGGCCGGCTGTGTGCTGGCCAATCGCCTCTCCGCCGATCCGGGCGTGCGCGTGCTCCTTCTGGAGGCGGGCGGCAAGGACGATTACATCTGGATCCATATTCCCGTCGGCTATCTCTACTGCATGGGCAATCCCCGCACCGACTGGGGTTACAAGACCGCGCCCGATCCGGGGCTGAACGGGCGCACGCTCTCCTATCCGCGCGGGCGGGTGCTTGGCGGATGTTCCTCGATCAACGGCATGATCTACATGCGCGGGCAGGCGCGGGACTATGACGGCTGGCGCCAGATGGGCCTGACCGGCTGGGGCTGGGACGACCTGCTGCCGCTGTTCCGGCGCGGCGAAGATCATTACGAATGCGCCGACGACATCCACGGCCAGGGCGGGGAAACCCGCATCGAGCAGCAGCGGCTGTCGTGGGAGATCCTCGATGCGGTGCGCGACGCCTGCGAGGAAACCGGAATTCCCAAGGTCGACGACTTTAACCGGGGCGACAATTTCGGCTCGTCCTATTTTCAGGTCACGCAGCGCGGCGGCGTGCGCTGGACGGCGGCCAAGGGATTTCTGCGCCCCGCTGCCGCGCGCCCCAATCTGCGGGTTCTCAGCAAGGCGCAGGTCGCCCGGCTCGAGGTCGAGCAGGGGCGCGTCACGGGCGTTGCGCTGTCGCTCGACGGCGCGCCGGCGCGCGCGCGGGTCGACGGAGAGCTCGTCCTGTCCGCCGGCGCGATCGGCTCGCCGCAGCTCCTGGAGCTTTCCGGCATCGGCGATCCCGCGATCCTCGCCCGGCACGGCATCGCGCCGGTATGCGCGCGCCCGGCCGTTGGCGCCAATCTTCAGGACCACCTGCAGATCCGCACGATCTTCAAGGTCCGTAACGCAACGACGCTCAACCAGCTTGCCGCCACCTGGGCCGGCAAGGCGAGGATCGCCGCCGAATACGCGCTGAAGCGCTCCGGCCCGATGTCGATGGCGCCGAGCCAGCTCGGCGTCTTCGCCAGGTCCGACCCGGCCTTCGAGACCGCCAACATCGAGTATCACGTGCAGCCCCTGTCGCTCGACCGGTTCGGCGAGCCACTGCACTCCTTCCCGGCGATTACCGCGAGCGTGTGCAACCTGCGCCCGGAAAGCCGGGGCCATGTGCATATCACCTCGCCCGATCCGCACGCACATCCGGAAATCCGCCCGAACTATCTCGCGACGGAGGGCGACCGGAAGGTCGCTGCCGACAGCATCCGCCTGACCCGCAAGATCATGCAGGCCAGCGCGCTGGAGCGCTATCAGCCGGTGGAGCATCTGCCGGGGTCTGCGGTCAACAGCGACGCGGATCTGGCGCGCGCGGCGGGCGATATCGGGACCACGATCTTTCATCCCGTCGGAACCTGCCGGATGGGCGCGGACGAAGGGGCCGTCGTCGACGAGCGGCTGCGGCTGCGCGGGCTCGACGGCCTGCGCGTCGCCGATGCCTCGGTGATGCCGGCCATCACCTCCGGAAACACGGCCGCTCCCACCATGGTGATTGCCGAAAAGGCCGCCGACATGATCCGCGCGGATCGGCGTGGCTAACCCGGGTGCGCCTCGCCGCCAGGCGAGGCGGCGCGACCCCGCAGCTTGGAGGGTATCGATGAAAAGCTTGGCCGGGGCCATTGTGACGGCCGCCTGTTTCGCCTTTGCCGCGCCGGCGATTGCCGAGGAGTGCCAGAGCGGCGAGACGGTCATCAAGTTCAGCCATGTGGTTTCCGCAAGCGGACATCCCAAGGGGGATGCCGCCGCGCATCTCGCCAGGCGGGTCAATGCGGAAATGGACGGCAAGGCCTGCATGCAGGTGTTCGCGAATTCCGAGCTCTTCGACGACGACCAGGTGATGGAGGCCCTGTTGCTCGGCGACGTCCATCTCGCCGCGCCGTCGCTGTCGAAGTTCGAGCCCTATACGCTCAAGTTCCGCCTCTTCGATCTGCCGTTCCTGTTTCAGGATCTGGCGGCCGTCGACCGCTTCACCGCAAGTTCGGCCGGCCAGGAGCTGCTCTCGGTCATGACCGATGTCGGCTTTCTGGGGCTTGGCTACTGGACGTCCGGCCTGAAGCAGTTTTCCGCGAACAAGCCGCTGCTGCTGCCGAGTGACGCCAAGGGGCTGACGTTTCGCGTGCAGACCTCCAGCGTCGCGATGGCGATGATCGAGGCGCTCGGTGCGACCGGCCGCCAGCTTGCCTTCAAGGATGTCTACGGTGCACTTGAGAGCGGCGATGTCGACGGGCAGGAAAACACCTGGTCGAACATCTATACTCAGAAGTTCTACGAGGTGCAGGACGGCGTGACGGCGACCAATCACCAGCTTCTCGCTTATCTTGTGGTGACGTCCGCCGAATGGCTGAAGAGCCTCGACCCGGATGTGCGCGACCAGCTGCTGCAAATCGTGCGGGAGGTGAGCGCGCGCTCCAATGCCGCCGTGGCGCGCAAGGAGGCGGAAAACCGCCAACGCCTCCTCGAGGCGGGGGCGGAAATCCGCGTCCTCACCGCAGATCAGCGCGAGGTCTGGATCGGTGCGATGAAACCGGTCTGGGAGATGTTCGAGGAGGTCGTGGGCGCCGATCTCATCGAAGCCGCCCAGGCCGCGAACAGCGCGGACTGAGGACAAGGCCTGCCACAGCCCTTCAGCGGCGAAGCCCTTCCAGGATCAGGATGACCAGATCCTCCGCCTCCTCGCCGGACGGCGGGGGCGCCGCCGCATGGACAAGTCCGGGATGGCGCAGGCACAGCGTTGCGTTGTCGATGGCACGTGCGACTGCCGTCGCATCGCCATGAGCGAAGACGCCCTGTGTCATCCCGTCGGCGAGGATCGCGGCGATCCTGCTCCGGCACGCGGCCGCATGCGCGGTCATCGCCGCCTGCGCGCGTTCCGACAGGACGGCATAGGCGGCAAAGCCCGGCGGATCGGCGCTGGCGCGCTCGCGCAAGGCATCGCTCAGCGTCAGGACGTAGGCGGCAAGCCGGTCGTCCGGCGCGGACACCGCGGCGATGGCGTCGTCAAGCGACGTCTCGAGGTCGCCGAGCCATCGGGCCATGACGGCGTCGAGCAGGGCGGCCTTGCTGGGGTAGAAGCGGTAGATGTTGGAATGCGACATGCCGAGACGCCGGGCGATTTCCGTCACCGTCACATGGTCCGGCCCGCTGGCGCGCAACAGTTCGCCGGCTGTCGCCAACGCCCGTTCCGGCGTGTCCGACGCCCCGCCCGGTTGCGGTCGCGCGGAAGGCTCCTGCGTGTCGTGTCTCATGGCACCATATTGCGCGGCCCGGTGCCATGCGATCAATGCCCAAAGGGCAGGTTGGCCGCTGTTAAACGCCCGACGGTGCCGTCACGACCGAATCCGAGCCGATTCCGGCGTCTTCCATATAGGCGCGCACCACCGTGTCGAAATCGGGATCGCGCTGAAAACCGAGCGCCTCGGCCCGGCTGGCATCGAAGCTGCGCGGCCATCCGGCGACGATGCGCGCAATCACCGGGTCCGGTTCGCGCCGGATCAGTTCCGTGCGGGTCGGACCGGCGATGCGGGCCAGGGTCTCGATCTCCTTGGCAACCGTGATGCGCAGGCCCGGCATCGTCAGGCTGCGCTGGGCGCCGAGGGCCTTTGTGTCGAGGGCGGCGGAATGCATGAGATAACCGATTGCCGCGCGGGGACTGGCGACCCAGTGAGCGGTGTCGTCGTCGACGGGCAGGATTGCTTCCTCGCCGTTCAGCGGTTCGCGAATGATGCCTGAGAAGAAACCTGAAGCGGCCTTGTTTGGTCGCCCCGGGCGCACCACGATGGTCGGCAGGCGAATGCCGATGCCGTCGACCAGGCCGCGGCGGCTGTAGTCGGCGAGAAGCAGCTCGCAGATCGCCTTTTGCGTGCCGTAGGAGGTCAGCGGTGTCAGGTGGTGGGTGTCGGGAATGGGATCGGGCAGCGGTGCGCCGAAGACCGCCAGCGACG
Source organism: Stappia stellulata DSM 5886 (assembly GCF_000423705.1). Lineage (GTDB taxonomy): Bacteria > Pseudomonadota > Alphaproteobacteria > Rhizobiales > Stappiaceae > Stappia > Stappia stellulata. Next base: position 1,030,819 of record NZ_KE384082.1, on the reverse strand, counting down.
AGGCGAAGACGAAGCGCGGACAATAGCCGCCGCCGATCTCGCGCACCGCGTCGAGCAGGCGACGGGTGCCGTCGAGGTTGATCTCGTAGCCTTTCTCCATCTCGGCTTCCGCTTCGCCGGAGACGACGGCCGCCAGATGAAAGATCACGTCCGGCTTGTGTGCGACGAGGGTCTCGGCGGCTCCCGGGCGGGAGAAATCGCCGGCGATGCTGGTCACCGGCATGGCGAGCGTGTCGGGCGGCTGCGGTGCCACCCTGTCCGACAGCGTCATGCGGGTGACCTCGCGACCGCCGAGCAGGCCGCCGCGGGCGAGGGTCTCGACGAGCTTGCGGCCGAGCATGCCGGCCGCGCCCGTCACCAGCACATGTACCATTCGCGTTTCTCCTGCCAGTCTTGTCCGCCCATACGAAGGGCACCCGTTGCGTGCCGTCAAGGGGAGATGGCAGGGCAAAGGCCGGCGCGCTCGATCCGCGCGGGCGCCGGCTTGCACATTACACGATGCTGCCGAGCTTCATCGCGACGCTCATGTCGCCGTCGACCTTGATCTTGCCGGTCATGAAGGCGGTGGTCGGGTTGAGATCGCCGGCCAGCAGGCTTTCCAGATTGTCTTCCGAAATCCGGACGGTGCAATCGGCTTCCTTGTCTTCGTTGGAAACCTCCGATCCCTCGACGAAGATCACGCCGGCCTCGCCGCAGTCGAATTTCACCCTGTCGGAGATGCCGCCGTTCGCGACCTTGCCCCGGATCGTTTCGGTGAGTTGGTTCAATGCCATGTCTGGTCTCCCGGTTGATGGCCGCTGCGGCCTGTATGAGTGTGGCAACCAAGCATGACGCTTACGTAATCGTCAACAAAAATGCGCCGTCACCGGCCTCTTGTTGCAGGCGGCGGCGCGGGGCTCAATGGTTGTGGCGCGGAATGCCCCTGGTGTGGGCGATGTCGCGGTAGTCGGTCGCTCCCTTCAGCACCATTCCCTTGTCGAACTGCTCGACGAGGGCGCGCTGGATTTCCTGCCAGGGCGTCTGGTGATCCGGATATTCGAACCCGCCGGCGGCGGCGAGCGCCTTGCGGCGGTCTCCCAGCTCCGCGTCCGAAATCAGGATGTCCGCGGATCCCTTGCGCAGGTCGATGCGCACGCGGTCTCCGCTCTTCAGCAGCGCCAGGCCGCCGCCGGCGGCGGCCTCGGGAGCGGCGTTCAGGATCGAGGCGGAGCCGGAGGTGCCCGACTGGCGCCCGTCTCCGATACAGGGCATGGCGTGGATGCCGCGTTTGATCAGGGCGGCGGGGGGCTGCATGTTCACCACCTCCGCGCCGCCTGGATAGCCGATCGGACCGGAGCCGCGAATGAACAAGAGGCAGTATTCGTCGATCTCGAGCGCGGGGTCCTCGATGCGGGCGTGATAGTCCTCCGGTCCCTCGAAAACGACGGCGCGGCCCTCGAAGGCGTCCGGATCGTCCGGGTTCGACAGGTAGCGGTCGCGGAACTCCTTCGAGATCACGCTGGTCTTCATGATCGCGCTGTCGAAGAGGTTGCCCTTGAGGTTCAGGAAGCCGGCCTTGTCGACCAGCGGGTCCGACATCGGGTGGATCACGCGCGGGTCGAGGTTTTCCGCCGGGCGGCAATTGTCGCCGAGGCTCGCACCATTGACGGTCACCGCGTCCGGATGGGGCAGGGCGTTCGCCTTCATCAGCTCCGCGATCACCGCCGGCACGCCGCCGGCGTGGTGGTAGTCCTCGCCGAGGTATTCGCCAGCCGGTTGCATGTTCACCAGAAGCGGAACGTCGTGGCCGAGCGCCTGCCAGTCGTCGTTGTCGAGCGGCACGCCCAGATGGCTGGCGATGGCATTGAGGTGGATCGGCGCATTGGTCGAGCCGCCGATCGCGGAGTTGACCACGATGGCGTTTTCGAAGGCTTCGCGGGTCATGATGTCGGAGGGTTTGAGGTCCTCCCAGACCATGTCGACGATGCGCTTGCCGCTCTCGTAGGAGACTTGCGCGCGCTCGCGGTAGGTCGCGGGAATGGCGGCGGCGCCGGGCAACTGCATGCCGAGCGCCTCGGCGAGCGAGTTCATCGTCGTCGCCGTGCCCATCGTGTTGCAATAACCGACCGAGGGGGCGGCCGACGCCACCCGGTCCATGAAGCCGGCGTAGTCGATCTCGCCGGCGGCGAGCATTTCGCGTGCTTTCCACACGATGGTGCCCGAGCCGGTGCGCTCGCCCCGATGCCAGCCGTTCAGCATCGGCCCGACGGAGAGCGCGATGGCGGGGATGTTCACCGTCGCCGCCGCCATCAGGCAGGCCGGCGTGGTCTTGTCGCAACCGATGGTCAGCACCACGCCGTCGATCGGGTAGCCGTGCAGCAGTTCCACCAGTCCCAGATAGGCGAGATTGCGGTCGAGCGAGGCGGTCGGGCGCTTGCCGGTTTCCTGGATCGGATGGACGGGAAACTCGAAACAGATGCCGCCGGCCTCGCGAATGCCTTCGCGCACGCGTTTGGCAAGTTCGATGTGATGGCGGTTGCAGGGCGAGAGATCCGAGCCGGTCTGGGCGATGCCGATGATCGGCTTGCCCGACTGCAGCTCCTCGCGGGTCAGCCCGTAGTTCAGATAGCGCTCGATGTAGAGCGCGGTCATGCCGGGGTCGGCCGGGTCGTCGAACCAGGCACGCGAACGCAAGTGTTTGGGATCTTTCGCGGACATTGAAGGGTCTCCGGCAGGAAAAGGAAAATGCGGCTCCCCATTTGTATGACAAAAAGGAAGCCGCACTGGCAAGGGCGAAGACCACTACTCCGCGCGCAAAAGCGTTGCGCTTACACGCTGCGCGGCTTCCAGCGCCGCAAGAGCGCGGCATTGGTGACGACGGAGACCGACGAGAGCGCCATCGCCGCCCCGGCGAAGGCTGGCGTCAGCAGGCCGAAGGCGGCCAGCGGCAGGCCGACGACGTTGTAGATGAAGGCCCAGAACAGGTTCTGGCGGATCTTGCGCACGGTGGCGCGCGAGACCAGAAGCGCATCCGCGACCAGGTCGAGCCGCGCGCGCATCAAGGTGATGCCGGCGGTTTCCATGGCGACCTGCGCGCCCGAGCCCATGGCGATGCCGATATTGGCGGCGGCAAGCGCCGGGGCATCGTTGATGCCGTCGCCGATCATGGCGACGGTCTTTCCCTCCGCGACAAGGGCCGCCACCGTTTCCGCCTTGCCGTCCGGCGCAACGCCGGCGATCACCCGGTCGATGCCGAGCTGGGCGGCGACGGCGCGCGCCACCGTCTCCGTGTCTCCGGTCAGCATGACGGTTTCCACGCCGGCGTTCGCCAGCCGCTCCAGTGTGCGCGGGGTTTCCTCGCGCACGGTGTCGGCCATGGCGATGACGCCGATGGCGCGACCGGCGACCGCGATCGTCGCGCAGGTCTTGCCCTGCGCCTCGAACTCGCGCGACATTTGCTGTGTCAGGAAGGGGTCTATTCCCTGCGCTTCCATCAGCCGCCGATTGCCGATGGCGACCGTCTCGCCGGCGATCTCCGCGACGATGCCCTGCCCGGGCACGGCACGAAACTGCGCCGGCTGGGTGAGCGACAGGCCGCGCGCCTCCGCCGCATCGATCATCGCCCGGGCGAGCGGGTGCTCGCTCGGCACCTGCGCGCTGGCGGCGATCAGCAGCAGCCGGTCCTCGTTGCGGTCGAAGGAGCGGATGTCGGTGACCTGCGGCTCGCCGCGCGTCAGCGTGCCCGTCTTGTCGAAAATGGCGGTGTCGACATTATGCGCCACTTCCAGCGCTTCGATATCGCGGATGAGGATACCGGCGCGGGCCGCCGCGCCCGTTCCCGCGACAAGCGCCGTCGGGGTTGCCAGTCCGAGCGCGCAAGGGCAGGCGATGACGAGCACGGCGACCGCCGCGCCGATGGTTGCATCGAGGCTCGCGCCGGCAAACCACCAGGCGGCGAAGGTGACAAGGGCAATCCCCACAACGACGGGCACGAAGACGGCCGACACACGGTCGACCAGCTTCTGCACCGGAGCCTTGGCACTTTGCGCGTGTTCCACCAGGCGTATGATCGCGGACAGCTTGCTGTCGGCGCCAAGCGCGGTCGCTTCCACGGTGAGCGCGCCGGAGCCGTTGATCGTGCCGCCGATCACCTCGTCGCCGGGCGCCTTGGCCACGGGAAGGCTTTCGCCGGTGACCAGCGATTCGTCGAGCTCGCTCTCGCCATTGACGACGCGTCCGTCGACCGGCATGCGCTCGCCCGGCTTGACCATCACATGGTCGCCATGGAACAGCGCCTCGACGGACACGGTCTCGAGTTGGCCGTCGCGCAGGCGATGCGCGGTCGCCGGTCGAAGCTGCGTCAAGGCGCGCACGGCCGCCGTCGTCGTGCGCTTGGCGCGCGTTTCCAGAAGCTTGCCGAAGAGGATGAGCGTCAGGATGACGGCAGAGGCCTCGAAATAGAGGTGCCCCGGGTCGCCCGGCCAGGCCTGCACCGTCAGCACCAGACTGTAGGCCCAGGCGGCGGTCGTCCCGAGCACGACCAGCACGTCCATGTTGGCGCCGCCGCTCCTGAGCGCCTTGAAGGCGCCGACATAGAAGCGTTTGCCCACCAGAACCTGGACGAAGGTCGCAAGAATTGCCTGTGCCCAGGCCGGCGGCATGATCGCCAGGTCGAAGGTTGCGCCGACCATGCCGGCGACCATCGGTGCGGTCGCGATCGCGGAAACGACAAGCAGGGCAAGCGTCGCTCTTTCCTCGCGTCGGGTCCGGGCATCCTTCTCGTCCTGTCGGCGGCTTTCTTCCTCGAAGCTGCTTGCACGCCGTTCGGCGGAAAACCCGGTCGCCTCCACCGCGGCGATCAGGGACTGCGGATCGAGGGCGGCGTCCGCCTCCACCTGCGCCGTTTCCAGCGGCAGGTTGACCGCGGCACGGACGACGCCGGGCGTCCGGGTCAGGACCTTTTCGATGCGCGCGGCGCAGGCCGCACAGGTCATGCCGCCGATGGCGAGCTGCACGGTGGCGGTCGGTGCGGGGTCCGCGGGCTGCGGAACGGCGGCGGTGGCATGGGCCATGGGGGTCTCCGGCCCCGTCGCGAGGCGGGGCGTCTGTCATCTGGGGCGGTTCCCGGCCGGGCTCGCGCGCGGGCCCACCGAAACGCCGGTGTCAATCACACATGAGGCTTCCAGTCACGGTAAGGTCAAGGGGCAGAACGGCCCGATCTCAGACCGTGGTTCTGCCTTCCTCCACCGCATGACAGGCAACGCCGGTGTCGCCGACCTGGCGGAATTGGGGAAATTCGCGCGAACAGCGGTCGTTGGCAAGCGGGCAGCGCGGATGAAACGCGCAACCGGATGGCGGATTGATCGGATTGGGGATCTCGCCTTCCACCGGACGGCGGGGCTTGCCGGTCATCTCCAGGTCCGGGATCGCCTCCAGCAGCATGCGCGTATAGGGATGTTTGGGGGTCTTGAAGAGCGTGCGGCTTTCCGCCACCTCCACCAGACGGCCAAGATACATCACGCCGATGCGTTTGGCCATGTGGCGCACGACCGCGAGATCGTGGCTGATGAAAAGATAGGTCAGGCCGAACTCGTCCTGCAGGTCGCGCATCAGGTTCAGGATCTGCGCCTGCACCGAGACGTCGAGCGCGGAGGTCGGCTCGTCGCACACCAGGAACTCCGGCTTGGAGGCAAGCGCGCGGGCGATGCAGATGCGCTGGCGCTGGCCGCCGGAAAATTCGTGCGGGTACTTGCCGCCGTCGCGCGGATGCAGGCGCACCAGCTCCAGCAGTTCGCCGACGCGTTTGGAGATCGCCGCCTCGGAGCTTTCCATCCTGAAGGCGCGGATCGGCTCGGAAATGATCCGGTCGACACGCCAGCGTGGATTGAGGCTGGCATAGGGGTCCTGGAAGATCATCTGGATGCGGCGGCGCAACTCGCGCATCTCGACGCCCGCCTGCTGGCGCGAACGCATGTCGACGCCGTCGATGCGGATTTCGCCGGCGCTGGCTTCCAAAAGACCGACGACCATCTTGGCGACCGTCGACTTGCCCGATCCGGATTCGCCGACGAGCGCAAACGTCTCGCCCTTGGAAATCGAGAAGGAAATGTCCTTGGCGGCGCGAAGCAGCGCACGCGGCGAGCGTTCCAGCACCCGGTTGAGCCAGGGCTTGGAGACGTCGAAGGTGCGCGACAGGCCGGTCACCTCGACGACGGGCTCTGTCGCGGGTTGATGAGTGGGTGTCGTCATCCGGCGGCCTCTTCTGTTTCGGACACTTTCCAGCAGGCGGCCCGGCTTTCGCCCGCCGTTACCAGATCGGGGCGTTCCCGGTAGCATTTGTCCATCACCAGCGAACAACGCGGATTGAAGGCGCAGCCCTGGGGGATCGAATCGAGCCGCGGCATCGTTCCGGGAATTTGCGTCAGCCGGTCGTGGTCGCCGGTCAGCGAGGGGATCGCCCCCATCAGGCCGACGGTATAGGGATGGCGCGGCGCCTTGATCACGTTGCGCACCGGGCCGATCTCCGCGATCCGCCCCGAATACATCACCGCGACGCGGTCGGCGGTTTCGGCGATTACGCCCATGTCGTGGGTGATCAGCATTACCGCCGTGCCATGGTCGCGGCACACACGCTGCAGCAGGCGGATGATCTGGGCCTGCACCGACACGTCGAGCGCGGTGGTCGGCTCGTCGGCGATCACCAGTTCCGGCTCGGCGCAGAGCGCGAGCGCGATCACCACGCGCTGGCGCATGCCGCCGGAAAACTGATGCGGATAGGCGTTGAGCCGGTCGGCTGCGGCCGGGATGCCGACCTCCTCCAGAAGCGCCACGGCGCGCTCGCGCGCCTCGCGTTCCGACACCGGTAGGTGGGTCAGGATCGTCTCGATGATCTGCTCGCCGATGGTGAAAAGCGGATTGAGGCTCGTCAGCGGGTCCTGAAAGATCATGCCGATCCGCTTGCCGCGGATCTTGCGCATGGCCTGTTGCGACAGGTTGTCGATGCGCTCGCCCTTGAGCAGGACCTCGCCGCCGGCGATGCGTCCGGGAGGTTCCAGCAGGCCGATGACGGCGGTGCCGGTGATCGACTTGCCGGCACCCGATTCGCCGACGACGCCGAGCACCTCGCCCTCCTTGAGGTCGAAGGAAATGCCGTCGATCGCCTTCAGGATGCCGCGCCGGGTGGGAAACTCGACCCGAAGGTCGCGAACGGAAAGAAGCGGAGTTTGGGTCATCGTGTTTGTGATCCCGTCACATGTGTCCTTAGCGAAGCTTCGGGTTCAGCGCGTCGCGCAGCCAGTCGCCCAGCAGGTTGACGGCGAGCACGAGCACGGCCAGCGCGAACCCGGGGAACATCGCGATCCACCATTCGCCGGAGAACAGGAAGTCATTGCCGATCCGCACCAATGTGCCGAGCGAGGGCTGCGTCGGCGGAATGCCCACGCCGAGGAACGACAGCGTCGCCTCGGTGATGATCGCAAGCCCCAGGTTGATCGTGGCGATGACAAGCACCGGGCCGATCACATTGGGCAGCACATGGCGGATCATGATGAGAAAGCGGGGAATGCCGATCAGGCGCGCCGCCTGGACGTATTCCTTGTTGCGCTCCACCAGCGTCGAGCCGCGCACGGTACGGGCGAATTGTACCCAGAACGAAAGTGCGATGGAAAACACCAGGATCCAGAAGGCGAAGCGCTCGCGGTCGAGATTGCCGAAGACGGCGCGCGCGACGCCGTCGACCAGAAGCGCGATCAGGATTGCCGGAAAGGTGAGCTGCACCTCGGCGATGCGCATGATGACGGCGTCGACCTTGCCGCCGACATAACCGGCGATCAGGCCGAGCAGCACGCCGACAATGGCGGCGAAGAACACCGAGAGGAAGCCGACGGCGAGCGAGATCCGCGCGCCGTAGAGAATGCCGGAGAAGACGTCGCGGCCCTGGTCATCGGTTCCCAGAAGGAAGCGCGGGTCGGAATCCTCCATGCCGAGCGGGGGAAGCCGTGCGTCGAGGATGGAGATCGTGGCGAGATCGAAGGGATTGTGCGGCGCGACCCAGGGCGCAAGGGCCGCGCCTGCGAAGAACACCAGCGTCACGATCGCCGACAGGATCGTGATCTTGGAGCGCAGGAACGAGTGGAGGATGTCGCTGTCAAGCGCCCGGGCGATGCGCCCGCGCGGTGCGGCGGGCGGCACGCCGGCCGCCGCGTCGGCGGTGACTTCGGTTGCGGCGTCTTTTACGGTGTTTTCGGTCATGCCGGCCTCACAATGCTGCGCGGTCGGCCCGCAGACGCGGGTCGACGACGAAATAGAGCAGGTCGACGATCAGGTTGATCACCACGAAGAGGAAGGCGATCAGCATCAGGTAGGCGGCCATGATCGGAATGTCGACGTTTTGCACCGACTGCAGGAACAACAGTCCCATGCCGGGCCACTGGAACACGGTCTCGGTGATGATCGCGAAGGCGATGATCGAGCCGACCTGGAGACCGGTGATGGTGATCACCGGCACCAGTGTGTTCTTCAGTGCGTGGCGGAAGTTGATGCTGCGCTGGCGCAATCCGCGGGCGCGGGCGAACTTGATGTAGTCGGTGCGGATCACCTCCAGCATTTCGGAGCGCACCAGGCGCATGATCAGCGTCATCTGGAACAGGCCGAGCGTGATGGAGGGCAGCACGAGCGCCTTGAGCCCGCTGACCGTCAGTAGTCCCGTCGTCCACCAGCCGATTGCGACCGTGTCGCCGCGCCCGAAACTCGGCAACCATTGCAGCGTCACGGAAAACAGGAAGATCAGCAGGATGCCGATGAAGAAGGTTGGCAGCGATATGCCGATCAGCGAGATCGACAGAAAGAGCTTCGACAGGACGCTGTCGCGGTGCAGCCCGGTGTAGACGCCCATCGGAATGCCGACAAGAAGCGCGAAGATCGCCGACACCAGCGACAATTCGAGCGTTGCCGGCAGGCGCTTGCCGATCAGGTCGGCGACCGGCTGGCGAAACTGGTAGGAGGTGCCGAAGTCGAACTGTGCCGCCTTGACGATGAAGCGGCCGAACTGGGTCATGATCGGGTCGTTGAGCCCGAGCCGTTCGCGCAGCGCCTCGCGCTGTTCGGGCGTGGTGTCGACACCGACCATCTGGTTGACGGGATCGCCGACGAAGCGGAAGAGCGTGAAAGAGATCAGCGCCACCACCAGCATGACCAGAATGGCCTGCAGCAGACGCCGTATGGAGAAGGCGAGCATGATGCCTCGATGATGCGAGAGCGAAACTGCCCGGCCCGACGGAGGCTCCGTCGGGCCGGTTGCGGTGTCGTGCGACCGCTTATTTCTTGGTGACCCAGCGGAAGTGGAACTGGTTGTCCGCCCGCTGCTTCAGCTCGATGTCCGAGGACACACCCCAGGCGAGACCCTGCTGGTGAAGCGGGATGTGCGAGACCTCGTCATGCAGGATGGTGAAGGCCTCGGCAATCAGCTCGTCGCGTTTCGCCGGGTCGTTCTCCTCAAGCACCTTGGCGGCGATCTCGTCGACCTTCGGGCTGCAATAGCCGCCGAGGTTGAAGGGCCCGCCCGCGCCCTTGTCGTCGCGGCAGCCGGTGATGTTGTGCAGCACGTTCCAGCTGTCGAAGGAGCTCGGCGTCCAGCCGAGCAGGTAGAACGACGTGTCATAGCCGTTGGAGGCCAGGACCTTGGCGAAATACTGTGCCTTGGGCTGTGCATTGAGGTCGACCTTGACGCCAATGCGCGCCAGGAAGGCGGCAATCGTCTGGCAGATCGCCTCGTCGTTGACGTAGCGGTCGTTCGGGCAGTCCATGCCGACGGAAAAACCGTCCGCATAACCGGCTTCCGCCATCAGCGCCTTGGCTGCTTCCGGATCATAAGGATAGCGCTCGAACTCGTCGGAGCGCGAATAAAGGAACGGCGAGATCAGGAGCGCCGCGGGCGATGACAGGCCGCGCATCACCTTGTCGCTGATCGCGTCCATGTCGATGGCCTGGTAGAAGGCCTTGCGCACGCGCACGTCCTGGAAGGGATTCTTGCCCTTGACGTCGGAATAGAGAAGCTCGTCGCGCTTCTGGTCCATGCCGAGAAAGATCGTGCGCAATTCCGGACCGGTCAGCGCGCGCGTGCCCTCGTTGTCGTTGACGCGCTTGATGTCCTGCACGGGCACCGGATAAACCATGTCCAGCTCGCCGCTGAGCAGTGCGGCGATGCGCGTCGCATCCGAGCCGATCGGGGTGAACTCGACCGTGTCGATGTTGCCGTCCGGCGTGTCCCACCAGTTTTCGTTGCGCTCGTAGACCGTCCTCACGCCGGCTTCGTGGCTCGCCACCTTGTAAGGGCCGGTGCCATTGGCATTCAGCGCCGCATAATTCGGCGTGGTGTCGGACGCGGAGGTCACGGCGACGGCATCATTTGCCTCCGTCCACTCCTTGTCCATGATGTACCAGGTGTCCCATTCGTAGTGCAGGATGGGATTGGGCGCGGGCAGAATGAAATCGACGGTGTGGTCGTCGACCTTGACCACCTTCACATCGGCATTGATGCGCGTTGTCAGGTCGGAGCCTTCCGAGCGCACGCGGTCGGCGGAGAAGACCACGTCGTCGGCGGTGAAGTCGTTGCCGTTGTGGAATTTCACGCCCTGACGCAGATGGAACCGCCAGCGATTTGGTTCCACCACCTCCCAGCGTTCCGCGAGCGCCGGCTCGATCGTGAGATCGGCGGTGCGCCGCGTCAGGCCTTCATAGACATTGCCGTGCGATCCGAGCGTGAACGTCTCGTTCAGCGTGTAGGGGTCGAGCTGGTTCAGCGTTCCCTGAAACGCGTAGCGCAGCGTTTCGGCCGAGGCGGCCGTTCCCATCAGCGACGCGACGAGCGCGGCCGTGGCCAGTGGTTTGAAATATCGCATAGTCCCCTCTTGACGTCTTTTGCGTTTCAGCACTCCCGACGCTGCCTTCGGCGCGGCTTTTTCGCGCGTTCGCCGAGGCAGATAGTCGCCGGGAAAGATCTCAAGCCAGCCATTGCTGTCTCTGGAAGCTGCATCTAAGCAAGCTGGCGGGTGTCCGTCCAGCGTGCTCTGGATTATCCTTCGCTCATTGTGTCGATCAGACGTGCGACGAAAGCTTCGCCGGCCCGCAATTGGCCGAGGTCGATGAATTCATCCGGCTGGTGCGCCTGGTCGATGGAGCCGGGCCCGCAGACAACGGCGGACAGGCCGCGCGCCTGAAACTGTCCGGCCTCGGTTCCGTAAACGACCATATGTTCGCCGTTGTCCCCGGTCAGGCGCCGGGCCATGGTCTCAGCCGCGCCGTTTTCCTCGGGCATGAGGGGGGGAACATGCGCCAGGCGCTCGATGGTCACGTCGGCCTGCGGATTTACCCGCTTCATTTCCGGCACGATCTGCTGTGCGACGTAGGTTTCCAGCCGTTCCTGCCACATGTCGATGGTCTCGTCGGGCAGGCTGCGGATATCCGTCACGAATTCGCAGTGCTTCGAGACGATGTTGGCCGCCGTACCGCCCTCGATCATGCCGCAATGAAGCGTGGTGAAGGGCGGGTCGAACGGCAGGTCGCGGTCCGCATTGTCACGGTTTTCGCGGGTGCGATCGTCGAGCCATGTCACGATCCGTGCGGCGTTGGCGACCGCCGAGACCCCCCGCTCCCATTGGCTCGAATGCACCGAATGGCCGCGCACGGTGACCTTGAGGAGGCTCGTCCCCTTGTGGCCGGTGATCACCTTCATCATGCTGGGTTCGCCGACGATCACGCAGTCGGGCCGGGGGCCGTCGGACATCATGTCCTCGATCATCGGAGGTGCGCCGAGACAGCCGACCTCCTCGTCATAGGAGAGCGCCAGGTGGATCGGGCGCTTCAGGTCCGCCTTCACCATGTCGGGAACGCCGGCCAGCATCAGGGCGGCGAACCCCTTCATGTCGCAGGTCCCGCGTCCGTAGAGGCGCCCGCCCTCCTCGCTGAGGGCAAAAGGATCGCGTGTCCATGCCTGTCCCTCCACCGGGACGACATCCGTATGGGCGGACAGGACCACCCCGCCATCGACCCGCGGTCCGATACAGGCGTGAAGCGCCGCCTTTGTGCCGGTTTCGTCATAGACCCTGGTCGAGGCGACGCCATGCCCCGACAGAAAGTCTTCGGCAAAGGAAATCAGGTCGAGATTGCTGGCGCTGGAAACGGTGGGAAAGGCAACCAGGCGAGCGAGCATTTCTTGGGCGGAGTAGCGAGTTGGCATGGTCTTGTCCGTGTTTTCAGGAAACTTGTCTGGCAGGGAAGAGCCGGTCGTTCAGCGCTGCCGGCGGATCGAGCGCATAGACCCGCAAGAGGTCCTTTCTGCCACGGATCGAGAGCTCGTGCTCCCGGGTGGCGTCGCAGGCGTATCCGGCCGAATCGACGACCTCCTTGGACACGACCAGCGCATGGCCAAGCTCCTTGGAGCTCGATTCAAGCCGGCTTGCCGTGTTGACCACATCGCCGAGTGCGGTGATGCGGGCATTTGCGCCGTTGGTGTCCAGCGCGCCGATACGTCCGAGAATAACGGGGCCGGCATGAAGCCCCATGCCGACCCGCAAGGGCACGTCGAGCTGCCCGGCGAGTTCGGCGTTGAGATGCTCCATGCGTTCGGCAATGGCGTTGGTGGCGGCAAGCGCGTTGCGGCAGCCCGCCTGCAGGCCGTCGCTCATGCCGAAGATCGCCATCACGCCGTCGCCGATGAACTTGTCCACATATCCTCCACAGGCCTCGATCGCATGGGCGGTTTCGCCGAGATAGCGGTTGAGCAGGAACACCACATCGTAGGACAGGCGGTGTTCGGACAGGCCGGTGAAATCGCGCAGGTCGACGAAGAGGATCGCGGCCGGCTGTTCCACGCCCCACTGGTAGGCGTCGCCGGCCAGGCCCGAAACCCGTGCGCCTCCGCGCGCCGGGACCAGCGGTTGCACCTGCAGGGCCGATTGCGGACGGATCTGGCAGGCAAGGCGGATATTCTCGTCGCTGCCGATGCGCGCCAGGATTTTCTGTTCGTTGGCGGCCGGTGGCGGCAGGGTCTCGGCTCCGACGAGAATGCGCGTGCGGCAGGTCGAGCAGCGTGCGCGTCCTCCGCAGACGTCGGCGTGGGGAATGCCGTGCATCCGGCTGATTTCCAGAAGCGTCGGCCCGGCAGGCGAACGCACCTTGCGGTCGCCGGGATAGGTGATCTCGATGGTTTCGACGAACCGCCGGCGCAGCATGCGCAGCGCGACGATGGCGAACGCCAGCGCGACAAGGCCGTAGAACCCCCACTTGAGCCACGCGATCAAAGGATCGGACCAGGCGCTCATCTCGCCCGAGAGCGGAAAGGGCACGTCCTGCGTCAGGTTCAAGCGGCGCGCCGCATCGATCCAGCCCCAGGACGCCAGCACCGGCACGACGAAGGCAAAGGCCAGGAGAACCGGGAACCAGCGGCGGTAGCCCTGTTTGACCCTGAGCCAGAAGTGCAGGCCGATCATCCCGTGCGTCCACACCAGCAGCATCAGGACGGTCTGGTTCACGATGAGGCCCGGCCACAGGATCGAAAGCACGTTGCGATAGGTGTCGTCATAGCCGAAGCGGGCGGCGAGACCGCCGGTGCCGATGGCGTGGGGAATCAGCAGGACGGGGATCGACAGGCCGAGCAGGAGTTGCACCCATTGCCAAAGAGACAGGCGCAGCGTCCGGCGCCGGCCGGTTTTCCACAGCGTGAGGGAGACATGGGTGAGAAGGCTCGCGAGCAGCAGGGCCTCGCCGGGTGCGCTGCGCCACACGGCCAGGAACACCAGTCGCCCCGCTTCCATGGCGTCGAGCGACCAGATGCCCAGCATGTGGTTGAGGAAATGGGTGAAGGCGAAGGTAACAAGCACCAGCCCGCTCGCCAGCCGCAGGTTCTGCCGCACTCCGGCGCCGCTGTCGGCCTTGCGCTGTTTTTCTGCTGCCATTGCCAAATGCCCTCGTGTGGTGTCCCATCGCACGACGTTTGCCGTGCCTGAGCAACGATCCTGCCGGGCAGTGCGGCCGCAGCTGATGTCGACGTCAAGAACCCGGAACCCTGCAATGACTGTCACGCTCTACGGTATAGCGAATTGCGACAAGGTGAAGAGCGCCCGTCGCTTTCTCGATGAAAATGGCATCGCCTATGTCTTTCACGACTACCGCAAGAACGGCGTGGATGCCGCCCTGCTCGAGCGGTTTCTCGGAGCCTTCGACTGGCAGTCGCTGGTGAACACGCGCGGCACCACCTGGCGCAAGCTCGATCCGGCGACGCGCGAGCGCGTCACCGATGGGGCGTCGGCCATCGCGGTGCTGGTCGACAACCCGTCCGCGATCAAGCGCCCCATCCTGGAAGCCGACAAGCGGTGGCTGATCGGGTTCGACGAGACCTCCTGGCGCACGCTGACCTGAGTGGTTAGCTCTCCGGCGTCCACAGTCGGGTCATGTCGAAGGCGTGAATGTCCTTCAGGAGCTCGAGAAAGCCACGTGCGGCATGATCGAGCGAGGCCTCGCCCTTGGCGCTGGTGGCGGCGGCCGCATTGCCGACGGCACCGAGCGGGTTGAGGTCCTGCGCCTTCCAGCCGAACTGCGCCGGGCCATGCCCGCGCAGGTGCTTGAACTCCTCGAGAAAATCGAGCTGCGTGGATCGGAAGTCGCTCGCCTTGTCCATCTTCACGAGATCGGGGCGCAGATAGAGCATGATCGAGGTTTCGATGTCGCCGCCGTGGATGCCATAGGTGAATTCCTCCGGCGGGAAGACGCCATGCGGTTGCCCGAAGCGCGCCCAGCCTGTCGCCGTGACCAGCATGTCGTATTTCACCCGCAACTCGCGGGCGACAATGTCGATGATCGGCACGTTGCCGCCATGCGAGGTGACCAGCACCAGCTTGCGGATGCCGGCGCGGTGCACGCTTTCCCCGATTTCCTCCCAGGCGCGGGTGACGGTCTCCCAGGATTGCGTCAGCGTACCCGGAGAGGAAATGTGCTCGTTCGACTTGCCGACCGCCTGGACCGGCAGGAAGGTTGCCGGAAGGTCGGGCGGGAGCAGCTCCAGGACGCGCGAGATCTGCCCCTCAGCGATGCAGGTGTCGGTGAAGACGGGCAGATGCGGGCCATGCTGCTCGATGGCGGCGACCGGCAGGACCGCGATCCACGACGACGTGTCGTTTTCCGAAAAATCATATGCGGTCATCTCGTGCCAGAAGCGGCGGGGAAGTTCGGTCATGACGGCCTCTCGGGATTGGATGCGGTGCGGACGTTGCGGTCCGGTGTCGTTGCCCAACCATAACGCGCGGGCGCGGCAGCGTCATTGCCGGCGGTGCGGGGGACTTCACAAAAAACTGAAGGGTGGAGGCGGGGCGGATTAACGCTTCGCTTACCTGCCGCAGGGGAAACTCGTTTCATGTTCGCGGGTCTTCACTCTTCCGGCTCCGCCGTGGCGCAGGCCGCGACGCGCGCAGCGCGCGCGGAGCCATCGGCAGGCGCGGCCTCCGGCGCGGAGGCGGCGGAACGGACGCGTGCGCCGTCATCGGCCCTGGCCGGCGGGGGCGGTGACGCGGTGACGGCTGTCGCCACCTTGCGAAGCGATGCGGTCGCCGCGCTGCAGGCGGGCGATGCGAGCGCACGGGCGCGCAAGGACGAGCGCGATCCGGCAGCGCCGCAGACCTCCGCGCTTGAGGCACAGCCGGCCCTTGAAGACGACGAAGACGAAGACGACGGCGCGGGCGCGGGCGAGGATCTGTCGCCGGAAGAGGAAACCCAGGTCCGCGATCTCAAGAAGCGCGATGCGGAAGTGAAGCAGCACGAGCAGGCGCATGCCAGCGTCGGCGGCCCCTATGCCGGTTCGCCGAGCTATGAATACACGCGCGGGCCCGACGGCAAGCGCTATGCCGTCTCCGGCGAGGTGCCGATCGATGCCTCGGCCGAGCGCGAGCCGGAACAGACGATCCGCAAGATGGAGATCGTGATTCGGGCCGCCCTTGCGCCAGCCGAGCCCTCGCCGCAGGACCGCCAGGTCGCCGCGCAGGCGAGCCAGCAGCGCAGCGAGGCGCAGGCGGAGCTCCAGAAGCAGCGCGCAGAGGAACAAGACGGCGGGGATGATGCCGCCGCAACGGGGCTCGGTGCAAAGCCGGCGTCGGCGCGCGCCGAAGAGGCACCGGGCGCGCAAGCGGCCGAGGCACGCCGGCAGGCAGGGGCCGCCGTTGCCGCCTACAGGGCATCCGAGGCCGCAACGGCGGATCTGTTTGCGCGCGGGGCGAACGGCGGGCGCGTTGCCTGACCGTTGCTAGAGCGCTTCCAGGAAGCGTTTGGCGGCGGCGCCATGTTCGGCGCGCAGGCGTTCCACGTCGATGTTCACCGGATCGCCGTCGACGACGGTCCATTCGCCGCCCACCATCACCCGGTCGGCGGCGTGGGCGCCGCACAGGATGAGGGCGGCCAGCGGATCGCCGGAGCCGGAAAAGCGCAGCTCGTCCAGCGTGTACATCGCCAGATCCGCCTGCTTGCCGACCGCGATGGCGCCGAGATCGTCGCGCCCGAGGCAACGGGCGGAGCCTTCGGTCGCCCAGCGGTAAGTGTCGTGATGCGTCACGCTGGCCGCATCGTAGGTGAGGCGGTTGATCATCAGCGCGTGGCGCAGGCCTTCCATCAGGTTGGAATTGTCGTTTGAGGCGGAACCGTCGACGCCAAGCCCGACCGGACAGCCCGCGGCCTCCAGTTCCTTGGTGCGGCACTGGCCGGAGGCGAGCACCATGTTGGAGGTCGGGCAGTGGCACACGCCGACGCAGGCATGGCCGAGCCGCTTGATCTCGTCGTCGTTGAAATGGATGCCATGGGCCAGCCAGACGCGGTCGTTGAGCCAGCCGCAGTCTTCCAGATAGTCGACCGGTCGGCACTGGAAGTGGTGCAGGCAGTAGTCGTCCTCGTCGATGGTCTCGCCGAGATGGGTGTGCAGCCGGCAGTCGAAGCGTTCGGCCAGTGCCACGCTCTCGCGCATCAGCCGCTTGGTCACGGTGAAGGGCGCGCAGGGCGCCAGCGCCACCTGGATGCGCGCGCCCTCGCGCGTGTCATGGTAGCGCGACAGCACGCGTTCGCAGTCGGCGAGGATCGTGTCCTCGTCCTGCACGACGCTGTCGGGCGGCAGTCCGCCGTCCTTCTGGCTGAGGTTCATGGAGCCGCGCGTCACCGTCATGCGGATGCCGAGGCGGGTGGCTTCCTCGACCTGGATGTCGATGGCGTTTTCCAGCCCGTCGGGGAAGAGGTAGTGGTGATCGGAGGCGGCCGTGCAGCCCGACATCATCAGTTCGGTCAGGGCCAGCCGCGTTCCCATCCGGAAGGTCTCCGGCGTCACGTTCCTCGCCCAGATCGGATAGAGCGACTGGAGCCAGGGAAACAGCTCCTTGTTGATCGCGCCCGGATGCGCGCGCGTCAGCGTCTGGAAGAAATGATGGTGGGTGTTGATCAGTCCCGGGATAACCACGTGGGCGGAGGCATCGAATGTGGCATCGACCGGGGAGGCGGGCTGGCCGCCGGCGGGGATGCATTCAACGATTTTGCCGCCCTCGACGACGATGCCGTCGTCCGCGTTGTCCGCGAGAATTGCGAGCGGGGTCTTGATCCATTTGCGCATGCCGGTTCGTCCTGTCGTCTTGTCGACCTGCAGGCTTGGCTAGCGATCCCGACGACCGCCCGAGTTCCAGACAGGGAAGTGGAGCCTTGCGGCACGTCGCCATGCCGCAAGGCCTGAAATTAAACCGCCCGACGCGGCGCGGCAACGGGGTCGCTCTTTGGGCCTGCGGGTCGTGGCATCAGGCGCGCGCCGCGATCACCTCGATCTCGACGACGAATTCGGGCCGGGCGAAACCGGACACGATCATCAAGGTGGAGGCCGGCGGCGGGGAGCCGGTGAAGCGGTCGCGGGCCGCCATGTAGCCGGCCAGATGGGCGCGATCGGTGACAAAGGCGTTGATGCGCACGATGTCGGCGTAGTCCATGCCGGCCTCGCGCAGGATGGCGCCGATGTTTTCGAAACACAGTGCGGTTTGGGCTTCCGCGCCCTCCGGCACCTCCATGTCCGCCGAAATGCCGAGCTGGCCGGAACACACCAGCGTGCGCGCGCCCGGCGGGATTTCCACGGCATGGCTGTAGCGGGCGAAGGGCGGGGCGATCCCTGCTGGCGTGATCGTTTTCATCGTCTGTATCTCCATCCACGGTGCAGCTTGCAGCCTATGCAATCGCGGCCGGGAAGAAATCCCTTCTTTCGGGAAGGGGCATGTTTTCAGGGATGTTTTCGCGCCAGCGCATGACGCTTTTTTGTGCGACGAACCTGAGCTAGTGTGAAGCGTCGCGGGTTTTGCGATGCGCCGGGATCGCCGAAAAGCGGACCGGCGGGAGGAGGATCGCCGGTCGGCCGGATGAGGAAAAGCCGGCCCGGCGCTTGGCATGCCGCTTGCAGTATTTTTGCCTGAGCGGCGCCGGTTTTGGGAGGGGAAGATCCCCGAGCGTTGTCGCCACGCCCCTTGCGGGTGCGGCCAATCATAAGGCAGCGGCCGGTCAACGGCGGCTTACATCGATTGCAACACGGACTGGAGGCGGAAAGCGCGATGGGGAATTTCATGACCAAGAGTGCCGCACGGACGATGTGCGGAGCGGCTGCGACCGCGGTTGCGGCGGTCCTTGCGGGAACGGCGGGGGCAAGCGCACAGGAAAGCGTGACCTTCGGCACCAACTGGCTGGCCCAGGCGGAACATGGCGGCTTCTACCAGTCCATGGTCGACGGAACCTATGAAGCCTGCGGTCTCAGCGTGTCGATCGTGCCGGGCGGGCCGCAGGTCAACAACCGCGCCCTCTTGCTTGCCGGCAAGATGGATTTCCACATGGGCGGCAACATGCTGCAGGCCTTTTATGCAAGGCGCGAGGGCATTCCGGTCGTGGTGGTCGCCTCCGCGTTCCAGAAGGAGCCGCAGGTGATCCTGACGCATCCGGGCAAATACGACAGCTGGGAGAGCCTGGCCGGCACCGCGCCGCTTCTGATCGGCGACAACGGCTTTGCCTCCTACTATCAGTGGATGATCTCCGAGTACGGTTTCACGGTCGAGCAGCGCCGCCCCTACACGTTCAATCCGGCTCCCTTCCTTGCGGATGAAACCGCCGGTCAGCAGGGGTACGTAACGTCGGAGCCCTATTCGATCGACCGCGCGGGCGGCTTCATGCCGGACGTTTTCCTGATCGCCGACTACGGGTTCAACAGCTATTCGACGACAATCGAGGTCATGGCGGACACGATTGCCAACCGGCCCGAGGCGGTGCAATGCTTCGTCGACGGCACGGCAATCGGCTGGACAAATTACCTTTATGGCGACAACAGCGCGGCCAACGAGCTGATCATGAAGGACAATCCGGAAATGACGGCCGAGCAGATCGCCTTCTCCATCGCGCAGATGAAGAAATACGGCATTGTCGATTCCGGTGATGCGGAAACCCTGGGCATCAATGCCATGACGGATGAGCGAAACGCCGACTTCTACGCCAAGATGGTCAAGGCCGGCGTCATCGAGGACGGCATCGACATCAAGGAAAGCTATACACTCGACTTCATCAACAAGGGTGTTGGCGTCGACCTCAAGAAGCAACTGACCGGAAACTGATCGGCGTGTGCATCCAGTTGAAATCCGGTGCGGGACGGCGCGACGCGGCGGAGGTTGCGTCGTGAAATCCGTGTCCCTGCAGAGCACCAGCGAGACGGCCGGGCCGGTCGTCTCGCTTCACAATGTCACCAAGACGTTTTCCAACGCCACCGTCGCACTCAAGGACATGTCGCTGAGCATCCGGCAGGGCGAATTCGTCAGCCTGCTCGGCCCCTCCGGCTGCGGCAAGTCGACGGCGCTCAGGATCGTGGCCGGCCTGTCCAGTCCAAGCGCCGGACGCCTTGTCTGGCCGGGCGAGCGTCCGGGTGAGAGTGACCACGACATCAGTTTTGTCTTCCAGGAGCCGACGCTGATGCCCTGGGCGACGGTTTTCGCCAATGTGCATCTGCCGCTCAAGCTGAAGGGTGAGAGCGCCCGTGCGGCCCGCCCCCGCGTCATGGAAGCGCTGGAGATGGTCGGTCTGGAGGGCTTTGCCGAAAGCTATCCGCGCGAGTTGTCCGGCGGCATGAAAATGCGGGTCTCGATTGCCCGGGCGCTGGTGACCAAGCCGAAACTCCTGTTGATGGACGAGCCCTTCGCGGCGCTGGACGAGATCACCCGATTCCGGCTCAACAACGATCTCCTGCGGCTGTGGGAAGAGTTCGGCTGGACGGTGGTCTTCGTCACGCATTCGGTGTTCGAGAGCGTCTATCTGTCGAACCGGATCGTGATCATGGCCGCACGTCCCGGGCGTGTCGTCGCCGACCTGGCCGTCGACGCGCCCTATCCGCGCGGCGAGGAATTCCGCACCTCGCATTTGTACTCCGACCACTGCCGGCTGGCCTCGGACGCGCTGCAGGCTGCAATGGGCGACGAGGCGGCAAACACATGAGGCGCGCCCCGCAGATGGCGAACGGCACCTGCGACGAAACGACGGGAACAACGCGATGACCGCTGAAACCGAACCGGCCCGCCTGGCTGCGGCGGCACTTCCCCCGCTCGATGCGGTGGAGGCCGCCAAGCTGCGCCGCGCGAAGATCGACCGCGTCGCGCGCTGGGCGCTGCCGGCCGCGGTGATGATTGCCACCATCGCCGGCTGGCAATGGTACGTGGATGCCTATCAGGTGCCGCATTACATCCTGCCCGGTCCGGATCGCGTGGCCGAGGCGCTGGTCCGGGACTGGCCGATGTTGTGGCCGGCGCTCCTGGTGACATTGCAGATCACGCTCGGAGCGCTCGTCATCGCCACCATCGGCGGGGTCGGCCTGGCGGTGCTCTTTGCGCAGTCGAAATGGGTGGAGATGTCTTTCTTCCCCTATGCCGTCATCCTTCAGGTGACGCCGGTGATCGTGATCGCGCCGCTGATCTTCATCTATGTGCCTTCCAAGATCGTCGGGCTGTTGATCTGCGCATGGATCGTCGCCTTTTTCCCGATCCTGTCGAACACGACGATGGGGCTGAATTCCGCCGATCACAACCTGCGCAACCTGTTCCAGCTTTATGGCGCGAGCCGCTGGCAGACCCTGTGGCATCTGCGGCTTCCCTCCGCGCTGCCGTATTTCCTGGGCGGCTTGAAGATCGCCGGCGGCCTGTCGCTGATCGGCGCCATCGTCGCCGAATTCGTGGCCGGCACCGGGGGGCTCGGGTCGGGGCTGGCGTTCAAGATTCTGGAAGCAAGCTACCGGCTCAACATTCCGCGCATGTTCGCGGCCATCGTCCTGATCTCGCTGACCGGGATCGTGATCTTCGCGAGCCTGAGCATCCTGTCGCATTTGATGTTGCGGCGCTGGCACGAAAGCGCGATCAAACGGGATGGCTGAGGCAATCGACACAAATCACCTTCCCCGCGGCGACGGCGCGGTGCTGCTCGCAAACGCGACGCTCCCCAGTGCGGTCACCGCCGGCATCCTCAATCATATCGGCGACGGGCTGGGGCGTGCGGACATCCTGATCGACAAGGGAGAGATCGCGGCGATCGCCTCTTGCGGCGAGCTGATCGTTCACGACGGCGCGGTGCGGATCGATCTCGACGGCGGGCTGGTCCTGCCGGGGATGGTCGACATGCACACCCATCTCGACAAGGGGCACATCTGGGCGCGTCGGCCCAATCCCGACGGCACGTTTCCAGGCGCGCTCGACGCGGTGACGGCAGACCGCGAGGCGCGTTGGTCGGCGGAGGACGTGCGCCGGCGCATGTCCTTCGCGCTTCAATGTGCCCATGCGCATGGCACCGTCTTGATGCGCACGCATCTGGACAGCATCCCCCCGCAAGATGCGATCAGCTGGGACGTCTTCAAGGACGTGCGGCGCGAGTGGGCGGACCGGATCGACCTGCAGGCCTCCGCCCTTTTCGGGGTCGACAGTCTGGAGGATCCCGCCTTCCTGCCCTCGATCGCCGACCGGGCGCTCGAGGCCGGCGGCGTGCTCGGCGCCGTGACCTTCATGATCGACGGGCTGGAGACCCATGTCGAGGCGATGTTCCGCGCCGCTGAAAGCCGCGGTCTGGCGCTCGACTTCCATGTGGACGAGACCGCCGACCCGGACGCGGATTCCTTGAGGATCATCGCCGAGACCGCCATCCGGACGCGGTTTTCCGGCCAGGTGGTCTGCGGCCATTGTTGCTCGCTGGCGCGTCAGACCGATGCGGCGGTCGACGAGACGCTCGATCTGGTCGCCCGCGCCGGGATCGGCGTCGTCAGCCTGCCGCTTTGCAACATGTATCTGATGGACCGCGCGCACGGGCGCACACCGCGCTGGCGCGGAGTCACGCTGCTGCACGAAATGAAGGCGCGCGGCATTCCGGTGGCGGTTGCCTCCGACAACACGCGCGACCCCTTCTACGCCTATGGCGATCTCGACATGGTCGATGTCTATGCGCAGGCGGTGCGCATCCTGCATCTCGATCATCCCTCTGGCGACTGGATCCGCACCGCGACCACGACGCCGGCGGGGCTTTTGGGAGACAGCGCGCGCGGGCGGCTCGACATCGGCTCGCCGGCCGACATGATCGTCTTCAAGGCGAGAAACTGGAACGAACTGATTGCACGTCCCGGCGGAGCGCGTACCGTCTTGCGCGGGGGACATGCGATCTCGCGAACGCTTCCCGACTACCGCGAACTCGACGATCTCATGACACAGGATCTGGGGATTTAGGATTATGAGCGACATTGCCGCGTTGAAGGCCGACCTCGAGGGCCTGGCCATTGAAGACAACCCGCAGATCGTGCGGCAGAAAAGCCGCGATTTCTTCTGGTACTCGCCGGTGCTCAAGCGCCAGCTCGACGAGGTGACGGCGGACTTCGTGGTCAATGCGACAAGCGAGGCGGACGTGATTCGCGTGCTCAAGGCCTGCTACGCGCATGACGTGCCTGTGACCACCCGCGGCGCGGGGACCGGCAACTACGGTCAGGCGATGCCGCTGTCGGGCGGGGTGGTGCTCAATCTCGCTGAAATGAACAAGGTGCTGGAGGTCTCGCTCGGAAGCGTGCGCGCCGAGGCCGGCGCCATCATGTCGGTCATCGACGACGCCACCCGCGAGAGCGGCCAGGAACTGAGGATGCATCCCTCAACCCATCGCACGGCAACGATCGGCGGTTTCGTCGCCGGCGGATCGGGCGGGGTCGGCTCGATCAACTGGGGCGGCTTGCGGGATTTCGGCAACATCCTCGCCTTGCGCGTCGTGACGATGGAGGAAGAGCCGCGCGTCCTGACGCTGTCCGGCTCCGATCTGCACAAGGTCAGCCACGCCTATGGCACCAACGGCATCATCACCGAAGTGACCATGCCGCTCACCGCAAGTTACGACTGGGTCGATGTGCTCGTCGGCTTCGACAGTTTCGCGCAGGCCGCCGGTTTCGCCGATGCGCTCGCCAATCAGGACGGCATCCTGACCAAGGAGATCGCACCGATTTCCGCGCCGGTCCCGCATGAGTATTTCCTGCGCCACAAGAAGTTCCTGCGCTCCAACCAATCGGTCTGCGCGATCATGGTCGCCCCCTTCGCAATGGATGCCTTCGCCGCATTTCTCGCCCGGCGAGAGGACGCGGAGCTCGTGTATCGCTCCGACGAGGCGCAGGAAAGCGACCGCAAGAGCCTGCCGCCGGTGCCGGAACTGACCTGGAACCACACCACGTTGCGCGGGCTCAGGGTCGATCCGGCGATTACCTATCTGCAGGTGCTCTATCCCTTCCCCGATCACGTCAAGAAGGCGGTGCAGCTTGCCGAGCTCTTCGGCGACGAGGTGCTCGGCCACCTGGAGTTCGTGCGCTTCGACGGCAGGATCACCTGCTTCGGCCTGCCCATCGTGCGCTATACGACCGAGGAACGGCTCGAGGAGATCATCAGGATCCACGAGGAGCACGGCTGCCCGATCTTCAATCCGCACCGCTACACGCTGGAGGAAGGCGGGATGAAGCAGACGGACGCGGTGCAACTCGCCTTCAAGAAGGAGGCCGATCCCAAGGGGCTGCTCAATCCGGGCAAGATGATCGCCTGGGAGAACCCCGATTTCGATTTCACGTCCGACCAGACGTATCTCTTCCCCGGCCTGTCCTGAGGAGATCGCGATGCGGGTTCTGATGGTCTATGCCCATCCGGTCGAGACGAGCTTTTGCGCGGCCCTCAAGGAGCGCGCGCTCAAGGCGCTGGTCGCGCGCGGCCACGAGGTCGAGGTGCTTGATCTCTACGAACAGGGCTTCGATCCGGTGCTGACGCGCGCGGAGCGGCTTGCCTATCACGATGTGCCGGAAAACCGCGCCGGCGTTGCACCGGAGGTTGAGCAGTTGCAGCGGGCGGAGGCGCTGGTGCTCGTCTATCCGGTGTGGAATTTCGGGTTTCCGGCGATCCTGAAGGGGTATCTCGACCGGGTGTTCCTGCCGGGCGTTTCCTTTCGCATGGAAAAGGGGCGCGCCAAGCCGAACCTGCAACACATTCGCCGTCTTGTCGCGATCACCACCTATGGCGGGGCGCGCTGGCGCGCCTTCGTGCTCGGCGACCCGCCGCGCCGGATCGTACGGCGGGTGCTCAGATCGCTGGTCGCGCCGACCGCGCGCCTCGCCTATCTCGCCCAATACGACCTCAACAGCGCCGATGCTGCCACCCGCACCGCATTTCTCGAGCGGGTCGAGGCGGAGATGGCCCGGGTCTAGAAAGTTCCAGGATGCGCATTTTGCTGGTTCACTGTCATCCAAGCGCGGACAGCTATGGCGCGGCCCTTGCCGGAACCGTGCGCAAGGCGCTGGAAACGCGCGGGCACGAGCTGCGCGTCACGGATCTCTATGCCGGCGGCTTCGATCCGGTGATGCGCGAGGCGGAGTGGCTTCGCTACAACGATGCGGAGTTGAACCGCGCGCCGGTCGAAAGCCACGTCGAGGACATCCTGTGGGCCGAGGCGCTGGTCTTCGTCTATCCGACCTGGTGGTTCGGCCTGCCGGCCATGCTGAAGGGGTATCTCGACCGGGTCTGGGTGCCGCATGTCACCTTCGAGATCCCGACGGCGACAGGCCCGATGCGTCCGCGCATGCAGCACATTGGCCGCATTGGCGTGGTCACGACCTGCGGCGCGTCCTGGCTGGTGTCGAAGCTGATGGGCGAACCCGGTCGCAAGACGGTCCTGCGCGGCATTCGCGCGCTCTGCGCGCCGCGCTGCAAGACGAAATATCTGGCGCATTACGACATGGACAGTTCGACGCCGGAGACCCGCGCCCGTTTCATGAGCCGCGTCGAGACCGTCTTTTCCAGATGGTGAGCCGGACCTGAAATCCGGCGGTACAGACGTGAAAAGACTTTGATCGGACCCGCATGCCCATGCATTCTGCCCGGGAACGCACCTGAACCTGGCGGCGCAGCCGGCGCGCTCTTTGCGTCGGGGCGGGTGTCATCCTGAGGTCATTTGCCGGCGTTAGAAGGTGTGTCATGGCGTTCAATTTCAAGAAAAGCGTGACGTTCCGCCTGGCGCAGGCTGCCAAGGCTCATCGCGCGCGTGCCGGCAGTCATCTTTCCCGGATCGGCTTGCATCCGGGACAGGAAACCGTCCTGAAGATCCTCGCCGACAGCGACGGGCAGACGATGACCCAGCTGGCCGCGACGCTTGCGGTTCAGCCGCCGACAGTCACCAAGATGGTCACGCGCCTGTCGGCACAAGGGTTCTTGCGCCGACAGGCATCGGAGGCCGACGGGCGGCTCGCCCGCGTGTTTTTGACCGATGAAGGTCGGGCGCTGGTGGCAACCGTCGATACGTCCTGGAAGCGCCTCGAGCGCGAGGCCTTGGTCGGGCTGGACGAAAAGGACCGCAAGAAGCTCCGCAAGCTCCTGCGCCAGGTGGAGAAGAACCTCGGCTCGCGGCGGGTGGACGATCTGGATGTCGAGGATGGCGAAACCGGTGCCTAGCCGGCCCGGCTTCAGGGCGAAAGCCCGCTCATCCTGACGGCGAGGCCGGCGAGGCTCGCCGCAAGCACCACCTCCGCCACGCCGCGCTTCAGGGCAAACAGCATCACGCCCGCCCCCGCCGCGATCGCCAGGCTCCAGGGCTGGAGACTTTCAAGAACCGGCAAGGGGGCGGAGATCCATCCTTCGTCCAGAACTGCCACGTCGTCGAAGACGACGTTGATCGCGAACCACAGCGACAGGTTGAGGATCGTGCCGACGACCGCGGCCGTGATTGCGGACAGGACGTTGGACAGCCATGCAATCTTGCGGATGTGGTCGACATAGGGCGCGCCGGCGAGCACGAAGATGAAGCTCGGGGCGAAGGTGACCCAGGTGGTCAGGCCCGCCGCCAGAAGCCCCGCCACGGCGGGATCAAACGGGGAGGGCGCGCGGTAGCCGCCCAGATAGCCGACGAACTGGGTGACGAGAATCAGCGGCCCGGGTGTCGTCTCGGCAAGCCCGAGACCATCGAGCATTTCGCCGGCTGTCAGCCAGCCGTTGGTTTCGACCGCCACCTGGGCCATGTAGCTCAACAGCGCATAGGCGCCGCCGAAGCTGACCAGCGCCATCGTCGAGAAGAACGCGGCGATATCGGCCAGCACATGTTGCGGCGACAGCCAGGTCACGATGGCCGCCACCGGCAGGGCCCACAGGGCGACCCCGGCAAGCAGGATACGGAATGCCCGCGCGTGCAGGGGGCGGCCGGTCGCTTGTGGTGCCGGGCTGTCCTCCCGTGCGGCGGAGGGATCGCCCGCGGGACGCGGCAACAGCAGGCCGCACAGGCCGGCGGCGACGATCACCAGCGGAAACGGAAGATCGAGGAAAAACAGCGCACAGAAAGAGGCGGCCGCGATGGCGAAGGCGGCGCCGGAGGTCATTGCCCGCGCAGCCAGCCGGATCAGCGCCTGCAGCACGATGGCCAGCACGCCCGCCTTGATACCGAAGAACAGGCTGGCGACAAGCGGCGAGGCTCCGAAGCTCACATAGACGAGGGAGAGCGCCAGCATCGCCAGAGCGCCGGGCGCGATGAACAAGAGGCCCGATACGATGCCGCCGCGCGTTCCGGCGACGATCCAGCCGCAATAGGTCGCCAGTTGCTGTGCTTCGGGGCCGGGCAGAAGCATGCAATAGTTCAGCGCATTGAGGAAACGGCCTTCGGAAATCCGCTTGCCGTCGGCGACGAATTCCTTGTGCAGCAGGGCGATTTGGGCCGCCGGACCGCCGAAGGACAGCAGCCCGATGCGCAGCGAACGGCGCGCCAGCCAGCCGAGCTCCGCCGTCTCACGCGCCGGGGAGGCGGTGGCGTTGGACGGGTGGTGCGGATCTGTCATTGCGGGTGCCTTGCAAAAACGGGAGGGTCGGGTTGCCGTGAGCGCATAGCCGATGTGCGTTTCCGTATCATGACATTGCGCTCGATCCCTTCCACACTCCGATTTATCGTACAAATGGACGGGCGGGAACGAACCATCCCCGTCAGACGAAGGACAGAGAATGCGACTTGGCGGACTTCTGCGCTCTCCCGTTGGCACCGCGCTGGCCGTGCCTGAGCGGTTCATGGGGATTGCCCTGATTTCCTTCGCCTTCTTTTCCTTCTCGGGGCTCGATGCGACGGCAAAATATCTCGGACAGACGCTGCCGGCCGAGCAGATCGTGTGGATGCGGTTCCTGACACATGTGATCTTCGCCGTCCTGCTTTTCCGGATCTGGCGGATACCAGGCGTGCTTCGCAGCAAGCGCTGGCCGCTGCAGATCCTGCGTTCGATGTTCCTGCTCGGCTCCACGGTGTTCAACTTTTTCGCCGTGCGTCACCTGCAGCTTGCCGAAACCGTATCGATCATGTTCGCCGCGCCCTTCGTTGTGACCGCGCTTGCCGGTCCGCTTCTCAACGAGTGGGCGGGTTTCCGCCGCTGGATGGCGATCATCGTCGGTTTTCTCGGGGTGCTGGTGGTCACGCGGCCCGGGCTTGGCGGGTTGAACTGGGCCGCGCTTCTCTCGGTCTGTTCGATGACCTGCTACGCGCTTTACGCGCTGACGACGCGCATGCTTGCCCAATCGGATTCGCCCGTGGGCATGCTGGTCATTTCGGCCGCCGTCGCCACGCTTGCGATCACGCCCTTCGGTCTCGCCGCCTGGACCGCACCCGGCGATGCGTGGACATGGGCGCTGCTGTTGTCGACCGGCGCCTGGGGCTGTATCGGTCATTTCGCGCTGATTCGCGCGCATGTGCTTGCGCCCGCGCCCGTGCTTGCGCCTTTCATGTATATCCAGATCCTGTGGATGAGCGGCCTCGGGTATCTGGTGTTCGATGACGTGCCGGGACCGTTCACGGTGCTCGGTGCCGCAATTGTCGTCAGTTCGGGCCTTTACATTCTTTACCGGGAACGCAAGATCTCGCGCGGCGAAGCCCGCGCCGACGGCGAGGCGGAACGGATCCTGTCCTGACGCGGCCGGCATTCGCGCTTGCCAGCGCGGTCGCGATTGGCAACACTTTAATCGATTGAATCGAAAGCTGAGCGGTGACCATGAAGACGCCGAAAGGGCCGCCGGCGCACCAGGCGGGGCCGGGAGACCGGCTTCCGGCAAAAGCGCCGGCGGGGACATCCGGCAAGCCGCGTGGCGCGCGGCGCCTCACGCTCGGCGACATGGCGGATGCGCTTGGCGTCTCCACCGCCACTGTCTCGCTTGCCTTGCGCGATTCGCCGCTTGTCGCGCCGGCGACGCGCGCGCGCATCAAGGCTCATGCGCTGGCTGCAGGCTATGTCTACAACCGCTCTGCCGCCGCCTTGCGCACCGCGCGTTCCAACATGATCGGCGTCGCGGTTCACGATATTCTCAACCCGTATTTCGCGGAAGTGTTTCGCGCGCTGGAGGATGAGCTCGGCCGGGAGAACCAGGTGGTGCTGATCTGCAATCACCGCGACGATGTGACCCGGCAGACGCGCTTCGTCGAGACCCTCATGCAGCACCGCGTCGACGGTCTGGTGATCTGCGCCTCCGTGGGCACGCAGGCGAAGGACATCAACGCGCTGGCCGACAGCGGCCTGCCGGTGACCCTGATCTGCCGCGATGTCGCCGGTGCCCGGGTTCCGGTGGTCCGCAGCGACGATGTGGCCGGCGCGCGGATGGTCGTCGCGCATCTGGTCGCCCAGGGACACCGCAACATCGCGATGATTGGCGGACGCCGGCAAAGCTCGTCCGGCCACGACCGCAATCTGGGCTGGAAACAGGCGCTTGAGGCGGCCGGGATCGATGCCGCCGGGCAACTCGACATCCCCGAACTGATGACGGCGGCGGACGGGCGCGATGCGGTCGCGCGGCTGCTGCGCGCGACGCCCCGTCCGACGGCGGTCTTCGCCTTCAACGATCTCATCGCGCACGGACTGCTCTCGGCCCTGCGCCGGGCGGGCGTGGAGCCGGGCAAAGACATCGCCGTCGCCGGGTATGACGACACCGACGGTGCGGCGAGCCGGACGCCTGCGCTCACTTCGGTCTGGAACAAGCCCGACGAGATCGGCAGGATCGCCGCCGCCTTGATGTTGCGCCAGATTTCCGGCGCGCCGGTGGGGCCGGCGCCCGCTCCCATCCTGCCTGAACTGCGGGTGCGCGAATCGACGCCGTCGCCGCGCCCGCAGAGTGACGCGCCCGCGCCGGGGCCCACGACGCAACACTGACCATCCCGCCCGCGGCCCGTCATGGCGCGGGCCGACCTTCTGGAGGACGCACATGGCCTTGGCCGACATCCTGATGCTGGGGCGAACGCCCGCAATCGTCGGTGAACAGCTTTCCCGGCAGTTCACGGTCCACCGCGCCGGACCCGGCGAGGTCGAGACGCTTTCGCCGGAACTCCTGGAAAAGGTGCGCGGGATTGCCAGCGGCGCGCATGTTCCGGTCGACCGGGCGCTGATCTCGCGCATGCCGGCACTGGAAATCGTCGCCAATTTCGGGGTCGGCTACGATTCCGTCGATGCGGGTTTTTGCGGCGAGCGGAAAGTCTGTGTCACGAACACGCCGGACGTTCTGACCGAGGAAGTTGCGGATACGGCCTTCGGGCTTTTGCTGATGACGGTGCGCCAGCTCCCGGCGGCCGAGCGTTATCTGCGGGCCGGGCGCTGGGAGGCGGAGGGCCCCTTTCCGCTGACGCCGGCCACCTTGCGCGGGCGCACGCTGGGCATTCTGGGGCTCGGACGCATCGGCCAGGCGATTGCCCGGCGCGCGGAAGCCTTCGGGATGGGGGTGCGCTATCACGGGCGCACGCAGCGCGCGGATGTCGATTATCCCTATCACGACACGCTGGAGGGACTGGCGCGGGCCTGCGACACGCTGATGGTTGTCGCGCCGGGCGGCGCGGCGACGCGCGGCATCGTCGACCGGCGGGTGCTGGAGGCTCTGGGACCTGACGGCATCGTCGTCAATGTCGGGCGCGGAACGGTGATCGACGAGCCGGCGCTGGTCGCCGCCCTTCAAGTCGGAACCATCCTGTCGGCCGGCCTCGATGTGTTCGAAAGCGAGCCGAAGGTGCCACAGGCCCTGAAGGACATGGAGCATGTCGTGCTGCTTCCGCATGTGGGCTCTGCCTCCCGGCACACGCGCGACGCGATGGGGCAGCTGGTCGTCGACAATCTGACGTCCTGGTTCCGTGACGGCCGTCCGCTCACGCCCGTCGCCGAAACCCCTTTTGCAAAGGCCGGATAAGCTTTCTTAACCGCCCCTTAACGAAACCGGTTGCATTTTAGGAAAGGAAGCGGCCGGGGAGGCCGTGCGAGCGGTTGCGCGGGCGTTTGTTGCCCACGCCGCTCTGCTCCGGGGGAAAGCCCATGAATATTCACATGAGCCGGATCGGAACCGTCCTGTCCTGGGCGCTGTTTTCGCTGTTGTTTTTCGGAACCGGCATCACCGGCGCCTGACTGCGGAAATGCGTCAGGCCGGGTTTTCCGCGAGAAACTCCGCCATGCGCGTGAGCGCGCGGGAAATGTTTTCCGCCGAATTGGCATAGGACAGGCGAAGGTAGCCCTCGCCAAGAATACCGAAATCGGGTCCGCCGATCACGGCGACGCCGGCCTTTTCCAAAAGGGCGCCGGCCAGCGGCTTGGCCTTCCATCCCGTCTCCTTGATGTTGGGAAAGGCGTAGAAGGCGCCGGCCGGGGTGCGCGCCGAAACGCCGGGCAGGGCGGTCAGCCCCTCCACCACAAGTTTGCGGCGGATGTCGAACGCGCGCATCATGTCGGCGACCGCGTCCTGCGGGCCTTCCAGCGCGGCGAGGCCGGCGTATTGCGCCGGCGCATTGACGCAGGACCAGGCGTTGACCGCCAGCTTGCGCGCCTTGTCGATCAGCTGGTCCGGCCACACCGCATAGCCCATGCGCCAGCCCGTCATGGCGTAGGTCTTCGACCAGCCGTCGAGCAGGATCAGCCTGTCGCGCACCGCCTCGAATTCCAGCAGCGAGCAATGCGGCGTGCCGTCGTAGGTCATCTGCCCGTAGATCTCGTCGGAAAGGATCGCGATGTCGGGCCGGCTCTCTAGTCCCTTGACCAGCGCCTCGATCTCGGCGCGCGGCGTGACGCCGCCGGTCGGGTTGGCGGGCGAGTTCAGGATGACCAGCCGGGTTTCGGGCGTCAGCAGCGACAGCGTTTCTTCGGCGGAGAAGGCAAACCCGTTTTCCTCGCGGATCGGCACGGGCACGGGGCGCGCGCCGGTAAACTCGATCATCGAGCGGTAGATGGGAAAGCCCGGATCGGGATAGAGAATGTTGACGCCCGGTTCC
Source organism: Stappia stellulata DSM 5886 (assembly GCF_000423705.1). Classification (GTDB taxonomy): domain Bacteria; phylum Pseudomonadota; class Alphaproteobacteria; order Rhizobiales; family Stappiaceae; genus Stappia; species Stappia stellulata. Next base: position 999,025 of record NZ_KE384082.1, on the reverse strand, counting down.
CCGAACATCAGGATCGCCATGAACATGGTGACCTTGCCGCCGGGCACGATCACCACATTGTCGGGCGAGACATCGACCGACAGGCGGGTGTGCAGGTCGCTTGCCACCGCCTCGCGCAGCGGCAGGATGCCGGTCGCCGGCGTGTAGCCGTGGTGACCGTCGCGCAACGCCCTGACCGCGGCCTCGACGACATGCTCGGGCGTGCGGAAATCCGGCTGGCCGATGCCGAGATTGACGATGTCGCGACCTTGAGCCGCGAGGGCGGTCGCGCGGGCAAGCACGGCGAAGGCGTTCTCCTCGCCGATCCGGTTGAAGCCCTCGATGGTTTTCAGCATTGTTCCTCCCGCGCGGATCGTTCCGGCCCGCTTTCGGCCTTGTCCCGGCCCCGATGTCCTGCTCATCTTGTAGCCTCCGCAACCGGTTTGCGAAACCGCCCGCATCGCGGCGGCGCGGGCGTCGAAGGCGAAAAGGCCGACCCATGACGATTGCCCATCTCAGCAGCCCGGTCGGCGATCTGGAACTGGAAGAGCGCGACGGCGCGCTGGTGCGCCTGTCCTGGGCGTCCGGGGCACGCGCGCCCTCCTCGGCGCTCCTTCACGAGGCTGCCCGCCAGATCGCGGCCTATTTCGCCGGCGATCTGGCGACATTCGACCTGCCGCTGGCACCGGCCGGCAATGCCTTCCGGCAAGGCGTCTATCGGGCGATGCTCGCCATCCCCCGGGGCGAGACCGCGACCTATGGCGAGATCGCCGCTGCCCTTGGCTCCTCCGCCCAGCCGGTCGGCCAGGCCTGTGGCGGCAATCCGATTCCCATTGTCATCCCCTGTCACCGCGTTGTGTCCGCGACCGGACTGGGCGGCTTTTCCGGTGCGGGGGGCGTGGAGACCAAGATCGCGCTGCTGAAGCTCGAAGGCGGCTTTCGTTTCCTGTTGTGAGGGGCGTCATTCGCCGGAGCCCTCCCATGTCGGCGCGTCGTGCATCGCGCGTCCCAGCGCCGCGCGGCGCGTTTGAAGATCCGGCTCGAGCGGATCGGGCGGGCGCGCGTCGGCCCCGTCGGGATGCCGGTAGAGCACGCCGGTCACGACCGGGAAGGCCGGTCGCGGCAGGCCGGCCAGGAGCAGCGCCCGGCCCGCATCGCGTTCGTCATGCACGGCGATCTGCGTTGCAACATCGTCGACGTTCCTCAGGTCCACCACCTCGAAACCGCAGGTCGTCGCTGCGGTCCGGCGCAGTCCCTTGCGACGATCGTCGCCGAAAATCATCGGCGCGCCGTGTTCCAGCGTCAGGGTCTCTTCGTTCCCGGCATGCGGTTCGTCCCGGCGGGCGAGGCATTCTTGCAGGATCTCGACGACGCCCGTGCCGGGGTGGGCCTGCGCGGCCGCAAGGACCATGTCCAGCAGCTTGCTTTCGCCTTCATGGGTGCGGGCGAGGAAGCGCGCGCCCGCGCCGAGCGCGAGGCGGGCGGCACGCGCCCCGGGGACAAGGGGGCCGCCGGGCACCTCGAGCGTCGTTGCCGGCGTTTTTCGGGGGCGGTCGTTTCTGCCGGCGCCAATATCGCGAAACAGCAGGCAGGTCACATCGGGGTCGGCGCGCAGCAGCTGCGCCAGTGCTTCGCCGCCGTGTGCAAGCGCATCGCCGTCGGCGTCGAGGGTCCACACGTCGAGTGCCGGATTGGCGCGCGCCACGCCAAGCGCGAGCGTTGCCGCGCATCCCGACGCGCCCTGAAAGACGAAATTGCGAAGCGGGTCGGGCAGAAGCGACGGGCATCCCGCGCCGCAGACGAAGACGCTGTCTTCCGGACCGCGCGCAGTGCGCCGCAGGAGGGCCTGAATGGCGGCGAACACGCCGTGATAGCCGCAGCCGGGACACCAGCTCGCGGCCGGCGTCGGGCACGGCGGGACCGACCGTCCGCTCATGCCGCGTCCCCCTTCACCTGCGACCAGACCGCCATTTCGATGTCCTGTGCGCAAAACGGCCGCCCGTCCGTGCGCGTGACGGGGTGTGCGTCGACGAGCGTTGCGGCGCGCAAGACATGCAGCATCTGGCCGGCGTTCATCTCCGCCACGAGGACATGGCGAAAGGACGCCACGAGGGCCGTCAGGCCGCGCGGCAGCGGAACGAGGAGATCGAGGTGGAGATGCGCAACGTCGAGCCCGGCGGCCCGCAAGCCCGCGGCGGCATCGGCGATTGCCGCAAAGGACGCCCCCCAGCCGACGAGAAGGATCTCGCCGTCGCCGGTTCCGCTGACGAGGTCGGCCTCCGGTTCCCGTTCGCCGATCAGCGTCAGCTTGTCTTGGCGCAGCGCGGTCACGCGCGCGTGGTTGTCGGGATCGTTTAAGAGCGTCCCGTCGGCGTCCTGCTGCTCCAGTCCGCCGGTGCGATGCGCGGCGCCGGGCGTTCCCGGCACCGCCCAGGGGCGCGCCAGCGTGCGTGGATCGCGCGCAAACGGTTGGACGGCACCGGAAAGGGTCTGTGCCGGCGTGCGCGGCGAGGCCGGCGGCAGATCGGGAATGCGGAAGGCCTCGGTGCCCTCGAAGGCCAGCGCGTCGCACAGCAGGATCACCGGCGTCATATGCGCGACCGCGAGGCGCACGGCCTCGCGCGCCGCCGAAAACGCATGGGCTGGCGAACGTACCGCGATCACCGGACAGGGGCAATCGCCGGTGCGTCCGTGAAGCGCCCAGAAGAGATCCGCCTGCGCCGTGCCGGCCGGAAGACCGCTGGCGGGGCCGGGGCGTTGAACGCAGACGGAAACGAGCGGCAATTCGCAGGCGACGGCCAGGCCAAGCGCGCCACCGGCCCGCACGGTGTCCGCCCCGAATGTCGCGGCGATCCCGATGGCTCCGGCAAAGGAGGCCCCAAGGGCGGCCGCCATCGCGGCGCCCGCGTCGTCTGCGTCGAGACAGCGCACGCCTGCCGCTGGTCCAAGGTCGTTCATCGCCGCAAGCAGATCGCCGCCGGGGCCGCTGGCGCACGCGGCAAGAAGCGGGTCCAGTCCGAGGTCCTGCGCGCCGGCGGCAAGCCCGAAGGCCAGGGCCCGGGCGCCGTCGACCTTGCGCCATGTGCCGGGTGAAAACGGTTCGGCGTCGCGCGACCGGTCGTGCCAGACAGGCGCGAGACGGGCCGTTCCGGCAAACGCGTGGCCGGCGCGAAGCGCGTCGAGGGCCGCCTGTTCGCCGCCAATGCGGGCCGCGACCCAGGCTTCGCTTGCCGCGGTATCGTGTTCGTGCAGCGCGAGCAGGAGGCCAAGGGTCCAGAGAGTGCGATGCAACCCCGCGCTTCCCGGTCCCGCGTGGCAAACGCCTTCGGCAAGGGCGCTGACATTGATTGATATCAGGCGAAATCCGGCGCGGCGAAGCGCGTTGCGCGGGTCCCGCTCGTACCCGGCTGCGCTGAGCGCGGCGGGCGTGAAGCCGGCGCTGTCGAGGATCAGGGTTCCGCCCGGTGACAGATCGCTGCCGTAGCGGCGCAGCGCCATGGGGGAGAAGACGGCGAGCGCGTCGAGCGGCGCGCCGGTCGTTTTCGGCATGCCGTCGTCGAGTGCAACCCGGAAGGGCGCCGCCGTGCCGGGCCCCCCCAGTTTCCCGCGGATGACCTCCGGCGTGTCGCCCGCCTCCCCGGCCACAAGGATCGTTGCCCCGTCGCTGCGGGATCGCTCATGCATCACTTTTGCCCGTGCTCCCGACCTGCACCACTGGAAGGCAAGGCTGCCATGGATGGACGGACGGGGAATTGACATGCCGCAAGCCCGTTGCGCGCGTGCTTTGCCAAATCGCGAGAAAGGCTATAGTCGGGAAGGTGAGAGACCCCATATGCGGGGCGAGAGGCCGGGACACGCCAACAGCGGCCGATCCGTCCACCGCAAGACGACCAGGCAGGCACATGACCCTCACCCAGGACACAAAGACCCCCGTTACCGTGCTCACCGGATATCTCGGGGCCGGCAAGACGACGCTGCTCAATCGCATCCTCAGCGAAAATCATGGCGTGCGCTATGCGGTGATCGTCAACGAGTTCGGCGAAATCGGCATCGACAACGACCTGCTGGTGGAGTCGGACGAAGAAATCTTCGAGATGAACAATGGCTGCATCTGCTGCACCGTGCGCGGCGACCTGATCCGCACGGTGGAGAACCTGATGAAGCGTCAGGGCAGCTTCGATGCGATTGTCGTTGAGACCACCGGCGTTGCCGACCCGGCGCCCGTCGCCCAGACCTTCTTCATGGATGACGATGTACGCGACAAGGCCCGGCTCGATGCCGTGGTCGCCGTCGTCGATTGCCGGCATGTGCTGCAGCGCCTTGCCGACACGCGCGAGGCGGAAGACCAGATCGCCTTTGCCGACGTCGTGCTCTTGAACAAGACCGACCTTGTCACGGCGGAGGAACTGAAGGCGGTGGAGGCCCGGATCCAGGCGATCAACCCCTATGCCCGCCTGACCCGCAGCGAGCGCTGCAACGTGCCGCTGGACACGGTTCTCAACCGCGGCGCCTTCGACCTCAATCGCATCCTGACGCTCGATCCGCATTTTCTGGAGGAGCACGAGCACACCCATGAGTGCGGGCCGGACTGCGATCACGATCACGACCATCACGATCACGGACATGATCACCATCATGGGCACCACCACGGGCATGATCACGCGCATGAGGACCCGCATTCGGTCAAGAGCGTCTCGATGACCGCCGGAGAGCTGGACCCGGATGTGTTCTTCCAGTGGATCGGCAATGTCAGCCAGATCCAGGGTCCGGGCATCTTGCGGCTCAAGGGCATCATGGCGTTCAAGAACGATCCGCAGCGCTATGTGGTTCAGGGCGTTCACATGATCATGGAAGGCGATCACCAGCGTGACTGGAAGGATGGAGAGGCGCGCGAAAGCCGCCTCGTCGTCATCGGCCGCGAACTCGATTTCGACGCGCTGAAGACCGGCTTCAAGGCCTGCGAGGCGTGAGCGGGATGGTGTCTGTTGCTCCCTACGATGCCGGAAGCTTCGTCGTCGCGGCGTTCTTTCTCGATACCGACCCCGTCTTCGCGCTGGGCGACGGCTCGTTGTTGATGCTGACGGCGGATGGCGAGCGCCGGATCGAGGTCCATGGCGGGGGGCTGCTTGCCGCCTGCAAGACGCTGGACGGGTCGGCGATCCTGACCGGCGGCGGCGATGGGCGCGTCATGCAAACGGATGCGGAGGGCGAGGCGACGCCGATGGCGGAGCTTCCGCGCAAGTGGATCGATCTGCTTGCCGCCGGCCCGCAGGGGGCGATTGCCTTTGCGTCGGGCCGCACCGCCATGGTGCGCCTGCCCAATGGAGATCTGCGCGATGTCTCGCCGACACGCGCGGTCGGCGGGCTTGCCTTCGCGCCCAAGGGGTTGCGGCTTGCGGTGGCGCGCTACGACGGTGCGACATTGCATTGGGTCAACACCGAGGCGCCGCCCCAGGAGCTTGTCTGGAAGGGCGCGCATGCGACCGCTGCCTTCTCGCCGGACGGAAAGTATCTCGTCACGACGATGCAGGAGAACGCGCTTCACGGCTGGCGCCTGTCCGACGGGCAGGACATGCGCATGACCGGGTATCCGGGAAAGGTGAAATCGACGCACTGGTCGGCGAAGGGCCGCTATCTGGCAACCTCCGGCGCCAATGCCGCGATCCTTTGGCCGTTCTTCGGCAAGACCGGCCCGATGGGACAACAGCCCCTGCAACTGGGCGCAAGGGGCGATCAGCTCGTCAGCCATGTTGCCTGCCATCCGGCCGAGGAGGTGGTCGCCATCGGCTATCAGGACGGCATGGTGCTGGTCGCGCGCTTCGCCGACAGCCAGGAGGTGCTGCTGCGCCGTCCGGGCGGTTCGCCGGTCTCCGCGCTATGCTGGGACCACGGCGGCACCCGGCTCCTGTTCGGCACGGAAGCGGGCGAGGCCGGGGTGATTTCGCTCTAGGGTGTGGACTGCGAGAGGGAAGGGGTCCTGGCATGATCTTCCGCACCTTGGTGCTCGGCGTGGCCGTCGTCAGCGGCGCGACGACCTCGCAGCTCCCCGAGTTCGCGCAGCAGTACCGCCAGCGCATGGGCGGGGCAATCGACGCGCTGTCGCAGGTCGTGTCCGATTTTCGCGAGGACGCCGCGCGCAACGGGTTGAGCGCGCAGGAGGCGATCGAGCGGCTTTCCAGCGCGCAAGACCCGCTGGTGGCGCTGCGCGGGCAGCGGATGGAACAGTCCATCGACAGGCTTGCCGTGCTCACCCGCCAGCGCGCGGCCCTGCAGCAGGCCGGACCGTTCGCGCGGCTCGGCATTCTGGCCTCGGACATCGACCCGCAGCTTGCCAGCGCGACCTATGACGATTTCGAGCCGGCCGTGCCCGTCACCATGGAGGGGGCGGTCGCCGCCGGCGGCGGGTTTCTGGCCGCCGTTCTCGGTCTGGGGATCGCGGGGCGGGTGTCGGGTCGGCTGACAAGGCGTATGCGCCGGCGCGGGTCGGCGAAAGCCTGACGGCGAAACGTAGGGCCGGGACCGCATCCTGACGTGCGGATCCATGAGCGCAGGGGATCGAGATGGACACGTTGAGCCGGATGCGGTGCTTTTTGAAGGTCGTGGACGAAGGCGGGTTTTCCGCCGCCGCGCGTGCGCTCGGGCGCTCCAAGGCGCTGGTCTCCAAATATGTCGGCGAGCTTGAGGACGAACTGGGTGCCAGGCTCCTCAACCGCACCACCCGGCAGATTTCCATGACCGAGGTCGGTCATGCCTTCTACAAGGAGGCGACCGAGATCCTGACCCGGATCGACGACCTCAAGGCGTCGGTGCAAAATACCCATCAGGCCGCGCGCGGCACGCTCAGGGTTTCCGCGCCACGCTCCATGGGCGACGATTTCATCAATCCGGCGATCATGGCCTTTCTGGTGGCCGAGCCGGACATCTGCGTCGACCTCAGGCTGGAGGACCGTTTCGTCGATCTGGTCGAGGAAGGCTTCGACGCCGCGATCCGGGTAACGGAACTCACCGATTCAAGCCTGATCGCGCGGAAGCTGGCGCCATTTCGCGCCACCGTGTGTGCTTCGCCGGCCGCCATCGAGCGCTTCGGAACGCCCCGCCATCCGCAGGATCTGGCGGGCCTGCCCTGCATCATCGACAACAACTACCGGTTCCGCAACAACTGGCAGTTCGAGGTCGACGGATCAAAGCTCGGCGTGGCGGTGAAGGGGCGTGTCGAGGTCAACAGCGCGCAGGCGGCGCGGGTGGCCGCGTGCGAGGGCCTCGGTTTCCTGCGCACGCCGCATCTCTTTGTCCACCGCGACATCGTGGAGGGGCGGCTGGTCGAGGTGCTGGCGGATTTTCAGCCCGACGGGCAGGCGATTCACGTGGTCTATCCCCACCGCCGGCACCTGTCGGGGAAGGTGCGCGCCTTCGTCGACTTCCTGTCGAACTGGTTTGCCGAAAAGCGCCGGCGCGGGGAAATCTGCTGAACCGTCCTCGGACCGTTCTCAGGCGCCGGCGAGACGTTCTTCCGCGATCTGGTCTGCGACGGTCTGGGTGGACCGGCCGAGCGTGTCCGCGCGCTGGAAGATATGCGTCAGCGTCTGTGCGATCTTGAGCACCTTGTCGCGCACGGCCCGGTCGTCGCCGCCCGGACGGGCGAGCGCAATGGAAATCGCGCCGCCGGCGTTGATCGCATAGTCGGGTGCGTAGAGGATATCGCGCTCGCGCAAGGCGTCGCCGTGGCGCGGTTCCGCAAGCTGGTTGTTGGCCGCGCCCGCCACGATATGCGCGCCGAGCTCCGGGATGCTACCATCGTTCAGCACCGCGCCGAGCGCGCAGGGGGCGAAGACGTCGGCTTCCTGCGCGTGCGCGGCGTCGGCGGGAACGGCGGTCGCGCCGAAGGCCTTGACCGCCCGCTCGGCGGAGGGCGCGTGAATGTCGGCGACGATGAGCCGCGCGCCGGCCTGGTGCAGCAGTTCGGCGACGGAATATCCGACATGGCCGAGACCCTGGACGCAAACGGTGCGGCCCGAAAGGTCGTCGCTGCCGAACCTGTGGCGCAGGGCCGCCTTGATGCCGACGAAGATGCCAAGCGCGGTATAGGGCGAGGGATCGCCGAGGCCGGTGGCGCTTGTGCCGCGCACATGCGCGGTTTCCTCTGCCACGATCTCCATGTCGTCCGCCGAGATCCCGACGTCCTCGGCGGTGAGATAGGTGCCCGAGAGGCGCTCCACCTGCCGACCGAAGGCGCGCAGCAGCTCCGGTGTCTTTTCGTTGCGCGGGTCGGCGATGATCACCGACTTGCCGCCGCCGAGGTCGAGACCGGCGAGCGCGTTCTTGTAGGTCATGCCGCGCGACAGGCGCAGCGCGTCGGTGAGCGCCTCGCCGCTTGTGGCATAGGACCACATCCGACAGCCGCCGAGGGCCGGACCCAGGCGCGTGTCGTGAACCGCGATGATGGTCTTCAGGCCGGTTGCTGTATCATGGCCTTGCACGACCTGCTCGTGGTTTGCGAATTCCGGATGGTCGAAGACGGCGGGCGTGTCCGCCGTGGCATCGCGGCGTGTCATCGGGGCGTTCATGAGTGTCTCCACGGTACAGCCCGGTGGTCGAAGCGATTCGGGCGCAAGGTGCGGGCGGACTTCCCCGCTCGTGCGGGAAAAGACGGGCCGCGCTGTCATTATGAAAAATATGAGTGAATTTGAGTGCAATATCGCTCTTTTTTCGCGCAATAATTGGCTTGATTGTTCAAAAATTCGCAGAAATTGATCGAAGCGGGGATAATTCTTCCCTGATTTTTGTTGCGGTGCAGCGTCATCCGGAGAACGCCTTGCTGTTGCCGCGAAGCGCGCCAATATGAGCGGCGCGGGTCAATCCGGCTGGCTGGAAGGAGACAGGACGATGGGGATACGTGCGGCGATTGTGGCGTTGGCCATGGGGCTGGTCGCAACAGCGGCGCAGGCGCATCCGCATGTCTTCGTCGAGGCACGCGCCGAGGTGGTGTTCGATGCCGACGGTCGGGTCAAGGCCGTGCGGCATGTCTGGCGGTTCGACGAGGCGTTCACCGCCTTCGCCATTCAGGGACTGGATGCCGACGGCGACGGTGCGCTCACCCGCGAGGAGCTTCAGCCGCTGGCGCAGATCAACGTCGAATCGCTTGCCGAGTTCGACTTCTTCACCTTCCTCTATCAGGGCGGGGCCGAAGTTGCCTTCGCCGAACCGCAGGAATACTGGCTCGATTTCTACGGCGGCCGACTCACGCTGTTCTACACGCTGCCGCTGAAGGAGGCGGTGATCACGGATGCGTCGTCGCTGACGCTCGATGTGTTCGATCCGAGCTATTTCGTCGCCTTCGAAATGGCCAGGGAGCATCCCTTCGCGCTGGTCGATGCGCCGGACAGCTGCACGCTGAGCTTCACGCCGCCGCCGGAGCTCGATGCGCAGACGGCGACGACCCTTGCCCAGATCCCGGCAACCGAGCGCCAGCTTTCGTCGGACCTTCTGGAAGTCACGGAAACCCTGTCGAATTCCGCGACCATCGGGTGTTCTTAGGAGACTGAAACGTGGTTGAAACCGTCTCCCGCCGCTGCGCAGTCGCAGGGCCCGTCGCCATTTTCGCCGCCCTTGTAATCCTGGCCGTCCTGTCGACGGGCGCCCTTGCCGCGCCCTCGCCCTTCGGTGTCGGCCTGCCGGAACAGACCATGACGCCGGGCGGTCCGCTGTCTGGGGTCTTCGCCTGGGTCGCGGCGCAGCAGACGGCCTTCTATTCCGCGCTCACGGCCGCGATCAAGGAGATCAAGGCGGATGGCACGGCCGTCTGGTGGCTGATGGGCCTGTCCTTCGGCTATGGCGTGTTCCATGCCGCCGGTCCCGGTCACGGGAAGGCGGTGATCTCCTCCTATGTGCTGGCCAATGGCGAGACGCTGAAGCGCGGCATCGTGCTCTCCTTCGCGTCCGCGCTGGCGCAGGCGGTGACGGCGGTCGTGCTGATCGGCGTCGCCACCATGATCCTGCGCATGACCTCCATCGCCATCACCGAGACGACACGCTGGTTCGAGCTTGGATCCTATCTCGCGGTGATGCTGCTCGGTGTCTATCTGGTCTGGCAGAAGATCCTGCGTCCGCTTCTGCCGGTCCGCCGGCCGGCCGCGCTTGGCGCCCAGGCCGTGGCGGCGGGCGGTTGCGGTCATGCTCACGATGGCCATACCCACGCTCACGCTCACGACCATGATCATGGCCACGCGCATGACACGCACCACACAGAGGCGTGTTCAAGCTGCGGCCATGTGCATGCCCCGCCGCCGGAGATGCTGAACGAGCCTGTATCGCTGGCGCGGGCCTGGTCGGTGATCCTCGCCGTTGGCCTCAGGCCCTGCACGGGTGCGCTCGTCGTGCTGGTCTTCGCGATCTCGCAGGGGCTGGCCCTGGCCGGCGTTGCAGCCACTTTCGCCATGGCGATCGGCACGGGCCTGACGGTCTCCGTGCTGGCGACACTGGCGGTCACGGCAAAGGATGTGGCGTTGAAGCTCACCGGCGCGGGCGGCGCGGTCGCGGTTCACAGGATCGCCGAAGGCGCGGGCGCGCTGCTCGTCTTCCTGCTCGGGGCGACGCTCTTCGTTGCGGCGGCCGGCTGGGGCGGGGCCTGAACCTCAGGCTTCCCGGGTCGCGCGCCGCGCGGCAAGCTGCTCGCGGTGGATGACATAGAGCCCCGCAGCGACCGTCAGCGCGATGCCGGCCGAGGCCATGGCGTCCGGGAGATCGCGGAAGATCATCCAGCCGATCAGCGTCGCGAAGGGAATTTCCAGATATTGCATCGGCGCCAGCGTCGCCGAGGGCGCCAGCCGCAGCGACCATGTCATCAACAGATGCGCCACCGTGCCGAGCACGCCGATGGCCGCCAAAAGCGCGGTGTCGCGCGGCGACGGCATCTCGAGCGGAAAGGCGGCGCCGCTGGTTTCCGGCGCGAGCAGCATCATCGCGCCGATCAGGACGGTCGCGATCACGCCGCTGACACCTTGAAGCGCGATCGGGTCGGCTGCCTTGGCGACCTGGCGCGTGACCAGCATGAACAGCGCGAAGGCGACGGCCACGATAAGCGGCAGAAGCGCCGGGGCGCCGACCTCCGCGTAATTCGGGCGTATCACCAGCAACGTGCCGATGAAGCCGACCAGGCAGGCGCCGAGCCGGTAGGGCCCGACCTGTTCGCCGAGCACGAATTTTCCAAGCAGCAGCATGAGGAACGGCATCACGAAGGCAATGGCGATGGCATCGGCCAGCGGCAGATAGCGCAGCGAGGCGAACATCGCGCCGATGCCGACGATGTGCAGCAGGGTGCGCAGGAGCGTCAGCCGCAGCACCCTCGGGGGCAGGCGCAGGTCGATGCGGCTGGCCACCGCGAGAGGCACCAGGATCATGGCCTGCATGGCGAAGCGCACGAACAGCAGCTGCGCCAGCGGGATGGTGTCGCCCAGGATCTTGGCAATGGAATCGCCAAGCGGCGCAAGCACGCAAAAGCCCGTCATCAGGAGCATTCCAAGCATCGGGCGGTCGTCGACAGGCATGCGCGTCATCCAGGTGGTCTCAAGCGGTCACGGGAGAAAAACCGGAAGTTGCGTTGGGTTGTAGTTCCTCGCGCTTCGGTTTTCCAGACGGTCTTATGACGCGGGCACCGTGCCGCGACCACCAACCAGGGCGGGCATGGACGCAATGCCGCCCGTGGCCAGGGCAGGTCCGGGGAAAGTGCCGTCCCTTGCGCGGGCGAGAAGGCGTGACGTCAGGCCGGGGAAACCGGCTTCCCGTCGCGGCCGAGCTCGATCGGCTCGCCATGCGGGGTTGCGGCCGCCGCGCGCTCCCAGGCGTCGCGGCGGGCCGCCAGGCGTGCGTGTGTCGTGACGTTGCGCTCGGTGACCAGCCGTTCCAGTGCCGCCAGCCAGTGGCGGTAGTAGCTGTCGCCGCAGTCCGGATCGCCAGCGGCTTGCGCCGCGCGAATGGTGGCCGATAACGTCTCGGCCCATTCGCTCCAGGTGAAAAGCCCCTGCGCGTGCAGCGACACCGCGAGCGCGAAGGCCCGCGCTTCCCAGGGCGCGCGGAACACCGGCTCGTCCTGCGCGCGCGGCAGGTCGGCGAAGAGGTCTTGCGGCGGATGGGGCGGTGCGTCGGCGGGCGGGGTCTCAGGCAGGGTCAAGATAGGGCTCCCACAGGTCGATGCGCAGGCTGACGTCCGCCGCGGCCTCCTCGCCCCAGATCTCGCGGCCCTCGAAGGCAACGCCGTAAAGCCAGTCGGGGTTCTCGCCGGTCCCGGCCGCATTGGTATCGGGAAAGACATGCACGCCATGGACCGCCTCGATCGTGCCGACATGGCCCCGGCAATAGCGCGGAATGCGGGTGTGACCGGTGGGGTTCATGGTTTTCGCGCGCACCCGGTCGCCCACGTTGAAGCGCGCGGGCGCGACCGCTTCGCGTTCGCTCGGTCCGCCGCGCGCAAGCGTGTCCGCGACCGCGTCGGCTGCGAGAACGCGCTTGACCGGGCGGCTGTCGACAAGGCTTTTTCCGGCCGCGATCTCATCGGGCGAGACCAGGTCGCGCTCCGCCAGCAGGCGTTCCAGTCCGGCGAGCCAGATCTGATAGTAACTGGAGGTCAGATAAACCGGCGGCGGCAGGCTTTCACGGGCAAAGCGGGCCATGTCGATGGTCCATTCGCCGGTGGCGCCCATGGCCAGCGTCAGCGCGAAGGCGCGCGGTTCCCAGGCCGCGTGAAACAGCGGCTTCACCGGTTCGGGCACGACGGGACCGAAGCCCATCATGCCACCGAGATCCTGGGCGCCGTTCATGACGCGGCTCTTTCCTCGGCCGCCGGCGACAGGGCAAGGCCGGTGCCGATCATGCTGTCGCGGGTGACGAGGCGGGCGAGCGCCGCCTCGCTCCAGCCCTCGGTGCCGGCGGGACGCATGGGGACGACAAGATAGCGGATTTCAGCCGTGGAATCCCAGACCCGGATGCGGGTCTCGTCCGGCAGTGTGACGCCGAAATCGGCAAGCACGCCGCGCGGATCGCGCACGGCCTTGGCGCGATAGGGCGCGGACTTGTACCAGACCGGCGGCAATCCCAGAACCGGCCACGGATAGCAGGAGCACAGGGTGCAGACCACCATGTTGTGCTGTTCGGGCGTGTTTTCGACCGCGACCATATGCTCGCCCTGACGGCCGATGTAACCGAGCGAATGGATGGCGGCGGTCGCATCCTCGCGCAGCCAGTCGCGATACGCCGGATCGCTCCAGGCCCGGGCGACGACCCTGGCTCCGTTGTGCGGGCCGACCTTCGTTTCATAGGTTTCGATCAGAACATCGAGGGCGGCCGGGTCGACATAGCCCTTTTCCACGAGCACGGATTCCAGGGCGCGTACCCGCGCATCGGTCTCGTCGAGATGGGAGCCGTGATCGTGATCGCCATGATCGTGTGTGTGTTCGTGAGCCATCGGGCGAAATCCTGTCTCGTTCGGCAGCGAAAACCTATTCGGCGGCGTCTGCCGCGTTGCATCGTTCCATGCGGGCGCGCAGCGCTTCGCCGAAGGCGGCGAACAGGCGCGCGGACGCGGCATCGCTGCCGACCCAGTATTCGGGATGCCACTGGGTGGCGAAGGCAAAGCCCGGCACGGCATCGAAGGACACGGCCTCCACGGTGCCGTCTTCCGCCGTCGCCTCGACGCTCAGGCCGGGCGCGAGCCGGCCGACGGCCTGGCGGTGCAGCGAGTTGACCTCGATGCGGGCATCGCCGAGCACTTTGGCCAGCCGGCCGCCGGGGGCGATCTCGACATGATGGGCGAGCGCGAAGCGGGCGTCCTGGTCGTCGGCCTCGGGGGCGCGGTGGTCACGCCGGCCCTCCAGCTCCTGCACTTCGCCGACGAGCGTCCCGCCAAGCGCGACATTGATCTCCTGCAAGCCGCGGCAGATCCCGAAGATCGGAATTCGGCGTTCCACGGCGCAGCGGATCAGCGGCAGCGTCGTCGCGTCGCGGCGGGTGTCGTAGGGGCCGTTCGCATCGCTTGTCTCGGCGCCGTAGAGTGAGGGGTGGACATTCGACCGCGATCCGGTGAGCAGAACGCCGTCCACACGGTCCAGAATGCTCTCGAAATCGAGCGCCGGCCCGAGCGAGGGAAGCAGCACCGGCATGGCGTCGGACCCGTGCGCGAGGGCGTCGGAATAGGCGGAAATGGCAGCATTCCACTCGAAACCGTCGAGCGATTTCATGTCGGTGCTGACAAGGACGACAGGCTTTCTCATTGAGGCTCCAAAGGGATTGCGGGACCGGTAGACGGGGGCTGGATGGAACATGCGAGTGGTAAAAAAAATTCCCCACTTGCAAATGGATGCACTTGTCTCGGGCATCGACATGGGCTTTATATCATAGACACGGTGCCGATAACCAAAGAAGGCACTTTCAAGGTCGCGCAGCGGAATGCGTTGCCGACAGGGTTTTGTTCTTTCTCTGTGGGAGGAGAAGTATGGATCGCCGTTCATTCCTTAAAAACGCCGGACTCGGCGCCGGTGCCGCTGCTGCGGCCACCACGCTTGCCGCCCCGGCCATTGCGCAGTCCACCACCGACATGGTCATCGTGTCGACATGGCCGCGGGACTTTCCGGGTCTGGGCACCAGTGCGCAGCGGCTCGCCGCACGTATCGGGAATCTGACCGAAGGCCGGATCAACGTCCAGTACTTTGCTGCGGGCGAACGCGTCGGTGCGTTCGATTCCTTCGACGAAGTCGCATCCGGCAACGCGCAGGCCTATATCGGCGCCGACTACTACTGGAAGGGCAAGCACCCGGCCTGGGCCTATTTCACCTCCGTGCCGTTCGGCCTGACCTATGCGGAGATCGACGCCTGGATCAAATACGGCGGCGGGCAGGAGCTCTGGGACGAGCTCGCTGGCGATTTCGGCCTCAAGAACTTCGCTGCTGGCAACACCGGCGTGCAGATGGGTGGCTGGTTCAACAAGGAAATCGAAACCGCGGACGACCTCAAGGGTCTGAAGATGCGCATCCCGGGCCTCGGCGGCGACGTCATGGCGAAGCTGGGTGCCTCTCCGGTGTCCCTGCCGGGCGGCCAGATCTACGAGAACCTCGTGTCCGGCGCCGTCGATGCCACCGAGTGGGTCGGCCCGTGGAACGACTACTTCATGAAGTTCTACGAAGCCGCGAAGTACTACTACCATCCGGGCATGCACGAGCCGGGCTCCCAGCTCGCGCTTGGCATGAACAAGGCATGGTTCGACGGGCTGTCGGCGACCGACCAGGCGATCATCGAGGCCGCCTGCATGGAAGAAAACGCGCTCCAGATGGCCGAGAGCAACGCCAACAACGGTGTCTATCTCGACCGGCTGATCAACGAGCACGGCGTCGAGCTGAAGCGCTTCAACGACGAAGTCTACGACGCCTTCGGCGAAGCGGCCGAGGAAGTGTTCGAGGAAACCCGCGAGCACAGCGATCTCGCGGCGCGGACGCATGACAGCTTCCTGAAGGCGCGCTCGGAAATCGGCCGCTGGATGCTGCTTGCCGACACGGGCTACACGGTTCAGCGCAACCGCGTGCTGGGCATCTCGATCTGATCGATCGACGTGCCGGTGTGACTTGCGGGACGGGGCCGAGCGCTCCGTCCCGTTTCCGCACCCCCATGTTCCTCATTGCAAGAGGCTAATCCGACATGTCGTCCTTCGCAGGGACTTCGGACATCGCCGACGGGTCTTCCCGCCCGGCGCGAGGGTCCGATCGGAGCGCGCTGATCGTTCGCTGGTTCGGATGGACCATGCTGGCCATGATGACGGCGTTCATTCTCAACAACTACCTGACATATTGGCACGACCTGCCCGGCGTCGCGCCGATCTTCGGAGGTGTGGCGAACGGCGCCGGCGGGCTGGCCCTGTCGTGGGCGCAACTGCTGCTCTACGCGGCGGCCATCGCGGTGGCGAGCGGATATGTGCTGCGCTTCCCGGGGGTGGCGCTGCGCAGCGACAGCCGCAAGATGGTCGCGATCAACAGTTTCTTCATCCGGGCCGCCTTTTTCGCCGTTCTCATCGTGGGATGCGTCGATGCCGCGATCTCCTTTCTGCGGGTCGAGGGCATGCTCGACGGCCTCGTCGGCGAAGCGCTCGCCAGCGACCTCGGGCGGTCGCAGTTCCGCGGTCCCTATCTGCACATGCCCCTGATTGCGCTGTCGGTGGTCATCGCGGCCTTCACCCGAACGCTCGGCTTCACGTGGCTTGCCCTTCTGGTGGTGGCCGCCGAACTGCTGATCGTGATCGGGCGGTTCATCTTTTCCTACGAACAGGCGTTCATGGCCGATCTCGTGCGCTTCTGGTACGCGGCGCTGTTCCTCTTCGCCAGCGCCTACACGATGTGGGACGAGGGTCACGTGCGCGTCGATGTCTTCTACGCCGCCTTCAAGTCGCGCACCAAGGGCTTCGTGAACGCCTTCGGCTCGATCTTTCTCGGCATGAGCCTGTGCTGGACGATCCTGATCATCGGGATGGGCGGCAAGCAGAACATCATCAACGCGCCGATCCTGTCCTACGAGACGACGCAGGCCGGCTTCGGCCTTTACGTCAAATACCTGATGGCTGGGTTCCTGGGCGTTTTCGCCGTGTCGATGCTCATCATCTTCACCGCCTATCTGCTGGAAGCGGCCGCCGACATTCGCGAGGATCCGGGCGAACGCGAAAAGTCCGGCGCGGCCGCGCATTGAACTCTGCACTCGAGGGACGGCCAACAGGCCGTTCCTGAAACCTTCTAGCCGGTGCGGGCGGTGTCGCATGCGACATCTTTCCGTTGCCTCATGCCGACGGGTCTCGGACGATGGAACTCTTTTTTCTCGCTCTGCTGGTTGTCCTGATGGCCAGCGCACTCGGATCCGGGTTTCCGGTTGCCTTTGCGCTGCCCGGGTCTGCGATCCTGACGATCGGCATCGCCGCGTTGAGCGGCTATCTCTTCGCCGGCGAAACGGACGCCTTCTTCTCGCACGGCGGGCCGTCGCAATGGCTCAGCGCCGGCGTGACGAACTTTCGCGGCGTCTACTGGGAGGCGGAACGCGACACGCTGATCGCAATTCCGTTGTTCGTTTTCATGGGGATCATGCTGCAGCGCTCGAAGATCGCCGAGGATCTTCTGGTTACCATGGCGCAGCTCTTCGGCCCGATCCCGGGCGGCCTCGGCATTTCCGTCGTCTTCGTGGGCGCGCTCCTGGCCGCGACCACCGGGATCGTCGGGGCGACGGTCGTGGCGATGGGCCTGATTTCGCTCCCCGCCATGCTGCGCAACAATTATTCGCCCTCGCTTGCCACCGGCACGATCGCCGCCTCCGGTACGCTGGGGCAGATCATCCCGCCGTCCATCGTTCTCATCATCCTGGCCGACCAGCTGGCCAGCGCCGTCGATCAGGCCGGAACGATCCGCCAGTCGCTCTTCAAGGAAAGCACCGGCGAATTGTCGATGCCGTCCGATTTCGCCGTGACCTCGACCAGCGCCGGCGAAATGTTCCTCGGCGCCTTCCTGCCCGGGCTCGTGCTCGTCGGCCTCTACATGCTGTTCATCATGGGGTTCGCCATCCTGAACCCGAAATCGGCACCGGCCGTCCACTACGGCGGCAAGTTCGACCGGGCCTTCTTCGGCAAGGTCGTGCTGACCCTGTTTCCGCCGCTTGCCCTGATCTTTCTGGTGCTCGGCTCTATCATCGCCGGCGTGGCGACCGTCAACCAGGCGGGCGCCATCGGCGCAATCGGCGCCATGATCATGGCCGGCTACCGCCTGAGCGACGGCGAGAAGGGCCAGTACACGCCCGCCATCCTGGCCGTTCTGGCGCTTCTGGCGATCGCCGTCGTCGTCAGCTTCCACGAGATCAACATCAAGCGGATCGACACCAGCGCGGATATGCTCGGCCTCATCGTGGCGCTGATCGCGGTGTCGCTGCTGCTCATCGCCATCTTCTGGAGCGGCTGGCGCACGCTGAAGATCCAGGACACGCTGAAGGGGGTGATGGTCGAGACCGCGAAGACCTCCTCGCTGGTGTTCATCATTCTCCTGGGGGCGGCGATGCTGACCTCGGCGTTTCGCGCCTTCGGCGGCGAGGAACTGGTCAAGGAGTTCCTGCAGGGGTTGCCCGGCGGCTTCTGGATGCAGTTCCTGATTGTCATGCTGGTGATTTTCGTCCTCGGCTTTTTCCTCGATTTCATCGAGATTGCCGTCGTGGTCGTGCCGATCGTCGCGCCGATCCTGCTGGCCGACCCGTCCGCCAATGTAACGGCCGTCTGGCTCGGCGTGATGATCGGGCTGAACATCCAGACGTCCTTCCTCACGCCGCCCTTCGGTTTCGCGCTGTTTTATCTGCGCGGGGTGGCGCCGGCGACGGTGAAGACGACGGCGATGTACAAGGGCGTGATCGCCTTCATTGCGCTGCAACTTCTGGCGCTGGGCATCGTCGGCTTCTATCCGGCGCTGGTGAACTACCTCCCGAACCGCTCCTCGCTCTTGTCGGAGACCGCGCCGCCGCCACTCAATCCGCGTTTGCAGTACTGCATGGAAAATTACGTTCAGGAGCGCTTCGCGGAGGACAGTGGCGACATTCGCGCCGCGATCCAGACGGCGCGGGCGCTCGATCTGTCCTATGTGCCGGAAGACCTGCGCGAGGACCTCGTGGAGAGCTTTGACAAGGCCGAGGAGAGCCTGACGCTGATGTCGCAGATCGTCGAGGCGGAAGCCGCCGTTGCGGTCGCGGCGGTCGATTATCGCCCGCTGCATGTGGCGGTGCGCGCCCTTGAACGTGACATTCGCCGCATCGACGAGCGGGTTTCCGATCTTGAGGTGATCGTGCGCCGCTCGGGCGAGGGGCAGATCTACTCTGCCGCGCGTGGCGAGCGGGCCGCGGCCGAGATCGAGGATCTCACGGCGGACCGCGAGGCGCTGGTGGCGCAGATCCCGCCCGTGTGGGAAAAGACGCACACCACCTTCGCCAAGATCCAGACACTGGAGAACCAGACGCGTCGCGACTATCGCCGCGCCGTCGACGACGCCTATGAGCCGCTTGGCGAACTCATGACGGTGATCGCCGACGTGGACCGGCTCGCGGCAACCGAGGACGATCTGCGCGGGCTTGCCGGGGAGCTTGAAACGATGGAGCCGGAAGCCTTCGTGGATCGTGTCACCGACGTGCGTGGCATCTACAGCGACATCGAAGGGGCTCGCGACGTGCGCTCCGCGGTGAACGATGCGCGCAAGGCGATGCGCTCACGCGAGCCCGACCGGGAAGAGGCGCGCGCCGCGCTTGGCGAAGCCTTGCAGCGCTTCGAGGCCGACGTCGCCTGGCGCCTTCGGGCGCGGGACGAGCTGCTGCCCGAACTCAGGGCCTACAACGACGCGATCAAGGACACCATCGGACTGCGCGGTCAGCCAAGACTGCCGCGCGAGCAGGCGCTTTATGTGGCTGCTTGCAACTCCGATCACCGCGACGTCTCGCTGAGCTTCTAGGTTCGGTCCGGCTCATTGACCGGGCGCATGGGAATGCGCCCGGCGCGACGCGCCGGGGAGACGTCTGTGGCAGGCCCCGGTTCCGCCTTGTAGGTGCCGTGCCTGCCGTTGCGGAATGCATGCGTGGCGATTTCGACCCGGTCGACACGCGAGGGCGCGGCTTGCCGCGCAGTGCTTGATCCCGGTGGGGGCAAGGCTGTTTACTGGTTGGCAAATGCATGCCCCGGCGCGACTGCGCCGTTTCGGGCGACCGTGTGCCCGCCCTTTCCGACAGGGCGAATACAGGCGAGGGGATCGCACATCACATGACGCGCAATCGGGTTTCGCTCGACGACAAGTTCGACCTCAGCAAGGAGCGGATCTTCATTTCCGGCACGCAGGCGCTCATTCGCCTGGTGTTGATGCAGAAGGAGCGCGACCGGCAAGCCGGCCTCAACACGGCCGGATATGTCACCGGATACCGCGGCTCGCCGCTGGGCGCGCTCGACCAGCAGTTTCAGCGCGCCTCGAAGCTCCTGACCCCGGCGGATGTCGTGTTTCGCCCGGCGATCAACGAGGATCTCGCGGCGACCGCGCTGTGGGGCACCCAGCAGGCGCAGATGCGCGGCGAGGGCAAATACGACGGCGTCTTCGGCATCTGGTACGGCAAGGGGCCGGGCGTCGACCGCTCCGGCGACGCCTTCCGCCACGCCAATCTCGCCGGCACCTCGCCGCATGGCGGCGTGCTGGCGCTGATGGGCGACGACCACACCTGCGAAAGCTCGACAACCGCGCATCAGTCCGAGTTCGCGCTGGTCGACGCGATGATGCCGATCCTCAACCCCGCCGGGGCGCAGGAGATCCTCGACTTCGGCCTCTACGGCTGGGCGCTGTCGCGCTTTTCCGGCCTCTGGACGGGACTGAAGCTCGTCAAGGACAATGTCGAATCGACCGCCTCCATCGACGGCCGGCTCGACCGGGTCATGCCGGTTCTTCCCGATTTCGCGTTTCCCGAGGGCGGTCCGCACATCCGCCCGGCCGAACATGCGCTGACCCAGGAAGCGCGGTTGCATAACCTCAAGCTCCCGGCGGCGCGCGCCTTCATTGCCGCCAATCCGCTCGACCGGGTTGTTCTGTCGGGCGGGCGCCGGCCCCGGATCGGCATCGTGTCGACCGGCAAGAGCTATCTCGACGTGCTGGAAGCGTTCGACATGCTCGGCCTCGACGAGGTTGCCGCCGCCGATCACGGGCTCGCGTTCCTGAAGATCGGCTGTCCCTGGCCGCTTGATGCCGCGCGCCTGCGCGACTTTTCAAAGGGCATGGAACTGCTGGTCTTCGTGGAGGAAAAGCGCGGGCTGATCGAGGGGCAGGCCAAGGAAATCCTCTATGGCGTCCGCGAGGCCCCGGCGATCATCGGCAAAGAGGACGAGGAGGGGCGCGTGCTCTTCCCGGCGCCGGCGGCGCTGGAGCCGATGCATATCGCGCTGGAAATCGGCCGCAGGCTGCAGGAGCGTCGCCCGACCGAGGCGCTCGGCGCGGCGATTGCGGATCTGCAAGGCCGCCGCGAGCGGCTCGCCCGCACCGGCGATGTCGCGGTTCGCAGCCCCTATTTCTGCGCCGGCTGTCCGCATAATTCCTCCACCGTGATCCCGGAAGGAAGCCGCGCCTATGCCGGCATCGGCTGCCACTACATGGTGCAGTGGATGGACCGCAACACCGAGGGCTACACCCAGATGGGCGGTGAGGGCGCGAACTGGATCGGCGAAGCGCCGTTTTCGCGCACCGGTCATGTGTTCCAGAACCTCGGCGACGGCACCTACAATCACTCCGGCGCGCTGGCGATCCGCGGCGCCCATGCCGCCGGCGTCAACATCACCTACAAGATCCTTTACAACGACGCGGTCGCCATGACCGGCGGCCAGGCCCACGACGGCGGGCTGACCGTCCCTGAAATCGCGCGTCAGGTGGCCGCCGAAGGCGCGCGCCGCGTCGCCATTGTCACCGACGAGCCGGAGAAATACCCGCCAGCAACCGACTGGCCGGCCAACACCAGCATCGATCACCGCGACGACCTGGTCCAGGTGGAGCGGGAACTCGCCGGCATCGAGGGCCTCACGGTCCTGATCTACGACCAGACCTGTGCGGCGGAAAAGCGTCGCCGGCGCAAGCGCGGCCTCTTCCCCGATCCCGACGAGCGGATCGTGATCAACGAACTGGTCTGCGAGGGGTGCGGCGATTGCGGCATCCAGTCGAACTGCGTCGCCATCCAGCCGGTGGAGACGGAATGGGGCCGCAAGCGCGCCATCGACCAGTCGTCCTGCAACAAGGATTATTCCTGTGTGAAGGGCTTCTGCCCCTCCTTCGTCAGCGTCAAGGGCGGCGTGCTCAAGGGCCGGGCGGTATCTCCGCCGCCGGCGCCGGACGTTGAGGAGCCGACGATTTCACCGCTGACGCAGACGCATTCGGTGCTGATCACCGGCGTTGGCGGCACCGGCGTCGTGACCATCGGCGCGGTGCTCGGCATGGCCGCCCATCTTGACGGGCTCGGCTGCGGCATTATCGACATGGCCGGCCTTGCGCAAAAGGGCGGGGCCGTCACCAGTCATCTGAAGCTCGCGCCGCGACCGGAGGATATCTCCGCAATCCGCGTCGGACCGGGAAGCGCCGATCTGGTGCTTGGCTGCGATATCGTGGTGGCCGGATCCGCCAAGGTGCTGACCGCGATGAAACAGGGGCGCACCACGGCGGTCATCAACACGCATGAGACGCTGCCCGGCGATTTCGCCCGCGATCCCGATTTCAGCCTGCCGGGCCGCCGTCTGGTGTCGGCGATCGAGGAGGCGGCCGGGCGCGAGGCCAGCCGCTTCATCGATGCGACCGCCGTTGCCACCGAGATCTTCGGCGATGCGATTGCCGCCAACATGTTCCTGCTCGGCTACGGCTGGCAGCTCGGCGCGCTGCCGCTCACGCGCGATGCGATCGAGGAGGCGATCCGCCTCAACAAGGTGTCGGTGGAGATGAACCTCTCCGCCTTCGCCTGGGGACGGGTCGCGGCCGTCGATCCGCAGGCCGTCGAGCGCATGGTTCGCAGCCGCCCCGAGGCGCTGGCGCATCGTCGCCTGTCGGAAACGCTCGACGAGATGGTGGAGCGCCGCGTCGCCTTCCTCACCGACTATCAGGATGCCGCCTATGCGGAGGCCTATCGCACGCGCATTTCGGCGCTGCGCCAGCGTGCGGCCGGTGTCGGCGCGCGCGGCGAGGACGTCGCCCGAACGGCGGCGCGCGAGCTCTTCCGGCTGATGGCGATCAAGGACGAATACGAGGTCGCGCGGCTGTTCACCTCGGGCGCATTCGCGGAGCAGATCGCGGAGACCTTCGAAAGCCACGAACGGCTGGAGTTCCACCTTGCACCGCCGATGCTGAGCCGCACCGACCCGCGAACCGGACGGCCGGCCAAACGGCGCTTCGGGCCCTGGATGATGCCGGCGTTCCGCATGCTGGCGCGGCTGAAAGGCCTGCGCGGCGGGGCGCTGGATTTCTTTGGCCGCACAGCGGAGCGGCGCATGGAGCGGCGCCTGCGCGACGACTATGTCGCCGTCCTCGAGGAGGTCGCGGGAACGCTCTCGCGGGCCAACGCCGATCAGGCGCTGGCGCTTCTGGCCTATCCGGAAGGGATCAAGGGTTTCGGGCCGGTGCGGGAGACATCCGCGAAGCGGGCGGAGGCGAAGGTGCCGGACCTGCTCGCAGCCTATCGCAATCCGGAGGCGGCGAAGCTCGCCGCGGAATAGCAGCGCAAGGGGCGGGCCGGGCGGCCCGCGTCAGCTCCAGTCGACCTGGGCCGTGAGCATGTAGCCGGATCCGTAGACGGTGCGGATCAGGGTCGGTTCGTCGCGGCGGGTGAGCTTCTTGCGAATGCGCGAGATGCGCACGTCGATCGCCCGGTCGAGCGTGTCGTCGCGCCCGCCGTGCTCCAGCAGGTGGTCGCGGGTCAGCACCCGTTTCGGAGCCTTCAGCAACGCCGTCAGCAAGGTGGCCTCGCCGGTGGAGAGAAAGCTCTCCTCCCCATCCGGCGCGACCAGCCGGTGCGACCCCGGCTCGAAACGCCAGCCGGCGAAGCGGGCGGTCTTTTCGTCCGCCCCGGCTTGCGCGTCCGGCGGGTTGGCGCGGCGCAGCAGCGAGCGGATCCGGGCCACGATTTCGCGCGGGTCGAAGGGCTTCACCACATAGTCGTCGGCGCCGAACTCCAGACCCATGATCCGGTCGGAGGCATGGGCGCGCGCCGACAGCACCAGAATGGGGACGGAGCCGCGCGCGCGGATGCGGTTGATCGCTTCCATGCCGTCCATGTCGGGCAGGCCGAGATCGAGAATCACGGCGGCGGGCATCTGCCGGGCGAGCTGCTGGAGCGCTGCATCGGCGGTCATGAAGCCCGTGGCGCGAAACCCGTAGGTGGCGAGCGTGTCGCACAGGAGCGAGCGGATGTCGGCGTCATCCTCCACGACGAAGATCTGCATGTCCGCGCCTTCAAGGGCGCCCGCGTCGTGGTGGGGTCCGGAAGTGGTCATGGAGCAAGAATCTCGCTCATCGTTTTCGCCAGAAGACTGCTTGTAAAGGGTTTGGGCAGGACGGGACAAGCGGGGCGCGGCGCCTTGGCCGTGTGGCCTTCGCGGTAACCGGTCATCAGCGCCAGCGGGAGGCCGGGTCGTATCCGGCGCAACTCCTCGACGAGGGCAAGGCCGTTGATCTGCCCGGGCATGACGATGTCGCTGACGACCGCGCGGATATCGGCAACGTCACGCACCAGGTCGATGGCATCGCGGGCCTCCGTCGTCACCAGGACCGTGTAGCCGAGCGCGCAAAGCTGGTCGCGAACGACGTTGGCAACGGCCTCGTCGTCGTCGACCAGGAGGATCAGTTCGCCGCTTCCGCCCGTGGCCTGCGACCCGTCCGCGCGGTCGTCGCCGACCTCAGCACCCGAAAGCGCGGGAAGAAGAATGCGGATGTCGGTGCCGCGCCCCGGTTGTGATTCGATCGCCGCGTTGCCGCCGGCGCGACGCGCGAAACCGTAGACCGTCGGCAGGCCGAGCCCGCTCCCGGTGCCGAAGGGCTTGGTGGAGAAAAAGGGGTCGAATGCCTGCCGGCGCACGTCCTCGCTCATGCCCGTGCCGGTGTCGCCTATGAGGATCTGCGCGTAGGCGCCGGGCTCCACCCCGAGCCGGTCGGCTTCGGTGTCGCTCAGTTGCAGCCTGGTGAGCGACAGCGACACGCGTCCGCCCTCCGGCATGGCATCGCGCGCGTTCAGCACGAGGTTGACCAGCGCGTTTTCCAGTTCCGCCGGGTCGACTTCCGCGACCAGATTGTCGTCGCCGATGGCGGTCGTCCATGAAATCGCGGAGGGCAGCGAACCCGCCACCAGCCCCTCGATGTTGGCGATGACGCCCGACAGACGCACGCGCCGGGTGTTCGGCGCATCGCCGCGCGCGAAGGCGAGAAGCCGGCGGGTGAGATCGGCGCCGCGCTGCGCGGCGTGGAGGATCGGGTCGAGGTGGCCGGCAAGATCCGGCATGGCCGGCGCATCCGCCCGGCGGCGCAGCGCCAGCACATTGCCGATGATGATCGTCAACAGGTTGTTGAAGTCATGGGCAAGGCCGCCGGTGAGCTGGCCGACGGCCTCCATGCGCTGGGCGTGGGCGAGCGCGGTCTCGCTGCGCTTCTGGTCGGTGGCGTCGAGCGACAGCACGAAACAGCCGAGCGTGCGCCCGTCGAGGGTGCGGTCGGGAATGAGCGTGGAGCGCATATGCACAAGCCGGCCGTCGGGGCGCGCGCGCGAATACTCGTAGGAGACCGCATGTCCGCGAAAGGCCTTTTCGATATGCGGGGCGATTTCCCGGTAGAGATCCGGTCCGATCACGTCTTCCGCCCGTCTTCCGATCGTGGATTCCACCGTCTGGTCGAACCATTTGGCGTAGCGGCGGTTGGCGAAGCGGAAGATCGGACCGGGACCGAGATAGGCGACGAGGGCGGGCACATTGTCGGTGACAAGGCGCAGCCAGTCCTCGCTCTGGCGCAGCTGGCGCGTGCGCTCCTCCACCGTGCGTTCCAGCGAGGCCTGTTGCTCGCGCTCGCGGGTGATGTCGGTATAGGTGGTGACGAAACCGCCCTCGGGCAGCGGCGCGCCGGTGACCAGAACCACCTGTCCGTCAGGGCGGATGCGTTCGAAATTATGCGGTTCGAACAGGCGGGCGCGCTCCACCCGTCGCGCGACCAGTTCCGCGACATCGCCCTCGCCATATTCACCGCGCGCGGCGTTGACCTCGAGAAAGGCCGCCAGGTGGGTGCCGCGCCTGGCCAGCCGAAAGGGAAAGTCCAGCATCTCGAAGAGCTGGCGGTTCCAGGCAACGAGCCTGAGATCGCCGTCGAAAACGGAAAAACCCTGGTTGATGTGGTCAAGCGCCGCCTGAAGCAGGTCGAGGCGGTCGCGGAAAAGATCGCCGCTGGACATGAAGTGACTTTACGCGAAGTCGCCGGGCTGTCGAAGAAAAACACGGGCGCGGGGGCAGGCCGATCTGAAACAATTCGTTGCAATTGGCACATACTGGCGCAATGACCGCGCCGTAGCCTTCCCTTGCGCCCCGATCCGCGTCACTCAACGGCAATTCTCCAAAAAGAGAGAAAGGCTTGATCCGGCGGGTCGATGGTAGTCTGATGGCGCCAAAGAATTATGCGACCCCGCAAGAAAAGGGGCGCGAAGAGGGGAAGAAACGCAATGGCAGGGTCGCCCGTCGTCGAGCGCCTCGACGAGGACACCTTTCCGAAAATCCTTCTGCACAACGCCAAGGTCTTTGCTGACCGTCCGGCAATGCGCGAGAAGGATCTCGGAATCTGGCAAGCCTGGAGCTGGTCGGAGGTCCTGGAGGAAATCCGGACCTTCGCCATCGGCCTGCAGGATATCGGCTTCACAGTAGGCGACCGGATCGCCATTGTCGGCAGCAACCGGCCGCGCCTCTATTGGACGATGGTCGCCGCGCAGTCGCTCGGCGGCGTGCCCGTCCCGCTCTATTCCGACAGTGTCGCAGAGGAAATGGCCTTCGTGCTGGAGCACGCCGAGGTGCGTTTCGCCTGTGTGGAGGACCAGGAGCAGGTCGACAAGCTCCTGTCCATGTCGGAAGACCTGCCGCGGCTCGAGCACATCATCTATGACGACCCGCGCGGCTTGCGCGATTACGACCACACAAGGCTGCATTCCTTCGAGGAGATGCAGGCGGTCGGGTGCAAGGCGCTCGACGCGGAGCCTGCCCGCGACCAGGCCTGGCTGGAGCGGATCGCGAACGGCAAGGGCGACGACATTTCGGTGATGCTCTACACCTCCGGCACCACCGGACGGCCCAAGGGCGTCATGCTGTCCTTCGACAATCTCGTGATCTCGGGACGCAACGGCAATGCCTTCGACAAGCTCGACGAGCATGAGGAAACGCTTGCCTATCTGCCGATGGCCTGGATCGGCGACCATGTGTTCTCGCTCGCCCAGGCCTATACGGCCGGCTATTGCGTCAATTGCCCGGAGAGCCTGGAAACGGTCTTGTCCGACCGCCGCGAGATCGCGCCGACCTATTTTTTCGCGCCGCCACGGGTGTTCGAGGGGCTTCTGACGCACATCATGGTGCGCATGGAAGACGCCGGAAAGCTCAAGAAGAAGATGTTCGACGTCTTCATGGGCGTGGCCAAGCGCGTCGGCGAGCACATTCTCAACGGCGAGAATGTCGATCTGAAGGACCGGCTTGCCTATCGGCTCGGCGAGATCCTGGTCTACGGCCCCCTGAAGAACCAGATGGGCTTCACCCGGCTCAAGGTCGGCTATACCGCCGGCGAGGCCATCGGCCCGGAGATCTTCCGCTTCTATCGCTCGCTCGGGCTCAACCTGAAGCAGCTCTACGGCCAGACGGAAGCCAGCGTCTATATCACCATGCAGCCCGACGGCGAGATCTTCGGCGACACGGTCGGCAAGCCGGCCACCCAGGTGGAGCTGAAGATCGCCGAGAACGGCGAGGTTCTCTACCGCTCCCCGGGCGTTTTCGTCGGCTACTACAAGAACGACGAGGCGACGAAGTCGACCAAGACCGAGGACGGCTGGGTGCTGACCGGCGATGCCGGCTTCATTGCCGACAACGGCCATCTCAAGATCATCGACCGGGCCAAGGACGTCGGCAAGCTCACGAGCGGCGCCCTGTTTGCGCCGAAATACGTCGAGAACAAGCTGAAGTTCTTCCCCGATGTGAAGGAGGTCGTGGCGTTTGGCGACGGCCGCGACTTCTGCGGCGTCTTCGTCAACATCGACCTGACGGCGGTGGGCTCCTGGGCGGAGCGCAACAATGTCAATTACGCCTCTTATCAGGAACTCGCCCAGCATCCGCAGGTCTACGACATGATCGAGAAACACGTCGATCAGGTGAACCGGGATCTCGCCGGCGAGCCGATGATGGCGGGCGCGCAGATCAAGCGGTTCCTGGTGCTGCACAAGGAGCTGGAGGCCGATGACGGCGAGCTGACGCGGACGCAGAAGGTGCGCCGCTCCTTCATCGCCGAGCGCTATGCGCCGCTGATCGAGGCGCTGTACGACGGCTCGACCAGCAAGCACGTGAAGACGGAAGTGACCTATGAGGACGGCCGCAAGGGCGCGCTTGAGGCAACCGTCGAGATCCGCGACATGACGATCCACCCCGCCTCGGGGCGCAACATTCAGGAGGCGGCGGAATGAGTGCCTTTGTCGAACCCGCCCGCATGGCCGGTCACTCCGGCATGGCGAAGGGCGAGGTGCTGCTGCGCGTCGACAACGTGTCGCTGTCCTTCGGCGGCGTGAAGGCGATCACCAACATCTCCTTCGATATCGTCAAGGGCGAGGTGCGCGCCATCATCGGTCCGAATGGCGCCGGCAAGACGTCGATGCTCAATGTGATCAACGGCTTCTACCATCCGCAGGAAGGCACCATCGCCTGGCGTGGCAAGGTGCGGCGCAAGATGAAGCCCTATGAGGCGGCGAGCAACGGCATTGCCCGCACGTTCCAGAACGTGGCGCTGTTCAAGGGCATGACGACCCTCGACAACATCATGACCGGCCGCGGCCTGAAGATGAAGAAGAATTTCCTCTGGCAGTGCCTGCACTGGGGGCCGGCGCTCACGGAAGAGAACGAGCACCGCCGCAAGGTGGAGGAGATCATCGACTTTCTCGAGATCCAGGCGATCCGCAAGACGCCGGTCGGGCGGCTGCCCTATGGCCTGCAGAAGCGGGTGGAGCTTGCCCGCGCGCTGGCCATGGAACCCGAGCTGCTGCTGCTCGACGAACCGATGGCCGGCATGAACCTGGAGGAGAAGGAGGACATGAGCCGCTTCATCCTCGACGTGAACCAGCAATTCGGCACCACCATCGCGCTGATCGAGCACGACATGGGCGTCGTCATGGACCTGTCCGACCGGGTCGTGGTTCTCGACTACGGACGCAAGATCGCCGACGGGCCGCCCGACGAGGTGCAGGCCAGCCAGGATGTCATCGACGCCTATCTCGGCGTTCCGCACGAACACTAAAGGACAGCGTGAGATGGAGTTTCTGATCGAAACGATCCTGTCGGGCCTGATGGCCGGCGTGATGTACTCGCTGGTCGCCCTCGGCTTCGTGCTGATCTTCAAGGCATCCGGCATCTTCAATTTCGCGCAGGGCGTCATGTGCCTGTTCGCCGCGCTCACCTTCGCCGGCATCATGGAAAAGACCGGCCTGCCCTGGCCGATCGCCTTCGTGATGACCATCGGCGTGATGGTTTTCGTTGCCTGGGCGGTGGAGCGCTTCGTGCTGCGCCATCTGGTCAACCAGGAGCCGATCATCCTGTTCATGGTGACCATCGGGCTCGCCTATGTGCTGGAAGGCGTCGGCGACATCCTGTGGGGATCGGACGTCAAGGTGCTGGACATCGGCCTGCCGTCGGGCGCCTCCGACTACATGCTCGACAATTTCAACATCTACGTCGAGAAACTCGAGGTCTTCGCGGCACTGATTGCCGCCGTGCTCGTCGGCTTTCTCGCCATCTTTTTCCAGAAAACGCGGATCGGCCGGGCGCTGAGAGCGGTCGCCGACGATCACCAGGCGGCGCTTTCGGTCGGCATTTCGCTGCAGACCATCTGGGTCATCGTCTGGTCGGTCGCCGGCTTCGTGGCGCTGGTGGCGGGAACGCTCTGGGGCGCCAAGTCGGGCGTCCAGTTCTCGCTGTCGCTGATCGCGCTCAAGGCGCTGCCGGTGCTGATCCTGGGCGGCTTCACCTCCATTCCCGGCGCCATCGTCGGCGGGCTGATCATCGGCGTCGGCGAGAAGCTTGCCGAGATTTATGTCGGCCCCTTCGTCGGCGGCGCGATCGAAAACTGGTTTGCCTACATGCTGGCGCTCGCCTTCCTGCTGGTCCGCCCGCAAGGGCTGTTCGGCGAACGCATCATCGAGCGCGTCTGACGCGGGCTTTTCCTCAGGAGGGGTGATACCTCATGCTTTATCGTGAAGCCGGCCAATACAAGACGTCCTACCAGAGCGACCAGGCGATCTTTCCGATCGCCCAGGACCGCTGGGTGGTTTGGGCGTTCGTCGCGTTCGCATTCCTGGTCGTGCCGTTCTTCGTCAACGATTACTGGACGAATGCCGTCCTCCTGCCGCTCCTGATCTACGGGCTGGCGGCGCTGGGCCTCAACATCCTGGTGGGCTATTGCGGCCAGATCTCGCTCGGAACGGGCGGGTTCATGGCGGTTGGCGCCTATGCCTCCTACAAGCTGATGACCTCCTTCCCCGAGATGAACATGATCATCGTCGTGTTGCTGTCGGGCGGGATCACCGCGGCGGTCGGCTCGCTCTTCGGACTGCCCAGCTTGCGCATCAAGGGGTTCTATCTGGCGGTTGCAACGCTTGCCGCGCAGTTCTTTCTGGTCTGGGTCTTCAACAAGTTCGGCTGGTTCTACAACTACTCGATGACGGGGCAGATCACCGCGCCCGACCGCGAGGTCTTCGGCTTTCTGCTCACCGGTCCCTCGGCGCTGCCCTGGGTGAAATACCTGTTCTGCCTGACGCTTCTTGCCGTCTTCGCGCTGATTGCGAAGAACCTGGTGCGCGGGCGGCTGGGGCGCAACTGGATGGCGATCCGCGACATGGACATTGCCGCCGAACTGATCGGCGTGCGTCCGCTGCTCACCAAGCTGTCCGCCTTCGCCGTCTCCTCCTTCTACATCGGCATGGCCGGCTCGCTGCTCTTTTCCGTTTACCTCGGTGCGGTGGAGGTCGGCGAGGTGTTCGGCATCAATGTGTCGTTCCTGGTGCTCTTCATGGTGATCATCGGCGGGCTCGGCTCCATCGTCGGCTCCTTTCTGGGGGCCGCGTTTCTGGTGCTCCTTCCGATCTTCCTGAAGAATTTCATGGTCGACGGTCTCGGCATGCTGCCGACCATGGCCAAGCACGTCGAGATTCTCTTGATGGGCCTTCTCATCATCTTCTTCCTGATCGTCGAGCCGCACGGCCTTGCCCGGTTGTGGCAGATCACCAAGGAGAAGCTGCGGATGTGGCCCTTCCCCTACTGAGGCAACGCGACACAACAGACAAACACGCGTCCTCAGCCAACTGCCAGAGATCCTGTTCCAAGGGAGGAAACGAAATGAAACTGAAGCATCTGACAGCCGGTCTGGCCGCTCTTGCGGTGGCCGCGCCGCTGGCGGCGACAACCGCCCAGGCGTACGAACTGACGATCCCGTCGCTGGTCTATCGAACCGGCCCCTATGCGCCGGGCGGCATTCCCTTCGCCAACGGCTACGCGGATTACTTCAAGCTCCTCGAGCAGCGCGACGGCGGCATCAACGGCGCCACGATCAACTTCGTGGAGTGCGAGACGGCCTACAACACGCAGCAAGGCGTGGAGTGCTACGAAAACACAAAGAACCAGGGCGAAAGTGGCGCGCTCGTCTATCAGCCGCTCTCCACCGGCATCACCTACCAGCTGATCCCCAAGGCTTCGGTCGACGAGATCCCGATGTTCACCATGGGCTACGGCCGGACTTCGGCGGCCAACGGCAAGGTGTTCCCGTGGATCTTCAACTTCCCCGGCACCTATTGGGACGCGGCGTCGGGCATGGTGAATTATGCGGCCGCGATCGAGGGTGGCGAGGACCAGCTCAAGGGCAAGACCATCGCGCTGGTCTATCACAACTCCGCCTACGGCAAGGAGCCGATCCGTACGCTTGAGGAACTGTCGAGCAAACACGGCTTCAAGCTGGAACTGCTGCCGGTCGACCATCCGGGCCAGGAACAGAAGGCCACATGGCTGCAGATCCGCCGCATGCAGCCCGACTGGGTGCTGATGTGGGGCTGGGGCGTCATGAACCAGGTCGCGGTCAAGGAAGCCTCCTCGATCCGCTTCCCGATGGACCGCTTCATCGGCAACTGGTGGGCCGGGTCCGAGCACGACGTGACGCCGGCGGGCGAGGGCGCCAACGGCTATCTCTCCGCCACCTTCCACGCACCCGGCGCCGACTTCCCGCTGCACCAGGAAATCCTGGAAAAGGTCTATGACGCCGACATGGGTGCGGGCGACCGCGACCGGGTCGGCGAGGTGCTCTACAACCGCGGTCTCGTCGCCGCCGTGTGGACGGTCGAGGCCATCCGCAAGGCCATGGAGATCAAGGGGTCCAACGAGATCGTCGGCAAGGACGTGCGGGAAGGCCTCGAGGCGCTGAACGTCACCGAAGAGCGGCTTGGCGAGCTTGGCCTGCCGAACTTCACCTATCCGGTGGAGATCTCCTGCGCGGTTCACTCCGATCCGGGCACGGTGCTGATCCAGCAGTGGGACGCGGCCGCCGGAACCTGGCGCGTGGTCGCCTCCGGGATCGAGCCGGACCGGTCGGTGATCATGCCGTTGATCGAAGAGGATTCCGCGGCCTATGCGGCGGAAAACAACATCACTCCGCGGGACTGCAACTGACCGTCGCGACGGTCACAATCCCGGTAATGTGGAGCTGAAAATGAACGAGACGTCCGCCAATCCAATCCTGTCGGTGAACAACATCGAGGTGATCTACGATCACGTGATCCTGGTGTTGAAGGGCGTCTCGCTCACCGTTCCCGAGGGGGGCATCGTTGCCCTCCTCGGCGCCAACGGCGCGGGCAAGACCACCACGCTGAAAGCCGTGTCCAACCTGCTTGGCGCCGAACGCGGCGATGTCACCAAGGGCGCCATTCTCTTCGAGGGCGAGGAGGTTCAGGCGCTGTCGCCGAACGATCTCGTCAAGCGCGGCTGCATCCAGGTGATGGAGGGCCGGCACTGTTTCGGCCATCTGACGATCGAGGAAAACCTTCTGACCGGTGCCTATACGCGCCGCGACGGGGCGGCCGCGATCCGCCAGGACCTGGACAAGGTCTACGCGTATTTTCCGCGACTGAAGGAGCGCCGGTCGAGCCAGGCGGGCTACACCTCCGGCGGCGAGCAGCAGATGTGCGCCATCGGCCGCGCGCTGATGAGCCGACCGAAGATGATCCTTCTCGACGAGCCGTCGATGGGGCTTGCCCCGCAGCTGGTCGAGGAAATCTTCGAGATCGTCAAGGAACTGAACCGCAAGGAAGGCGTGTCGTTCCTCCTGGCGGAGCAAAACACCAATGTCGCCCTGCGCTATGCGACCTACGGATACATTCTGGAATCCGGGCGCATCGTGCTGGACGGCGACGCCAAGGCATTGCGGGAAAACGAGGACGTCAAGGAATTCTACCTCGGAGTCGGTGGCGAGGGTCGCCGGTCGTTCCGAAACGTAAAGCATTACAAGCGGCGCAAGCGCTGGCTGGCCTGACCGGCCACCGGCCCGTTTTTCGACCGGATCCCGATGACTGTCCGCCGCCGCCGAACCGTTTCAGCGGAACGGGGGCATATTGCCCGGGACGGCCGGGAGAAGAGCGTCAGCCCAAGCGCATGGGGAGAGCGATGAGCGACCATCATTTCGACCGACTGGAAGGACAGGACCCGGATCAGCGCGAGGCGGAGCTCTTCGCCCGGCTCCCGGGCCAGATCTCGCATGCGATCGCCAACGCGCCGGCCTGGGCGAAGCATCTGGCCGGCGTCGCGCCGCAAGACGTGCGCGACCGGGCGGCGCTCGCAAGCCTGCCGGTGCTGCGCAAGGCCGACCTGATGGCGGCCCAGCAGAAGGCGCCGCCCTTCGGCGGGTTCGCCGCCGGCGACCCCTCGACCTTTGCGCGCATCTTCATGTCTCCCGGCCCGATCTGGGAGCCGCAGGGCGAGGGCGCCGATCCCTGGAGCGCGGCGCGCGCCTTTCATGCCGCCGGCTTCCGGTCCGGCGACATCGTCCACAACGCGCTGTCCTACCAGATGACGCCGGGCGGCTTCATCCTCGATCATGGCGCGCGCGCCCTCGGCTGTGTGGTCTATCCCGCCGGGGTCGGCAACACGGAGGCGCAGGTGGATGCGATTGCCGCCTTGCGCCCGGTCGGATACGCCGGAACGCCGGATTATCTCAAGGTGCTGCTCGACAAGGCGGCCGAGCTTGGCCGAGACGTTTCCTCGCTGACCAGGGCACTGGTGTCCGGCGGGGCGCTGTTTCCCAGTCTGCGGGCGGAGTACAAGAGCCGCGGCGTCGACGTGCTGCAGGCCTACGCCACTGCCGATCTCGGCGTGATCGCCTATGAGGCGATTCCCGACGACGGGCTGATCGTCAACGAGAACATGATCGTCGAGATCGTGCGTCCGGGCACCGGGACGCCGGTGGCGGACGGCGAGGTCGGGGAACTCGTCGTCACGACATTCAAGCAGAGCTATCCGCTGATCCGCTTCGGCACCGGCGATCTGTCGGCCGCCCTGCCGGGCCGGTCGTCGTGCGGGCGCACCAACAGGCGCCTCAAGGGATGGATGGGACGCGCGGATCAGCGCACGAAGGTCAAGGGCATGTTCGTCGATCCCAAGCAGATCGCCGAGGTGCTCGCGCGCCATCCGCAAGTGGCGCGGGCCCGCCTCGTGGTCGAGCGCAAGGGCGATCAGGATGCGATGCGTCTGCTGTATGAAACCGAAGGGGCGGACGCGGATTTTTCCGACGCCCTGGCGCTCAGCCTGCGCGAGATCACGAAGCTCGGCGGGCAGGTCGAGCGGGTCGAGGGCGGCAGTCTGCCGAACGACGGAAAGGTGATCGCCGACGAGCGGGATTATGAATCCTGACGGCGGCATTAGCACTTTGTTAGGAATATCAGCGTGTAGGGACTATGGTGTTCGCGTTTTTGTTGCACACTCATGCCGGTTCGGCCTATGCAAGCCCGGATCATGGCAAAGAGAACGAGGGCAAGCGCGGCAATGCAAGATGTGGATACGCGGACACACGGTGCCGGCATTCTGCTCGTCGAGGATGACCCCGACGATATTCGCATCATCCAGAAATCGCTTGAAACCTCGCCTGTGCCCGTGTGCATCACCACCGCCGAGAACGGTGTCGACGCGCTTGCGGCGCTCGACCGGGTCGCGGCAGCCGGCGGTCCGCCGCCCGATCTTATCCTCCTCGACCTCAATCTTCCCGTGATGGGCGGCACGGAGTTTCTGGCGCGGTTGCGCGCGCATCCGCTGTTCAGCGCGATCCCCGTATGCGTCTTCACCACGGCGGACGATCCGGTGACCATCCGCTCCGCCTATGCGGCGGGGGCGAATGCGGTCGTGACGAAGGCCGACAGCCTTGCGGGCATGAGCGAGGTGCTGCACACGATCGTCGAATTCTGGTTCAAGGTCGCGGAGCGCTATCCGGCGGACTGACACGGCCTGTCCGCGCCGCAGCACGAAGGCCTGCTCTTTTTACAGATAATAGATTTCCGATTCCTCAAGCGCCGGCTCGGGCATCGGCGGGGTGTCGCCCTGCGTGGGCGTCAGGGCGGGGGTGGCCGCGGCCTCGGCCTTGGTCTCGGCGCTTGCCTGCGCCTCGATTTCGCCGACGGCCGCCAGGATATGGGCGCGCAGCACCTTCAGCGAGAACGGTTTGAGGATGACGGAACGCGCGCTGAGGTTTGCCGCACGCTCAAGCAATTCGAGATCGACCTGTGTGCTGGTGATGATCACCGGCGTGACGGCGGTCTTCGGATTGTCGGCCTGTCTAAGCCGGGTCAGCATGCGCGCGCTGTCGGTCCCCGGCGCGCGCCAGTCGAGCAGGATCGCGTCGACTGGGTTCGTCTTGAGCATGTGCTCGGCCATGGCGGCGCTTTCCGCCTCGACCACACCGCAAACCCCGATTTCCTTCAGCATTTGGCGGATCAGGCGCCGGGTGAAGGCATTGGGTTCAACCAGCATGACCGTCTTGCGACGGGTGAGATTTGCGTTCGATGTGACTGGCATGCCTTTGCGGGGTCCGGACTGTCACCGAGATGTTCGGGCGTTGCATTTATTGGTAGTTTTCACTATCGCCGCTAAAGGCCGCGTTAATTCCGTGCCCGACGCCTGCGGGAAAATCGGCGAAACGCATGCGGCAGCATGTCGCGCAAGGGGGAAAACCTTTGTGCACTTGTGCGCGTACAAGGGCTAATGTGAGGATAATCGCGGCCGACCGCCTGTCGCAGGCGGGGGCAACGCAAAAGACTGTGACCGGGAGTCCCATGGACAGCATGACCGCAATCGACCAGGAAGCCGACATCGAAAACCGTGCGCGCGCAATGCGGCAAATCCGGCTGCCCTTAGATCATCCGAAGGTGAAGGCCGGCAAGATCGGCGTCTTGCTGGTCAACCTCGGCACACCGGACGGAACGGATTTTCGCTCGATGCGGCGTTATCTGCGCGAGTTCCTGTCCGACAAGCGGGTGATCGAGTGGCCGCGCGCGCTGTGGTATCCGATCCTTTACGGCATTGTTCTCAACACCCGGCCGACGAAATCCGGCAAGGCCTATGACGAGATCTGGAACCGGGAGCTGGACGAATCGCCGCTGCGCACGATCACCCGGTCGCAGGCCGACAAGCTCGCCGCCGACATGAACGACCCCGACGGAAGGATCGTCGTCGACTGGGCCATGCGCTACGGCAATCCCTCGATCGCGTCGCGGCTGGAGCATCTGCGCGAGCAGGGCTGCGAGCGCCTTCTCGTCTTTCCGCTCTATCCGCAGTATTCGGCCTCGACGACGGCAACCGTGAACGATGTGGTGTTCAACGAACTGACCAAGCTGCGCTGGCAGCCGGCGCTCAGGACCGTGCCGCCCTATCACGACGATCCCGCCTATATCGACGCGCTGGCTGTTTCCATCGAGCAGAGCCTCGCCTCGCTCGACTTCGAGCCGGAACTGGTGCTGGCCTCCTTCCACGGCATTCCGCAGTCCTATTTCAAGAAGGGCGATCCCTATCATTGCCACTGCCACAAGACGACGCGGCTGGTGCGCGAACGTCTGGGATGGTCCGAAGACAAGCTCAAGATCACGTTCCAGTCCCGCTTCGGTCCCGAGGAGTGGCTTCAGCCTTACACGGACAAGACGGTGGAGAGCCTTGCAAAATCCGGCGTGAAGAAGCTCGCGATCATCAATCCGGGGTTCGTCGCGGATTGCCTCGAGACGCTTGAGGAAATCGCCGGCGAAGCCGGGGAGATCTTCGAGGAGCACGGCGGCGAGCACTTCGCCCATATCCCCTGCCTGAACGACAGCGTGGAAGGCATGTCGGTGCTGAAGACCATTGTCGATCGCGAGTTGTCCGGCTGGGTCTGAGCGAATCGGCGGTGGAAGATCCGCCGGCGTGACTTCGCGACCTTGCACATCCGCGCGGAGCGGGTACATCTGAGCGGGCAACCTGTCGGCAATCCCGTCGCCGGGTCGCCGCACGGGATGCCCCGTGTCCAAAATCCGTGCCGGGAAGGACAGTTTCATGATCGATGGTATCGCCGGCTTCGACATTCTGGTCGTTGTCTTGTTCGTGCTTGTCGTCCTGGTGGTCATTGCCGGCGTCAAGACGGTGCCGCAGGGCTTCAATTTCACGGTCGAGCGCTTCGGTCGGTATCGCAAGACGCTGACGCCGGGCCTCAATTTCATCGTGCCTTTCGTCGATCGCATCGGCCACAGGATCAACATGATGGAGCAGGTGCTCGACGTGCCTGCACAGGAGGTGATCACGCGCGACAATGCGAGCGTGACCTCCGACGGGGTGACCTTCTACCAGGTGCTCGACGCGGCCCGTGCCGCCTATGAGGTGTCGGGGCTGGAAAACGCGATCCTGAACCTGACGATGACCAACACCCGCTCGGTGATGGGATCGATGGATCTCGACGAGCTTCTGTCCAATCGCGACGAGATCAACAGCCGGTTGCTGAGGGTCGTCGATGCGGCGGCCGCGCCCTGGGGCATCAAGATGACCCGGATCGAGATCAAGGACATCAATCCGCCGCGCGACCTGGTCGAGGCGATGGGCCGGCAGATGAAGGCGGAACGCGAAAAGCGCGCTTCGATTCTGGAAGCGGAAGGCAAGCGCCAGTCGGAAATCCTGCAGGCGGAAGGCGAAAAGCAGTCGCTGATCCTGGAAGCCGAAGGCCGCCGCGAGGCCGCGTTCCGCGATGCGGAGGCGCGCGAGCGCTCCGCCGAGGCCGAAGCCCAGGCGACCCGCATGGTCAGCGAGGCGATCGGCGCCGGCGATCTTCAGGCGATCAACTATTTCGTCGCCAACAAATATGTCGAGGCGCTCGGCAAGTTTGCGAATTCGCCGAACCAGAAGCTGCTGATCCTGCCCACTGAAACAACATCGGTGCTGGGATCGCTCGCCGGCGTTGCGGAGATCGCCAAGGAAGCCTTCGGGGACGAGAACCGCGCCCGTCCGCGCGGCGCCGGCCGTGTGCCGAGCACCGGGACACGGCCCGACGAGAGCGGCGCATGAGCATCATCGAGCGGATCGTCTTCGAGCTCGGCCCCTGGTCCTGGTGGATCGGGGGGCTCCTGCTGCTCGGGCTGGAAGTGGTGGCGCCGGGAACCTTCTTTTTGTGGTTCGGCCTGTCGGCGCTGATCGTCGGGACGCTCGCGCTTTTCGTCGATATCTCCTGGCAGGTGGAGCTTGTGCTGTTCGGGGCCCTGTCCCTGGTCAGCCTGCTTGCGGGCCGTGCGTTCATGCGCAAGAGCGGGGACGCGGACGGCGATCCGAACCTCAACCGGCGCGGAAGCCGGCTGGTCGGCCGGGAGTTCGTTCTGGAGCAACCGATTGCACAGGGCGACGGCCGGGTGCGGATCGACGACACGATCTGGCGCGTGACCGGCGACGACATGCCCGCAGGCACCCGCATCCGCGTCGAGCGGCTGGACGGTCCGCTTCTCGTGGTATCGGCGGTGCCGTCGAAAGACCCCGTCTGAGCCGCGGCCTTACGGGTTGTGCCCGAGCGGGATCGGCGGCGCCTCGCGCATCAGCAGAATGCCGATGCGCCGGTTGGCGGCCAGATAGGGATCGTTGGGAAACAGCGGCTCGGTGTCGGCCTTGCCGACAACGCTGTAGAAGCGGTCGGAGGGGATACCGTATTCCGACAGGACCTGCCGGGCGGCATTCGCCCGGTCGGCGGAAAGCTCCCAGGCGGTGTAGCCGGGATTGATCGCCGCGCCACCCGAGGTGGTGTGGCCGGTGATCTCGATGCGGTTCGGCATGCGCGCGATGACCGGCGCCATTGCGGACAGAAGGCGCCGGGTGATCTCGTAAGGGTACTTCGAGCCTTCCGGGAACATCGAGCGGCCGTCCTGATCCACCAGCGTGATGTTCAGTCCTTCCTCGGTTTCCTCCAGAATGATGTTGGAGGAAATTTCGGTGATGTCGGGCATTTCCTGCCAGGCCTGGCGCAGTGAGGCGGCTGCGGTGGCGAACTGACGCGGACGCTCGATTTCCGCCTCGCGCACGTCATGGGTGTTCGCTTCCGGCCCCTGCTTGCGGCGTCTCTCGTGACGCTCTTCGGCGAAGTCGGAATCGAGCTCCTCGGGAACCTGGGTGATGTCCTTCATGTAGTCGCGGATCGGAATGCCCTCGACCTCGATGATGCCGGTGCGGCGCGATGTTTCCTTGATGCCGAAGGCCTCGCGCATGGAGCCGGCCACGACCTGAAGCTTCTGCTTGTCCTGGATCGAGAAGGAGATGATGAGCACGAAGAAGCACACCAGCAGGGACATGAGATCGGCGAAGGTCACGAGCCATTCCGGCGCGCCGCCGCCGCCAGCCGGTTTCTTTCGAGCCATCGTTTTCTCTCCAGTCTCGCGTCTGCCCGCTCAGCGAGCGACTGTGCCGTGGCATCGGGCTCCCGTGTGGGGCCGCCCTAGGCTGCCTCGGACAGTTCGGCGCGCTGCTTTTCAGGCAGATAGGCGATCAGCATGTCGCGGATCAGGGCCGGGCTCTTGTTCTCGCGGATCTGCATGACGCCGTCGATGACCAGTGTCTGGTTGACTTCTTCGACGTCGAACTTGGAATCCAGCTTGTCGACGATCGGCAGACAGATAACGTTGGAGATCAGCGCACCGTAGAGCGTCGTCAGAAGCGCGATCGCCATTGAGGGGCCAATGGTGGACGGGTCGTCCATCGTCGCCAGCATCTGCACAAGACCGACAAGCGTGCCGATCATGCCGAAGGCCGGAGCGGAATCGCCGAGCGCCTTGAACACCTTCTTGCCTGCCTGCAGACGGTCCAGATAAAGGTCGCGTTCGCGCTCCATGCTGTCCTTGATGAACTCCGATTCGTAGCCGTCGGCGATATATTGCACGCCCTTGGCAAGCGCCGGATCGCTGACCTCGACGTTTTCCAGTCCGAGCGGACCGGACTTGCGCACGGTGTCGGCAAGCGTGGTGATTTCCTCGATCAAGTCGCGCGGGTTGACCTTCTTGTGCGTGAAGGCGGCCTTGCTGCCAACGCCAAAGGCGCTGGTGATGCCGGACAGGGGAAAGCGCACCAGCGTTGCCGCAAAGCCGCCGCCCATCACGATCAGCATCGAGGGAACGTCGATGAACTGCGTGAGGTTGCCGCCAAGGAGAATGGCGATAACCACAACGGTGAAGGCCGCGATAATGCCGATGATTGAACTTAGATCCATGATCCTACCATGCTCCGGAACAAATCCGACCGACTGGAAGCAATGGCGATCATAGGCGCGGCAGGGCTAATCAATCCCTAAGCCGATAAAAAGCAACCGATGAGAATGCCGAAAAAAAGATCAAGGTAAACAGATTGTTAAGGCGCTCAACCTGAGGGCGGTCAGGTCAGGCGACGCCGTGGCGCAACAGGTCGTGCAGGTGAATGATGCCGACCGGGAGGTCGTCTTCCACGACGAAAACGGCGGTGATCGACGTGCGGTTGATGAACTCCATCGCCGAGGCCAGAAGGAGGTCGGCGCCGATCGTCTTGGGAGCCTGGGTCATGACCTCGCCGGCGGTCTTGTCGAGGAAGTCGCTGCTCAAATGGCGCCGCAAATCGCCATCGGTGATGATACCGATCAGCTTGCCGTCCGGATCGACGATACCGAGCACGCCGAAGCCCTTCTGGGTGATCAGAACGATCGCCTCGCGCATCAAGGTTCCGGCCGTCGTCAAGGGAAGCTTGTCGCCGGAATGCATGATGTCGCGCGCATGCAGCAGCGTCGCGCCGAGCCGGCCGCCGGGATGGTAGACCTTGAAATCCTGGGCGGTGAAGCCGCGCGCCTCGAGCAGCGCGATGGCAAGCGCGTCGCCGGTGGCCATCTGCAGCAGCGTGGAGCTGGTCGGAGCCAGTCCGTGCGGGCAGGCCTCCTCGACCTTGGGGAGGGAGAGCACAACGTCGGCGGCGGAGCCGAGCGCGCTGTCGATGCGCGAGGTCATCGCAACGAGCGGCACCTTGAAACGGCGCGTATAGGCGATGGTGGCGGCAAGCTCCTGGGTCTCGCCCGACCAGGAGATCGCGAGCACCACGTCCTGGTCCGTGATCATGCCGAGATCGCCGTGGCTTGCCTCTGTCGCATGTACGAAGGAGGCGGGCGTGCCGGTGGAGGCGAAGGTGGCGGCGATCTTGGCACCGACGTGACCGCTCTTGCCGACGCCCGTGACGATGACGCGGCCGCGCGCATGCACAATGGTGTCGACGGCGCGCGCGAAGGGATCGGCCAGCCCGTTTGCCAGCGCCTCGCGCAGGACGGCGAGACCGGCCAGCTCCGTGTCGATCGTGCGCAGCGACGAGGCGCGGGCCGAACCCGCATCTTGCGGGCGCGAAGAGGGCTGAAGCTTGGCTGCCGTCATGGTTTATCTGTCCAGTGGTGTCTTGCCGCCGGTCATACCCGTCGGAGGAACGTCCGGCAAGCGCTGGCTTCCGCGCGCGCAGGCGATTGGATGCGCCGGGGCGCGTGTCGGTCTCACCCGGGCCCGCTCTGTGCGATGTCGGGGGCGCGGAAACGCTTGGTTAACCTTAACAGATCATGATCGTGGCCAAAGTGGGCCGTTGCTGCCCGACGTTCCCGATTGGTCCCGTTTATGAACCGGTTTGTCGCGCCTATTCTCTTCGCCGTCATCCTCGCCGCGTCCGTGCAGACGGGTCGCGCGCAGGACGCGTCGTTGCGCGGCAGCCTGGGTGGTGCCGCGCCGCAGGGCAATGTCTTTGCGCAGGACGATGTCGGGGCAGAGGGGGAAGAGGGCGCGGACGAAGAGGATACCGCCACGAGCGGGTTGGCACGCGATACCGATGCCGGCGAGGACGCAGAACCCCTGGCGGAGGCGGGCCGCATCCGTGCCGTCCAGCCCTTTTCGGAACGTTTGCGCGCCGTGGAGAAACGCTCGCCGACCGGTGGCGGCGGCTCCCTCGTCAACGACATTTATGATGGCGAAACCGTGCGCGA
Organism: Stappia stellulata DSM 5886; assembly: GCF_000423705.1. GTDB lineage: Bacteria > Pseudomonadota > Alphaproteobacteria > Rhizobiales > Stappiaceae > Stappia > Stappia stellulata. Next base: position 956,753 of record NZ_KE384082.1, on the reverse strand, counting down.
TGCACCGCGCGGGATCCGCGTCGGGTCGTTCCTGCTGTATCCGGAGCTTTTCACCGGCCTGGGCTGGAGCGACAACCGTTCCGGCGACACCTCCGGCACCTCCGGTCTGCTCTATCGCATCGCGCCGACGCTGCGGGCGCAATCGGACTGGTCGCGACACAGCCTCGGCGTGAATTTTCGCGGCAGTTTTACCGGCTATCCCGACAGCACCGTCGAGGCGGATCCGAGCGCCACGCTCGATGCATTGCTGCGGCTCGACGTCAGTGACCGCACCGAAGTGGACGTGTCCGCGCGCTACGGTCTGTCGCTGGAAGACAGCGGCAGCGCCGAGGCGACCGGCGGCGGGCGGGACATCCACGAACTGGGCGGCGGGCTTGCGCTGCGTCGCTCGGTCGGCATCGTCGGCGCGCAGTTGCGCGGCGAGGTGGATTCCACCGTCTACACCGGTGGCAACACGGCCGCCGCCAACCGGCAACGCGACAACGCGCTGTTTTCCGCGACCCTGCGCCTCGACAGCAACACCGGCGCCGGGCTTCAACCCTTCGTGGAGGGCAGTCTTCTTACCCGCCGCTATTTCGAGCGCTGCACGGATCCCGCCCTTTGTGCAGACCGCGATTCCAAGGGCTATGCCCTGCGCGCCGGCATCGCCTTCGACGCCGGCGGCAAGATCAGCGGCGATATCAGCGCCGGCTGGCGCAGCGAAACGCTCGACGATAGCCGCCTGGCGCGGCTTGAGGGCCTGACCGTCGACGGCTCGCTGATCTGGTCACCCTCGCGCCTGACCACGGTCACGGCGACACTTGCGACCAACCTCGCGCCGTCCACCATTTCCGGTACGCCCGGGTCGCTGCTTTACTCTGGCGACCTGCGGCTCGCCCACGGGTTTTCCGACGCCGTGTCGGGCGAGGTCGGTGTCGGCTTGTCACGGCGCGACTACGCCGGGATCTATCTGGTCGAGGATGAGGCGAGCGCCACGGCGGCGCTGACCTGGGCACTGACATCGAATGTCGCGGTTCAGGGGAGGTACACGTTCCGCCGCTTCAGTTCGACGACGCCGGGCTCGGGTTACAGCGAAAATGCGATCGAGGGCGGATTGCGGTTTCGTCATTGAGCGCCACTTAATTTGCAAACACGGGGCGCCGGGGGGCGCGCATGATCCTTCGCCGGACGGGCGGAGGGTTGAAACCACACCAGGAGTTTTGATGACTGTCTTGCGCATTTTCCGGATGGCCGTTGTGGCGTCTCGCGGGTTTCGGCGACGCTCGGGTGCCAGACTGTCGCTTGTCGCGCTGACGGCCGCGGTGACCTTCGGCGCCGGTGTGGTGTCGCCGGTGGCCGCGGATACGGACTTCAACCGCTGGGTCGAGGGCTTCTGGCCCGTCGCGCGGGATGCCGGCGTCCGCCGCGACACCTATCGGCGGGCCTTCCAGGGCGTCACCCCCGACCCCGACACGATCCGCCTGATGAACAAGCAGTCGGAATTCGTTAAGCCGATCTGGGAGTATCTCGGCACGGCCGTTTCCGACACCCGCGTCGAGAAGGGGCGCGAGATGCTCACCGACTATGCCTCGGAGCTGGCGGCCATCGAGCGGCGCTACGGCGTCGACCGCGAGGCGGTCGTGGCGATCTGGGGCATGGAGACCAACTACGGCTCCTTCATGGGCGAGCATTATGTCGTGCGCGCCCTGGCAACGCTTGCCTATGCCGCGCCGCGCCGCCGCAGTTTCTGGAACAAGGAGCTGGTGACTGCGCTGAAGATCCTGGACGACGGTCATGTGCAGCCCGACCGCATGGAAGGGTCGTGGGCCGGAGCCATGGGCCACACGCAGTTCATGCCGTCGAGCTGGAACCAGTATTCGTCCGACTACGACGGCGACGGGCGCCGCGATATCTGGACCAACATCCCCGATGCGCTCGCGTCGACCGCAAATTATCTCAAGCGGCACGGCTGGCAGACCGGCAAGACCTGGGGCTATGAGGTCGTGCTGCCGCGCGGCTTCGATTATGGTGCCGTCGACGAGGAAAAGGACCTTGCAGACTGGAGCCGGCTTGGCGTGCGCCGCACCAACGGGCGCGACTTCCCGCGTCCGTCCGACGATGCGGTGTTGATCCTTCCGGCCGGTGCGTCGGGTCCGGCCTTCCTGATGCTGCGCAACTTCTACGTCATCAAGCGCTACAACAACGCCACCGCCTATGCGCTCGCCGTCGGTCATCTGGCCGACCGCGTGCGCGGCGGCGGACCCTTCGTGCAGGACTGGGACCGCAAGGCGCTGCCCTTGTCGCGCTCCCAGACCAAAGACCTGCAGACCCGGCTCAACCGGCGCGGGTTCAATGTCGGGAGCGCCGACGGACGGATCGGCCCGGCGACCCGGCGCGGCATTCGCGCCTATCAGCGCTCGGTCGGCCTCATTCCGGACGGCTACGGATCGGTCGCGCTGCTGGAGCGCATCAGCTCCGGCGGCTAGCGCGCGGTGCATCGTCGGCGCGGGTCCTGGCTGACAATTGTCTTGCCGGGATCCGCGGGACCTTGGACGGCGGCGGTGGAATTCGCTAGGATTGCCGCATGATCCGCCTTCAAGCCCCGACGCCGACCTCTGTCGGCCAGAGCCTTTGCCGCGCGCTGTGTCGTGCGGCACTGCTGCTGTGTGTCGCCGGCCTCATCGCCGCCGGCGGCGCGCCGGCGTTCGCCCAAAGCAACGGTCCGATCGTCAAGCCGGGTGACACGCGGGGGACCGGCTTTCATCCGCTGTCGCCGCTCTTGCGCCTGTTCGGCGTCGACAACAAGCGACGCACGCGGATGAAGGAACAACGTCCGAAACAACGGATCCAGCCGAGGCGGGAACCGGTGAAGCCGGTGATCGTCGAGGTGCCCAAGGATGCGGATGCCCGCGTCGTGCTCGTCGTCGGCGGCGATCTGGCAAAGGACCTTGGCGAGGGGCTCGAGGCGACCTATTCGGAAGTGCCGTCGGTGCGGGTCGACACGCTGCTTTTCGCCGACGAGGGCCTGACGACGGACCTGGGCGGGGAGATCGCCGACCGCGTGCAGAGTGTCGTGCAGGGGCGCCGCGTCGGCGCGCTCGCCGTCCTGGTCGGGTCGGCCGACATGCGCGATTTCACGCTGCCGTCGGGAGCTGAACTGAAGTTCCGCAGCGAAGCCTGGGCCGATGCTTACGGACGGCGCGTCGACGGGCTGTTGTCCGCTGCCCGCCGGCAACGCACGCCGCTCGTGTGGGTCGGCCTGCCGCCGCCCAAGGGACCGGCCCGGCGCTCCGACTTCCGGTATGTCACCACCTTGATCAAGGACCGCGTCGAGGCGGCGAATGCCATCTATGTCGACGTCTGGGACGTGTTCCTCGATGAAGAGGGCGGGTATACGTCCTATGGGCCCGATGTCGAGGGACGCCGGCGGCGCCTGCGCGACAACGCGGGCGTTGGCTTCACCTGGTCGGGCAAGAACAAGCTTGCCTTCTTCGCCGAGAAGGCGATTGCCCGTGTGCTCGGTTCCTCGGGCGCCTTCGCGTTCGAGGGGGTCGAGGACGATCCGAATTTCGTCGTTCTGACCGGGCGCATCGGCTCGCCCGAAACGGAACTGGCGGGCGCGGAAGACGCGCGCAACGCCCCGGTGGCGGGGACCCCGCAGTATCGGCTGATCGTCCAGGGGGCGGTGCTTCCGCCGGCGAGCGGCCGCGTCGACGACTTCCGCCTGTCCGGCCCCTGACCGGCTGCGGAATGCGCGAAAGCAGCGCCGGACGTCCTTAGCGTCAATTGGCGAGATTGAAATCGTCAGCGGGTTTTCTTTTTTTTCATCAATTCAACGAAGGATGCTTGCAGGTCGAATACAGGGTCGCAACATGACTTCTTTCCGTTCTTCTCTTTTTTCCCTGACCGTTCTGGGTCGATTTCTGATCATGGTCGGCACCGCCGCGATGATCATGCTCGGCGGTACGGGGTTCGCGTTCTATACTTTCCGCGCGTCCCTCACCCAAGCGCTGGGCGACCCGGACAAGGCGTCTGCATTTGTCGGACCGGAGGCGGCCGCGAGCCTCGACGCCCTGATCCTCGGCGAAATGCTCGAGATTGCGCTGATCTGCACACCGGTCGGCTTGGCGTTTCTCGGCATCGCCTACGTTCTTGCCATGGGTGTCAAACGGCCCCTCAAGGCGCTGCAAACCGGGCTGGAAAACCTGTCGGACGGGGATTTCGAGATCGAGATCGCCGGTGCGGATCGCGGCGACGAGATCGGGTCGATTGCCCGCGCGGTGGCGGGATTTCGCGAAAGGCTTGCGGAAAAGGCGGTCGAGGACGCCCGTCTGGCAATGGCGCAGCAGGACGACATGGCCCGTCAGCGCGCCGATACGCTGCGGCAGGTCGCAAATGACTTCGAAACGTCGGTTGTCGGTGTGGTTCAGCGCCTGAGCACGGCGGCCGAGCGGGTCGGCGGATTGTCGAACGAGCTCGACGGGGCGGTCGACCAGGCGTCCACGGCGGTCGGGATTGCCTCCGACTCATCCCAGCAGGCCTCCAGTTCGGTGGCCACGGCGGCGGAAGCTGCCGAGGAGATGACGCAATCGATCCTGGCAATCGGCCGCGAAATGGAAGAATCCGCCAAGATGGCGCAGGCAGCCGTCGACGAATCGCGCGCCACCGACACCATTGTCGGGCGGCTTGCGGAAAGCGGTCGGGCCATCGGCGAAGTGGTCGACCTGATCAAGCAGATCGCCGACCAGACCAATCTTCTGGCACTCAACGCGACCATCGAGGCGGCCCGGGCCGGGGAAATGGGCCGGGGCTTTGCGGTCGTCGCAAACGAGGTCAAGACACTGGCCGGCCAGACCTCACGCGCCACCGAGGACATTTCCCAGCAGGTGGAGGCGGTGCAGCAGGTCTCCGAACAGGCCGTCGGCGCAATCCGCTCCATCGCGGAAACCGTCGAGCGGATCCACTCGATCTCCAACACCATCCTGAGCGCTGTGCAAAAGCAGATGGCGGCAACGGGCGAGATCACCCAGAGCGTCGATTTCGCCACGCAGAACACCGAAAGCGTTGCCTCCAGCATGACGGAGCTGTCCCAGGCAAGCGAAAGCACGCGGTCCGCCACAGACCAGATTCGCGGAGCAACCTCCGAACTGGCCGATCTGTCGGGTGCCCTGCACCAGCAGGTCGGAGGGTTCCTGAAAAGCATCCACGCCAGCCAGGACCGCGACGCGGCCTGATCGCACCGGCCCGCTCCAGGGCGGCATCTCCCGGGGCATGTTGCGCATGCGGGTGCGGGAGGATATTTCGGGCCGGTCCCGGTGACGTCTCCCCGCGCACCGGCATGATAGGGCTCCGGCACATGCGGTATCTTCGCCTTCTTCTGCTCGTTTTCCTTCCTGTCGGGTCCGTGAGTGCGATGGATGCGCCGGGACGGGCGATCCTGCCGGTCGCGGATCCTCAAGGCGAGCGCGAGCTGTCCCTGTCGCTGTGGTATCCGGCCAGCGGCGGCTCTGCGCAGGGCGTCGGTGGAAACGCCGTCTTTCGCGGCCCAATAGCCGTGCCCGGCGCGGTGGCGGACGCGGGTCCGTTTCCCCTTGTCTTGCTGTCGCATGGCGGTGTCCGGTCGAGCCCGGATTCCGGCGCCTGGCTGGGTGCGGCGCTGGCACGGTCCGGGCATATTGCGGTCGAGGTCAATGCGCCCCGGCCAGGGAGCGCGCGTGCGGGCGCGGACGAGATCTGGCGACGGCCGGACGACCTTGCGCGCGCCCTGGAGGCTGTGCTTGGCGATCCAAAGTGGGCGCAGCGCATTGACCGAAACCGGATTTCGGCAGTCGGGTTCGCGCTTGGCGGCACTGCCGCCCTTGCCGTTGCCGGCGGGCGGATCGATCCGGATGCCGTTCTGCGGTCCTGTCGGGACATGACCGGTCCCGACTGCGCCTGGTATGCCGCCGGGGACGTTGCCCTTGAAACGCTTGCCCGCGCGCCGCTGGCGCGTGACCGTCGGATTCCCGAGGTGTCCGCCGCGGTGGCGATTGCGCCGGAATATCCGGACGCGTTTTCCGGCGAGGGCGCGGCGACGGAGGTTCCCGCGCTCGTGATCGCGCTTGGTCCGGCGACGGAGACGAAAGACGCCTTTGCGGAGGTGGTCGAGAGGAGCGGGACGGCCAGCCTTGCAAGGCTTCCCGACGCCGGCCCCTTCGATGCCTTTCCGCTGTGCACGCCGAAGGGGGCGAAGATCCTGTCGCAAGAGGGGGGAGATCCCGCGCTTTGCGCGACATCGGCGCAAGCGCGCGGCACCGTTCATGCGACACTTGTCGACCGGATCCGTTCCTTTCTCGCGCGGACGGAAAAGTGACGCGGTCCGCCTGTCGGGCCGGATTGCGCCGAGCGACGCGATTTCGCGCCAGGCGCTGACGTTCAAACGAAAAACGGCGCCCATTCGGGCGCCGTTTTTCGTTTTTTCGGCGATTAAACCCCGTGAGTGTTTCCGCCTCAGCGCGGCAGATTGGTCGTGCCGGTCAGATGCAGGTCGATGGCGCGGGCGGCCTGACGGCCCTCGCGGATCGCCCAGACGACCAGGGACTGGCCACGGCGCACGTCGCCGGCGGCGAAGATGCCGTCGACGGAGGTCTTGTAGGCCTCGGTGTCGGCAAGGATGTTGCCGCGCGCGTCGCGGGCCATCTCGTCCTTCAGCTCTTCCAGATAGGTGCCTTCCATCGGACCGGCGAACCCGATCGCGGCCAGCACCAGCTCGGCGCGCAGGATGAATTCGGTGCCGGGGATCGGCACGCGCTTTTCATCGACGCGGGCGCATTTCACGCCGGTCACATGCCCGTCCTCGCCGACGATCTCGAGCGTTGCGGCGGCGAATTCGCGGTCCGCACCTTCGGCCTGGCTGGAGGAGGTGCGCATCTTGGTCGGCCAGTAGGGCCAGACCGCGAGCTTGTCTTCCTTTTCCGGCGGACGCTGGCGAATGTCGAGCTGGGTCACCGACAGCGCGCCCTGGCGGAACGACGTGCCGACGCAGTCCGATGCCGTATCGCCGCCGCCGATCACGACGACATGCTTGCCGCCGGCCCAGAATGGCGCCTCGCCCGAGACGTCCTCGCCGCCGACGCGGCGGTTCTGCTGCACCAGGAACGGCATGGCATACATGCAGCCCTGAAGGTCCATGCCCGGGAGCCCCGGATCGCGCGGGCGTTCCGCGCCGCAGGTCAGGAGCAGTGCGTCATGGCGGTGCTTGAGCTCGTCCACCGTGACCGAAACCCCGACATTGGCCTCGTAGTGGAAGACGACGCCCTCGGCCTCCATCTGCTCGACGCGGCGGTCGATGTAGTGCTTTTCCATCTTGAAGTCGGGAATGCCGTAGCGCATCAGACCGCCGGCGCGGCGCTCGCGCTCATAGACATGCACGGTGTGCCCGGCGCGGGCCAGCTGCTGGGCAGCCGCCATGCCGGCAGGACCCGAGCCCACCACCGCGACGGTCTTGCCGGTCTTCACGGCCGCCGGCTCCGGCTGGATCCAGCCTTCCGCATAGGCCTTGTCGGCAATCGCCTGTTCCACGGTCTTGATCGCGACCGGCACGTCCTCGAGGTTCAGCGTGCAGGCTTCCTCGCAAGGCGCCGGACAGATGCGGCCCGTGAACTCCGGGAAGTTGTTGGTGGAGTGCAGGTTGCGCGCCGCCTCTTCCCAGTCGCCGTTGTAGACGAGATCGTTCCAGTCGGGGATCTGGTTGTTGACCGGACAGCCGACCGGACCGTGGCAATAGGGAATGCCGCAGTCCATGCAGCGGGCTGCCTGTCGCTCGACTTCCTTGTCTTCCAGCGGGAGCGTGAACTCCTTGAAATGGCGGATACGGTCTGAAGCCGGCTGGTACTTTTGTTCCTGCCGATCGATTTCCAGAAAACCGGTGACTTTTCCCATGTTCTCCGTCTCCCCTTACTCGGCCGCCACCAGGCCGAGCCGCTTTTCTTCCATTTCCTTGAGCGCGCGGCGGTATTCCACCGGCATCACTTTCACGAACTTGGGACGGAAGTCGTCCCACTTGTCGAGGATCTCCTGCGCCCAGGCGGAGCCCGTGTGCGCGATATGGTTGGAGATCAGCTGGCGCAAGCGCTCGTCGTCGTGTCGGGTCATGTCGGCGGTAAGGTCGACACGTCCCTTGTGCTCGATGTCGCCGCCATGGTGGTGGAGCTTTTCAAGCAGATCGTCTTCTTCCGGAACCGGTTCGATATCGACCATCGCGAGGTTGCAGCGCGAGCGGAACGAATTGTCCTCGTCCAGCACATAGGCCACGCCGCCGGACATGCCGGCCGCAAAATTGCGCCCTGTCCAGCCGAGCACGACAACCACGCCGCCGGTCATGTATTCGCAGCCGTGATCGCCCACGCCCTCGACAACCGCGAGCGCGCCGGAGTTGCGCACCGCGAAGCGTTCGCCGGCGATGCCGCGAATGTAGCATTCGCCCTCGGTCGCGCCGTAAAGCACGGTGTTGCCGGCGATGATCGACGTGTCCGGGTCGGCCGCGCTCTTGGGGCTTGGCCGGATCACCAGCCGTCCGCCGGCGAGACCCTTGCCGACATAGTCGTTGGCATCGCCTTCAAGCCGCATCGAGATGCCGCGGGTCAGGAAGGCGCCGAACGCCTGACCGGCCGTGCCGGTCAGATTGATCTCGATGGTCCCGTCCTTCAGGCCCTTGTGGCCGTAGCGCCGGGCAACCTCGCCGGAGAGCATCGCGCCGGTCGAGCGGTCGACGTTCATGATGGTCTCGTCGATCGTCACCTTCTCCTTGCGCTCCAGCGCGGGCTCGGCGGCGGCGATGAGACGGCGGTCGAGAATGTCGTCGATCGGATGCTTCTGGCGTTCGCTCCAGCGCCGTTTTTCCGGCGTCGCCTCGGGCATGTGGAAGAGGCGCGAGAAATCGAGCCCGCGGGCCTTCCAGTGCTCCAGCATCTTTTCCTGGTCGAGCATGGTCGTGTCGCCGACGAGTTCCTCGAAGCGGGTCACGCCCATGGCGGCCATCATCTCGCGCACTTCTTCCGCCACGAAGAAGAAGAAATTCACCACATGCTCGGGCATGCCCTTGAAGCGCTTGCGCAGCACCGGGTCCTGGGTGGCGATGCCGACCGGGCAGGTGTTGAGGTGGCACTTGCGCATCATGATGCAGCCCGCCGCGATCAGCGGCGCGGTGGAGAAACCGAACTCGTCGGCGCCCAGAAGCGCGCCGATCACGACGTCGCGGCCGGTCTTCAGGCCGCCGTCGACCTGAAGGGCGATCCGCGAGCGCAGCCCGTTCAGCACCAGGGTCTGCTGCGTTTCCGCAAGGCCCATTTCCCAGGGGCTGCCCGCGTGCTTGATCGAGGTCAGCGGGGAGGCGCCCGTGCCGCCGTCGTAGCCGGAGACGGTGATGTGGTCGGCGCGCGCCTTGGCCACGCCTGCGGCAACCGTGCCGACGCCGACTTCGGACACCAGCTTGACCGAGATGTCGGCGGCCGAATTGACGTTCTTCAGATCGTAGATCAGCTGTGCCAGATCCTCGATCGAGTAGATGTCATGGTGCGGCGGCGGCGAGATCAGGCCGACCCCTTGCGTCGAATGACGCACCTTGGCGATCACCGCGTCGACCTTGTGACCCGGCAACTGACCGCCTTCGCCGGGCTTGGCGCCCTGCGCGACCTTGATCTGGATCATGTCGGCGTTGACGAGATAGTCGGTCGTCACGCCGAAGCGGCCCGAAGCGACCTGCTTGATCGCGGAGCGCATCGGGTTGGTCGACCCGTCCGGCATCGGCCGGTAGCGCTCGGGCTCCTCGCCGCCCTCGCCGGTGTTCGACTTGCCGCCGATCTGGTTCATCGCCACCGCGAGGGTGGAATGCGCCTCGCGCGAGATCGAGCCGAAGGACATGGCGCCGGTGGAGAAGCGCTTGACGATCTCGGCCGCCGGCTCGACGTCCTCGATCGCGACCGGCTTGCGTCCGACGTCTTCCGCCGCTTTCACCCGGAACAGGCCGCGGATCGTGAACCGGCCGTTCTCCTCGTTCGTCTCCTGCGCGTACTCGCGATACTTGTCCGGCAGGTTGCCGCGCACCGCGTGCTGAAGCGAGGCGATGTTGTCCGGCGTCCACATGTGACGTTCGCCGCGGATGCGGTAGTTGTATTCGCCGCCGACTTCCAGCGCGTCGCGCAGAGCCTGCACGTCCTCGAAGGCGACCCGGTGACGGCGGGTGGTCTCGTCGGCAACCGCATCGAGGTCGATGCCCTCGATGGTCGTCGCCGTGCCGAAGAAGAACTCCTTCACGAAGTCGCTCGAGAGGCCGACCGCATCGAAGATCTGCGCGCCGCAATAGGACTGGTAGGTCGAGATGCCCATCTTGGACATGACCTTGAGGATGCCCTTGTCGATCGACTTGATGTAGCGGTGCACGACCTCGTCCGCGTCGACTTCCTCGGGGAAATCGAGTTCGGCGTGCAGCTGCAGCAACGTCTCGAAGGCGAGATAGGGGTTGATCGCTTCCGCGCCATAGCCCGCCAGGACGCAGAAATGATGCACCTCGCGCGCCTCGCCGGTCTCCACGACAAGGCCGACGGAGGTGCGCAGGCCCTTGCGGATCAGGTGGTGGTGCACGGCCGCCGTCGCCAGAAGCGCCGGGATCGGGATCCGGGCGCGCGACAGCAGGCGGTCGGACAGGATGATGATGTTGTAGCCGTTGGCCACCGCACGTTCGGCGCTGGCGCACAGGTTGGTCAGCGCCTCGCGCATGCCTTCCGCGCCATGGGCAACGTCATAGGTGATATCGAGCGTCTTGGCCGAGAACTGATTGTCGGAGGTGTCGCCGATGGTACGGATCTTTTCCAGATCGTCATTGGCGAGGATCGGCTGGCGCACCTCGAGGCGCTTGGAGGTCGACAGGCCCTTGAGGTCGAACAGGTTCGGACGCGGCCCGATGAAGGACACAAGGCTCATCACCAGTTCCTCGCGGATCGGATCGATCGGCGGGTTGGTGACCTGGGCGAAGTTCTGCTTGAAATAGGTGTAGAGCAGCTTCGGCTTGTCGGAGAGCGCGGAAATCGGCGTGTCCGTGCCCATCGAGCCGATGGCTTCCTGGCCGATGGTGGCCATCGGCTGCATCAGGAGCTTGATGTCTTCCTGGCTGTAGCCGAAGGCCTGCTGGCGGTCGAGCAGGCTTTCCGCCGCGACCGGCGCGCGACCGCGCACGGCCGGCATGTCTTCCAGCACGATCTGGGTGCGGTGCAGCCAGTCCTTGTAGGGATTGGCCGTCGACAGGGTGCGCTTGATCTCGTCGTCGGAGATGATGCGGCCCTCTTCCAGGTCGATGAGCAGCATCTTGCCCGGCTGGAGCCGCCACTTGCGGATAATCTTTTCTTCCGGGACCGGCAGCACGCCGACCTCGGACGACATGATGACGAGATCGTCGTCGGTCACGACGTAGCGCGCCGGACGCAGGCCGTTGCGATCCAGCGTCGCGCCGATCTGGCGCCCGTCGGTGAAGGCAACGGCGGCGGGGCCGTCCCACGGTTCCATCAGGGCTGCGTGATACTCGTAAAAGGCGCTCAGGTTGTCGTCCATCAGCGGGTTGCCGGCCCAGGCTTCCGGGATCAGCATCATCGCGGCATGGGCGAGCGAATAACCGCCGGAGACGAGGAATTCGAGCGCGTTGTCGAAACAGGCGGTGTCCGACTGTCCTTCGTAGGAGATCGGCCACAGCTTGGAGATGTCGTCGCCGAAATGCGGCGAGGAAACGCTTGCCTGGCGCGCGGCCATCCAGTTGACGTTGCCGCGCAGCGTGTTGATCTCACCGTTGTGGGCCACCATCCGGTAGGGGTGCGCCAGATCCCAGGAGGGGAAGGTGTTGGTGGAGAACCGCTGGTGGACGAGCGCCAGCGCGGAGGCAAAGCGCGGGTCTTTCAGGTCGGAATAATAGGCGCCGAGCTGATAGGCGAGGAACATGCCCTTGTAGACCAGCGTCCGGCTCGACAGCGACACGATGTAGAAGCCGTGCTCGACCGCGTCGCTTTCCGCGCGCACGGTGTTGGAGATCACCTTGCGCAGCACGAAGAGGCGACGCTCGAAATCCTCCGGCGTCTCGCAGTCGCGGGATGCGATGAACACCTGGCGCGAGCAAGGCTCGGTCGCGGCAATGTCCGGCGCCTTCGACAGCGAGGAATTGTCGACGGGCACGTCGCGCCAGCCGAGGCACGCCTGCCCCTCGGCCGCGATCACGCGCTCGATGATGTCTTCGCAGGTCTTGCGCAGCTCGGGATCGCGCGGAAGGAAGATGAAGCCGACACCGTAGCGGCCCTGTTCCGGAAGCTCGATGCCAAGGCCCTTTGCCTCTTCCGCGAAAAAGGCATGCGGGATCTGCACGAGCATGCCCGCGCCGTCGCCCATCAGCGGGTCGGCGCCAACGGCACCGCGGTGGGTGAGGTTTTCCAGGATGCGAAGACCGTCGGTGACGATCTGATGCGACGCCTGGCCCTTGAGGTGCGCGATGAAGCCGACGCCGCAGGCATCGTGTTCCTTGCCGGGATGATACAGGCCGCAGCGCGTCGCCTCGTCGCGGCGCATGCGCATCGTCTTTGCCGTTGGGGCAGTGGCCGGTGCGGGTGTTCCTGCGAAGTCCTGTGCTTCGATCATCGCGTCGGTCTTGCTCATCTCAGCCCTCTTGTCTCATCCCGGCGTCCGGTCCGGCCTCTCCCGTTCGGGTCGCGTCCCCCTCGGGCAACGCGGCTCGTCCGGCGAACAGGCAAAAGCCCTGACGCTGACTTTGTGAAGCGGTCCCGCTCCGTCTGCCCGCCCGCTGTCGCGGCAGGGGCCAGTGGACGACCGTCCCTGTCCCCGGCGGTGCCAGATGCAAGCCTGACCCTTCGCCCCGGCTGCCTGTCCAGACCTTTCCGGCGGACGCGCCGCCGGTGGCTGCGCTGGCAGCGTTCAATCCCCTTGCCCGACACGCCGTTGTCGCCAAGCAACCGCTTAACCTAGGGCGCGCGAGACGCGGAACCACTGGGGCCCCGGATTTCCTTGCCCCAGATGGGACAGTATTCCTGTCCTATTGGGAGCGGCGCACAATGCCAGATTTCCGAAAAGGGGGCAAGCGGCTTGCGAATGGCCTTATAAACTATTTCTTTCGCCCGCGCGCAGCAATTTGTCACATTCGACCAGAGGCGAAACGCGCGCCGAAACAATCTGTCGAAGGGACGTCGCGTCGGTCGGGACTTCGCGACGGGACTTGCCAGTCGCGCCCCGTCGGGCCTAGATCGGATCATGAACTTTTCCAGCGACAACTGGGCGGGGGCATCGCAGCCGGTGATGGATGCGCTCACCCGCCACAATCACGGATTCGCTCCGGCCTACGGCACGGATCCGCTCACCGACCGGATCACCCAACGATTCCGGGACCTTTTCGAGACCGACGTGTCCGTGTATTTCACGGCGACCGGCACGGCGGCCAACGCGCTGTCGATGGCGGCCTGTGCGCGGCCGGGCGGGTTGATCCTGGCAAGCGAGACGGCGCATCTGCATTGCGACGAATGGGGTGCGGCGGAGTTTTACACCCACGGCATGAAGATCGTTCCGCTCAGCGCACCTGAGGGCCGAATCGCGCCGGAGGCGGTGAGCGAGGCGCTCGAGCGCTTTGGGCAAGCAAGTCGATTCGGGGCGCCTGCGGCGATGAGCCTTACCCAGGCAACCGAATGCGGAATGGTCTATTCCCCAGCGGAAGTGGCGGCGCTGACCGAGCAGGCGCATGCGCGCGGGCTCGTTTGTCACATGGACGGCGCGCGCTTTGCCAATGCGCTTGTGCATCTGGGGGCCAGTCCGGCCGAAATGACCTGGAAGGCGGGTATCGATGTCCTGTCCTTCGGCGGGACCAAGAACGGCTGCTGGTGTGCCGAGGCGATTGTGGTGTTCAACCCGGAAGCCCTGCCGCATCTTGCGACCCATCGTGCACGCGCCGGCCATCTCTTTTCAAAGTCGCGCTTCGTGGCGGCACAGTTCGACGGCTATTTCGAGGGGGATCACTGGCTCGACCTTGCAGGCCGGGCCAATGGGGCAGCGGCACGGCTCGCCAGGGGGATCGACGAAAGCGGTCGGGCGCGCGTCGCCTGGTCGACGCAAGCGAATGAGGTCTTCGCGGTCCTGACCAAGGCCCAGATCGAGAAACTCAGGGGCGAGGGCGCCCTGTTCCACGAGTGGTCGCGCGAGGGCTGCGCTGCCGACGAGCATGTCGTGCGGCTGGTCGCGAGCTTCGCGACCACGGACGACGAGGTCGACCGGTTCATTTCGCTGTTGTGACCGGCGTGCGGCTTCGCCGCGCGCGCAAAAACAGGAACGCCGCCGCCCGGATTGTCTCCGTGCGGCGGCGTTGCTGGTCCCGGATTGCCTGCCTGTCACTCGGGGGAGGTGGGCGTGACACGGCAGGCTTCGGGTCGGGTGCCTCAGTTCACGCTGCTTTCAATCTGACGGGCGTTCTCGCCGTTCTTGATCTCGATCCGGCGCGGCTTCATCGCTTCGGGAATCTCCCGGGCGAGATCGATGTGCAGCAGGCCGTTTTCCAGACTGGCGCCGGTCACTTCGACATAGTCGGCCAGCTGGAAGCGGCGCTCGAAGGCCCGCGCGGCAATGCCGCGATGGAGAAACTCGCCGCTGTCGGCGTCCGCCGGGCGTTCGCCCTTGACCGTCAGCACGTGTTCCTTGGCCTCAAGCGTCAGGTCCTCGTCGCGGAAACCCGCGACCGCCATGGTAATGCGGTAGGACGATTCACCCGTCCGCTCGATGTTGTAGGGCGGATAGCTGGGTGCATCCTGTGCATTGGCATCGAGCATGGCGAACAGCCGGTCGAAGCCGACGGTGGAGCGGTAAAGGGGGCTGAAATCCATATGACGCATCGGTGTGTCCTCTTTGGTTGAGCAACATGTGATGGTGCGATCCCATGGCGTCCGCCAGCTTGGCCGGACGGTGTCGGGATCGATCGTACAGACCCGTGTGTGGCGCCTGCACGAGAAGAGGTGGGGAGCGGATTTCTAGGTTTCAAGAGGGGGGCGCGCGGCGTGTTTTCGCCGATGAACGGATTCTGAACGGGGCCTTCCGGTTCGGTTCACGTGGCACCTGACACATTGGGGGCGTTCAACAGGCGCAGTTGGCGCCGCAAACCAGGAGCCCCCCATGAAAAAGACCCTCCTCGCCGCCGTGGCCGCCGGACTGTTGATGACCGCTCCGGCCGCACAAGCCCTCGATGCCCGGGTCTCGTCCTTCGCGCCGACCCCGGCCGTTTCCACCACCGCCGACGCCGGACAGGTGATCAAGGTCGGTCGGCGCTGGGGCCGGCATCGCGACCGCCGCCTCGGCCCGCGCCGCATCGTGCGCAAACTGCATCGGCGCGGCTTCCGCAACATTTCGCGCGTTCGCTCGCGCGGCGATGTCTATGTCGTTCGGGCGAAAGGCCGCCGCGGCGCGCCCCTGCGCCTCGTCGTCGACGCCTACTCGGGCCAGGTCGTGGGGCGCACCGTTCTCGGCGGGCGTCGCTGGGGCGGCGGCCATCGCGGCGGTCGGCGCGGCGGCCAGTTCAGCTGGGGCGTCTGGGGCCGCTTCTGAGCCGGAACTGCCTGCGTGACAGTGCCCCCTTGCGGCCGCCGGTGTTGAGCCGGCGGCCGGGCTCCTGTAAGACATTGCAAGCGTCTTTCTTCCGGCGTTTCGCCGTTCCAGCTTCCGGATTGCCATGGACCTTTTCGATCATCCGGACAACCCGGTCCCCGAGGGCGGACTTTGCGCCGAGGTTCGCACCGTGGACGGACACGCGCTGCGGACAGCCCGCTGGATGCCGAGCCATCGCCCGCTGAAGGGCACGGTGACGCTCCTGCAGGGGCGGGCCGAATGCATCGAGAAATATTTCGAGACGATCGCCGACTTGCGCGCCCGCGGCTTCGCGGTCGTGACCTTCGACTGGCGCGGCCAGGGCGGCTCGGCGCGGCTCCTGCGGAACGCCCGGCGCGGGCATGTCGACGATTTCGCGGATTTCGTCGTCGATCTGGAAACGGTCATGCGCGAGGTCACGCTTGCCCATATGCCGGGTCCCCACAACATCCTGGCGCATTCGACCGGAGGTCTCGTGCTGCTGCTCGCCGCCCGGCGGTTGCGCACCCAGATCGAGCGGGCCGTCCTGTCTGCGCCCCTGATCGGACTTGGCAAGGTGGGCCTGTCGCAAGGTCTCGTGTGTCCGCTCTCCGCCGCGCTGTCGGCCATCGGTCTCGGGACGGCGAGCGTACCGCGCTTTGGCCCGAATGCCAGTATCGCGTTCGAAGGCAATCCCCTGACCTCGGATGCGACACGGTTTCACCGCATCGAGACGGTTCTGGACGCGCGTCGCGATCTGGAAATCGACATGCCGACGATCGACTGGCTCGCCGCCGCCTGCCGCGCCATGCGCCAGGTGACCGGGCCGGACTTCGGTCCCGCGATGTCCCTGCCGATCCTGATCGTGGCGGCGGGTCAGGACATCATCGTGTCCACGCGCGCGGCCGAAGGTTTCGCCCGGCAGACGCGCTCCGCCCGCTATCTGGAAATCGCCGGATCGCGCCACGAGATCCTGATGGAAGACGATCTCTACCGCGACCAGTTTCTCGCCGCCTTCGCCGCCTTCGTCGCCGAGGGGGCGCCGCAGGCCGCGCTTTCGTGATGCAGGGCGCGGCGGTCGTCCTTACCGTGCCGCCGGGGCAAGCTGCGCCAGTGCGGCCTCGTGAAGGCGCGCGTCGCCGCTTGCAACAATCTGTCCGCCCTTCGCCGGCGAACCGCCGGACCAGTTGGTGATGATCCCGCCGGCGCCTTCCACGATCGGTGCGAGGGCGACGATGTCATAGGGCTGAAGGTCGGTCTCGATCACCAGATCGACCTGGCCGGAGGCCACCATGCAATAGCCATAGCAATCCGTTCCGTAGCGCGCGTTGCGCGCCTGTGCCTCGATCGCGCGATACACACTCTCTTCGGCGCCCTGAAACAGGCCGGGGTGGGTGGTGCACAGGATCGCATCCTCGATCCGCGCGCAGGCGCGCGTCGCCAGCGTCGCGGATTGGCCCGCGTGCCGGCGCCATGCGCGGGTGCGGTCGCCATAATAGCGTTCTCCGACAAAGGGCTGGTCCATCACGCCGAAGGTCGGCTCGCCGGCGGACATGAAGCCGATCAGCGTGCCCCAGGTCGGCAGGCCGCAGATGAAGGCGCGTGTGCCATCGATGGGATCGAGCACCCAGACATTTTCCGCGTCGAGACGGACGTTGCCGTGCTCTTCGCCGAGGATGCCGTGATCGGGATACTGTGCCTCGATGATTTCGCGAATGACGGCTTCCGCGGCGCGGTCGGCAACCGTCACCGGATCGAAGCCGGCCTTAAGCTTGTTCTCGACCGAAAGATCCGCGCGAAAATGCGGCAGGATGGTCCGGCCCGCCGCATCCGCGAGACGGTCCGTGAAAGAAACGAGGTCCGGGATCGACGGCATTGCGGCAAATCTCCTGCAGGGTGAAGGGAAACCGGAGGTGAGTGTCGGGCCGTTAAACCAGCCCGGCGGACCGGCGTCGAGAAAAACCGGTTCGGACGGATTTTTTCAGGAGATTTATGAATAATCACCTCATTGAAAAATATGAAAAAACGCTTTCTCCTCTGCGCGGGAGACCGCGGGATTGCGAAATCGACATTGACTTTTGTGCAGTGCGGTGGAATATTTGTGCAGCGCGATATGACTTGGTCATTGAGCGCCGCCCTCCTTGGGCGTTTCCTCCCTAGACTCGGGCCGCCTCGCAAGAGTGCGGCCCTTTTTTCTGTCCGGGCGTCAGGTGGCGGGGCGCGGTCTCGGGGTTATTCGGCGGCAAGCGCGTCCGGGAAGAAGCACTCGCCCTGCGCGGCCACCAGCGCCTTTGCCAATTTTTCGAGATCTCGCGTCAACGTGTCGAAGCCCGCGTGCTTGCGGGTGTGCGTCTCGTCCATGTAGAGCCCGCGGTTGATCTCCACCTGAAGCGCATGCAGTCCCTTCACCGGGCGCCCGTAATGCTCGGTGATGAACCCTCCGGCATAGGGCTTGTTGCGGCTGACGCGATAGCCCATGCCCCGCAGGATATCGGTCGCGGCATCCACGAGCTGGACCGCGCAGCTCGTTCCGTAGCGGTCGCCCAGGATGAAGTCGGGTCGGGGCCCGCCGTCGCTGGTCTTGATGGCTGAGGGCATCGAGTGACAGTCGATTAGGATCGCGTAGCCGAAGGCCACATGGGTCTGCGCCAGCAGTCGGCGCAGGGTCTGGTGATAGGGCTTGTAGATCGTCTCGATCCGGTTGAGCGCCTCGCGCACGCACAGGCGTCCCTGGTAGATCTCCTGGGCCTCGCCCACGACCCGCGCGATGGTGCCAAGCCCCCCTGCGACGCGGATGGAGCGGATGTTTGCGTAAGAGGGCAGCCGGTCGTCGTACATCTTGGGGTCGAGTTCGTAGGGCTCGCGGTTCACGTCGAGATAGGCCCTTGGAAAACGGGCCTTCAGGAGCGGTGCGCCCAGCGGGACGACGCTTTGGAACAGTTCATCGACAAACGCGTCCTCGGAGCGCCGGATCGCCGTCTTGTCGAGACGCGAGGCGCGCAGGAACGCATCCGGGTAGTGCCGTCCGGAATGCGGGGAATTGAACACGAAAGGCACGTTCTGCTCGGCGGGATGCAGAACCTCGAAGGCCTCAAGATCCTCGAACCCGCTGATCACTTCCATCGTTTGCAGTCCTCGCCTGGATGCGGTCTGGCCTCTTTCCAAACGCCTATTTGTCCCCGAATCGCGGTTAATGTCCACAAGGCCGGTGGGAAACGCCGCGGGCAGGTGCCCCTTGCCCGGGTTTCACTGGATGTTTACCACGGGAGGGCCTTATAACGGGACGGTGCGCTGTGCCAAAACGGGAAGCATCCTGGCGATCCCGGAACGGCCCTGAGCGCTTGCCGCGGCGGCGCGCGCCGGGCGAGCAGTCGCGACTTCCGACAGGACGCGCGACGGTGCCAAGCAGGACGGACGGAGCGAATGACACGGATCCTACTCGCGGAAGACGACAACGACATGCGCCGGTTTCTCGCCAAGGCGTTGCAGAAAGCCGGCTATGACGTCGTTTCTTTCGATAACGGGAAAAGCGCCTACGAGCGGTTGCGCGAAGAGCCTTTCTCCCTGCTTCTGACCGACATCGTGATGCCGGAAATGGACGGCATCGAGCTGGCGCGGCGCGCGACGCAGCTCGACCCCGACCTGAAGGTGATGTTCATCACCGGCTTTGCAGCCGTGGCGCTCAACCCGGATTCGCAGGCGCCGAAGGATGCGAAGGTCCTGTCGAAGCCGTTCCACCTCAAGGACCTCGTGCTTGAGGTCGAGCGCATGCTCGTTGCCTGAGGGAACGGGCGCACCCGTCACCAATGGCAGGGGCAGGGTTTTCCACTGCGGTCACAGGGAAAAAAGAAGTTTGCCGAGAGGGCTTGCACCGGTCTTCGAACCTCGGTATATCGCTTGCCACCGCCGCCGCTTGGTCGGCGCGGTGACCGGACTTCCCGGTATGAGTCGTCCAGCGGCCATCACGGGCATTCAGAAAGTCTCGGGCGTGTAGCTCAGCGGGAGAGCACTACGTTGACATCGTAGGGGTCACAGGTTCAATCCCTGTCACGCCCACCATTTTCTCGTCCGGACCGTTGGGTCGGATCGGACAAGCACCCGCCAGACGGATCCGCAATCCCGGTGGGGGATGCGCGCAGGGTGTCTCGCGCGCCGGATCCTGGCGAAACGGGCGCATGAGCGCCATTTGATCATGCCGGACACCGCGCAAGCGGGGTTCCGTCGACGAGGACGAAGACGATGAAGATCAAGAACTCGCTGAAGGCGCTGATGGGCCGGCATCGCGACAACCGCATGGTTCGTCGCAAGGGGCGCGTCTACATCATCAACAAGAAGGCGCCGCGCTTCAAGGCACGCCAGGGCTGACGTCGAGCGTCGCTTCGCACGCTTTCGTGCGAGGCCGCGACCGGCAAATCCGCCGCACGCCATTGACGGCCGCAATCGGTGATCCATAATCACCGGTATGCGGCCTTTTAGCGTTGTCCTTTTCTTTTCTGTTTTGACCGGTCCCGCCCTCGCGCAGGGTGAGCCGCCGGGTGTTCTGCCGCCGGAGGCCGCGCCGCCGGCGATGGAAGATCTCGCGCCGCTTCCCGAAAGCGGGATCGAATCGGGTGCACAGACCGCGATCCCCGACGAAGAGCCGGCGCAAAGCGATGTCGACGCGCATTTCAATGCGCTCGCCGAGGCTTCCTCGGCATCGGCGGCCCGTCCGATCGTCGCCAAGATCCAGCGCAAATGGATGCAATCCGGAAGCGCGACCGTCGATCTCCTGATGTCGCGGGCCGGCACTGCGATGAAGGCAAAAGACAACGGTCTCGCGCTCGACCTTCTCGACATGGTCACCCGCCTCGCGCCGGATTATGCGGAAGGGTGGAATCGCCGGGCGACAGTCTTCTATATCAAACAGGATTTCGGCCGGTCCATTGCCGACATTGAACGCACGCTCGCCCTGGAGCCGCGCCACTGGGGCGCGATGTCGGGGCTTGCCATCATCATGCGCCGTCTCGACCGCGACCAGGAAGCGATGCGGATCTTCGAGGAAGTCCTCAAGATACATCCGGCAAGCGAAAGCGCACGTAAGGCGATAGAGGATCTTGCGGCCGAGTCTGCCGGGTCGCCAACCTGACTGTGCGTTCGACATTCCGATATCGGGGATGCTTGTGCGGAGACGACACCGCTTTGCTGCCGCTCCAGGGGCGCGCCGGGGCACTGAAACCGTCTTTTCGCAAACGTGAGGTGTGTCATTAGGCTCTGGATGATTGTTTTTCTATTCGTTCTGGCCGCAACGGCCATCATTCTCGGCGCGCTCGCCCTTCACGCCGCGCAACGCAAGGCCGTCGCGGAAGCGCGTTATCCTCCGCTTGGCGTCACACGGACAATCGACGACGTCGCCCTTCACTATGTCGATCACGTGCCGCAGGGCTGGAAAGCGGAAGATCCGGTTCTCCTCTTCGTGCATGGCGCAAGCGCAAACCTGCGCGACCCGGTGACCGCGTTCTTTCCCGCCTTGTCGCAGCGCTATCGGCTGATTTTCGTGGACCGGCCGGGTCATGGCTATTCACAGCGCGGAGGGGGCGAGGCCCACAGTCCCGCGCGACAGGCGGCGCTGATCGCCGGGCTTGTGCGCGACCTGGGGATCGACCGCTCGGTTGCAATCGGTCATTCCTGGGGCGGGGCGGTGGTCGCGCAACTCGCGCTGCAGGCGCCCGGGACCTTCGCCGGACTGGTGTTTGTCGCGCCGGCCAGCCATCCCTGGCCAGGCGGCGTGAACTGGTACTACGACCTGGCGGCAATGCCCGTCCTCGGGCCGCTGTTTTCCCACACGCTGGCGCCGGCCGTCGCCTCGCTGGTCGCGTCGAACGGCGTTGAGAGCGTGTTCGCCCCCGAACCCGCGCCGGAGGGTTACGGACAGTCCATCGGTCTGCCGTTGCTGTTTCGTCCGCACAGTTTTCTCGCCAACGCCCGCGATGTCGCGCGGCTGAAACCTGAGGTGAGCGAGGCTGCCCCCCGTTATCCGCAGATCGATCAGCCGGCCGCGGTGATCACCGGCGATGCGGATACGATCGTCTATCCCGATATCCATTCCGCCGGCCTTGTCCGCGACCTGCCGAACGCCTGGCGCGTCGATCTCGCCGGCGCCGGACACATGCCGCACCACACGCGCACGGACGCGGTGGTGCGCGAGATCGAGGCGGTGATCGCCCGGGTCTACGGCGACGAGGCAAGACGCAGCGCGGGGGACGTCGCCATCACGCCGAAGGCGCCCGACGCCAGCGACGGCACCGGCGAAACGCAAAACGCGCCCGCGCGGCTTTGACCGGCGGGCGCGCTCATTGGTGTCGTCGTCCTGAGTGACGCCGGAGCGTCCTGAAAATCAGAGGCCGCTGCTGCCGTCGCTTCCGATGAAGGCGATGCGAAGCATGTTCGTCGAACCGGGCGTTCCGAAGGGGACGCCGGCGGTCGTGATGATGCGCTGCCCGGGCTTGGCGAGTTCTTCCTGGAACGAAATGCGGCAGGCGCGGTCGACCATGTCGTTTTCGTCCTTGGCGTCGTCACTGACGACGCAGTGCAGACCCCAGGCAAGGGCAAGTCGCCGTGCCGTTTCCAGCACCGGCGAGATCACGATGACGGGGACCGCCGGGCGTTCGCGCGCGGCGCGCAGGCCCGTGGCGCCGGACGTCGTGTAGCAGACCACGGCGGCGAGGTTCAGCGTCTCGGCGATCTGCCGGGCGGCGGCAGCGATGGCATCGGCGCCGGTGGGTTCCGGCTCCTGGCGCTGACCGTGAATGATGCCGCGGTAGTTCGGATCTTGCTCCACTTCGCTGGCGATGCGGTCCATTGTCTCCACCGCTTCCACGGGGAAATCGCCGGCGGCCGATTCGGCCGACAGCATCACGGCGTCCGCGCCTTCGAAGACGGCGGTGGCAACGTCGGAAACCTCGGCGCGGGTCGGAACCGGGGCGGTGATCATCGATTCCAGCATCTGGGTCGCGACGACCACCGGCTTTCCGGCCTTTCGGCAGGCGCGCACGATCTGCTTTTGCAGGCCGGGGACGCGCTCCAGCGGCATTTCGACGCCGAGGTCGCCACGCGCCACCATGAGCGCATCCGACAGATCGATGATCTCCGACAGGCGTTCGATGGCCTGGGGCTTCTCGATCTTGGCGAGAATGCCGGCCTTGCCGCGCGTGACCTTGCGCACTTCGGCAAGATCGTCGGGGCGCTGGATAAAGGAAAGCGCCACCCAGTCGACGCCCGCCTTGAGGGCCGCGTCGAGATCCTTGCTGTCCTTCGGCGTCAGTGCGCCGACCGGGATCTCGCTATCGGGAACGCTCACGCCCTTGCGGTTCGACAGCGTGCCGCCGACCTCGACGGTGGTCGTCGCGTGTTTGGCATCGCAGCTTTGCACACGCAGGCGGATTTTGCCGTCGTCGAGCAGCAGGCGGTGGCCCGGCTCGAGCGCGTCCAGGATTTCACGGTGGGGCAGGTGCACGCGCGCGACCGATCCCGGAGCCGGATCGCTGTCGAGCGTGAAGGTTGCCCCGTTCTCGAGCACCGCGCTGTCGCCCTCGAAGGTGCCGACGCGCAGCTTCGGGCCCTGGAGATCCGCGAGAATGCCGATCGGCCGGCCGACCTTGGTCTCGATCTCACGGATCGTCTTGACCAGCGAGTTCAGCCGGTCGTGATCTGCATGGCTCATGTTGATGCGAAAGACGTCGGCGCCGGCCAGATAGAGTTTCTCGATTGTCGCGGGGTCCGATGAAGAGGGTCCGAGAGTTGCAAGTATCTTGACCCGTCTGTCACGCTTCATCGTCCACCCGTTCCTGTTTGCACCGGCTCAGTCAGCTGGACCGTCCAGCTGCTTTGTTCGCCTGTATCGATTTCAAAAAATCCCGTGCGCTCGAATCCGCGCGCCACGCAATCCTCAATTCCCGAAATGGTGAATTCCTTTTCGCGGGTGCACATGAATGCACGTCCGCCCCATTCACCGAACTGGTCGTAATCGACCGCATAAATGTAATAGAAGCGTGACACCAGCGATCCGGACACCAGCGTCTCGCAGGAGTTGGCCGGCAGGTTCCACCACCCTTCGGTCACCCAGGCCTCGTCCTCGCGGTAGCCGATTGCAACGCCGACCTGACTCTCGGTCTTGTTGCACAGCCGGAGCTCGGCCTGCGCCGGAGTGGCGGAGAACAG
Organism: Stappia stellulata DSM 5886; assembly: GCF_000423705.1. GTDB lineage: Bacteria > Pseudomonadota > Alphaproteobacteria > Rhizobiales > Stappiaceae > Stappia > Stappia stellulata. Next base: position 932,954 of record NZ_KE384082.1, on the reverse strand, counting down.
CGAAAGAAAAACCGTTAGAAACGCCGCCAAGCCGACAGGAGCCACTCCCCAACGGAGCTTGCGTGTCGCCGTGGTGCGCCGATGCCTTGCGGCTGTTGTCATCATGCGATTTCTCGTGCCACGACCATGCGGGTCATCTTATGGCCGACGGGCTTCGGGCTTGTCAATGATGACAGCCCTGAAGTCGTTGACGTTGGTGTAAGTCGGCCCGGGTCGAAGAAGATCATTCAGGGCTTCGAAAAAGCCCGTGCTGTCGTTTCTCGCTAAAAATGAGGCGGCATCATGACCCTTGCGCTTGGCCCGGCTAAGCGTTGTCGGGTCCACAAGCGCGCCGGCCGGATCGTCGGCGGCCCCGGCGCCGCCGTCGGTTCCGTCGGTGTCGCCGGCGACCGCGAAGACGGCCGGATGGGCGCGAAGGGCAAGCGCGAGGGCCAGGGCATATTCCTGATTTGGTCCGCCGCGTCCGTCCCCGCGCAGGGTGACCGTCAGCTCGCCGCCCGACAACAGCACGCAGCGGCGGCCGGCTTCGGCGAGCGCGATCGCCTGCGCGGCCTGCGCGGCGGCCACCTCGGATGCCTCGCCTTCAAGACTGTCGCCGAGAAGCCGCGTCTCGTAGCCCATGTTGCGCGCGGCCTGTGCCGCGGCCTCGAGCGACAGCGCGGGACGCGCGACGATCTCGAAACGCGTGTCGGTGAACAGCGGGTCACCCGGCTTGGGCGTTTCGTTGCGCGGGTCGTCAAGCGCGGCGACGACGCTTGCGGGCGGGGTCGCAACGTAGCGTGCGAGCAGCGCGCGGGCATCCAGGAGCGTGGAGGGGTCAGGAAGCGTCGGCCCGGAGGCGATTGCAATGGCCGCGTCATGCGGCACGTCGGAGACCGCCAGCGTCGTCATCAGTGAACCGGCGCCACGCGCCGCGGCGAGCCGGCCGCCCTTGATGCGCGACAGGTGGCGGCGCAGCGTGTTGATCTCGTCAATGGCCGCGCCGGAACGCAACAGCGCCCGGGTGACAGCCTGCTTGTCTTCCAGCGACACGCCGTCGACCGGGGCTACCCAGTTGGCCGAGCCGCCGCCGGACAGGAGCACCACGATGTGGTCGCCGGGCCGCGCGGCGCGCGCGATGGCGAGAGATTGCCGGGTGGCCTCCACGCCGGCCGCGTCGGGAACCGGATGCCCGGCCTCGATGACGGGAATCTGCCGGGTCTGTTGGGCATAGCCGTGGCGGGTTACGCACAGGCCGGTCAGGCGCTCGGGCGCGAGGCCGAAGTCATCGAGATAGACACGTTCGGCGACATTCGTCATGGCGCCGGCGGCCTTGCCCGCGGCCAGCAGGATGATGCGGCCGTTTTCCTGCGGCGCGGGAAGATGCGGGGGCAGGCAGTTCTCCGCCCGTGCGGCGGCGACTGCCGTGTCGAAGAGGGAGGCAAGCCGGGTGCGCAGGCACTGTGTGTGTGATGATGTGTCCGGCATCCGGTCCCGGGATCTCCGCCTTGGGTCGATTCGCGCAATTGAATACAACCTTAGGGAATGGAGACGGCCCTGTCTGCCATGGTTTCCCGTAGACGACGGGATTTCGATGGCACGGGATCTTGCGTGGGGGCGTTGCATTGCCCCATATCGGGGGCATGAACGTGCCCGTCTGCCTTCCCCCCGCTCCCGACCCGGACCTGTCCGCGGTCGAACGCCTGCCCGGCGCCCCGGACAGCGGGCTGTTGATCCTGTGCGATCACGCCGGCAATGCAGTGCCGCGGGCCTATGGCACGCTCGGTTTGCCCGAAGCGGCATTTCAGCGGCACATTGCCTACGATATCGGCGTGCGGGCACTGACGTTCGCGCTCGCCCGCGCCCTGAACGCGCCCGCTGTGCTTTCGACCTTCTCGCGTCTCCTGATCGATCCGAATCGCGGCGAGGACGACCCGACACTGGTGATGCGTCTGTCCGACGGTGCGGTGGTTCCGGGAAACGCGGACCATGACGCTGCGGAGCGCGAGCGTCGTCTCGCTGCCTATCATCGCCCCTATCACGCGGCGATTGCAGAGCAAATCGACGCCGCGATTGGCGCCGGCCATCCGCCCGCGATCCTGTCGGTTCACAGTTTCACGCCGGTGTGGCGCGGCGTTCCGCGCCCCTGGCATGCCGGCGTGTTGTGGGACAACGACCCCCGCTTCGCCCGTCCGCTGCTCGAGCGCCTGCGGGAATGTCCCGATCTGGTCGTCGGCGACAACGAGCCTTATGACGGGGCGCTGAAGAACGATTGCATGTACCGGCACGGGACCGTGCGCGGTCTCGCCCATGCGCTGCTGGAGGTGCGGCAGGACCTGATCGGCGACGCGGCCGGCGTGGCCGAATGGGCGGACCGGCTCGTGCCGCTGCTGCGGCAACTGCTGGAAACGTTCCCCGGGCTCGGGGAAATCAGGCACCACGGTTCGCGAAGTGCGTGAGCGACGCGCAAACGAGAGTTTTTCCAATCCACCTCAGGAGGACACAATGGCCGGGATCGACGACACGAAACGTATCGAACTTGAGGCGGCGGTGTTTCGCCGTCTGGTTTCGCATCTGCGCAACCGCACGGATGTGCAGAACATCGACATGATGAATCTCGCCGGCTTTTGCCGCAACTGCCTGTCGAACTGGTATGTCGACGCGGCGCGCGAAGGCGGGCTCGATCTGGACAAGGACGCGGCGCGCGAAATCGTCTACGGCATGCCTTATGCCGAGTGGAAGGCCGCTTATCAGACCGAGGCGACGCCCGACCAGACCGCGGCCTTCGAGAAAGCCAGGCCGCACGACTGATCCCTGGGGAGGCCGTGTGCATAAGTGTTCCGTGTTCGTTCGCGGAGCTTGAATTCGCCGCAAAATGCGCGCAAGGAGAAGTCCGCGCCGTTTCCGGCTCTCCACATTCGAACCAGTGTCAAACGATCAAGGAGTGTTCATCCATGTCCGATCCAGGCGGTGTTGCCGGCGACCAGTTGCGTGCCTTTGTCGAGCGCATTGAGCGTCTCGAGGAAGAAAAGAAGGTCATTGCCGACGACATCAAGGATGTCTACGCGGAAGCCAAGGGCACGGGGTTCGACATCAAGATCCTGCGCAAGATCATCAGCCTGCGCAAGAAGCAGCCGCATGAGCGCGAGGAAGAGGAAGCGATCCTCGATCTCTACATGCATGCGCTCGGCATGGCCGGACCCGCCAACGACGCCTGACACGGGTGTCGTCGTGCCGGGAAAACGGCGCGGCAAGAGTGGCAGCACAAACCAAAACGCGGCGCCCGATGCCCGGACGCCGCGTTTTTTGTGTGTCGTCCGGTTCCCTTCGGATCCGGTCGGAAGGGTCTACATCGACTTGATGATGCCCTCGGTCATCTTCTTGGCGTCGCCGAAGAGCATCATCGTCTTGTCCAGGAAGAACAGCTCGTTCTGGATGCCGGCATAGCCGGAGCCCATGCCGCGCTTGACGAAGAGCACCGTGCCGGCCTTGTCGACATCGAGGATCGGCATGCCGTAGATCGGCGATTGCGGATCGTCGCGCGCGGCCGGGTTGGTCACGTCGTTGGCGCCGATCACATAGACGACATCGGCCTGGGAGAACTCGGAGTTGATGTCCTCCAGCTCGAAGACCTCGTCATAGGGCACCTGCGCCTCGGCCAGAAGCACGTTCATGTGGCCGGGCATGCGCCCTGCGACCGGGTGAATGGCGTATTTCACCTCGACGCCTTCTTCCTTCAGCGTGTCGGCCAGCTCGCGCAGCGCATGCTGTGCCTGGGCAACCGCCATGCCGTAGCCCGGCACGATGATCACCTTGCCGGCGTTCTTCATGATGAAGGCCGCGTCTTCGGCCGAGCCCTGCTTCACCGGGCGCTCTTCTGCACCGCCGGCCGCCGCCGCGACACTGTCGCCGCCGAAGCCGCCGAGAATGACGGAGATGAAGGAGCGGTTCATGCCCTTGCACATGATGTAGGACAGGATCGCACCCGAGGAGCCGACCAGCGCGCCGACGACGATCAGCGCCATGTTGCCGAGCGTGAAGCCGATGCCGGCCGCAGCCCAACCCGAATAGGAGTTGAGCATGGAAACGACCACCGGCATGTCGGCGCCGCCGATCGGGATGATGATCAGGCCGCCGAAGATCAGCGACAGGATCACGATCATCCAGAACACCGTGTGGCTTTCGCCCTGTACGAAGACGACGATCAGCACGAGAATCAGCAGCGCAAGGCCGGCGTTGATGGCATGGCGCATCGGCAGCATGATCGGCGCGCCCGACATGCGTCCGTCGAGCTTGGCGAAGGCGATGACCGAGCCGGTGAAGGTGATCGCGCCGATGGCGACGCCGATCGACATTTCCACCAGGCTCGCGCCGGGGATCGCACCGGTCACGCCGATGCCGAAGGCCTGCGGCGCATAGAGCGCGCCGGCGGCCACGAACACGGCCGCCATGCCGACAAGCGAGTGGAAGGCGGCGACGAGCTGCGGCATGGCCGTCATCGGCACCCGCTTGGCGGTGACGGCGCCGATGGCGCCGCCGATGCCGAGACCGGCAAGGATCATCAGCAGGCCGCCGGCGCCCGGTGCTGCGGTAAGCAGCGTCGTGACGATGGCGATGGCCATGCCGGTCATGCCGAGGAAATTGCCCTGGCGCGACGTCTCGGGGCTGGACAGCCCGCGCAGCGCAAGGATGAAGAGAACAGCCGAAATCACATAGAGGACGGCCGTGACATTGGCGGAAAGCATGTGTCCGGCCTCCTATTTCTGCTTTTTCTTGTACATGGCGAGCATGCGCTGGGTGACCAGGAAGCCGCCGAAGATGTTCACGCTGGCCATGATCAGGGCAATGAAACCGAAGCCGCGTGCGTAGCCTGCGCCCTCGGCCGCCAGATCGACGCCGACGGCGAGCAAGGCACCGACGACGATGACGCTCGAGATGGCGTTGGTGACCGACATGAGCGGCGTGTGAAGCGCTGGCGTCACCGACCACACGACATAGTAGCCGACGAAGATCGCCAGCACGAAGATCGTGAACTGGAAGACGAAGGGATCGATCGCTCCGCCGGTGGCCGCAGAGGCGGCCTGTGCGAGCGAGTCTCCCATTCCGCCTGCGAGCTGATCGGCATAGCCTTGCGCGGCGTTGGCCGCAGCTTGCGCGGTTTCAGCCGCCTCGCGGGCCGTCTCGGCTGCAGCCCTGGCGCGTTCGAGCGCTTCAGTGGCGTTTTGTTCCGTCATCTGGACCCCCTCTTATTTGGTGTCCGGCGCAAACGCCGGATGCACGACCTGACCGTCGCGGGTCAGGACGGTCGCCTTGACGAGTTCGTCGTCCCAATCGACCGCGATCGCCTTTGCGTCCTTGTCGACAAGCGTCTCGGCGAAGGCGAAGAGGTTCTTCGCGTAGAGCGTCGACGCGGAGGCCGCGATCCGTCCGGGCACGTTCAGATGCCCGATGATCTTGACGTCGCCGGACTTGGCGATCTTGCCGGGCTTGGCGCCCTCGACGTTGCCGCCGCGCTCGACCGCAAGGTCGACGATCACGGATCCCGGCTTCATCGCGGCGACCATGTCCTTGTCGACCAGCTTCGGCGCCGGCCGCCCGGGGATCAGCGCCGTGGTGATGACGATGTCCTGTTTGGCGATATGGGTCGCCACCAGCTCGTTCTGCTTCTTTTTGTACTCGTCGGACATTTCCTTCGCGTAGCCGCCGGCGGTTTCGGCCTGCTTGAACTCCTCGTCCTCGACGGCGACGAATTTCGCCCCCAGCGATTCCACCTGTTCCTTGGCGGCGGGGCGAACGTCGGTCGCGGTAACGACGGCGCCGAGACGGCGCGCCGTGGCAATCGCCTGAAGTCCGGCCACGCCCGCACCCATGACGAACACGCGCGCCGCGGGCACGGTGCCGGCGGCGGTCATCATCATCGGAAGCGCACGGTCGTATTCGGCAGCCGCGTCGATCACCGCCTGATAGCCTGCGAGGTTGGCCTGCGAGGAGAGCACGTCCATCGACTGGGCGCGGGTGATGCGGGGCATGAATTCCATCGCGAAGGCGGCGATGCCGGTCTCGGCCATGGCCTTGACCGCGTCGTCGTGGCCATAGGGATCCATGCTGGCGATGACGATCGCGCCCTTCTTCATCAGGCCCAGTTCCTCCGTGGAGGGACGGCGGACCTTGAGCACGACGTCGGCATCGGCAAGGGTGGCCTTGGCATCGGCGGCGAGAGTCGCGCCGGCCGCTTCGAAGTCGGCGTCGACGATCCGGGACAGAGCGCCCGCGCCCTTCTCGACGGTGACGTCAAATCCGAGCGCGACGAAGCGTTTCACCGTGTCGGGCGTGGCGGCGACGCGCGTTTCCCCTGCCTCGCTTTCGCGGGGCACTGCGAGTTTCATCGGCTGTCTCCTCCCAGTCTCAAATGGATATGAATGTTATGCGGCGCCTCACGCGAGGGTGATGACCGCCAGAAGGCTCGAAATCAGTGTGATCACGGCGGAGGGAATCCAGCCGTTGGCGCCCGCGAACAGGCCGATACCGGCAGCGATCAGCGTTGCGATCATCAAGACGGTTCCGAAGAACGCGGCCGCACCGCCGCCGAAGGTCAGCAGCAGAAGGCAGATCATCACGTTGATCAAGGCGACAGTGCCCACCTTCGAGAAGTTCAGGAAGCCGGCGTAGGTACGCTCGTGCTCGTCATAATCCATTGCCGGTGTCGTCTGATCGGACATGGGTTCCTCTTGAATGGCTCAGTTAAGCGGTTGCGCGTACTTATAGCAGCTACGCCTCCCACGGCAACGCGCAGTTTTGCATTGCGGTCGTTCGGCGCGCGCTGCCGAAACCTTCGGCTCAGCCGGCAAGGCCGACCGAGCCGAGAAGCTCCGTCTGTCGCTTCTCCACCACGGCGGTTTCGAAATTCTCGATCTGTTCGTTGAACAGGCGGAAAAAGTTCATTTCCGCGCGAAGATGCAGGAACACGCCGCCGAGACCGATGGCTGCGCGGTCCATGAAGACGAACTCGCGCGGCACCGTGACCGGGCCCTTTTCCTTGAGCGCCTTGTGCACGCGAAACGCCTCGCGCCGTCCGTATTCCGCCGGCTTGACCCCGTCGGCGATGGAGCGCACCCGGTCGGTAAGCAGCGGTCCGTAGATGAAACGGGCCCAGATGTTGAGGATCTCGATCAGTTCGCGGGTCAGCCCCTTGAAGCCCCAGCGCTCATAGGCGGAGACGACCAGCGCATCGTCCTCTTCCAGCAGACCGCGGTAGAGATCGACAACGCCGGCGACGAACTCCGGCGGAAAGATGCGGATGCAGCCGTAGTCGAGCAGGTTGATGCCGGCCGGCCGGCTGCTTTGCGAAAACACCGTGTAATTGCCCAGATGCGGATCGCCGTGGATCATCCCGAAATGACTGAAGGGATGCCACCAGGCCTTGAACATCGTTTCCGCCAGCAGGTTGCGATCTTCCAGCGGCGCGTCCCGGAACGACAGCAGTGGCGCCCCGTCCAGCCAGTTCATCGTCAGGAGACGGCCGGTGGACAGCGTGTCATGGACCTCGGGCACGCGAATGCGCGGCTCGTCCTTGAAGATCTCGCTGTAGGCGGCGATCTGTTTCGCCTCGCGCTTGTAGTCGAGTTCCTCGCGCACCCTTTCGCCGATTTCCTGGGCGATCTCGCGTGTGTCGATCGCCGGCTGCATGCGCCGGTGAACGGAAAACAACAGGCCGAGCTGGCTGAGATCCGCTTCCACCGCCGAGGCCATGTCGGGATATTGCAGTTTGCAGGCGAGCGGCGCGCCGTCTTTCGAGACCGCGCGATGCACCTGGCCAAGCGAGGCGGCGGCGGCCGGCGCGCGGTCGAATTCGGCAAAGCGCGACTGCCAGTCGCGGCCGAGTTCCGCCGACATGCGGCGCTTGACGAAGGGCCAGCCCATCGGCGGCGCATCCGACTGCAGCTGCGCCAGCTCGACCGCATACTCCGGCGGGATCGCATCGGGGATGGTGGACAGAAGCTGCGCCACCTTCATCAGCGGCCCCTTGAGACCGCCAAGGGCCGCCGCCAGCTCGGCCGCCTGTTTTTCGTTGTCGACCTGATAGCCGAAGACGCGCGCTCCGGCGAGCTTCGCCGCCAGCCCGCTCATGTTCGCGCCGACCCGCGCATAGCGCCCGACCCTCGCGCTCATGCGGTTCTGTTCCCGGTCGCGAGGCGGTGTTGTCGACATGCGAAAGAGGTCTCCGTTGAGAAGGGATTGCCGGGTGGCGGTGGAGGCGGGGAGCCACCATCACCGGGATCTACGTCTGCCAGCATAGACCGGATTGTCCGGGGCGGGGGGCGTTACTGCCCGGCGGCGGTCTTTGCGAGATCTCGCAGACGTGCGGCAATGGTGTCGCGCGCGCCGGTCAGGCCCTTGTAGGCGAGCTGGTCGGCATCGAGCGCTTCCAGTTGCGCACGCAGCCCTTCGGCAAGCTCCGCGCCTTGCGGATGTCGGGCGAAGGCCGTTGCCGGATCGTGGTGCACCTTGATGGTGAAAAGGATATCGCCGCTTTTGGGCAGGCGCCGCAGGGTCTGGCGTTCGACGCGCACGAACAGCGGGATCTTTGCACCGGTGCCCGTCAGCGCATGCCGGTCCATGCGGTTCGGGTCGGTCGCCTCCGCGTCGATGCGCTTGGCGTGAGGCTGGTGCAGCGCCGCGCCGGAATAAAGCGACCAGTTCAGCCGCCAGGACGGGCGGTCCACCGGGAGATTGTCGAAGATCCGCGCCACCATCATGCCCATGCGCGTCCCGTTGAAGCCCGGCACGGTCTCGTGGATCCCGGTCATCGACTGGCCGAATTTCTCAGCAAGCGACCAGGAAGAGGGAAAGCAGAGCGCGGCGGCTGCAAGGCGGTAGCCGTCTTCGCCCTTGCGCATGAGTACGAGATCTTCCTGAACCAGGCGGGCCGCCGTCTTGAGCGGTGGCGCGCCGGACGTGTCCAGGTCGATGTCGCGTCCGGTCGCGGCGAGGTGGAGGCCGGTCGCTGTCGGTGTGTAGAGGTCGGGGAAGCGCTGCGGCAGATGGTGTCGCAGCATCTCAAGCACTTCCGCCTGCGCGGCATGTGTGTCCGGTTCCGCCAGGAACACCGGAGCCTCGCCGGCTCCGGCGAACAGGCGGTCCTTCTCGGCCATTTGTTCGGCGAAGCGGCCGTCCGGCTCGATCCACTCGCGCGGATCGAGTGGCATCAACCCGACGGTGAAGGGTTTCGACGAGCCGTCATAGGGCGTATGCGCGAAGGGCGCGCGCACCGCCGTGTCGCCGTCGGCCTGCTGTGCCGGCATCAGTCCTCCAGACGTTCCAGTTCGTCGATGAAGCCGGAAATCACCGACAGGCCCTTCGACCAGAAGGCGGGGTCGCTGGCATCCAGTCCGAAGGGCGCCAGCAGCTCCGAATGGTGCTTGGTGCCGCCCGCCGAGAGCATGGCGAAATACTTGTCCTGGAAACCGTCCTCGGCCCCCTCGTAGACGGCGTAGAGCGAGTTCACCAGACAGTCGCCGAAGGCATAGGCGTAGACATAGAAGGGCGAATGGATGAAGTGCGGGATATAGGTCCAGAAGGTCTCGTAGCCGTCGCCGAATCGGATTGCCGGCCCGAGGCTTTCGCCCTGCACGGACATCCAGAGATCGCAGATCGCCTCCGAGGTCAGTTCTCCCTCGCGGCGCGCGGCGTGGACCTTGCGCTCGAAGCTGTAGAAAGCGATCTGGCGCACCACCGTGTTGAGCATGTCCTCGACCTTGCCGGCGAGCAGGATCTTGCGGCGCTCCGGGGTTTCCGCCGTCGCCAGCAACTCCTTGAAGGTCAGCATCTCGCCGAAGACGCTGGCGGTCTCGGCAAGCGTCAGCGGGGTCGGGGCCATCAGCGCGCCGTTGGGCGCGGCGAGCACCTGGTGAACGCCGTGGCCAAGCTCGTGGGCGAGCGTCATCACGTCGCGCGTGCGGCCCTGGTAGTTAAGCAGGACGTAGGGGTGGGCGCTGGGCACCGTGGGATGGGCGAAGGCGCCGGGCGCCTTGCCGGGGCGGGCGGGTGCGTCGATCCAGCCCTTGGAGAAGAAATCGTCGGCGATGCCGGCCATTTTCGGCGAGAAGCGGCCGTAGGCTTCCAGCACCAGCGCACGGGCTTCCTCCCAGGGGATCTTGCGGCTGTCTGCGGAGGGAAGCGGCGCATTGCGGTCCCAGTAGTCGATCACGTCCGTACCGAACCACTTCGCCTTCATCGCGTAATAGCGATGCGACAGGTCCGGATAGGCGGCGCGCACGGCCTCCACCAGGGCATCGACCACCTCGCGCTCGACACGGTTGGAAAGGTGGCGGCTGTCGGCGATGTCCTCGAAGCCGCGCCAGCGGTCGGAGATTTCCTTGTCCTTGGCCAGCGTGTTGGTGATCAGCGTGAAGGTCGACAGGTTTTCCCTGAAGGTCTTGCCAAGTGCCTCGGCCGCCGCCTTGCGGGTGGCTCCGTCGGGATCCTGCAAAAGCGTCAGCGTCGGCTCCAGCGCCTGTTCCTTGCCGTCGACGTCGAAGCGAAGCCCGGCCATGGTCTCGTCGAACAGGCGGTTCCAGGCGGACGACCCGGTCACGGATTTTTCGTGGAAGAGCTGCTCGATGCGGTCCTCCAGCTGATAGGGACGCGCCTTGCGGATGTCGTCGAGCCAGGGACGATAATGCGCAAGGCCCGGGTCCTTGGCCGCGCCATCGAGGACATCGTCGGGGATGCGGTTGAGTTCCAGCGTGAAGAAGATCAGATGCGTGCTGGCGGCCGTCAGCTTGTCCTGTGCGTCGCCATAGAACTTCTGGCGCACCGGATCGGTGGTGTCGCCGGCGTAAAACAGACCCGCATAGGAGGCGATGCGGCCCATCAGGTCGTCAAGCGCTTCCATCTCCTTGAGCGCATCCGCCAGTTCGGCACCGGAGCGCGTCGCCATTTCCTCCAGCTTGCCCTTGTAGCGATCCTCGAAGGCGGCGGCGTCGGTGGCCGCGCGCGCCATGTCGGCGGCAAGCTCCGGCGCGTCATGGGCGGGGTAGAGGTCGGCGAGGTTCCACTCGGGCAGGTCCCCGAGGCTTTCCGGATGTGCGGTTCCCTCGCCTGGGGATGCGAACGCCGGCCCTGTCGTGAGCGGCCGTGCGGCGAACGGGAACGAATTCTGGCGCGGGAATGTCATGCGGTCTCCGAGAGGGTCCTGAAGTGGTCTGTCGTTCCTACTGGATATTGTGGATTGCAGCCGAAGGGCAATGTTCAATCGCTTTTCCGCTCGCGTATCGGGGAAAAGATGGACGATTTGTTTACCGCTCCGGCGCTACGGTGACCCGAATTGACACAGGGGCGAGATCCGAAAGGCGCGGCACCCACATGATCCCGACCAGCGGACGCATTCTCATCGCCGACGACGACCCGGTGCAGCGCCGGCTGCTCGAGGAAGCGGTCAAGCGCTTCGGCTATCGCTCGCGAACCGTCGAGAACGGCGCGCAGGCCGTTGAGGCCCTCTCCGGACCCGACGGCGCGGACATCGATCTTCTGATCCTCGATCTGGTGATGCCCGAACTCGACGGCATGGGCGTGATCGCGCGGCTGCGCGAGATGCGTTCGACGATCCCGATCATCGTCCAGACGGCGCATGCCGGCATCGATGCCGCGGTCAATGCCATTCGCGCCGGCGCGCAGGACTTCGTGGTCAAGCCGGTCTCGCCGGAGCGCCTGGAAGTCGCAATCCGCACCTTCATGAAGATCAAGGCGCTTGAAGGCGAGATCACCCGTATCCACAAACAGTCGAGCGGCACCTTCGGCTTCAGTGACATCGTCACGCGCTCTGAGGCGATGGAGCGTGTCATCCGCGTCGGCAGCCGGGCTGCGCATTCGCAGATCCCCGTGCTGATCGAGGGCGAGTCCGGCGTCGGCAAGGAACTGATCGCCCGCGCCATCCAGGGCACCAGCGAACGGCGCGCCCGTCCCTTCGTCACCGTCAACTGCGGCGCGATCCCCGAGCATCTGGTGGAATCGATCCTCTTCGGCCACGAGAAGGGCGCCTTCACCGGCGCGGTCGACAAGCACATCGGCAAGTTTCAGGAAGCGCATGGCGGAACCCTGTTTCTCGACGAGGTCGGCGAGCTTCCGCCCGACATCCAGGTGAAGCTGCTGCGGGCGCTTCAGGAAGGCGAGATCGATCCGATCGGCGCGCGGCGCCCGGTGAAGGTCGACTTCCGCCTGATTTCCGCGACCAACCGCCGTCTGGTCGATCTGGTCAAGGACGGGCGGTTCCGCGAGGATCTCTATTACCGGCTCAACGTCTTTCCCTTGTGGCTGCCGCCGCTGCGCGACCGCCGGGAGGATATTCCCGATCTCGTTCGCCATTTCCTGGCGCGCTTCGTCGCGGAGGAGGGGCGTCCGCATATTACGTCCGTTGCCCCCGACGCAGTGGCGATGCTTCAGGCCTACGACTGGCCCGGCAACATCCGCCAGCTTGAAAACGCCGTGTTCCGCGCGGTCGTGCTGTGCGAGGGAGATCACCTGCGAAAGGACGATTTCCCCCAGGTTCTGGCAAGCGTGGGCGGCGTGGATATCGCCGGGGAGGCTCTTTCGGTTGCCGGTCATTCCGCAGCCGCATCCAACGCCACGGCCGGCAGCGCCGGAGCGCATGCGCCTGCGCCTGCCGCCGGGACCGGTCGGCATCCCGTGGCGGACGTCGACGGACAGACCCAGTCCGAGCCGAGCGGTGAGGAGGTTGCCGGCGCAAGCGCCGGTTCCGGCGAAACCCGCGTGCCCTTCGGCTATCTGCGCTGCCTCGACGATCAGGGGCACATGCGCGCACTCGATTCAATCGAGGCGGAGATGATCCGCACCGCGATTGACCACTACGGTGGACGGATGACCGAAGTCGCGCGAAGGTTGTCGATAGGGCGCTCAACTCTCTACCGCAAGTTGAAAGACTATGGCCTTGATGCAACACATGGCGCGGAGGCTGCCGAATAGGCGTGCCATCGCGGTCGCGTGACTTGCATCAGCCTCTCCGCGCAGGCTTGGTAACGTTACGACACCAGTTCTCGCGGGACTCTTGAACCCGCCAATCGTGTTCAGGATCCGCGATCATGCCGAAGACCTTTTGCTCCACGCTCGTGCGTACAACGCTTGCAGGGGCGTTCTTCGGCCTTGCCGCCGTGTCCGGCGCCCTTGCCAATGCAACGGACGATGCGGTGTCGTCCGGTCCGGCGGACACGCGGTCGCTTTTGACGGCGCAGCCGGCAACGGCTTTGCAGGTCCTTCTGGAAGACACCGCTTCACGCGCCGATCCGGACGCGCAGACGCCCTTTCTGACCGACGCCAGGCGCAAGGCCGTCGCCGCGTTTTACGCTGCGCGCGATTACGCACCGGTGTGGACGCGGGACGGCGCGCCGACACTCGGTGCCTATCAGCTGGTGGCGCGCATGGAACGGGCCGGGGAAGACGGCCTGTCGGCGGAGGCTTACGCACTTTCCGCCGATCTGCTCGCCCGGGTCGGGCGGCTTGACGACGATGCGGCCGCCCGGTTCGAACGCGCGCTGTCGGCAGCCCTTTTGACCTATGCCGAACACGCCCAGGCCGGCCGGGTCGAGCCCTCGAGCCTGTCGGGCTACATCACCGCCTCGCCGGAAAAGCCCGAGGCGGCCCTGGTGCTCGAGACGCTGGCAGCGAGCGCCGATCCCGTTGCCGCCCTCGATGGCTACAACCCGCCGCACAGCGGGTTTCAGGCGCTGCGGACGAAACTCGCCGAATTGCGCAAGGCCGCCGCCGGGGAGACGGGGCCGCCCGTCGTGCCGGCTGGCAAGGTGCTGAAGGAAGGTGTGAGGGATGCGCGCGTCGCTGTGCTGCGCGAACGGCTCGGTCTTGCATCTGCCCAACCGATTGAGACGCCGGCGGACGGGCAGGCCGCAGAGGCGGCTGAAAAGACGGTCGAGGCTGTCGATGCGGGGGCCGGTGAACCGACCGGGCAAACCCGGGCCGGGAGCGAAGCCGGAGCCGGGGCTGAGAGCGACCCCGCCCTGTTCGACACCGCGGTGAAGGATGCGGTCTTCGCGTTTCAGGAGGAAAACGGACTTCATGCAGACGGCATTGTCGGGCCGCGCACTTTGCTGGCGCTGAACGCGACCGCCGACGACGGCATGGCGATCTCCGACATCATCGCCAACATGGAGCGCTGGCGCTGGCTGCCGCGCGATCTCGGGGCGTTTCACGTCTCCGTCAACATTCCCGAATTCAAGGTGCGCCTTGTGCGCGATGGGGCGCAGGTCTACGAAACGCGGGTCGTCGTTGGCAAGCCGGCGAACCAGACGCCGGTGTTTTCCGACGAAATGGACCATGTGATCGTCAATCCCTACTGGAACGTTCCCTATTCCATCGCGTCGCAGGAACTTCTGCCGTCGATCCGTGCCAATCCGGCCTATCTGGGCGCACGAAATTACGAGGTCCTTGCGGGGGGGCGGGTCGTCAACCCGTCGTCCATCGACTGGGCCGGCGTCAATCTGCGCTCCGTGCGCATCCGCCAGCGTCCGGGATCCGGCAATGCGCTTGGACGCATCAAGTTCATGTTCCCCAACCGGCATTCCGTCTATCTGCACGACACGCCGTCGAAGAGCCTGTTCAACCGGTCGCGCCGGGCGTTCTCCCATGGCTGCGTGCGCGTTCAGGATCCCTTCGATTTCGCGGATGCGCTCCTGCAGCTCGATCCGCAGTGGGATGCGGCGGCGCTGAAGAAGATGATCGGTGGACGTGAAAAGCGGGTCAACCTGAAGCGCCATGTTCCGGTGCATCTGACGTATTTCACGGCGCATGTCGACGCAGCCGGCCGTCTGCAGCGCCGCCCGGACATCTACGGCCACAATGCCAGGCTGACGAAAGCGCTCGAGATCGAGGGGTGGCAGGACTGGCAGAAGTTCGCCGTCGCCGATCCGGTGAAACGCGCAGCCCCCGTTCGTCGTGCGGCGCCGAAGAAGACAGTTGAAAAGCTTTCGGTGCGTGAGCAACGTGCCAGGGTGTTTCGCCTGCGCCAGCGCGGTTCGAACGACCTCTACCGCTAGAACCGGCGAAGGGCGTCTCTGTCGAGCCGCGCCCGAGCCGCACCGGACCCCGTCAAACGCGTTGTCGCTGCCCGGGATCGGTCCGCGCCGCGGCCCGATTTCGGCGCGTGTCGCCACTGTTTTAACGAAAACGTGAAAATTTTTCGATTGTGATGCGTAATTGCCACGATTTGCGCTCATTTTTGAATACGGTAAAGGCTTCTTAACTTCGCTCACCTACACCAGTCCGACGGGGGGCGGGTGTTCGGCGATCCCGCCGACAAACTAGCGAGACTGACATTGCTCGAAGCACTGTTCTCCAGGCTGCGATGCCGCACACGCTCGCTTGCAGCGATTGCACTGGCGGCATGCCTGTCCGTGGCATCGCTTGCGGTAGCGCCGGCGTCTGCCGAAACGCGCACGCTGAAGCTCTACAACACCCATACGCAGGAACGGGTCTCCATCACGTTCAAGAAGAACGGCCGGTACCTGTCATCGGGTCTGCGCGAGCTGAACCGCTTTTTGCGGGACTGGCGCCGCAACGAAATCACCAAGATGGATCCCGAACTGTTCGACCTCGTCTGGGAGGTCTACCAGAAGGCGGGAACCAACAAGGCGATCCATGTCGTTTCCGGCTATCGCTCGCCGGCGACAAACAACATGCTCCGCCGTCGTTCGCGCGGTGTGGCGAAGAAGAGCCAGCACACGCGCGGACGCGCGATGGATTTCTTCATTCCCGGCGTGAACGTCTCCAAACTGCGTGCGCTCGGCCTGCGTCGTGAGGTCGGCGGCGTCGGCTATTATCCCACATCGCGCACGCCGTTCGTTCATCTGGACACCGGTACCGTGCGGCACTGGCCCCGCATGACGCGGCGCCAGCTCGCCAAGGTGTTTCCGCGCGGCGACACGATCCATGTGCCGACCGACGGCAAGAAGATGCCGCGCTACGCCGAGGCGCTCTCGCGCAAGAAGAGCGGTGCCTCGCGCGCAACCGTCGTCGCCAGCAGCAACACCTCGCAGCCCGTCCGACGCAATTCCTCGGATATTTCCAACGACGCGGGTCGCCGCATTTCGCGTCCGCCCACCACGCAGGCCTCGAACGGGCCCGGCCTGATTGCGCGCATTTTCTCGAGTGACGAGGAAGAGGAAACCTCGTCCGCATCCACGCCGACCCCACCGGCTCCGCTGCGTTCGCGTGTGGTGCAGGCCGGTACGCCGGCGCCGGTTCCGCCGCAGGCGCCGCCGGGCGTGCGCAGCGCGGGCGGGGCCGAAGAGGACGCGGCGCCGACCGTCACCGATCCGATCGTCGTGGCGGACGTGCGTCCGCGCACGAAGCCGGCCGGGTTTGCCGCCATCGTCGCCGCAGCGACGGCCGGTGCGGTCGCACCCGGTACGCTTGAGGCGCAGGCCCAGCGGATTGCCAGCGGACTTCCCGCCGTGGAAGAGGGGCCGTCGGAAATTGCGGCGCAGCCGGTGCAGGTCGCAAGTGCCGCTCCCGCCATCACGCCGCGGCCCAGAACGGCGGAGCTTCGTCAGGGGCCGACAGACGGCGGCATCCTTCCGCGTCCCGCACCGAGCGACGGTGCCTCGGCGATTGCCGCGGCAACCGGTGGAGGCCAGCCGTCACGCAAGCCTCAGGGCGACCTCAACGCCGCGACGCTTGCCTATGCACCGGCCGTCGCCGCGACCGCGACAAGCGCGGCAACTGGTGCCATCGGTGTTCCCAGGCGGCGCAGCGCGGACGACAGCAAGCCGGCGCGTGTCGGATCCATGTCCGGACGCCTGCCAGCGCCTGTGATCAAGGATCCGCTGGCGGTCTTTGCCGCCCTGCCGGACCGTTCGATGCCGGCGCTGATCTCCGGCGCCGCCACGACACGCACGCAGACCTTCGCATCCCTGTCCCATCCCAATCAGCGCCGGCTCGAACTGTTGCTGTCGCCGGGCGGACGGGTCTTTGCCAACCGCTTCGGCAACGGCGCCGGTGCGGCGCCGCGTGCGGATCGCTTCGACGACGGGCCGGCCGTGGTGTTGCTACCCGTTGTCGCCCTGCGCTGACCTGACCAATGGAGGCGAACGGTTGCAACCGTTCGCCTCCTTTCGCGCTGTGTTTTCACGCCGGTGCAAAAGTGCAGCGCCCTGATCTTCGCACATTCCCGTCACGGCCGGTCACGCCGCCTGCAGCAGTCAGCTGATGCGCATGCGATGCGCCGCGCACGTCCACGCACACAATTGCGTTCGGGCAGGCGCCGTTGCCTGTGGATATTTGTGGGCAATCTTGTGGATTTTTTGGGGGAGGCGGGCCTGTGCCCGCCCGAGCGTGAGAGCGTTCAGCCGCCGCGATCCAGGCGGCCGATGCCGTCGCGGGCGATCTCGTTGGAGGCATCGATGCCGAGCGCCCGGTTGAACGAGCGCCGGGCATCGTTCGGCTTGCCGAGAAGCTCCAACGCCAGTCCGCGGTTGGCCCAGGCGACTGCCGAGCGCTTGTCGCGATTGACGGCATCCGACAGGTCGGAGAAGGCGGCTTTCGGATCGTTCAGCGCAAGATAGGAAACGCCGCGAGCAATATAGGGTTCGGCGGCGTTGGGATCGAGACCGATGGCGGTCGCGAAGTCCTCGACCGCGCGCGCGTGCTGGCCCTGGGCCTGATAAATCAGGCCGCGATTGTGATAGGCGCGGGCGTTGCTGGAATCGATGGCGATTGCCGCATTGAAATCGGCGAGGGCCATGTCGTTGCGGCCGAGCGTGCGATAGGCATTGCCGCGGCCGACAAGCGCCACATCGTAGTCCGGCTTGATCCGCAGTGCGGCGCTGTAGTCGGAGATCGCAGCCTGGGTGTTGCCCATCCTGCGATGAACAAGCGCGCGATTGGCGTAGGCCTGGTAGGAGTTCGGCGCAAGCTGAAGGGCGGTACCGAAATCTTCAAGCGCGTTGTTGAACCGGCCCGCCTGGCCGTAGGCGATGCCGCGGGTGTTATAGGCGGCGGCATCGCGCGGGTTCGCCTCGATCACGGCGTTCAGCGAATCGATATTGGCGGCCGACCCGGCCGATCTGTCGATGGGAACGCCGGAAACCCCGGCAGTCTGGCATGCGGAAAGCAGAAGACCGCAGGAAATCACTGCGGCCAAGGAGGCCCGGTGCTGCACCTTCGCCATCTGCATCGCTGCCCCTTCCGGACTTCCGTTTTCGCCTCAGACTTTGCACACCCAAGACTATCGGCGCCACCGTCCAAGCCGCAATGCGCAAATTCCGCAGTGCGTTTCTTCCGAACCGTGCCGTCAGTCCTGAGTCAGGATTGTGGCATTGCCCCGGATGCGATGCAAAGACGGCGCAGCCGCGTGGGCCGCGCGGCGGCTGCCGCGCATGCACGTGCCTTGCCCCCGGGCCTCTACGGCCTGCGGGCTATCGGCTCATCCCGATGAAGCAGCATGTCAGAAAGGTCCTGAACGGCCGCAGTCAAAGGACACCCTGCGCAAGCATGCGACAGAAGGCGCAGGCCCGTCCGGATTTTCTAGCGGCGCGGAGCCTTGCTCGGCAGAAGGCCTTCGCGCTGAGCGCGCTTGCGCGCCAGCTTGCGCGCACGGCGAACGGCTTCCGCCTTCTCGCGGGCCTTCTTTTCCGACGGCTTCTCGTAGTGGCCACGAAGCTTCATCTCGCGAAAGATGCCTTCGCGCTGCATTTTCTTCTTCAGCGCCTTGAGCGCCTGATCGACATTGTTGTCGCGGACCAGAACCTGCACGCGTTTTTTCCCATCGTTCTTGCACCCATGCGACTGCCGCATCCGGTGCCGGATCTCACCCAGTTGGACTCGCTGTGTGACTCGGAAGCGAAACCGGCTTGCCTCTGTCATCAGCTGCAAGCCTGGGGCGCGCTGTGCAAAAGACACCGGCGCGCCGCTTTCACGTCGCTAATCAGGCCGTCTAGTTAGCAGAGGCCGGAGTTATTGTCCACCGCCATAAGTGCCAGATGCATCGGATCTCAGGTTAATCTGCGTCCGGAGTGTCATCGACCGGAAGGCCACTGGACGCTGCATCGGCCGCAGGATACCACAGACTCATGACAAGAGGGCCTAGCCGGGCACGCGGCGGCCGTTGGCCGGTCCGATCGGGGAGAACGGGGAAATGACAGCGTCGGGGCCCGATGCGCAAAGCGCAGCAGACGCAGTGGGCGCATGGCGCAATGAGGTCGTCCAGAGCCTTCGGCTCGGCATACCGATCGCCGGCGCACAGGTTGCACAGATGGCGATCAACACCACAGATGTGGTGATGATCGGCTGGCTGGGGGCGGTGGAACTTGCCGCGGCCGTTCTGGCGTTCAATCTTTATATCGTCATTTGGCTGTTCGGCATGGGCGTGCTCCAGGCGGTGGTGCCACTGGCGGCAAAGGCGCGCGGCGAACGCCGGCCGCGCGACCTGCGTCGGTCCGTGCGCATGGGCTTCTGGTTTGTCGCGGTCTATTCGGTTCCCACGCTCGGCGTGTTGTGGTTCACCGAGGATATCCTGCTTGCGTTCGGGCAACAGCGGGATGTCTCCGCGCTTGCCGGCGATTATGCGCGCATCATGATGTTTGCGGTGTTTCCCTCGCTGATGACGATGGCGCTGCGCAATTTCGTCACCGTGCTGGAAAAGGCCCAGGTGGTGCTGTGGGCGACGATCGCCGCGGCACTGTTCAACGCCGTCATCGACTATGCGCTGATCTTCGGCAATTTCGGGATGCCGCGGCTGGAGCTGGTCGGGGCCGGGATCGCTTCTGTCGCCACGTCCTTCGCCACGCTCCTCATCATTGTCGTCTACACCCTGCGCCAACGCCAGCTGCGCCGCTACGCGGTGTTCGGCCGCCTGTGGCGCAGCGACTGGTCGAAATTTTTCGAGATCCTCAGGCTGGGGTGGCCAATCGCCATCATGCTGCTTGTGGAGGTGGCGCTGTTTTCCGGTTCGTCGCTGATGATGGGCTGGATCGGGACGGTGCCGCTCGCCGCCCATGGCGTCGTCCTTCAGCTGACCTCGATCACCTTCATGGTTCCGCTCGGGCTGGGGCAGGCTGGGATGATTCGCATCGGCCTCGCCGCCGGACGCGGCGACCGCGTCGGGGTGGGCCGCGCCGGCTGGGCGGCTCTCGTCGTGTCGATGGGGTTCATGGTGATCTGCGCCATCGCGTTCTGGCTGAAGCCCGTGCCCTTCGTGTCGCTGTTCCTCGATCTCGACAATCCGCAGTCCGCCGAGGTGCTGGCGATCGGGGTGACCTTCCTGGCGATCGCTGCCGTGTTCCAGATCTTCGACGGCGCCCAGGTGGTCGGCGGCAGCCTGCTGCGTGGGCTATCCGACACCAAGACGCCGATGGTCATTGCCGTCATCGGCTATTGGGTCGGCGGCATGGGGCTCGCCTATGTGCTTGCCTTCCCGCTGGGCCTTGGCGGCATCGGCATCTGGTGGGGGCTGGCCTTCGGTCTGGCAGCGGTCTCCATCGTGCTGTTGTGGCGCTTCGCGGCGCGCGAACGGCTCGGCCTGCTCTAGGACCGAGCGGGCGGGCCTTCGCGACCGCAGGCCGGGCGCATTGCGGCGTTCCGGACGGGGGTCAGGCGCGCTGGGGGCAGATGCGGTTCACATGGCCCATCTTGCGGCCGGCGCGCGTATCCGACTTGCCGTAGAGATGCAGCGCGGACGCCGGATCGCGCAGGATCTCCTGCCAGCGCTCGACCTCGTCGCCGATCAGGTTTTCCATCACCACGTCGCTGTGGCGTTCGGCGCTGCCGAGCGGCCAGCCGGCGATTGCCCGAACATGTTGCTCGAACTGCGAGACGAGACAGGCGTCCTGCGTCCAGTGCCCGGAATTGTGCACGCGCGGGGCGATCTCGTTGACCACAAGGCGGCTTGCGCTCCCTTGTGGCAGAACGAACATCTCCACGCCGATCACGCCGACGTAGTCCAACTGGTCCGCAATGCGCTCGGCCATCGCGCGCGCTTCCGCCGCCAGTTGCGCATCGAGCGCGGCCGGGACGGTCGAGGTCTTGAGGATATGGTCGCGGTGGACGTTTTCCGCCACGTCGTAGGCGCGCACCGTGCCGTCGACGGCGCGGGCGGCGATCACCGAAACCTCGCGTTCGAACGGCACGAAGGCCTCAAGGATCGACGGCGTCTTGCCAATCTGCTGGAAGGCGGCCGCGGCATCGGCTTCCGCGCGCAACAGCACCTGCCCCTTGCCGTCGTAGCCCATGCGCCGGGTCTTGAGGATGCCGGTGCCGCCCAGCTCCGCAAGCGCGGACGCGATGTCCCCGGCCGCATCGATCCGGGCGTAATCGGCGACGGGCACGCCGGCCTCGCGCAGGAACGTCTTTTCGTTCAGCCGGTCCTGGGAAACGGCGAGGGCTTTGGGGCCCGGGCGCACGCAGACCCGTTCGGCAAGATGGGCGGCCGTCGGTCCCGGCACGTTCTCGAACTCATAGGTCACGACATCGACCGCGGCCGCGAAGATGTCGAGCGCCGACACGTCGTCGTAGCCGGCGACCGTGTAGCTGCTGGCGACCTCGAAGGCGGGGCTGTCGGGATCCGGGCACAGGATGTGGGTCTTCAGGCCGAGCGGGGCGGCGGCGAGCGCGAGCATCCGGCCGAGTTGACCGCCTCCCAGGATCCCGATCGTGTCGCCCGGCGACAGCGGGCGGGACAGCGCCTTTGTGGTCATGATGTGCGGATCCTTCGGCTGCATGGCGGGACGGGGCGCTGACGCCCTCAAGGCGGTTTGCCTCAGTGGTCTCAGGCGTCGTCGACGGGGCGCTCGGCAACCGCCTCGCTCTGGCGCGCGCGCCAGGCATCGAGACGCTCGGCAAGCGCGGGATCGGCCAGTGCCAGGACGGCAGCGGAGAGGAGGGCGGCGTTGACGGCGCCGGCGCGTCCGATCGCCAGGGTTCCAACGGGAATGCCGGCCGGCATCTGGACGATCGACAGCAGGCTGTCCTCGCCCTTCAAGGTGCGCGATTCGATCGGGACGCCGAAGACCGGCAGCGCTGTCATCGATGCGGTCATCCCGGGAAGGTGCGCCGCGCCGCCCGCTCCGGCGATCACGGTCTTGAACCCGGCCTCCCGGGCCCCGCTTGCGAAATCATAGAGGCGTTGTGGCGTGCGATGCGCCGACACGATCCGCGCGTCATAGGCGATCTCGAGCGCATCGAGCGTGTCCGCCGCGTGTTTCATGGTCGGCCAGTCGGATTGACTGCCCATTATGATCGCCACCGGTGGTCGTGTCGTGGTCATGCGCCGCTTGCCTTCAAGATCGGTTGGGGTCCTCGCGGATCTGCGGGAACGCTTCCTGGAAGGCTCCGCACTATATGCAGCGCGGGGGCGGGCGCAAGAGCGGTCGGGCACATCAGACCGGGCGCGCGCGCCGCTCAGGCGATGATGTCGGGCAGGAGCTTGTCTTCCAGCGTGGTGATGCGGTCTTTCAGCGACAGTTTCTTCTTCTTGAGGCGCTGCATCTGAAGGGCATCGTTGCGCCCGGTTTCGCTCATCGCCGAGATCGCCGTATCGAGGTCGCGGTGTTCCTGCCGCAGCTTTGCAAGCTCGATGCGAACCGCGTTCTCGTCCTGGCCGCTGCCCATGCCTGAATCCATGCCTTACTCCACGCGTGTGGTCCGAAGCGGCTCGGACCGGATGCCGGCGGCCGAGCGGGAATCTCCGCCGCATTCTCTTCCGCCCCGGGCAGGATACAGCGCGGGCGCGGTTTGCGGTAGGGCCGACTTGGCGCGACCGAAAATCCGGGTCCGGCAGGGCGAAAGGACACGGTGTCGCAGGGGGCGAAATCCGCCGTAACCGCTGGGTAACCCTGCCCTCGTTACAACCCGGAAGCGTTCGACAGCCGTTTCCTGCTGTGTCACACTCCAGTCGTCAAAAGCGCATAGGCAAGGAGGTTATCCATGTCCCTTCAGTCGCATCTCGTCGAGTTGCAGAGACGCCACTCCGATCTTGAACGTGAACTGGAAAAAGCGATGCGGCATCCGAGCACGGACTCGCTCGAGATTGCCTCCCTCAAACGCCGGAAGCTTCACCTCAAGGACGAGATTGAAAAACTGCAATCGAACGCGACCTTGCACTGAAGTCAAAATGACGCAAGCCGGCAGGCCCGACCTGCCGCACGACATCAGAAGCCGCGGCAATGCCGCGGCTTTTGTCGTTTGAGGAGGCGTTCTCCGCTAGACTGATTTTGCCATCTCGCGCAGCACGAACTTCTGGATCTTTCCGGTCGAGGTCTTCGGCAAGTCGGTGAAGACGACGTGGCGCGGCGCCTTGAAGCGGGCCATGTGCTCACGGCAGAATTCGATGAGATCGTCCGCCGACACGCCGGCGCCGGTCTTGAGCTCGACGAAGGCGCACGGGGTCTCGCCCCATTTGTCGTCCGGGCGCGCCACCACCGCCGCCGCGATTACCTGTGGATGCTTGAACAGGACCTCCTCCACCTCGATGGAGGAAATGTTCTCGCCGCCGGAAATGATGATGTCCTTGGAGCGGTCCTTGAGCTGGATGTAACCGTCGGGATGCAGCACGCCGAGATCGCCGGAATGGAACCAGCCGCCGGAAAAGGCTTCCGCCGTGGCTTGCGGGTTCTTCAGATAGCCCTTCATCACCACGTTGCCGCGAAACATGACCTCGCCGAGCGTCTCGCCGTCGGCCGGAACGGCCTCCATGGTTTGCGGATCGCGGACGCTGAGGTCATCCAGGGCAACGTAGCGAACGCCCTGGCGCGCCTTGAGTGCGGCCTGTTCGGCCGCGGGGCGCGCGTCCCATTCGCGCTTCCACTCGTTGACGACGGCGGGACCGTAGACCTCGGTCAGGCCGTAGAGGTGGGTCACGTTGAAGCCGGCTTCCTTCATTGCGGCGAGCACCGATTCCGGCGGGGGCGCGGCGGCAGTGAAGAAATCGACCACGCGTCCGCCGAGATCGCGCTTGTCGGCGTCCGCCGCGTTCAGGATGGTGGACATCACCACGGGCGCGCCGCACAGATGCGTCACGCCTTCATCGGCCAGCGCATCCCAGATCGGCTTTTGCCGCACCTGGCGCAGGCAAACGTGGGTCCCGGCAACGACCGACATCGACCAGGGAAAGCACCAGCCGTTGCAGTGAAACATCGGCAGGGTCCACAGGTAGACCGGGTGTTTCGCCATGCCGGCGGTCAGGATGTTGGCCTGGGCCAGCAGATAGGCGCCGCGATGGTGGTAAACCACGCCCTTCGGGTTCCCGGTGGTGCCGGAGGTGTAATTCAGCGCGATCGCGTCCCATTCGTCCTCCGGCAGCGACCAGGCAAACGCGGGGTCGCCGCTCATGACGAAGGCCTCGTAGTCGAGCGAACCGAGCCGCTCGCCCTCCTGGAAAAACTCCGGATCGTCGTAGTCGATCACCAGCGGGGAGACCTCGGCAAGGGCGAGCGCCTCCTTCATCACGGGGGCGAATTCCCGGTCCGTGATCACGATCTTGCTGTTTGCATGATCGAGCTGGAAGGCGATGACGGCCGCGTCGAGCCGGGTGTTGAGTGAATGCAGCACCGCGCCGGCCATCGGCACACCGTAGTGGGCCTCCAGCATGGGCGGGGTGTTGGGAAGCATCACCGTGACGGTGTCGTTCTTGCCGATTCCTCTTGCGGCGAGCGCGGAGGCAAGGCGGCGGGACCGGGCGTAGAAATCCGCGTAGGACGTTCGGTCCGTTCCATGGACGATGGCTGTGTGATCGGGAAAGATGCCGGCGGCGCGGGCCAGGAAACTCAGGGGCGACAGCGGTGTGTAATTCGCCTTTGTCTTGTCGAGATCGCGTGTGTAGGGGCTGCCGCTTTCGGCCATTCTGTCCTCCAAGGTCTCCGGCGGGTCCGCGGAGCGGGCGCCGTTCGTCGCGCCATCAAAGCGGCATTGCGCCCCGCGATCAACAGCAATGGTGGCCGCGGATCAGGCGAGAAGCGCGCTCAGTCCGTCCCAGAACAATTTGACCCCGATGATCCCCACGCCCGCATAGGTGATCTTGTAGAAGATGCCCGGGCGAATGCGTTTCACCAGCCAGGCGCCGGCAAGTGTCGCCAGCGGCGCCAACGGCAGCAGCACGGCGGAGGTCGCAAGGTTTTCGGGCGCGAACTGGCCGAGCGCGGCATAGGGAACCAGCTTGATCGCGTTCACGGTGGTGAAGAAGATCACGGAGGTTCCGGCAAAGCGCACCGGCTCGAGGCGCAGCGGCAGCATGTAGACCTGATAGGGCGGTCCGCCGGCATGGCTGACGAAGCTGGTGAAGCCGGAGATCATGCCCCAGAACCGGCCGAGCCAGGGGCGTTGGGCGCGCGGCGCATTGCCGGTGCGCGCACCGGCCACGGCGTTGAGCGTGAAAAGGATCGCCACAAGCCCGATCAGCAGACGCACATGGGCCTCGCTGACGAAGGCGGCGGTGAAATAGCCGACCGCAATGCCGACGATGGCAGCCGGAAGCAGGATTTTCAGGCTCGCCGTGTCGTAGATGCCGCGATAGGCAAACAGGCCGGCCATGTCCATGACGACCAGGATCGGCAGCATGATGCCGGCTGCCTGCACCGGGGCGATGGTGAGGCTCATCAACGGCACGCCCAGCAGCGACAGCGGTCCGCCGAAGCCGCCTTTCGCCAGGCCGACCATGATGACGGCCGGCACCGCGAAGGCGTAAAACAGCGGATCGGCGATCGGGGTCATTCTGGTCTCGTTCGGCGGGCGGGTCGGCTGTTGTCATAGGGCGTGCAGGGGCCGCTGTCACCTTCGTCCGCGGAGGACGGTGGTCGCAGGAGAGGTCGGGCGACCGTCGAAGCCAGGGCGGGCCCGGTCGCGGCCATACGCAAACTCCCCATTCGCCGAATGTCGTAGCCGCCCAAGTCTTGCCTTTCGCGGGCGGCTGGCGGCACATACGATGCACGAGGGACAGGGGAGAAACTGCCGCCTGCAATCCGGTGCCGGGCCATCCGGAGCACGGACCGCCGGCGCGGCGCACAGGGAGGAACGTCAGATGGCAAGCCGCTATCACGAGGTCTACGAGGGCTGGAAACGCGATCCGGACGGCTTCTGGGCGGAGGCCGCCGGCGAGATCGACTGGGTCAAGCCCTGGGACAAGGTGTTCGACGAGACGCTTGGAGACTACGGCCAGTGGTTCGCCGGCGCGCAGTGCAACACTTGCTACAATTGCCTCGACCGACATGTGGAGCGCGGGCGTCCCGGCCAGCCGGCGATCATTTACGACAGTCCGATCACCGGTGCCAAGGCGAGCTATTCCTATGAGGAAACGCTGGAGC
Organism: Stappia stellulata DSM 5886; assembly: GCF_000423705.1. Taxonomy (GTDB): domain Bacteria; phylum Pseudomonadota; class Alphaproteobacteria; order Rhizobiales; family Stappiaceae; genus Stappia; species Stappia stellulata. Next base: position 906,660 of record NZ_KE384082.1, on the reverse strand, counting down.
GCGTGAACGCGATGGCCGCCGTCCTGAGCGATCAAGGCATTGCCAAGGGCGACCGCGTCATCATCTACATGCCGATGATTCCGGAAGCGGTGATGGCGATGCTGGCCTGCGCGCGTCTCGGCGCCGTTCATTCGGTCGTCTTCGGCGGATTTGCCGCGAACGAGCTGGCCACCCGCATCGACGATGCCAAGCCGACCGCGATCATCGCCGCCTCATGCGGCATCGAGCCGGGCCGCGTCGTGACCTACAAGCCGCTGCTCGACGAGGCGATCAATCTGTCCGCGCACAAGCCGGCCAACTGCTTCGTGCTGCAGCGCGAGCAATCCCAAGCCTCGTTGAGCGCGGGGCGCGACCACGATCTGGGTGCGCTGATGGACGAGGCGCTCGCCGCCGGGCGCACCGTTCCTTGTGTGCCGGTCAAGGCAACCGACCCGCTTTATATTCTCTACACCTCCGGCACCACCGGTCAGCCGAAGGGGGTCGTGCGCGACAACGGCGGCCATATGGTCGCGCTCAAGTGGTCGATGACCAATATCTACGGCATCGAACCGGGCGAGGTGTTCTGGGCGGCCTCGGATGTCGGCTGGGTCGTCGGTCATTCCTACATCGTCTATGCGCCGCTGCTGCAGGGCGCGACCACCATCGTCTTCGAGGGCAAGCCGGTCGGGACGCCCGATGCCGGCGTGTTCTGGCGGGTGATCTCCGAGCACAAGGTCGCAAGTCTCTTCACGGCGCCGACGGCGTTTCGCGCGATCAAGAAGGAAGACCCGCACGGCAAACTGATCGCCGACTATGATCTTGCCGGCTTCCGCTCGCTGTTCCTGGCCGGCGAACGTGCCGACCCCGATACGCTGCAATGGGCGGAAGACCAGCTCGGCGTTCCGGTGATCGATCACTGGTGGCAGACGGAGACCGGCTGGACCATCGTCGGCAATCCGCTGGGGCTCGGGCTGCTTCCGATCAAGCACGGCTCGCCGACGGTTCCCATGCCGGGCTACGACGTGCAGGTGCTGGACGATGCGGGGCATCCCGTGCCGGCCGGAACGCTGGGAAATGTCGTGGTCAAGCTGCCGCTGCCGCCGGGCTGTCTGCCGACCCTGTGGCAAGCTCCGGAACGCTTCCACAAGGCCTATCTCGACGAGTTTCCGGGCTACTACAAGACCGCGGATGCCGGCGTCATGGACGAGGATGGCTATCTCTTCATCATGGCGCGCACCGACGACATCATCAATGTCGCCGGCCACCGGTTGTCGACCGGCGCGATGGAAGAGGTGCTGGCCGGGCATTCCGATGTCGCCGAATGCGCGGTGATCGGCGTGGTCGATACGCTGAAGGGCCAGGCGCCTTGCGGGTTTGTCGTGCTCAAGGCCGGCGTCAACCGTCCGCATGCGGAGATAGAGGCGGAGCTTGTGAAGCGGGTGCGCGAGAAGATCGGCCCGGTCGCCGCCTTCAAGCTGGCGATCACGGTCGAGCGCCTGCCGAAGACGCGCTCAGGCAAGATCCTGCGTGCCACCATGCGCCAGATCGCCGACGGCACGGATGTGCGGGTGCCCGCGACAATCGACGACCCGGCGATTCTGGAAGAAATCGAGGAGGCGTTGAAAGCGCGCGGTCTCGCCGTTTGATCCGTCCGCCAGAGCGGCGCCCGCGAGATTACGTCGCGTTTTCATGCCTCTGCCCGGGGGCGCTTACGGGAGACCCGCGCCCCCATCGACAGGCCATGTTCCCCGGCCTATGGTCGCGCGATTGTCCGGCCTGGCCGGTCATTCACGATATGGACAACGCCACAAACGAGGATCCCAGTGTCCCTGGAAAACAAGGTAGCCATCGTCACCGGCGCGGCTGGCGGCATCGGCTTCGCGATCGCGAAGCGTTTCGTCGAGGACGGCGCGAAAGTCGTCATCGCCGATCAGGACGAGACCCGCGGCGAGGCGGCGGAAGCCGAGCTAAAGGCGCTTGGCGAGGTGCATTACGTGCACTGCAACGTCGCCGAGAAGCTCGACGTGCGCAATCTCGTGGCGGCGACGCTCGACGCTTTTGGCGACATCGACATCCTGGTGAACAACGCCGGGATCGTTGTCGGCGCGGATTTTCTCGACCTCGACGAGGCCGATTTCGACCGGGTCCTGTCCGTCAACCTCAAGGGCGCGTTCCTGTGCAGCCAGGCGGTTGCCCGGCACATGGTCGACAAGGTCAAGGAAGGCGGGACGCCCGGCACGATCATCAACATGTCGTCGGTCAACGCGGTCTTCGCCATCCCCAACCAGGTGCCCTATTCGGTTTCCAAGGGCGGGTTGAACCAGTTGACCAAGGTCGCGGCGCTGTCGCTTGCCGAATACGGCATTCGCGTCAACGGCATCGGCCCGGGCTCGATCATGACGGAGATGCTGGCCTCGGTGAATTCCGACCCGGCCGCCAAGGCCCGCGTCTTGTCGCGCACGCCGCTGCGTCGTGTCGGCGAGCCGTCGGAAATCGCCGGCGTTGCGGCTTTCCTTGCCTCCGACGATGCAAGCTACATCACCGGCCAGACGATCTACGCGGATGGCGGGCGACTGCCGTTGAACTACACAGTCCCGGTGCCGGATCAGGACTGAGCCCACGGGCCGAACCACGAAAAAAGCCGGCCACGTGGCCGGCTTTTCTTTTGAAGGTCGGAGCATCCGTCCTTTTACTCGGCGGCCGAGCGTTCCGTCTCCGGACCCGTGTCGGAGAAGGCACGCGCGCCGGTCTCGAACTGCAGCTTGGCGAGTTTCGCGTAGAGCCCGCCCTGCGCCACGAGATCCTCGTGCCGGCCGGTCTCGACGATGCGTCCGCCGTCCATCACCACGATCCGGTCCGATTTCAGAACCGTCGCGAGACGATGGGCGATGACGAGCGTCGTGCGCCCTTCCATCAGCCGCTCCAGCGCCGTCTGGACGAGGGTCTCGTTTTCCGCGTCGAGCGCGCTTGTCGCCTCGTCGAGAAGCAGGATCGGCGCATCCTTGAGGATGGCGCGTGCAATCGCGACGCGCTGGCGCTGACCGCCCGACAATGTGATGCCGCGCTCGCCGACCGGCGTGTCGTAGCCCTTCTCGAGCGCGCGGACGAATTCGTCGGCCGAGGCGGCGACCGCCGCCGCCTCGATTTCCTCGCGGCTGGCGTCGGCGCGCCCGAAGGCGATGTTTTCGGCAATCGTTGCGCCGAAGACCGTGGTGTCTTGCGGTACCAGAGCGATATGGCGGCGGACGTCGATCGGGTCGCACTCCTTCAGGTCGAAGCCGTCGATGCGGATCGTGCCGGCGGTCGGGTCGTAAAAGCGCATCAACAGGTGGAACAGCGTCGACTTGCCGGCGCCCGAGGGTCCGACCACGGCGACCGTTTCCCCGGGCGATATATCGATGTCGATCCCGTCGAGAACCGGCAGGTTCGTCTCCGTCCCATAGGCAAAGGATACGCCGTCGATGTGAACCGCACCCTCCATGCGTTTCGGCAGCTTCGCCGGCGCGGGCGGGGCCGCGATCTGCGGGCGGATCTGGAGGATTTCCGAAAGCCGCTCGGCCGCGCCGGCCGCAAGCGAAATCTCGCCCCAGACCTGGCTCATTTCGCCGAGCGCGCCGGCGGCGAAGATCGAATAGAGCAGGAACTGTCCGAGCTCGCCGGCACTGATCCGGCCGACGAAGACGTCGCTCGCGCCGACCCAGAGAACCGTGACCACGCTGGAGGCGATGACGAAGATCGCAAAGCCGGTCAGCAATGCACGGGCGAGGATCGCGGCGCGGGCCGCGCGAAAGGCCTCTTCCACGGAGGAGGAAAACCGGCCGCCGGCATGGCGCTCATTTGTGAAGGCCTGAAGCGTGCGGATCGCGCCGAGCACTTCCGAGGCATAGGCGGAGGCATCGGCGAGCGTGTCCTGGGCGTGGCGCGAGCGCTTGCGCACGGAGCGGCCGAAAGCGATCAGCGGCAGCACGATCACCGGAATGGCGCCAAGCACGAAAAGCGACAGACGCGGGCTGGTGACGACCATCATGCCCGAGGCGCCGATAAACATCATCATGTTGCGCATGGCGATGGAGGCGCTGGCGCCGACGGCGGACTTGACCTGGGTCGCATCGGCGGTGAGACGCGAGATCATCTCGCCCGACTTGGCCTTGTCGAAATAGGCCGGCGACAGATGCACCAGATGCGAGAACACGTCCGCACGCACGTCGGCGACGATACGCTCGCCAAGCGAGGTGACGAGGAAATAGCGCAGTGCCGAGAAGGTGGCGAGGGCTGCCGCCACCGCGATGAGCACGGAAAAATAGTTGTTCACCAGCGAGGGGTCGTCGGCACCGAAGCCGAAGTCGATCATCCGGCGGATGGCAACCGGCAGGAGCAGGGTGGTCGCTGAGGCGCCCAACAGCGCGAGCAGCGCAAGCGCGGCATGCATCTTGTAGCGCGCGACATAGGGAAGCAATGCGGCGAGCGGCCGGATATCGCGTTTTCCGGCCCGTTGGGGAGCCGTTGATGAACCATAGCGGGACACGCTGTCTCTTTTCTCCGTTCGGGGTCTCGTTGGTCTTGCGGCGTCCTCCGCGCCGGATCTTGAGCGGACCATAACCGGATCGGCACGCCAAGGCCAAGCGCCTCCATGCCGGCGTTTGGACGCACCTGCGTTTTCGCCGCCTGCCAATGGCCGAAGCGTCCGCGCCTGTCGACCGGGCAGGCGACAACCCGCCCTTGTTTTCGCGGTGCGTATCGGGTATAGGCTCGCGATCAGGGTTTCGGGTCCTGGACCAGACGACGGTCCAGCCCCTGCGAACCGCACATCCACTCGAAACACGGTAGAGGTCGGCATCGCCGGGCGCGGCGCGTGTTTTTTCGGATCGGTGCGGTGCCACACAGATCAACCAGACGCGCCGAGCCTCCCCAGGGCCGGTGTCAGCCGCAGGCACGGGGACTAACGATGAAGAAAGACATTCATCCCGCATACCACACGATCAAGGTGGTGATGACGGACGGCAGCGAATTCCACACGCGCTCCACCTATGGCGCCGAAGGCGACACGCTGCAGCTGGACATCGATCCGCGCACGCATCCGGCCTGGACCGGCGGCGACCGTCAGCTGATGGACCGTGGCGGCCGCGTGTCCCGCTTCAAGAACAAGTATGCAGGTTTCCTCGGCAACTGAGCCGGGCGCATCCGAACGTCGACGCTCGCGCGTCGAAAGCAAAAACCCCGGCTCGTCGAGCCGGGGTTTTTTGTGTCTGCGATTGCGATATGTGGCGGCAGGTCTCGTCAGCTGGCCGTCGGCGAGAACCGCCGGCCCTTGTGACCGGCGTTCCTGCGGTGTGCCGGTGTCAGGACGGGCGGTTCTGGCCGAAGGCGGCGGTCAGCACGTTGAGCTGCGCGGCGACGGGGTTCTCGCCGGGCACCGGCATCGGCGCACGGTCCTTGGCCTCGTAGATCATCCGGTCGAGATGCAGGATCCGTTCCTGAAGGCGCACCGAGCGGTCGATCAGGTCGCGAAGCTGCTCGGGCAGCTCGTCCCAGCCCGGGCCGCCCTGGCTCGAGGCCAGGGTGTTGAGGCGGACCTTGTTTTTTTCGCTGCCGGCCTGCTCGGTGGACATTTCGCCTTCATTCACCGCGCGCTGCAGCAGCAACCAGGAGGCCATCTGCATCAGCCGCGTGGTCAGGCGCATCGATTCGGTCGCATAGGCGAGCGAGGCGGCGCGGGGAAGGGATTTCGATTCCACCCTGCCGTCGCCATCGAGATAGGCGGCGGTTTCTTCCACCAGCGCCATGCCGTCGCTGAACAGCGCCGAAAACATGTCCGAATTGGCCAGCCTGTCGACGAAATCGATGGGACCACCCTGGAAAGTCCGTGTGTTCCGGTCCGTCATGCGCCTGTGCCTCCTGTAAACTCGTGGGTCTTGTCGCAGTGGCGGCCCGGGCAAGCGGTGTCCGGTTTTGGTCCGGCTTGCGCTGTCCCGATCTGGGCCGTGTGCGGTGACGTTCCAGAACACGTCGCAAGCGGCGTGCCAAGGGGAGGAGGCCACAGACCCTCCTCTGTCCGCACCCGGGATACACCGAAGCGCGGCACAAAAAAAGAGCCGCGACGAACGCGGCTCGAAGTCATTAACAGGGAGGCGTCAAACAGAGTGGACAGGAGCCACTCGAAATCCAGATGACTGGATATACACAGTTATAATTTGGAAAGCTTAATAAACGGTAAATGATTAAAATTGGAATGACCTGAAATGGGTCACCTTGCGTCGTCGTGACACAAGGTAACGGCCGTCATGCATGTTTGTTGTTGGTATTATTTGCGGAATACGGCATCCGCTGCAGCGCGCACGCCGCCGCGCGCGTCGCGCTCCGTCGTCACGCGCAAGACCTCGGCCTGCAACAGGGCGAGGCGTTCCGCCAGTTCGTGTTCCGACAGCCGGGACAGGTCTTCGCCAAGCACGACCGGTGCGGTGAGCGGACGCCCGCTTTCGTCATTGCCCGCCATCTTGCGACCTCCCGTATCAGCATCTTGTCACCGGGCAATTGTTCCGGCTTTCCCGGCTTGCGTCAATTGTCAGGGCTGCCGTGAATGCGTAAACCGGAGGCTATGCAATCGTTCACATCCCTGGAGGCAGCCATGAGCACCACCGACCACATGATGACGGCCATCGGCTTCAAGAGCCCCGGGGGACCGGATGTGCTTGCCGCCGAGACGCGTCCGGTTCCTTCTCCGAAGGAGGGGCAGGTGCTGATCGCGGTCGCGGCCGCCGGCGTCAACCGGCCGGACGTCATACAGCGCAAGGGTGCCTATCCGCCGCCGCCGGGCGTGACCGACATTCCGGGCCTCGAGGTCGCCGGCACCATTGCGGGGCTCGGGCCGCAGGTCGAGGGGCTTGCCGAGGGCGATGCCGTCTGCGCGTTGGTGCCCGGCGGCGGCTATGCGCAATATGTCGTTGCCGATGCAGGCTGTGTGCTGCCCGTGCCCAAGGGGCTCACCCTGACGCAGGCCGCGGCCCTTCCCGAAACCTTCTTCACTGTCTGGAGCAATGTCTTCGATCGCGCCGGGCTGAGCGCGGGGGAGAGCTTTCTGGTTCATGGCGGCACGTCGGGGATCGGCACGACCGCGATCCAGCTCGCCAAGGCCTTCGGCGCCACCGTGTTCACCACGGTCGGCTCCGGGGAAAAGGCCGAGGCGGCACGCGCGCTCGGCGCCGATCATGTCATCGACTACAACCGACAGGACTTCGTGTCCGAGATCCTGCAGATCACGGGCAAGCGCGGGGTCGACGTCATCCTGGACATGGTTGGCGGCGACTATGTGGAGCGGAACTGGAAGGTGGCGGCCGTTGAGGGACGCATCTGCCAGATCGCCACGCTGAACGGAGTGAGCGAACAGGTAAACTTCTCGCGCCTGATGGTGAAGCGGCTGACGCACACCGGCTCGACGCTGCGCCCGCGCGACACCGCCTTCAAGGCCGCGATCGCCCGCAAGCTCGCCGAAAAGGTCTGGCCGCTGATCGAAGCCGGCACGATCGCTCCGGTGATGGATTCCACCTTTGCGCTTGCGGATGCCGCTGGGGCACATGCGCGCATGGAGAGCTCCGGGCACATCGGGAAAATCGTGCTTTTGACCGGCGACACGGCCTGATCCGTGTTTGATTTCGGGGCACGAAGCGCGTATAAGCCTGCAAGTTCCCCGTCAATGTGACATGATTTCGGCTTTGCCAGCCGCCTTGCGAAAGCTTGGGACCTGGCGAAGCGCACAGGAGGATTTTACCCATGGCGACGCCTCCCCTGATGCCCAAGGCCACGGCCGTGTGGCTGGTGGACAACACGTCCTTGAGCTTCGAGCAGATCGCGGATTTCTGCAACCTGCACCCCCTTGAGGTCAAGGCCATCGCAGACGGCGAGGCGGCCCAGGGGATCAAGGGGCTCGACCCGGTCATGACCGGCCAGCTCAGCCGCGAGGAAATCGACAAGGCACAGGACAACACCGGCTACCGGCTGAAGCTTCAGGAAGCCAAGACCCGCGTGCCGGAAACCAAGCGCAAGGGGCCGCGCTACACGCCGGTGTCGCGCCGCCAGGACCGTCCGAACGCGATCCTGTGGCTGGTGCGCAATCATCCGGAGCTGAAGGACGCGCAGATCATGCGTCTTGTGGGCACCACCAAGCCGACGATCCTGGCGATCCGCGAGCGGACGCACTGGAATTCGGCGCAGCTGACGCCGATGGATCCGGTCACGCTCGGACTGAGCAGTCAGATCGAACTCGACATGGAAGTCGAGAAGGCGTCGAAGAACCTGCCGCCGAAGCCGGAAGGCGAGGTCGAGACCACGCTTCTGCCGGTCGACGAGACGACATCGGAAGACGCGATGGCCGCTGCCTTCGCCCGTCCCGCACCGTCCCAGCCCAAGGAAGAAGAGATCGATGCCGATGCGGTCTTCGCCCGGCTGAACTCGTTCAAGGACGGCTCCGCCGCTCCGGCCGAAGACGTTGCCGACGAGGAGATCCCCGCCGATCCCTTCGCGGGCACAGCGGATGCTGCCGAGAGCGATGTGGAGGCGGAAAGCGACGCCGAGCCCGCCCCCGAGAGCGATGCCGACGAAGCTGGCGCCGACGACACGGCCAAAGACGAAGAGGCCACCGACGAAGAGGCCTCCGACAAGAGCTGAGGGCCGACGGCTTCTCACGCCTTTGGCGCAACATGCCGAGACAAGCCGCTCCGGGCCTTCGGGGCGGCTTTTTTCGTGGCGGCTCAGCGTTCGGTGAGTTTCAGCTCGATGCGGCGGTTGCGGGCAAGCGTGTCGGGAGCGTCGCCGTCTTCCAGCGGCTGGAATTCGCCGAAGCCGGCGGCGACGAGGCGCTCCGGATCGACGCCCTGGTCGATCAGATAGCGCACGACCGAGATCGCGCGCGCTGCCGACAGCTCCCAGTTGTTGCGGAAGCGTCCCGTGCCGGAGAGCGGGCGGGCATCGGTGTGGCCATCGACGCGCAGAACCCAGTTGATCTCGTCGGGGATCTGCACCGCGAGTTCCTGGATGGCGTCGGCGAGCTTCTCGAGTTCGGCTTCGCCCGCCGGATTGATCGTGTCCTCGCCGGAGGAAAAAAGCACCTCCGACTGGAAGACGAACCGGTCGCCGACGACGCGGATGTCGGAGCGCTGCGACAGGATCTCGCGCAGCCGGCCGAAGAAGTCCGAGCGATAGCGTGACAGCTCCTGCACGCGCTGGGCAAGCGCCACATTGAGGCGGCGGCCGAGATCGGCGATCTTGGTCTGGCTTTCGCGGTCGCGGCTTTCCGATGCCTCCAGTGCGCTTTCCAGCGCGCCGATCTGACGGCGCAGGGCGGAGATTTGCTGGTTGAGCAGTTCGACCTGGGAGAGGGCGCGCTGGGAGAGCCGTTTTTCGGCATCGAGCGCGCTTTCCAGCGTGGCCACGGCGCCGCCGGCCTGATCGGCCTGATCGGTGGAGGAATCGAGCAGTCCCGCGAGCCGGTCGCGTTCGGATTGCGCGTCGTTGAGGTTGGCGGTGAGCGAGGCAATCGTGTCTTCCAGATCGCGCCCGCTCGCCCGTTCAAGCGCGAGCAGCTCCGTCAATTCGCTGATCTGCGCGTTGAGGCGGTTCAGGACGGTGTCGCGACCCGAAAGCTGCTGACCCAGAAAAAACTGCGCGAGTACGAAAATGGACAACAGGAAGATGATCACCAGCAGGAGCGACGCCATGGCGTCAACGAAGCCCGGCCAATAGTCGGTGCGCGCCTCGCGCCGTCTGAGCCGTGAGCCGGCCATGATCAACCCGTCCTTTCAGGTCGGTTCAACTCTTGTCGTCCTTGATGCGCTCGAAGGCGCGGGACATCGTCTTGAGCAGTTCCTCGATGCGCTTTTGCTGAAGCGACTGGTCGTCCGCCCACTCACGCATCATTTGCTGCTCGTTGCGCACATGCTGCACCAGCCCCTGAATGCCCTCGGCAAGATTGGCCATCGCTACAGCAGCATTGCGGCCCGCGCCGCCGCTGCCGTCGGCCACCGCCTTGCGCAGGTTGTCGATGGCAAAGCGCAGTTCGGCCATGCCCGATCCGCCGCCGCCCGCGCCGTCTTCCGGTTCGATATCGGTCTGCGTCGACAGCCAGTCCTCGAGTTCATTGTAGAACCGGTTCTGGGCCTGACCGGCCTGCAGGTCGAGAAAGCCCAGTACCAGCGAGCCGGTAAGGCCGAAGAGCGAGGAGGAAAACGCCGTGCCCATGCCCGACAGCGGGGCCTCGAGACCGGCCTTGAGGTCCTCGAAGATCACATTGGCATCGCCCGAGCCGACGTCGAGGCTCTGGATCGTGATATTGACGGAGCCGACTGTCTGCAACAGGCCCCAGAAGGTCCCGAGCAGGCCGAGAAAGACGAGCAGGCCGGTGAGGTAGCGCGCCATTTCGCGCGCCTCGTCCAGGCGCATGCCGATGGAATCGAGAATGGAGCGGGTGGTCGCCGGCGAGAGCATCGTCTCGCCCGCGCGATTGCCGAGGAGCGTTGCCATGGGAGCCAGCAGCACGGGCGGTCTGCGAACCTCGATGCCCGGGTCGCCAAGGCGAAAACCATTGACCCAATTGACCTCGGGCATCAGGCGGATCACCTGACGGATGGCGAGGAGAATGCCGATAAGCCCCGTCGCGAGGATCAAGCCGTTGAGGCCCGGATTGCTCATGAAGGCGGTGGCGATCTGGCGGTAGAGAATGAGGGCGAGAAACGCCACCACCGCCAGGAAAATCATCATCCGGATCAGATAGACCCAGGGACTGGACAGGCTATACGGATCATAGGCGCGCGCCATGATGGCTTGTCGACTCCCCTGTTGAAGACGCGCCCTTGATAGCGTGATTGTCCCTTGCGTGAAAAGCCGTAATTCGCGCGGGCGCGCCTGCTCACGCTTCGGCGTTGGCCAAAAGCTTGCGCAACTGGCCCTGAATGGCCTCGTTGCCGGCAACGATCGAGCGCGTCTCGAACATTTTCTCTCCGCCCTTGATGTCGGTGACGAAGCCGCCGGCCTCGCGCACCATCAACAGGCCGGCCGCCATGTCCCACGGCGAAAGGCCGTGCTCCCAGAAGCCGTCGAAACGGCCCGCGGCGGTCCAGGCGAGATCGAGCGCGGCGGCGCCACAGCGGCGCAGGCCGGCAACTTCGCCCATCACGTGGCGGATTTCCTTGAGCGAACGGGCATGGTCGCCGACGCCGAGAAAGGGAATGCCCGTCGCGATGACGCAATCGGGCAGGGCCTTGCGGGCAGCGACCCTGAGCCGGCGATCGTTCATGAAGGCGCCGCGACCGCGCTCGGCGGTGTAAAGCTCGTCCATGGCCGGATTGTAGATCACGCCGGCGACGATCACGCCGTCGCGCTCAAGCGCGATGGAAACATTGAAGATCGGGATGCCATGCAGGAAATTCGTGGTTCCGTCGAGCGGATCGACGATCCAGCGATGCTGCGGGTCCTCGCCGGGAATCGTGCCGGCCTCTTCCATCAGGAAGCCGTAGTCGGGGCGGGCCTTCTGCAATTCGGCGCGCACGATCTTCTCCGCATTGAGATCGGCGGCGGAGACGAAGTCGCTCGGGCCCTTGCGCGAGACCTGCAGGTTCTCCACCTCGCCGAAGTCGCGGGCGAGACTGCGCCCGGCCTTGATTGCGGCCTGGACCATGACATTGAGAATGGCTGAGCGGGACATCGCGGTTCCTGAAGAGATGGTGCGGGCAGGCAGGCACCCGGAAACATGGGATCATGCGAGGGGCGCCGGCGGAGGAGGGGACCTCGACAGCCGGCGACCCGATTGCGTTCGTGGCTGTGTCAGTCGGCGCGCTTGACGTATTCCACCAGTTCCGTGTCGACGACGATGCGCTCGCCGGCGGTGATGAACGGGGGCACCATCACGCGCACGCCGTTTTCCAGCATGGCCGGCTTGTAGGACGAGGACTGCGTCTGACCCTTGACGACCGCGTCGGCCTCGGTGATCTCGAGCGTCACATACTGCGGCAGCGTGATGCCGATCGGGCGCTCTTCATGCAGCTCCAGGGTGACCATCATGCCGTCCTGGAGAAATGCCGCACGCTCGCCGACGAAATCGGACTGCAGTTCGATCTGCTCGTAGCTTTCGGTGTTCATGAACACCAGCATGTCGTCCTGTGGGTAGAGATACTGGAAGTCGCGCTGCTCCAGACGGACGCGCTCGACCTTGTCGGCGGAGCGGAAGCGTTCGTTCAGCTTGCGGCCGTCGATGAGATTCTTCATCTCCACCTGGGCGAAGGCACCGCCTTTGCCGGGCTTCACATGCTCGGTCTTGACCACGGCCCAGAGCGTGTCCTGATGCTGGAGCACATTGCCGGGCTTGATTTCATTGCCGTTGATTTTCATGACTTCGAGCTCGTCTGCCGGTTTCCGCGCCGCCGGACCTGTCGCACGACGGGGCGGACGCTGACTGTGAATGAACGCAAGTGCGGAAAGCGCGCGCCTGACACGGTGCCGGCAATCCTGCCGGGTCGGTGTCGCTCGCCGCGCGGATCGCGAACTTGCCGCATGGTTTCTGATGCGCGGCCTGTGCACCACACTTCCGGGCGCCAATCAAGCAAAAAGGCCGGAAACGCGCCTTCAGGGAATGGGACCGCCTTCCGGCGCGGCGGTCGGATCGGCGACATACTCCTTGGCGAAGGTCTCGGCGGCGGCGAGGGCGTCCGGGTCCAGTCCGGCCAGAATGCCGTCGAGCTGAAGGTCCGAAACGCCAAGCCCGCGGGCCGCCAGATGCCAGCCGGCGGCCTTCTCCAGATCCACGTTCCGACCCCGGCCGTAGGCGTAGACCCGCGCCAGACGGTTCATGGCGACGGGGTTGCCCGAGGTTGCGGCGCGTTCGAACCAGTCGGAGGCCTCCGCTTCGTCCGGATCGACGCCGCGTCCGTTGAAACGCAGGATGGCGTAGCGCACCTGTGCACCGACATGCCCCTGCCGCGCGGCGCGGCCCATCCAGAAGGCGGCGCGCGCCTCGTCGCGCACGTCCGCCGGGCCGTCGAGACGGAATTGCGCGAGTTCGAATTGGGCATCGACATCGTCGAGATCCGCGGCCTTCTGGAGCAACTCCAGCGCCGTTTCGGGATCATACGGGCGGCCCTCGCCGGTCCGGTAGAGGCCGGCCAGATTGTAGATCGCTTCCGGCACGTCCGCGTCGGCGGCGATCTGGAACATGTCGCCGGCCTTTTGCCGGTCCTGGGCCACGCCGATGCCGTTGAGCAGAAGCAGGCCATAACGCAGGGCGGCCTTGATGTTGCCGTTTGCGGCGGCGAGCGAATACCAGCTCGCCGCCCTTTCGGCATCCTGGGGCAGCCCGCGTCCGGTCTCGTACAAGACGCCGAGCAGCGTCTGGGCCGCGGGGTCGCCCTCTTCGGCGCGCGGGGTCGCAAGCGAGAGCGCGGTCAAATACCAGCCCCGCTGGAATGCGCCATATGCGTAGTCGATGGTTTCGCCTTCGACGGGAAGCGGCAGCGGCGGGCGCGAGCCCACGGGGCTCGGCAATGGCTCCTGGTCGTCGGCCATCGCTTCCAGCCGGGATGCCGTGCCGGTGAGCGTCTTCACCACGGAGTCGGTCGCCGGGTCCCCTTCCAGCGGCGCGATCTGCGGCGGCGAGACGTCCGATGCCGCCGAAGGCTCGCCCGACTGTGCAACCGCCGCGCTGCCGGCGAGCAGCACCGCGGTGAGCGTTGCCGCCAACGTCAGCGTGAGGACCCCCGGTGTGGCGCGTGTGGTCATCCGTCTTCCGAATTGGCGAGCGTGTATTGCGCCAGAATGTCATTTGCCACCGTCACGGCTGCGGCCGGGCCGTCCGGGTGGTTCCAGACCGCCCCACGGGCGGCCACGAAATCCGCGCCGGTCGCCGCGCAGGTTTCGATCCCTGAGAAGGCACTGCCGGCAAGCGCGACGCAAGGTGTTTCGAACAATTCCGCCCACCAGTCGGCGAACTGGAGCGTTTTCGGATGCACCTCGGCATCCTCGCTGCGTTCGATCAGGCCGAAGAATACATAGTCCGCGCCCATTTCGGCGACACGCATCGCGTCGTGGCGGCTGCGGATATCGCCAACCCCGACGATACCGTTGGGATGGAAGTTTTCCAGCGCGCCGGCCAGGGTCTCGGACCCGGCGTCGACATGCACGCCGTCGGCGCGCGCGCGCCCGGCGGAGCGGGTGTCGTTTTGCAGGAGCACGGCGGTGCCGGCGGCCTGGGCGATCGGCACCACCTGTTCGGCGATCTTCTGGGCGGCGCCTTCGCCCCAACCGCCATCGGCGATCAGAAGACAGGCGACATCGCCGCCGGAAAGCGCAGCTTCCACGGTCTGCGGAAAGCTGTCCGGATCGAGGTCGATCGGTGAGATCAGATAAAGGCGCGGGTGCACGTCACTCGTCCTTCCGGTTCGCCAGATGAGCAGGGCAATCGACTGTCGCCGCTTGTGAGAGATGGCGGTCGATCACGGCAAAAGAGGGGCAGAACTGCCCCTCCCGGTTCGCTGCATGAGACGGGCGGCGGTGTGCCGCCCGGCGGTTCGCGCGTCAGGCGGTCTCGAGGTCCTTGGACCATTTGCCCTTTGCCGCGAGGCCGTTCATGCGGGCACGATGCGCGAAGGCCGCCTGACCTGCGGCAACGTTCGCCGGCTTGCCGCCCCAGGCCTTCAGCGCGGACTGCTGCAGCGCGCGGCCGTAGGAGAAGGTCAGCTTCCACGGCAGATCGCCGGAGGCGTTCATCAGGCTGAGGTGCTCTGTGGCAAGCTCGTCCGACTGGCCGCTAGACAGGAAGGCAATGCCCGGAACGGCGGCCGGTACGGTCGAGCGCAGGCAGCGCAGCGTCAGCTCGGCGACTTCCTCGGGAGCTGCCTGGAAGGCGGCATTCTTGCCCGGAACGACCATGTTCGGCTTCAGGATGATGCCTTCCAGCATGACGTCCATCTGGAACAGCTCGGCGAACACCGTGTTGAGCGTCCACTCGGTCACTTCGTAGCAGGTCTCGATGTCATGGCTGGCGGAAGCGCCGTCCATGAGCACTTCCGGCTCGACGATCGGGACGATGCCGGCTTCCTGACACAGCGCCGCGTAGCGCGCGAGCGCATGGGCATTGGCCTGGATGCAGGTCGAGGACGGCAGGCCGTCGTCTTCCGAGATGTCGACCACCGCGCGCCACTTGGCGAAGCGGGCGCCCAGCTCGTAATATTCCTCGAGCCGCTCGCGCAGGCCGTCGAGGCCCTCGGTGACGGTCTCGCCCGGAAAGCCGGCCATCGGCTTGGCGCCCTTGTCGACCTTGATGCCGGGGACGGCGCCGGCCTTGCGGATCAGCTCGACCAGCGGCGTGCCGTCGGCGGCCTTCTGGCGCAGCGTTTCGTCGAACAGGATGACGCCGGAGATGTGGTCCTTCATCGCCGCATCGGCGCGAAACAGCATCTCGCGATAGTCGCGGCGGTTGTCCTCGGTGTTTTCGGTGTCGATCTGGTCGAACCGCTTCTTGATGGTGCCGGTGCTTTCGTCGGCCGCCAAAATGCCCTGGCCAGGAGCCACCATGGCCTCGGCGATGTCCTCGAGACGCTCACTCATCCGATCGGTCCTTTTCTTCGTGCCGCCTTGTTTGCGGGATCTTGCGGCTTTTAATCAAAAGCGCCGGGCTTGAGAAGCCGCGGCGCAATGGGATCAACAACAGGCTTAACGCTTGAGCGCGTGCACGCCCGGGAGCGTCTTGCCTTCCATCCATTCCAGGAAGGCGCCACCTGCCGTCGAGACGTAGGAGAAGTCATCCGCGGCACCGGCGTGATTGAGGGCCGCCACCGTATCGCCGCCACCGGCGACCGTGATCAGAGGGCCGTTCTTGGTGCGCGCCGCCGCATAGCGGGCCGCGGTCACCGTTGCCGTGTCGAAGGGTTCGATCTCGAAGGCGCCGAGAGGTCCGTTCCACACCAGCGTCGCTGCGGCGTCGATCGCGGCCTTGACGGCGGAGACCGTCTGCGGGCCGACATCGAGGATCATCGCATCGGCGGGAACCGCATCGACGCTCACCGTTTCGTTCGCTGCGCCGGCCCTGAACTCGCGGGCGACGACGGCATCGGTGGGCAGCAGGATCTCGCAGCCGGCCGTCTCGGCCTCGCCCAGGATCGTGCGTGCGGTATCGGCCAGGTCGTGTTCGCACAGCGACTTGCCGACAGCCTTGCCCTGTGCGGCGAGGAAGGTGTTGGCCATGCCACCGCCGATCACCAGCGTGTCGACCCTCTTCACCAGATTGGCGAGAAGGTCGATCTTCGACGAGACCTTGGCGCCGCCGACAACGGCCATGACGGGACGCTTCGGTGTCGTGAGCGCCTTTTCCAGTGCCTCGAGTTCGGCCTGCATCGTGCGTCCGGCATAGGCGGGAAGGCGACGCGCAAGCCCCTCGGTGGAGGCGTGGGCACGGTGGGCGGCGGAAAAGGCATCGTTCACGTAAAGGTCGCCAAGCGCGGCCAGATCGTCGGCGAAGCCGTCGTCATTGGCTTCCTCGCCCGCATGGAAGCGGGTGTTTTCCAGAAGCAGGACATCGCCGTCGCTCAGGGCGTCGACGGCCACGCGCGCCGTCTCGCCGCCGCAGTCGGCGGCAAAGGCGACCGGCGCGCCGAGGCGCTCGGTCAGGGCGGCGGCGACCGGGGCAAGGCTCATTTCCAAGACCGCCTTGCCCTTCGGGCGACCGAAGTGGGCCAGCAGGACCGTCCGCGCGCCCTTTTGCGACAGCTCGCGCAGGGTCGGCAGGATGCGGTCGATGCGGGTCGTGTCGGTGACGCTGTTGCCGTCCATCGGAACGTTCAGGTCGACGCGTACAAGTGCACGCTTTCCGGCAATTTGATCAAGATCGTCGAGTGTCTTGAAGCTGCTCATCTTGGTTGGTTCCGTGAGATCGGCCCGGTCGGGGCTGGCAAGTTGCGGGCGGTCCGAGACCTCGTACCCTTCGCTCAACGGTCGGCGCCGCCGCTGGAATGGTTGCGGACAGTCTCGGCCCCGGCCCGGTCCGTGTCCGGATGCCACATCTTGCGGCGATCCGGATGGGGCGGGTCCGATTTCCGGTCGAGACGATAGAAACCGAACCCGAGAAGCGCGGTGGCTCCCAATAAAATGAAGATGCCCGGGATCTGAAATCCGGAATCTCCATTTGCCGTCCTAGATGGTCTTTGCCAGGGCGACGGCGGTGTCCGACATGCGGTTGGAGAAGCCCCACTCGTTGTCGTACCAGGTGAGAATGCGCACCATGGTGCCGTCCATGACCTTGGTCTGGTCCATGTGGAAGACCGAGGAATGGCTGTCGTGGTTGAAGTCGCAGGAGACAAGCTTGTCGTCGGTGAAACCGAGGACGCCCTTCAGCTTGCCGTCGGCGGCCGCGCGGATCGCCGCGTTGATTTCCTCGACGCTGGTCGCGCGCTTTGCGTTGAACGTCAGGTCGACGACCGAGACGTTCGGGGTCGGAACGCGAATGGCCACGCCGTCGAGCTTGCCGTTCAGCTCCGGCAGCACCAGGCCGACGGCCTTGGCCGCACCGGTGGAGGTCGGGATCATCGACAGCGCGGCCGCGCGGGCGCGGTAGAGATCGGAATGCATGGTGTCGAGCGTCGGCTGATCGCCCGTGTAGGAGTGGATCGTCGTCATGAAGCCGGTTTCGATGCCGATGGCCTCGTTCAGCACGGAGGCGACCGGTGCCAGGCAGTTGGTCGTGCAGGACGCGTTGGAGACCACGAGGTCGGCGCTGGTCAGGGCCTCATGATTGACGCCATAGACGATGGTCTTGTCGGCGTTGGCGGCCGGGGCGGAGACAAGCACGCGCTTGGAGCCGTTCTCAAGGTGCATCGCGGCCTTGTCGCGGCTGGCGAAGATGCCGGTGCACTCCATGGCGACGTCAACGCCGAGCGCGCCCCAGGGCAGTTCCTTGGGATCGCGGATCGCGGTCACCTTGATCGGGCCCTGTCCGACGTCGATCGTGTCGCCGTCGACCGTCACGGTGGCGGGAAAGCGGCCATGCACGGAATCGTAGCGCAGCAGGTGTGCGTTCGTTTCCACCGGGCCCAGATCGTTGATCGCCACGACCTGGATATCGGTGCGGCCCGATTCCACAATGGCGCGAAGAACATTGCGGCCGATCCGGCCAAACCCGTTGATGGCAACTTTTACGGTCATGTGAGTGTCCCCTTAAATCCTGGCGCAAATCGCCGTCCAGTCCGGCCCGTTGGACGCCGCCGTGGCTGGCTGCGCGCGGACCTGTCCGAAATGCCTGCCGGCAGGCGTCGTGCCCGCCGGCCGGAACGCCCGCTCTCCCTGTCCGGTCGAGCAGGCGCCTAGAGTTCAGCCGCCGACGCGGTCGGTGACGGCCTCAACAACGGCTTCGGCGGTAATGCCGAAGTGGGCATAGAGTTCCTTGTAGGGCGCGCTCGCGCCGAAGCCCGACATGCCGATGAACACGCCGTCGCGGCCGATGATCCGGTCCCAGCCCTGACGGATGCCGGTCTCGATCGCGACCTTGACGCCCGGGCCGCCGATCACGTCGGCCTGGTAGTCGTCGGACTGGCGCTCGAACCGCTCCATGCAGGGCACCGACACGACACGGGTCTGGATGCCCTTGGCGACGAGCGCCTCGCGGGCCTCGAGCGCGATCTCGACCTCGGAGCCGGACGCGAACAGCGTCGCGGCCGGGGTGTCGTCCGCGTCGGCGACAACATAGGCGCCGCGCGCGCAGAGGTTTTCTTCCTCAAAGGTCGTTCGGACCGGCGCGAGGTTCTGGCGGGTCAGCGCCAGCACGCTCGGCGCATCGCGCGCTTCCAGCGCGAGCTGCCAGCATTCCAGCGTCTCCGTGACGTCGGCGGGACGGTAGAAGTCGAGATTGGGAATGGCCCTCAGCGCGGCGTAGTGCTCCACCGGCTGATGGGTCGGGCCGTCTTCGCCAAGGCCGATGCTGTCATGGGTCATCACGTGGATGACGCGCTGCTTCATCAGTCCGGCAAGGCGCATGGCCGGGCGCGCATAGTCGGAGAAGACCAGGAACGTGCCGGAATAGGGGATCATGCCGCCATGCAGCGCCATGCCGTTCATCGCGGCGGCCATGCCGTGTTCGCGGATGCCCCAGTGAATATAGCGGCCGGTGAAGTCCTCCGGCGTGATCGCGCCGGTCTCGGCCGTGCGGGTGTTGTTGGAGCCGGTCAGGTCGGCCGATCCGCCAATCGTCTCCGGAATCGCCTGGTTGATCGTGCCGAGCACATATTCCGAAGCCTTGCGGGTCGCCATCGTCGGGCGGTCGGAGGCAATCTGCTTCTTCAGCGCGGTCATTGCGTCGGCGAAACCGGAGGGAAGATCGCCGCGCAGGCGACGCTCGAACTCGCCACGGGTCTCGGCATCCGCCTCGGCGAGGCGTTTTTCCCAGTCCTTGCGGGTCTGGCCCGAGCGCAGGCCGGCAATCCGCCAGGCGTCGAGAATGTCGCTCGGCACCTCGAAGGGCTCATGCGCCCAGCCGAGCGCCTTGCGGGTGGCGGCGAGCTCTTCCGCACCGAGCGGCGCGCCGTGGACCTTTTCGGTGCCGCCCTTGTTGGGGGCGCCGAAGCCGATGGTGGTCTTTGCGGCAATCAGGGTCGGGCGGTCGCTCTCGCGTGCGGCGTTGAGGGCCGAGGCGATGGCCTCGGGATCGTGGCCGTCGATCGCGACGGTCGCCCAGCCGCTCGCCTGGAAACGCTCGAGCTGGTCGGTGCTGTCGGTAATCGACACCTTGCCATCGATGGAAATGCCGTTGTCGTCCCAGATGACGACCAAGCGGTTGAGCTTGAGGTGGCCGGCAAGCGAAATCGCTTCCTGGCTGATGCCTTCCATCAGGCAGCCGTCACCGACGAGCGTATAGGTGTAATGGTCGGCAAGCTCGGCGCCGAAGGTTTCGCGCATGTGGCGCTCGGCCATCGCCATGCCCACGGCGTTTGCCAGCCCCTGGCCGAGCGGGCCGGTGGTGGTCTCGATGCCCGCGCCGTGACCGTATTCGGGATGGCCGGCGGTCAGCGCGCCGAGCTGACGGAAATTTTTGAGTTGGTCGAGGGTAAAGTCGTCCGACCCGAGCAGATAATGCACCGCATAGAGAAGCATCGACCCGTGGCCGGCGGACAGCACGAAGCGGTCGCGGTCCGGCCAGTTGGGATGCGTCGGATCGTAGTGCATCACCTGGGTGAACAGAACGGTGGCGATGTCGGCGGCGCCCATGGGCAGGCCGGGATGACCCGACTTGGCAGCCTCGACGGCGTCTGCGGCGAGGAAACGGATCGCATTCGCCATGCGATTGTGTTTTTCAAGATCGGTCATTGCTAGGTTCCGTCTGTCCCTGTCGGGGGGCCGCAAGGGCATTGCAGTCCTGGATTTCGAGCCCTGCGCGGCTGTCGCGCGGGGAATGTCGTCGGATCGGGCGCGGCAGATTTCGAGAGGATGCGAACGCGCCCGCCATCAGCCGTCGCGTGGCAGCCTACTGACCGCCTGCGCAAAGCGGGTCGACAAATATCAGGAACCCCCGGGGAGTCAACAAAGCGGATGCCGGGAAAACCGGCGTTCGCGCGAGGCCGGCGATCTCGCCTCTTCGGCAAAGGGATGCTATAGCGATGCGCCGGGATCGGGACGGCGCACAGATGGCTTTCGGGAAGCCCGGCGTCGGCGGACGCAGCGACAACAGCAAAGATGGCAATGGACGAGACGGGACACATGGGGGCTGGATCGGCAGAGCGTACGCTCGATGCGGCGCTGGAGCGGCTGACGCGGGCGGTCGGCCGGCTCGAGGCGGCCGTGGAGCGCCGGCAAGAGGCCGACCTGTCGGTCACGGGCCTCCAGCAGGAGGTCCAGCGACTGGGTGACGACCGATCCCAGCTCGCCGCCACGCTCGATACGTCGGAAGCCCGTGTCGGACGGCTGGAGGATGCAAACCGCGAGGTGTCCCGGCGCCTCGTGTCGGCGATGGAATCAATCCGTTCGGTTCTCGAAACCCACGGCGGCTGAGGAGGCGGCATGGCGCAGATCATCGTGACCATCAACGGCCGCAGCTTTCGCATGGCCTGCGACGATGGCGAGGAGGAGCGGCTGACCGGACTGGCCCGCCGCTTCGACGGCTGTATCGACACCTTGCGGGGAAGCTTCGGCGAGATCGGCGACCTCCGGCTCACGGTGATGGCCGGCATCATGGTGACCGACGAACTTGCGGAGCGCGAACGGCGGCTGAAGGCGCTCGAGGACGAGGTGGAAAGCCTGCGCGAAGCGCGCAGCGCGGCTCTCGAGCGGGCCGAGCGCAGTGAGGCCGCCGTGGCCGAGCGCGTCACCCAGGCCGCCGAACGGATCGAGGCCCTGGCGGAAGGCCTGAGCCGTCCGGTGCGCTCGTCTGACGCCTGACCCGGGCACGGTCGACACCGCGCACTCCGATTTTTAACGCCAAACACAAAACGTGTGTTGTGTTTGGCGCGGCGCCGACCCTATATCCAGAACTGGCGTGGCTGCGCGGTTCGTCAGGAGACATATCCCCGGGGCCTTACGCATCCCTTGGGAGCTGTTCCTGCCCTCGCCCGTGGGCTTGGGCACACGGCGCCCACCTACACAGTAGGTTTCCCGGGATTGCAAACTCCAACGGCTGATGCGGCCACGTCATTCGCATTTTCCGGCCGTTCCGGCCCGTCTGTACAAGTGTTTTCTGTCTGAAGAGAGCGTATCGTGACGGCAGCATCCGATTTCCGACCGCCGGACCCGTTGCGCGCATCGGACACGCCGGACCGCGATGTCGCCGATCCGGAAATGGCGGCGCGCAAGGCGGCCGTTCGCTCAGCCGCCCTTGCCCGGCGTGCCGCGCTTGATCCGCAAGTTCGGATCGAAGGCAGTCTCGCGCTTGTCGCCCATCTCGATGCACTCGATTTCCCCCAAGGTGCCACAGTCTCAGGCTTCTGGCCGATCCGCGACGAGATCGATCCCCGCCCGCTGATGGATGCGTTGCGTGCTCGCGGGCATGCGCTCTGCCTTCCCGCAATCGTCGAGGGCGAACTTGTGTTTCGCCGCCTGACGCGCGAAACCGTGCTGGTGCGCGCCGGTTTCGGGACGGTCGAGCCGCCGGCGGATGCGCAGGAGCTCGTTCCCGACTGCATGCTCGTTCCGCTTGCCGCTTTCGACATGCGCGGTGCGCGTATCGGCTACGGGCGGGGGTATTACGACCGGGCAATCGCCCGGATCACCGGGCAGCTGGGGCGTCGCCCCGCGACCGTCGGGCTGGCGTTTCACGCACAATGCGCCGACGTCGTGCCGGAAGAGGCCCACGACCAGCGGCTCGACCGGATCCTGACGGAGGCCGGCCTCATGGAATTCAAGGAGCACGAGTAGGCATGCGGCTGTTGTTTTTGGGAGATCTTGTCGGGCGCAGCGGTCGGCAAGCGGCCATCGATGCGCTTCCGGGTCTGGTTGAAACCAACGCGATCGATTTCGTCATCGTCAACGGCGAGAATGCGGCGGCCGGGTTCGGCATTACCGAGGAGATCCTCCAGGACGTGCTCGATGCCGGTGCCGATGTGGTCACCACCGGCAACCATGTCTGGGACCAGCGCGACACGCTGGTCTATATCGGGCGGCAGGACCGCCTGCTTCGACCGATCAACTTTCCGCCGGGCGCGCCAGGGCGCGGCGCCAATATCTTCACTGCCCGCAACGGCGCGCGCGTTCTCGTCGCCAATGCGATGGGACGTGTGTTCATGGACAGTCTCGACGATCCGTTCATGGCCATCGACACCTTGCTGGACAGCACGCCGCTCGGCCAGGTGGTCGATGCCGTGGTGATCGACATGCATGCAGAGGCGACGAGCGAAAAGCAGGCGCTGGCGCATTTCGCCGACGGGCGCGCGTCGCTGGTTGTCGGCACGCACACGCATGCCCCGACGGCGGATCACCAGATCCTTCCCGGCGGGACCGCCTACATGAGCGATGCCGGCATGTGCGGCGATTACGATTCCGTGCTCGGCATGGAAAAGGACGAGCCGATCTCCCGGTTCCTGCGCAAGATCCCGTCCGGCCGCTTCACCCCGGCGCTCGGCGAGGCCACCGTTTGCGGCGTTGCGGTGGAGACCGACGACCGGACGGGACTGGCCACAGCAGTGGCGCCGCTGCGGCTCGGCGGCCGGCTCAGCCCGGCGCTGCCGCCGTTCTGGCCTGCCTCTGCGTAGGGTCTCTGGATTTTTGGTGCGTCGCGGCCTATAACGCGGCGATCCAATTCCCAGTCCGGGCTTCGGCAACGGCACCGCTGACGATCATCGAATGCGACCTTGCGGCAAGCCGGTGCGAAATCGCCCTCGGGGACAGCTTCGCCTTGTCTCCCGCTGGCCGGCCTTGCAAGCCCCGGACGACACAGCGACGAACCAGGACACGACATGGCCGGACATTCCCAATTCAAGAACATCATGCACCGCAAGGGCCGTCAGGACGCGGTCCGTTCCAAGATCTTTTCCAAGCTGTCGAAGGAGATCACGGTCGCGGCCAAGATGGGCGGGCCGGATATCAATGCCAATCCGCGTCTGCGCCTGGCGGTTCAAAACGCCAAGGCCCAGTCCATGCCCAAGGACAACATCCAGCGCGCGATCAACAAGTCGCAATCCGGCGATGGCGACAACTATGAAGAGCTCCGCTACGAGGGCTACGGCCCGGCAGGCGTGGCGGTGATCGTCGAGCTCCTCACCGACAACCGCAACCGATCCGCATCGAACGTGCGCTCCTATTTCTCCAAGTGCGGCGGCTCGATGGGCGAGACAGGGTCGGTTGCCTTCATGTTCGACCGTGTCGGCGAGATTGTCTATCCCGCTTCGACCGGCACCGCCGACGACATGCTCGAAGCTGCCATCGAGGCCGGTGCCGAGGATGTGCAGTCGGATGCCGAAAGCCACGTCATCATTTGCGCCTTCGAGGACCTGGGTGATGTTTCCAAGGCGCTCGAGTCGGCGCTCGGCGAGGCCGAAACGGTGAAGGCGATCTGGAAGCCGCAGAACCTGACCCCGCTCGATGCGGACAAGGCGCAGACGATGTTCAAGCTGATCGCGATGTTCGAGGATGACGATGACGTGCAAAACGTCTTTGCAAATTACGACATCGACGATGAGACCCTGGCAAGCCTGACTGCGGCCTGAACCTCTCGACACATACGTTCGCCCGAAAACAAAACCGCCGGTCCCGCCGGCGGTTTTTCTATTTTCTACGCCTGTTCAAGCGTTTGCCGAAGCCGGCGGGTCGTCGGAAGAAAAGTGATTTCTGAAAGTAAGGCCCTGCCTTGCCATGACTATACATAATATGACTTTGGGGAATTGTGCTGTTTTTCCATTTTCCTAAAATGATTTTTTTAATATTTCGATTTCTATTGAATTACGAGGGTTGGGATTCGTTTTTTATTTTTGGAATTTGTTCGTAATTTCCAGATTACGATAAGGAAACCTCGGTTTTTTTGATTTCGATATTCACTCTTTCCAATAAGGAAAAGATCCTGCCCTATTGGATTAAATTTATTTAAACGTGCTTGAGGAATTATCCTGACGCCGGGGCAAGGGAAAAAGACCGTCTCCGGACTGTGGAGGAAGCGAGAATGTCCTATCATGCTGAAATTGCCGCGCGCCGCGATTTTTACAAATTGGATCAAGCGGCCATGACCCTGCTGCGCGAGGCGAAGCCACTGCTCATGCAGGCCCTTCCCCAGGTGCTCGACGCCTTCTACCAGCATGTCGGGAGTTTTTCCGAAACGCAGGCCTTCTTCAAGAACGCCAGGCACATGGATCACGCCAAGGAGATGCAGCTGCGTCACTGGGACACGATCACCGACGGGCTGTTCGATACGCATTACGTCGAATCCGTGACCAAGGTCGGCGAGACGCACAACCGGCTTGGCCTGGAGCCGAAGTGGTACATCGGCGGATACAATTTTCTCGCCTCCGGCCTGATGGAGGCGATCCAGACGGCGTGTGCAGGCGGGTTTCTGCGCCGGGGCGATCCGCAACGGATGACGGCCCTGCAGAAAGCGGTGTTGTCCGCGGCCATGCTCGACATGGATCTTGCGATTTCGGTCTATATCGATGCCGGCCGTCGCGACCGCCGCGACACGCTCGAGCGACTGGCAGGCGAGTTCGAGACTGCGGTCGGCACGGTGGTGGAAACCTGCGTCGCCTCGGCCTCCGCGCTTGATGCGGCCTCGACCGATCTGGGCGAGGTTGCCGAACAGACGACGGATCGGTCTCGCTTTGCCCAGGGGGCTGCCTCCGAGGCCTCGCAGAACGTTCAGGCCGTCGCGTCCGCAGCCGAGGAACTGAGCGCCAGCATCCATGAGATCGCACGCCAGGTGAGCGAGGCGACCCGCATTTCCGATCTCGCGGTGAACAATGCCGCCAAGTCCAACGAGAAGATCGGTTCGCTGACAGCCGCCTCGCAGAAGATCGGCGACATCGTCAGACTGATCTCCGATATCGCGGGCCAGACCAACCTGCTTGCGCTGAATGCGACCATTGAGGCGGCGCGCGCCGGGGAGGCGGGCAAGGGCTTCGCGGTGGTTGCTGCAGAGGTGAAGGGGCTCGCGGAACAGACCGCCAAGGCGACGGCGGAAATCGCTGCCCAGATCGGTGAAATCCAGACCGCGACCAACGAGTCGGCCGAAGCCATCGGTGGCGTGTCCTCCACGATCCAGAACATGAACGATATCTCGACCGCCATTGCCGCCGCCGTGGAGGAGCAAGGCGCCGCAACCGGCGAGATTTCCCGCAACATCTCGCAAGCCTCCGACGGCACGGGCCGGGTCACGGCAAGCACGCATGACATTGGCGGGGCCGCGGAGCGCGGCAGCGCGGTTGCGGGTCAGGTGCGCGAGCATTCCTCCGCGCTCAATGCCCATATCGCCAATCTGGACGAGCGCATGCGCGAGCTGATCCAGACCGTGCGCGCCGCCTGAGGGCGTCGGATTTACCGCAGCCAGGGATCGAGAAGCGGAAGGCTCGAGATCGCGGAAAACAGAATGATCCCGTAGGCCACCGGGCGATAGGCTTGCGGAGAGGCCGTTCCAAAGCCGCGCGCGCCGGCATAGATCATCAGGCCGTAGACCGGTGCAAGCACCAGGAAAAGGGCAATCACGGCGCGTGAGTAGAAGCCGTTGTAGAGAAAGGCGGCGAAGACCGAGACGCCCACGACAGCGAAGAAGGTGATCAGATTGGCCCGGATCACGGCGGGTGGCTTGGGGCCCGCGGCCCAGAACACCACCACCGGCGGGGCGGACACCTGCGAAACGCCGGACAAAAGTCCGGCAAAGGCGCCGACGGCCACGGAGGCCAGCCGGCCCGGCGCGCGCGTATAGCGATATCCGAAAACCAGAAGCGCCAGTGCGATCAGCACGATGGTCGACAGGCTCCATCTGAGCGCCAGCGTGTCGGCCCGCGCGAGGATCGCGGCGCCGAGCGGGACCATGATCATCGCGCCGATACAGGCGGGAAGCACGGTCGACCAGTCGCAACGCCGCACGGCGCCGGCCAGAAGCGGCAGGGTCACGAGCGTATCGAGCAGCAGAAACCCGGCCGCCGCAGCGGCCGGATCGATCACGCTGGACGCGGCCGGCATGAAGATCATCGCCGCGCCGAAGCCGGAAAAGCCGCGCACGGCACCGGCGAGCGCGATCGCCGCAACGAGCAGGGCCAGCGTTCCAGGCTCTGGCAGCTGCGCGAAAAGGTCGACGAGAACTGTCGGCATGTCGGTCCGTTCGGGTGCGTGGGGAAGCCGGCGAGGCCGCGGGATCGGGGTGGGACGGAGGCTTGAGACTAGCGAGCGCTCCAGTGGACCGGCAACTGCGGCGAAAGGCAAGCCCGTCCCGCCATCCTTTGCGCGCTCTTGCGCGCTGGAAAACGGCGGCTTGCCGGTGCTGCCTCTGGTCACGGCGCGCGATTGGCGTTACCGATTTGTTCCATGACAGCGCCGATTCGAATTCTGGGAATTGATCCCGGTTTGCGCCGCACCGGTTGGGGCCTGATTGGCGCCAGCGGCAACCGGCTGACCTTTATCGCGAGCGGGACGGTGATCTCCGACAACCGCAAGACCCTGGCCGACCGGCTGCGTCAGTTGCATGACGGGCTGCAGGAGGTGGTCGCCGAGAGCCGGCCGGACGAAACGGCGGTGGAACTGACTTTCGTCAACAAGGATGCCGGGGCCACGTTGAAGCTGGGCCAGGCGCGCGGAATCGCGTTGCTCGTTCCCGCGCTCAATGGGCTTTCCGTTGCCGAATACGCGCCCAATCTCGTCAAGAAGACCGTGGTCGGCACCGGCCACGCCGACAAGGACCAGATCCGTATGATGGTGAAGGTGCTGATGCCGAAGGCGACCTTCAATTCCGACGATGCGGCAGATGCGCTGGCCATTGCCGTGTGTCACGCCCAGCATCGCGGCGCGCGCGCCATTGCCCGGATCGCGGAGGGGCTCGTCTGATGATTGGAAAGCTCAAGGGGCGCGTCGACGAAATCGGCGAGGATCACCTGATCCTCGATGTCGGCGGTGTCGGCTATCTCGTCTATTGCCCGGCGCGCGTGCTGCAGGGCCTGCCCTCGCCCGGCGAGGCGGCGGCGCTTCACATCGAGACCATCGTGCGCGAGGACATGATCCGGCTCTACGGGTTCTCCTCGCGCGCCGAGCAGGCGTGGTTCCAGCTCCTGATGACGGTGCAGGGCGTCGGCGCCAAGGTGGCGCTGGCGGCGCTTGGCGTCATGTCGGCGTCGGAGATCGCCAATGCCATCGCGCTGGGCGACACGGCGGCGATCACACGCACGCCGGGCATCGGCAAGCGGGTGGCGGAGCGCATCGTCACGGAGCTGAAGAGCAAGGCGCCCGCCTATTCCAGCGTCGATGCGGACACGATCTCCGTGTCGCAGCAGGCCTCGAGCGGTGCGTCCTCGGCGGTTAGCGATGCGGTGTCCGCGCTGGTCAACCTCGGTTACCCCTCCGCACAGGCGAGTGGGGCCGTCTCCAAGGCGGTCAAGTCGGCCGGTGAGGGGGCCGATACCGCGACGCTCATCCGTCTTGGCCTCAAGGAGCTTTCGGTATGAGCGAGGCCGACCCCCGTCTGGTGACGTCCGAGGTTCGCGGCGACGAGATCGACACGACGATGCGCCCGCAAGTGCTCGACGATTTCGTCGGCCAGGCGCAGGCGCGCGCCAATCTCAAGGTGTTTATCGGCGCGGCCAAGGCACGTGGCGAAGCGCTCGATCATGTGCTTTTCGTCGGTCCCCCCGGCCTCGGCAAGACGACGCTGGCGCAGATCATGGCGCGCGAGCTCGGCGTGAATTTCCGCGCGACATCGGGTCCGGTGATCGCCAAGGCCGGTGACCTTGCGGCGCTTTTGACCAATCTGGAAGAGCGCGACGTGCTCTTTATCGACGAGATCCACCGGCTCAATCCGGCGGTGGAGGAGGTGCTCTATCCGGCGATGGAGGACTTCCAGCTCGATCTCATCATCGGCGAGGGGCCGGCGGCGCGGTCGGTCAAGATCGATCTGGCGAAGTTCACGCTGGTGGCGGCGACGACCCGTCTCGGGCTGTTGACCACGCCCTTGCGCGACCGCTTCGGCATTCCTGTCCGGCTGCAGTTCTACACCACGGAAGAGCTGGAGCTGATCGTGACGCGCGGTGCGCGCCTGCTCGGCATCGGCATGAGCGCGGACGGCTCGCGCGAGATCGCGCGACGCGCGCGCGGAACGCCGCGCATCGCCGGCCGGCTGCTGCGCCGGGTGCGCGATTTCGCCGTCGTCGCCGGACAGGAGACGGTGGATGCGGGCATCGCCGACCGGGCGCTGACCCAGCTTGAGGTGGACAGCGCCGGGCTCGACCAGCTCGACCGACGCTATCTCAACCAGATCGCGTTGAAATTCGGCGGCGGACCGGTCGGCATCGAAACCATCGCCGCCGCCCTGTCGGAACCGCGCGACGCGATCGAGGAGATCGTCGAACCCTTCCTGATCCAGCAGGGCTACATCCAGCGCACGCCGCGCGGACGCATCCTGACGCCGACGGCGTTCCAGCATCTGGGGCTTGCCGTTCCGGGAGGCGTCAATCCGCTGCAGCCCGGTCTCTTCACCGAGGACGGCAATGACGGGTGAGGCGGCCCCCTGGCCCGATCTCGCGGGCCGGCTGACGCCGTCGGGACACGTCCTGCCGGTGCGCGTCTACTACGAGGACACGGATTTCACCGGTGTCGTCTATCACGCGGCCTATCTGAAGTTCATCGAGCGCGGCCGGTCCGATTTCCTGCGCTTGTGCGGCATTCATCACGCAGATTTGAGCGACGGCGTGCATGGCGAGGCGCTGGCCTTCGCCGTGCGGCGCATGGAGATCGACTTTCTCGGGCCCGCGCGCATCGACGACGCGCTCGAGGTGGTCACGCGGCTTGACGGCGCGCGCGGGGCTCGCCTGTGTCTGGCGCAGGAGGTGCGTCGTGCCGGGGCGCTCCTGTTTTCCGCCAGCGTCACCGTCGCCGTCATCTCTTTCGACGGCCGTCCGCGCCGTCTGCCGGCGGCGCTTGCGGCGCGGCTTGAAGGCGCCGGTCAACCCGATTGAGGGTATCGCGCGCCGGCGTTGTATGATCCAAAGCCCTTGCGTCTTAACCGGGCAGTAACCTTAACGCCTGCTTAATGCCGGAGAAATTCGGCGGAAACAGTCCCAGTTTCGCCAAAATCGCTCGCCATTGAGGCGGGTGACTCAGCGAACATGACTGGTCCGGACAGGGTGTCCGGATGGCGGGCAACCGGCGGCCGATCCGGCAGACGTGCCGATGACATCGGGCAAGAGGTCCAATTACATAATGAATCCCGTAGAACTTGCACAAACGACCCTCGCCGCACCTCAGGGCGACATGTCGTTCTTCGCGCTCTTCTTTCAGGCGCATCTCGTCGTCAAGCTCGTGATGATCGGGCTCATCGGTGCGTCTATCTGGTGCTGGGCGATCATTGTCGACAAATGGCTGCTGTACGCCCGCACCAAGCGGCAGATGAACCGCTTCGAGACCGTGTTCTGGTCCGGCCAGTCGCTGGAGGAACTCTACCGAACGCTCTCGGGCCGGGCGAACCACTCGATGTCGGCGCTGTTCATCGCGGCGATGCGCGAATGGAAGCGCAGCCACGAGGGCGCGCGTCCGGCGATCGCCAGCCTGCGCCAGCGCATCGACCGGGTGATGGATGTGACCATCGCGCGCGAGGCGGAACGCCTCGAGGCGCGGCTGATGGTGCTGGCGACCGTCGGTTCGGCCGCGCCCTTCATCGGCCTGTTCGGTACGGTCTGGGGCATCATGACCAGTTTCCAGGCGATTGCCTCGTCGAAGAGCACCAATCTTGCGGTCGTGGCGCCGGGCATCGCCGAGGCGCTGCTTGCAACCGCGCTTGGCCTGTTGGCCGCCATTCCCGCCGTGATCGCCTACAACAAACTGTCGGCGGATGCCGGCAAGCTTGCGGCGCGCATGGAAGGTTTCGCAGACGAGTTTTCGGCCATCCTGTCGCGTCAGATCGACGAGAGGAGCTGAGCTATGGGCATGCAGCTCGGCGCATCGGACGACCAGGGCGGCGGACGGCGCAGGCGTCGGCGTCGCCATCAGCCGATGAGCGAGATCAACGTCACGCCCTTTGTCGACGTGATGCTGGTGCTCCTGATCATCTTCATGGTGGCGGCGCCGCTCCTGACCGTGGGCGTTCCGCTCGACCTGCCGGAAACGCAGGCGAAGCCGCTGGAGGGGGCAACCGAGCCGATCACGATCTCCGTGGCGGCCGACGGGCGCATCTTCATGCAAGACTCCGAGATCGCCGCCGACGAGGTGATCCCGACGCTCGAGGCGATTGCGCAGAACGGCTATGACGAACGGATTTTCGTGCGCGGCGACGAGAACGCCGACTATGGCACGATCATGCGGGTGATGGGGCGCATCAACGCGGCCGGCTACAAGCGGCTGGGTCTCGTGACGCTGGAAGAGCAGCAGTAGGTGAGGAGCCTTAGCGGGTAATGCGTGTCGGCCTGATCGCATCGATCGGCGGCCATCTGGCCGTGCTGGTTTGGGGAGTGGTGTCATTCCCCGAAGCGCGTCCGTTCGACGTCGGCCCGGTGGACACCTTGCCGGTGGATCTCGTGCCGATCTCCGAACTCACCCGATTGCGTATCGGCGAAAAGGACGCAGAGGTTCGCGAGATCGAGGCGACCAAGCCGGCGGAAAAACCGGTGCCCGATCCCGATCCCGAAACGCCGCCCGCCGAAACCGCCGCCAAGCAGCCGCGCGAGGCCGCGCCGGAGCCGACACCGGCACCTGAGCCGACTCCCGCGCCGCCGCCCGAACCCGCGCCGCCCGAGCCCGCCCCGCCGGAGCCGGCGCCCGAACCCGAACCCGAACCGGCGCCCCAGCCGGTGGAGGCCGAACCCGCGCCTGCGCCCGCGCCGGAACCGGAACCGCAGGTGGCGGAAACGCCGCCGCCGTTGCCGGCCTCCGCACGACCGCGCACCAAGCCGACACCGCCGCCGCGGACCGATCCGCCGAAGGATTTCAATCCCAACCAGATCGCCGCGCTCCTCAACAAGGTGGAACCCGCCGGCGGGGGGGCGCCCTCGTCCTCCGACACGCCGGCCTCGCTCGGCAGCCGCGAGGGGCTGAGCAACGTGACGATGAGCCAGTCGGAGCTCGATGCCCTGCGCGGGCAGATTTCCCGATGCTGGAGCCCGCCGGCGGGCACGGCCGGCGCGTCCGACCTCAATGTGCGGCTGAAGGTCTTCCTGACGCCGTCCGGCGACGTCGACCAGCGCCCGGAGGTGATGAATTCGAGCGGCAATCCGTCGTTCACGATCGCGGCGGAAAGCGCAAGGCGTGCGGTGCTGCGCTGCGCGCCCTATGCGTTGCCGCGCGACAAATATGAATCCTGGCGTGAAGTCATCATCAATTTCGACCCGCGGGACCTGTTGGGCGGATGATGCGTCGATGCGCCAGTCGGGAATTCTCCCGCACGGATGCGGTTCAGGCCGCGCCCGGAAACATGATACTGGAAGAGACGGCGCGCCAGATCGCGCCGCATGGGAGCCTCGCATGATGGAGCCTCAAGCGATGAAGCCAAGCGTGAAGCCGGGGCGAGCTGTTGGCCATGCCACAGCCCGCGTCTTGTCCGCTGTCGCGATGCTTGTTGCCGTGACGATCGGGGGGGGCGCGCTCGCGCCGCCGACCCCGGCGCACGCGGTGGTGGAGATCGATGTCACCCAGGGCAACATCGAGCCGTTGCCCATCGCGATCCCGACCTTTTCCGGTCAGGGGGGCGATGCCGATATGGCGGCCCAGATTTCCGAGGTGATCACCGCCGATCTTGGCCGCTCCGGCCTGTTTCGCACGCTCGATCCGGCGAGCTTCATCGAGAAGAACGTGAGCACCGGCGCCCCGCCGCAGTTCGCCTCCTGGCGGCCGATCGGCGCGCAGGCGCTCGTTGTCGGCGCGATTGCGCGCCAGTCCGACGGACGCATCCGGGCGGAATTCCGCCTTTGGGACGTGTTTGCCGGCCAGCAGATGCTCGGTCAGCAGTTCTACACGACCTCCGAAAACTGGCGACGCATGGCGCATATCATCGCGGATGCGATCTATGAGCGTCTGACGGGGGAAAAGGGTTACTTCGACACGCGCATCGTTTTCGTCGATGAGACGGGTCCGAAGGACAAGCGCGTCAAGCGGCTGGCGATCATGGATCAGGACGGCGCCAACGTGCGCTACCTGACGAACGGAAAAGACCTGGTGCTCACGCCCCGCTTTTCGCCGTCGCGCCAGGAAGTTACCTACATGGCCTATGACGGATCGGACCCGAAGGTCTATCTCCTGAACATCGAGACGGGTCAGCGCGAGGTGGTTGGCAACTTTCCCGGCATGACGTTCGCGCCCCGGTTTTCGCCCGACGGCCAGCGGGTGGCGATGAGCCTGCAGCAGGGTGGCAATGCCAATATTTTCGTGATGGACCTGCGTTCGCGCCGCACGACGCGGCTGACCAACACGCCGGCGATCGACACCAGCCCGTCCTATTCGCCGGACGGCAACCGGATCGTGTTCGAATCCGATCGTGGCGGTTCGCAGCAGCTCTATGTGATGGACGCCGGCGGCGGAAACCCGCAGCGCATCAGTTTCGGTCCCGGGCGCTACTCGACCCCGGTCTGGTCGCCGCGCGGGGATCTGATCGCCTTCACCAAGATGAACCAGGGCCGCTTCATGATCGGCGTGATGCGGCCCGACGGATCGGGTGAACGCGTGCTGACGGAGGGCTATCACAACGAAGGCCCGGCATGGTCGCCGAACGGACGCGTTCTGGTGTTTTTCCGGGAAACGCCGGGCGCCAACGGCGGGCCGCAGCTGTGGACGGTGGATCTCACCGGCTACAACGAGCGGCGCCTGCCGGTGCCGGCCTTCGCCTCCGACCCGGCCTGGTCGCCCTTGCTGGAATAGGTGTAGCGGGATAGGCTCGGTGGCTGAAATCCGCCGCCTGTCCGATCCGAGACCGTGGTGGCGCGCGGCCTGGGCGCCAAGAGCCGGGCAGGCCGGGAAAGAAAAAATTAACCACGTTGCTGAACGGCGGCTTAACCAGTTTCGCTTTAGAAGCGTTTACCCTATCGGGGCCGTGGGGATCAGGAGTAGGAATTCATGATGCAATTCGGGATGCAGGGCCGGGGCGTACGCTTCGCCGCCGTCGTCGCAGGCACGTTGCTGCTTGCCGCCTGCGCACAGACCAAGCCGGACGGCCTGACGGGCAATGTCCAGCCGGGCACCGGCCAGGACTTCGTCGTCAACGTTGGCGATCGCGTGTTCTTCGGAAACGACCAGACCACGCTGTCGTCGCAGGCGACCGCGACGCTGAACAAGCAGGTCAAGTGGCTGCAAAGCTATAGCCGCTACACGGTGACCATCGAGGGGCATGCCGACGAACGCGGCACGCGCCAGTACAACATCGCGCTCGGTGCGCGCCGTGCCAATGCGGTGCGCGACTATCTCGTCTCGCGCGGGATTTCCGCAAGCCGCGTCAAGACGATCTCCTATGGCAAGGAACGTCCGGTTGCCGTGTGCAACGACGAATCCTGCTGGACGCAGAACCGGCGTGCGGTCACCGTGCTGAACAACGCCGGAAGCTGATCGCAGTTCGATGCGGCGGGATTTCAGAACGGCTGGATGCGCTGGGCGCCTCCGGCCGTTTTTGCGTTCCAGGGCCCCCGCGCCCGGCGGCGGCTTGCACGGGCGTCAAAATTTGGCCGAACTCACAGCGCCCTGTGCTACGCAACCGGGCGTGACGCGCGCTCGGGCGCGCGGGCACCCGCGACGCCCGTCAGCCCGCGAGGCGCCGGTCTTGTCCAATTTGTCATGCCGGACAGCGCGGCCGGGCGGTCGGCACACGGTCTTCGGCAATGAACCCCCCGTCGGGGCGGAGGAGATGCATGGAATTGTCAATGTCCACCAGACGTGAAGCCGCCGGTCTGCGGCAAAGGCACCGCCGTCCGGCGGTGCGCCCGGGCGCGGTCGGTGCCCGCCTTCTCACGGCGATGCTTGCCCTGATTGTCGCCCTTGGCGTTGCCACGCTGCCGGCAAAGGCGCAGCTTTTCGGGTCGCGCGACGACGGACAGGCCTCGGTACGCCTCAACCAGGTCGAGGACCAGATGCGCACGCTGACCGGCCAGGTCGAGCAACTCAACTTCCAGATCCGCCAGCTTCAGGACCAGATCCGGCGGATGCAGGAGGACAACGAGTATCGCTTTCAGCAACTGGAGCAGGGCAGCGGAAACCGCTCCGACGCCCGTCCGCCGTCGGCGTCCGGAACGCAGGACTTCGCCGGCACCATCAATGGCAGCGAAAGCTATGGCGCGGCCCCCCAGACGTTGGGGCAGATCCCAGCCGAGGGCGGGTCGGGCGATGCCGAGTTCGCGGCCGAGGGCGGTTACCGGGAAGGAGGCAGCGGCGGGCCCCTCGATCTCTCCGCCCTGGCGCGCGGCATCGGATCCGCGCCGTCGTCCGACCCCGGCGGCTCCACCACGCCGCCGGGCGTTTCCGGCGGGGGCAACGACATGGCCGCGCTGTCGTCGGGTTCGCCGCGTTCGCAATATGACGCGGCCTATTCGCTCATCCTGTCCGGCGATTATCAGGCGGCCGAACGCGAGTTTCGGGCATTCCTGGAGGCCAATCCCAACGATCCGCAGGCGGCCAACGCCCAGTTCTGGCTTGGCGAGAGCCATTATGCCCGCGACCAGTACCGCGAAGCCGCCGATGCCTTCCTGAAGAGCTACACAGATTACCCCGACAGCGCCAAGGTGACTGACAGCCTGCTCAAGCTCGGGCTTTCGCTGCGGGGCATCGGCCAGACCGATGCCGCCTGCGCGACGTTTTCCGAACTCCTGACCAAATACCCCGGCGCCCCAACCTCGATCCGCGCGGAGGCCGAGGCCCAGAAGCAGCGCAGTGGCTGCGCCTGACTGCGAACCGTCCCGCGCAATCGCGCCGGACGAGGCCGACCGGCTGTTTTCTGTGTTTGGCGGGTATCGCAAGCTTGCCGTTGCCGTGTCCGGTGGCGCGGACTCGCTCGCGCTCATGGTCCTTCTCGCCGAATGGCGGCACCGGACCTCGTGTGCGCCGGAGCTCTCGGTCCTTACCGTCGACCATGGCCTGCGCCCCGAGGCGGGTGGCGAGACCGAGATGGTTGCAGGGCTTGCCCGCGCACAGGGGCTTGAATGCCGCATCCTGAAATGGGCCGGGGACAAGCCGTCCGGCAATCTCCAGGCGGAGGCCCGCGACGCCAGGTTCGCTCTGATGGCGCGCGCGCTTGCCGATGACGGCGGCGACGCACTCGTTTTGGCGCATCATCTGGAGGACCAGGCGGAAACCTTCCTGCTCAGGCTGGCGCGCGGGAGCGGGGTCTATGGCCTTGCTTCCATGGCGCCGGTCGCCGAGCGCGACGGCGTCGTGCTGTTGCGCCCGTTGCTGGGGATCGCGAAGGCGCGACTGGCAGCGACGCTTGCCGTGCGCGATATCGCCTGGTGCAGCGACCCTTCGAACGACGATCTCGCCTTTGCGCGCGTGCGCGTGCGGGCGCTCCTCCCGGAGTTGGCAGCCGAAGGGCTGACACCGCGCCGGCTTGGAGAGACGGCGGCGCGCATGGGGCGGGCGTCGGCGGCGCTCGATGCCTGGGTGCGCGACGTGGCGACGCGCCATGCGCAGGTGCATGCGGCCGGACCGGTGCGCCTTCCGCTCGCCGCCCTCGCCGCCGTCCCGGAGGAGGTGCTGCTCAGGTTGGTCTCCCGCCTGCTGCGGCGGGTCGGCGGACAAGCCTACCCAGTTCGCATCGAGAAGCTCGAGCGCCTCGTTGGCGATCTGGCGGGAAAGCCGGGCGCGCAGGCAACGCTCGCCGGGGCGGTTGTCCGGCGAACGGCCTCGGCACTGGTGATGTGGCGCGAATACGGTCGCAGTCCGCCCGAACCGCTTGTGGCGCGCGGGCCCGGCGCCTGGATCTGGGACGGGCGTTTCGCCGTGTCGACGACGACAGTGGAAAAGGTCGCGGTCGTCGCGCGCGCCGACATGGTCAAACGCGGGGACGCGGCGCCTGCCATCGCGATGCCGGCGGGCTGGCCCGCGCAGGCCTTCGACACCGCGCCCTGCCTCCTGCGCGATGGCGATGCGCCATATTGTCCCGGATTCGGCACCGCCGCGCCGCCCGCCAGCGTCCACCTGTCCCTCCTGCCGCTGTTCGAAGAGGCGGAACTCCCGGGAAATTCCTTAAATTCGCTGCATTCGCGAACGACTTAAGGAAAATGTGAGGGGTTTGATGCAAATCTCGCGTGTCACCTTGGCAGTCCCGCCTGTGAGACCTATCTTGCAGTCTATGCTTATCGTCCTCGGCGCAGACCGCCGCGCGCCCGCGGTGAAGGAAACGCAATGAACGCCAATTTTCGCAATTTCGCTCTGTGGGTCATCATCGGCCTGCTGCTGATCGCCCTTTTTCAGCTGTTCCAGAATCCTGGCCAGCGGACCGAGGCGAACAACATTCCCTTCTCCCAGTTCCTGAATCAGGCGGAACAGGGAGATGTCCGGGAAGTCACCATTCAGGGTCAGCAGGTTTCCGGCCAATACACGAGCGGCGACACTTTCCAGTCCTACGCGCCGGAATCCGCCGGCGAATATGTGGAGATGCTGCGCTCCAAGGGCGTTCGGATCACCGCGCAGCCTCCTTCGGAAAACTTCTCGCTTCTGGGCGCGCTGATTTCCTGGTTCCCGATGCTGATCATTCTGGGTATCTGGATCTTCGTGATGCGCCAGATGCAGGGCTCCGGCGGCAAGGCGATGGGCTTCGGCAAGTCCAAGGCCAAGCTTTTGACCGAGGCGCACGGTCGCGTCACCTTCGAGGATGTCGCCGGTATCGACGAGGCCAAGGAAGATCTTCAGGAGATCGTCGAATTCCTGCGCGACCCGCAGAAGTTCCAGCGTCTCGGCGGCCGCATCCCGCGCGGTGTCCTGCTCGTCGGCCCTCCGGGCACGGGTAAGACGCTGACCGCACGCGCCGTTGCCGGCGAGGCGAATGTCCCGTTCTTCACGATTTCCGGTTCCGACTTCGTCGAGATGTTTGTCGGCGTCGGCGCGAGCCGCGTGCGCGACATGTTCGAGCAGGCCAAGAAGAACGCGCCCTGCATCATCTTCATCGACGAGATCGACGCGGTCGGCCGCCATCGCGGTGCCGGCCTTGGCGGCGGCAACGACGAGCGCGAGCAGACGCTGAACCAGCTTCTCGTCGAGATGGACGGCTTCGAGCCGAACGAGGGCGTGATCATCATCGCCGCGACCAACCGTCCGGACGTTCTCGACCCCGCGCTGCTGCGCCCGGGCCGTTTCGACCGCCAGATCGTGGTTCCGAACCCCGATGTGACCGGCCGCGAGAAGATCCTCAAGGTGCATATGCGCAAGGTGCCGCTGGCGCCGGATGTCAACGTGCGCACGCTGGCGCGCGGCACCCCGGGATTTTCGGGTGCCGACCTGATGAACCTCGTCAACGAGGCTGCCCTGCTGGCGGCCCGACGCGGCAAGCGCCTCGTTACGATGGCGGAGTTCGAGGACGCCAAGGACAAGGTCATGATGGGCGCGGAACGCCGCACCCTCGTCATGACCGAGGAAGAAAAGAAGCTCACCGCCTACCACGAGGCTGGTCATGCCCTGGTGGCGTTGCACATGCCCGCCTCCGATCCCATCCACAAGGCGACGATCATCCCGCGCGGGCGCGCGCTGGGCATGGTGATGCGCCTCCCGGAGAAGGATCAGGTCTCGCTGACGCGCGCGAAGTGCAAGGCGGACCTTGCGGTTGCCATGGGCGGACGCGTGGCGGAAGAGATGATCTTCGGCTACGAGAAGGTGACCTCGGGCGCGTCCGGCGACATTCAGATGGCGACCAAGCTGGCGCGCGCCATGGCGACCCAGTTCGGCATGTCGGACAAGCTCGGTCCGCTGCTCTACGGCGAAAACCAGGAAGAGGTGTTCCTGGGCCATTCGGTCGCGAAGAACCAGCATGTCTCGGAAGATACGCAGCGCATCGTCGACGCGGAGATCAAGGCCTTCGTCAACACCGGCTACGAGACCGCCAAGCGCGTGCTCGGGGATCACGAGGACCAGCTTCACGCCATCGCCAACGGTCTGCTTGAGTACGAGACGCTCTCGGGCGACGAGATCCGCGATCTGCTCGACGGCAAGCCGCCGGTGCGCGACACAGACGATGACGCGCCGCCGACCCGGGTCTCCGCCGTCCCGAAGACGGGCGCCAAGCGCCGCGACGAGGGCGATCAGCCCAGCGGTGGCATGGAGCCGCAGCCTCAGGGCTGACAGGGCTTACAGCGGTTTCAGGAAATCCAGGCCCGGCGGGATGACCGCCGGGCCTTTGTTACGAATGAACACAAATTTTGAACCTGTTTGCCTGACGATGGTGCTAGGGAAACGGGTATCCCCTCGGGGCGATGCCCGCGCGACGGGGCTTTTCCCGCTTGGCGCTTTCGCAGGACGTAACAGGGTTCGCATGACACGCAAGTATTTCGGAACGGATGGAATTCGCGGAACGGCCAACCGGGCGCCGATGACCCCTGACATTGCGCTCAGGGTCGGCATGGCCGCCGGCGTTTCCTTCCGCAATGGGGCCCATCGCCACCGGGTCGTGATCGGCAAGGACACGCGGCTGTCCGGCTACATGATCGAGAATGCGCTCGTCGCCGGGTTCACATCGGTCGGTCTCGACGTGCTGTTGCTCGGACCGATGCCGACACCCGCCGTGGCCATGTTGACTCGCTCCGTGCGCGCCGATCTCGGCGTGATGATTTCCGCTTCGCACAATCCCTATCAGGACAACGGCATCAAGTTCTTCGGGCCGGACGGCTACAAGCTGTCGGATGCGGTGGAAAAGGAGATCGAGGTTCTGATCGAGCGCGACCCGGCGTCCATGCTTGCCGCGCCGTCGAAGCTCGGCCGTGCGCGCCGGATCGACGGAATGCGCGACCGCTACGTGGAGTTCGCCAAGCGCACCCTTCCACGCGAAATGAGCTTGTCGGGACTGCGAATCGTGGTCGATTGCGCCAATGGGGCGGCCTACAAGGTCGCGCCGGACGCTCTCTGGGAGCTCGGCGCGGAGGTGATCGCGATCGGCGACGAGCCGGATGGCTACAACATCAACCTCAAGTGCGGCTCGACGGACACCGAAGCCCTTTGCCGGAAGGT
Source organism: Stappia stellulata DSM 5886 (assembly GCF_000423705.1). Lineage (GTDB taxonomy): Bacteria > Pseudomonadota > Alphaproteobacteria > Rhizobiales > Stappiaceae > Stappia > Stappia stellulata. The sequence goes on along the minus strand of NZ_KE384082.1, from coordinate 866,928 downwards.
CCACGAGGTTCGCGCGGACATCGGCATCGCGCTTGACGGCGACGCGGACCGGGTGATCATCGTCGACGAAAACGGACAAGTGGTCGATGGCGACCAGCTGATGGCCGTGGTGGCACAGTCCTGGCTCGAGGACGGCCGGCTGTCCGCGTCGGGTATCGTGGCGACGGTGATGTCCAATCTCGGGCTGGAACGTTATCTCGGCGGTCTCGGGCTGAGCCTTGCCCGCACCCAGGTCGGCGACCGCTATGTGGTGGAACACATGCGCCAGCATGGCTACAACGTCGGCGGCGAGCAGTCTGGACACATTGTCCTGTCCGATTTCGCCACCACGGGTGACGGTCTGGTCGCGGCACTTCAGGTGCTTGCCTGCGTCTCCAAGCTCGGACGTCCGGTCTCGGAGGTTTGCCGGCGGTTCGAACCCGTGCCGCAGATCCTCAAGAATGTGCGGTACCAAGGGTCGAAGCCGCTGGAAAACGCTGATGTTCAGGCGGCGATCGAGGATGGGCGCAAGACATTGGGCAATTCCGGCCGGCTGGTGATCCGCCCGTCGGGCACCGAGCCGCTGATCCGTGTGATGGGCGAGGCGGACAACAAGGATGTTCTCGCCGGCGTCGTCGACCGGATCGTCGATGCCGTCACGCATGCCGCTGCCTGAGAGCGCGCGCCGCGCGGGCTGCCGGGCCGGTTTTGACGCCCGCGGTGGCTGCCGAAGGCGGGGCTCGGCCATCTTCACGAATTGCTAACCAAAACCCGTGGAGAAACGTCGCAAGACGCAAGGCAAGGGGCAGTCTTTTACTTTTTGTTAAGGTAAAAAATCGCGGTTAATTATTAGGGTTAAGTGGCTCTTAAGTATTTTCGGCAATTCTACCCTCGTGTTTCACGTGCGCGGCCGGCAAGAACAGACTTTTCGGACGCTATCCAACGAGGACCGAGACATGAGCAGCCATATTTCAAAACTTTGCCTGGCTGGCGTTGCGATGATCGTCTCGTCAGCTGTTCACGCGGCGGATATGCCAATTCCTGTGATCGAACATGTGCCGCAGGTGCCTGTCGTCGCCGGCGGTTGGTATCTTCGTGGTGATATCGGCTACAAGGTGTATCAGGCTCCGAACGTCAGCTATGGCGGTACGCAGTGGCAGAACGAGAGTTTGAACAACACCGGCATGATCGGCGTCGGCGTTGGTTACAAGTTTTCCGACTTCCTGCGCGGCGACATCACGCTGGACTATGAATTCCCTGCCAAGGTCAAGGCCCGGGCTCCCTGCCCGGCACCTTGCGGCGGCCTGGGGGCTGGCCAGTTCAGCCAGGAAGAAGCAAGCATCGATGTGCTGACAATGCTGGTCAACGGCTATGTCGACATTGGCACCTGGCGCGGCTTCACGCCCTATGTCGGCGGCGGTGTCGGTGTCAGCCATGTGTCCACCAACGATATCAAGTTCCGCAATCCCGACGGTTCGTCCGGCAGCTATCCGGGCGACAGCACCTGGAACTTCTCTTGGGCTCTGATGGCGGGCGGGTCCTATGCAATCGATCAGAACTGGTCGATCGATGCCGGCTATCGTTACCTCAACATCGGCAACGCCTATTCCAGCAGCTTCTCGACTGGCGGCGGCAACCCGTCGCGCAAGATCAAGTACGAGGATCTGCAGGCGCACGAGTTCCGCATCGGCGCGCGCTACACGTTCAACTCGTCGCCGAGCTACATTCCCGAGCCGATCATCACCAAGTACTGATCGTCTCGCGACGCAATGCAAAAAGGCCGGGCCTCAGCGCCCGGCCTTTTTTGCATGCGGCTGTTCGTCTCGGTCGCATTTCGACCTTGTTGCCAGCTTGCGCCCGAATGCGCCTTCCGATAAGTCCGTATGCGGGACACCCCTCCCCAACGAGGGGCTTCTATCTGGAAGGGTAGCAGATGAGCAACTTGCATGAACCGGCCACGCGGCCGGAAAATCCGCGTTTTTCTTCCGGCCCCTGCGCGAAGCGCCCCGGCTGGTCCCCCACCGCACTTGATGATGCGCCGCTCGGGCGTTCCCACCGGGCAAAGCCCGGCAAGGCGAAGCTCGCCGAGGCGATCGATCTCACGCGTGCGGTGCTCGGCGTTCCCGACGATTACCGAATCGGCATTGTGCCCGCCTCCGACACGGGCGCGGTCGAGATGGCGATGTGGTCGCTGCTCGGCCCGCGCGGCGTCGACCTGCTCGCCTGGGAAAGTTTCGGTGCCGGCTGGGTGACCGATGCCGTCAAGCAGCTGAAACTCGACGACGCGCGTGTGCTCGAGGCTGACTACGGCAAGCTTCCCGACCTGGCGACCGTCGATTTTTCCCGCGACGTCATCTTCACCTGGAACGGCACCACCTCCGGCGTGCGCGTGCCGAATGCGGACTGGATCCCGGCCGACCGCGAGGGCCTGACGATCTGCGACGCCACCTCGGCCGCTTTCGCGCAGTCGATGGACTTTTCCAAGCTCGATGTCGTGACCTTCTCCTGGCAGAAGGTCCTGGGCGGGGAGGCGGCCCATGGCATGCTCATCCTGAGCCCGCGCGCGGTCGAGCGGCTGGAAAGCCACACACCGGCCTGGCCGCTGCCGAAGGTCTTCCGTTTGACCAAGGGCGGCAAGCTGATCGAGGGCATCTTCAAGGGCGAAACCATCAACACGCCCTCGATGCTTTGCGTCGAGGATTATCTCGATGCCCTGAAATGGGCGCGGGGAATCGGCGGGCTGGACGCACTGATCGCCCGTGCCGATGCCAATGCCGGCGCGGTCGCCGACTGGGTCGCGCGCACCTCCTGGGTCGGGTTCCTGGCGGAAGAACCGGCCACGCGGTCCAATACCTCGGTCTGTCTCAAGATCGTCGACGAGCGGGTCGCATCGCTCGACCCGGCCGCGCAGGCGGCTTTCGCCAAGGCCATGGCCAATGCGCTGGATCAGGCGGGTGTCGCCTATGACATCGGCGCCTATCGGGATGCGCCGAGCGGGTTCCGCATCTGGTGCGGCGCGACGGTGGAGACCTCGGATATCGAGGCATTGTTGCCCTGGCTCGACTGGGCCTTCGCCAAACAGGCGGCAACGCTGGAGGAGGCCGCCTGAGCGGCGGCCCTTTCTCTCTTACATCCAGATATTTCCAAAGGTTTGCGGTCGGCTGCGCGATGGGGACCCCATCCGCGCAACGGCCCGGCAAGGAGGCCCTGATATGGCGCCCAAGGTTCTGATTTCCGACAAGCTGTCCGCCGCCGCTGTCGATATCTTCAAGTCGCGCGGCGTTGAGGTCGACTACCAGCCCGACATTGGCAAGGACAAGGAGCGGCTGCTCTCCGTCATCGATCAATATGACGGCCTGGCGATCCGCTCCGCGACCAAGGTCACCGACAAGCTGATCGCCGCGGCCAGCCGGCTGAAGGTGGTCGGGCGTGCCGGTATCGGCGTGGACAATGTCGATATTCCGGCCGCAAGTGCCAAGGGTGTGATCGTCATGAACACGCCCTTCGGCAACTCCATCACCACCGCCGAACACGCCATTGCGATGCTGTTCGCCGTGGCGCGCCAGATCCCGAAGGCCGATGCCTCGACCCAGGCCGGCAAGTGGGAAAAGTCGAAGTTCATGGGCACCGAGCTGACGTCCAAGACGCTTGGACTGATCGGCTGCGGCAACATCGGTTCGATCGTCGCGGAACGTGCCATCGGACTGAAGATGCGGGTCGTCGCCTTCGATCCCTTCCTGTCGGAAGAGCGCGCGTTGGCGCTCGGGGTGGAGAAGGTCGAACTGGAGACGCTGTTTGCGCGCGCCGATGCGGTCACGCTGCATACGCCGCTGACCGACAAGACCCGCAACATCATCGATGCGAAGGCCATCGAGCAGATGCGTGACGGTGTGATCATCGTCAATTGCGCGCGTGGCGGTCTTGTCGACGAGGCGGCGTTGCGGGCCGGTCTCGACAGCGGCAAAGTCGGCGGCGCGGGCGTTGACGTCTTCGTCGAGGAGCCGGCCACCGAAAATGTGCTTTTCGGCGCGGCGAACCTCGTGTGCACGCCGCATCTGGGAGCCTCCACCGCGGAAGCGCAGGAAAACGTCGCGCTTCAGGTGGCCGAGCAGATGTCGGACTATCTGGTCAAGGGCGCGGTCTCCAACGCGCTCAACATGCCCTCGATCACCGCGGAGGAAGCGCCGCGTCTCGTTCCCTTCGTCAAGCTCGCCGAACTGCTCGGGTCGTTTGCCGGACAGCTCACGGAAACGGGCCTTGCCGGCGTTCGCCTGGAATATGAGGGCGATGTCGCGGAAATGAACGTCAAGGCGCTCACCGCAGCGGCCCTGACGGGGGTGTTGCAGCCGCTGCTGCAGACCGTGAACATGGTTTCCGCGCCGGTGCTTGCGCGTGAGCGCGGGATCAAGGTCGAAGAGGTTCGTCGCACACAGGCAGGGGCCTACGAGAACTACATCCGTCTCACGGTGACGACCGACCGGCAGGAACGCTCGGTTGCCGGCACGGTGTTTTCCGACGGCAAGCCGCGCATCATCCAGGTCAAGGGCATCAACATGGAGGCGGAGCTTGGCGCCCACATGCTTTATGTCACCAATGAGGACAAGCCGGGCTTCATCGGCGATCTCGGCTCCGTTCTCGGCGATGCCGGCGTGAACATCGCGACCTTCAATCTCGGACGCACTGCCGCGGGAGCCGACGCGATCTGTCTTGTCGAGGTGGACGGGCCGGTGCCTGCCAATGTGCTGGAGCGCATTTGCGCGCTGCCGCATGTGCAGCAGGCCAAGCCCTTGCGCTTCTGAGAGGCGCGCAATACCCGCCGTGTGCGGCTGCGTGACACGATGTTGCAAACAACAAAGGCCGGATGGGGAACCATCCGGCCTTTGTTTGTGTCTGGTCACTCGGTTTGTCGCGCCGGCCATCGCGGCGGACAGGCAAGGCGTCTGCCTGACTACTCGGCGCGCCAGGCTGTGACCGCCTGTTCGACGGCGCGCGTGCCCGGGGTGCCCTTTTCAAGCGTCAGTATGGCGCGCTTGCGGTTCTCGTAGAGCATGGGCAGGTCGATCCAGCCGCGTTCCTGCAAGAGCGTCAGGTTGCGTTCGCGCTCGTCCGGGATGTTCGACAGCGCGACCCAGAAGAAGCCCTCGGAGACCTTCACGGAGGCGCCGATAAGGGCATCGCCGCGCGCTTCTTCCGTCGTCTTCATGACAAGGCCGGGGACTTCCGCAACGCCCTGGCCGGTGAAGTTTTGCGGCAGCTCGAAGCGGACCTCCAGAAGGTGGCTCGCCGGCAGCGTGTTGTCGCGGTTCGGGCGCAGCGAGAGGTTCGCGACAATGCTGCGTTCAGGCACCTCGATGCGCATGCGCAGCACCGTTTCGGTGCGTCCGTCGATCGTTTCCTCGCCGACGCTCCAGATCGTCTGGCCCGACGATGCCTGACCGGCGCTTCCCGATTCAACCCCCTCCTCGTAGAGAAAGGCCCGCTGGGCAACCGGCGCGCCCTGTGCGGCGGGTGCGGCTTGCTCGTCCGGCGCGGGCGTTTCCTGCGCAGGTTCCGCGGATTCGGCCGGTGCCGGGGTCTCGCTGACCGGCGGCGTCGGGTCTGCCGGTTGCTGCGGCTCGACACTGCGTGCGCCCGGTGCCTCGGCGGAGGTGGCCGGAGATGCCTCCTCGGGGGCGGCTTCAGGCGTTTGCGGCGAGCTCGCGTCGGGGGCGAGCGGGTCGGTCTGCGGGCCGTTCGGGGTGATCCGCGTCGTGGTCACGCTGCGCGCGTCGGGCGCAATGGTGGTTTCGCCGTTGTCGAGAAGCCGGGCGGCGTTCTTGCGCGAGCCTTCCGTTTCCGAGGGCTCTTCGGGCGTGGCGGGGGTCTCGGGCGCGCTTGCCGTCGTCGGGCTGTCGTCGCCGGCGAAGAAGCCGCCCAAAACGTCGCGTTGCGAGTAGCCGACGGCACCAATGCCGACGACGAGCAGCAACAGGGCGACGCCGCCCAGGATCGCGGGCAACCGGGAGCCCGGCGTCGAGCCGTCGATGGGCGGAAGCGGTCGTCCGCCGGATCCCGTGAAAGTATGCCCGCCAACTTCGCTCGATCCCCTGCGCCGGCCGGCGGCGCCTGTTGTCTGCCCGCCCCCGGTTTCCGGAGTGGCGAGAGAGGGTTCGCGCTTTTGCGTCTCGCCGGACTGTCCGTCGAGCGCGTTGCGGGCGCTGCGCCCGGCGCTGTCGGCGGCCGAGCCGAGCTTGCGTGCGTCGTCGATCGCGCTCTTCAGCGTATCAGGACCCGCCGGCGCTTCGCCGGCGCCCGATGCGTGCGCCGTGTCCGGCCGCGGCGGGGCGACCGGAGCCTTCGGTTCGGGCGGGGATTGCGCGGGCGCGCTCGGTTCGCGCTCCGGGGTCGTCCGGGGTTCGGGCGCTTTTGGTTCCGGAGCCTTCGGTTCCGGAGCCTTTGGTTGCGAAGGGGCGGTGTCCTGCGGCGTTTGAGGAGCTGCCGGCGCGGCGCCGGCCGAGGGCTGTGCATACCCCAGCGTCTCGCGTGCGGCCTCCGCTTCGACCTTGCGGATCGATTCCTCCAGCCGTAATTGCTCGGCCGTGATCTCGGAGGGTGAAAGCGGTGGATCGTAGCCCTTGAGCTGGGCGACGATGGCTTTTCGGGCGCGTTGATAGATTTCGCGCCGTGCTGCCCCGGTGTTTTCCGGAAGTGCAGCAACGGTCTTCTTCAAAACCGGATAATAGTCTGCCATATGCTCAACTCGCCGTCGCCGCAGCGGATCCGCCGCGACTCGCGGACCCTGTTTAAGCCTTAATCCTGAAACGGATTCTGGACAAGGATTGTGTCATCTCGTTCGGGTGAGGTCGACAGCAGCGCAACCGGCGCCCCGATCAGTTCCTCCACATGACGAACGTATTTCACAGCTTGTGCGGGAAGATCCGCCCAGCTGCGCGCACCTTCGGTCGATTCCTTCCACCCGGGAAGGGTTTCATAGATCGGCTTCACCCGTGCCTGCGCGCCCTGGGAGGCCGGCAGGTGGTCGATCCGCTCGCCGTCAAGTTCATAGGCGACACAGATCTTGATTTCGTCCAGCCCGTCCAGAACGTCAAGCTTTGTCAGCGCGATTCCATGAATGCCGTTGATGCAGCAGGTCTGGCGCACCAGCACGGCGTCGAACCAGCCGCAGCGGCGCTTGCGACCCGTGACCGTGCCGAACTCGTGGCCGCGCGTGCCCAGAAAATTGCCGACCTCATTGTCCTGCTCTGTCGGGAAGGGGCCTTCGCCGACGCGGGTCGTATAGGCCTTGGTGATGCCCAGAACATAGCCGACGGCACCGGGGCCGAGGCCGCTGCCGGCGGCTGCCTGGCCCGACACCGTGTTGGACGACGTCACGAAGGGATAGGTGCCATGGTCGATGTCGAGCAGCGTACCCTGCGCGCCTTCGAACAGGATGCGCTTGCCTTCCCGTCGTGCGGTGTCGAGCAGCGTCCAGACCGTGCCCATGTAGGGCAGAAGCGCTTCCGCGACCGTTTCCAGCTCCGAGAAGATGGTGGCGGGGTCGATTTCGGGTTCGCCCAGACCGCGCCGCAGCGCGTTATGATGGGTGAGAAGGCGCTCGATCTTGGCCGGCAGCGTCTTCAGGTTCGCAAGATCCATGACGCGCACCGCGCGGCGGCCGACCTTGTCTTCATAGGCCGGACCGATGCCGCGCTTGGTGGTGCCGATCTTGGTGCCGGCTGTGGCCGCGTTCTCGCGCAGGGCGTCGAGTTCACGGTGCAGCGAGAGAATCAGCGTCGCATTGCCGGCGATCACAAGCGTTTCCGGCGAGACGGTCACGCCCTGGTCGGCCAGACGCGCGATCTCGGCGACCAGCGCATGCGGGTCGATCACGACGCCGTTGCCGATCACGGAGAGCTTGCCACGCACCACGCCGGAGGGCAGCAGCGACAGCTTGTAGCTGACCCCGTCGATCACAAGCGTGTGGCCTGCGTTGTGTCCGCCCTGGAAGCGGACGACGACGTCGGCCTGCTCGGAGAGCCAGTCGACGATCTTGCCTTTTCCCTCGTCTCCCCACTGCGATCCGACGACGACGACATTGGCCATGGTATTCGCGTTCCTTCAAAAGGCGTTTCAGCCGGTCTGCGCGGGTGTCGTCCGCGCGAAAAAAGCCACTGCGCGGTTGATCACCGCATGCACGAAAAAGCCGGTGCGAGGCGCATGCCCGCGCACACGAAAATCCCCGGCCTGCGAACCGGGGAGAGCGCGCGGACTATACCCAAGCCAGTCCGCGCTGACGAGTCCTTCGCCGGGAAATGCGCGCTTTGTCTGGCGGTTTTTCAGGGTTGCCGCTTTCGTATCCGTTTGCGTCCCGTTCGGGCGAGGCGAAAGATCGCCGGAGAGTTGCGCAAAAGCCAGACAAACCGCTTGCGGCGATCCGCCGGAACGGCCCTGCGTGCGCTCAGCCGCAGGATCACAAAGCCGACGAAGGCCAAGTGCAGGACGGACGTATAGACGAAAAACGCCGAGGGGCCAAAACGGTCCATCACAAGCGAGGCGACAAGCGGTCCGGTCATCGCGCCGATGGCGAAAAACATGGTCAGACCCGCGGCCAGTTCGACGAATTGTCCGGGACGCGCATGGTCGTTTGCGTGCGCGGCCGACAGGGAATAGAGCGGAAGGGCGAAACCGCCGAAGAGAAAGCCGCCGATGAAGATCGCCATCGGCGAGACGACGCCGGCAAGAAGCGCGCAGGACAGACCGGCGCCCGCGGTCGCCAGCAGCAGGACGTAGCGCCGGTCGGTCCGGTCGGAGGCCCATCCGAGCGGGTACTGGAACAGCGCGCCCGCGATCACCCACAGGCTGATGAAGAAGGCGAGGCTTTCGGTGTCGAGGCCGACGGCCTGGGCGTAGACCGGTCCCACGGTGCGGAAGGCACCGTTGGTCAGGCCGATGGTCAGGCAGCCGACGGCGGCGACCGGAGAGATCGCCCAAAGCGCGAAATAGTTCACCGGCCCGGGGTTTTCGACCATCGGCGGATTGTCCTCGCGCGCCAGCGAGACCGGGATCAGGGCGCCGCAAAACAGCAGGGCGATGATGGCGAGGATCTCCGTTCCGTTGGCGCCGAAGGCCGGCAGCAGAAACTGGCCGCCCGTGACAGCTGCCAGATCGACGATCCGGTAGACACTCAGGATCCGGCCGCGCTCGGAATTGGAGGCAAGCGCGTTCAACCAGCTTTCCAGCACCATCGCGGTGCCGCAGAACGCCGCCCCGCTCAGGAAACGCAATCCGGTCCAGGCGGGTCCCGGCTCGCTCAGCAGGAGGGCCAGGACGGCAATCGCGCCGAGCGAGGCGAGCGCCGTGAAGACGCGGATGTGGCCGACGCGGCGTATCAGCCCGGGCGCCAGCAAAACGCTTGCGATAAAGCCTGCGTAATAGGCGGAGCCGAACAGGCCGATCATCGTGTCCGACAATCCGCCGTCGCGGGCCCGGACAGCGATCACGGTCATCGCCAGGCCGTTGGCGCCAAGCAGGAGTGCGGCCGCCAACAGCAGCGGGACCAGCCGAGCGAGCAGCGGGCGCGAAGGGATCTGTGCGGGGCTGTCAGGCATCCGGGACAAACAGCTTTTCGTGGGAGAGCGGGCCTTGAGATCCGGGCCGCTGGCAGGAAGGTGCAAATGTCGATCCTGACCGGGATTGACGGCCGGGACAAGGAGGATTGAGCGGCGGCTTTCGCCGGAAGCCATTGCACTGGGTGGCCATTGTACTGGGTGCAGGCGAGCGGTTCGCTCGCAAACCGGGTGTCGCTCTGCGGCAGCGGGTGTTATCGCTCACATCCGTTCTGCGCTCCTGGCGCAGAGACCGCCATTGCCGGGACTGACCCTCATGAGCCTGAAGAACTGGTCGTTGTTGTGCTTGCTTGCCCTGATCTGGGGCGGCACCTTTCCGCTTGCAAAGCTTGCGGTCGCGGAAATCCCGCCCCTCGTTCTCGTGTTCGCCCGCGTCGCGATCGCAGCCGTTGTCCTGCACATCATCCTGCGGCTCCGGGGGCTGCGGTTCCCCCTGGCTCCCGACATGCTCCTCGCGTTTCTGGCAATGGGGCTCCTGAACAACGCTATTCCCTTCTCGCTGATTTTCTGGGGGCAGACCGAGGTGAGCGCGAGCCTTGCCTCGATCCTCAATGCGACGACACCGATTTTCACCGTCATCGTGGCCTCCGTCGTGTTTTCGCAGGAGGTCCTCAAGGCCAATCGCGTGGCAGGCATCGCGCTCGGCTTTGCCGGGGTCGCCGTCCTTCTGTCGCCGGGTCTTTTCGGCATCGGGACGGAGCCCTTGTGGGCAAAGATGCTGTTTCTGGGGGCTGCGCTGTCCTATGCCTTTGCCGCGACCTTCGCCCGCCGGTTTTCCGGGGTGTCCATTCTGGTCGCGGCCGCAGGCCAGTTGACCGGCTCGACGCTGTTGATGGCGCCCCTGGCCTTCTGGCAGGCATCGGCCTGGCAGGGAGCGGGGTGGAGCCTGGCTGAGACGAGCGTGCAGGGCTGGGTCGCCATGGCGCTGCTCGGCGTCCTGTGCACGGCGTTTGCCTATCTGATCTATTTTCGCCTTTTGCGCGAGGCCGGGGCGACCAATGCCTCGCTGGTCACCCTGCTCGTGCCCGTGACCGCGACCGCGATCGGTGTGGCGTTTCTCGGCGAGGCGCTTTCCGGCCTTCAGTTTGCCGGCATGGCAATCCTGCTCGCGGGTCTGTGCGTGCTCGACGGGCGGGTGTTCAAACTGTTCGCGTTGCGTGACCGGCCCGCGTCGAAATCAGGCGGCGAGGGCTTCTGATCCTGCGTCGCATCACGATGCGGGGGAGGTTGGCGCCAATGCGGCGATCCGCTCCGCGAAGCGGTCGTAGAAGGTTGAGAGATGCGCCGGCGCCCCGGCACGGCAGGCATCCAGCGCAGCGCGGGCGGCGGAGGCATCCTCTGCTCTGATCGCACTCATCATCCCGGCGTGCGCGGAAGAAAGCGCCGCAAAGGCAGGCGTTGCGGCATAGGCGGGATCGCCGGCGAGTGCGAAGAGGCGGATCGGCACGCTCTTGCCCTTCAATGGAATGGCGTCGGCCTCCAGCAGCGCAAAATCTGGCGCGGCAAGGGCGGTCGCCTCCGAGACGACGCAGTCCGCGCCGACTGCCTTGCAGCTCGATTCGATCCGGGCCGCGATGTTCACCGCATCGCCGATCACGGAGTAGTTGAACCGGCGGCTCGATCCCATGTTGCCGACGCAGGCCTGTCCGCTGTTCAGTCCGACACCGATCTGGACGGTTTTTTGCGGCATGTTCCGCGCCTTGAAGCCGAAGGCATCGCTGGCGTTCAACGCGTCGACCGCCTCGACCATCGAAAGCGCGGCCCGGGCCGCCTTGCGGGCATGGTCCTCCACTTTCATCGGGGCGTTCCAGAAGGCCATGATGCTGTCGCCGATGTATTTGTCGATGGTCCCGCCGTGGCGCTGGATCTCCTCGCTGAGCGGCGAAAGCAGTACGTTCAAAAAGGCGACCACCTCCTCCGGCGTCAGCTGTTCGGAAATCGGGGTGAACCCGCGCACGTCCATGAAAAGGATCGTCATGTCGCGCATTTCGCCGCCAAGCTTCAGCGTGTCTGGCGCGCTTTCCAGACGGCGCACCATTTCGGGTGCGAGATACTGGCCGAAGGCGGTGCGCACGAACTGCTTTTCCCGTTCCGTCAGCACATAGAGCAGGGCGGTCGCCGCTGCATAAACGAAAAGGTTCGCGGCTGCGGGGTAGACCGGATCGAGCAGAAGCCCCTGCGCGCGAAACAGATAGGCCGCACCGGCATAGAGCGCGGCGGCGATCACCCCGCCGATCAGCGCGGCCCATCCGGCACCAAAGGCAAGGACAAGGGCGATGACGATCAGTCCGATTGCGAAAGTCGCGATGATCTCGGTGCCATAGGCCCAGTCGGGTCGCTTCAGAAAATCGCCGGAGAGGATCTGCTCGGTGGCCTGGGCATGCACCGAGACGCCGGGGACAAGTTCGCCGAGCGGCGTGGTTCGGATATCGAACAGGCCGATCGACGAAGTGCCGACATAGATGATCCGGCCCTCGACCCGGGCGCGCAGACCGTCGCGTTTTCCGGGATCGAGCACGTCGGCGGCCGAAATGTAGCGATCCGGGCGGTCGGCGTTGAAATAGACCCAGAGTTCGCCAAGGGCGGTGGTGGGAAAGGGGAGCGCGCCGACCTTGATTTCGGTGACGGCGGCGGTCCCGACATCGAGTTCGCCGCTTGCGTCGGCACTGCGCACGATGTAGCCGCTGGCCCCTTGCGCGACGCGCAGCGCCTCCATCGACAGCGAGGGATAGAGCGTCTCGCCGTTTGTCACGAGCATCGGAATGCGGCGCACGATCCCGGAGGTGTCGCGCGCCGACAAGCTCAGGCTGCCACTTCCGGCGGCCGGTGCTTCCAGGCTGTCGAGGCTTTTGAGCGCAGAGGGAAAGGCGGGCAGGGCGGCAACGGGATTGCTGCCGGCATGGGCGAACCCGGCCTTGGTGGTCGGGGTGTCGCCGTTGGCATCGGAGCGCAGGCCGTAGCCGAGCACCACCGGCATGCGCGCGATCGCGTCGGCGAAGATCGCATCGGTGTCCGGCAGGGTCAGGGCCTTGAGCTCGGGTGTCTCCTCAAGCGCGGGCAGGTAGCGGTGGGGGGACAAGCGGTCGGGCTCGGCGAAGATGACGTCATAGGCAACGACCGCCGCCCCCATCTCTGCCAGCGCATCGGTCAGTTCGGCGAGCGTGTCGCGCCGCCAGGGCCATTGCCCGTGTTCGGCAAGCGCGCGTTCGTCGATGTCGACGATGCGCACGGGGTAGTCGCCCGTTTCGCGCGGCCAAAGGCGCTGATAGGTGTCGAAACCCATGAGACGGATGGCCTCCACGAAGGCCGGATCTATCGCGCGCAACAGCGTCACCAGCAGCAGGAAAGCGCCCGCCACGCCCGCGACGGCGAGGTGCTTGCGGCTGCTCATCCGCATTTGCTGTTGGCTTTCGGCACCGCGCGGCATCTCCCGGGGTCTCGCGTCCCGCCTCCGGGGTCGGCGCGGAAGACGCGTGGGAGTCACGTTAGAAAAACGCCCCGCCTCCTGCAAGGAGACGGGGCGATGATGCGGCAAGCGCCGAATTTTTCCGGCAGTGAGATGCGCGGGTCTGGGTCAGCTGTGGTCGGCGAGTTCGGCCGGGCGCTTTTCGAGTTCCTTGGCGCCGCGGCGCACGGCCTTCTGGACCTTTTCGAACGCGCGAACCTCGATCTGGCGGACGCGCTCGCGGCTGACGCCGAATTCGCCCGACAGGTCTTCCAGCGTGATCGGGTCTTCCGACAGGCGCCGGGCCTCGAAGATCCGCCGTTCGCGCTCGTTGAGGACGTCCATCGCGTCGCCGAGCAACTTGCGGCGCATGTCCAGTTCTTCCTGCTTGGCGTAGAGCGCTTCCTGGCTCTCGCTCTCGTCGACCAGCCAGTCCTGCCATTCGCCGCTGTCGGCTTCCGCGCGGATCGGCGAGTTCAGCGAAGCGTCGCCCGCGAGCCGGCGGTTCATCGAGATCACGTCGGTCTCGCTGACGCCGAGCTTGGTGGCGATCTCGCTGACCTGATGCGGCTTCAGGTCGCCTTCCTCCAGCGCCTGGATCTTGCCCTTGAGGCGGCGCAGGTTGAAGAACAGGCGTTTCTGGCTCGCCGTGGTGCCCATCTTGACCAGCGACCAGGAGCGCAGGATGTATTCCTGAATCGCGGCCTTGATCCACCACATGGCATAGGTCGCAAGCCGGAAGCCCTTGTCCGGCTCGAAGCGCTTGACCGCCTGCATCAGCCCGACGTTGCCTTCCGAGACGACCTCGGAGATCGGCAGGCCGTAGCCGCGATAGCCCATGGCGATCTTGGCGACCAGGCGCAGATGCGAGGTCACGAGGCGCTCCGCCGCCTGCGGGTCCTCATGTTCCTTGTAGCGCTTGGCCAGCATGTATTCTTCTTGCGGTTCCAGCATGGGGAACCTGCGGATTTCGTCCAGGTATCGGCTGAGCCCGCCTTCACCGGAACTCAGAACCGGAATATTCTGGGCCATGAATGCACCCTTTCTCCCAATGTGATCCCTCCGGCGCGATCGGGAAGAAATCCCCGCAAAGCCGCCATCAAAGGGCATCCCCGTTGGCGCCCAAACGGCACGCCAATGCCCAATATAAGGATCAAATTGACGAAAACACGGCCTGATTTTGCATTTTAAAGTGCGGAAATTGATCGAAATGCACCGATCAGGCTTTCCAGGTCGTCCGGGCGGGGACTTTCGAAGCGCAGCGTTTCTCCGGTCGCGGGGTGCTCGAAGGCGAGCAGCCCGGCATGAAGCGCCTGGCGGGTAAAGGCCTGGACGATGCTCTTTGCAGGCTCTTCGAGGCGGGTCGCCTTGGTGCGAAAACCCGCGCCATAGTCGGCGTCGCCGATCAGCGGGTGGCCGATGTGGGCCATGTGAACGCGGATCTGGTGGGTGCGGCCGGTTTCCAGCCGGCAGGTCAGCAGCGCGGCGAGCGGCGGCGCGCCCTTTGGTTGCGGTCCGGGTTCCAGAAAGCGCTCGCGCACCTGCCAATGGGTGATGGCGTTGCGCCCGCCGGAGCGGAAGACGGCGATCTTCTGGCGATTGTGGGTGGAGCGGCCGAGATTGGCGTCGACCGTGCCCTTCAGATGCGCGGGCGCGCCCCAGACCAGCGCGGAGTACTCGCGCTCCAGCGGACCGGTGCGGCCGTGATCGGCGAATTGCGCGCTCAGGCCCTGATGCGCGGCATCGGTCTTGGCGACAACGAGCAGGCCGCTGGTGTCCTTGTCGAGGCGGTGGACGATGCCCGGACGCTTGACGCCGCCGATGCCGGACAGGCTGTCGCCGCAATGGTGCAGAAGGGCGTTGACGAGCGTGCCGCTGGCATGGCCGGCGCCCGGGTGAACCACCAGTCCGGCCGGCTTGTCGATGACGATCAGGTGCTCGTCCTCATAGGCGACGACGAGGGGAATGTCCTGGGCTTCGGGCTCCGCAGGCTCCGGTTCCGGCAGGTCGAGGGAGAGTTCGTCTCCTTCGTTGACCCTGTATTTGGGCTCGACTATGGTCCGCGCGCCGACGCGCACGTGACCTTCCCTGATCAGGGACTGGATGCGGTTGCGGCTGATATCCTGAACGTGCCGCGCCAGACAGGCGTCCAGACGGACGCCCGCATCCTGCGGGCCGGCGGTGATTTCGGCCGGACCGGAATCCGGCATTTCATTGGTGGACATCGACATGACACATCCGGGTTTGGACGACGACAGCCAGACGGAGCCGCCGCTTGACCCGGCCGCGGAACGTCTTCAGGCGAAACTGAAACGCCTGCTCGCCGTGTCCGGACTGATCATGACGCTCGGCTTCGTGGCGGTTTTCGCGGCGATCATCTACAGATTGTCCGACCGCGCCTCGCCGCCGGATGCAAGCGATATAGCCGCAACCATTGCCATCGGCAAGGACGGCCGCGTGGAAAGCATGGCGCTGGCGGAGGGACGGCTGATCCTGCTGGTGCGCGAGGGCGCGGCAAGTAAGCTGCTGTTTCTGGACCCCACGACCGGCACGGTGCTCGGCGAGACCGCCTTCGTGGCGCGATAGGGCGGCCTGTTGCGGCGGATTTCCACGGCTTCGGACCATCTTTCGAATTCGTCGCTTTCGGCGCTTGCATTCGTCAGCGCCCCGGTCTATACCGCGCTTCTTCTCGTCGAAGACCAGCGATGCCCCCATCGTCTAGCGGTCTAGGACGCCGCCCTCTCACGGCGGAAACAGGGGTTCGAGTCCCCTTGGGGGTGCCATTTTCGGGTTGTCGTCCCGATGCCGACCCGCGCGCAGATGCGCCGTTGGTCCGATAGGGGGAGCCGCCTCCAAAACCGCTCTGCTTTGTTCCAGTGCCGGGACTGTCGTCGGCTTGTGCACTCGACCAGACGTCGCCTTGCGCGCCTTGAACCTGTCCGTCAGGGGGCTTTCCGTCAGACTTCGGCTTTTTGTTTCGCGGTGGAGCCAACCTCGGCGGCCGGCTTGCCGGGCATGCCGTTTTTCGGCTTCAGGCGCTTGCGGGCAGCGCGGATCCGCGCGGACAGCGATGGCTGGCCGTCCGTGTCCTCACCTTTCGGCGGCGCTTCCGCACCGTCGCTCTTTACGGCGCCTTGCGCAGGCCGGGTATCGTCGGCCGTCGCCGGGGGCGCATCCGGCGTGACGTGCCCGGTGGTTTCCAGAGTGTCGGCGTCCACGCCGTTTTCGTCGGTGTCCAGGCTCTCCATGACGGAGGCGGCCAGATCCGACAACTCGCGGCGCAAGGACATGAAGGCGTCGTTGCTGTGCAGGTCGGCGCGCAGGCGCGCGTTCTCCGCTTCCAGTCGTTCCGCGTCGGCGACAAGCCGCGAGAGAGCGGCCGTCTCCGTGGCTGACCCTGGAAGAGACGATGTCTCCTGCGGGGAGGCGGTCTCGCCATCTTCCTCCAGCAGGATGGACAGGCGGGTGATTTCCGCCTGCGCGGCGATCAGTTTGGATTCCGCTTCGAACAGCCGGTTGTTCTGGTGCCCGAACCGCTGCTGCGGGCCGCGGCCCTCCTGCGGCGCCGCATCCGGAGCGTCTTGCGGCAGAGGCCGCTCGCGCACTTTTTTCTCCGCGGCTTCAAGCTTGCGCTTCAGGGCTGTGATTTCCGACTCGAGCCCGGCGATCCGGGCGAGGTCCGACGTGCGGGCAACGCTTGCATTCGTATCGGAGTGCCAGTCGGCAGGCGCCTCCGGCGGCGCTAGCGCTTTTTCCGCGCTGTCGCCAGCCGTTGCCATCATGCGCTTGAGACTTCGCTCGAGTTCGCGCTGTCGCGCCTTCGCCATTGCTACGGCTTCCTCGTGCTGCTGGAGTTCCCGGCGCAGCCCGTCTTCGCGCGCCGAGGCCTCGGCCAGCGCCTGGTCGCGGGCCAGCATCTCCTTGCGCAGGTCGTTGGCGACGTTTTCCGCCCGGTCGCGGGCAATGCGGTTGCTTGCCGTCTCGGCCTGGAGGCGTTCGAGCCCGCTTTCGAGCCGGCGATGCTCCAGCGCGTGGCCGGCCCTGAGGCTGCCGATTTCCGCGCGCACATCGGCATGGGTCATCGGGCTCGTCGCCTCGACCGCCTGGCGCGTGAGCCGCACTGCGCGCCGCCAGATCGCCGGCAGGATCGCAAGCGCGACAAGGCCGGCGAGACAGGCACCCAGTACCACAAGCATTGCCGCTTCAATCAAGACCGACCACCACCGTTTCGTTTCGCGCGGTTCCCCGGAACGCTGCGCGTGTGCGCCGGCTCCGCTCCCTTCTGCTTACCTGACGTGCGGTCGTCCGCCAAGCGGGAGCTTGCCGGCGGACGTGGGCGCGGACAAGGTCAGAACGGGTTCCACGTCGGTTCGTTGGTGAATTTGAGGTATCCGACATTGACCCCGAGCCGCGCGCCGACGCCCGCGCGAACGGGGACCACATAGATGTCGTGATTGGACAGCACGGTCATGCCGAAGCCGCCGACGAGATAGGCGGATCCGGCGACGCCGACATAGCGGCGCATGATCGCGTCGGTATCGGGCAGATTGTAGACGAGCATCATCGTTCGCGCGCCGTCGGCGCCGATGTCCCAGCCGAAGGACGGCCCCTGCCAGAAGACCTTATGCGTGCCGGCATTGCGGGTGTAGAGCTGACCTTCGCCGTAGCGCGCGCCGGCCAGCAAGGCGCCGGAGCCTTCTTCGCCGAGAATGTAGCCGTTCGGTTGGCCGTATTGCGAAACCGCCCGCTCGATCACCGAGGCGAGGCCGCCGGAAATTTGTCCGAAAAAGCGGTGCCCTGTGTTGAGGAGCTCGTCCTGGCTGAATTGCTCGGGCTGTTGCGCGCCGGCGGGAGGCGCAAGGGCGATCGCCGCGACGAAGGCAAGCGCAAGGGCGAAGGCTCGAAGTCCGGAAGGCATGAAAATGCGGAGAGCGGACGCGCGGTGCGGAATCATGTTTAGTGTCCTCTCAGACTGTGGGCGCGTGTGCGACGCGTGGCGCGCCGACAGACAATGAACGGGCGGAAGGCGCATGAACAAGGACGGTGTCGATGGCGGAGGTGGCCAGGCGGATGGTCGCGATGCACATTCGGTCCGTCGCAGTCGTCGGAGTTGATTCGGTGTCAGAGTGTAGTCGAATTCCGAAGACATTATGGTGGAGGGCGGCATTGGCCCTTTTCTTCGCCGTGACCGGCGGACACGGGGCCGTTTCGCAGGATTATGCGACCGACGTCATGAGCGGATATGCGCTCGGCGGACGCGATCCGGTCGCCTATTTCGTGGCCAAAAAGCCGCGCGAGGGTCTGCCGCGCCATGAATTGCGCTGGGCGGGCACGATCTGGGTGTTCGTGAACGAGGGCAACCGGGCCGCGTTCGAGGCGGATCCGGAAGTCTATGCCCCGCATCTGGCCGGCTGCGACCCCGTTGCGCTGGCCGACGGGTTCGTCACCGCAGGCAACCCGATGGTCTTTGCCCTTTATGAAGGGGGGCTGCTGCTGTTCCATTCGGAGATCAACCGCTTTCTTTTCCTGGCCGACCCGAAGAGCAAGCTCGCCGCCGCCGAGAAAAACGCCACGCGTCTGGGATGTGGCGGATGACGAGAACCGGCCTCGTCCATTGCAATCGCGTCGAGTCTGCCGGTTCGCTTGGCAGTGCGCGACACCAAGTGTAACCCTTTCACAGTTTCGCGAATCACTGCGAAAGCTTCGCGACGCATCCGCCATCGACGGACAGCCCCCATTCGAGGACGACCGCATGACCGCCATCGACGATCTCAGCGCCCTGGATCTTGCCGCACTTGTCGCAAGCCGCGTTTGCCACGACATCATTTCGCCGGTCGGGGCCATCACCAACGGCCTTGAGGTCCTCGACGAGGAAGACAGCGGGGACATGAAGGAATTCGCGATGGAGTTGATTCGCAAGAGCGCCCGCCAGGCCTCTGCGAAGCTCCAGTTCGCGCGTCTTGCCTTCGGAGCCGCCGGGTCGGCCGGCGCCGAGATCGACCTCGGCGACGCGCAATCGGTGGCCGCCGGCTTTCTCGCCAATGAAAAGGCCGACCTCGAATGGCAGGTGCCGCGGCTGCTGATGCCGAAGAACCGGGTCAAGCTTTTGCTGAACCTGATCCTGCTGGCCAACCAGTGCGTTCCTCGCGGCGGGTTGATCACCGTGCGCATGGAAGGCGACCCGCAGACGCCCACCTTTGAACTCAAGGTCACCGGCTCGACGACCAAGGTGCCCGCGCTGGTGCTCGACATGATGGCGGGCAACGAGCCCGAGCGGATCGATGCACATACGGTGCAGCCGGTGTATGCGGCGTTGCTTGCACGTGAATCGGGAATGAATTTAGAGGTCGTTAAGGAAGAAGACGGCGTAAAAATTACTGCTGCGTCTACGGCATGATTTAACGACAAAGGTAGTTGTCTGGTTTCAATTTATCTTAACTGTTTCGGCGGCATGCTCTTCGACGAGGGATGGGTTGCCCGGACTTGGATCCGGGCTGTGTACCAGTAACCAGTCGGGTGAGTTTGACCATGGACGACTTGCTTAGCGAGTTCCTAACCGAAACGAACGAGAGCCTTGATGTCGTTGACGTCGAACTCGTGAAGTTCGAGCAAGAACCGAACAATGCGAAGATTCTAGACAACGTTTTCCGATTGGTTCACACCATCAAGGGAACCTGTGGTTTCCTCGGATTGCCGCGGCTTGAAGCGTTGGCACATGCGGCCGAAACGCTGATGGGCAAGTTCCGCGACGGAGCACCGGTGACCCAGGAAGCGGTGTCGCTGATCCTGACGTCGATCGATCGGATCAAGGAAATCCTCGCGGATCTCGAAGCGGCGGGCGGCGCGGAGCCGGAAGGCAGCGACGACGACCTGATCTCCGAATTGGAGCGGTTGTCCCTGTCTGCAGACACGACGGGCGAGGCCAAGGCCGAGGAAGCTGAAGAGGCGTCTGCCATCGACGATGCCGTCGACCAGAGCCTCGAGCGCCCGCTGCGCCCCGGCGAGGTGTCCCTGGACGATCTGGAACGCGCTTTCCGCGAGGCGGAATGCGAGGTCGATCTTCCGGTCGCCGCCTCCGAGGAAGAGCTTGACCATGAGGTCGAGGCCGAAGCGGCTCCGGTCGCAGCTGCGCCGCTGGCCGAAACGGCCAAGGCGAAGGCCAAGGTCAAGGAAGAGCCGGCCGCCAAGGAGCCGACTGAAAAGAAGGCGTCCATCTCCAGTCAGTCGATCCGCGTTGCGGTCGACACTCTGGAAGACCTGATGACCATGGTCTCCGAACTGGTGCTGACGCGAAACCAGCTCCTGGAGATCGTGCGCCGCCACGAGGATTCCGAATTCAAGGTGCCGCTGCAGCGCCTGTCGAACGTGACCGCGGAGCTGCAGGAAGGCGTCATGAAGACGCGCATGCAGCCGATCGGAAACGCCTGGCAGAAGCTTCCGCGTATCGTTCGCGATCTCAGCCAGGAGCTTGAGAAGCCGATCGAGCTGGAAATGCTCGGCGCCGACACCGAACTCGACCGCCAGGTGCTCGAGCTGATCAAGGATCCGCTCACCCACATGATCCGCAACTCGGCCGACCACGGCCTGGAGATGCCGGTCGACCGGCGTGCCGTGGGCAAGTCGGAAAAGGGCACGATCACGCTGTCCGCCTATCACGAGGGCGGTCACATCATCATCGAGGTGCGTGACGACGGTCGCGGCATCGACGTCGACCGGGTCAAGGCCAAGGTGCTCGAGCGCGGTCTGGCGAGCGAAGCCGAAATGGAGAAGATGACGGATCAGCAGATCCACAAGTTCATCTTCGCGGCAGGCTTCTCCACGGCGGCGAATGTCACCAGCGTGTCGGGCCGCGGCGTCGGCATGGACGTGGTGCGCAACAATGTCGAACTCATCGGCGGCTCGATCGACCTGCGCTCTGTCCAGGGCAAGGGGTCGAGCTTCATCATCAAGATCCCGCTGACGCTCGCCATCGTGTCGGCGCTGATCGTCGAGGCCGGGGGCGACCGTTTCGCCATTCCGCAGCTTTCGGTGGTGGAACTCGTGCGGGTCCAGGACAACTCCGAGCCGCGCATCGAGCGGATCAAGGACACGCCTGTCTTGCGGCTGCGCAACAAGCTGCTGCCGCTGGTGCAGATGTCCTACCTGCTTGGCGCCAACCCGAACGCCACGGACACGGAAACGAAGTCCGACACAGGCTTCATCGTCGTCATGCAGGTCGGCAGCGAGACGTTCGGCGTCGTCGTCGACGGCGTCTTCCATACGGAGGAAATCGTCGTCAAGCCGATGTCGACGATGCTGCGCAACCTGACGATGTTCTCCGGCAACACCATCCTGGGCGACGGTGCCGTGATCATGATTATCGATCCGAACGGCGTCGCCTCCGCGATGGCGAGCCACGCCTCCAGCGTGGTGGCCGAGGAAGAGCGCAAGCAGCAGGAAGAGGCAGTCACCTCCGCGCTCGACGGCCAGTCGACAGTGTCGATGCTGCTGTTCAGGGCCGGGTCGGCCGAACCCAAGGCGGTTCCGCTCTCGCTGGTCACGCGCCTGGAAGAGTTCGACGTGACCAAGATCGAACAGTCCAACGGACGCGATCTCGTGCAGTATCGCGGATCGCTGATGCCGCTGGTCTACATCGATCCGGCACAGACGCGCCGCTCGGAAGGCACCCAGCCGATGCTGGTCTTCTCCGACGCGGGCCGGTCGATGGGCCTGGTCGTCGACGAGATCGTCGACATCGTCGAGGATCGCATGAACATCGAGGTCGGCTCCGACCGTGCCGGTGTGCTCGGGTCCGCGGTGATCAAGGACAAGGCGACCGAGGTCATCGATCTCGGCTACTTCCTGCCCCAGGCCTTCGAGGACTGGTTCATGCGCAAGGAAATGGATATCGCGGCGCTGACAAAGAAGGTTCTGCTCGTCGACGACAGCGCGTTCTTCCGCAACATGCTGACGCCGGTCCTCAAGGCCGCCGGCTACGACGTGACGGCCTGCCAGGGCGCGCAGCATGCCTTCGAGCTCCTGGAGAACGGCAACCAGTACCAGGCGATCGTCAGCGATATCGAGATGCCGGAAATCAACGGCTTCGAGTTCTGCGAAGCGCTGCGCCGCGACCCGCGGTTCCGCAAGATGCCGATCCTGGCCCTGTCGGCCGTGGTCTCACCGGCATCGATCGAACGCGGGCGACAGGCAGGCTTCGACGACTATGTGGCGAAATTCGACAGGCCGGGGCTGATCGCCTCCTTGAAGGACCTGTTTTCGGGTGAAGTGGGGATTGCGGCATGAGCAACAACGACAATCACGCATCCAATGCCGACGAGATCATCCAGTATGTGACCGTCGTGATCGGGGGGCAGCTCTTCGGCCTGCCGATCAGCCAGGTGCACGACGTGTTCGTGCCTGAACGGGTCACCCGTGTTCCGCTTGCGGCCCCGCAGGTCGCCGGTGTGCTGAACCTGCGCGGCCGGATCGTGACGGCAATCGACATGCGCAAGCTGTTGCATCTGCCCGATCGTGACGAGGGTTCGCAGGTCATGGCCGTCGGCATCGAGCAAAAGGGCGAGAGCTACGGACTGGTGATCGACTCGGTCGGCGAGGTGCTGAGGCTTTCCTCCTCCTCGCAGGAGCCGAACCCGTCCAATCTCGACAAGCGCTGGGCGGAGATTTCCGGCGGTGTTCATCGCCTGGACGGCAAACTGATGATCATCCTCGACGTGGCCCGGCTGTTCTCCGCAATGGTGGAACAGCCCAAGGCCGCCGCCTGACCGGCCCCTGTCCCTGGGGAGCGACCTGCCGATGTCCGGCACTCGGGAGAAAATGAAATGAAGCACTGTCTCGTCGTTGACGATTCCAGCGTTATCCGCAAGGTGGCGCGCCGCATCCTGGAGGACCTCGAGTTCTCCGTTTCGGAAGCCGAGGACGGTCTCAAGGCGCTTGAGGCCTGCCGCCAGCAAATGCCGGATGCCATCCTGCTCGACTGGAACATGCCGGAAATGGACGGCCTGGAGTTCCTTCTTTCCCTTCGTCGCGAGGAAGGTGGAGATCAGCCGATCGTCGTCTTCTGTACCACGGAGAACGACGTCGCCCATATCACGCGCGCCATGCGTGCAGGGGCGAACGAATACATCATGAAGCCGTTCGACAAGGACATCGTGGAAGCGAAGTTCCAGGAAACCGGGCTTATCTAGTCACCCTTGCGGGGTCCGTTACATGATCGCTTCTTCATCTGCGCCTCTTACTCAGGGCGGCGCCAACCCGGATCGTGTCCGCGTTATGGTCGTGGACGATTCCGTCGTCATTCGCGGATTGCTGAGCCGCTGGGTCGAGGCGGACCCGGCGCTGCATCTGGTCGCTTCGCATCGAAACGGAAAGCTTGCCGTCGACGATATCGAACGCAGCAGTCCTGATGTTGTGGTTCTCGATATCGAAATGCCGGAAATGGACGGTCTCACCGCCCTTCCGCTCATGCTGAAGAAGAAGCGCGATCTCATCGTCGTGATGGCGTCGACGCTGACGCGGCGCAACGCGGAAATCAGCCTTCGGGCGCTTTCGCTCGGGGCACAGGACTATGTTCCGAAGCCCGAATCCACCAGTGAGGTGACCACCTCCGTCGACTTCCGGCGCGAGCTGATTGAAAAGATCAAGGCGCTTGGCGAACGCCGGCGGGCGTCGCCCACCTTCGGCGGCCGGCAGATGCGCGCGCAAACGAGTGCCGGGCAGACCGTGTCGCAAATGCCGGTCTCGCGTGCCGCGAGCACGGCGCAGGGCTACAGCCGCATGGCGGCCGCGCCCGCCCCGGCGGTTGCCAAGCCCGGGTTGCAGACGCGAGCCTATTCAAATGTGAAGCCGCGCATCGTCGCGATCGGTTCCTCGACCGGTGGCCCGCAGGCGCTCCAGCAGGTTCTTGCCGAAATCGGCACTGCGATCCGCGACGTTCCGGTCGTGGTGACACAGCATATGCCGCCGACGTTTACCGCGATCCTGGCAGAGCATCTCGCCAAGGCGGCGATGCGCCCGGCGAAAGAAGCGGAAAACGGCGAAGTGCTCAAGCCGGGGCATATCTATGTCGCGCCCGGCGGCAAGCACATGATCTTGAAAAAGGACGGCGGCCAGCCGGTCGCCTGCCTGGAAGACGGTCCGCCGATCAACTTCTGCAAGCCTGCCGTCGATCCGCTGTTCGACAGCGTGGCAAAGGTCTACGGCTCGGCGACGCTTGCCATCGTGCTGACCGGCATGGGGCACGACGGGGCAAACGGTGTGCGCACGATCTCCGCCGGCGGCGGTAGCATCATTGCGCAGGACGAAGCCAGCAGCGTCGTCTGGGGAATGCCCGGTGCGGCCGCGCATACGGGTTTGTGTAGCGACATTCTGCCGATCTCGAAGATCGGCGCGAAGGTCGTCGGATTGTTGAGTGGAGGTCTCAGGTGATTGCGTCCCAGTTCGAGTATCTCAAGCAGCACCTGAAATCCCAGTCCGGGCTCGTGCTGAGCAACGAGAAACAGTATCTCGTGGAAAGTCGGCTCCTTCCGGTCGCGCGTCGCCATGGCTTCGCCGGTCTGTCTGAGCTGGTCCAGGCGATGCAGCGTCCGGGAGCGACCCAGATCGCTTCCGATGTCGTCGAGGCCATGACCACGAATGAATCCTTCTTCTTTCGCGACAACACGCCGTTCAAGCATTTCCGCGAGACGATGTTGCCGGCGATGCTGAAGGCGCGCGCAGACCGGCGCACGATCCGGATCTGGTGCGCGGCCGCTTCCACCGGACAGGAGCCCTATTCGCTGGCCATCTGCCTCAAGGAAGAAGCCCAGAAGGTCGGCGGTTTCCGTGTCGAGATCCTCGGCACAGACCTGTCGAACGAGGTTCTGGACAAGGCCCGCAACGGCATCTACAGCCAGTTTGAGGTCCAGCGTGGCCTGCCGATCCAGATGCTGCTGAAATATTTCACCCAGAAGGGCGATCTCTGGCAGGTCAATCCGGAGATCCGCTCGATGGTGCAATGGCGCAAGCTCAATCTTCTGGAGAACTTCTCCACGCTCGGCACCTTCGACATTCTTTTTTGCCGCAACGTGCTGATCTACTTCGACCAGCCGACCAAGGTGGACGTGCTGCAGCGCATGGCCCGCCAGATGCCCAGCGACGGGTATCTGGTGCTCGGCGCGGCCGAGACGGTCGTCGGACTGACCGATGCCTTCCGCCCGGTGCCCGATCATCGCGGCCTCTATCAAACGGCCACGGCGGGTCAAAGCGCCGCCGGACAGAGCCCGTTTCGCGCGCGTGTCGCCGGATAGGCCCGAAACCGGCTTCCAGGGAAATGCGGATCACGAAGAGCGGCGGTGTCCTGGGGACCCGCCGCTCTTTGATTCCGTCCATTCGTGGGGACCTGCCCGGGGCGGCCGCACGCCCTTGCGGCCGGCGGCCGTTTCGGGGGCGGGTGTCGGGCGGTCCGCTCGCACCGGCCATAAACGGAAAAAGGCCCCGCGATCACGGGGCCTTTTTGACTTTGTCGAGTGCGGGGAGAGGCCGCGAGGAAAGCCGTCGTCAGGCCGCTTTTTCCTCGGGTTCGCGCAGCACGTAGCCGCGGCCCCAGACTGTCTCGATATAGTTTTTCCCCGACGTCGCCGCAGCGAGCTTCTTGCGAAGCTTGCAGATGAAGACGTCGATGATCTTGAGCTCCGGCTCGTCCATGCCGCCGTAGAGATGATTCAGGAACATCTCCTTGGTGAGCGTGGTCCCCTTGCGAAGGGAGAGCAGTTCGAGCATCTGGTACTCCTTGCCGGTCAGATGCACCCGCTGACCGGATACCTCCACCGTCTTGGTGTCCAGATTGACCACCAGGTCGCCGGTCGTGATGACCGACTGCGCATGGCCCTTGGAGCGGCGCACAATCGCATGAATGCGCGCGACCAGCTCGTCCTTGTGGAACGGCTTGGTCATGTAGTCGTCGGCGCCGAACCCGAGACCGCGAACCTTGTCCTCTATCCCGGCCAGGCCGGAGAGAATGAGAATCGGAGTCTTAACCTTCGCCACGCGCAACGTCCGCAGGACCTCGTAACCCGACATGTCGGGAAGATTGAGGTCCAACATAATGATGTCGTAGTCGTAGAGTTTGCCGAGGTCGATACCTTCCTCGCCAAGGTCCGTCGTATAGACGTTGAAGTTTTCTGACTTGAGCATCAGTTCGATGCTCTGCGCCGTGGCGCTGTCATCCTCGATCAACAGGACACGCATGCCAATCCCCTATGTTTGCCTATCCTGGGCAAGCCGCGCCGGCGGATACGCTCCCGGTGCGAAGGACTGCGGATTAACCTTCGACTCACTCTGTGAGACAATGGTTAACAAATTCTGATTCACACCTGCAAGCACCGATGAGGCAAGATTGGAAAACTTTCCCAATTCCTTGAAAATCCGGTGGAAATTCTTTCCGCTGAATCTTCAAGTTTCACATTAACAAGCCGGAACAACCGACTCATGTGACTCAACCTCTACGCCGGGCACGGGCCTCAGAACGGCTCACCATCCAAAACGCCCTCACGTTCAAGATTAACCAAACTCGTAAACGATACGTTACCTTGATGCATATTGTTCGTCTCGAACATGTTAACGATTGGCGCGCCGGGGCGTGAAAATGGCGGGATCCAGCGGAAAACGGCGGTTTTTCCGAAATTGCCGAACCGTTCCCTGACGTTCACACTTACGCGGATTTTGGCTGTTGCGGCGAGGAGGCCGGTTAAGGAGATGGAACCACTCTTTGCGGAAATCGAGGCGCTGATGTCGGCGGAGGTGTTCGGCCGGGTCGTCTCCGTGCAGGGGCTCCTCCTGGAAGTTGCCGGCCCGATCCACGAAATGAGTGTCGGCGCGCTTCTGGCTGTTGAAAGCGGGGAGGGCGGAACGCCGGTGCCGGCCGAGGTCGTCGGCTTTCGCGACGGTCGGGCCTTGTGCATGCCCTTTGCCGGGCTTGAAGGCGTGCGCATGGGGTGCCGGGCAGTCCTGGCCGCGCGCGAGTGTCTTGCCTATCCGGGCGACGGCTGGCTCGGACGGGTCGTCAATGCGATGGGAGAGCCGATCGACGGAAAGGG
Organism: Stappia stellulata DSM 5886; assembly: GCF_000423705.1. Lineage (GTDB taxonomy): Bacteria > Pseudomonadota > Alphaproteobacteria > Rhizobiales > Stappiaceae > Stappia > Stappia stellulata. Next base: position 839,827 of record NZ_KE384082.1, on the reverse strand, counting down.
CCCGCTTCCCGGCGGCGGGGTTGGCCGGCGCCTGCGCTCCACACCGCCGCCGGCAAATGAGCGCGGCCGGGTCGGACCACCGCTCGATCTCGGCGTGCGGGCGCTCAACACGTTCGTCACCTGCTGCCAGGGCCAGCGGATGGGAATTTTCGCAGGCTCCGGCGTCGGAAAGTCGGTGCTGATGTCGATGATCGCCCGCAACATGGCGGCCGATGTGGCGGTGATCGGACTGATCGGCGAGCGCGGGCGCGAGGTGCAGGAGTTCATCGAGGACGATCTGGGACCGGAAGGGCTTGCGCGCAGCGTCGTCGTCGTTGCCACGTCCGACGAAAGCGTGCTGATGCGCCGACAGGCAGCCTATATGACGCTTACGGTTGCCGAACATTTTCGCGATGCCGGCAAGAACGTGATGTGCATGATGGATTCGGTTACCCGCTTTGCGATGGCCCAGCGCGAAATCGGCCTGTCGGTCGGCGAGCCGCCGGCCTCGAAGGGCTATACGCCGACCGTGTTCACCGAATTGCCGCGCCTGCTGGAGCGCGCCGGTCCCGGGCGGTCCGGAACGGGCACGATCACGGGGCTGTTCACGGTGCTGGTGGAAGGTGACAATCACAATGAACCTGTCGCCGATGCCGTGCGTGGCATTCTCGACGGGCACATCGTGATGGAGCGTGCGATCGCGGAGCGCGGTCGCTATCCGGCGATCAACGTGCTCAAGTCGGTGTCGCGGACCATGCCGCGTTGCGTTCCCGACGAGGCCGAGCCGGTGTTGCGCAAGGCGCGGCAGCTGATGTCGACCTATGCCGACATGGAGGAACTGATCCGGTTGGGCGCCTATCGCCGGGGATCGGACCCTATGGTGGACGAGGCGATCCGCCGGCATGAAGCGATCGAGGCGTTTCTGTCGCAGGGCAAGGGCGAGGCCACGTCGCTTGCGTCAGGATATGCCGAGCTTGCCAACCTTTTGGAAATGACTCTCGCGTAATGTGGTCGTGAAAAGGGAGTTTTGAGTAATGAAGTCGCGTGAGAGTCTGATTCGCCTGAAGCAGTTTCAGGTGGACGAGCGCCGCCGGCAGCTGGCGCAGATCGAGGCGATGGTGGACGAGTTCAAGCGCATGGCGCAGGAGCTCGACGACCAGATTTCCGCCGAGCAGGAGCGGGTCGGGATTACCGACGAGGGGCATTTCGCCTATCCGACCTTCGCAAAGGCGGCGGCGCAGCGCCGCGACAACCTGTTGAATTCGGCCGATGAACTTGGCGACCAGCTCGAGGCGGCGCGCGAGGACCTGCGCGAGGCGCTGGAAGAGCTGAAGAAGTTTGAGCTGCTGGAAGAGCGTGACCAGATCCGCGACCGCGCCGAGCGCGATGCAGCCGAGCAGGAAGAGCTCGATGAAATTGCCGCGCGGCGTCACGTCCAGCAACAGGGCTGACGCCATCGCGATTGCGAAAAAGCCGGGCCCGATTGGCTGCCCGGCTTTCGCGCACCCTGTCGCGTCCTTACCCCTGGTCCATACCATGGCCCTTTTGCGGCAGATCGCCGACGGGCCGCGGGCCCTGCCGTCCGTTCCCAAACGCCCTCGCTCCTGCTTCCTCGTTGGCAACCGCGCGTCGACGTCCTATGCAATGGGCGTCGACCGGCGTCGTCTCGTGATCGCCGGCGGCGTGAACCCGTCGACGCGAGAGCTCCCATCAAGGGGCAATACGCAAAGGATGAGCGGTGCGGCTTGCAGTTCTTTCCCTGATTCTGCCCCTGGCAACCGCGTGTTTCGTGCTCGGGCTGACGCTTCCGCTGCTTGAGCTGGAGCGGCTGTATTTCTTCATCGACCGCCCGACCCTTCTGCAGGTCGTTGCCGGGCTGTGGATCGAGGACGAGCGGTTGCTGGCCGGCCTGATCGCGGCCTTTTCCATCGTGTTTCCCGCAACAAAGCTTGTCGCGCTGCATGTCGCGGCGGTGATGGGACGCGCCGGCGCAGGGGCGTCGCTGCTGCATGCGCTCGGGCGGTGGTCGATGATGGATGTGATGCTCGTCGCACTTGTCGTTTTCGCGGCGAAGACGACGGGGATGGCGCAGGCGGCAAGTCTGCCCGGCATGTGGTTTTACGGAGCCGCGACGCTGCTCACGGCCTTTGGTGCCTGGCTTGCAGAGCGGCGGAGCGGTTAGATACCGGGATCGCAAACACCGGGATCGCAAACACCGGGCGCCGTTCCGTCACGCCATTTGCAGCCGGGAGGGCACTACATCCTGTTCTTGTGTGGGGCCGGCGCTTTCGGCTGCGGCGGAAGGTCTGGCGCGGTTCGGCGGAAGGCGTCGAGCCAGCGAACGGCCTGGTTTTCGGGAATGCGCAGGTGCTTGCAGCGCAGGTGCGCAAGCGCGAGGAAAACCTGATTCGACAGGCTGGCGGCGTGGCAAAGATTGATGAGTTCATCGATGCCGGCCTGAAACACCGCGCGCTGGACGGCCTTCACCGGATGGCGGGTCTCGCGGGCGAGCAACTCGAAGGCGTCCTGGGTGCGGCCGTCCGCCAGAAGCACGAGGACAACGGTGCCGAGACGGTATTCGCCCCCGCGCACCAGCTTGTCCAGGTCGTCGATGTCCGAGGTTTCCAGAAAGACATTCAGCCGCCGCCGCATGTCCTGGCGCACAGCTTCCGGCGTGGTGAGATCCTCTGGGTCCGTCCCGCTCATGATCGCTTCCAGCCGGACCCGTGTCGACGCGTTGACATGGGGGAGCAGCCATTCGCAGATCAGCGGTGTGAGGTCGGTGCGCCCGCCCAGTTTCTCGCGCAGGAGGGCATCCGAAACCGACCGCTTGGCCAGCGCCCGCAAGGCCCATTCCGAATAGGTGCTATGGCTGTTTCCGGCCATTTCCCGCCAAACCTTTGTCGTGCCGCGTTCCACGAGTGTATCGGAAAGCCGGCACGGCATGTCTGCGCGTCTGGCAAGCGCGACAAGATGCGACTGGGGCATGCGCCGGGCCAGTTTCAACAGATCATGCTCGTTGAGGCTCGGGCTCAGTTCCAGCATCGGCGCGGCGACGAGGATCTCGTCGCTGGCAAGCCGGTAGGCGATCTTGTTGGGTGTGTCGTTCCAGGGGGCCATGCGCTTTGACAGGCGCGCGCGCTCCTCTTTCTCGCTGCCGTCGAGAAGCTTCATGATGATCTGGCAGAACAGTTCAAGTTCCGCATCGGTGTGATAGCCGACGCGATCGAGAAACAGGTCTGCCACGCGCTGCAGCAACTGGCCACGCGCCTTCATCGACGGATTGCGAGCGAGCTCGAGCAGGTCGCGAAGCATCAAACCTTCCTTTGTCGAGCTCACTATTGCACATAGCCTGTTACCAATCGGTTGAAGGCTTTCGCGGTGCGCTTGCTGGTCGGTGCGGCTTGGGCGTTCATCTCCAAAAGTGCCTTGTTCGACTGCCTTGACGCGTCGGATCTCGCCTTGGTCGGTTGACGCACAACGCCAGTTCGATAGGTAGGGTAGGCGTCGCGCGCGGAGGGCATCCTGTCCGTCCGGCCCGGTGCAGGACGAAGACACGCGGGGCGGGTTCGAAAGCCGGCCTCAATTTGTGCCTATAGTCGCTGTTCACGGGGCTATGGCATACTGGACACGTTTGCCGGCCGGTGGCGTCTTGCCACCGGGTTTCTTTTCGGGAGTTCTCATGCAGCGCTTTTGCTTCGCCGCCATGCTGGCTGTTCTGCTCGCTTCGCTTGCCGGTCTTGCGCCCGCGCTCGCGCAGGCGCAAGACCCGGCCCAGACCGCTGCCGGCGAGGCAACGGGCGCGCCGCCCGCTCCGGCTCAAAGCGCGGATGCGTTGATTCGCCTGCTGCAGGACCCTGGCGCCCGTCAGGCGCTGATCGACTATCTCGGCGGTGAAGCCGGACGGGCCACGTCCCAAGGGGGCGACGCCGGCGCCACGAACGCGCCGGGCGGCGCGGCGCAGCCGGATGCGTCCGCCGGGCCCGCGACCGACGCCCAGCCCGCAGCCGCGCCCGCGCCACATATCGCAGTGCGAATTGCGCTCTTCACCGAAGGCCTGATCGATGAAGGCGTCGGTTTCCTGCAGAAGATCCAGCGGTCCTTCACCACGCTTCCCACCGGGCTCTCCATCGGCCGCGACGCCGACTGGGGCGCAATTCAAGGGATCGCGCTTCAGCTCCTGTTTCTTGCGCTTCTGCTGTTTACCACGGCGTATGTGCTGCGCCGGCTCGCCGATCGGGTTTTCGTGCGCCTCCTGTCCGGGGCGGAAAAGGCAACGATCACGAAGCGGGTGGGGCTGCTGCTGGCGCGCGCGATCAGCGAAGCGGTCGTGGTGGCGATCGCGCTCGGGGTCGGTTATGTCGCGGCGGTGTTGACCGGTGCGGAAGAACGACGTGTTGAGCTGGTCGAATCGCTTTTCCTGAACGCCTTCTTCTTCGTTCAGATCGCGAAGGTCAGCACGCGCTTCGCCCTCAGTCCCCGTTTCAGCGTGTTGCGGCTGGTGCCGCTCGACGACGCGCAGGCGCTTTACTGGCGCCGCTGGCTGTTCTGGATCTTCAATGTTCTGGGCTACGGCACGATGGTCGTCGTGCCGCTGGTCTCGACGAACATCTCGTTCCTGCTGGCGAATTCGCTACGCATGATGATCGTCCTGCTGAGCGTTGCGATGGCGATCGTCGCGATCCTGCGCAATCGCAAGGCGACCCGGGACCGGATCCTGGGATATGCCTCCGACCGTACGAACATGGTCGCCTCCGGCGCGGTCGAGGTTGTCGCCCGCAGCTGGCATCTCTTCGCGATCTTCTATGTGCTGCTGTTGCTCACCGTGTGGCTTGCCCGCCCCTTCGATGCCACGACCTTCATGGTCCGGGCATCGGTCCTCTCGGTGCTTGCGGTGATGATCGGAACGCTGGTTTCGCTCGCCCTGACACGCGCGATCATCGGCGGAGTCCGACTTCCCTCCAGCGTGCATGCGCGGTTGCCGCTGCTGGAGCGGCGCCTTAACGCCTTCATCCCGAGATTGCTCGCCATTCTCCGGTTCGGCGTGTTCGTCGGCGTGTTGTTGGCTGTCCTGCAGGCTTGGAGCGCCATCGATATCTTGAACTGGTTCTCCTCAACCGACGGTCAGGACTGGGTCGGACGAGCCTTGTCCGCCGGCATCGTTTTTGGCATTGCCTTCCTGATCTGGCTTTCGGTGATGTCCTGGGTGGACCTGCGGCTCAATCCGCGCGGACGCCTTCCGACCTCACGCGAAAAGACGCTGTTCGGCCTGTTCCGGAACGCCTTTTCGATCATTCTCGTGGTGATGGCGACCCTGCTGGCGCTGTCGGAAATCGGGGTCAACATAGGCCCGCTGATCGCCGGTGCCGGTGTCTTCGGTCTGGCGATTTCCTTCGGCTCGCAAAAGCTTGTGCAGGACATCATCACCGGCGCGTTCATCCAGCTGGAAAACGCGATGAACGAAGGCGATGTCGTTACGCTCGGCGGGGTCTCCGGTGTGGTCGAGAAGCTCACCATTCGCTCGGTGTGTCTGCGCGACCTCGATGGCACGGCACATGTGATTCCCTTCTCGACGGTCGACCGGGTGGCGAACTTCATGCGCGATTACGCCTATCATGTCGCGTCGATCGGCGTGGCTTACGACAGCGACATCGCGGATGTGAAGATGGCGATGCATGTGGCCTACGATCGTCTCAAGGAAGGCGATCTGGGAACCGATATTCTCGAACCGCTGGAGATGCACGGCGTCACCATGTTCGGCGACAGCGCCATCACCGTGCGGGCCCGCATCAAGACCACGCCGGGCATGCAATGGGCCATCGGTCGCGCCTACAACGAACACGTCAAGACGGTGTTCGACGAACGCGGCATCGAGATCCCGTTCCCGCAGGTCACCTATCATGCGGCCTCCAGGCCGGCGCCGCTTGAGGGTGGCGAGGACGATGATGTTGCACGGATCGAGGACGCGGGCACGCGGACCGGTCGCAAGCCGCAAAAACCCGGTCGCAACACGCCGGTCTCGCGTGCCGACATGCCCGAGGGCGAAAACGACCTTTAGGGTGTGAGGTCCACAAGCAAGGTTCCCGTCAGCCGCTCCCGCACGAGATGCAAGTCGCTTCAAGCCAGGACGGTCTCATTCGGGGTGCCACACCTTGAGCCGCGGCGTCCGGCCTTTCGGCCGGGCGCGCGCGGCCGTGTTTGCGAGGCCGCGATCGCGAGGCGCGCTCACCGCACCGTTACGCATTCTGCGGGGAGATGCCCGACCGGCTGAAGAGCGCCAGGCCGAGGGTGACGAGCGCAAGGCCCGCGGCCGCCGTGAAGGTCAGGGAAAACGCGTGTGCAACGCCCTCACGGGAGGATTGCGCAGCTCCCCCCGTTCCCAGGACGGTGACAAACAGGGCCGGCATGAGGGACGCGCCTGTCATGAGGCCGAGGTTGCGCGACAGTCCGAGAAGGCCGGAGAGCCGGCCGCGCTGCTCGGGTGCGGCCGCCAGCAGTACGCTGGTGGTGTTGGCGGCGAGAAACAGCTGGAATCCGGGCGTCAGGACAAGCAGCGCGGCAACATATCCGCCAATGCCGAAAAAACGCGGCAGGAACGCGAGAAAAATCAGTCCGAGCACCATCTGGGAAAGGCCGACGAGAATCACCCGGCTTGTGCCGAGGCGATCCGTCAGCCGCCCGGCAGGGATGCCGGCGAGCGCGGCAATCGCCGGACCGGTCGCCATGACCAGACCGACCAGCGCGTCGGTCAGTCCGAGTGCGAATGCCAGGTAGAACGGACCGACCACCAGCGTCGACATCATGACGGTCCCGACGAGCAGCTGCATGACGAAGCCGGTACCGGCCTTTCGGTCGATCAACAGGTGCATTGGCACAAGCGGCGATGCAACGCGGGTTTCGGTTGCGATGAACAGCGCGATTGCCAGCGCCGCACAGGGGATCAGCACCGTCGGCCCGACGGGAAGGCCGACGGCTCCCCCGCTGGTTGCCAGCGCGTAGGCGGCAACGGCGATCATCAGCAAAAAGGTGCCCGGAACATCCATATTCCGGGTCGTGATCCGATTGCGGATCCTGTCCGGAGCGAGACCTGTGGCGACGAGGACGAATGTCACCAGTCCGGCGCCGGCCAGGACGTGGAAGGCCATGCGCCAGTCTCCCCAGGCCAGCAGGCCCCCACCGAGCGAGGGGCCGAGCGCGGTGCCGATGGCGGACATCGTCGCAATGACGCCCATCGATGTTCCAAGCCGCGCGGTGGCGACCCTGTCGCGTGCGATCGACATGGGAAGCGTGAGAAGAATCGCGCCGCCAAGGCCCTGGATCGCACGCCCGAAAACCAGCCAGGCGAGGCTTGGTGCCGTGGCGCAGACGAAGGACGCCGCGACAAAGACGGCAAGTCCGGCCAGCAGCACCCGGCGGTGGCCGAAAAGATCGCCCAGCCGTCCGGCGGACACGATGGCGACCGTCATCGATGCGAGATAGGCGAGGACGACCCATTGCACGTGGGTGAGCGGTGCCGCGTAGCTGCGCGACAGGGGCGGAAGCAACACGGATGCAATGCTGATCCCGAGTGCGGCGGTCAGGGTCGCGGCCGCAAGCGCAAGCATGACGAAGGCGGCGGATCGGGTCTGTTTCGGGTCGCTCATGCGGAGGCCTCTTGTCCTTGACGTTGGATGGCGCGTACCCTGCCACTTCAAGTCAACTTTAGGTCAAGCATGAAACGTCTCGATATCGGCGTGCTGTCGCAACAAAGCGGTCTGCCCCCTTCAACATTGCGCTACTACGAGGAAATCGGACTGATTCGCTCCGTGGGACGTCACGGGCTGCGACGCCAGTACGACACGCCGACGGTGACCCGGCTCGCCCTGATCGGCCTGGGAAAGATGGCCGGTTTCGCGCTTGAGGACATCAAGGCGCTCTTCGCCGAGGATGGTGTGCCCCAGGTGCCGCGCGCGGAGCTTCACCTGCGTGCCGATGCGCTTGACGAGCAGATCCGCGGCCTGTCGCGGCTGCGCGATGCGCTGCGGCACGTGGCAGAGTGTCCGGCGGAAAACCACATGGACTGCCCGAAATTCCGGCGACTCATGCAATTCGCCGCGCGTTCTTCCGGTGACAGTAAGGCGAAGCGCGCGGTCAAATCCCCGTCAGTATCGACAAGGTGACGATGCCGCGGCTTCCCCGTTGCCTTGTTTGCCTCTCGATAGGGCCGCATTCCGGCGTTGCCGCCTTGCGCAACGGCAGTTTGCGTCGCGTTGGGCGAAGTCCGCGCAAACTCACCGGAATTTAGGGTCTCGGAGGATTGATTTTCCAAAAAACCCCGCCATGAGGAATTCAAATTCTGTTGTCTGTGCCGGATTGCGGCACTATTGTGCGCAATAGGCCGCGCCCTTGGAACAGGACAAGCTCGAAGTAGGAGCGCCACGTTCGTTTGCGTTGGCCAAAAAATTAAATGGGAGACTTAAGTATGATCATTCGCCGCACCATGAAAATTGCACTCATGGGCGTCAGTCTAGCCATGTTCGCGGCTTCCGCCGCGTCGGCGAAGACCCTCGTCTATTGCTCTGAAGGTTCGCCGGAAGGCTTCGATTCTGCGCTTTACACGTCCGGTACGACATTCGATGCGGCCTCCAAGCCGGTTTACAATCGTCTGGTGGAATTCAAGCGCGGGACAACCGAGGTCGTTCCGGGCCTGGCCGAAAGCTGGGAGGTTTCGGAAGACGGGCTCGAGTACACCTTCAACCTTCGCAAGGGCGTGAAGTTCCATTCGGTCGACGGTTTCGCCCCGACCCGTGATTTCAACGCCGACGACGTGATCTATTCGTTCGGACGTCAGCTCGACGAGAATCATGCCTGGAATTCCTATACGCCGGGCGCGTCCTGGGAGTATTTCAACGGCATGTCGATGCCGGATCTCATCAAGGAGATCGTCAAGGTCGACGACCATACGGTGAAGTTCGTGCTGACCCGTCCGGAAGCGCCGATGCTTGCCAACCTGGCGATGGATTTCGCCTCGGTCATGTCTGCTGAATATGCCGACCAGCTCGAAGCCGATGGCAAGATGGAGATGATGAACCAGGTTCCGGTCGGCACCGGTCCGTTCCAGTTCGTCGGATACCAGAAGGATGCGGTCATCCGCTACCAGGCCTTCGCCGACTACTGGGACGGCAAGCAGCCGATCGACAACCTGATCTTCGCCATCACCACCGACGCGTCGGTGCGCCTGCAGAAGCTGAAGGCCGGCGAGTGCCACGTTGCGCCCTATCCGGCACCGGCCGATGTTTCGGACATCAAGGCGGATGCCAACCTGAACCTGATGGAGCAGGAAGGCCTGAACGTCGGTTACATGGCCTATAACACCCAGGTTGCCCCCTTCGACAACGTCAAGGTGCGCAAGGCGCTCAACATGGCCATCAACAAGCAGGCCATTCTCGACGCCGTGTTCCAGGGTGCCGGCCAGGCGGCCAAGAACCCGATCCCGCCGACGATGTGGTCCTACAACAAGGCCGTCGAGGACGACGCGTTCGATCCGGAAGCGGCGAAGAAGATGCTTGAGGAAGCCGGCGTCACGGACCTCAAGATGAAGATCTGGGCGATGCCGGTGCAGCGTCCCTACAACCCCAACGCACGGCGCATGGCCGAAGTGATCCAGGCGGATTTCGCCAAGGTCGGCGTTGAGGTCGAGATCGTCTCCTACGAATGGGGCGAGTACCTGAAGCGCTCCAAGGAAAAGGACCGCGAGGGTGCCGTGCTTCTCGGCTGGACCGGCGACAACGGCGATCCGGACAACTTCCTCGCCGTGCTGCTCGGTTGCGACGGCGTGGGCGGTTCCAACCGCGCGCAGTGGTGCCACCAGCCGTTCGAGGACCTGATCCAGAAGGCCAAGACGATCTCCGACAAGGACGAGCGCACCAAGCTCTATGAAGAGGCCCAGGTGGTCTTCAAGGAGCAGGCGCCGTGGGCAACCATCGCGCACTCGGTGGTCTTCATGCCGATGTCGACCAAGGTGTCGGGCTACGTCATGGATCCGCTGGGCGGTCACCGGTTCGACGGCGTCGATATCGCCGAGTAAGCCAAAGGGCCGAACGGTGCCGCGGCCCTTGAGGCTTCGGCACCGCCTCGCAGCATAGCGCACCGGCCGATTTTGGCCGGTGCGCGCGTCTGGATAAACCCCATGTTCCGCTTTTTGATAGGACGCCTGGCGTTGTTGGTGCCGACATTTCTCGGTGTCACCATCGTCGCTTTCGGATTCATTCGCCTCCTGCCCGGCGATCCCGTGCTTCTTCTGGCCGGCGAACGCGGCATCACCGAGGAACGTTACAATCAGCTCATGGAGCAGTTCGGCTTTTCCCGGCCGATCTGGGAGCAGTATTTCGACTATCTGGTCGGGCTGTTGCAGGGCGATCTCGGTATCTCGATCGTGACCAAGAAGCCGGTCGTGACCGAGTTCTTCACCCTGTTTCCCGCAACCGCCGAACTGGCACTTTGCGCCATCATTCTTGCGGTCGCGATCGGCATTCCGGCCGGCATCCTGGCGGCGGTCAAGCGCGGCTCCTTCTTCGACCAGACGATCATGGGCACGGCGCTCATCGGCTATTCGATGCCGATCTTCTGGTGGGGCCTGCTGCTGATCATCCTGTTTTCGGGCATCCTGCAGTGGACGCCGGTCTCGGGCCGGATCTCCTTGATGTTCTATTTTCCCCAGCCGACCGGCTTCATGCTGATCGACAGCCTGCTGTCGGGTCAAAAGGGCGCCTTCACCTCCGCTGTCCGCCATCTCATCCTGCCGGCCATCGTGCTCGCGACGATCCCGCTTGCCGTAATTGCCCGCCAGACACGCTCCGCCATGCTGGAGGTGCTGGGCGAGGATTACGTCCGCACGGCCCGGGCCAAGGGGCTGACGCCCTTCCGTGTGGTGGGAATGCATGCGCTGCGTAATGCGCTGATCCCGGTGATCACCACCATCGGGCTCCAGGTCGGCGTGCTGCTCGCCGGCGCGATCCTGACGGAGACGATCTTCTCGTGGCCCGGCATCGGCAAGTGGATGGTCGACAGCATCGCGCGGCGCGACTACCCGGTCGTGCAGGGCGGGCTGCTGATGATCGCCGCCATCGTGATGGTGGTGAACCTGACGGTCGACCTGCTCTACGGGCTGGTCAATCCGCGCATCCGTCACAATTGACCGCCGAGGCACACACAATGAACAATCCTGACAGGAGTGCGGTCGTCCTCGCGGAAAGCCGCAATGCCACCCGCAAGATGCTGGCGGAATTCTGGTTCTACTTCTCCCAAAACCGGGGTGCGGTCGCCGGGCTGTTCGTCTTCATCGTGCTGGTGATCGTGGCGTTGGCCGCGCCGCTCGTCGCGCCGCACGACCCGGATGTGCAATACCGCGACTTCTTCCTCACCCCGCCGGTCTGGCAGGAGGGGGGCAATTCGATGTTCCTGCTGGGCACCGACGCGGTCGGGCGGGACATGCTCTCGCGGCTGATCTTCGGCGCGCGTTTCTCACTGTTCATCGGGCTTGTCGTCGTCGGTATCGCGCTCACCGGCGGCATCGTCATAGGCGTTGTCGCGGGCTATTTTCGCGGCTGGGTCGACACGGTGATCATGCGGGTGATGGACGTCATCCTCGCGTTTCCCTCGCTCCTTCTGGCACTGGTGCTCGTTGCCGTGCTCGGTCCCGGCTTGATGAATGCGATGATCGCCATCGCCATTGTGCTGCAGCCGCATTTCGTGCGCCTGACGCGTGCCGCCGTGCTCACCGAGCGCACCCGCGACTATGTGGTTGCGGCACGGCTTGCGGGCGCGGGCAACACGCGGCTGATGTTCAAGACGATCCTGCCGAACTGTCTTGCGCCGCTGATCGTGCAGGGAACGCTGTCCTTCTCCAATGCGATCCTGGACGCGGCCGCGCTCGGCTTTCTCGGCATGGGCGCGCAGCCGCCGACGCCGGAATGGGGCACGATGCTCGCCGAGGCGCGCGAGTTCATCCTGCGTGCGTGGTGGGTGGTCACTTTCCCGGGCCTTGCGATCCTGATCACCGTGCTGGCGATCAATCTCGTCGGCGATGGCTTGCGCGACGCCCTTGATCCCAAGCTGAAGCGGAGCTGACGCATGGCCCTTCTTGAAATCCGCAATCTGCGCGTGGAATTCGACACGGCCGCCGGGCCGTTTCGCGCGCTCGACGGCGTCGACTACACGGTCGAGGGCGGGGAGGTGCTCGCCATCGTCGGGGAATCGGGGTCCGGCAAGTCGGTCGCCATGCTCGCCGTGATGGGGCTACTGCCCGAGAGTGCAACGGTGAGCGCCGACCTTATGGCCTTTGAGGGTATCGATCTGCGCACGATGCCTGCCGCCGAACGGCGCAAGGTGATCGGCAAGGACATCGCGATGATCTTCCAGGAGCCGATCGCGAGCCTCAATCCGTGCTTCACGATCGGGTTCCAGCTCGACGAGGTGTTGAAGGCGCATACATCCCTGTCGCGCAAGGCGCGCAAGGACAGGGTCATCGAGTTGCTGGAATCCGTCGGCATTCCCGATCCGCTGCGCCGGGTCTCGGCGTTTCCGCACCAGATGTCGGGCGGTCAGTGCCAGCGGGTGATGATCGCCATCGCCACGGCATGCGAGCCGAAGCTGCTGATCGCCGACGAACCGACAACGGCGCTCGATGTCACGATCCAGAAGCAGATTCTCGATCTCCTGACGGACATGCAGCGCGACACGGGCATGGGGCTGATCATGATCACCCACGACATGGGCGTGGTTGCCGAGACGGCCGACCGGGTGGTGGTGCAGTACAAGGGCAAGCAGATGGAAACGGCGGATGTCTTGACGCTGTTCGAGAACCCGTCCCATCCCTACACCAAGGCGCTGCTGTCGGCCTTGCCGGAGAACGCGACCGGCGACCGGCTGCCGACAGTTGCCGACTATGAGGCGATGATGCAGGCCGATGTGCGCGAGGTGCAGCCATGAGCGCCCCGATCCTGAAAGTCCGCGACCTGAAGCGCGACTACGTCATCAGCGGGGGCATGTTCGGCAAGAGCAAGCTGCTGCATGCGGTCAAGGGTGTGAGCTTTGATGTCGAACGCGGCTCGACGCTCGCCGTGGTCGGGGAATCCGGCTGCGGAAAGTCGACGCTCGCGCGCATGCTGACGATGATCGACCCGCCGACCGCGGGCACCATCGAGATCGACGGCGAGGGGATCGACATTGCCGCCCACGGCGTTACCCGCGAGATGCGCCAGGCTGTGCAGATCGTCTTCCAGAACCCTTACGGTTCGCTCAATCCGCGCCAGAAGATCGGCGCGGTGCTTGAAGAACCCTTGCTGCTCAACACCTCGATGAGTGCGGCCGAGCGGCGCGATGCAGCACTTGCCATGCTGGAGAAGGTCGGCCTGCCGCCGGAACACTACGGCCGGTATCCGCATATGTTCTCCGGCGGCCAGCGCCAGCGCGTGGCGATCGCCCGGGCGATCATGCTGCGCCCGAAACTGCTGGTGCTCGACGAGCCCGTGTCCGCGCTCGACCTCTCCGTGCAGGCCCAGATCCTCAACCTGTTGCGCGACCTTCAGGACGAGTTCGAGCTGACTTATGTCTTCATCAGCCATGACCTCTCGGTGGTGCGCTACATCGCCGACGAAGTGATGGTGATGTATTTCGGCGAGGCCGTCGAACACGGTACGCGCGATCAGGTGTTCTCCGATCCGCAGCACGACTACACCAAGACGCTGTTCGCGGCGACGCCGCGCGCCGACGTGGAAAGCATCAAGAAGCGTCTGGCGGCGAAACCCGCCGCCTGAGGCCGTTTTTCTTTACGCGTTCATCCGACGGTTTCGTCCTGTGACGGTTTTCGGACGCTGGTGTGTCGGCGCGCCGTCATGAAACCGTCACTTGACGCGCTCGTTTAATTCGATATTTCTCGAATTATGGATAAAAAAGCCGCCATCGCCGCGCTCTCCGCGCTCGGTCAGGAAACCCGCCTCGATGTCTTCCGGCATCTCGTCACGGCGGGCCCAGAAGGGGTCGGGGCCGGCGACCTGGCGCAGGTTCTGGGCGTGCGGGCGAACACGCTGTCGACCCACCTTGCGGCGCTCGCGCGCGCGGGCCTGATCGAGGCCGAGCGCGAGGGGCGGGCCATCCGCTACAGCGCGCACTACGACGGCATCCGCGCGCTTTTCGATTTCCTCCTGCATGACTGTTGCAAAGGGCGCCCCGAACTTTGCGGCCCCCATGTCCAGACGCCATCCGACATCACGAAAGTTGAATCATGAGCATCTTCGAGCGCTATCTCTCCCTCTGGGTCGGTCTGGGCATCGTCTCCGGCGTCATTCTGGGCAATCTGGTTCCGGGCGTTTTCGAGCTCCTGGCCAGTTTCGAGTACGCCTCGGTCAACCTGCTGGTCGCCGTGCTCATCTGGGCGATGGTCTATCCGATGATGGTGGCGGTGGACTTCACCAGTCTCAAGGACGTAGGCAAACGTCCAAAGGGGCTGGTGATCACGATTGTCGTGAACTGGCTGATCAAGCCCTTCACCATGGCAGCGCTCGGCATCCTGTTCTTCAAGCACGTTTTTTCCGGGTTCATTCCGCAAGAGGATGTCGGCCAGTATATCGCCGGGCTGATCCTGCTGGGAGCTGCACCCTGCACGGCCATGGTCTTCGTCTGGTCGCAGCTCACCAAGGGCGATGCCAATTACACGCTGGTGCAGGTCTCGCTCAACGACGTGATCATGGTGTTTGCCTTCGCCCCGATCGTTGCGCTTCTTCTGGGTGTTACCGACATCGCCGTGCCGTGGGACACGCTGTTGCTGTCCGTCGGTCTCTATGTGGTGATCCCGTTGGTTGCGGGGGCCGTCACCCGTTCGGTTCTGACCGCGCAGGGCGGGGAGCCGGCGGTGTCGAAATTCACCGCCTGGGTGAAGCCCGCCTCGATCCTCGGTCTGCTGCTCACGGTCGTCCTGCTGTTCGGCTTCCAGGGTCCGGTCATTCTGGATCGCCCGGCGCTGATCGCGCTTCTTGCCGTCCCGATCCTGATCCAGTCCTACGGGATCTTCGCGCTCGGCTATGGCTGGGCCTATCTCTGGAAGCTTCCGCACAGGGTCGCCGCACCGTGTGCGCTGATCGGCACCTCGAATTTCTTCGAGCTGGCGGTCGCGGTCGCCATCGGGCTGTTCGGGCTGAACTCGGGTGCCGCCCTTGTCACCGTCGTCGGCGTGCTCGTGGAGGTGCCGGTGATGCTGAGCCTGGTTGCCTTTGCCAACAGAACCCGCGCGCGGTTTCCGGGATGAGGGGCTCCGGCAGAGGCCGGACCGGCCCCGGACCACTCGCGAGGCGGGTCGAATGAGCCCGGCCGTTCGCGCAGTCACGCTGCTCGGCGTCACCCAGATCGTCGGCTATGCGACATTGGTGTATGCCGTCGTTCTGGCCGTGCCGATGATTTCCGATACCTTCGGCTGGTCGCGGGCCTTCGGGCTTGGCGGGTTTTCACTGGCACTGATCGTCGCGGGGCTCGCGTCTCCGCGTGTCGGGGGCCTTATCGAGCGCTACGGCGGTCGCTGGGTGATGACGTGCGGGTCTTCGATTTCCGCGCTTGGCCTTGCCGCGATGGCTGGCGTGAACGGCCCCGTGTCCTATCTTCTGGTGTGGGCGGTGCTTGGCGTCGCGATGGCGATGACGCTCTACGACCCGGCATTCGCGACACTGGGGTCGCTTTTTGCGGAAAACGCCCGCCGGCTGATCACCTCACTGACGTTGATTGCCGGCTTTGCCTCCACGCTCGGCTGGCCGGCAACCCTCTGGCTGCTCGAGAGCTTCGGCTGGCGCGAGACCTATCTGGTGTTCGCCGCGCTCACGGCGCTTGTCGCCCTGCCGGCACATGTTCTGTTGCCCGCCCGGTCAGTTCCCGACACGGGAAGCGACACCATGCCCGCGCCGGTGTCGCCGACGGTTTCCGACAAGACGAGCGCCGACGATGTGCTGCGCAAGCGGGTCTTTTTCTTTCTGGCGATTGCCTTCAGTTGCAACGCCTTCCAGTTCGTCGGCCTGTCGGCGCATCTTCTTGCGCTCCTGGGCGATCTCGGCATGCCGGCTGTTGCGGCCGTCACCGTTGGCACACTGATCGGGCCGTCCCAGGTCGGAGCGCGGATTCTCGAGCTCTTGTGGGCCCGCAACCTCTCGCCGCTTGCCGTCGCGTTGGCTGCGGTCCTCATTCTCCTGTTCGCCTTCGTTCTGCTGACGCTGGCCGGGGTCGATGCGACCACCGCGGCCATCTTCGCTGTTCTTTACGGGGGATCGAACGGGCTGTTCACCATCATGCGCGGAACCTTGCCGATGTATCTCTTCGGCGCTGACGGGTATGCCCGCCGGCTCGGCCGGATCGCCAGGCCGGTGTTGATCGTCGGCGCGTTGGCGCCGTTCGCGCTCGGGATGGCGTTTGATCTTGCGGGGGCCTGGGCCGCACTGTCGCTGGCGTTCGTCGCCAGTTGCCTGTCGTGCGCCGCCCTCGGTGCCATTGCGATGCTTCGTCTGCGGGGGGGCGCGGCTTGACACGCCGGGCACGGAGTGAAATCTTCGCGAATATTCCTGATATATCACCAGCGGACACCAAGCTTCCCGATCCGCAGGCCAGGATATGCGGATGTCTCATGCGGTTGCGCCCGTCGTCATGCCGGGTCCTTCGGAGTTTGATTTCAGGACATGACAGAGCTCCCTTCCGTTCACATCGTCGGTGCCGGGATTGTCGGCCTTGCCATTGCCGCCACCCTGCAGACCCGGGGGCATCAGGTAACGCTGATCGAGCGAAACGAGCCCGGGTCGGGCGCGTCGCTCGGCAATGCGTCCGGTATTGCATGGACCGATGTTGCACCGCTTGCCTCTCCCGGCGTGTGGCGCAAGGCGCCGGGCTGGCTGCTCGATCCGCTCGGTCCCCTGTCCGTTCGCCCGTCCTATGCCCCCTCCATCCTGCCCTGGATGCTGCGGTTTTTGTCCGCCTCGCGTCCATCCGCCTTCAAGCGGTCGGTTTCGGCGATCGCCGCGCTGAACGCGGATGCCCTGCCGGCGTGGGAGCGCCTGTGGAGGGACACCGGAACCGGGGGACGGTTGCGCGCGGAAGGCTGTCTCGATGTCTTCGACAAGCCGGCGGAGATTGCGCGTGCGCGTGCCGGCTGGCAGCTGCAGCGCGATCACGGCATCGAGGTCAAGGAACTCGACGCCCGCGCCATCCGCGAGATGGAACCCGACCTCGGGCCAGGGGTCGCGGGCGGAGCGTTCCTTCCCGGCTGGGCACATCTCGACGATCCCCACGCCATGTGTCTGGATCTTGAGCGTGTGGTTCGGGAGCGTGGTGGCCAAATCCTGCGTGGCGATGTCGTCAGCGTGATCGGCACGGATGGCGAGGCGCGACTGCAAATGCGCGACGGGCCAGTGATTCAGGCCGACAAGGTTGTGATCGCCTGTGGCGCATGGTCCCGGCCGCTGGCGGCTTCGCTTGGCGAGGACGTGCCGCTTGATACCGAGCGCGGCTACAACATCACCGTGCCTGAACCGGGTGTCTCCTTCCGCCGTTTCATCATGCTGGCGGGCTACGGTTTCGTGATGTCGCCGATCGCACGCGGGTTGCGTATTGGCGGCATGGTGGAGTTCGCCGGACTGAAGGCGCCGCCCAACTGGGCCCGCGTCGATGCGCTGGTGTCGAGGGCGAGGCGGATCGCGCCGTCGCTGTCGGTCGAGGGTGGCGAGCGGTGGATGGGCTTTCGTCCCTCGCTTCCCGACAGCCTGCCGGTGATTTCACGAAGCCGGCGTGCGCCGCAGGTCTATTACGCTTTCGGCCATGCGCATCACGGCTTGACGCAAGCCGCCACGACCGGCGAATTGGTGGCGGGAATGATTTCCGGAAACAGGCGGGAGATCGATCTCGTTCCCTATGCGGTCGACCGGTTTTGAGGAGAGGCGTCGATGGCGCGGCACACGTTCTTTTGCATTGATGGACACACTTGCGGGAATCCGGTGCGCCTTGTCGCCGGCGGCGGGCCGGTGCTCGACGGTGACACGATGCTGGCGCGGCGTGCCGATTTTCTCGCACGCTACGACTGGATCCGCACCGGGCTGATGTTCGAGCCGCGCGGGCACGACATGATGTCCGGCACCATCCTCTATCCGCCGACGCGCGACGATTGCGACATCGGCGTTCTCTACATCGAGACTTCCGGCTGCCTGCCGATGTGCGGTCACGGCACCATCGGGACGGTGACGATGGGCATCGAGGAGGGGTTGATCCGCCCGGCGACGCCCGGCACGGCCCGGCTCGACACGCCGGCCGGTCTGGTCACCGCCGACTACACGATGGAGGGCGAACACGTCGCCTCCGTCCGGCTGACCAACGTGCCGGCGTTTCTGGCGGCGCGCGATCTGGAGATCGACTGCCCGGAGCTTGGCCGCATCACCTTCGACGTCGCCTATGGCGGAAACTTTTATGCGATCGTCGAGCCGCAGGAAAATTTCGCCGGTGTCGGATCCATCGATGTGGACCGGCTGGTGTCGATCAGCCCTCTATTGCGTGCGCGTCTCAACGAGACCTTCGAGATGGTGCATCCGCTCGATCCGCGCATTCGCGGCATCACCCATATCCAGTGGACGGGGCCGGCGACGCAGCCGGGCGCCGATGCCCGCAACGCCGTCTTCTATGGCGACAGGGCCATTGATCGCAGCCCCTGCGGAACCGGCACATCCGCGCGGATCGCGCAATTGCATGCGCGCGGACGGCTCAAGACGGGCGACACATTCGTGCATGAAAGCGTGATCGGCTCGCTCTTCACCGGCGGCGTGAAGGAGGAAACGCGGGTGGGAGATGTGCCGGCCATCGTGCCGACCATCGAGGGCTGGGCGATCCGCACCGGCACCTCCCAGATCGCGCTCGACGACCGCGATCCCTATATGGCCGGCTTCTCCGTCACCGGAACCGGCGTGAAGGTCTATCCCGGCCCTTGAAAACCCCGGAAGCGCGGGTGCCATTCGGCGTGCAAACCGGGTAGACAGAGGCGGTTGGCAACGGGAATCGCTTCATGGATTGGTCACCGCAACAAGAAGCCGCGCTCGCAGAAACCGCGCGCTGGCTGAAATCGCGCGACAAGCAGGTGTTCAGGCTGTTCGGCTTTGCCGGAACGGGCAAGACGACGCTCGCCCGGCATCTGGCGGCCGGCATCGACGGGGACGTGGCCTTTGGCGCCTTCACCGGCAAGGCGGCGCATGTGCTGCGCCAGAAGGGCTGCGACGGGGCGACCACCATCCATGCGATGATCTACCGCCCGCGCGGTCACAAGGAAGAGACCGATGACGAGGAGGGGGGGCCGAGCTTCTCGATCAACCGCGACAGCGTCGCCGCCAAGGCGAAACTGATCGTCATCGACGAATGCTCGATGGTCGACGAGGATCTTGGCCGCGATCTCCTGTCCTTCGGCACGCCGGTGCTGGTGCTGGGCGATCCGGCACAGCTTCCCCCGGTCAAGGGCGGCGGCTTCTTCACCGAAGCCGAACCGGACATCATGCTGACGGAGGTGCACCGTCAGGCGCGCGACAATCCGATCGTGCATATGTCGATGCTGATCCGCGAGGGCGGTACGCTGGACCCAGGCGAATACGGCGACAGCCGCATCATCTCACGCCGGGAAATCGATGCCGAGGCGATCCTTGCCGCCGACCAGGTGCTGGTGGGGACCAACCGGACGCGCCGCCTCTACAACGGGCGCATCCGCGAGCTTAAGGGCTTCACCACCCAGATGCCGGCGGTCGGCGACAAGCTCGTCTGCCTTCGAAACGACAAGGCCAAGGGCCTGCTCAACGGCGGGCTCTGGACCGTGGCACGGCTTCGGCCCTCGCGCGGCAACACACTCCGCTTCGATGTGAAGCCCGAGGACGAGGCAGGCGGCAAGGCGAAGATCTCCGTCAAGGTGTTGCCGGGGCTGTTCGAGGATGGGGCGGA
Source organism: Stappia stellulata DSM 5886 (assembly GCF_000423705.1). Classification (GTDB taxonomy): domain Bacteria; phylum Pseudomonadota; class Alphaproteobacteria; order Rhizobiales; family Stappiaceae; genus Stappia; species Stappia stellulata. The sequence goes on along the minus strand of NZ_KE384082.1, from coordinate 819,877 downwards.
GCAGCTTCCCTATGCCATTCGCCGGCGCTCCGACGAATTCGACTACGGCTATGCGCTCACCGTTCACAAGGCGCAGGGTTCGCAATGGGACGACATCGTGCTGTTCGATGAAAGCTACGCCTTTCGCGAGTACCGCGACCGCTGGCTCTATACCGCCGTGACGCGCGCGGCCCATCGCATCACCGTGGTGCGCTGAGCAGCGCGGTTTCGTTCCTTCCTGTGCCGTCGAACCGACACGTTTTCAGGACAGAAAATCCCATGATCGATACCCCCGTATCCGCCCCAGCCTCCGCCGGACCGAACGCCGCTCCCGCGGGCGCGAAAGACCTTCTTGCCCGGATCAGCACCCGCATCGCGACAGAGCTCGGCTGTCGGCCCGAGCAGGTCGTTGCCACGGTGGAGTTGCTTGATGGCGGGGCGACCGTTCCCTTTGTCGCGCGTTACCGCAAGGAAGCGACCGGCGGCCTGGACGACACGCAGCTGCGCACGCTGGAAGAGCGGCTCGTCTATCTGCGCGAGCTGGAGGACCGGCGCGCGGCCATCGTTGCCTCCATCGACGAACAGGGCAAGCTCGACACGGATCTCGCGGGCCGGATTGCGGCAGCGGAAACCAAGGCGCAGCTCGAGGATCTCTATCTGCCCTACAAGAAGAAGCGGCGCACCAAGGCTCAGATCGCGCGCGAAGCCGGGCTGGAGCCGCTGGCCGATCTGTTGCTCGGCGAGCCGGCACGCGATCCGCAGGCGGAGGCCGGCCGTTTCATCGATGCCGACAAGGGCGTCGTGGATGAAAAGGCCGCGCTCGACGGCGCACGCCAGATCCTGATGGAGCGTTTCGCGGAGGACGCGGCGCTGGTCGGCCGGCTGCGCCAGCACCTGATGCGCGGCGGTGTCGTGCAGTCGCGCGTGGTCGAGGGCCAGGAAGAGGCGGGCGCCAAGTTCTCCGACTATTTCGATTATCGCGAGAAATGGGCGGATATTCCGAGCCATCGCGCATTGGCGCTGCTGCGCGGGCGCAACGAGGGCGTGCTTGCGCTCGACCTCACCGTGGACGCCGAGGATCCCGCGCCGGTCAAGCCGGTGGAACGCATGGTGATGGCGGCGGCCGGCATTGCCGACGAGGGCCGTCCGGCGGATCGCTGGCTTGCGGAGACCGCGCGCTGGGCCTGGCGGGTGAAGCTTGCGCTGCATCTGGAACTCGACCTGATGACGCAATTGCGCGAGCGCTCCGAGGACGAGGCGATCAATGTCTTCGCCCGCAACCTCAAGGACTTGCTGCTCGCAGCACCTGCGGGACACTCGACCGTTCTCGGTCTCGATCCCGGCATTCGCACCGGGGTCAAGGTCGCCGTGGTCGATGTGACCGGCAAGCTGGTGGAGACCGCGACGGTCTATCCGTTTCAGCCGCGCAATGATGTCGCCGGCACGCGCAACACGCTGCTCGCGCTGATCGCCAAACACAAGATCGCCCTCGTCGCGATCGGCAACGGCACCGCGAGCCGGGAGACCGACCGGCTGGTCGGCGACCTCCTCGGCGACATTCCGGTTGCTGCGCGTCCCGTCAAGGTGATCGTCAACGAGGCAGGCGCCTCGATCTATTCGGCAAGCGCGCTGGCTGCGCGCGAGATGCCCGACGTGGATGTTTCGCTGCGCGGCGCGGCCTCGATTGCCCGCCGCCTGCAGGACCCGCTGGCCGAGCTTGTGAAGATCGAGCCGAAGTCGATCGGCGTCGGCCAGTATCAGCACGATGTGAACCAGACCAAGCTCGCCCGCGCGCTCGATGCGGTTGTCGAGGATGCGGTGAATGCCGTCGGCGTCGATCTCAACACCGCATCGGCGCCGCTGCTGACCCGGGTATCCGGTCTTTCCGCCGGCCTTGCCGATGCGGTCGTGGCGCATCGCGATTCGAATGGCGCGTTTCGCTCGCGCAAGGATCTGCTTGCCGTCGCCCGTCTCGGGCCGAAGGCGTTCGAGCAATGTGCCGGCTTCCTGCGCATTCCGGGCGGGGACAATCCGCTTGACGCGTCCTCTGTCCACCCGGAGGCCTATCCGGTCGCCGAACGGATCGTGAAGGCCTGCGGGCGTCCGCTATCCGAGGTGATGGGCAATGCGCAGCGGCTCAAGGCGCTCGACCCGGAGGATTTCGTCGACGACAGCTTCGGCTTGCCCACCGTGCGCGACATTCTGGCAGAGCTGGAAAAGCCCGGCCGCGATCCGCGCCCGGAGTTTCGCACCGCGAAGCTTCAGGACGGGGTGGAGACCATGGCCGATCTCAAACCCGGAATGGCGCTCGAGGGCACCGTTACAAATGTTACCAACTTCGGTGCCTTCGTCGATATCGGCGTGCATCAGGACGGGCTGGTGCATGTGTCGCAGATCGCCGACCGCTTCGTGCGGGACCCGGCCGAGGTGGTGAAAGCCGGCGAGATCGTGCGGGTGCGCGTGCTTGAGGTCGACATGCCGCGCAAGCGCATCGCCCTGACCATGCGCAAGGACGCAGGCGCCGACGCCGGCCAGCCGGGCGCGCGTGGTTCTGTTCCCGGCGACCGCGCTCCGCGCGGGAGCGGCCCGAAGGGCGGGGCGCCGAACAAGCCCCGGCCAAAGGGCGGAGGCGGCTCGCAGGGACGAGGATCGGACGGCGGCTCGGGGGATGGCGCCATGGCGGCTGCCCTTGCCGCCGCCTTCAACAAGAAGAAGCGCTGAAACCAGATCCGGGCTTACTTGAAGGTTGCGGTGACGCTTGGCGTGCCGGGCAGCCCCTCATAGGTGAGACGCACGCTCTGGCCCGGTTTCATCGGGTTGAGCGGGCCGATCGAACCGACCGAGACGAGATCGCCGGGTTTAAGCGCCTTGCCTTGTGCCTTGAGAACGCCGGCGATCCAGATCACCGCGTTCAGCGGATGGCCGAGCACGGCCTTGCCCGGTGCGGCCGAGATTGTCTCGCCGGTCGCCTCGTCGGTGAGGCGCGCGGTGAAGTCGGCCAGCATCGCCACGCCTGCCTCGTCCGCGGGCATCTCGATCAGGTCGCCCATCACCCCGCGCCAGGCGCCGACGTTGATTGCGGTGATCATCGGCCCGTTGAGCTGGATGTCGAGCGGTGCGACCAGCGCCGGAAGCTCCAGAAACGGTCGCACGCCGCGAATGGCGGCAAGAACCTCGGTGGGTGTCGTCGCATCGTTCACGGCGGCGTCGCCGATCTCGACGATCAGATCCGCCTCGAACAGTGACCTTACGGCATCGCCGGCGCGAAGGCTTGCACCGGATTCGAGGAGCATGTCGCGCAAGAGCGTGCCGAACACCGGTTCCTCGACGCCGAAAGCTTTCTGAGCCGGAGGCGAGGTGAGACCCGCCTTGTAGCCGACCACCGGTCCGAGGTCCTTCGACAGACGGTCGACGATCATCGCCTGCGCGCAGAACGCGTCTTCCAGCGAACCGTCGACCGCAATCGGCGGCGCAGCGGGACGGGCGGCTGCGCGGTCGGCGACAAAGGCATCAATTGTCGTGCCGGCCGGGCACGCAGCCTGCGCCGCCGGTATGTGAAGAAGAACGGCGCCAATCGCCAGGGCAAGACCAGTCTTTCGCATGCACGTATCCCCCCCGGTCGGGCACGACCGGTGCCCTTCTCCGCCGGAGAGTGCCGCGAGGGGAGGGCCATGACAAGCGGGTTGTGTGCCGTTGTGTCCTGCACGTCCCGGCGATGCGCGGATCAGGAAGACCCGTATTGCGCCTGCATGTATGTCCAGTAGTTGCCGAGATGGTGTTGCCAGAAGAAATCCGAAGGGTCATCCGGGTTGTCGCCCGGAACAGCAAAGAGCGGAACCAGCGCCCCGGCCGTGGTGAAATTCAGCGACAGCTGGATATGCGACAGGATGCTGTCGATCGCGCCGGCAAGCGCGGATCCGTCGAGAACGGCCGGTCGGGAGGCGCCGAGAAGCGCGGCGTCGAAGACGAGCGGTTCGCTCTCGAGTTCGCGCTTCAGCGTGTCCGCAACGCGCTGGCCATGCGCGATGACCTGTCGTCTGGCGTCTTCGACGGACGGTTCGACGGTTGCGCAAAGTGCCGCAACCCGGGGGGCCACGGTTCCATTGCGCGCGCCCTTGTAGTCGCGCAGCGGATTGGGGGTGTTGATGTCACCGGGGATTTGCAGGGTGAAGGGCACCTGGGGGACCCAGCCTTGCGTGCTGACAATGCTCCATCCCATGCCCGCCACACCGGCGATGGCCATGTAATCGTAGCCATAGTGGTCGTTTCCGGGCTTGGCCGGTGCGAAGACATAGGTCTTGTAGGAGGGCTTGGCGATGCTCGAGAACACACCCGATGCATGGCGCACGAAGGACGTCAGAAGCGTTGCGATCGATGCGCCCTGGCTGTGTCCGGTGATGAGGATCTCCGTGTCGGGGGCAACGGCGAGCGTGAAGAGCGTCGTAAGAAGCGGCCGGTCCGTTGTCAGAAGCATCAGGAACAGGCTGAGGCTGAAGCCCATGTGAGTGCCGGCCACCACCGCGCTGCCGGCCTCGTCGCGGGCCAGATGAAAGGGAAACTCGAGTTTGAACCCGCCGGTCTCGATGCCGAGGTCGAGCCGCGCGTCGACGAGAGGAAGCAGGAGATCGGCGAGAATGCTGGCCTTGCTGTCGACCGTGCCGCGCACGACGATGGCGTATTGGTTTGGCCTGGCATCGTTGCGCCAGACCTCCCAAAGGTTGTCAAGAAGGGTCGGGCCGCTCGGCGAGAGGGCGTTGATCTTTGACCAGCCAAGCGACTGTGGGCTCGGGGTGGGCACCGGAATGGCGGGGGCGTCGTAGATTGCCTGGGACAGCGCAATGGTCGCTGTCGCCTCTGCAAAGTCGAACCCGGGCTGCAGCGGCATGGACCCGTTCCTTTCGTCGTTCCGCCGATCTGGCGGCACGCCGGATCCTGACCGGCTTGATGGAACTCTCCCTCAAGCATAGCGCAAAAAGCGCGTTTTGGTTGCTGTTTTTTGATTTGCGATTTATGCGCGAAAGTGAGCCAAGGCGAATGCGGCTGCGCGAAAGCGACAGAAGGTCTCGGTTTTCGGAAGGTGGCAGGGAGCGTATGCCCTGCCGCGCATCTTGCCGGCGCGGCAGGGCGTGGTTGTCAGTCTTCTGCGTCGGCCGAGGTGGCATTGAGAAGCGAATAGCGCTCCGTGCCGAGCTTCTCGAGGAGATCGAGCTGGGTCTCGAGGAAGTCGATATGACCTTCCTCGTCCTTCAGCAGTTCCTCAAACAGCTTCATCGTGACGTAGTCGCCCTCGTCATGGCAGATGTCGCGGGACTTGGAATAGGAGGCGCGTGCATCGTGCTCGCCGGCGAGATCGGATTCCAGAACCTCCTTGATGTCCTGGCCAATGCGCAGCGCGCCGACCTTCTGGAGGTTCGGGTGACCTTCCAGAAAAATGATCCGCTCGATGATTTTGTCGGCGTGATGCATTTCCTCGATGGATTCCTCGCGCTCCTTCTTGGCGAGTTTTCCAAGGCCCCAGTCGTCGAGCATGCGGTAGTGAAGCCAGTACTGGTTGACGGCTCCGAGTTCGAGCAAGAGCGCCTCGTTCAGTCGCTCAATGACCTTTTCACTGCCCTTCATAAAAATCTCCTGCGCTTAACGGATCGTCGGCCTCGTCGTCTAGTCCGCGATCATCTTGTACAAATTAGAATCATTCCAAACTCATGTGAAGAGGGGCCGGCCAACGTTTGTTCGGCTTTCCTCCGCAAATGCGGCGGCTGAGACGATTGGCCACTCGTGCCTCCCTGTTCCCGCCGCGCGGGTGAACCGATTGCTTTCCCGTTGCGTTTAACCCTGTATGACACTGACGAAGGTTTGAAGAATGTCCTATGCGATTGCCTATCTTGCGACTGCTGTCGTTTTCTTTGCCATCGATTACGTCTGGTTGACCCGTATTGCGGGTTCCTTCTACCGCGAGCGTGTCGGTGCATTGATGGCTGACGAGGTGAATTTCGCGGTCGCCGGTGCCTTCTACGCCGTCTATGTCGTCGGCGTGGTGATCTTTGCGGTCAGTCCGGCGCTCAAATCCGGCAATTGGCAGGATGCACTGATTTACGGGCTGTTGTTCGGCTTTTTCGCCTATGCCACATATGAATTCACCAATCTGGCGACGCTGCGCGACTGGCCGGTGGTCGTGACCCTCGTCGATGTGACCTGGGGAAGTTTCGTGACCGGCGTCTCGGCCTGGGCCGGTTACATGGTGGCCCGCAATTTCGTTTGATACCGGAGGGTGACGGCGGGTTTTCCGGCGACGGGCACGGGCTTGCCATCCTGCGCATCTCTCGCGCATTGTGACCCCCTCGAGGCAGGAACAACCGGGGGAACACGATGGCGGGGCAGGGCGATGTGGCGCTGGTAACAGGGGCAACGGCGGGCGTCGGGCGCTCTTGCGCGATTGCCTTTCTCAAGGCCGGCTACCGGACGGTTCTTGCCGGCCGTCGTTCCGAGCTTCTGGAGACGGTCGCGGCGGAGGCGGGTGTCGCCGCCGACCAGACGTTGTGTGTGCCTTGCGATGTCAGCGATCCCGATGCGGTCGACGCGCTCTTTCAGGCGATCAAGGATCGGTTCGGCCGGCTTGACGTCGTCTTCAACAATGCCGGAACCTCGGTGCTCGGCACGCCGATCGGCGATCTGTCCTTCGCGGACTGGCGCAAGGTGATGTCGGTCAACGTCGATGGCGCGTTCCTGATCGCCCGCGCGGCCTTCATCCAGATGCGCGCGCAGGATCCGCAGGGCGGACGCATCATCAACAACGGCTCGATCTCCGCCCATGTTCCACGGCCGGGCTCGGTCGCCTATACCGCGTCAAAACACGCGATCACCGGGCTGACCCGCTCGATCTCACTCGACGGGCGGGCCTGCAACATCGCCTGCGGACAGGTCGACATCGGCAACGCCGCCTCCGACATGACGGCGAAAATGCCGGAAGGCGTGCCGCAACCGGACGGCTCGGTGCGCGCCGAACCGGTCATGGATGCAGCCCATGTGGCAAGCTCGGTGCTGCATATGGCGAGCCTGCCGCTCGATGCCAACGTGCAGTTCATGACGGTGATGGCGACGAACATGCCTTACATCGGACGCGGCTGAGGCGGATCGGCCTCACACGGTGAGATGCGCGCGCACTTCGGTCTCGTCGAGGTCCGCCCGCGCGCCGGCGAGCACGACCTCGCCGCGATCCATCACGGCGAAATTGTCGGCAAGGTCGCGGGCGAATTCGAAGTATTGCTCGACGAGCACGATGGCCATGTCGCCGCTTTCCCGCAGGAAGGCGATGGCCCGGCCGATGTCCTTGATGATCGAGGGCTGAATGCCCTCGGTCGGCTCGTCCAGAATGAGCAGGCGCGGGCGCATGACGATGGCGCGTCCGATGGCAAGCTGCTGCTGCTGGCCGCCCGAAAGGTCGCCGCCGCGCCGCGACAGCATGTCCTTCAACACGGGAAACAGTTCGAACACCGTGTCGGGCACGAAGCGTTCCTTGCGGGCAAGCGGCGCGAAACCGGTCTCCAGGTTTTCCTTCACGCTCAGAAGCGGAAAGATATCGCGCCCCTGCGGCACGATGGAGATGCCGCGCCGCGCGCGCTGGAACGCCGAAAGCCGCGTGATGTCCGCGCCTTCCCAATGGACCCTTCCATGCGTGACCGGATGCTGGCCGGCGATGGCGCGCAGCGTCGAGGTCTTGCCGACCCCGTTGCGGCCCATCACGCAGGAGATCTCGCCGATCTTCGCGGTGAGGCTCACCTGTTTCAGCGCCTGGGCGGCACCGTAGTGGAGATCTATTGCGTCGACAGTCAGCATGAGGCGGGACCTTCCGGGCAAGCGTCAGCGTCCGAGATAGACATCGATGACCCTTCGATCGTTGGAAACGTGGTCGAGCGACCCTTCCGCGAGCACGGACCCTTCATGGAGGACCGTCACCTTCACGCCGAGCGCGCGCACGAAGGCCATGTCGTGCTCCACGACCACGACCGAGTGGGTTTTCGAGATCTCGCGCAGCAAATCGGCGGTCGCCGCCGTCTCCGCGTCCGTCATGCCAGCGGCCGGCTCGTCGATCAGAAGCAACTCGGGATCCTGGGCAAGCAGCATGCCGATTTCCAGCCACTGCTTCTGGCCGTGGCTGAGGTCGCCCGCCAGATCGTCCCTGCGGGCGGTGAGCCGGATCGTCGCCAGCAGAGTGTCGATCCGGCTGCGCTCGGCATCGTCGTCGCGGTGAAACAACGTGGCGAAGGGGCCGCGTAGCGCCTTCAGCGCCAGCATCAGGTTGTCGCGGACGCTCTGGTTTTCAAACACCGTCGGCTTCTGGAACTTGCGGCCGATGCCGAAGCCGGCGATCTCCGCCTCGTCGTGGGCGGTGAGGTCGATCTTGCCGTCGAAGCGAAGTTCGCCTTCGTCGGGACGCGTCTTGCCGGTGATCACATCCATCATCGTGGTCTTGCCGGCGCCGTTCGGGCCGATGATCGCGCGCATCTCGTTGCGGCCGATCAGGAAGGAGAGATTGTTCAGCGCCTTGAAGCCGTCGAAGGAAACGCTGACACCGTCGAGATAGAGAAGGGTTTCCGCTTTTGCCATGGGTCTACTCCGCCGCCTGGCCGCGCGGCTCGGTCGTCACCGATCCGCCGGTGTTCCGGGCGTCCGGCTCGGATTTGCGCATGCGTCGCAGCCGTTGCGTCGCCGTGCGGGCGAGGCCGACAATGCCGGTGGGAAGAAACAGCGTGACGAAGACAAAGAGCCCGCCGAGCGCGAACAGCCAGAACTCGGGAAGGGCTGCGGTGAACCAGCTCTTGGCGAAATTCACGAGAACCGCGCCGATGATCGGCCCGACCAGCGTGCCGCGCCCGCCGACGGCGACCCAGATGACCGCCTCGATGGAATTGGCGGGGGCGAATTCGCCCGGATTGATGATGCCGACCTGCGGCACGTAGAGCGCGCCGGCCAAACCCGCCATCATCGCGGACACCGTCCAGACGAAGAGCTTGTAGTGCTCGACCCGGTAGCCGAGGAAGCGGGTGCGGCTTTCCGCGTCGCGCACGGCGATCAAGACCTTGCCGAGCTTGGAGGCGGTGATGGCCACCGCCAGGACGAGGCCCGCCGCGAGCGCCAGCGCGGACGCCGCGAAAAGCCCGGCGCGGGTGGCGTCCGACTGGATGTCGAAGCCGAGAATGTCCTTGAAGTCGGTCAGACCGTTGTTGCCGCCAAAGCCCATGTCGTTGCGGAAAAAGGCGAGAAGCAGCGCATAGGTCATCGCCTGGGTGATGATCGACAGATAGACGCCGGTCACCCGCGAGCGGAAGGCGAACCAGCCGAAGACGAAGGCGAGGATCGCCGGCGCCACGAGCGCGACCAGCATGGCGAAGGAAAAGGCGTCGAAGCCGTACCAGTACCAGGGCAGTTCGTCCCAGTTCAGGAACACCATGAAGTCCGGCAGGACGGGATCGCCATAAACGCCGCGGGAGCCGATCTGGCGCATCAGATACATGCCCATGGCATAGCCGCCGAGCGCGAAGAAGGCGGCGTGACCAAGCGAGAGAATGCCGCAATAGCCCCAGACGAGATCGAGGGCCAGCGCCAGCAGGGCGTAGGTCAGATATTTGCCCATGAGCGTCACGGCATAGGTCGGCACATGCAGCGGATGGCTTTCCGGCAAGGCCAGGTTCAGCAACGGGACGAGGATCGCGGAGGCCAGGAGCAGCGCCAGCATGACAAGGCGTCCGCCGGTGAGGCCGCCGGAAAGAAAGCGGAGCGTCATTGCGGGGACCTCCCGGTCGTTGCGCGGCTCATGCGTCCACCGCCCGGCCCTTGAGCGCGAAGAGGCCGCGCGGGCGCTTTTGGATGAAGAGGATGATGAAGACGAGCACCAGGATCTTGGCGAGCACCGCGCCGGCCACCGGCTCCAGGAACTTGTTGGCGATGCCGAGCGTGAAGGCGCCGAGCAGCGTGCCCCAGAGGTTTCCGACGCCGCCGAACACGACGACCATGAAACTGTCGATGATGTAGGACTGCCCAAGGTTCGGCGAGACATTGTCGATCTGGGAAAGCGCGACGCCGGCAATGCCGGCGATCCCCGAGCCGAGGCCGAAGGTGAGCGCGTCGACCAGCGGCGTGCGAATGCCCATGGAGGCGGACATGCGCCGGTTCTGCGTCACGGCGCGGACATAAAGACCGAAACGGGTTGCCTTCATTGCCACGAGCAGGGCGGTGAAGACGACAAGCGCGAAGACGACGATCCACAGCCGGTTGTAGGTGATGGTGAGCTGTCCGATCTCCATGGCGCCGGACATGAAGGACGGGTTTCCGACCTCCCGGTTGGTCGGTCCGAAGATCGTGCGTACTGTCTGCTGAAGGATCAGCGATACGCCCCACGTCGCAAGCAGCGTTTCCAGCGGGCGGTCGTGCAGGAAACGGATGATGCCGCGCTCGATGGCGATGCCCACAAGTCCCGCGACGAGGAACGCCGCCGGGAGCGCGACGATCAGCGAATAGTCGAAATACTCGGGCGCGGCGGTGCGAAACAGGCTCTGGACGACGAAGGTCGTATAGGCGCCGAGCATGACCATTTCGCCGTGCGCCATGTTGATCACGCCCATCACGCCGAAGGTGATCGCCAGGCCGATGGCGGCAAGCAGCAGCACGGAACCGAGCGACAGGCCGAACCAGATGTTGCGCGCCGTGTCCCACAGGCCCTGCACCCGCTCCACCTTGGCAATCGCCGCATTGGCCGCCTCATGCAGCGCAGTGTCGGGACCGTTGGATATGCCGGTGAGCAGCGAGCGGGCATCCCGGTCGCCGCGCGCGGCAACGGTGGCGATTGCCTCAAGCTTGTCCGGTGTCGGAAGATCGGAGGCAAGCACCGCCGCAGCACGCGCCTCGCGCATGTGGCGGGCTACATCCGTGTTGGTCTCTGCGGCCAATGCGGCCTCGAGCGGCTCGATGCTGTCGACATCCTGCGCCTTGAAGATCGCGTCGGCGGCCTCGATGCGTGCGGCCGGGTCGGGCGCGCGCAGTGTCAGCGTGCCGAGGGCTGTACGGATAACCCGGCGCAAGCGGTTGTTGACGCGGATCTTCTTGACCTCGCGGCGCCCGGCGGTGCCGGCGTCTTCCAGCGTTAGCGGATCGCGCAACGCATAGTCGGAGCCGTCCTTGCGCGTGATGAAGACGGCGTTGTCCGCGCGGCGGAAGTAAAGATCGCCGTCGGCGAGAGCTTCGAGCGCCGGGGCGGCGCGCGGATCGCCGGCCTCCGCGATCGCATTTATCTGCCGCTGGGTGTCGTCGAAATCGCCCGCGGCCAGCGCATTCAGCTGCGTGCGCAGCGCCGCGTCGTCGGACTGGGCCGCGGCGGTGCCGGCAAAGGTGACGGTCGCAACCGCGAGCACCAGGAAAACGGCAAGCGCTCCGAGAGCGGAAGAACGGCGTCGCGTGCGGGTGAGCATGGTCGACAAGGCCCCGGTCGGATGATCAAGGGACGGGCGGGCTGGGCGCGCCCGCCTGGACGGCGAAGGGATGGGGGAGGCGGATACATTGCCCGCCTCCCTCCCCTCTGGATGCGAGGGCCGGGGCTTAGCTGCCCGAACCGCCGCATTTTCCGGTGGCGGTGTTGAAGTTTCCGCAGGACATCGGTGCGCGCCAGTCGGCGATCAGGTCCTTGGAGCCTTCGAGGTAATCGGACCAGGCATCGCCGACGACGAGGCCGGAGGTTTCCCACACGGTCTCGAACTGGCCGTCGTCCTGGATCTCGCCGATCAGCACGGGCTTGGTGATGTGGTGGTTCGGCATCATCGCGGAATATCCGCCGGTGAGATTTGGCACCGTCACGCCGACGATGGAATCGATCACGGCATCGGGATCGGTGGTGCCGGCCTTCTCGACCGCCTCGACCCACATGTTGAAGCCGATGAAATGCGCTTCCATCGGGTCGTTGGTCACGCGCGTGTCGTCGCCGGTGTAGGCGTGCCAGGCGTCGATGAAGTCGAAGTTCACCTCGGTGTCGACGGACTGGAAGTAGTTCCAGGCGGCGAGGTGGCCGACCAGCGGACCGGTATCGAGACCGGCAAGCTCCTCTTCGCCGACCGAGAAGGCAACGACGGGAATGTCTTCCGCCTTGATGCCGGCGTTTCCGAGCTCCTTGTAGAAGGGCACGTTGGCGTCGCCGTTGATCGTCGAGACAACGGCCGTCTTCTTGCCGGCGGAGCCGAAGGTCTTGATGTCGGACACGATCGTCTGCCAGTCGGAATGTCCGAACGGCGTGTAGTTGATCATGATGTCTTCGGCTGCAACGCCCTTGGCCTTGAGGTAGGCCTCGAGGATCTTGTTGGTCGTGCGCGGATAGACGTAGTCGGTGCCGGCGAGCACCCAGCGCTCGACGCCTTCCTCGTTCATCAGATAGTCGACGGCGGGAATGGCCTGCTGGTTCGGGGCCGCACCGGTGTAGAAGACGTTGCGCTGGCTTTCCTCGCCCTCGTATTGGACCGGGTAGAACAGCAGGCTGTTCAGCTCCTCGAAGACCGGGAGAACGGACTTGCGCGACACGGACGTCCAGCAGCCGAAGACGGCCGAGACGCCGTTGACCTCGATCAGCTCGCGCGCCTTTTCGGCGAAGAGCGGCCAGTCGGAGGCCGGGTCGACGACGACGGCCTCGAGCTTCTTGCCGAGAAGGCCGCCCTTCTTGTTCTGCTCCTCGATGAGCATCAGCATGGCGTCCTTGAGCGTCGTCTCGGAGATCGCCATTGTGCCGGACAGCGAATGCAGGATGCCGACCTTGATGGTCTCTTCCTGCGCCTGCACGCCCGTGAAGGCGGTGGATGCGAGCATCGCGGCGAGCGCGTAGCCGGCCAAGGACTTCGTATGTTTGACGGTCATTGTTTTTCCCCTCTGTCGCGTCTCCCTGGGAGGAAGAGACGATCCGGAGAGGATCAAGAACCATGCCACTCGCTCGACGCAGCGTGGTTCCGAACTCAATTCATTGTTTTTATGGCGAAAAATATGGCAGGGCGCCGCGCGCGAATGAATCGCGGCGGCGTTGCAAAATTAAGCGGCATCGCCTGGAGTTGCATAAATTTTTTGCAATGCAACATGGCGTCCTGTCAGAGTCCGTCGACGGCACCGCTTGTCAGGAGAGCCGCGATCTCGTCTTCGTCGAGGCCCAGGACGTCGGCGAGGACCTCGCGGGTGTGTTGACCGAGCACGGGCGGCGCGACGGTGTCGTTGACCGGGGTCTTGGAGAACCGCAAGGGGCTTGCAACGCCCGGCACCGTGCCGCCGCTGGCGTGGGGCAGGGCGGGGTTCAGCAATCCACGGGCCTTGGCTTGCGGCTCCTCGAAGACCTCCGCGATGGTGTTGATGGGGCCGCAGGGCACGGCGGCCGCCTCCAGAACCTCGATCCACGCGCGGGTGGTGCGGGCCTTGATGATGTCGGCGATGACCGGGACAAGGATCTCCCGGTTCCTCACCCGGTCGCGGTTGAGCGTGAACCGCGGGTCGGCGGGAAGGTCGGACCGGCCCGCCACCTCGCAGAAACGCACGAACTGGCCGTCGTTGCCCACGGCGAGGATGATGTGACCGTCCGCGGTTTCGAAAGCCTGATAGGGCACGATGGCCGTGTGGGCGTTGCCCATGCGCGCGGGCGCGGTGCCGGACACGAGATAGCTGAGCGCCTGGTTTGCGAGCGAGGCGACCTGAACGTCGAAAAGCGCGATGTCGAGGTGCTGGCCTTCGCCGCTGCGTTCGCGGTGCGCCACCGCGCCGAGAATGGCGATGGTGGCGTTGAGGCCGGTGAGGACGTCGGCAAGCGCAACGCCTGCCTTTTGCGGGCCGCCGCCCGGCAGCGCGTCGCGCTCGCCGGTGACCGACATGAGGCCGCCCATGCCCTGGATCATGAAGTCGTAGCCGGCGCGCTGGGCGTAGGGGCCGGTCTGGCCGAAGCCGGTGATCGAACAGTAGATAAGCGACGGGTTGATCTCGGCGAGGCTCGCATAGTCGAGGCCATATTTCTTCAGCCCCCCGACCTTGTAGTTCTCGACGAGAATGTCGGACTTCCTGGCCAGTTCGATCACGAGCGCCCGCCCGCCGTCGCTGGCGATGTCGACGGCGACCGACTTCTTGCCCCGGTTGGCCGCCATGAAATAGGCGCTCTCGCCGGTGGCGGGTCCGTCCTCAACGAAGGGCGGTCCCCAGCCGCGCGTGTCGTCGCCCGTTCCGGGCCGCTCGATCTTGATCACCTCCGCGCCCATGTCGGCGAGCGTCTGCGTCGACCAGGGGCCGGCGAGAACGCGGGACAGATCGAGGACGCGCAGGTGCGACAGAGGGCCGGTCATGAAGTCTCTCACCATTTGGAATGAACGAGTGTGCCCGTGGTCTTAGACCGGGGAGCCGACCGCGTCCAATGACTTGCGGTGGCGACGTCATTCCTCGGCGTCCTGCAGTTTGCGCCGGGCGTTATCCTTCGCGCCGGGCGCGGGCGAGGTCCAGAGTGTAGTCGCCAAGCTCCTTGAGGGCGGCGAGCGCGGATTGCGTGACGCGCGCCTGAAGCGCATCGGCGAGGCTGGCGTGCAGACGGGCGATCCTCGTGCGGTCGCGCATGCGGTAGGTCAGCATGTTCATCAAGGGCTGCATGGCCTCGATCACGCCGGCCATCTGGAAGGACAGCACCGGGTTGTCGGCCGCATCCACCAGCACCCGGTGAAAGCGCAGGTCGGAGGCGCAAAACCCCTCGTCCGTCATGCTGCCGCGCTGTTGCTGTTCGATCTCCCGGCGCAGGGTCTCCAGCTGGGCCTCCGTGCGCCGTTCGACGGCAAAGGGCAGACAGGCGGCTTCCAGCGCGAAGCGCGCCTCGATCGCCTCCTCGAAGGGAATGTCGTTCATGCCGATCAAAAGCGTGGCGGTGGTGACCAGCGCGTCATGCGCCTCCGACCAGGTCAGCCGGTTGACGAAGGCGCCGCCGGTCGGGCCGCGCTGCGTGCGAATGAGGTTCTGTGCGGCCAGGCGCTTCAAGGCCTCGCGAACGGTCGGGCGCGACACGCCGAAGCGTTCGGCAAGCTCTGTTTCGCTCGGAAGCCGTTCGTCGACCATCAGCCGACCGTCGATGATGGCGGTTCGGATTGCGTCGGCGATCTGCTTCGACAGGCCCTCGCGCGTGATTCCCGTGTACTCGATCGACATGAACATCCTCTTTGACGCCGCGACCATAAGGGGGGGCCGGACGACGGTCAAATGTCTATCCAATAAATGTCAGACAAAATAATGTTTGACAATTGAAGGCGTGTTTTCGAAGTTGGCTGCAACACGCTGCCATCCACGGTCGGGGCGGTCTTCGAAGCGTCGGGTCGCGGAGAGGAGCCCTGTCTGAGAGCGGGACAGGCGGTGGGAAAACGGACGGATCGCCGGCTTCTGCCGAAGCGCATCCGCCTCGGGAGGCAATGCCAATGACTGCTTACCCCTTGTCCGGGCAACGCTCCGTCGCGCATCGCTCGCGGTTCGCAGGCGGTGGCCGGGCGGCGCTCTGGCTTGCGTTTTTCGCCCTGGTGCTCGGTTCCTGGGCCATCCTGATGTGGATAGCGGCAGCCGCGCAGGTGCCGCCGGGCAGCGAGGCCTTTGGGGCCGACTACTGGCGGTCGATCTGTGCCGTGTCGCCCGGCATCGCCGGCTTTCCGGCCGTCTTCGGGATGTGGGCGATCATGAGCGCCGCGATGATGGCGCCGACCGCCATGCCGGCCTTCAACACCTACCTCGATCTCGGTCATGCCGGTGCGGGCAATGCCGCCGGCTTCTGGGCGCTGGTCGGCGGGTACCTCGCGGCCTGGCTGGCGTTTTCGCTTGGCGCCGCCGGCCTCCAGCTCGGCCTTGCCTCGGCCGGCTGGCTGCGCCCCGACGGCGTAGTCCTGGTTCCGGGAGCGCCCGCGGCGCTGCTGCTCGTCGCCGGGCTTTATCAGCTCTCGCCCGCCAAGGCCGCGTGTCTGAGCAAATGCCGCGCGCCGCTCTCCTTCTTTCTTGCGAACTGGCGCGAGGGGCCCTCGGGCGCTGCTGCGATGGGCCTGCGCCTCGGGCTTGTATGCGTCGGCTGTTGCTGGGCGCTGATGTTGCTCGCCTTTGTCGGCGGCACGATGAACCTCGCGTTCATGGGGCTGGCGACGCTGGTCATGGTCTTCGAGAAATTGCCGGAGGTGGGGCGTTGGCTCACCCGGCCGCTGGCGGCGGTTCTTGTCGTCGCCGGACTGGTGGACGCGCTGCGTCTTGTGAACGTCATCTGATCGGGGGACTGAAAATGGCGGATTGGGCCATCAAGGGGAGCTGATCCTCAACTGCAACTGCACGGTGTTTTGTCCGTGCGTCGTATCGCTCGGCAAGCATCCGCCAACGGAAGGCTATTGCCAGGCCTGGGCGGGCGTTCGCATCGACAGCGGTCACCATGAAGGCGAGGATCTCTCGGGGCTGAACGTTGGCCTGTTGCTTGACATTCCAGGCAACATGGCGCGCGGCAACTGGAAATGCGCCGCCTATATCGACGAACGGGCCTCGGAGGCCGCCTATGACGCACTGATCGAGATCTTCTCGGGCCGGGCGCGGGGAACCACCGGGCTGTTCAAGATGCTGGTCTCGGAGTTCTTGGGCGCGGAGCGCGCGCCCGTGGACTTCCAGACCGAGGGCAAGACCCGTCGGTTGACGGTCGGAAAGGCGATCCAGGGCGAAGTGACGCCGATTGCCGGCCCCGACCCTGACCCGGACGTGATGGTCACCAACACCGGCTACTGGATGGGGCTCGACATCACCATTGCAACTCCCAGCAAGGGACGGGTCAGGGCACACGGTCGGGTCTGGGACTTCGACGGTCGCAGTGCCGAGATTTGCTAAATCGAGTGGGGCGGGCAAGGCTGAGCGCCGGCACGCACTCCAACGCGAACAGACAGGGAAGGACGAAGGCATGAGCTTCAACGCTGTGATCGTTGAAAAGGCCGAGGACGGATCGACGTCCGCCGGCATTCAGTCCATCGATGAAAGTCGCCTGCCGGAGGGAGATGTCACGGTCGCGGTGGATTACTCGACCGTGAACTACAAGGACGGCCTGTGCCTCGGGTCCGGCGGCGGACTGGTGCGCACCTACCCGCATGTGCCGGGGATCGATTTCGCCGGCACGGTCGAGGCCTCCGACGACGCGCGCTACAAGCCGGGCGACAAGGTCGTTTTGACCGGCTGGCGTGTCGGCGAGGCCTGGTGGGGCGGTTATGCGCAGAAAGCCCGCGTCAAGGCCGACTGGCTCGTGCCGCTGCCAGAGGGCCTGTCGACCCGCGATGCGATGGCCGTGGGCACGGCGGGTTTTACAGCGATGCTGGCGGTGATGGCGCTTGAGGATCACGGCCTGACGCCAGGCCGCGGCCCGGTTCTCGTCACGGGTGCTGCCGGCGGTGTCGGCTCGGTGGCGACCGCCATTCTGGCAAAGCTCGGCCACGAGGTCGCCGCTGTTACCGGACGTCCGGAAACAGCCGACTACCTCAAGGGCCTCGGTGCGACGAGCATCGTCGCCCGGGCCGATCTCAATGAGACGGTGAAGCGCCCGCTGGAAGCGGAAACCTGGGCGGGCTGTGTCGATGCCGTCGGCGGGGCAATGCTCGCGCGCGTGCTTGGCCAGATGAAATACGGCGCAAGCGTTGCCGCCGTCGGTCTCGCCGGCGGGGCGGGTCTTCCCGCGACCGTCATTCCGTTCCTGTTGCGCGGGGTCAATCTTCTCGGGATCGATTCCGTCATGCGCCCCTATGAGGACCGGGTGCGGGCCTGGTCGCGCATTGCGCAGGATCTGCCGATGAACAAGCTCGGCGACATGATCCAGCCGGCGACGCTTGCCGACCTGCCGGACCTGGGCCGCGCCATTCTCAAGGGCGAAGTGCGCGGCCGCGTCGTCGTCGACGTCAACGCCTGACGCAGATCGTCCGCTCGCCCGTCCCCGCATGTGTCGGCAGCGATGGGCGAGCGACCTGCCGGTTTGCGTTCGCGACGGCCCGGCATGGCCGGATTTGCAACAATCGTCTCGCTTTCTTCCCTTCGGCATGAGAGTTCGCTAGGAATAGCGCTCAGTCGGATTAGGTTGGAAAACGGGCGCGCTCCGTCGGTGGCGAAGGGGCTTGTGGTTGCATTCGGCACTGCCGTTTGAAGGCTGGAGGAGGCGTGAACATGACTCACTCAGGCATTGATGCGAAGGCGGCTCCACAAGCCGGGCCCGAATTCGCCCTTCGGGCCATGACCGTCGATGACGGCCGCCGCTATGGCGAGGACGGTTTTCTCCTTCTCAAACAGGTTCTTTCGCTGCCGGCGCTCCAGTTGATCGAACAGGAAGTGCAACGGCTGGAATCGATGCCGGAACAGCCCGGCCAGCACTGGGTCTACGGCGAGACGGTCTGCGACCCCGAAGAGCGGCGGGTCATCAGCCGGATGGAGTATCTCGAACGTCATTCTCCCGTGTTTTCAGCCCTCGGCCGCGCGCTGGGGGAGTATGCGGCGGTGGCGCTCGGGGAGCCCGCCGTGCTCTTCAAGGAAAAGCTTAATTTCAAGCGCCCCGGGGGCGCCGGCTTCACACCGCATCAGGACCAGCAGGCCGGCTGGTGGAACTACGCCAGCCGGTTCGTGTCGATCATGGTGTCGATCGACGCCGCGACGGAAGAAAACGGGTGCGTCGAATTCGCAGCCGGCCACCATCGACATGGCATGTTCCGCGCGTGGGAGCCGCTGAGCGACGATGACATGAAGAGCATGACGTTCGTGCCGGTGGAAACCGAGCCGGGCGATGTCGTTCTCATCGACAGCTATTGTCCGCACCGCTCTTGCGTCAATCGCTCTCGCGAGCAGCGCCGGCTCTATTTCGCGACCTACAATCGCGCGTCCGAAGGCGATCACTTGGCAGCCTATTACGCCGACAAGCACGCGGCCTACCCGCCCGATGTGGAGCGCGACCCCTCCGGCGACTATACATTCCGCGTCTGACGTTTCATCTCTTGGCGCCGGAACCGGCGGTCCTTTCACCGGGCCCGCGTTTTCGCCGATGACCGTGCCAATCCAGAAAGGGCAGTCTCTTGCATTTCGATGGTTCCCCCGACCGACAGCCGGCCCAGGCGTCGAAGTTCACCCGCCTGCGGCAGATGCTGACCCGCCCCGACCTCGCCTTCCTGATGGAAGCGCACAACGGGCTTTCGGCGCGCATCGTCGAGGAGGCGGGGTTCGAGGGGATCTGGGCATCCGGACTGTCGATGTCGGCGACGCTGGGCGTCAGGGACAACAACGAACTGTCGTGGACCCAGGTTCTCGACATGCTGGAGTACATGTCCGACGCTTCGTCCCTGCCGATCCTGGTCGACGGCGATACCGGCTACGGAAATTTCAACAATTTCCGGCGTTTCGTGCAAAAGCTCTGCGAGCGCGGCATCGCCGGCGTGTGCATCGAGGACAAGATCTTTCCCAAGACGAATTCCTTCCTGGGCGAGAACCAGCCGCTGGCCGACGTCGACGAGTTCTGCGGAAAGATCAAGGCCGGCAAGGACACGCAGACCCACCCGGATTTTTCCGTGGTTGCACGGGTCGAGGCGCTGATCGCGGGCCGGGGCGTGGATGAGGCGCTGACCCGGGCCCATGCCTATGTGGATGCGGGCGCGGATGCGATCGTCATCCACTCAAAGAAGAGCACCGCAGACGAGATCTTCGATTTCTGCCGGCAATGGGAGAACCGCGCGCCGGTGGTGCTCATTCCGACCAAATACTACCGCACGCCGACCGACCGGTTCCGCGACGCCAATGCGGCGATGGTGATCTGGGCCAATCACAATCTCAGAAGCTCGATCCAGGCGATGCGCGACACTTGCGCCAGGCTGAAGGCGCAGGAAACGCTGCTGGAGGTCGAGGATACGGTCGCTCCGCTCGGCGATGTCTTTGCGCTCGCCGGCGCGCAGGAGCTGGAACAGGCGGAAAAGCGGTATCTGTCGACACGCGATCCCGCGCGTGCCGTCATTCTTGCGGCGACACGGGGCAAGGGGCTGGGCGATCTGACAGCGGAGCGTCCCAAGTGCATGGTGCCCGTTCGCGGACAGTCGCTTCTCGGCCGCCAGGTCGAGGCACTGGGCCGGCACGGCGTCTCCGACATTTCCGTCGTAGTGGGCTACCGGGAGGATGCGGTGGCCGTGCCGGGCATTCGCAAGGTGGAAAACCCGGCCCATGACAGCACCGGCGAGGCCCGGTCGCTGGCGCTTGCGCTGACACAGGGCGAAGGCGACACGATCGTTTCCTACGGCGATATCCTGTACCGGCCGTTTTTCCTGTCGCTTCTGGAGGAGGCGCAGGCCGATATCGTCGTTCTCGTCGATCCCAGGGCGGAAACGCGGGCCGACGGTCAGCCTCTTCGGGATGCGGTCGCCTGTTCGCAGCCCCATGATGCCGATCTCGAGGCGACCGGCGAAGCGGTTTCCCTGACGCGGTTCGTTGCCGACGGAGCCGAAGCCAACGGCGCGTTCATCGGATTGATGCGCGCCAATGCCGATGGGGTAAGCAGGATCCGCGAGACACTGGCTGCGATGGAGGGAGAGGGGACCCTCGATACCGCCGATCTCGGTGCGGTCCTGACCCGGTTGGCCGGCGAGGGCGAGCGGATCGGGGTCGTGTACGTGCGCGGTTACTGGGGCAATGTGAACGACCTCATGGACCTGGCCCAGGCTCGGGACGCGGTGTGATGGCAAGATGATCGAAGCCGGACAGTTTCTCGATGCCGCCAAGCGGCAGGGCATCGATTTTTTCACGGGGGTTCCCTGCAGTTTCCTGACGCCCTTGATGAATGCGGCGATCTCGGATGCGCAGACCCGCTATGTCGGTGCGACCAGCGAGGGCGAGGCCGTCGCGATTGCCGCCGGTGCATGGCTTGCCGGGCGCGAGACCGCGGTCATGTGCCAGAATTCGGGCCTTGGCAACGCGGTCAATCCGATCACCTCGCTCAATCATCCCTTCGCCATCCCGACGCTGATGATCGTGACCTGGCGCGGCGCGCCGGGGCTGACGGACGAGCCGCAGCATGAATTGATGGGGCGGATCACCCAACCGCTGCTCGACCTGATCGGCGCGCGGCGGGTCGATTTTCCGGAAAACGAGGCCGATGTGGAGAGCAGCCTTGCGCGGGCCGCGCGCCTGATGCGGGAAACCGGTCTGCCTGTGGCGCTGGTTCAGCCCAAGGGCGCGGTGGCTGCGGGGCCGCTCGATGAAACGGACCTTCAGAAGCGCGCGCCGTCGCAGGTTGCCGATTTCGATGCGGCAGCGGCCGCAAGGCGGCGGATCGACACGCTCGAGGCACTGTTGCCGTGCCTTCCGGCGGGCGCGGGCGTGATCGCCACCACCGGGCACACGGGCCGTGAGCTCTTTACGCTCGGCGATGAGGCGCGCAATCTTTATTGCGTCGGTTCGATGGGCGGCGCCAGCGCGATCGGTCTGGGCACTGCCTTGAATTCAAGCCGCGAGATCGTCGTTTTGGATGGCGACGGCGCGGCTCTCATGAAACTCGGCAACATGGCCACCATCGGCGCGCAGGCGCCGGAAAACCTGACCCATATTGTCCTGGACAACGGCTGTCACCTGTCGACCGGCGGGCAGGCGACGGTCTCGCCGAACGTCGATTTCGCGCAGGTCGCGGCTTCCTGCGGTTATCGCTTCGCGGCACGGGCCGCGGGTCTCGACGGCGCGGTCGCGGCGTTTCAGGCCGCCCTTGCGATGCCGGGTCCCCGGTTGCTTCATGTCAGGGTCTCGACGGATCCGGTGGACGGACTTGGCCGGCCGACGGTCGCGCCGCGCGATGTGGCGCGCCGCTTTCGGGCCTATCTTGCGGAGCTGGGATCATGAGCAGTGCGCCACAAGCGAAGACCCCCGCCACCCGTTCGATTGAGGGCAAGGAGACGCCGGTGCTCCTGACGCCCGGACCGCTGACAACCAGCGCCCGTGTGAAAGAAGCCATGCTCCGCGACTGGGGATCGCGGGATCCTGCCTTCGTCGCCCTGTCGCAAGGCGTGTTCGACCGCATTCGCGCACTGTCGGGCGGAACGGCAGAGGATCATGTCTGCGTGCCCCTGCAGGGCAGCGGCACCTTTGCCGTCGAGGCCATGCTGACGACGTTCGTCGGGGCGGGAGAGCGGGTTCTGCTTCTGGTCAACGGTGCCTATGGTCATCGCATGGCCGATATCTGTCGCAAGAGCGGTCGCGCGGTGGAGATCTACGAGGTCGCGGAAACCGAGGTGCATGACCCTGCCGAAGTCTCGCGGCGGCTGCGGCTCGATCCGGCCATTGCTTTCGTTGCGATGGTCCATTGCGAGACGACCTCGGGCTTGCTCAACCCCCTGGAGGACATCGCAAGCTGTGTGCGCGCCGAAGGGCGCTGGCTTCTGGTCGACAGCATGAGCGGTTTCGGCGCCCTGTCCGTCGACATGAGCGGCCTGGAGCTTGCTGCGATGGCCGCATCGTCCAACAAGTGCCTGCAGGGCGTTCCGGGACTTGGCTTCGTGGTGTGCCGCAAGGAGCTGCTTGAGGCTGCGCGGGGACGCGCGCCGTCCGTCGTTCTCGATCTCCAGGCCCAGGCGGCAGCGCTTGCCAATGGCGGGCAGTGGCGGTTTACCCCGCCGACGCATGTGATTGCGGCGCTGGATGCGGCGCTTGCCGAACTGGAGGAGGAGGGCGGCCCGCCCGCGCGGCTCGAGCGCTATTCGCAGAACCTCGCCACCCTTCTTTCGGGCATGGACCGTCTCGGGTTCCAGCCGGCCCTCGATCCGGCGCGACAAGCGCCCGTGATAGCCTCCTTCGTCGAGCCGGCGGACGACTGGTTTTCCTTCGAGACGTTTTATGAGGCGCTTCGGGCACGCGGTTTTGCGATCTATGCCGGAAAGATGACCGGGCGCGGCACCTTCCGGGTGGGGGTGATCGGCGCAATCGATTCCCTCACCATCGAGGCGTTCCTGACGGCGACGAAGGCGGTTGTGTCAGAGATGAAACAGAAAGTGATCTCTTGACCTTTGTGTGCGCAGCGTCATTCCGCTGCCGTGCAGCCGGAGCGGGCATGTGCTCACGTGACATGCGTCGCCTTTCGGGCAGGAATGCCGTTGCGGCAGCGAGCCGACCGGCGTTCGGAGGCCGTCGACCAAGGAAAACCCTCGTGATTACTCCCTATGTCCCGCAGGTTAAGACGCGGGACACTCCTCCGGTGCCTTGCGGCGCGTGGCATATGTGCCGGACCGTCTCGTTGTGCGGAACGGAAGAGCGCAGACGTGCACGGGGGAGGGCGACCGCCGGCAAGGCGCGGTGTGCCACCGACCCTTGGTCGGCTTACTCGACACATCGGGTCCTTTCGGTTATTTAGCGAAATCCGCATTATCAAGACCAACAAGAAGGCTCGGCGGTCGGCCTCAAATTCGAACCCTGGCGTTCCGGCAGGTGCCGAACAAGCGTTTGCTGAGCGGGACCGTCATGCCATCGGGCGGTTTCGGCCGACAGGATTGCGCATCCCGCTGCGGTGATTTGCGGGACAGAAATTTGACAAGGCCCGGCTTTTTTCGGCAGTTGATCGGGTGTTGGGGGTAGACGAGAATGAAGCCTGATCGGCCAAGCTTTTCCGTGGTTGCCGAGCGCCGTTTCCGCTTGGCCGGAAAGGCGATCATCGAGCGCCACAATCCATATTTCCTGCCCGTCGACCGGCAGCGGGAAATCTGCGAACGCAACGGCATCCCCTTCATCAGCTTCGCGCATTACGACTACCTCGGTCTGAGTCAGCACCCCGATGTCGTCGAGACATCGAGCGCCGAGTTGCACCGGCTCGGAAGCGGCGTCGGCGCCTCGCGGCTCGTTGGCGGCGAGCGCAGCGGACATCGCGCCTTTGAATCGGAACTGGCGGAGTTTCTGGGCGTCGGCGATGTCATGACGCTGGTCAGCGGTTATCTGGTCAATGTCTCGCTCATCAATTTCCTGATGGGACCGCGTGACCTGGTGCTCATCGACGAGCTCGCCCACAACTCGATTTTCGTCGGCGCGAAAAACGGCCGCTACGAATATCGTACCTTCGATCACAACAATCTGGACGACCTCGAAAGCCAGCTCGCGGAATGTCGCGGCGACTACCGCAACGTGCTCGTCGTCGTCGAAGGGCTTTACTCGATGGACGGGGACATCCCCGACCTGCCCCGGCTGGTCGAGATGAAGGAAAGGCACGACGCCTGGCTTCTGGTCGACGAAGCCCACTCCTATGGCGTGCTGGGCAAGACCGGCCGCGGATTGTGCGAGCATTTCGACATCGACCCCCGGTGCATAGAACTCGGCGTCGGAACGCTGTCGAAGTCCTTCGTGTCGTCGGGAGGTTTCGTCTGTGCGGAAAAGAGCGTTATCGACTGGCTTCGCTTCTGTCTTCCGGGGTTTGTCTACAGTGTCGGTCTCTCGCCGGCGACGCTTGGCGCGGCCCAGGGCGCGCTGACGCATCTCAAGGCCCATCCGGAGCGGGTGGAGCGGCTTCACGAAAATTCGGTGTTCTTCCGTGACCACGCGCGCGACTGCGGGCTGAACACCGGAGATGCGATCGGCTGTGGCGTCGTACCGATTCTCTTTGCCACGCCCGAGCAGACGATGATCGTCTCGCAAACCCTTCTGGACGCCGGGATTTATGCCCCTCCGATCGTTCAGGTCGGCGTTCCCAAGGACTTGCCCCGTATCCGCTTCTTCATTTCCGCCGAACACACCCGGGCCGAAATGGAAAAGACCATTGGCCTCATCGCGGAAATCGTCGCGGGTTTCGGCGACACCGACGCGGAGCCGCGCCCAGCAATAGCGGGCGCGTAAGCGCCGGTTCAGCGGTGCAAGTGAAGATGCCGACAGATACCGACGGGAAAACGCAAGCGATGCCGGCGGCCTGGGGGCGCGGACGGCGCATGGGTGCAAGGCTCGGCGGTCTTGCGCTTGCGATCAGCCTCGTTGTCGCCGGATCGCCCGCCTCGGCCCAGGAAGGCACCCGAGTTCGCCCGGGCAGTGAACAAAGCGTGCGGGGGTCAAGCGTTGAACTTCTCGACGAACTGCCGGTCGTGCGCCCCGAGTTCCCGGTGCCCGACGAGCCCGGCATGCTGTTTTACCTGCAGCGTTCGACCAATTCCAACACCGTTGTCTATGCCGCGAACTTCCGCGACGACGGGACGCTGGATCCGGATGAGCCGGTGATCGCTTACTGGCGGCGGTTCAACACCACGGGCGAGCGCAAGGCGCTGAAGATGGTGGAGGATAATTTCGCTTTCGGCATTCGCGCCCAGGCAACCGGCGATCCGAATGTCTTCAAGCTCTATGTGGTGTCCTATCCCGAGCGGATGGCGACGCTGAAGCTGGTGGAGCCGGGGCGGGTGAACGTCACCGCGACCGCGGGCGAGCGGGTGTTCCGGCCGCTCTACGCCTATGTCGATGTCAATGAAGACGGGTTCATGCCGAGCGTGCGCGAGGTGCGCGTGATCGGGCGCGATATCGCCACCGGCAAGGCGCTGGTCGAACGCATCCAGATAGAGTAACGCTGCACCGGCCGAGGGAGCTCGGTTCAAAACAATTCGGCTGGTCGCGCGAGGGAACGGCGCGCCAGAACACAAGACCTGCCGGTGCCGGCGCCCGTCGCCGCACCGGACGACGCGCAGGGGCAAAGAAAAAGATCATGACAGGTACTACCGCCAAGCAGATCCGCACGGCGATCGTTGGAGCCGGCAATTGCGCCAGTTCGCTCGTTCAGGGCGTTGCCTATTGCCGCGCCCTGGGCGACGAGGCCATCGGTGTGCCGTTTCCAAGCCTTGGCGGCTACCGTCCCGAGGACGTGGAGATCGTCGCGGCTTTCGATGTCGATGCGCGCAAGGTCGGACGGACTGTCGGCGAGGCAGCCGTTGCCTTGCCCAATTGCACAGAGATTTTCCACAAGGACCTGGCGCAGATGCGTGCGCCGGTGATGCGCGGGCCGGATCTCGATGGCGTCTCCGCCTTCATGCGCAACCAGGCTCCGGACCGCAGTTTCGTGGTGTCGCAGGAGCCCGCGCTCGACAAGGCCGGCGTGGTTGCGGCCCTGCGCCAGGCACGCGCCGAGGTAATGATCAATTTCCTCCCGGTCGGGTCCATCGAGGCGACCGAATTTTATGCGGAATGTGCGCTGGAGGCCGGCTGCGCCTTCGTCAACGGCATTCCGGTCTTTATCGCCTCCGATCCCGCGTGGGCGGCACGCTTTCGCAAGGCGGGCCTTCCGATCGTCGGCGACGACTTCAAGGCCCAGTTCGGCGCCACGATCACCCACCGCGCACTGGCGCGGCTTGCCGACATGCGCGGCGTGAAGGTCGACAAGACCTACCAGCTGAACGTCGGCGGCAACACCGACTTCCTGAACATGATGGACATGGACCGCCTCACCATGAAGCGGGAATCCAAGACCGAGGCGGTACAGACGGCGATGAATTCGCGGCTGTCGGACAATGAGATCCGCATTGGCCCGTCGGATTACGTGCCGTGGCTTGATGACCGCAAGGTCGCCTATGTCCGGCTGGAAGGGCGACTGTTCGGCGGCGTGCGCACCCATGTGGAGATGCGCCTTGAGGTCGAGGATTCGCCGAATGCCGCGGCCATGGCGCTGATCGCCATCCGTTGCGCGGCAATCGCCCGCGACAAGGGGCTTTCCGGTCCGGTGGACGACGCCAGCGCCTTCCTGTTCAAGCATCCGCCGGTGCAGCTCGAAGATGCGGAAGGCTATGCCCGTCTTCTTGCGTTCGCGGGTGAAACGGAGGCTTGAACCCATGCGCGCCGGGCGGACGGACCAATCGCCGCAAAGGCCCGTCGCGCTGATCACCGGCGGAAGCAGCGGAATCGGGCGGGCCCTCGCGGTCAGGCTTGCGCGTGACGGTTTCGACCTGGCGCTGATGGCCCGTGGCATTGGCCGTCTGGAGGAGACCCGGCGGATCGTTCTGGAGAGGGCGCCGGATGCTCGGGTGAACGTCTATCCCGCCGACGTCGGCGACCGGGCATCGGCGACCAGCGCGGTGGAGGCGCTGGTCCGGGAGATGGGCCCGCCGCGCTGGGCTGTCTTGAATGCCGGCATCGCGCGGCCGGGACGGTTTCTGGAACAGCCGCTCGACGACCATCTCGATCAGATGCAAACCAATTATCTCGGGGCCCTGCATGTCGCGCATGCGGTCGCACCCGCTATGGCCGAAACCGGAAACGGTCACCTGGTCTTCATTTCCTCGGGAGCTGCGTTTTTCGGCATCTACGGTTATGGCGCCTATGCACCGTCGAAGTTCGCCATGCGCGGACTGGCGGAAGTGCTCAGGGTGGAGCTTGCGCCGAAAGGCATCCATGTGACGCTCGCCTATCCACCCGATACCGATACGCCGCAACTCGTGGAGGAGCGCCGCTCCAAACCGGAGGCAACAAAGGCGATTACCGCCGGTGGCGGCCTGTGGTCGGCGGACAGGATCGCGGGACAGATTGTCACCGCTGCGCGCCGTCGCCGGTTCCTGGTCGCACCGGGGGCACAGATGCGCGTTCTCGCTCACGGCCACAGCGTCCTGTCGCCGCTGCTTCGCTTCTATCAGGCGCGAATCGCGAGAAAGCACGACCGCTAGAATGTCCGCGCCGCTGATCGTTCTTCCGTCCGTTTCGCTGATGCCGGTCGCACTGACGGTGGCCGCAGGCCTTGCGCTGGGCGGTATCGCCCTGGCACTTGCAAGCGCGTTGCCCGCGACCTCGCACAAGGCGCGGCCGATCTGGCCGGTGTTTGCGACCGAAGTCGTGATCGTCGCGGTGGCGGTTCTGCCGTTCGTCGCGGGCGGGATCTTGCTCGACCTGGCGCTTGCCGCCCTTTCGGTCAGGATCGGTTTCGAGGCGGTGCGCGTCGCGTTGCTGCGCCTTGAGGCGCCCGATGCGGGAAAACGCGATCTCTTCCGGAAATGGGTGTTTCCCGTCGTCAGCGGCGTGGCGCTAGCGCTGTCGGGGTTCGTTGCGGCGGCGGTGCCCTTTACAGGCCTTGCCGCAGGCGGCGCTCTTCTGGCGGGGATGGCCGTGATGCTGAGACGCAGGCTTGGCGCTGCCGACCGACCCTTGGCAATTTTTCTGGAGGTGCTGGTCTTTCCGGCGGTTCCGCTTGTGCTTTTCGTGGCCCTGGCGCAAGAGGGCGGCAACGCCGGCTTGTTGTTGCTCGCCTTCCTGCTGGTGGAGACCTACGACAGCTATGCGCTTTTCGGCGGCAAGCTGATCGGCCGGCATCCGGCTTTTCCGGTGCTGAGTCCGAAGAAAACCGTCGAGGGGCTGGCCGTGGGTGGCGCGATGCTGGCAGCGACGGCCGGTCTCGTCGGCCCTCTGATCTTCGGTTGGAGCCTCGTCGCTTCCTTGCTCGCGGCGGGGGGTATTGCAGTGGCGGCCGTTGGCGGCGATCTCGCCGGATCACGGTTGAAGCGGGCATCCGGGGTGAAGGACTATCCCTGCGTGCTGCCCGGCCAGGGTGGGGTGCTCGATATTGCCGATGCCTGGCTGATTGCCGGACCCGCGCTGGTGATCCTGGCGCGCCTCGCCGGTTGACGTCACAGCGGTGGGACGAGAAAGACGACCGGCAGAAGCACGATCAGCGCGAAGAGCGCCGCAGCCGCATCGTCGAGCATGATGCCGGTGCCGCCCGGTACGGTGTCCTGGACCCAGTTTACCGGCCAGGGCTTCAAAATGTCGAAGGCTCGAAAGGCAATGAAGCCCACGATCCACCACAGCACGTCCGCGGGAAGCGCGAGCACCACGGCGGCGGCGCCGAACGTCTCGTCGATCACGACGATCTGCGGATCGTCCTCGCCGGTGTCGGCAGCCACGATCGCCGAAGCCCAGATGCCGACGACGAGAAGGGCGGCAAGCAGGACAACCTGGAGGGTGGGGGCAAGGGGAAGCAGCGCGGCGGCGAAAACGAGGCCGACGGCCGCCCCCGCCGTACCCGGCCAGACCGGCGAGAGACCGGCGCCGAACGAAAGTGCGAGGATATGGGCAAGACGTCGCATGGGCTGCGGCCTATGATGGCGCGAGGGAATCACGGTCTGCGCGCTGTTGGAACAGATCCGGAAGGGACCGGTTTTCGGCCGGGGCCGGTTCGGTCGGTGATCTAGCACGAAACGGAATTGGGAGCGATGGCGCGACGCATTCACGATCAACGCCCTCGCGGTCGCGGTCTTGCGGCGCGCCCGTCATCCGGTGTTGCGAGATGATCGGCTGGTCGCTGTCCAATCGCTCGCTGACGATGCGGGTGGTGGTCAAGGTCGTCATCGTTCTGGCGACCATCGAGGTTGTCTTTCTGGCGGAGAAACTTACCGGGATCCTCGAACAGGTACTCGGCAGCGGCGGAGACGTCGTCGCGGCCCTGTCGATCCTTGTGTTGACCGCGCCGGAGATCTTTGATTTCGCGCTTGCGCTTGCCTGCGTCATCGGCGGATATTTCGCCTTCGTCGCAGCGCGCGAGGAGCGCGAGATGGTCGCCCTGTCAGCCGCGGGCGTTTCGCCGGCGCTGCCGCTCAGGGTCGCTCTCGTCCTTGGAGTTTGCGCCTTCGGCGCAAGCCTCGGCGTGTCCGGGTTCATCGATCCGCTTGCAAAGAACCTGACCCGCTCCGTGGTCTTCACCTTGAAGAGCGACCTTCTTTTTCGCCGCATCACCGAACCCAGTGAAGGGACGCTGATCGAGACCATCCGCGGCAAGACCTTCGCCGCGCTCAGCGACACCTCGATGTCTCCGCCGCATGAGAGCCTGTTCGTGCACCAGCCGGGCGAGGACGGCTCCTGGCGTGTGACGCAGGCGGGCAAGTGGCGGCTCGACGGGCCGGATGCCGAGGGCAATTACAGTCTCGGTCTCGGGCGGGTGATCGCTTATGACTTTGTCCGGGTTTCGCCTGAAGATCGCGTCGGCGGGATCCTGCGTGGCGGGCGGGGCGCCAATCTGTTCTCGCTTGGCGATCCGCAGTTGAAGGACGTGCCGGTGCTTCCGCGCGTGAAGGTGGAAAACGTCTCGGTTCCGGTCAGCCTGACAAACATCCTGCATCATGCGGCACGCACGACGGTGGCGCGGGAATGGACGTTCCTGGAGGCGCTGGATCCCGCATCCGCCCGGACCCAGGCGGGGCAGGATGCCCGCGAGATCGCCGGCGAGCGGTTCGCCCGGGCGATCGCGGCCTTTCTCGCGCCGCTTCTCGCCTTGCTGGCCTGCGCCTTTGCCTCCGGCGGGCTGGCCGGCTATTTCGCCATGCCGCTCGCCTGCGCCGGGCTTCTTGCGCTCGATGTCGGCCTGCGGGCGCTGCTTGGCGGTATCGCCGGTGCGCAGCCCCTCGCCATGGCCGCAATGGGTGTCGCGATCGGCCTTGCACTGGCGCTCGCTCTGACGTTGGCGATCGGCTTGCGCTCTGCAGCCTTGCTGCGTCCCGTGAGCGAACGGGCATGACCATGCAGGCGGCACAAGCACGCGGCGCGGACGGGTGGATGGCGGGTATCGCACCCCACATGGCGATCTTCGGCATCGCCGGACGTCGGGCGCTTGCGCTCTATCTGAAGGTGACGGGCCTCGTGATGCTGATGTTCCTGATCATCGCCTGGGCGATCGATCTGGCGCAGAACCTCGATGGCGTTCTGGCGCGGGCAGACGAACTCGGTCGCTCGGGCGGCGGCGTTCTGGCGCTTTATCTTGGCTTTCGCACGGTCGATATCGTTACCCGACTGTTTCCCGTCGCCTGCTTCATCGGACTGTTTGCCGCAGAACTCTATCGACTGTTCAACCGGGAGACGACGATCCTGGCTGCGGCCGGCTGGTCGCCCCGCCAGACGCTTGCGGTGGTTGCCGTCTTCGCCGGCCTGAGCGGCGCGCTTCAGGGAACCCTGGAACGCTGGGGCCGGCCGGCCGCCGTCTTTGCCCAGGCAGAGCTTCAGCTCGGCGCCTATGGCGCGCGGTTCGCAAGGGGCGCGATGTCGGGCACGCACTGGCTGGTGGTCAACGGCAATGCGCTGCGCGCCCGGGTCGTGCGCAGCGATTCGCCGGAGCTTCGGGACGTGGAGCTTTATCGCGGTGTGGTGTCGGGCGACCTGCGCGATGTGCTCGTCGCGCGCAAGGCCCAGCCGACCGGCAGGCCCGGGTTTTGGCGGCTTTACGATGTCGACCTGTGGGCAAGCCTGCCGGCTGCCGAGACCGGCAGCGACGAAAGGGACGCGCCGCGACCGGATGCCTATGCGGAACATCCGCTCTATCTGATTTCGCGCTACGAGACGCTCGACGTGCGGCTCGACGTGCTTGCCGACACGCTGACCTATTTCGGCATTCCGGCTTTTTATCTTCCGCAACAGCCGCTTGAGCGTCTGGCGGGAGACGGCAACCCGTTGAAGGGTGCGGATGTCGATGCGGCCCTGTGGCGGCGGATCGCGGCGTTCTTCCTGCCGGGCGCCTATGCGCTGCTCGGGGCCAGCCTGGCGCCGATCGCCGGCTCCGGCCGTGTCGTCTCGCCGGGTCGGATCGTCGGGCTGGCGCTGTGCGGTTACTTCGCGCTCGTGGCGACGAAGGTGTCCTGGGCGATGGGCGAGATCGGCGCGTTGTCCGGCTTTACCAGCAGCTGGATCGCCGTCGTGTTCGCGCTTGTCGGAACGCTTGTCGCACAGATCGTTCTGTCACGCCCGCATTAGCGGGTGCGCGCGGCGGGCTGCGTCGATGCGTGGATAAACCTGGGCGGCTGCCCGCGCGAACATCTCTTCATTGTCGACTTCCGCCCATGCGAGATCCTCGATCTTCGGGCAGGCGACGTGCTCGCCGCGGGCGAGCGCAACGATGCCGCTTTCGTAATCCGTCATCGCATCCTGCGCGACCATTTCGGGGCCGATCGTGTTGAGATGCGCCACGGCCCTGGCGGTAAGATACGTCAGGCCGACAAGTTCGCCGTGATGGGGATCCGGCCAGCGCGCCGCGTCCTTCGACATGTCCCGCAGGCAATCCTGGCCGTCTTTCTTGTCGGCCCAGACATAGACCTCGTCGCCTGCGCCCGTTGCGCCGGAAACGAGCAGGGCGGCCTGCGCCGGATCGGCAATCGCGGTCGCCACGGCACGCGGTTCGAAAATCAGGTCGGATTCCAGCAGAAGACACGGACCCGTCTGTCCACTTAAGCCAACGAGCAGGCTGTGAAGCGACCCCTTGTCGGCGAAGTCGGGGTTGTGACGCAGCTCGGCGTCGGGCAGACGGGCTGCGGCAAGCGTCTCGTATTGATCCGCGAGATGGCCGGTAACGATGCGCGGCGACGAAATCCCGTGCGCGCGCAAGGTGGCGACCGCTTCCTCGACGAAGGTCGTCTCACCGATCGACAGCAAACCCTTGGGGGTCATGCGTCCGCGTTCGCCCATGCGCACGCCGCGCCCGGCGGCCAGAAAAACTGCAGTGATGTCAACCATGGACCCGCCGGAATATGATAAGTCGAACCAGTCATATGCGAGGCCCGGCAGCGGGGCAAGAGAGGGCAGGTGAGCAACAACGAAACGAACGGCGGTCCCACCTTTGCCAGGGTGGTTCAGAACTATGACATGGACAAGCGCAGGGGAGAGCTGCGCGGCGACTGGGCCGTGATGGTCTTGTATCGGATCTGGAGCTTTCCGCTTATCTGGCTGCTGGCACGCACGCCTGTCTCGCCGACCGCGGTTACCGTCGCATCCCTGCCGTTGGTGCTTTCCATGCCCGTTCTGGCATTGATGCTGCCGGTGGACCGGGCCGCTCTCGGGGTCGGGCTGGTCGCGATGGCGTTTCAGGTTCTCGATTGCGTCGATGGAGGTCTCGCCCGCTGCACCGGGCGCACGTCCCGACTCGGCGCAACGCTGGATTTCCTGATCGACATGGCGCAATGGGGGTTACTCTATTCCAGCATCGGGCTTTTGGCGGACCGGGTGCTCGACAGCGGTGCCGTCTGGACGGCCGTCGGTTGCGCGGCCGCCTGGGTCCGGCTCTACGCCAGGGTCGTGCGCGATGCCGGCGCGGGCGGTGCCGAGGCTTCCGCTCCTGCGGGAGAGCGGGCGTCCGGTCCGGTGGATGTTGTCTTCTGGTTCTTTGCAGGACTGAGCGGAGCGATCGCCCCTGCGGTGCTGCTTGCCTGGTGGAGCGGCACCCTGCCCTGGCTGGTCGTATTCCTGCTCGTCTATGCGCTTGCCGATGTCGCCGAGGGCATGATCGCGACCCTTGCCCGGCATGAAAGATGATGCGCCAGCGATGAAGATCGTCCAGATCTGTCCCTATGACCTTGCCCGTCCGGGCGGCGTGCAGGCGCATGTTCGCGATCTCTCCGCGTGGCTCGTGCGGGCCGGTCACGATGTGCGCGTCGTCGCACCTCATCCTCTTCGGAACGCGCCTCTTGCGGGCATCGATCACTGCGGGCGCGCCATCAAGGCGCAGTTGTTCGGCACCGGCTTTGAGATCAGTTACGCCCGATCGCGCGACCGTGGTCCGCTGATTGGCGCGCTGCGCGACTGGGGCGCGGAGCTCGTCCATCTGCATACGCCCTGGACGCCTTTCATGGCCTGGCAGGTCTGGCGGGATCTCGACCTTCCAACCGTCACCACCTTTCACGCGACATTGCCGGAAGAAAAGACGGGCGGGCTTGCCGCGCGCGCCCTGCGCCGGGCGGCGCGTCATTTCCTGACGCATTCGCGTGCCGCCATCGTTCCATCCGCGACACCGCTGGCGCATCTGCGTCCGCAGGATGCCGGCATCGCGGCGCATGTTCTGCCACCGGCCATCGATCTCGCGCCTTGGCAGGCTGTCGGCGCTCAGGTGCGGAGGGCGGACGACACCACGGACACAGAGATCGTTTTTCTCGGCCGTTTCGAGGCGCGCAAGGGGCTTGGCGTGTTGCTCGCGGCCTGGCCCGAGGTCGCTGCCCGTTTTCCCCGCGTGCGGCTGACCGTCGCCGGCGGCGGGCCGCAGGAGGGGCTGGTTCGCGAGGCGATGACAGGCGCGGGCGGTGAGCGCATTCGTTTTGTCCCCTCGCCGGATGCCGACAGCGCGCGGCGGCTTGTCGCGAAGGCCGATCTGCTGGTGGCGCCATCACTTTACGGCGAGAGCTTCGGTCTCATCCTGATCGAGGCGATGGCGGCGGGGACCCTGCCGGTGGCTGCCGCCAACGAGGGCTATCGCACGGTGCTGACCGGGCCGGGCGAACAGCTGCTGGTGCGGCCGGGCGATGCATCGGCGCTTGCGGTGAAACTGATCGACTTGTGCGCCGATGCACCGGCTCGCCGGGCGCTGGGCGCATGGGCCCTGCCGCATGCGCTTTCCTTTGGGGTCGAGGCCACCGGACCGGCCTTCGTGGAGATCTATCGCGACGCATTGCGGTCCTGATCAGGCAGGTGGACGGTCCGGGTGCTCGAAGCGAGACGGCTCGGGAAACCATTGCTTCAGGCGGTTGCGAACGTGGGCCACGACGCGCGGGTTCGGCCGGTTGTTGAAATTGTCGTTGAGGGTTGCCGTCACCGGCC
Source organism: Stappia stellulata DSM 5886 (assembly GCF_000423705.1). Taxonomy (GTDB): domain Bacteria; phylum Pseudomonadota; class Alphaproteobacteria; order Rhizobiales; family Stappiaceae; genus Stappia; species Stappia stellulata. The sequence continues at coordinate 785,365 of NZ_KE384082.1, read as the reverse complement.
GGAGGCGGTCGAGCCGGGCGAGTTGAAGCCAGGTCCAGGGCAGGAAGTTGTCGATGGAGGCATAGCCGGCCATCCGGCGGGTTTCGGCGTCCGATGCAAGGACGCCCGCGCCTTTTTCAAGCAGGTATTGCGGATAGAGATACTCCGGCGGGACATTGTCGCCACCGCGAAAACGCGATGCCCGCGTCGCCGCGATCTCCTCGGGAAAGCGGTCGCACATCTCCTCGAACGACTGGCGTTCGATCAGCCGCGGTCCATGGGCGAGAAACCGCCGGGGATGCGGCGTGAACGCGCGGTCGAGAGCGGCATTGGCATTCGCAAGCGACAGGTTCCACGGGCTGTCGTCCGGTTTGGTCCGGGCATGAACCGGGGCATCCCTGTTCTTGGCGAAAACTCGCGTGTGACCGTCATCCCGCAGGAAATCCGGCAGCCGCGCCCGCGACAGGAACAGCGTGTCGTCCTCGCAATAGAGAAAGCGCTCGCTCACGCCGGCCATCTTGCCCAGATGGCTGATGATGGCGAAGGAGTTGAAGGTCGGCAGGACCGACGGCGCCATGATCTCGTCGTGATGCACGACCGAGATATCGGGGTGTTCAGCGTTCAACCAGTCCGGCACCTGCGGGCGGCAGGTCAGCAGGTGCACGCGGCGCACGAATGGCGCGTGACGCTCGAGCGACCGCAGCGAATAGCGCAGCATCTCGAGATTGTCGCGCGTCCGGTTGGGGTTGGCATCGTGGCGGGTCGTCGCGAATTCCCGGAGCGTTTCGGCATAGCCGGGAAACGTGTCGTCGACCCATGTGTAAACGACGTCGATCTTTGTCGGTGAAACGGTTGGTGTCTCGCCTTCGGCCATGGAACTGCGGCTTTCTCCGGTCTGCCGTCCGGTCGGGGGCCATGCGCGGGTGCCGCCGACCGGGCATCTTGCGCTGCCGGTATGCGTTGGGGAGTTCATTTTTGTCGCCGACCTCTATAAACCCGGTCCCGGCGCATGGGCAAACGCATGGTCGGCGGACCCCGGGGGACAGGTGGTGACAAGGGACAAGCAGGACAGCCGCGATCTGGTGATCGCGGCCGACTTCGGGACATCGGGCGTGAAGCTTGCCGCGCTCGACCGCTCGCTGGCGATCAAGGCGACGGCGGCCGAATCCTACCCGCTTTCCTTTCCCGGCCCGGGCATGGCCGAACAACAGCCGGACGACTGGTGGCAGGCGCTGCGCCGGGGCGTAGCCTCATTGCAGGACGAGATCCCGGATCTGAAGGAGCGCACGGTTGCGCTCGTCCCTTGCGCGCAGATGTGCGGATTGGTGTGCGTCGACCGTGAAGGGGCGGTGCTGCGCCCGGCGTTGATCTCGCTCGACAAGCGCGCCGGCGCCTTGTCGCGCAAGATGAACGGCGGATTTCCATCGGTCGCGGGCTACCGGGCCGACAAGCTGTTCACCTGGACAAGGATCGCCAACGGCGCGCCGTCGCACAACGGCATGGACCCGCCGGCGAAGATGCTGTGGATCAAGGCTCATGAGCCGGACGTATGGGCGGCGTCGCACAAGCTTCTCGACGTCAAGGACTGGCTGATCTTCCGCGCCACAGGCGCTCTCACCACGACCGCCGACAGCGCGAACCTGACCTGGATGATGGACACGCGCCCGGGCCGGGAGGGCTGGTCGTCCTACCTTGCCGGACGGCTCGGCATCCCCCTCGACAAGTTGCCGGAGATCGTCGACGGCGCCTCCGTTGCAGGGCGTCTCACCCAGCAGGCCGCGGCTGGGCTTGGACTTGGCGCGGGGCTTCCCGTCGTCGCCGGCGCCGGCGATGTCGGGGCGACGGCGATCGGCTCTGGGGCGATGGAGGATGGCCAGCTTCACGCCTATGCCGGCACGAGTTCCTGGCTCAGCGGGTTTTTCCCGTCCCGCCGGCTCGATGTCTTCCATTCCTATGCGACCATTGCCAGCAGCATCGGGTTCCGACCGCTTCTGATCGCGACGCAGGAGAGTGCCGGCACGGCTTTCGCCTGGGCAGCCCGTCTTGTCGGGGACTCCGCTGGCGACAGCGACAGCGCGCTGGATACACTCTATGACGGCATTGGCGACATGCAGGACGATGACCCGCTGTTCGTGCCCTGGCTTGCCGGCGAGCGTGTGCCGGTGGACGATGATCGCCTGCGCGGCGTGTTTTACGGTCTGAGCATGCGCCATGACCGAAAGGCGGTGTTGCGGGCGACCCTGGAGGGGGTTGCGCTCAACATGCGCTGGGCGATGTCGAAAGTGGCGCGCCAGAAGGGCGTGCGCCACGATCTGCCGTTGCCGCTGGTCGGCGGCGCCGCCGTGAACCCCCGGTTTGCCCAATTGCTCGCCGATGCGCTGGACCGCAGGGTCGAGGTACGCGCACCGCGCCATGCGGGGGTGCGCGGGGCCGCCGCCATTGCCGGCGCGGCTCTTGGCTGGTTCGACAGCGTGAGGGCGGCAGCCCCCGTCCTGTCGTCCGGACCGGTCGAAATCTATGATCCCGAGCCGGCGGGCGTGGCGCGTTGCGCGGCCCGGGCCGCCCGTCTCGACCGTCACCGCAAGGGGCTGTTGTCGCTTTACCGCTGAGGCCGCCCGCATGTCTCCACCCCGCACCGCCCGCCCGGCGCGGCGCCTTCAAGGGATCTCGCACCCATGATCGACGGATTGTTCAAGCGCCACATCGACCCGCTGTGGGAAAGCCTCTCAACGCCGCTGGTGCGTGCGCGCATGACGCCCAATCAGGTGACGGCAACGGGTCTCGTGCTGATCTGTCTCGCGTCGCTCGCCTATCTGTGGCACGGCAACGCCGCGCTCTTCGGGGGGACGCTGGCGGTGTCCTTTGCCTTCGATGCGCTCGATGGCGCGGTCGCACGCCGGCGCGACATGTGCACGCGGTCGGGCGGGTATTTCGATGCGATGGTCGACCGGTATCAGGAGCTTGTGGTGCTTGCCGCCCTCGCGGCCGCGCAAGACATGTGGGGTCTGGCGCTCTTCGCCTTCTCCGGCGGGGTGCTGACCAGCTACGCCAAGGCGCGCACCGCCATCGAGATCCCGATCAGCAATGAAGCCTGGCCGGATTTTTTCGAGCGGCTGGAACGGATCATCTTTCTCTGCGCGATGTTGCTTGTGGCCGGCGCCGCGCCGTTCGCCGGTGTATCGGGCGCGACGGTGATCGCCGGCGGCCTTGGGGTTTACGGCGTACTGTCGCATTTCACCGCCGTGCAGCGCATGCGCCGCGCCGTGGGGCTTCTTCGCGCGGCCGACAGCGCGAAAGAGCCGCAACAGGCGGACGCGCCGGAGTAACCCCCTGGTCCTCCGGCACGTCGTGTTTGTTTTTCAAAGGTGGCGTTTGCCTCCCTTGCGGCGCCTATTTGGAGACGTCGAGCAGTTCCACATCGAACTTCAGCGTGGCGTTCGGCGGGATCACGCCGCCGGCGCCGCGCGCGCCATAGCCCATCTCCGGCGGAATAACGAGTTCGCGCCGTCCACCGACCTTCATTCCGGCAACGCCTTCGTCCCATCCGCGGATCACGCGGCCGGCGCCAAGCGGAAAGGAGAAGGGCTCGCCGCGGTCGCGGCTGGAATCGAATTTCGTGCCATCCATCAGCCAGCCGGTGTAATGCACCTTGACCGTCGAGCCGGCAACGGCCTCCGCGCCGCTGCCGACGGTTACGTCGGTGACTTGCAGATCGGCCGCGCTGGCCGGGGCAAAGGTGAGAAAAAGCGCGCTCAGCGCGGTCAACAAACGTTTCATGGGTCCTCGCAAGGGCTTGAATATCTTTGATAGCCCGGGTGAGGGGGCGTATCGCCTGTCACCCGGACGCCGGCCGCACAGTAGCCCGCGCAGCAAGCGGTGCAAGCAGGTGCGGCGGTCGCCCTGTTTTCTTTCGCAACCTTGACCGAAGCATGACTTGCCATTCGAAGTTCGTCTCGGCATCGTTGCGCGCGAAACAAAAGGCCGGGCGCGCAAGCCACGCGGATCACCGGATCGGGAGAGACACCATGGACGGGAGAGATGCCACCCACACGGGCACGGCAACGTCGCTGCTTAGGATCGCTGCTCGAACCGGAACCTGCGCACCACTGACCGATGCGGATCGTGGGTTCGATCTTGCCGCCGCCTATTGCGTGTCGCACGAGGTGCGTGCGCAGCGCATCGCACGCGGCGAGGTCCCCTGCGGCTGGAAAATCGGCTTCACCAACCGTACGATCTGGGACGAATACGACGTGCATGCGCCGATCTGGGGGCCGGTCTACGACAGCACCGTTCAGGGGGTGGAGGGCGATACGCCCGCGCCCTGCGGTGTGTCGGGCCTCATGGAGCCGCGCATCGAGCCGGAGATCGTGTTTCGGATCTCCGCGTCGCTGGCGCCGGGCATGAGCGAGGCCGATCTGCTCGCCCGCATCGACGGTGTGGCGCTCGGGTTCGAGCTGGTGCAGTCGCCCTTTCCGGGCTGGCGGTTTCGCGCGCCCGACACGGTCGCCGCCTTCGCGCTGCACGGATTGCTGCGGCATCGTCCCTTTGCGACCGTGACGGATGAAAACCGTGACACCTGGTTCGCGGCGTTGTCGTCCTTCACGCTGACCTTGTTGAAGGACGGCGAGGTGATAGATCGGGGCGCTTCGGAAAATGTCCTCGGCGGCCCCTTGAGCGCATTGAAGGCGATGGTCGACGGGTTGCCCGAAACGGCGCTTGCCGAACCCGTCGGTCCCGGCGCAATCGTGACGACCGGAACGCTGACGCGCGCCATGCCCGTGGCACCGGGCGAGACCTGGGCGACGCGGGTGGACGGGGTGCCGCTCTCCGAGATCGCGCTGAGGCTCGTTGCATGACGCGGGACATGCGCTGGTCGGACGCGATATTTTAAGTTTCAAACATCTTGATCGCCGCCTAGACTGCGCGGCGCGTGACACCGCCTTCAGAAACTCGTCAGGGAGACTTGGTTCGTGACAGACCCCGTTCGCTACTCCGTTGAAAATGGCATCGCCCGGATTGCGGTGGACAATCCGCCGGTAAATGCCCTGTCGCAGGCCGTGCGGGCCGGGCTCGACGACGCGGTCGCCCGGTTCGCGCAGGATGGGAGCGCCCGCATCGCGGTGCTCTACGGCGTGGGGCGGACCTTCATTGCCGGTGCGGATATCAAGGAATTCGGCAAGCCGATGGCCGAGCCGTTTCTTCCCGACGTGATCAATCGGATCGAAGCCTGCGACAAGCCGGTCGTCGCCGCGTTGCACGGCACCGCGCTGGGCGGCGGGCTTGAGGTTGCACTCGGCTGTCATGCCCGGGTGGCGCTGGAGACAGCGCGCGTCGGTCTGCCGGAAGTCACGCTTGGGATTCTTCCCGGTGCCGGCGGGACCCAGCGCTTGCCGCGCCTCACGGGCGCAAAGGCGGCGCTCGATCTGATCACATCCGGTCGACAGGTTGGCGCGGGCGAGGCGGAAACGCTCGGGATCGTCGATGCGGTGTCGCGCGACGATGATGCGCTCAACGCGGGGCTGGCGTTTGCGCGCGCCTATCTGGACAAGGCACCGGACCTGCGCCGCACGGGCGAGATCGATGCAGGCCGGAAGGACGCGGCGCTGTTTGCAGAGGTGCGCAAGGCGACGCAAAAACGTGCGCGTGGCCAGCTTTCCCCGATGGTCGCCATCGACGCTGTGGAGGCGGCCTACGACCTGCCCTTCGCCGAGGGGCTGGCGCGCGAGCGCGTGCTGTTTTCCGGGCTGATGGCCTCCGACCAGCGCGCCGGCCTGATCCATGCGTTTTTCGCGGAGCGTGCGGTGGCGAAGATCCCGGAAGCCGGGCAGGCGACGGCGCGCCCGCTCCATGCCATCGGCATCATTGGCGGCGGCACCATGGGCAGCGGTATCGCGGTTGCCGCGCTCGGCAGCGGCCTCGACGTGACGCTGGTGGAGCGCGACGACGCCGGTGCAGAGCGCGCCCATGCAATGGTCACCCGCCTGCTCGACGACGGCGTTCGGCGCGGCAAGATGGCCGCCTCGAAGCGCGACGGCATTCTGGCCGGCGCCTTCCGGGTCGCGACGGATTATTCCGCCCTGAAGGACGCCGATCTCGTTATCGAGGCAGTTTTCGAGGACATGGAGGTCAAGAAAGAGGTCTTCCGCAAGCTCGATGCGGTGTGCAAGGACCGCGCGATCCTGGCGACCAACACCTCCTATCTCGACGTCAACGAGATCGCGGCGGCGACAAAGCGCCCGCAGGACGTCATCGGCTTTCATTTCTTCTCACCCGCCCATGTGATGCGGCTGCTGGAGGTCGTGGTCGCCGACAAGACCGCCGCCGATGTGGTCGTCACCGGGTTCGCGCTCGCCAAGCGGATGAAGAAGGTCGCGGTGCGCGCCGGCGTATGCGACGGCTTCATCGGCAACCGCTTGCTGAACACCTACCGCAAGGCCGCCGACTACATGGTCGAGGACGGCGCAAGTCCCTATCGGATCGATGCCGCGCTGGTGGACTTCGGTTTCGCCATGGGGCCGTTCGCCGTGGGCGACCTTGCCGGTCTCGACATCGCCTGGGCCGGTCGCAAGCGCCGCGCGGCGACACGCGATCCGCGCGAGCGCGTCGTCGGCTTCGCCGACCGGCTGTGCGAACGCGAATGGTTCGGACAGAAGACGGGCCGCGGTTTCTATCGCTATGAGGACGGCGCGCGCCGCGGCACGCCCGACCCGGAGGTGGAGGCGATTATCGCGGCCGAGCGAGATGCCAAGGGGATCGTGCCGCGCGATTTCAGCGACGCGGAAATCATTCGCCGCTATATGGCGGCGATGATCAACGAGGCGGCGAAGACGGTCGAGGAGGGGATCGCCCTGCGCCCGCTCGATGTCGATGTGACGATGCTCTTCGGTTACGGTTTCCCGCGCTGGCGTGGCGGGCCGATGCACTATGCGGATGCGCAGGGGCTGGACAGGATCCTCGCCGACATTCGCGAATTCGCGGAGGAAGATGCCTTCTTCTGGGAGCCGTCGCCGCTGTTGGTGCGTCTGGTGGAAGAAGAAAAGACCTTCGCCTCGCTGAACGACGAGGGGTAAGGTGCGGCGAACCGGGTGCCTTGCGGGCTGGTCGCGCCGGCGCGATGCCCTATGTTCGGCGCATCGTGCCGAGTTGCCCGTCGTGTGGCGGCTCGGCGGTCAACCCGCCGCCCGTCCCTGATCCGAAAAGACTCGCATGGATTCCCTTACGCAATTTCTTCTCGGTGCGGCGGTCTCCACCGCCTGCCTCGGCAAGACGCTCGGCCCGCGCAAGGCCGCGCTCGTTGGCGGAGTGCTCGGCACCTTGCCCGACCTCGACGTGTTCATTCCCTTCGATGATCCGGTCGACAGTTTTGTCCTGCATCGCGGCGCGACCCATTCGCTCATCATCCAGGCCTTCGCGGCGCCGGTAATCGGCGAGGCGCTCTTGCGGATCTTTCGCGTGCTGCGCGACAAACGCTGGCTGGTCTGGCTCACCGTCTATCTGTGTCTGTCCACCCACGCGGTCATCGATGCGATGACGGTTTATGGCACACGGCTGTTCTGGCCGCTTTATCCCGACCCGGTGGGTGTCGGGTCGGTCTTTATCATCGACCCGCTCTACACGCTGCCGCTTCTCGTCGTGACCGTTTGGGCGCTGTTCAGGCGCGACTGGGGACGCACCTTTGCGCGCGGACTGACGACGGCACTCATCGTCAGCACGGCCTATCTCGGCCTTTCGGTCGTGCTTCAGGCCCATATGGAGGCGCGGGCGAAGGAGGTTTTCGCCCGCGCAGGGCTTGAGCCCGACCGGATCTTCGCCATCGCCGCGCCGTTAACAACTGTGGTGTGGAAGGTCATCGGTCTTGAAGACGACCGCTATCACAACGTCTATCTGTCGCTGCTCGATCCCGACGGCGCCGAGATGCCGATCTACACGCATGCGCGTCGCCCCGATCTCGTCGCCTGCCTGTCGGGGTCCGATGCCTTTGAAAAACTGGTGTGGTTCAGCCGGGGGTATTTCCGCGCCGAGGCGGCGGACGGCAAGGTGGTGGTTTCGGACCTGCGCATGGGGCTGACACCGGGTTACGCCTTCCGCTTCGCCATCGGCGAACGGACGTCCGAGGGGATCGTCCCGATCCCGCCCGAGAGGGACATGTCGTATCGCCGATCCGGCGACGGCGATGGCGCCTGGCTGATGAAGCGGCTGGCCGGCGAGCCGGCGCCGCGCGCGGCGGAACACTCCATGGAGGTTGCGGCAGACACCCTCGAAACGGCTTGCTAGGAAATCCGTCCTCCCGGGATTGCCAGAACGTGCAAGCGGTTGTACCCCGGAAAGACCACGCCTGAAGTCACCCGAGGAAATCCCGCGCATGTCGACTGTGGACACTCCGACGCCCGGCGGCGTCGATAGCGCCTATGCCTGGTTGCGTCTTGGCCTTTCGATGCTGCTTGCCACCATCGGCGGCGTTGGCATGTGGTCGGTGATCGTCGTGCTTCCGTCGGTGGAAGTCGAGTTCGGTGTGGACCGCGCAGACGCCTCGCTTCCCTATACCGCGACGATGGTGGGCTTTGCGCTCGGCAATCTTCTGATCGGACGTTTCGTCGACCGATATGGTGTCACCGCGCCGCTCGCCATTGCCTCGGCCGCGCTTGGCTCGGGGTTCCTGCTCGCGTCGCAGGCGCAGTCCTTGCTGGTTTTCGCGATCCTGCAGGGCGCGTTGATCGGCTTTGGCTCGGCGGCGACCTTCGGGCCGCTTCTGGCAGACGTCTCGCACTGGTTCGCGAAGCGGCGAGGTCTTGCCATGGCCGCCACCGCATCGGGCAATTATTTCGCCGGCGCGCTTTGGCCGCTGGTTCTTCAGGCGGTGATGCAGGATCATGGCTGGCGCGGTGCCTATCTCTTCGTTGGCATCGTGTGTCTCTGCGTTCTGATCCCGGTTGCCTTTTTGCTGCGTCGTCCACCGCCGCACATGGCGTCGCGCGGTCTGGCGCAGCCTGTTCCCGAGGCCCCGCCCGCCCGGCAGATCGCCATGTCGCCGCGCGCCCTGCAGGGCCTCTTGATCATCGCCGGCCTGGGCTGCTGTGTCGCCATGTCGATGCCTCAGGTGCATATCGTCGCCTATTGCGTCGACCTCGGCTACGGTGTGGCGCGCGGTGCGGAAATGCTGTCGTTGATGCTTGCCGGCGGGATCGCAAGCCGGCTGATTTCGGGCGTTCTGGCCGACAGGATCGGCGGCGTTCCGACCCTTTTGATCGGGGCCGTGCTGCAATGCCTGGCGCTTCTTTTGTACATTCCCTACGACGGTCTGGCCTCGCTTTACATGGTGTCGCTGATCTTCGGCCTGTCGCAGGGCGGGATCGTGTCGAGCTATGCCATCGTGGTGCGTGAGTACATGCCCGCGCGCGAAGCGGGTCGGCGCGTCGGCATGGTGATCACCGCGACGATTGTCGGCATGGCGCTTGGCGGGTGGATGTCCGGCTGGATCTACGACCTGACGGCGTCCTATCAGGCGGCGTTCCTCAATGGCATTGCCTGGAACCTGCTCAATATCGCGGTGATCTGTCTGGTGATGTGGCGCACGAAAACACCGCGTCCCGCCCTCGCCTGAGGTCGGTGGAGCGGAACGCGTTCGTCAGCGCGGTTCCCGGCCGGCGTGCACCTGCCCGATCAGCGTAAGGGCCTGTCGCTTGCAGTCGTTGTCCAGCATCCAGACGAGGATCTCGCCGGGAGAGGCACCGGCAAGCGTGTCCGGTCGATGGGAAAGCGCAAGATCGCGCAACTCGCCGTCGAGCGAGACGAGCAACCGGTCGTCGCTGTCGGCCACGGCATCGTCAACCGTCAGCACATGCGCACCCTGTGCGAAGGTGAGACCCTCACGCCTGCCGGACGCGCTGCGCAGGGTGACGGAACTGCCCTGGCCGGCATCGCGCCGCCAAAGCTGTAGCGGTCCCGGTTGCACGCAGCGCGGCCCGGAACTGTCGACGCTGACGTGCCAGATACCGGGGGGCGGAGGAATGTCGCCGGCGCCCGCGCGGGCGGCGCCCAGCACGGCGGAGCGCGCGTCGCCTCCCTGCAAAAGCCTCGAGAGTTTCTGCAAGGCTGCGTCGCTGCCTTTCGCCGTGGTTCCGGCATCCGATTGCGGGTCGAGCGGGCCGGAATAGGCGCCCTTGAGTGTCAGCATGCGCCCGTCTCTGGACATCAGCGTGACCCTGGCACCATCCGGCAAGGCGACCGTGGCGTCGTCGGCAAGGCGTTTTCCTGCCTGTAGATCGCCGGAGGGTCCGCTTGCGGCCAGAACGACGAAATCCGCGCGGACCATGCCGGCTGACAGGGGCAGTGCCAAAAGCGCAGCCGTGGCGTGGATGGCCGTCCGTGCGGCAAACCGCCGGCACATGCCAGAAAGCCGTTTCATTTCCGTCTCCTGCGTTCTTCCGGCCCCGGTTGCCTATTTCCCGCCAAGTGTCACTGTCGCGCCTTCCTCGCCCGTTCGCAACCGCTCCAGATGCAGCTGCGTGAGCGGGTCGTCCGGCTTTAGCGCAAGCACCGCCTCGAAGGCGGCGCGCGCACCATTGCTGTTTGCGTCGAGAAGGGCAAAGGCGGAGATGTAGGCCGCCAGCCATTTTGCGTTCGCCTCCTCCGCGCGGCGCGGTTCGAAACAGGCGAGCGCGCTGGCGCGGCCCTTGAGAACCAGTGTCGCCGCCGGGCGCAGAACACAGCCTGCCTGGCAGGCCCGCGCGACGGTTTCGCTGACCAGGATCCGCGTGCCGAGGTATTTGTTCGCGCCTTCCAGACGCGCGGCGGTGTTCACCGTGTCGCCGACGCCGGTGTAGTCGAAAAAGCGGCGTCCCCCGAAGTTGCCGATGACGGCCTCGCCGCGATGCACGCCGATGCGGGTGACACCGAGCGCGATGCCTTTTTCCTCCAGGAGCCGCGCGCGATGGGCTTCGGCAAAGGCATCGAGCGCGAGCGCGAGCCCGAGCGCATGGTCCGCTTGGTCCGGGTCGTCATCGGGCGCGCCGAAGAAACAGACGACGGCATCGCCGATAATCTTGTCGATGGTCGCGCCATGCGCGGTCATCAGGTCGCATATGCGGTCGAGATAGGCATTGAGCAGCTCGGCGACATCCTGCGGCGGCAGGCGTTCCGACAGGCTGGTAAAGCCCTCCAGGTCGGTGAAGAGATAGGTGACCTCGCGTTTCTCGCCGCCGAGCGCCAGGTGCAGGCGTCCGCTTGCAATTCGCTCCACCACGGCCGGGCTGACATAGCGGGCGAAGGCATGGCGCAAGAAAGCCCGGTCGGCGTGGTCGGCGCGCCAGCGCGTCAGTACGATCAGGCCGCCGGCGACGAGTGCCGCGAGCGGCGGGGTGATCAGCGGTGGCAGAACCCCTGCACGGGCAATCAACACGCCGCTCGCGGCGAAATAGGCGACAAGCGCCAGCGCAAGGCCGATGAACAGACGCCGGGGCGCGGCGCGGGTGGAAAAGGCCGCAGCGGCGAGGACAGCGGCTGCAAGAACCGCGATGCTGCTTTCCAGCGCGGACAGCGGACGCAGGCTTTGACCGGCGAGCGTTTGCGCCAGGATATGCGCGTGAATGACGACCCCGGGCAGGGTTCCCGCCGCAACCCCTTCGCGCGTCGTCAGCGGTGTCGGGTGCCGGTCGATGGTTGGCAGATCTGTGCCGATCAGCACGATCTTGCCGGCAAACCAGTCGTCGGGAAGCTGGCCGACCAGATGCGCCGGGTAGACGGGAAAAGGGGCGGCCCCGTCGAGGGAACGCGAATAGAGGATCCGGCCCGAGATCGGCTTTGCTGCATCGCCCGCCAGGGATTGTGCGAAGGTCTGGTTGCCGGGGCGGGTGTCCGGCAGGTGCCGCAACACACCGTCGACCTCGTCGCGGGCAAGGGCAATCAGCCCGGTTGTGCGGGGCGCGACGGTGCGTGCGATATAGTCGGCCTGTCGGTCCGTCAGTCCGTCGACGCGGGTTGCAAGCGCCAGCACGACCGGCATGTCGGATGCATCGAGGGACTGAAAGAACCGCGTATCCTTTTGCGGATCGCTCGGCTGGTCGATCAGGACATCGAGACCGACGGCACGTGCCCCGGCGGCGTCCAGCCGCGCGATCAGGGTGGCGAGGAACGCCCGGTCGATGGGGGAGCGATAGGGAAAGCCGGCAAGCGTCTCTTCGGTGATTGCGACCACAGCGACTTGATCCGCGACCGCAGCCTCGGGCGATGGAGCAAGGGCCATCGCCAGATCGCCGGCGCGCGGCTCCAGCCAGGGGGAGGCAGCGAGGGCGGTCAAGGCCGCGATCATGACAGCGGCGAGCGCCTGCAGGCGCCAGCGGCGGCGCGCGGGTGCGGGCATCATCTGGTGATTTGACACTTACTGCGGCGCGTCGAAGCGCTTGACCTCGGAGCGGGTCCCGTCGCGATAGGTGAGCTGGACGCTCACATAGTCGGTCGCCTTCGGAACGATGATGTGGATCTTCGACCCGGGGCCGCTTTCGGGCACGGCATGGGGATTGTCCGGATCGCAAGGGCCGGTCTCGAACGGCGTGTCGGGCGTGTCGCCGTCGACCGCATACAACACGCTGTCAATGGCACAGCGGTAGCTGATCAGATGCGAGAAATAGACATACATCTTGCCGTCCCAGTCGCGGTAGCTGAGCCACCCGCTCGACAGGCGTTCCAGAATGTCCTTTTGCCCGGAAACAAGAGCTGCGGCCGGCGTGAAGCTGACGGTGAAGGGGCCTTGCATCTCGTCGCGGATGTCGCGGTAGCGCACATTGATCGCCGTATCGCCGGCATTTCCCGGCAGTTCGAACGCCGGATAGGGGATCTTCTGGCCGGTGGTCGGATCGAGTGCACCATTGACGAAGCCGGTCGACTTGAATTCCTCACCCGGAAGCTGGACGAAGATCTCCCGCGCCCGGTCGGCGATGGCCAGCGTCAGCATCCAGCCCTGATTGCTGCGCATGGCGTTGAGCTTCACCGGATTGGCGAGCGCGGCGGTGTTGAGGAAGGACAAGGCCGCAAGCCGTGTCTTTGCGTCCTCGATCTGCTCCGCGGCCATTTGCTGATCCAGATAGAATCGCAGGAACCGCCCGTCCTCCACGCCCTCCATGAAGCGGGTCAGGAGGTCGTGTTCGCGCGTCTTGTCGGTCGTCGACTGCTGGCCCAGCCGGGCCTGGCTGAAGTCCTGCGACAGGGCGTAATGCGCCGGGGTGAATTCCGGGTTGGCCGTGAGAAACGCCGTCAGCCGACGTACACGCTCCTCGCGTTCGGCGAGCAGGATCTCCGCAAAGAGGGTTGTCGGGTCCTGTCGGCCCTGCGATAGCGCCCGGTAGACTTCCCGGGCCCCCTCGCGGCCCTCCTGGACTTTCAGAACGGCCTGGAACCGCAGGTGCGGATCGACCTGGGGCATGCCGAAGGCGAAATACTTCAGATAATCCTGGCGGGCCTTGGGATAATCGCCGCGGATCTCGCGCAGGCGCGCGTTGCTGTAGAACTCATGCGGCCGGGTCGGGTTGTCGACGATGAGCGAGCGGCTGGCGAGCTGCGCGAAGAGCTTCTCGACCTCGCCCGTTCCACCTTGTCGTGCCGTTTCCAGCCGGGTCTTGGCAAGTGCTGCAAAGGCGCCTTGCGGGAAACGGTCGAGATAGGCCTGCAGTTGCTCCGGCGCGTTGCTGTCCTTCACGTCGTTCCACAGTTGCAGTTCGACCTGCATGTCGGAGACGGCAGCTCCCCCGGGCGCAGTCGCGCCCGCGACAGCGGAGGCATCCGGCAGGAACACCACGTCGGCCGTCAGCGAGGAGTGGTCCCAGGGAACCTGTTCACCGCCGGTCGTTTCCACGACGCGGCGACGCACGGCCTTGAACACCGCTTCCACCGTGCGACCGGGCACGAGCATTTCCGTCGCGATGGCCGAAGTGTAGGGGCTGTTCAGTCCCGTGCCGTCGGCGGCCGTGCTGCCAGGAGCCGTGGCGAAGGAGATGAAGCTGCCGCGCGGCGTGCTTTGCAACAGCGCAAGCCCTTCGCTGCTTGTGCCGATGGAGCGGCTGAGCGCCGTGTTGCGGCAGGCATCCAGAATGACGATGTTTGCGCCGTCATGTGCAGCTTCGACCCGCGAGAGCACCCAGTCGACCGAAAGCGCCTCGAATTCGGCGTCGACCTCGTCGCGCAGATCCGCACCGAGCGGAGCGAGATAATTGCGGCCGCCGGCCTGGAAGCCGTGGCCGGAGTAATAGACCGCGGCGAGCGCACCCGGTGCGGCCGCTCCGAGCGCGTCGGTAAAATCGCGCACCGCGCGTTTCATGTCACGCAGGTCGGCGTCCAGCACCAGCGTCACCTTGAAGCCGGCCTTTTTCAGTGTGTCGGCGATCAGCGCGGCATCGTTTGCCGGGTTTTTCAGCGCTCCGAGCGTTTCGCCCCGGTAATCGGCATTGCCAATGACGAGCGCATTGCGTTCGGCGGCACGCACGGGGGTGCAGAGTACCAGCACGATAGCCACAGAGACGGCCAGGGCCATTGCGAGAAAACGGCCGACAGGCGGGGCATGTCCGGCGTGAAGCAAGACCGTTCCGTCCGAAGATTTTCGCATGTTCCCAAGCTCCAGTGACGCCCGACCGCATATCCTGCCCTTATCGCAATTGCAGCCGATCCGGGGGAGAGCGTCAATCCTTTGTGCACAACGGGCTTCCTTTCGGCGTCGGGCAGAGCCGACTTGCTCGCCGAGACCACATGGCGGAGGATCGCCCGGTTTCTATCTGTCAAGCCAATGTGCTTCGAACTGCGGGATCCGCTTGCCATGAATGTCGAGTTCACACCCGATCATCCTTATCTCGCCGGCGAGGGCTTTGCAGCCCTTGCCCATCGCGGCGGCGGGCTGGAGCAACCCGAAAACAGCCGCGCGGCTTTTGCCGCCGTGGCAGCGATGGGCTATCGCTTCATCGAGATCGACGTGCAGGCGAGTTCCGACGAAACCGTCGTCGTGTTTCACGATGACCGGCTCGAACGCACCACCGACGGGCGCGGTGTGGTCTCCGCGCAGCCCATGCAGGATCTGCAAGGCGTGCGGATTGAGGGCGGGGAACCACTCATGACCCTGGCCGAGGCGCTGGAGACCCATCCGTCGATGCGCTTCAACATCGACATCAAGACCGACCACGCCCTTGCACCCACGCTGGACCTGCTGGATCGGATGAACTGTCTGGACCGGATTTGCGTCGCGTCGTTTTCGGATGCCCGGCTGCGGGCCGCGCGCGCCCGGTTCGGCGAACGGGTCTGCCTCAGTTCCGGCCCGCGCAGTGTCGCGGCGCTGAGGTTCGGGGCCTGGCGCGCGCCGGTCGGCGTTCCCGATGTCGCCTGCGCGCAGATACCGCTGTCGCAATACGGCGTGCCGCTGGCGACCGGAGCGTTTCTGCGTCACAGCAACCGCCACGGCATCGCGGTTCACGTCTGGACCATCGACGACGAGGCGGAGATGCGCCGGCTCATTCGCCTCGGCGTCAACGGCATCGTCACCGACCGGCCGTCGGTGCTCAAGCGCGTTGCGCAGGAAGAAGGCGTGTGGTGATTGCGCGCGGCGCTTGAAACGCCACTCCGCTTCACCGATATCTGAGCCGCCGGAGCGGCCCGCGTGCCGCCCACCCAGATCGACCGAGACGTATCCAACAGGAGCCGCGAGCCCGATGACGACCGAAACCAAGACCAAGACGGACGGTGCCGCCCCCAAGGCACATGCCTTCCAGGCCGAGGTGGCCCGTCTTCTGCACCTCATGGTGCATTCCGTTTATTCCAACAAGGATATTTTCCTCCGTGAGCTGATCTCCAATGCGGCCGACGCCTGCGAGCGGCTGCGGCACAGCGCGCTCACCGCACCCGAGCTGATCAAGGACGATCCCGAGTTCTCGATCCGCCTTGAAGTGGATGAGGCGGCAAAGCGTCTCGTCGTTGCCGACAACGGCATCGGCATGACGCAGGACGAAATGATCGCCAACCTCGGCACCATCGCCCGTTCGGGCACCCGTGCCTTCATGGACAAGCTCGGCGAGGCCAAGGACGGGTCCGCGCTGATCGGCCAGTTCGGCGTCGGTTTCTATTCCGCCTTCATGGTTGCGGATCAGGTGGAGGTCGTGAGCCGCGCCGCCGGCAGCGACGAGGCGTGGCGCTGGAGCTCCGACGGCATGGGCGAGTTCACCGTGGAGCCGGTGGATCTTGCCGAGGCGCCCGCCCGCGGATCGCGCGTCGTGCTGCACCTGAAGGACGATGCGCTGTCCTATGCGCAGGCGGGAGAGGTCGAGCGGGTCGTACGGTCCTATTCCGCCCATGTCCCGGTGCCGATCCTGCTCGTCGACCTTCAGGCCAAGGCGGCTGAAGACGCCGCGCCGGACGAGGCGACGGAGGAAGAGGAAAACGAACAGCTGGCAAAGGCGCCGGCCGAACGCCAGCTCGCCGACGGAACGGCGCTCTGGACGAAGCCCAAATCCGAGGTGTCGGAGGAGGAATACAAGGAATTCTACGGCCATGTGTCCGGCCAGTACGACGATCCGGCGCTGACGCTGCACTATCGCGCGGAAGGCCGGCACGAGTATTCCGTGCTGATCTTCCTGCCCTCGATGAAACCCTTTGACCTGTTCGATCCCGACCGCAAGGGCCGGGTGAAGCTCTACGTGCGGCGGGTGTTCATCGCCGATGACGTCGATCTTCTGCCGGCATGGCTCAGGTTCGCGCGCGGCGTGATCGACAGCGCCGACCTGCCGCTCAACCTGTCGCGCGAGATGCTGCAGCACAATCCGGTGCTGGAATCGATCCGCAAGGGCGTGACCAACCGCATCCTGAGCGAGTTGCAGAAACTGTCCGACAAGGACCCGGACACCTTCCTCACGATCTGGGAAAATTTCGGCCCGGTCCTGAAGGAAGGCATCTACGAGGACTTCGAGCGCAAGGACAAGCTGCTGGCGCTGGCCCGGTTCCGCTCCAGCCGGGACAAGGGCGAGGGCTGGCGCAGGCTGGCCGATTACGTCGCCGACATGAAGGAAAACCAGACGCAGATCTTCTACGCGACCGGATCGAGCGTCGAGGCGATTGCCTCCAGCCCGCATCTGGAAGGTTTTCGTGCGCGCGGGGTCGAGGTGCTCTATCTCGCCGATCCGGTCGACGCCTTCTGGGTGCAGATGGCGCAGGGCTTCGAGGGCAAGCCGTTCCAGTCGGTTACGCAAGGCGCCGCCGCGCTCGATGCAATTCCGGTCGAAGGCGACGAGGCCAAGGCGGATGACGCGAAGGACGACACGGACGCCACGGAAAAGGCCGATATCGGGCTGGTCATCGCCTTTCTGAAGGAGACCCTCGGGGAAAGCGTCTCCGACGTGCGCTCATCCTCAAGGCTCTCGGAAAGCCCGGTGTGTCTGGTTGCGCCCGAGCATGGTCCCGACCGGCAACTGGAAAAGCTGATGGCCCGGCAGACCGGGGCGGCGTCCGGCGCCTTTGCGCCGGTGCTGGAGTTCAACCCGTCCCATGCGCTGGTGGAGGGGATGTCCAGGCGTCTGTCCGCCGATGGCGACAAGGCGGAGCTTGCCGATATGGCCTGGCTGTTGTTCGATCAGGCAAGGATCCTCGATGGCGATGCCCCGAGCGATACGGCCGCTTTCGCACGCCGTCTCGGCGAGGTCATGCGCAAGGGGCTCGTCTGACCCCGCAGACAGGCAAAGGGTGGCTGGCGCGATGTTTGCGTCAGCCGCCGAAAATGACCAGCAGCATCGAGATCACCAGCAGCAGCGCCATCGCCACGTTGAACAGGCGGGCGTGAAGCGGGTCGCGCAGGAAGCGTTTGACCAGCGCGCCGAAGGCAAGCCAGGGCAGACAACCGAACGCCCCGGCCAGGATGAATACGGCGGCAAGGGTCGTGGCCTGGGCGAGAACCGGCAGGTCGGGCTGCAGGAACGAGGTGATTGCTCCCGCCGCCACGATCCAGGCTTTCGGGTTGACCCATTGAAACAGCGCCGCGCCGAGGAAACTGCCGCGCCGACCAAGGTCCGGCGCGGGTTCGTCGGCCTGGGCGACCGGTGCGGTCGCGATCTTCCAGGCAAGCCAGGCGAGGACCGCGAGGCCGCCGTATCGGATGGTGTCGAGCACGGCGTCCATGGTGAAGACTGTCCGTCCGAGTCCGAAGGCCAGCAGGAACACCATCGTGGCAAAGCCGAGGACGATCCCCAGGAGCACGGGCAGGCCCGCGCGAATGCCTCCGGCGCCGCCGACGGCGGTCAACAGGATGTTGTTGGGGCCGGGTGTCGCCGAAGCCACATAGGCGAAAGCGGCGAAACCAAAGAGCTGTTCGAAGGACATGGCGCGGTTCGTTTCGTTTTCAGCCGATGCGGGCGGGAAAGTCGGCGTTCGGCAATCTGGCGACCGGCTGCAGGTCAGGAGGGCGATGCGTGCCATCGTCGGGGAGGCGATGGCATCGGGCATGAGGACCCACAGATAAGCCGATCCGGCGCGGGACAATCAAGACTTGAAAATCGACGGCGCCGAACATCCCGACGATTGGTACCTCCCTGGACCGGACGCGCCCTGTCTGCGTGACAGAAGGCGTCAATTGACTAAGGTGCTTCGACCATCACCAGGGGCGGTGCGCGCGCGAGAGGAGGCGGTTGGTGTTTGAGCTGAAAGATATCGAGATCCTGCAGGATATCGTGCGCGCCGGCGGGTTCCGGGCAGCGGCGCAGAAATACGGACTGTCGCAGTCGGCGATCTCCAACCGGGTGCTGGCGCTGGAAAAGCGCCTCGGGATCCAGATCTTCGACCGGGCCCGGCGGCAGGTGCGGCTGACCCCCGTCGGACGGCGCTTTGTGGAGGAGGCGCACCGGCTTGTGGCGGCGCGCGACCGGCTGGTGCAGGAGATCACCCGGCCCGGGGGGTTGAGCGGCACTGTGCGCATCGGCGTCGCGGAGACAATCGTTCACACGCTTCTGTCCGACCTTCTGGCGCAGCTGAAGAATGCGCATCCGCGCGTTCGGTTCGAACTGTCGGTCGATACCTCCGGTCAGTTGAGCGCCGCGCTTGCCGACGATGAACTGGATGTCGCGATCCTGCTGCGCGAGAGCGTTCCGCGCGGGGCGGCCTCCGTTGCCCTTACGCCGCTGAAGCTCGGATGGTACGCGGCTCTCGACATGCCGTTGACCGCGCAGCCGTTTTCGCTCACGGAGCTTGCGAACCACACGATCGTCACCTTTCCCAAGGCGACGCCACCGTTTCGAGAGCTGGAGGCTTTGCTCTCGGCGCCGGACCTGCCGGCGATCGAGCTGCACGGATCGGCGTCGCTCTCGACCGTCATTCACCTGGTGGCGGACGGATTTGGCATCGGGGTCCTGCCCGAACGCATGGCGGAGGCCGAACCCTTCGGCAAAAGCATAAAACCGCTGCCGGTGGTCGATGGTGCGAAGCTCGCCAATCTGCGCTTCATGGTTGCCTATATGCCGGAACGAAATGCCGAGCTGGGGGCGGCGGTTGCCTCCATCGCCTTGGCCTGCGATCAATATGATCACGAAAAAAGATCATAAAAAACTTCTGACGATAACTTGACAAGATCAAATCAGGCCGCAATCCTCCACTTGTCATACAAGGGAGGGCAAGCGGATCGTGACGGCTACAGCCAAAACACACCCGCAGACGGCAAGCGGCCCGCGCCGGCTGTCTCCGGCCGATTTGCGTCGCGCCATACGCGCAGGCCACTTTCGCGGCCCCACCTCCGGCTGTGCCGACGGGCACCTGCAAGGCAACCTTGCCATTCTGCCAGGCGCGCTTGCGGGTGACTTCCTGCGCTACTGCCAGCGCAACCCCAAGCCGTGTCCAGTGATCGGCATCTCCGAGCCGGGCGACCCGACCATTCCCGCACTCGGTCGCGATCTCGACATCCGCACCGACATTGGCGCCTACCGGGTGTTCGAGGCGGGCACTCAGGGACACGCCACCGTTTCCGATCTGGGATCGGTCTGGCGGGATGATCTCGTCTCCTTCGTGCTCGGCTGTTCCTTTTCCTTCGAGGCCGCCATTCTTCGCGCCGGGATCGGGCTTCCGCATATCGCCGAGGAGCGGAATGTCGCGATGTATGTGACCTCGATCCCGACACAGCCGGCCGGCCCGTTTTCCGGCCCGATGGTCGTATCGATGCGCGCCTTCCGCGCCGCCGACGCGATCCAGGCGGTGCTTTTGTCCGATCGCTACCGTCTCGCCCATGGTGCGCCGGTGCACATTGGCGATCCGGCTGAAATCGGCATTGCCGATCTGTCGAAACCGGACTTCGGCGATGTGCCAGCCCTCCGGTCCGGCGACATTCCGGTGTTCTGGGCCTGCGGCGTGACCCCGCAAATGGCGATCCGCACCGCCCGTCCCCAACTCGCGATCACCCATGAGCCGGGCCACATGCTCGTCACAGATCTATCCGCGGATGCAGCCGAGTTTTCTCTCGGCGGTGCCCGTCAAACGTCGACCTGATAACCAGAGGAGAGTTGACATGAAACGTGCTCTTACCCGTATCGCGGCCGCCTCGGCGGTCTCCCTGCTGGCGCTTGCGCCAGTGGCTGCCGAGGAGATTTCCGTTGTCGGCAGCTGGAGCGGCCTGCCGCTGCACAAGCAGTTCGAGGCACCGTTCTGGACCGAAACGCTTCCCGAGGCGTCCGGCGGCGACATCACCGTCCAGCTGACCACGCACGACCAGATGGGCATCAAGGGCGGCGACGTCTTCCGCATGCTCGGCGACGGCGTGTTCGACGTTGGCATGACCGTTGCCGACTATGCCGTGGGCGACGCGCCTGAGCTCGAAGGCCTCGACGTTCCGCTGCTCGCGACCACCGCCGCACAAGCCAAGGCGATGGTGGAAGCCGCCCGCCCGATGGTGGAGGAGATCTTCGCCAACCGCTTCAACGCCAAGCTTCTCGCCATTGCGCCCTATCCGCCGCAGGTCGTCTTCTGCAAGGGCGAAATGTCCTCGCTCGCCGATCTTGAAGGCAAGAAGATCCGCGGCTCGGGTCGCATGACGACCAAGTTCCTCGAAGCGCTTGGCGCCGAGGGTGTGAACGTCGGCTTCTCGGAAGTGCCGGGCGCGCTGGAGCGCGGCGTGATCGATTGCGCGGTGACCGGTTCCGGTTCGGGCTATTCAGCTGGCTGGTGGGAAGTCACCGACACGTTGATGACACTGCCGCTCGGCGGCTGGGACGCCGTCGTGACTGCGATGAACATGGACCGCTGGAACAGCCTGTCGGACGAGACCAAGGCCCTGATTCAGGAGCAGGTCACCACGAAGTTCGAGGCTCCGGCCTGGGATGTGGCGGCAGGTTCGCTTGAGGGCGACATCGCCTGTCTGACCGGCAACGGCGAATGCACCGCCGGCGATCCGGCATCGCTGAAACTGGTCGAGCCGAGCGAGGCGGATATCGCCGCAGCCCGCACGATCCTGACCGAGACGGTGCTGCCGGAGTGGGCCGAGCGTGCCGGCGACGACTGGGCCAAGCGCTGGAACGACAGCGTCGGCGAAGTCGTCGGCGTTTCGATCCCGCTGAACTGATGCAAGAGAACCCGGCGGAGACCGAGACATGATCGATACAATTGCCACGGCCCTGCGCCGTCTCAATAAGATGATCGCATTGGTCCTTGGGATGGTGCTTCTCGTCACCGCCGGGTTCATCATCGTCGACATCACGATGCGCCAGTTCGCCCGCTCTCTTGGCGGGTCCGACGAGATCTCCGGCTATGTCATGGCCGGGGTGGCGAGTTGGGGCCTCTCCTATGCGCTCACCGAGCTTGCCCATGTGCGCATCGACCTGATCCGCTACAAGCTTCGCGCCGGCGGCAAGGCGCTGATGGATCTCTTCGCGATCACCGTCCTGGCCGCGACCGTCAGCATCATCGCCTTCCAGGCCTGGCCGGTTCTGGAAAAATCGATCACCCGCTCGTCGCGCGCGAACACGCCGCTGGAAACGCCCTTGTGGATCCCGCAGGTCGTGTGGTTTTCGGGATGGGTCTGGTTTGCCGTCTCGGCCTGCGTGCTCGTTGCGCTGACCTGCGCGCTTCTCGTGCGTCGCGACTTTGCCAAGGTGGAAGCCCTCGTCGGGCCGGGTTCTGAAGGGGAGACCGAGCAATGATCTGGAGCGTCGCGGTCGCGCTGCTGGGGCTCTTGTCCCTCTCCATTCCCGTCGGCATCGTGCTGTTTTTGCTCGGGTTCGGCATTGACCAGTTTTTCTCTGCCTTTCCGCTCATGCGGGGCCTGGGGCAGGTGGTCTGGTCGGCCTCCAATCACGCCACGCTGATTGCCATTCCCTTCTTCGTGTTGCTTGGCGAAATCCTGGTGCGCGGCGGCGTGGCGGAAAAGACCTATGCCTCGCTCGACAAGTGGTTCTCCTGGCTGCCGGGCGGGTTGATCCACGCCAACATCGGCACGGCGACAATGTTCTCCGCCACCTCCGGCTCGTCGGTGGCAACGGCCGCGACGGTCGCGACTGTCGCCATGCCGCAGGCGGAGCGGCTCGGCTACGACCCGCGTCTGTTTTCCGGGGCGATTGCCGCGGGTGGAACGCTGGGCATTCTGATCCCGCCGTCGATCAACCTGATCGTCTATGGTTTCCTGACGCAAACCTCGATCCCGCGCCTCTTTCTTGCCGGTCTTTTGCCCGGGCTGATGATGGCGCTGGCCTTCGTCGTTATCACGGCCATCCTGTGCAAGATCAGGCCTTCGCTCGGCGGGGAAAGCCGCAGCTTCGGCTGGAGCGAGCGCTTCGCCAGCCTGCTGCAACTTATTCCGATCCTCATTCTCTTTTCCGTGGTGATCGGCACGATCTACGCCGGCTGGGCGACGCCGACGGAATCGGCTGCCGTCGGTGTGGCGATTGCGCTCGCCATCGCCGCCGCGCATGGCGGGGTGTCGATGCGCATGATGCGCGACAGCCTGCTCGGGACCATCGGCATCACCGCCATGATCATGCTGGTGATCACCGGCGCCTATTTTCTCAATTTCACGTTGGCCTCCGCGGGGCTCGGTCGCGAGTTGCAGGCGATGCTCACCGGCCTGGACCTGCCGCCTGTCGGGACGCTGCTCGTGGTGATCCTGCTCTACATCGTGCTCGGCTTCTTCATCGAGACGCTGTCGCTGATGGTGGCGACCATCCCCATCGTCGTCCCCGTGGTCATCGGCCTCGGCTATGATCCGGTGTGGTTCGGCATCCTAATGATCGTGCTGGTGGAAATGGCGCTGATCACGCCGCCGGTGGGGCTGAACCTCTATGTCGTGCAGGGCGCGCGCAAGTCCGGGACCCTGTCTGAGGTGATGGTCGGAACCATCCCTTATGTGCTCGTCATGCTGGCGATGGTGGCGCTGCTGGTGCTGGTGCCGGATGTCGCCCTCTTCCTTCCGAACAGTCTTTAAAAAAGGGCCTGAAATGGAATTCTTTCTCGACGATGGTGTCATGTCCATCGACGTCCGCGATCTCACCGTCGCCGGCTGGACCGGCCGGGACCCGGAGGCGATCCGTCATCACATCGACGAGCTTGCCGCGCTTGGCGTGGCGCCCCCCTCCGCCGTGCCGCTCTACTATCGTTGCGCGGCCGACCAGTTGACCCAGGCGGCCGAAATCGAGGTCGTCGGGGAGGGAACATCGGGCGAGGTCGAACCCTTTATCGTTTCCCATGCGGGCGAATTCTATCTCGGGCTTGCGTCCGACCACACCGACCGCGAGCTGGAAGCGCATTCGGTGGCGTTGTCCAAGCAGATCTGCGCCAAGCCTGTGGCGCGCGACCTGTGGCGCCTGTCCGAGGTTGCCAACCGGCTGGAAAGCCTGGAGCTGCGGTCCTGGATCCAGGAAAAGCCGGAGGCGGAGTGGACGCTGTATCAGGAGGGAACGATTGCCTCGATCCGTCCGCTGCAGCAACTGATCGACGGCGCCGGCCTGACGTCCTCCGCCCGCAACGCTGCGGCCGTTCTGTGCGGGACCTTTGGCGCCATCGGCGGAGTGCGCCCCGCGGCAGCCTTCCGGATGGAATTGCGCGATCCCGAACTTGATCGCACCATCGCGCACCGCTACCAGATCAGGACACTGCCGATCGTCTCGTGATCGGCGTTTCGTTTGACGAGGGTGCGCGGGCATCCGACCGGAGGGGATATGGGAGAGACAGTCAAGAAGGCCGAAGCCGCGATTGCGCGGGTGGAGGCCATGGGCGAGACCGCGGGCAAGCTGTTCACGCAGTTCGACCCGGCGCGTATCCGCAAGGATGCAGAGGCTGCCGAGGCCCGCATTGCGGCGGCCGACCGGCCGCTGCCGCTCTCCGGCCTTCTGGTCAGTGTCAAGGATCTCTACGACGAGGCGGGTCAGCGCACCACCGCCGCCTCACGGTTGCTTCGCGACCGGGACCCTGCTTCTGCGGATTGCCCGGTCATCCAGCGTATCAAGGCGGCAGGCGCCGTTCCCTTCGGCCGCACGACAATGAGCGAGCTGGCCTATTCCGGCGTCGGACTGAACCCGCACTACGGCACGCCGGCCAATGTGTTCGACGCGGACGGAATCCCTGGCGGCTCCACCTCCGGCGGGGCTGTCTCCGTCGGTCTTGACCTTGCCGACGTCGCGCTTGGTACGGACACGGGCGGATCGGTGCGCATCCCGGCCGCCATCAACGGTCTTTACGGTCACAAGCCGAGCCAGGACGCGGTGCCGCTTCAGGGCGTACACCCGCTTGCAAGCTCCTTCGATTCCTGCGGGCCCCTGGCACGCGATTTCGCAACGATGCTCTCCGCCTTCGCCGTCATGAGCGATACGCCGGCCGAAGCGGTCGAGGCACCAGCCGAGCCCTTGCGGCTCGCGGTTCCCGTCGGGGCCTTCACCAACGATCTCGACGACTGGTCGGCCGGGCATTTCGAGGCGGCAAAGACGCGGCTTGTCGCGTGCGGTCATACGCTCATGGAGCTGGACCTGAGCTTTCTTCACGAAGCGCTCGGTCTCAATCGGCTGCTTGTTTCGGCGGAAGCGCATGAGGTCTATGCCGACGACCTGGCGCAACTGGCCATGATCGGCGATCCGCGCGTGCTCGCGCGCATCCGTATCAGCGAATCCGCGTCCGCGGACGAGATCGCGGAGGCCTATGCGCAGCGGCGCGCCGTGATCGCGCGCCTGGCCGAGGCACTCTCGGGCTTCGACGCGCTGATCGCGCCGACGCTCCAGATCCTGCCGCCGTCGATCCGCGAGG
Source organism: Stappia stellulata DSM 5886 (assembly GCF_000423705.1). Classification (GTDB taxonomy): domain Bacteria; phylum Pseudomonadota; class Alphaproteobacteria; order Rhizobiales; family Stappiaceae; genus Stappia; species Stappia stellulata. The sequence goes on along the minus strand of NZ_KE384082.1, from coordinate 760,168 downwards.
CCGAAGCCGACTTCGACCGGATCAATGCGGCGATGTTGCGCAACACCTCGTTGCTCAATCTCGCCGATGCCTGCGCCATGACCATGCCGACGCGCACGACGGGGACGGGACGTCCCGGAGCGCTGATGATCGGCGGGGCGAAGGGCCAGGATGCCCGCGTGCTCAGTGTCGGTGCGCGCCTTGATCGCGACCTGAACGGCTGATGCCGCCCGGCGCGTGCCGCGCCTTCAAGGCTGCGGCACGCCGAAGCGGGCGTCACGGGCGGGATCGACCGGAATTTGCGTCATGTCGAGGTGCAGCCCTTGGCCCTCATACGGATGGGCGCGGGCGACTGCCTCATCAAGCTCCACGCCCAGCCCCGGCGCCGTCGGCGTCACCACGTAGCCGTTTTCCCAGACAATAGGCGTCTTGAGCAGCCGGGCGTGAAAGCCGTCGAATTTTCCGATGCTTTCCAGGATCAGGAAGTTGGGCGAGCAGGCGGCCAGCTGGATATTGGCGGCCGCCACAATCGGCCCGCAATAAAGGTGCGGCGCGATCTGGGCGTGAAAGGCTTCCGCCATGCCGGAAATTTTCTTCGCCTCCAACAGCCCTCCGACCCGGCCGAGGTTCATCTGCAGGATCGAGGCGGCCCCGCTTGTCAGCACCCGGGCGAACTCCCATTTGGTGCAAAGCCGTTCGCCGGTCGCAACCGGAATGGCGGTGCCGCGCGCGACCTTTGCCATTTCCTCCGGCATATCCGGTGGCACGGGTTCCTCGAACCAAAGCGGATCATAGGCCTCAAGCCGGCGCGCCAGGCGCAGCGCGCCGGAGGCGGTGAACTGGCCGTGCGTTCCAAACAGCAGGTCGGCCTTTGTTCCGACAGCCTCGCGCAGCTTGCGGCAGAACTCCTGCGAGCGATAAAGCGTCTCCAGATCCGGCTGGTGGCCGCCATGCACGGAATAGGGGCCGGCGGGATCGAATTTTACCGCCGTGAAACCCTGTGCGACATAGCGCTCTGCCGTTTCCGCCGCCCGGTCCGCATCTAGGTAGAAGATCGCCGGATCCTCTCCCTGTGCGGGGTAGAGATATGTGTAACTGCGCAAGCGCTCATGCACAGTGCCGCCAAGCAATGCATGAACGGGTTTGTCGACCGCCTTGCCGACAATGTCCCACATCGCCATCTCAAGCCCGGAGACAACGCCCGCCATCGACGGATCGGGGCGCTGCGAAAAGCCCGAACCATAGGCGCGGCGAAAGAAAGCCTCGCAACGGAAGGGGTCGGTGCCGTCGAGATAGCGGACGAAAACGTCTCGCGCCATCTGTTCCACGACGAATGGCGAGAAGGCTGCCGCATAGATCTCGCCGTAGCCGACGATCCCGCAGGCGGTCGTCAGTTTTACGAAGACGAAGTAGCGCCCGCCGAAGCCCGGTGGAGGGTTGCCGACGACGAAGGTCTCGAGATCCGCGAGCTTCATCCTGTCTCCCTTCCGCGTGTCGAGGCGTTCAACCGGGTTGCCGCAGCCTCAGGTCCAGCGCACCTTCGCGCCCAGCTCCGTCAGCTTTTCCACGAAACGCGGATGCGCCCGGCGGATGGGATCGGCGTTCTTGATCAGCGACTGGCCTTCGACCTGGATCGCGGCCAGGAACAGGCCAAGCACCACGCGAATGATATAGGGCGCTTCCACGACCGCCGGACGCAAGGAGTTTCCGCCAAAGACGATCAGCCGGTGCGGGTCCGACAAATGCACACGTGCGCCGAATTTGGCGAGTTCCGAACTCCAGCCGAGCGCGCCCTCGTAGATCTTGTTCCAGAACATGATCTCCGACGTGCAGCCGACCGCCACGCCAATGGCCTGGGGCAGGAGGTCGGCGGGAAAATACGGCCAGGGCGCGGCCTCGATCTTGGGCAGCATTTCGCGGGTGTAGGGGCGCTGGACCTCGCGCGTCCAACCAACGACCGTGATCGCACCTTCTTCGACCTCGAACTGCAGGCCGAGCTTGGCGAGCTGGCGCAGGATCAGCGTCATGTGCTCTGTCACGTCGGTCTTGACCGTCAGCCGGCCGCCGGTGACGCCACCGATCGCCAGGAAGGTCGCGACCTCGTGGTGATCGTCGGGAACGCGGGCGCGGGTGCCGGAGAGCTTCTCCACGCCGGTGATCGTCAGCCGCGAGGTGCCGAGGCCGTCGATGCGCGCGCCCATGTCGGTGAGCATCCGGCACAGCGCCTGAACATGCGGCTCGGAGGCCGCATTCATCAGGACGGAGGTGCCGCGCGCGGTCGCCGCCATCATGGCGAAGGTTTCGGTCGCGGTGACGGAGGCGTAATCGGCCCAGATCTCCTGCCCCTCGAGCGCGCCCTCGCGGCGGATATCATAGGGCTGTGTGTCGACGATCCGGCTGCCGAACTGCTCCAGGATCTCCAGGTGCGGGTCGATCTCGCGCATGCCGAGCGCGCAGCCCTTGGCGTCCGTGTCGAAGCGCAAGGTGCCGGTGCGCACCATCACCGGCGCCAGCAGCAAGACGGCGGAGCGGATGCCCAGCGGCAGTTCCGCCTCCGCGTCTCGAAAGGCCTTGAAGTCGTGGCGGATGGTCAGGGTCGCCCCATCGTCGGCGCGCGCAACCGTGGAGCCCATGCGCTCGAAATAGGCGAGAATTTTCTCCACATCGCTGATTTCGGGCACGTTTTCCAGCGTCACCGGCTCATCGGTAAGCAGAGTCGCGCATAGCATCGGCAATACGGCGTTCTTGTTTCCCGATGGAGTGACCGTTCCTGAAATCGGGTGTCCGCCGTCGACGAAAAGATCGGCCATGTGACGCATGTCTCCAGATGGTGCCGCTTGATGCCTTTCCCGGCGCGCAGGACGTTCGGGCAGGCTCCTGGCTGTTTCCTACTGGAGAATGCGGCTTGCGGCAAACGGCAGTTGTCGGGCCGTCGTGTGGCGACGGAGCGGCGGTGGCGATGCGGCGTGCAACCTCGCGGCGGCGGGCTTCATATCGCCTTGCGGGCGCCGCCGTTCATGCGCTCGTCGGAAATGATCTGTCCCGCTTCCATCCGGATCAGCCGGTCGCATTGCGTGAAGCGGTGCTCGTCATGGGTCACGGCCAGGACGAGATGACCGTCGCGCGCCATCTGCGGCACCAGCACGTCGTAGAAGAGCGCGCGGCGCACCGGGTCCTGATCGGCGGCAAACTCGTCCAGAACGATGATCGGGCGCTTTTCGGCAAGCGCCACGGAAAGCGCCAGTCGCCGCTTCTGCCCGGTGGACAGCGCGAGTGTGGAAAATTTTTCGTCCGTCACCGACACGCGGTGGGCAAGGTCGAGCTCCGCGAGATGGCCGGGGATCGCTGCCCGCTCGTCGTCGCTCAGGCCATAGAGCCGCGAGAACAGGTGGAATTCGCTGAACACCGCGCTGAACAGGCTGCGGTAGCGGATCAGGTTTGCGGTCCCCACGGCCTGACCGTTGAGCAGGATCTCGCCTGCGTCCGGCTGGCGCAGGCCCGTGAGCAGGGAAATCAGCGTCGATTTGCCGGCGCCATTTCCACCGCAGATGAAGACGACCTCGCCCGGCACCAGTGTGAGGTCGAGGGGCCCGACGGTGAAGCTCTCGTCGTCGCCGGCCGCGCTCGTGCTCGTCAGGATCGTCGTTGCGCCCTTGAGCTCGATTGCGCGGAACGCAGGCGGCGGGAGCGAACGGTCAACGAGGACGGCCGCGGTGTCTTCGGTTTCCTTGATAAGGTCGCGTTCCAACCCGTCGATCAGGCGCTTCGCCACGGTCGCGCGCGAAAACGAGGAGAGGTTTCCCATCACCGTCTCGATCGGGCCGTAGGTGAGCAGAACGACGGTGAGGATTTGCAGGACGGTTGCCGTTTCCGTTCCCGCCAACAACGGCAGGCCGACGACGATGGCGCACAACAGGCCCATCATCGCGCCCTGGGCGAAGACCTGACCCAGGCTGTAGTAGCGTTCCGCCACCAGTTTCAGTGCGCGTTCGCGCAGGGAGATAGCGACGATTTCGTCCTGCAGGTCCTCCTTGCGCGCCTCGCGCAGGCGCAGTTCCTTGTAGCCGCGCAGCACATCGTTGATCCGGTCGAAGAACTGCCACTCGATGCGCGATGCGGCTTCCGCGCTGGCCTGTGCGGGGCCCTGGGCAAGAAGGTAGCCGAGGCCGCCAATGACGACCGCGGCGAGCGTCGCAGCCCCGCTCGGCCACGACAGATAAAACAGATAGGGAATGCAAAAGGCGATCAGCAGGCAGGCTTCGAGCGATTCGATGAAGTTCGTCGAGGCGCTTGAGATCTGGTTCACCTCGTGGGTGACGATGGAATAGACCTTGCCCTGGTCGCGGCCGGCCAGATAGTCGGCGCGCGCATCGAGCAGTCGGCGGCTCAGCCGGGTGCGCATGCGCCTCTTGGTGGTTTCCACAAGCTTGAAGGAGTTGACCCGCGCCAGATGCGAGAATGTCAGCGTCGAGACCACGGTGACGGCGAGCAAGGCGACGTTGCCCGCCGCGATTGCCGCGCCACCGGCGATCAGATTGATGGCGTAGATCATGCCGGATCGGGTGAAGCTTGCCAGGATCGCAAAGGCGAGCACCGGGGAGCGCAGCAGGTTGCCGTCGCGGACCAGAAAGGAGAACAGCAGGAAAAGGCTGCCCACCGCCGAGTTCTTGTTCCTGGCACCGCTCACGCGCTGCTCCCTGTATCCTGCGTCCGCCCTTCCCGTGGCGGGCCGGGCAGACCGGTTCCGCGCCTTGCGCCGGCCGCCTGCAAGGCGATGGCCACGGCGCGGTTCTCTCGTACCCTTCCGTTCGCTCGCGGGCAAGCGCAAGCGCGGTTCGCGTTACCCCGGATCGTCAACGAGAGCGTCGTGCGACCGTCTCGGTGCGTTCGGATCATGCATTTCCGGCGCGATCTGTGTGCTGCCCTTCGTGCCAAGGCATGTGCTTGTTCGATGGGCCGCGACGCCGGCCATGCCGCGCTTTCGCGGCGGGGTGTGCAAGCATGACATCATGCCGGCGGCGGCTCCCTCGGGAAGGGGGATCTGGCGGGAAGAAGGTGCGTGCCTTTGGCGTGCGGGCGAAGCCGAGACCGTCGGGGAGGGGGACGGGTGTCTTGGCGTGCCGCGCGGCCGTTTTCCGAAGCGCTGACCGGCATGATTCGTCCGCCCCTGGGGAGAACGGCGTGAAAGCGGCAAGAGGTGGCTTGACAGTGCAGCGCGGCGCCGACTATATGCGGCTCACATCCGTGCGGAAGCCCTTTCCGCGACACGGACGGCGGAGTAGCTCAGCCGGTTAGAGCAGCGGAATCATAATCCGCGTGTCGGGGGTTCGAGTCCCTCCTCCGCTACCAAATTTTCAATTTAAAACAATAAATTGTAAAATCTTCTGTTCCACGGCAATTCCTGGGTCACATTTAGGATCACGACCACGAAAGTGGCTGCCGCTCTTCAGGGCGACCAGTGTTCGTTGGGGCGTCAGTTGAAAATGCGCTTGTCACAATGGCGGAGAAGAACGGAAACGCTTACAGGAAAGCTAGTGCTTAGATTTATCTGGGTTATTTCCCTTGATGTGGTCCATTCAGACTGTTGGTCGTTGCGTACCACAGCATTGCAATTGTTGGAATCATAGGCATCCTTCTCTTCTTGGCCGTACCCGGCCTGTCCGAGAATTCCCTTCGAAGACAATAAATATTTGGCTGTAAAAGGGGTCGGGCCACAACTTATTGTGTGTTGCAAGGGTGATCTCTTGGCTACATGGAGAGTTTCGTTGAGCTGGTATGCAGTTTACGGTTTTTTGAAAGACTGGCAAACCTTGATAGGTTCGTTGCTTGCACTCGGTGCGGCCATCGGAACCATTCGGATGATGAGCCGAAGTGCAGAAGATGACGCCAGGCGACACCAAGATCAAATTGATGAATTGCGGCGTCAAACAGATTTTGAAGATACACGACACAAGGAGCTTCTTGAGCGGAAAGCGTTGGCGGCGCGAGCCCATATGCCTGATGCGATTAGCGAAATCTGCGGGTATTTACGCTCGGTGGTTGCTTTCTTGACAAGCCAGAGCGAGGCACCACCAGAAGAGCCAATTGTCGCTTTAGCGACGTTAAAGCAAGCAATTGAACATATCGACACCGATGCTGCTTTACGCACCTTTGAGATGGTTTCTTGGTATCAAGTGCAAAAGGTTCGAAGAGAAGACATCTCAATGCCGCTTTGCAATCCATATTTCTCGGAACGTCTTTATGATGCGGTGCTTTTATTCGCCTATGCCAATAGCCTATTTGACTATGCACGGAATGAGGAACAGACTGTCTCTACGGACAGGCCCACGCGGCGAGAGATGGACACCGCATTCAAGAACGCCATCGATTTCCGGTTTCGTGTGGCCAATGAAGAGCGGTTCAGGCCGCTTTACGGACATTTCGAACGGCGTCACGAGAATGAGGCCGATCATGTTGAAAATTGAGCTGCCTTACTAAGGGCCACCCTCGACAAGGAGCACCGTCGCGTTCCGTTTGGCCGTGCCTTGTCCGTATTCCCTGTTTCCTCACCCTCAGCTCGGGCTTTCGTTCCAACGCAGGTTTTGCAGCAGTTGCGCGTGCTTGTCGGCTTTGCTGGTTGCCCTCTCCGTCGTCGTCGGAAGGCCCCCAGCACCAGTCACAGCGCGGACCTTGCCGAGGGTATGTAGCCTCAGTGCGTGGATTCTGCATATCCGATAGAACCATAGAGTTCATGCGTAGAGCTTACTTGAAACTGCTGAAAATGGATGAGGATTTAGCCGAAGCCAAACGACGAGGGGAAGAAGCTCGGCGGTCTTCGCGACCAGACGATGAAGCGAAATAAGGTCGTCAAGGTCGACGACGGGCGCCGTGCAGAGAAACTGACAGGCGTGATCCCGACGAGGCCCGTTGCTCCACCACCGGCCTGGGCCTGCGCTGGTTCAAGGTGCGCGGCGTCGGGGGCGAGCGCGTGATGACCGGACCGAAAACGAACCAAGCTACATTGCAAAGCTGTTTCGAAAAGCACTGGAAAGGCTCTCCATCCGCGATATGAGAACCATGCCCTAAACGCCTAAAACCGACGGCAAGGTCGAGCGCTTTGCCCAGACCATGCTCCGGAACTGGGCCTTTGCCATCCCGTTCGCGCCGTCTCCGACACGCGAAGCCGGCCTGCCGAGATGGCTTGACTGGCACAATCACAAACGGCCCATATGGGGATCAGCGGCAAAACATCCGCTCAGGCTCTCAACGGAACAACCTGTTCGCCAGCCACCGCTAGAAACGGACTTCCAGCCTCGCGTTTGCGCCTTGTTCAAGGGCGTTGCGCCCGAAGCGTCCCTGATAGGACACGCCGATTTTTGCAAATTCGCTGACGTTGAAGCGCACGCCTGCCTGCACGAGGGCTGTGTCCCGGTCGATGGGAACGCCCTGGATGGAGAAGCTGTCAATTCCCGCCAGGGCGAGGCGCTGATGGGCGGACAGGCTTCCGATGGCGTGCTGCCAGCCGAGGGTGCCGGTCAGTTCGGCGGTGGTGCCGTTTTGCGCGGACAGGGTCTTCGACAGGCGAACACCGAGGTTGCTTGACCCGAAGAGCTGGCTTGAGGCTTTGCCTGCCAGCGCAACGTCGGAGGAGCCACGCTCCTGAAAGGCGTTGCCTTCCTGATGAACCACCGCAAGACCGGCGTAGGGTTCAAGCCCGAGCCAGGGCGTCTCGAACCGGTAGGAGACGTCCGCGAAGGCCTGGGCCGTGCGCGATCCGTAGTCGGCGGTGACGGCCTCGTCGATGCCGCCGAAGGCGATGTGACGGCGGGTCGACACCTGATGCCAGCTGTTGGAGACGCCGGCCTCAAGACGGACCGCGCCGGAGCGAACCGCGCCATAGGCGCCGAGCGTGAAGCTGTCCGCGGTTGCGCTCGACCTGCGGTTGTCGACGCTTGCCGTCGACCGGCTGAAGCCGGCCAGGAGGCCGAGCCGGACATCCTGCGTCGGGCTGGCTTCCAGGCCGAAGACCCCGCCGCCCGTGTTGCTCGAAAGTGTGGCGGCGTTGCCGTCGCCCTTGAACCGGCCATAGGCGCCGTGGGTCTGGGCCCAGACCTGCAGGCTTGTGAGCGGTCCAGAAACCGCATCCGAAGTCGCGCCGGAGGCCTGAGGCACGAGACTGGAAAAGCTGGCCTCAATGCGCGCGCCGACCGCATCGCGCAGACGGGCGCTTTCGCTTACGAACATCGCCGGCAGGGAGGCATGTATCTCGCCTGACAGACTGTCATAGGCGGCCCGGGCCGAGGGGGCGTCGAGGCCGATCAGCGCGCCGAAAAGCGATGCCGAGAGCGCGGGGTCGTCGAGGCTTGTCGCAACCGCAAACTGGTTGGCGGTCCGTGCCTGCGACGCGAAGTTTGCGCCGTTGCGGGTCAGCTCCAGCACCACCGCGTTCGGTTGGTAGACAAGCGCGGAATCCAGAAAGGCGAGGCTGTCTGTCACGCTGTCGAACCGTCCGAAGACGCCGCCGGCACCGGTCATGATCGTGTAGCTTGTCGTCGGGGAAAAGGGTGGTGTGGCGCCGCTCACCAGCGAAACATTGACCGTCCCGCCCGTCAGGTCGATGCGTCCGGTCACCGTCGTCAGATCGCTCCCGCCGGTTCCGTCCACCTCGACGGCGTAGATGCTTCCAGGGCCGAAGGAAGCGTCGCCGGCCACATTGATGGTCCCGATCGAGTTGCCGGGCGCAAGCGTTCCGCCCGAGGCCAGCGAAAGACCGCCGACTGTTCCGTTGCCCTGGAGCCGCGCCCCGTCATTGACGGTGAAGGTTCCGGCGAGCGTGGTGTCGAGCGTGTAGACAACGCCTGAATGCAGACCGACGTCGCCGGTGAAATTCGATTGAAGCCGTGCCGCGCCGGTGCGGTAGATCTCGGCCGAGCCGGTGAAGCCGGAATAGTCACCCGAGAGCAGCGTCTCGCCGTTGCGCAAGGCGAGCGTGCCGTCGCCGGTCACGTCGGCTTTGAAGTCATGGGCCGTGTCGGTGTGATTGAAGACGATGGTGCCATCGCCCGCGCCGAAAGCGACTGTCTGCGCCTCGAGCGTCCCGGCAGAAACCGGCGCCCTGCCGGTCTCTGCGCCGATCACCAGCGTGCCGGAGGCGCCTGCGCCTGCGGCAAGGTTCACCGTTCCGGTTCCACCGCCGACGACGAGACGTCCACCGTTGGACAGCACCATGGCAGCGCTCCCGCCGGAGGAAACGCCGATCTCGGCGGGACCGGTCACGGTCAGAACGGACCCCGCACCGGCGATCTCTGCATGGGCTTTGCCGCCATCGCCCATGTGCAGGCTCGCGGCGCTGACCACGGCCTTGTCGAAGATCCACAGGTTGCCGCTTCCGCTGCCGCCGGTGTCGCCGAGCCGCAGGTCCGAGCCGATGGTCCAACTCGTTCCCGCACCGGAAATCTCGAATTCGGCATCCCTTGTGCCGGCCGCGGTAGCTGACCCACGCCCGCTCGACATGGTCTTGCCGCCGCCGAAGCTGAGAACGCCCTCGTCGACGCCGATCGTGCCGGAAACGGCTGTGTTGCCGCGCAGAAACACGGTTCCAAAGCCCGTTTTCGTAAGGTTGCGCAAGCCGGAGACTTCGCCGGAAAAGCGGGTAACGTCGTCCTGATCCAGGATCAGATTCGCTTCCGATCCGGTGCTGGTCAGTGTGCCGCCGCTTCCCCACAGCCGCGACATCGTAAGATCATGGCCGCCGAGGTCGAGGGTTCCGCCGTTGATCTCGTAGTGGGTGGTGTCGGCAAAGGCATCCGCGCCCCCGGCACGCAGCGTGCCGCCGTTCACCACTGTCGTGCCGGTGAAGGCAGAGTTGTTGCCGGTCAGGGTCGTGGTGCCGGCGTGGGCCTCGATCGTTCCCTTGCCGCTTATGTCGTTGGTAAAGAAAAGTGCGCTGTTTGTATGGTTGAACACGACGGTTCCGTCGCCCGCTCCGAAGACAAGCAGACCGGAGGAGAAGAAGCCGGCTTCTGCTGCGGCTTCACCGGCCGCTGCGCCGATGTTCAGCGTCGCGGTGCCGCCATCTCGCGCCATATAGGTGGGCGAAGCTGACACAAACTGGGCCAAATTCGCCACGGTCAGAGTGCTCTGGCCACTATCCAGGCCGAGGTTGATGCTGTTGACGACATTGATCCGGGTGCCGGAGACAATCAGCGTGCCGCCATTCACGGTGAGCAGATTGGCTGTCGCCGTTGCCCCGTCGAGGTTGAGCGAGCCGCCTGAAACCGTCAGGTCTCCGAGCGCGGCGCCGGCTGTGCCGGTCATGGTCCAGGTGGAGCTGCCTGTCTTCGACATGGCTTCAAAGCCGTTGTATTTGGTGCCGATATCGCCCAGATCGAAGCTCGCGCCAGGGTTGGTATCTCCTCCCAGGACAAGCGTGTCGCTCCCGCCGCCCGCGATGACATTGCCGGTGATGGTATAACCGGCTTGCAGCTCGAGCGAATTCGTGCCTGAGGTGAATTCAATGGCATTGGCCCGGTTGCTTCCGTCGCCGGAAAGCCCGCCGGAAATCGTGCCGCTGTTGACGATTGTGGCGTTGCTGACGGAAATGCCGGCCCCACCGGCACCGACGGTCAGGCCAGACCCGCCCGAGCCCCCGGTGATCGTGCCGGAATTGAAAACCGTGACGCCGGTCCCGGAAATGGCCGCCCCGCCTGCGCCGCCATTGCCTTTGCGACCGAGAGGGCCAACTGCCGAGTTGCCTAGCGCGCCGCCCGAACCGCCGTGTCCACCCTCGATACTCCCGGCGTTGTTCAGGAAAAACTCCGCACCGGATACCGCGCTGCCGCCAGCGCCGCCGGTCCCGCCGGTGCCGCCAGTGCCCGTCGCGTCGGAATCTCCTCCGTCTCCGCCGGCCCCGCCCGCGCCACCACGGATTGTTGATAGGTTGTCGATCCGAAAGGAAGTGCCGGAAACACCGTTTCCGCCGGCCCCGCCTTCGCCGCCGGACCCTGCGGGGGCCATTCCGCTGCCCGCGCCTTTGCCGCCCGTGCCTCCCGCGTTGCCGGCGAGGGACGCATCATTGACGATGACGAACCCTTGCCCCGAGAGGCCGTTGCCGCCCTCGCCGCCGTTGCCTCCACCGCCGGTTCCGTTGGTTGCCGCCACGCCGGTGATTGTGCCGCTCAGGCGGGCCTTGACAGCCTCGGCCGCCGATACGCCGGAGATGACCAGAGACGTCCCGGAGGCGGAGAAATCCGATCCGGTGATCTCGACCGGCGCGGTTGCCTTGATCGTCACTGCGGCGGCGAAATCCGGCAGCACGCCCGAGACGGCGATTGCATCAAGGGCCGGATCGATCTCGATCACGTCGCCGTCCGACGAGGCATTCGCAATGGCCCAGCTCAGCGACCCTGCGACCGTTCCGCTTCCGTCATCCGTTGCCTGCGTAACCGCATAGGTCGCCGCCTGTACCGTCTCGCCGGACACGGTCATGATCGCCGCGGCGCACAGGGCGGTCGAGGCGAGAAGCCGCAGGGCACGCCGGCGCGCGGGGGGGATCTGGCGGGCTGTCCGGCGGCTTTCGTCCCTGCACACTCCCGGCGTCGCTGCACGGCTCGACGTTTCATGTGCCGCGCCGAAAAGCGCGCGAGACGTCGTGTCGATCATGTCCATGGATCCCCCTGGGCGCTTCGCCGCGTGGCCGGGCGCCGGCATCGCCGAGCGGAAGCCGGCACGGCGCTCTTGCGGCGCAAAATGTTTTCGCAAACCGCTTATGGCGTCGCAGGGGGAGGGAGTTGAATCCCCTGTTTAGGGGTTATTGTTCGAGATCAGGCCCTTGCCGAGCCAGAGAGCCATCAGGCTGGAACGGCTGGAAACACCGTATTTGCGGAAGATCCGCTTCACGTGGTCGTGGGTGGTGTGCGGGCTCTGGTTGTTCTGGCCGGCAATCTGCTTCTCGGTCATGCCGAGCAGGAGCCCCTGCAGCACCGTTTTTTCCGTGGGCGTCAGCGGGGACGACGCAACCCCGACACCTTCGCCCAGCATCTGGTGCTTGTAGAACCAGCGGATCCCGCGCAACGCATGAAAGACCAGCGCCTTGTCCTCGCGGGAAAACGGTGTCTTCTCGAAGCTGCGATGAAAGCCGATCTGCACTTCCGCATCTGCGTTGACAGGGATACCGGCCCAGATGGAATCCAGTCGGTCCAGGGCCTTGTAGTAGCGCTGGTAGGACGGCCCCGCGAACCAGTCCTGGTTTGCCAGTTCGTTCAACAACAGTACCCTGTAGCTGCCAGCCAGCTCCACGTTTCGGATGGTGGTGATGTCCGGCTGGCCCTTCTCCATTTCCTGGAAGGCCTCGTCGATCGCCTGGTTGGAGTTGGCGCAAGGTTTCAGGGTGGACAGGGTGCGCGGGCGCCATCCCTTCATCGGGTCGTCGGCCTGGTTCCAGCTCAGCCGCACGCAGCCGATCCAGTCTGCATTCTGGGCATCCACAAGGCTGCTGATCTGTTCGAGCAAATAGGTGCGAGAGGCCTGGATGTTGACGGCATCGAAGTCGGCAAGGCCGTCCCAGAGCGCATAGATTCTATCGAGGCTTGGCAGATCGAGGGACATGGAGGGTCCGCAAACGGAAGGACAGGCAGGGGCGACACTTGCCATCACTATCGATTTCCCCGGGGAATATCAAAGGGCTGAGTTCGTCGCGGGACCCTTCTCAACACGCTTGAAGGCCTTCTGCCGCACGCCGGGGCGCGGGAAGCCCCCTTTTGTCTTTCGCGCGGCGCCCGGCACGCCCGCTGCACCGGGATCCCGATGCGGACTATCCGGTTACACAAGCACGACATGATCGAAAGTGTTGCGGCGACCGGTTGAAGCCGCCCAAAACAAGAGCAAGTGGCCGCCAGCGGCTGATGGCCGACCACGGAATCACCCGCTCCTCGCCGTTCAGCGCTTCCGGCGCGGCCTTCGCCTTGAACCCGAATGCGTGCTGCCCGGGTTTCGACATCTCTGGCCTCCCTTTCGTCCAAGATTGGAAGAGCCGCGAAGCGTAGCGTGGATCGTTGTCTGAATGTCGGGGGCAGATTCTGACGGTTCGGCTGTCCCATGCCGGGCGTGTCAGTTGATGTCCGCCATCAGGGTCACCATGCACGGCCGAGCTCGTCGCACGATGGTTGATGGACCCTGCGCGCCCATGTGACTGGCGCATTTCCCCTTTTTCTTTGCCACAGAGCATCGTAGAGGACGGGAATGACATTTGATGTGATTGTTCTTGGTGCCGGAGCTGCCGGCCTGATGGCAGCCGCAACAGCGGGACAGGCCGGTTCGCGGGTGCTTTTGCTCGATCATGCGGAGAAGGCCGGCAAGAAAATCCTGATCTCCGGCGGCGGCAGATGCAATTTTACCAACATGGAAACGAGTCCGGATCGCTTCCTGTCCGAAAATCCGCATTTCGCAAAATCCGCGCTCGCCCGGTACACCCAATGGGACTTTCTTGCGCTCATCGAAAGTTATCGCATCGCGTGGCATGAGAAAACGTTGGGACAGTTGTTCTGCGACGGCTCTGCGCGGCAGGTCGTGGCGATGCTTCTCGAGGAATGTGCTCGTGGCGGGGTCGAGATCCGTCTGTCGACGCAGATTGGCGAGATCGGTCATGGTGACGGTCTGTTTCGCGTTGCAGGCGAGACGGCAGCCCAACTGGTTATTGCCACCGGCGGCCCGTCCATTCCGAAAATGGGTGCCACCGGACTGGCCTACCAGATCGCGGAGCGTTTCGGCTTGCCCGTGGTGCCGCCGAGGCCCGCGCTGGTGCCTCTGACGCTGGGGCCGGACGCACAAGCGTTCCGGGACATTTCCGGCGTGTCCTGCCCGGTGACGGCGCATATCGGGGGCACCGCCTTTTCCGAGGCTGCCCTTTTCACGCATCGCGGGTTGTCGGGGCCGGCCATTTTGCAAGCGTCCTCATACTGGACGCCCGGCGCGCCAGTGGTGCTGGAGCTGATCGGAAATGCCACGGAGATTTTGAGCGAAGCGCGACAGCGGTCCCCGCGTGCCCGGCTGCGGTCTGTCTTGAGCGATCACCTTCCAAACCGTCTGGCCGAGGTTCTCTCAACGCATATCGGGCTGGAACGAGAGTTGGGAAACAGTTCGGATGCGGATCTCGCGCGCGCCGCCGAAACCCTGCAGGCCCTGACATTCCATCCGACCGGAACCGAAGGCTTCGCCAAGGCCGAAGTGACGGCCGGCGGCATTTCAACCGCCGCGTTGTCGTCGCGCACGATGGAAGCAAAGACCGTTGCGGGCCTCTATGCCATCGGCGAGGCGGTCGATGTGACCGGCTGGTTGGGTGGCTATAATTTTCAATGGGCCTGGTCCGCGGGATGGGCGGCCGGGCAGGCCATTGCCGCGCGGCGCGGTCGTTGAAAAACCGGATCGCCGTCAATCAATTCCGGATTTTTCTCCCTGCCGGCTCCCCAAAGAGGCGTCTGGGCGCCCGGGCATCCGGCCCGATGCGGTGCCTGTTTGAGCGACACTTTCTGTTTGAACACGATATGGATCGAGACGGCAAAAGGACCGACGGCACGGATGGTGAGAGGCGCGGGCTACCTGCGGACGCTTCCCCGCCAGACCATACGCGAGGAGAGGGTGACCGTTTGCGGCGTGTCGTTCGGCGGCTCTGACAGGTAAGCTGCGGCGGCCTCCGCGATCTCCTCGACCGGCTGGCGGAAGGTCGTCAGGTGGTAGGCTTCCCAGGCCGCCTGATCGATGTCGTCGAAGCCGATCACCGATACGTCTTCCGGGACACGCAATCCGAAGCGCCGGCGCGCCGCGTCGACCACACCGCAGGCGATGAGATCGGTCGCGCAGAAGATACCGTCCGGCCGGTCGGGCATTGTCAGGAGTTGGGTGCCCACATCCAGCCCGGTGCGGTAGGAGGTCATGCCGCTCGCACATTCGACGATGGGCGTTCCGGTCTCTGCCGCCCTCTCCTTGAACCCCTGTCCCCTCGCGACAAGGCTGGGCGTTCCGGCCATTGACGATGCGAAGGCGGGGCGACGGCATCCGGCCGCGGCCAGGGACATGAATGCCTGCCGCCCGGCGACGGCGTCGTCGATGCGAATGCGCAGCGCACCCGGGCGTTCCTCCTCCCTGTTGATGAAAACCAGGCGCATACCGTTTCGCAGACAGGTTTCGGCAAGCGACGTATCGGGCATGCCGGACAGAACGACGGCTGCCTCGGTGCGATAGGAAATCGCCTTGCGCAGCGCCTGGGCGACGCTTTCGTCCGACCGGTCGGTGTTGATCAGCAGGCCGACCTTGCCGGTCTGTTGCAGTCTGCTCGACAAGGCTGCGAGCAGAGCCGCACGATAGGGGGTTTGGACCTCGGACGCGATCAGCGCGACGAGGCCGGTGCGGGACGTCAGCAGGCCACGGGCGAGATTGTTTACCTGATAGCCCAGCTCCTCTGCGGCGGCATAGACCTTCGTCCGTGTCGCCGCCGAAACGGAAGCGCCCGGCGTGAAGGCGCGCGAGACTGCGGTGCGCGACACCCCTGCCAGTTCGGCCACATCCTTTGCGCTAACCTGATGCCTCGTCATTTCATCGCCTTGCAATGCTGTGCATACGTGCTGCCCGGGAAAAAGATACGATAAATTTCTATCATTTCATTGACATGACCTGAAATGAAATTCAACCTGATGCACAGGTGTGCAATTCACCTGTCCCGGTCACGGGAAAAATGGGAGGAAACAATGAAAGCTGTGAAACTCGCCCTTCTGGGCACTCTCGTCGCCATGCCCGGTGCCGCGCTGGCAGATGAACTCAATCTGATCTGCTCGGCGGACGTCGTGATCTGCGAGAAACTGGTCAACGAGTTCGAGGCCAGTCATTCCGATATCGACGTCAACATGATCCGGCTTTCGTCCGGCGAGGCTTATGCCAAGGTGCGGGCCGAGGCGCGCAATCCCCAGACCGACCTTTGGTGGGGCGGCACCGGCGATCCGCATCTCCAGGCGGGTCAGGACGGGCTGAGCGCGCAGTACAAGTCGCCGATGCTCGACCAGTTGCAGGATTGGGCGAAGGGGCAGGCCGAGGTGTCCGATTTCCACACGGTCGGTGTCTATTCCGGTGCGCTTGGCTGGGGGTACAACAAGGAGATTTTCGAGAAGAAGGGGATCGAGCCGCCGAAATGCTGGGCGGATCTTCTGGACCCTGCGCTGAAAGGCGAGGTCCAGATTGCGGATCCGAATTCCTCCGGCACCGCCTACACCGCGCTCGCGACTCTGGTGCAGCTGATGGGCGAAGACGAAGCCTTCGACTTCCTGAAGAAGATGCATGCCAATGTGTCGCAATACACCAAGTCCGGCAGCGCGCCGGTCAAGGCGGCGGCGCGGGGTGAAACCGGGCTCGGCATCGTCTTCCAGCACGACGCCGTATCCCAGGCGGTTTCCGGCTTCCCGATCGGCGTGGTCGCTCCCTGCGAGGGGACCGGATACGAGATCGGCTCCATGTCGCTGATCGAGGGCGCGCAGAATCCGGAAGCAGCCCGCACTTTCTATGACTGGGTGCTCACGGCGGAGGTGCAAAGCCTGATGCCGGAGGCCGGATCCTTCCAGATCCCCTCCAACGCCAATGCCACGCCGCCCAAGGAAGCGCCGGATCTGTCGACGATCAAGTTGATCGACTACGACTTCGCCGAATACGGCGACGCCGACCGCCGCAAGGCCCTCCTTGCGCGTTGGGACGAGGAAGTCGGTTCCCTGCCGGTTCAGTGATCTCGGCTCGCGACGGGCGGCCCACGGGCCGCCCGTCTCTGCTTCATCTTTCCCATCGGACAGACACATGACCTCCAGAGACAACCGCAGGCTCGATCTGATCCTGGCGGCAAGCCTCTTCGCGCTTGTCGCGCTGCCCTGGTATCGCATCAGGTCCGGCTTTTTCGGGCTCGAGTGGGTGCCGGACTTTTTCTCGTCGGAGAAATTATGGCCCGGACTCCTGCAGGCTCTCAACGGCAAATGGCAACTGCTGCCGATCCTGGTGCTGGTCGCGGCTGCGGTCGGCCTGCGGGTGATGCGCAAACCCGGAACCCGGGGCGCGGCGATGATCGCGATCGGCGTCTCGGGTCTTGCGTGGATGCTGGCGGAAGGCCTTGCTATCGGACTCAGGGGCTGGAACTGGGGCCTGCTGGAGGCGCTTTTCGGTGATGTTTCGGGGCAGCCGGCCTTCGGCGCCGGTGCGCTGATGGTGGTGACCGGCTTCGCGCTGATGATCGCCTTCGGCGCGGCCGAACGCGGCGCCCTGAAGGGCGATGCCTTCGTTCTCGGCGCCATCACGCTGCTCATTCTTCTGGTGGCGGTCTTCGTCTTCTATCCGCTCGTTTCCATGTTTTCCGGTGCGTTTCAGGAGTTCGACGGGTCGTTCACGACCGAGGGGGTGCGCCGGAACATTGTCGATCCGAAGATCTGGTCGCTCGGCTGTCTCGCGGGTGGCAATTGCGGCGTTGCGTGGCGAACCTTCTTCCTTGCGATCTGCACGGCCACCGGAACGACGCTGCTCGGGCTGGTGTTCGCGCTGGTCGCGACCCGCACGGGCTTCCGGTTCAAGAAATCCCTTCGCCTTTTGACCGTCCTGCCGATCATCACGCCGCCTTTCGTGATCGGTCTCGCGCTGACGATGCTGCTCGGACGGTCCGGCACGCTGACCAATGTGATCGAGGTCGCGACCGGTTGGGAGCTTGGCCGCTGGCTTTACGGCCTGACCGGCATCTGGATCGCACAGATGCTCAGTTTCACGCCGATCGCCTTCCTCGTTCTCATCGGGGTGGTCGAGGGGATCAGTCCGTCGATGGAGGAGGCGAGCCAGACATTGCGCTCCGACCGCTGGCGCACGTTTCGAAAGGTGACGTTGCCGCTGCTGGCGCCGGGGCTCGCGAATGCGTTCCTGATCGGCTTCATCGAATCGATGGCCGACTTCGGCAACCCTCTCGTGCTCGGTGGGTCCGGCGGGGTTCTTTCGACAGAGATCTTCTTCGCCGTTGTCGGCGCGCAGAACGATCCGGCGCGCGCGGCAATCCTGGCCATGGTGTTGCTGTTCTTCACGCTGTCTGCCTTTCTCGCGCAGCGTTTCTGGCTCACGGGCCGCAACTTCGCCACCGTGACCGGCAAGGGCGACGGCGGCCGGCATATCAGCCTGCCGAAGCGGGTCGCCTGGCCGGCGACGACGATCGCGGTGGCCTGGGCCGCCTTCACGATCACTGTCTATGCGATGATCGTGTTTGGCGGGTTCGTGAAGGTATGGGGTCTCGACCATTCCCTGACGTTCGAGCACTATATCAGGGCCTTCGGGATCGGCTGGGACGAAGGCATCCGCTGGACCGGCGTCGCCTGGGACAGCTTCTGGACAACGATGGAAATTGCGCTTCTGGCCGCTCCGCTGACGGCCGCCGTTGGGCTTCTGACCGCCTGGCTGATCGTTCGCCAAAACTTCCCGGGACGCTCGGTGTTCGAGTTCGCGCTCATGATGAGTTTCGCGATTCCGGGAACCGTCATCGGCATCAGCTACATCATGGCCTTCAATCTTCCCCCGCTCCAGATGACGGGAACGGCGGTGATCCTGATCGCGTGTTTCGTGTTCCGCAACATGCCGGTGGGCGTGCGCGGCGGTGTCGCGGCAATGAGTCAGCTCGACGGCTCGCTGGACGAGGCCTCTCTTTCGCTGGGGGCGGGATCCGGACGAACGATGCGCAAGGTTATCCTTCCGTTGTTGCGCCCGGCCATTCTCGCGGCTCTGGTCTACAGCTTCGTTCGCGCGATCACGTCCATCTCTGCCGTGATCTTCCTCGTCAGCGCGAAATACAACATGGCCACGGCCTATATCGTCGGGTTGGTCGAGAACGGCGAATACGGCATCGCCATCGCCTACTCCTCGGTCCTGATTCTCGTGATGATCACGGTGATCGGCGGTTTCCAGCTGCTTGTCGGCGACCGCCGCATACGCCGCAGGGAGGAGCGTGTCTCCCCGGGATCGCCCATCAACAAGGAAGCAAACGCATGACGCAGCCAAGAGGTGCCGTGGAATTCCGGAACGTGCGGAAGAGCTTCGGCGAATTCACCGCCATCCATGACCTGAGCCTGGATATCGCGCCGGGTCAGCTGGTCACCCTGCTCGGGCCCTCCGGTTGCGGCAAGACAACGACACTGCGGATGCTTGCCGGCCTGGAAAGCCCGTCCGAGGGGCGGATCCTGATCGGCGGCGACGACGTGACGCGGCTTCCCGCCGACCGCAGGGATGTGTCGATGGTGTTCCAGAGTTACGCGCTTTTTCCTCACATGAACGTGGGGCAGAACGTCGCCTACGGGCTGGAGGCCGGAGGGCTGCGCCCGAAGGAGGCTCGCAAACGGGCGGAGGACGCGCTGGACCTGGTCGGTCTGTCGGGTCTTGGCGGACGTCTTCCGGCCGAGCTTTCCGGCGGTCAGCAGCAGCGTGTCGCCGTGGCGCGTGCGCTTGTGCTGGAGCCGCAGGTCCTGTTGCTGGACGAGCCGCTGTCCAATCTCGATGCCCGCCTGCGGCGCAAGGTGCGCACCGATATCCGAGAGTTGCAGCAAAGGCTGGGTTTTACCGCGGTCTATGTCACCCACGATCAGGAAGAGGCTCTTGCTGTTTCCGACACGATCGTTGTGATGAAGGACGGCGTGATTGCCCAGATCGGCAGTCCGCGCGAGCTCTACGAGGCGCCGGCGTCTGAGTTCATCGCCGATTTCATCGGCGAGGCAAATGTCGTCGATGCCCGCGTGCTCGACGTCGACGGCGACGTCGCGCGCGTGGAGCTTGGCGGCGTTGCCTTTCCCCTGCCGTCGCGCGGTGTTGCGCCCGGTCCTGCGCGGCTGTCGCTGCGCTCCAATGCGCTGAAGGTAAAAGCGGACGGGGAGGGCATCCCCGGAACGGTCGCGTCGTCGGCCTATCTCGGGGACCATGTGGAGTATGAAATCGACGGTCCCTTCGGTCGGATCTTCGTCATCGACGACGAGAGCGATACCCTGCTGCCGTCCGGGACCGAGGTCGCCCTAGAGGTTCGCTCGCGCGGCATCGCCCTGATCCCGGAGGCGGCATGATGGAAGAAGGAGTGGGGGCGGACCGTCTTGCGGCTGCCATCGAGATCGCCCGCCGTGCCGGTGCGCTCGCGCTTGAGCGCTTCAACGCGCGCGAGACACTGGTGGTCGAGCAGAAACGCCATGTGACCGACCTGGTGTCGGAGGCCGACCGGGAGGTCGAGACGCTGATCCGTCTTGCCGTGTCCGAGGCCTTCCCGCAGGACGCGCAGCTTGGCGAAGAGCACGGTCTCAGTGCCGGCAGGTCCGGCCTGATCTGGGTAATCGATCCGATTGACGGGACCGCGCCCTATCTGAACGGACTCCCGGGATGGTGCGTCTCGATAGCCGTTTGTGACGAAGAGGGACCGGTCGTGGGGGTGATTTACGCGCCCGTGCTGGACGAACTCTATACAGCGAGCCGTGGTGGCGGTGCCTTCCTGAATGGAGAGCCGCTGCGCGCGCTGGACGGAGATCTCAGGGCTGGTCTTCTGGGGGTTGGCGCCAATGACCGGGTCGACAGCGCGAGGGTCG
Organism: Stappia stellulata DSM 5886; assembly: GCF_000423705.1. Taxonomy (GTDB): domain Bacteria; phylum Pseudomonadota; class Alphaproteobacteria; order Rhizobiales; family Stappiaceae; genus Stappia; species Stappia stellulata. The sequence continues at coordinate 739,601 of NZ_KE384082.1, read as the reverse complement.
GTCACATGCTGGCGGCCCTGATGGACGCGGGCGCGGCATGGGTTCGGTACGGGTCGGGCGCGCTGATGCTGGCCTGGGTCGCTGCGGGTCGGCTTTCCGGCTATGCCGAGCCGAGGATGAGTGCCTGGGACTGTATGGCGGGTTATGCGCTGATCATTGAAGCCGGCGGATGCGTTCGTTCCTTCCCGACCGGCGAGGGGTTGCAACAGCCAGCCCCCGTGCTCGGCGCTTGCGCGGGGGCCTATGACGAGCTCGTGCGGATCTGCGACTTCGGGTCCTCGCCCGACTGGTAGCTCATCTGCCGCGATCCAGCGGCGCCGGGCGCCGTCTGCGCTGTTTCCGTTTCCCTGCGCGGCCGGCAACCGCATGTCGCGGGTCGGGCATTCGGATCGCCGCCAGGGTGTCTGAAACACGAAAGACGGTGCGTCTCGGCTAGGGCGCGCCGTCTTTTTTTCCGGCTACGCGGCTTGCGGCCCAGGGAAGCAGCGCCACGATCAGGAAGACACGCGCCACATGGTGCGCGGCCACCATCGCGGGATCGATCATCAGCGCCAGGGCAACCACGCCCAGTTCCGGAGCGCCGCCGGGAAGATACGCGAGGAACAGCGGTGCGACATCTGCTCCGGCAAGTGGCGCCACGACGAAGGCGGCGGCGAGGGAGCTGGCGGCGAAGACAAGGCCGACGACGGCCGCGAGCCATCCGTCCCTTGCAATCTGTCTCAAGCTGTAGTCCGCGAAGCGTGCGCCGACGCCGGCGCCGATGACGATCTGCGCCAGTGCGGACAGGACGGGGGGGACGTGGACCGTCACCAGGTCCGTGGCATGAATTGCGGCGGATGCGAACAACGGCAGGAGCAGCATTACGGAGGGAAAGCGCACGCGCGTCGCGATGAACCAGCTCGCAACGGCGACGAGGGCGAGCGTGCCGTGCTCGACCAGGTCGAGGGGCTCGGCGCCGGAGAAGGCCGTCCGGTTGGCCTCCGCGAGGTCGATGCCGGAGATCCACTGGATCAGCAGCGGTGCGCTCACCAGCAGCACGACCAGACGCGCCGTATGACACAGCACCACGCGGTTGGCCTCGGTCTTGTAGTGTTCCGCGAGCATCGTCACCACGGACAAGCCGCCGGGCATCGCGGCGAACAGCGCGGTTTCGCGGTTCATGTCGCCCCATCGGCGAAAGACCGCGTAGGCGAGGCCGCAGAAGGCGAAGGACAGAAGCGTCATGACGGCGAGGCTGACGACCCAGCTCCCCGCACGTGCGATCACATCGGGGGTGAAGCCGGTGCCCAGCATCGTCCCGATCGCCACCATGGACCAGTTGCGCCATGCGGCGGGCAGGCCCGGACGGAAACCGGAAAGCTGACTGACAAGCGCCGAGGCAAAGAGGCTTCCCAGAACCCAGGGGAGCGGAAGGTTCAAAAGATAGAATGCGACGCCGCCGGCGCATCCGATCCCGACCGTCGCCGCGCCGCGCGCGACTGCGGACCGCATCACCGTCAATGCCCGGCGCGCCGCGCCTTGCGGGCGCGCAAGGCCTTGAGCGACGGCGCCCCGACAAGAACCGCGAGCATCGCAATGGCGAGGACGAGCGCAATCGGCCGTTCCAGAAGATAGGTCATCGGCTGGTTGTTCGAGATTTGCAGCGTGCGCACGAGTTCGCCTTCCATCATGCGGCCGAGCAGCAGGCCGATCACGGTCGCGGCAACCGGATAGGCATTGCGGCGCATCAGCCAGCCAAGCAAAGCGAAGGCTGCGACGGTCAGCGGTCCGGCGACGGTTCCGGTGATCCCGTAGCCGCCCCAGGCGCACATCGCAAGCACGCTCGGCACCAGATAGGCGAGGGGAACGCGAACGACCATTCCAAGCACGCGCAGCATCAACAGACCGACCACGGCGAGCAGCAACACCTGGCCCAGGTTGCCGAGGATGATCGAATAGACCACGTCCGTCTGGTTGCGGATGAAGGAGGGGCCGCCGATGATGTTGTGAAACGAGAAGGCGGCAAGCAGCACGGCGGTTGCGGCACCGCCGGGAATGCCGAGGGCGAGAAGCGCGGTCATCGAGCCGCCCTCGGAACTGCTGTTGGCGGATTCCGCCGCGATAACCCCCTCGGGCGCTCCCTTGCCGAAGGCCTCCGGCGTTGCGGAGGTGCGCCGCGCCTCGCCGTAGGACACGAGGTTCGCGACAGAGGAGCCGACGCCGGGAATCGCGCCGATCCCGGCGCCGATCAGGCTGCCGCGCAAAAGCACGACAGGATGGCGGAAGGTCTCCGCCACGCCGGCAAGGATCCTCCTGAGCGAAATGTCGCGCTGGGCCTCATCCGTCACCAGGTAGCTGCTGCCCCGCAGGCGCAGCAGTTCGGAGGCGGCGAAGATCCCGATCATCGCCGGGACGACCGGAATGCCGTCGAGAAGATGCGGGTTGCCGACGGTGGTGCGCATGATCCCTGTGGTCGACATGCCGATCTGGCTGAGAACAAGCCCGAGAAAGCCGGCGAACAGGCCCTTGGCCAGGCTGCTGTCGTTGAGGGTCGCGATCAGGGTCAGGCCCCAGAGCACGACCACCACCATTTCCATCGGGCCGATCTTCAGCACCAGGGCCGCCATCGGCCCGATCAGCAGGAGCAGCAGGATATAGCCGATGAAGGACCCGACCACGGAGGCGGCAAGCCCGAGGCCGAGCGCCTCGTTGTGCTTGCCCTGACGTGCCATGGGGTAGCCGTCGAAGGCAGTCGCGATGGAGGAGGAGGAGCCGGGAATGTTCATCAATATGGCGGTGACGCCACCGCCATAGGCCCCACCGGTGAAGATCGCGGTGAGGAAGAGCATCGCCTGGAGGAAGTCCATGCCGAAGGTCACCGGCAGGAACACCGCCATCGCCATGGAGATCTGAAGACCGGGGATCGAGCCGAAGACCAGCCCGATCAGCAGGCCGGGGATCACCCAGATCCAGGGGTCAAAGCTGGAAAACAGCAGGCCGAAGGCCTGCGACAACGCGAATTGATCGAGCATGTCAAAGCACCAGCGTCAGCATGGGATAGGGAAAGAGCGACCCGAACCCCTTGACGAGGGCAAGGCTGAATACCGCAGCGTAGAGGGGGGGAACCCACAGACTGCGGCCTCCGCTCACCACGATGCCGGCCCAGACGAAGACGAAGGTCGCCACGTCGAACCCGACATGGGTCAGGGCGTAGCAGAAGATCCCGAAGCCGGCGAGCAGGACAAGATCGCCAAGCGCGCCGGCCGGTGCCGGTTCGGCGTCCTGCTTGCGCAGGGCCGCGACGACGATGCACAGCGCCAGAATGCCAAGAAGCAGCGCTGCGGGCGCCACCACGATGAGGTTGTTCAGACTGGTCGAGGCGGACAACGCGCTCCAGAGAATGAAGCCCGTAATGGCAAGCGCGATGCCGAGAAAGGCTGCATGGCTTGCGGGAAATCTTCCGCTCATGGTCGTCCCCTGTCTGCGCCGTTTTGAGAGTTGCGGGAGCCAAGGCCCCCGCAACTTGATCGCGTTACTCGGCGCTGAAGCGCTTCAGAACTTCGAAGTTCGACTTGATGATCTCGGTCGTGCGGTCCGGTCCGAGCCACTGCGCGCCGATCTTCTGGCCCTTGAGCTTCTCGACGAAGTCCTCGTCCTCAAGCACCGCCTTGTAGGCGTCGACCATCTTCTGGAACGCTTCCGGGTGGTTCTTCTTGAACTCCGCATGGGCGGCGAGGCCGCGCATCGAACCCGCCAGGACCGGAACCGTTTCCAGACCGTTGTCCTTGAGGGCCGCGTTCAGCGTGGGAGCGTCCCAGTCCGCGCTCGGTTCATCGGCCGCCAGCGCCAGCGGGCGCACGTATTCGGCGATGGACAAGGTGCCGTCCGCCGCCAGAACCGTCATGTCGACCTGGCCGCCGGCAACGGCGGTGCGGGCCGCGCCGCCCGACTGGTAGGTGACGATGCTGACCGCGCTCTTGTCGAGGCCAAAGGCTTCAAGGGCGAGCTCGAGGTTGATCGCGCCGGTCGAGCCGGGCACGACGGAGACCTTCAGCGTGCCGGGCTCGGCCTTCGCCGCTTCCATGAACTCGGCCAGGGACTTGAACGGTGTTTCGGCGTTGACCGCGAAGAGGTCGTAGTCGTTCCACTGCCCGTTGATGAAGGCGAAGTCGTCGAGCGTGTAGTCCGCGTCGAAGCGCAGCATCGCGTTGGAGATATAGGGGTGGATCGATGTTGCGAGGAAGTAGCTGCCGTCGGCCGGCATCTGGGAGAAGTAGGTGTGGCCGACGTGGCCGCCGCCGCCTTCCTGGTTGACCACCGAGATCGGTGTCCCGAGTTCGTCCTGCAGGCGCTGGGCAAGCGCACGTGCCGTGCGGTCGGCGGAGCCGCCGGGCCCGAGAGCGACGACGAAGGTGATCTTGCGCGGCGGCCAGTTCTCCTCCGCGCTTGCGGTTAGGGGCGTAAGCGCTGCCGCCAGCGACATGCCGAGCGCGGCTGCGGCGATTGCAATTTTCTTCATGGTTGGGACGTCCTCCCAGACGTTTGCTGTTGGATTGTAGTTCAATTTTGCAGATTTCAATTGGTAGCGCTCGGATCCTTGTCGTGTCAAGCGAGTCATTCATGTTGACATATCATTGAAATTAAACGATTTTATTTGTAAATGAAGATCTGCCCTTCCGGTGATGCGGTTCGTGGAGGATAAAATTGTCAACAATTAGCGAGACATCCCGTGGACTCGTTGCGGAGCGACTCGCGGAGGACCTGCGCGACGAAATCCTGTCCGGGCGGCTGCTGCCGGGAGCGCGTCTTGGAGAGGTCGCCCTGGCTGAGCGGTTCGCCGTCAGCAGAGGGCCGGTGCGCGCGGCACTCAACCTGCTCAACGAGTCCGGAATCGTGACGATCGTGCCGAACAGCGGGGCGCGCGTGCGCGAGCTGAGCCGCGCAGACGCGCGGGCGCTCTATGAAGTCCGTGCCGCGCTTGAGGCCGAGGCCGCAATGCTCGCGGCCGCCAGGGCAAGCGGCGAGACGGCGGCGCAGTTCGGCGCCCTGCTCGATCAGCATGCCACGGAGGTCGCCGCCCATCCCGAAGGGGCCTATCTTCAAGGCGCCGGCGACCGGGACTTTCATCTGGTGATCGCCGGAATGGCGGGAAACGAGCTGTTGCAACGCTATCTCGCCCGCGACCTCTATCCGCAGCTTTCCCTCTTGCGCGTCAAGCATCGCAATGTGACCGGACGCGGCGTCAAGGCCCTGCACGAGCACAAGCGCATTGCCGAGGCGGTCGCCGGCGGCGACGCCGAGGTGGCCGGGCTCTTGATGCGCCGCCATATCCGCAACAGCTGGACTGCGCTCGAGGCCCAGCTTTCCGAGAAAGCAGGGGACGGCGAATGAGTCAGGACCGTATTCCCGCCGCCTTCATTCGCGGCGGCACGTCGAAGGCCGTCGTGCTGAAGCGCGCGGACCTGCCGGAGGATAAGGCCGCATGGGCGCCCTTGTTCGCGGCCCTTATGGGAAGCCCGGACCCCTACCAGCGCCAGCTGAACGGAATGGGCGGAGGGCTGTCCTCTCTCAGCAAGGTCTGCATCGTCGCTCCGCCCACGCGCGCCGACGCGGATGTCGACTATACGTTCGCTCAGGTCGGTGTCACCACGGACCAAGTCGATTTCAGCGGGAACTGCGGAAACATGAGTTCCGCGATCGGACCTTTCGCCTATGACGAGGGGCTGGTTGCCGGCCCACGCGACGGCACGGCCGAGGTTCGCATTCACAACACCAACTCCGGCAAGATCATCGTTGCGCGCTTTCCGGTTCGCGACGGTCGCGCCTTGGTTGCCGGGGACTTGTCCATTCCAGGCGTTCCCGGAACCGGGGCGCCCGTCTCCCTCGATTTCCTCGATCCCGCCGACACCTTCGGACGAGGCTTGCTGCCGCAAGGTCTGGCCCTGCACCGCCTGAGCCTTGCGGACGGGTACGAGGTGCGGGTGACGATGATCGACGCCGCAGTCCCGTCCGTGTTCGTCGACGCCGGCGATGTCGGTGGCAACACGGGCGCCGACCCAGCTGCAATCGACGCTGATGTCGCGTTGATGTCGCGTCTGGAGGACCTCCGCCGCGAGGCATCCGTGCGCATGGGGCTGACCGGAGATCTCGATGCGGCCGCGCGGCGCATGGCGACGCCGAAGGTCGCCATGGTCGGGCCGGCCGGCAGTTATCGCGATCTTTCGGGAACGGAGCATCCGGCTGGAACCCACGATCTCCAGATCCGCATGATCTCTGCCGGCCAGGCGCATCGAGCCGTTCCGGTGACGGGGGCGCTGGCGCTTGCCTGCGCCGCCGCGGTCGAGGGCTCTGCCGTGGCGGCGTGCCTGCCGGAGGGAGCCGACGTCTTGAACCTGCGCATCGCGACACCGAGCGGCATTCTCTCGGTCGGGGCCATGCGCAACCCCGACAATTCCGGCATTCGTAGTGCCCGTATCCTGCGCACCCAGCGGCGGCTGATGGACGGCCACGTCTATCTTCCCGCGCCGACGCACCAATTTTCCGACGACCAGGACTGAAGAAGAGAAACCTACATGCTCAATCACGAAATCAACCGCGCCTTCAAGCAACGGATCCTCGACGGCGGGCCCGTGCTCATGCCGGGAGCCGCAAATGCGCTTGCCGCCCGCGTCATCGAGGAGCAGGGCTTCGAGGCGATCTATCTGTCCGGCGCGGGGCTGACCAACACCTATCTCGGCATGCCGGACATGGGCTTCATCGGCCTGAGCGAGATCGCGCAGCACACATCGACGATCCGCGACGCGACCGAGCTTCCCATCGTGGTCGATGCCGACAACGGGTTCGGCAATGCCCTCAACGTCCGCCACGCCATCCGCACCCTGGAACGGGCCGGCGCCAGCGCCGTGCAACTGGAAGACCAGAAGAGTCCGAAGCGGTGCGGACATTTTTCCGGCAAGGAAGTCGTGCCCCTGATCGAGGCCCGCTCGCGCATCCGTGCTGCGGTCGATGCGCGCCAGGACGCAAACACGATGATCGTGGCACGCACCGACGCGCGCGCGACCGACGGGTTCACCGAGGCGCTCGACCGGGCCGCCGCCTTCATCGAGGATGGCGCCGACATCACCTTTGTCGAGGCACCGCAGTCCGTCGACGAGATGCGCGGCATTCCGGCGGCCCTGAAGGGGACCCCCCAACTCGTCAATCTGGTTGTCGGTGGCAAGACGCCGATCCTCGAGCTGGAGGAGCTGGGCGGCATGGGCTTTTCGCTGGTGCTCTACGCCAATGTTGCGCTTCAGTCCGCGATCCACGGCATGACCGTGGCCCTGTCCCAGCTGAAGGACACGGGCAAGATGGATGAATCCGGTCCCGTTGCGAGTTTCCTCGAACGGCAGCGCATGGTGCGCAAGGGTCTCTTCGACGACCTGGAAAAGCGCTACGCGATCTAGGCCTCGCGGCACGCGGATCCGATCTCCGGGCAAGAAAACGGCCTGGGGGCCGGGTCCGGCGGGCAGCACCGTGGCCTGGCTTCTCGCTGGAGTTTGCGGCCGCATTGCCGCGCTTCCGTCGCGGAGGAAGGTACGTTTCTTCAAGGCCTCCGGAGAAGCGTCGAGGCTGATGCCGAGTTCGCCCGGGACCACCGAGCGCCCCATACTGGCCTCTACCCGCGCCATGAAGCGGTTTATCGCACCAATCAATCCCTTGCTTCTCGTGCGCCAGGCCGCTGAGCGGTGTGAGGTCCTGCGATGACCGCGGTCGCGGGCGGGCCGGCCAGACCCTTGGCGAACAGGGCGAGCGCGAGCACGTTGCGCGCGATCCGGGTGGATCCGAGCCGGACCAGCAGCCAGTTGGGACCGACGGTCGGACGACGGTCAATTCATCCAAAATGAAACCGTAAAAAATCATTTTGAATATTTGTTGGTTTTACTCGCCGGACAGCGTGCCCTCTAATTGTGCAAACGTTTGCACAAAGCGGCGGCACCCGGAGATTTCAATGTCCGACACCCTCTTCAACGTTCACTTCACAGCCGAGGGCGCGTGTGTCGGCAAGCTTCGAAATGAGGTGACGCTGACCGCACTGGAGCCCTTCACGGTGACGCGGATGCTGGCGACCGACGAGGGGAAATTCCAGGGCGGCGAGGACACCGCGCCAACGCCGCTCGAATTTTTTTTGACCGGCCTTGTCGGCTGCCTGATGACCCAGGTGCGGGTCTTTTCGCGCCGTCTCAAGATCGATGTCGACGATGTAAAGGTGTTTTGCCGGGCGAGGTGGGAAGCGCATCCGGACGGCGTCGGGCCTTACCAGGGTCGGCCTGTCGGTTTCGAGATCGATGTGGATGTTGCGTCCGCGGCCGATCCGGACCGTGTGGCCGAGCTCGTCAGCGCCGCCCGCCGGGGCTGTTTTGTGGAACAGACCCTGAGCCAGGCCAATGCCATCGAGCACAGTTTGAGAATCAACGGGACCGCGTGGCAAGAGGAAAAATAGCCCGGCCGCGGACTTGTAAATTGTTCATGACAGGGAGGAAATCATGAAAATCGGACGTCTGCAGATCAATGCAAAGACCACGTTGAGCGGCCTGGGCGGCGTGTTTCTCGCCGCCGGTGTCGGCTTCGGGTCGCCGGCGGTTGCCCAAGAGGAAATCAACGTCAGCATCGTTTCCGGGTTTTCCCCGGCGGTTGCCGCGGTCCGGATGCTCAAGGAAAGCTTCATGCCCGGGGTCGATGCGCGTCTCGCGGAGACCGGCACCTACAAGATCAACTGGCAGGAAGCCTTTTCGGGAACTCTTGCAAAACCCGCCGGGGAGCTCGAGGCGATCGAAACCGGCCTCGCCGACATGGGCGTCATCCCGACCGCCTTTCACGCCGACAAGCTGCCGGTCTACCAGATCGGATACGTGACGCCCTTCACGACGACGGATCTCGTTCTGATCCATGAAGTCGTGGATGGTCTTGTCGACAAGTATCCTGCGTTCCGGGACACATGGACGGGTCTCAACCAGGTCACGCTTTCAGCGAGCGGCATTCCCGACAATTACATCCTGTGCTCGTCCGAGCCGATCAACTCGCTGGCCGACATCGATGGCCTGAAGGTCGCCGGTGCCGGGCCGAACCTGCGCTGGATCGAACCTGCAGGGGCAACCGGCGTCACCGGGAGCCTTGGAAATTTCTACCAGCTCGTCGAGACCGGGGTCGTGGATGCGATGCTTGTCTGGGGCGAGGCGGTCGTTTCGCTCAAGTTCTACGAGGTTTGCGAAAACTACTTCAACGCCAACCTCGGCGGGGTGAATTCCTATGTGATCAACGCCAACCAGCAGGCCTGGGATCGGTTTCCCGACGAGGTCAAGGACGCGATGGTTGCGGCAGCGAAGCAATTTGGCGTCGACATCGGCGAGTTCGCGGCCGAACTGGGTGGCAAGGCACGTGAAACCTTCGTCGCCAATGGCGGAAGCGTCGTCGAGATCGATCCGCAGGAACGTGCGAAATGGGCGGCAACGCTTCCCAATCTCGCGCAGGAATGGGTCGACAGCCTCGAAGCCGATGGCGTGCCCGCCGGCGAGATCCTGGCGGAATACATGCAAGCCATGCGCGACGCGGATCAGCCCATCGCGCGTCAGTGGGACCAATGACCCAGACGTCGAAGGCGTCTCCCGAAGGGGCTAAGCCCTCTTCGGGAGAGGCACCCACTCCCGGCTTTACACCGCTGGTGGTCGGCATGGATGCGCTTGGCGCCGTCGTCGTGCTTGGCATGATGATCATCGTCAACATCGACGTCTTCGGCCGTTGGCTTTGGGATTCGCCGCTGGCCGGCACGCTCGAACTGACCGAGATGGCCATCGTCGCCGTTGTCTATCTCCAGCTGGCCCATACCATCCGCGTCAAGCGACTGACCAGATCCGACGCCTTTCTCGATCTGCTGGCAAGGTTGCGTGCACGGACCGCAAATCTGGTCATGCGCTTGGCGTTCAACCTGATCGGCGCGGCGATCCTCGCCATCATTGCCTACGGTCAGTATCCCCGGCTGATCGATGCCTGGGACCGCGGTTACTACAAGGGCACCGTCGGGATCTTCACCGCGCCGACCTGGCCGCTGGAGGCGATCATGCTTCTCGGCGCGAGCGCCGCCTCCATTCAATTCGTGATCCTGGCCTGTCGGAACCTCCGACAGCTTCGCGACCGCTAGAGAAAGCCGGCTTCAATGTGGATTTTACGAATGCCTCGGGAGGTGCCACGTGTCTGGGCTTGAAATCGGCATGTTCTCGGTCGGGGTCATCGTTGTTCTGATCTATTCCGGAATGCACGTGGGCATCGCCCTCAGTCTCGTCTCGTTTCTGTCGGTCGCGATCCAGAAGGACAGCCTTTCGCTCGCGATGAAGCTCCTGACGCTGGCAGCAGCCGACGGGATCGCCGACCAGACCTTCGCGGTCATTCCGCTTTTTGTCCTGATGGGGCTGATCATGAGCGCATCGGATGTCGGCCGGGACGCCTATGATGTGGGCGACTATTTCCTGAGACCGATCCGCGGCGGCCTCGGACTTGCGACCGTCGGCTCCAACGCCGTGTTTGCGGCGGTGACCGGCGTTTCGATTGCTTCCGCCGCGGTCTTCACCCGCGTGGCCGTGCCGGAGATGCTGCGCCTTGGGTACAGTCCACGCTTCGCGGTGGGGACCGTGGCGGGGAGTTCGGTGCTGGGCATGCTGATCCCGCCCAGCATTCTCCTGATCATCTATGCGATCCTTACCGAGCAGTCGATCGGCATGATGTTTTTTGCCGGGATCGGTCCGGGGATCCTGCTGTCGAGCGTGTTCTGCATCGGCATCGTCGCGATGGCGTATCTCGTGCCGGGCTTCGTCTACGACAGGACGGGCCGGTTTTCGGACCCGGAGGCGATTGCGCAGAGCGATCCGCGCAGCGAGCATTCGCTTGGCCAGATCGTGGTCAAGTTCCTGCCGCTTCTCGGGCTTGTCGCGATCGTTCTCGGCGGCATTTACGGCGGCATCTTCACCCCGACCGAGGCGGGCGCGGTGGGCGCGCTGTGCGCTCTCGTCCTGGCGGTCGTTCGCAAGAAGCTGTGCTGGAAGTCCTTCTGGAAAGTTCTGCTCGAAACCGGACATATCACCGCGTCGATCTGCTTCCTGATCATTGCGGCGACCATGTACAGCCGTTCGCTGGCGCTCGCCGGCGTCCCGATGGAAATCGGCGGCCTGGTTCGCACCGCCACGGACCAGTTTCTGCTGGTCGTGCTGATTTATGTGCTCGTCGTTCTGCTGCTGGGCACGATCATCGATTCGGTGTCGATCATTCTCATCATGGTGCCGTTGTTCCTTCCGGTGATGCAGGGGTTCGAGGCGGATCCGATCTGGTTCGGGATCCTGACCGTGATCGCCGTGGAGGTGGGATTGCTGACACCGCCGCTCGGGATCGCCTGTTTCGTCATCAAGGGATGTCTGGAAGATCCCCGGATAACCTTGGGCGACGTGTTCCTCGGCGCTGCTCCTTTTGCCCTGATGATGGTATTCGTTCTTGCCCTGCTGACGGCATGGCCGCATCTGGTCTACATCAATCAATGGATTTGATCCGGCATGGGGATCTTCTGACCGGACGCGGTGAGGGACATGAGCACTTCCAAGCGCCCCAAGACCGAAGCCAGGGCCGGACGGATCAAGCTCGCCGATGTCGCAACGGCGTCCGGCGTTCATTATTCCACCGTGTCGCGCGTCTTGCGCCCCGGATCCAAGGGCCGGATCTCGGATGCGGTCGCGGAGCATGTCAAAGCGGTGGCGCGCGAGCTCGGCTATCAGCCGAATTCCGTTGCGGCAAGCATGCGCACCAATTCCACACATTCGATTGGGTTGATCGTTCACGACATGAGCGATCCCGTCTATCCGCCGATCCTGACCGGAATCGAGGAGGTTCTGTCGCCGCAGGGGTTCGCTGTCCTGGTCGGCAACACGGGCTATGACATCGCCGTTGAAATGGATGTTGTGAACAGGATGGCGTCGCGGCTCGTCGATGGCATCTTTCTTGCCACCACCAGGCTCGAAGACCCCATCGTGAAGCGGTGCCAGGATCTGGGCATTCCGCTGATTTCGGTGCTTCGGCAGACGCTAAGCCGGGACACGCCTGCGGTTATCAACGACTGCCTCGGCGGGATGCGGGCGCTGACCCGACAGGTTCTTGCCTGGGGGCACAGGGACATTGCGGTCATTCTCGCCCCGCAAAACCTGTCGACCGGCAGGGAACGCTGGCGCGGCATACGCGATGTCCTGACAGAGCACGGGATGACGCTGCCGGAACACCGGATCGTCTACGTCGAGCACATGTCGGCCGACCAGGGTGAGCGGGCCGCACGATCCCTCCTGAACGCGCAACGGCCCCCGCCCGAAGTGATCATGTGCGTGAACGACCTCGTCGCCATAGGGGCGATCCGGGCATGCCGCGCGGCCGGCCTGAATGTGCCGCTCGATGTCGGGATCTCCGGGTACAACGACATTCCGTTGGTCGACATGATCGACCCGGCACTGACGACGGTGCGAATGCACCTGCAGGAGATCGGCAAGGCGGCCGGCAAGATGATGCTCGCGCATTTGGGGTCCGAAGCCCCGTCGCCCGCCACGGTGCGCATCGACGCGGAGCTTGTCCTGCGTGCCTCGCTGCGAAACCTGAACGGTTGAGACGCCTGTCCCGGCAGGCTCTCGCACTTTGGCGGTCAAACAAGAAAAAGAGCCCGCGCAGTGGCGGGCCCCTTCGCGTCAGACCGTGTTCGTCGGGATCAGAAAGCCGGTTCGACGCTGTCGACGTTCGCCTTCGTCACCACCGTGAGCGGGATCGGCAGGCGGGCATCGACCTCCTTGCCGTCGAGGATCTCGGCCATGGTCTCGATGGCGAGCTTGCCGTCCTCCACCGGCGACTGGACGATTGTCGAGTACATTTCGCCGGACTTGATCGATACGAAAGCATCCTTCTGCCCGTTGATGCCGACGATCGGCGGCATCGGCTCGCCGGGTTTGGCTTCCTTCCACGCGTCGATGAACCCGCGCGCCATTGTGTCGTCATTGGCGTAGACGCCGTCGATGCCGTCGCCGAAGCGGGTGATGAGATCGCGGCTGACGACGAGCGCCTTTTGCTGGTCGAAGTCGGCGTTCACCGTATCGAGCACCTCGATCTTGCTGCCGACCTCGGTCAGCCGGTCGACGAAACCGCCGACGCGGCCGATGGTGGTGCCGTTGCCGGCCTGTCCGGCGATCACGACGACCGCGCCTTCGCCGTCCAGCGCATCGTTGAGCGAATCCGCGGCCATCTCGCCTTCCTCGTAGACATCCGGCCCGGTGAACGACACGATGAACCGGTCCGCCTGCTCGTCCATCGGCGAGTTGATGAGAATGGCCGGGATCTCGGCCTGTTGCGCCCGCGCAAGGCCGGGAATGTAGGCCTGCGGGTCGAGCGGCCACAGGATGATGCCATCGGCTTTGCGTGCAATGCAGGTGTTGAGCTGTTCGGTGCCGGTCTGCACGTCGAAATTCTGGCTGAGGGTGATGACCTCGATCCCGAGTTCCTTGGCCCTTGCCTCCAGTGCCTCGTTGGCCGGCGTTGCATAGGCGTGCGCATCGGCGGCGGTGACGTAGCAGACGGTCTTTGCCTGCGCCCAGCCAACCGAGGCAAGCAGCGCCAGCGCGCTTATGATCATTCCGGTCTTGGTCTTGGTCATGGTTTCCTCCTTCACGTCACGGGAATTCAGCCCGATGCGCCTGCCGCTGCATGAGTGCGTGGGCCAGGCCGCACGGTGCGGTCGAGAACGACAAGCAGAATGAGGATGAGGCCGGAGACAACCTGCTGGATGTAGGCGGGCACCGACTGGAACTCCATCGCCGTGGTCAGGGCAGCGATTGTCAGCACGCCGCCAAGCGTGCCGAGCGCCGAGCCTCGTCCGCCCTCGATGCGCGTGCCGCCGACCACCACCGCCGCGATCACCGTGACGATCAGCTCCGCTCCGAACACCGGAGAGCCTGTGTTGGTCGTCAGGCTCTGAAGGACGCCGGCAACGCCTGCCAGCGCGCCGGCAAAGACAAAGGCGAGGAACACGGTGCGGCCGGGTGCGATGCCGCTTGCCTCGGCTGCGTCTGCGTTGGAGCCAACCGCGAACAGGTTGCGGCCGGCCACGGTGCGCGTCAGCCAGACGTGAAGCAGCAGGATGGCGCCGACAAACAGCGCGCTGCGCAATGTGAATATCTCCAGATAAATTTTCGACAGCGCCACCGACAGCATGATGTCGGTGCCGGGAACCGGCTGGCTGTCCGTCAGCCAGTGCGCGATAGAGCGGAAGATCAGCATGGTCGCGAGGGTTGCAACCAGCGCGTTGACCTTGAAAACCACGGAGAGCAAACCGTTGATGGCGCCGGCCGCTGCGCCGGCCAGGACGCCTGCCAGTGCTGCGGGCCAGATGCCGATCGCGGGCTGCAGCATCACGGCCGTGATGCCGGCCAGCGCGAAGGTCGAGCCGACCGAGAGATCGATCTGGCGCGCGATGAGAAGCACCGTCATGCCGGTCGCGATGATGCCGATGGTGGCCCCGCGGTCGAGGCCCAGGCTGAGGGTGGAGATGCTCAGAAAGCCCGGAACCGTCAGCGAGGCGACGAGCAGGGTCAGGCCGAGAATGACGGTGACGCGATAGCGGACAAGTCTTGCAAGCATTGTCATCACGCCCCGCCTCCGCGCTTGCGAAGCGCGACGTCAAGCGCGACCGCGCCGGCAATCAGCAGACCGAGCACGAAGCCCTGCACCGGCGTGCGAACGCCCTGCAGGACCATCACATTGGTCAGCAACTGGACAAACACCAGGCCCGCTATGGCGCGCGGCACCGACCCGAAGCCGCCCATGATCGAGATGCCGCCGACCACGACGGCGGTGATTGCACTGAACTCGTAGCCGGTGCCGACGAGCGGCCGCGCGCTTTGCAGGGTCAGTCCCAGCAGCGCGCCGCTCAAACCCGAGCAGATCGCGGTGATCACGAAGGCGCCTGCCTTGACCGCGCGCACGGGCACGGCGCTCGCCTCGGCCGCGCTGCAATTGCCACCGGTGGCAACGGTCCATCGGCCCCAGTAGGAGCGCGAGAGGACGAAGTGACCGATGATCGCCACGGCGAGGAATATCAGCACGATAACCGGAATGCCGAAAAGGCGGCTTTTCACAAGAGCGGCCGTGTCGGGGTTTGTGCCGTAGACGATCACGCCGCCGACCGCTGCCTGGACGATGCCGAGCACGATGGTGCCGACGCCGAGCGTGGCGATGATCGGATTGATGCCGACATAGCCGATCAGCAGACCGCTTATCAGGCCGCAAAGGCCTGCAAGCGCGATAGCCGCCGCGAAGGCCGGCACCGGGCCGATGACCGGTTGCAGGGCAAGCGACAGGATGGCCCCGCAGGCAATCGTCGCCGGCACCGAAAGGTCGGCAAGCCCGCCCACCACAAGCACGAAGGTCATGCCCACGACGACGATGCCGACGATGGCCATCGAGGTCAGCACATTGACGAAGTTTCCGGTTGTGAAAAAGAAAGGGCTGGTCAGCGAACCGTAGACCAGAACCGCCAGGATCGCGATTGCAAGCCCGCCCCGGGACAGGAGATCGACCAGAGGGCTTCCGCCCCGGAACCGTTCGTTCGTTGTGTCTTGCGTTGTGTCTTGCCGCATCTGGATCGGTACGTCGGTCACGCGGCCTCCTCCCCGGTGGCGAGCGCCATGATCTTCTCCTCGCTCAAGGCCGCGCGGTCGACCGGTGCCGACGCGTGACCGTCGCGCATCACGATGACGCGGTCGCAGACGCCCAGGACTTCCGGCAGTTCCGACGAGATCATCACCACCGCCATGCCTCCGGCGACGAGTTCGCCAATGATGCGGTGGATCTCCGCCTTTGCGCCAACATCGACCCCGCGAGTCGGCTCGTCGAGAAGGAGCACCGAAGGGTCGGCGGACAGCCATTTGGACAGGACGGCCTTTTGCTGGTTGCCGCCCGAGAGCAGGCCGATGCGCCGCTCCGGGTCCGGCGGCATGATGGAAAACTCCTTGGTGTATTTGTCGGCGAGCCTGCGGTCGGCGGTCATGCTCACCCGGCCGAACCGGGACAGCTTGCGCAACACCGGAAGGCTGATGTTCTCGCGTACGCTCAGGGAGGGGACGATGCCCTCGTCCTTTCGATCCTCCGGCACATAGGCGATACCCGCGCGAACGGCGGCGGCCGGCGAACCGATTACGACCGGCTTGCCGTCGACCTCGATGCGGCCTTCGGTGGCGCGCGCCAGGCCGAAGACTGCCTTTGCCAGTTCCGTGCGTCCGGCGCCCACGAGACCGGTGAGTCCGAGAATCTCGCCCTTGCGCACCTCGAAGTTCACGTTTCGGAAATTGTAGCTGTCGCCGAGGGCGACCACTTTCAGCACCGGAGCGCCGATTTCCGAAGGTGTCTTGGGGAACACATTGGTGACCTCGCGTCCCACCATCAGCCGGATCATTTCCGCAACCGTGATGCCGTCGGCCGGCCGTGTGTCGATCATGCTGCCGTCGCGCAGGATCGTCACATCGTCGGCAATCTCCAGCACCTCCTTGACGCGATGGCTTATGTAAATGATCGCGATGCCTTGCTGCTTCATCTTGCGCAGGATGCGAAAAAGCGCCGCCGTCTCGTGCTCGCTCAGGCTGGATGTCGGCTCGTCCAGGACGATGATGCGTGGAGCGGCCGCATAGGCCTTGGCGATCTCGACAAGCTGCTGCTGGCTGATCGACAGGTCGCCGAGCCGCGCCTTCGGGTCGATCGTCGCGCCAAGCTCGTCGAGGATGACAGCGGTCTCGCGCAGCATCGCCGCCTTGTCCGCAAGGCCCCACCGGCGCGGCATGCGGCCGAGGTAGACGTTTTCCGCAACGCTCAGGTCGGGAACCAGGTTGAGTTCCTGATGAACCATGCGGATGCCCAGCCTCTGCGCATCGGCGGGTTTGCGCATGCGGACCTCGACGCCAGCGATCTCGGTGGTGCCCGTGGTGGGCAGATAGGTGCCGCTCAGGACCTTCATCAGGGTCGACTTGCCTGCGCCGTTTTCGCCTACGATCGCATGCACCCGCCCGAATTCGACCGTCAGGTTGACGCTCGAAAGCGCCTTTACCCCCGGGAAAGTCTTGCTGATCCCCCGCATGCGGAGGGCTGTTGCCGCAGCCGACATACCCTTCCTCCCGATCGCCCGCCCGCGGCTTTGTTTTTGTGTCGGACGTGCATTGTTCTATTACACTAATATAATACTAATATGCAAGCAAAGGCCCGCACCTTTTGAGGGCCGCTCAAACGGCAAGGCCGTAAAATCGCACGGCGTTCAGGCCATAAACCGCGTCGCGTTCGGCGTCCGATAGGCGGCCGTCGAGGACGGCGCGCAACGCCTGCAGCGTTTCCGCATAGCTTCCGGCTTGCAGGCACACCGGCCAGTCGCTGCCGAACATCAGCCGGGCCGGGCCGAACAACCCCGTGACATGGTCGATGTAGGGCTTGAGATCCGACGGCTTCCAGGTCCGGTGCTCAGCCTCGGTGATCATGCCCGAGAGCTTGCAATGCACATTCGGAAGGGACGCGAGGGCTGTCATGTCTGCGGCCCAACCGTCGAAGGCGCCGGATGCGATGTCCGGTTTCGCAATGTGATCGACCACGGCCTTCAGGTCCGGCACGGTCTCCATCGCGCGGAGCACCTTCGGCAAATGCCGGGGGTGAACCAGAATGTCGAAAGCGATGCCGCATTCCGCGAGGCGTTTCAGATTGGCGAGCGCCTTGGGCCGGAGAATGTAACCGTCGTCTGCAAGGTCCTGCAGCATCGGGCGCAGCCCCACAAACTTGGGCTGCTGTGCAAGAAAGTCGAGTTTTGCGCCGAAGCGGGCGTCCTCCATGTCGAGCCAGCCGACGACGCCAGCGACGAACGGGGTCCGCGCGGCCAGGTCGAGCAGGAAAGCGGTTTCCGCCTCGCTCTGTGCCGCCTGCACCACCACCGTTGCGTCCACCCCGGACTTGCGCAGCAGCGGGGCAAGGTCGTCCGGCAGGTAGTCGCGATAGAGCGGCTGGCCCATCCCGGGGGACATCCAGTGATAGTCGCCGCGCCCGACCTGCCAGAAGTGATGATGGGCATCGATGACGAGAGCGGCGGTCATCTGCATCTCCTACGCGTCGGCGCGAACGGTCTGCGTCTGGGACCCCAGCCCCTCGATCCCGAGTTCGACGACATCGCCGTTCTTGAGGTACCGCGGCGGTTTCATGCCCATGCCGACGCCGGGCGGCGTGCCGGTCGAGATGATGTCGCCGGGAAGCAGCGACATGAACTGCGACAGGTAGGAAACCAGATGCGCGATGCCATAGACCATCGTTTTCGTCGAACCGTCCTGCATCGTCTCGCCATTGACCTTGAGCCACATGCCGAGGTTCTGGGGATCGGCGATCTCGTCCGGGGTGACCAGCCAGGGGCCGACCGGTCCGAACGTGTCGCAGCTCTTGCCCTTGGTCCACTGACCTTGCCGCTCTGCCTGGAAGGCACGTTCGGAAACGTCGTGAGCGACACAATAGCCGGCGACATGGTCCATTGCCTCGGCTTCCGGGACATATTTCGCGGGCTTGCCGATCACCACGCCAAGCTCAACCTCCCAGTCGGTCTTTTCAGATCCCCGCGGGATCAGCACGTCGTCGTTCGGGCCGACAATCGCCGAGGTCGCCTTCATGAAGATCACCGGCTCCGACGGCACTGCCATGCCGGATTCCGCCGCATGATCGGCATAGTTGAGGCCGATGCAGATAAACTTGCCTGTGCCGGAGACGCAGGGGCCGATGCGCGGATTGCCGGCAACGAGGGGCAGCGTTTCCGGATCGGTGCGCGAAAGGGTCCTCAGCACGTCCGGATGCAGGTTTTCCCCCGCCACATCGGCGATCCTGCCGGAAAGATCGCGGATTTTACCACCGGCATCGATCAGGCCCGGCTTTTCGGCGCCGGGCTCACCAAAACGAACAAGCTTCATGACGGGTCTCCTGGATATCGGTCAGTAGGTGGCGCGGCCGCCGGACAGGTCGAACACGGAGGCGGTGGTGAAACTGTTTTCTTTTGACACCAGCCAGGCGACCATGTTCGCCGCCTCATTCACTTCCAGGAAGCGCGCCCGCGGGATCTTCGACAGCATGTAGTCGATGTGTTCCTGCTTCATCTGGTCGAAGATCGGTGTGCGGGCTGCGGCCGGCGTGATGCAGTTGACCGCGATGTCGAAGCTTGCGAGTTCCTTGCCCAGCGATTTCGTCAGGCCGATCACGCCTGCCTTCGAAGCCGAGTAGGCCGAGGCGTTCGGGTTGCCTTCCTTCCCGGCGACAGAGGCCACGTTGACGATGCGTCCGTATTTCCGCTCTTTCATCGACGGCACCACGGCGCGGTTGACGTAGAACGTGCCGTTCAGGTTGATGTCGACGACCCGGCGCCATTCTTCCGGCGGATAGCCGTCGAGCGTGTGGTTGGGTCCGGCAATTCCGGCGGAGTTGACGAGGATCGACACCGGCCCGAGCTGCGTTTCGGTTTTCCTGTGGGCTGCGACGACGGCATCGGCGTCCGCAATGTCGACAAGCACCGTCTCGACACCGGCGCCGAGTTCGGCTCTTGCGGCGGCCAGCCGCTCGCCGCCGATATCCCAAAGGCAGACTTTTGCACCGGACGCGAGGATGCGTTTGGCAAAGGCGTGCCCCAGGCCCTGGGCCCCGCCGGTTATGACCGCGATCTGGCCCTCAAGATCCATTGTGTTCATTGCCCGACCCTCCCGAATCGTCTTTTGTGCGCCGTGCTGAGCACCTCCCGTGCGACGGCTTTCCAGCATTGCTCTTGCATATTACACTAGTATAATACAAGCCTTGAGGCGCCGGAAGGCGGTGTCCCCGGATGGGCCGGTCCGCGGGAGCCGCATGTTTCGGATGTTGCAGAAACCCTGTCGTGAGGACAAAATCATCGTTACGAAATCGCCCGATCAGCCAAGCGAAGAGCGCCTGTCCGCATTCCTCGGCGGAGTGGCCCTGAACAGGGCGATTCCGCTGCGCGACCAGGTTTATTCGCTCGTCCGCAGGGCCATTGTCACAGGCAAGCTGGAACCCGGCGCACCCATCAACGAGATCGACATCGCAACCCGGTTGGGTATCTCGCGTACCCCTGTGCGCGAGGCGGTCAAAAAGGTCAGTGACGAGGGGCTCGTCGAGGTCTTCGCGCAGCACGGCACCTTTGTCGCCGACATCCGGCGCGAGCAGGTTGAAGAAGCCTATATCATCCGCATCGCGCTGGAACTGGAGAGCATCAAGCGCGCGGCCGCGTGCATTACGCCGTCGCACGTCCAGGATCTTGAGGACATCGTCAACGCGCATGAGACCGCGGTGAAGCGCTTGCGTTATGACGAGGCGATTGCGCGCGACGACGATTTCCACCGCTATATCGCAGAGGTCAACGGCCTGCACATGCTGTGGAAGGTGGTCGACATATCCAAGGCACAGATGGATCGCTGCCGCCTGCTGACCTTGCCGACCCCCGGCGCCGGCCAGGAGACGATTGCCCAGCATCGCGCGATCCTCGAAGCGCTGACGCAACGCGACCAGGATGCGTCGATGCATGCCCTGGAGACCCACTTGCAGACATCGCTCGGAAACACGCTTGCCTATCTCGACGCAACGACCTGCGAGCGCGCATCCTGACACGAGAGACCGGGCGCCGGGTCGCGGCGCTGCGGCGAACGGCCATAACCGGAGGATTGCAGGTGAAGGTGTCGCAACGCAGGACCGTCGGGCGGGCCGGTCTCGAACTCACCGCACTGGGATTGGGCTGCGCTGCTTTCGGCGGGCTCTACCGGCCGGTCGTCGCCGGCGACGCGCTGGCGGCCCTGCGCACTGCCTGGCAGGCCGGCATTCGGCATTTTGACACCGCGCCCATGTACGGGCTTGGCCGGGCGGAACACCTTCTCGGACACTTCCTGCGGGAAGAAGCTGGCGATCTCGCCAAGGCGGTCGTCAGCACCAAGGTCGGACGGCTGATGGCCCTGCCGCGCCCCGGTCGCGACCTGCCGCCGGA
This sequence comes from Stappia stellulata DSM 5886, assembly GCF_000423705.1. Classification (GTDB taxonomy): domain Bacteria; phylum Pseudomonadota; class Alphaproteobacteria; order Rhizobiales; family Stappiaceae; genus Stappia; species Stappia stellulata. The sequence continues at coordinate 718,531 of NZ_KE384082.1, read as the reverse complement.
GCCGCCGAAGAACCCCTTCGATGCCGGCTGGAGCAACGGCCTCGGTTTCCGTGAGGTCTTCGACTACAGCTATGACGGCCTGATGCGCAGTTTCGACGACAGCCAGCAGCGGCTCGGCCGGTCCGGCATCGATCTCCTTTTCGTGCATGACATCGGTCGTCTCACCCATGGCGAGCGGCACGAACGCACCTGGGAGGATCTCACCGGCGGCGGGTTCCGCGCGCTGCAGGAGCTGCGTGAGGCGGGTCTCATCAAGGGCTTCGGTCTCGGGGTCAACGAGACCCGCGCCATCGACGAGGCGATGAACGAGGCAGATCTCGACTGCTGCCTTCTTGCCGGGCGCTACACGCTGCTCGATCGTTCCGGCGCGGACGTGCTGGCAAAGGCCAAGTCGCGCGACGTCGCGATCGTGGCGGGCGGCATCTACAACTCCGGCATCCTCGCGGCGCGTGCCGGCGCCGACCGCAAGTTCGACTACCGCGATGCTTCCGGCGAGATCATGGAGCGCGTCGCGCGTCTTGCGGCGATCTGTGCGGGGTTTGACGTGCCGCTGGGTGCCGCGGCCATCCAGTTCCCCTTGCGCAATGCGGCTGTCGCGTCGGTCCTTGTCGGTGCCAGAAGCGCCGACGATGTCGCGACCAGCGTCGACTGGTTCGAGCGCGAGATACCGGATGCTTTGTGGGACGAGCTCGACGCCGCAGCCTGATGGGGCGGTGCGGCCATCTACATGACGGCGCCGACCGACCAGGGGACGAATTCGCTGTCGCCATAGCCGAGTTGTTCGGACTTTGTGCGCTCGCCCGATGCGACCGCGAGAACGCGCTGCAGGATTTCCTCGCCCTTTTGCGCCAGTGAGACCCCGTCGAGGACATCGCCGCAATTGAGGTCCATGTCCTCGTTCATCTGTTCGTAGATGTAGGAATTGGAAGCGAGCTTCAGCGACGGCGTCGGCTTGCAGCCGAAGGCCGACCCGCGCCCCGTGGTGAAGCAGAGGACATTCGCGCCCCCGGCCACCTGACCCGTCGCTGAGACCGGGTCGTAGCCCGGCGTATCCATGAAGACCAGCCCCTTGGCGGTGACAGGCTCGGCATAGTCGAATACGCCGGTCAGGTTGGTCGTGCCGCCCTTGGCCGCCGCCCCCAGCGACTTTTCCAGGATCGTCGTCAGCCCGCCCGCCTTGTTGCCCGGCGACGGGTTGTTGTTCATTTCCATATCGTGGCGGGCGGTGTAGTCCTCCCACCAGCGGATACGCTCCGCCAGCTTCTCGCCCACCTGCGTGCTTTCGGCGCGGTGCATGAGAAGATGTTCGGCGCCGTAGATCTCGGGGGTCTCCGACAGGATCGCGGTGCCGCCTTCGGCCACCAGCAGGTCGACCGCCGCGCCCAGCGCGGGGTTGGCGGTGATGCCGGAGTAACCGTCGGAACCACCGCACTGGAGCGCGAGCATCAGTTCCGAGGCAGGTGCCTGGCTGCGCGTCGCCTCGTTGACGATCGGCAGCATCTCCTCGATCGCGCGTACGCCGGCTTCCACGGTCTTTCGCGTGCCGCCCACCTCCTGGATTGTCAGCGTGCGGAAGGTTGCATCCTCGCTGACGCCGTAGGATTGCATCCAGCGCGGAATCTGGAACGCCTCGCATCCGAGGCCGACCATGAGCACCCCCCCGATATTGGGATTGGTCGCGAACCCCCATTGGGTGCGCTTGAGCAGCTCATAGGCCTCGCCGTGAATGTCCAGCCCGCAGCCGGTGCCGTGCACCAGCGAGATCACCCCGTCGACATTGGGATAATCGGCAAGGATGCCGGACCGCGTCACCTGGTCGGAGATGAAACGCGCGGCACTCGCCGAACAGTTCACCGAGGTCAGCACAGCAATGTAGTTGCGCGTGCCATACTTGCCGTTTGCCCTACGGAAACCCTGAAAGCTGCGCCTCTTTTGCGGCGCGACGAACGCAGTGGGCGTCGTCTTGGTGCCGAAGGCATAATCGCGGTCGAAGGCGTGGAGACAGACGTTGTGTTCGTGCACCCAGTTTCCCGGTGCAATGTCCTCCTTCGCGAAACCGATCACCTGCCCGTATTTGACGACGGCGGCATCGCGCGGAATTGCCTCCACCGCCATCTTGTGCCCGCGCGGCACGCGCCGTGCAACGGTCACGCCGACAACCGTGTCGCCGGCGCTCAAGGGGTCGATCGCCACCACGATGTTATCGGTTTCGGTAAGTCGGAGTGCGCGCGCTGTCGGTGCCGTCAACATGTCCCGAAAATCGCCTGAAGAAGGGTATTGCAACCCAGTGGGAAGGTGAGAATACTAGTATAATAGCTGAGGCCGGTCAAGGCTGCAGCTTGCCTCCACCGCTGCTGGAAGGATATGAAAATGCAACGCATGGGTTTGTGCATCGGCCTGAAAGCGGGCCAGGTCGCGCGATACCGCGACCTGCATGCGGCCGTATGGCCGGATGTGCTGTCGGCCATCTCCCACGCCAACATCCGCAACTATTCGATCTTCCTCAAGGAGCCGGAAAACCTGTTGTTCGCCTATTGGGAATATGTCGGGACGGATTTCGAGCAAGACATGCAGGTCATGCGTGACACGCCCGTCATGCAGGACTGGTGGAAGATCTGCGACCCGCTGCAACAGCCCCTCGCGACGCGCGGGGAGGGCGAGTGGTGGGCGCTGATGGAGTCCGTATTCTGGTGTGCGTGACGCCGGCAATCGGCGCCGCGGGCGGGCCCGTCGACGTTGCCCGGTTCCAGGGCTGACTTCCGGGCGAGCGGGTCTTGGGGCGGCGTGCCGGCCGGTCTAGCGGCTCGATACGGCGTTGGAGCGCGGTTTCTTGAACAGGACCATTCCGGCCACCAGGCCCAGCCATATCAGAACGGTGGCAATTCCCAGCGCAGCGGCGATCGGGCGCTCGAAAAAGCCCCAGAGGTCGCCGCGTGCGATGGTCATGGATGTGGTGAAGCTCTGTTCCACGAGGGGGCCGAGAACAATGCCCAGGATGATGGGGGCGATGGCGAAATCGCGCGATTGCAGGATATAGGCGATCACGCCAAGGACCAGCATGATGCCCACGCCGAAAAGCGTGTTGTTGATGGAATAGGAGCCGACCACGCAAAACAGCAGGATCGCCGCGTTCAGGTAGCTTCGCGGCACCTTGAAGAGATTGCGGGCAAGCCTGGCCGCCAGATAGCCGAAGGGGATCAGCAGCAGGTTCGCCAGAACGAACACAAGCAACACGGCGTAGAAGTTTTCGGGATTGGACGTCAGAAGCTGCGGCCCGGGTTCCAGGCCCTTCATGAACAACACACCGACGGCGATCGCGGTGACGGCATCGCCCGGGATCCCGAAGACCATCGCCGGGATCCAGGACGACGACAGGGCGGCGTTGTTGGAAGCCCCTGCCTCGACGAGGCCTTCCGGGTGACCCGTACCGAATTTCTCCGGCTCCTTGGAGGTTCGTTTGGCCAGCGAATAGGTGATCCAGGCGCCCAGATCGCCGCCGATGCCGGGGAGCGCGCCGATGACCGAGCCGACGGCCGCGCCGCGAAACAGGTTGAGCCGGTAGCGGCTGAGTGCCGCGCCGACGCCGGCGAAAGGATTTGCGACCTCGACCTGCGGAACGGATGAGCGCCCCTCCCGGCCATTGCGAAGGATTTCGGCAAGGGCGAACATTCCGATCATTGCCGGAATGAAGCTGATGCCTCCGGACAGTTCGGCAATACCGAAGGTGAAGCGGGGCTGCCCCATCAGGGGGTCGAGGCCGATCTGGGCGATGAACAGCCCGAGCAGGAGCGACAGAATGCCCTTTGCCACCCCGCCATGCGACACGACGACGGCGCAGCTCAGGCCGAGAACGGACAGCCAGAAATACTCGAAACTGGAAAAATTCAACGCGAAGCGGGCCAGAAACGGGGCGGCGACAAGGAGCGTCGCGAAGCCGAACAACCCGCCGAAGGCGGCCGCGCAGATGCTGATCCCGATGGCAAAGCCCGCTCGGCCCTTTCGGGTCAGTCCGTAGGCGTCCTCGACATAGGCCGCCGAGGCCGGCGTGCCGGGGATCCGCAACAGCGCGCCGGGAATATCGCCTGCCGTGATCGCCATTGCCGTACAGGAGATGATGGCCGCAATCGCCGGAATCGGGTCCATGTAGAAGGTGATGGGAACAAGGAGTGCCGCCGCCATCGTCGCGGTCAGGCCGGGCATTGCGCCCACGAAAAGCCCGAAGGCCGAGGCGAAAAAAATGACGGTCAGTGTCTCCGCGTTGAAGACCAGTCCTGCCGCGAGTGAGAGTGCATCCATCATCTCAGAAAGGCCCTCTCGGCAGGGGAACGCGCAGGCCGTGGGTGAACACGAGGTAGACGATCGCGGTGGCCAGGAGCGCAAAGGCGAGGGTGCCCGGCCAGCGGCCGCCGCCAAGCCACACCAGGAATGCGGAAAACACAAAACCGCTCGCAAGGAAGCCGGTGAGTGGCATGGCGAAGATCAGGACCAGGAGCGCGACGACAACGGCCATTGCATAGGGTGTCGGAAGGGTTTGTTCGCCGGTCACCTGGTCGATGCGGGGAACGGGGTGGCGGCGGCGCGCGGTGCGCGCCGCCGCCAGGGCCAATACCATGCCGAAGACGATCATTCCCGTTCCGGTGATCTTGGGAAAAAGCCCCGAACTCACCACCATGCCGGGGAAGGTGCGGAACCCGCTCGCCACGATGACGATTGCCGATCCAAGCCCGGCGAATGCCAGTCCGATCACGAAGTCCGCAGCATGCCCAAAGCGCATGGTGGCCCCTTTTCAATCGTCCAGGTGTCGGGAGATGTGCCTGTTATTGACCGAGCCCGGCAGCGGAAATTGCGGCTCCGAATGCCGCGCCACGGCGCTCCAGATAGTCGGCGAAGTCCGTGCCGCCTGCCCATACGACGCCGTAGTTGAGCGCTCCCATCTGCTCCCGGAAAGCGTCGCTGGCGACGATTTCCTCAAGTTCGGAGGTCAGGGTGGCGGTGATGTCCTCCGGCATGCCGGCCGGTCCGCCCACGCCGCGCCAGCCGGCAATCGAGAACTCGATTCCAAGCGCCTCGGTGATCGGCGGCACGTCCGGGTGCTTGGGGTTGGGGGCGCTGCCGAGCGTCGCCAGGGCACGGATTTCGCCCGCGTCCATCAGGGCCTGCGCTTCGGGAAACTGCACCACGGCGACATCGATCGCCCCCGAGGCCAGCAGCTGAAGGGCCGGCGCTCCGCCTTCGGCCGGCACCCAGCTGCTTGCAGACCCGTCGAGCCCGAGCCCCTGAACCATGGATACCCACGAAAGGTGGTTCACGCCGCCGAAGTTGGCCCCGCTCGCCTGGACCGCTTGCGGATCGGCCTTCACGGCCTCGGCAAGGTCGGCGATGGTCTGAAAACCGGAATCCGCCTTCACGAAGATCGCGGACGGGTCGGAATTGTAGAGGCCGATGAGAGAATAGTCGGCGGAATTGAGTTTGGCGGAGCCGACGGGTTCATACATCGAGAGTTCTGTTGTGAGAATGCCGATCGTATATCCGTCGGGGTCTGCATCCTTGATCGTCGTGTGGCCGACGATGCCGCCGCCGCCGGTCCGGTTGACGACATTGAACGGCTGGCCGAGCCTTTCCTCCAGCATCGTCGCAATGATCCGTCCGGTGGCGTCCGTGCCGCCGCCTGCGGACCACGGCACGATCACCGTCACCGGTCGTTCCGGAAAATCGGCAAGTGCGGTGACGGACGCGGCTGCCAGGCCGAAAACGGCCAGTGCGGTCGTGAGTACGGTTCTCATGGGTCTCCTCCAAGCTCCCTGTTCGACGATCCTCCATCGCCGATGGTATGGGTTTTACGTCTGCATAAAATCCCATAATATGGAATTATCAGTCTTGGCATGGCGATGCAACTGTGATGTCCGAAAAGCTAATATATGTCTGTTTTAAAAGATATTTTTTCGATTTCTCTAATGGGGCGGCTGGATGCTCTGTGGGTAATTGACAGGCGGTTTGTCCAGGTATACGAAGTTTACAGGTACTTTTTCCCGTATTGTGGGATAAGCTAATTAAGCGGAGCGGCGGCAAGCGGTTTGCCGGATTGCTCATCGCTTCAACTCGGAGGGACGGATGGTTAACAAAATTGCTGCATCGGTGCGGGAGAAGCTGACGGGCATCATGCCGCCTCTTTCAATGCCGTTTGACGAGGCGGGTGCGCTGGTGCCCGAGGCGCTGGCGCCGCAGATCGATTTCATGGTGCGGGCCGGGGTGAGCGGCGTGGTTGCCGGCGGTTCGACCGGCGAGGGGCATACGCTCTCGGATCAGGAATTCGCAACCGCCATGCGCACCGCGCATGATGCGCTGGACGGGCGCGCCAGTTTCGTCGCGGGATTGATCGTGAATTCGACGCGCGGGGCCGTCGAGCGCATGCGCATGCTCGAGGGGCTTTCCATCGACGCGCTGCAGGTGACGCCAGCGCATTATCTGTTCAAGTCCTCGTTTGAGGCCACCGTGGCGCATTTCCGCGCCATCTACGAGGAAACCGGCATCCCGATCCTCATCTACAACGTCATTCCCTGGAACTATCTCAGCGTCGACGCGATGTTGCAGATCATGGACGAGGTTCCCGGCGTCGTGGGGATGAAGCAGAGTTCCGGCGATCTGAAGTCCGTGTCCGATCTCCTGCTGAAGGCCAAGCCGGAGAATGTGGTCACCAGCGGCATCGACGCCCTGCTGTATTCCGGTTTTGCCTTGGGAGCACACGGGGCGATCAGTGCACTCACCTGCGCCCTGCCGAGCGTGACCGTTCAGCTCTACGATGCGGTTCAGCGCGGCGATCACGCAGCGGCGCTCGACATGCACTTCAAGCTGAACGAGTTGTGGAACGTGATGCCGCACGACAATCTTCCGGCCTGCGTGAAATATGTCCAGCACAGGCAGGGTCTTGCGCTCTACGGGCCGCGCGCGCCGATGGATCCGGTGTCTTCCGCGCAGAAGGTCGCCATCGATGCGGCCCTCGAGCCCTTGCTCGAGCTGGCCGGGAACGCGGCGCCGGCCGCGTGACCTCCCGAGGCGTCGGCCTGTCAGGCCGGCGCCTCGCCTTTCCGGCCGGCGAGGGCCGGGTCGGTCTTTCCGGTGTAGCCGAGTTTCGCGGACAGCGCGCCGGCATGGAGTTGCACCGTCTTTGCGATCTCCTCGACGGCGCCGGGGGTGAGTTCCCAGGCTGTGCCGCTGACGCTGATCGCGGCGAAGGCCTTGCCCGCTTCATTGAAGATCGGAACCGCAACGCAGCGGATCCCGATGTTGTGTTCCTGGTCGTCGACGGAATAGTCGCGCTCGGCAATCTTCGCCAGCTCGCGATCGAAGGCGCTGCGTTCGATGATCGTGTAGGGGGTGAACTGCGTGACTTCGCCGGCAAAAACGCGGTCGACCGCTTCGGCTGGCTGGTAGGCAAGGATCGCCTTGCCGACGCCGGTGCAATGGGCCGGTGCGCGCTCCATCAGGTTCAGCGAGGTGGAGAGCTCCCTGGCCGAGCCGATCTTGCGCACGACCAGCACCCCCTCGCCATCGAACACCGCAAGGTGAACCGACATGCGGGTGATGCGGTGAAGCTCTTCCATTGCATCCACGGAAATGCGGTGGATGTCCATGCTTCCAAGGACGGTGCTTCCGAGGCTGAAGAGCTTCAGGCCGAGCCGGTAGCCGCCGCGGCGCTTGTCCTGTTCCAACAGGTCGGCCGAGCGCATCGACGACAGCAGCCGGTGCGCGGTGCTGGGAGGGATGTCGAGACGGTTGGCGATCTCGCTGACCGAAAGGACGTCGTCCCGGATCGAGAAACAGTCAAGAACGCGCATCACCTTGTGAAGTGACTTTATGCCTTCTTCAGGGGTTGTTTTCTTCATGGCGCGTCGTTCGTGGCTTGGCCGCGTCTCGCGTTGGCGCCCCTGGCGGCGGGCGAGATCTGGCGGGGTTTTGCTGCTTGCACGCGTGTCGTCATGCTGTCCCTGGCGGTTCACGCAAAACCTAGTTTCGCGCGGTGGTCTTGTAAATCTGCGGCGCGGTCGCCGCTCCCGGCGGGCGGGTGGTTTGAAACACGCCCCTTGCTTCAATTTCCACTATATGGGCTAAATTGTCCATTCCCCTGAGAAAAATACGTATTTTTTGCCTGTTTCAATGGGTTTTCCTTGCAAAGACGAATTTAAAATGATTTTCTAACCCGCATTGTGGGATAGGTTGATTGGGTGCGGCGCCGTCGATGCGGCCGATCTGCCTTTCCAGGGATCGTTCGTACGGCAATCGGGAGAGGCATATGCAGGCGGATGCGCCGTACACGGGGGAGGCGCTGGAGCGCCTCTGCGAGGGGCTCGGGAAGGTCGAGGGCTTGGCGGTCGAGCGACGCCCGTCCGTCTGTGCCCAGTATTCCAGTGGCGAGGGCATGCCGTTTTCCCGAGTTCCGGATGTCGTGGTTTCGCCGTGCGGCACCGACAGCGTGGCTGCCGTGATGTCGCTGGCCGCCGCCGCCGGCGTGCCGGTCACCTGTCGCGGCGCCGGGACGTCTCTGGAAGGGCAGGTTGTGCCTGTCGCCGGCGGTGTCGTTCTCGACCTGTCGCAAATGAACCGGATCGTGGATGTGTCGTCCGAGGCTCTGGACTGCACCGTCGAGGCCGGGGTGAGGCGCAAGGACCTCAATTCCCATTTGCGGAACACCGGGCTGTTCTTCCCGATCGATCCGGGGGCCGATGCCACCATCGGCGGCATGGTTTCCACCCGTGCGTCCGGCACGCAGGCCGTGCGCCATGGGACGATGAAGGACAATGTCATCGCCCTGAAGGTCGTGATGCCGGACGGTCGGATCATTCGCACCGGAAGCCGGGCCCGCAAGTCCGCGACGGGCTACGATCTCACCAGCCTGTTTGTCGGCGCGGAGGGAACGCTTGGGGTCGTTACCGAAGTCACGCTGAAACTGGCTCCGCGCCCTTCGTTCCAGCTTTCCGGGATTTGCCAGATCGATGATCTGTCCGCGGCCCTGTCGGTGATCTCCCAGGCCTTGCTGCATGGGCTGGAGCCCTCACGGATCGAGTTGCTCGACGCGGTGCAGAGTGGCGCCTGTGCCCGTTATTCCCGGCTCGACGCGCTGCGGGAAACCAACACGATCATGTTCGAGTTTGCCGGTGACGAGGCGGACGTGCGCCGCAGGGCCGGGGAGTTTGCCGCGATCTGCTGGGACGAAGCCGGCGTATCGCCCGACTATTTCGACACGCCGGAGGTCCATTCGCTCTATTGGGGCGCGCGTGAGCGTTGTTACGAGGCGGCGCTGGCGCTCGCGCCGGGCAAGAAGAACATGGGCACCGACGCCTGCGTGCCGCTCGACCGTCTTGCCGAATGCATCCTTGCAACCAGACGGTTCATCGACGAGGCGGGTTTGACGGCGCCGCTCGTCGGCCATGTCGGCGACGGAAATTTTCACCTCGGCATCCTGTTCGACCCGCACGACGCGGAGGAGACCGCCCGTGCCGAGGCACTTTGCGAGCGCGTTTCGATGCTGGCCATCGAACTGGACGGGGCCTGCTCCGGCGAGCACGGCATCGGGCTGCACAAACGGCATCTGCTGGACCGGCAACACGGCGACGCGCTCGCGGTCATGCGAGCGGTCAAGGCCGCGCTCGATCCGGCATCCCTGATGAACCCGGGAAAGATCTTTCCGGGGTGATGGCCGTCTGACGGTCCCGAACCGCACGAGCGGAAATCCGACAACCAAGAACGGGAGGAAATGAAATGAGAAAGCTCGCAACCGGCGCCGCCCTGGCGCTTGTCATGGGGCTTGCAGCCCCCCAGGCGTTTGCCGAACAGACCGTGCGGGCGGCCTGGTCCGATCCCAATGATGCCCAGGTCGCGCCGACCTCGGCCTTCATGCAGGTCTTCGAGGCCTCGCTCGAACGCTTTTCGGGCGGCGAATTCGATGTCGAGCTGTTTCCCAACGGGCAGCTCGGGGACCAGGCGGCGACCGTCCAGCAGGTGCGCCGCGGTGACATCCAGTTCGCCAATGTCGTGTCCGGCGTCGTTGCGTCGCTGCTCTACGAGCGTCTGAGCGTGCTCGACATGCCTTATCTCTTTGCGTCGCGTTCGCACTTCCGGGCTGCGATGGCCGCCGATACGCCCTTCATTTCCCAGCTGATGGACGATGTCGCCGAAGAAACCGGCGTGCGGATCCTGTTCCTGCAGCCCTATGGCTTCCGCAACATGACGACGAGTACGACCCTGGTGAAGGGGCCGGCGGATCTCGACGGTCTCAAGATGCGGACCATGAGCGTCGTGCCGCACCAGAAGATGATGGAATCCCTTGGCGCCACGCCGGTGCCGATCCCCTTCCTCGAGCTCTACACCAGCCTGCAAACCGGGGTGGTCGACGGTCAGGAGAACACACCGGCCAACATCGTCATCCAGAACTTCGACCAGGTGCAGGGCTACATGAGCGAGACCCAGCACGTGATGACGACGGCGGCCTTCATCACCAACGAGGCGTGGTTCCAGGGACTTTCGGATGACGAGCGCACCGCGATCCTCCACGCCGGCGAGGAAGCCATGCTTGCCTACGACGGAACGGGTGCGGTTCAGGACATGCTGTCCGTCGCCCGGATCCGCGACAAGGGTGTCGAAGTCTACACGCCGTCACCCGAGGAAGTGGCAATGTTCCGCGAGGCTGTCGCCGGCCCGACGCGGACCTGGGCGGAAGAGACCTTCGGCGAGGCGTTCGTGAGCGACTTCTACGCCCATATGGCCGAGTTCGAAGGCAAGTTCTAGCCGCGTTCGACCGTGTCGTTCAACCGGGGGCGGGCAACCGCCTCCGGCCTTGCCCGCAAGGATTTCCAATGTTTCCTATAGGTTTGAAAACGGTTTGCCGCCATGCCGACCAGGCGTTGCAGCTCGCCACCGGTGCCATGGTGGCAGCATCGCTGCTGGTGATGTTCGCTTGCGTGATCTACCTGGTGGTCGGACGGTATTTCTTCGGCCTGTCGGTGTTCTGGGGCGAGGAAGTCGCGCGCTACGCCATGATCTACATGGCGTTCCTGGGCGCCTCCACGGCGCTGCGCGCCAACCAGCACCCGCGCCTGTCCCTGCTGTTCGAGATCCTGCCCGGCGCCATTCAGGCGGTTGTGCGCTTGGCTATAAATCTCGGGCTCGTCCTGGTCTCGACGATCTTCATCGTCTACGGCTACGAATTCTTCACCTTCGACGGCATCATGCGCACGCCGGCCTTGCGCATTCGCTACTACTGGGTCTTCGCGGTCATCCCCGTTGGCGGCGTGCTGCTGCTTCTGCATGTCCTGGCCGCTCAGTTCTTCCCGAGCCGTTTCACGATCATGGGGGGCGACGACCTCCCCGCGGAGGCGAAGCAATGAGCCCCTTCGTCGCCATGCTGCTGTGTTTCGTGGCGCTTGTCGCATTGAGCTTTCCGCTTGCCTTCGCGATGCTTCTTGCCTGTGCGCTTTATCTCGTCATGTCGGAGCAGTCCCTGACGTTGCTCATTCAGCAACTGTTCAGCGGACTCGACATCTTCACCATCATGGCGATCCCCTTCTTCATGCTGGCGGGCGATCTGATGGTGGCCTCCGGCACAGCCGACAGGCTTCTGCGGTTTGCCCAACTGCTGGTCGGACGCCTCAAGGGCGGGACCGGGTATGTAAACATCGTCGCCAGCATGCTCTTCGGAGGTTGCTCGGGGTCGGCCATCGCCGACATCGCGGCCCTTGGACGCACCCAGGTGCGCATGATGGAAAAGAGCGGTTTCACGCGCGAGTTCAGCGCCGCGCTCACCATCGCGACCTCGATCAAGGGGGCGATCATTCCGCCCTCGATCCCGCTCGTTCTCGTGGGCGCCGTCTCCGGGACATCGATCGGCGGAATGCTGATCGGCGGACTGGTTCCGGGACTCCTGGTCGGGATCACGCTGGCCGTCGCGGTGTTCTGGACCACGCGTCACACCGTGCTTGCCAAGAGCGAACCGCTGAGCCGGCGCGAAAAGCTCAAGGTCGTGGTTGAAGCGGTGCCGTTCCTGATGATGCCGATCATCATTCTCGGCGGCATCCTGTCGGGTGTCTTTACGCCCACCGAAGCCTCCGCCGCCGCTGTCGCCTGGGGGTTCGGCCTCTGGCTGATCGAGCGCAAGGGCCGCCCCGATCCGCGTGAACTCTTCCTGATCCTGCTGCGCAGCGGCACCTTGTCGGGCGCGGTGCTGCTCCTCACTGGCGCGGCAAACGTCTTTTCGTGGATTCTCGCCACCGAACAGGTGCCGGCGCAGATCGCCTCCTTTGTGTTTTCCCTCACGGATGAGCCGGCTCTCATTCTCCTGATCATCATGGTGTTCCTGCTGCTGTGGGGCATGGTGATGGACATGTTGCCGGCGATCTTCATCGTCATCCCGATCCTTCTGCCGCTGGCCACCGAAATCGGGGTCGATCCGGTTCATTTCGGGGTGATCTGCACCTTCAACCTGGTGATCGGCCTGATAACGCCGCCCTATGGAACGGCCCTGTTCACCGGATCCATCGTGCTCGGCATGCCGATCGAGCGGATCGTGCGGAACATCTTCCCGTTCTTCTGCGCGGCCGTCTTCGTGCTGCTCATCATCACCTACGTGCCGGAAACGGTTCTCGCCCTGCCGCGCGCCCTGGGGCTGCTGTGAGCCTTTCGGGTCCGCCGTTCGAGACAAGGAGTTACCCATGACGAAAATCATCAACGCGCCCGAGGCTTATGTGGACGAGAGCCTTGCTGGCCTGTGTCTCGCCCATCCGTCGCTCAGGATCGTTGGCGACGAAGGCCGCGTCCTGGTGCGCAGCCATGTGAAATCCGCCGGCAAGGTCGGGATTGCCTCCGGCGGAGGGTTCGGTCATCTGCCGTTGTTTTGCGGCTATGTCGGAGAGGGGCTGCTCGATGCCTGTGCCGTCGGCAATGTCTTCGAGGGGCCGACCGTCGGCACGTCGCTCGACAGCATCCAGCAGGCCGATACCGGGGCCGGTGTGCTTTGCCTGATCGGAAATTACGGCGGCGACCGGATGAACTTCGAGATGGCGGGCGCGATGGCCGCGGATGACGGTATCCGCAGCGAGCTCGTACTCGGCACCGACGATGTCGCCAGCGCTCCGGAAGACCAGATGGAGAAACGCCGGGGCGTCGCGGGGCTTTTGTTCGCCTACAAATGCGCCGGTGCGGCGGCGGAAGAGGGCCGGGACCTTGCAGAGGTCACCCGTATCGCCCGCAAGGCCGTCGACCGCACGCGGACAATCGGCTTTGCGCTGGCACCCTGCCTGATGCCGGGCCGCGATGCGCCGGCCTTCGAGGTCGTGCCGGGAACCGTCGAGTTCGGCATGGGGATCCACGGCGAGCCCGGCCTGTGGCGCAAGCCCTTTTCCTCCGCGGATGCGATTGCCTCGGAGATGGTCGACAAGCTCATGGCGGAAACGGTCTCGGAAACGTCGTCCCGGGTTGCTCTCATGATCAACAGTCTGGGCGCGTCGCCTTACGAGGAGCTTTTCATTCTCCATCGCAGCGTTCGAACGCTGCTGAGCGAACGCGGCATCGATGTCGCGCGGGTCATGGTCGGACCGTTTGTGACCTCGATGGAAATGGCCGGGGCGTCCGTGAGCCTGTGCTTCCTCGACGAGGAACTCGACACGATGCTCGCCGCGCCGGCGACGTGTCCGTTCTGGACGGTGTCGTGACATGCAGATCACCGCACAGGACATCAGCGATGCCATCGCGCGCATTCAGGCCGGGATCGAGCCGCTGGAACGGCGCCTGAACGAGGCGGATTCCCACCTCGGCGACGGCGATACCGGCACGATGCTGGCACGCATGATCGGCGTCATGGCCGATCAGCAGGCGGAACCGTCGGGGGCGGTGGGAACGTATCTCCTGCAGCTCGCCAAGGTGGCGGCCCGTTCCACGGGATCGAGTTTCGGCACCTTGATCATTGCCGCGCTGATGGCGTCGGGGCGGGCAACGAAAGATTGCGACGGCATTGCGCCCGGCGATGTGTCCGCGCTGGTCGGGGTGGCCCGCACGGAAATGATGGCGCGATCCGGGACCGGCGAAGGCGCCAAGACCGTGATCGACAGTCTGGCAAGCCTCGAGGCGGGAACCGCCGGAGCCGTTTCGCGTGCCGACCTGACGCAGCGGGCGTTGGTCGCCACGGATGCGGCGCTGGAGGCGTTTCGGGCGCTGCCATGCCGTGTCGGGCGCGCCCGCATTCACGAGGCGCGGTCAATCGGAAACGACGACCCGGGCATGCTCGCCGTTGCTCTGCTTTTGAGAGCTGCAGTGGGCGCCCGCTCAGAGCCTTGCGGCAAGGCCGGTTGACGAGGCCTGCAAGCTTCAACCCAAGAGGATACGAAAATGCCCATGCACAAGCACCTGATTGCCGGCCAATGGGTGGACGGCGAGGCCGGGCCGGCGGGGAACATTGATGCAGCCTGTGTCGCTGCCGAGGAGGCCTTCTGGAGTTTCGGCCACGCGACCCGGGCCGACCGGGCGCGCTTTCTGGAGGCAATTGCCGTTGAAATCGAGGCCAGGGGCGCCGAAATCACGCGCGTCGCGGCCGCCGAAACGGGGTTGCCGGAGGCCCGGCTGGAGGGAGAGCGCGGGCGCACCACCGGTCAGTTGCGCCTGTTCGCCCGGCTGATAGAAGCCGGCGACCATCTCGATGTTCGCGACGATCCCGCGTTGCCGGACCGGCAACCCGCTCCGCGTCCCCGCCTCAGTCTCGTGCAGCGTCCCATCGGGCCCGTGGCGGTCTTCGGCGCGTCGAACTTTCCGCTCGCGTTTTCGGTTGCCGGTGGCGACACTGCCTCGGCGCTTGCCGCCGGCTGTCCGGTGGTTGTGAAGGGCCATCCCGCGCATCCCGGCACCGGCAAACTGGTCGCCGAGGCAATCCTCGCGGCGATCGAGGCGCAGGGCCTTCATCCAGGCGTCTTCTCCCTCGTCCAGGACGGCACGCGAGAGGCCGGACAGGCCTTGGTGACCCATCCCCTGATCCGAGCGGTCGGGTTTACCGGATCGCTTGCCGGAGGGCGGGCTCTCTTCGATCTTTGCGCGGCGCGGCCGGAACCGGTTCCGTTCTTCGGGGAGCTGGGAAGCGTGAACCCGATGTTTCTGCTTTCCCATGCCATGGCTGAAAGGGGCGGGCAGATTGCATCCGGATGGGCAGCCTCGCTGACAATGGGCGCGGGACAGTTCTGCACCAATCCCGGTATCGCAGTCGTGGTCGCAGGGGCGGATGCCGATGCCTTTGCCCGCGCGGCGGTCGCCGCTCTCGAGGATACGGTCGGGCAGACGATGCTCACCGACGCGATCGCGCAGGCCTATCGGGCGGGGTGCAAGGATGTTGCGGCCATTGCGGGCGTCGAGGAACTCTATTCCGCCGATTGCAGCGCTCGGGTCGTCACGCCGGGCCTCTATCGCACGACAGGGCGGACATGGCTGAAAACCAGGGCCCTGGGCGAGGAGGTTTTCGGTCCGCTGGGACTGATCGTCGAGGTCGAGACCGCCGCCGAGATGCGTGAAATCGCCAAGAGTCTCGAGGGACAGCTGACCTGCACGATCCATATGGACGAAGAGGACACCGATGCGGCGCGCGCGCTGATGCCCGTTCTCGAACGCAAGGCCGGCCGGGTCCTTGCCAACGGGTTCCCGACCGGAGTGGAGGTTTGCGACGCGATGGTTCACGGAGGCCCCTATCCCGCTTCCACGAATTTCGGCCACACGTCTGTCGGGTCCCTTGCCATTCGTCGTTGGCTCCGGCCCGTCTGTTACCAGAATTTGCCGGACATCCTTCTCCCAATCGATCTGAGGTAGGGGATCCGGAGACGATCCACGGGACGGCGAAACAGCTGCCCGCCAGCCGGTTGTCGACGTCAACCGGGTGGCGGGCCGTCGTTCGGGCGGCGCCTTGCGCTGTTTTGCCGGTTCAGCCAGCAACCCGGTTGCATCCATGTTTGTGGTTTCGACCGGTGCCGGAACCGGGCGCGGTGTTTTTGAAGACGCGTGCCGCATTCGACGACCGCCGAGAGTCGTCGACGTCCATGCGCCAAATTCACGTCTCCGATCGCGCCCCCGCCTCAGGGTGCCTTTCCGCTTCGTCTCATGCTTCCGTATTACGCTGGATCGAAACGCTTTCCGTCGCCATTCGACAGAGCTTCAATTCGTGGGGCGGTGCCGTGGGATCCTCTCCCGCCGCCAAACTCCACGCTGTAGAGGTATGGAGAGGACATGGCGGTGGCGAGTGCCGAGTAACTCGGGACGAACCGCAGAACATCGCCCGGCCTGAACGCCCGCGCGTTGGAAATGTCGATAACGGTGTGGTCGCTTGAGAAACCAAGCAAGGTGACGTCGGGGTCGACCGGAGCAAGATCGCGGATTGTCGTATCGACCGCCCCGATCCCCAGGACCGCCATGTGACGGCGGCCTGATACTGTGAGGGTGACCTCCTCGCCCAATGCGTTGCGCGTGCGGGGGGCGGAGGGGTCCGTGTCCCTGTCCCAGGTTTCCAGGATTTCGGCGGCGATGATGAAACCGTCGCGTCGTGTGCCGGGAATGGCGGTGCCCTGCGCCACCTCAATGCCGAACAGGAGACTTTCCCCCAGACGAAGGTGGGTGATTTTCGGCGGGAAGTCACCGCGCCTCATCGCCAGAAGCGATGCGCTGTTTCCGCCAGAGACGGTCTCCAGCGCGCGGCCGATCCGGTTCTCGACCTGCTCGGTCAATCCGGCAAAGACCGCAAGGTTCTCGCGCGTTGGAAGCAGGCCCGTATGGCAGGCGAAATTCGTGCCGAGGCCGGTTATCTCGACCCCTTCAAGCGCGTGAGCATGGTCGATAAGCTCCAGCAGGTCCCCTGGGGAAACCCCTTCGCGCAGGTCTCCAAGATCCACCATCGGTGCAATCTTCATTGTGGATCCCGATGCGCGTGCGTGATGGGCAATGGCGTCGATCGTGGTCCTGTTGGACACGAAAATGAGATCGGTCAGCCTCACCGCATCCGCGATCTCTCCCAGGCCCGGCGGACGCAGGAGGTGGATCGGCGCCGTGATGCCGGCGATGCGCATCCGCCGGATGTTCTCTAGGCGCGCATCCGCGAGCGAATGGATGCCTGCATCCAGCATCAGGCGGGCAACGTCGGGGTGTCCGCCGACGCCCTTGGTCACGCCGGAAATGGCGATGTCATGCTCGGCGCACAGCCCGCGCAATACCGTGAAGTTTTGCCTGAGAACATCGGGCCGGATCTCTATCCGCGCTGCCGCGCCGGACGCCGGATCCGCCCATCTTCCACTTCCCTCGACGCAGGTGTTCATCTTGCTACCCGGCCCGCTGCATACGCAGTTTCTCGCGCTGGATCATGCCATAGAGATCGCGCGGATCGTCGGGATCGGCAATCAGGTCAAGATCGACATGCCACGTCGAGCGGGCGACCTTGTCGCGCAACCAGCGCAATGCGGAGAAGTCCTCGATGGCGAAGCCGACCCCGTCGAAGAGCGTGATCTGGCGGTCGGTTTCGCGGCCCTTTTCCTCGCCGGCCAGGACCCGCCAGAGTTCCGTCACCGGGAAATCCTCGGGCATCTGCTGGATTTCGCCCTCGATCCGGGTCTGGGGCGGATACTCGACGAAAACGCCCGAGCGGTTGAGGATGTCGGCGTGCAGCTCGGTCTTGCCCGGGCAATCCCCGCCGATGGCGTTGATATGCACGCCCGCGCCGACCATGTTGTCGGTGAGCACCGTCGCATATTGCTTGTCGGCGGTGCAGGTGGTGATCACGTCGGCGCCCAGGATCGCCTCTTCCGGGCTCGTGCATTTGACGATGCTCAGCCCCGCGCCCGACAGGTTGCGGGCGCATTTTTCCGTCGCGGCCCGGTCCGTGTCGAAAAGGCGAAGGTCGGTGATGCCGCAGACCGTCTTGAGCGCCAGTGCCTGAAACTCCGCCTGCGCCCCGTTGCCGATGATGGCGAGGGTGGTCGCGCCCCCGGGCGCCAGCGCCCTTGTCGCCATCGCCGAGGTTGCGGCGGTGCGCAAGGCCGTGAGGATCGTCATTTCGGAAAACAGCACCGGATAGCCGGTTTCCACCGAGGACAGCACCCCGAAGGCTGTCACGGTCTGCAATCCGTCCTTCATGTTCTTGGGGTGCCCGTTGACGTATTTGAACGCATAGTCGATGCCGTCGGATGTCGGCATCAGCTCGATCACGCCATCGTCGGTGTGCGAGGCGACACGGGGCGTCTTGTCGAAGAGCTCCCAGCGGCGGAAGTCCTCCTCGACATAGGCGGTCAGCTCTTCAAGGCAGCGCTCGATGCCGATCTCCAGGACCAGACGCATCATGTTTTCGACATTGACGAAGGGGACGAGGGCGAGGGGAGACGCAGACATGGCAATGCTCACAGTGTGTCGAGAGGAAAGACCGGGCGACGCAGCCGGGTGTAGGTGCGCCGGGACAGGTCGGGCGAGCAAAGCCCCCCCGCATCCGTCACGATGATCTCGGAGGCGATTGGCCGGAACGCGCCTTTGAAGTGGTTCATGGACTTCACCGCGAGGATCGCCTTTTCGGCCGGTTCGATCCCGACGACGCG
The DNA here is from genome assembly GCF_000423705.1 of Stappia stellulata DSM 5886. Lineage (GTDB taxonomy): Bacteria > Pseudomonadota > Alphaproteobacteria > Rhizobiales > Stappiaceae > Stappia > Stappia stellulata. Next base: position 699,941 of record NZ_KE384082.1, on the reverse strand, counting down.
CAGGATGTTCTGGTCGTAGACCTGCATCCGCTCGGAGACGATCATGATGTCGAGACCGTCGACGCGCAGACACACGCTGGTGCCGGTGGACGCGGGCAGGCCGGTGAACATCGGTCCTTCGAAGTGGAAGTGTCCGTCGCTGACCGCCATGACCGTGCCGGTCACTTCGATCGGTCCGCCGCCCACCGTCGGGTCGGTCTTGCCGCCGATGGCAAGTGTGATCTTGGCCCCGACGCCCTTTGCCGCCAACATTTCGGCCGCCTCGGGGTCGAGCAGTGCGCCGGCGGCTGCATTGGTGACGCCGGCGTCCAGGAGCGCCGAAATGAGCGCCGTGCAGTCGCTGTGGGCGCCGCCCCCGGGATTGTCGGCATAGTCGGCGATGACGACCGGGCCGTTGGCCGGCGTGATGGCCTTCAGCCTTAGCATGCAGTCGTCGAGCGGAATGGGGCCGTTCCAGGTGTCGCGGCAGGCCCAGATTTCATCGCAGATCCGTCCGGCGACCGCATCGGCGGCCTCGCGGCTTGTCGCAAGGCTGTCGTAGGTCACAAGAACGCTCGGCCCCGACGCCCAGACGTCGGCGTCGGGAAAGCCGGCGTTGATCGCCACGTTCAGGATGCCGGGCGCGTCCATCTCGCGCGCCGCGCTTTCCAGCAGGCGACACATCGGTCCGTCATCGGAGGTCCGGCCGTCATCGCAGCCAAGCAGAACCGGGGGGCGGTGGACGGCGATTTTCGGTGCGCTGCGACCGGCCATGGCCTCATCCAGGCGTTCGCTGGCCTCGCGACCGACCTCGCGCAGGTCGACATGCGGATAGGTGCGGAACGAGACCGCGATCTGCGCCAGTTCCGCCAGCTCGTCGAAGACATTCGCATGAAGGTCGAGCGTGATGGCGACGGGTACGTCGTCTCCCACGACCGTCCGCAGTTCCCTCAGAAACTGGCTTTCGCCGTCCTGATCGGTCTCGGTCACCATGGCGCCGTGCAAGGCGACGAAAATGCCATCGTAGGGGCCGCCGTCCTTGAGGCGGCGAAGGCATTCCTCGGTGATCTCGGTGCGGGCGGCTTCGGAAACCGGTCCGCCGGGCTGGGCGTGGGCGCCGACGATATAGTCGGGCGCCCATCCCTTTTCCTCGACGACATCGATGCAGCCACCGATCTCCGACCCCGTGTTCCTGAATTCGGCAAGAACGTCCTGTCCCAGGAAATACTGGGTGGAGCGGAAGTCCTGCATATCGGTCGACAGCGACGTGAATGTATTGCTTTCATGAATAAAGCCGATGACGGCCACGCGAAAACGCATGCCTTGCCTCTCGTTTTTCTCGGATATGGCCCCCGAAATACTGGAGGCGACCCCTGCGACTAGTGATTGATGATTTGTTTCAGGAATTTCGCGGAGCGCTCTTCCTGCGGATTGGCGAAGAAGCCTTCGGGGTCGTTGACCTCGACGATCTCGCCCGCATCCATGAACACGACCCGGTCCGCGACCTTGCGCGCGAACCCCATCTCGTGGGTGACGCACATCATGGTCATGCCGCCGTCGGCCAGATCGACCATCACATCCAGCACCTCCGAGATGCTTTCGGGATCGAGGGCGGAAGTCGGTTCGTCGAACAGCATGATGTCGGGCTTCATGCACAGCGAACGGGCGATCGCCACGCGTTGCTGCTGTCCGCCCGAGAGCTGGGACGGGTATTTGTGCGCAAAACCCTCCATGCGCACCTTGGCCAGATAGTCCATGGCCTGTTTTTCCGCCTCGGCCTTGGGGATCTTGTGGGTGAAGATCGGCGACAGTGTGCAGTTTTCGAGCGCCGTCAGATGCGGAAACAGGTTGAAATGCTGAAAACACATACCGACGTGATTTCGGACCTTCCGGATCGTGCCGGGTGTTTCATCGAGCTCGATCCCGTCCACATAGAGGTGGCCGGACTGGTATTGCTCGAGTGCATTGACGCAGCGAATGAGCGTCGATTTGCCCGATCCCGAGGGACCGCAGACCACGATGCGTTCGCCCTTGGCAACGTCGAGATTTATGTCCTTCAGAACATGGAACGTGCCGAAGTACTTGTTCATGTTCTCGAATTTGATGGCGGTATCGGCAAGCATGCCCGATCTCCTTGTTGGTTGGCCCAAGGCCAGGCCCATCAGGCCATCCACTTGATTCTGGCTTCGACGCGGCGCAGCACCCATTCGATGAGAAGAACCAGGACCAGGTAATGCGCGGCGGCGATGTAGTAGACGCGCAGATCGAAGGTCTCGGAAAAGATCATTCGCGCCTGTCCCATCAGGTCGAAGACCGTGATGATCGCCAGAAGCGACGTTGCCTTCACCATCAGGATGTATTCGTTGCCGAGCGGCGGCAGCGCCTTGGCGAAAGCGATCGGCAGGAGCACCCGGCGAAAGCTGGTCCAGCGGGTCAGGTTCAAAGCCGCATTGGTCTCCAGGACCGAGGTGGCGATGGTGTCGAGGCTGCCCCGGATGATCTCTGCCTGATAGGCGGCCGTGTTCAGCACCAATGCGAGCAGGCCGCAGTAGTAAGCGTCGCGGAAAAACCACCACAGTCCGATCGAGCGAAGCTCGCGGCTGAACTGACCGGATCCGTAATAGATCAGGAACATCAGAACGAGCAGGGGAACGCCGCGGAACACATTTACATATCCCAGGGCCAGCCAGCCCGGGATGCCCTTCGATTTCGACCGGGCAAGAGCGATCGGCAGGGCGACGAAGAATCCGATCACGACCGACAGGGTGCTCATCACCGCCGTCAGGATCAGGCCGTCGTTCCAGCGCGCCATTTCTCCGAAATAGAGCTCAAACATCGCCGTTCTCCTCGCGGATAAAGCCTCTGGAGACGCGCTTCTCGATCTGTTTCTGGGCCCTGGTCGAGAGGGTCACCAGCAACACATAGATGATCGCGATCAGGCCGAAGAACAGGAAGGGCTGGCGGGTGGTGTTGATTGCGAGTGTCGCCACATGGGTCAGTTCGAACAAGGTGATGACCGAAACCAGGGAGGTGTCCTTGAGAAGAATGACCCAAAGATTGCCGAATCCCGGAATGGCATGGCGCCAGAGTTGCGGCAGGATGACCTTGAAGAAGGCATGAAACGGCGAAAGACCGAGAGAGCTTGCTGCCTCGAATTGGCCCTTTCCGACCGCATTGAGCGCGCCGCGCACCACTTCGCTGCCATAGGCGCTGATCACGAAGGCGAGCGACATCATCCCGGCCACGAATGGGCTGATGGAAAGATGGGAGCCGGGCGCCACGGCCGTGACCAGCCAGGAAACGATGGCTTGCGACTGATAGTAGAGGATCAGAAGCGTCAGGATTTCCGGCAGGCTTTTGAAGACGGTCGTGTAGGCGCGTCCGAACATCCTGACCGGCCTGTAGCGCGACACCTTGGCCCAGTGGATCAGGAACGACAGGACGATGGCGAAGGGAAAGGTCGCAAGCGCAAGGGCGAGCGTGACGCCCAGACCGTGCAGCAGTTCATCGCCCCAGCCGCCGCTTCCGTAGGAAAGTGAGTTCAACCAGGTCATGGCGTCCTCTGTCAGGCAACGCACGGATCCCGCAATGCCCGCTATGCTGACGGAAAGTCGGCAGGCCGGTTCTTCAATGAAGGCAACCGGCCTGCCCTTGATGACCTGCGCCGCAAGGGCGCGGGCGCATGCGGCTTACTTGTTGAACAGTTCGCTCACATAGTCCGGCTTGCTCATGACATCGAAGTCGAAATAGCTTTTTCGGATCTCTTCATAGGTGCCGTTGTCGATGATCGTGCGCAGCGCGTCGTTGACGCGGGCCTGCAGGTCGGTATCCGCCTTGCGGAAGGCGATGCCGGCACCGACCGTGCCATCCATCAGGAAGCTCTCGCCGACGAATTCACAGCAATCCACGCCGTTTTTCATCCAGTCGCCGATGGCGAACTGGCTCGCCAGCACCAGATCGATGCGACCGCTTTCCAGGTCCATCAGGGCTTCGCCGAGCTTGGGGAAGAGCTTGATGTCGCTGTCGGGGAACCAGTCGTCCAGCACCTTTGCGGACACCGCGCCTTGCTGTGCGCCGATGGTCAGGCCCTTGAGCGTTTCGGGCTTCGCATCGTCGAGATCGACTTCCTTGAGCTTCACGAAGCGCATGGCGTTGAAATAGTACGGGTCGGTGAAGTTTACCGCTTTCTGGCGCGTCGGCGTGATCGCCATCGATGCAACCATGAAGTCGAACTTGTTGGCATTCAGGGCCGGGATGATGCCGCCCCAGTCATGTACGCTCCACGTGCACTCGACTTTCATCACGTCGCAGATGGCGTTTCCGATGTCCACGTCGAACCCTTCGATCGCACCGTTTTCGGAAACATAATTGAACGGAGCATAGGCGCCCTCGGTTCCCACCCTGAGCGTCTCGGCGGTTGCCGATGCAAGGCTCGCCATCGTCACGGCAGCCGTGAGCGCCGAGATTTTCAAGATCTTTTTCATATTTGGTTTCCTCCACCGTGGCTGCCTGGGCAAGGTTTGCCCGTTGACGTCATTATCCGTTTGCGTCTGCGCCGAATAATTTTTTTATTTTCACTGGCGGGATAAGCCAGCGTGTTTTGTGAAAATATCCGCGTGTTGATTGATCAAACAATGCAAAAGAATTATTACATGGCATGAAAAAAATTAATGATATGGAGCATCGCCGGTCCGACCGGAAGCGGATCCCGAGCCTGAAGGCGATACGCGCTTTTGAAGCGGTCGCCCATCATTTGAGCTTCACGAAAGCCGCCGACGAACTGTCCGTCAGCCAGGGCGCGGTCAGCCATCAGATCAAGCTTCTTGAAGAAAAGCTCGGCGTTCGCGTTTTCGTGCGTGGCAAGACGGGCGTGTCGCTGACCCCTCAGGGGATCCTGCTGAAGGAAACCTGCAAACGCGCGCTCGACGAGATCAGCGAGACGCTGTCGCTCATCCGGAGGATCCGCGACACAAAGACCCTCAACGTCAGTGCGGGGCCATTCTTCGCCCTGAAAGTGATCGCTCCGCGGATTTCGGACTTCATGAATGACAATCCGGGACTGCAGCTGCATTTGAACAATGTCCGGTCGAATGCCTCCTCGCCCGGACCCAATGACGTATTCATAGAGTATTGCGACGAAGCGCCCGCCGGCACGCATTCGTTCGAATTGCTCAGGGAAAAGCTGGTGCCCGTCTGCAGCGGAGATCTCATCAAGAGCGTCGAGAACCCGATGGATTTGCTGCGTCGCCCCGATATCACCCGTTTGAACTATCGCGACCTGAAGGACTGGGAAAGCTGGCTCGGTCAGGAAGATATCGAGACCGGCGGCGATCACCCCAATCTCGTTTTCGACGATCAGCACACGATCATCGAGGTCGTCCGCTCCGGCCAGGGGATTGCGCTCGCGGACCGTTCGCTGATCGACCAGGACGTGAATGCGGGGCGGATCTTCGTGATTTCCGAAAGCTACATCCGCCCGCCGCTGTCCTACAAGTTCGTGTGCGCCGAAGATATCATTGCCGCCACGTCCTATGTGGACGTGTTCAGGAAGTGGCTGATGGACGAAATCGCCGAGATACAGGCGCTCAGTGGAGGCTCCTGACCCGCCCCCGAAAGGGGAAAGACCGATCGGGACGATTTCGCCGGTGCGAAGGGCAACATCCTGGCGGACAGCACGGGGACGGCATGCGCGCATGCCATCACCGTCCCGGAAGACGGCAGTCCCGAAAGCCCGCAGATTGCCCGCTGTCTTCCCGCATCGGCCTGCTGTCCGCTTCAGCGGTTTTGTCAGGCCGGTGCGGGGGCGGCGCGGGCGGTGTCGCGCAACGCACGACGTTCGTCGGCCTGCCGCACGAGCCAGGCGAACAGCCTCTTCTGTCTGGGGGTGAAGGGCATGAGTTCCGGATGCCATTGAACCCCGAGCACGGGCGGGCCGGCGTCTGTCTCGATCGCCTGGACGATGTCGAACTCGTCCCTTGCACTGATCCGCAGTCCGGGGGCGAGATCCTTCACCGACTGATGATGGAGCGCATTGACCTTGCACCTGTCGCGCCCGAGGACGGACGCCAGCAGCGAGCCTTGCGAGACCGTGATCGTCTTGCGCGGGAGCACGGTGCGAAGCCGCGGCGCATCCTTGAAGACGGTCTGGATGTCGACATGCAGCGTCCCGCCGAAGGTGATGTTGATCATCTGCGAGCCCCGGCAGATGCCGAGCACCGGGACCCGGTCGGACACGGCGGAGCGGATCAGCTGCATTTCCAGCGCATCGCGTTTCGGATCGATCCGCACGTCGGGCATCAACTCGCCCCCGTAAAGCGTTGCGCTGATGTCGTCTCCTCCGCCCGCGACAAGCCCGTCCAGGCTGTCGATCGCGCGTGGCCGGTCGGCGGTGATGCGGACGGCCTTTGCGCCGGCACGCCAGAGCGCGAAGCGAATGGCCAGGAATGACCGCCATCCGCCGCGCACCGATGTCGAAACGCCGATCCGTACCGTCACGTCACTTGCCAATAACGTCGGCGAACATTCGCTTGAGTGTTCCCAGGGCGTCGTCCGTTTCGTGGCGGTCTCGGAACTCTTTCAAGCCATCGCGGAGGCGGCGTTCGTCGGCGGCCAGCGCCTCCACGCGCAGCCACCGCTCCCATTCCCGGGCAATCGACCAGTCCGCGACGCCGATAAGCGAATTGGGCAAGCGGTAGTGAAACGTCGGGCGGATCGCCGTCGGCTTTTCCCCCAGCGCGTGCTCAACCGCTTTTTCATCGATCGAGGCAAGCAGCGGCAAAAGGTCCAGCTCGCGGTTTTTCGACGGATTGGCCAGACAGTAATCGGCGACGAATTGCCGGAAATCCGGGTCGTAGTCGAGATCCAGGACCTTTGCCTGATAGTCCCTTGGAAAGCGGCCGATGAAGGGCAGGAGGGTCCTGGTCGTGTCGGGCTCGATATCGGCGCGAAGGGCGGGAGCCATCAGCAGATAGGCCTGCAGAACCCGCATGATGGAACCGACACCGGTCTCGGTCCATTCGATGTTGAGATGCACGCCGCAGGCAAGGTGAGGCTGCTCGGTGCCGACGGCACCGGCTTGCGCAAGATTGTCAAGAAGGTGGTCCACCCTGGCAATCGAGGACACCGGCAAGGGCTCCGTGATCAGCTCCGTGGGAACGACCGGTCCGGAGACGTCGCCGGCAAACCGGCGGACCTTTTTTTCCAGCGCGGATGCTTTTTCGCTGCTGTGGACATATTTGCTGTCCAGCTCGATGCGGATATCGCCAAGATCGGTGTCCTTCACATCGTAGCGATGGGCATCCGTCTCGACAATTTCGCCACCCAGAAGATCCTGAATCACGCAGGTTGCCTCGCGGGCATTCAGCCCGCCGAACTCGACCTCGATGCCCACCCGTCTTTCGTGCGGAGACGTGCCGCTATCAGTGCCGCGCGCCGTTTTGCTGGCGCAAGCCTCTCCTTGGAAAGACACGTGATCATGCTCCCGGGTCATGGTTGATACCACTTCGCTTTGCCAAGCCAACGTGCGAAGGCGGGTTTGGTTCCATGGCGGTTCGCAAAAAAAGCGCCGGCGGGTCTGCTCATGCCGGATGAACGATCGACATCCGTCGACGCACACGATCATGCCGCTTCCGCTTGAGATCGGGAACGTTTTTCAACGGCGCGCGTTTGCCCTGTTTGGAAAGGAGCTTCCCATGTCAGAGAAATCCAAGGGCGAACGCCAGGCGAAACTGGAAGACCCTTTGACGCTTGCGGAAAACGTCCGCAGCCAGGGAAACCGGTCCGGCGGCAATTTGCAAAGGGAGGTGGGGACCCGCGATCACAAGAAGCGCGCGTTCGAGCGTCCCGCCGGTGCGACACGGGTCGAGGGGCGGCACGAAAACAAAAATGGCTAGCCATGGCGGTGCCTTCCGGCAATGATGGACATGGCTGCGGCAGTTCCCTGCCGCAGCCATTTTTGTGCGCTGATCCCGACACGCCGGAGAGTAACCGATATGTCAGACGACCGGGCCTCGCAGACGGAGTGTCATAGATGCCCGCTGCGCAAACAGTCTATCTTCCGGCCCCTTGACGAGAACGAATTGAACTTCGTCTCCAGGTTCAAGACCGGCGAACTGACTGTCGACCCCGGTTCGACTATTCTTTTGGAAGAAAACAAGACCCCTCATCTCTACACCATTCTCGACGGCTGGGCATTCCGCCACAAGTCCCTGGTGGACGGGAGGCGGCAGATCCTCAATTTCGCCTTTCCCGGAGACCTGCTCGGTCTGCAACTGGCCATCTTGAGCGAAATGCAACACACGGTGACGGCTTTGACCCGCACGACGCTGTGCGTTTTTCAAAGAGACAAGGTCTGGTCCATTTTCAAGGAGTATCCGACGCTCGCCTATTCCATGACGTGGATGGCCGCGCGGGAGGAGCAAATGGTGGACGGTCATCTTTTGAGCATCGGCCGGCGCAATGCATTTGAGAGGCTCGCCTATCTTATCATTCATCTTTATGAACGGGCAAAAGTGGCCGGCTACGCCGGAAACCAGACCTTCGACGCGCCCTTCACGCAAGAACACCTGTCGGACGCCTTGGGGATAACGCCCGTGCACACCAACCGGACACTCAAGAAGATGCAGATGCGGAAGTTGATCAGCTGGCGCAGCGAGCGCATCCAGATCCTCGACAGGAGCGGGCTGGAAGCTGTGGCCGCCTATGAACCCGAGGGCGACGGACAGCGCCCGTTGATCTGAACCGCAGCGCCGCGGTTCAAGACTGCAAAAGCTCCATGAGCTGAGCCTTGGTATACGGCTTCCCGATCACGACATGATTGCGAAAGAACGGGGGCAGACCCTCGCCATCGCTGTATCCGCTGGCAAACACGATCCGCGCTCCACGTACCGCGAGGCCTTCGGCATATTTCACGCAGGCGTCGTCGCCGATCTGCACATCGAGAATTGCAAAGCTGAAGTCGTGGTCGGCAAAATCGGCATGTCCGGCAGACAGGCTCGACAAAACGATGACCGGCGAGAAGCCGATGTCTTCGAGCAGTGTCTGAGTATCCATCGCAATAAGCGGGTTGTCTTCAACAACGAGAGCCCGCCCACGCGATTTTTGCTCGGACGCCTTAAATTCGGATATCATGAAATATCTTTCCAAGAGCGTGATGATTTTCGCACTCTATACACGACCCATCCGGGCCCGCATTAACATATGTTTTGAGCGAAAATGAATTTTCAGTAATTATTTCAACGAGATGAATGCTTGGCGGCGTTTCCCTGCAACCATCCGTTAACTTGTGCGTTTTCTTGGCGGAGGTGACGACATGATTACTTTACGCAAACGCACACCCGTCATGAAATCGCCGGCGATCGTTGTGGGCGTCTTTCTGGCGGCCGCGCTCGGCGCCACGGAAATGCTTTCCGCAGAGCCGACGGCGCCGGTTGCGCAGACCGGTGAAGCGTCGAAAGCCGGGGCGGGTACGAAATCATCGGCGAAAGGCGATCTCAAGGTCGATCTTTCCGATGTGAGGGACAGGCACGTGCGCTGCGTCAGCCGGGTTCAGGAAACGACCTGCACGGGCTGGCCGGTGACCGTAGGTTCACTTGCCTACAACGGCGAGTGACCCTGCCGACACGCCCCCGTGAGCTGCAAGCAAGCCGCCCCCTCAAGGGCGGCTTTTGCGTGTGCGGCGGCCCGGAGGTCGGGCATGCCGCCGGGGCCGGATGTGCCGGGAGCGTGTCTGCCGGGGATGCCATGCCGTCTCAGTCTCTCTCCATGGCGATTTCCAAGATGGTGGCGGCAACCATCAGGATCGGAACCGCCACGAACCCGCCGACCGGGCCCCAGAGCCAGATCCAGAACGCGATGGAGAGAAACACCACGAAGGGATTGAGCGTCATCGTGCGGCCGAGGACGGTTGGCGTAACGAACTGCGCCTCGGTCAGGTTCAGTGCCAGATAAACCAGCGGCGGAGTGGCGATTGCGAGCGGCGTGTCGCCGATGGCAAGGCCGACGCAGGTCATCACCACCACCATGACCGCGGGGCCGACATAGATCACGTAGTTGAGCAGGCCTGCCAACATGCCCCAAAGCGCTGGCGAGGGCACGCCGAGCGCCCACATCGCAAGGGTTACCGCCACACCCAGCCCGACGTTCACCAGCGTGATCGAGAGCAGATATGTCGACAGGCGCTCTCCGATCTTCTTGAACACATTCGACATGTAATCCCGATCCAGGGGATTCGAGGCGAAGTCCAGGGCGGATCTGCGCAGATACGGTCGTGTCAGGATGAAGAAATACAGGCTGGCCAGAAAAAGAATAACCTGGGCGACGAAATTGGGTGCGAAGTAAAAGACACTTTCGACAGCCGAGGTCTCCTCGACACTCACCTTCATCTCTCGCGATTGGCCCATGGCATTGCGCAGTTCTTCCTGCAAGCTGCCGATTGAAGAAAACACGCCTTGCCAGCTTACAAGCTGGGCCTGAAGTCTGGACCATATGAGGGGAAGACGGTCCAGCCAGTCGGACAAGGGCACCATGAGTGCCGCGCCGACGGTGAGAATGAACGTGATGAACAGGATCACCATCGATGCGGCCGAGACCCAGGACGGCACGCCCAACCTGCAGAGGCGGTCGGCCGCCGGCCCGAAGATCGAGCCGACCACGATCGACAGGCACACCGGTGCGAAGATCATCTGTGCGATGTCCAGCGCCGCGACGGCGACGATCACGCACAGGATCAACAGGGCCGTGCGGGCAACCGGATCGCCGGCGACCGACGGTGCAGTCCTGTTGGTTGCGTGCGCCCCGGTGGTTGCGGGGCCATCAGCATGTTGTGTCATCGGGGACTCCGGTCCGCGAAACGCGATGTTTGCATGACGCGGGATCATGCATCGCCGTCGTCGTCGCGCCCCCGGCTGAGAAGAAAGGCAAGCCCCCCAGCCGCGGCAACGAGAAGGAGGCTTTTGGATTTGGTCAATTGCGGCAAAACGGAAAGTGCCGCGGCCGCGGTCAGCCGCTGTGCGGCCTGCCGGCGTGCCTGACGGCGTTTTTCGCGCCGCCGGAGAATGGCAACCACCAGAAGGATGAGCGTGCCGACGGCTGCCATGGCACCAGCCACCAGCAGCGCCGAGACGCCCGGACCGTAGATTGGAACCAGATAGGCGCCGATGGCGATCAGTCCCGCGACATAGGCGGTTGCGAAGCACACGGCCGCCAGGCCGTTCAAGACGGCATTGCGCTTCGCACGGCGATAGATGCCGCGTATGTCACGCGACGTTGCGGAGATCGCCATCGGAAGGGCGCGGGTGAGCATTACCGGCGCACCAGAGCCGCGATCAGAAAACCGATTCCTGCAGCAATGCCAAGGGATTGCAGCGGACGGCGGCGCACCTCTTCCATCAGCGCTTTCTCGTAGCCTTGCAGTTCGGCGCTGAGGTCGTTGAGGGCATCTTGCGACTTGCGGGACAGATCGTCCCCTGCAGCGGCTGCGCGCGACTTGTACTCGCTGGACTTGCCCGCACCGTATTTCTTCAAGGATCCTGCGAGGTCGGCAATGTCGCCGCGGATCCGGGCAATGTTTTCCTCGATTTCCCGGGCGCTGACCGCTTCGTCGCTGTCGTTGGCGGTCGATGATGCGGATGCAGTCTTTGCAGTAGCCATCTTGGCGCTCCACTCGTTCTGGGTTCTGCCGCCGCAGGACGTTGCGCGGCATGGGAATCAGGTCAGGCGGCAGGCACAATCGTCCCTGCCGCAGGCCGCGCAAACGCACGGCTCTTAGAAGGAAACACCCTAAAGACGGTTTGGTTTCAACCGGAAATAAAAATTTCGACCGGCGTGGCGGGTCTACCCGCGCAGGGCCGCGATGAGCGCGGCCTTGTCCATCTGCGATCGCCCTTCGATATCGAGCTCCTGCGCCCGCCCGTAGAGCTCTTCCTTCGTCCAGTCCTCATAGCGCGGGGCGTGACCGCCCTTTTTCGACGGCGCCTGTTTGTTGTTCGCCTGGGCGTTGGCGATCCGCGCTGCCTTTTCCTTGCTGTTGCCGTCCTTGCGCAAGGCCTCGTAGACGTCCTCGTCCTTGACGCTGGCTCTGGTCTTGGCGCTCATCGACATGTCCTCCTTCTGGTTGCCGGCATCGAACCGGCCAACGTCACGCCCCCGGATGGAAATGCCGGACCCTCCCGTCCGGTTCCGTGGTCGGGTCCAAAGACGCCATAGGCATGGAAAGCGCGGGCGAGGCATCCGAAGGCAACGAGGTTTGCCGAAGTCCGCCTGCGGTTCATGCCAGCCGCCCACCGATGACAGGACCTCGTCAACTGCCTGAAGAAGTCCCGGGTCTCTTGGGCTGTTATACTGAATATGATTATCTATTTTTCTTGAGTGGAGATGTTATATAGATTTTTTTATTTAATATAATTCTGTAAAAATGAATATAATCAGATTATTTACAAAATAACTTTGAATTATATGGCGCTCAAATTATTATATATTTCTATAAATCGATTTATTGACGTGGATATACTTTTGAAAATCATACAGAAAGGGTTGAATTATGAAATTGTTAATCCAGCTCACGGTCTGTTGATTGCGTTTTTTCTTGTTTGGGGAACCAATCTGACCCACAAATCTTTTCCAATTGTGATCATTCGACGGTCCTCGGGCGTCACAGGGGCCTCCCGAACACCGCAGACCGAGATCCTCGGGATGCGGCGAATTGCGGAGACGCGGCTCGTCCCGACGGCGTGGCGTTGAAGACGCCCCATTGCCCGCGTATCGGCGGGCCGCCTCGCCCGGTGCAGATGGTGCCCCCATGCGGGAAAGCCTGTTGTCAGGGCGTCGTGCGCGGTCCCTGCGCTTGCGAGCGTGAAATGATCCGGCTCAACACCCACTGACACGATATCCTGCAAGGAGGATCCATGTCTGGCGTTTTGAATATAGAAACTCCGAAAGCGGAAAGCATAAAGACGGGAGTCGCGAGCGAGGTTCGTGAACAGCTCGCAAGGCGTTTGTCCGACGTTTTGTCGGAAACCTACTGCCTCACGGTCAAATCCCATCTCTACCACTGGAATGTCGTCGGACCGCTGTTCAAGTCGATCCACGATCTGACCGAAGAGCACTACGAGGATCTCTTCGCTGCGACCGACGACCTTGCGGAACGTGTCCGCGCCCTTGGCTACAGGGCGCCGTTCGACCTTCGCGAGGGGAAGCTCGATCTTTCAATTCAGCTGCCGGGCGACGGTGTGCCCGACGCACATGCGATGATCGAGGACCTCGTGGCCCAGCACGAAGCCATTTCGGCACGAATGCGCGATATCGCGACCTATGCCGGCGACAATGGCGATGTGGTCACCGAAGACCTGCTAACTGCCCGGATCACCTTCCACGAGAAGGCGGCCTGGATGCTTCGCGCGCTCATCACGGAGTGATCCGTTTCAGTGTGCGGGCCGGTCCTGCGCCACGGTGACCTTGCCGCGGAGCGATTGACAGGCTGCACGTCGTCGAGAGCGGCGTGCAGCCCGTTTCATTCCCACACGAACCGAAGTGTCGAGATGATCAATGTGCCACGAAACTATGCGGGATTTCGCTCTGCCTTCAGCGTCCTGGACGATCCGGCGCTGACGCATGCGCAAAAACGCAAGGCCTTGTTGTCCTGGCGGTCCGCGATGCAGCAAGCGGTCGCGACCTCAAAGGAAGGACGCATGCGACGAAGCGCCGTCCTGACGGAGATCGACGAAGCTCTGGCCATCCTGGACGAGGAGACCTGAGGGTCTCCCGGCGCAGTGCCGGTCATCATGCCGGGCGAAAGCTTGCGGGCCCGTCCGGCCGCAGCGTAGCCGGGCGGACGGGCTGTCAGCTCGCCAGGTGGCGCGTCGGGAATGCAATGACGCAACGGACCCCCGATGCCGCGAAATCGATGGTCACCTCGCCATCGAGGGCGGGGGCAACCAGTCTTTCCAGCAGCATGCGTCCGAACCCGTCGCGCTCGGGCTCGACCACTTCCGGACCGCCGGTCTCCGTCCATGTCAGCCGCACGGTCTCTTCGCTGATTTCCCATTCAACGGTCAGCTTGCCGTCGAGCACCGACAGTGCCCCGTATTTTGCCGCGTTGGTCGTGAGTTCGTGCAGGGCAAGACCGAGGTTCTGCGCGGCATCGGCCGAGATCGAGCGGGGCGGACCGTGCACATCGATTTGCGGGCTGTTCGGGTCGATCGACTGACCGAGATGGGCAATCACCAAAGCGCGCAGATCGGCGCCGTACCAGGATTGCGACACAAGAAGGTCGTGGCTTGCGGCCATGGCCTGAAGGCGCGCGGAAAAGCTCTCGACGAAGGCCTCGGTGGTGTCCGAGCGCGCCGCCGTCTGCCGCGCCATCGCCTGAATGACGGCGAGCAGGTTCTTTGACCTGTGCGTGAGTTCGCGCATCACGAGATGCATCTGGCGCTCGTTCTGGCGCTTGTGGGTCAGGTCGACGGCGGTTCCGATCACGCCGGTGATTGCGCCGTCGCGATCGCGCGCGGGATCGATGGAGACATTGTAGTTTTTCTGTTGCCCCTCCAAGACCATGTCGATCTCGAGGACCGTGCTTTCCCCGGTTTCCATGACGCGTTTCTTGGCCGGAACGAGCTTGAGACAATCCTCCTCGGAGAGCAGTTCCCAGTCGTCCTTTCCGACGAAATGCTCCACGCTCGTGCCTGCCGGCGGATTGACGACATGAACGTACTTCAGGTCGCGGGTCTGTTCGAAGACCGTGATCAGGGAGCCGTCAAGCGCTTTTTCAAACCGCTCGTTGGCCTCCGCCAGCTTGTCGGCCAGGGACATGAGGCGGATTTCATAGAGATTTTTTTCCGTCATATCGATCGCGGTGCACACCACGCCGTCGACGACGCCCTCCGCGTCATGCGTTGGATGCACCACGAGATCGAAATACACCGTTCCGCCGTCCCGGCTTTCGAAGGCGATGTGGGTCGAGGCCGGATCCCCGGTCTCCATAACCCTTTGCTTGAGCGCAATCATTTCTTCCGCGGCGTCGGGCGAGAACGCCTCTCGGTCGGTCTCGCCGACAAGGCGCGCCGGATCGAGACCGAACCGGGGATTGTGGATCCAGGTGTAGCGAAGGTCGGTGTCCTGGGTGAAGATGGAAATGCTCGAGCCGGTCAATGCCATCTCGAACCGGTCGTTGATGCTGTTGATCTCGCGACGGCTCCGGCCGATCTGCCTGTTCAGCTGCCGGTTTTCCTTTTTCAAATGCTCGTTTGCGCGCTCGAGATCCTGCAGCGGCGGGATCGCCAGGAGTTTGGGAAGGGCGAGCCAGATTACGATGGCGGTCGCGATCGAGACTGCTGCGGTTGCGGCCTTGATCAGCCCTTGCGCGCCGTAGGCGGGCCACCAGAGGGTGACAAGGGCGGCCATATGGGTCGCGGCGCAGGCCAGGATGAAGGCGACGAAAAGGTAAGCGACCCTGCGCGAATTGCCCCTGATGTCCGGACGCCGTCTCAAAAAGACCAGCAGGGCACCGGGTATCGCGATGTAGGCAAGCGCGATGGCGGCATCGGAAATAGCATGGAGCGCCACCAGGTCGGGACGCCACAACAGGCAGTATCCATGCGGAACGAAGGAGGCTGCGCCAAAAAGATACTCAAGGATTTCCGCCATCGGGTCGGCTCCGTTGTCTTCGCGAGAGGGGCATTTGTCGCCCCCGCGATTGCTTGCCCCGTCCAGAGCACGTTGGCGCGCACGCCACGGCGGGCCGGATGGCGTTCAGGTTGATTTCGCCGGAACCTTCGACAGGTCCGAACGTTTTCTCCATGTCCACAAAGCAAGGAGGTTCATTCAATGAACTGGGACCAGATCGAAGGTAACTGGAAAGAATACAAGGGCAAGGCACAGGCCCAGTGGGGCAAGCTCACGGACGATGAACTCGACCGGGTCGCCGGACGGCGCACCGAGCTTGTCGGTCTCTTGCAGCAGAAGTACGGACAGCAACGCGAGGAGGCCGAACGCGAGGTCGACGACTGGCTTGCCCGGAACTGATCGGATGGACGCACGGCACGCACGGTGCCGGGACAAGGCGGGGATAACCCCGCCTTTGTCCATACCCCCGCCATTGTCCATACCCATGAAGCCCGTGAAGAGCGGCCCGTTGCCTTTCGCCCCGGCCTTCCTGTTGTCCGGGTGGTCACGCAGCGACAGCGTCGCTTCCCGAGAAGAACAGGGCCTGACTGATACCCGCTTTCACCGTGTTGGGATTGAATGGCTTGGTGATCAGGAACGTCGGCTCGGGGCGTTCTCCGGTCAGCAGCCGCTCGGGGAAAGACGTGATGAAAATGACGGGAACCGTCATGTTCGACAGGATTTCCTTGACCGCGTCGATCCCGGAAGAGCCGTCGGCAAGCTGAATGTCGGCCAGCACGAGGCCCGGTGTCTTGGTCTTGGCTGCGGCGATGGCTTCGCTGGCCGTTCGCGCGACCTGCGTTACCGAATGCCCCTGGGATTCGACGATCTGCGTCAGGTCCATGGAAATGAGCGGTTCGTCCTCGATAATGAGAACCTCGGTTTTTGTCTGCCGGTCGATCTCTG
Organism: Stappia stellulata DSM 5886; assembly: GCF_000423705.1. Taxonomy (GTDB): domain Bacteria; phylum Pseudomonadota; class Alphaproteobacteria; order Rhizobiales; family Stappiaceae; genus Stappia; species Stappia stellulata. The sequence goes on along the minus strand of NZ_KE384082.1, from coordinate 683,399 downwards.
CAATGGCATCCTTGATCAGCTGTCCGACCTCGTCTTCGTTCCTGTCGATGATCCGGGCCGTTTCGGGAATGGTGAACCCCTCGAGCGTGGAGAGCAGAAGTGTTTGCCGGCTTTCCGGCGCCATCGTGGAAAGGCGGTGTTGTGCCGTCTGTTCGAAGATCGACGAGGTTCCGTCCGCCTCTGCGGCGGGAACGACGGTGGCGTTCCACAGGACATGAAAGAGACGATAAAGGCCGATCTTTATTCCGCCGTCGGTATCGATGATGGATTGATCGCTCACCAGGGCCTGAAGGCAGGCGCGCACATAGGCATCGCCGCTTTTCTGGCTTCCGGCCAGGGCCCGCGCATATCTGCGCAGATACGGCAAGAGGGGAGCGATATCTTGGGAAAGACTTGTCGACATTTAACGAATCCTCAGTGTGACATCGCGTTAAGATCGCATAGGGAGGCATCGCGGTGGCGCCTCCATGAAGCAAGAACGCGGCATGCGAAAAAAAGTTCCGGGAGCGCGGAACTTTTTTTCGCATGCCGCGTTTGCGCCATAGATCGACCACAAATCAACACGAGCTCAGGAAGTGGCAATGGCAGGACATACCCGACCTGGTCGGCTGGATCCCGATTGCGGCATCATCAAACCGACGGCTGGGGCGAAAAAAAAGGAAGACTGGATCGGCAACCAGCTTAAAAAAGTGTACGATGAAGCCCTGTGTGAAGACATTCCGCCGGACATGCTTGAACTGCTGTCCGCGCTCGATGACAGCGACGCGGACAAGACGGCCTCCGACGAGGAGGCCGCTGAATGAGCGCCGCACAGTTCAAGAAGGATCTCGTTGATGCGATCCCGCGGTTGCGTGCATTCGCGCGATCCATCAGCGGTGACCGGGACCGTGCGGACGATCTCGTGCAGGAGACGCTGTCCAAGGCGATCGCCAACCGTGACAAGTTCACGGAAGGCACCAATCTGACCGCCTGGCTGATCACCATCTTGCGGAACCATTTTTATTCCGTCGGCCGGAAAATGCAGCGCGAGGTGTCCGATCCCGACGGCAAGCATGCAGCGACGCTTGAATCCAATCCCCAGCAGACGGGCCATCTGGAACTCAAGGATTTCATGGGCGCCTTGCAGGTTTTGCCGGACGACCAGCGCGAAGCGCTTATCCTGATCGGCGCCAGCGGTTTTTCCTACGAGGAAGCAGCAGAAATCCTCGGTGTGAAGGTCGGGACCGTCAAGAGCCGGGTGTCGCGTGCAAGAATGCGTCTGGAAGAGTTGATGAGCGGCCGGGAAGAGTTCGACCGCTCCGAAGTCGCCATAGCGGAGTCCGCGGCGATGATCGAGGACGCCCTGTCCGTTTGAGCCCTGTCGCCTGCGCCGGCGACGGACCGCCCTCGGTCGCGAATTCCGTCTGCATTGGCTTTGTTCGCACCGGTGCCGGCAATCGCGGCGAGACAAGAATGCAAGACACAAGAAAGGGCGCCGGCGGCGCCCTTTCTTGTGTCTCGTACTGTTTTCGGCGTTGCCCGTTTAAACGCCCCGGCCGCGAACCAGATGGACAACCGCGGATATCAGGAACAGGGCGATGGCGACGAAGAAAATGATCTTCGCAATCGAAACGGCCGTTCCGGCAATTCCGCCGAAGCCGAGCACCGCAGCGATCAACGCGACGATCAGGAAAAAAATTGCCCAGGAAAGCATGACGTCCTCCGTTTTTGTGAACCTTGAGGACAAACGCCAGCAAAGCGATATCGTTCCGTTTCTGAAATAAAGATATGTATCAGATTCATTTCAAACGAGTGAAAGCTCCTGTTTTCCCGGCGCCTTTAAAATAACGTTGTTTTTTACTGGAACTTTCCATGCCGTTCCCGGTTTGCATCCTGTCTGATAATTGGAGGCACACCATGGAATACGGGATACTAGGCCTGATCATTCTTGTTCTGGATATCTATGCCATCGTCAAGACCCTGGGAAGCGGGGCTTCGACGGGCGCCAAGATTCTATGGACGCTTGGCATTTTGATTTTCCCGGTGATCGGTTTTGTCGTCTGGCTCTTCGCGGGGCCGCGCGGTAGCGCGCAGACAATCTGATCCCGAAAATCTTGCGCTGACAGGCGCTTTATTTTGGAACCAATCCCTGAACACGATGTTTGCAGTACGTAATCACTAATCGTGATCTGAAATTCAGAAGGAGGGCTTAATATGCTCCGCAATATTCTGGCATCCACAGCGATCGTTGCCTTGATGACTTCCGGCGCCATCGCGCAGAGCGAGACGCCGAGGGCAAAGAAGGCTGACGAACAGACGATGATGCAGGGCGAGAATGCCCGCGGTTCGGGCATCTACGAGTTCGAGACCGATACCGTCGCCCAGGAATCCGCGAGGGGCTTTCTTGTGTCGAACATGATCGGCGAGTCCTTGATGGCCGGCGAAGGTGAAAATGCCGAGGAAATCGGTGACATCAACGACATCATCGTGGAGCGCGACGGCTCCGTTCGTGCCGTGATCGTCGGCGTCGGCGGGTTCATCGGCCTCGGGGAAAAGGACGTTGCCGTGGACTTCGGTCGTCTGTCCTTCGTCTCTTCCAACGAGGATCAAATGCGGGTCGTCAGCGACCTCTCCAAGCAGGAGCTCGAGAACGCGCCGGGATATGAGCGTCCGGACAATATTCCGAACTGGATGTCCATGAATCGCCAGGGCGAGATGACCCAGGCTCGCCGTGATGGCGAGATGGACCAGGTCCGCAACGGCGACGAAATGAAGCAGACCGGGGAAGGTGCCGATGGTGCTTATCGGACGGCCCAGGACGAGTCGGCCGCGCCCGCCCAGAAGCAGATGGAGAGCATGTCGGATTCCGACTGGACGGCCGAGAGGACCGAGATTGATACCGCGACCGTGTCGACCGACGCGCTGGTTGGCGCTTCCGTCTACACTGCGGCCGACACTGACATCGGCGAGGTATCCGAGGTCCTTCTCGGGCAGGACGGTCAGGTCGAGGCCGTCGTGATCGACGTGGGCGGCTTCCTCGGCTTCGGTGAAAAGCCGGTTGCCGTGTCCTACGACAGCCTGAGGATGTACGAGGGTGACGGCGGGGGCCTGCTGATCACGGCATCCTTCACCGAAGAGGAGCTGGACAACGCAAGGTCCTACACGGAAGCCGACTACAAGGCCGATCCGGACAGCGTTACGCTGCAGAATTGATTGCCTGACCGGCATGGACAGAAGAACGGGCCGCCTTCGCGGCCCGTTTTTTTTGTCTCCGGGTCCGGCTGTGCCTGGCTGACCACGGAACGCAATTGCGCAGTCGGGTGGGGATGGACGCATATGTGCAAGCCGCCGCGTCCCGGGTTGCGCGCTACCCGGTGCGCAGCCGCGTTGAAGTCTTCGTCTCGTCGCAGCGGTCGCGCGGCATGTTCGCGGCTGACATGGCCTGTGTCGGTGAGCATGGCGCTGCGCTTGCAGGGTGCCCGATAGACAGGGTTCCCAACAAAGCGGGCGGGCGGTGGCCGTGTTGCGATACCTGTCTTTCGTGATCGGCGACTTCGCCGGCAGCCCCCGCCCCGGGCGGGTCGACGGTCGTCGTGTGGGCCTTGGTGCTCGCTGCGTCCCGAGAGTGGCAGATGCCCCGATCCGTGACGTTTTTCCGCGCACCGCAGCCATTTGCACGGAGCCACACGCTAGAGGGTCAGGACGACGACGGTGGCAATGGCGCCGGCGGTCGCGACCAGCCCGACGAGGATCACGACGCCGTCGCGGCTGAGAAGGCCGAGCGCCAGGAGCAGGATGGCGCCACCCGGCAGTGCCGCGGCAAAGGGCAGGAGCGTTGCCGGATAGACCAGCCCGGCAAGGACGATGCACAAGGCGGCGATTGTCCGGACCATCGTGTCGCCGGTCAGACCCGACAGGCGTTGACCGAGGATCCTGTCGACCCGGCAGGCGCCGGGGCGCAGCCAATCGATCGTCTCCGACACTTTTTCTTCGGGAATACTCCGGTCGCGGAGCTTCGTCGGGAGCCAGATGGAGCGGGCGCCGAAAAGGATCTGCGCGGCGACGAACACGACCAGCGTGGACAGGACGATGGGAACGCCCGGAACGGCGCCGACGGGCGAGATCATCACCAGCGCCGGCAGAAACAACAAGGGGCCGGCGGCACGGCTTCCCGTCGCGCGCATGATGGAATCGACATCGGAGCGTCCCTGCCGGACCTCCCGTTCCCAGGCGTCGAGGACGCCGGTCGTCGTGTGTGTTTCTTCGGTCTTTGCGGTCTTTGCGGTTTTCGCGGTCATTGGGCGCAGGTCCTTGTCACGGCAGAGGTACGTCGGCAAAAAAAAGCCCGGCTCGACGAGCCGGGCTTTCGTTTCTATTGATGCAAGGCGCGCATCAGCTCGTCGATGTCAGCGTCAACTGGCTCACGCCGAGGGTGATGTTGGCCCCCGTCTGGCTTTCCACGCTGATCGGGTTCAGCGCGATGGACTTGTCGAAGCCGCCGACAAGCGCATTTGCCTTCACACCCGCACCGAGGGTCGCGCCCGCGGTCACGCCGCCGTAGGACCCTTCGAGCGCGCCCGGCTTGGTGTCGGCGCTCGGGGCCAGAACGCCCCAAACGAGCGTCGCGTTGGATGTCGTGCCGATGTCGAGGCCGTAGTCGTTGATCGTACCCCTGTAGGTCGTTTTGGCGCCGGTGCCGGCCGGATCGAACACGCAGTTCAGGTTCGCGGTGGATCCGACAACGAAACTCGTTTCGTCCTGGACGGAGCAGGTCAGCGTGCCGACCTTGACGCCGGCGTTATTGTCGTTGCTCTGGGCGATCGCGGTCGTTGCCAGAAGCGTCGCGCCGGTGAGGGCGAGGGCATATGTTGCAAAGCGTTTCATCAGGTACTCCTCGGGTAGACGAGAAACATCCGGCCGGTTGGCCGGACTTGAATTCATTGTCCTGCCGGTGTCACACGTCACCCGGCAGCGATGAGGCCTAAACGGCTCAGGTCGCCCGGAGTTCCTGAAAATGTCTGGGAACCGATCGCGCGCGTCATGCGTTCGCTTTTCATGTCTGAACCCAAGCCCCCCTTGCGCAATCGCAATGGCGCCATGGCGACGTCCGTGCTGCACATTCCGCTCACCGGGTGGCGCGCTGTCTTGAAGCGCACATGGACACAGTCGAATGCGGACAATGTCCTGTTGATTGCCGCGGGCGTGGCCTTCTATTTTCTTCTGGCGCTCGTGCCGGCACTCACCGCCCTTTTCGCGGTCGTCTCGCTGCTGGCCTCGCCCGACGCCATCCGCGAACTGCTCGAGGAAGTCAGTGCCATCCTCCCGCAGAGCACGACCGTCCTTTTTACCGACCTGCTCGATCGCATCATCGTCTCGAGCCAGTCGGATTCCACGCTCACGCTGAAGGCTTTGTTCGGTCTTCTCCTGGCGTTCTGGGCCGCCGGGGCCGGTGTTCGGGCAATGATGACCGCCGTGACCGTCGCCTATCGCGAGCGCGAGGCGCGTCCGCTGCTGCGATTTCACCTGAGGGCGCTGGGCCTGACGCTCGCTGCGCTCCTGATCGGGGTTTTTGCGATCATTGCCTTCGTTGCCATTCCCGTGGCCGTCTCCGTGCTGCCGTTTTCGGTCCGCAACGAGACGCTGCTGACGCTGTTTCGCTGGCCGGTGATCCTGACCGCCGTGATCATCGGCCTTGCCCTGACCTACCGCTTCGGGCCCTCGAGACGGCAGGCGAAAACGAGGTGGGTGACGACGGGGGCGATTGTGGCAACGCTGCTCTGGCTGACCGGGTCCATCGCCTTCACCACCTATGTGGAACAAGTGGCGAACTACGAGGCGGTTCACGGAACCCTTTCGTCCATCGTCGTCCTTCTGCTCTGGTTGTGGTTTTCTGCGGCGGTGACGATCCTGGGGGCCGAGCTCAACGCGGAACTCGAGCATCAGACGAGCGTCGACACGACGGTCGGTCGCGACCGGCCAATGGGTGAACGCGGCGCTTTTGTCGCCGACCACGTCGCGGCCTGTACGGGCACCACGCCGGCGTCCGAAACGCCCGATGCAGCGCGCGAGTGACCCTTTGCGTCAGGTTTCTTCGCCGGGCCCGGCCGCTTGCCGCGGTCGATGTCAGGATGTCCAGTCGGGAAAGATGTCGGCTCCGTAGAGGTCGTCGATCCGCTTGCGTTCCTGCATGTCGGGGCGGGCATGCGACAGGTGGCGGCTGGTGAACGTCCCGCCGTTGAGGCGGGAGAGCGAGGTTGCCGCTTCCGCCATCGCGATCAGGCCGGCGATGCCGTTCACGACCGGCGCCCCGGTGTCGAAGCGGGTAATGCCGGCCTTGTCCATCAGCGCCATTACCACGCCCCCGGCCGGCACCACGACCTCCGCCGCGCCCAGCTCGCGGTCGACCGCATGTCCGATTGCCTCGACGAGACGCGCAAGGGCGTCGGGATCGTCGAAGGCCGCCCCCATGGCGGTCAGACGCGGCATGTCGAGGACGGCGAGCCCGGCGAGGCGGGCGTCCAGCCGGTCGGCACGCAAGCGCCTTTCCATCCGTGCCGCGTATTTCGCGTTTGGACAGATCAGGCCGTAGGATTGCCCCATGAAATGGCTGAGCGCGATGCTTGTCTCGCCGAGGCCAAGCACGGGGAAGGGCGCAACTTCGCGCGCTTCCTCCAGGCCGATATCGAAGAAGTTGCCGATGACGAAGGCGTCGGCCTGTTCGGCCACCGCCTGGCGCAGGTTGCGCAGGACATCGCCTTTTGCCTCATGCGCCAGCGTTGCATGATACTCGGCAATGCCGCGTTGCGTCCCGTTGAGGACGATTTCGGTGGTCGGCGACCGGGCGCGGTCGATCATGGCGCCGAGTTGCGCCGGATAACCGCCCCAGGCGTCGAGCCGGCCGAGACTTTGATACCAGATGCGCATGTGCGTCCCGCTTTCTCAGTCGGTTTCGCCGGAAGAGACCGGCGTCGAGGCGCGTTTCAGTCTCCGCCGCACGCCGGAAACGAGCGGCAGCAGCAGAAACACGACCGCCAGCGCAAGGAACCCCGCCGTGATCGGGCGATTGAGGAAAATCGTGAAGTCGCCTTGCGACATCTCCAGCGACCGCCGCAGGCCGCCCTCCATCATCGGCCCGAGGATCAGGGTCATGATGATCGGAACGAGGGGGAAGTCGAGCTTTCGCATCACGTAGCCGATAAGCCCGAAAACGGCGATCAGACCGAGGTCGAACTGGCTGTTTGCCAGACTGTAGGCGCCCACGACGGTGAAGCCGAGGATCACCGGGAACAGAAAACTGTAGGGAATGCGCAGGATCGAGACCCACATCGGAATGAACGGCAGGTTCAGGACCAGCAGAATGACGTTGCCGACATACATCGACGCAATCAGCGTCCAGACGAGATCGCTTTGTTCCTCGAACATCAACGGCCCGGGAACGATGCCGTTCATCATCAGTGCGCCCATCAGGATCGCGACGACGCCGGAACCGGGAATGCCCAGGGTCAACAGCGGCAAAAGCGCGCCATTGGCGGCCGCGTTGTTGGCGCTTTCCGGACCCGCAACGCCCTCGATCATTCCGGTTCCGAAGCGCTCTGGCGTGCGCGACAGCCGTTTCTCGGTGACATAGGACATGAAGGCGGCCGGGATCGTGCCCATGCCGGGAATGATGCCGATCAAAAAGCCGAGCACCGTGCCGCGCGCGATTGCCGGCGCCGAGCGGCGCGCATCGTCGCGGGTGATCTGCAGCTTGCTGACGACGGCCTCGCGAAAGCTGTTCGACGGGTCCTCCAGGTTCTTGAGAATCTCGCCGACGCCGAACAGCCCGATAATCACGGGAATGAAGGCGACCCCGTCCAGCAGGTGCATTTGCCCGAACGTCAGCCTGGGCAGGCCCATGACCGGATCGGTCCCGACCATGGCCAGGATAAGCCCGAAGACGGTGGTGATCAGGCCGCGCAGGATCGAGCTGCTTCCCAGCGTGACAACAAGCACAAGGCTGAGCACGATCAGGGCAAAGAACTCCGGCGGGCCGAAGCTCAGCGCGAGCGAGGTCAGGGGCAGGGCGATCATGGCAAGCACGCCCACCGTGATCGTGCCGCCGACGAAGGAGGCAATCGCGGCGATTGCCAGCGCCGTTCCGGCCCGCCCCTGCTTGGCCATCATGTGCCCCTCGACGGCCGTCATAGCGGCGCCGCCGGTGCCGGGGGTGTTGAACAGCACGGCGGTGATCGTGTCGCCGTACTGGCAGCCGTAGTAGATCGCCGCCAGCATGACGATTGCCGCGGTCGGGTCCATCGCCGCGGTGATTGGCAGCAGGATCGCTATCGCCGCCGACGGACCGAGGCCGGGCAACATGCCGACCAGCGTGCCCAGGAAACAGCCGGCGAATGCGAAGATGAGGTTTTCCATCCGAAGGGCATTGCCGAACCCGGACAGGAGCAGACTGAAATTTTCCGACATTGTGGAGCGGTGTCCGTCACAGGCCGAAGGCGCCGGAAGGCAGCGGCACGTTCAGCAGGCTCTTGAAGAAAAAGTGGTAGGCAAACGTCAAGGTGATTGCCAGCGTCGCGCTCAGGAGCAGGCGATGTCGCCCCAGCACCGCGAACATCACGAAAAAGAAGAGCGCCATCATGGGCCGAAAGCCCAGGTCCTCGATGAACACCGCGATGGCCAGCAGCGCGAGCAGAACGGTCGCGATGCGGGCGTAGGCGCGCGGATCGCCGGTGAAGGCGACCCGTGGCAGCGTGTCGGGACGAAACAGCGCCTGATACAACAGGCTCACCGACAGGAGCGCCAGAAGCCCGGCCAGGATGGCGGGAAAAAATCCCGCCCCCGGACCGAGGTACGTATAGAAACGCATGCTCACGGCTTGCTGGCCAACGATGCCTGCGATGAGGAGAAGCGTGAGCGCGGCGATGGCGTAGGTGCGATGCACCTGCCGCGTCCCTTGCCCCCCGGAGCCGGTTTGCGATGTTGCGCCCGTATCAGGCTGCGGGTCTGCCGAGGTCATTGCTGTGCGCTGCGTGCAAGCTCGATAAGCCGGGCCTGGCGCGTTTCGAAGTCAGCCCAGTAGGCTTCCAGCTCGTCCGCGGTCATGTAGTTCGATTCCAGCGACAGCGCCGTCAGACGGTCCTGGAATTCCGGCTTGGCGATGACGGTTTCAATGGCGCTGGAGAGGGTTTCGACCGTGGAGGCGTCCATCCCGGCCGGCCCGATGACCGCAAAGGAAGACGGTGCCGCAACGTCGATCTGCTGGTCGCGCAGCGTCGGCAGCTCGGGCAGGAAGGCCGTCCGACGGTCGCCGAAAAAGCCGATGGCGCGCATTTTTCCCGCCTTGATGTGGGGGATCGTCGTCTGCGTGCCGTTGATCGCCACATCCACGTCTCCGGCCAGGAGCGCGGTGACGAGCGGTGCCGCACCGTTGAAGTGGACGAAGGCGAATTGCACGTCGGCCGTGTCCTCGAGCGCGATGCCGGGAAGGTGACCGTTGCTCATCAGCCCGACCGTGCCCATGCGGACCGTGCGCGGGTTTTCCCGGGCCGCGTCGATCAGGTCGTTGACGCTCTTGTAGGGGCTGTCCGCCTGAACGGCGAGAAGGTTGGCGCCGGAGATATAGTGGGCGACCGGCGTGAAGCTGGAGCGGTCGTAGGGGGCCTGTCGGGCCTCGTCGACATAGGTCATCACCAGTGAGGGCAGCGAGGCGAGCGACAGCGTGTGCCCGTCCGGATCGGCCTGCGACAGCGCGGTGCTGCCGATTTGTGTGGTGGCGCCGGGCCGGTTGATCACCTCGAACGGCACGCCGAGTTCCGGCTCGAGAAATTCCGCAAGAACGCGCGCGCTGACGTCTGTGGTCCCGCCGGGCGAGAAGGGCACGATGATGGTGATCGGTTTGCCGGCTTCCGGAAAGGCAGAGGCCGGTGTCGGCGCGACGGAAAAGAGCGCCGCCGCCAGTGCGAGGCCCTTGATGAAGTTGCGCATGATGTCTCCTCCCATATGCATGACGGCGAGGTCGATGGTGACGCCGGTCAGCCGGCACAACATGGCAAAGTGTCGACAGTAGTGTCAACTGAATTGAATTATTCGAACAATAATTGCAGTTTTTGCGAAATATAAGGATGAATTCGCGGGTTATCGCGGAAATTTGATGAATTCTGTCGACACTTTTGAGGGGCATGCCGTCGCGTGCCCTGCCTTGCACGCCTAGATTTCAAGGCCGGTGGCATGCCCGTCGGCAGTGGCCGACAAAAGGTCGCCGGGGCTGCGGCAATCGCCGACACGGCGCACCTCGATCCCGGCTGCGCGAAGAGGTTCGACCAAGGCGTCATTCGGTGCTTTCGGACTGGCGTAGGTCAGCAGCGCCACGTCCTCGACGCGCTTGCGCAGTCCGGAATAGACATCCTCGTATTCGAGGTGGCCGTCCTCGATTGCGTCGCTCCACACCGGTTCGACCAGCGTCACGACATCGATGGACTTGCGCGAAAGACGTCGCAATATGCCTTGCCGGGCAACGATCCACAGCTCCGAGGCGACGGTGTCGCACGGGGTGAGCAGGACCACCTTGTCGAAGATGTCGGCGAGGTGTTCGGCGGCGGCGTAAACACCGTCCGACTGGTCCATGTCGTGGATCACGGCAGTTCCCGGCTGCCGACCGGGATGACGCAGCACGTCTTCCATGGCCCGATGCAGGTCCGGAATCAGGCCTTCTTCCCGGATGTCGGGCGGAATCCAGTCCGGCGCAAGGGGCGTCGCGCCCGTTGCGAGCACCACGACGTCGGGCTGGAGGGCGAGAATGCCGGCGGCATCGGCGGCAATGCCGAGGTCGATCCGCGCGCCGGCGCGCAGGGCCGCCATGTGCTGATAGTCGTAGATGCTTGTGATTGTCTCGCCGCCGGGAAGCCGGGCGCGCAGGTGCGCCTTGCCGCCGACCTCCGCGCCCGATCCCAGCACGGTGACGTCATGGCCGCGTGCGGCTGCAAGCCAAGCGGCTTCCATGCCGGCAATGCCGGCGCCGACCACCACGACCCGCTTGCTGTCGGTTGCCGGAGCGGGCTTGAAATCGACCTCGTCCGCTGCGGCGACGCGTGGATTGTTCACGCAGCTCAAGGCGCGGTGGAACAGTGTGCCGTACCCCCAGCAGGTGTTGCAGGACAGGCAATAGCGGATCTCGTCGGTGCGTCCGGCGGCCGCCTTGTCGAGCCACGCGGGATCGGCCAGAAGCGCCCGCCCGACGGCGATGAGATCCGCCTCGCCGGCGGCAAGCAGGCCTTCTGCCTCTGCCGGATCGGTGATGCGTCCAAGCGCCATTGTCGGCACGTCGGCGCAAGCCTTGCGCAGTTGGCGGTGAAGGTCGCGATACGGCATCGGCGGCCCGTAGCGGTCGGGGAGATGCATCTCCAGCGAGCGCGCGTGAGAGCCTTGCGTGAAACAGATGTAGCTTGAAAGCCCGGTCCCGCTCAGCCGTCCGGCAATTCGGGCGGCCTCCCGGGGGCCGATGCTGCCGGCGACCCCGTCGTCACCCGGCAGCTTGAGGCCGATGATGAACCCTGCTCCGCAGGCCGCGCGAATGGCCGCCATCAACTCCACCAGCAAACGCGTGCGGCCCTCCAGTCCGCCGCCGTAGTCGTCTTCGCGCCGGTTCGAATGCGGTGACAGGAACTGATGGAACAAATGTCCGTGGCCGGCGGAGATTTCGACGCCGGCCACGCCATACGCCTGCAATCGCGCGGCGCCTTCGGCGAAATCGGCAACCAGGGCGCCGATCTCGACCGGGCTCAGCGCGTGTGGGACCGTCCAGCTCAGATCGTCGGGAAGAACCGATGCCCCGATGGCCTGCTGCGTGCGGCCGCGCACATGGCGGCCGCGGCCCGGGTGCTGAACCTGTGCGAGAAGCAGGCTGTCACGGGCAGCGATTGCCGCCACCCAGCGCCGGAAGCCGTCGGCATTCGCCGGGTCGAGAACCTGCACCTTCGGCTGGTCCGACTGCGAGGGCAGCATGGCGAGCGGTTCCGACACGATCATGGCCGCGCCGCCGGCGGCGCGGTTTTCAGAGTAGCGGATCAGTCGATCGGTGATGCGCCCCTTCGCCTGCATGCGCGTTGTCATCGAGGCGTGAACAAGCCGGTTGCGGAGCCTGTGTCCGGCCAGCTCGAACGGGCTTTGCAGGTTCGGGTAGGCGGTCTGGACGCCAGGGACCGACACGACGCTCATGCGGATGCCTTTCCGAGCAGGGACACGCTTGCGGCAAGCGTTGCCGTGTCCGTGTTGCGCGCAATCAGTACCATTGTATCGCGAACCTCCCGCTCGACGGGCCAATCGACCGGGCGTGGCGGATCGAACAGCAGACGCACGCCCTGGACGGCATGGACCCGGCCATCCTCGAAGGTGACGAGGCCCTTGACGCGCAGCAGGCTGTCGGCATGAACCGATTGCAGATGCGCAACCCAGGCCGCGTATCCCGACCATGTCACGGGCGTCTCGATCGGAACGGCACAGGTGACATAGCCGTGCGCCTGAAGATGGGCGTCCGCCTCGGAAGCGTCGTGGCCGCAACTGGGGGGGGAGGCCGACCGCTGCCGGTTTCCGGTCAGCCCGTACATGAGCACACAGGCAGGATCGATATCGCCCGAAACGGCCATCAGCCGGTCGCACCGCGGGTTGAGCCTGGTCGCGGCGCCCAGTGTTTTTGCCAGCGCGATGTCCGTTGCCACGTCGCTTTTGGTGACGATTGCCCGGTCGGCCATGGCGAGCTGCAACCGCGCTTCCGCGAATTGCGCGAGATGGTCGGCCCCCTGGTGGCCGTCGAGCGTCGTGAGAATGGCGGCGAGATGGACGAAGCGCGAGACGAACGTCCCGCCTGCAAGGGACGTTGCGATGGGGCCCGGATCGGCAAGGCCCGTCGTCTCGACGACGACGCGCGCGAAGCGCGGGATCTCGCCGCGCTCGGCCTTGTAGTAAAGCGCCTCGAGTGTCTCCTCCAGCGATGTGGTCAAGGTGCAGCAGATACAGCCTGAATCGAGCAGGACCGTGTTGCCTTCCTCGCCCTGGCTGACCAGGGCATGGTCGAGTCCGACCTCGCCGAACTCGTTGACGATGACCGCGGTGTCGGCGAAGCCCGGGTGCCGGATCAGCCGCGACAACAGTGTCGATTTTCCGCTGCCCAGAAAGCCGGTGAGGAGAAACAGGGGAATGGATGCTGGCATCGTTCGTGGCTCCTGCTGATCTTCCGGCCTGGGCGCGCGCTTAGCCCCGTGCCAGATAGCGGCCCGACGGGGCGGTTCGAACCTGTTCGGGAATGGCGTGATTTCTGGCGATCGTTCGCCCGCGCAGCACGGTCATCACCGGCCAGCCTTTCAGGGACATGCCCTCAAACGGCGAATAGTCGGCAAAGCTTTCCAGTCCGGCGGGGTCGACGACGCGTTCCAGGTGCGGATCGATCAGCACGAGGTCCGCGTCGTAGCCAACCGCGATCTGCCCCTTTGAGGAAAGGCCGTAGAGACGCGCCGCATTGGAAGAGGTGAGGGCGGCGATCCGTTCGATCGGCACGCCGCGCCGGTGGTAACCTTCGTGGATCAGGAGCGGCAACATGGTGCCGACGCCCGGAAGGCCCATGCTCGCAGACCAGATTTCCTGCTTGGTTTCGCGCTTGCGCGGGACATGGTCGGTGCCGATCGTCGTCACGGTGCCGTCCAGCACGCCCTCCCAAAGCGCATCGACATCGTCCTGGCTCCGCAACGGCGGGTTCACCTTGGCAAGCGGGCCGGTGTCCGCCTCGCGGGTGAGCGAAAGATAGTGCGGACAGGTTTCGATCCCCATCGGCACGCGGGAGCGGCGGCGATGCCGTCGCGCTTCTTCCAGCGCCTCGCGACTCGAAAGATGCACAATGTTGACCGGGCAGCCGGTCTTTTGGGCAAAGTATCCCACCCGGTGAACGTTCTCCGCTTCCAGGAAGTCCGGGCTTTGGGCATCCCAGGCCGCAAGGTCGGTGCGCCCCTCGCGGCGAAGCGGGTCGCGCAGCACGGGGATCACCTCGACGTTCTCGCAATGCACGCCGAGCACACCGCCCGGCACCTTCAGGGTTTCCAGCATGGCGTGATAGAGCAGCCCGTCATCGATTTCGGTAAAGCCCTTCGACAGCCCGGCCTGTCCCTTGTACTGGAGATAGAGCTTGCAGGACGTGATCCCGAACCTCCTGGCGCATTCGACCATCGTCTCGACATGCAGCCGGTGCGTGATGCCGAGGTGGAAGCCGACGTCGATGCAGCTTTGAGCAAGCGCGAGGTCGCGCTCCTTCGCCAGGGCCTCGCGCGGGTCGGGGCTGCGATGGAAGGAGAGCACGCTGGTCACCCCGCCAAGGGCTGCGGAACGCGCTTCGGTGGAAAAATCCGTTTCCGGCGCGCCGTAGCCGAAATGGACATGAGGGTCGACGAGGCCGGGCATGAGCCAAAGCCCGCCGCAGTCCACCGTTTCGGCGGCAGGCAGCAGGGCGTCGGGCGCGAGAATTGCAGCAATGCGCCCGTCCTTCACGCCGACAGCTCCTGGCGTCACGCCGACATCCGGGAGCACCAATTGCGCATTGTGCAACAGCAGGTCGAGGATCATTGACGGCTCGCGTTGTCTGGCGGATCTGTGGCGGCCCGGAACCGGCGATGCCCGGGTGCTCGGATCTGCGAGGGGTGATCCGTAATTGTGTTGACAGTTTTGAGTGGAGTGTCAAGCGGGTTGCCACTTCCGGGCGTCGCACCGGACGCGGAGCGTTCCGACAATGGGGTGCGTCTCATCGACCGCGTATGCCTCACAAGATGAAAACAGAGGCGATTGGGTGTTCGAGGTTTTGATGTAATTGTTGTTTTTCTGCCAGCGCGATCTGGAAAGGGCCCGTCACTGCTGTTCGTGGCCCGTCCTCTTTTGACGCAGACATCGAACGGGTTTGTAGAGCAGGTTACCGCATTTTGTATAACTGTTGACAGTTTTGGATGGCGACCTCAGACTGAACAGCGACACTTGGACGGTGTTTCAGACTGAACAGCGACACTTGGACGGTGTTCAAGACCGTCGCGGCGCTGTGCCGGACGGTGGCATTCACTGGGAGGAAAAGACCATGCCGATCGTGACCGTTGCGATTCCCGAAGGGGTGTATACGCGTGACCAGAAAGACACCCTGATCGGGGAGCTGACCGATGCAATCGTGCGGGTGGGCGGCGAAAAGCAGCGCGCGATCACGCGGGTGATGATCCAGGATTATCCGGAAGGGAACTGGGGTTCCGGCGGCAAGACATTTGTTCGCACGCCACCGGCCGGCGCGGACTGACGGGGATCTCCGGTCTTTGGCGACGGCGTGCGGCTGTCGCGCGCCCGGCTGGCTAAGCGCCAGATCGCAACGGCACAGCCGGCTGTCCTCATGCCGGCTGCAGGCGTGCGCGTCGGCATGACCCACAGCGCGCCGACGCCCGCGCCGCGCCCGCTTGAATGTCCGTGCATCTCAAGCGGGCGCCCATTGTTCGCGCGGAAGCGTGTCTTGTCAGGCCAGGTCGGTGAGGGCAGGGCCGTTTTGGAAGGCTCGACCAGCGGCGTTCTCTTCGAGAACAATTGCCCCCGCAAGCAATTTGCGGGACTTTCCTGGTGAAGCTGACCCGACGCCGTGTGCCCGGCGCAGTCGCGGCCTCCGGCTCTTCGCTGCCGGCCTTCGCGCAAGCGGACGAGGGCCTTGCAACGCGGAAACGAGGTTCAGGGACTGGCCCTTCAAGATCGCGATCCGACCGCGCTGCAGCGACAAGATATTCATCGAACACAGGTATCCCGCCACGGCCTTGCATCGCCCGACAGGACTGACGTTCGACCTGAACAGTGGCCCGACCAGCCTCCAGGGCTAGATGCCGCGCGCCCCGGCGCAACGGGTTGGCGCAGCAAAAAGGTCTCGCTGCGGAAACAGACCTACGCGGCAGCCGGCCTGCTGCGCGACGCACAACGGCTGCAGCTCAAGGCCGGCTATTTCAACACTGGTGACAAGACGTGGAAACGCATCGCGCCGAACGATGTGGACGCCGAAGGTCTCGCCGGTGCGCTCGACCGGCTCACGAATGACATACGCGCCTGCCTGGCGCGGGAGGGGGCGGTCCGCAGACCTGCGGCAAGCCAAGGGACTGTTTCCTGACCACCGCCTGTTGCGCTCACATGGGCCGCGCGGATGATTGCTTCGAGCTGCGCCCCCTTCGCAGGTTCCGGGACGGCCGGCTCGCCGCCCGGCCGGAGGGCGAGCCGCCATCGCGGAACACACTCGCATCGCGCCGGAGATTGCCCGGGTGATCCGAAACGACCGCGTCACACCCGCTCGCCTCTATTGGGGAATGATCCTCCCCTGCGTCGCGGCGATCCAGCTGGGCGCGCATGGCCTGGCGTTCCGGCTCTGCGGACGGATGGTGCGGTCCCTGGCGACCGCGCATCCGCCTGCGGTCTGGGGGGAGCTTTCAGGAGGTTGTCAGGCGCTGGCGTGGTGAACATCCAGGGCTTCCGGCAGGTCGGCGATGCTTGCCAGGCAAAGGTCGGCATGCGGGGCGAGTTCCTCGCGCGTGCCGGTCCCGGTGAGCACCGCGACGCGCAGCCCGGCGTGTCCCGCGCGCGCCATCTCCAGGTCGTGCAGGTTGTCGCCCACCATGGCGATCTGCGAGGCCGGAATGCCGGTCTTTTCGCTGAAGGCCGTCAGCATGCCGGGACCGGGCTTGTAGCCGTAGCCCGAATCATAGCCGGCGAGAAAGGCGAAGCGGTCGCTCAGGCCGACGGTCGCGACAAACCGCGCGATCGCCCCCTTGCTGTCGGAGCTCGCGATCCCGAGCAGCAGACCGCGGCGCGAAAGACCGCCGACGGTTTCCGCAAGCCGTGGCACGGCCACGGCGCGTGTGGCGTTTTCGGTGAACCGCCTGTCGAGTTCCGCGACCAGTTCGGGAAGCGGAAGGCGCACGCCGGCCGCGCGCCAGGCTTCGGCGATCTCGGCGGTGTTTCCGGCGGCATAAAGGCTCCCGGACCGCGTCTTTTCGCTCATTGGGTCGAACCCCGCCACGGCCATCAGCCGGTCGGCGAATGCGGCGTCGCCGCCCGCCGCCCAACTGGCCGTGCTGCGGTTGACCGGGGCCCAGCTCTTGTCGAAGTCGAGCAGGGTGCCGTCCTTGTCGAAAAGGACGGCGCGGATTTCGGGAAACGTCATGGGAGCCGGACCTAACGGATGAGCGTGACCGATTTCGCGCCGGCAAGCCACAGCACCATGCGCACGATCAGGAGACAGGCGATCACGATCGCCATGATGCACATGGAAAACGCCGCCGCCTGGTTGACGGCGCCGCGATCCGCAAGCTGAAGCACGGAGACGGCGGCCACCTGGGTTTCCGGCGTGATCAGGAAGATCACCGCCGACAGCGAGACCATGGCGCGCATGAAGAAGAAGACGCCGACCCCCAGAAGTGTGGGCCACAGCAGCGGCAGCGTGACCTTGAAGAACGTCCGCAAGACGCCGCCGCCCAGCATTGTCGAGGCCTCGTCGAAGGAACTGCTGATCTGCTTCAGGCTGGTGGAGGTGATCAGGAAGGCCTGCGCGTGATTGTAGTAGACATAGAGAAAGATGATCAGCGCGAGACTGCCGTACATCAGATTGAGCGGATTGGCCGGATTGTTGAAGGCCAGCACATAGCCAAGTCCGAGCACCATGCCGGGGATCGAACTCGGCAGGATCGCGAGGAAGGACAGCGGCCCGCTCAACGGGGTCTTGAATTTCTGCACGACGATGGCCGACACCGTCGCGATCGTGACGCCGAGCCCTGCAGTGGCCAGCGCGACATAGACGGAGTTCCAAAGCGGTTCCGTGCCATTCTGGACGTCGAAGGCATAGTGCGTGAACGAGAACGCCATGTTGTAGGGCCACAGCTTGACGAAGCTCGCGGTCGCGACAATGCCGGGAATGGCAAGGAAAACGATCATGATCGCAAGGCAGTATCCGCCGAGGAGGAGATCGCGCATCCGGTTTGCGCGTGTCGTCAGCGGAACGGACTTGTCGGTCATCTGCGCTTGCTGACGGCTCGAGATGCGCTTTTCCAGAAGCTTGGAGATGACGGCGGGTGCGAGCAGGACGACGCCGATCACGGCACCCAGTGCGAATTGTCCCTGGCCGATCACCTTGTTGTAGATCTCGGTTGCCAGAACGCTGAAGTTGCCGCCGATGACGATGGCGTTGCCGAAATCCGTCACCGACAGCGAGAAGGTGACGAAAACCGCGGCCGCGATGCCATAGCGGGTGGCCGGAAGGGTGACCGTCCGGAAGATCCGTCCCGGCCGCGCACCGAGCATGGTCGCGCTTTCGTAGACGCGCGCATCCGCCACAGCGAGGGCGGCCGACAGGATCAGGAAGGCGTAGGGAAACGTGTAGAGCGTGTTGGCAAGCGCCACGCCCCAGAAGCCGTAGATGTCGAAATCGAAGCCGAGAAAGCGGTTGAAGGCGCCGTTTCGGCCCAGAAGCAGCAGCAGGCCCTGCGCTTGCACGAGCGATGGCGCAAAGAGCGGCATCATCACCACGATGCGCAACAGCGGCTTGAGCGGAACGTTCGAGCGCTGCAAAGCATAGGCGTAGAGATAGGCAAGGCCGACGGCGAGCGTCGAGGAGAGCAGGGACACCGAAAGCGAGTTGACCAGCAGGTCCCAGAAGCGCGGGTCGGCGAAGGTCAGCGCGAAATTGCCGAGGCCCGCGCCCGCCGGCGTGTCCAGGCTGCGCAGCAGGATCGCGCCGACCGGCAGGACGAGGAACACCAGCATCAGGCCGGCCATGACGGCCGACAGCAGAAGCGCGATGCCCCGATCGCTGGTCAGTGCCAGCCGGGAGCGGCTTTCGCCGCGCGGGGCCGCCGTTGGTGCCGCGCCGCTCATGCCAGGTCCTTCACATCGCCGGCGGCAATGCCGAGACGCAGTTTCCGGCCGGCTTCCAGTCCGTCGGCCGGGCCATGCGCCTCGAAGACGACCGGCTGGTCGGGAGCGGCCTCGAGACGCGCATGCAGCACCGTCATGTTGCCGAGGAAGGTTGCCTTCTCGATCGTCGCCGCAAAGACGTTGTCGGCCTCTTCCGCATCGCCAAGGACCTTGATCGCCTCGGGGCGCACGCCGACGGTGCTGCTGGCGAGAGGTTCCGACGTGCGAAGGCGCAGGGTGCCGAGGTGCGGGTCGGTTTGCGGGTCTTGAACGGTGAAGGTGTTGATCGCGCCGATGAATTCCGCGACGAAGCGGGTGCGCGGGCGATCGTAGAGCGCGCGCGCGCTGCCGGCCTGTTCGATCCGGCCGGCGTTGAGGACGACGATCTGGTCGGCCATTTCAAGTGCTTCGTTCTGGTCGTGGGTCACCATGATCGTGGTGATGCCGAGCCGCTGCTGGATGGCGCGGATTTCATGGCGCAGTTCTTCGCGGACCTTGGCATCGAGCGCCGACAGCGGCTCATCGAGAAGAAGCAGTGACGGGTGGGGCGCCAGGGCCCGCGCAATGGCGACGCGTTGCTGCTGTCCGCCCGACATTTGGGCCGGGAGTTTGTCGCGCTGGTCTTCCAGATGCACGAGCTCGAGCATTTCCGCGACGCGGACGCGGATGTCGGCTTTCGACCATTTGCGGCATTCAAGACCGTAGGCGACGTTTTGCGCGGCGCTCAGATTGGGAAACAGCGAGTAGGACTGAAAGACGACACCGAAGTTCCGGTCGCGGGCCGGCGTGTGCGACAGGTCGGCGTCGCCCAGCATGATCGCGCCCGAATCCGCGTCCTCCAGGCCGGCGATCACGCGCAAGAGCGTGGTCTTGCCACAGCCGGAGGGGCCGAGGAAGCAGGTCAAGCTGCCTTCGGGCACGTTCATGGTGACGTCGCTGAGCGCGGTGGTCGAACCGAATCTCTTGGTCAGGCCGGTGACGCGAATGTCCATCTTTGTCCTCAGGCTTTCAGGCGCAGCGAAGGCGAACGGCGCGCGGTGGGCGCCGGTCGCGATAGGATATCGGGCGGGAGACGCGGCATCCGCCGCAAGGGCGGATGCCGGTGTCGCTTGAAGACGATGCGGCCGCGCGACTTCGCCCGGCCGGATCGTGGTGTTCGGCGTGAGGTGTAACCGGCCTCAGCGCTCGAATTTTTCCTGCCACGTTGTGATGATTTCCTTGCGGTCTTCTGCAGCGGCCTTGAAGTCGGTCGGGTGCAGGACGCTGTTGGTGTCCGCCGGCAGGCCGGCATCCAGGAAGCGCTGCGGCATGTTGCCGCCCGGAATCGTCACGATGGCCTTCCATTCCAGGTAGGCGTCGGCGGCCGTCTTGGTAACGGTCCAGTCGAGGAAACGCTTGGCTGCGTCCTTGTTCTTCGACGTCGCGACGAGCGCGTTGGCTTCGAGCTCGTTGCCGGAACCTTCGGCCGGGATCACCATCGAGATCGGATAGCCTTCCTCGATGTTCTTGATGGCGCGCATGTCATAGGAGGCGCCGACCGCGAATTCGCCGGCAGAGGCGGCATGGCACGGCTTGGAACCGGACTTGATGTACTGCGCGATGTTCTCGTCGAGCTTTTCCAGGAACGCCCAGCCTTCGTCCTCGCCCATCATCTGCAAAAGCGAGCTGACCTGGATGTAGCCGGTGCCGGAGCTGGCCGGGTTCGGCATCACGATCTCGCCCTTGTATTTCGGGTCGAGCAGATCCTTCCAGGAGGTCGGCTTTTCAAGGCCGAGCTTTTCCAGGCGTTCGTCGTTGACGCAGAAGGCGGCCATGTAGCCGGTGACCGCGAACCACTTGTCGTCGGCGTCGCGGAATTCTGCCGGCACGGCGTCGATGCCCTTCGGGCGGTAGGCCTCGAGCGTTTCCTCGATCTGCGGGGTGACGATGGTCGAGGCGGCAAAGCCCCAGATGACGTCGTGCTGCGGGTTGGCCTTTTCGGCGATGATCCGTGCCGCAAGCTCGCCCGTCGACAGGCGCAGCATGTTGACCTCGAGATCGGGCATGTCCTGCTTGGCAAGCTCGAGGAACCTGGCGGCTTCGTCCTCTTCGTAGGAGGTGTAAACCGTGATCTCGTCCGCTGCGGCCGGCACCGAAAGGAGCAGGGCTGCAAGGGCGGTGATGCAGAGTTTCGAATCCATCCGTGATGATCCTCGTCTTGTGTGTGGGCAATGCGCTCTCTCAAGCTGCCTCATGAAAACCATATTGTAATCCAATTTACAATATTATGTTAGAAAAATTACATTTCCTCGGGATCGACTCATCGAATATGGCGTCGCTGCGGGGGCGGCGTTAAGAACCGGAGACGGCCCGTTGGCGACAGGACGGCCGGAGCGGAGGCAGGGTGATCGAGATTCCGAAGAAGCAGAAGCGCCAGCAGCGTCTCGTCGAGCGTATCGAGGCGCAGGGATACGCGACATTGGCGGATCTGGCGAGAGAGCTCGCGGTGTCGGAGCAGACCGTGCGGCGCGACATTTCCGAGCTGGATGCGGCGGGAAAGGTTCGCCGGGCACACGGCGGAGCCGCGATCCAGGGCAATATCGACCGCTCGGTCTATGCGCAGCGTCGCCTGCAACGTGCCGCGGAGAAACAGCTGATTGCCCGTCAGGTTGCGGATCTGGTGGAGGATGGATCGTCCGTCTTTCTCGACACCGGCACCACCTGCGAGGCGATTGCCTCGGCGCTGACGGCGCGCCGGCACCTGAAGGTCGTGACCTACAGCCTGCGCTCGGCCTTGCGGTTCAGCGAGAGGGACGACTTCGTGGTCGCCGTTCCGGCGGGCTTCGTCCGTCATGTCGACGGTGCCGTGGTCGGCGGTCAGGACACCGGTTTTCTGGAACAGTTCCTGTTCGACTACGCCATCCTGTCGGTGAGCGGGATGGATGCGGCCGGCAACATTTGCGACGACGACCAGTTCGAGGTCCGCTTCGCCAGCATGGCGATGAAGCGTGCCAAGACGATCGTGCTGGCGCTGGATTCCAGCAAGTTCGGCAAGGGTGGCCTGGTGCGCCTGTGCCACGTCGGCGCCATGGACTATGTGATCAGCGACAAGGCGCCGGATGCCGATATCGCGGCCCTGCTTGCCGCCCGCAACGTGAAACTCGTCACCTGCCCGTGAGGGGCTCTGTTTTCTCATGAAGCCGGACGGGGGGTCGCGTTGAACGGGCGCGATTTCTCGCGCCCGTCGCGCTGGCGATGCCGTCGATTCTGACCGATCTCTCGGGCCGCGCGATGCGGGCCTGGTCTCAGCCCTTGGCCACCCGGAATCGGGGCCGACGAGACGTGCAGCCCCTCCTTCGGCACGCCGACTGTCCGGCGCATTGCGCGTAGCTATTCCCCTTCATCGAAGATGCCCGCGCTCGTCCGGACTGGCGGGTTTGCGGTCGATCTGGCGGCGATGGAGGCTGAGGCGATTGTCGTGTCTCTGGCCGCCTTTACCCGTTCGTCCCCAGTCCGACCCTTTCCTGGCGCGACCCTGGTCCGCAGATGCAATGGGTCCCGGTCCGTGCAGGTCGGCAGGCGCGCCTCCCTGCCGAAGGTGCGGTGACCATATTGTGGTCAATTGATCTGATTTCCCCTCATGGTTTCGCAATGTGATGAATTTGATCTCCGGTTGCTTGACAGTCGGAGAAAACAAAATATGGTCATATATGCTGAATATGAACAAAAATGACCACAATATGGTTATTGTGAAAGGATCCCGAATGACCGCATCGCAGCTTTCCGCTGGCGCGAAGTTCCGCAAGGCGCTGGCCGAAGAGAACCCCTTGCAGGTGATGGGCGCCATCAACGCGTATACGGCGATGATGGCCGAGCGCACCGGCTACAAGGCGCTCTACCTTGCCGGCGCCGGCGTCGCCAACGCGTCCTACGGCCTGCCGGACCTCGGCATTACCACCATGACCGACGTCCTGACCGACCTGCGTCGTGTCACGGATGCGACCAGCCTTCCCGTCCTGGTCGACGTGGACACCGGCTTCGGCGGTGCCTTCTCGATTGCCCGCCTCGTGCGCGGCCTGATCAAGGACGGTGCCGGCGCCATGCACATGGAAGACCAGGTCTCGCTCAAGCGCTGCGGCCATCGTCCGGGCAAGGAGATCGTTTCCAAGCAGGAAATGGTGGATCGCATCAAGGCGGCGGTTGATGCGAAGACCGATTCGGACTTCTTCATTGTCGCACGGACGGATGCGCTGGCCATCGAAGGGCTGGACGGTGCGATCGACCGGGCCTGCGCCTATGTGGAAGCCGGCGCCGACATGATCTTCGCCGAGGCCTGCACCGAACTGTCGCAGTACAAGGCCTTCGTCGATGCGCTCGACACGCCCTATCCGGTGCTGGCCAACATCACCGAGTTCTCCAAGACGCCGAATTTCACGCTCGAGGAGCTGCGTGGCGTCGGCGTTTCGGCCGCGCTCTATCCGCTGTCGGCGGCGCGCGCCATGAATGCCGCTGCTCTCAAGGTGTACAAGCACATCCGCAAGGAAGGCTCGGCCAAGGGCATTCTCGACATCATGCAGGATCGTGAAGAGCTCTACGACTACCTGAACTACCACAGCTACGAGAGGAAGATCGACGAACTGTTCAAGACGCAAAAGTAATCACGAGACGTCTAGGGAGAGAGAGATGTTTACCAAGAGAGCAATCCTTGCAGGTTTCGCCAGCGCCTTCGCGCTGGCGGCCCTTCCGGCGGCGCAGGCCACCGACGCCTTTCCGGCAGAGCCGATCCGTCTGATCGTCCCCTATTCCCCGGGAGGGGGAACGGACGTCACGGCGCGGATCGTTGCCGAGGCGGTTTCCGAAAACATCGGTCAGCCGGTGGTCGTGGAAAACCGCCCCGGTGCGTCGGGCACGGTCGGCACGCTGCTTGCCTCGCGCGAGAAGGCGGACGGATACACGCTGTTGTTCGGCATTCAGGCCACGATGGCGCTCAATCCGTCCCTGTTCAAGGCCGCGACCTACAAGCCGAAAGAGGACTTCGACGGCGTCGCCCTGATCTCGGAATCGCCTTATGTGATCACGGTTCCGGGGGCTTCCGACATCAACACCTACGAGGAGTTCGCCGAAGCGGCCTCCGAGCGGATGACGATGGCGAATGGCGGCAGCGCCGCATTGCTCGCGGCACGGCTTCTGGCCCGTGACGCGGATCTGAAGTTCTCCAACATCCCTTACTCCGGTTCGGGTGCCGCGATCTCCGACATTCTGGCCGGGCGCGTCAATGCGCTCATCAGCAGCCCGGTGTCGGTGCTTCCGCACATCGAGAGCGGTGCGCTGAAGCCGGTCCTGGTGACCAGTGCGGACCGCTATCATGCGTTGCCGCAGGCGCCGACCGCGGATGAACTGGGCTTCGAGGGCTTCAAGGTTGTCGGTTGGTACAGCATCGTCGCTCCCAAGGGGGTCCCCCAGGACCGTCTCGCGAAACTGAATGCGGCCTTCAACAAGGCGGTCGCCGATCCCAAGACCAGCCAGCGCCTGTCCGAAATCGGCGTGACGCCGTCGGGACTGGCGCTCGGCCAGCAGGCCGTCACGGACTACATCGCCAAGGAATACGACCTGTGGACGGCGGAAATCGCCGAGGCCGGTCTGGAAGCGAAGTAAGCCGCGGCAAAAGACCGGGCGGAGGCGCCGCGCGCCTCCGCCCATCCCGAACAGGAATGGAGCAGGTCATGCCGCACGCATGGATCGAATATTCGAAGAACATCGCCGACGAGGCCGAGGTTCAGGGGTTTGGCAGATGCGTCCATGACGCAATGATGGAAACCGGCATCTTCCCGCTTGCCGGCGTCCGGATCCGCATCAACCGGATCGACGACTGCATCGTCGCGGACGGAAAGCCGGAGAACGCCTTCGTGCATCTTGCCATCCGGATCGGCGAAGGGCGCGACATGGAGACGAAACAGGCGGCGGCCGATCTGGTCTTCGAGCGCATTTCAACGCACCTCAAGACGCTTGCCGACCGAACCCCTCTGGCCGTGGCCTTCGAGATGCAGGAGATCCCCGGCCCCTTCAGTTACAAGATGAACAATCTGCATCGGCACCTCGCTGCCAAGTAATGCCGCCACGGCGGTTGGGAGGAAACATGAAGACCTTGAGGGACGCAGGTGGAGGCCTGCTGATTTCGACGATCGGGCTGCTGTTTTTGCTGGGAGCCAGGGACATGGCGCTTGGCGATCTGCGCAACATGGGCCCCGGCATGGTCCCGACCGCGCTCAGCGTCGTTGCCATCGTCGCCGGACTTGCCATCGCCGTGAGCGAGGTCCTGCGCGGGTCGGGCGGAGCCAGCGGCTTCGATCTGCGCGCGCTTGTCTGCGTCGCGGCCGCCATCGCGCTTTATGCGGTGATGCTGGAGACGGCCGGCGTGTTCGTCACCACGATCGTTGCGGTCTTCGTTCTGGCCCTTGCCCGGCCGCAGCTGCGTGCGGCCGAGACGCTGGTCGTCGGCATCGCGCTGTCGGTGTTCGCCTGGGTCGTCTTCGTGAAGGGGCTTGGCATGCCTTTGTCGTTCCTGCCGGACGTCCGGTCATGAGCGATTTTCTCTCCGGTTTCGCAACCGCGCTTCAGCCCGTCAATCTCCTCTATTGCTTTGCCGGGGTCATACTCGGCAACATCGTCGGCGTGCTGCCGGGCATCGGCGCGATCGCCGCGATCTCGATCCTGCTGCCGCTGACCTTCAGCCTGGAGCCGACGACCGCGGTGATCATGCTGGCCGGCGTCTACTACGGCGCCGAATACGGCGGATCGATTGCCTCCATCCTCCTGAACCTGCCCGGCACGGCGTCCAATGCCATCACCACGCTCGACGGTTATCCGCTCGCGCGGCGCGGCGAGGCCGGTCTTGCCCTGCTGACCGCACAGATCTCCTCCTTTTCCGGCGGCACGCTCGGCATCGTCGCGATGGTGGTGTTTTCGCCGCTGATCGTCAGTTTCTCGCTGTCGTTCGGACCGGCGGAGTATTTCGCCACCCTGTTGCTCGGGCTTGTCGCTGGGGCGTCCGCCATTGGGGCGGGACCCTTGAAGGGGATCGCGATGGTGGCCGTCGGCATGTTGTTCGGCACGGTCGGTCTCGATCTCAACAGCGGTTTCGCCCGTTTCGATCTCGGCATTCCCAACCTTCTCGACGGCTTGAGCATCGTGGCGGTTGCAATGGGACTGTTCGGCATTCCCGAGGTGATCGCAAACATCAGCGCCTCGCAAGCGAAGGAAAAGCCCATCGCGGTCAATGCGCGCGCGATGTACTCCGCCTTCCGCCGTCTCGGTGCCATCGTTCCCTCCGTCCTGCGCGGCGCGACGGTCGGCGGCCTCCTGGGCCCGCTCCCCGGTGCCGGTCCGACGATTTCCTCTTTCCTCGCCTATTCGCTGGAGCGGTCCACCTCCCGCAACCCGGAAGAGTTCGGAACCGGCCGCGTCAACGGCGTCGCCGCGCCGGAGGCGGCCAACAACGCCGCAGCGCAGACCGCGTTCATCCCGACGATGACGCTCGGCATTCCGGGAACGCCGACGATGGCGATCATTCTCGGCGCCTTGATGATCCACGGCATTTCGCCGGGGCCCCAACTGGTCGTCGATCACCCGGACCTGTTCTGGGGACTGGTCGCGAGCTTCTGGATCGGCAACGTCTTCTTGTTGATGCTGAACATTCCGCTGATCGGGGTCTGGGCCCGGCTTGTCGCGGTACCCCGCCGGTTCTTCTTTCCGGTGATCGTCGCGCTTGTCTGCATCGGGGTGTTTGGCGTGTCGAATTCCTCCTTCGACATCTGGATGGTGCTCTTGATGGGCGTGCTCGGCTATGTGCTGCGCTGCTACGGCTTTCCTCCGGCGCCCCTGCTGATCGGCTTCGTGCTGGGGCCGATGGTGGAGGAATACCTGCGCCGGGCGCTGATGATCTCGGCCGGGGACTACAGCTATCTGTTCAGCACACCCACGAGCATCGTCATTCACTGCCTGACCGCGGGCCTGTTGCTCTGGTCGGTCGTGCGCGGCTTCCGCACGAAAGCGCCGCAACCCGCCGGGTGACGGCTTTCCTTCTCACAAACGGCCGGGCCGGCGCGTGCGCGCGGCGGAACGGCACCCCCTTGCAAAATCGGAGACGAGACATGTCTGACTACGGTCGCCTTGCAACCTTCACGGCGGATGGAAAAACACGCTTCGGTCTTGTCACCGACGCTGGCGTCGTCGACCTGACGGCGGCGGGACGGGGGGCGTGGGCCGACCTTCAGCAGGTGGTGTGCGATGGCGACCTTCGCCGTGCCGTCGATGCGGCCGCCGGCCAGCCGGTCGACTTCGCCCTGTCCGACATCCGCTACGAGATCCCGATCCAGGCGCCGCAGAAGATCATCTGCGTCGGCGTGAACTATCCCGACCGGAACGCGGAGTACAAGGACGACAAGGCCGCCCCGCCCAACCCCTCGCTCTTCATCCGCTTTCCCGGTTCCTTCACCGGTCACGGCCAGCCGCTGGTGCGTCCGCGCGAGTCCGAGCAGCTCGACTACGAGGGCGAGATCGCGCTGGTGATCGGCAAGGCCGGGCGCCGGATCGCGGAAGCCGACGCGCTGTCGCATATTGCCGCCGTCACGCTTTGCAACGAAGGCACGATCCGCGACTGGGTGCGTCACGCCAAGTTCAACGTCACCCAGGGCAAGAACTTCGACGGCTCGGGAGCGATGGGGCCCTGGATCGTGCCCTTTGTCGACGAGGCGCAGATTGCCGACATTGCGCTGTCGACGCGGGTCAACGGCGACTTGCGCCAGGAAGACCGCACCGGCCGCATGATCTTCAGCTTCCGCAAGCTGCTCAACTACATCTCCACCTTCACCACCCTGCAGCCCGGCGATGTCATCGTCACCGGCACGCCGACGGGGGCGGGTGCGCGCTTCGATCCGCCGATCTGGCTGAAGCCCGGCGACGAGATCGTGGTCGAGGCCGAAGGCATTGGCCAGCTGCGCAATGGCGTCGTGGCGGAGGAGGCGTGATGCTAGCCGAAGCCGATATCGCCGGGCTTGCCGGCGAGCTGGACGCGGCGGAGCGATCCCGCTCGCAGATCCCGTTGATCTCCGGTCGCTTTCCCGACGCCGACATGGGCGATGCCTATCGCATCCAGGAGCGCTGGGTGTCGCTCAAGGAAGCGGCCGGACGCCGGCGGATCGGCTGGAAGATCGGCCTGACGTCGCGCGCGATGCAGGCGGCGCTCAAGATCGACACGCCCGATTCCGGCATCCTGTTCGACGACATGGCATTTCAGGACGGTGACGCGGTTCCCGAGGATCGCTTCATCCAGCCGCGCATCGAGGCGGAGATCGCCTTCGTGCTCAAGACGCCGCTCAAGGGGGCGACCGTCGGCATCACCGATGTGCTGAACGCCACGGACTACATCCTGCCGGCGCTTGAGATCCTGGACACCCGCGTGCAGCGCCAGGACCCGGAAACCGGGCAGATGCGCAATGTCATCGACACCATCGCCGACAACGCCGCCAACGCCGGCATCGTGACCGGCGGGCGCCCGATGCGTCCGCTCGACATGGACATGCGATGGATCGGCGCCTGCGTGTCGCGCAATGGCGTTGTCGAGGAAACCGGCCTGGGCGCCGGCGTCCTCAACCACCCGGCGATGGGGATCGTCTGGCTGGTCCGGCGTCTCGACACGCTCGGGCTCGGGCTCGACGCCGGTGAAGTCGTCTTGTCGGGCTCGTTTATCCGCCCTGTGGAAACCGCCCATGGCGACACGATCACCGCCGACTTCGGCGCGGCCGGCACGGTCAGTACCCATTTTCGTTGAGGGAGGTCGCGATGCCGGCTCCAAGTAATCCGTTCAAGGCCCGCCTCAGGGCGGGAGACGCGCAGATCGGCCTGTGGATGGGCCTTGCCAACGCCTATACGGCGGAGATTTGCGCCGGCGCCGGTTTCGACTGGCTGGTGATCGACGGCGAGCATGCGCCCAACGACCTGCAGCGCATGGTCGGCCAGTTGCAGGCGCTCGCCGCCCATCCTGTCGCGCCGGTGGTGCGCGCGCCCATCGGCGA
This sequence comes from Stappia stellulata DSM 5886, assembly GCF_000423705.1. Classification (GTDB taxonomy): domain Bacteria; phylum Pseudomonadota; class Alphaproteobacteria; order Rhizobiales; family Stappiaceae; genus Stappia; species Stappia stellulata. The sequence goes on along the minus strand of NZ_KE384082.1, from coordinate 654,426 downwards.
AACCTGGATCCTGAAGCAGCTTCTCGATATCGGCGCCCAGACGGTGCTGGTGCCCATGGTGGAAAGCGCCGCGCAGGCGGCGGAGCTGGTGCAGGCTGTGCGTTACCCGCCGCATGGCAAGCGCGGCGTCGGCGCGGCGCTGGCGCGCAGTTCCGCGTTCAACCGGATCGGCGACTATCTCACGACGGCGGATGCGGAAATCTGCCTCATCGTCCAGGTGGAATCGCAAAAGGCACTCGAGGCCCTCCCGGAAATCGCCGCCGTCGAGGGCGTCGATGCGGTCTTCATCGGCCCGGCCGATCTTGCCGCCGACATGGGCTATCTCGGAAATCCCGGGGCGCCGGCGGTCAAGCAGGCCGTTCGCGATGCCATTGCGAGCATAACGGCCTGCGGAAAACCGGCCGGCCTCCTCACGGCCGACCAGGCCTTTGCCCGCGAGTGCCTGTCGCTTGGGGCAAGTTTCGTGGCCGTCGGTACGGATGTGACCCTGTTTTCCTCCGCGACATCGACCCTGGCGAAGGCGTTTTTCGACCGGCCGGCGGAGCAGGCCGGCGCGTCGGGTGGGTACTGAACGATTGCAGGGGGACAAGATGAGCAATGCGGCTGCCGTTCGTGAACGGCTTTCCGATCCGGGGCTCCTGGAAACCCGGGCGTTGATTGGCGGCGAGTGGGTCGAGACGGAGCGTTGCTTCGATGTGGTCAACCCGGCAAGCGGCGAGACCATCGCCCGGGTGCCGGATCTCGGGGCTGCCGATTTCGAGCGCGCCATATCGGCGGCGGAGGCGGCGCGGGGTGCGTGGGCGGCGCAATCCGCCGAAGAACGTTCCATCGTCCTCCGCCGCCTTCACGATCTCATGGTCGCCCATGCTGATGACCTGGCGATGATTTTGACCCTGGAAATGGGAAAACCGCTCGCCGAGGCGAAGGGCGAGGTGCTTTACGGCGCGTCCTATGTGGAGTGGTTCGCCGAGGAGGCGAAGCGCATTCAGGGTGACATCATGCCCGGCCATGGCCGCGACAAGCGGATCCTGGTCATTCGCCAGCCGGTCGGCACGGTGGCGGCGATCACGCCGTGGAATTTTCCCAATGCCATGCTTGCGCGCAAGCTCGCGCCGGCGCTTGCCGCCGGCTGTTCCCTTGTCGCCAAGCCGGACGCGCGCACGCCGCTGTCGGCACTGGCGCTGGCCGCGCTTGCCGAAAAGGCCGGCGTGCCGAAAGGCCTCTTGTCGGTCCTGACGACACGGGACGCGGATATGGCCGGACGGGTTCTGTGCGGGTCGAAAGCCGTGCGCAAGATCAGTTTCACCGGGTCCACGGACGTGGGGCGCCTGCTCATGCGCCAGTCGGCGGACACTTTGAAGAAACTCAGCCTGGAACTTGGCGGGAATGCGCCCTTCATCGTCTTTGACGACGCGGATCTCGAGCGCGCGGTCGAGGGGGCGATTGCCGCGAAATACAGGAACGCCGGTCAGACCTGCGTCTGCGTCAACCGCTTCATTGTCGAGGACGGCATCCACGATGCCTTCGCCGGGCGGCTGGCCGAGGAAACGGCGAAACTCGCGGTTGGCGACGGCCTGCGGGCCGGGACGCGCATCGGGCCGCTGATCGACGAGGCCGCGTTGAAAAAGGTGGAAGGCCAGCTCTCGGATGCACTTGCAAAAGGCGCCCGGCTTCTCACCGGCGGCTCGCGTGCCCCGGATCGCCCGTCCTGCATGCTGCCGACCGTGCTGAGCCACGTCACGCCGGACATGCTGGTGGCGCGGCAGGAGACCTTCGGGCCGGTTGCGCAGATTTTTCGCTTCAAGGGCGAGGAAGAAGCGCTCGCGCTTGCCAATGACACGGAATACGGCCTCGCATCCTACTTCTACACCCGCGACCTCAACCGTACGATCCGGATTTCCGAAGGGCTGGAATTCGGCATGGTCGGGATCAACACAGGCCAGATCTCCACGGCGATGGCGCCCTTTGGCGGCATCAAGCAGGCCGGCATGGGGCGCGAAGGTTCGCGCTACGGGATCGAGGACTATCTGGAAATGAAGTACCTCTGCCTCGATACCGGCGCAGCCTGACACGCCGACACCCGACGCCACCAGGTGCCGGGGCCGGATTGCGCCGTCAGCCGGTGTGCTGGGGGCGCAGCCGGCTGAGTTTTTCCCGGATCGCGGCGACTTCCTCGCGCAGCGCCGACACCACGCTCTCCAGATGGTCGCCCTGCATGCGGTCGCGGATCGTGGAGACGCTGAGCGACGCGAAAGGCTTGCCGGTGCTGTCGTGCAGGGCCATGGCGATGGTCCGCGTTCCAAGTCCCGACCCATCGCGTGCGACATAGCCCCGTTCCCGTGCTTCATCGACGAGGCGCGCGGCGACGCCGGTGTCGCCGCCATGGGCGGCGATGCGCTCGGCGTTGCGCCGGAGCAGGGCATTGGCCTTTGCCGCGTCCATTTCGGACAAAACGGCGAGACCGCCGGCGCCGATGCCGATCGGCCGTTGCACCCCGACGTCCAGAATGAAGGCCTTCACGGGAAAACTGCCGGATTCCCGCGCGATACAAACGATGTCGTCGGAAACCACACGGTTGAGAAACACCGTGTCGCCGGTGTCCTCGACAAGCCGGTTGAGGCTTGGCTGGTAGATTTCGCGAAAGTCGAAGGAGGGCAGGACCAGCAAAGCCAGATCATAGACCTTGGGGCCCAGAAAATAGCGTTTGTTGGAGGCATCCTGCTCGATAAACCCATGTTCCGCGAGCGCCATCAGCAGGCGGCGCGCCGTTGGCCGGGTCAACCGGGTTGTGTCCAGAAGTTCGGAAAAGGCGACCCCGTCCCGGTTGTTCTTCGAGACGATGTCGAGAAGCCCTACTGCCCGGTCGAAGCTTTGGGTGCCTTCGGCCATGTGTTTGCTTTCTATCTCTTGTTTTCGGCGTCGGCCCGAAGATGCGCTGCGTCGTCTTTTGCTCAGGCAGGTTTTGGGTCCGCCGGCAAGACCGCTGGGCAAGTGCCCTCGTTGACAAGTGTTTCTTACACGATTCTCGCTAGTTACGTCTTCCTGCAAATGCAGGAATTCGACGGTTTGCGGGACGATCCGGGCCGCGCTGCTGGGGCGTTTCGAGCGCTGGCCAAAGGGCCGCCGGGTGTGCGTGCGCCATCCGGACCCTCCACATTTGCCGTCCGCTTCGTCTAAACTCGGATGCATGACAGATCACGAGTGCTCATGAGCGATCAATCGCAAGTTGCGTCGCGGTCCGCGCCAGCGGCCGCGCCGCGTGTTCTTTTGCTCGGCGCGACCGGCACCATCGGGCGGGCGACGGCGCGGGCGCTGGTCGAGGCCGGGGCCGAGGTGGTGTGTCCGGTGCGTCCGCGCCCGGACCGGGAGACGGTCGCCGCCGCGGTCGATCACGAAGGAGCGCTTGGCGGTGCCAAGGTTCGTTTCGCCAGTGTGACCGACCGGAATTCGCTCGTCCGCGACGGGCTTTGCGGCGAGCGCTTCGATGCGGTGGTTTCCTGTCTCGCCTCGCGCAGCGGTGCGCCGAAGGATGCCTGGGCCGTCGATCACCGGGCAAATCTCAATGCACTGGAGGCGGCGCGGGAGGCGGGGGCCGGGACATTCGTCCTGTTGTCGGCGATCTGCGTCCAGAGGCCTCTGCTCGCGTTCCAGCAGGCCAAACGCACTTTCGAGGCGGAGCTGATGGCCTCCGGTCTCGCCTATTCCATCGTCCGGCCAACCGCTTTCTTCAAGTCGCTCTCCGGGCAGATCGAACGGGTAAGGCAGGGAAAGCCCTTTCTGGTCTTCGGCGACGGCGAACTGACCGCCTGCAAGCCGATCAGTGACGAGGATCTCGGGCGCTACATTGCCGCGTGTGTCTTTGACGAGAGCCGTCACAACCAGGTGCTGCCGATCGGCGGTCCGGGCCCGGCGATTACGCCGAAGGACCAGGGCGAGGCGTTGTTTCGCCTGCTCGGACGAAGCCCGAGGTTCAAGCACGTCCCGGTCGCCTTGCTGGATGCAATTGTCGGCGGACTGGCGCTGCTCGGCCGGATCAGTCCGAGGCTTGCGGAAAAGGCCGAACTTGCGCGCATCGGTCGCTACTACGCGACCCAGTCCATGTTGCTCCTCGATCCGGCGACCGGCAAATATGATGCGGAGGCGACACCATCGACCGGCAGCGACACGCTGTTTGCCTATTACGAACGGGTTTTGAACGGCGAGGCCACCGTGGAACGCGGCGCGCATTCGGTCTTTTGAGCCGCGACACAGAAAAACGGCGGCCCGGATGTCCGGGCCGCCGCTTGTGTCGGTTTCAAACCGTCCGCCCGAGCCTTCGGGCGTTTCGGCGTCACGCCAGATCGAAGCGATCCGCGTTCATGACCTTGGTCCAGGCCTTGACGAAGTCCTTGACGAACTTCTCCTTCGCGTCGTCCTGGGCATAGACTTCCGCATAGGCGCGCAGCTGCGAGTTCGATCCGAAGGTCAGGTCCGCACGCGTTCCGGTCCATTTGACCTCGCCGGTCTTGCGGTCGCGGCCCTCGAAGATGCCGTCGGATGCCGCCTTCCACTCGGTCCCCATGTCGATCAGATTGACGAAGAAGTCGTTGGTGAGCTGGCCCGGACGGTCGGTGAAGACACCGTGCTTCGCTCCCTTGTAGTTGGCGTCGAGCACCCGCATGCCGCCGACAAGCACGGTCATTTCCGGCGCCGTCAGCGTCAGCAACTGGGCCTTGTCCACCAGAAGCTCTTCGGTGGAGACCGTGTAGTTGGTCTTCTGGTAGTTGCGGAACCCGTCGGCCATCGGCTCGAGCACGTCGAAGCTGTCGACATCGGTCTGCTCCCGGGTCGCGTCGGTGCGGCCAGGTGCAAACGGCACCTCGATCGCATGACCGGCGTCCTTCGCGGCCTTCTCGACCGCGGCCGTTCCGCCCAGCACGATCAGGTCGGCGAGCGAGACCTTCTTGCCGCCGGACTGGCCGGCGTTGAAGTCGCCCTGGATGCCTTCCAGAACCTTCAGCACCTTGGCAAGCTGCTCAGGCTCATTGGCGTCCCAGTCCTTTTGCGGGGCAAGACGGATGCGCGCGCCATTGGCGCCGCCGCGCTTGTCGGACCCGCGGAAGGTTGAAGCCGACGTCCAGGCGGTGGCGACCAGCTCGGCAGTCGACAGGCCCGAGGCAAGCAGTTTTGCCTTGAGGCCGGCGATGTCCTTGTCGTCGACCAGCGGATGATCGACGGCGGGAACCGGATCCTGCCAGATCAGCTCTTCCTTCGGCACTTCCGGGCCGAGGTAGCGCGAGACCGGCCCCATGTCGCGGTGGGTCAGCTTGAACCAGGCGCGGGCAAAGGCGTCGGCGAATTCGTCCGGATTGGCGTGAAAATGGCGCGAGATCTTCTCGTAGTCCGGATCCATGCGCATCGCCATGTCGGCGGTGGACATCATGATCGGCACCTTTTTCGAGGGATCCTCGGGATCCGGCGCCATGTCCTCTTCCTTCAGGTCCTTGGGCGCCCACTGCCAGGCGCCGGCCGGGCTTTTGGTCAGTTCCCACTCGTAGCCGAAGAGGACGTCGAAATAGCCGTTGTCCCACTGCGTCGGATTGGATGTCCAGGCGCCTTCCAGGCCGCTGGTGATGCTGTCGCGGCCCTTGCCGCTCTTGTAGCTGGAGAGCCAGCCGAAGCCCTGGGCCTCGATTGGGGCGCCTTCCGGCTCCGCGCCGACGTTGGCGACATCGCCCGCGCCATGCGTCTTTCCGAAGGTGTGGCCGCCGGCGGTGAGTGCGACGGTCTCATAGTCGTTCATCGCCATGCGCGCGAAGGTCTCGCGGATGTCGTGGGCGGAGGCCAGCGGATCGGGCTTGCCGTCCGGACCTTCCGGGTTGACGTAGATCAGGCCCATCTGCACGGCGGCCAGCGGATCTTCCAGCTCCCGGTCGCCGGAGTAGCGGCTCTGCGCATGGTCGCTGGTGGCGAGCCACTCGGATTCCGCGCCCCAGTAGATGTCTTCTTCCGGCTCCCAGATGTCCGCGCGTCCGCCGGCGAAACCGAAGGTCTTGCCGCCCATCGATTCGATGGCGCAGTTTCCCGCCAGGATCATCAGGTCGGCCCAGGACAGCTTGTTGCCGTATTTCTGCTTGATCGGCCACAGCAGGCGGCGGGCCTTGTCGAGGTTGCCGTTGTCCGGCCAGCTGTTGAGCGGTGCGAAACGCTGAGAGCCGGAGGTCGCGCCGCCGCGCCCGTCGGCGGTGCGATAGGTGCCGGCACTGTGCCATGCCATGCGGATGAACAGACCGCCGTAGTGACCGTAATCTGCCGGCCACCAGTCCTGGCTGTCCGTCATCAGCGCATAGAGGTCCTTCTTGACCGCTGCAAGGTCGAGGGACTTGAAGGCTTCCGCATAGTCGAAGCCTTCGCCCATCGGATCGGAGATCGCGGGGTTCTGATGCAGGATCTTGAGGTTCAGCTGGTCCGGCCACCAGTCCCGGTTCGACTGCACCCCGAAGGTTGAGGCAATCGGCTTTCCGTGCATGACGGGGCACTTGCCGGTCTTGTCGTCGGTAATCGCGTCCATAATCCCTCTCCGATCATAAAGTTTCCCGCCCCGCGTGCGGCGTCGTCGGACGCGGCGAGGCAAAAATCAAGGTGGTCCGCATCTCTTCCGGCGCTCGCATGTCCCGATCGCGATGGAGCCGGTCTTCCGGTCGTCCTGCGATCAGGCGCATGTCCAGCGACACGCCACCGGTGGTCGAGATGTGGGATCTCCCATGCGTTTGGCCACCCCCAAACGGCACGTGTCTAACCTAACAAGCGCAATCGATCAGGTGAACATGCGTTTTCTGACAAGTCGATAAGGGTAAGTTATTGCCCGGATCGGCCGTTGCCTTATGCCTTCACCCGTTCGTTCTTCGGATCGTAGAGCGGTCCCAGATGAAGGGTGGCCGGAACGGGCTCGTTGGCGACCACCAGCTCGTAGCTTCCGTCCGTGAGATAGTCGTCGGTCACCCCGTCCGCGTTCCTGACGTAGCCGTAGCCGATGGGCTTGCCGAGCGTGTAGCCGAAGCCGCCGCTGGTCAGATAACCGGCGAAGGCGCCGTCGCGCAGGATGGTTTCCCGACCGAGCAGAACGACGTTCGGATCCTCCACGGTGAAGGCGGCAAGCTTCTTCTTCAAGGGCGAATTGGCTGCCCGTTCGGCCGCCGCGCGACCGTTGAAGGCAAGGCCCGACTTGAGTTTCACCGCCCAGCCGAGGCCCGCTTCATAGGGGCTGTCATTCGCCGTGATGTCGGCGCCCCAGGCGCGGTAGCCCTTTTCCAGGCGCAGTGACTCGATGGCGCGGTAGCCGGCCAGGCGAATGTCATGGGCCTTGCCGACGCGCATCAAGGTGTCGAAGACCTCGCCGGTCTTTTCAATCGGGATGTGCAGCTCCCAGCCCAGTTCGCCGACATAGGTGACGCGCAAGGCCCGCACCGGGCAGCCGGCGATGGTGATTTCGCGCAAGTGGCCGAAGCGGAAGGCCTCGTTGCTCACGTCATCGTCGGGCGCCGCCTCCGCGAGCACCAGACGCGCGTTCGGCCCCATCAGCGACAGCGTGCCGTAGTCCTCGGTCACGTCGCGCAGCGTCGCATTGGTGCCATCCGGCAGGTGATCGGCGATCCAGGCGCCGTCATGGGTGCGAAAGCCCGTGCCGGTGACGATGTAGAACAGATCCTCGGCGAGCCGGGCGACGGTCAGGTCGCATTCGATGCCGCCGCGCGAGTTGAGGAGCTGCGTATAGGTGAGGCGTCCGGCCGGCTTTCCGACCTTGTTGGAACAGATCGCCTCCAGCGCGTCGGCCGCGCCCGGGCCGGACAGCTCGAACTTGGCGAAGGACGACTGGTCGAACAGGCCGACGCTTTTACGCACCGCCTTGTGTTCCTCGCCGACGGCGTCGAACCAGTTCTGCCGGCCCATGGAATAGATGTCGCGCGGCTCGTCGCCCGGGCGGGCGAACCAGTTGGGCCGCTCCCAGCCGAGCTTGGAGCCGAAGACGGCGCCGCGTTCCTTGAGGCGTTCGTAAAGCGGGGAGACGATGCGCGGCCGGCCGCTTTCGTATTCCTCATGGGGAAAGCCGATGGTGTAATGCTTGCCGTAGGCTTCCAGCGTGCGCTCGCACACCCAGTCGCGGTCGCGGTGCAGGCCGGAAAAGCGGCGGATGTCGACGCTCCACAGGTCGAGCGGCGCCTCGCCGGTCATCGCCCATTCCGCCAGCACCCAACCGGCGCCGCCGCCGGATGCGATGCCGAAGGCGTTGAAGCCGGCACCGACGAACATGTTGTCGCATTCCGGCGCCGCGCCCAGGATGAAATTGCCGTCGGGCGTGAAGCTTTCCGGTCCGTTGATCATCTGCTTGACGCCGCTGGTCTCCAGCGCCGGAACGCGGTGCACGGCGTTGACCAGATGCTGCTCGAAATGGTCCCAGTTGTCATCGAACAGCTGGAACTGGAAGTCGTTCGGCACATCGCCCGTGGTCCAGGCGATGGGGTCGGGCTCGTATCCGCCAAGCGCGAGGCCGCCGACTTCTTCCTTGAAATAGGTGCGCCGGTCGGGATCGCGCACGGTCGGCGTTGCCGAGGTAATGCCCTCGATCTGCTCGGTGATGACGAACTGATGCTTGACCGGCTGCAGCGGCACGTTGATCCCGGCCATCGTGCCGACCTGTCGCGCCCACTGGCCGGCGCAATTGATGACGAGATCGCAGGTCACGGGACCCGCCGTCGTCTCGACGCGGGTGATGCGCTTGCCGTCCATGGCGAAACCGGTGACGCCGACGCCCTCGACGATGCGCGCTCCGTGCATGCGCGCGCCCTTGGCGAGCGACTGGGTGATGTCGGAGGGGCTTGCCTGCCCGTCGGTCGGCAGGAAGCTCGCGCCGACGAGGTCGTCGACATTCATCAGCGGCCACATCGCCTTGACCTCGGCGGGCGACAGCAGGGCCATCTCCATGCCGAAGCTGCGCGCGGTCGTCGCCAGGCGTTTGTATTCGGTCCAGCGGTCCTCGTTGCAGGCAAGGCGCAGGCAGCCGGTCATCTTCCAGCCGGTCTCAAGCCCCGTCTCGGCGTCGAGCCGCTTGTAGAGGTCGACGGAGTATTTCAGCACCTGGGTAATGGAGGCGGAGGAGCGCAGCTGGCCGACGAGACCGGCGGCATGCCAGGTCGAGCCGCTGGTGAGCTGGCCCTGTTCCAGGAGCAGCACGTCGGCCTTGTGATCGCGGGCCAGGTGATAGGCGGTCGAGCAGCCGATGATACCGCCGCCGATGACGACGACCTGGGCGTGCGAGGGAAGCGACATGGATTCAGACCTTCTCGAAGCGGAATTGGTAATCGGCAAGGGCGGCCTCGTAGGCCGCCAGCGTTTCGGCCGTATAGGCGGCGTAATCGACGCCGGGGGCCGTGAGGTGGAGTTCGGAGACGAGGCTCCACATGGTTTCGCGCAGGAGCGAGGCGACTTGCATCGCCGCATAGGCCCGCTGCATCGCCGCGTCGGGCGCGTGGCCCAGATAGGCGTTCATCAGCTCGGCCGATTCCGCGGCCGACAGGCCGGCGTTGGAGGTGACGCCGGCGAGATCGAACATCGCGGTGCCGAAGCCCGCGTATTCGAAATCGATCAGCCAGAGCCGCTCGCCGTCGTCGATGAAGTTCGCCGGCAGGAGGTCGTGATGGCCGAAGACGATGGGCATCGGGATCTGCGCATGTTCCATGGCCTCGGCGATCTTGAGGAACCCGGGCAGCCGGTCGGCCATGCGAGAGTGGCCGGCCTTGAGCGTGCGGGCATAGTCGCGAATGACGTGAAACACCCAGAAGAAAAAGCCGGCGCCCGAGACCTCTTCCTGCATCTCCCGGTGGAATCGGCGAATGAGTGCGGCAATGCGCAGTCTGTCCCGGCGCACGTCCTCGGCCGCATAGGTGTGGCCGTCGATGAAGCGGGTGACCATCACGCCGGGTTCGGCATGGACGAGATCGGGTGCGAAGCCGCGCGAAACCGCGGCGCGGGTCACCATGGTCTCGCGTTCGCGTTCGACATGATGAAACGGAAAGTCGCGACCCAGCCGCACCACATGGGCGCCGGATCGATCGCGCACCAGAACGCTTTCGTTCGACAGGCCGCCCGACAGCGGTTCCATGTCCGGCGTGCCGCGCCACACGGGCAGGGCGGCGACGCGGCGTTCGGTCTCCGGCGAGAGGCCGGGTTTTGAGGGTGCGTGGGTCATCAACGGATCTCCTCAGCCGTTGCAAGGCCAAGGCGGACGCGCAGCCGCGCGGCGCCGGCCGAAATCAGCCGGTCGGCGATGATCGCGATGAAGGCGACCGCCAGACCGGCGACCAGACCGCGACCGGTGTCCGCCTTTGTGAGCGCGATATAGACCTCCTGGCCGAGGTCGCGGGTGCCGACCAGAGCGGTGATCACCAGCATCGACAGCGCCAGCATGATCGTCTGGTTGAGCCCGAGCAGGATTTCCGGCAGGGCGAGCTTCAGCCGTACCTTGGTGAGCAATTGCCAGGGGGTGGCGCCGGCGGCGATGCCGGCCTCGATCAGATGCGGATCGACCCGGCGCAGGCCGTAGGCGGTGTAGCGGATCGCGGGCGCGACGGCATAGGCGACAACCGCGATCATCGCGGTGAAATCGCCGACGCGAAACAGCATGACGGCGGGCATCAGGTACACGAAGGAGGGAAGCGTCTGCAGCGTGTCGATGACAAGCTCGACCGCCTTCCACAGCCGCTCGCGCCCGGCCGCCAGAATGCCGACCGGCACGCCGATGAGGCAGGCGATGGCAACTGAAATCCCGCAGAGATAGACGGTGATCATCGCCTTTTCCCATTGGCCGGTCAGCGCGATCAGCGCGGAAAGGGCGGCTGCGGTCAGCGCCAGACGCCAGCCGCCGAGCCGGAAGCCGGCAAGCGCCAGCAGTCCGACGACACCGATCCAGGGCAGGCCGGTGAGGAAGCGCTTGAAGGGGATCAGGACATTGAGCAGCAGCGTGTTCTTCACCGCTTCCAGCTGGTCGAAGAAATGCACGTTGATCCAGCCGACGATGTCGCTGCCGATCGTGCCGGAGGAGATTTGCAGGGCCTCCGGGTAGGCCTGCAAGGGGGCGGACACCAGCCCGGCCAGCGTGCTGATCAGGATCAGCGCCACGCCCGAGGCCAGATAGGGATGACGCTTTGCGATGGAGCGTTCCCGTTCCTCCGCGCTTTCGTGGTGCGGACGGCGCGCGGCGAAGGCCTGGCTCAGCCGGTCGAGCGCGATGGCAAGCGCGACGATGGCAAGGCCGGCTTCAAAGCCCGCGCCGATGTCGAGCCGCCGCAGGGCCGCGAGCACCTCGAAGCCGAGGCCCCCGGCGCCGATCATCGAGGCGATGATCACCATGTTGAGCGACAGCATGATCACCTGGTTGACGCCGACCATCAGCCCCGGCATGGCGCTGGGCACGAGGATGCGCCAGGTCATCTGGCGCTTCGAGCAGCCGGTCATGCGGCCAAGCTCATGCGCCTCTTCCGGAACCGCCCTGAGGGCGAGCAGGGAGATGCGCGTCATCGGCGGCAAGGCGTAGACGATGGTGGCGATGATCGCGGAACTCGGACCGAAGCCGAAGAGGAACAGGATCGGCACCAGATAGGCAAAGACCGGCACCGTCTGCATCAGGTCGAGCAGCGGGCGCAGCGCCGCCTCCACCGGGCGCCAGCGGAAGGCGGCAAGGCCGAGCAGCAATCCGCCGAGGATGCCGATGGGCACCGCGATCAGGATCGAGGCGAGCGTCACCATCGCCGCGCTCCACTGTCCGAAGACGGCGAGAAAGGCGAAACAGCCGCCGACGAGAGCCGCAAGGCGGCGTCCGCCGGCGTAGTGGCCGATCAGCATCGCCACGCCGATGACGGCGATCCAGGAGAGCGGCGGCAGAAGCTGGGTCGCCGAGGAGCCGCGCCCGTCGAGGATGCCGGTCGAGAGCAAGCCGAGAATGAAGCGGTAGGGCGCCTCGATGGCGCCCGCGATAAAGCGGGTCAGGTCGGTGAAGGTGAAGAGGCCGAAGCTTGCCTCGTCGAGCAGCCAGCGCATGGCATCCGATATCCAGCGCTGCGCCGGGATGCGCCAGTCGCGTGGCACCTTGAAGGCCCAGTCCGCGACGGGCTTGCCGAATTGCCACAGGAGAATAAAGGCGGCAAGCGCAATCCCCCAGAGAAGGCGCGCGGGCCAGCGCCCGCCCGGGGCCGATTGCGACGCGGCCGGCGGGGGTGCCGTGGCGGTCGTGGCTGTCTCGGTCTGGATCGCGAGCGGCGCGGTCATCGTCAGCCCAGCATCAGGACGTTGACGACGGCATCGCGGGTGAGGCGTCCGGCGGGCTGTCCGTGTGCGCCGAGAACAGTCACCGTGCTGACGCCGTCCGAAAAAAGTCCCGCCGCCTGCGACACGGTGGCCGTCGCGGCGATTGTCGGGGTGCCTTCGCCGGCGGCCGTCGCGGCCTCCATCACGGAGGCGACGCGGACGACCTTGGCGCGGGTGACGTTCTTCGTGAATTCGGCGACATAGTCGGTGGCCGGGTTCATCACCAGGTCCTCCGGGGTGCCCAGTTGAACGACCGCGCCGTCCTTCATGATGGCGATGCGGTCGGCGAGGCGGATCGCCTCGTCGAAATCATGGGTGATGAAGACGATGGTCTTCTTCAGGACGGACTGAAGCCGCATGAATTCGTCCTGCATTTCCTGACGGATCAACGGGTCGAGTGCGGAAAAGGGTTCATCGAGGAACCAGAGCTCGGGTTCGACCGCAAGCGAGCGGGCGATGCCGACGCGCTGTTGCTGGCCGCCGGACAATTCGCGCGGGAAGAAGCCCTCGCGTCCGCCCAGTCCGACAAGCTCGATCATCTCGCGGGCGCGGTCCTCGCGCGCGGCGCGCGCCATGCCCTGAACCTCCAGCGGAAAGGCGACATTGCCCAACACGCTCAAATGCGGCAGCAGCGCGAAATGCTGGAACACCATGCCCATGCTGTGGCGGCGGATCTCGATCATCCGCTTGTCGCCGGCCGCGAGCAGGTTCTCGCCGTTGAACAGGATCTCGCCGGCGGTCGGCTCGACGAGGCGCGACAGGCAGCGCACCAGCGTCGACTTGCCGGACCCCGAAAGCCCCATGATGACGAAGATCTCGCCGTCGCGCACCGCGAGATTGACGTCGCGTACCGCACCGACGAGGCCGGCGGCCGCAAGCTTTCCGCTGTCGGTCGCGTTCGGGTCACGGACGGAGTAGCGCTCGGCGCCGGCGCCGAACAGTTTCCAGACGCCCCGGCATTCCAGCTTCGCCGGAGCCGCTCGGGTTGCAGCCGGTGACAAGGGAGGCGAGGTGGTGGCGGAACTTTGCACGATCGGATCATCCCGTGGGACCGGACGCGGGAATTCGCTCCGGCGCCAGAAGGCGAAGGAAAAAAACGGCTGCCGCCAAAGGGGACAGGGCGGCGGCAGCCAGTCGGCAAGAAAGCGGCTATTTGATCCAGGCGGACCAACGGTCCTGATTGTCGTCGACCCAGTTGGCGACCACATTCTCGACGGTCTCCCCGTCGATATCGACGCGGGTGATCAGCGCTCCCATCTCGTCGTTGTCGATGGAAAAGGCCGAGATCGCCTTGTGGGCGCCGGGCCACTGGTCCTTCACGCCGGACCAGGCGACCTTCCAGATCGGCCCGCGCGGCTTGCCGCAGTCGTAGGCCATGTCCGGATTGGAGCCCCAGGCGGGATCCTCGTAGCAGGCCTTTTCATAGGCCGGGAATTCCACCCATTCGCCGTCGTACTTCAGCGGCGCCCAGTGGGGGGCATAGACCCACAGGAGCACCGGCGCCTTGCGCTGATAGGCGGATTCCAGTTCGGCGAAGAGTGCTGCGTCCGTGCCTGCGTGAACGACCTCGAAGGGCAGTTCGAGTGCTTCGACGCGTTCGTCGTCATAGCCGCCCCAGGTCACCGGCGCGCCGAGGTAGCGGCCCTTGGGCAGAGTTTCGGCGGTGCCGAAGGCTTCCGCGCAGGCCTCGCTCTTCAGCGCTTCCCAGTTGGGCAGGCCCGGGCAGACCTCCTTCATGTAGGCGGGGTACCACCACTCCTCGATGGCGAACATGCCGCTGTCGCCGAGGTTCTCGACCTTGCCGGTCGCGGTGGCCTCGTCGAGCGCATCGCGGCCGGTGGTTTCCCAGATTTCCATGGCGACATGCAGGTCGCCGGTCTTCAGGCCGGCGAACTGGGCGATGTAGTCCGCCTGGACATATTCGATGTTGTAACCGGCCTTCTTCAGGACCTCGCCCATGATGCGGGTCGACAGGAGCTGTCCGGTCCAGTCGTGCAGCGTCAGGCGAATGGGATCGTCGTTTTCAGCTGCAAGCGCGGGCGTCCCCGAAAGCGCGGTGGCGACAAGCAAGGTCGACAGCAGCGCGGCGGCAGGGCGGGCAAAGGTCATGGCTGGTCCCCTTTGGAATGACCGTCTGGAAGGCGGTGCCCGTCCCTTGCGACCTTTCAAGCGGCCTTTTGGTGGGATCTTTCAGCAACCGACACTGGATCGTCGCATTCGTTTCATTTCGCTGTCAATTATTTTGAGGTAATTTTTTGGCTTTAAATCCTGTTGATGTGGTAATTATGTTGTTTATCTGATCAATAGCCACAAATCGGGCATGAAAGCCAAATTGCTGCCGGAGTCGTCATGAGCTTTGGAAAACGTCAGATGAAGATCCTCGAGCGCGCCCGTCAGGCGGGCAGCGCGCGCATCGGCGACCTCGCGGTCGAGCTTGGCGTGTCGCTTGAAACCATTCGCCGCGACATTCGTCCGCTGGTCGACGCCGGTGACCTGGTCAAGTCGCACGGCTTCGTCAGCCTTGCGCGCCAGGACGCGGAGGCCCCGTTCGAGCGGCGGATGCGCGAAAACCTGCCCGCCAAGCAGGCGATTGCGCGGCATGTCGCGGCCGGCATCGAGGATGGCGACAGCGTGATGATGGACACCGGCACGACCACGAGCGTTTTGGCGCGCGAGCTGCGCGGCAAGGCCGGGCTGACGGTTGTCACCAATTCCTCCGACGTCGCCCGCACGCTTGCGACCGTCAACGGCAACCGGGTCTATATGGCCGGCGGCGAGCTGCATGGCGACAATGGCGGGGCGTTCGGACGTTCGGCCATCGAGTTCATCGCCTCGTTCCGGGTACGCCATGTCATCATCTCGATTTCCGCCGTCGACCCCGTCGGCGGGTTGATGGACTACCAGCTGGCCGAGGCCGATTTCGCGCGCACGGCGCTCAGATGCGGCGAGACCTCGAGCGTGATCACCGATCACACCAAGTTCGACCGCCGGGCGCTGGTGCGCGTTGCCGGCTTTTCCGAGATCGACCGCATCGTCACCGATGCCCCGCCCTCGCAAGCCCTTGTCGCGCGGCTTGGCGAGGCGGGCACCGTGCTTGAGATCGCGCCGGCGCTGCCATCCTAGGGGATCGGCCGCACACGGGCGTCGCGGCGGTTTTCGAAGCCTTTCAGAAAACGCGTCGGCGTCTCGACCGCACCTGAAATTATGGCTATGAAACCGGGTATTGCGGTTCCATAATTCTGTTTGGTTTGAAAGGGAGTTGCGGGTGGGTCAGGACGCCATGTCGAAGCCGCGCGCGCCACGCGGCGTGCAGTCGATTGAAACCGGCGGCGCCATACTCATGGCCCTGGCGCAGGCCGGCGGTCCGCTGAAGCTGCGCGACCTCGCCGAGACGATGGGAATGGTGGCCGCGCAGCTGCATCCCTATCTCGTCAGCTTCCGCAACATCAACATGGTCGAGCAGACGGAGACGGGGCAGTATCAGCTCGGGCCTTTCGCGCTGCGTCTGGGTCTGACGCGGTTGCGCAACCAGAATGCCTACCGCGAGACGATCCGCCGTGTTCCCGATCTTGCCGACGAACTCGGGCTGATGGTCGCGATCAGCGTCTGGGGCCTGCACGGACCGACCATTGTCTATATCGCGGAATCGACGGCGCGCATTCACTCCAACGTCGCGGTGGGCGGTACCTTCATGATGACGGCGACGGCAACGGGCAAGGTGTTTTCCGCCTTCCTGCCGCTCTCAACCTCCGAGCCGCTGGTGCGCGCGGAACTCTCGGGCGCGCAGCCGCCGCTCTATGCGATTCCGGCGGTGGACGAGGAGGCCTATCGCGCCGACGTACGCGATGCCGCCAAGGTCGGCTATTCGATCACGCGGGACGCGCCGATCCCCGGCGTCAGCGCGATTGCCGCGCCGGTGTTCGACCATACGGGCACCATTCAGCTGGCGGTGACCATCATCGGTCCCACCAACTACATCGACCTGTCGGAAGACGGCGCGACGCTCGACCGGCTGATCGGTTTCACGAAGGCGCTGTCCAGCGATCTCGGCCATATCGAAGACGCCTGACCAGCGCGGCGAAACCGTCGAGCGACAGGATCAGGCCGAAGGCGGCGATGCCGACACCGATCATCTGGATGCCATTCGGCCAGATGCCGGCGTAAGGGATCGCGATCAGCACCGCGAGCGGCGGCACGATGGCCGGGAACAGGCCGGCGAGCCCGGGTCCCAGCCGCGCGATGGAGGCGGCATAGACGACGATGGCGATGCAACCGCCGAGAACGCCCTGATAGAATAGCTGCTCGCCCCATTGCGCCGGGGTGGCGCTCGCGGGTGTGACCGCGATCAGATAGACCGGCAGGCAGACGAGGGTCGTCAACACCGAGATGGTGCCGATCGCCTCGATGGCCGGTATGCGCCAGCGCCCGACGAGATAGGTGAAAAGCCCCCACAGCGTGCCCGATCCGACGAAGCACAGGTCGCCGACAAGGGTCGAAATGTCCGGATCCTTCGACGGCGGCTGGTCGAGCGCGATGGCGACGAGGCCGCCGATCAGCACGGCGATACCGACCTGGCGGTGGCGCGGCAGCCGCGCTCCGTCGAGGAGGACCGGCAGGAGATTGGCGACGATCATCGTCATGCCGGGCGAGATCACCACCGCATGGGCAAGCGGGGCGATGCCGTAGCCGGTGTTGATCAAAAAGGCGAAGGGCGGGCCGATGGCAACGCTGAGAATCAGCATGCGCCCCGCGCTCATGCCCGCCGACAGCCGTCCGTGGCGCAACAGCAGGACGGGCAGCAGCAGCGCCCCGGCGCCGGCATAGCGCAGGATCGCGAGATCGGCGCTGGAAAATCCGTCGGCGCGGCCGATGTCGACGCCGATGTTGTAGATCGCCCAGGTGAGGGCGGCGGCAAGGCCGAGGAGGACGCCTTCGACAAGGCGCCTCCCCGGACCCTGAAACCATCCTGGCGGGACCTTTGTCACGAATTGGCGCCGGACATGTGCCTTGCGGCGATATAGCCGAAGGTGATGGCCGGGCCGAGCGTGATGCCGCCGCCGGGGTAATTGCCGCCCATGATGGAGAGTGCATCGTTGCCGGCGGCATAAAGCCCGCCGACCGGCTGGCCGTCGTCGCCGAGCACGCGGGCGTTTTCATCGCAGCGCAGCCCGGCGAAGGTGCCGAGATCGCCGATCACCAGCTTGACCGCGTAGAACGGGCCTTTTTCCACCGGCGCGACGCAGGGATTGGGGCCGTGCTCGGGATCGCCGAGCGAGCGGTTGTAGGAGGTGGACCCCTTGTGGAACTCGGGGTCCTCGCCCTTGCGCGCATGTTCGTTGAAGGTCGCGACCGTTTGCTCCAGCTGCGCGGCGTCGGCGCCGATCTGTTCGGCAAGGTCGCCCAGCGTGCGGCCCTGGAAGAGATAGCCGGAACGGATGTGATTGCGATAAGGCACCGGCGAAGGCTTGACGAAGCCAAGGCCATAGGTGCGCAGCGTCTTGTGGTCGGCGATGAAATAGGCGCAGATCTCGCCGCCTTCCTCGGTGCAGGCCTTCCTCATCGCCTGACAGAAGTCGTGATAGGAATCCGCCTCGTTGACGAAACGCTTGCCCGAGCGCGTCACCGCGATCACGCCCGGCTTGGAGCGGTCGACGAAATGCGGGAAGACGCCCAGCGTCCCGTCGCGCTTGGGCGGGCGCGACACCGGCACCCAGGCGGCGTCGTTCGGCAACCCGTCCTTGATCGACGCGCCGGCCGCGGAGCCGAGCCGCAGGCCGTCGCCGGTGTTGCCCGGAGGGGCCGGGGACACATGCTCGTGACCGCTCGGCGCATGCGGAAACAGCTCCTTGCGCCGCACGGCGTCCTGCGGGAAGCCGCCGGCGGCCAGCACCACGCCCTTCTTCGCCTCGATCTCGACACGGCCCTCGGCGGTGTCGACGATGGCGCCGGTCACCTTGCCGGTCTCGTCGCGCAGCAGTTCCTTGACGGCGGCGCGCGTCCAGATCGGCACATTCATGTCGAAGCAGGATTTCGCCAGCCGGCCGACCAGCGCGTTGCCGTTCATCAGTCGCATCGGACGGCCGTAGAACGCCATGTCGCGCAGGAACTTGAGGAAGAGCTTGGCGACATAGAACGCCGAGATCGGCGATTTGGTGACGCGGAAGAAATGCAAGAGCTCCTTGCCCGAGCCGATCATCATTCCAAGGAAGGTGATCTCGGCGAGCGGCGGGCGCAGGCGCTTGATCTCGTCCTTGATCTCGCGCCCGTCGAAGGGCCGCGCCACGATGGAGCGTCCGCCCGGCATGCCGCCCGGCGCATCGGGGTGATAGTCGGCGAAGGTCGGGCCGAGGTCGAACTGCAGGGCGGTTTTTTCCTCGAAGAACTCCACCGCCTTGGGGCCGGCCTCCAGGAAGGCGTCGACACGGGCCGCGTCGAAATGCTCGCCCGCCTCGTGCTCGAGGTAAGTGCGTGCCTTTTCGGGGCTGTCCTCCACACCGGCACGCTTGGCCGGCGCGTTGCAGGGGATCCACATCCAGCCGCCCGAACGGGCCGTGGTCCCGCCGAAGACGGGTTCCTTCTCGACCACCAGAACATCGAGGCGCCGGTGCGCGGCCGATACCGCGCTTGCCAGTCCGCCGGCGCCCGATCCAACGACCAGAACATCGCAAGTGTGTTTTTTCATCTCAAGTTTCCTTCAGGCAATAACGGGGAGCGTCAGGCTGCGAGATAGCCGCCGTCGACGGGCAGGATGGCGCCGGTGACGTAGCTCGACATGTCGGAGGCGAGGAACAGGACCGGGCCGACCAGCTCTTCCGGCTGACCGGTGCGCGCCAGCGGCGTATGCGCCATGAAACGGGAGATCGCCGCCTCGTTGGCGCGGGTTCCGGTGGTCATCGGCGTGTCGATCACGCCGGGGGCGATTGCGTTGACCCTGACGCCGCGCGGCGCGAATTCATGCGCCAGCGCCTTGGTGAACTGGGCGACCGCGCCCTTGCTAGCGACATAGGCGCTGATGCCGGGGCCGGCGGCCTGCGACATGATCGAGGCCATGTTGACGATCCGCCCGGCACTCGCCTCGAGCTGTGCGGAAAAGGCCAGAACCATGTTGCGGATGCCGTCGACATTGACGCGAAAGGTCGCGTCCCAGCCGTCGGCGAAACCGGGGTCGCTCAACGGCTGGCGGCGGATGACGCCGGCGTTGTTGACCAGGATACCGGCCGCGCCGAACTCGGCTTCGACGCTTGCGGCAAACGCCCGGGCGGCGGCAAGGTCGGACACGTCGCAGTGTGCGGCGAACGCCTGTCCGCCCTCAGCGCGAATCGCTTTCGCAGTGTCTTCCGCCATTTCCCGGTCGATATCGCAGAGCGCCAGACGGGCACCGGCGCGGGCCAGCCCAAGGGCGATTGCGCGGCCATTTCCCTGGCCTGCGCCGGTCACGACCGCGACCGAACCGCTCACACCAATCATCGCGTCCTCCATGAATTAGTATATTGCTAATTCGTTTGATTATAGATAATACTCGGGCAGGGCAAGCGGCTGATTGGGAAAGTCGGGCGGCCTCAGACGTCGTCGCTTCGACGCGGGCGTCGCTGCAAATGCGTTGAGGAAACGGCGCATCGAATGCGTTCGAAAAGGACGCCAGAAAGGGAGGACTTCATGAAAGCTCGGCTTATGTCCGCAGCACTTGCGGCAACGATGCTCACCGCGGCCCCGGCCGTTGCCGACAGCTACGACCTGCAAAGCGTGTTCGGCCTTCAGGTGCCGTCAATCGGCCCGAGTCCGGTCAAATGGGCGGAGCGCGTGAAGCTCATGACCGGTGGCGAGATCGATATCACGGTTCACGGTGCCGGCGATTTCGTCCCGCCCTTCGAGGTGTTCGGCGCGGTCAGCACCGGCGCGATCCCGATGGGCTTCGACTGGATCGGCTATTGGGCAAGCACCATTCCGGTCGCCAACCTGATCGGCTCCATGCCGTTCGGTCCGAGCCCGGAAGTCGCCAATGCGTGGATGTTCGAAGGCGGTGGCCTGGAAATCATCCAGAAGGCCTACGATCCGCACGGCGTGAAGGTTATCCCCTGTCATCTGGTGGTGCCGGAAGCAGGCGGCTGGTTCAACAAGGACATCGAGACGGTCGAGGACTTCAAGGGCCTGAACATGCGCATCGCCGGCCTCGGCGGCAAGGCGCTGGCTCGTCTCGGCGCCAACACCCAGCTGGTCCCGGCGGGCGAGATCTTCGTGTCGCTGGAAACCGGCCGCATCGATGCGACCGAGTTCTCCGCACCGCAGCTCGATCTCGGCTTCGGCTTCCAGAAAGTGGCCAAGAACTATTACTTCCCGGGCTGGCACCAGCCGTCGAGCTGGGATTCCATCATCATCAACATGGATGTGTGGAACGGCTTCTCGGAAGACCAGCAGACCATCATGGTCGAGGCCTGCCGCGCCAACATCGCCTACAATCTTGGCGACCAGATCCATCAGCAGGCCGAGGCGATTGCCGCCATTCGCGAAGCCGGTGTGGAGATCAAGCGCTTCCCCGATCCGGTGCTTGCCGAACTGCGGGCGGCCTCGCGCGCAGTGATGGACGAGGAAGCGGAGAAGGATCCGATCTTCAAAGAAGCCTATGAATCGCTTAACGCCTATGTCGAGCGGGTCGGCGAATGGGGTCAGCTTCAGGCTCTGCCGCGCTGAACCGATAGATTGTGACATCAGTGGGCGGCTCCCGGACGGGGGGTCGCCCATCGGTATGGATCGGGGAGCTTGGGCGTGAAACGGCTTGGTGAAACAGTGGGGAATGCCTGCGCGCTTCCCGGAACGATCGTGGGGTGGCTGATCCTGCCGCTGATCCTGTCGGTCTGCCTTGGGGTTCTTGCCGCGCAGCTCGGCATCAACCGTCTCGCCGACTGGGAGGGCAGCGTGCCCTTCTTCGACGAGGCGCTGACCGTCAACAGCATGCTGGACCTGCAGTGGCACATCTTCGCCATGGTGGTGCTCTTCGGCGGCGTCTATGCCTATCGCGACCGCGAGCATGTCAGCGTCGATTTCCTCGCCGCGCATTTTTCCAGGCGGCGCAAGGCCTGGGTCGACATGCTGTGCGACCTGTTCTTTCTGCTGCCCTTTTGCGCGATTGTCGTCTGGTTCGGCACCAAATTCGCCTATCGCGCCTATCTCACCGGAGAAGGCTCCACCTATGGCGGCATGATCGACCGCTGGTTCGTGAAGGCCTGCATTCCGGCCGGGTTCTTCCTGCTTGGAACGACCGCATTTGCGCGGATCGTTTCGACCGCGGCCTTTCTCTTCGGCCGGCCCGCGCCCGGGTCGACCGCGGATGACATGGAAAGGCCGGCCCGATGATGGAAGATGCCTTCTGGCCCGTCCTGATGCTCATCGGCCTGATGGGCGGGATTTTCGCCGGCTATCCGGTCGCCTTCGTGCTTGCCGGCATCGGCATCTGTTTCGCCGTTCTCGCCGGCGTGCCGATGCTGTTCCTGTCGACCACCGTGTCGCGCATGTATTCCGGCATTCTCACCAACTGGCTCTTGATCGCGATCCCGCTCTTCGTCTTCATGGGGCTGATGCTGGAGCGCTCCGGCATTGCGGAGCGGCTCTTGAAGTCGCTCGCCGCGATCTTTCGCGGACTGCCGGGCGGCTACGGGTTCGCCGTCGCGGTGATCGGCGTGATCATGGCGGCATCGACCGGCATCATCGGGGCCTCCGTCGTGCTGATGGGCATGATGGCGCTGCCGACCATGCTGCAGAACAACTACGACCCGAAGATCTCCTCCGGCCTGATCGCGGCAAGCGGCACGCTCGGCATTCTCATTCCGCCCAGCATCATGCTGATCGTGCTCGGCGACCAGCTGCGCGTTTCCGTCGGCGACCTGTTCATGGCGGCGGTCGGGCCCGGGCTTCTGCTCGGCGGGCTCTACATCGGTTATCTGGTGCTTGTCGCCATTTTCCAGCCGCATCGCATGCCCCCGGCACAAGCTGCCGAGCAAAAGCCGTTCTGGTCGGCGGTTGCCTCGCTTGCGCTCGACCTTCTGGCGCCGGTGATCCTGATCGTCTCGGTGCTCGGCACCATCGTCGCGGGCATCGCCACGCCGACGGAATCGGCGGCCATCGGCGCGCTCGGCGCCATGCTTCTCGCGCTTGTTTCGCGCAAGCTCGACTGGAAAACCCTGAGTTCGGCGCTGCGCGACACCACCAAGACCACGGCGATGATCATCTTCGTGATGATGGGCGCGACGGTGTTTTCCGTCGTGTTCCGAAAGCTCGGCGGCGATGCGCTGATCGCGGATGCCTTCGCGATCCACGACGGCAACCCCTATGTCGTCTTCATCATGATCATGGCGCTGGTCTTCGTGCTCGGCTTTTTCCTGGAGTGGGTGGAAATCTCGCTGGTGGTCGTGCCCATCGTTGCTCCTGTGGTGGCGGCGCTCGACTTCGGCCTGCCGCCCGAGCAGGTGCTGGTCTGGTTCGCGATTGCGCTTGCCGTGAACCTTCAGACCTCGTTCCTGACCCCGCCGTTCGGCTATGCGCTGTTTTACCTTCGCGGCATCGCGCCGAAGGGCGTGACCATCGGCATGATCTATCGCGGCGTCATTCCCTTCGTGGTGCTGCAGATCGTGGCGCTGGCCTCGGTCATCGCCTGGCCGCAGATCGCGCTCTATATCCCGAACGCGCTGGCGCGGTGAGGGCGCGGCCTGTCTGGTCTCGACGGTGAGGATGCCGCCCCAGTCGGGGGCGGCAGGGTCATGCCCGGGCCTGCAAGACACGCCCGGTGGGCCGGTGCCCGCATGACCGGGGCGGACGCGCGCTCCTCTCGAATTGCGCCGGAGAGTGGCTGCGCCCTGCTCAATAGGCGGAAATTCCGCCGTCCACGGCAAGCGCCTGACCCGTCACATAGCTGTTGTCGGGAGAGATCAGCGCGATCATTGCGGCGACGACTTCCGCCGGCTCCGGCAAGCGCTTCATCGGCGATCCGGCGGCAAGCCGGTCGGCGCGTCCGGCAAGCGGGCCCTCGCTCAGAAGCGGCGTCGGGCTGTAATAGGGGCAGATCGCATTGACGCGGATGTTGTCGCGGGCGTGTTCGACCGCCGCCGTGCGGGTGATGCCGATCACCGCGTGTTTCGCGGCCGAATAGGCGGCAAGCCTCGGCCCCGCGCCGATGCCGGCGAGCGAACTGACGTTCAGGATCGCGCCGCCACCTTGTGTCAGCATCTGGCGGATCTGGTGCCTGACGCCGAAGAACACGCCCTTGGCGTTCACCGCAAGGGCGAAATCGAGATCGGCTTCCGTCGTCTCCACCAGCGGCTTTACAGCGCCGGTGGCACCGGCATTGTTGACCGCAATGTCGAGCCGCCCGAAAGCGGAGACGGCGGCGGCGACCAGCGCTTCGACCTCCGCCTCGCGGGTCACGTCGCAGGGCTTTGCGAGGACGTCGGCCCCGCTCTCGCGCAGGTTTGCGGCGCGCCGCTCAAGTCCCGCCGCATCGCGGTCGCCGAGAACGAGCTTCGCGCCCGCTTCGGCAAGACGCGCCGCGAGCAGGCCCCCGAACCCGCCGGCGGCGCCGGTGATCAGCACGACACGTCCGGCAAAGGCGGCATCCGCCATCGTTTCGCTCCCTGAATGGTCGCGCGACACGGCGCGGTCGGTGTTGGCTTTCGATCATTCATGTCAGGCGAAGGGGCGCAAGCCAATCCTGCCGTCACCGGGCGTCAAGGATACCAAAATTGCGGATTGGTTCTGCGTCTTCGGCACGCACCGCGTTTTTATGGACGTTTTAAGGGACGGATATTTCACAAAGTTATTTTTTTGGCAGGCTGATTGAAATTTATGCGCAGCAAGCTGTCCCGGAGGGCTTGCCTATTCAGCGTCGGTGGCAAATAATGAAACCAATGCTGATAAAGGTTCGCAAGGGTTCGTACGTCTTGTCAGACACATCCCAATCGCCCCGGAATTCAAGCCTCGCGCTCGAGCGGTTGCGCATCATTGTCGACCAGCTGGAGCTGGAGGCGCGTGAGCAGCTACCCACGGAACGCGAGCTTGCCGAGCAGATCGGCGTCGGCCGCCGCGCCGTGCGGCGGGCGCTCGATGTGCTGGCGGCGGAAGGGCGCATCTGGCGGCGCCAGGGGGCCGGCACCTTCATCGGCGCCGCGACGCGGCTGACCGGCGCGCGCCAGATGGCGCAGCTTCCGCAGATGAGCAACATGTTCGAGGTCATGGAGGTACGCCTGCGGCTGGAGCCCGCGCTTGCGCGGCTTGCCGCCGTCAGGGCCTCGGCCGCCGACGTGGCGCGGATGCGGGCCTTGTGCGACAGCGTGTGGCAGGCGGAGGACATGGACAGCCGCGAGCTCTGGGACGGGGCGCTGCACCGGGCCATCGCCGAGGCCGCCGGCAACACGCTTTTCCTTGCCGTTTTCGAGGTCGTCGACCGGGTGCGTCAGGACGAGACCTGGCGTCACGTGCGCGAAGCCCTGCGCACCCACGGCACGGCAGAACTTTACACCTCGCAGCATTCGGAGGTGCTCGACGCCATCGAGCGGCGCGATCCGGTCGCGGCCGAGCGGGCGATGCGCCGACACCTGTTGGCGCTTCAGGAGCGCCTGCTGCTGCAATCGACGGAGGAGACCGCCGATGCCGAGTGACGAAACGGGACGCGCCGGTTCGCCAGGCGAGCCGCTCCTCACCCTCGACGGGTTGTCCATCCGCTTCAAGGGCGCGCAGGCGAATGTCGTCGACGGCGTGTCGCTGTCGGTCAATCCGGGCGAGACCCTGTGCATCGTCGGCGAAAGCGGCTGCGGCAAGTCCGTGACGGCGCTGTCGCTCATGGGACTGTTGCCGGTGCCGCCGGCCGAGATCCTGTCCGGGCGGGCGATGTTCGAGGGGCGCGACCTTCTCGGTCTGACGCGCCGGGAACTCGGCGAGATCCGCGGCGACCGCGTCTCGATGATCTTCCAGGAACCGATGACCTCGCTCAATCCGGTCTATACCGTCGGCGACCAGATCGCCGAGATCGTCCTGCGGCATCGCCGGATCGGCAAGCGGGAAGCCCGCGCCCGGGCGCTGGAGATGCTGCGCCGGGTCAAGGTTCCCGCGCCGGAGAAGCGTCTGGACGATTATCCGCACCAGCTGTCGGGGGGCATGCGCCAGCGCGTGATGATCGCCATGGCGCTTGCCAACGACCCGCAGCTCCTGATCGCCGACGAGCCGACGACCGCGCTTGACGTGACGATCCAGGCCCAGATCCTCGACCTGATCCGCACGCTTCAGGACGAAAGCGGCACGGCCTTGATCCTGATCACCCACGACCTCGGCGTCGTTGCGGAGATCGCCGATACGGTCGCGGTGATGTATGCCGGCCGGGTCGTGGAGCAGGGCAGCGTGACGTCGGTGTTCGACGACCCGCAGCATCCCTACACAATCGGCCTGATGAGTTCCGTGCCCTCGCTCGGCAAGCGCACGGGAAGCCTTGCGACCGTGCCGGGCATGGTGCCGACCGTCGACACGATGCCGGACGGCTGCCGGTTCGCGCCGCGCTGTCCTTTCGCAAGCGAGGCCTGTCGCCGTGAGGCGCCGCCGCTGCGCCGGGTCGACGCCTCGCAGGCGCCCGGGCACCGTGTTGCCTGCGTGCACGCGCCGCTGGAGACAACATTTGGCGGGGTGGCGGCATGAACGGGAAGGGCCATGACAACGCCGGAGCCGGGGCGCCCGCCCGGGGCGACTATGTGCTCGAAGCGCGCGATCTGGCGCGGCGCTTCAAGGTCGGCTCGTCGTTTCTCGCGACGCCGCAGGTGGTGCGGGCCGTCGACGGCGTGTCGCTGAGCGTTCGGCGCGGCGAGACCCTGGCCATCGTCGGCGAGAGCGGTTGCGGGAAATCGACGCTGGCGCGGCTGCTCTTGCGGCTGCTGCGGCCGAGTTCGGGGCAGGTCCTCTACGACGGGACGGATATCAGCGACCTGCCGGAGCGGGAGATGCGGCGGTTGCGCAAGGATCTCCAGTTCATCTTCCAGGACCCTTTTTCCTCGCTCAATCCGCGCATGACCGTCGGGGCGATTGTCGAGGAACCGATGCGGGTACACGGCATCGGCACCCGCGCGTCCCGCCCGCAGCAGGTTGCCGATCTCCTGCGGCGCGTCGGCCTCAGGGCGGAATACGCCAACCGCTATCCGCACGAGTTTTCCGGTGGGCAGCGCCAGCGCATCGGCATCGCCCGCGCGCTTGCCTGCGGGCCCAGGGTGCTGATCGGCGACGAGCCTGTTTCCGCGCTCGACGTCTCGATCCAGGCCCAGGTCATCAATCTGCTGGAGGAGCTGAAGGCGGAGTTCGACCTGACGCTGGTGCTGATCGCCCATGATCTGGCGGTGATCCGGCATATGAGCGACCGGGTGGCGGTGATGTATCTGGGCGAGATCGTCGAGCAGGGCGAGACCGACACGCTCTACGATGCACCGCTGCATCCCTACACGCAGGCGCTGATGCGCGCGATTCCCATTCCCTCGCCGCGCAGCCGCAAGGTGGATTCCGGGCTGACGGGCGATGTTCCCTCGCCGCTGGCGCCGCCGCCGGGCTGTCGCTTCCACACCCGCTGTCCGCTGGCGAGCGGAATTTGCAAGGTCGAGCGTCCGCCGCTCGCCACGGTGGCACACGACAGGATGGTCGCCTGTCATCACTGGGAAGAGGCGCGCGCCGGCATTCCGTCGGCCGCGGAGACACCGGCGCATTCGCACGCGGCCGAGCGGCGTTTCGCGCTTTACCGGGAACACAGTCTCGCCGGGACAGCAGCGGCCTCGGATCGCACGCCATGATCGCGGGCCTTGGTCCTTGTCTTCTTGTTTCGTCCCGCGAGGGACGACACGTTGCCGGACACGGCGCCGGGCGACCGTCGCCGGATGCCGTGTCCGTATCGCCACAGCCGGGCACCCGGGCGCGCTTCCCTTGCGGAGCCGCCGTCACAAGATCCGGCAGGGATCGACCGACTTCATCCCACCAGAGGAGCGTTAGATGAAAACCAAACTGCTAGCTGCAATGCTGTTCGCCCTTGGCGCCTCCACGGCGCTGACGGCACAGGCGGCCGATCTTCGCATCGGTCTTCAGGACGACCCGGACGTGCTCGATCCGGACCAGTCGCGCACGTTCGTCGGCCGCATCGTTTATGCCTCGCTCTGCGACAAGCTGGTCGACATCACTCCGGAGCTGGAAATCGTTCCTCAGCTCGCAACGGACTGGTCGTGGTCCGACGACGGGCTGACGCTGACGATGGACCTGCGCGAGGGCGTGACCTTCCACGACGGAACGGCCTTCGACGCGGAGGCGGTCAAGGCCAACATCGACCGCTCCAAGACCATGCCGGAAAGCCGGCGCAAGAGCGAGGTCAAGTCGATCGAAAGCGTTGCCGTGACCGGCCCGCATCAGGTCGCCTTTACCCTCAACGCACCCGACGCGACGCTGCTTGGACAGTTCGCCGACCGCGCCGGCATGATGTTGTCGCCGACGGCAACGGCCGCCGCCGGCACCGACTTCGGTGCAAACCCGATCTGCTCTGGACCCTTCACCTTCGTCGAGCGCGTGCAGCAGGACCGGATCGTTCTGGCAAAGTTCGCCGATTACTGGAACGCGGACGCGATCAACTTCGACACCGTCACCTTTCTGCCGATCCCCGACACGACCGTGCGTCTTGCCAACCTGCGCGCCGGCGATCTCGACATGCTGGAGCGTCTGGCGGCCACGGACGCGGCCGCTGTCAAGGGCGATGAGGATCTCGTTTACGCGGAAGCCGTCAGCCTCGGCTACCAGGGCATCACCGTGAACGTCGACAATGGCGAACGCGGCGACAACCCCTTCGGCAACGAGCCGAAGTTGCGCCAGGCATTCTCGCTGTCGCTCGATCGCGACGCGATCAACCAGGTGGTGTTCGAGGGCGCCTTCGCACCTGGCAACCAGCCCTATCCGTCCACGAGCCCCTGGTATGACAAGTCGCATCCCGTGCCCGCGCGTGATGTCGCCAAGGCCAGGGAACTGATGAAGGAAGCCGGCTACGAGACGCTGGACGTCGAGGTGCAGGTCGCCAACAACCCCGTGCAGACGCAGATGATGCAGGTGGTCCAGGCGATGGCGGCGGAAGCCGGTTTCAACGTCAAGCTCAAGTCGATGGAGTTCGCCAGCCTGCTTGCCGACCAGTCGGGCGGCAACTACCAGGCCAGTCAGGTGGGCTGGTCGGGCCGTGTCGATCCGGACGGCAACATCCACCAGTTCATGACCTGCAAGGGCGGGATCAACGATTCCAAATACTGCAACCCCGAGGTCGACCGCCTGCTCAATGCCGCGCGCACGAGCAACGATCTCGCCGAGCGGAAAAAGAGCTATGATGCGGCCCGCGCCATTCTCGCGAACGACATGCCGATCATCTATCTGTACCATCCGACGTGGATCTGGGCGCTCGATGGCAAGATCGAGGGCTTCACCCCCTATCCCGACGGCATGATCCGGCTCGAGAACGTCAAGTTCAAGTCCTGATCCGGCCTGACCGGTTCCAGCGAGGGGCGGGCATGCCGCCCCTCGCGTTTTCATGACGACACGACCCGCCTGAAGCGTAAAACATGACCAGGATGCAGACCTTTGTGATCAATCTCGACCGGGCTCCGGACCGTATTGAACGGCTCGGCGGGCGGCTTCGTGCCCAAGGGGTCGTCTTCGAGCGTATGCCGGCGGTGGATGCGCGGCTTCTCGGCGATGCCGACATCGCGCGCCACGTGGACGGTATTGGCTACTGGGGGCGTCTGACGCGCGGCGAGGTCGCCTGTTTCCTGAGCCACCGCGCCTGCTGGCAGCGGATCGTCGACAGGGGGCTGCCGCACGGGGTCGTGCTGGAGGACGACGTGGTGCCGGGCGAGGACGTCGGGGCGCTGTTTTCCAACGTTGACTGGGTGCCGCCCGACGCCGACCTCGTGAAACTGGAGACCAACCGCAAGCCGGTGTGGCTTGCCCGCGGGCATGTCGCACAGGCCGCGCGCCATGCCGTCACACGGCTGTATTCCTCCCACGACTGCACCGCCGCTTATGTTGTCACCCGGCACGCGGCGCAGCGGTTGCTTCGAGAAACGCTGCGCTTTCGCGACGAGGTCGACGAACTTCTGTTCACCGAACGCTCCCCGCTGCACGGCCGGCTGGTGAACTACCAGATGGACCCGGCGCCCTTCGTGCAGGAGCGATGGCTGGAGGCGGTGGAACCGTCGCCAGATGTCGATCCCGACACGAGCATCGAGGAACGGGAGCAAAAGGTGCGCCGGCCGCTGTCCCGCCCCGAAAGGTTCGTGGAGTATCTCGGCCAGGGCCGGCGTGACTTCGGTCAGGCCGCAATGGAATTCCTCGGCCGCCGCCGGACCGCCGTGGTCGATTTCCGATGACCCGGCGTCCCGCCCTTCTTTCTATCGCGACAGGACCAGCGTGATGCTTGCCTTTATCGCCCGCCGCCTGCTGATCGCGCTGCCAACACTGGTTCTGGTGTCGATCTTCGTCTTCACCCTGCAAAAGCTCCTGCCGGGCGATCCCGCGCTGGTGCTGGCGGGTGAGGAACGCGACCCGGAGACACTCGCCTTCATCCGCGAGAAATACCATCTCAACGAACCGATCCTGTATCAGTATTTCTATTGGGTTGGCGGGTTGCTGCAGGGCGATCTCGGCGTTTCGCTCAGAACCAACCAGCCGGTGCTGTCGCTGATTGCCGACAAGCTGCCGGTGACGATCCAGCTCGCGGTGATGGCGATGATCATCGCCATGGCGATCGGCATTCCCACCGGCATCCTCTCCGCCGTGAAGAAGGGCGGACCGGTCGACTATATCGCCAACTTCCTGGCGCTGTCGGGTCTGTCGATCCCCAATTTCTGGCTCGGGATCATGTTGATCCTGCTGGTGTCGGTCAATCTCGGCTGGCTTCCGGCGTCGGGCTACGAATCGATCTTCGTCGATCCCGTGCGCTCGCTGGAAACGATGATCATGCCGGCCTTCGTGCTGGGAACGGCGCTCGCCGCCACCTTGATGCGCCACACCCGCTCGGCAATGCTTGGCGTGCTCAAGGCCGATTATGTGCGCACCGCCCGCGCCAAGGGCCTGAGCGAGCGCGTCGTCGTCATCAAGCATGCCTTCCGCAATGCGCTGCTGCCGGTGGTGACGCTCGGCGCGTTGCTCTTCGGCGAGCTGCTCGCCGGTGCGGTGCTGACCGAGCAGATCTTCACCATTCCCGGTTTCGGCAAGCTTATCGTCGATGCGGTCTTCACCCGCGATTACGCGGTGGTGCAGGGCGTCGTGCTGTGCACGGCCGCCGGCTTCATCCTGATGAACCTGATCGCCGACGTTCTCTATGTCCTTCTCAATCCGCGCATGAGGAACGCCCAGTGACCGGTGCAACCGTTTCTCCCGCCTCAGACGGGGTCGCGCCCCGGCGCCAGAGCCGGGTCTGGAGCAAGCTGAAGCGCAACCGCGGCGCGCTGATCGGCGCGTTGATCGTCGGTTTCTTCGTGATCGTCGCAGCGTTGGCGCCCTTGCTGCCCATCGCCGACCCGACCGCAACGAGCTGGACCGCGGTGCGCAAGGCGCCGTCGGCGCTCTACTGGCTCGGCACCGACGAGATCGGCCGCGACATCTTCTCGCGCATGATCTGGGGCGCGCAGGCCTCGCTGCTGGCGGGCGTCGTGTCGGTGCTGATCGCGGTCGTCATCGGCGTGCCCTTCGGGCTGGTGTCGGGGTATTTCGGAGGTTGGACGGATCAGGCGATTTCGCGGGTGACCGACGCACTTCTGGCGACGCCGTTCCTGATCCTGGCCATTGCGCTGGCCGCCTTTCTCGGCCCGAGCCTGACCAATGCGATGATCGCCATCGGCCTGTCGGCGACGCCGATCTTCATCCGCCTGACCCGTGGTCAGGTGCTCAGCGTCAAGACGGAAGACTATGTGGAGGGCGCGCGCGCCATCGGGTTGAGCGATGTGGCGATCATGTCGCGCTACATCCTGCCCAATGTCTTTGCGCCCATCCTCGTGCAGGCGACGCTGACGATTGCCACGGCGATCATCGCGGAGGCGAGCCTGTCCTTCCTCGGCCTCGGCCAGCAGCCCCCCTATCCGAGCTGGGGGTCGATGCTGAACGTCGCCAAGAACTTCATGACCCAGGCGCCCTGGATGGCGTGGTGGCCGGGGGCCGCGATCTTCCTCGTCGTGCTCGGCTTCAATCTACTCGGCGACGGCCTGCGCGACGCGCTCGACCCGCGCGAAAGCTGACCAAAACAATCAAACAAGAAATTTCGGGAGTTCCCATGTCCACCTTTACCACCCGCCCGGAAATCCAGGGCACCTTCGGCGTTGTCACCTCGACGCACTGGATCGCTTCGGCCGTCGGCATGCGCATTCTGGAGATCGGCGGCAATGCGTTCGACGCGGCGGCGGCCACGGGGTTCGTCCTGCAGGTCGTCGAGCCGCATCTGAACGGTCCGGGCGGGGACATGCCGGCGATTGTCTATGACGCTGGCCAGGACCGGATCGAGGTGATTTGCGGGCAGGGCGGGGCGCCGGCGGGCGCGACCATCGAGCGTTACAAGGCGGAGGGCATCGACCTCATTCCGGGCGACGGCCTGCTGGCGACGGTGATCCCCGGCGCTTTCGACGCCTGGATGCTGATGCTGCGCGATCACGGCAGCCTGCCGCTGCGCGAGGTGCTGGAACCGGCGATCCATTATGCCGAGGCCGGCCATCCGGTGCTGCCGCGCGTCAGCGCGACCATCGCGGGGCTGGACGGCTTCTTCGAGGAGCATTGGCCCACCTCGCACGCGACCTGGCTGCCCGGCGGCTCCGCGCCGAAGGCGCATGCGCTGTTCAAGAACCCGGTGCTGGCGGAGACCTGGAAGCGGATGCTGCGCGAAGCCGAGGCCGTTTCGGGCCGCGAGGCGCAGATCGAGGCGGCGCGCGCCACCTTCTACCGCGGCTTTATCGCGGAGGAGATCGATACCTTCCTGCGCGAGACCGAGGCGATGGACGGCAGCGGACAGCGCCACAAGGGGGTGATGACGGGCGAGGACCTCGCCGGCTGGCAGGCAACCGTCGAGGCGCCGCTCACCTACGATTACCACGGCTGGAGCGTGGCCAAGACCGGGCCCTGGGGGCAGGGGCCGGTCCTGCTGCAAAGCCTGGCGATCCTCAAGGGACTCGATGTCGCTTCGCTGGATCCGGCTGGGGCCGACTTCGTCCATCTGGTCGCGGAGACGATGAAGCTCGCCTATGCCGACCGCGAGGTCTATTACGGCGACCCCGATTTCGCCGAGGTGCCGATGCAGCACCTTCTGTCGGACAGTTACAATGTGGAGCGTCGCAGGCTGATCGGCTTGCAGGCCTCCTACGATCTCAGGCCCGGCGCCGTTCCCGGCTTCGAGGATCAGCGCGCCCGCGCGCTTGCCGCCATCGATGCGCTCGGCGTGTCGGAAACGGGGGTCTACGAGCCGACGATGGCGCATCTGTCGGAGCGGCGCGGCGACACGGTGCATATCGACGTCATCGACCGTTGGGGCAACATGGTCTCCGCCACGCCGTCGGGCGGCTGGCTTCAGTCCTCGCCGGTGATCCCCGGTCTCGGCTTCTGCCTCAACTCGCGCGCGCAGATGTTCCTGATGACGCCGGGCCTGCCGACCTCGCTTGCGCCGGGCAAGCGGCCGCGCACGACGCTGACGCCGAGCCTCGCCTCGCGCTACGGAAAGCCGGTGCTTGCCTTCGGCACGCCCGGCGGCGACCAGCAGGACCAGTGGCAGCTGTCGCTGTTCCTCAGGCTGGTGCATCACGACCTCAACCTGCAGCAGGCCATCGACATGCCGCTGTTTCACACCACCCATTTCCCGGCCTCCTTCCATCCGCGCAAGCGCGCGCCGGGCCATGTGATGGTCGAGGAGAACTTCGGCGAGGGCGTGCTGAATGCCCTGCGCACGCGCGGCCATATCCTCGATGTGGCGCCGCCTTGGACCGTCGGGCGTCTCACCGCCGCAAAGCGCGAGGCGGACGGCCTGTTGAAGGCGGCGGCGACGCCGCGGCTGATGCAGGCCTATGCCATCGGGCGATAGCGGCCGGCCAGCCGTGCCGGGGGCGGACGCAAGGGGGCAATTCGCCTGCGCTGAACGAAGAGGAGACGAGGATGACCTATTCGATTGTTGCGCGCGATGCGCGCACCGGCGCCTTCGGCATCGCCGTTGCCAGCCGCTTCTTCGCCGTGGGCGCGCTGGTGCCGCATATGCACGGGCAGGCCGGCGCGATCGCCACCCAGGCCTTCGTCAGTCCGCTCTACGGCACCGACGGGCTCGACATGCTGAAGCGCGGCGAGCAGGCGCAAACGGTGATGGAGACCGTCACCGGGCGCGACGCCGGCCGTCATTCGCGGCAGATGCATGTGATCGACGCGCAAGGGCGAAATGCGGCTTTCACCGGCGAGAACTGCGTCGACTGGGCAGGGCATCTGGTGGCGGACAACGTGTCGGTCGCGGGCAACATGCTGGCGGGGCCGCAGGTGCTGGAGGCAACCCTTGCCGCCTATCGGGACGGCGGCGATCTGGAATTTGCGGAGCGCTTGCTCCGTGCGATGGAGGCGGGCGAGGCCGCGGGCGGAGACAGGCGCGGCAAGCAGTCCGCGGCCCTTCGGATCACCCGCGGCGAGGCCTATCCCTGGCTCGACATCCGCGCCGACGATCACGGCGACCCGCTTGCCGAACTGCGCCGTCTGTTGGCGGTTGCCGGAGAGCGCTTCCTGCATGTGGCGGAAACCCTGCCGACAGCGCAGGATGTGTCCGGCCTGCTCGATCGGTCCCATATCGACCTGAAGATTGCGGAGCTGGAGGCAGAGCGAAAGGCACGGGGGCAGTCCTCGGCGTCGCTGGCCACACCCTGAGGCCCCGCGTGGCGCTGAGGTCATGCCTAGAGATCAGCCTGTGCGCCGCGATTTCTGTGAGTTTGAAAGTTGTGAAAACCCGGATTGTAATTTGTTTGTAGTATAATATGTATTTAACGTGATAATTGAATTATGTTTTTTGAATTTTCTGTATGAATATATTGATTGCGCAAATTTTATGCAATTTATACGATGAAACTAAGTATTATGCTGCATTGCACAATTATTTATACATGATTTTTTGCGGTTTATCCTGAATGTTGATTTTGGGAGAAAACGCCGTGCCGTTTAATCGCCATATTATACTAAATGAGAGTTGCGGACTTCTGGTGTTTCCGGAACGCTGACCCTTCGGATCGAGAGTGACCTTGCGTACGCTTTCATCCCAAGAAAAGGCCCGTGAAACGGCGGGCGCAGGGAAATGCTGGAGGAGATATTTCATGATAAAGCGACCAATCAGCCGTCGCGGGCTCATCAAGACAGCCGGTGTCGTCGGCGTCGGGCTCGCGGCACCGCATGTTTTCATTCGCAACGCAAATGCCTTCAACAACGAGCCGACGGGCGGTACCGTCACGCTCGGCTTCAACGTTCCGCAGACCGGTCCCTATGCCGACGAGGGGGCTGACGAGCTTCGCGCCTACGAGCTTGCCGTCGAGCATCTCAACGGCGAGGGCGACGGCGGCATGCTCAACACCT
The DNA here is from genome assembly GCF_000423705.1 of Stappia stellulata DSM 5886. Taxonomy (GTDB): domain Bacteria; phylum Pseudomonadota; class Alphaproteobacteria; order Rhizobiales; family Stappiaceae; genus Stappia; species Stappia stellulata. Next base: position 619,482 of record NZ_KE384082.1, on the reverse strand, counting down.
TCTCGTCGAAGGCGCTGAAGGGCAACGGCATCCTCGGCAAGAAGGTCGAGTTCGTCACCGGCGACACGCAGACCAAGTCGGATGCAGCGCGCGCGTCCGCCAAGTCGATGATCGAGAAGGACGGCGCGATCATGATCACCGGCGGGTCGTCGTCGGGAGTCGCGGTTGCGGTTCAGAGCCTTTGCCAGGAGGCCGGCGTGATCTTCATGGCCGGCCTGACCCACTCCAACGACACGACCGGCAAGGACAAGAAGGCCAACGGCTTCCGCCACTTCTTCAACGGCTATATGTCCGCGGCGGCTCTCGCGCCGGTGCTGAAGAATGCCTACGGCACGGATCGCAAGGCCTATCACCTGACCGCCGACTACACCTGGGGCTGGACGCAGCAGGAATCGATCGCCTCGGCGACCGAGGCCATGGGCTGGGAGACGGTCAACAACGTTCTCACCCCGCTCGCGGCAACCGACTTCTCGGCCTATATCACGCCGATCCTGCAGTCCGACGCCGACGTGCTGGTGCTCAACCACTACGGCGGCAACATGGTGAACTCGCTCACCAACGCGGTCCAGTTCGGCCTGCGCGACCGCCAGGTCAACGGCAAGAACTTCGAGATCATCGTGCCGCTCTATTCGCGGCTGATGGCCAAGGGCGCCGGCGAGAACGTGAAGGGCATCTTCGGGTCCACGAACTGGCACTGGTCGCTGGAAGACGAGGGCTCGATCGCCTTCGTGCAGTCCTTCGGCAAGAAGTACGGTTTCCCGCCCTCGCAGGCGGCGCATACCTGCTACGTGCAGACGCTGCTCTATGCGGACGCCGTGGAGCGGGGCGGTTCGTTCAATCCGTGCTCGGTCGTCGAGGCGCTGGAAGGTTACGAGTTCGACGGGCTGGGCAATGGCCCGACGCTCTACCGGGCCGACGACCACCAGTGCTTCAAGGACGTGCTCGTCGTGAAGGGCAAGGAAAACCCGACCTCGGAGTTCGACCTTCTGGAGATCGTCGAAGTCACGCCGGCCGCGCAGGTCACCTATCCGCCCGACCATCCGATGTTCGCCGGCGGCGATCTGGGCACCTGCAACTCCGGCGCCTGATCGCCGGCCGCAGGGCAAACGACGTTCCGGCTGCGCGTCACGCGCAGCCGGTTCCCTCGTCTTTTCAGGTCGCTTCGCCAAAACGGACAATAAAATGGACGCCATCATCCTGCAGGTCCTGAACGGACTGGACAAGGGAAGCGCCTATGCGCTGATCGCCCTTGGTCTGACACTGATCTTCGGCACGCTCGGGGTCGTCAATTTCGCGCATGGCGCGCTGTTCATGCTGGGCGCTTTCTGCGCGGTCACGCTGAATGCGATCCTGCGGCTCTCCACCGAGACCATCGATCCCTCCCGCACCGACTTTCTCGGCAACCCCCTCAAGGTGAAGACGCCTTACGTGGAAAACTGGTTCGGTCCGGAGATCGGCGGCGCAATGATCGAATGGTCGGTGCCGCTCGCGATCGTCTTCGCCATACCGGTCATGGTCGCCGTCGGCATCGCGACGGAGCGCGGCCTGATCAAGTATTTCTACAAGCGTCCGCACGCGGACCAGATCCTGGTCACCTTCGGCCTTGCCATCGTCCTGCAGGAAATCATCAAGTACTTCTTCGGTGCGAACCCGATCCCGACGCCGGCACCCGATGCCTTCATCGGCAGCTTCGATTTCGGCGCACTGGTCGGCATGGAGGCCGGCACGATCATCTATCCCTACTGGCGGCTCGTCTATTTCGCCTTCGCGGCGATCGTCATCGGCGCGGTCTTTGCCTTCCTGCAATACACCACCTTCGGCATGGTGGTGCGGGCCGGGATGGCGGACCGCGAAACCGTCGGTCTTCTCGGGATCAACATCGACAAGCGCTTCACCATCATGTTCGCCATCGCGGCCTGTGTCGCGGGGCTGGCGGGCGTGATGTATGCACCGATCAACTCGCCCAACTATCACATGGGCATGGACTTCCTGGTGCTGTCCTTCGTCGTTGTCGTTGTCGGCGGCATGGGCTCGCTGCCCGGAGCGGTGGCGGCCGGTTTCCTGCTCGGCATCCTGGAATCCTTCGCCTCCATGTCGCAGGTCGTGAATCTGCTGCCCGGCATCAACCAGATCATCATCTACCTGGTGGCGATCATCATCTTGTTGACCCGTCCCCGCGGCCTGCTCGGCCGCAAGGGTGTGATGGAGGGATAACGTCATGCTCGGACTGAACAACAAGGACCTGATGCTGTTTGCGATCGTCATCGCGATCACGCTTCTGGCGCCGGTCATCCTCAATCCCTTCCCCGTGGAGTCGGATCTCGCGCAGTTCAACGCCGGCTATCCGGACCTGATGCAACGGTTCGTGATCTTCGGGATCTTCGCCATCGGCTTCAACATCCTGTTCGGGCTGACCGGCTACCTGTCCTTCGGACATGCCGCCTTTCTGGGCGTCGGCTCCTATGCCGGCGTGTGGATGATGAAGCTTCTGACCATGAACGTCGTGCCGGCGATCATCGTCTCGGTGATCTTCGCGGGTCTGTTTTCGCTGCTTGTCGGCTTCATCTCGCTGCGCCGGTCGGGCATCTACTTCTCGATCCTGACGCTGGCCTTCGCGCAGATGTCGTTCTCGCTCGCCTATTCGGTGCTGACGCCGATCACGAACGGCGAGACGGGCCTGCAGCTTTCGCTCAACGATCCGCGGATCCTCGGGGTCAGCCAGACGGCCGACGGGTCGATCCCGATGACGAACTTCTTCGGCATCGCGATGCGCGACGGCTTCGAACTGTCGATGGGCGGCTGGCTGTTCACCTTCAACGCCGGCTACTACCTTTGTGCCGCCGTGATGCTGATCGCCTTTTACGTGTCGATCCGGATTTTCCGCTCGCCCTTCGGCGTGATGCTGAAGGCGGTGAAGTCCAACCAGCAGCGCATGCTTTACACCGGCCTCAATTCCCGGCCCTACACGTTGGCGGCCTTCGTGATCTCGGGCATGTACGCCGGGCTTGCCGGCGGGCTGATGGTGGCGATGGATCCGCTGGCGGGGGCTGAGCGCATGCAGTGGACGGCGTCTGGCGAAGTGGTGCTGATGACCATCCTCGGCGGCACGGGAACGCTGATCGGACCGGTTCTGGGGTCGGGCCTGATCAAGTATCTGGAAAACATCTTTTCCAAGATCAACGACAACATCCTGCACCAGTGGTTCTCCTTCCTGCCCGACGGGCTGGAGGATTTCGTCGTGGCCATTGTCTATCCGTTCATCGGCAAGGGCTGGCACCTGACGCTGGGCATCGTCTTCATGCTCGTGGTGATCTTCCTGCCGGGCGGCATCGTGGAGGGCGGCCAGCGCATCGGCCGGCTGTTCCGGCGCAAACCGCCGGAAGACAGGAACAACACAACGACGGCCGCCGCGCCGTCGGCGGCGGAGTGAAGGCGTCATGGGCATTCTTGAAGTAAAGGGCGTCAACAAGCGCTTCGGCGGGCTCAAGGCATTGAACGATGTCAATCTGGACATCCAGGAAGGCAGCGTCCACGCGATCATCGGACCGAACGGCGCGGGGAAGTCGACGCTCCTCAACTGTTTCGTCGGGCGGCTGGAGCCGGACACCGGGTCGGTCATGTTCGACGGCCAGTCGCTGCTCGGCATCCAGCCCTACCGGATCAACCAGATCGGGGTCAGTCGCGTGTTCCAGACGCCGGAGATCTTCGCCGATCTCAAACTGCTGGAAAACGTGATGATCCCCGCCTTCGCGCGGCGCGACGGCTCGTTCAAGGTCAATGGCTGGAAGAGTGTCGGCGAAGAGCGCGAGATCCGGGACGAAGCGATGACCATGCTTGCGGAACTCGGCATGGAGGCCAAGGCGGACCATGTCGCGGGCCAGCTCTCGCGTGGCGACAAGCGGCGGCTGGAACTGGCGATGTGCCTGGTGCAAAAGCCGAAACTCCTGCTGCTCGACGAGCCGACCGCCGGCATGGCACGGGCCGACACCAACAACACCATCGACCTGTTGAAGCAGATCGCCAAGCGCGGCATCACCATGGTGGTGATCGAGCATGACATGCATGTCGTGTTCTCGCTTGCCGACCGGATCTCGGTGCTGGCACAGGGCACGGTGATCGTCGAGGACGTGCCGGGCAATATCAAAGGCAATCCGAAGGTTCAGGAAGCCTATCTGGGAGGGGCGCACCTATGAACGACACAACGCCGGCCGAGCCGACTTCCGCAAAGACGGGCGACGGCCTGATCCCTGACGATCCCTGGAAGGGACAGGCGCCGGGCGTTCCCGCGCAAAAGGCGCAGGGCGGGCAGCGGGCCTATTTCTCCGTCTGGGACCTTCACGCCTATTACGGCGAAAGCTATGTGGTGCAGGGCGTCAGCTTCAACGTGCGCGAGGGCGAGATCGTTGCGCTGCTCGGCCGCAACGGCGCCGGCAAGACCTCGACATTGCGCGCGATTGCCCGGGTGGACGACCCGCAGGTCAAGCATGGCGAGGTCTGGCTCGACCACAAGCCGCTGCACGAGATGAAGGCCTATCAGGCCGCGCAGAACGGCATCGGCCTGGTGCCGGAGGACCGGCGCATCATTCAGGGGCTGACGGTGGAGGAAAACCTCAAGCTTGCCCAGATCGCTCCGCCACGGGGCTGGTCGCTGGAGCGGATCTACGAGCTGTTTCCCAGGCTCGCCGAGCGCAGGAACCAGGAGGGCACCACGCTGTCGGGCGGCGAACAGCAGATGCTGGCGCTGGCCCGCATTCTGGCCCGCGACGTGAAGCTGCTGCTGCTGGACGAGCCCTACGAGGGGCTCGCGCCGGTGATCGTGCAGGAGATCGAACGCACGCTTGAGGAGATCAAGGCGCTGGGCATGACCACGATCATCGTCGAGCAGAACGCGATCGCCGCCCTGCATCTGGCCGACCGCGCGCTGATCCTCGACATGGGCGAGATCGTCTTCGACGGCACCGCGCAGGAGGTGCTCGACAACGAGGACCTGCGCCAGGACTATCTGGCGCTTTAATCGCCGGCGTATCGTTCTGCACTCTTGGCATCACGCGTCCGCCCGCAATGGCGGGCGCGGGGGACGCGCGGCTCCGGTCGACGGGTCATGCCGGCCGGGTGCAAAGTCGACCGGCAGGGTCCGCGTCAGGTCATTCGCCCGCGCGCGGCGATGGCGGTTCGGCGAAGCACGCCGTCGTTGCCTTTCAGCCAGGCGAAATCGAAAAGGTTGGTCACCACGCAGGCGTGGTTCGGCACGATGGCGACGCGTTGGCCGATTTCGAATTCGTTTTCGCGGGTGGTGTGGACAATGCCGTGTTCTTCGCTGAGCCCGACGATGGCCGCCTCCGGATGCCCGAGGATCGTGCCATGTCCGGTAAGTCCGAGAAGATCCGACGACAGCGCCTTGGAACCGGCATCGAGAATGGCGCGCGTCGGCGTCGGCGTGCTGACCACGGTCGCCTCAACGGTGAGCGCGCAATCGTCGAGCGAACACGCGCCGCCCGCGACCAGCGAGCGGTCATTGTAGATATAGGTGCCGGCGCGATACTCCGTGACGACCGTCTCGCCGCCCGCCTTCCACATGTCCGGCGAGCCGCCGCTGGTGATCGTCGCACAGGCGATGCCCTGCGCCTCGATCAGGGCTTTCGCCGTGCGCATGAAGGTCTCGACGGCGCTCTGGCCGCCGGGCGCGGGGTAGGTCATCAACCCGCCGAAGACGAGGCCGCCGGTTTCGTGGATCGTGGCGGAGAGACCGGCTGCCGCCTGCGGCGACGGCACGCCGCAGCGCCCCGCACCCGTGTCGCATTCCACCAGCACGGTGAGCGGACGTTCCTCGCGCGAAAACGCCGCGCCGAGGCCCGCGACCGTCACCGCGCTGTCGGCGACGACGGCGAGGCGCTCCACCCGGCGGGCGACGGCGGCGAGCCGGGCGAGCTTGTCGACGCCGAGAATATTGTAGGTCAGCAGGATGTCGTCGATGCCCGCATCGGCCATCACCTCCGCCTCGCCGACCTTCTGCACGGTGATGCCGCAGGCGCCGGCCGCGATCTGGTCGCGGGCGAAGAGCGGCAGCTTGTGCGTCTTGATATGCGGGCGCAGCGCCAGCCCGGCCGCCTCGCAATGGGCCTGGAAGCGGGCGATGTTGGCCCTTGCGACGCGCTCGTCGATGACGAGGGCCGGGGTCTCGGGGGCGTGAACGGTCATTGAGAGGAAATCCTTCGGGCGGGTCAGCTTCCCGTTGCCTTGAGGGCGTGGGGGTCTTTCACGCGCGGCCAGATGGCGCGCGTCAGCTTGGTGTAGGCGTTGGTGGCCGGGTCGTTGGGGTAGGGGCCGTCGACCGCAGCGTAGAGAATGTCCGACGCCACCGGCAAGAAGGCATCGTGGAAGTGATTGGTCGATTTCACCACCAGCACCTTGCGGGATGCCGGATCGATGCCGAGGTTGGAAAAGGCGTCGGGGCTGAAGATCTGCGAGCGCACCGTGTTGAGGATGACGTCGACGCCCTCGATGCTGATCCAGACGCTGTCGCCGAGCGGCACGATGCTCTCGCCGAAGCTCTGCACCGCGTTGCGCACCACCTTGCGCACCCGCACGGTCGCGTCGACCGGGTCGCCGGCGGTGGCCGACATCTTGCCGCCGAAACGCAGCGGCAGCACAGCACCCTCGCCGGCGGAAATGCAGGTGCGCACCGCGACCGGATCCCAGATCGAGGCAAGCGCGGCATTCTCCATCTTTCGCGCCAGCATCTCGCGCAGGATGATGGTGGAATCGCCCGCGACCCCGCCGCCGGGATTGTCCCAGACATCGGCCACGACGATGGGAGCGCCGGCGCAGCTGTCCGCCAGCTCCAGCGCGCGCTGCGGCGTCAGGAAATCCGGACGCGTGCGACCGCGATAGGAGAAGAGCTCCATGCCGAGCTTCTGCGCCAGCGCGTCGCCCTTTGCCTTCTTGCCGTCGGTGACCACGACGATCTTGCTGCCGAGGTCGGCGACATCGGCTGCCATGAAGCCGTGGATCGCGGAGACGCAGAGCACGCCGTCATGCCCTTCCATCGCCTTCATCCGGTCGACGAAGCCGCGCATCGGTTCGCGGCTCGTGGGGAAGATCTCGATCATCCGGCAGTCGAAGACGGAGATTTCCGGGGAGACGGCGCCGGTCGAGGTACGGTGGGCGAGATCCACCAGGCTTTCCGCCGCGATCACGAAGTCGGTGTGCGGGAACTCCTTGAAGACGACGACGAGGTCGGCGTTTTCGGTCCGGCGCGCCGACAGGTGGCTGTGCGGGTCGAAGGTCGCGCCGATCACGGTGTTTGGGCCGACGAGCTGGCGGACCTTTTCCAGCAGTTCGCCCTCGCAGTCGTCGCAGCTCTCCGCGATCATCGCGCCATGCAGGCCGAGCAGGACGATGTCGAGCGGAAGGGCTGCCTCGATCTCGCCAAGGATCGCATCGCGCAAGGTTTCCCAGGTGGCGCGGTTGACCACGCCGCCGGGTTCCGCCCATGCGGCGGTGCCTTCCACCAGGGTCCAGCCGTATTGACGGGACCGCTCGCGCGCGACCGGGAACACCGCGCTGCACAGTGTCGGCGTCACGGGATGCTCGCCGGGTGGGGCATAGAAACTGTCCCGAAAGTCCTGCATGTCGGTGCGCAGCGGGGAAAACGTGTTGGTTTCCGTTGCCACGGATCCGACGTAGACGCGTTTGTTCTCGGCCATCACGCGGCCTCCCCTTGTTGGTTGCCGGCGTGGTGACAGGCGCTGAATTGTCCGTTGCCGAGATCGACCGGCAGGGGCCGCTCGCTGCGGCAGATGTCGGTGGCGAGTCCGCAGCGCGGATGAAACGGGCAGCCGGGCGGCGGGGCCGCGGCGCTGGCAGGCTCGCCCCGGTCTTCGGCGGCGACGCGTCCCGGGCGGATGCGCGGGATCGAGGCGAGCAGAAGCTTCGTGTAGGGGTGCGAGGGCGCGGAGAACAGTGTCGCCCTGGGGGCGGTTTCCACGATCCGGCCGAGATACATCACCGCCACGCGGTCGCAGATATGCCGCACGACGCCGAGGTCGTGGGAGATGAACAGCATCGAGATGCCGCTCTCGGTCTGCAGGTCCTTGATCAGGTTCAGCACCTGCGCCTGGATCGAAACGTCGAGCGCGGAGACCGCCTCGTCGGCGATGACGAGCTTCGGCTCGACGATCATTACCCGGGCGATGCCGATGCGCTGGCGCTGACCGCCGGAGAACTCGTGCGGATGGCGGCTCATCACCTTCGGGTCCAGGCCAACCTGGGTCAGCGTGCGGGCGATGCGTTCGCGGATGGCCTCGCGCGTTGTCTCCAGGCCGTGGATGCGCACGGGTTCGCTCAGCGTCTGCTCGATGGTCAGGCGCGGATTGAGCGAGGCGAAGGGATCCTGGAAGATCATCTGGATCTCGCGGCGCAGCGGGCGGAAATCTGCCTTCGAAAGCGAGAGCATCTCCTGGCCGTCGAATTCGGCCGTGCCGCCGGTCGCGTCTTCCAGACGGGTCAGCGTGCGCCCGACGGTGGACTTGCCGCAGCCGCTCTCGCCGACAATGCCCAGAACCTCGCCCGGCGCGAGATCGAAGGAGACGCCGTCGACGGCCTTGAGCACTTTCCTGGTGCCGCTGAAAAGACCGCCGGCCTTCAGCGTGAAGTGGGTCTTCAGGTCGCGGACCCTGAGGAGGGGGCGTTCAGCGTCGGTGGTCATGCGTCCGGCTCCAGCGGGTGGTGGCAGCGCCCGGCATGTCCGCCGCCGAAGGCGGTTTCGGCCGGGTCCTGTTCGCGGCAGATGTCGGAGGCGCGCGCGCAGCGCGGGTGGAAGGCGCAGCCGTCGACCCGCTCGTCGAGACCGGGCACCCGGCCGGGGATCGTCGGCAGGCGCTCGACGTCTTCATCGGGCTCGGGGATGGAATCCAGCAGGCCGCGCGTATAGGGGTGGCGCATCCTGGCAAAGAGATCGCGCGTCTGCGCGCTTTCCACCACGCGCCCCCGGTACATCACCGCGATGCGGTCGCAGGTCTCGGCGATCACGCCGAGATCGTGCGAGATCAGGATGATGCCCATGCCGGTCTCCGACTGAAGATCGGCGATCAGCTTGAGGATCTGGGCCTGAACGGTCACGTCGAGCGCGGTCGTCGGCTCGTCCGCGATCAACAGGCGCGGCGAGCCGGCCAGCGCCATGGCGATCATCACGCGCTGGCGCATGCCCCCCGAAAGTTGGTGCGGATAGCTGTCGATCCGGCCTTGCGGGTCGGGAATGCGCACCATGCGCAGCAGCTCGACGGCGCGCGCGCGGGCAGCCGTCTTCGACATCGGCTGATGCTCGCGGATCGTCTCCACGATCTGGTCGCCGATCCGGTAGACCGGATTGAGGCTGGTCATCGGCTCCTGGAAGATCATGGACATCTCGTTGCCCATGATGCGGCGGCGTTCGCGCGCCGGAAGCGTCAGCAGGTCGCGGCCTTCGAAGAGGATCTCGCCGCCGGTGACGCGCACCGGCGTTCCCTCCAGAAGGCCCATGATTGCAAGCGACGTCAGGCTCTTGCCGCAGCCCGATTCCCCGACGATGCCGAGTGTCTCGGAGGCGTTGAGGGAAAAGGAGAGATCGCGCACGACCGGCATTAGGCTGCCGCCGGTTGCGATCGAAAGCGACAGGCCGCGCACGTCGAGAAGGGGAGGCTTGGACTGTGTCATCGTCACACCCCCTTGATGTCGTTCTTGAACCTGGGGTCGATGCTGTCGCGAAGCGCGTCGCCGACGAGGTTCATGGAAAAGACGGACAGGATGATCAGCGCGCCGGGAAAGAGCAGAAGCCAGGGCGCGCGGGTGACGTAGATGCGCGATTCCGACAGCATGTTGCCCCAGCTCGGAACCTCCGGCGGCAGGCCGAGGCCGAGGAAGTCCAGGGCTGCGGCCTGCAACTGTGCGAAGGCGAAGATGAAGCTTGCCTGCACCAGCAGCGGTGAGATCAGGTTCGGCAGGATGTGGCGGAAGAGCACGCTGGCATGACCGGCGCCGGAACAAACGGCGGCATCGATGAAGACCTCGTTCTTCAGCTTCAGCGTCATGCCGAAGAGGATGCGCGCCGTCGTGGTCGCATAGACGATGCCGATGACCAGCACGGTGTTCATCACGCTGCGCTCGAGGATCGTCATCAGCACCAGCGCCAGGAGCAGCGCGGGAAAGGCCATCAGCACGTCGACGACGCGCATCAGGAAAGCGCCAAGTCTGGTGAAATAGGCGGAGATCATGCCGGTGAGCCCGCCGACCAGCAGCGCGACGACGACGGAGCCGAGGCCGATGACGATGGCCATCCGCGCGCCGTAGATGCTGCGCGAGAAGGTGTCGCGGCCGAAGTGATCGGTGCCGAAGAAATGCGCGGCACCGGGTTCGGTCAGCCGGGCCACCGGATCGATCTCGAGCGGGTCGTAGGGCACGATCAGCGGCGCGAAGACGGCGGCGAGCACCACCAGCACCAGCCAGGCGAGACCGAGCGTTGCGAGCCAGCGGCCACGGAAGATCCGCCGGCCGGTGGCGAACCACTGCACTGTCGCGTTGGGGGTCATTTGAGCGATACCCTTGGGTCGAGCCATGCATAGGCCAGGTCGACGAGAAGATTGATGACCATGTAGAGGACCACGATGATCAGAATGACGCCCTGGATGACGGGATAGTCGCGGCGCAGGATCGACTGCACCACCAGCCGGCCGATGCCGGGCAGCGAGAACACCGTTTCCGTCACCACCGCCTCCGAGATCAGCGCCGCGAAGGTGAAGCCGAAGGCGGCGGCGACCGCGATCAGCGCATTGCGGAAGACGTGCTTGGTGGCGACCTTCCAGGGGGCAAGGCCCTTGGCCCGGGCCGTGCGCACATGGTCTTCGCGCTGCACGTCCAGCATGGAGGCGCGCACCAGGCGGATGATCAGCGCCGCGTTGGGTGCGGCCAGCGTGAAGCTCGGCAGCAGCAGGTAGCGCAGGTTCGCAAGGCCCCCGTCGTCGGAAATCGAGGGATAGCCGGACGAGGGCAGCCAGCCGAGGCTCACCGAGAAGATCAGGATCAGGTAGAGGCCGAGCCAGAAGGTCGGCACGGAGGCAAACAGCATCGCGCCGCCGGAGGCGAGCTGGTCGACCCAGGTGCCGTGGCGTGTGGCCGAGACGACGCCGATCGGAACGCCGAGGATCACGATCCAGACCATCGTCATCACGGCGAGCAGGATCGAGGTTTCCGCACCGTCGGCGATCACGGAGAGGACCGGTGCGCCGAAGAAGATCGACGTGCCGAGATCGCCCTGCAGGACGTTGCCGAGCCAGTAGAGATACTGGAGGTAGACGGGCGCATCGAGGCCCATTTCACGCGTCAGCGCCTCGACCTCTTCCGGGGTTGCCGTGTCGCCCAGCAGGACGGCGGCGGGGTCGCCTGGAATAAGATGGACGAAGAGGAAGACGAGCAGGGATGCGGCAAGCAGCGTCGGGATGAGCGCCAGCAGTCTCCGCGTCGCATATCCGAGCATGTCGACGGTCTTTCCGCGTTCAGGAGGGGCGGGTCAGGCAGTGTGCCGCGAGTTTCAGGGCGTGTCGCGGCGCGCAAGGGCCCCTCCCGCGCCTCGGTCCGTGAGGACCGGGCAGGCGGCGCGGGAGGGGCAGCCGGGAGGACGCCTTCCTACTTGTCGACGTTCCAGAAGTGCGGCCAGATCAGGGTGGCTTCACCCAGTCCGCTCAGCTTCGTGGAGGCGATGTTGTAGGTGTAGACATCGCCCGTCTTCATCGTCGGGACCTGCTGGTAGATCAGGGACTGGATCTCGCCCCACAGCTTCTGACGCTCGGCCGGATCGGCGCTTTCGGTAAACTTCGCCTTCAGCGCGGCCTTCTCCGGGGTCGTCCACCAGCCGGGATAGTTGTCGTTCATCACCGAGATCAGGATCGGATCGGGAACGAAGCCGTGGTGGGTGAAGAAGAGGTCCCACTGGTCCGGCTCGGCGCGCTTCTTGATCAGCGTTGCCCAGTCATAGACCTGAAGGTCGATGTTGAAGCCGGCCTGGGCCAGCTGCTTGGTGTAGACGATGGCCGTGTCGTAGTGGAACGGATAGTTGGTGGAGACCATGAACTTGATGGGCTCGCCGTCGTATCCGGCTTCCTTGGCGAGCGAGCGGGCCGTGTCGGCATCGCCCCTGGAGAAATTCTCCGCACCCGCTTCCGTGTACCAGACGTTGCCCTTGGGCAGGAACGAGCCGTTGGCGCGCCACAGCTTGTCGGGGCCGATGGCGACCTGAAGCGCCGGCACCTTGTCGATGGCGGTCTGGATGGCACGGCGCAGCGCGAAGTTCTCCTTCAGCGGGCCGTCCTTGGAGTTCATGAAGACGAGACCGAACAGCGGGCCGCCGTTGACGATGGTGGTGACCTGCGGATTGGCGTCCAGATCGGCGAAGAGGTCGCCGGGGATGCTCTCGGCATAATCGTAGTCGCCCGCCTGAAGCCCGCTGACGCGGGTGCCGACGTCGGGCACGGGGATGAAGCGCAGCGCGTCGAAGTTGGCCTTGCGCTCGCCGGCATAGCCGTCGGCAGCCCCGGAAGGCGAATCATAGTCGTCGAAGCGGACCAGCTCGACATGGCGGTTGGCCTGCCATTCGCCGAACTTGTAGGGGCCGGTGCCGATGTAGTTTTCCGGGGAAATCGGCGCCTTGCCGGCGTCGGCGACGACGGAGGCCGGATAGATCGCCGGACCGCCGTTGATGAAGGCCATCAGGTTCTTCCAGGGGCCGAAGGGCTTCGACAGGCGGATGGTGACTTCATGGTCGCCGGTCGCCTCGACGCTTTCCACGTTGGAGAAAAGCAGCGAGCCGCGCGAGCCGTGCGCGCCCCAGCGCTTCAGCGAGGCGACGACGTCGGCCGAGGTCATGTCGGTGCCGTCGTGAAAGGTCACGTCCTTGCGCAGGGTGATGACGATCGTCTTGCCGTCGTCCTCGAGGCGGTCGCTTTCGGCAAGCAGCGGCTGGGGAGCGTTGCTGGCGTCGAAGGTGTAAAGCCCTTCGAACATGTGATGTGCGATGGTCGTCGCCAGGTCCGAAGTGACCACGTGCTGGTCAAGGCTCGGCGGCTCGCCGACGGTTGCATAGCGCAGCGTCCCGCCGGCATAGGCGGTGCTGGCCATCGATGCGGCAAAGGCCGCCGCCAGAATGGTCTTAAGGGGTCTGTTCAGCTTCATGCCAGTCTCCTCCCAGATCGTTCGCATGCATGCCGGATATCGGCCGGTCAATATGAAAGAAATTTTCAGAAATGACAGGAATTGTCAATTGCGGATTTGCATATGGCAGAAATTCCGCTAATTTATGAAAGAAATTTACAAAACGGAGCCGACGCATGACCACTGGAATCACCCGATACGACACCGCCGACCTCGCGGCCGGCGGCACACGCCGCCCCTTCGCCAAGGCCGTGCGCGCCGGGGATTTCGTCTATGTCTCCGGTCAGGTGCCGGCGGAAAAGGGCGAGATCGTCACCGGCGGGATCGTCGCGCAGACCGAAAAGGTGATGGAAAACCTGATCGCGGTTCTGGCGCTGGCCGACTGCACGCTGGAGCATGTCGTGAAGGTGAATGTCTGGCTCGACGACGCGCGCGACTTTTCCAGCTTCAACGGTGTGTTCGAGCGCTTTTTTCTCGATCACCCGCCGGCGCGTTCCACGGTCCAGTCGCCGCTGATGGTGGATGCCAAGGTCGAGATGGACGTGATCGCCTACAAGCCGGAATAGGCGCGGGCCGCGCGGGTGTCTATCCTGCGCGTTCGGGAGACGGCAGAGGGGATCGGGGAACGTGAGCAAGGTGATCGATATCATCGCCCAGTTGCGGGGCTTGAACGGGGCGCTGCCCAAACGCGAGCAGCATGTCGCCGACTATGTGCTCGCCAACCTGGAGACCATCGCCTATCAGCGCCAGAGCGAGATCGCCAAGGGCGCGGGCGTGTCGGATGCCACCGTCAACCGCTTCTGCCAGTCGCTCGGCTGCGACGGGTTCAAGGAGTTCAAGATCCGGCTGGCGCAAAGCGTGGCGGTCAGTCTCCAGTATCTGGGCGGGCAGGCGAACGACCGTTCGCCCGCCGACCAGCTCGTCGCGCAGGTTTTCGGCGCGCTCGTCGACACGCTCAACACCGCCCGCTCGCAGCTTGACGGGGCCGCGCTTCAATCGGCCATCGACACGCTGGCCGACGCGCGGCGGATCGTGTTCTTCGGGGTGGGCGGCGGGTCCGCCAATGTCGCACGCGAGGGGGCCAACCGGTTCTTCCGTCTCGGCATTCCGGCGGAGGCGCATGCCGACGGCTACCTGCAGCGGATGATCGCCTCGACGCTGGAGCGCGGCGATGTGGTCTTCGCGGTCTCCGCCAGCGGCACGCCGGCGGAATTGCTCGACAGCGTCGCCATCGCCCGCCAGTACGGCGCGGCGACGATCAGCCTGACCAAGGCCGGGTCGGACCTGGCCCGGGCTTGCGACATCGCCATCGGGGTCGACCTGCCGGAGGATCACGACATCTACAAGCCGAGCGCCTCGCGGCTTGCCTATATTGCGATCGTCGACGTTCTGGCGGCGGGGGCCGCGCGCCGCCGGCCGGAGCGGGTCAAGGAATACCTGCGCCGCATTCGCACCTCGTTGGTGCCGCTGTCGAGCGACGTCGGACCCAAGCCGATCGGCGATTGACGAGAGGGCCGACGGGTGCGCCCGCTATCTGTTTTCGTGATATCCGCTTTACTGAATGCTATTTGATTGAAATAGCAATCTGCCGTCTCCTGAGCCTCGGAATCATGTGCCGGAGCGGACCCGGCCACGCCTTGCAGCGTGTGCCCTGCGGTCCGGACCGGCTGTTCGGGAGCGGGACATGTCGAGACTTGCAGCCTTCAACTTTCAAAAGTGGATCGAGGACAACAAGCATCTGCTGAAGCCGCCGGTCGGCAACCAGCAGATCTGGAAGGACGCAGACCTGATGGTCACCGTCGTCGGGGGGCCGAACAAGCGCACCGACTATCACGACGACCCGGTCGAGGAGTTCTTCTACCAGCTCAAGGGTGACATGCTGCTCAAGCTCTATGACGGCAAGGAGTTCTACGATGTGCCGATCCGCGAGGGCGAGATCTTCCTGCTGCCGCCGCATGTGCGTCATTCGCCGCAGCGTCCGCAGGAGGGCTCAATCGGCCTCGTGGTCGAGCCGTCCCGTCCCGAAGGCGCGCTCGATGCCATCGAGTGGTACTGCTTCGAGTGCGAGCATCTGGTGCATCGCGCGGAGCTGGATCTGGAATCCATCGTCGACGATCTGCCGCCGGTCTATCAGGCCTTTTATGCCTCCGAGGAGGCCCGCACCTGCGCCAATTGCGGCACCGTTCACCCGGGCAAGGAGCCGCCGGAAGGCTGGGTCGAGCTCTAGCGGCGCGCTGGCTTCCTCATCGCATCCCTTTCATCATCAATGTGACTGCCCGTCCGGCAGGGAGGTGTCGGGCCGGCATTCGGGAGGACCGACATGAACTTCAAGACCCTGATCGCGCGCACGCTGCCGGCGGCGCTCGTTGCGCTGGCCTCGACAAGCGGCCTTGCGTCCGCCAAGGAATTCCGCCTCGGGCTGATCACGCCGCCGCCGCACATCTGGACCGTCGCGGCGCAGTCCTTTGGCGAGGAGCTGGAGGCTGCGACCGACGGCAAGCATTCGGTGGCCGTCTTCCCCTCGCGCCAGCTCGGCAACGAGGCGCAGATGATGCAGCTGCTGCAGACCGGGGCGCTCGACATGGCGTTCCTGACAATCGCTGAGGTTTCCAACCGCGTGCCGGACTTCGGGGCCTTCTATGCGCCCTACATGGCCGATGACGTCGGTCATGCCGGGCGCATTCTGCGCTCGGAGGAGGCCAGGGCGATGCTGGCCGATCTGCCGCAGAAGGCGGGGGTCGTCGGGATCGGCTACAGCATGGCGGGCCTGCGCCAGATCGTCAGCCGCGATCCGGTGACGAGTGCCGCCGATCTTGCCGGAAAGAAGCTGCGCATCACCCCGTTCGAGCCGATCAAGGACTTCTACAATGCGGTCGGCGCGGCCTCCACGCCGATGCCGTTGCCGGCGGTCTATGACGCGCTCGCCAATGGCCAGGTCGACGCCATCGACATGGACGCGGAGCTGATCTGGAAGCTGAAGTACTACGAGCATGCCGACACGGTGCTGATTTCCAACCACATGATGTTCCCGATGGTCGGTCTCGTGTCGGCCCGGGTGTGGAAGGATCTGTCGCCGGAGGATCGCGAGACGATCACCACCTTGATGGCACGCCATCTCGACGGGGCGATCGACACCTATATCTCCAAGGAGGCCGACTGGCTGCTCGCGGTCGAGGGCACTGGCACCACCATCGTCGAGGCGGATGCCTCCTTCTTCCAGGATGCCATCGCCGAGTGGGAAGCGATCTGGAGCGAGAAGGCGCCCGCGCTCGCCACGCTTCGCAAGGTTGCCGACGAGACCCGGCAGTAGGCCCGGCCCGGCACCTGCAATCCCGCATCCGGACGGTCAGGGTCCAGGAGCCTTGCGTTCCGGGTGCGCGGCGTGGATGGATAACGCGCGATGCTCTACAGGATCTCCGCCTTCTGGGCGCGGTGCGAAATCGCGCTGGCGGCCGCCCTTGCCGCCACGATCACCGGGCTGATCCTTCTCAATGTGGTCACTCGTTCCGCCCATATGGCGATCTACTGGATCGACGAGGCGGCGATCACCGCCATGGTGTGGATGACATTTCTGGCCGGATCCGCCGCCGTCCATCGGCGCTCCGGCGTCGCCGTCACGCTTTTGTTCGATATGCTCTCGCCGTCGGTCGCACGCTGGTGGCGGCTTGGCCTCGACCTGGTCGCCGGCGGGTTTGCGGCGGCGATGGTCTGGTTCTGCCTGCTGTGGTTCGATCCGCTCGCGCTTTACGCGGCCGGCTTCGACACGCAGGCCTTCCAGGGGGAGACCTTCAATTTCATCTATGCCGAGCCCACCGTGACGCTGGGCATTCCAAAGGCCTGGGTCTGGTCCGTCATGATCGTCTTTACGTTCGGACTGACATTGCATGCGCTGTCCAATCTGGTCGCGACAGTTTGCATGCTTGCCGGCGGCAACGATCCGCAGGCAGGTGCCGACGCGGGGACACGGGTATGACGGCGATCGTCTTTCTGTTTCTGCTGTTTGGCGCGGTGCCCATCGCGCTGGTGCTGGCGCTGTCGGCAATCTGGTACATCCAGGCGAGCGGCAACGAGGTGCTCTACGCAAGCTTTGCCCAGCAGCTCTACTCCGGCATCGAAAGCTACGGGCTGCTCGCGATCCCGCTGTTCATGCTGACCGGCGAACTGATGAACGAGGGCGGGCTGACCAGGCGGCTGATCCAGGCGGCGCGCGTCTTCGTCGGCGGGTTTCGCGGCGGGCTTGCCTATATCAACCTGCTCGCCAACATGTTCATGGCGGCGATCATCGGCTCGGCCGCCTCGCAGATCGCGGTGATGGCGCGGGCCATGGTGCCGGCGATGGAGGCGGAAGGCTACCGCCGCGATTTCGCCGCCGCGACGACGGCCGCCGGCGGGCTGCTGTCGCCGATTATCCCGCCGTCGATGCTCTTCGTGATCTACGGCGTTCTGGCGCAGATCCCCATCGGCGACATGTTCATGGCCGGCATCATTCCCGGCCTGATGTTGTCGGCGTCCTTCTTCGTCATCATTGCGCTTGTCGGGCTGACGCAGTCGTTTCCCAGGGGCAAGTGGATGAACAAACGCGAGGCGCTGGCCGCATTGCGCGACTGCCTTCCCGCCGCGCTTATTCCCGTGGCCATCGTCGGCGGCATTCTGCTCGGCGTTGCAACGCCGACGGAATCGGCCGCCGTTGCCTCGCTGATCGCGTTTCTGATCGGGCGTTTCGTCTACCGCGACCTGAAGATCTCGCGGCTCGGCTCGCTCTTCGTGCGCACCGCCACCAGTTCCAGCCTGGTGATCTTCCTGATCGCCACCGCCAATGTGTTCGGCTGGGTGATCATCTACGAGGCGCTGCCGCAAAAGCTTGCAGGCCAGCTCACGGCGATCACCTCCGATCCCTTCGTTTTTCTGCTGATCGTCAACCTGTCGCTCTTCGTCATCGGCATGGTGATCGACGGCATCGCCGCACTCATTCTGGTGGTGCCGATCCTGCTGCCGATCGCGCAGATGCATTACGACATCGACCCCTTCCAGTTCGGGGTGATCGTCTGCCTCAACCTGGTGCTGGGTCTTCTGACGCCGCCGGTTGGCGCGGGGCTTTACATCGCCTCGGCGATGAGCGGCACGCCGCCGATGCAGATCGTGCGCGCGCTCTATCCGTTCCTGATCGCAGTGGCGCTAATTTTGGTGCTGTTGAGCTGGGCGCCGATCCTGACGACCGCGCTGATCTGACCGGCGTCGCACGCCGCGTTCAGAGCGTCTGCGCGACCGCTCGCAACTCGTCGAGGAAAAAGGCGGCGGCCGGTGTCAGCCCCTTGCTCTTGCGATAGGAGACGCCGACGGGGCCGATGGGGATCGGCACGTCCCAGGGGACCCGTGCCAGAATCCCGGCTGCGATGTCCTGTTCCACCACGTGATTGGGCAGGATTCCGATCATCGTGGAGTTGGCGAGCAGGCTGCGGTTGGCGAGGAAGGATACCGATTCCACCGCGTTGATCGGCGAACCAAGGCCGTGATCGAGGAACACCAGGTCGATCTGGCGCCTGAGCGTCGTCTCCGGCGGCGGCAGGATCCAGCCGTAATCCATCATGTCCTGGAAGGTGACGCGCTTCCGCCCCTGCAGCGGATGGCTCATGCCGGTGACGGCGATCACCTTTTCCTCGTAGAGGCGTTCCTGAAGCAGTTCGTCGCGATGGCGGTGGGTCGGCAAGCGTCCGACGACGAGATCGACCTCGCCGGAGCGCAGCGCCGGCATCAGCACCTCGTTGGTGCCGTCCTGGATCTTGATCGACAGGCTCGGTTTTTGCGCCAGCACCCGGGC
The DNA here is from genome assembly GCF_000423705.1 of Stappia stellulata DSM 5886. Taxonomy (GTDB): domain Bacteria; phylum Pseudomonadota; class Alphaproteobacteria; order Rhizobiales; family Stappiaceae; genus Stappia; species Stappia stellulata. Next base: position 600,485 of record NZ_KE384082.1, on the reverse strand, counting down.
AATGGTTTTCGGCAAGAGCAGCGCGGAGGCCGCCAGAAGCGAGCCGATGACGATGCGTCCGCTCGAGCCTTCCGCGAGATCGTCGAGTTCCTGCGCGGCGTGGGAAATCTGCGCGAAGATCAGCTTGCCGTGGCGCGCCAGCGCCTCGCCGTAGATCGTCGGCACCACGCCCCGGTTGGTGCGCTCGAACAAGAGCACGCCGAAATCGGCTTCCAGGTCCTTGATCAGCTTGGTGGCGGCGGGCTGCGACAGGTTCAGCTCGCGCGCGGCATGGAGAATGCTGTTGTGGCGCTCGACCGCGACCAGCAGGCGCAGTTGCTTGAGCTTCAGGCGCGTCAAGATCCGCTCGACGATGCGAACGTGTTTCTGGTTCGGTTCGCTCATTGCAGCGTGTTCATCCTTGCGGCGGGTGCAGGTGGGCCGGAGCGGCGCCACAGCCATACCCCAACGGATCAGGCAATGCGAATGGGGTCTTCAAGGCGCAGCAGCGTGTCGACCATGCTCATCGCGGTCAAGGCGGAGGACTTCGGATTGTCCGGCATGGCACGCCCGGAAACCTGGAAGGCGAAGGAGCCGAAGGCGCCCTCGGCGACGAGTTCGTGCCGGTTTTCCACACAGGCGGGGTCGGAAATCAGCTCGACCTCTGTGGCGTCGAAGCCGATCCCGGCGAGCGCGATGCTGGCCGTGACATTGGCGTTCTTGGGATAGAGCGCCGCCGCCTGACGGGCATTGCCGCGAAAATGCACTTGCGCTTCGCCCTGGGCGTCGAGGTCGATCCTGTCTTCCGCCGGCGTGCCGCGCCAGCTCGCAGGCGGCTTGCGGCCGCGATAGACCACACGGGTCAGCCCGCCCTGGCGCGCCGCGCCGAGGATGTCGAGGCCGCCGATTGCCCCGGACACGATCCTGAGCGCGGCCCGGCCGCGCCGCGCGGCAGCGCTCAGCGCATCATGGAGCGCCGCGTCGGCGAGGGCGCCCGCGGAGACGCTGTAGAGATCGATGCCGGCAGCGAGAATGTCGGGTCCGTGGTCACGCAGGCCGGCGTGGCCGGCGCAGTCCAGCACGAGGTCGGGGCGTTGCGGGAGGCCGCCGACAGCGTCGGCGATCGCGACCGTGTCGGGCGCGCAGGCGCGGGCATCCTCCAGCCGCCCGGCACGTCCGATGATGCCGCAAAGGCTCAGATCGTCCCGCTCGGCGATCGCCGTCATCACATACCGGGCGATGGCGCCATAGCCGATGATGGCGACATGTTTCATGGGCAGCTCCAGCTTGTCTCAACAGATGCGATCTTGCGCCAATCCGTGCGCTCCAGCTATCCAATTTCCGGATAGCAGGTTTGAAACACAATATTTGCTGCGATATCTGATTGGCGCCACTGTCGGCTCGAATTCTCAAGGGGCACGCCGCCCGCCAGCAAAAGACGAGTTTTGGCCGTGACAGTTTTTTCGGCCCGTGGCCTTGAGCGCGCGGGATCACAAGAGCCGCAGATCGGCCGTCCGATGCGTCGGCGCGAGGACCTTCACCTCGTCACCGGAGCGGGGCGCTATGTCGCGGATGTGCCGTTGCAGGACCCTTTGCATGTGGCCTTCGTCCGCAGCCCCGTGCCGGAGGGGCGGATTGCCGCTTGCGAGACGCAGGACGCCCACGACATGCCGGGGGTCGTGCAGGTTGTCGATGCTGCGGGTCTTGGCGCGCTCGGGTCCCTCAGCATCAATCCGGTTCTGGAGCCTTTCGGGGTGGCGCCGTTTCCCGTGCTTGCGGGCGAGCGGCTGGCGGCGGTCGGACAGCCGGTCGCAGCCGTCCTGGCGGCAACGCCCGCGCAGGCGCTCGACGCCTGCGACGCGGTTCTGGTCGAGATCGAGGATGACGTCGCCGCCGTGGAGCCGGCCGGCTTTCGCGGGGCCTGGTCGTCGGGCGATTGCGATCAGGCGATGGCGGCGGCCGCGCACCGGGTGTCGGTGACGGTCGATCATCCGCGCCTGGCGCCCGCCTCGCTGGAGCCGCGCGGTATCGCGGTTGCCTATCATGACGAGAGCGACAGTGTGACGGTCTTTCTGTCGACGCAGACGCCGCATCGCGCCAGGCTCGAGTTGTCGCGCATTCTCTCCGTCGCGCCCGAGCGCATCCAGGTCGCCGCCCCCGATGTCGGCGGCGCCTTCGGCATGAAGGCCTCGCTCTACCCCGAAGAAGTGCTGTGCGTCTGGGCGGCGCTGCGGTTCAAGCGCGCGACCCGCTGGATTTCTTCGCGGGGCGAGGATTTTCTCGCTGCAAGCCATGGCCGTGGCGCGACGAGCGAAGGCACGCTCGGTGTCGATGCGCAGGGCCGGTTCGTGGCGTTAAAGGCATCTGTCTCCTCGCCGCTCGGGCATTGGCTGCCGAGCAGCGCCGCGATCCCGGCCTGGAACGCCGGGCGCATCCTGCCGAGCGGCTACAGGGTCGAGGCCGTCGACATTCGCTCAAGCGCCGAGACGTCCAACACGGCGGCGGTCGGGATTTATCGCGGCGCGGGGCGCCCGGAAGCCAATTGCCTGATGGAGCGGCTGGTGGAGGCAGCCGCCGCTGCGACCGGCATCGATCCGCTGGAGATCCGCAGGCGCAACCTGATCCCGCCGACGGCCTTTCCCCACACCGGGCCGAGTGGCGTGGTGCTCGATTCCGGTCGCTATGCCGAGCTGCTGGACCGGCTGGCGCAGGAGACCGGCTACGACGCACGTCGCGCAGAGGTCGCGGAGCGGCGGGCCCGGGGCGAGGTGGTCGGCCTCGGCATGGCCTTTTACATCGAACCCTGCGGCACGGGCTGGGAGAGCGCGCGCGTGACGCTGAACCCGGACGGCACGGCGCTGGTTGCCTTCGGCGGCAGCACGCAAGGGCACGGGCGCGAGACGGCGCTGGCCCAGATCGCGGCGGATGCGCTGTCCCTTGCGCCGGACGCCGTCAGCGTGGTCTGCGGCTCGACGGACACCTGTCCGACGGGGATCGGTGCGCTTGCCAGCCGCAGCACGGCGATTGGCGGCAGCGCGGTGCTCAAGGCCTGCGAGGCGCTGCTCGCCCGCATCGATAGCGGCGCGGACACCAGCGTGCCCGTCAGCGAAGAGGTCGTCTATGAGGCCGCCGGCGAGGCCTGGGGCTATGGCGCCTATCTGGTGCAGATCGCCATCGACCCGGAGACCGGGGACCCGACGCTTGAACATGTCGCCTGCGTCGACGACGCCGGCACGGTGATCAATCCGATGCTGGTCGAGGGCCAGATCCGTGGCGGCTTCGCGCAAGGGCTCGGCGAGGCGCTGATGGAGCGGCTGGTCTATGACGGCGACGGCCAGCTCGTGACCGGCTCTCTGATGGACTATGCGCTGCCGCGCGCCAGCGACATTCCCGCGTTTTCGATCTCCAAGATGGAGACCGCGTCGCCGAACAATCCGCTGGGCGCCAAGGGGGTCGGCGAGGCCGGCACCATCGGCGCGCCGGCCGCCATTCTCAATGCCGCCATCGACGCGCTGCGTCCCCATGGCGTGACCGATCTTCCGATGCCGCTCACCAGCGAAACGCTGTGGCGCGCGCTTCACCGAACGTGAGACAGGACAGACCCATGAATTACAGCAGACTGGATGCCAAGGCCTACGCCCGCGCCAACATGAAGGGCATCTGGGCGGCCGCGCTCAATCCTTTTCGTCCCGACTTCAGCCTGAACGAGGAGGGCCTGCGCGCCAACATCCGCCACTGGGTCGACGATCTCGGCATTGCCGGGCTTTTCATCGCCGGCAAACAGGGCGAGTTCTTTTCCATGTCGCTCGACGAGCGCAAGCGCAACTTCGAGATCGCGGTGGAGGAAACCGGAGACCGCGCCGGCACCATCATGTCGTGTTCCGACCAGAACTTCGACACGGTGATCGAACTGGCGAAACACGCGGAAGCCGTGGGCGCGGACTATATCGTCGTGCATGCGCCGATGCTGCATTTCGTCACCGATCCCGACGACACGGTCTACGAATACTACAAGGCGATCTGCGAGAAGGTGAACATCGGCATCGCCATGTGGAGCCATCCGGATTCCGGCTACCTGATGAGCCCGGAGCTTTGCGCGCGCGTCGCCGAGCTGCCCAATATCGTCGCGATCAAATATTCCGTGCCCCGGCCGATGTACACGAAGCTGACCGAGATGGTCGGCGACACAATCCTGGTGTCGACGGCCTCGGAAGACGAGTGGCTCGACAACATCCTGGAGCTCGGCTGGCAGCTCTACCTGTGTTCCTCGCCCCCCTACTTGCTGCAGACCGCGAACGACCGTCGCATGCATGACTACACGCAGGCGGCCTTCGCCGGCGATGTGGCGCGGGCGCGCGAGATCAGCAAGAGCCTCGATCCGGTGCGCAAGGCGCTGAAGGGCACGCGTCCGGGCGGCAAGCCGCAGGCGCATCAGAAATACTGGCAGGAACTGCTTGGGCAGGTCGGCGGGCCGGTGCGCCCGCCGCTGCTGCAGCTGACGGACGCGGAAAAGGCGGCGACGCGGGAGGCGTTCGAGAGCTGCGGCCTGCGGCTTTGACAAGGAGGCGGGCGGGGGAGGATATCCCGCGTCCGCCCGGTGTCCTGCGCTTAGGGTTGTCCCCGCGCCGCACGCTGATCCTGTGAGCGGGCCGCGCGGTGCAATTTCGCCAATAACGGCAAGTCCGAGCGCAAATTTTACAAGTTTCGCGCTTCAATTTGCCGAAATTGCACGAAAGAAGCGCGTGAGGGGGTGCCTCACGCGCTTCATCCGTTCTTGCAGGCTCAGCCGGTTCAGCCGAGGACCTCGGTCACCGCCTCGCGGGTCTTGGCGACGACGTGAAGCGCTTCGGCGCGCGTCAGGCAGAACGGCGGGGCGAAGCCGAGGATGTCGCCCTGCGGCATCGCGCGGCCGATGACGCCGTGCTTGAGCAGGGCGCCCGAGACCAGCGCGCCGATCTTCTTGGACGGGTCGAAGAAGGTCCGGTTCGCCTTGTCGTCGACGAATTCGACCGCGCACAGCAGGCCCTCGCCGCGCACGTCGCCGACATGCTTGTGGTCGGCCAGCGCCTCGCGCATCGCGTTGTTGAAATAGGCGCCGGTCTCGCCCGCATTGGCGACGAGGTTCTGGTCGTCGATCAGCTTGAGATTGGCGACGCCGGCCGCCGCGCCGATCGGATGGGCGGAATAGGTCCAGCCGTGGCCGATCGGGCCGTTCTCGTCGGTGCCCTGTTCCAGAACCTTCCAGACCTTGTCGGAAACGATCGAGCCGGACAGCGGCGCATAGGCCGAGGTCAGGCCCTTGGCGATGGTGATGAGGTCGGCCTCGATGCCGTAGTGGTCGGAGCCGAACATGGAGCCGAGGCGGCCGAAGCCGGTGACGACCTCGTCGGCGATCAGCAGGATGTCGTGGCGCTTCAGGACCTCCTGGATCGCGGCCCAGTAGCCGGCGGGCGGGGGCACGATGCCGCCGGTGCCGAGCGCCGGCTCGCCGATGAAGGCGGCGATGGTGTCGGCGCCTTCGCGGTCGATCAGCGCTTCCAGCTCCGCGACGCAATGGGCGACGAAATCGGCCTCGCTCATGTCGAGGTCCGGACGGCGGAAGTAATAGGGCGCCTCGGTGTGCAGCACCTGCGAAAGCGGCAGGTCGAACTTCTTGTGGAAGAGCTCAAGCCCGGTCAGCGAGCCGGTCATCAGGCCGGAGCCGTGGTAGCCGCGCCAACGCGAGATGATCTTCTTCTTCTGCGGCAGGCCACGGATGTTGTTGTAGTACCAGACAAGCTTGATGTTGGTCTCGTTGGCATCCGATCCGCTCAGGCCGAAATAGACCTTCGACATGTTCTTCGGCGCGCGCTCAAGCACCATGTGGGCGAGCGTGATCGAGGCTTCCGTGCCGTGGCCGACATAGGCGTGATAATAGGCAAGCTCATGCGCCTGCGCGGAAATGGCGTCGGCGATCTCCTTGCGGCCGTAGCCGACGTTGACGCAATAAAGGCCGGCGAAGGCGTCGAGCAGCTTGTTGCCGTCGCGGTCCTCGATGTGGACGCCGTCGCCGCCGGTGATGATGCGCGCCGGGCTCTCGCCGCGCGCATGCTGCGCCAGGTGGGTGGAGGGGTGGAAGAAGCTCTCGCGGTCCCACTTGCCCAGTTGATCGTTGGTCAGCATTTTGTGTCTCCCTATCGTGTCCCAGGATCGCTACCCGGATCCTGTAAAGAAATCATGTGCTTGGTATTCGGGTCGCCGGGCTTTTCCTCAGGCCCAGTCGCGGCAGACGTATTTGAGTTCCATGAAGGCCTGCATGCCGAGCGCCGCGCCCTCGCGGCCGACGCCGGACTGTTTCATGCCGCCGAAGGGGATTGGCGCGCCGGTCACCTTGGTCCTGTTGACCGCGACCATGCCGTAGGTGAGCGCCCGCGTCAGCCGGTAGGTCCGCCGGGCGTCCTGGGTATGGACATAGGCGACGAGCCCGTATTCGCTGTCGTTGGCGCGGGCGATTGCCTCGTCCTCGGTGTCGAAGGGCGTGATCGCCGCCACCGGTCCGAAGGTCTCCTCGCGCATGATCAGCGCCTCGTCCGGCACGTCGGCGAGAACCGTCGGCTGGTAGAACAGCGGTCCGGCGGAATGGCGCTCGCCCCCGGCGAGAAGCCTGGCGCCATGCTTTCGTGCGTCCTCGACATGCGACACCTGCTTGGCGACGGCGCGCTCGTTCATCAGCGGGCCGATGTCGGGGTCGTCGAGGCCGATGCCGACGGTCAGCGCCTTCGTGCGTTCGGCAAACAGCTCGCAGAATCGCTTGTAGAGCGGACGGGCGACATAGAAGCGGTTGGCGCCGAGGCAATCCTGGCCGGAGGTGGCGAATTTCGCCTTGATGCCCTCGTCGACCGCGCGGTCGAGATCCGCATCGGCAAAGACGATGAAGGGGGCGTGGCCACCAAGTTCCAGCACCATGCGCTTCACGGTCGCCGCGCATTGGCCGTAGATCAGCCGGCCGATCTCGGTCGAACCGGTGAAGGAGACGGCGCGGACCCGGGCGTCCGCCGTCCAGGCGCCGACGACGGTCGCCGCATCGCCGGTGACGACGTTGAAGACGCCGGCGGGAAAGCCCGCGCGCTCGGCAAGCTCGGCCAGCGCCAGGCCGGAGAACGGGGTCTCGTGCGAGGGATGGATCAGCACCGTGCAACCGGCGGCAAGGGCCGCGGCCGCCTTGCGGGTGATCATCGCACAAGGGAAGTTCCAGGGCGTGACAAGCGCCGCGACGCCGACCGGCTCCAGCCAGACTTCCATCTCGGCGTCGGGCAGGTGCGAGGTCACGCTTTCGATGTTCGGGCGCTTGGCTTCCTCGGCATAGAACTCCGCGAAGGAGGCGGCATAGTCGATCTCGCCGCGCGCCTCGGAAATCGGCTTGCCCTGCTCCAGCGTCATCAGCCGGGCGAGGTCTTCCTTGTGTTCCACGATCAGGTCGAACCAGCGCCGCAGGATTGCCGAGCGCTCCTGGGGAAGTGTCAGGGACCAGTCGGCGAAGGCTGAATGGGCAACGCCCACGGCTTCGGCGCTCTGGTCGGCGGTGAGGCTTGCGACCTCGCCAAGGCGCTCGCCGTCGCCCGGATTGCGCACGGCAATGGTCTCGCCCGTCTCGCCGGCGATCCAGCGCCCGCCGACATAGGCGAACTGGCGCATCAGCCGTGCGTCGTGAAGCGAGGGCCGCGTGTGGCCGGTTTCCGTTCCCGTCTTGATCATGGCGCCGAACTCCCTCTTGCGGTCGCGTCGTTGACAACAGGATGGGCGCGGATGTGCAGACGATGTATCTGAACTGGCGCCGCGCGCCAGACGATCCGTCTTTTTTCGGGCGGGTTTGCAGTCCGGTCAGTCTGACGGGCCGGCGACAAGCAAATCGAGCGGTGGCGTGCCAGACGATTTCACGTCCTTGGTGACGATGTAGGTGTAGTAGCGCGCCAGCCCCAGACCGCGGTCGAGCAGACGGTCGATCAGCCGCTGATAGGTGTCGACGTCGCGGGTGACGATCTGCATCAGATAGTCGAAGCCGCCACCGAGTGCCCAGCAGTGGACGATCTCGTCCTGCGTCTCGACCAATTGTTCGAAGAGCTGGAAGGCGCCGGCGCTGTGGTTGTCGAGCTCAAGCGTGACGAAGACCGTGACATGCGGTGCCGTCTTCTTCAGCGCGATGCGCGCGTTGTAGCCCTCGATGATGCCGGCCTTCTCCAGCCGCTTCAGCCGTTCCCAGCACGGGGTCGGGCTGAGGTTGATGCGGCGCGCGAGATCGGCCTTCGACAGCCGGCCCTCGCGGGCAAGCACTTTCAAAATGGCAATGTCGCGGTCGTCGAGGCGGATCATCTCACGGTCATAGCGCCAGCCGGCCCTGCCTGTCCATCGTGGCGCGAAGCGGCGGCCTGCCGGCGTCAGGCCTGGATGACGGAGCCGATGCGCTCGTCTTGCCCGGCCTTGCGGCACACTGCGAAGACGTGGGCCGCGATCGCCGTATCTTGCGCGCCCGTTCCGGTGAGGTCGCAGATGGTCACGTCGGAAGGCGCACGCCGCCCCGCCCGCGTGCCGGCGATCACCTCGCCCAGTTCCGCAGGCGTCTCCGGCAAAAGCAGACCGGCGGCTCGCGCGCTGCGCAATTCGCCGAGCCTCTCGCACTGGCTCACCCGGTCGCAGACATAGGCGTCGGCGCGCGCAAGCGCCTGCGGGTCGATCTCGTTCTTCGCCTCCTGGTCCGATCCCATGGCGGTGATGTGGAGACCGGGGTGCAGCCAGTCGGCCAGGAACACCGGATCGCGAGCCGGCGTCGTGGTGACGACCAACTGGCTTTGCGCGACCGCGCCCGCCGGATCGTCGGTCGCGAATGCCGCGACGCCGAGCGTTGCTGCGATATCGCGCGCGCAGGCCTCGGCCTTTGCCGGATCGCGGCCCCACACGAAGACGCGCGAGAACGGGCGCACCAGACGCGCGGCGGCGGCCTGGAGCCTTGCCTGCACGCCGGTGCCGAAGACCGTGACGGTATCGACGGTGTCGGGGGCCATGTGGCGGGCGGCAACGGCGCCTGCGGCCGCCGTGCGGATGTCGGTCAGATAGCCATTGTCGAGGAAGAGCGCCTCGACCAGTCCGGTCTGGGCCGAAAACAGGATCATCAACCCGTTGAGGCTTGAAAGCCCGAGGGCGGGATTGTCGAAGAAGCCGGGGCTGACCTTGATGGCGAAACCCTCAAAGCCCGGAATATAGGCGGTTTTCACGTCGACCTCGCCATTGACCATCGGCAGGTCCATCGAGAGGATCGGAGGCATCACCACATCGCCTTTGGCAAGCGCTGCAAAAGCGCGCTCCACCACGTCGACGGCGGCGAGATCAAGCGGTACGGCGGCGCGCAATTCCGCTTCGGTTGCGATCACAATGTCATGCGGCATAGGCGCGGCCCTCGATCCGGCGGTCGCCAAGCCGAACGACCTTGCCCGTGACGACGCGGGTGAAGATCTCCATGTCGACATTGCGGCCGGTGATGACGGTGGCGAGCGGGCCTTTCGGCGTCGGCAGCTTGCCGGCGATGAGTGCTGCGATGCCGACCACGCAGGCGCCCTCGGCGACCAGGCGTTCCTCGAAATAGAGCGCCTGCATCGCCCGGTAGATCTCCTCCTCGCTGACCAGGACGATGTCGTCGAGAAGGTCGCGGCACAGCGAAAAGGAAAGGCGGTTGTCCAGCCCGATGCCGCCGCCGAGCGAATCCGCGAGGCTTTCCACCTCTTCGACCTCGACCGGGTGGCCGGCGCGGATCGAGGCATGCATGGCCGCGCCCCGGTCCATCGAGAGGCCGATCACCCGGATCGCCGGGTTGATCGCCTTGGCGGCGAGCGCGACACCGGCGGCAAGGCCCCCGCCGGACAGCGGTACGAGGAGGGTGTCGAGGTCGGGCGCGTCCTCCAAAAGCTCCAGGCCGATGGTGCCCTGGCCGGCGATCACATGCGGATCGTCGAAGGGCGAGATCTCGAAAAGCCCGTCCTCTGCGGCAAGCCGGCGGCTTTCGGCATGCGCCTCGTCCTGGCTGCGTCCGGTGATGCGCACGTCGGCTCCGAGCGCGCGAATGCCCTCGACCTTGGTTGCCGGCACCAGCGCGGACATGCAGACGACCGCCTTCAGGCCGCGCGCCCGTGCCGCATAGGCGACGCCGCGTCCGTGATTTCCGGTGGAGCAGCAGGTGACGCCGGTCGTTCCCGGCGGCAGATGGGCGAGCGCGTTCAGCGCGCCGCGCAGTTTGAAGGCGCCGATGGGCTGCGTGGTTTCCAGCTTGAGCAGGAACGGCTGGCCGGCGCGCGCCGTAAAGGCGGGCGCGGGCACCAGCGGCGTGCGGGTCGCGGTTCCCGCGATCGCGCGGGCCGCGGCAAGGATGTCGTTCAAATGCACGTATTGCGCCCCGCAAGTTGGTCACCCGTCGCCTGCGTCAGGCGACCACGCGCGGCGGCCGGCGTCAATCCTGCCTTGCAGCGGGGCAACGGCAATGGCGAGGCAAGCGAAAATCCCTCTGTCCAAATCAGGCACAGCGTGTGTACAACGCCAGAGGCTGTTCTTTTCAACGAACTTCACACAGGGGGGCTCATGCCGGCGTCAGAATTACCGTTTTCCGTGGCCGAGTTTGCGCGTCGCCTGGAAAAAGTTCGTGCCGCCATGCGGAAAGAGGACATCGACATTCTCTTCGTCGAGGATCCCTCCAACATGGCCTGGCTGACCGGTTACGATGGTTGGTCGTTCTACGTCCATCAGGGCGTTCTGGTGTTTCACGACGCGGAACCGATCTGGTGGGGCCGGCTGCAGGACGCCAACGGCGCGATCCGCACCGTGTGGATGGATGACGAGCGGGTCTCCGGTTATCCCGACTTCTATGTCCAGTCGACGGTGCGCCACCCGATGGAAACGCTGGCGGCGATCATTCGCAGCTACGGCTACGACGACAAGCGCATCGGCGTGGAGCTGGAGAACTACTACTTCTCCGCAAAGGCCTTCCTGACCCTGCAAAGCGAGCTTCCCGAAGCGGATTTCATCGATGCGACCGCGCTGGTCAACTGGCAGCGGGCGGTGAAATCCGACGAGGAGATCGTCTTCATGCGCCGGGCCGCGCGGATCTCGGAAAAGATCATCGACGGCATCGTCGAGCGCATCCGTCCGGGCATGCGCAAGACCGATCTGGTCGCCGATATCTATGCCGATGCGATCCGCGGCACCGAGGATGCCTGGGGCGACTATCCCGCCATCGTGCCGCTGCTGCCGAGCGGATCGGACGCGGCCGCGCCGCATCTGACCTGGGACGGACGGCTGATCGATGCGGAAAGTGCGACCTTCTTCGAGATCGCCGGCTGCTACCGCCGTTATCACGCGCCGTTTTGCCGGACCGTCTACCTCGGCAAGCCGCCGCAATATCTGCTGGATGCCGAAATGGCGCTGGTGGAGGGGCTCGAGGCCGGCCTCGACGCGGCGCGCGCCGGCAACACCGCCGCCGACATTGCCGAGGCGCTGGGCGCGCCGCTGGCTCGCGCGGGCATCGACCGGGCGGCGCGCTGCGGCTATCCGATCGGCGTTTCCTATCCGCCGGACTGGGGCGAGCGCACGATCTCGCTGCGCGCCGACGACGACACGGTGCTGGAAGCCGGGATGACGTTTCACTTCATGCCGGGTCTTTGGATGGATTCCTGGGGAATGGAAATCACCGAGAGCATCCTGATCAAGCCCGAGGGGCCGGCCGAGTGTCTGTGCAAGCGGCCGCGCGAGCTGATCGTCAAGGTCTGACAGACGCGACTGCGACGCCGAAACAGGAGAGTGCCAGATGGCCCTGATCGATGACACGCGCGACATCCTCGCCGAGCTGATCGCCTTCCCGACGGTGTCCTCCGACAGCAATCTCGAACTGATCGCCCATGCCGCCGACTATCTCGGAGAACTGGGCGCGCGCACCCAGGTGATGATCGACGAGACCGGCCACAAGGCCAATCTCTTCGCAACGCTCGGACCGGAGACCGACGGCGGGATCGTGCTGTCGGGGCACAGCGACGTGGTGCCGGTGGAGGACCAGGACTGGTCGTCTGACCCCTTCACCTTGCGTGAGGCGGACGGCCTTCTTTACGGGCGCGGCAGCTGCGACATGAAGGGGTTCATTGCCGCGGCGATGGCGGTCGCCCCGCGCTATGCCGCGCAAAAACTCACCCGGCCGCTGCATTTCTCCTTCACCTATGACGAGGAGGTGGGGTGCCTGGGCGCGCGCCAGCTGGTCGACGACCTGGCGCGGATGGAGCTGCGCCCGTCGGTCGCGATCATCGGCGAGCCGACCGAGATGCGCATCATCGAGGGCCACAAGGGCTGCTGCGAATACACCACCCGTTTCACCGGTCTGGAAGGGCATGCCTCGGCACCCGACGCCGGCGTCAATGCGGTCGAATACGCCGTGCGTTACGTTGCCCGGCTGATGGAGCTGCGCGAGATGCTCAAGGCGCGCGCGCCCGCCGACAGCCGCTTCGATCCGCCCTGGACGACACTGCAGGTCGGCCGTCTCGTCGGCGGGGTCGCGCACAACGTGATCCCGGGGCACTGCAGCCTCGACTGGGAAATGCGGCCCGTGACCGAAGCCGACCGGCTGTTCGTGCGTGCGCGCATCGAGGCCTATGTCGCGGACGAACTCCTGCCGGCGATGCGCGCGGTGTCGCAGGACGCGGAAGTCGTCACCGAGGTGATCGGCGAGGTCGCGGGACTGGAACCGGCCGACGACAACGAGGCACGGCGCATTGTCGCCGAACTCACCGGCGCCAACGGCGCGGACGTTGTCGCCTTCGGGACCGAGGCCGGGCTGTTTCAGGCCTTCGGCATGTCGGCGGTCGTCTGCGGTCCGGGATCGATCGCGCAGGCGCACAAGCCGGACGAATTCGTCAGCCGCGACCAGCTTCAGTCCTGCCTCGACATGCTGTGCGGCCTGGAGCGCAAGCTGACCGCCTGAGCCGGCCCGTCGCCCTGCCGGTCGGTTCGGACCATCCCGGACACGGCACTGGTGCGCCGAAGAATTCAACCATTGCGCGATATTTGAGTGATTGAAACTGTTTCTTGTTTTTTGTTACACTTTTTGCGGGCGTTCGGCGTCTTGTTCTCGCGTCTTTGGCCGGGCGATTCAATTGTTTTTGCCTTCCTCTGGGGAGGTTTCATGATTTTTGCGCGAAAATTCAGGGAGATGTCGGGATATGGTAAGTTCACCCAAGGATTCCAGGGAAAATCGGGACATCATGGCGCGGATCGTGGTCAAGGCCTGGACCGATCCGGATTACGCCAAGATGCTGTCGGAGCAACCGCACCGGATGCTTGAGGAAGAGGGCTTCGAGTTCGAAAAGGACGGCGACGTCAAGGTCCAGTTTCACTTCGACACCAAGACCCACAAGAATATCGTCATTCCCTCTCCCCCCGATCTGCTGAAGCTCGACAGGGACGACCTGATGACGATCGCCGCCCAGGTGATCGCCATTCAACTTGAGCTTTTCTGACGCACGGGAGAGCACCATGACACTGCAGGCAAGCACGCCGGCGGAAGCGTCGGCGAGCCTCGCCTCGCTGCTCGCGCCGCTCTCGGTGGAGGCGTTCTTCGCCGACTACTACGAGAAGAAACCGTTGCATCTCACCGGGCGCGGTGTTGGCGAGCGCTATCCGGGATTCCCGGATATCGAGGGCTTCGAGCATTTGCTCTGGAGCCAGGAGGAAAAGCTGCGCCGCGTGCTGAGGGTCAACCGGCGCGGCAGCTATTTCGCGATGCCGCATCCCTCGCAGGGCAAGAGCCTGTTTCGCTGGTCGGTGGACCGGCTGGCGGACGGCTGCACGCTGATCCTCAACGGCATGGACACGATGTCGGTTCCGGTGGCGCGGGTGGCGCGCGCCATCGAGGCGGAATTCGGCGGCAAGGTCGCGGCCAACGGGTTTTTGACCCCGACCGAGCAGCAAGGGTTCCTCGCCCATTTCGACACGCACGACGTCTTCATCCTGCAGCTTGAAGGCACCAAGCGCTGGCCGCTCTTCGACCAGCGCGTAGAGCTCCCCATCGACCGCCAGATCCACTTGATCGACCAGGACAGCGTGGGAGACCCTTCCGCCGTCTTCGATCTGGAGCCGGGCGATCTTTTGTATGTGCCGCGCGGGCTCGTGCATGGGCCGCACACGCTCGAGGGCCATTCCTTTCATCTGACGATGGGGTTCAGGCCGCTGCGCTGGGTCGACTATCTGTCGGCGCTGGTTCAGGTCGCGGCGGAACAGGATCCGGCCTTCCGCAGCTCGATCCTCCAGCTCGACGGAGAGGCCTTCGACGCCTTGTGCGCGGAAAAACTGGCGCATCTTGGCGAAATCGCCGGCAAGCGACGGCCGCGCAAGCTCGCGATGGAGCGGTTGATGGAAAATCTCGGTGCGCAGTTGCGTCCCCTGCCGGGCGAACACATCCGGGTCGCGACGCGGGCGGAAGACATCGACGCCGACACGCTGGTTCTGCGCCGTCCCGAATGCCCCTGTCACGTCTACGAAAAGGGCGCTGCGGTGCGCATCCAGTTCCCCGGCATCGGGCTTGCCACCGACGAGGATCTCCAGCCCGGGTGTATCGAGGCGCCGCTGGTCGCCGGCGGCGCGTTGCGCTGGATCGCGCGTTCGCAGGCGCCGTTTCGCGCAAGCGACCTGCCGGAGCCCCTCGACATCGACGCGCGCGTCGAACTGGTGCGCCTGCTTGCCCGCAACGGGCTTCTCACACTCTGTCCGCCGGCGTGATCTACCGCGGTTGCGCGGAGGCCCTGCCCGGGTTCGACGTGTGCCACGCGCTGGCCGGGCAGGCGGTGACAGAGGCTGTGGCACGCGCCGGCGGAGGGCCGGGGCCGGCGATCCGCCTCGCCGGCGAGGCGCGCGCGGATCTGGTGCGCGAAGGCGCGCGTGCGCTTGCCGGGATCGCGGTTCCCGACATTGTGATGGCACAGGCCGCCGGCGCCGGCCTTCCGCTCGCGGCTCTTGCGGGACACGCGGATTTTCCTGCCTTTCAGGAGGCCGCGTGCCAAGGCGGCGCGCGCAGTCTCGGCCGGCATCTCGCGGTCTTTCTGGAGGACTGGACGGCCGGCGTTGCGGCAATGCTGTCGCGGCGGTGCCTGGACGCGGCGCGCCTTGAGGCCGATTTCGCCATCCCGGAAACGGGGGCCGTCGAGCGGATCGCCGGTGCTTGCGGCGAGTATCATCGCGGCGCCTGCGTCAGACGGATCGACTTCGAGGGGGGCGGCCGGCTGGCATACAAGCCGCGTTCGGTTGCGCGCGAACGCCTGTGGCACGGGTTCGCCGGGTTCCTTGCCGGACAGGGGGCGGGTTCGGCCCTGTTTGCCCCGCAGACGCTGGAGCGGTCGGGATACGGCTGGTGCGCCTGGATCGACACGGCGCCGGCGACGGCGAGCGGTGAGGTGTCCGCCTTTTACCGGCACGCGGGCCATCTCCTCTTCTGGCTTTGGGTGACCAATTCGCGCGATGCGGTTGCCTCCAATCTCGTCGCCCGCCGCGGAACGCCCTGGCTCGTCGATTGCGAGACCTGCGTCTATCCGGGGGCCGATTTATCGACTCCGCCGCTGTCGCGCACCGGCTTTCTGCCGCCGGCGGGGGCCGATCCGGCGATGTCGCGCGCGGGCCTGTCGATGACGGCGGCGCGCCGGCACAGCGTTCGCCATTTTCATCTAGACCCCGTTGGGCGCGTTGCGCTTTCCCGGCACGAGATCGTCGATGAGGATCTGTGCAACCTTCCCTGTCTCCATGGGCGGTGCGTGCCGGCGCGGGGGCGTGGCGGCGAGGTCGTGCGCGGGTTTCGCGAGGCGGGCGACGACGCCTTGCGCTTGCGCGAGGTGCTTCTGGCGCGCGGCGCGCCGTTTGCCGGACCGGGCGGCGAGGGCCGTTTCGTCGCACGCGCCACGGTGCTCTACGGCGAACTGATGGCCGGCTATCTCGCCGGTGCGCGCGCGCCCGGCTGGCTTGAGCGCACGATCGCGGAGCTGCCGGTGTCGGTCGCGCTTGCACCGGAGGTCGAAGCGGCGGTGCGCCGCCGCGAATCCGCCGAGCTGATGCGGCTTTCCGTGCCGAAATTTCCCTTTGTCGACACCGCAGACGGGCCGGTGATCGTTGAGGGCGGCATGTCCTTGTCGCCGCTTGTCTGCGGTCACCGGGTCGCATCGGCGCGGCTTGCGGCGCTGCGCGAAGCGGATCTCGATGCGCTGGCGGGCGAAATCGAAACGGCGCTTTGCCCGGATGCGTGATCGGACGGCCGGTCTTTTCAAAACGGAATGAAACTGCGCTCCGCATGCCGCTTTCGCCAGCGCGGGTCCGCGTCGACGAAGGCAACCGGCAACAGGTCGAAGGCGATGGAAATGCGGGCGTCCGGGCCGGTATAGGCGGGCACGTCATGGGCAAGGCCGGGTTTGGCGAACACTGTGATGTCGCCCGGCCGGTTGTCGATCTCGACCGGGTCGCCGGCGCCGTAGCGGGTCACGCTTCCCGAGGTGGAGACATTGAGATGGCCGTGGAGCGGGTAGGGGTGGGCATGACGCGGCAGGCCCTCACCGGCGCGCAGGATGTTCGACCAGCACTGGATGTACATCTGTTTTTCGGGCAGGCCGCGCGCCGCGCGCAGGGCATCGATGCTGGCGCGGATTGCGCGTCCGAGGGCCTGAAAAGGCGGGTCCGGCAGTGCCAGCAGATTGTAGCTGGCATAGCGCGACGAGGCGACGCGGTCGTGCCGCACGCTCCATTCCACGCTGCGCGGCAGGCGCAGGATCTCGGCTTCCCGGGCCAGGATCGCCGCGCGGATCTCGGCAAGCGCCTCTTCGTCTGTCCAGCGGTAAAGGTGCAACGGGATGCCCTCCACCGTGAGCGTGCGGACGGGCTCAAGTCTCATGTTGCGTTGTGCGCGGGGATCCGGGGCCATTCGGGCGATCCGTGTACATGGGTGGCGAGATAGGAGACGAGATCCGGACTGTCACGGTCCTCGGGAAGAAAGGGCTCGAGCGCGCGGCGACCGTCGAAGGCCCCCATTCCGGACAGGACGACATCCCAGTTGTGCGGCCGGTAGAAAAAGCCCGGGTCGCGATCGATCTGCGTGTAGTCGCCCGCCGCGGCACATCCCAGCACCCGCGACAGAAGCGGGCTCGGGGTGAGCTGCTTGACGTCGCGCCAGTAGGGCGTGTCCGTGCGGTCGCTGAGCCAGTAGTGGGCGAAGACGAAGTCGGCCGTCGTGTCGAACCGCCGTCGGCAAAGCCGGTCCCACTGGTCAAGGTCGGCAAGTCCCGGCACCAGTGCCATGATGGCGGCCTGGGTCATCGACAGGCCGGTCGATTCCAGCGGCTCGATAAAACCGAAGGCGCCGCCGAGGGCCACGCAGTTTCCGCGTCGGGCGTGTGTATGACGCCCGTGGCGAAAGGCGATATGCATCGGCTCGAGGCCGTCGTTCGTGCCTTCGGGTCTGTCTGTGTCCAGGCCAAGCTGCGCGCGCAAGCTTTTTTCGGCCTGGGCGGCGGAGATGTGGCGGGAGCTGTAGCAATAGCCGGCGCCGAGCCTCGACCAGAGCGGGATGCGCCAGATCCAGCCGGCCTCCATCGCCGTGCATCTGGTGTAGGGGAAGGGGCGTTCTGCCACCGCGTCGTAGGGCACGCGCAGGGCAACGGCGGCGTCGTTGGGAAGCAGGCCGGACAAGGGTTCGAAGGGCGTGGCGAGCGCATCGCCGATCAGCAACGCGCGAAAGCCCGTGCAGTCGATGAAGAGATCCGCCGAAAGCCCCTCGACCGTTGCGATGGTATCGCCCTTGCGCAAGACCTCGCGGGCATGGCGTTCGATATGTCGAACGCCGAGCGAAAGTGCCAGGTCTCGCAAGCAGGTGGCATAGCGTGTCGCGCAGACGTGGTAGCCGCGCGCGTCCTCGCGTGGATCGAAGCGGTCCTGGCGGCACAGTCCGGTTGCGGCATAGGCCTCCTGGGCGCCTGGAACGGCCCGAACCGGGGTTCGGGGGCGGCCGAAGGGATGGAAGAAGTCGCCGCCCGCGCGGTCGAAGTTCTCGAAGCGGATGCCGATCTTGTATGTGCCGTCGCCGGCGCGCAGGAATGCGCGTTCGTCGAGACCGAGGGCGGTGTTGAACCGGCGGGAGATGTCGTTCAGCGATTCCCCGACGCCGAGCGGCGCCACGGAGGGCGAATCCATCAGCGCAACATCCGCTGACGGCAACATGCGTTTCAGGTAGGCGGCTGCCATCCATCCGGTGGCGCCGCCTCCGATCACGGCGATGTCGGTTTGACTGGAAAGGCTCATGCGGGCGCATTTGCTGTTTCGGTCGGTTCGCCGTCAGGATGCTCCGCAACCTCTGATGGGTCAAGCGCCAGTGCCACGCGGTTTGGTGCCCGCAATTTCGCGAATCTGGCTTCATGAGCGTTCGATGACCGCTTGACGTTACGTCAGGTGTGTCAGGACGGAAACAGGATCAGTCTTCTGGACTGTGTTGCGCTGAGCGGTCTCGGCGAGGAGGAGGTGCGCGCCATCGCCGGGCATTTGCTTGAGCTGCTGAATGTGCCGCACCGCCACCTGCGCAAGCATCCGGAGGCCTGCCCGGCGGTGCACCCTTGGAGTGCGGTGTTTTGAACCGTCTGTCCTCAGTGGCACGAAAGGGCGGGTCGGGATGGCAGGTCGCGACGCTGTCCGGGAGCCTTGCGCGATGCGCAAGCCTTTGCGTTTACGCAATCTTTGCAGGTTCGGTGACAGGTCTTGGGCGCGCGCGGTCGTTCCCGGTCGCCGGCGTCCCGCCGCAGATACACCGGGCAGAGTGGGGATGAAATGACGGGTTTGAAAACAATTGCCGCGACATGCGTCTTGAGTGCGGCTTTGGCCTCCGGGGCGATGGCCGATGAGGTCGACTTCAAGCGGTTCCTGGCAACGCCGGCGGGTGCGGCCGGTGTCGCGGCGATGGTGGCCGGGCTCGGCAATTGCGACGGGGCGATCAACTGGGACTATGCCTATGACGAGGCGGCCGGGAAGGTGAGTCAGGACATGCTGTTTGCCGGCTGCGTGGAAACGGTCGAGGGCGAGGACGATCCCTTCGAGAAATCCGTCGTGGCGCGCTTCCAGTTCTGGGCGGGGCCGATGCTGGAGAGCCTGACTTATCTGCCCTGACGGGGCAGGCCCGAGGCCCGGCCGGGCCTCATCCTAATTCGCGGCGGTCGCCGGCACCGATATCGTACCGGTGTAGCGACCGTCGCCCTGGCAGCTGCCGGCAATCGTCACATGCACGATGCGTGCGGTTCCGATGAAACTGCTGCCCGCCAGAAGCGGCATCGGGTCGCCGCCCGGATCCCGCAGTTCCTTGCCGTCCCGATAGAGCGTCACCTTGCCCGGATCGCAGGAGATGTTGCTGGCGTCGAAGGCGACCTTGACGCGGGTCGGCGTGTGGAAGGCGGCCAGCATCATCGTGTGATCGCGGCTCGGATCGTAGCTCCACGGGGTCGAGAAGCTTCCGGTCGTGCCGCCCAGAGCCTTCCAGTGGCAGGGTTTGTTCGGGCGGTCCTGGTTCAACTGGACCGTGATCTCGCGTCCCTTCACGAAGGCGCCGCTTTTCTCGTTGAACGTCGAGATGACCTGGAAACCGTCGACGGTTACGCGGTAGCGCGGGTATTCGGTGTCGATGGTGATGTCGTTGCATTGCAGTGCAATGAGCATGGGCGCATCCGGCGGCGGGTCCATCAGGACCAGCGTCTTCGCGCTCGGGGACAGCATGAAGCTTCCGGAGTGGAATTGATCCGCCCGGCTCGCTCCGGTCAGGGCGAGCGACACTGCGGCAATCAGGCTTGCGACGATCCGTTTCATGGCGCTCTTCCCCCGTCCCGCGCAAAGCCCGAGCCTAATGCACGTGCGACATGCGTGTACAGGCTCTACCCGTCTCCGGCCTCATCTCCGTCTCCGATCTCAGGCGCATTGCGCACCGACAGCGTGATCCGGTCGGCGGCGAAGCGGCTGCGGCTCATCTGGATCGGCACGCCGTCCCGGTCGGCATTGACGGAGGTGGTGAGAAGCACCACCGCCCCGGCTTGCAGGCCCAGGTCCTTGCGGTCCGCGCGGCTTGCGGGGGCGGCGGAGATTTCCGTGGCCAGGCGCTTGTAGTCGGTGATGCCGCAGGCCTTCAGCCCCTCGGTGATCGAGCCGCTTTGCGCGCAATGCGCCGGCAGATCGGCAAACCGCCCGGCGTCGAACCAGTGGGTTGCCCGCGACAGGGCGGTTCCGTCCGCGGCCCCGATGGTTTCCAGGCGCAGCACAGGCGTTGCAGGGGCGA
This sequence comes from Stappia stellulata DSM 5886, assembly GCF_000423705.1. GTDB lineage: Bacteria > Pseudomonadota > Alphaproteobacteria > Rhizobiales > Stappiaceae > Stappia > Stappia stellulata. Next base: position 580,168 of record NZ_KE384082.1, on the reverse strand, counting down.
GCGCAAGCGCCCTTGCGACCTCTTCGCTTGCCGGTTCCGTCGCCGTTTCCAGGAACCGGGTCGCCGCCTTGGCCACCTGTCCGCCGAGGCCGGCGGAAAAGCGGGTGCGCGCGCCGATCGGATAGCTGACGCGGGTGCGCGGCAGGATTTCCGTCCCGCGTCCCTGCACGGTCCGCACCACGCCGTCGCGCGCCAGCGCGGCAAGCGCCTGGCGCACGGTGTGGCGGTTGACGTCGAATTGCGCGGCAAGCGCTGCTTCCGTCGGAAGCCTTTGGGCCGAGTCATAAACACCGTTGCCGACGGCGGCGCGAATGTCGTCGGCGATCTGGCGCCATAGCGCAACGCCACTGCGTCGCTCGATTTCGCTCACCATCCCTCTCCGTCCACCTTCGTGTCCCGTCATCGGCGCATCCAATTCGCGCCCTCGCGGGTCCCCCACCCGGGTCCGTTTCGCCCGACCCTGCCGTCGACGCAAGGATTTTGCGCAATGGCCGTCGCAGTCGCGGGAGGGTCATCAAGGCGTCATGCAGCGGATATAGAGTGTTCGATGTTGGTTGTCTATAAAACTATACAAATTACGGAATGGCCGGTATACGGGACCGGAAGACGCGACCTGATTGACAGGGTCGGAAATCCGGCCCGCTGACTGAAACGGAGCGAGTGAATGACATCGCAAGCCAAGGGGCATGCAACCGGCGCCGATCCGCAAGGGGATGGCGCGCGCGGACTGAAGACGCTGATGGATGTGCTGGCCGCCTCGCCGGCCAGCGAAATCGCGGCCTGTGCGGAGGCGCTCGGAGGGCTTCCGCAAGCCGCGCCCGTGCGCGGCCCGGAGACGGGTCTCGTCATGGTACGCGGGCGCATCGGCGGAGATGGCGCGCCGTTCAATCTGGGCGAGGCGACGGTGACCCGCGCAACGGTGCGGCTTGCCGAGGGAGCCATCGGCCATGCCTATGCGCTCGGCCAGGACCGCGCGAAGGCAAGCCTTTCGGCAACGCTTGCCGCTCTCTGGACGCAAGGCGACCGCCGGGCGGAGATCGATGCCGCGGTCACCGCGCCCCTGCTGGCGGCCCGGGCGGGCGAGGAGACACAGACGAAACGCGAGGCGGCCGCGACCAAGGTCGACTTCTTCACCATGGTACGGGGAGACGACTGATGCAGACCCTCCAGTTCGATGCCGGCCAGTTCACGGCGAAAGCCGTCGATGGCGGTTTCGCCGATCCCGTTTACGACGCGCAGGCGGTGTTTCATGCGCTGATGCAGGCGAACGCCCGGCCGGGCGTTCGCGAGACGCTCGCCGACCGCCTTGAGCCGCCGGCGCCGCTTGAGGCGGGTCTTGCCGCCGTGGCGCTGACGCTGTGCGATCCCGATACGCCGGTGTGGCTGTCGCCCGCCTTGCGCACCGACGCGGTGCGGGCCTGGCTCGCCTTTCACGCCGGCTGCCCGCTGACGGACGACGCAGGCGCTGCCGCATTCGTCCTTTGCGCGCAAGACGACACGCCGCCGGCGCAGGACACGCTTCATGCCGGCACCCAGGAATATCCCGACCGTGCCGCCACGCTGGTGCTGGCGCTGCCGGCGCTCGACGGCGGTGCTGCGCTGACGCTCACCGGTCCCGGCATCGAACAAAGCGCCGCGATTTCGCCCGTCGGTCTGCCCGACGGTTTCGTTGCCGCGCGCGCCGACAACCGAGCGCTCTTCCCGCGCGGCGTCGATGTCGTGCTCGTTTCGGGCCGCGATCTTGTCGCCCTGCCGCGCACGACCGTCGTCGCGACGGCGGACGGCTCTTCTTCCAATGCGGAGGCCAACTGACATGTATGTTGCAGTCAAGGGCGGCGAGGCAGCCATCGCCAACGCCCACAAGATGCTCGCCGACCGCCGGCGCGGCGACCGGTCGGTGCCGGCGATCACCGTGGAACAGCTCGTCGAGCAGCTCGCGCTCGGCGTCGACCGGGTGATGGCGGAAGCCTCGCTCTATGCGCCGGAGCTTGCAGCGCTTGCCGTCAAGCAGGCGCGCGGCGACATGATCGAGGCGATTTTCCTGCTGCGCGCCTATCGCACGACCCTGCCGCGCTTCGGGGCCTCGCGTCCTGTCGAGACCGGCGAGATGATCGCCGAGCGGCGGATTTCGGCCACATACAAGGATCTGCCCGGCGGGCAGGTGCTCGGGCCGACCTTCGATTACACCCACCGTCTGCTCGATCCCGAGCTTGCTGGCGATGGCGAGGTGCCGCCGGCGCCGGCCCGCGAGAGCGAAGGCGAGCCGCTGACACGGGTGGCCGACATTCTGGCGCATGAGGACCTGATCGAGCGCTCCGCAGCCGGTCCGCAGGACGAGCCGTTTCCCGAGGAACCCTCCGGCGACCTGACGCGCGAGCCGCTGGAATTTCCCATGGCCCGCGACCTGCGCCTGCAGGCGCTGGCGCGCGGCGACGAGGGTTTCCTGCTGGCGCTCGGCTATTCCACCCAGCGCGGCTACGGCCGCACGCATCCCTTCGCCGGCGAGATCCGCATGGGCGAGGTCGAGGTGGAAATGGACGTGCCCGAGCTCGGTTTCTCCGTGGCGCTCGGCGCCGTCAAGGTGACGGAATGCCAGATGGTCAACCAGTTCGCCGGTTCGGCCAAGGTTCCCCCGCAGTTCACCCGTGGCTACGGGCTGGTGTTCGGCCAGTCGGAGCGCAAGGCCATGTCGATGGCGCTGGTCGACCGCTCGCTGAGGGCGGGCGAGCTTGGCGAGGACCGCGTCGCCCCCGCACAGGACGAGGAATTCGTGATCTCCCATTCCGACAACGTGCAGGCGACGGGCTTCGTGGAGCACCTGAAACTGCCGCATTACGTCGACTTCCAGGCCGAGCTCGACCTCGTGCGCCGCATGCGTGGCGAATTCGAGGAAAAGGCGAAAGGGTCCGACACCGCCAAACAGGAGGCCGCGGAATGACGGTCATGACCGGCGACATCGCCACCTATAATTTCGCCTATCTGGATGAACAGACCAAGCGGATGATCCGCCGGGCGATCCTCAAGGCCATCGCCATTCCGGGCTATCAGGTGCCCTTCGCCAGCCGCGAGATGCCGATGCCCTACGGCTGGGGCACGGGCGGCGTGCAGGTGACGGCCTCCATCATCGGCCCCGACGACACGCTCAAGGTGATCGACCAGGGTGCCGACGACACGACCAACGCGGTTTCGATCCGCGCCTTCTTCCAGAAGGTCGCCAATGTCGCGGTGACGACGCACACGCGCGACGCCACGATCATCCAGACACGGCACCGCATTCCCGAGGAGCCGCTCACCGAGGGGCAGGTGCTCGTCTATCAGGTGCCGATCCCCGAGCCGCTGCGGTTTCTCGAGCCGCGCGAGACGGAAACCCGCAAGATGCATGCGCTTGAGGAATACGGCCTCATGCATGTGAAGCTCTACGAGGACATCGCCCGCCACGGCCATATCGCCACGACCTACGCCTATCCGGTGCTGGTCGCGGATCGCTACGTGATGGACCCCTCGCCGACGCCGAAATTCGACAATCCGAAGATGGACATGTCGCCGGCGCTGCAACTGTTCGGCGCCGGGCGCGAGAAGCGGATCTATGCGATCCCGCCCTATACCCGCGTCGTCAGCCTCGACTTCGAGGATCACCCCTTCGAGATCCAGAGCTTCGAGGAGCCCTGCGCGCTCTGCGCGGCGGAGGGCGTCTATCTCGACGAGGTCATTCTGGATGACCACGGCGGACGGATGTTCGTCTGTTCCGATACCGACCACTGCGAGGAGCGGCTGGCCCAGGGCCACAAGGGTCGCCTCGCCGCCGAAGATGCCTATGCCGCAAAGGAGCCGGCGCAATGAGTTCGCTTTTCGAGGATGCCGCGCCGCTGCTTTCGGTCGACGGCCTGACAAAATTCTACGGGCCGCGCATCGGCTGCCGCGATGTCTCCTTCGACGTCTATCCGGGCGAGGTGGTCGCCATCGTCGGGGAATCCGGTTCCGGCAAGACGACGCTGCTCAACTGCATCTCGACGCGGCTGGAACCGTCCTCCGGCACGGTCGGCTACCGGATGCGGGACGGAAAAACCCGCGATCTCTACCGGATGAGCGAGGCGGAGCGGCGTTTGTTGATGCGCACCGACTGGGGCTTCGTGCACCAGAACCCGGCCGACGGGCTGCGCATGACCGTCTCCGCCGGCGCCAATGTCGGCGAACGACTGATGGCGGTCGGCGAGCGGCACTATGGCCGCATCCGCGAAACGGCAACCGGCTGGCTCGAGCGCGTCGAGATTGCCGAGGATCGCATCGACGACCAGCCGCGTGCCTTTTCCGGCGGCATGCGACAGCGCCTCCAGATCGCGCGCAATCTGGTCACCGGCCCGCGCCTCGTCTTCATGGACGAGCCGACCGGCGGGCTCGACGTTTCGGTGCAGGCCCGTCTGCTCGACCTGTTGCGCGGGCTTGTCGCCGATCTCGGGCTTGCGGCCATCGTCGTGACCCATGATCTCGCGGTCGCGCGTCTCCTGTCGCACCGCATGATCGTGATGAAGGGCGGCGACGTGGTCGAGGCCGGCCTGACCGACCGCGTGCTCGACGACCCGCAGGCGCCCTACACCCAGCTTCTTGTTTCCTCCATCCTTCAGGTGTGACGATGGCAAATTCCAACACATCCGGGTCCGCGCTCGCCGTCAGCGTCGCAGACCTCTCCAAGGCCTTCACCATGCATTTGCAGGACGGCATCGTGCTTCCCGTCGTGGAGGGCGCGTGCTTCGATGTCGCGGCCGGCGAATGCGTCGTGCTCGGCGGACCGTCGGGCGCCGGCAAGAGCTCGATCATGAAGATGCTCTATGGCAATTACGCCGTCGAGGGCGGACATATCCTGGTGCGTCACCGGGGCGACATGGTCGATCTCGCGACGGCAGACCCGCGCGCGGTGATCGCCATGCGGCGCGAGACCATCGGCTACGTCAGCCAGTTCCTGCGCACGGTGCCGCGCGTGAGCGCGCTCGATCTCGTCGCCGAGCCGCTGACGGCGCGCGGGCAGAAGCTTGAAGCCGCCCGTGTGCGCGCCGGCGAGATGCTGGCAAGGCTCAATGTTCCCGAGCGCCTCTGGGCGCTGCCGCCGGCGACCTTTTCCGGCGGCGAACAGCAGCGCGTGAACATCGCGCGCGGCTTCATCACCGATCATCCGGTGCTGCTGCTCGACGAGCCGACGGCCTCGCTCGATGCCACCAACCGGCGCATTGTCATCGAGATGATCGCCGAAAAGAAATCCGCAGGCGTCGCCCAGATCGGCATCTTCCACGACGAGGAAGTGCGCGAAGCGGTCGCCGACCGGATCATCGACGTGCGCGCCTTCGCGCCGAAACAGGCGGCGTGAGGCGCAGATGACCAAACTTCGCGAGACGCCGCTCGTGCATGAGACGGCACATGTCGCGCAGTCCGAACTCGGCCGCTTCACGGAAGTGGCCGAGCGGGTGCGCATGAGCGAGACGACCCTGGGCGATTACTCCTACATCATGCAGGACGGCATCGTCTGGTGCGCTCAGATCGGCAAATTCGCCAATATCGCGGCCGCCGTGCGCATCAATGCCACCAATCACCCGACCTGGCGTGCGACGCTGCACCATTTCACCTATCGCGCCAACGACTACTGGCCGGATGCCGAGCCCGACGCCGCCTTTTTCGACTGGCGGCGCGAGGGACGCGTGATCATCGGTCACGACGTGTGGATCGGCCACGGGGCGACGGTGCTTCCCGGCGTCACGGTGGGGGATGGCGCGGTGATCGGCGCCGGTGCCGTGGTGGCGCGCGATGTCGCGCCCTACACGATTGTCGGCGGTGTGCCGGCAAAGCTCATTCGCGAGCGGTTTCCGGAGGCTGTCGCACAGCGCATGCAACGGCTCGGCTGGTGGGACTGGGACCACGACCGGCTGCGGTCCGCGCTCGACGATTTCCGCAAGCTCGACGCCGAGGCGTTCCTTGCCAGGCACGGCGGCTAGCCGCCGGTTTGCTTGGCCGGGAACTGAGCCGGATGTGTAAGCAAATCGTCACAAAACCGCAGATCGCCTGTCATGAAGCGGCGCTATGCAACACGCACCACAGGAATTGAGGCGCGTATGTTCAAGCTCGAAAGCGTGACACGGAAGTTTGGGTCCAACACGGCGGTCAAGTCGGTGACCCTCGACATTCCGGACGGACAGATGGTCGGGATCATCGGCCGCTCCGGAGCAGGGAAATCCACCCTGCTTCGGATGATCAACAGGCTGATCGACCCCAATGGCGGCCGCATCGTCTTTGACGATACCGAAGTGTCGGCCCTGCGCGGCAAGGCGCTGCGTAACTGGCAACGCGACTGCGCGATGATCTTCCAGCAGTTCAACCTGGTGCCGCGTCTCGACGTGCTGACCAACGTCCTGCTCGGCCGGCTCAACCATCGCAATTCGGCGAAGAACCTGCTCGGCATGTTCTCGCAGGCCGAACGTGCCATGGCGATCGCCGCGCTTGAACGGCTCGGCATCGCGCAGACGGCACTCCAGGCGGCGGGCACGCTGTCCGGCGGCCAGCAGCAGCGTGTGGCGATTGCCAGGGCCTTGATGCAGCGACCGAAGATGGTGCTCGCCGACGAGCCCATCGCCTCGCTGGATCCGCTGAACGCGCAAAAGGTGATGGACGCGCTGAAGGACATCAACGAGCGCGACGGCATCACCGTCGTCACCAATCTGCACACGCTCGATACGGCGCGCAGCTATTGCGAACGCATCATCGGCATGTCGCAGGGGGCGGTCGTTTTCGACGGCCCACCGGAGGAGCTGACGACCGACGCCGCGCGGCGCATCTACGGCGCCGAGGGCGATGCGTTGTCGGAAGCGATCACCTCCACAAGCATCACGGCGCCCGCACGGGTTGCCCGCTTATCCGCAAGCAGCCGGCGCTCGCCGGCTGAGGACCACGGATCGGCTTCCCACGAAACGGGACCAACTCGACCTTTAACGGCCGGATCAGCCGGACCACCCATGGAGACGTCAATGCTCAAGAGCACCCTTCTTGGCGCAGTTGCTGCCGCCACCCTTCTGGTCACCGGTGGCGCGATTGCCCCGGTTCAGGCCGAGGACCTCAAGGAATTCCGCATCGGGATCATCGGCGGCGAGAACGAGGCCGACCGTCTGCGCAACTTCCAGTGCATGACCGAAAAGCTTCCCGACGTGCTCGGCGTGGAGAAGGTCTCGCTGTTCCCGGCCGCCGACTACGACGGCGTGATCCAGGGCCTGCTCGGCGGCACGCTCGACTATGCCGAGCTTGGCGCCTCGGGGTATGCCAAGGTCTATCTGAGCGACCCGGAAGTGGTCGAACCGATCCTGACGACCGTGCAGACGGACGGCTCGACCGGCTATTATTCGGTCATGGTCGCCCATTCCGACAGCGGCATCACCTCGCTTGAGGACATGAAGGGCAAGAAGCTCGGCTTCGCCGACCCCGACAGCACCTCCGGGTTCCTCGTGCCCTCCGTGACGCTGCCCGATGCGATCGGCGGGCCGATCGACGGCTATTTCGGGGAGACCGGCTTCGGTGGCGGTTACGAGAACCTGGTTCTGGAAGTGATCAAGGGCACCTTCGACGCCGGCACCACCTGGTCGTCGGGCGTGGGCGAGTTCAAGGACGGTTACACGTCCGGCAACCTGCGCAAGATGGTCGACAAGGGCATTCTCGACATGGACGACCTCGTCCAGATCTGGCAGTCGCCGCTGATCCCGAACGGACCGGTCGTCGTGCGCTCCTCGCTGAACGAGGACATGAAGAGCAAGTTCAAGAATTTCATGCTCTCGATGCCGGAAACCGACCGCGACTGCTTCATGGCGATCCAGGGCGGCGACTACAAGAGCTTCACGGAAGTCAACGTCGACTTCTACAAGGCGATCATCGCCGCACGCAAAGCCAAGATCGGCTCGTAAGAGCTTTTCCAGCGCGGACGCCGGCCCCTGTCGCCGGCGTCCGTTTTTCTTTGTCCTCCCGCCTTCATTGCGAGCCCCGCCCATGTCGCTTGCGACGTTTCCTCCCGCCGCCACGCCCGGCGCTGCGACGCCCTTGTCCGCGCAAGGCGCGCTTGTCGAGCGCCACTGGCGCGAACAGTCGATGCGCCGGCGGATCTACACCGTCGGCGGGCTTGCCGTGCTCTTCCTTGCGCTGTCGGGATCGCTCTGGTTCGCCAATGAGACCAACGCCGGCAAGTTCTTCGACCGGCTGCCCTACTTCTTCGATTTCTTCATCGACCTTGCGCCGCGCGATCCGATGGAGATCTGGCGCGCGTTGTTCGACCTGCCGTCGCCCTATGACGACGGCAGCTTCAAGTACAATTATCCGGAAGGCCGGGTCTATCTGACCGAGAGCCTCTACGTTCCGGAATATTTCTACAAGATGCTGGAAACGCTCAACATCGCGATCCTGTCGACGCTGATCGGTTTCACCTTCGGCTTCCTGCTGTGCTTCGTCGCGGCGAAGAACCTCGTGCGCAATCCCTGGCTGCGCGGAAGCGTGCGGCGCTTGATGGAGCTCCTGCGTGCCTTTCCCGAGATCGTCATCGCCGGCTTTTTCGTCGCGGTTCTGACGCTTGGGCCGATCCCGGCGATCATCGCGGTGTCGATCCACACGGTCGGCTCGCTCGGCAAGATGTTCTTCGAGGTGGTGGAAAATGCCGACATGCGCCCCGACGAAGGCTTGCGGGCGGTCGGCGCCAACTGGTTCGAGCGGGTGTGGTTCGCAATCGTGCCGCAGGTTGCGCCCAACTTCATGAGCTATGCGCTGCTTCGGCTGGAGATCAACGTGCGGGCCTCGACAATCATCGGCGCGGTCGGCGGCGGCGGCATCGGCGAGGTGCTCCGGTTGTCGATCAGCCGCGGCCATGAGGCCAAGACGCTTGCCATCATCCTCCTGCTGTTCCTGACGATCGTCGCCGTCGACCAGTTTTCGGCCTGGCTGCGCAAGCGCCTCGTCGGAAATCAGGCCTTCGAGTTCGGACGCTAACCAAGGTCTTCGTTCATGGCTGCCAATTCTTCCGCACAGCTGAGCGCTGGCGATGTCGAGGACATCGTCGCGCGTCACCCCGAGGTCTTCCGCAACCGTCCCTGGAAGCGCTACCGGGCGCCCTTGGCGATCCTCGCGGTCGCGCTCTACAGCGTTTATTGCTGGTCGTTCTTCGGCATCGGCAAGGTGCTTCAGGACGGCAACTGGGACATCGCCGGAAACTATCTCGCGGACTGGATCTCCTACGAGGTCCGGCCCGACTTCGAGATCGAGCCGGACGGGGCGATCCTGCTTGAATGGCCGAGGTTCTCGCCGCTTGGCGCAAATCCCGATCCCGACTGGATCGTCACCTCCACCGCGACGATGGAGCGTCGGCGCGTGGAAGAGGGCGTGACGGCGTCCGGGACGGCTGCCGACAAGACCGCCAACAGCTTCATGGTGCCCGATGCCATGGGCACGACGCCGCAGGCGGCGGCCCCGTCCGGCGGCACCAGCAGCTTCTCCTTCATGGCACCCGATGCGGCGACCGGCGGGGGCGCCGATGCGGATGCCGCCGTGCCAGGCGAACCGCAAACGGTCGTGGAGGAGGTCATCACACAAGCCTCGGTGACCCTGGGGGCGGGGAACCTGATCGAGATCGCGCCGACGCGTGTGGTTGTGACGCGCGGGACGGAGAGCGTCGCGGTGCGGCTCGGGCCCGGTGAACTGGTCACGGTCGAGGGCGACCTGCCGGAGTGGGCGCAGCAGAAACGCGCGGGCCGCAAGGTGCTTGCCTATTTCGGCTTCAACGGCCGCGCGGAGATCGACTACGACGGCGTCAAGGTGCGCCACCGCTTCATCGGCTGGGAGAATTTCGTCTTCGACGCGAATTCCCCCTTCTGGGGCAAGAGCGCGGGCGAGGTCTTCGGGCTGATCGTCTCCGGCGAGCGGATCGATCCCGACCGCTCCAACCTCTCGCTTGCATGGAACAACATCCTCTACAACGCCGACTGGCAGCATCTCGATGTCTGGACGAAACTGCTGCAGACCATCGTCATGGCCTTCGTCGGTACGCTGTTTGCCGGGATCGTTGCGTTTCCGCTCGCATTCCTCGCGGCCCGCAACATCACGCGCAGCCGCATCGTCAACCAGATCAACAAGCGCTTCTTCGATTTCCTGCGCTCCGTCGACATGCTGATCTGGGCGCTGTTCTTCACCCGCGCCTTCGGACCCGGCCCCCTGGCGGGCATGTCGGCGATCTTCTTCACCGACACCGGCACGCTTGGAAAGCTCTATGCCGAGGCGCTGGAAAACATCGACGACAAGCAGCGCGAGGGCGTACGCTCCGTCGGCGCTTCTCCCGCCTCGGTGCAGCGGTTCGGCGTCCTGCCGCAGGTTCTGCCTGTCTTTGCCAGCCAGGCGCTCTATTTCTGGGAATCGAACACCCGCTCGGCGACGATCATCGGTGCCGTCGGCGCCGGCGGCATCGGTCTGAAACTGTGGGAAGCGATGCGCACGAACCAGGATTGGGAGAATGTTGCCTATATGGTGTTCCTGATTCTCGCCGTCGTCTTCCTGTTTGACGGCATCTCCAACGCCTTGCGCTCGCGGCTGATGGGCGGTCAAAAACGCTAGACGACGTCTTCTTCCCTGCCGGTCGCGGGCCAGGAAGCCGGTCGCGGCCGCTTCACTGCTTCCAGGCGCGGCAAACCAGCCCACGAATGCCGCGCGACCGCCCGTTTGCAAGGCCACATTCACTGCAAGACCGATGGATCAGATGCGCTACGCCCTCTACTACACGCCGCCGCAGGATCATCCTCTCGTCGCAAAAGCCGAAGGCTGGCTCGGCCGCAGCCTGTTCGACCGCGAGATCGCGCCGGAAACGGTCGACGGTCTGGCGCCGGACGCGCGCGCGCCCTGGATCGCATCGCCGCGTCGCTACGGCTTTCACGCGACCCTGAAGGCGCCCTTTCGCCTGGCCGGGGGGCGCGACGAAGCCGGCTTGATCGCCGGCCTCGATGCGTTCGCCGCAACGGCCCGACCCGCGCCGGCGGCGTGTCTCGACCTGGAGAACCTGCGTGGCTTCCTGGCGCTGACCTTTGCCGACCCGACGCCGGAGCTCGATGCGCTCGCCGGCGAAATCGTGCGGCATTTCGACGGCTTCCGCGCGCCGATGACCGCCGAGGAGCGGGCGCGGCGTCAGCCGGAGCGTCTTGACGAAACGTCGCGCCGCAACCTGGACAGCTGGGGCTATCCTCACGTGTTCGACGCCTTTCGCTTCCACATGACCCTGACGGAGCGGCTCGACGCGCCAGACGCGACGCGCGCTGAACACGCTCTGCGAATTCATTTCGCGGATCTTCCGGCAAAGCCGGTTGCCGTCGACCGGATCGCGCTGTGCCGCGAGCCGGCCCCCGGTGCGCCCTTCACCTGCATTCACGAGGCACCGCTCGGCGGTGCATTGTCCCAAACCGCCTGAAAGACGAAACGCATGGAAATGATTTTGACGAATGCCCGCATCGTGCTGGGCGACGAGGTGATTGACGGCACGCTGCACCTGAAAAACGGCGCGATTGCCGGCGTGGACACGACCCCCAGCGCGGTCGCGGATGCGCAGGACATGAACGGCGACTACATCATCCCGGGCCTTGTCGAGCTGCACACGGATCATCTGGAAAACCATTACATGCCGCGCCCCAAGGTGCGCTGGAATCCGATCGCGGCGGTCTGCGCCCATGACGCCCAGATCGCCGCGAGCGGGATCACGACGGTGTTCGATGCGTTGCGCGTGGGGCTGGACGAGGACGCCGGCGTGACGGGGGACGACATGCGCCGGCTCGCCGATGCCATCGAGGCCGGCGTGGCGAAAGACCGCCTGCGGGCCGACCATTTCATCCACCTGCGCTGCGAGGTGGCCGCGCCCAATTGTCTTGAGAGCTTTCGTCTGTTCGACGACGATCCGAGGGTGCGGATTGCCTCGCTGATGGACCATTCGCCCGGCCAGCGCCAGTTCGCCAGCCTCGAGGCCTATGCGATCTATTACAAGGGCAAGATGAAGATGAGCGACCGGGAGTTCAACGCCTTCTGCGAGCGACGGATGGCGCAGTCGGCCGAATATTCCGACAAGAACCGCACCGCCGTTGCCGATTTGGCCCGTCCGCGCGGCATCGTGCTCGCCAGCCACGACGACGCGACGGCTGCTCATGTGGACGAGGCGGTCGACCAGGGGATCCAGATCGCGGAATTCCCGACGACCATGGAGGCGGCGCGGGCGTCGAAGGACAATGGACTTGCAGTGCTGATGGGGGCGCCGAACGTGGTGCGCGGCGGCTCGCATTCCGGCAATATTTCCGCGCGCACGCTCGCCGAGCACGGTCTGCTCGACATCCTGTCGTCGGACTACATCCCCTTCAGCCTGATCCAGGCCGCGTTCTTCCTCAGCGAGGTGGTGGAAGAGGTTGACCTGCCGCAGGCGGTCGCGATGGTGTCGCGCAATCCGGCCCGCGCCGCGGGGCTTGGGGACCGCGGTGAAATTGCCCTGAACCGGCGGGCCGACCTGGTTCGCGTGCGGGTCGAGGATCACATCCCGATCGTGCGCTGCGTGTGGCGCGAGGGGCGCCGCGTCGCGTGATGGCACAAACGGACACACCGGAGGAGGCGAGCGGCGCAACGCGGCCCGGGCGGCTGATCGCGGTCGTCGGGCCAAGCGGTGTCGGAAAGGACAGCCTGCTCGCCCTGGCACGACGGGAGCTTGGCGCGGAACTCTGTTTCGTGCAGCGGACGATCACCCGACCGGCCGCCGGCGATGCGGAAGACCATGTTCCGGCAACCGACGCGGAATTCGCGGCGCGCGAAGCCGCCGGCGGCTTTTGTTTCTGCTGGCGCGCGCATGATCTGTGCTACGGGCTGCCCGCCTCGCTGCGCGATCATCTCGCCGCCGGCCTTCCGGCGGTCGTCAACGGATCGCGAAAGGTGCTGCCGCAGATGGCGGCCTGCTTCCCCGGCCTTGCGATTGTCTCGATCACCGCGGATCCACAGGTGATTGCCGCCCGGCTCGTCGCACGCGGGCGCGAAGATGCCGCCCAGGTGGCCGCGCGGCTGGCGCGCTCCGCGCCGGTGCCGGCCGTCGCTCCGATCCGGGTTGTCGACAACTCCGGCGCGCTGGAGGTGGCCGCGGCCGATTTTGTCGCGGCTTTGCGGGACCTTGCGCGGAGCGGGCGCGTGGAGCGTTAAGCGCCGCTGACCTGCAAGCGGGAAATGCCCGGTTCGTGCGCAGTTGCCGTCATGCTGCAACGCTGGGAAGCAAATTTGTGGCCTGCACCCGAGTTTTGCGATATGTTTTCCGCAGTCGAATGCGCGTGAGTCGCGCCCTGCCGCAGCCTGTCGCCGCCGGGGCGTGACGGACCGTGGCATTCTTTTTTGCATGCAGGATCACAGGGTTCGGACGGTGACGGCTTTTCTGGCAACGCATGGAACGAGCGGGCTGGTTCTCAGTCTGGACGACGCGGTCGCGAACGAACGCATCGTCTCCGAGATCAAGCGCGGCCGTTACGAAGCGAGCGAACTCGCCATCGCCTCGCGGTTCGTGCGCGAAAGCGACCGGGTTCTGGAGCTGGGAGCCGGTGTCGGCTTCATTTCCGCCGGCGTCATGCGCAATGTCGGGCCGGCCTATTATGCGGCGGTGGAGGCCGATGCCCGGCTCATTGCGCATATTCGCGAAACCCATGCGCGCAACGGCGTGACGGGGGTCGAGGTGATCAACGCCGCCTTTACCAGCGATCCCGATGCACTCGCCCGAGGTGCCGTCGATTTCACGCTGCACCGCGAGTTCTGGCGATCCGGGATCGGCCAGACGCAACCGGGAAGCGCGGAGACGGTGAGCGTTCCGGCCCGGGACGTGTCGCGGTTTCTGGACGAGCAGGGCATCACCGTGTTGATCGCCGACATCGAGGGCGCGGAGCTGGAGCTGCTTCGCCATATCGACACCGCGCGGCTGGAAAAGATCGTTCTGGAGCTTCACCCCCAGCGGATCGGCAAGGCCGGCGTGCTGGAGATTTTCCAGATCCTCTGCGCCCGCGGATTTGCCTACAACACGGCGCTGTCGGAAGGCTCCGTGGTGTGCTTCGAAACGGTGGCGCGTCAGAGCCCGGAAATCGGCGAGACCGTTTTTTCCGCAAGCCGGGCCTGAACCGGCAAAACACCCGTGCGACACCCGCGAATCATCGGAGAATTCACGATGTGCGGAGCCATTATCATCGAATTCGAACTAATATAATTTCTTTCACATCCGGATAAATCACAGTATTGCGCCTTCATATTTGAAGTTATTTTTATGTTTTTTCAGCAATTTATATTGATATGTTAATTACTCCTTAGAGCTGAAGGTTACATCTTTCTGGTGTCAGGCCGTGCTTGTCAGGGGGGGTGACTTCGTCAGGCGGGGGCTGGCGGTGTCCGGGAGTGAGATGACATGAAAAATCTGCGACTTATCTGCGCTGCGATGCTGTTGCTCGGTTCCGTTCTTGCGGGCGCGGCGCGGGCCGAGGGAGAAGTCGTGCTGACCGTCGATGGCCGGATCGCCGGCGGTGCGCCCGTCGATTTCACGCTTGGCGACCTGCGGGCGCTTGGCGTCGAGCGGGTCGAGACGACCACGCCCTGGCACGATGGCACGATGGTCTTCGAGGGCGTCTTGCTGTCGAAGCTGATGACGCATGTCGGCGCAAAGGGCGACAATCTGACCGCTATCGCGCTCAACGACTTCTACACCGAAATCCCGCTTTCCGACGCGGTCGACTATGGCGTCATCCTTGCGTATCGCGCCAATGGAGCCGACCTCACGGTGCGCGACAAGGGGCCGCTTTTCGTCATCTATCCGTTCGACCGTTTTTCGGGGTTGCGCAACGAATTGTATTTTTCCCGCTCTATCTGGCAGTTGCGACGGCTGACGGTCAAGTAAGGCCACAATGATGGCAGGGTTGTTGCGCATCGGTGAAACGCTAGTCGGCAAGATCCGCCTTGTCGGCATCATGGTGCTCGGCGGTCTGGTGCTCGTGATCATGGTGCAGGCGGAGGCGGTCCTGACCACCGGCGAGGCGGTCAACCGGTCGATGCGCTACGACATCGCCATGAGCGGGCTGAACGGCCGTCTGGATGCCGTCAATTCGATGGAACGGACCGCACGTTATGCGGCAAGCGGGTCGGCGGAGGATGCGCGCGGCGCCCGCCTGTTCCACGATATCCTGCTCAGCCGTATCGACACCTGGTCCGCCGGGGCCTTCTGGAGTTTCGTCGCCACGTCGCCGGAGCGCATCGCGCTCCTGGAGCGCGCGCGTGCGAAGGTGAACGGGCTGACGCCGCTTTACGAGCGCCTCGAAGATCCCGCGGTGCTCAGCGAGATCCGCCGGACGCTGCGCGGGGCGGTGCAGGACGTGACGCTGATCGGCAGCCAGGCGATGATGGCAAACCTTGCGGAGGCGGAGGAAATTCGCCGGACGTTGCGCGAGCATCAGCAGATCCAGAATTCGCTGGTGACGGTACTGATCGTGTTCGGCGCGGTGTTGCTGGCGATGATGTCCTATCAGGCCCGCCGGTTGCGGCTGGCGCGCGAATTGGCAGAACGCAATGCCCGCAAGTTCGAGCAGGTTGCGCAGCGCGACCCGCTCACCCAGCTCGCCAACCGGCTGGCCTTCGATGCCGCGCTGGACATGGCGCTCCTCGACACGCGCGAGACCGAACGGCAGCTTGCGGTCTATGCCATCGATCTCGACGGCTTCAAGGCGGTCAATGACATGCTCGGCCATGCGGCGGGCGACAGTCTGCTGGTATCGGTCGCGAGGCGGCTGGAGGAGATTGTGGCCGGCTGGGGCGCGGAGGGACTGGTGTCGCGGCTCGGCGGAGACGAGTTCACCGTGCTGACGCGCGTGTCCGGCGGCGTGCGGCAAGCCGAGGCGCGGGCGCGGGAGATGGTCGACGGCCTGCATGCGGCTCACGGTCTGGGCGACGGAAACATCGTCGTCAACGTCACCATCGGCTTTGCCCTTGTCGATGCGGACGCCATCGACGGCGACGCGGTGGTCCAGAATGCGGATCTCGCCCTCAGCCATGCCAAGGCCGCCGGCAAGGGGCGGGCGCAGGTCTATGACGCATCGATGCGCGAGGACGCCACCCGGCGACAGGTGATCGAGGCGGGGTTCACGGATGCGTTGGCCAGGGGCGAAATCGTGACGCATTATCAGCCCCAGGTGGAGATGGCGACCGGCCGGATCGTCGGCTTCGAGGCGCTTGCGCGTTGGCGTCATGCCGAGCTCGGCTGGATTCCGCCGGGCGAATTCGTGCGCATCGCGGAAGCCTCCGGGCGGATCGTCGAGATCGGCGAGCATATTCTGCGCTCCGCCTGCCGCGACGCCAGCCTTTTGCCGCAGGATGTGCCCGTCTCCGTCAATCTGTCGGTGGCGCAACTGGCGCGCAGCGACCTGCCCGGCCGGGTCGCGGACATTCTCGCGGAAAGCGGTCTCGCCGCTGAACGGTTGAAGCTCGAAGTGACCGAAAGCATGGTGATGAGCGATTCCACGCGGGCGCTGTCGACGATGCGTCGCCTCAAGGCGCTGGGCGTGTGGATCGCGCTCGATGACTTCGGAACCGGATATTCCGCGCTTTCCTATCTGCGCGATTTCGCCTGGGACGAACTGAAGATCGACCGCAGCTTCGTCGAAACCCTGGAAAGCGATGCGCAAAGTCTGCTGATCATCCGCTCCATCGTCGAGCTGGCGCGGCGTCTCAGCATCAGCGTCACGGTGGAAGGGGTGGAAACGCCGAGCCAATGCGCGCTGTTGCGCCGGGCCGGATGTCGTATCGCGCAAGGGTTCTACTACGGCCATGCGGTGCCGGCGAGCGAGCTTCCGGCGCAGTTGCTGCGCAGTTTCTCCCGCGTTCCGCTTCTGGAGAAACCGGGTGTGCTTGGCAAGGGGGCCTGAGGCGCGTCGGCGGCCTGGCGAAGATCTCCCCGCGCGGTTTGCCGTTGCCTGTGGAAGCTGATAACCAACGGCCCGTTGTCGCATCCTGCGGCCAGCCGCCGTCACGCCGGTTCATGATATTTGCCAGGAAGATGCGTCGGGGCCGCTGAAGCCGCCGACGGCGTCGCCTATCACGGGAGCTTTCTCGCATGTCCGATCCATGCATCATCTGCGTCGCCATCACGGGTTCGGTCCCCAGGAAGTCGGACAACCCCGCGGTTCCGATCACCGTCAGCGAACAGATCGAAAGCACGCAGGCGGCTTTCGAAGCCGGAGCGACGATCGCCCATTGCCACGTGCGCGAGGACGACGGCACGCCGACCTCCGACCCGGATCGCTTCGCGCGGCTGATGGAGGGGATCGCGACGCATTGCCCGGGCATGATCGTGCAGCTCTCGACCGGCGGTCGTTCGGGCGCGGGCAAGACGCGCGGCGGCATGCTGCCGCTCGCCCCGGAAATGGCGTCGCTTTCCGTCGGATCGAACAACTTCCCGACCCGCGTCTACGAGAACCCGCCCGAGCTGGTCGACTGGCTCGCAGGCGAAATGCGCACCTACAACGTCAAGCCCGAGATCGAGGCCTTCGACCTGTCGCACATCTTCCAGGCGGCGGCGATGGTTGCGGACGGACGCCTTGCCGCGCCGCTGCACGTGCAGTTCGTGATGGGCGTGAAGAACGCCATGCCGGTCGACCGTCGCGTGTTCGACTTTTATGTCGAGACCACCCGGCGGCTGATGCCCGACGCGACCTGGACGGCAGCGGGCATCGGGCGTCACCAGCTCGAAGTCAGCCGCTGGGCGATGGAAGCCGGCGGACACTGCCGCACCGGTCTGGAAGACAACATTCGCCTGGATCGCGACACGCTCGCCCCCTCCAACGCAGCGCTGGTGAAACGCACCGCCGATATCTGCGCCGACCACGGCCGGCATCCGGCAAGCGTTGTGGAAGCGCGCGCGATCCTCGGTCTGCCGGCCTAGCGATGGTGCCTCGCACGGCCGGCGGTGCGCCGCAGAGGCGGGCTGCGTCCGGGTGAGTGTCACCCTGGATTGACATGTGTCAATTTTGAGTGACGCATAAAGGTGTAACCTTTCCGGATCACGGGAGGGTTTGCCATGCGCATCGTGCTTGTTCATCCGAACTATCATTCCGGCGGCGCCGAAATCGCCGGCAGCTGGCCGCCGGCGTGGGTCGCCTATCTCGCCGGCAGCCTGCGGCGCGCGGGCTTCGACGACATTCATTTCATCGATGCGATGACGCATCACATCGACGATGAGGCCCTGGCCGCGCGCCTCGCCGCGCTCAAGCCGGATATCGTCGGCGTCACGGCGATCACGCCCTCGATCTATACGGCAGAGCGCGTGCTCGAGGTGGCGCGCGATGCCTGCCCCGACGCGGTGCGGGTGCTTGGCGGGGTGCATGCGACCTTCATGTACAAGCAGGTGCTGAGCGAGGCGCCGCAGGTCGATGTGATCGTGCGCGGGGAGGGCGAGGAAATCTTCGCCAATCTGGTCTCGGCCATCGCCGGCGGCGCCTGGCGCGATGCGGTCGACGGGATCAAGGGGCTGGCCTTTCGGCGCGGCGAGGAAATCATCGCCACGCCCGCGGCTCCGACCGTGAAGGACCTGGACGGGATCGATCCCGACTGGTCGCTGCTGGAGTGGGAAAACTACATTTATGTGCCGCTCGGCGTTCGCGTCGCGATCCCCAACATGGCGCGCGGCTGCCCCTTCACCTGTTCCTTCTGCTCGCAGTGGAAGTTCTGGCGCGATTACCGGGTGCGCGATCCGAGGAAGGTCGTCGACGAGATCGAGCGGCTGGTGGAAGATCACCAGGTCGGCTTCTTCATCCTTGCCGACGAGGAACCCACCATCAACCGCAAGAAATTCATCGCCTTTTGCGAGGAGCTGATCGCGCGCGGCCTGCCCGACAAGGTGAAATGGGGCATCAACACGCGCGTCACCGACATCCTGCGCGACGAGGCGCTGCTGCCGCTCTACCGCAAGGCCGGGCTGGTGCATGTGTCGCTTGGGACGGAGGCTGCGGCGCAGCTCAAGCTCGACCGGTTCAACAAGGAAACCAAGGTTGCCGACAACCGCCGCGCCATCGAGCTGTTGCGCGATGCGGACATCTTCGTCGAGGCGCAGTTCATTGTCGGGCTGGACAATGAGACGCCGGAGACGCTGGAAGAGACCTACAAGATGGCGCGGGACTGGAATCCGGATCTCGCCAACTGGGCGATGTACACGCCCTGGCCGTTCTCGCCGCTCTACCAGGATCTTGGCGACAAGGTCGAGGTCTTCGACTTCTCGAAATACAATTTCGTCACGCCGATCATGAAGCCGGAGGCCATGGACCGGGCCGAGCTGCTTGACCGGGTGATGAACAACTATCGGCGCTTCTACATGAAGAAGGCGCTCCTCGATTATCCCTGGCGCGGCAGCGGCTTCCGCCGGCGCTATCTGCTTGGATGCCTGAAGGCTTTTCTCAAGGCCGGGTTCCAGCGCACCTTCTACGATCTCGGCAAGGTCGGCTACTGGGGGCCGCAGTCGAAAAAGAAGGTCGATTTCCACTTCGACGAGACGCGCAAGATCGCCCCGGCCCAGCTTTCGGACTGGGAGGCGGCGGCCGAGCGCGCGCAAAAGGTCAAGGCGGCCCGAAGCCGGGCGGCCGCGCAAAAGGCCTGCGGCGGCAGCGAAGGGCAGATGGCCGATGTCTGAGCGCCGACCCGGGATGCGCTATGCGGAAACTGCGTTTCCGGCGGGCGCCGTGTCGGCTGGCGGAAAGGCGAGCGGCGTGATCGGTCCCAATGCGGCGCTTCAGCTCGCAGCGGCGATGACGGCGCTGCAGGGCGGGACAGACACCGACCGGCTGTTCGACGCCGCCGGACTGTCTTGCTGGCTGTCCGCGCCGCCGGGCGACATGGTGCCGGTTTGCGATGTGGAGCGTCTCTACGCGGTGCTTTACCGCGACTGGCCAAAGATTGGCGGCGCCGTCTGCGCCGACGCCGGACGGCGCACGGCGGACTATGTGATCGCAAATCGCATTCCGGCCGTTGTCCGCAGCCTCTTGCGCATGCTCCCGGTCGACCTTTCGGCCCCGCTTCTCGCCCGCGCCGTGGTGCGCAATGCCTGGACGTTTGCAGGCGAGGGGGCGTTGCGGGTCCTGCCGGGCCGGCCGATGAAATTCCTTTTGCAGGGGCAGGCCCTGGCGATTGCCGGCTGTCCCTGGCACCGGGCGGTGTTCCGGCAGCTGTTTCGCGTCCTGGTCAGTCCGCGCGCGACCGTCGCCCACGCCCGCTATGCAGGCCCCGACGGGCCGGGCGATGTCCTGATCGTGAGGTGGTGACGGGATCGTGCGTCACGCCACTGGCGCGGTCGGCATGCGCCTGGTGAATTCCGCTGCAAGGTCGAGCGATGCGGTCTCTTTCGGATGCAATTCGTCGTTCCAGCGGCCGGCGACGATGGTTCGAAGATCGACCACCTCGACATGGGCATGGCTGGCGGCGATGGTGGCCAGCATGTCGTAAAAGGCATCGACGAGGTGCATCAGGATTGCCTCGATCAGGTCCTTGTCGGCGACGAGGTCGTAGCCGCGCGCGGCGAAGGGAACGCCGAGCCAGGGTTCGCCGGCAACCGGGCGCGGATAGTCGTATCCGTGGACGAGCATCTTCACATCCGGGTCGGCGGCCGTCACGTCCCGGGCGATGAAATCATAGCCTTTCGCCAGATCCGAAACGGCCGCGGCAAGGGCTGCGGGATCGATGCACCCAGCCGGTGTCGCTGCGGCGCCCGTCGCCGGGCGGTCGCGCAGGAGCCGCGACAGGGCGGCGCCGCCCAGCACGTCGTTGCCGCCGCCGGAAAAGATGAAACAGTCGAAGGTTCCGGATGCCAGAAGCTGGCGGTAGTCGCGCGCCGCCAGCATGTCCGCCAGCGTATCGCCGGGATAACCGACGCTGCGGGTGTAATAGGCGCTGTCGCCCTCGATCACGTCGAAGAAGGTCTTTTCGTACCCGAAGGCGCTCGACCAGGGCCAGAGGATGTTGATCCAGGAATCGCCCTCCGCGCACACGCGCAGCTGGCCGGCGCCCGGCGCGATTTCGAGGTTTCGCAAAGCAGTGCGCAGCCGGTTGCGCAAATCGTCGGTTTCGTCGCGCCCGTCGGGCCCGAAAATCCGATAGACCAGCGCGACCTCCGGGTCTTTCGCCATCGTCCGGGCTGCAAGCCCGAGTGTATCCAGGATCGCCGCGATCATTCCGTCCTCCCGCCCATGCGGGTGGAAGTCTTGCGTGTTGTCACTGCGATTGCAATCAAAAGCTGCAGGGTGGATCACGCCGCGCTGTGGCTGGTCTCCGCGCGAACGATCACACGTGTCCCGCTGTGCAACAGCTGGCGGGCCAGTGTCTCGGGCGGCTGTCTGTCGCAGACGACCGCGGCAACATCGGTGATATGACCGCCGCGCACATGCGCGGGACGGCCGAACTTGCTGCCATCGAGCACCAGATAGGCCTTGCGGCAGTTCTCCAGGATCGCCTGGCGGGCGGCGACTTCGTCTTCGTGAAAATCGAGAAGCGTGCCGTCGGCATCCACGCCGGCCACACCGAATATGCCGATGTCGACCTTGTAGCCGGAGAAGAACCGGCGGGTGTCGGCACCCAGGATGTCGCAGTCGCCATGACGCAGGCGGCCGCCGGCGATGGTGACCTCGAAGCTGTCGCATTGCGAGGCGGCGAAGGCGACATGCAGGTTATTGGTGAAAATGCGCAGGTTCTTGCGATGCACCAGCGCCTGCATCACGATCTCGGGCGTTGTTCCGATGGAAAAGGCGAGGGCGTCGCCGTCGCATATGTCTTCCGCGACCGCCTCCGCGATCGCGCATTTCGCCGCGAGATTGAGTATCTGGCGTCGGGCGTAATGCAGGTTGCCCGATTGCGCCGGCGGTTCAACCCCACCATGCGTGCGTCGCAGGATGCCGCGCCGGCACAGCTGCGTCAGATCGCGGCGGATGGTCTGTGTGGTGACGCCGAAGCGCCGGGCCAGGCCCTCCACCGAGGCGAAGCCGTCCGATTGCACCAGATCGGCGATGTCGCGCTGGCGCGGCGTGATATCCACTGTTGCGAACATGGATGCGGGTCTGCTCCCTTGAGGGCGTACACTTCGCGCGAAGCTTCGGATGTCCACGCCCTGGTACAGTCAGGTGACCGTTGGACTACGTTCATATGAACATAGCGTGACGTGTCGTCGCCGTCTTCTTTGCCGGCGGCTTTTCTTCCTGTCCGCGTGGCGCTGCAGGATCCGCCGTGAATGGCGTCTCGCAGACGCATACACGTCCGGCGCGCGGCGAGAGGGGGGGGGTGTTTTTGCAAATGGTTCTCATTTTCATTGACACTTGCAAATGGTTCTCATATTCATGTTGCAGAACGTGAATTCGGATTGCGCAGCGTGCGTGCGAACGGCAGTGAGGAAACATGTTGGACCGGTTGAGCAGATGGATGGTGTTTGCGGCGTTTGCGTCGGGATTGGCATTTGCGGCCGGCCCGCCGTCGTCGGCCGTTGCACAGGACGCGCCGCTCAAGGTCGTTGCGACCACCGGGATGATTGCCGACGCCGCCCGGCGCATCGGCGGCGACGCCGTCGAGGTCCGCGCGCTGATGGGGCCGGGGGTCGACCCGCATTCCTACCGTCAGACCCGCACCGACATCGTTGCCATGGTCAATGCCGACCTGGTGCTGCGCCACGGCCTGTACCTCGAAGCGCAGATGGAGGATTTCTTTGCCGGTCTCGGCAAGCGCAAGCCGGTCGTTTCCGTCGCCGAGGGGCTCCCGCGCGACACGCTGATCGCCCATGAGGACTATGCCGACAAGTTCGATCCCCATGTGTGGATGGACCCGGAGCTCTGGACAACGGCGATCCTTGCCGTGCGCGATGCGCTGGTTGCGGCGCGGCCGGAAGCGGAAGGCGTCTTTGCCGCCAATGCGGCGGCCCATCTGGAAGAGGTCGGGCAGCTTGCCGCCTATGCCCGCAAGGTGCAGGCGAGCGTCCCGCAGGAGGCGCGCGTGCTGGTCACCGCGCATGACGCGTTCAACTATTTCGGCCGGGCCTACGGGTTCGAGGTGCTGGGTATCCAGGGCATCTCCACGCAGAGTGAGGCTGGATTGCAGCGCGTGTCGGAGCTTGTCGAGGTGCTGGTGTCGCGCGGCATCAAGGCGGTTTTCGTGGAATCCTCCGTCTCCGATCGCAGCGTGCGCGCGCTGATCGAGGGGGCGGCAGCGCGCGGTCACGAGGTGAAGATCGGGGGCGAGCTCTTTTCCGATGCGATGGGCGAGGACGGCACCTATGAGGGCACCTATCTTGGCATGATCGATCACAATGTCACCCTGATCGCCCGGGCGCTGGGCGGGGCGGCGCCGGAACGCGGCGCGACCGGCCGTCTGGCGGCGGGAAGCTGAAGCCGGTATCGTCACACCACGCGCAACGCCGCCTGAAAAGAGGCGGATGGGAGACCTCATGGCACCGCCAAAGCTTGAACTTGCTGCCGAAGACGGCGCCCGCGCACCGTCGCCCGAAGACATCGCCAATGCGTCTCTGGCGCTCAGCGAGATAACGGTTTCCTACGGCGAGAAGCCGGCGGTGTTCTCCGTCGATGCGGCCCTTCCGCGCGAAAGCATGGTCGCGATCATCGGCCCCAATGGCGCGGGCAAATCCACGCTTCTCAAGGCCGCGCTCGGCATTGTGCCGCGCCTGTCGGGCAGCGTGCGCATCTTCGGCCAGGAGCTTGAGCGCGCCCGCGACCGGGTGGCCTATGTGCCGCAGCGCGCCTCGGTCGACTGGGATTTTCCGACACGGGTGATCGATGTCGTGCTGATGGGGTTTTATCGGGAACTCGGGTTGCTGCGCTTCTTGCGCAAGGGGCATCGGGAGCGGGCGCGCGCGTGTCTTGAGCGTGTCGGCATGGCGGACTTCGCCGAGCGTCAGATCGGCCAGTTGTCCGGCGGTCAGCAACAGCGGGTCTTCCTGGCGCGGGCGCTGGCGCAGGATGCCGAACTCTATCTGCTGGACGAACCTTTCGCCGGCGTCGATGCAGCGACCGAAAAGGCGATCATCGACGTGCTGCACACGCTGAAGACGGCGCGCAAGACGGTGGTCTGCGTTCATCACGACCTGGCGACAGTGGCCGATTACTTCGACCATGTGCTCCTGATCAATGTGCGCAAGGTCGCGGAAGGTCCGACGTCGACCACCTTCACCGCGAAAAACCTGCAGGCGACCTACGGCGGGCGCCTCGCCTCCACGCATATCGACCAACTCAAGCTGTCGAGCTGATCCGCCATGCCCGACGCCATCCTTTCCGCGCTTCTGCTTCAGGCCGGTTACAACGCCGCGCTCGTTGCGATCGGGTCCGCATTGCTCGGTATCGCCGCCGGCGCGGGCGGCACATTCTTGTTCCTGCGCAAGCGCGCGCTGGTCAGCGACGCGGTCGCGCATGCCACGCTTCCCGGCATCGGACTTGCGTTCATTCTCATGGTCGCGCTTGGGGGCGACGGGCGCAACCTGGTCGGCCTGCTGGCCGGTTCGGCGGTGTCGGCGGCGGTCGGGCTCTTGCTCGTCGACTGGATCGTGCGTCACACACGGCTGGCCGAGGATGTCGCGATCGGGTCGGTGCTGTCGGTGTTCTTCGGCCTCGGGGTCGTCGTGCTGACCGTCATCCAGTCGATGTCGAGCGGACGGCAGGCCGGGCTCGAGGGCTTTCTTCTCGGATCGACGGCCGGGATGCTGCGCCAGGATGCCCTGGTGATTGCGGTCGGCGGTGCGCTGGCGCTGGCGGTCCTGGTGCTGCTGCGCCGGCCGATGACGCTGGTCGCCTTCGATCCCGGCTATGCGGCGGCGCGCGGCGTGCGCGTTCAGGCCGTCGACCTTGCAATGATGGCGCTGGTGCTCGCGGTCACCGTGATCGGGCTGAAGGTCGTCGGGCTGATCCTGATCGTCGCGATGCTGATCATTCCGCCGGTGACGGCACGGCTGTGGAGCGAGCGCACCGACAGCGTCGTACTGATCGCTGGCGCGCTCGGCGGGCTTGCCGGCTATCTCGGGGCGGCGGTCTCGGCTTCTGCGCCCAATCTTCCGACCGGGCCGATCATCGTTCTGGTGTCCTTTGCCCTGTTTTGCATTTCGCTGCTTTTTGCGCCCAGTCGCGGTGTCCTCGCGGCCGCGATCCGGCATCGGCGGTTCCAGCGCCGGGTGCACCGGCGTCAGGGCCTGCTGGCGCTGGCCCGCAACGAGCCGATCCTCGATCCGCTGACGCTGAAGGTGCTGAGGCGGGACGGGCTGATCCGTCCCGACAAGGTGGCGACCGACGCGGGGCGGGCGCGGGCCGCCAAGGCGCTGCGCGACGAGCGCCGCTGGGACGTTGCCCGCCAGATGCACCAGGACGAGGGTGTTTCCGGAGGTTACGACGGCCTGACCGCCATAGAGACGGTTCTGACCCCGGACGAGATCGCGGCCATCGACGCGCGGATCGGCACGCCGGCGCTTGCCGACAAGGGAGTCGTTTGACGATGGATGGCTTTTTGCAACTCTCGCTTACGCCGATCCTGATCGGCATTCTGTCGGCAATCGCCTGCGCGCTTCCCGGCAATTTCCTCATCCTGCGCCGGCAGGCTCTGATCGGCGATGCAATCAGTCATGTCGTGCTGCCGGGCATCGTCGTCGCCTTTCTCGCCACCGGCGTCATTGCCGCGCTGCCCATGCTGGTCGGTGCGGCCGGCGCGGCGCTGGTCGCCGTCATCCTGATCGAGACGATCAAGCGGGTCGGGCGGATCGAGCCGGGGGCGGCGATGGGTGTCGTCTTCACCTCGATGTTCGCAGCCGGGGTTTTGCTGCTGGAACAGACAGATACGAGTGCCGTGCATCTCGACGTGGAACACGCGCTGATGGGCAATCTGGAAAGCCTGATCTGGTTCGACGCGACCGGGTGGGGGTCGCTTGTCGATCCTGTCGCCCTTGCCGGACTTCCGCCGGAACTGCCGCGCATCGCGGTCGTGGCGGCCGTGATCGCCGTCCTTGCCTTCGTGTTCTGGCGCCCGCTCAAGCTGTCGACCTTCGACGAGGGGTTCGCCGCGACGGTCGGGGTGCCGACGCGCACCATCGGTCTCGCGCTCGTCGCCGCCTCCGCGGTTGCCGCCGTTGCCGCCTTCGACGCGGTCGGTTCGATCATCGTCATCGCCATGTTCATCTGTCCACCGGCAGCCGCCAGGCTGATGACCAACCGGCTGGAGGCGCAGGTCGGCTGGAGTGTCGTCTTCGCCACGCTGTCCGCCATTGTCGGATATGTGCTGGCGGGGTACGGGCCGCTCTGGTTCGGCGCGCAAAACGCGGTCAGTGCCGCAGGCATGATCGCGGCGGTCTCCGGGGTGATCCTCGCCATCGCATGTCTCGCCGCGCCGCATCGGCGGCGCATCGGTGCCGCGCAGGGGCAGGGCTAGGGCGGCCTTCCGCCCGGCGCTGCCCGGGCTGCCCAACCGGGCAATTGCCGTTTCGGATCGAAAACACGTGCCGCGTCACGGTCGGTGGGGTCTGCCCTGGCGAAGACCGGAAGCCGGTGCGTCCGCGCGCCAGGGGCCGTTGGCGCGTGCTTGGCGGGGCGCGAACTGTCCGGGCCGACCTTCTGGCACGGAATTGAAACGCCAATTATTCATATTTATATATTTTAATACTAATAATACACGTAAATCTTGTTAAATTGTCATATGGGTTGCAATAAAAACGCAACGTAAGAAATCCTATTTCACTTGTAAGTTGCGCATTCGAATGCCACTCTTCCCGCATAGGTAGATTTTCAGAATTCTTCTAATTTATCGCGATGCGAGGACGCCATGTTTGACATCACCACAGTGCGCGAAATCGATTACGGCCCGAATGGCGTCGTCTACGTCTATCAGGATCACGACAAACCGAAGCTCTGGTACATGGTGCCGGTTCCCACCCTGCGCACGGTGAACGGCGCGCCCGCCTTCTCCATCGCCGAATACACCAAGAACGGCGGCGGTCTGTCGGGACTTTGCACCTTCGAGATGGAGCTGGTGCAGCCGCTCGCGGCGAAGGCCGCGGCGGAGGCGGTTCTCGGCGACGACATCAGCTGGGGCGGCTTCACCTGGGTCGGCGGCACAGCCTATTTCCACTACGACATCGAGGGCGAAACGGAGGTTCTCGCAGTCGAGCCGACGCTTTACGGGACAAATGTGGCGGCCTTCCAGATTCCGCTGGAAACGGCGGAGGCGCTCAACACCTTCAAGGCGGCCTATTCCGAAGGGGGCGGCGCCTCGCCCTTCCGCGTCGAATACGACATGCAGGTGCTGACCAAGCTGCTCGGCGCCAAGGCCACGGTCAAATATGTCGCCGAGGCCGCGATCCACTACGAGAAGACCTACAAGACCGTGCGCGATACCTGGGGCAACCAGAAGCAGGTCCTGCAGGACGTCAAGCAGGTGCTGCAGCAGTCGGGTGCAGGCGAGGTGAATGTCGAGATCGGCGCGGGAAGCACGCAGGAGCTGGAACAGCGCGTGCGCGACTGGGGCTGGACGACGCTGGAGACGCAGGTGGCCAACACGGTCGCGGCCGCCGCGACCATGGCGACCGGTCCCAATCCGGTGTCGGCGACGACGTCCTTCGAGCAGACCTACAGCGAGGACACGGTGATCGACTGGTCGACGCCGGTCTCGAGCTTCATGCGCAAGTTCTCGAGCGAAGAGTGGAACAAGCTCTTCATCCGGGTCGACAACCGCAAACTTTCGGTTGTCTTCAACATGATCGGGCAGCTGACCCGCACCGGCGACGGTGAGGCCATCGCCGAGTCCGTGACCGTCACGGTCGACTATCCGACCCGCACGACCGGCAACACCTTCACGCTGATCGTCAAGGACGGCGACCAGTCCTCGATGATCTACGAAGCGCCGGGAGACTTTTCCGGCGGGGCCTACAATGCCGAGTTTACGTTTTCCTATGTGATCCAGTTCAAGGACGGGACGAGCTTCCAGAGCGATCCCGTCACCACGACAGACACGCTGATCAACATCACGCCGAATGTCTTCGGCACGCGTCAGGTCAGCTTCATCGGGCAGTCCATTCCGTTCCTGACCGGCGCGTCCCCGAATGGCACCGTCAAGACCGTCAATATCGACTTCTTCTTCGCGCCGCCCTCCGGCAGTCCCGCGATCGTTCAGACGAAGACGATGACCGGAAACGGCGAGGACGGCGCGGTTCTCTTCGAAAGCTACTACAATCTCCCCATTGGCCAGGCTTACAGCTACCGGCTGCGCTACCAGATGTCGGACAATTCCGAGGTCATCTCCCAGCCGCCCGGGGCGTTGTCGAGTGCGCCGGACAACACCACCTCCGGCAATGCCGATATCGTTTTCGTCAAGGATCCGAAGGGGCTGTTCACGCAGTTCACCCTGCGTGCCTTCAACTATGCCGGCCAATCGCAGGATCTCCTGCTGGTCGACGTCAACGCGCAGTATTTCGACCCGGCGAACGATCCGAACGGCTGGCTGTACGAGAACACCTGGTCGAACTGGCAGCCGAGCGGGCTTCTCAGTTTCGCGGAGCCGCGCTGGAACTTCCAGGCGGTCGATAACACGAATTCGGCCTACTACAACATCGCGGGAACGATCTTCTACTCGGACGGAACTGATTTCACGCTCGCGAATTACAAGCAGTCGAGCGAGTACAAGACGCTGACGATCACCAATACGATCGAGAACTACAGTGTTCTCGTTGACACGACCCTGATCGATTGGTCAGAGGTGGCGAGCGTCAATCTGACGATGTTCCAGCTCAAGAAAACGGCGAAAGAGGAATTCGGCGACACGCTGCCCGATTTCTTCACCAAGCCGCGCGAGGAGATGACCACCGAGGAGCGTGCGGCCGCGCTGGGGTCGCAGGACAATCTGCTGCTGTTCAGCATTCTCAGCCCGGCCGGCACGCCGCAGGTCGACGACCTCAATCGCTACTACGGGGTTCAGCGGCTGCGCGAGGATCCGCTGGTCGAGTTCTATTACACCGCCGTCTACGTGATGAAGAGCGACGGGGAGCAGCGCACGCTGACCGACCAGAAGGTCGAAGGCAAGCTGTCGGTGGAACTGCCGGCGCTGCCGCCCGCACAGGTCAAGCCCGGTATCGTGCGCCACAGGGTCGAGCCCGCGGCGCTCGCAGACCATATGCGCGCCGCAGGCTAGGGCAATGTCCGACGCCCTGTCCATGGATGGCGGCGGTGCAGCTCATGGCGGCGCGGGGGGCGCCGCCGGCTTTGCAAGGCTGGGCGACCTCTCGTCGCCCATCGCAAGCGACGCCGGACGGCTGATCGACGAGGTGGCGCGGGTCGCGCCATCCGCGCCATGCTCGACGCCGAGCAGGCTTACGCCGGCCGGTGCGCCGCTGGAAGCCGCGCTGGTGTGGCCCACGCCCGGGGTGCGGGTGAGCCTCGATCCTTGTCCCGACGCCACGGCCTCGGAGCGCGCAAGCCTGTGCCGGGCGGCGTTGTCCCGGCCCCTTGCGGCCGCGCAGGCGGCGGTTGCGGCGCGTGTGGCGGATTGGCAGCGCGATTTCGCGGGGCGCTACGGCGCCTGGCTCGGGCTTCGCGTCGCCGGCGGGGAGATGCGCGACAAGCTCTATCTCGATGTGCCGCAGGGATGTGCCTGGCAGTCTCTCGACGAAGAGATGGCCGGCCGACCGGCGGTCCTGCCGCGCCGGCAAATCCGGTTGACCATGATCGGCCTCGATCCGGCCTCGGGAGGCGTGGAGCTTTATTACCGGTGCGCACGATTGTATCCGGCGGAACTCGATACGCTGATGCGCCGCTTTTCCTGCCCCGAACGCGGGCAGGAGGTCGTCGATTTTATCGGCGCCCTGACACAACGCACGGTCCGTTTCGAACTGCCCTCCTATGACATGGGCTTCAGTGTCGCTTTACAGGCTGCGGGCGGCGCCTCGGTCTTCACCTGGTATTCGAATGCCACCGCCTTGCTCGGACCGGCCGCGCGCACCCGTGCCGCCCTTCTCAGGGTCGGTGGCGAGAGGGGCTGGCCGATGGAAGACTATGACGCCTTGAGCCGGCCGGACGAAAACGGCCAGGTGCCCGAGCACGGGCTGGTCGGCGTGATGCTGGCGCAGGGCCAGCCGATGCATGCGACCGCGACGATTGCCCTGTCGCCGCCTTCGACCGGCGCGAGAGCAGCGGCGGAGGCGGGTCTGTGCGTCGGCGCAGATCGCGAGGCGCGTCATGCCTGATGCGCTGCTCCTGGATCTCCTGGCCCGTCAGGCCCCTTCCGGCGCCTTTCCCTCCTGCGTCGAGGGACCGGACGGTCCGCTGGAGGACGAGACCTGTTTCGTCACCGCGCAGGTGGCGCTGATCCTTTCGGGGCTCGCCGAACGCGACGTTCGTCTCGATGCAGCGCGGGCACGGAAGCTGCGCCAGGCGATGGCCCGGGCGCTCGATTTCGTCGAAAGCTGCGCGGCGCCGGCCGGGGGGTTCTTCTTCTATCCGCCGGAAGGGACGGCGAGGCTCGACATTCAGCTGCCACCGGATGCAGACGACACCGCGCTCTCCTGGATGGCGCTGGTGTCCGGCGGCCGGCGAGCGGCGGGCGAGGCCGCAGCGGTCCTGTCCGGGCTTTTTGCCGGACAGGGCGTTCAGGCGCCGCGCCGCGGCGATCCGCCCTTCGTGCGCCCGCCATTGGTCAGAACATGGCTCGATGCCCGAGCGCCTGCAAATCCGGTCGACCTGATCGTCAATCTCAATGTGCTTGCAAGTCTCGCAGCTGCCGGTGTCGACATGCGTGCGTCCGACGGCTTCGGGGCGAGGCTGTTGGGGCGTGTTGCGGCCGCTCTGCCGGATGGCCCGCCGTCCCTGTCTGAGCTTCGGATGCTGGCGCCCTTCTATGCCCATCCCGGCGAACTGGCCGAGGCGCTGGCGCGGGCGGTCGATGCCGGCGTTTCCGCGCTTGCCCCCGCGCTGGAGCGGATCGCGCCGCGCGCGACCTTCGCTGCGCATGACGACGACCGGCCGCTCTACTGCAATGCGCACGGACGCCCGTTGTGGCGCTCGCCGGCACTCCAGGTCGCCCGCCGCTGCCGGGATCGCGTAGCGGACGTATTCCAGACGCCGTTTTCCTCATCTTCGATTTCAGGAGGTTCCCATGACATTCATGCCCAGATCCGCATTCGCTGAACTGTCCGCGGGAGAATTCCCGGCGGCGCGCGCGAGCACGAAGTACATGGAGACCTTCCAGCTGTCGAAGCCCGCGCTTGGCGGCACGGACATCCGGACCTACCCCAATGTCGCGGGCAATCTCGATCTCTACACCATCGGCACCAACGACGAGATCTATCGCCTGCGCCGGGGCGAGGACGCGGCGGCGCCCTATCACGACACCAATCTGAAGATCACCGGCCGCCAGCTCTTTCTCTATTCCTCGGTGAGCGAAAGCAGCGATACGCCGAACATCATCTCGCTCGGCGGCAACGGCCAGCTTCGCTATGCCTCCTACAAGCCGGAGACGGAAAGCTATTTCCAGCAAGAAACCAAACCTGAAGACGCCACGGAGACGATCCGGCAATTCCGGGCGGTGCGCGGTGCGACCAACGGCAACATCTACGTCAATGTGATGCTGGATGTGCCGGGCGAGTCCTTCGGCCTTCTGGCGAACAACTTCTTCACGCCCGGCGAAAACACCTGGAACGGCCCCGTCTGGGCACCGCTGATGGGTCCGGGGGGCACCCAGGCGGAGGTCCTTTCGATCGCGATGGTGGAAAACAGCGTCGTGCAGTCGTCCATTCTGGCGATCAGCAAGAACCACGAGGTTCTTTATTGCGAGCAGGCAAACCGCGCGACGCCGCTCAGGGTGCTTGGCCCCAAGAAGGCGACGGCGCTCTATGTGGTTGTCGACCAGGAGCAGCGGCTGAACATTTTCGCGGTGGAGAAGGACACCGGCAAGCTGCTGCTCAAGAAGCAGAAAAAGTACCAGTCCGGCACCCTCAAGCAATTCGACGACTGGATCTATGTCGATGCCGGGCAGGGCGTGAAGCTGACGCAGATCTATGCGTCTATCTGTTTCGACGGCCTGCTGCAGGTCTTCGGCATCGGCGACGACGGACGGCTTTGGCGCTCCGGACAGGTGCCGGGAAGCGGGCGCTCGGCCGAACCGGTGTGGAACACGCTGTTTCCGCTTGGCAACGAGATCCCCACCGATCCGGGATCCAAAGCCTCGATCTTCACCGTCGGTCGCGATCTCGCCGGCTATGCGGAAGCCTATACGGTGTCGGCGGGCGGCGAACTGACGCGTTTCTGGCAGTCTCCGACCTCGCAGCAGTGGTTCGACGAACACGTCACGCTCTATCGGAGCGACAACGAAATGGTGCCGGTCCAGACCCATGCGCTGGAACTCGTCGTGCTCGACAACGACGGCATGCCGCTGCCCTTTGCCAAGGTGTCGATCCAGGCGAGTTTCCTGGTGACGCTCTTTGTCGACGGACGCTCTTACCGGTGCAGCCAGCTCAACCGTGTCGGCGTGGAAACGGGGCCGAACGGCAAGGTGGTCGTCTATCAGCGCGCCAATGCGCTCGCGGCGGCAACGCTTTATGTCGAGACCCCCTCGACGCTTGCCGGCACGCCGCTCACGGTAGAACCGAACCTGCAATTGCAGGAAAAGCTGGCGACACTGTCGGTGGAGGAGATCAAGAACGCCAAGGATGCCTCCGGAGCCTACCTGCTTCCCGCACAATACCGCACCAACGACGAATATGCGCAAAGCCTGCAGCAGATCACCCAGTCGTCGATGCAGATCGCCGGCCAGCAGGAGGTCAGGGCCAGCAAGGTCGCCTATCACGCCGTCGGACGCGGCCGTGCGGCCCGCGCCTTCAGCCCCAAGCTCAACCTCGCCGCGATGAACGGAACCACCTGGGCGATCGATTTCTCCTCCGGGTTTCCGCAGTATCAGGCCATGACGCTGGATGACGTCGCCGACTGGAAGAGCTCGCGCCTGGAGATGATGCGGGCGAGCAGCGCGGATGGCGCGGAGCTCGGCGGCTTTCTCGGCATCGACTGGGGGGATGTGTGGAACGGCATCAAGAACGCGGCGAAATTCGTCGTCGACGGGCTGGTCAAGATTGTGGTCGAGATCGTCGACGGCATCGGGCGGGTGCTGTTCGAGATCGCCGGCAAGGTGTTCGAGGCGATCATCGAGTTCGCGCAACAGGCCTTCGACTTCGTGCAGGGCGTGTGGAACTGGCTGAAGGTGAAGCTGAAGCAGCTGTTCGAGTGGCTCGCCTTCCTGTTCAACATCGGCGATTTCGTGCGCACGGCGGAGGCGGTGGAACACAACACCCGCGTGTTGCTCGATTTCACGGTCGACGGCGTCGAACACGTCAAGCAGATGATCCTCGGCGGCATCGACACGATGAAGGACAGCCTGAAGGCCACGGTCGACAGTTTCGTGCAGGAGCTGAACAAGGCGGACAATCCGACCTACGACCAGTTCTCCAAGCAGGAGGAAATGACCGACGATCAGGCCTATCAGCTGGAGCACAACCTCTTCGCCAACGCCTATGAGGAAAACGGCGGCAATGCGAGCGAGAAGGGGACCACCTCGGTCTCGCTGATGACCCAGACGGCGCTTTCCTCCACGCTGGAAGGGCTGGTGCAGATGCTGGAGGACCTCGCCGACAACTTCCAGTTCGGGGACGGAAAGGCGGCCTTCAACGAGGCGATCGAGTATTTCACCGCGATCGGCGACAATCCGAACGAGGTGCTCAATCTGTTGATCAGCGGCATCGTCAAGGTGATGGAGGCGGTCGCGCTCTTCGCGCTCGATGCGGCCAAGGGCGTCATCGCCGTGCTGATGGATCTCATCAAGGACGTGGTGGAGGCCTTCCGCGATGTCTTGTTCGCGGAATGGGAAATCCCGATCGTTTCCCAGCTCTACAAGTTCTTCACCGGCAAGACGCTGTCCATCCGCGTCAGCCAGATCGCGTCCTATCTGATCGCCATTCCCACGACGCTGATCTACAAGCTGGCGACCAACAAGGCGCCCTTCCCCGATCAGGCGGCGCTCGACGCCTACAAGAACTACATCACCGTCGACTGGCTGAAGTCGAAGTTCGGCATTCAGACGGAAAAGGCCGTTGCCTTCGATTCAGGTCAGGAAAAGGTCGTCGCCCAGATCGCGCTCGGCGTCTATGCCGGGGCCATGGGGGTGCGGCTCTTCACCGACAATCTGACCGGCTTCCTGAGCGCAACGGCAGCGGTCTCTCCGGACCAGCCGTCGAAACTGCCGACCAACATCAAGGACTATGTCGGAAGCTGGAAACCGAAGGGCAAGTCGCTTGCCGGCCTTGCCGCCGTACTCCTGCGCTACACGACGACCTTCGCCACCATGCCCTGGCTGATCCGGCCCGGGTCGCCCGGACCGAGCTGTCCGGCGGGAGATCCCGGCTTCGGCGGCACGATCTGGATCACCCAGCTTATCTGCGGTCCGACGCGCGGGTTGTTTGTCCTTGCGCTTGTGCCGGGCGGACGGCCGCGCGTCTACACCGGAGAGCTGACGCTGTGCCTGTGGGGGGTCGCCAACATGATCATGGTGGCGTGGAACTACAACGACAGCCAAAACAAGGACACACTCGCCAAGCTTGGCCTGTCCCGCGCGCTGACGAACATCATTCCCGGCCAGATCGGGCGGATCCTCTTCATCCCCGACGTGCAGGACAAGACCTATTTCATTCCCGCTCTCATCGGCGGGGTGCTGCAGGTCGTCGGCTATCTTGGCTCGGCCGGGGTGGCCATTGCCGAACTGGTCGAGGTCGGGCAGATGGACGAAAGCCGCTTCATCGAGGGGTGACGGACATGGCGGCCAGGCGGACCTCGCCCGGCCGCCCGGGGATCAGCCCAGGTGTTCCTGGAAGAAGGCGACGGTGCGCGCCTCCGCAAGCCTGGCGGCTTCCGCGTCATAGCGCGGCGTCGTGTCGTTGTGGAAACCGTGGTTTACATCCGGATAGATGTGCGCGGTATAGGTCTTGTCGGCCGCCTTCAGCGCAGCCTCATAGTCCGGCCACCCCGCGTTGATGCGCTCGTCGAGCCCAGCGTATTGCAGCAAGAGCGGGGCCTCGATCGCGGCGACATCCTCCGAGGCCGGCTGGCGGCCGTAGAAGGGCACGCCGGCGGCAAGCTCGGGATAGGCGACCGCAATCGCATTGACGACGCCGCCGCCGTAACAGAAGCCGACGGCCCCGACCTTTCCGGTTCCGTCCTCGCGCGCCAGCAGATACTCAAAGCCCGCGAAGAAGTCGTTCATCAGCTTGGTGCCGTCGACGGTGCGCTGCAACTCGCGGCCCCTGTCGTCGGAGCCGGGGTAGCCGCCGACCGAGGTCAGCCCGTCGGGGGCGAGCGCCATGAAGCCGGCCTTGGCCATGCGCCGCGCGACATCCTCGATATAGGGATTGAGGCCGCGGTTCTCGTGGATCACGAGCACCGCCGGCAGCTTCTCCGTCGCGCCGGCTGGACGGACCAGATAACCGTTCACCTCGCCATGGCCGTCGGGCGAGGGATAGGTGATGCGGCTTGTCTCGATGGAGCTGTCGTCGGGCGCCACCTGTTCGGCCAGCGCATAGTCGGGCGACAACTGGCTGAGCAGTGCCGTCGCCGTGATGCCGCCGACCGCGAATTTCGCGGCCCGGTCGAGGAAGGCGCGCCGGTCGATGATACCATGGGCATAGAAATCGTAGAGTTCGAGCAATTCCTGCGGGAAATCCCGCGCGGTCTTGCGCTGTCGCGGGCCGGGCGAATGCGTGCCGAGATCGTCCATCTGTTCGCGCCTTCTTCTGGAGGTGGGACAGGCCGACGGGTTCTCTGCCCGACGGGCCTGCAAGAAGGAACATGGGATGGCGGATCGAATAGGCCAGATCTCCTGCCCGTTCGATCCCGGAAAAATCACGCGGCCGGGTTTCGCTTTCCCGTCTTCGCAGGCGCTTTCGTCTCGCGGGTGGGCGTTTCCAGGATCGCGTGCATGCGCGCAAGCAACTCCCGGGTGCCCCGCTCCATTTCCTGCGGCGAGCCGACGATGTATTCGACCGTTTCGAGGGCCGTGATCCGCTCGTCTTTCTCTGTCAGCAGCAGGGGCAGGGCGAGCAGACCGCGGTCCGGTTCGAAATGGGCGATCAGGGTCTGTTCGTGGATCAGCCGGGCGCGGGCGGCGGGATCCATTGCCTCGAAGGGGGCATGGCTGGACAAGACTTCCGCAGAGCGTTGCAGGCGGTCGCTGCGCACGGTTCCGCGACTGTCCGCCATCAGCACCAGCATGCGCACCACCGCCTCGGCATAGCCGCCGGTTTCGGTGTGGTCGAGCGCGGCGAGCACCTCGCGCAGGTTGCGCAGGTCGGTTTGCGGCTTGTGGGCGCGTTTCTTGGCATGGGGTGCGCCGAACCAGGCGGCGAGCGGACTGGCATAGAGCGAGAGGAAGGTCATTTCCGTGGCCATGGCGCGCATGTCGCGCACGAGGTTCCAGCTTTCCTCGACCGTGTTGGCCCACAACCGTTCGAGCGTGATGAAGGGGTTGTCGGGATCCGCGACGCGGCGGTTCGCGCGGACATGATCGGCCGCCGTGCGCGAGCCCGCCATCAGCGGGTTGGCGGAGGCGAGCAGGCGCCGCTGCAGACGCAAGGGATGCAGCGCGCGCGTGACCTCGGCCGATTGTGCCGTCACGCCCGCCTGGACGAGCGGCCGCAGCGTCGTGTCATAGGCTTCGGCGATGTTTTCCGACAGGCGCGCGACGGCGGCGAAGGCGAACTCCTCGTCGCGGTCGTCGTTGCCGACGGCCTCGATGTCGGAAAACCGGCGCTTGTGGAAGGAGACCGTGAAGCGTTTCTCATGTCCCTTGCCGACGATATCCTCGATCGTCATCTCGTAGAGGCCGGGCGGGAGAGCCTCGATGGTCTTCAGCGTCGAGGCCATCTGCGTGTGTTCGCGCCGGGCGACGGACGAGGAGACGAAGATCCCCAGATGGCCGACCTGCTCGTGCACCATGTAGATGATGCGCTGGCCGCGGATCTCGATCTCGCGTTCGTCGGAATAGGTGTCGACGATCCAGTTCAGCGCCTGTTGCGGCGGCGTGATGTTGTCGCCATGGGAGGCGAAGACGATGATCGGCGCGCGGATCGCCTTC
This sequence comes from Stappia stellulata DSM 5886, assembly GCF_000423705.1. Taxonomy (GTDB): domain Bacteria; phylum Pseudomonadota; class Alphaproteobacteria; order Rhizobiales; family Stappiaceae; genus Stappia; species Stappia stellulata. The sequence goes on along the minus strand of NZ_KE384082.1, from coordinate 542,974 downwards.
GGATCGATCGGACGGCCTGTCTCCATGCGGGCTTCGTTGCGCGACAGCTTGTTGCCGACAAACAGGTTTTCCACGATCCAGCGGATTTCGGGCTCGTTCATCAGGTAGAAGCCGCCCCACCATTTCTCGAACTCCAGAAAGCGGGTGTCGCCGTCGTCGATGGTGGCGAAGAGGTCGTAGTATTTGCGAAACCAGGTGCGCCCGGGATTGAGGGTCTCGAAGTTCATCACCAGGTCCGCGCCGTCGAAGACGCCGTTTCCGAGGTCGGAGGAGATGAGCGCGGGCAGGACACCGCCGAGAATTCCGCCGCTGTAGCGCATCGGATCCTGGCCGAGACGCCCGGACCAATAGGCCATTGGCGCGCCGTTCAGCACGATCGGGCCTGTCAGGTCCGGGTTGGTGGCCGCGAGGATGGCCGCGGCCCAGCCGCCCTGGCAGTTGCCGACGACGACGGGACGCGGGGATTCGGGATGACGCCGATGCACCTCGCGCAGGAATTCGGCCTCCGCATCGGTGACATCCGCCAGCGTCTGCCCGGGTTCCGGCATCGGGCGGAAGGCCACGAAATACACCGGATGGCCGTCCTTGAGTGCCACGCCGACCTGGCTGTCGGGCTTGAAACCGCCGATCCCCGGTCCGTGGCCGGCGCGTGGATCGATGATCACATAGGGACGCTTCCAGTCGAACACCTCGACACCGGCGGGAGGCGCGATCTTCAAGAGCATGTAGTTGCAGGGACGGGGAAGGTCGGTGCCGTCCATCACCGTTTCATAGTCGTAGACGAGTACCGGGGGCGCGCCGGCCGCCTCATGCGAGATGAAGATGTCGCCGCGCTTGCGCAAGGTATCGAGGGTGAGGAGCGCCCGCTGGCCGGCGTCGGTGGCATAGTCCGCGCCCGCCTGCAGCAGGGCATCCGGCGTGCCCAGCTGGGCGAGGCTTGCAAACAGTCCCTTCCACGCGGCCTCGGCCGCAGCGCTGTTTTGTTCGGAGGTCGTCTGGATACGGTCGAGATGGCGCGTCAAGGCGGTCTGGCACAGCCGGTGCTGGCGCACAGCCGCCTCGCTCCAGCCTTCGGCCTCTTTTAGGCGTTGCTCGAAAAGACGGTCTTGCATGGCAAACCTCGATGCGTCAGCCGACGATGTGATAACCGCCGTCGATGGGATGAATACCGCCGGTGACATTTGCCGCCTCGCGGGAGGCGAGAAAGGCGGCATAGGCGCCGATGTCCTCGATGCTGGCGAGGTGGCGGCTGGGCGTGCGGGCCGCGCTGGCGGCCATCAGCTCGTCGAAATGGTCGATGCCGCTGGCCGCGCGGGTGGCGAGCGGTCCCGGCGAGAGCGCGTGAACGGAGATGCGTTTGGGGCCGAGTTCGGCGGCGGCGTAGCGGGTCACCGATTCAAGCGCCGCCTTGACCGGTCCCATGATGTTGTAGTGGTCGACGACCCTTTCCGAGCCGTAGAACGACACGGTCATGCAGGTCCCGCCATCCGACATCAAGGGTTCGGCGCGGCGGATCATGCGCAGATACGAATGCACCGAGATGTCCATCGCGGTGGCGAAGCCGTCGCGCGAACAGTCGATCACCCGCCCGTGCAGGTCGTCCTTCGGGCAATAGGCGATGGAGTGGAGCAGGATGTCGATCTTCCCCCAGCGGGTCTCGATCTCCTCGAAGACCGCATCCATCTCGTTGTCCTCGGTCACATCGAGGGGGGCGACGATCTCCGCGCCGAGCGTTTCCGCCAGCGGGCGCACATGCGGCTCCGCCTTGGCATTCAGATAGGTGACGGCGAGATCAGCGCCCTGACGGCGGAACGCCTGCGCGCAGCCCCAGGCGATGGATTGCTCGTTGGCGATGCCCACGACAAGGGCACGCTTGCCTTCAAGGGAGAACATGGAGGGGCCTAGGGTTTGTTTTTCGGTCATGGTGCAGCGCAACATAGTCGAAAAACGTGTCGCAATCGTGAAGGGGATCGCTCGTCTCAAGAAGAGAATGCGTGTGCGGCGTGTCTCTTGTCCGCCATGGCGGAACACCGGTGGAACCGAGGGGCGGACATCTTGCGTCCCCGCCGTTTACGAACACTTCAAGTTATACGCCGATTATAGGGAAACTGGCCGCAACCCGTCGTTGACGTCCGAGGGGGCGACAATCGCGCGGTTTTGTCTACGGGTGAAGATTTGAGCGAACGTGACAACCAATATGCGCTCCTTCTTGGCAACTATCGCCCGACGATGGTGATTGCCCGCGAACTCAGGGCGCGCGGCTACCGCGTGGCAACGGGGCTCGACGGCTTCGAGCGCGGGGCGGCGCTGTCGCGTCATGTGGATCGCTTGTGGACCCATCCGAAGGTCGACGAGGATGCGGCCGCTTTCGCACGCGCGCTGTCGGAGGTTCTGGCGCGGCGCGACGATATTCGCCTTGTGGTGCCGGTCTCCGAGCCCTACGTGCGCTTTTTCGCCGGGGGAGAGGCCGTGCTGCCGCGCGGCGTCAAGGCGATGATGGTGGCGCCTGAGCTTGTCGAGGCCTGCCTCGACAAGCGGCGGATGATGGCCACCGCCGAGGCCGCCGGCGTGCCGGTCGCGCCTTTTGCGGAAGTCTGCGATCATGCGGAGCTGATCGGCGAAGCGGACCGCATCGGGTTTCCGATCGTCATTCGTTCGCTCTCCTCGTCTCACCGGCTGCTCGGAGAGAAGGCGGTGACGGTGGAGGACCGCGCAGCATTGGAGCGACTCCTGCCGGACTGGCCGGAGGGGCATCGCGCGCTGCTGTTGCAACGCAAGGCCTCGGGGCCGCGACATAACCTTTATTTCTCCGCACGCGAAGGACGGATCGACAGCCTGCTGCATGTGGAGATCACCCGCACCGACCGGCTCGACGGAGCCGGGCTGGCGGTGGAGGGGGTGGCAGGGGCGACCGACCCGGCTCTTGGCAGATACACCGCGGCGATGATCGCGGCGCTTGGCTATTCCGGGATCGGTTGTGCGCAGTTTCTGGTGGATCCGGAAACGGGCGCGACCTGCTTTCTGGAGATCAACCCCCGCTATGCGGGCAATCACGCGATCCCCGCGGCCTGCGGACTGGACCTGACCGACCGGTTGCTGGATGTGTGTCTGTCGTTGGACGGACGCCCCGACGAGGGGCGGCAGCCGCACCGCACACCGCTTCGCTATTGCTGGCTTGCGGGCGACCTGCTCGGCGCCAAGGTCGCCTGGCGGACGGGGCAGGTTTCGAACGGGGAAGCCTGTCGTTGGCTCGGGCGCGCCATTCGCGCCCGTTGGAGCGCGCAACTCGATGTCGGTTTCGACTGGCGCGATCCGTTGCCCGGCCTTCTTGCGATCCTCGATGTTCTTCCCGGCATCGGCAAACTCGTCCGGATGTGGAAAATAAGCCCGGGTCGTTTTGCCAAAGACAGTCTCTAGCGAGGTTTGACATGCATCGAGCGACAGACCGGTCGTTGGCGGGGGCGCCACAGGGTATGCTCCATCGCGATTTGGCGTTGGAGACGGAAAGCCGTGCGCCATCGATGGCAGCCGGTGGCGTGTGCGCCGCAACGAGGGCCGATGTGCGGGTGGAAGATGTCGCCGCCGAGGACTGGGACCGCCTGGTGCTCGGGTTCGACGACGCGGTTCAGGAACAGCTCCAGAGCTTCAACGAAGTGCGTCGGGCGCCGGAGCAGTTGCGCCGCCTGGCCGTCTACGCAAACGGCGAATTGGTCGGCGGCGCGTTTCTGCGTCTGGTGAAGGTGCCGGTGTTTGGCTGTACGATCACCTCCACACGCTGGGGCCCCGTTTGGCGGCGCAACGGCAAGGCCGTGACCCCGGAGACGCTCGAACTGGTCTTGCGGGCGGTGACAGACGACGTGTGTCGGCGCAAGAAAGAGTATCTGATGATCATGCCCAGGCCCGATCCGGATCTCGGGGACGCGCCGGCCGCGGCACTGGAGCGGATTGGGTTCCAGGGCATGGCCCCGTTCTCCAATCCGCTGCGGTATTTCGCGAGGGTGGATCTGGACCCGGAGGCGCTGCGGGCGAATTTCTCGCAGAAATGGCGATACAATCTCAAAAAGGCGGAAGCCGCCGGACTGCAAACCGAACTGGTGGAGGGCGAGGCCGGACTGAACGAGGTTCTCGGCCTCTATCACGAGATGCTGGCACGCAAGAAGTTCGTCGACTATTCGCCGATCGACACCCTGGCGCACAGGCTGGCCAGCCCGCTGGAGCGCTTGCGCCCGCGCATGTTCGTCACCCGCAAGGACGGCGTTCCCCTTGCCATGGCGGTGGTCGACTGTTGCGGTGACACGGCGGCATTTCTCTATGGCGCGACGGCGGACGATGCGTTGCCGACGCGGGCAGGGTATGCGCTGCAATGGGCAGTACTCTGCCATTTGTCGCGCGACCCGGCGATGCGCTGGTATGCGCTTGGCGGTGCCGGTTCGGCGACTTGTCCCCTGCATCAGTTCAAGCGCGGACTGGTCGGCAAGACCGGCGTCATCCTCCACGAACGGCCCGCGCATGTCATCGCCAGCGGCAAATACGCGGCTGTGGTCGGGCGACTGGTCATGGCGGTGCGGGATGTGCGCGACCGGCTGCGCGAACCGCTTGCCCAGATGCTTCCCGTTCGATTTGGCCGCTAGGGTGTGGTTCCGCAAATGAGGCTGCCGGGGACGGGGGACGCGCCGCGACGGCAGGCGTGCAAAGCGGCCCGGGCCGCGCGCGACGGGGCCGCCATGTTCCTTGCTTCCGGCCAGAGCTTGCGCATCCTGCCGCACGGCAAGAAGGGCGGGGGCATGACCGGCCCTTTCATCGGCGTGCGACCCGGGGCCGAACCGCGGGAGCGCTTTGCGTCATGCTGGCGATCCTAACAAGGCTTTCGGTGCTGACGCTCGCCCGGCTCGGCGGCGCGGGCGCGGTGTTGCTGGCGACGCTGGTGATCGCACGGTCCTTTGGCGCCGATGCAACGGCGGCTTATGCGTTGGTGGTCTCCGCCTCCGGGGTGCTTGCGGTGCTGATGCTCGCCGGCTTTCAGGCCTTCGCCCAGATCCTCACGGCCGAATACGCCGCGCGGGAACAGGACGACCGCCTGCACGGACTGGTGCAGGCCGGCCTGCGCAATGTGCTGGTCGCCTGCATTCCCGTTGCCGGGATCGCCTTTCTGGCGCTTCTGGCGCCGGAGGCGGTGCCCGGTCTCGCGGAGGGGGGCTTGCATTCGCAGGCGGTCGTTGCCGTGTGCCTGACCGCACCCGGCGTTGCGCTGACCCTGTTCAACGGCGCGGTCCTGACCGGGTTGCAGCGGCCCGGCGAAGCGCAGATTGCCGACAGTCTCGGGCGTCCGTTCTTGATCCTCGTTTTCGTCTTGGGGCTGGCGTTGGCCATGCCGGGCGTTTCCGCCGGCTGGATTCTCGCCGGCATCCCGGTTGCCGTGTGGAGTGCGGCAGCGGTGCAAGGCTGCTTCCTGTTTCGCGCACTGCGCGCACGGCCGGCGCCGGCCGTGCGCGAAACCCGGCGCTGGTGGTCGATGGCGCCGCCATGGCTGACCATATCCCTGATCTGGGAATATGTGATCGAGCTGCATTTGTTGCTGGCGTCCCTGGTCGCCGCCCCGGTCGAGATCGCCCTGTTGCATGTGTGTTTCCGCTTTCGCGTGCTGGCCGGTTTCGGGGTTCGCTCGATCTATTCGGTGTTTCAGCCGAAGATCCTTGCCGCGCAGGCCCTGGACGACCGGGCGGCGGCGACCCGGCTGATTGCCGTCACCAACGGATTGTCTGTCGGCTATGCGCTTGCCGCCTTCGCCGGCTTGTGGCTGGTCGGTCCGTTCTTCCTGTCGTTGTTCGGGCCGGAGTTCGCCGACGGCCTTCCCTTGCTTTTGGTCTTGTGCGGGACTTTCGTGGTTCGGGCCGTGTTCGGGCCGGCCCTGTCGGTTCTGAGCGGGGCCGGGCGGCAGCGTGAGATCGTCGCGATCCTGATCCTGTCGCTGCCGCTTTCCGCCGGTTTGATGTTCGCGCTCTATCCGCTGTTCGGCATTGTCGCCGCCGGCATCGCCTACACTGCGTCGACGGGCTTCGCCGCCGGCGCGATGTGGTGGACCGCGCGCCGGCGTCTTGGTGTCGACTGCGCCGTGTGGAGCGGCCGGGCCGGCTGAGCGCGCGCCGCCTGGCGGCAAGGCCGAGCCTGCGGCGCCCCGTTCACGCCTTGAAGGCGTCGGCCCATTCCGGATGTCTGCGGCGCTGGGCATTGACGAAGGGGCAGAGCGGCACGATGAGAAACCCGCCGGCGCGGGCGTCCTCGACCAGGCGTGCCACCAGCGCATGACCGACACCGGTGCCGCGCAGACTGTCGGGCACGCCGGTGTGATCGGCGATGACCAGCGTTTCGCTGGCGATCGAGAAGGTGAGCTCCGCCGGCTCCGCGTGCTGTGCGACCGTCGCGACATAGCGGCCCCGGGCGCTTTCGCGCTCCAGCTCGATGGTGATGGGTTGACCAGTCATTCGTGACATCTCCTGCCGGGCGGTCCGCATGCGGCGCGCCTGTCTTGAACAGGCGGACCGGGGGCATTCTGCCCCGGTCCGCCATCATGGGCTATGCGGCGAGATCGAACAGCAGGAATTCCGCGTCCTCTCGCGCCGCAATGGCGAGCGTGTCCGGCGCGTCGATGCCGAGGCCGTCGCCGGCGGCGAGGCTCTGGCCGTTCACGCGGAGCGTTCCGCGCACAAGCTGGAGCCAGGCCTTGCGCCCCTCGGCCAGGGCATGGGAGACGCTCGCCTGCGGTTTCAGCAGCGCGCCATAGAGCGCCACATCCTGATGGATGGTGAGCGAACCGTCGCGACCGTCCGGCGATCCGAGAAGCCGCAGCCGGCCGTCGCGCTCAGCCGCCGGAAAGGTCTTTTGCTCGTAGCCCGGCTTCAGCCCGTTGCGTTCCGGCAGGATCCAGATTTGCAGGAAGTGCACCGGTGCGTCCTTGGAGTGATTGTATTCGCTGTGGCGGATGCCGGTGCCCGCACTCATGCGCTGAAGGTCGCCGGGCCGGATCACCGAACCGGTCCCGATGGAATCCTTGTGTTCCATCGCGCCTTCCACGACATAGGACAGGATTTCCATGTCCTTGTGCGGATGGGTGCCGAAGCCTGCACCGGGTGCCACACGGTCCTCGTTGATCACGCGCAGCGCGCCGAAGCCCATGTGGTCTTCGTCATAATACTGGCCGAAGGAAAAGCTGTGGCGGCTGTCGAGCCAGCCGAAATCGGCGCGGCCCCGCGCGTGTGACGGACGATGGATCTGCATCGCATTGGTCCTTTTCGATGGGGCGTTTGGCCGTATGCCGGCCCGCCCGTTTCAACGATCTGGACCCAAGGTGGGATCTCAGGCTCTCCGGAACAATCGGCAAACCGGTGGGCGCACTGTTCGCATTCCGGAAACAACCCGATGTGTCGGCGGGCAAACACCCGCAGCGCCCCCGTCTGCGGTTAAGACTGCGTCCCGCAAAGGTCGGCGGCCGTGCCGAGATCGGCATCCCGGCGGGTCGCAAGCGTCCTTGCAAAGGCGTCGGCCAGCGGCGTCTTGCCGGTCTGGGCCGGGCGAACCAGCGTGGTGACGAAGGGAAGCATGTGGGTCAGGCGGCGCAGGACAAGGCCCGCCGGAACGAAGTCGAGCGCGGTCAGCGGATTGACCACGGCGATGCCGACGCCTTCCGCTGCAAGCGCGCAGGCGGCGGCGCTGGTCTCGACCTCGATCACGGAGGTATCCATGGCGGGTGTATCGGTGGCGAGGCCCGACAGCAGCGTGTCCAGCCGTGTGCGATAGGGATCAGCCGCTGCCAGGCGAACGATCCTTTGGGTCGCGAGGTCGGCCGGGGTCAGCTCCTGTCGAGCCGCGAGGGGATGCTCCCGCGGCAGGACGGCGACCTCGGCGCATTCGGTGAAACGGGTGCTGCGGACGCCGGGGGCCTCGACCTCATAGGCCGCGATCCCGATGTCGATCAGCCCCTTCGACACGGCGTTGCGGATCTCGGCGGAGGCGAGCGGGCGGACGAAGATGCTGACGTGCGGGTGGTGGGGGAGAAAGTCGGAGAGTGCGCGGGCGATGAACCCTTGCGTGAAGGCCGGCAGGCAGGCGATGCGCAGGTGCCCGATGCGTCGCCGGCGTATCCCCTTCGCCGCCTCCTGGATCCGTAGCATCCCCTGGTGGTTTTCCAGAACGACGCGGGCGAGATCGCGGGCGTCGGCGGTCGGCACGAGACGACCCTTGGTCCGGTTGAACAGCAACAGTCCGGTTGCATCCTCCAGCTGCTTGATCGCGCGGGTGATCGATGGCTGGGAGGTGTTGAGAACGCTCGCGGCGGCCGTTGCCGTGCCGAGATCGAGCACGGCGGAAAAGGCATCGAGCTGGGCGGTCGTGATTTTCATATGCCTATATCGATTCTGTATGGACTGTAGGTCAATCTCTATTGGATCTGAATGACGCTACGGCCGAAAACCACGCCTCGTGACCACCGAGGGACAGACGCATGGTTTCAGGCGACAGGACATCGACCGCGGGCGCGTTCGACAATGCGAAGGGCGTTGCCTGGGCGGCCGTGGCCGTTGCGCTGTTTGCGCTGATCTTCGTTTCGGGAAAGTGGAGCGGCGGTGTCGCCTCCGCCGCCCAGATCATCTGGCTGCGCTACGTCGGCGGGTTGCTGTGCGTGGTTGCCTGGGCGCTCCTGCGCCGGGAGCGGCAGTACGGGCTGGCCACGCCGCAAATCCATGTCCACGCGGTGCGGGCGGCCGCCGGCGGCGGAGGCGGCATTGCGGCGATCTATGCGGCCACCAACATGCCCGTCGCGGAGGCGACGGCCATCGGCCTGCTCGACGGGTTCTTTACCGTTCTCCTCGGCGTCTGCGTGCTGAAGGAAGCCTTCACGCTTCGGCAGTGGGGCGCGGCTTTCGTGTGTCTGGCGGGCGCGATGATTGTCGTCGCGGGCGATGGTGTCGGCCTGCGTCTGGCGGCCGATATGGTGCTTCCCGGCCTGGCTGCGCTTGCCGGCGCGGTGCTCATCGCCGTGGAGAGCGTTCTCATCAAGACGCTTGCCCGGTCGGAACGCGCGCTTGTCGTGCTTTTCTATGTGAACCTGTTCGGCATGCTGCTGTTTGCGGCTCCGGCCCTTTGGCAATGGCAACCGGTTCCCGCCAGCCTGATCGGTGCATTCGTTTTGCTGGGGCCGGTTGCGATCATCGCGCAGGTCTGCAACATCCAGGCGTTCCGCTTGTCCGACGCCGCCCTGATCGGTCCGGTCCGCTACACATGGATCGTGTTCGGGGCCTTGTTCGGATGGCTCCTCTTCGCGGAAACTCCGCGACCCGCCACCTATGCCGGCGGCACGCTGATCCTCATCGGCGGGGCGGGCCTGGCCGCGTCGCGGTCCCGCCGCACCCAGGCCGGGCCGGCGCCCGGATCGTCCGGCTGATACGGACGCGGACTTGCGCGTCCGTCAGCGCGGGCGGCCCGTCTTCAGACGTTGTCGCGCTTGAACACCATCATGGTGAAGAGCCCGAAGGGCGCGATGCGCTCCTCCTGCACCAGGGTCATGCGGGTGTTGTCGAGCACGGTCTCGCGCTCGAACAGCGGATCCCAGCCGAGCTTGCCGGCAAAACGCGCCAGTCCGCGCTCGATCCAGGCGAAGAGGCCGGAGCGCGAGGCGAAGTGGTTCACGACGATGACCGTGCCGCCCGGCCGCACGACACGTTCAAGTTCCGCCAGCACCTTGTCGGGATCGGGCACCACGGTCATGACATACATCACCGTCGCGACGTCGAAGCGTCCGTCGGCGTAGGTGAGGTCGGCGGCGTCCATCGCGCGCAGCTCGGCGACATTGCCCAGATGCTTGCGCGCGACGCGCTCGCGGGCGCGATCCAGCATCGGCTCCGACAGGTCGATGCCGGTGACGGTCAGGTTGCGGTTATACAGCGGGAGCGAGAGCCCGGTTCCCACGCCCACCTCCAGAAGGTCGCCGGAGAGGGTGTTGGCGGCGCGTGCGGCGGCGCGCTGGCCGAACACCAGCGGCGCGGTGAACACCCAGTCATAGACCGGGGCCCAACGCGCATAGGCGCTTTCGACGTCGCTGTGCGTGCCCGCGCCGCTCGGCGCGGAGGAAAACACACGCTCCAGCCAACGCCCGAGCCTGGACGCGCGAATAAAATCTTCAACCATTATGCCGTTGCCGTTGCTTGTGTTGTCTTTTCGGGGCTTCCGCTCGCATGGCCGGGGACGGTACGTTCGATCCATCCGCCGCCGAGCACCCGTGCGCCGTCGCCGTCGTCATCGAAGAAGACGCAGGCCTGCCCCGGCGCGACGCCGGTTTCCCCGTCCAGCAGCTCGACTACGGCTTCCCCGTCGCGCAGCCTGAGGATCGCGGGCCTCGGCGGGCGGGTGGAGCGCACCTTGGCGTGCAGTTCGAGCCCGTCCGCGGGGATGTTATCCAGAAGGCCGGGGCCGATCCAGTTGACCTCGCGCAACACGATCTCGCGCGTGCCGAGGGCCTCGCGCGGGCCGACGATCACCTGCTTGTTCGTGGCGTCGAGGCGCACGACATAGAGCGGCTCGCCGGTGGCGACGCCGATGCCGCGACGCTGGCCGATGGTGAAATGGATGATGCCCTGATGGCGACCGAGCACGCGTCCGTCGAGGTGGACGATGTCGCCGGGTTCGGCGGCATCGGGCTTCAGCCGCTCGATCACATCCGCGTATTTGCCCTGGGGCACGAAGCAGATGTCCTGGCTGTCCTGCTTCTCGGCGACGGACAATCCGAACTCGCGGGCAAGCTCGCGGGTTTCCGCCTTGGTCATGCCACCCAGCGGAAAGCGCAGGAAGTCGAGCTGGTCCTGGGTGGTGGCGAAGAGGAAATAGCTCTGGTCGCGGTCGAGATCGACCGGACGGTGCAACGCGCGATGGTTGCCGACCATGCCGGTGCGCACATAGTGGCCGGTCGCCAGCACGTCGGCGCCAAGCGTCTTCGCCGTTTCCAGAAGATCGGAAAACTTGACGGTCTGGTTGCAGGCAACGCAGGGGATCGGGGTTTCGCCTGCGATGTAGCTTTCGGCGAAGCGCTCGATCACCGCCTCGCGGAAACGGTCTTCATAGTCGAGCACGTAGTGGGGAATGCCCAGGTTCTCGGCAACCCGGCGCGCGTCCTGGATGTCCTGGCCCGCGCAACAGGCGCCCGCCCGGTGCACCGCCTCGCCATGGTCATAGAGCTGAAGCGTCACGCCGACGACGTCATAGCCCTCGCGCTTCATCAGTCCGGCGACGACAGAGGAATCGACGCCGCCCGACATGGCGACCACGACCCGTGTGTCCTGCGGTCTCTTCGGGAGATCGAGACTGTTGAGCATTGTTCTCACCTTGCGGTCTGAGCCGGCCGGCCCGGCGCTCCCGCCCGGTCCGTGCCGCCCGATCAATTCTGGTTACCCGGCCGATCGACGTCCTGGCGGCCGTGTCCGGGTCTCTGGCTGGGCGCCGGCCCTGCCGCCGCGCCTTGCGTTGGCGCGACTATAACGGAAGCGACCGGCCGAGGCCAAGCGCCCCCGGAGGTCCGGTTTTCGATGCGCCGCCCACCCGGCAATCCTTTCCCGGTGCGGCAAAGCTTTCCGGGTATGTGAGGCCATTGTGTGGTTCAGGCAAGGAGGAATTCCTCCCGTTTTGGCCGGAAACGCGGATTTTCGGAGTTGGCCCGGCATTTGCTGACAGGTTTTGCAGATGATTGCGCGCGGAGTCCGTAACGGCGGGCGGCGCGGTTTCCAGTGGAGAGATGCGTGACGCTCGCCAATTCCATTTCCGCACCTGCAATGTCCGCCAGCGCGGCCGTGTCGGGGCAGGGTGCCAAGTCTGCGGCAGCGGGCGCCGGGGCGACCGTCGTTCCGTCGATGTTCGCCCAGCAACTCGGCTCCTTGAGCGGCGATGTTTCCGCACGGGCGTTGTCCGCAGCCAAGGGCGCGGCATCAGGCGCATCGGTTAACGCGTCGGTTGCCGGTGGCGCAACGGCGTCGGTGGCTGTGACGGGGCCCGTGACGGGAACGGGAACCCTTGTTGCCGGTGTGACCTCGGCTCAAATGGCAGGGACGCCCTCCGGCGTCTCCGCAGCAGCGCTTGCCATGTCCGGAAATGCCACGCAGGACACCGGATCGGTGCTGCCGGCGGGGTCGGCCGCATCCGACAACACTGCCACGGGTGCTCCGGTTGCAGGTGCGACGGGCGCCCCGGCCCTGACCATCGATGTCGTCACCGAAACACAAGCGGCGACACCGCCGGACGCCGCCACGCCCCTCACTCTGGAGTCAGCGGCTCCCGCGTCGATGTCCGCGCCTTTTCCTCCGGTTCCCTCGCTTTTGGCGGGTGCAACGCCGGGGGACGTTTCCGCCGAGAGCATACAGGCGAAGGGGCAGGCCGTTTCCGCGAACGGTCTGGCGGCGCTTGCCGCCGGCGCGGGTGACAAATCGCCCGGGGCGTCGGGCAAGACGCCCGGCGCCATGACCGCCGGCACCGCAGACGGAACGCCCGCATCCGGCGCCCAGGGCAAGGCAGGAGCGGCTCCCGGCTCCACGGCGGCCCTTGCCGGCGGGACCCCGGCAACTGTCGGTGCACCGGCGGTCGGGGCAACCCTTGCCGCAGACAATCCGGTCCGGGCCATGCGGTCCGCGACGGTGACGCGTGCCGCTTCCGTGTCCGTGGGCGACCCGGGGGCGGGCGCGCCGGTTCCCACAGGTCCCGCAGGTCCTCAAGGCCCGGTTGCTTCTGTTGCCGGGACGACGCCGGGAGCGTCGGCCATCGTGCCGCAAACCGCTGGCACGGCCGGTGACGCAGGCGTTGCCGTGCTCGCGGCGCAGGACGGTTCGCCAAAGGGCACACCGGGGCAGATTGCGTCAGCCGCCGCGCCGGTTTCGGCCGGTTCCGACGCTTCTTCGACTGTGTCTTCAACGGGGGCGGACGCTGCTGCCGCAAGCCGCGAGGGTGCGGGGGCCCCGTCCGCCGCACGGGCCGGGGCGCAGGAGACGGCCGCCGCGCATCCGCGATCCGTCGCGCCGGCACCGGGGACGATGCCGACCGGATCTCCGGTCGGCGCGGACGCCAGCCTGTCGGCGAAACTCGATGCCGCAATCGCGCAAGAGATGCCGTCGGCCTCCGCGGGAGCGAGGGACACGCCGCAGACGAATGCGGCAAAGGCAGGCATTGCAGCCGATGGCAGCGCGCAGACCGCGCCGCGCCTCACGCCCGCCCATGCATCTGCCTCAGGTGCAGCGCAGGGGCGTTTCGCTCCGGTGACCGAAGGGGCCGCGCTGCCTGAGGCAACGACGGGCGCTGGCGAGAGCGCGGATGATGGCGAGGTCGCCGCGCAGACCGATCGGGCGCCGCGCGACACACGCGACCCGGTGGCGCTTCGTGCCACGACACAAATGGCGATGAACGCCCCGGTCCGCGACCTTGGCCAGCCGACGGCCGTCGGCAACGCCGAGGCCGTGGATGCGGAGCCGACATCCACGCTGGCGAAAGCCATGGCAGGCGACGGAGTTGCGAGCGAGGACACGGCCTCCGATCACAAGCCGCCGGCAGCGACGCCGGCCTCCGCGCAGCCTGCCCAGCCGCAGATCATGCGCGCCGGCGTCAGCGCGGCCGCCCTGGCCTTCGCAGCCGCCATGAGCGACAGCCGGGCGACGGGGGGCGATGCAGGCCTTGAGGTCGACGGGTTCGGCGAGCTTTCCATGCGCGGCGATGCGGCGCAGCAGGCGGCGGCAACGGCGCGTGCCGCGGCCGCGACACCGCTTCCGCAGCAGGCCGCTGCCGCAACGACACATCTCGCGGCCGAAATCGCGCGGTTCGCTTCCAAGGGGTCGACGCGCTTCCAGATCCGCATGGATCCGCCCGAAATGGGCCGGATCGACGTCGATCTGAAGATCGGCAAGGACGGCAGCGTGCGCGCCCATCTCTCGGTGGAGCGCAGCGAGACCCTCGACATGTTCCTGCGCGACCAGCGCAGCCTGGAGCGCGCGCTCGATGCGGCCGGCCTGAAACTGGAAAACGGATCCGTGCAGCTCAGCCTCAAGGATCAGGGCGGCTTTGCCGGTTTCCAGCACCGGGACGACCGGGATGACGGTGATGGCAAGGGCCAGGGCGGCGATGGCTTGGGCGCCGATGGCGATGCCGAGGAAACGGTGAGCGCATCGCGCGTTCAGGTGAGGGGCGCCAGCGGCGCGCTCGACATACAGATTTGACCGCTGACACGGTGGCCGGAAACGGCATGACGGACCAGGAGAGACACGGATGACGGGTATCACCGGAATTAGCGAACAGAGCAGCGCCGCTGCGGCGGCGGCGAATTCCGCGTCTTCGGCGAAATCCGCGCTCAACAGCAACTACGAGCTGTTCCTGTCGATGCTGACGACGCAGATTCAGAACCAGGATCCGCTCGACCCGACGGATTCGTCGAAATACACCGAGCAGCTCGTCCAGTATTCCTCGGTGGAACAGCAGATCAAGACCAACGACCAGCTCGGCAACCTCCTGCAGGTGATGGCGTCGTCGACCGCCTCGAGCTACGTGAGTTATCTCGGAACCAATGTGGTGGCGGCCGGCAACACGACACAGCTCGAGAGCGGCGAGGCGTCCTGGACCTATGATGCGGGGGACGGCGGCAAGGCGCGGGTCGAGGTGCGCAACAGCCTTGGGGCGGTGGTCTATTCCGCGGATACGACCCTGTCGCAGGGCCGCGACACCTTCGAGTGGGATGGGCGCACATCCGCCGGGTCGCAGGCCCCGGACGGCGAGTATTCGATCGTGATCGGTCGCTACGATGCCAATGGCGCGCCCAGCATTCGCGTCGGCACGGAGGTGTCGGGCACGGTTGAGGGAATCGAGTTCACCGCGGGCGGCGCGGTGCTGACCGTCGGCGGTGCGCGCATTCCTGCAAATGCGGTGATTTCCGTGAACCGCACCTGACGCCTGGGTGCCAATCCGCCGAAACGCGGCTTTCAAGGTCCCCGGGGGCCTTGCCGCTTCCCGCTCGCACGCCCGCAAGAAAAGTCTTGCGGGCGTTTTTGTTTGCGCCCCTCGCACCCAAGTGGCTCGCCTGGCGGCGCTTTGTGCCGATGTGCGGAGCTGGCAAGGCACCGGAGAGGGAGGAAAACCCGGCCTTCCGGCAAACTTCTTTCGGGATTTTTTGCCCGCGCTTTTCCGTTTCCCATTTTGCGAAAGGGCCGAAACGCTGTTTTTCTCAAGGTTTGCCTTGTATCGCGGCTCCCCGGGGCGGGCCTGAGTCGTTTCAATTCTTACCGAATTGTTGCTTCAGCCTTAGTCAAATTTTAAAGCCGGATAGCTACTGTCATAGTCAACGTGGTCATGTTGAGTGTGAGAGTACAATGACCGACCGAGCAAGTGTACGAGTCAAATATGTTATCGGCCCGGACGGGTCGCCGCTTACGATCGCCGACCTTCCGCCGGTGACAACGCGTCGATGGGTCATCCGCCGCAAGGCGGAAGTCGTTGCCGCCGTACGAGGTGGATTGTTGTCGCTGGACGAGGCGTGCAAGCGCTATACGCTGACGGTTGAGGAGTTCCTCTCCTGGCAGAGTTCCATTGACCGGCACGGACTTGCCGGTCTTCGGGCGACCCGCGTGCAACAATATCGAAATTGAAACGATCGGGCGGAACCGCCCCTTCGCACCGTTTGTGACAAATGGGCTGGCAGTTTGCCGGCCCTTTTGTTTTGGCCGCGGTTCGCAGGCTGCGGGAGCCGCGGCGTGCGTCACGCCCGCGCCAACCTGCCGCAGCGTCTTGTGTCGCGCCCCGGGCAGCCGGTGAAGCGGTGACTCGTTCTCCTTTTTCAAATTCGTTAATCCGACCGGTCGATTTTGCCGGGTGGCTTTCGCATTTCGCCAAGGCTGAAGCGCGGTTTTCCGCCATCTTCACCAATTCCTAACATTCGTTAACACCTTGTTTACCATCTGGCGGGCAAATTTTGCCTACCGGCCGTCCGGGGGAGCTTTTTCACCATCCCCTCATCCCCAGGCTCCCCTGGACGGCCCGGTCTCCTGAAGGCTTCATCAAGCGCATCGGATGGGTGGCACGTGAACGGACTTGCGGAACTCGTAAAAACACTCGGACCGACCCGCATCGCTGCCATGGGAGCGGTCGCGGCCATTCTGGTGGGCGTTTTCGCCTTCATCATGCTGCGCATCACCACGCCGCAGATGACGCCGCTCTACACGGACCTGACCTTCGAGGATTCCTCCGCGATCGTGTCGCAGCTGGAAAGCCTGGCGGTTCCGCATGAGTTGCTCAACGATGGCGCGACCATCCTGGTGCCGCAGGACGACGTCTTCCGCACCCGGATGCGGCTTGCCGAACAGGGCCTGCCCCTCGGCGGGTCGGTCGGCTACGAGATCTTCGACAAGGCGGACACGCTCGGCTCCACGAGCTTCGTCCAGAACATCAACCGGACACGGGCGCTGGAAGGGGAGCTGACCCGCACCATCCGCTCCATCGGCCGCATCAAGTCGGCCCGCGTGCATCTGGTGATCCCCGAGCGCAAGCTGTTCCAGCGCGACCACCAGCCGCCGACCGCATCGATCGCGCTGAGCGTGCGCGGCTCGCTCGACCCCGGCCAGATCCGTGCGATCCAGCATCTGGTGGCGACGGCGGTCGAGGGGCTGCAGCCCAATTATGTTTCCATCGTCGACGAGACCGGCCGCCTGCTTGCAAGCGGCGCCGGCGAAGAGGGCGAGGGCTTCATCGCCTCGTCGCTGCAGGAGCGCCGCCAGTCGATGGAGGCGCGGGTGCGCACGCAGATCGAGGAGATCGTGAACTCCGTCGTCGGCGTCGGCCGGTCGCGGGTCCGCGTCGCCATGGAGCTCGATCACAACCGCATCACCGAGACCCAGGAAACCTACGACCCGGAAGGCCAGGTGGTGCGTTCCACCCAGACGCGGGAGGAAAACTCCTCCGCTGTCGGTCGCAACGGCGCGGTGACGGCTGCCAACCAGCTCCCCGAGGCCGATCAGCAGGGCGGCGAGAATGCCGAGCGCGACATCGCCAACCAGGCCGAGGAAATCGTCAACTACGAGATTTCCAAGTCGGTGAAGACCGAGGTGGTCGAAGCCGGCGGCGTGCGCCGCCTGTCGGTCGCCGTGCTGGTCGACGGCGTCTACAATCCCGACGAGAACGGCGATCTGGTCTATGCGCCGCGCACCGAGGACGAGCTGGAGCGCATTGCGCTGCTGGTGCGCTCGGCCGTCGGCTACGACGACACCCGCGGCGATACGGTGGAGGTCGTCAACCTGCGCTTCGCCCAGGCGCCCAACAGCGTCCTCGCCGACGAGGAGGCGGGGCTGTTCGAGTTCACCCGCGCCGACATCATGCGCTTCATCGAGCTCGGGGTGCTGTTCCTGATCGCCCTGCTTCTCACCCTGTTCGCGGTTCGCCCGCTGATCAAGCGGATCCTGAGCGTGGAAGAAACACAGCCGCAGGGGCTGCTCACCGCCGACGGTCAGCCGATCGACAGCGCCATGATCGCGGACCAGTCGCACGAGCCGGGCATCGAGATCGACGAGGACGGCGAGCCGCGCATCGAATGGCTCGAGGAAGCCCAGGCGCAGGGCGCCGTTCAGGTGGCGACGATCGCCAAGGTCGGCGGCCTTATCGAGGAATATCCGAACGAAGCGGTGGGGATCATCCGCAGCTGGATGAATGAAGCAGCATGAGCATCGCAAACACCTTACAGACCGGCGGCACGCATCTGACGGTCAGCGAAGCGGGCAGGGAGCGCGAGCTCAAGGGGCCTGAGCGCGTGGCGGTCCTGCTGCTCGCGCTCGGCGAGAAACACGGCCGCCGCATCTGGGAAAAACTCGACGAGATGGAGGTGCGCGAGATTTCCGCCGCCATGTCGCGGCTCGGTCCTGTGACCCCGAAGATGCTTGAGGAGCTTTTCGTCGACTTCGTCAAGAAGATCTCGTCGAACGGCTCGCTGAACGGCAATGTCGACGTGACCGAGCGTCTGCTGTCCAGCTTCCTGCCGGGCGACCGCGTCAATGTCATCATGGAGGAAATCCGCGGGCCGGCCGGGCGCAACATGTGGGAAAAGCTCTCCAACGTGCAGGAGAACGTTCTCGCCAACTACCTGAAGAACGAGTACCCGCAAACGGTCGCCGTCGTCCTGTCGAAGATCGATCCCGACCATGCTGCCAAGGTTTTGGGCATCCTGCCCGAGGAACTGGCGCTGGAGGTGATCTCGCGCATGCTGAAGATGGAGGCGATCCAGAAGGAGGTTCTGGAAAAGGTCGAGCAGACGCTGCGCGTCGAGTTCATGTCCAACCTGACCAACACCTCGCGGCGCGACAGCCACGAGATGATGGCCGACATCTTCAACAATTTCGACCGCCAGACCGAGGCCCGCTTCCTTGCGGCGCTGGAGGAGGAGAACCGCGAATCCGCCGAGCGGATCAAGACGCTGATGTTCACCTTCGACGACCTGATGAAGCTCGACGCCGGCAGCTGCCAGACCCTGTTGCGCAGCGTCGAGAAGGACCGGCTGGCGATTGCGCTCAAGGGCGCCTCGGAAACCGTTCGCGATTTCTTCTTCGGCAACATGTCGTCGCGCGCGGCAAAGATGATGCAGGACGACATGGAAGCGCTCGGACCGATCCGCCTGCGCGACGTCGACGAAGCGCAATCCGGAATGGTGGCAACCGCCAAGGATCTCGCCGCTAAGGGCGAGCTCATGCTCTCCAAGAGCAAGGGCGATGACGAAATCATCTACTGAGTGGCCTGAAATCCGATGATGACACGATTTGCGAGCACAGAAATGAAGGCCAACCGGTTCCTGTTCGACCGCAACTTCGCGGCGATCGACGTGGCGCCCGAGCCGGAACACATCAAGGAACCGGTCGTGCCCGAAACCCCGATGATGCCCGTGGCCGACCACGAGGCGCTGCTGGCGGCCGCCGAACAGGCGGCCTATGAGCGCGGCCGCGCGTCGCTCGCGGTGGAACAGCAGCAGACCGACGAAGGCCGGCTCGCCGATGAGGCCAGGCGGCTGTCCGACGACGTTTGCGCACTGATCGGGCAGCTCGATACCGATCAGGCGCGCCAGGAAAAGGACGCCGTGGCGCTGTCGTTTCTCGTGGCGCGCCGGATCTGCGCGCATCTGATCGCCCGCGAGCCGCTCGGCGAGATCATCGCGCTGATCTCGGAATGCCTCGGCCCGCTTCGCCGCGCGCCGCATCTGGTGATCCGGGTGCGCGAGGGCGATCTGGAAGCCCTGAAGGGGAAGGTCGATCCGCTGGTTTCCGAGAAGGGCTTCGAGGGCCGGGTGGTGTTTCTCGGCGAACCGGATCTCGGCGCCGGCGACTGCCGTATCGAATGGGCCGACGGCGGCATCGTGCGCGACCGCCGCGCCATCGAGAAGCAGGTCGACCAGGCCGCGAAACGGTATTTCGAAGGGCGGCGGGCTTCCGCCCGGCCCAGCAACTCCGAAATCCAAGAGACCGCCGGGGAGCGGATTGACCAATGAGCGATACGGACGAAAACGTACAGGAAAACGGACTGCCGCTCACCGAGATGGGAGCCAAGGCCGGCGGGCGCGAGGAAGAGCGGGATTTCAGCCAGGCGCGGGGCGCGGGCGACCTGGAAGCCGTGTTCGACGTTCCGGTGCAGATTTCCGCGGTGCTCGGCCATTCGCGGATGCATGTGTCTGAGCTCCTGAAGCTCGCGCCGGGCACATTGCTCAAGCTTGACCGCAAGGTCGGCGAGGCCATCGACATCTATGTCAATGACCGCCTGGTGGCGCGTGGCGAAGTCGTCCTCGTGGAGGACAAGCTCGGCGTCACAATGACGGAAATCATCAAGTCCGATCGCTGATCGGAACAGGAGAAGACCATGCGACTGTTGATCGTCGGCACCCTTGAAGGCCAGTTGATCACCGCCTCGAAGATCGCGATGGATGGCGGGGCGGCGGTTACCCATGCCGGCACCGTCGAGGACATGCTGAAGGTGCTGCGTGCGGGGCGCGGCGCGGATCTGGTGATGGCGGATGTCGGGCTCGACATCGCCGGCCTGATCGCACATCTGGAGCGCGAGCGGTTCCATCTGCCCGTCGTCGCCTGCGGCGTGAAGACCGACGCAAGCGCGGCCGTCGCCGCCATTCGCGCCGGAGCCAAGGAATACATCCCGCTGCCGCCGGATCCGGAGATGATCGCCGCGGTGCTGGCCGCCGTCGCACGTGACCAGTCCAATGTGATCTACCGCGACGACGCGATGGCGTCCGTCGTTCGGCTGGCGGAACAGATCGCGGCCTCCGACGCCTCCATCCTGGTGACGGGCGAGAGCGGCTCCGGCAAGGAGGTGATCTCCCGCCATGTGCATGCCCGCTCCAACCGGGCGGACAAGCCGTTTATCTCGATCAACTGCGCGGCGATCCCCGAACATCTGCTGGAATCGGAGCTGTTCGGCCACGAGAAGGGCGCCTTCACCGGCGCCGTCGCGCGGCGTGTCGGCAAGTTCGAGGAGGCAAGCGGAGGCACGCTGCTGCTCGACGAGATTTCTGAAATGGACGTGCGCCTGCAGGCCAAGCTGTTGCGTGCCATCCAGGAGCGGGTGATCGACCGGGTCGGCGGCACGAAACCGGTTCCCGTCGATATCCGCATCATCGCGACCTCCAACCGCGATCTTGCGGAGGCGGTGCGTTCCGGCACGTTCCGCGAGGATCTTCTCTACCGGCTGAATGTCGTCAACCTCAAGCTGCCGCCGCTCAGGTCGCGTCCCGGCGACATTCTGGAACTGGCGCAGCATTTCGTTGAGCGCTACTCGCGCGAGAACGGTATCGCCAGGCGCCCGATCTCGGACGAGGCGCGGCGCATGCTGATTGCAAATCCCTGGCCCGGCAATGTGCGGGAACTGGAGAACACAATGCATCGTGCGGTGCTGCTTGCGAGCGGCGAGGAAATCGATCTCGAGGCCATCCGCATGCCGGACGGCAGCCCGATCGCCGCCGGTCAGGGCGCGGATGCCCGCCTTGCCGCCGATGCCGCCGCCACGGCGGAAGCGGTCAATCGCGGCCACGTCGGACGCACCGTCGCCGATGTCGAGCGCGACCTGATCCTCGACACGCTCGACCATTGTCTCGGCAACCGCACCCATGCGGCCAAGATCCTGGGGATTTCGATCCGGACCTTGCGCAACAAGCTGAATCAGTATGCCGATGAGGGGCTGAGCGTGCCCGGACCCGGTGAAGCCCGTGTCGCGGTGGCGTGAGACAAACCGATGAACGGACAAGGTGCCGGTGCTGTGAGTGAGGGCGGTCGATGAGCGATGTGACGGCGCGTGAGGGCGGTGACGCGGGCGTGCCCGCCGAGGTGCCCGGCGCCGCGCCTGCGCCTGGCCGCGGCAGCGCGGGCCTGGCGGCTTTCGGACTGAACGTATCGTCGATCTGGGATGCGCTGCGCCGCGGCGAATTCGCGTTGGCGATCGGCGTCATGATCATTCTGGTCGTGCTGATCTTGCCGATGCCGGCGTTCATGCTCGACCTGTTCCTCGCTGTCTCGATCATCTTTTCCGTGCTGATCCTGATGACCGGGCTGTTCATTCAAAAGCCGCTCGAGTTCTCCTCTTTCCCGACGGTGCTCCTGATCGCCACCATGTTGCGGCTGGCGCTCAACCTGGCCTCCACCCGGCTGATCCTCGCCAACGGGCATGAGGGCACCGACGCCGCCGGCCAGGTGATCGAGGCTTTCGGCCATTTCGTGATGGGCGGCAACTTCATCATCGGCATCATCGTGTTCTCGATCCTGGTGATCGTGAACTTCGTGGTGATCACCAAGGGTTCGGGCCGGATCGCGGAAGTCGCGGCGCGCTTTACCCTGGATGCCATGCCCGGCAAGCAGATGGCGATCGACGCCGACCTGAGCGCCGGCCTGATCGACGAGACAACGGCGCGCACCCGCCGCCGCGAGCTGGAAGACGAAAGCACCTTCTTCGGCGCCATGGACGGCGCCTCCAAATTCGTGCGCGGCGATGCCATCGCCGGCCTGTTGATCACCTTCATCAACATCGTCGGCGGCATCATCATCGGTGTCGCGCAGATGGACCTTTCCTTCGGCGACGCCGCGACCACCTACACGCTGCTGACCATCGGCGACGGCCTCGTGTCGCAGATCCCGGCGCTGATCGTCTCCACGGCCGCCGGTCTTCTCGTGTCCAAGGCGGGTGTCTCCGGGTCCGCCGACAAGGCGCTCGCCCGGCAACTGTCCGGCTATCCCAAGGCGCTCGGCATGTCGTCCTTCGTCATGGTGACGCTTGCCATGCTGCCCGGCATTCCGATGCTTCCCTTCCTGAGCCTCGCCGGAATTTCGGGCTATCTGGCCTTCCGGGCCGGCAAGTCGCACAAGGAGGTGGCCGAGCAGGTCGAGGCGGCAGAAGTGGCGGCCGCCGCGCCGCCGCCGCCGGCGGAAGCGCCGATCACCGAATCGCTGAAGATGGACGAGCTGCGCATCGAGCTCGGCTATGCACTGCTGACACTGATCAACGGGAAGGGCGCGGAAAGCGACCAGTTGACCGAGCAGATCAAGGCGTTGCGCCGCCAGCTCGCCTCCGACCTCGGCATTCTCATGCCGCCGGTGCGCATTCTCGACAACATCCAGCTCGGCGCCAACGATTACATCATCAAGGTCAAGGAAGTGGCGGCCGGCGAGGGCCAGCTCTATCCCAGCCATTTCATGGTCATGGATCCGCAGGGCGGGCAGGTCAAGCTGCCGGGCCAACACACGACCGAGCCGACCTTCGGCCTGCCGGCGACCTGGGTGGAGGCGCAATACCGCGAGGACGCGGCGCTGCGCGGCTATACGGTCGTCGATCCCGCCACCGTGCTTGCGACCCATCTCACCGAGACGATCCGCGGCAATGTCGCCGAACTTCTCACCTATGCCGACGTGCAGAAGCTCCTCAAGGAGATCACCGGCGAACAGGCGAAGCTTGTCGAGGACATCGTCCCCGGCCAGATCACCGTGTCGGGCATCCAGCGCGTGCTGCAGACGCTTCTGTCGGAGCGCATCTCGGTCCGCGATCTGGGCACCATCCTGGAAGGCATCGCCGAGGCGACCGGTTTCACGCGCAATCCGGCGACCATCGCCGAACACGTGCGCACGCGGCTGGCGCGCCAGATTTCCGCCGCCAACCAGGCGCCGGGCGGCTATCTTCCGCTGATCGCGATGTCGCCGCAGTGGGAACAGGCCTTCATCGAATCCATCGTTGGGGAGGGCGACGAGCGTTCGCTTGCCATGGCGCCGTCCAAGCTGCAGGAATTCGTGCGCCTGGTGCGCGATGCCTTCGAGCAGGCCGCGCAGGCGGGCGAGGTTCCGGTGCTCCTGACCTCGCCGCAGACCCGACCCTTCGTGCGCTCCATCGTCGAGCGTTTCCGCGCCCATACCACGGTGATGAGCCAGAACGAGGTGCATTCGCGCACGAGACTGAAGACGGTCGGCACGGTCTAGGAGCCGGCGGGGGCGAGTGATGACGTTGCCGGTTGCCCGCGTTTTCGCGGTCCCGGGTCCGGCGCTGCCAACAAAGCTGTCGCCGCCTCCGGTCTTCACGTCGAAAGGCGACTGAAAATTCCCGGACATCTCGGATGAAAAGCGCCGACGCGCGATGGCCTCGAACGGTGACGTCAAGGCTTTCGACGGCGGTGCCGATGGCGTCGTCCTGCTCGCCAATCTTCGACTGGGCCTCGGTCTGAACCTGCTGCCTCACCTTCTGGAACAGAAGCTCGGTGGCAGCCGGGATCAGACCGACGTTGACAGCTAGTCCGCTGTGTCGAAGATTTCCGCGTGCCGCGCCTCCACACGGGGCCAAAGGCTGGCCGCTTCGGCGACGTCGAGGTCGAACATCTCCTTCAGGCAGGTGACCAGATCCCCGGGGGAGGCCAGATGCCGATCTTCCATGCCGTTCGCGGTGACGGTCCTGAGGATCTTGCCGCGCAGGGCAAGGTGGCGGTCCGCGAACCGACGCTGCGTGGTCAGATTGAGACGGAAGGGCGATGCCGGATCGCTCTGGAGCTGCAAGTTCGAGGCCTCGAAGTGACCAGGCGCCACCGGCTCGGGCGTGAAGTCGAAGCTGGAAGCGCTGTCGTGGACGGCATCTGAAAACCGCAAGAACCCATCTCCGGTTTCGGTGATCGAAAGACGATACGGCGTCTGCTCGGCCTCGCCGGGCGCAAGCGGCATCGGTTCGAGCTGGCTGCCGCCATAGCCGACATCGACGAGAAATGCGCCGCCGTCCAGATCCACGCGCAAGCACTTGTGATTGTCGGAAATTTCCGGCGCGCTGGCGCTGCGCCCGACGTGGCCCGCGAGTGGCGCGACGGCGAAACCGATCTCGCCGAGTGCCCATTCGAACAGCGTGTTCACCTCAAAGCACCAGCCGCCGCGTCGTCGCGTGACGATCTTGTCGTAAATTCCGGAGAGATCCGTCGTCACCTTTCGCCCGAGCTGCTGGTCGAGGTTCTCGAAGGGGACGCTGGCGAGATGGGCGCGCATCACACCCTTGAGCGTGTCGAGATCGGGACGGACCGGAAAGGAATATCCGATGCGGTCGAGATAAAGAGCAATATCCATGCTGGTCGTCTATCAGACCCCGAAAAGATCGGGAAGTGTGGCCGGGTGTTTCACACGCGCTGCTTGTTTCCGTCAAATGGTGACGTCGAGGCTTTCGATGGCCGTGTCGATGGCGTCGTTCTGCTCGCCGATCTTCGCCTGGGCCTCGCTCTGGACCCGCTGCATTACCTTCTGAAACAGAAGCTCGGTGGCGGCCTGGGTCGCGCCGACGTTGACGCCGAAGACGTTGGACGCGGCGGCCTGCTGGTTCAGGAATTTCTCGTTGTGGTTCTGCTGTTTGGCACGCCAAGCCTTGTTCCGTTCGTAGAACGAAAACTTCTGCGCCTTGCCAAATGAAGAACCGATTCCGGCCATGGGTGAGGGTGCGTTCCTGTTTGTGGAACCCGATCCTCGCCCGCTTATGGTTAATGCCGGTTTAACACTTTGCGCGATTTGCAAGTCGCACGGCGCGTCAGGGCTGGGCTGCTGTTCCCGGCACCTGCTGGGTGATGCAGTGGATGTTGCCGCCGCCGAGCAGGATCTCGCGTCCCGGCACGCCGACGATATCGCGGGTCGGGAAGAGGTCTTGCAGGATGTCGCGTGCCGCGCCGTCCGACGCCGGATCGAGCAGGGGAAAGACCACGCGGCTGTTGCCGATGTAGAAGTTGGCGTAGCTCGCCGCCAGCCGCTGGCCACCGCTGCGTGCCATGCCGGTCGCCGCTGCCTCGATCCCGGCCGCTTCGGTCTCGCTCATGTAGAGCGGTCCGGGCGCCGGCAGTTTCATGACCCCGAGCCTGCGTCCCGTCGCATCGCGGGCGGCTTCCAGCACGGCGAGCGCCTCGGCAGACCGCTCGTATTGCGGATCGTCGCGGTCCTGCGTCCAGGTCAACGCGATCACGCCGGGCGCGCAGACGTGCAGCAGGTTGTCGATGTGACCGGTGGTCTCGTCCTCATGGACGCCGCGCGGGATCCAGACCACGGTCTCGATGCCGAGGTAGTCCTTCAGCAGGTCCTCGATCTCCGCTTTCGACAGCTTTGGGTTTCGGCCGGGGCTGAGAAGGCATTCTTCCGTGGTGAAGGCGGTGCCCTCGCCATCGACATGGATCGCGCCGCCTTCCAGCACGAAGGGCGCGCGGTAGCGCTCGACGCTCTCAAGCTCGGCCACGCGGGCGGCGACGGCATCGTCGCGGTCCCACGGCGTGTACAGGCCGTTATAGTCGCCGCCCCAGGCGTTGAAGCGCCAGTCGACGGCGCGCCGGTGTCCCTTGCCGTCGATGACGAAACTCGGGCCGATGTCGCGCATCCAGGCATCGTCGCTTGCCATCTCGACGACGCGAATGCCGGGCGACAGCCGCGCGCGGGCGTTGGAATATTGCGTCGGCGAGACGGCCATCGTCACGGGATCGGAGGGGTGGATCGCCTCGGCGACGGCCGTGAAGGCATCCTGCGCCGGCCCGGCACCCTGCCGCCAGTTGTCGGGCCGTTCGGGCCACATCATCCAGCAGCCGGAATGCGGTTCGAATTCGCCGGGCATGCGAAAGCCGTCGGCGCGCGGGGTGGAGGAGAGCGGTTGCTTCATCGTTGACGCGTATGCCCGTCAAGGGTCGTCAGCGGGCCGTAGAGCTCTGGCCGGCGGTCGCGGAAGACGCCCCAGCCCGCGCGCAGCGCGGCGATCTCGTCCAGATCGAAGCTTGCGGTGAGCACCGTCTCGGACGTGCGGTCGGCCTCTGCCACCTTGGCACCGGTGGCATCGGCAATGAACGAGGAGCCGTAGAAGGTCAGCTCCGTGCCGCTGCGGCCCGGCTCCGTGCCGATGCGGTTGGAGGCGACCAGCGGCATCAGGTTGGCGCCGGCGTGGCCCTGCATCACGCGCTGCCAATGGGCGGCCGAATCCCAGTCGGGATCGAGCAACTCCGACCCGATGGCGGTGGGGAAGAACAGCATCTCCGCGCCCATCAGCGCCAGGGCGCGCGCAGTTTCGGGAAACCACTGGTCCCAGCAGATGCCGACGCCGATCCGTCCGAAGCGGGTGTCGAAAACCCGAAAGCCGGTGTCACCGGGCGAGAAATAATACTTTTCCTGGTAGCCCGATCCTTGCGGGATGTGGCTCTTGCGGTAGATCCCGAGGTTGGAGCCGTCGGCATCGATGATTGCGATGGAGTTGAAGCGCGCTTGCCCTGCGCGC
Source organism: Stappia stellulata DSM 5886 (assembly GCF_000423705.1). Classification (GTDB taxonomy): domain Bacteria; phylum Pseudomonadota; class Alphaproteobacteria; order Rhizobiales; family Stappiaceae; genus Stappia; species Stappia stellulata. The sequence continues at coordinate 516,193 of NZ_KE384082.1, read as the reverse complement.
TCGTAGAAGCTGACGGGGATGACCACGCCGAGCTCTTTCGCCAGCGCCTGCATGCGCGCGATTGCCGGATGGCCCTCCGCCGGTTCTGCGCGCAAAAGGAGATCGGGCGCCTCGTCCTGGCAGAAATAGGGGTATTCGAACAGTTCCTGCGGCAGGATGATGGTCGCGCCCTTTCGCGCGGCGTCGCGGATCAACCGCTCGGCGCGATCGAGGTTCCCATCGCGGTCTGGCGAACACGGCATCTGCAGGGCAGCGAGGACGACGGGGCGCATGGACACTCCGCAAACGTGGGGTTGCCGGCCCCAAGCGTGGGGATGCCGGTCGGCGGGAAGGGCCGGTTAACCGCGAAGACTATCGGATGTGGACGCGCGCGCCAATCGGCCGGTTGGCGCTGCGGGCTGCTTGATCCGGGTGGCCGGGAGGGCTAGGGGAAGTCGTCCCTCAAAGCCAAATGCCTGCGAGACCCATGTCCAGTCTTTCCGTCAAACTGTCCGGCTGCACCGATTTGCCCCCGGGCAAGATCGCCAATGTCGTCACCTATCTGGAGATGCGCGCGCGTCCGGCGCTGCGCGTCGTGGATCGTCCCGACCTTCGGCTGGAGCGGATCGAACGGCCGGATCCAGCGGAGTACCGGAGGCTGTTCCGGCGCATCGGCGACGACTGGCTGTGGTTCGGCCGGCTCGGCCTCGATGATGAGGTGCTCACGAAAACCCTGACGGCACCGGGGCACGAGGTCTATTATTGCCGGGGCGCAAAGGGCGAGGCGGCCGGCCTCCTGGAACTGGATTTCTCTCATCCGAGCGACGTGGAACTCGCCTATTTCGGGCTGGTGCCGGAGGCGATCGGCGGCGGCGCCGGACGCTGGCTGATGAACCAGGCGATCGGCAAGGCGTGGGACAGGCCCGCAACGGCGCGGTTCTGGCTGCACACCTGCACCGCCGACAGCCCGCAGGCGCTCGGTTTCTACATGTCGAGCGGGTTCGCCCCCTACAAGCGGGCGATCGAGATCGAGGACGACCCGCGTCTGACCGGTGTTCTGCCGCGCGATGTCGCCTCTCGCATCCCCCTGATCGAGGGCTGAGGCCCGCAGGCTCCGGTCAGCCGGTCATCTTCAGCCAGGCGCCGCCGGTGGCCGCGCGCAGATCCTCCACGGTGATGGAGAACACGCGGTTCGGCGCCCCGCCGGCCGCCCAGACGGTGGAATATTGCGCCAGATCCTCGTCGATGAAGACACGCACCTCGCCGATATGGCCGAGCGGGGCGACACCGCCGATGGCAAAACCGGTGCGCTCGCGCACGGTGCGGCCGTTGGGGCGCGTGAGTGTTTCGCCCAGATGGCGGCCGACGGCTGCTTCATCCACCCGGTTCACGCCGCTGACGAGCAGGAGCACGACGGTGTCGCTATCGGCACCCAGATAGACGAGGGACTTGACGATTTCCGCAACGGAGCAACCGCAGGCGGCGGCTGCTTCTTCGGCGGTGCGTGTGGAGGCCGGCATCTCGACGATGTCGATCTCGAGACCCGCGCTGCGGGCTGCCTCCAGAACGCGTTCGGTACTTGAAGGTCTTGCCATGAATAAGTCCTAAAGCTCGTTAACCATAAAACCGACTTTGATCGTGGATGAATCTTTCACACGGAGTCGGGCTGCTGCGATTGCAGAATGAGTGTGGTAAGCATTTTCGTTAAGGGTTCGTTTACCGGGTGAACGCAGGGGGATACCCGCCGTTCGTGGTTGAAAACAGGGTGCCGCATGACCAGATCGCGCGACAATGTCGTTCCGCACGCCAAGGTGCGCAGTCTTCGCGATGCCATTCGCAAGGTGAAGCTTGCGGAGGTTGAGCGCACGGATGTGGTTGTAGACCTTAAGGAATCCGAAAAGGCACGGCTGGAGCTGCTCTCGGAAGAGCTTCAGGATGTCTTCAAGGAAGTGCCGGAAGACGACGACCAGTTCTCCTTCCAGATCGTGCCCGGCAACCTGCCGAGACTGTGGATCGATATCACCAGCCATGTCGCCATGGGCCGGGACAAGCGCGTCTATCGCTTCATCAAGGACACGCGCATCGGCCGCACGGTGATTCTCGAGACGCCCGAGCTTGAGGATATGGCCGACTGCATCACCGAGTATATCGCCGAGCGCGTGCTGGAGCGCGAGCGCGCCGTCGAAGGCGACTGGCTCACCAGGCGGTTGAAGGAAGCGCCCGGTGCGGACGACGCGCCAGCCGGCGCCGTGCCGGCCGAAGCGCCGGTGCCGAGCGTACGTGGACTCTGGGGGCCATTCGCGGCCTTTGCCATTGGCCTGCTGGTCGGCGCCGCGGGCCTCGTCGGCTACGCCTGGTTTGCAAACCCGCTGAACTGATCGCCGCATTGCGGTTCGGAATTTCACGTTTGCCGCTCAGCCCGGGATGATCAGGCGCCGGGTGCCGAGATGCGCGACATGCGGCGTGTCGGTTTCCGGCTGCGACGGGTAGCCGCGCTCTTCCATCTCGCACTGCCAGTTTCCCGGCGTTCCCGAAATCGAAAACAGGTTGTAGCGCGCCGCCGGACGCTTGTGTCCGGGGGCATTGGATGCCGAGGGCACGCCGATCACCGGCACGGGTCCGTTTGGCCCGTCGATCTCGACATGGGTGGCGAGATGGGTGTGGCCGTGCAGGACCAGTTCGCAGCCGGCGCGCTTGATCGCGGCGCGCACGCGCGAGGCGTCCGTCAGCCGCTTGTGCCAGCCGGTCGCGCTGCGCTGCGGCGGGTGGTGGATCATCACCACGCGAAACGCGCCTTCGTCGCCAAGCCGTTCGAGCGCCGCGCGGAACGCTTTCGCCTGCCGGCTGCCGACGCGACCGGTGGCGAACCAGGGACCGCTCGCGCGCGCGCTCGAGACGCCGACAATCGCAACGTCTCCACGCCGACGCACGAAGGGAAAGGCGGGCTCGTGGTTGCCGTCGCCCGTCATGTAGGGGGACCAGGCATGCACCGCGCGGCGCAGAGCGCCCGGCACATAGGCATCGTGATTGCCCGGAACGAGCGAGGCGATGTCCGGCGGGGCGAGGGCGTCGAGCCAATGGCGCGCGGCGGAAATCTCGAGGTCGAGCGCGATGTTGACGAGGTCGCCGGTCACGGCGATGTGGTCCGGGGCGACGGTCTGTATGTCGTCGACAAGGCCGTCGAGCCAGGTCGCGGTCATTGTGCGCGCGCGGCTGCGATGCCAGTTGACGTAGCCGATCACGCGTTTGGACAGAAGCTCGCGGATGCGGGTGTCGGGCAGCGGACCGAGATGGGGGTCGGACAGATGGGCAAGACGAAACATAGCGCCACAACAAGGGGAAGCGCGGCGCCGGTCAAGCAAAAAGCGCCGCGGACGGATCCGGGCGCTTTGCGCGTGATGAATGCGGACCTCGGTCCGCGCGTGCGGAACCGGGTCTGCGCTGGCTCAGTTGCCGCTGAAGGTCGTCAACACCGCGGCGATGCGCGGGTTGGTCAGGTCGACAGCCGGACGCCATGCGTAACGACGGTTTGCGCGCCGCTGGAAGAACGCCGAGAACATGTCTCTCTCCTTGAGAATGCAGATTGGGGAAAGCCGTCGATCCGGTCTTCCGGGGGCACCCCTTCGCCTGCCGCGCGAAATTCGTTGATATCGTCGACTTCCACAAGCGACAGTTTCGCAGTGCACCCATGCAGTTCACGCATGGTGAGTTAAGACTGTCTGTATATCTGCACTGCGAAAGAGCCATTCGCCGCGAAAGCCGTTCACGGAGAGCAACACGTGCCGTCGCCAACATCCCTGCCGATGCGCCTGATGCGTCGCATCACCCTGACCGCGAACCGGCTGCGCCGGTCGATGACGCTCGGCGTGCGGGTTGCCGCCTACAGTGACGACGGCCGTATCCTGCTGGTGCGGCACGGCTACATGCCGGGGTGGTATCTCCCGGGCGGGGCCGTGGATGCGGGCGAGACGCTTGCGGAGGCGGCGGAACGCGAACTTCTGGAGGAAACCGGCGTACGGGCGCGGGCGCGCCTGCGCCTGTTTTCGATGTATCTGAATGCGCGCATGTCGCCGCGCGATCACGTGGCGCTGTTTTGCCTCGACAAGGTGCTGATGGCCGACCCGCCGCCCCGGCCGGGTCTGGAGATCCGCGAATCGGGGTTCTTCGCGTTGGCCGACCTGCCGGACGACACCACCCCGGCAACCCGCCGGCGGATCGCCGAGATTGCCGGAGCGGCGCCGGTCAATGCCCGGTGGTAGGGGTCAGGCGACGGCCTTGAGCCGGTCGCGGTCGTGCGGCGCGGTCAGGTCCATGGCGGGACCGACGGGCACGATGCCGGTCGGGTTCACCGTCTCGTGCGAGCCGTAGTAATGCGTCTTGATCGTCTCGAAGTCGCAGGTCCCGGCGACGCCGGGATGCTGATAAAGCTCCTTCAGGTAATTGTGGAGATTGGGATAGTCGGCAATTCGGCGGATGTTGCACTTGAAGTGCCCGACATAGACCGGATCGAAGCGCAGCAGGGTCGTGAACAGCCGCCAGTCGGCTTCCGTGATCCTGTTGCCGACGAGATAGCGTTGCCGGCCCAGCCGGTCCTCCAGCCAGTCGAGCGATTCAAACAGCGTCGTCACCGCTTCCTCGTAGGCGTCCTGGGTGGTCGCGAAGCCGGCCTTGTAGACGCCGTTGTTGACGGTGTCGTAGACTCGCGCGTTCACCGCCTCGATCTCCTCGTGTAGCTGTTCGGGCGAGACGTCGAGCGCGGCATTCACGCCTTCAAGTCCGTCGAAAGCGGAATTGAACATGCGCAGGATTTCCGCGGATTCGTTGGAGACGATGGTTTCTGTCTTCCTGTCCCAGAGAATGGGCACCGTGGCCCGGCCGGTGTAGACGGGATCCGCCTTCACATAGACCTGCCAGGCGGTTTCCGCTCCGGTGACGGGATCGGGGGTGGCGAAAGTCCAGCCGTTGTCGAGCATCAGCGGCTCGACGGCGTTCAGGGAAATCGCGTCCTCCAGACCCTTCAGCTTGCGCAGGATCATCGTGCGATGTGCCCAGGGACAGGCATAGGAGACGATCAGGTGATAGCGGCCGGCTTCCGCCTTGAAGCCGGCGTCGCCGCTCGGTCCGGCGCTGCCGTCCGGCGTGACCCAATTGCGGAAAGCGGCGCTGTTTCTGACAAAGCGTCCGCCGGTGGATTTCGTATCGTACCAGTCGGTGTTCCACACACCCTCTACCAGGCGGCCCATGACAAGATCCTTCTCGTTTGCGATGCTCACTCTCTCACATGGGCGGAAGGCGTGTGCCTTCAATGGGCTGAATGGTGCGTTCGCTCTGGTTGAACGCCGGAGGACAGGTCGATCTTCGCCTTTACGGCGCGGCCATCGCATGCTACCCACCCGATCCAACCGGCGTGTCATGGCGATGCGCCCACCCAGGCCAGACGGACATCGATGACCCGGATCGAACGGCAGCGACGAAGAGACGAACGACGAGGCTTGGCCTCGCGCGTTTCTCTGCGCATGCGCTGACGATCCACGGACTGCACCCTCGACGCCGTCTTTTCCGGATCCGAACGTCTCGCAGCATTTCATCGTTCTTCCTGCGCCCTGGATCCGTATCATGCTTGCATCGTCTTGGCTTATCCGGACAGAAACGTCCGACGACCTTCCCGAAATCGAGACCCTTCAGGCCGAAGCCTTCGGTCCCGGCCGCTTCGCGCGCACGGCGTTTCGCCTGCGCGAGGGCATCGCACACGACCCCAGGCTGAGTTTCGTCGGCGTGAGCGGCAATGCGCTGGCCGGGTCGGTGTGGCTGACGCCGATCACCATCGGAACCGCGCCGTCGCTCCTGCTCGGTCCGCTGACGGTCGCCCCGGCCTTCAAGAACCGCGGCCTGGGGCGTTTGCTCGTCGCGCATGTTCTCAAAACCGCGCAGGCGCTGGGCGAGCGCTCGGTGCTTCTGGTGGGCGATGCGCCCTACTACGGGCCGCTCGGGTTCGAGCCCGTGCCGGCGGGCAGCATCGCGCTCCCCGGACCGGCCGATCCGGCGCGTGTGCTCATTGCCAACCTGTGCCCCGAAGCGCCGCTTCCGACCGGCGCGGTCCGTGGCGGCCGCGCACGCGCCGTCTGATTTGCAGGCGTCAGCGCCCCTCGCGGTACCACAGCAGCGACACCACACCGAGCAGAAGCGCCAGACCGAGAAGTCCCTGGAACAGCGGATAGCGGTCGACGCCCTTCAGCACGCTGGCGCTTGTCGAGCGCAGGCCGATCCAGCCGTCCCCGGAAAAGGCCGAGGCCCGGCGCAGCGGCACCACGCGCGGCATCAGCACCTCGCCACCCGCGTCGGCGATCCGCCGGGTCGCACCGCCGGTTTCCGCGCTGAGCGGTCCCAGCGTCTCAGTCGTCGACAGGACGTCGGTAAACTCGCGCGGGTTGGGCGGGCCGACATGGACCAGCGCCTTTCGCGTGCCGTCATCGACGGTATAGAGACCCAGATCGGGCGCCGGCGTGCTGGCGCGCCACAATCCCGGGGCGACCTCCGTCGGAGTGAGGGTACGGGTCTCGCCGCCGGGCAGGGAGAGAACGAGGTCGCCGACGTTCTCGCCGATGGTCTGGCGTTCGGCCACGACCTCCGGTCCACGCGATGTCAGGCGAAGCGCTTCTTCTTCCAGGTCCGGTTCCTTCATCAGCCAGTGCGCCAGCCGCCTGAGCAGCGCGACATGGGGTCCGCCGCCCTCGTAGCCGCGCGCCCACAGCCAGACATGATCCGACAGAAGCACCGCGACGCGGCCCTCGCCCTCGCGCCCCAGCACCAGAAGCGGCTTGTCGTTCGCTCCGTTCATCAGCGTTTCGGCGTTGGCGACATTGGCTTCCACCAGACGGAACCAGCGGCTCCAGTCCGGTGGCGTCGCGCCTCCGCCCGGCAGGTCGCGGGTGACGGGATGGCGCGTGCCGGTGTCGGAAATTTCGGCGCGGAAGGGCTCTTCATAAACGATGCCGGTCGGCTCGGCCGGCAGGACCGGAGACAGCGGCGTGCGGTAGATGCTGCCGCCATCGGCATAGTCCGGGCCGCTTGCGACCAGCACGGCGCCGCCGTCGCGCACATAGCGCGCGATGTTGTCGAAATAGAGCAGCGGCAGCACGCCGCGCCGGACGTAACGGTCGAAGATGATCAGGTCGAACTCGTCGATCTTGACCGAGAACAGCTCGCGGGTGGGAAAGGCGATCAGCGACAATTCATTGATCGGCGTGCCGTCCTGCTTGTTCGGCGGACGCAGGATGGTGAAATGCACGAGATCGACGGAGGCATCGGACTTCAAAAGGTTGCGCCAGGTGCGTTCGCCCGCGTGCGGACTGCCGGAGACGAGCAGGACGCGCAGGTTCTCGCGGATGCCCTCTACCGTCACCACCACGCGGTTGTTCAGATCCGTCAGTTCGCCGGCCAGCGGATCGGCGGTGAACTCGAAGATGTTGTCGCCGCCATGGGCGATCTCGACGGGAATGTCGACGGTTGAGCCGGGCAGGGCGCGTTGCTCGGCCACGACCTCGCCGTCCCGGCGCACGAGAATGCGCACACGCTCTCCCGAAGCGGCCGGGCCCCGATCCTGCAATTGGAGCGTGACGACCTGCTCGGACCCGACCAGCGCGAATTTCGGTGCGCGGGCAATTGCCAGCCGGCGGTCGACCTCGTCCTCGCGGCCGGTGATCAGCGCATGCAGCGGTGCCTGGAAGCCGAGGTCGGCGGCGGATTCGGGAATGTCGTGCACCTGACCGTCGGTGATCATCACCGCGCCGCCGATGCGTTCGGGCGGCACGTCCGACAGGCTGTCGGCCAGCGCGGAGAACAGCGCGGTGCCGTCCGCGGCCGCGCCCTCGCCGCGTGCGGCGCGGGTAACGCGGATCTCATAGCCGGGAAGGGCGGATATCCGGGTCTCGAGCGCTTCCAGCGCGTCGGCCGTCGTCGTGTCGCGCCCGTCGAGACGCTGACTCTGGCTTTCGTCGACGACGACCGACACGATACTGGTCAGCGGTTCCCGGTCCTCGCGCTCGATTGCCGGTCCGGCAAGCGCGAAGACAAGCGCGGCCATGGCGGCGGCGCGCAGCGGCCAGGCGGGCAGGCGCATCACGGCCGCCGCGCCGGCAAGCGCGAGCGCCACGGCGCCGGCAAGCGCGAGCGCCCAGACCGGAACCAGCGGGTCGAGGGACAGGGACCAGATCAAAGGCGGTGCTCCTATTGTCCGAGACGTTCAAGCAGGGCGGGGATGTGAACCTGGTCGGCCTTGTAGTTGCCGGTCAGGGCATACATCACGATGTTGACGCCCGAGCGGAAGGCGAAGTCGCGTTGCGTCTGGTCGGGCGGAACCGTCGGGTAGAGATAGGTGCCCGCCTCGTCGATCGCCCAGGCGGCTGCGAAATCGTTCCCCGTGATCAGGACCGGCGAGACGCCGTCTCCGGCCCTGACCGGACGTCCCGAAATGCCGCCGGTGTCGCGCTGGCTCGCTTCCACCCACAAGGGGCTGCCGGTGTAGCGTCCGGGAAATGTGTCGAGCAGATAAAAGGCCTTGGTCAGCACATGGTCCGCGGGGACGGGCTCCAGCGGGGGAATGTCCAGTCCGTCGAGCACGGCCCTGAGCCGCAGCACCGACGGCGAGGTGCCGACGCCCGAGATCCCCGAGGAGAGCTGGTCGGCGGTATCGAACAGGATTGTCCCTCCGTTGCGCATGTAGGTGTCGATGCGCGCCAGCGCTTCCGGCGAGGGGCGGGCGGTGTCCTCTGAAATCGGCCAGTAGAGCAGCGGAAAGAAAGCGAGCTCATCGCGTGCAATATCGACGCCCATCGGCGCTTCGGGTTCCAGCGCGGTGCGGCTGGCGAGAAAGCGCGTCAGTCCGTAGAGCCCTTGCCGGCTGGTTTCGTCACGCCGGGCGTCGCCGGTCAGCACATAGGCAAGCCGCGTGTCCAGCGAGGCGTCCAGCGCCATCAGGTCGGCGGAGGTTTCCTGGGCAAGCGCCCGCTCGCCGGGCAGCGCCACGAGGCCCAGTGCCAGCAGGGCCGCGCCGGCGGAGGTCGCGAAGCGTCCGCGCAAGGGTCGGCGGTCGCCGCGCAGCCAGATCATCGCCAGTGCATCGGCGAAGAGCAGAAGCAGCGCGAGCGTGAAGAACAGCGGCCTGAGATCGCTTGCGGTTTGCGTCGGATAGGCGGCGATCTCGGCCGTGTCGCGCAAAGGCGCGATATCGAGCGCGGTCACTTCGGCCGCTTTTGTGAACAGATTGACGGCCCGCAGTGCATCGTCATGCCCGTAGAGACCCGGTGGGTGGCGGCGGCTCGCGGCGACCTCCCGGGCCGGATCCATCGGCACGGCCGAGGCGGGCGGCGGTCCGAGGCGGCCGTAGCCGTTCAGCACGCGCACCGGCGGAAGCACCGAGGCGGGATCGCCGGCCGGGCGCGCCGCACCGGTTGCATCGCCGCCGGCCTCGGCCATCGGCGTGGCGGTGCCCGACAGGGAGACGATCCGGCGCAGCATTTCCACGAAGGTGCCCGACAGGGGCAGGTTGGACCAGGCGGTGTCGGCGGAGACATGGAACAGGATCAGGCGTCCGCGTCCGCGCTGCGACGCCGTCACCAGCGGGGTGCCGTCGGCGAGCAGCGCCCAGCTGTGCTCCGACAGGTCCGGGCCCGGCTCGGCGAGCACCTGCCGGTTGACCGTGACGTCTTTCGGCACCTCGAGGCCGGCGAAAGGCGACTGCGCGGAAAAGCCCGAAAGCGGCTGCGGATCGTCCCAGGACAGGCTGCCGCCAAGGGCGCGGTCGCCGGCGCGCAGGGGGGTGGGGACGAGATCATCGCTTCCCCCGGCCAGCCGCGGGCCGGCGAAGCGCACAAGCACGCCGCCCTGATCGACCCAGCGGGCCACCTCGTCGCGCACGGGATCGCGCAGGCGGCCGACATCGGCCATGATCAGAACGGAAACGCCCTCGTCGATCAGGGTCGGCACGGCCTCGTCGAGGTTGTCGGCGCGCGGGCGGCGCAATTCGGTAAAGGGCGAGAGCGCGCGGTCGAGATAATAGAGCGGCGAGAGCAGCGGCTGGGCCTGGTCGATGGAGGCACCGGAAACGAGCCCGACGGTGCGTCGCTGCGAGCGGTCGTCCAGTAGCTGCACACCGGCGGCGCTGGCTTCTCCGCTCACCTCGAGACGGGCGATGTCGTTGCGCAATTCCACGGGAAGCGCGAAGCGCACCGATCCGCTCGTTTCGTCTTCCCCGAAGGTTGCCTGCGTTTCGCCGATCACCAGGCCCTTGCGGTCGAGTGCGCGCACGGTGACGGGGCCCTGCGTTCCCGCCGGGCGCACAAGGGTCGCGGTCAGTGCGTCGACATCGTTTTGCGCGGCGGCCAGGACCATCGGTCTTTGCAGCCCGGTGTAGACGGTGAGCGCGGCGTCGCCGGAGATGGCGCGCAGGTCATCGACGAAGCGCGGGTCCGCGCTGGCGGCGCTGTCCGTCGACAGCCAGATAACGGCGCCGGGCGCTTCTTCGGCGGCCGCCTTGCGCAGGTTGAGCGTGAGTTCGCCGCGCGCGGTCGGCCAGGCGCGCGGTTCGAGCGCGCGCAGCCGTTCCAGGGCGGCCCGGGCGGACTGGGGCACGAGTGGCTGGTCCGGACCTTCGGCGGTCGCGGCAAGCAGCACCGGGCGGGCCTGTTCCGCCGCCGTTTCCAGCAGGCGTTCCGCCGTCGCGCGCTGGGTTTCCCAGTCGACGGCCGAGGCCCAGCCGTTGTCGACAACGAGCCAGAGCGGTCCGTCGCCGGCCGGCGCGTCGGCGACCGGACGCCAGACCGGGCCGGCGAGGGCGACGATCAGGGCGGCGGCCAGGCCCAGGCGCAGCAGCGTCAGCCACAGCGGGCTCTTGTCCGGCGTTTCCTCGCGCTTGTCGATGTCGGCCAGGAGGCGTGCCGGGGGAAAGGCGACCTGGCGCGGCCGCGGCGGAATGAGCCGCAGGAGCCACCAGATCGCCGGCAGGAGCAGAAGGGCGGCAAGTGCCAGAGGCGCGGTGAAGCCGAGTGGCAGGAAGGACATCATGCGCCGTCTCCCGTGCCGTTCGACATCAGGTGTCCGCTCAACCGGCTGTGCAGCACCAGCATCGGTTCCGCCGCCGGCCGGTCGGTGTGATGGACGAGAAAGGTCCAGCCGGCCTTGCGCGCGACGTCGCGCAGCGTTTCGCGGTGGGCGTCGAGGCGGGCGGTATAGGCGGCGCGCCAGTCTTCCGCCTTGCCGCTGGTCAGCCGGAAGCCGCTTTCGGGGTCATGAAACTCCGTACGGCCGGTAAAGGGAAAGGTTTCCTCGATCGGATCGAGCAGCATGACCACATGCGCGCGCGCGCCGGTCGCCGCCACCGTTTGCATCCACGCAAGCGTGTCCTCCAGCGGGTCGAGCAGGTCGCCGATCAGCACAACGTCGGAAAAGCGGCGGATCTCGTGGGGGTCGGGCAGGCTCACGGGGTCCTTGATGTGGGCAAGGGCCGAGGCGATGCGTTCCGCCGCATGCCGGTCGGACACGGGACGGCGCAGGCCCGGCAGGCCGACGCGTTCGCCGGTTTCGGCAAGCAGGTCGGCAAGCGCCAGCAACAGCACCAGCGCGCGGTCGCGTTTGGTCGCCTGCGACAGATGCGAGCGAAACGCCATGGAGGAGGACAGATCCGCCCACAGCCACACCGTATGCGCGGCCTCCCATTCGCGCTCGCGCACATAAAGATGGTCGTCGCGCGCGGAGCGGCGCCAGTCGATGCGCTTCACCGGCTCGCCGGCGACAAAGGGCCGGAACTGCCAGAAGTTTTCGCCCGATCCGGCACGGCGCCGTCCATGCCAGCCGGCGTTGACCGTCATGGCCACCTGCCGGGCCTCGACAAGGAGATCGGGCAGCGCGTCGGCGAGCGAGCGCGCCCGCGCGACCACCTTCGGCCAGGCGTCTTTCTCCGTGGGTGCCTCGGCGGCGGAACGGGACGTTGCGAAGCGGGGGAGGCCCTCCATCGGCGATTACCCGACCCGGCTTTTGACGCGCCCGATCAGGCTGCGGATGGTGTGACCGTCGGCGCGGGCGGCGAAGGTCAGCGCCATGCGGTGCTGGAGGACCGGTTCGGCGAGCGCCAGCACATCGTCGACCGACGGCGCAAGACGTCCGTCGACGAGCGCGCGGGCGCGCACCGTGAGCATCAGGGCCTGGCTTGCACGCGGTCCCGGGCCCCAGGCGATCAGGCCGGCAAGGTCGTCGTCGGTTTCCCCGGGGCGTGCGGAGCGCACCAGCTCCAAAATGGCCTCGACCACGCTTTCGCCGACCGGCATGCGGCGCACGAGCTGCTGGCAGGCCGTCAGGTCCTCGCCGTTCATCACCGCCTCGGCATCGGCGTCATGCGCACCGGTGGTTTCCATCAGGATGCGGCGTTCGGCGTCGCGGTCGGGATAGTGCACGTCGATCTGCATCAGGAAGCGGTCGAGCTGGGCCTCGGGGAGCGGATAGGTGCCTTCCTGCTCCAGCGGGTTCTGGGTGGCGAGCACGTGGAAGGGGCGCGGCAGGTCGTAGCGCTGCCCCGCGACGGTGACGTGATACTCCTGCATCGCCTGCAGCAGCGCCGACTGGGTACGCGGACTGGCGCGGTTGATCTCGTCGGCCATCAGGAGCTGGGAGAACACCGGCCCCTTGATGAAGCGGAACTCGCGGCTGCCGTCCGGCGCCTGGTCCATCACCTCGGCGCCGAGAATGTCGGAGGGCATCAGGTCGGGGGTGAACTGGATGCGCCGGGCGTCGAGCCCGAGAACCGTTCCGAGGGTTTCCACGAGCTTGGTCTTGGCCAGGCCCGGTACGCCGACCAGAAGTCCGTGGCCGCCCGACAGAAGGGTCACGAGCGCGCGCTCGACGACGCTTTCCTGGCCGAAGATGATGCGCGCGATTTCCCGGCGGGCGGCCGAGATCTTTTCCATCGCCGCCTCGGTGTCGCGAGCGATCTCTTCCGGATCGATGTCGGGTTGCGTGATGGCACTCATGTCGGCTGCGTCCTTCCTGATGCTGTGCCCAGTATGGGCCGTCCCGCGTCTCTTGTCGCACGCGCAATCGCCTGCGTGTCGATCCCGTCGACCCCACCGTTGCGACCGGGGCCGTTTGACAGCCTTCCGGCCGCGCCGTAAATCGGTGGGAGGGCATCCCGACGCACCCTCTTGCGCGGGCGCGCAACCGCCCCACCTCCTAGTGGGATTGGCCGATCGTCTTCATCCATGTCAAAACAGGGTATGGGCCAAAACAAGGCGGGGACAACTGGATTGATGCAAAAAGCGACGCACGACATTCGCCGCGACGGGTCCGATTCAATTCCCGCGGGTCTTGCGGATCTTGTTGCACGCGCCGGTGACGGGCGGGGAATTCCGCCGGTGGAACGCTGGAATCCGCCCTATTGCGGCGAAATCGACATGCGGATCTCCGCCGACGGGCGCTGGCATTACCTTGGCTCGCCGATCGGACGCGCGCGTCTGGTGCGGTTGTTCGCGTCCGTCCTGCGCCGCGACGACGACGGCCGTCACTATCTCGTGACCCCGGTCGAGCGGATCGGAATCACCGTCGACGATGCGCCGTTTCTCGCTGTTGAACTGTTTGCCGAAGGCGAGGGCCGCGACCGGCTGATCACGCTGCGCACCAATGTCGGCGATGTGGTGCGGGTCGATGCCGATCACCCCTTGCGCTTTTCGGCCGAAGCGGAGACCGGGGGGCTGAAGCCCTATGTCACCGTCCGGCGGAGGCTGGAGGCGCTGTTCTCCCGGCCTCTGCTGCACCAGCTCGCGGAGATGCTTGAGGAAGATCCCGCCACGCCCGAACGCCTCGGCGTATGGAGTGGCGGTGTTTTCTTTCCTGTTCCCGCGGAGGTCGCCGCGCCCGACGGGGAGGAGGGGACGTGAGCCTTGCCGCCGACGCGCAGGACCGCGGCTTTCTTGCGTCCGCCGAAGCCTTCACGCTGCATGCGAGGGCGCGAATCGACCGCGTCGCGCGCGAAGAGGTCGGCGACCATGTCCTCAATCCGGACCTCGAACCCTTCGCCTTTGCCAAACGCCCGCCGCGCGACGCCGCGGTCCTGATCGCGGTGATCGAACGCAAGGCGGGGGCGAGCGTCATCCTGACCCAGCGCACCGACCACCTGCCCTCGCACGCCGGACAGATCTCGCTTCCCGGCGGCAAGATCGAGCCGCATGACGACGGCCCGCTGGCGGCGGCATTGCGCGAGGCGGACGAAGAGATCGGCCTGTCGCCCGGACTTGTGCGTCCGGCCGGAATTCTTCCCACCTATCTGACCGGATCCGGGTATAGGGTTGCCCCTGTCGTGGCTCTGGTCGATCCGGCGGCGCGCCTGACACCCGATCCCGGCGAGGTGGCCGAGGTCTTCGAGGTGCCGCTCGCCTTCCTGATGGACGAGGCCAACCACCAGCGGCAAAGCCGGATGCTCGCCGGAAAGCCGCGTCACTTCTACGCCATGCCCTACAGGGAACGCTACATCTGGGGCGTGACCGCCGGGATCCTGAGGCTCTTGTTCGAAACGGTTTGCCGCTGATGCTGCGTGTTGTTCTCACTCAACTTTTCCTGTTCGCGCTTCCCTTCATCGGGTACGCGGTCTGGCTGTTCGTCAACAAGAAGGCGCAGACATCCGAAAACTGGCGTCAGGGTCCGATGGTCTGGCTGGTGATGGGCGGCTTCGGCCTCGCGATTGCCGGCATGGTCTGGCTGGCGACCTTCGAAGGGCTGCCGGAGGGCAAGGTCTACAAGCCGGCCGAACTGCGCGACGGGGTGCTCATTCCCGGTCGCTACGAGTAGGGCACGGATCGCGATGAACGCGCGGATCACGGCCGACTGGCTGCGGGCGCCTGCGCTGCAGGCGGTGTTCGATGCCCTGGAGACGGATGGCGACACGGCCCGCGTCGTTGGCGGCGCGGTGCGCAACACGCTGCTCGGCCTGCCGGCGACCGATATCGACATCTCAACGACGGCCGAGCCGGCCTTGGTGATGGAGAAGGCGGCCGCAAAGGGGCTCAAGGCCGTGCCGACCGGCTTCGATCACGGGACCGTCACGCTGGTCAGCGCCGGCACGCCCTATGAGGTCACCACCCTGCGCGAGGACGTGGAAACGCACGGGCGCTCGGCGACCGTGCGCTTCGGCCGCAACTGGCAGCACGATGCGGAACGGCGCGACTTCACCATGAATGCGCTTTATGCCGACCGAAGCGGCCAGGTGTTCGACCCGGTCGGCGGGCTCCCGGACCTGGAGGCGCGGCATGTGCGCTTCATCGGGGATCCGCGGCTCAGGATCGCGGAGGACTATCTGCGTATCCTGCGGTTTTTCCGGTTTCACGCCCAGTATGGCGCGGGCGATCTCGACGCCGCCGGCTTTGCGGCCGTCATCGACCTTCGCGACGGCCTGGCCGGGCTTTCGGCGGAGCGCATCGGCATGGAGATGCGCAAGCTCGTGGCCGCGCCGCGTGCCGCCGAAACGGTGCTGGCGATGCGTGAGGCGGGCATTGTTTCGCGGGTGCTTGCAACCCATGGCGGGCTGAAACCGTTTCAGAACCTGAGGGCACTCGACGCGCTGGCGCCGGAGACCCGCGCGCCCGCGCTTGCGCTGGCGGTCCTCAGCGACGGCGGCGAGGACGACCTCGACGACATGGCCGACCACCTGCGGCTGTCCAATGCGGAGCGCAAGCGCATGAAGGCCGCGCGCGCCGCCTCCGACATTCCGTGCGGGTGGGGCGCGGCGCGTCCAGCACCCGTGCCCGACACCGAGATCCGGCGCCTGCTGTTTCTCGCCGGCCGGGAAGCCGCCATCGACGGGATGCTGCATGCCTGGGCAAATGCGGGGACGGGGCCGCAGGACGACTTGTTCGCCGATGCGCTCACGCGCCTCCGGGACGCCGAAATTCCGGTGTTCCCCCTGACCGGCAAGGATCTTGTCTCCGCCGGCGTGCCAGCCGGGCCAAAGGTCGGAGAGGGGCTTCAGAAGGCGCAGGCTGCCTGGATCGACAGCGGGTTTGCGCTCGATCGCGAGGCGCTTCTTGCCGCAGCGAAAGCGGACTGACCGGCCGGGCGCGGATTTTTCACGGAGGGTGCCACAGACGCAGCTGGAGAAACGGAGGAAACGAAGATGACCGAACAGGTTCTCGTTGCAACCGATGGATCCGACATGTCCGGCAAGGCCGTTGAAATGGCGGCCCGGATCGCCGCGAGCTTCAAAGCCCCGATGACAGTGGTGCATGTGCTCATGCACGGAAGCCGCGCCGAGGAAGCAAGCCGGCTGGCCGAGGTCGAACATCTTGTGGACCATGTCTCGGCGACGGCGATGCCGAACCTCGGCAATGTCCCGGGGTCGATGCAGGACCTTCTGGGCGCTTCGCGGAACGCGGACGAAACGGCCCGGATCGTCTCGGCGCTCGGCGACCGGATCGCGGAAGACGCCGCAAACCGGTCGCGCGAGATGGGGGTTTCGAGCGTCGATGTCCGCGTGGTGGCGGGCGATTGTGCCGAAAGCATTCTCGACACAGCCCGGGACATCGGCGCCGACCTCATCGTGATGGGCAGCCGCGGTCTTGGCGGCCTCAAGGGGCTGCTCCTCGGGAGTGTGTCCAGCAAGGTCTCCCAGCATGCCACCTGCAGTGTCCTGACGGTGCGATAGGTCGCTGGCAGGTTCCTTGCGGACTAATCCTCCGCGAAAACGCCCGTCGCGGCGAGGCCTTCGACACGGGTCTCGCCGGCGTCCTTGAGGATCCTGCGCGGCACGGCGCCAGCCTCGCGGGCGAGCGCGTCGGCGAAGGTCTGCGAATGGGTCACGATCCACACTTGGGTGCGCTCGCAGGCGCGTGCGACGGCGCGGGCAAGCGGTTCCAGCAGATCCGGATGGAGGCTTGCTTCCGGTTCGTTGAGGGCGACGAACGCCGGCAACCGGTAGGCGAGAAGCGCGCCCATCAGCGCCAGATAGTTCAGCGTTCCGTCGGAGAGTTCATGCGCCGCGAAGGCGCGCGGCAGGTCGGGAAAGCGCATCGCGAAACGGGCGCTCGCCCCGTCGACGCCGATTTCGAGCCGCGCGCCGGGAAAGGCATCGGCCACGGCCTCGTCAAGCAGGTGGGTGTCGACGCGCACCTCGCTCAGCGTCGCGAAGACGGCCGCGAGGTCGGATCCGTCGGCTGCAAGCGTCGGGGTGGTGAGCGCCAGCGCGGGCCGGCGCAGCGCAGCCTCCGGATCCGTGCGAAATCCGTGGTGAAAGCGCCAGTCGGAAAGCGCCCTGCGGACAATGTCGAGTTCGGGAAAGCGTGCCCCGTCGCGAAAGGCGAAAAGCGCGGTCTCGGACCCGAGCAATTCGTTGGCATAGGTCGCGCGGCTGCCGTCCGCCGCACGCAGGGTCGCGGTCGGGCCGGCGCGTTCCATCAGCACGACATCGCGGCGGCCCGCCGCGATGGTCAGCCGCTCCGACTTGACCAGCGGTTCCAGCGGCAGTGCCGCGTCGGAGCCGAGTTTCGGCAGACCGACGGCGATGGCATAGGTCATGTCGCCCAGTCTGGCGGAGAGTTCCAGCCGCACCGGCGCGCCTTTGCGCCGCACGCCCGCCCACAGCACGCTCTCCACGCCGCCCTCTTCCGCGATCGCCCGCGTGATGCGGCCGAAGGCGGCTTCCCGCAGGAGGGACAGCGCACGGTAGAGATTGGTCTTGCCGGTGCCGTTGCGCCCGACGAAGACGTTCAGCGCACCGACGGGCAGATGCATCCGCCGGATCGAGCGGTAGTTGTCGATCCCGACGGCTGTCAGCGGCGGCAGGCTCATGGCGTCCGGATCACGGCCATTTCACGACCGGGGGCATGGAGGAAAGGATCGAGGCGACGTTGCCGCCGGTCTTCAACCCGAAGATCGTGCCGCGGTCGTAGAGCAGGTTGTATTCCACGTAGCGGCCGCGCCGCACGAGCTGTTCCTCGCGCTCCGCTTCGCTCCAGGGCTTGTGGTAGTTGGCGCGCACCAGCTTCGGGTAGACGTCGAGAAACGCCAGTCCCACGTCCTTGGTGAAGGCGAGGTCCGCGTCCCAGTCGCCGGAATGCAGGTAGTCGTAGAAGATGCCGCCGATGCCGCGCGCCTCGTTGCGGTGCTTGAGGTGGAAATACTCGTCGCACCACGTCTTGTAGCGGTCGTAGTCGGCAACCTCATGGGCGTTGCAGGCTTGTTCCATCGCGGCGTGGAAGGCCACGGTGTCGGGATCTTCCTGGGTGCGGCGCGCATCGAGAACGGGGGTGAGGTCGGCGCCGCCACCGAACCACTGGCGCGTGGTGACAACCATGCGCGTGTTCATGTGCACGGCCGGCACATGCGGATTGTTGAGATGCGCGATCAGCGAAATACCGGATGCCCAGAAGCGCGGATCTTCGGCCGCGCCCGGGATTTGGCCGCGAAACTCCGGCGAGAACTCGCCATGGACCGTGGAAATGTGAACGCCGACCTTCTCGAAGACCCGGCCCTTCATGATCGACATGACGCCGCCGCCGCCCTTGGCGCCCGAGGAATCGGTGCGCTCCCAGGGAGAACGTTCGAAACGGCCGGGAGCGGTGTCGGCGAGCGCGCCCGGCAGCGCCGCATGTTCGCCGGCGTCATCCTCGATCGCCTCGAAGGCGGCGCAAATGCGGTCGCGCAGGCTGCGAAACCAGAGCGCCGCCTCCTCCTTCTTGGCTTCGATATCCGACGGAACCGGTCCGCCCTTCACATCCTGCGTCGCTGCCTTTGCGCCAGTCATGGTGCCGTGTGTCCTCGCTGTCGTTCTTGGGTCCGCCGGCGGTGTCAGCGCCGGTAGATCAGGGGGTAGCGTTCCGGGTCGACCGCTGTTCCGTCGCAGTCCGGCTTCGCGCGATATTCGATCATCTCAAAGGCCGCGTCGACGACGCGGTGCCGCTCATAGGTTCCGCAATCGCCGAGGCCCCGGTCAACCGTGAAACTCGAGACCGTTCGGGTCGGGAGATCCCAGACCGGGTTGAACAGAACATTGGCCGACATGCGTGGATGGCCCTTCACGTTCTGAAACGTGAGGAAGGTGAATTCGCCCGGTGCGTAGAGATTGACATGGGCATAGACATAGGCGGCGTTGTGCATTCCCGCGCTGCAGCCCATCTCCCAGATCGCGCCTTCTTCGCTCGTCTGGTAGCCGGTGACGCCGATACGCTCAAGGGAGGCGCGCCAGTCGCAGTCGTATGTGCTGTTCAGCGCCGCGATCATCTCGTCGGGCACATCGGCGGTGCGCACGTCGTATGTCTCGAAGAGATTGCTGAAATCCGTCTCGCCCTCGTCGGCAAGGGAGGTGGGACCGTTCGCCGGCGGGGTCATGCAGCCGGCGCCGCCCGCCACGCTCATGCGGAAGGGAAGAAAGCCCTGGCGGATCACGGTGAGCTTGCCGGTTTCCACCTCGATGGCCTCGCCCTCTTCCGGCGCAAAGGTCAGGTCGAGAATGACGCGCGTGTCGCCGTCGTCGCTCCGGTAGAGCTGGACGGGATAGAGGTCGTAGCCGGTGGCCGCGCCGCCGACGGCGATACGCGTCAGTCGAGGCACCGCGTCGCCGATGCGGATGCGGGCGGCGGAGCGCGCGAAATCGAATCCGAAATCCTCAAGGAAGACATGCGCGTAGCGGTCCGTGTCGGGATCGCGATTGGCTTGCCACAGACGCAGCGAACAGGCGCTCGGGGGCGCGATGTCGGAGGTCTTGAACAGGCGCACGTCGAGGGTTGCATCGTCTTCGGCGGCGAGTGCGGGAAGCGCGATCGCCAGCACCGCGCCGGCCGCCAGCGTTCCGGCCAGCCGTTGTGCACCCGCCCGGTGCCGACTGAACCATGCGTCGCCGTTTCGCTTCATTCGCCGCTCCCGTTTCCCTGCGATCCCCGGCGCAACAGTAGCTTGCGCAATGGGGTGCGCAAGCCCGTGTCGGTTATTGTTCCGGCGGCATCGCGAACCCGCCGGTCTGGCGCAGTGCCTCGCCGAGCACCATCGCGGCGGAGACCGCGACGTTGAGCGAGCGCAGGCCCGGGTGCATCGGAATGGTCAGCCTGGCATCGGCGCCCGCATGCACCTCCTGCGGGACGCCGGCGCTTTCGCGCCCGAGCATCAGGATGTCCGTATCGGCAAAGGCAAACCCGGTATAGGGCGTCGTTGCCGCGGTGCTCATCAGCACGAGGCGGCGACCGGTTTCCGCCCGCCAGGCTTCGAAGGCCGCGAAATTCAGGTGGCGAACCAGCGGTGCGCGCTCCAGATAATCCATACCGGCGCGTTTCAGTGCGTGGTCGGAGAGCGGGAATCCCGCAGGCTCAATCAGATGAACCTTGCTGCCCATGCAGGCGGCCAGCCGCAGGATCGTGCCGGTGTTCTGGGGAATGTCGGGTTGGTAAAGCGCAAGGTCCGGCATGGAAGGCCATTGTTTCCGGGCGCGGCCGGCGTGGGGCAAACCAGCCGGCAGGCGCATGGGTTGGGCGAGCGCCGTGGTGATAGACTGACGAGGGCGCGCTGTCATTTCGATTCGGTCTGTCGGATGCGCGGGGCGTGTCGCGAAGCCGGGCCGAGGCGAGGGAGAGTTTGGTGTTTGAGCGCGTTTTCTCCTGGTTCGAGAGACGGATCGATCCGCTGGTGCCGTTGCCCGGCGGCCCGGTGCCGCGCGGGGCGCTTTCCTACCTCTGGTTCTTCGTTTCGCAGGCGAAGCTCGCGTTCCTGGCAATGCTGGTGCTCGGCGGGCTGACGGCGCTGATCGAGGCCGCGCTTTATGTGTTCGTCGGCGACCTCGTCGACATGATGGAAAGCGGCTCGCGGGCGGATTTTCTCGCCGATCATGCGCCGATGCTGACGCTGATGGCGCTCACCGTGCTGCTGCTTCGCCCAGCCATCGCCGCCTTGACCGCGCTGGTGGAGGAGCAGGTGATCGTGCCGGGTTTCTTCAACCTGGTGCGTTTTCAGGGGCACGCGCAGGTGATCGGCAAGTCGCTCGCCTATTTTCAGGACGAGTTTGCCGGGCGCATTTCGCAAAAGGTCTGGCAATCGGGACAGGCGGCCGGCGACTTCATGGTCAGCCTTTTGCAGGTGATCTGGTTCATCGTTGTCTTCGCGCTCACAACCTTGACGATCCTGACAAGGCTCGATCCGCTGTTCGGTGCGGTGGTCTTCGTCTGGCTGGTCGTCTTCGCGCTCGTCGCCCGCCATTTCGTGCCGAAGATCCGGGCCCGCGCCCGCGCAACCGCCCATGCCGGCTCCGGTGTCACCGGACGTTTCGTCGATACCTACGGCAACATCCAGACGATCAAGCTGTTCAGTTCGCCCACGCGGGAGGGCGAGGGCACGCGCGCCGCCTATGAGGTTTTTCTCGGCGCGATCCGGCGTTTCACCCGCACGTTGACGACCGTGCGCAGCCTGATGAGTGTCGTGTCGGGCGTGATGATCGCGGCGATCGCGGCGCTGGCGATCTCCGCATGGCTGGCGGGCACCGTGACCACCGGCGACGTGGCGCTGACGCTCGGGCTGGTGTTGCGCCTCAATGTCCTGCTCGGCCGCCTGCTCGGGCAGCTCAACGGGCTGTTCCGCGCGCTTGGAACGCTTCAGGACAGCGCGGAAACGATCACCCGACCGGTCACGGTCACCGACCGTCCGGGTGCCGGGGCGCTTGCCGTGCCGCGCGGGGAAATCGCGTTCGAAACCATCCGCTTTCACTACGGCAAGGCCGGCGGGGTGATCGAGGATCTGTCGCTCACGATCAAGCCGGGCGAGAAGGTCGGGCTTGTCGGGCGGTCGGGTGCCGGCAAGTCGACGATGATCAACCTGCTTTTGCGTTTCTACGATCTGGAAGGCGGGCGCATCCTGATCGACGGCCAGGATGTTTCCGCCGTGACGCAAGGCTCGCTCAGGGACAAGATCGGGGTCGTCACCCAGGACACCGCACTGCTGCACCGTTCGATCCGCGACAACATCGCGCTGGGCCAGGCCGGCGCGAGCGATGCGCAGGTGCTGGAGGCGGCGCGCCGGGCTCATGCGGAAACCTTCATTTCCGAGCTTTCCGACAGCCGCGGGCGCACCGGTTTCGACGCGCATGTCGGCGAACGCGGGGTGAAGCTCTCCGGCGGTCAGCGCCAGCGCATCGCCATTGCCCGGGTGCTCCTCAAGAACGCGCCGATCCTCGTGCTCGACGAGGCGACCTCGGCGCTGGATTCCGAAATCGAGGCCGCGATCCAGGAAAGCCTGTCGGAGCTGATGCGCGACAAGACGGTGATCGCGATTGCGCATCGCCTGTCGACGATTGCCGCCATGGACCGTCTCATCGTGATGGACGGGGGCCGGATCGTGGAAGACGGTCCGCATGAGGCGTTGTTGCGGCAAGGCGGGCTTTATGCGGACCTGTGGAACCGGCAGTCGGGCGGCTTCCTGACGGCGGACACGTTTGCGCGGGAGAACACGCCGACCTGAGGGTGTGTTAAGTCGTTTTTATCGTTAAGACATTCTTAAGAGGTTTGGTTCGATATGGGGTACGCCTTCAGGTTGTGTTTTGCTGCCTTTAGGCCTGCGAAACGGGGGTGTTTGCGGTGTCGGTACTTTCCATGCTCAAGACGGTCTCGGCGTTTGCCGGGCTTTCCGGTCAGAATCGCAACAACCGTGCGGTCGGCCTTTTCGCCCAGCAGGCGAACGCGACCCTCGACAAGCTGTCCGGCAGCGGCATCGCGCTGGACAAGGATTCCGTCAAGGAAGTCAAGGACAGCGTCGAGATCAGCCAGAGCCTGAAGCGCATGTCGGAATCGATGAAGGACGGTGCGCGTTCCAATCGGGTGTCGGAGATCAAGCAGAAGATCGCCGAGCTCAAGCAGCGCCTGCAATTCGCCACGCCGAAGCAGGCCAAGGCCTTGCTGAAGGAACTCAAGCAGCTTGCCCAGGATTTCAAGGGCGCCGCCTCGCAGCTCAGTTCCGATGCATCGGTGCTTTCCGGCGGTGGAGCCGGGGGCGCCGGCGTGCAGGCCATGGCCGGAACCGGCGAGACAGCTGCCGCGGTTGCAGCCGGTGCCGAGGGGCAGGCGGGCGAGGGCGGCGCGAATGCGGACACCGGGGGCGAAACCGCCACGCCGTTTGCCATGGTGTCCCCGGACGGGGACGCCGGGAGCGAAGCCGGACTTGGCGTTGCCATTGGCTCGGGCGAGGATGCCGCGCCGGGCGACGAAACGGGGCCGAACCAGGAAGAACTCAGGTCGGGTCTCCAGGCCTATATCGGAGAGCAGGAAGCCGAGGAACAGGCGGTAACGCGGTCTCGCGCCGAGAACATGAAGCGCGAGCGCGACACGCTGAAGGAGATCGGCGAGGAGCTCAAGCAACTTGCCGAAAAAATCGAGGCTCTGGCCCGCCGGGACCAGTCCGGCGAGGCGGACAAGAAAAACGACGCGCGGGCCATCGACCGGGCCATCGACGAGGGGGACCGGGCGCTCGACAGTCCCGGTCTCGTGCAGGCGCTCTCCGGGCTGTCTCCCGAACCCGAGGGCGCGTCGTCACCCTCCGTTGCGGCGCCCGCCCCTTCGGTGGAGCCGGGGCAGGCGAGCCTGGCCTATACCGCCAGCGCGCCGGCGCAGGTCGCGGTTCCCGGCTCGGTCCAGCCCGTGGCAGCGCTTGTCGTGTAGCGGAAACGCCTTTCTTGAAAACCTCGTCACTGCGGGCCGGTCGCCGCAGGCGGACAAGCTCGACGCGCGTGCCGGCGAGTGCGGTGTGAAACCTGCCGGCGGCCAGCGCCGGCGCACCGCCTGCCGGCGATTTCAGTCATGGACCGTCTCATCGTGATGGACGAGGGTCGGAGCGTGAAGGACGGTCCGCATGAGGGCTTCCGGAGCGCGGCGGCCGCCATGCCGATCTGTGGACCCGGCGGCCCGGCGCATTTCGCGCGGCCGGGCGAGATGCCCGACACAACCTTGAATGTTGCGTTCGCGCAACAGGGCGTTGCCGATCTGCATCGGCGTGCGCGCTGGCGCTGTGCAATCGCCCGGTTTTGTGTATTGTCGCGATCAGGCATCGGTCTCGCATGGGACTGTCGCCGCCGAGCCGTCGCCATTTACAGCATCCACACACCGCAGAGGAGGGGTCGCATGATTGAAGTCCGTATGCTCGACAATCGAACCGCCGCTGCCGGTGTTTGCGTCTCGCCCTGTCAACAGGGCGCTGCCGCCGGTTCGTGACGGCCTGAGGCCCGGCGCCCGACGCCGCGCATTTCACGCCTGATTTTCCCCAAAGTCTGCCGGACCCTGTCCGGCCTCCTTTTCGTCGTCGCACGCAATTCCCCGCACACGGGGAATGCGCGAAAGCTTCGGTTTCGTGTCGGCCGCGCGGCGTTTCCCGTTTTTGACGTTTTGGGAGATTTCCCATGTCCGGCCATATCCATCGGGATGCCGGTGTCGACCGCCTGTCGGTCGATGCCGCCGTTCCCCCCGCGCCGCGCTTGCGGGCACGCGATGTCGCGCGCGCCGTTGTCGTCGCGGTCCTGGCGAGCGTTGTTATCGCCGCTCTCCTGTTTCTGCCGCTTGCAGCGAGCGAGATCGCGCGCCTCGATGCGGTGGTGATGCAGGGCGCGTCGCAGCCCGCCGCCGCCCTGCTCGACAGGTTGAGCACGCTGTTTTTCGGCCTGCTTGTGCTTTCCGGCGCGGTCGTCTCCTTCGCCGCCGCCGTTTTGCTGACCCCGCCAGCGCCGCAGCCGGTGTTTCCGCCATCGCGGCGCTGGCGGAGACGCGTGGACCGCGTGTCCCGCGGGTCCGATCCGATCCTTTCGGGAGGTCAGAATGTTCGCGTGGTTTGAGAAGATGATCGATCCGTTCCGGTCGGGGCCGCTTGAGGCCCCGCCGGCGACGCTTTTCAGTTTTTGCTGGCATTACACCCGGCCGGTCTGGCCGGTCCTTGCCGTCGTTTCCGGTCTCGGCGCGGTGCTCGCGATCTTCGAGGTCTTGATCTTCTCGTTCCTCGGAGATCTGGTGAACTGGTTGGAAACTGCGGACCGGGACACTTTCTTTTCGCAAAACGCCGGCCAACTCATCTGGATGAGCGCGGTCTTGCTGATCGTTCTTCCGGTGCTTGCGCTCTTGTGGGAGCTTTTTTTCCATCAGGCGCTGATCGGGAACTATCCGATGGTCATCCGCTGGCAGGTGCATCGCTATCTGCTGCGCCAGAGCGTCGGTTTCTATCAGGACGACTTCGCCGGGCGCATCGCCACCAAGGTGATGCAGACCTCGCTGGCCGTGCGCGAGGTGGTCACACGGATCCTCGACGTTCTTGTCTATGTCGTGGTCTACTTCGTGTCCGCCGTGGTCCTGACCGGCCTTTCGGACTGGCGCCTGGCGATGCCGCTGGTGCTGTGGCTCGGGGCCTATCTGGCGGTGCTCTTCTTTTTCGTGCCGCGTCTCAAGACGGTCTCCAAGGCGCAGGCGGACGCCCGCTCGCTCATGACCGGGCGTGTCGTCGATGCCTACACGAACATCGCCACGGTGAAGCTCTTCTCCCACACCGACCGCGAGGAGACCTATGCCCGCACGTCCATGTGGGATTTCCTGAAGACCGTCTACCGGCAGATGCGGCTGGTGACGCTGCTCAACATCTCGCTTCATATGATCAACCTGCTGCTGATCTTTGCAAGCGGTCTGGTTTCGATCCTGCTCTGGCAGGCCGAGGCGGTCTCGACCGGCGACATTGCTGTGGCGATCGGCCTGGTGTTGCGGCTCCAGGGCATGTCGCAGTGGATCCTGTGGGAGGTCTCGGGACTTTTCGAGAACATCGGCACCGTGCAGGACGGCATCACCACGATCTCGCGCGAGCGCGATGTGCGCGACTTGCCGGATGCCACGCCGCTGGCGGTGACCGAGGGCGCGATCCGCTTCGAGGACATCCGTTTTCACTACGGCAAGCAGGCGGGCGTCATCGAGCGCATGTCGCTCGACATCAAGCCCGGCGAGAAGGTCGGCGTCATCGGGCGTTCGGGTGCCGGCAAGTCCACCCTGGTCAATCTGCTGCTGCGTTTCTACGACCTCGAGGGCGGGCGCATCCTGATCGACGGGCAGGACATCGCCGACGTCACGCAGGCGAGCCTGCGCGCCAACATCGGCATGGTCACGCAGGACACCTCGCTGCTGCACCGTTCGGTCTACGACAACATCGTCTACGGCCGGCCCGATGCCGGTCCGCAAGACGCGATGCAGGCTGCAGCGGCTGCTCATGCGGACGGTTTCATTCCCGATCTGGAGGACAAGGCCGGCCGGCGAGGGCTCGATGCCCATGTGGGGGAGCGCGGGGTGAAGCTCTCCGGCGGTCAGCGCCAGCGCATCGCGGTTGCCCGCGTGCTCTTGAAGAACGCGCCGATCCTGGTTCTGGACGAAGCAACCTCCGCGCTCGATTCGGAGGTCGAGGCCGCGATCCAGGAGAGCCTGGAGGACCTGATGCAGGGCAAGACCGTGATCGCCATCGCGCATCGCCTGTCGACCATCGCGGCGATGGACCGCCTGATCGTCATGGACCAGGGGCGCATCGTCGAGGACGGCACGCATGACATGCTGCTGGCGCGGGGCGGAATCTATGCCGACCTGTGGCGGCGCCAGTCCGGCGGTTTCATCGACAGCGCGGCACCGGCGCCCGCGTCCTGACGGTCGTCCGGGCGGGCATTGTTTCCCAGATGGATCAGGTGTCCGCCCGGTCGGTGCCGGGATGCGAAAAAAACCGCGACAAACCGTCATTGCCGGCACGGGGGATCTGGACAAGCGCTGGCAACGGTGCCAATAACGCCGGTGCTTGGAAAGGTGCGACAGCCGCACCTGCCGCCCTGACAGCACGTCCCGCCGACCCTTGTGTCTTCGACCGCAAGGGGCCGGCGGCCAGACGGCGTTGTCGCCGGGCTCGAAGATCAAAGAGGACGCGACCTTGGCACAGCAGGATACGGTCGAACCCACACGCCGCGATTTCCTCTATATCGCGACCGGTGCGATGGGTGCGGTCGGCGCAGGCGCGCTGGCATGGCCATTCATTCACCAGATGAACCCGGATGCGTCCGCGCTGGCGCTGGCCTCCATCGAGGTCGACGTGGCGGCAGTGGAGCCGGGGCAGTCGATCAAGGTGATGTGGCGCGGCAAGCCCGTGTTCATCCGCAACCGCACCGACGAGGAAGTCGCGGAAGCCAACGACGTTCCCGTCGATGAACTTCCCGACCGGATGGCGCGCAATCTCAATCTCTCCGCCGACGCTGTGGCGAGCGATGAAAACCGCGGCGTGGAGGGCAACGAGGCGCTGATCGTCATGGTCGGCGTGTGCACCCACCTTGGTTGCATTCCGCTTGGACAGGCCGGCGATTTCGGCGGGTGGTTCTGCCCCTGCCACGGTTCGCACTACGACACGGCCGGTCGTATTCGCAAGGGTCCCGCGCCTGAGAATCTCCTGATCCCGCCGTTCGAGTTCATCTCGGACGATGTGATCCGGATCGGTTGATCAAGCGGCAGTTTCGAGGAGGCAGCCATGGCTGGACATTCCAACTACGTGCCGCAGAGCGCGGCGGCTAAGTGGCTTGAAAGCCGCTTGCCGGTCATTTCGCTCGTTCGCGGCTCTTTCGTCGATTTTCCCACCCCGAAGAACCTCAACTACTGGTGGACCTTCGGCGGTATCCTGTTCTTCGTGCTGGTCGCGCAGATCCTCACCGGCATCGTGCTTGTGATGCATTACACGGCGAGCACCGACGCGGCCTTCGCCTCCGTCGAGCACATCATGCGCGACGTGAACTTCGGCTGGTTGCTGCGCTACCTGCATGCCAACGGCGCGTCGATGTTCTTCATCGCCGTCTTCATCCACATGTTCCGCGGCATGTACTACGGCTCCTACAAGGCGCCGCGCGAGATCTCGTGGATCCTGGGCGTCATCATCTTCCTGATCATGATGGCCACCGCCTTCATGGGCTACGTGCTTCCCTGGGGGCAGATGTCCTTCTGGGGCGCCACGGTGATCACCAACCTGTTCTCGGCGCTGCCGCTCGTGGGCGAGCCCATCGTGCAGTGGCTGTGGGGCGGCTTCGCGGTCGACAATCCGACGCTGAACCGCTTCTTCTCGCTGCACTACCTGCTGCCGTTCATGATCTTCGGCGTGGTTTTGCTGCACGTGTGGGCGTTCCACACGACGGGCAACAACAACCCGACCGGCATCCAGCCTAAGACCAAGCAGGACACGCTGCCGTTCCATCCGTATTACACGATGAAGGATCTGTTCGCGATTGTCGTGTTCATGATCCTGTTTGCCTATTTTGTGTTCTACATCCCGAACTACCTCGGGCATGCCGACAACTACATCGAGGCGGATCCGCTGGTCACTCCGGCCCACATCGTTCCGGAATGGTACTTCCTGCCGTTCTACGCGATCTTGCGTGCCGTGCCGGACAAGCTTGGCGGCGTCATCCTGATGTTCGGCTCGATCGCAGTGCTCTTCGTGCTGCCGTGGCTCGACACCTCCAAGGTCCGCTCGGGAACCTACCGTCCGCTGTTCAAGCAGTTCTTCTGGATCTTCGCGGCCGTCTGTGTCGGTCTGGGGTACCTGGGCGCCATGCCGGCCGAGGGCATCTATGTCGTCCTCGCCCGCATCCTGACGGCCTATTATTTCGCCCACTTCCTGATCATTCTTCCGCTCCTCGGGTTCCTCGAGAAGCCGAAGCCGGTGCCTGCGTCGATTTCGGAATCGGTGCTGGGCGGATCTGGAAGCGGCAAGCCCGCCGGTGCGGTCGCCGCTCCGGAAACGAAGTGAACCACGGACGAGATTGGGAGTTCTCCTGAATGAACACGATGATCAAATCCGTGCGCGGCGCCATGCTGGCCCTGGCGACAGTCGCCGTCGCCGCGCCGGCCCTGGCCGCCGGCGAGGGACCGCACATCGAGCGTGAGCAGTGGTCTTTTGCCGGTCCGTTCGGCACTTACGACCGGGCGCAGCTTCAGCGCGGCTTCAAGGTGTACAAGGAGGTTTGCGCCTCCTGTCACGGCGCAAAGTTCCTCGCCTTCCGCAACCTCGCCCAGCCGGGCGGTCCCGGCTTCACCGAGGAACAGGCGAAGGTGGTTGCCGCGGAATACACGGTGCCCAAGGGTGTCGACGAATATGGCGATCCGGTCGAAGGACCGGCCGTCCTGTCCGATCGCTGGCCTTCGCCGTTTCCGAACGAGACGGCCGCACGCGCGGCCAACGGCGGCGCCTATCCGCCGGACTTCTCGACGCTGGCCAAGGCGCGCGCCGTGGCCAGCGGCTTTCCGGGCTTCGTCTTCGATATCTTCACGCAGTATCAGGAGCACGGTCCTGACTACATCTACAATCTGCTGACCGGATACGAAGAAGCGCCGGAGGGGGTCGAAGTGCCCGTCGGCCAGTACTACAATCCGAAGTTCATCGCCGGGAACACCCTCGCAATGGCGCCGCCGCTCTATGCCGACAGCGTCGAATACACCGACGGCACCCCGATGACGGTCGAGCAATACGCCAAGGATGTCTCCGCCTTCATGATGTGGGTGGCGGAGCCGAAGCTCGAGGAACGCAAGAACCTCGGCTTTCGGGTCATGATCTTCCTGATCGTGTTCGCGTCGCTGCTGTATTTCACCAAGAACGCGATCTGGCGGAACGTCGATCATTGATCTGACAGACCGTATCTCGCAGGATCGAGGCCGCCGGGCGACCCGGCGGCCTTTTTCATGTTCGCAACAGCCGTATTTCCCGTTAGGGCTGCGCTCATGATCGATGCAATCTATTTGGAGGTGGACGAATGAGCGAAGCCGTTCTCGGCGTGATTGGCGGCTCCGGGCTGTACGACCTGCCCGAACTGATCGATGCCGAATGGGTCACGGTGGAAAGCCCCTGGGGCGCGCCGTCGGACGATCTCAGGGTCGGGCGCGTCAACGGCCTCAAGGTCGTGTTCCTGCCGCGCCACGGGCGCGGCCACCGCCATGCCCCTTCCGATATCAATTATCGCGCAAACATCGATGCGATGAAGCGCTGCGGGGTGACGTCGCTGGTCTCTGTGTCCGCCTGCGGTTCGCTGAACGAGGCGATGGCGCCGGGGACTTTCGTGCTGGTCGATCAGTTCATCGACCGCACCTTTGCGCGCGAGAAGAGTTTTTTCGGCAAGGGCTGTGTCGCTCATGTTTCCATGGCGGAACCGGTCGCGCCGTTGCTTGTCGGGCATGTGGCCGCCGCCGCGACGGCGGAAGGCCTCGCCTATCACAAGGGCGGCACCTATCTGGCGATGGAAGGGCCGCAATTTTCCTCGCTCGCCGAAAGCGAGCTTTACCGGTCCTGGAACTGCGACGTGATCGGCATGACCAACATGCCGGAAGCCAAGCTCGCCCGCGAGGCGGAGATCTGCTACGCGACCGTTGCGATGGTCACCGACTACGACAGCTGGCACCCCGATCACGGGTCCGTCGACATCCAGGCAATCATCCGCGTCCTGCATGAGAACGCGGACAATGCCAGAGGTCTGATCGCGCGGCTTGCCCGCGACCTGCCGCGCACGCATGAACCCTGCCCGATCGGCTCTGATACGGCGCTGGAATACGCGATGATGACGGCACCCGAGGTGCGCGACCCCGAACTGGTCGCGAAGCTCGACGCCGTTGCCGGGCGCGTTCTGCAGGCGGCCGGCTGAGTTAAAGCGCGCGCCCGCCGTGCATCCATGGGCCCATCATGCCGAGGCCCCCGAAGACCCCGGCAAAGAGGCTCATGATCACGCCGAGGATGAGGGACACCACGATCGCGGCAGGAATGGCGGCCAGCGAGACCTTGATGATGATCATCATCAGGCGGACAAACGGGATGTCGATGTCGGTGATGGTCACGGTTTGTTTTTCGCTCATGGTGGGTTCCCGATCTTTCTTGAAATTGCAAGGCAATCAACGCCGCCGATGATGCTCCGAAGGCGCGCGGCAGACAACAGCGAGGCTTGAAGATGGCAGACAACAGTGTATCGGACGAACTTCTTGCGGCGATCCGCACGATTCCCGACTATCCCAAGGAAGGGATCATATTCCGCGATATCACGACGCTGCTCGGCAATGCGCGTGCCTTCCGCCGCGCGGTCGATGCGCTTGTGCAGCCCTGGGCCGGATCGAAGGTCGATCAGGTCGCGGGCATCGAGGCGCGCGGCTTTATCCTGGGCGGCGCGGTGGCGCACCAGCTGTCGGCCGGCTTCGTCCCGATCCGCAAGAAGGGCAAGCTGCCCTACGAGACGGTGCGCATCGCCTATTCGCTGGAATACGGCCTCGACGAGATGGAAATGCACAAGGACGCCATCAAGCCCGGCGAAAAGGTCATTCTCGTTGACGACCTGATCGCGACCGGCGGAACGGCGGAAGCCGCCACGCGTCTGCTGCAGCAGATCGGCGCGGAGGTGATTGCGGCCTGTTTCATCGTCGACCTGCCCGATCTTGGCGGACGGGCGAAGATCGAGGCGCTCGGCGTGCCTGTGCGCACGCTCGTGGCGTTTCCCGGGCATTGACGGAGACGCCCGACAGCGCTTCGGCGGGACCGGGTGCGGGCGGCGTCTTCGACGCGGCCTTTCTCGCCCGCTTCGAGGACCTGCTGGCGTGGCGTCGGGACGTGCGGCGGTTTCGCACCGATCCGCTTCCAGACGACATGCTCCAGCGGCTTCTCAAAGCCGCGCATATGGCGCCCTCGGTCGGAAACAGTCAGCCGTGGCGCTTCGTGACGGTCGATGAGGCCGCGCGCCGCGAGGCGGTACGAGCGAGCTTTCGCCGTGCGAATCGGGAGGCGCTTGCTTCTTATTCGGGCGAAACGGCCAGCCTTTACGCGACGCTCAAGCTCGAGGGGCTCTCGCGTGCCCCTGTGCAACTGGCGGTCTTCTGTGACGGGGAGACCGGGCAGGGGGCCGGACTTGGACGGCGGACCATGCCGGAGATGCTGGCCTATTCCTGCGTTTGCGCGGTCAACACGCTGTGGCTTGCCGCGCGCGCGCAGGGCGTGGGGCTTGGCTGGGTGTCGATCCTGGAGCCGGAAACCGTTGCCGACGCGCTCGACGTGCCGGCTTCATGGCGCTTGATTGCCTATCTGTGTATGGGCTATCCGGCAGAAGAGCATCTTGATCCCGAGCTTGAACGGGCCGGCTGGCAGGCCGGTACCGGCCTCGACGCGCGATGGGTGCGCAGATGAATGCGCGTTTGCCGTCTGTGTAGACGGAGACACGCCGAAACCGACAGGGGAAACGAAATGGCGGTGAGCATCCGAGCCACCACGGAAGACGATCGCCCGGCGGTCGTCGACCTGCTGACACGTCGCTGGACCAGCCCTGAAATCCTGATCGAGGGCGAGATGATCGACGGATCGCGCCTGCCGGGGTTTCTTGCGGAGGACGACGGCGAGGTTGCCGGGCTTGTCACGCTGATCAAGCGCGACGCCGAGTGGGAAATCCTGACGCTCGATTCGCTGAGTCGCTGGAGCGGCGTCGGCACGTTGCTGCTCAACTCGGTGGTGGGATCTGCAGTCGAGAGCGGTATCCGCCGTTTGCTGGTGCGGACCTCCAACGACAATCTCGATGCATTCCGGTTTTATCAGCGCCGCGGCTTCCGGCTGGAAAAGGTCGTGCCCGGCGCGATCGACGAGGAGCGCAAGCTCAAGCCGGAAATCCCGCTGTCGGGCGAATATGGCATCCCGATCCACGACGAGGTCGTATTCGCACGCGCGATTTGACGGCGCGGGTGGCTCAGCCGCCCGCCGCGTCCGGCCTCCGGGCCACCAGCACCTTGCCGGCGAAGGCGAACACCGTCACGCCGTCCTGGTTGATGCCTTCGTTTTCGTGGGTGGCAAGACCCCAGGCCGGACGGGTCCTGAGCGGGGTCTTGTCGACGAGGCGCGAGGTGTAGCGGATCGTGTCGCCGGCAAAGACCGGACGGATCCATTTCAGGTTGGAAAACCCGGGCGAGGGGCCGAAGCGCGGCGGCTCGCCCGTTCGTTCGGTTTCGGCCTGCACGCTGGCAACCAGCAACTTCATCCAGACCGACGCGGTATGCCAGCCGGAGGCGCACAGCGCGCCGAAGTGGGTGGCGCGCGCCGCGGCGTCGGACAGGTGGAACGGCTGCGGGTCGAAGGCGGCGGCGAAGCGCGTGATGTTTTCCTCGGTGAATGTGTAGGTGCCCAGATCGCGGAACTCGCCGATCTTCAGGTCCTCGAACCAGGTCATTGCGCGACCTCCCGGCGTTCGAACATGATCACGCTCTTCTCGCTCATCACGGGTGCATCTTCCTGGTTCTTCAGCGTGAAGACGAATTGCACGAGGCCGAGGCCGGGGCGGGACTGCAGGGCGCGAGCCGAGACGACCTCCGCCGTC
The DNA here is from genome assembly GCF_000423705.1 of Stappia stellulata DSM 5886. Classification (GTDB taxonomy): domain Bacteria; phylum Pseudomonadota; class Alphaproteobacteria; order Rhizobiales; family Stappiaceae; genus Stappia; species Stappia stellulata. The sequence continues at coordinate 482,853 of NZ_KE384082.1, read as the reverse complement.
GCCGTCAATGTGTCCCCCGGATGGACGGGCCGCATCCAGCGAAGATCCTCGACGCCGGGCGAGCCCTTGCAGGACGAGGCGAGAAGGAGATTGTCGCATAGAAGCCGCATCAGCATCGACGCGGTATGCCAGCCGGAAGCGGCCAGGCCGCCGAGCAGCGAGGCCTTGCCGGCTTCCTCGTCGAGGTGAAACGGCTGAGGGTCGAACTCGGCGGCGAAGGCGACGATCTCGTCGCGGCTGACGGTCTTCGATCCGAGCGACAGTGTCTCACCCGGATGGAAGTCCTCGAAATAGCGGAACTCACTCATGACGCAGGACTATACGCAGCCCCGTCATCGTGTCGAGCGGATCCGGCACGGTCAGTCGAAATAGATTTCGTTGAGGTCGGGACAGATGTTGCCCGCCGCACGGATGCCGATGGAAATCGGCTTGTCGAGCCGTTCCGGTTCCCTGCGCCAGCGCGGCGCCGGCAGGAAGCGGGCGGTGACGGCCGCGACAAAAGCCAGGGAATGCAGGCGCATGGGCTGTCCCCCAAGGGCGAAACGCGAGCCGGAACGGCCGGTTTTCGCCTTCAGGCGGCCCTTGCGACACGTCAGAAGCGCACGATCGGTCCTTGCGCCGGGGGCAGGCGGAAACCGGGCAAAACAATTGTTCCGCCCGGTCCCCTTTGTCTCTTTGTATTGCGTGCTGCGGTCAGGTCAGTCCCGGCCGTTCGCCGTCATGAATTCGAACGGTTTGGCGGCCTCGAAATGCTCCGCGGTATTGCCGGAGTAATAGTGACCGCCGGCGATCGGCAGTTTCTTCGGTTCGGCACCTTCCGAGAAGTCCATGTCGGCGAATTCGACCCAGAACGTGTTCGGCGTCGTGGCGCTGTCGAAGAAGTAGACCAGATTGGTCTGGTCGGCCGCGGTGCGCCACAGGGTCGAGGCGATGTTCGGCTCGCCGGGGGAAGAGATGCCGAGCGGCACGCTCACGCCGCGCATGATGGAAAGCGACTGGGCGACGGCCTGGTTTGCATAGGTCTTGCCCGGCACTGCGTCGATGAAGCTCTTGTCGATTTTCTTGGTGGCCGAATCCAGCAGGAAGGAGGCCCGCACGAAGCGGTCGGCGGCGCTGATGGTGCCCGGCAGGAAGGCGTTGCCGCCGACCTTGTCCCAATAGGTGGTGAGCGCCAGCTGCTGGTCGTACACCGGCGAATTGGTCATCACCTTGTAGTCCTTGCTGTGATGGACGACGAGCTCACCCTTCACATACTCGAAGATCGCGCTGTCGCCGCTGGGGTCGGAAATCGACAGATGCAGCGTCGCGGCCGAGCCGTTGGGCAGTTTCGGCGCGACGATCTGGAAGTTGGCCGCCTTCAGGCCCTCGACGGTTTCCGCAACGGTCGCGAAATTGTCGAGCACATATTGCGCCCACATGCCGATCACCAGCGGCGTGCGGCCGGTGTCGTTGCCGTAGTCGGATTCGGCGAGATAGAGCATGTTCGCGACAAGCCCCTTCTCGTTCATCCCGTCCGCGCTTGCGGTGTTGTAGCCCGACGCGATGACGCTGCCGTATTTGGCTGACCATTCCGGCGAACCGGGGCCGGCGTTGCCGGAGCGCTTCATGCCGCGCGGGAAGACCCAGAGATCGGTCTGCATGTCCTCCATCCAGTCCATGTTGCGGCCGGTGATCACCGTGTTGTCGTCGCCGACATAGACGGTGCGCGTGCAGGCGAGCGCGGCCTGCGGCAGGACACTGACGCTGAACATCAGGGCGGCGGCGAGAGCGGGAAGGATTTTGGATTTGGACATTCGAACGGATCCTAACGTGCATTATCGAGTGAAAAGACAATGCACTCAGCTTAAGTTCCGAGCCTTTAACAATCAGAAAAAAATCAATGGAAATAAAGCCTTAAACAATGACTTGGGGAACGCCTCCGCCATCTGCGGGCAAGGTTCCGCGACTGCAAACAGTTCGGCCGGCGGGGGTGCCGCCGGCCGGGATGCGCATGCCAATACGATCGGACCGGTGGTCCTCAGGTGTTGAACTTGAAGAGCAGGACGTCGCCGTCCTTCACCACATACTCCTTGCCCTCGTCGCGCGCCTTGCCGGCTTCCTTGGCGCCGCTTTCGCCGCCGAGCGCGACATAGTCGTCGAAGGCAATCGTCTGCGCGCGGATGAAGCCGCGTTCGAAGTCGGTGTGGATCACGCCCGCCGCCTGGGGCGCCTTGGTGCCCTTTTGAATGGTCCAGGCGCGGGTTTCCTTGGGACCGGCGGTGAAATAGGTGATCAGCTCGAGCAGGTCGTAGCCGGCGCGGATCAGGCGGTCGAGACCGGGCTCGGTCAACCCCATGGTTTCCAGGTAGTCGGCCTGCTCGCTGTCGTCGAGCTGGGCGATCTCCGACTCGATGGCGGCCGAGATCACGACGCAGGCCGCCCCTTCCGCTTCCGCCATTTCCCGGACGCGGTCCGACTGGGAATTGCCGGTGCCGGCGGAGCCTTCCTCGACGTTGCAGACATAGAGGATCGGCTTCGTGGACAGCAGGTTCAGCCCGTCGAGGATCTTCTTTTCCTCCGGCGTGGAGACGTCGAGAAGCCGGGCCGGCTTGCCTTCCTGCAGCAGTGCCAGCGCGCCTTCCATGATCGGGATCACCGCCTTGGCCTCCTTGTCGCCGCCGGTCGCCTTCTTCTTCAGCGGCGCAAGGCGGCGTTCCAGGCTCTCCAGGTCGGAGACCATCAGCTCCGTCTCGACGGTCTGGGCGTCGGCGATCGGGTCGATGCGGCCGTCGACATGGGTGATGTCGTCGTCCTCGAAGCAACGCAGCACATGCGCGATGGCGTCGACCTCGCGGATATTGGCGAGGAACTGGTTGCCGAGGCCCTCGCCCTTGGAGGCACCGCGCACAAGGCCGGCGATGTCGACGAAGGTCAGCCGGGTCGGCAGGATGTTTGCCGACTTGGCGATCTTGGCGATCTCGTCGAGACGCGGGTCCGGGACGGCGACTTCACCCGTGTTGGGTTCGATCGTGCAAAACGGATAATTCGCCGCCTGCGCCGCCGCCGTCTTGGTCAAGGCATTGAACAGCGTGGACTTGCCCACATTGGGGAGGCCGACGATGCCGCACTGAAAACCCATTTCAATCTAGTCCTTCTTGCCGAACATGCGGGCAAGCCCTTCCGCCAGGGCGCCGCGCGGGGGTGTGTCCTTGCGCGCCGGGGCCGCTTTCCAGCGGCCTTGCGCGTCGGGGCGCGGCGCAACGGGCGTGCGCGGTGTCTTCGGTTCGCTTCGTGTCGCTTTCGAAGCCGGCAGGGCCCGGTGAATGCGGTTGCAGAATTCCGAGGTGCGCTCGCCGAGGAGAAGCGCCGCCTCGCGGCCGGTTTCCTCCAGCAGCGGGTCGAGCCAGTCGCGGTCGGCCTTGGAGAAGTCGCCGAGCACATGCGCGGTCACGCGGTCCTTGTGACCGGGATGGCCGATGCCCATGCGCACCCGGAGATAGTCCTTGCCCAGATGCGCGTCGATGGAGCGGATGCCGTTGTGGCCGCCGCTGCCGCCGCCGGTTTTCACCCGCACCTTGCCCGGCGCCAGATCGAGTTCGTCGTAAAGGACGACGACATCGGCCGGGGAAAGCTTGAAGAAGCGCACGGCCTCGCCGACGGCGCGGCCCGACTCGTTCATGAAGGTCTGCGGTTTCATGAGGAGGACCTTCTCCCCGTCCAGCGTGCCCTCGGCGACATCCGCCTTGAACCGCGCTCGCCAGGGGGCGAAGGACGAATGATGGCCGTGGATCGCGTCCACGGCCATGAAACCGATGTTGTGCCGGTTGCGGGCGTATTTGGCGCCGGGGTTGCCGAGGCCGACGATGAGCCGCATGGGTTCTCTCCGTCATCCGCCGCGTGACGGTCCGGCCCCGCGAGAGGGCGGACCGCCAGGCCGGTATCAGTCTTCCGAAGCCTCGGCCTCGGTGTCGGCTTCTGCTTCTTCCTCGTCGGAAGACGAGCCGCCGCCCGGTGCCGCGATCGTGGCGATGGTGAAATCGCGGTCGGTGATCGTCGGGATGCAGCCGGCCGGAACGTCGACCGCCGAAATGTGGATCGAGTCGCCGACATTTGCCGTTGCGAGGTCGATCGTCAGCGCGTCGGGGATGGAATCCGCGGGAACGGTCATCTCGACGGTGTGACGCACCACGTTCAGCATGCCGCCCGCCTTGATGCCGGGGCAGATCTCTTCGTTGATGAAGTGGACCGGAATGTCGACGGTCAGTTCCGAACCCTTCGCGACGCGCAGGAAGTCGACGTGAATGAGGTCGTCGCGCACCGGGTCGAGCTGGTAGTCCTTGGCGATGACGCGATGCGTCTTGCCGTCCACCTCGATGGTGCCGAGATTGGTCATGAACCCGCCGCGGTGAAGCGCGATGGTGGATTCCTTCATCGGGATCGCGATGGGAAGCGCGGGTTTCTTGTCGCCGTAGATCACGGCGGGGACGAGGCCCTGACGACGGAGTGCGCGAGCGGCCCCCTTGCCGACCCGGTCCCTCGTCGAAGCCTGCAGCACATAGCCTTCAGCCATGGCAGTTCTCCTTGAGTTGTGTTGAAAACGAACGGTCAACCGCCTGCCGGTGTCGGATAGGACGCGTGGCGGTCGGTTTCGGTCCGAATGCGCCGCCTCCAGGGGTGCAGGTGCGCGCCGGTGCTATAGCCGAAGTCCCGCAAAAGGGCAAGCGGCGCGGGCTCGCGCGAGGGGGCCGGGCTGCAGCGGCCGGCGTTTGGTCTGCCTGTGCAATCATTGCGAGCTTTGAAACATGAAAGCGACTTATGGGAGTGCAACTTGAAAGGATGATATTTAAATATTTGCAACCAATAAATGCATTCCCAAGACAGGATAATTGAATAGATCTGATTAAATTATACTACATCCACTTCCCGTTAACCGGCGTTCGTCATGGTTACTACGTAAGTTTGGGTGAGGAAACCAGGCCTTTGAAGGGAAAATGGATGAAAAACTACGTCCTTACGTCCGCTGTTGCGCTTCTGATGATGACCGGTCTTGCCAATGCCAATCAGTTCGAAGCCGAACTCAGCACGCTCGCCAAGGGGCAGATCGCGGAAATCGCGATTGCACCCGAAGTCGTCAGCGCCGTGAAGGCGCAGAACGAAACCACCGCCGGATATGACCAGGCCAAGATCGATGAGCTCGACAAGACATGGCGCGCTCAGGCGGATGCGGCCGACCAGCCGATGATCGATGCCGCGCTGGACAGCGAGGTTTCCGGCTACCTGATGGATGTGCAGGACGGCAGCGACGGCCTGTTCACCGAGATTTTCGTGATGGACGCCAAGGGGCTGAACGTCGGCCAGAGCGATGTGACCTCCGACTACTGGCAGGGCGACGAGGCCAAATGGCAGCAGACCTATTCGGTCGGCGCCGATGCGGTGCACATCAGCGAGCTTGAGGAAGACGAGTCGACCCAGACCGTGCAGAGCCAGGTCAGCGTCCCGGTTGTCGATCCCGATACCGGGGATGTGATCGGTGCCGTCACCTTCGGGGTGAACGTCGACAAGCTCTGAGTCCTTGAGCGCGCGGGGCGGCGCACCGCCCCGCCGTTTGCCTCGTTCCTCGGGAGATTGTGCCTTGAAAATATCCGTGAAGCTGCCGGCCATTATCGTCGGTCTGTCTCTGATGTGTTCCGCAGGGGTGGGGATCGCCAGCTACGTGACCGGGGCCTCTGCCGTTCAATCGCTTTCCGAGGAACGCCTCACGGCGCTTGCCGAGAACCGCAAGGGCGCGCTCGAGGATTATCTCAACGGGCTTCAGGCCGGGCTTGTGTCCTTCGCCGACAGCAAGACGGTGCTCGGTGCCCTGGCCGGCTTCTCGGCCGGCTGGAGCAAATCGGGCGATGCACCGGCGCAGACGCTGATCAAGGGTTATATCACCGACAATCCGAACGAGGCCGACAAGCGCGAGGAACTCGACCGCGCCGGGCGCAAGCCCTACGACCGCGAACACCGCAAGGTCCATCCGATCATGCGCCGGCATGTCGCGGACAACGGTCTCGGCGACTTCATGCTGGTCGACCCGCAAGGCAACGTGATCTATTCGGTCAAGAAGCGCGGCGATTTCGCGGCCAATCTTCGCGATCCCGCCTGGCGCGAAACGACGCTGGCCCGGGTGTTCGAGGCGGCCATGGCCGGCGAGGAGGGCACGGCCCATCTTGCGGACCTGAGCGCCTATGCGCCGAAGGGCGGGCTGCCTGCCGGTCATATCGCGTCGCCGGTCACGCTTGGCAGCAAGACGCTCGGCGTCGTCGTCTACGAAATGCCGACGGCGGGGATCGGGTCGGTGCTGGCCAATTACGCCGGGCTTGGCGACACCGGCGACATCGCCCTGGTGAACGCGGCGGGCCTGTTGCAAAATGACAGCGCGCGCACGCCCGACGCGAACGAATTGCTGTCCGCGGACCTCGACCGGCCCGAGGTGCGCCAGGCAATGGGCGCCGACGCGCGCTATGTCACGATGTCGGATTTCAAGGGCAAGGAGGTGGAAGCCGCGATTGTGCCGCTGACCTTCCTTGGCAAATCCTATGCGCTGGTCGTCAGCCAGACGGTTGACGAGCTGTTCGCACCGCTTGTGTCGTTGCGCAACTGGATCCTCACGATCACGCTTGTCGCGGTCGGCATCGCGCTGGCGGTCGGCATTCTCTTCTCGCGGGTTCTGACCGGGCGGATCAGCCGCCTGTCGGGTGCGATGGAAGTGCTGGCCGGCGGCAAAACGGACCTGGACTTGCCGCAGGACACGGCATCGGACGAGATCGATGCCATGACCCGCTCCGTTGTCGTGTTTCGCGACAATGCCATCGAGCGCCTGACCCTTGCACAAGAGCAGGAAGCAGGCCGTCGCGAGACGGAAGAGCGTGCCACACGCGTGTCGGGACTGATCGAGGGATTCCGCGGCGAGGTCGGCGAGATGCTCGATGCCGTAACCGCCAATGCCGGGCAGATGCAGGGCACGGCGCGGGCTCTGAGCGCGGTGGCCGAACAGGCGTCGGGCGGTGCCAGCACGGCCGTGGCCGCGGCCGAGCAGACGTCCGGCAATGTGCAGACCGTCGCCTCGGCGGCGGAGGAACTGTCCGCGTCGATCCAGGAGATCGGCCGGCAGGTGTCCAACGCCACGGAAATTGTCGGCGGGGCAGTGACCAGCGCGGAATCGACCAACGCCAGGATTGGCGGACTGGCCGAGGCGGCGCAGCGCATCGGTGACGTGGTGAAGCTGATCACCGACATTGCCGAACAGACCAACCTGCTTGCGCTCAATGCCACCATCGAGGCAGCGCGCGCGGGCGATGCCGGAAAGGGCTTTGCAGTCGTCGCCGCGGAGGTGAAGGAACTCGCCACCCAGACCTCCAAGGCGACCGAGGAGATCAGCGCGCAGATTTCGGCGATCCAGGGCGCGACCCAGGACGCCGTCGGTGCGATCGGAGAGATCAGCACGACGATGGGCAGCGTCAGCGAATACACCAATTCGATTGCCGCCGCCGTCGAGCAGCAGGGTTCGGCCACGGGGGAAATCTCCGGCAGCGTCCAGGAGGCCGCGCGCGGCACGCGCGAGGTGACCGAGACGATGGCGAACATCACCGCGCAGGTGCAGGAGACCAGTCAATCCGCCACGGAGGTGCTGACTGCCTCCGGCGACGTCAGCGAACGCGCGGTGGAGCTGCGCCAAAGGGTCGACCGCTTCCTGAACGAGGTGTCGGCAGCCTGATCGACTGCCCCCGCCGCAGGCGCACACATGGCCGGCCTCGCGCCGGCCGTGTCTTTTTCGGGAGCATGCGCGGAACTGTGGGCAGACGGGCTTGCGGATTGACAATTCCGGTCCGCTGGGATCACCTGCCGACCCGCTGAAAATGCCATTGTTCGGCCAATCTCGAATAACATTCGGACGCCGGGGCATCGGCCCCTGCCTCAACCGCGCTCCGGGAGGACACCATGACGAAGCTCTCCAAACGTTCGATGCTGAAGACGCTGGCCGCGACCGCGCTTGCCACCGCCTGTGCGCTTGCGCCCGTCGTGCCCGCCGCCGCCGCCGACAAGGTGACTGTCGGTGCGTTGCGCTTCACCTCGCATGCGGCAAGCTTCGTCGCCTTCGAGCGCGGCTATTTCGCGGACGAGGGTCTGGAGGTCGAGTTCAAGTTCTTTCAGGCCGCACAGCCGATGGCCGTCGCGATTGCCTCCGGCGACGTCGACTTCGGCGTCACCGCCATCTCCGGCGGCTTGATCAATCTGGCGCAGAAGGGTGCGATCAAGGTGGTCGGCGGGGCCTTGCAGGAGGAGCCCGGCGTCGACGGCCAGATGATCCTGGCGTCCAGGGCCGCTTTTGACGCTGGCCTGACCAGCCCGGCCACGCTTGCCGGCAAGAGCTTCGGCATTACCCAGACGGGCTCGTCCTTCCACTACATGATCCACAAGATCGCCGACAAGGAAGGCATCCCCCGTTCCGAGATCACCTTGCGCCCGCTGCAAAAGGTCGGTGCGGTGATCGGCGCGCTGAAGACGGGCCAGATTGATGCCTGGACCATCGTCCCCCATATCGCCAAGGCGATCGCCGCGGGTCCCGAGATCGAGCCGATCGGCATGATCGCCGACTATATTCCCGACTATCAGGTCACCACCGTCTTCACCTCCACCGCGAACGCTTCCGACAAGCCGGATCTCGTCAAGCGCTTCCTGACCGCCTTTGCCAAGGGCGCTGCGGACTTCAACGCGGCGCTTGTCGACAAGACGGCGAGCGCGCAGGAAGCCGAGGACATGGTTCGCCTGATCCACAAGTATGTCTACGCCGACCGCCCGTTCGAGAAGGCCGCGCCCTCCATCCGCAATGGCGCGATGCGCATCAACGAAGGGGCACGGCTGAACCTCACCTCGGTCACCGACCAGCTTGAGTGGTTCCAGTCGGAAAACCTGGTGCCGGCCTCGGTGACCATCGACATGCTGGTGGATGCGAGCTTCGTCGAAACCGACTGACGACACGCCGGAAAAGGCCTTACGACCCATGGACCTCCTGCTGCGCGGGGTGTCGCACCGATATGGCGACACCCAAGTCCTTGCCGATATCGATCTTGCCGTCGGCGAGGGCGAGATCGTGTGCATCATCGGCCCGTCCGGCTGCGGCAAGTCGACGCTTTTGCGCTTCATCGGCGGGCTGGAACGTCCCGACGCCGGCGAGGTGCTTCTGGCCGGTGAACCGCCGGCGGGGTCGCTCAATCCGCTCACCTATGTCTTCCAGGACTTCGCCTTGCTGCCCTGGCGCACGGTCGAGGGCAACGTCTCGCTGGTGCTGGAGGACCACGGGCTGTCGGCGGCCAGGCGGCGGGAGATCATCCAGGACGTGCTGGAGCGCACGGGGCTCAGCGATTTCAAAGGCGCGCTGCCGCGCCAGCTCTCGGGCGGCATGAAGCAGCGCGTGGCGATTGCCCGTGCGCTCAGCGTGCGCCCGGCGGTGATGCTGATGGACGAACCGTTGTCGGCGCTCGACAGCCAGACGCGGGAACTCTTGATGGACGATCTGGTCGGGCTTTGGCAGCGCGAGCGGTTCACCGCCTGTTACGTGACCCATAATCTGGCGGAGGCCGTGCGCCTCGGCCACAAGATCGTCGTGCTGTCGCGTCGTCCGGGCAAGATCCGCGAGATCGTCGAGATCGATCGCGATCTCGCCGACCGGCAGCAGGCGGATGCGAAGCTTGAAGCGGTGCAGCGCGACCTTTGGCATTTGCTGCGCGACGAGGCGCGGGCCGCCGACCGGGAGCTTGCCGATGACACTGTCTGATACCCCCGACCGGGCATCCGCGCGCGCGGGTGCGCCGCCGCAGGCCGAAAGCCGGCTTCAGCCCGTGCCGTTTCGCGGCGGCGGGTTCCGCCCCGTGCGGATGCGGTTCGTCGGACCGCTGGTGTTCGCGGCGATCCTGCTTCTGTGGGAAGCGGGGTCGCGCAGCGGCGTGATTTCCAATCTTGTCCTGCCCGCCCCGAGCGAGGCCTTCGAGGCCTTTCGCCAACTGGTGGAGACGGGTCAGCTCTGGCGTCACCTTGGCGCCTCGTTGCAGCGTCTCGTCATCGGCTGGACGCTCGGCATGTCGCTGGGCGTTGCGGCCGGGCTTATGATCGGCCTGTTCTCGCTGGCCCGGGCCGGGTTGATGCCGCTCGTCTCCGCTCTGTTTCCGATCCCCAAGATCGCGCTCTTGCCGCTTTTCGTGATCTGGTTCGGGATCGGGGAAGGGTCGAAGGTTGCGACGATCCTGTTCGGCTCGTTCTTTCCCACGGTGATCGCCACCTCCGCCGGCGTCGACAATGTCGACCGCTCGCTGGTGCGCATGGGGCAATCCTTCGGACTGTCCTGGTGGTCTATCGTGCGCAAGATCATCCTGCCCGGCGCCATGCCGGCGATCCTGTCGGGCGCGCGGATCTCCGCCTCCATCGCCATCATCCTGCTGGTGGCGGCCGAGATGATCGGCGCCGAATACGGCGTCGGTGCCTACATCCTGATGGCCGGCAGCCTGTTCGCGACGGACCAGTTGCTGGCCGGCGTCGCGATCCTTTCCGTCATGGGGCTGCTGGTCGGGTGGTTGATCGGCCGCGCCGAACGGTGGCTCCTGCGCTGGCGCAGCTGATGTACGGACCCGAGACGCCCGAACGGCCGATGCGGATCGGCGCGCATCTGCAGTTTTGGAGTGAGACTTGAATGTCACGGAATAACGAGCGCCGGAAACGCATCCTCGTAACCGGGGGCGCCGGTTTCATCGGCTCGCATTTGAGCGACCGGTTGCTCGCCGAGGGCCACGAGGTGATTTGCGTGGACAACCTGATGACCGGGTGCCGGCGCAACATCGAGCATCTGCGCGACAATCCAGGGTTCTCGTTCCGCTTGCACGACGTGACCGTGCCGCTGGATATCGAGGTCGACGAGATCTACAACCTCGCCTGTCCCGCCTCGCCGGTCCACTATCAGCGCGACCCGGTGCAGACGGTGAAGACCTCGGTTCTCGGTGCGATCAACATGCTCGATCTGGCAAGGCGTCTCGACGTGCCGATCCTTCAGGCCTCGACCAGCGAGGTCTATGGCGATCCGCTGGTGCATCCGCAGCCGGAGAGCTACTGGGGCAATGTCAATCCGGCCGGTCCGCGCGCGTGTTACGACGAGGGCAAGCGTTGCGCCGAAACCCTTTTCCTCGACTATCATCGACAGCATGGGGTCGACATCCGGATCGCCCGCATCTTCAACACCTACGGCCCGCGGCTGCGGCGCGCGGACGGTCGCGTCATCTCGAACTTCATCGTCCAGGCCTTGCGTGGCGAACCCGTGACGATCTACGGAGACGGCGGCCAGACGCGGTCATTCTGCTTCGTCTCGGACATGGTCGACGGCCTTGTCCGGCTGATGTCGGCGGGCGAGGCGCGCATGGGACCGGTCAACCTGGGAAATCCGCGGGAATGCACCATGAAGGATCTTGCCGGGCGCATCCTGCAGGAGACGGCATCGCGGTCGCCGCTCGTGTATCTGCCGCTTCCCGAAGACGATCCGAGGCAGCGTCAGCCGGATATCGGGCTTGCGCGTACAGCGCTCGGCTGGGCGCCGCGCGTCGCACTTGAGGCGGGGATCCGCGAGACGGTCGGCCATTTCCGGCGCCTTGAGGCTCCCGGCGGCGACCGGACCGGCCCGGCAACGGCAGGCGACGGACTACAGAACACACAAGGCGGCTCGCGGACGTGCTTTCCACTTTGATCGGTTCGCTCGACCGTGCCCTGTCGCTCGATGCAAGGGAGAGACCCGGTTTCAGCCCGGCTCCCGCCCCGCTTCAGAACACCATGCCGATGCCGGAGACCCGGGAGGAGGCGCAGCTCGACGTTCCGCCGCTTGTGTGGCGTCGCGAGGACATCTCGGGCGCGCGCCTCACACCGGCCGGGGTTCTTGTCGAGCCGGGCCTGCGCGTTTCTTCGCTGCCCTATGTCAGCGCGAACGGAGACGCCCACGCCCGGACGCGGCGGCTTTCCAGCGCGCGTCTGCGAACGCTGCACGAAACCCATCGGGAGCGGGGTCTGCCAGCGGCCTTGCGCCGGGGGTTCGACGCCCGCATGCGCGTTACCCGTCTCGAGGGCGACACCGTCCTCCTCGGCGCCCATTACACGGACTGCGAGAACTACTTTCACTTCTGGACCGACGCCATGTGCGACCTCTGGTTCCTGAAGCAATGCGGTCTCGACTGGTCGTCGGTCCGCCATGTCCTGATGCCCTGGAGCGGTGTTGGCTGGCAGAGGGAGATCGCCGCGCTTTGCGGTATCGCGCCAGAGCGGATCGTCGCGCTGTCGTCGGCCGACGGTTTCGTTCTGGAAAGGGGCCATGTCCCGCTGCGGATCAAGGGCGGTACCCGCAATCACAATTGGATCGTCCAGGCGATGCGGGAGATCGGCGGATGGCGTCCGCCGGAAACGGCCCCCCCCGGGCGCAGGATCTATGTGACCCGGCGCGGCGCGGTGCGGCGCCCCTTCGCCAACGAGGAAGAGGTTCTCAAGGTCCTCGCGCCCTTCGGCTTCGAGGTGGTCGATTGCGCCGGCCTGTCTGTGGCCGGCCAGCGCCAGTTGTTCGCAACCGCGGAGATCGTCGTCGCGCCGCATGGCGCCGGCCTCACAAATATCGCCTGGGCCCGGGCGGGAGCGAAGCTGATCGAGTTCATGCCGCGCGCCCACGCCAATCCCTGCTTCCTGGATCTCGCGTCACAGGCCGGGGTCGCTTATGGCGTTGTTCCCTCCACGGTCGAGAAGGAGGGTGTGGATCCGATCCATGCCGGGTTTGCCGTCGATCCCGCTCATGTCGCCGTTCTTGTGCGGGACATGCTTGAGCGGTGAAGCCGTCCGCGGCGCTGTCGCCTTGCGGACGGCCTGTGCTTTAACGAACGCCTGCTTGATAAAACACCGCGTTCGTGCCGTCGCGCCCGACCGTTAGCACGTCGTAGCGCGCGTTCGGGTCGTCGCCCATGCCCATGGAACCGGCCGGCATGCCCGGCACGGCGATGCCGGCGATGTCGGGTCGCTCGCTCATCAGCTTGGCGATGGCCTCGACCGGAACATGCCCCTCGACAAAGTAACCGTCGATCACGGCGGTGTGGCAGGCTTCCATCGCGCCTGGAACGCCGACCTGCTTCTTGACCGGGGACATGTCCTCGCGGTTCTCGACGGTCAGGCGATAGCCGGCCTGGCGCATGCCGTTCGCCCAGGCGTCGCAGCATCCGCACCAGGGAGATTTCCACATGGTCATTTCCTGGGCGGCAATGGCCATCCCGGGCGTCGAGAGCACGCCGAGCGTTGCCAGGATTGCGAGAATGCGTCGCGTCATGCGGGGGATCCTTCTTGGGTTGATCGTGAAGGCGACGCTAGCCGTTCCAGCAACAGGAAGGTCAAGCGGGCGCGACACGGACTTGTCCTTTCGCTTGGCGGGATTACCTATTCTCAAGCACCTGCGACACGCAGGTGCACGAAAAACGGGAGGGTCTCATGCACATCTCGACACGGCTAATCCTTGCATCGACACTGCTGCTGGCGCCGCTCGCGGCCCGGGCCGACGATCACCGCACGTCCGCGCCGGATGGCGCCGCCGTCTATTTCATCACGCCGAGCGACGGGGCGACGGTCGAGAGTCCGGTGCGTGTGCGCTTCGGGCTGAGTGGAATGGGGGTGGCTCCGGCTGGAACGGAAAAGGAGATGACCGGACACCATCACCATCACGGTGGAATAGGGGCGCGCACGCAAAAACGGCGGGCCTTGGCCCGCCGTGTCGTAACCGATCCGCGTGGTCCGGCCTCAGTTGAAGAGGCTGGAGACCGACTGTTCCAGCGCGGTGCGCGAAACCGCCTCGCCGATCAGCGGCGCGATCGAGATCGTGCGGATATTCGGCGCGGCCAGAACGGCTGCGGTCGGCTCGATGGAATTGGTGATCACCAGTTCCTTGAGCTTGGAGGACGTCACGCGCGCAACCGCCCCGCCCGACAGGACGCCGTGGGTGATATAGGCGGTGACCGACTTGGCGCCTTTTTCCAGGAGCGCCTCGGCGGCATTGCACAGCGTGCCGCCGGAATCGACGATGTCGTCGACCAGGATGCAATCGCGCCCGGTCGGCTCGCCGATGATGTTCATGACTTCCGATTCGCCGGGCTTGTCGCGGCGCTTGTCGACGATGGCCAACGGCGCATCGATGCGCTTTGCAAGCGCGCGGGCGCGCACCACACCGCCGACGTCCGGCGAGACCACCATGACGTTGCCGCTGGGGTAGCGCTCCTTGATGTCGCGGGTCATCACCGGCGCGGCAAAGAGGTTGTCGGTGGGAATGTCGAAGAAGCCCTGGATCTGTCCGGCATGAAGATCGAGGGTGAGAACGCGATGAGCGCCGGCATGGGTCACGAGATTGGCGACCAGCTTGGCGGAGATCGGCGTGCGCCCGGAGGCGCGACGGTCCTGACGGGCGTACCCGAAATAGGGCATCACGGCCGTGATGCGCTTTGCGGAGGACCGGCGCAGGGCGTCGATGATGATCAGGAGTTCCATCAGGTGGTCGTTTGCCGGAAAACTTGTCGACTGAAGGATGAAAACATCCTCGCCGCGCACGTTTTCCTGGAGTTCGACGAAGATTTCCTGATCGGCAAAGCGGCGGACCTGGCATTTCGCCAAGGGTGCGTCGAGATAATTTGAGACTTCCTCGGCAAGCGCGCGATTTGAGTTGCCCGCGACGATCTTCATGGCCCGCAAGTCCTTGTTGTTGGCTCCGTTGCCGCCTCGGCGCAGCTTCGGCACGACAGGGTCACACGTGGTGTGTCTGAACTTTGTTGTTGGCCCTTGGCAGGTGCGGCCGACCGTACCCACAGCTGGGGACAGGGCCGGAGATCCTCCAGCAGGCGGCGGCGTTGTAGCAATCGCTCCGGCGTTTAACAACCGGCCTTGGGGTCCTTGGTCAAGGTTTTTTGAAATTGCCGGTCAGACGGCATCCGTTGAGCCGGTGCCCGCTCCGCGATGGGCGCCGCGCGGAGGCGGCCGGCGGGCCCGGTCGCATGCCAGTCGTCAGCGCCGCAGCCACGCCGAAAGCTCGGTCACGGAGCGGCGCGCGGCGCGGTCGAGGGCCTCGCTGTCAATACCGGCCCAGGGGTCACCGGCCGAGCTGCCGGCCGATTCCTGACCGATGATGCGGTGGACGCGCGCGCCATTCTTGTCGACGACGTCGAAGACATAGAACAGCGTGGTCGACGACTGGTCGCCGGAGGCGGACAGATAGCCGTTGATGCGGTAGGTGGCCGGCGCGCCGACGCGGCGCACGAGGTTGAGATTCTGCGCAAGCGCCTCGTTGCCGATGCGTCTCGACAGCGCGTCCGAAATGTTGCCGGGCGCGCCCGTGAAAGGTTCGAAGGCGATGGTGACCTGCTGCGGATCGACCGGCGGTGCGGCGCGCGCCGCCGGAGCCGCGTTCTCCGACACGAGGCCGGGGGGAACCGGATCTCCGGCGCAGGCGGACAGGATGAGTGCCGCCAGGAGGACGGCGGCGCGCATTACGGTCGCACGGTTGGATCTGGTCACGCTCATGGGGCCTTGCCGGTCTGCCTTGCTTGTCGTCGCTTGCGAAACTGCCTTGCGCATGCCGGGCGGAAACGCCAAGCATGCCCCCTTCGTTTAGCCCGCCTTGACCGGCAGGTCGAGAGGCAGCTTCGACAGGCTCTCCGGTGCGCCGTCCCTCGTCAGATAGGTCTGCCCCAGGCTCATCGCCGTGCCGGTATCGGAATCCATCAGGATCATGTGCATGAAGATCACCATGTCGGGCACGATTTCGGCCGGGTTGTCGCGATAGGCCATCGGCCAGTCCATCCAGCTCGGCGAGAAGCGCGTGCCCAGCGAATAGCCGCAAGCGTTGAGGCGATGCGCACCGTCGCCGCGCGCATCCACCGCCTGTGCATGCGCGGCGAAGAGATCGCCGAAGCTGCGCCCCGGGACCATGGCGTCTTCCACCGCCGCAAGCGCTGCGCGGGCGGTTTCATGCAGTTCCAGGTGGCGGCGCGTCGGTTCGCCGATCACCGCGGTGCGCATCGCCGCGACGTGGTAGCGGCGATAGGCGCCGGCCCATTCCAGGGTGAGCTGGTCCTGCGGATCGAGTGTGCGCCGGCCGCTCTGGTAGCGGCACAGCAGGGCCTCGCGGCCCGAGCCGATGACGAACTCGTTGCCGGGATAGTCGCCGTCGCCGGCAAAGACGGCGCCCTGCATCGCGGCGAGGATCTCGCCCTCGCGCGCGCCGGGGCCGATCAGCGGCCAGGCCGCCTCCCAGGCGGCGTCGGTAAGGTGGGCCGCCTTGCGCACCATCTCGATCTCGGCCGGGCTCTTGACCGCGCGCAATACGGGCACGAGCCGCGATGCATCGCCGAGCAGGGCGAAATCGGTCAGATGGGCGGCGATCTCCATGGCAATGCGACCGGTCATGCCATGGGTGTCGTATTCCACGCCCAGCCGGCAGCCGTCGAGATCGAGATCGAACAGCAGGTCGCGCAGTTGCAGGACGGGCGAGGCGTCGTCGCGGTCTTCCCAGATGCGAATGTCCGAGACGGTCGAGGTTATTTCGGCCTGTCGCTTGTCGGCCGAGCGGGTCAGGAGCACCACCCGACCGTCGCGGGTCACCACCATCGACTGGAAGTGGCAAAAGCCGAAAGTGTCGTAGCCGCTAAGCCAGAACATGCTTTCCTGGGCGAACAGCAGCACCGCGTCGTAGCCGGCGTCGGCCATGCGGGCGCGCAGGGAACCGAGCCGCGCGAGATATTCGGCGCGGGAAAAGGCAAGCGACATGTCTCAGGCTCCGGAAAGGGCGATGGCGCTCATCAGGCGGCCATAGTCGCCTTCGCCGCGATGGGTCGCGCGCCGGTAGGAAAAGAAGGCGGTCTCGTCGGCATAGGTGCAGCGTGCGAGATCGGTCACCGTTCCGACGCCCGCGGCCGTGAGACGGGCGACAATATAGGCGGGAAGGTCGAAACGGGCGTGTCCCGCCCGGTCGGAGGCGACGAAGAAGCGGGCATTTGTGCCGTCGGCTGCGGTGAACCGGTCGACGAACTCCTGACCGACCTCGTAATTGGCCCGGGAGATCGTCGGGCCGAGCACGGCGGTGATGTCGCTGCGCCTGGCGCCGAGCGTTTCCATCTGCACCAGGGTCGCATCGAGGACGCCGGTGAGCGCGCCGCGCCAGCCGGCATGGGCGGCGCCGATCACGCGGGCCTTTTCATCCGCAAACAGCACGGGCCCGCAGTCGGCGGTGGAGATGCCGAGCGCGATGCCGGGGCGGTTGGTCACCAGCGCGTCGCCGCGCGGCTGGTCGGCAATGTCCCAGGGCGTCTCCACGGCAATGGCATGGGCGGAATGGTGCTGGTGCGGCGAGACCAGTGCGCCCGGCGCGACCTTTAGAAGGGCTGCGACCCGCGCCCGGTTTTCCAGAACGGCGGTGCGGTCGTCTTTCGAGCCGAGCCCGACATTCAGCGACGCGTAAATGCCGCGCGAGACGCCGCCGGAACGGGTGAAGAAGCCGTGGACGATGCCGTCCGTTCGGCCAAGGTCGGGAGAGGTCAGCATGGGGTGCGATTTGCCTCGGTGGACGGAACCCTGTGGATTTTCGCGATGGTGGTCGCTGCCGGAAGGCATGTCAATCGGCGTCCGGCAGCATCCGGCAGCGTCCGGCGGCATCATGCGGCGTCGAAGGGCGTGAGCCGGATATCGCCCGGCGCGAGCGCCATCGCCTTGAACAGGTTGCCCATCTGTTCGGGGCCGGCGAGACGTTCCACATCGTTGCGGATGCCGTCCTGGATGCGCGCGGACCGGCCGGCGCCGAGCTGGCCCGCGCGCTCCAGAAGCCCCAGCTTGAGGAGGAAATCGCCCTGCGTCATCACTGGCCGCGCGACAACGGGAGGGGCCGTCGCCGCGCGGGCGAGAGCCTCGAAATTGACATGCGCGGTGAGATCGGCGTCGCCCGGCGTTTCCAGGACGGAGACGGGCGTGTGCCGGCGCACCGCCTGAAGCGTCTCGCCGACGGCGCTTTTTCCATAGCCGTAGTCGACGACGAGCGCCGCGCCGCCTTGCCCGGCGATCCGTTCGGCGAGGTCCTGCATGACCGCATTCGCCACCGGTTGGGTTTCCAGCACGGCGCCCTCGGGTGCAGCGTTCAATTGCGGGGCGAGATCCGTGTCGTCGAGGGCCGCCACGCCGGCCTGGAACCTGAGGGCTCCGCTGTCGTCGAGTCCGATGCAGCGTTCCAGCCACGCCCCGTCGTGTCGCACGAATTGGCGGATCGGGAGGGCGTCGAAGAACTCGTTGGCGACGACGAGCAGGGGCACGTCGCGCGGCAGGGTCGCGGTGCTGTCGTGCCAGTCGACGGCGGCGCCGCTGTCTTGAAGGGTCTTTTTCTGCGCGCTGCGCAGGCGCGGGCTGGTTTCCACAAGATGGAGCGTCAGCGCGCCCAGGAACGCCGGGCGCAGTCTGGCGACACGCAGCATGTCCGCGCTGAGGGTTCCCCGTCCGGGCCCCAGTTCCACCAGCGCGACACGTTCCGGCGCGCCGATGGCTTCGAAGGCGTGCACGATCCAGGCGCCGAGGATTTCGCCGAACAGCTGGCTGACCTCCGGCGCGGTGATAAAGTCGCCGGACCGGCCGAAGGGGTCGGCCTGCATGTAGTAGCCGTGCTCCGGATCGCCGAGGCAGCGGGCCATGTAGTCGCTGACCGGCATGGGGCCGTCCGTCTCGATCAACCGGACAAGGCTGGCACGAAGGGAGGAGGTGCGCATGTCAGGACTCTGCTCCGGTCCCGTCGTCGCGCGGCGTGCCCTCGGGATGCGGCGGCCGGGAAAGCGCGCGCGCGATGGCGAGTGCGCCGGCAATCGCCATCGGCAGCGACAGGAGAATGCCCATGGTCAGTCCCGGGCCGAAATAGCCGATGTGGGCGTCGGGCACGCGGAAGAACTCCACGAAGATGCGCGAAAGGCCGTAGCCGAGGGCAAACAGGCCGGCGACCAACCCGGGACGGCGCAAGCCGCCGCGCGCGATGGCGATGCGCACGATCACCAGCAGAAGGATGCCTTCCAGCGCGGCTTCGTAGAGCTGGCTCGGATGGCGCGGCTCGGGGCCGGCGCCGGGAAAGACGAAGGCCCAGGGCACATCGGTCGTGCGGCCCCAAAGCTCGGCATTGATGAAATTGGCGATCCGCCCGAAGAACAGCCCGATGGGCGCGACCGCGCCGGCGAGGTCGAACAGCGTCCACAGGGGAATGCCGCGCCGCCAGGCGAAAATCGCCATCGCCGCGACGACGCCGAGGAAGCCGCCGTGAAAGGACATGCCGCCGGACCAGACCGCCAGTGCGTCCAGCGGGTTCTGCAGATAGTAGCCGGGCGCATAGAACAGCACATAGCCGAGCCGCCCGCCGAGGATGGTGCCGACAGTGGCATAGACGACGAAATCGTCGACATCCAGGAGCGAGGGGCGGGTCTGGGCGCCCCACAGCCGGTCCGAGGTGACCAGCGCGCGCATCGACCACCAGCCGAGCAGGAGGCCCGCGATATAGGCAAGCGCGTACCAGCGAATCGCGAAGGGGCCGAATTCGATCAGCACCGGATCGATCGTGGGAAAGGGCAGGACGAGCGCGGGCATTTGATCTCCAGGACTTCCGTTCCGGCGAGCGGATACGGGCGGACGTTGCCGCCGAATGGGGCACACCGTCAAGCACATGCGAATGCGGTGGAATCGCGGCGCGCGACGATTTGACGGGCCGAGGGTGTTTCGCTAGCCGCAAAACCGCATTACCTAGGATGAAGGACAAGGGGCCGATGCCGGCTGCCGACGAAGGAAGGACATTCGCGATGACCCAGGGACCCAACCGCGTTCTCGACGATCTCGCCAAGCTGATGACGGATGCCGCGGGCGTCGCGCAGGGTGCGCGCCGCGAGGTCGAAACGGCCTTCCGCGCCCAGGCCGAGCGGTTCCTGGCGGACATGGATCTGGTCAAGCGCGAGGAGCATGACGTCGTGCGTGACATGGCGGCGAAGGCGCTCGACATGGTCGAGGCGCTGGAGGCGCGCGTGGCCGAACTCGAGGCGGCAGGCGGCAAGGGCTCCGGCAGGACGCCGCCGGCCAACGACGACTGACAGCGGTCTGCTGCACGGACGCTTGGACGCCGGGCCGGTTGATGTCGCCGCTGGCACATCCGGTCGTTGCGGCAGCGCGACCGCTCTCGTCCACAGGCGCAACAGGGTAAATGAAAGGTGAACATATCTTCGCGTCACTTTCTGCCTATATACTGGAAGTGCGCAAAGATTCGCGGTTGATTGTCGCGGATATCACCCGCCCGCATTTGGCGGGGATGCAATCCGGGCACGTGCCACGATCCTGCGGACCGACACGGGCGGACACGCTTCCCGTTTGAGGGGCGGTGCTCCGCAAGCCGAGAGGAACGATGATGAGCCTCATCGACATCGAGTTCGAACGGCCCGCCAATCCCGTCGATACGATTGAGCATATCGCCGCCATCAACGACTGGTCCTTCGAGCGCTCCTGCGAGGAAGAGATCACGATTTCCGTCGCCGGCGGCTGGTGCGACTATCATGTCTCGTTTTCCTGGATGGAAGACCTGGAAGCGCTGCATCTGGCCTGCGCCTTCGACCTCAAGGTGCCGGATCCGCGCCGCACCGAGGTCGTCCGGCTTCTGGCGCTCGTCAACGAGCAGCTCTGGATGGGGCATTTCGACCTGTGGAACCGTGAAGGCGTGGTGATTTTTCGCCAGTCGTTGCTGCTTGCCGGCGGTGCGGAAGCGACCTCGAAGCAGATCGAGGGGCTGCTGACGACCGCGCTGGAAGCCTGCGAGCGCTACTATCAGGCGTTCCAGTTCGTGGTCTGGGCCGGAAAGACCGCCGCCGAGGCCATCGACACCGCCTTGTTCGAGACTGCGGGGGAAGCATGAGTTTTTCGAAGACGCGGCCGCTGGTCCTGGTGGGTGCGGGCAAGATGGGCGGCGCGATGCTTGCCGGCTGGATCGCGTCGGGCACCGATCCCGAAACGATCGCCGTGATCGATCCTGCGCCGTCGTCGGATCTTCTGGCGCTCGCCGGGCGCAAGGGCTTTCGCCTGGATACCGCGATGCCGGCCGGCACGATGGCCGGCGTGCTGCTGCTGGCACTCAAGCCGCAGATGATGGCCGCCGCGCTCGGGGCGCTGAAACCCTTTGTCGATGCGGACACGCTGGTGATCTCGGTCGCCGCCGGTACGCCGGCATCGGTGTTCGAGGAGGCCTTCGACGATGCAGCTGTGGTGCGCGTCATGCCGAACACGCCCTCCCAGGTCGGACGCGGGATGAGCGTTGCCTTTGCGAATGCGCGCACAAGCGAGGCGCAGCGCGAGACGGTCGACACGCTGCTTGCCGCCATCGGCGCCTCCGCCTGGATCGAGAGCGAGGAACAGATGGATGCGGTCACCGCCGTCAGCGGTTCGGGACCGGCCTATGTGTTCTTTCTCACCGAGGCGCTCGCGGCGGCCGGCGTGAAGGCCGGGTTGCCGGAAGAACTTGCCATGCAGATCGCGCGGCAGACGGTCTGCGGCGCGGGCGAACTGATGCATCGCGTCGAGACGCCTGCGTCGGAATTGCGCCGCAACGTGACTTCGCCCAACGGGACGACGGCGGCAGCGCTTGACGTGCTGATGGCGGAGGACGGGCTGCAGCCCGTCATGGATGCGGCGGTCGCGGCGGCGCGCAAGCGCTCGCGGGAACTGGCGGGCTGATACGCCTTCCGGCGTTTCGTTCCAGGTGACGCCTTGCCTTGCACCCTCTGGCGCTCGGCGTGGTTTCGCCCAATCTATGGGGGAGGGCGCGATGCGCCCCGGTCTGTCCGCGCATTCAGGAGGTTCTCGCATGGCAACCCAGAAGACCAAGCAGAAGATCGTATCCGCCTTTCTGTCGCTGCTTGCGGAAAAGGGATGGACCGGTTTCGACATGAGCGACGTTGCAGTGGCGGCTGGCGTCAAACTGTCGGTGCTGCGTGGCACCTTCGCTTCCAAGACCGCTTGTCTCAAGGCGTTTCTCGCCGATATCGACCAGACCGTGCTCGACAGGGTCGATCCGGAAATGGCCGGTGAGCCGGCCCGCGACCGCTTGTTCGACGTGCTGATGAGCCGCCTCGATGCGGTGCAGCCGCATCGCGAGGCCGTGCGAGCGCTGATGGCGGCGACCCGCAAGGACCCGCAACTGGCGCTGGCGCTGAATGCGGAAGCGCAGGTGTCGCTGCGCTGGATGCTGACGGCGGCGGGGCTTCCATCCTCCGGCTTTCGCGCGCGGATGATCTCGCAGGGGCTGGTGGTGGCTTTTTCCCGGGTGGTCGATGTCTGGCTCGACGACGAGGATCCGGGGCTGGCGCGCACCATGTCGGCACTCGACAGGCAACTCGATGATGGAGAGGTCTGGCTGTCGCGTCTCGACCGGGCCGCGGGCCTGCTCAAGCCGCTGGTGCGGCGCGCCCGCACATCCCGGCGCGACGTGCGATCGGCGGAGGATCCCGACACACCGCCTTCCCCCTCGGCGGTGTGAGCGATAAGCTGGCGCGGTTCGGGCGATTTCTTTCCCGACCGCGTGTTTCTCCAGACAGTTAGAGCAGGCCATGAGTTCATCAGACACCGGCGGCGGCCCCGCTTCGCCCCCGCTCGATTTCGACACGTTCCTCAAAGTGGATATTCGCGTCGGCAAGATCGTCGAGGCCGAGCCGTTTCCGGAGGCCCGCCGTCCGGCGTTCAGGCTCAGGATCGATTTCGGCGAGGATCTCGGGATCAAGAAATCCTCCGCCCAGATTACAAAACACTATTCGCCCGAGGAGCTTGTCGGGCGACAGGTGCTTGCCGTGGTCAATTTTCCGCCGCGCCAGATCGGACCGATGATGTCGGAGGTTCTCACGCTCGGCGTTCCGGATGCGGACGGCGAGGTGGTGTTGCTCGCCCCCGACCGGGAGGTTCCGCTGGGCGGGCGGCTGTACTGACGGCGCGGGTCCGCCCGCGCGCCGCCGTCAAAGCGGGATGCGCACGCGCGCGCTCAGGCCGCCGAGCCGCTCGCTCTTTCCCAGAATGATTTCGCCGCCGTGGCCGCGTACGATGTCGCGTGCGATCGCCAGACCGAGTCCGCTGCCGCCCGCGTCCTGGTTGCGCGCCTGGTCGAGGCGGTAGAACGGCCGGAAGACGCTTTCGCGCTGGTCTTCGGGAATGCCCGGTCCATCGTCCTCGACGGTCATCGTCAGCCAGCCGTCCGCATGGCGCACCTCGATGTTCAGCCGGTTGCCGTAGCGTGCGGCATTGGTGACGAGATTGGCAAGCGCGCGCTTGAAGGCGATGGGCTTTACGGTGACGAAGGGATCGCCGGAAAACTGCGAGGTCACCGTGGCGCCGAGAATTTCCGCCTCCGTTTCCAGCTCGTCGACGACGAGCGAGAGGTCCAGTGACTGGGCCTGTTCGTCGCCGTCGCCGCGGGTGAAGGCGAGATAATCCTCCAGCATCGTCTTCATCTCGTCGACGTCGTGTTGCAGCGCGCGCACCTCCTCGCTGTCCTTGAACAGCACGAGTTGCAGCCGGAACCGCGTCAGGATGGTGCGCAGGTCATGGCTGACGCCGGCCAGCATCGTCGTGCGCTGCTCGATCTGGCGTTCGATCCGCCGGCGCATCTCGATGAAGGCCTGGGAGGCACGGCGCACTTCCAGTGCGCCGCTGGGCCGGAAGTCGTCGATCGGGCGGCCCTTGCCGAATTCCTCCGCCGCCGCTGCAAGCCGTTCCACCGGCCGCGTCTGGTTGCGCAGGAACAACAGTGCGATCACCACCAGAACGAGCGATGTGGACACCATCCAGACGATGAAGATATGCGAGTTGGACGCATAGGTCTGGCTGCGCCTCGCGATCACCCTGAGAACGTTCTTCTCCAGCTTGATGCGGATTTCGACGAAGCTGGAGCGTCCGACCGTGTCGATCCAGAAGGGGCGTCCCACGGCGAGGCTGATCTGTTCCGACAGGTAGAGATCCACGATGTCGAAAAAGGGTTTGGGACGCGGTGGCGGCAGGGGTTCCGGCGGCAGCACCGTGACCGAAAGGGCCAGATCCTGGCGCGCCATCTCGGTGATGCGCTCGAAGCCCTCGTCCTGGGGATAATGTTCCATCACGCTGATCAGAAGCGCGATTTCGCGCGCGACCGACTGCGACAGGCGCTGCGTCACCAGATCGTAGTGGCGTTCCATGAAGACGAAGGCCAGCACCGCCTGCATCACCACGATGGGCACGACGATGATCAGCAACGTCCGCGAAAACAGCCCCTTGGGCATGCGCCGGTAGAGCGCCTTCGACAGGGCGCGATAGGGCGTTGCCAGGAGATCGAGCATGCGCTGTGCCGGCGCGGGGAGGCGGATCCGCGCCACGGCCGTCTTCAGCTGTGCGATCGCGGCCGCGACCCCCGCGCCTAGTCGCATACGAGCCGGTATCCGATCCCGCGCACCGTTTGCAGATAGATCGGGTTTCCGGGATCCGTCTCGATCTTGCGGCGCAGCCGGTTGATCTGCACATCGACGGTGCGTTCGCCCAGCCCGCTGTCGTCGCCGACGATTTCGTTGCGCGGCACGGTGTCATTGGGTTTCTCCGCGAACAGCGACAGGATCTCCTTCTCCCGGTCGGTCAGACGCACGACGTCCTCGCCCCGTTTCAGTTCCCGCCGCGCCGTGTCGAAGACAAAGGGGCCGAAACGCACGTCGGCCGGCAGCTCGGCCTCCGGCACGGCCCGCCGCCGCAGGATCGCCCGGAGCCGCAGCAGCAGTTCGCGCGGCTCGAACGGCTTGACCAGGTAATCGTCCGCCCCGGCTTCCAGCCCGGCGATCCGGTCAGTGGCGTCGGAGCGTGCGGTCAGCATGAGAATCGGCACGTCGCTCGTCTGGCGCAGATGGGCTGCAAGCTCCAGCCCGCTTTCGCCGGGCATCATCACGTCGATGATCAGGAGGTCGAACTCGAGCCCGCCGAGAGCGCGCCGCGCGTCGGCCGCGCTTGGCGCGGCGGTGATGCGAAATCCGTGTTCCGACAGGAACCGGCGCAGCAGCGTTCGGATCCGGCTGTCGTCATCCACGAGCAGCAGATGCGGGGCGTCGTCTTCGGGCGGGCTCGCGGCGCTTTTTTCGGCGAGATCGGCAGTCACGGCGCTTGGTCCTTCCTGTGTCCGATGAGATGCGCCACGTCCGCGCGTTGATCGGGATCGATCATGTTGTAGAGGAAAACTCGCGCGGCTTCCCGGCCTTCTTGCGGCAGGTCGGCGAGCGCGGAGCGGATGCGCTCAGCCTGCAGCCGCATCAGCCGCAGGGCAAGCGCGTGACCGCGCTCGGTTGCAAACAGCAGGCGTTCGCGCCGGTCGACGGGGCCCGGCTCCTGAAGAATGTAGTCTTCCTCCACCAGTTGCTTGAGAACGCGGGCGAGGCTCTGCTTGGTGATGCTGAGGATCCCGAGCAGGTCCGTCACCCGAAGGCCCGGATTCCGGCTGACGAAATGCAGCACCCGGTGATGGGCGCGTCCGAAGCCGAATTCGGCAAGGGCGGCGTCCGGGTCGGAGGTGAAGTCGCGGTAGGCAAAAAACAGCAGTTCGATCATGTCGATGGGGACGTCGGGCGGCGCCGGGCGGGCCGGAGACGGCCGGTCGACGGGAAGTGAGAAATTTACGTCAGTCATATTGACTTATTTCCGACCGATTGTTACACATTGGCTTCCTTTCGCGAAATGATCGTACGCAGTCCCTTTGAATGTGTTCTTGATGTTGTTCGTGGAGCGAAACGGGCGCGGCCCTTGAAGCCGGCAGGATGGCGTGTTGACCTCTTTCGTCCCTGTCGGAAAGGAGCCCGTGCCAGCATACAAAGACTTGACGCACCGCGCAAAGTCGTGAATTCGGCTGCTCGGAACGATTACACGGGACGTCGGCGCACTGCGCCGCGCAATGACAGACAAGCGGGACAAGCCCGCTGACACTGCGGGAGAATTCGACATGGCACATTTGCCGTTTGATCAACTCGAAGGCGAAATCTGGTACGACGGCGCGTTCGTTCCCTGGGTCGATGCGAAGCTGCATGTGCTGAGCCACGGCCTGCACTACGCCAGCAGCGTTTTCGAGGGCGAGCGCGCTTATGGCGGCGAAGTGTTCAAGCTCGACGAGCACACCCGCCGGCTGCATGACTCCGCCGAAATTCTCGGCTTCGAGATCCCTTATGACGCGGAGACGATCAACGCTGCCACGCGTGAGCTTCTGGCGCGGATGAAGCTCGTCGACGCCTATGTGCGGCCCGTCGCCTGGCGCGGAAGCGAGATGATGGGCGTGTCTGCGCAAAACAACACCATTCATCTGGCGATCGCCGCCTGGGAATGGCCGAGCTACTTCAAGCCGGAAGAGCGGCTGAAGGGCATCCGCCTCGACATGGCGAAGTACCGTCGTCCCGATCCCGCGACCGCACCGTGCCGCTCCAAGGCTGCCGGCCTCTACATGATCTGCACGCTGTCCAAGCACGAGGCGGAGCGCAAGGGCTATGCCGATGCGCTGATGCTCGACTGGCGCGGGCAGGTGGCCGAAGCCACAGGGGCCAACGTGTTCTTCATCAAGGACGGGAAGATCCACACGCCGACGCCGGACTGCTTCCTCGACGGCATCACCCGGCGCACGGTTATCGGTCTGGCGAAACGGCGCGGCTTCGAGGTGATCGAACGGGCGATCCAGCCCGAGGAAATGGCGGAGTTCGAGGCCTGCTTCCTCACCGGAACGGCGGCGGAAGTAACGCCGGTCTCCGAGATCGGACCCTACAGTTTCCAGGTCGACGCGATTTCGCGCATGCTGATGGAAGACTATCACGCCGAGGTGCAGCCGCGCTCGGCGGCGAAGGTCGCGGTCGCGGGATAATCCTCCGCCGCGACTGCCCGCAGGGACTTGCGCCCCGTCAGACCTCGGTCCGGCGGGGCGTTTCCGTTTCAGACGGGGGGGGCGGCGTCTGCGGGCGCGGGCTGGGTCGTCTGGAACAGCCGGCCCTTTTCGGAGATGAAGACGATCACCAGGGCGATGGCGCCGAAGGTGGCGAAGCCGAGCGCGAGCGGCACCACGGTGCCATCGTAATTCTGGCCGACGATGAAGCCGCAAATTGCGCCCCCGAGGGTCGTCACGAAGCCGAGCACCGACGAGCCGGTTCCCGCGATTTCGCCGAGCGGTTCCATGGCAATCGCGTTGAAGCTCGGGCCGATGAAGCCGAAGAGGAACAGCGTGATCGCCAGCATCGCGGTGAAGGCGTAGAGGTTTTCGGCAATCCAGATGGCCGTTATCGCCTGGAGGAGGCTGATCGCGACAAAGGCCACCAGCGCCCAGTGCGACAGCGGGCGCAGCCCGATGCGTTCCACCAGGGAGGCATTGACGAAGGAGGCCGACGCCATGGCCAGCCCGATCACGGCAAAGACCACCGGAAAGGCGGTGCCGATCCGGAAGGTTTCGACGAAGATCTGCTGGGCGGAGGCGATAAAGCCGAAGAGGGCGCCGAAAATCAGGCCGGTGGCGCACATGTAGCCGAGGGTTATGCGGGTGGTGACGGTCGTCAGGTAGGCGGCGAGAATCGAGCGGGCGGAGACCGGTTGCCGCCGGGTGGCCGGCAGGGTTTCCGGCAGACGCGTGGCGCACCAGATCAGCATGAGGATCCCGCCGAGCGTGAGCAGGAGGAAGATGGCGCGCCAGGGCGCCACGAACAGGATGATCTGTCCGATCGAGGGCGCGATGATCGGCACGACCATGAACACCATCATCACCAGCGACATCACCCGCCCCATCTGCCGTCCGGAATAGCTGTCGCGAACGATCGAGATCGCGACGACCCGGGGGGCGGCACAGCCAATGCCCTGCACCAGCCGCGCGGCCAGAAGATGGTTCATGTCGTTGGCAAAGATGGAAAAGATGCCGGCGACGGCATAAAGCGCAAGCCCGGCGAGCAAGACCGGGCGGCGGCCATAGCGGTCGGACACCGGGCCGTAGAAAAGCTGCGCGGCGCCGAAGCCGACGAGATAGGCGACGAGCACCTTCTGGGTGTCGTTCTCGTTGAGCACGGCCATGGCCGCGCCGATCTCCGGCAGGGCCGGCAGCATGATGTCGATGGCCAGCGAATTCAGCGCCATCAGCGATGCAATCAGCGCGACGAACTCGCGAAAGGAAATGCCTGGGTGTGGCACTGCCGTCGCAGTGCTGCTGGAAACCGGAGAGTGCATGAGAGGTCCTGGCTGGGCAAACGGGTCGCCACTGGGAATGGCAACAAACAGGGAATGTCTGAATTCATCGTACAATTCGCCGAAATGTTGACGAGGTCAAGCAGGGCAACGGGTACCACGCCAACGGGGACGCTTCCAGGCGCCGCGGCAGGCCCGGCGCGAGACGGGCTCGGCGGCGGGGTAGTCAGCGGGACCAGCGGTCCGCGGCGCGCGTATCGGCCTCGCGGGCGTCGACCCAGCCGCCCGAGCCGCCGTCGCGCAGATGTTCCTTCTTCCAGAAGGGAGCGCGGGTCTTGAGATAGTCCATCAGGAAGTCCGCTGCCTGGAAGGCTGCCGCCCTGTGCCGCGAGGCCGCGACCACGAGGACGATGTTTTCCCCGGGCGCAATCCGGCCGTGCCGATGGATCGCCGTCAGCCCGGTGATCGGCCAGCGCGCCGCCGCGTCGCGCGCGATCCGTCCGATCTCGGCTTCCGCCATGCCCGGATAGTGTTCCAGTTCGAGTGCGGACAGACGGCCGTTTTCATCCCGGCACAGGCCGGTGAAACTCACGACCGCCCCGACATTCGCGCCGGTTTCCGACAGCCGCTCGATCTCGCGCGCGGTGTCGAAATCCTCAAGCTGGATGCGCACCGTGATTGCCGCCGGGGGGCGGTCGTCCTGCGGGGCGGCATTCTCGGCGGATTTGGCGTGTGTCATCGTGTGTCGTCGTCCGGCCGCAGGCGGATCACCCGCCGGTCATTGGCGGAAAGAACGCCGCCTCGCGCGCGCCGTTCAGCGGCGCTTCATGGTCGACGTGCTCCTGATCGAGGGCGACCTTGATTGCATCGCGTTCGGCGAAGGCGCCGGCATAGGCCTCGTCGCGGGCGCTCAGCCAGTCGATCAGCGCGCCGACGGTTGCCACGGTGTCGGGGACCTCGACGGTTTCCGCGTCGCGTCCGATGCGTTCGCGCACCCAGGCGAAATAGCGCAATTGCATGTCGTTCCCCGTGAGTTAATCGGTCATCAGGTGACCGATGCCTGCTCGGAAATAGTCGTAGCCGGTATATAGGGTCAAAATGGCGGCGATCCAAAGGGCAGTCAGACCGACAAGCTGCGTGCCCGGCAGGATCGCCTCGCCGGCGGGGCCGGCCAGCAGCAGCGCGATGGCGACCAGCTGCACGGTGGTCTTCCATTTGGCCAGCCGCGTCACCGGCACGCTGACGCGCAGCACGGCGAGAAATTCGCGCAGGCCCGACACCAGGATCTCGCGGCACAGGATGATCGCGGCGGCGATCATCGACCAGCCGCCGATGTCGCCCTTGCCGGCGAGCAACAGCAGGCAGACCGCGACCAGAAGCTTGTCGGCGATCGGGTCGAGCATCTGTCCGAGCCGGGACTGCTGTTGCCAGGCGCGGGCGAGATAGCCGTCGAAGAAATCGGTTATGGCGGCGACGATGAAGATCCCGAGCGCGATCCAGCGGGCCGTGTTCCCGGGAAAATACAGGCAGAACATCACCCCCGGGACGGCAAGGATGCGCCCGTAGGTCAGGATGTTCGGCAGGTTCCAGACATGGGATCGCGACATTTCTTGAAGACTGTGCCTTGTACGGGGGGACGTCGGGTCTGATCCTTCAAGCATGTTGGCCGGGAAACGTCAATTGCGCATCCGGCCAAGCGAAAGGGCGTGGAAGACCCGGGCCGGATTGGCGAAAATTCGCAAAGCGGCCCTTTGTTCCCGACGCAAAATCGACCGATACTGCGGCCCGTCACCAATTCGGGCACACGGGGTCTTCATGAGCGCTTCGACAAACCATCTCGGCCAGCCGATCGGCGCACCGCTTCCCGACTGGACGCCGCGGCCGCATCCGCCCCGCACGGCGATGCAGGGCCGTTTTTGCCGCGTCGAGCCGTTCGACCTCGTGCGGCATGCCGGCGATCTTCATGCAGCCTATGCGCAGGACCGCGAGGGGCGGATCTGGACCTACATGGGCTATGGCCCGTTTGCCGGGGAAGCCGACTATCGCCGCTTTGCCGAAGCGACCTGCTGCGGCAACGACCCGCTGTTTCATGCCGTGGTCGACAAAGGAACAGGCCATGCGCTGGGGGTCGCGAGTTTTTTGCGCATCGATCCGGCGAACGGGGCCGTCGAGGTCGGCCACATCAATTTCGCGCCCGCGCTGCAGCAGACCGCAATGGCGACCGAGGCGATGTACCTGATGATGCGGCGGGTGTTCGACGAGCTGGGCTATCGCCGATACGAGTGGAAATGCGATTCGCTCAACGCCGGCTCCATGCGCGCCGCGCGGCGGCTCGGCTTCACCTATGAAGGCACCTTCCGCCAGGCAATGATCTACAAGGGCCGCAACCGCGACACGGCGTGGTTCTCGGTGACCGACGCGGAGTGGCCGGCGCTGAAACGCGCGTTCGAAGCCTGGCTCGCGCCGGAGAATTTCGACGCCGACGGGCGCCAGCGACAGGGTCTGGAAGACCTGCGCGGCAGCTGACAGCCCGGCCCGGTGTCAGGCAAAGATCCGCTCACCCTGTTCGTCGATGATCTGCCTGGCCTTGCGCAGGCTGAAGTCCGCCGCCTCGTCGCGGCCGGGCACCTGATCGGCGCGAATGAAGGCGTGCTCGCGCATTTCCCCGTCTGCGTCCGGCTTCGAGATCGTGCCGCCGACCTGCCACTGCCCGTTGCGTTGGGTCGGCGCGGGCACAATGGTGAAGCCCTTGTAGTCGACCGCCGGGAACGCCACGCTGGAGGCGCGCTTTTCGCCGCCGCCAAACAGCCCGCCGAGAATCCTGCCGAATACCATGAGTGCTCCTTTGACCGCCCACTCGCGCCGGGCCATCCGGCCGATCGTCTCCGCGCGGGTCTAGTCGTTTGCGTGCGCCAGTTGCCGCCGCGACCAGTGGCGACGGCACAGGGAAACATAGCGATCCTCGCCGCCGATCACCACCTGTTCCCCGTCCTCAAGGATCTCGCCCGACGGGCCGAGGCGGGCGACCATCGTCGCCTTGCGCCCGCACCAGCAGATCGTCTTGACCTCGCGCAGCGTGTCGGCGAGCGCCAGAAGCGCCGCGCTGCCGGGAAAGAGCCTGCCCTGGAAGTCGGTGCGCAAGCCGTAACACATCACCGGAATGCCGAGGTCGTCGGCGACGCCGGCAAGCTGCCAGACCTGCGCCTCGCTCAGGAATTGCGCCTCGTCGACGAAGACGCAGTCGATGCGGTCCTCGTCGCGCCGCCCGGCGATATGGGCGCGCAGGTCGGTGCCGGTCTCGAAGAGGTCGGCGTCACAGGCAAGCCCGATGCGCGAGGCGATGCGCCCGCGCCCCGAGCGGTCGTCGAGGGCGGCGGTCAGGAGCAGCGTGTGCATGCCGCGTTCGCGGTAGTTGTAGGCCGCCTGCAGCAGGATCGTGGACTTGCCGGCGTTCATCGAGGAGTAGCTGAAATAGAGTTTGGCCATGGGTCCGGTCCGGATGTTTTCACCCATCCTGCCCGGATTCGGCGCGGTCTCCGCCGGTGACTGCCGGATTTTGCACAGCAAATCCCGGCAGCTTGCGCGCCGCCTATTCGTGGAAGTGGTCGTAGATCGTGCGGGCCACCGATTCGGAGACGCCGTCGACCGCCATCAGATCCTCCATGCCGGCGCGCGAGACCGCTTTGGCGGTGCCGAAGTGGCGCAAGAGCGCGCGCTTGCGGCTCGGGCCGATGCCGGCGATGTCGTCGAGCGGGCTTTTGGAGATGTCCTTCTTGCGCCGCGCCCGGTGTGAACCGATGGCGAAACGGTGCGCCTCGTCGCGCAGACGCTGGATAAAATAAAGCACGGGATCGCGCTCGGGCAGCATGAAGGAGGGCTTGCCCGGCATGAAGAATTTCTCCCGCCCCGCGTCGCGATCCGGCCCCTTGGCGATGCCGATCAGCGGCACGTCATCGAGGCCGAGTTCGCCAAGCGTCTCGGTTGCTGCGTTCAGCTGGCCGATGCCGCCATCGACGAAGACCACGTCCGGCCAGGCCGGGATGGCCGCCGGATCGGCGGACTGCGCGGCGTCGTCCGCTTCCGCCTGCCCTGTTTCTGTCTGCGGCTTTCCGGCGTCGGTGGCTTCTTGCGGGATTGCGGGCGGGCGCTCGTCGCCATGTTCCTTCACCAGCCGCGAGAAGCGCCGTTTCAGCACCTCGCGCATCATGCCGTAGTCGTCGCCGGGAACCAGATCCTCCGACTTGATGTTGAATTTCCGGTAGTGCGCCTTGGCGAAGCCCTCCGGTCCGGCGACGATCATGCCGCCGACGGCGTTGGTGCCGGAGATATGCGAGTTGTCGTAGACCTCGATGCGGCGGGGCGTCTCCTTGAGGCCGAAGACCTCCGCCATTCCCTTGAGCAGGCGGGCCTGGCTGCTTGTTTCGGCAAGCCGGCGCCCGAGCGCCTCGCGCGCGTTCTTCATGGCGTGTTCGATCAGCTCGCGCTTCTCGCCGCGCAGGGGAACGGCGACCTCGACCTTGTGGCCCATGCGCTCCCCAAGCGCTGCCGCCAGCAGCGGCCGTTCGGCGATGTCGTGCGACAGCAGCAACAGGCGCGGGGCCGGCTTGTCGTCATAGAATTGCGCCAGGAAGCTTTCCAGCACGTCCTGTTCGCCGAGCGACTTGTCGGCGCGGGGAAATTGCGCGTAGTTGCCCCAGTTCTGGCCGGTGCGGAAGAAGAACACCTGGATGCAGGTCTGCCCGCCCTCCTGATGGATGGCGAAGACGTCCGCCTCTTCCACGGTGCGCGGGTTGATCCCCTGATGCGACTGGACATGCGACAGCGCCGCCAGCCGGTCGCGGTAGATCGCGGCGCTTTCGTAATCGAGCGCCTCCGCCGCCTGTTCCATCTGGACGGCGAGTTCCTTCTTCACGATCTGGCTGCGGCCGGAAAGAAACGCCTTCGCCTCGGCGACGAGGCCGGCGTAATCCTCCGGCGAGACCTCGCCGGTGCAGGGCGCGGCGCAACGCTTGATCTGGTGGAGCAGGCAGGGGCGCGACCGGTTGGCGTAATAGCTGTCGGTGCAATTGCGCACCAGAAACGCCTTTTGCAGCGCGTTGATCGTGCGGTTGACCGCGCCGGCGGAGGCGAAGGGGCCGAAATAGCTGCCCTTGCGCCGGCGCGCGCCGCGATGTTTCACCAGCGCCGGCGCCTCGTGATCGCCGGTCACCAGGATGTAGGGAAACGATTTGTCGTCGCGCAGAAGCACGTTGAAGCGCGGGCGCAGCCGCTTGATCAGGTTGGCTTCCAGAAGCAGGGCTTCCGTCTCGGTGCCCGTCGTGACGAACTCCATCGAGGCGGTGGCCATGATCATGCGCAGGATGCGGTTGGGCTGGCCCTGAAGGCGCGTGTAGCTCGTCACCCGCTTCTTCAGCGACTTCGCCTTGCCGACGTAGAGCACGTCGCCGTTCTCGTCGAGCATGCGGTAGACGCCGGGCGAAAGCGGCAGCCGCTTGACGAAATGCGCGATCACGTCGGCCCCGCGCGCATCGGGACCGAGTGGCGTCGCTGCGCGCTCGAATTCCGCCTCCGGTGCGATGTCGGAGCCGGCGTGCGTGGTCGTGTCGTCCGGGTCGTCCTGTTCGATCATTCCGAAATGCCTACGACGTCGGGCGTCTCCCAGGCAAGATGCTGGCCGCCGTCGAGCGCGATCATCTGTCCGGTGACGGAGGGCGTGTCCCACAGGTAACGGATCGTGCGGGCGAATTCGCAAAGTTCCGGCCCGTGACCGAGCAGCGTGGAGGAGGTCTGCTTGAGGAAGTCGCTCGGGTCCTGGCGCGTGTTGGAAAGCGTCGGTCCCGGCCCGATGCCGTTGACGCGAATGCGCGGCGCCAGACCCTGAGCCAGTGTCTGCGTGGCCGTCCAAAGGGCTGCCTTCGACAGTGTGTAGGAGAGAAACTGCGGCGTCAGTTTCCAGACCCGTTGGTCGATGATGTTGACGATCAGGCCCTTTTGTCCGGCGGGCAGGCGTTCGGCCATTGCGTTGGCGAGAAAGACCGGCGCACGCGTGTGGATCGCGAAATGGCGCTCGTAGCGGGCCAGATCGAGATCGCCGATCCCGTCGTTCTCGAAGATCGAGGCGCTGTTGACGAGAAGTTGCACCGGGCCGAGCGCATCGCAGGCCGCGTGCATCAGGCGCTCCGGCGCATCCGGATCGGTGAGGTCGGCCTGAAACACCTGTGCCGTTCCGCCGGCCGCGCGGATTTCGGCGCAGAGCGCCTCGGCCTCGCTTGTCGCGCGGTGGGCATGGATCGCGACGGAAAACCCGTCACGCGCGAGATCGCCGGCGATCGCCCGCCCGATGCGGCGCGCGCCGCCGGTCACCAGGGCGAGCGGGCGTTCGCGAGAGGGTGTGACCGGAGTGTCCGCCGAAGATGCGGCGGGAAGGCTGTTGGACATGAGCGCTCACGGATTTCGGTGGACACGGGAAGGGTACAGCAAAATACGCAAGGCCGTCGTGTTCCGATCAGACGACTTTCCCGAGATGGAAGGCGGAAAAGATGTAGAGACCGTAGAGCACGCAGAGGATCAGGCCGGACGG
The DNA here is from genome assembly GCF_000423705.1 of Stappia stellulata DSM 5886. Classification (GTDB taxonomy): domain Bacteria; phylum Pseudomonadota; class Alphaproteobacteria; order Rhizobiales; family Stappiaceae; genus Stappia; species Stappia stellulata. The sequence continues at coordinate 448,022 of NZ_KE384082.1, read as the reverse complement.
CTTTCGGATGGTGACATGAAAGGCGGAGAAGGCCAGAACGAGCAGCGCGCTGGCAAGCATCACCCACAGGTCGAGCTTGAGCACCTCCTGGGGAACCGCAAGCGGGACGAAGACAGTGGTGATGCCCATGATGGCGAGGAGGTTGAAGATGTTCGACCCGATCACATTGCCGAGCGCGACCGCCGTGTGGCCGCGCACCGCGGCGACCAGCGAGGTGACGAGTTCCGGCAGCGACGTGCCGAGCGCCACCACGGTCAGGCCGATGACCGCGTCGGACACGCCCCAGGAACGGGCGAGCGCGCTTGCCCCTTCCACGGTGAAATGCGCGCCAAGCGGCAGGCCGATGAGGCCGAGCGCGATGAACATGATCGCCAGCGCCGGGTTTTCCGGAACGCCCTCGACCTCCTCGAAGGGAAGCTCCGCCTCGTCCTCGTCCTCGTCGTCGGCGCCGTCGCCGGCGCCGGCCGTGGCGGTGCCATGGCCGTTCTCGGCCCGATGGGTGCGTGTGGCGCGCACCGATTCCCAGAAGAAGACGCCGAGCAGCAAGAGCAGGATCGCGCCGTCGATGCGCCCGATCGGGCTGTGGAAACACATGCCGATGAAAACGACGGTGATCACGACCATGAAGATCGAATTGCGGGTCGCGCCCTTCTCCCGGCAGGAAGTGCAGGCGATCAGCGCCGGCATGCCGAGCACCAGGAGGACGTTGGCGATGTTGGAGCCGACCACATTGCCGATGGCGATGCCGGGAAGGCCGTCGAGCGCGGCGCCGAGCGAGATGAACAGTTCGGGCGCGCTTGTGCCGAAGGCCACGATGGTCAGGCCGATCACAAGGGCGGGAATGCCGAGCCGTTCGGCGATACCAACCGCGCCGCGCACCAGAACGTCCCCGGCAACAATCAGGACAACAAGCCCTCCGATCAGGCTGACATAGTCGATGAGCATGAAGCGTTCGGGTCCGGGTGTGGGCGTTGGCGGCCTGGGCGTCGGTGACCTGGGCCTTGATGACCTGGGCTTTGTGGCGTGCGCCGCACGCCCGGGATCGGGAGGTGTGCCGGTCGCGTGCGCGCCGGCACCGGAAGACACCGCCCGTATATATGCATCCCGGGGGCGATGGAAAGCCCAATGCGTGCATCGCACGGGATACGGGCTTTGCCCGCGACCGGCCAAGACGGTCCTTGCGCGTGCGCGACGACCGAAGCCCGCACGTTAACTTGCCGCTTACCATGCCATCAAAAAATCACTGCTTGCCCGCACAAGGCCGCAATTCGTGACTGTCGTTGCCACATTTGATCCCCATATCAAGAACGTTGGGGGGCCGGGCGGTCTGTACCGCTCGCATAATCCACGCGTAATTCGGAGTATTCACATGAAGCGTCTAGCTGCAGTCGGCCTGAGCGCTGCCGTCGCCTTAGCCGCGACCGCATCGGTCCATGCGGCCGACCTTCCGCAGCCCGAACAGCCCTACACCTACGACGAGCCCGTTCCCGCGGAGCGCTTCGACTGGTCGGGCTTCTATTTCGGTGGGCATCTGGGCTGGAACTGGTCCGACTTCGACACCAGCAACGGTGTAACCGGAAACTTCTCCACCCGCGACAACGGTGTTACGGGCGGTGTGCACGCCGGTTACAACTACATGCTGACGCCGGAATTCCTGCTTGGTGCGGAAGCGGACTTCAGCCTTGCCGACGTCGACAAGTCGCGGACCGTCGCGGGCGTGGCCTACAAGACGTCCAGTGACTGGAACGGTACCGTGCGCGCACGTGCCGGTTGGGCGTTCGACCGCTTCCTGGTGTTCGGCACCGGCGGTCTGGCGATTGCCGACATGGACGTCGCCGCCAACGGCGCCAAGGACAGCTCCACCCGTATCGGCTGGACGGCCGGCGCCGGTGTGGAAGGTGCTGTCACACAGAATGTGACGGCCCGTCTGGAATACCAGTACCAGGACTACGGCAGCGAAACCTTCTCGCTCGGCGGTCAGTCCTACAAGACCGACCTGAACAACAACCAGGTTCGCTTCGGTCTCAGCTACAAGTTCTGACCGGTCGCGCAAGCGTCCGAAAAGGCCCAACGGGAGCCGGCACGCCGGCTCCCGTTTTTTGTGCGCGATCGCGGTCGGCGCCGGTTGCCCTGTTGCGCGCAGATTGCGTGGTGGGTCGCGCCGGGGCGGCCGCGGCACCCGGCGATGCGGCGGCGAACCGGGCTTTGCGAACACCGCGCAGAGCGTTACGATTGCAGGTCGCTGCGCGGGACCGGATCCGGGCACACGGGGCATGCAAGCGACCGCCGTCACCTCCCGGCCCCAAAGTCATGCAGTCTTGCGATCTTCGTGGCGGCCATCGCTGGTGTTTCGCCGGCTCTATCCGTAGAGGCGGCCAGGGCCCTTTGCGAGTGCTGCCGCGATCCTGTGTCGGTGTCGGTGCCGGGCCGGCGGGGGCGTCGTCCGGTGCGGTGGCAGGCGTCGATCCCCCGGCGCAAGCGCTTCGGGGGCCATTCACCCCATCGGGATCGCAAAGCGGGATCCCGCCAGTTTGAGGAATTGCCGTGGCGTTGCCCGCATCGATCGCCGCCCTTCCGATGTACGACTGGCCGGAGGTGCGCGAGGCAACCGACGCGTTGTGGGTCTCCTTGCGCGATGCCTTTCGCGCAGCCGGCATCGCCGCGCCCGAGGGGCTGACGAGGAACCGGCCGCTGCTTGCGCTCTGGCGGGATCCGCAGCTGTTGCTGGCGCAGGCCTGCGGGCTTCCCTATGTTCAACATCTGCGCGGCGCCGTCAGGCTGCTTGGAACGCCTGCCTATGACATTCCCGGCTGCCCGCCCGGCACCTATCGCACCGTCTTTGTCGTGCGCCGGGAGGACGCGGTGCCGGAGCTGGAGGCGCTCAAGGGACGGCGCTGCGCCTTCAACCACCCGGGTTCGCAATCGGGCGACGGCGCGCCGCGCGCGGTTCTGGCGCCGCTTGCGCGGGGCGGGCGGTTCTTTGGCGACGTCCTTGAAACCGGCTCGCATCGCGCCGCGCTTGTCGCGGTCGCCGGGGGGCGTGCGGATGTCGCGACCGTCGATGCCGTCAGCTGGGAACTCGCCCGTCGTCATGAGCCGGCGGCGGCGGGGCTTGCCGTTGTGGCGGCGACGCCGCCGACGCCCGGTCTTCCCTTCATTTCGGCCATGGGCATGCAGGGCGGAGCGGAGCGCCTGCGCGACGCCATTGCTCAGGGCATCCGCGTCACACCGCTGGATGCGCGGGAGGCGTTGATGCTGTCGGGCTTTGTCGCTTTCGAGGATGCCGATTACGAGGGCATCGCCGTGGCCGACGCCCGCACGCGGGCGCTCGGCTACGGGGTTCTGGCGTGAAGACGCCGTATCAGACCGGCGGGCGCGTCGCCTCATAGGCGGGAACGGCCGCCTCGAAGGTTTTCAGCCAGCCGACGAGGCCGGGATGGCCGGCACGCCAGTCGCCGGCAAAACGCAGATCGAGATAGCCCAGCATGCAGGCGACCGCGATTTCGCCCACGTTCGGCGTCCGGTCGGGGCTCACGGTGTCGGGCAGATCGGCCTCAAGGCTTGCCAGCCCGCGCGTGACCTTGTCCGCCTGATAGGCGAGCCATTCGGTGTGGCGCTTGTCTTCGGGGCGGAAACGGGTCTCGTAGACCTGGAGAAGGGCGGCATCCATGATGCCGTCGGCCAGCGCCTGCAGACGCAATGCGTCATGGCGCGTCGCGCCTGCGGGAATCACCTTTCCGCCGCCGGCAAGGTGGTCGAGATAGTCGACGATCACCGAACTGTCGAAGAGCACCTTGCCGTCCTCGAGCACCAGCGCCGGGATCTTGCCCAGCGGGTTCTGCTTGCGGATCGAATCGTGCGGATCCTTCGTGTCGGTCAATTCGACCGTGATCCTGTCGGACAGACCGAGAACCGCGGCGGCGATCTTGGCCTTGCGGCCGAAGGGCGAGGGGGGTGAGGAACGCAATATCAGCACGTGTGTCTCCCGAGGTTTGGTTGCGCGCCAGTGTGCGGGTTTGGCGCGCCTGCGCAAGGGGCGTGACGTCTGGCGGGGCGCACGGATTTTCCGTCGACGCGCTTGCGTGTGGTTAACAGAGTTTTCCGTGTGATTTCCACGTTTTGAAAAAGCTCAAAAGTTTCGCTGCGTTGTTGAAACGAATTGCGGGCACCCCGGTAAGATTCGGGTAAGGGGCGCTGCCTAGCGTGCCCCCGTCGGCCGCAAGGGCTGGCGCAAAGGATTCCCGGAAGGACGGCAAATGGTGCTTTCTCTCCCTTCGCCGATGTCGGCCTTGTGGAAGACATTTTGTCTCGGCGCGGTGGTGTATGCGTTGTCGGTGCCGGCCCTGGCGCCGCTGCGGCCCGAGGTGATCGACACGCCGATGTCGCGCTATTATGCGGCGGTGAATGCCACTGTTTTCGAACAGCGCCTGACCTTCGACACGATCACCGCCCCCCTGCGCCACTCGCCCGATTTCGTACGGCAGCGCTTCGTTGCGATGATCGAGAAGTAATCCCTGGAGCGTCTCCTTGACGTTACGACATTTTGTGCCAATATATTGGACTTGAAAAGCTTCGGATCCTTCCGGGCTCTTTATTTTTTCATATTTGGCGAGGGTTTGTTTGTGGTTGACGCGACCGATACGAATTTGCCCTGCGGTCGCAGCGATGGCGGCGACGATCTGGATGACGATCTCGAGACGGGAGAGTCCTACAAACCCAGTCTTGAAACGCTTCCCGAGAATTTCCGGATGTTCCTGAGCAATGCGCTCGAGAGCAAGAAGATCCGGATCCTGGAGCTGTTGTCGAACACAGACTACGCGCAGGCCAAGATCGACGTCGCGACCGGGCGCAGGGTCGAATATTTCGTTCCCGATCTCGGGAGGTCTCTGATTGTCGAGAAGGACTTCGAGAGAAAATTCGACAATGAGTCCAAGAAGACATTCGGGTGATTTCAAATTTAATTCATCTTTTTGATAATTGAAGCGGGGGCTTTGATTGAGGCAGTTCAAGGAATTCTTCTTTCTGGACTGGTTGCCTCGGCCATCCACTCCGGTTCTCAAGGGCGTCCTTCGACACGATGCGTTCGACGCGGCCGACCTTGAGCGGTTTCTCGTTCCCGAACACCTTCGGCCTCGGTTTCGGCAGATCCGGGTCTCCGCGCGTTATGACGGGCTGATGATCGTTTGCATCGTGGTCGAGCAGATCTGGGCCGACGAGACGGGCGGGGAGCGTCGGGTCGGCTTTACCCGTGGCTACATTCGGGAAGTCGCGGCGCGGGTGTCGTTTGCCGCCAAGCGAAAATTCGGACATCGGCATCTTTACATGGGGGGCGACCCCCTTGTCGCCGCCCCGGGCGACATCGGGCGAAAACCCATCAAGACGTCGCCCAAATACGTCAATCTGCCGCTGCATCACCGGCCGATCCTGCTGGAGCGGCTGGACCGCAGCCGGTTCCACCAACATGCCAGCGCGTGTCTCGAGTTTGCGGAAAACTCCGGCGCCGATGGGGATGCGCTGACCCTTGCACGATTCGAGGAATGGCAGGCCCGGCTGCGCGACGACATCAAGACCGGATGCATCTCGGGCGATGTGATGCAGGTCCTCATGGAGAGCGATGAACTGCTTGGCATTGCGCGTCATCGCGCTGTCAGCGAGCCGGAAGGCTCGGTCCACGAGGAACCTGCGATGCTGCTTCTCAAGCATCACGTCGATTGCCAGCGGGATCATGCCGTCAAGTTTCTCTACGAGGCCAGTCGTGATGGCGGAACATCTCAATATATAAAAGACAGATATACGCGCGAAAAATGGAAAGTAATTGTACTTTATCTATTCCTTGTTTTCGTCTTTTCCGTCATTTTTGCAATCGCCGTCAACTCTGAAAAGGTGGTCGACAAATCGCAATTCTTTGTTGATACAGTATGGGTTCCGATTTTTGTCACGTTTGTAATTTCATTTTTCTATCATCACTGGATCGATTTCCGGATGAAGGTTCGGACGAAAACGCGGATTCTCGATGAACTCGACAAGGCCCGGGGCTATCTGATCTCGATGTCGAGCTATGTCGAATACCTCGGGGTCTTCTACAAGTCGCTAAGCCTTCGAAAGTCGCAGATGATCCTGGACGGCGGCAATGCGTCCTATGCGGCGCGCATTCTCGATCCTTTGAAGGACATCAACGAGCGTGAGCTGCGGATGCTGACGGTCAAATACGCAAGGCAGGTGGCGTTCATATCGATCATATTTGCCGGTATTCAGGTTATTTCCGGAGCCGTTTTCAAATACATCCCCTTTTGGGAGCTGCTGAAATAGCGGTTCCGGAAAGGCAAGCACCTGTCTACGGTGTCGCGTACAGCGCACTCCACCGGCCGGGCCGCGTCGCGTCCGCGCAGGTTTCCGGCCCCTCGAAGCGCGTCAGCCTGAACGCATAGTCCTGCCAGACCCATTTGGCCTTGTAGCCGCAATGGCGGTCGGAACGGCCGACGTAGGAGGCCGACAGCGTCCCGGTCTCGGGATCGAAGTCCGGATTGACCAGCAGATCCGTCCCGCTCCAGCCGAAGCGGGGATCGTGCAGCGCGAAGACCAGCGCCTCGACGCCGCCGATCTCGCCCGAATCGCGCAAATACAGCCGATAGGTGACGTGCGATCCGCCGGCGGTGCAGGCAATGGCATAGAGCGTGGCGACCTGCGAGACGGCGGCGATGATCACCTCCTGATCGGCGATCGAGGGGCTTGCGGTGCTCTCGCAGGCGCCGGTTCGCGCGTGACGATCCAGCACCGCATAGGGGATGCCAAGCGCCGCCACGGCCTGCTGGCGGGTGGGCGGCGTCGTTTCAGCCAGGTCGCGCGGGCGCGCGATCTGCTCCGGCACGCCGGCAAGCTCCAGCGCCTGTGCCAGAGCCCGGAGACCGTCGGTAACGCCGGCGAGCGAAAAGCGCAGGTCATGCGCCTCGCCAATGGCGTCGAGATAGGAAATCCGCAGTTCGGCGCCAGCCCGCAAGGCGGGAAAGAGCGTGCCGGAGGCCTGCGGCGAGATCAGGTAAAAGCGGTCGATGCCGCCGAATAGCGCCAGGTCGTCGGGGCGCACCACATGGGTCAGCCGTCCGTCGACCGACCATTGCATCGCGCGGCGGTCGTCGGGCCGCGGGCGGGCGGCCTCGAATGCCAGCGACAAAGCAGTGCCTTCGCCTGCGCCGAAGGCGAGGCGTGCTCCGGTTGCCTCACCCTGTCGGTCCGCACCATCGACTGCGACCGTCGACAGGGTGCAGCCGGTCCGTGTCGGGCAGTCGAGGCGCCAGTCGCCGAAGGTTTCGGCACTGGCGGGCAGGATCAGGCCCGCGACCAGCCATCCCGCTACGGCAAGCGCGCGCGTTCCGCCCGGCAGGCGGCGGGGGATCGGGGGGCTTGAAAAGCGGTTATCGCGGGGCGGGAACATGGATCTGCCTTTGGCGGCAGCCGCGGCGGTCGACCGCGCGGCAGGAGCGAAATTCCAGGTCGCGGGTCAGGCAGATGCGCACTTCGCTCAGCCGCCCATGCTGGCAGGACACCGCCATGGCGCCGTCGTCGAGACCCGGATTGGCGAGACGGAATGCGGTTTCGACCGCGCCGGCGTCCATGCGGCTGCCGCTCTCGATGGTGCGAAAGGCGGCCGGGATGCGGATCTTGGCGAAGGCCTCGCGGGTCAGGTCGAAATAGGCGTCGGGCGCAAGGCCCGAACAGCTGCCGTGCTTGCGCCACTGATGGCGCACCAGATCCCGGCTCGGCATGATGTCCAGCATGTCGCGGACCGTTTCATAGGACGGGTCGCGGGGGCCGGAGCCATCGCAAAAATCGGGGTAGCCGCGCTCGTATTGTGGCCAGAGGCCATGCACGATGAAGCGGTGGGGTTTTGCGGCCCGGCATTGCCGCGGGTCGGCGTTGCGTCCGCTCCGCGCGCAATAGGACGGCGACCAGGACAGCGAGAGCACGTAGAAGTCGAATGCGCCGGCGCGCTCGGCCCGCGCATCCGGCGCGGCGAACAGCACCAGCGACAGCAAAAAGGCGCCGACGAGCACCTGCGCCCGACGGCTGGAGTGGCGACGGCGGGCGCCCATTCAGGGACGCACGGTTCGGCAACGCGCGTCATAGACCCGCCACGGGTCGAGGCCGGCCACGCAGGCGCGCAGATCCCAACTCAGCCCGACGAAGCCGCTGTGCTCCATGATCGCGTAATAGACGTGGCGCGACCGCCCGTCGCTCATGTCGGCGCGCGCCTCGCAGAAGCGGCGGGCGTAGGGGCTTGGAGTGCCCTGTGTATAGGCGGTCTCCACCACGCGGGACATGTCCTCGATGCGGATGCCGTCGAGATAGTCCGCATCGGCGCGGGCGATTTGCCCGGCGACGGCCCGGCGCACGGCCGGGGTGTCGCAGGCGGGGACGCGCGGCTCCCCGTTCCAGGAGAAATAGGGACGGTCTCCGCCGCCCGCCTCGGCCGGCTGCAGGGCCGGTGCCAGCGCCAGAAACAGGCCGGCGGCGCCTGCGGCCAGGATCCGGCGAAAGGGGCGGGCGAAAGCGTGCATGGGTGTCTTCCTCGTTTGGGCGCGAACGCCTTGGACGATGCGTCAGCCGGAAGGGCCGGTCAAGCCATCCGGCCCCTCTTACTCGGGTACCAGCGGAATCAGCCGCCAGTCGGCGCCAGCCCCAAGCGCCATGGTTTCCGTCAGCCAGGGCATTAGCACCCGAAGTTCGTCGGCAAGTGTCCAGGGCGGATTGATCACAATGAGCCCGCTGCCCATCATCGGCTTGTTCGGATGCGCGGTGCCGGCGAAATGCTCCACGCAGAGGATGTTCCCGATCTCCTGATTGCGCATGACACTGTAGAAGCTGTTGACCATCTTGCGGTCCTTGATCGGATACCAGGCCATGTAGACGCCGGTGGGCCAGCGCTTCCAAGCCTTGACGAGGCCGGCCGCCAGACTGCTGAACTCGTTCTCGGTTTCGAAGGGCGGGTCGATCAGCACCAGCCCGCGCCGCTCCTTCGGTGGCACGAAGCTGCCGAGGGCCAGCCATCCGTCGAGGGCGATCGCCTTGGTTTGTCGGTCGCCGGCGAAAAGGGCTGCCAGCGTTTCGGCGTCCTTCGGGTGCAATTCGGTCGCCGTCAGCCGGTCCTGCTTGCGCAGCAGCAGGCGCGCAAGAAGCGGTGATCCCGGGTAGTGGCGCAAGTCCGCCTCGTCGACGTTCAGGCTCCGGACCGCCTCCAGCCAGGGCGCCAGCAGGTCGGCGATCCGTGCCGGCTGCTTCGCCTCCAGAACACGCGCGATGCCGTTTCGCCATTCGCCCGTGCGTTTGGCCTCGCCCTCGCGCAGGTCGTAGCGGCCGATCCCGGCATGCGTGTCGATGACGCGAAAGGCGGCGGGCTTGGCCTTGAGATAGGTGATGACCCGCGCCAGCACCGCGTGTTTCAGAACGTCGCCGATGTTTCCGGCGTGAAAGGCGTGACGATAGTTCATGGCCGCGCCTCCATGTCCGGCGCCGTCTTCGGATCGCGCGCCAGATAGGCGACGGCCTTGTCGCCGAACTCCTGGCTGCCGATCTCGATGAAACCGAGCCGGCCGTGAAAACGCAACGAACCGGGATTGGGCGGCCGCGTGTTGACCTCGCAGGCGAGCGGAAGCTCCGCGCGGCCGCGATCGGATGCCAGCTGGTCGAGCAGCGCGCGATACAGCAGCCGGCCGACGGCCTTGCCGCGTGCGCCGGGCGCCAGGGCAATTCGGTCGACATAGGTGAAGCGGGTGAGGCTTTGCTTGAGCCAGTCGAAATTGCGGCTGTCGTAATCCGCATCGTGGTCGAGGCAGACGAGCACGCCGACCGGTCCGTCGGGCGAACAGGCGACAAGCGTCACGACGCTGATCGCGACGAGCTCGCGCAGGGCGTCGGCCGTCAGCCCGTTGACGGCGGGAAGGCAGGCCTCGTTGATCGCAAGGACGGCGGGCAGGTCGTCGTCCGCAATGCGGCGGACGTGGATCGTATCGGACGTGGAGTGCATGGGCTGCGCGCTTTGATGGGAACCTTGGGGGAAATCCGTCCGGGCCGCGCTGGCGGCCGGTGCGGGCTGGAAAAACCGGCAAAGGCGAAGGGTCGCCTTGGTACGATGTCGGTCTGCGTTGACGGGACTGCGGGTTTCGGACGACCGCCCGATGGCCGCTTCGACCGGAACCCTGTCGCTTGCGAGGGCGGCACGGCCAGAAATCGTGCATCGGTCGGCCGGGCGTTTCCGGCCACTCCGGTCCCCTCGCAGTTTCCGGGCAGAATGACGGCACGGGCCGGCTGAAACGCGGAGCCGGAAAAACGAAAACCGACGCTGGCATGCGAGCGATGCGCCGCATGTCAACGTCGGAGATTGTTCCCGCGTCGTGGGCCCCGCGGGAAAGCGAGCGAATCAGGCCGGCTGGTCGCCGCCTTCCTCGATCTGCAGTTCCACGGCCTTGGGGCCCTTGCCGTGCCGGTCCGGCTCCGTCTCGAAGGAGACGCGCTGTCCGCTTTCCAGCGTGGTCAGGCCCGAGCGTTCCACCGCCGAGATGTGCACGAACACATCCGGCTCGCCGGATTCCGGCATGATGAAGCCGAAGCCCTTGTCGGCCTTGAAGAACTTGACGACGCCCGGCTGCCGCGGCCCCCGCTCCATCGCGGGTGCCTCGCGTCTCGGGCCGCGCGGCGCGTCGCCACGCGGAGGAAAGCCGCCGCCGCGCGGGGCCGGCGCGCCATCGCGCGGTGCGCCGTATCCGCCGCCGCGTGCCCCGGGGCCGCCGGAGCGTTGGCCGAAACCGCCACCCTCGCGCCTCCCGTCCGCTCCACCCGGACCGCGATCGGTGGGAAACCTGTCGCCGCCGGGCCTGTCGCCGCCGCCGAACCGGCCAACCGGCGGAAACGCGTCTTCCGGACCTTCCGGAGCGGCCCAACCCGCCTCGCTGAAGGTGTCGCGCCGTCCGCCGCGGGACGGCTTGTTGCGTTTGTCATGATCGAGCTCGCCGCCGAACTCGTCCCCATCCGCACCATATTCCTTCGAACCACCGCGTCGCTTGCCTTGCCGACGGTTGTCCGAACGCCAGTCATTCATATCCAAATCACCTTTGTTGAGCCCGCTGTCCCGCCGGGCTCTCTGGTCACAATGAACGCGACGTCGAGGCGATACTTTCGGTCGCTCTGCAACGTCAGGTTTCAGTTGCGGCCGGTGGTCTCAAATAGGTGGGCAGGTCCGCCGCCCTCACATGGAACCCAGGATGGGGAATTGCCCGAATTGCCTTCGCAAGAGCGCACCCTCCCAGCCATGCCAACCGCGACACCATATTAAGGGCTGAGGCGGGGATCGGGCAAGGAAAACCCTGCGATACGCACCGGTCCGGACGCCGCGATTTCAATTTTATCGAGTGTTTTTCCGACTGCCTGTCGATTTTGACAGGAGCCGTGGCCGGTTGCGGCGCGGCATGCTTGTCAAGTTGCCGGGCGACGGGTTACGTGATGCCCGACACATGCGAATGTCCGAAAGGCGGCCTGTGCAACCGACGGGCGAACCGCTCGGTGCGGGGGCGCCGTAGAAAGGGGAACGATGTCCGAGACCAGCACTCATGAACCGCCGATCCAGGTGATCGTGATACCCGTGACCGGGTTCCAGCAGAACTGTTCGCTCGTGTTCGACAAGAAAAGCCGGCGCGGCGCGGTGATCGATCCCGGCGGCGATGTCGAGAAGATCGAGAAGGCGCTCGGCGAACACGGGGTGACCGTCGAGCGTGTCGTGCTCACCCACGGGCATATCGATCATATCGGCGGGGCGGCGGAGCTTGCCGAACGTCTTGGCGTCGAGGTTGTCGGCCCGCATCGCGCCGACCAGATGCTCATCGACCGGGTCGAGGAGCAGGCACGCGATTTCGGGGTGGCCGGTGTGCGCGCCGTCACGCCGGATGTCTGGCTGGAGGAAGGCGACACCGTCGAGATCGGCGGTCGGAGCTTCCAGGTGCTGCATTGCCCGGGTCATGCGCCGGGTCATGTGGTGTTCTTCGATCCGGAGTTGCGCTTCGCGATTTCCGGCGACGTGATCTTCGCCGGTTCGGTCGGTCGCACGGACCTGCCGGGCGGCGATCACGAAACGCTGCTCGCCTCGATCCGCGACAAGCTGCTGCCGCTTGGCGACGACGTCACCTTCCTGCCCGGACACGGGCCGGCCTCGACGCTGGGTCACGAGCGCCAGACCAACCCGTTCCTGAAATAGGCGCAACGTCGCGGCATCCCGCAAAGGGGCCGCGCGCGCATCGACCGTGAGGATGACCCCATGATCAAGACGTCGCTTCTGGCCCTGTCCGGCGCTGTTTTCGGGCTCACGCTGGCCGCGCCGGCTGGCTTGGCGGAGGACTACGTCGACCGACTTATGCGGCTCGACCGTCTCACGCAGGACGAAGCGCGCGGCGGCCCCCGGATCGAGGGCGGGCGGTCGCCGTTTCAGAAGCGGGTGAAGGTCTGCAACGTCATGCCGACACCCGTGCGCGATCCCGATACCGGCGAGCTGGTCAAGGTGATGAAGGAAGTCTGCTGGATGGAATAGGCGCGCCCGGGGCGGCCGTTATCGGCCCGGCCCCGTCCGTTCCGCGCGTTACAACAGGCCGCGCAACACGTCGATGCGCGCGTTCACCAGCCAGCCGTAGTAATTCTCGCTGGGCCAGCGGGCGCTTCCCGCCGCGCGCCGGCGCCGGTATTGTGCCGCGCGGCTCCACGGGTCGCCGAGGTTGTAGAGGGTTGCCGTCAGGCCCGGGTTCTTCGAGATGTCCACCCCGCCCACGGACTTGTAGGCGTCGATCGCGTCGCGCAGGACCGCGGCCATGTAGTGCAGCGAGCGGTTCGGGTCCATCGTCGCGCGGTAGACCTCCTGTGCGTCGCGGGCGGTCAGCTTGCGAAAGCCGCTGACGCGCGAGACGCGGTCGCCCATCTTCAGGACGGTCAGCGGCGAAAGCTGTCCGAGGCCGAAGCTCTGCCCCGCAAAGAGCGGCTGGAAGAAGGCTTCGTTGAAGGTCTTGTTGGGGTAGCGCACCCCGTCCACGGTCTTGTTGCGGAAGCGGCTGTCCCAGTAGCGCTGGTAGCAGTTCCACAATATGTTGCTTTCCTTCTTGCCCTTGTTGCAGCGGTCGAATTCGGGCCGTTGCACGAAATCTTCCACATGTTCGCCGTTGAGCTCGAAGCTGATGCGGATGCCGGCATAGGCGAGCGCCTTCACGTAGTAGGACTGGGCGCTGTCGAGGCTGTCGTAATTGTAGGTATGCTCGCCGACGATGGCACCGAGCATGTGGACGGGGTCGATGCCGTATTTGCCCGCGGCGCTCTTGATGTTGCGCATCAAACGGGTGTCGCGGCGCAGGACGGCGACGATCTTGTCGAACTTCGCGTCATAGGCGCTCTTGCTGGCGGCCGTCCGTCGCGCCGAGGCGAAAGGGATCTTCGGTTGCACGCGCTTGCGGTTGCCTTGCGGGACGACCCTGGCGGCCTCGGCCGCGACAACGCCGAGGGGGAGCACCGGGGCGCCGGGCAGCGGCGCGGCGAAAATCGCGGCTGCCAGAAGCAGGACGGCCGAGATTTTCGGCATCCAGGCGATTGGCCATGTGCGGGGTCGGGGCGGGGGAGGGGCCATGCATTCGTCCAGCGCTGACGTGTTTTTCGTATCTCTTGCATATACGCAAGGGCGGCATCTTGGAAGCGCAAGCCAGCGGATTGCGCTTTCTGCTGTGGTGACACATTCGTGTTCATGATGGCTCATGGCCGATCACGCGACGATGACGAAACGGGCGCGTTCTTCGGGGGTGAGGCCCCCGACGCCGGCCCCATGAACAGTTCGACGGAGCGCGGAACCTTCAGGTCGCGCAGAAAGGCCTCGTGCCGGCGCAATCCGCAAAGCTCCCGTTGGATCATCACGTTCCACAAGGCATCGCAGGCCTGCGCGTGGCGACGCGCGACCCGCCCTTGAAGCGCCTGCGGATCCGGCTGGTCGTCCGGCGTCGCCGCAGCCTTTCCGGCCCGCTCGAGACTGTCCAGCGCGGCCTCCAGGATCCCGGTCAGACGCCCCAGTGTGGCCGCCATCTCACCGGCGGTCTCGTGGCGCAACGCCTCGCCGATGGGGTCGAAGGCGGCGGAGGTCGCCGACGGAGGACGCACGCTCATGGCGGTGTCCCCGGGTTGGCCGCGTACCGGGGCATCAGGCATGTGCCTTCAGCAGATGCAGATGCCCGCCCGGCATCGGGCTGGGCACGCCGGTCGTCAGCGGAAAGGAAATCGGCAGGCCGCGCAGGGACCGCGCGGCGAGAAAGGCGAAGCATTCCGCCTCGATGGCATCGCCGCGCCAGCCGACCGCCTCGGCGGGCACCGCGTCCACGCCGGCGCGCCGATTGAGCGCCTCCAGCATCCGCGGGTTGCGCCGTCCGCCGCCACAGACGATCAACCGGTCCGGACGGTTCAAAAGCATGTCGAGCCCACGTCCGACGGCCGCCGCGGAGAAGGCCGTCAGGGTGGCCGCCCCGTCGGCGGCGGACAGGCCCTCAGCCATTGAGCTCGTGAAGGAATTGCGGTCGAGCGATTTCGGATAGGGCGCGCTCAGATACGGATGCTCGAGCAGGCGCGCCAGCCGCGCCTCGTCGACCGTGCCGGTTGCCGCGATCCGTCCGTCCCGGTCCATGTCGCCCAGACCGTGGTCGACGATCCAGTCGTTCAGCGGCGCATTGGCCGGTCCGGTGTCGAAGGCGTGGGGGCGGCCGTCGCCATCGACCCATGTGACATTGGCGACCCCGCCCAGGTTGAGCACGGCGGTCGACGGATCCGCGACGATCTGGTCAAGGAGCGCCGCGTGATAGATCGCCGACAGCGGCGCCCCCTGGCCGCCGGCGGCCATGTCCGCGCTGCGGAAATCGTTGACAACGGCGATGCCGAGCCGGTCGGCCATGGCGCGTCCGTCGCCGAGCTGGCGGGTGCGTCCGGGCCTTCCTGTCGCTGGCGCGCGGTGAAGCACGGTCTGGCCGTGAAAGCCGACGGCTGCGATGTCCGCCGGTTTCAGGCCGGCGTCCTTGAGGAAGGCGTGGACCGCGTCGCTCTGTGCGCGGGTCACCTGGTCCTCGGCCCGCTTGAAGATCTCCGGTTCCGCTCCCTCAAACCCCCAGTCGGCGGCAATGCGCAGCGTTTCCTGGAGGAGCGGCTTGAGGTCGTCCGGATATGGCGCGAGCTGCCAGGGGCCGAATTCGGCAATCCTCTCGCCGTCGCTGCGCAGGGCGGCGATGTCGATGTTTCCGTCGAGAACGGTTCCGGTCATCAGACCGATGGACCAGGGCGGGGTCATGGGCAGTCGTTCCTTGTCGGTGCGGTCCGTTCGCCGGCCGGCCTTGCTTGCGGCCCAGCATGCGGGACAATGCGGGATTCGATCAATGCGCCCGCAAGCGCACATCGGGCGTTTTCGTCTAGCAGCGGTGCGCGTAGGTAAAGACCAGCGTGTCGGTGATGACCCGGTCGGTCGGGTGGCACTGGCGGTTGACGTTGCGCCGGCCCGACAGCGTCACCTGCAACTGGTCCGCGCGCACGGGGCCTTCGACGGCATAGACCTGCGGCTGGCCGGGGCAGGAGCGGGAAAACACCCGTGCCGTGCCTTTGTACCGGTTGCCGCGCTTGGTGCCCTCAAACAGCATCGTGCCGGCGGTCACTCCGGCGTCGCGCAACACGGGACGCGGCGCTTCGTAGAAGAACCGGCGGCGGCTGCCCGCGGCTTTCAGGCGCATCAAGGATCCGTTGTGCGTCCAGCAGCTGTCGGCGCTTGCCGGTGTCGCGGTCAGCGCGGAGGCGGTCATGCCGGCGGGCATCAGCACCGCGCAGGCGGCGAGGAGTTTTACGAAACCGGAGGCTGGCATTGTCGTCTTCCTTTCCGCTCGGCCGTGCGGTGCCGCGGCCCTCGGTGACGTGAATAGACGCTGCGCCGCCTCGCGACTGTGACGACCGTCACGCTTCGGTCGCCCGCCGGCCGCCGGTCGATCATGTCCGGCCGGTCAGTTGCCGGGACGGGCGGGCGACGCGGTTTCGAAGCAGGCCGCGTAGCGCTCGCTCAGCACTGCATTGAGGGACGGGTCCTGCGGCGCATCAAGCAGGCGGTCCCACGCGCCGTCGGCGCGCATGGCGTCGAGCGTGCAGTTGCAGATTTGCGCGCAGCTCGCGCCGTCGCCGGCAAGGGTGCAGGAGGCGGCGCACTGCTCTAGAAATGCGTTATCGGTGGCGTCCGGCACCAGACCGAGGGCGACCACCGCCCAGACCGAGCCGAAAAGGATGGGCTGGTGCAGCAGATAGACGATCATCGAGTGTCGACCGGCGAAGGCCATCATGCGCGAAAAGCGCCCGTTGGCGCGAATGCGGGAAAGCAGCGCCCAGGGTGCGCGGCCGCGCACGATCTTGAGGCCGGCAATGCCGGCGAGAATCGCGGCAAGCCATGGCGCGAGCGGCACATAGTCGACGGACAATGGCGGCGACACGGTGAGGCCGGTCCACATCGCCCATGCGTCGCCGGGAAAGGAGACCGCGACGACCTGCGGCAGCACGAAGACCGCAAACGCCACCGCGAGCGTGAAGACAGGGGGCGCGAGCACGAAGGGCAGAGCGACGAGCGACCCGGCCGCGATGGCGTGGAGGATGCCGAACCGGACGAATTCGTCGCCGAGCACGAAGAAGGTGCCGAGGCTTATGGCCGCCGCCGCCAGGGCGATGCGGGCAATGCGCCACAGGGCGGGGCGCCAGCGGATGCCGTCTGCGTGCGCGAGCGCGAGGCTGACGCCGGCGAGGAACAGGAAGCTTGAGGCAATCGACACCGCGAAGGCCCGCCAGGCGGGGTCGGTGGCGACTTGCCAGTCGACAAGCGAGAACCAGCTCAGGTCCCAGGAGAGGTGATAGACGGCCATTGCCAGAAGCGCGAGACCGCGGGCGATGTCGAAGACGTCGAGGCGTTTTCCGGGGCCGTCCGCTGCGGGCTGTTGTTGCATCTTTTTCCCTTGCCCTTCGGCCGTTGTCCTTGTCACCCGGATTCCCGGCGGGGCTAAACCCTGCCCAGCCCGACCTTCGCCCGCAACCGTGACCATCCGATGATGGGAATGACCTGCACAGCGACGATCGACGAGAAGATGAGCAGGCAGCCGACAAGCCCTGCGGGGCTCAACCTTTCGCCAAGCAGGAGCGCGCCGAAAAGTGCCCCGAACAGGGCTTCCGAGGACAGCAGGATGGCGGCGTCGCCCGAGCGCGTCCAGCGCTGCCCGATCGTCTGCAGCGTGTAGGCGAGACCGCCGGAAAAGACGCTGGTGTAGATCAGTTCGGGACCGGCGGCGGCGATGGCCGGCAATGAAACCGGTTCCAGCGCGAGGCCGGGGACCAGCGCGACGACGCCGACCACGGCGAATTGCCAGGCGGAGAGCGCCAGCGGACGCCCGCTCGACGCGGCGAGGCCCCCGAGCAGGCAGACGTGCAAGGCCCAGAAGAACGCGCAGACGATCATCAGGATGTCGCCCGTGTTGAGCCGCTCGACGCCGCCGCCGCCGAGCAGCCAGATGCCCGCGAGCGTGACGAGGGCGGCCGGCCAGACAACCGCGTGAGGGCGCTCTCCGAACGCCAGCAGTCCCAGAATGGGCGTGAGAACGACGTAGACGGCGGTCAGGAAGCCGGCGTTCGTGACGGTGGTTTGCACCAGGCCGGTTTGCTGCAGCGCGATCGCGGCAAAGAAGACGAGGCCGAGGCCGGTGAAGCGGACCAGTCGGCCGGCGC
Source organism: Stappia stellulata DSM 5886 (assembly GCF_000423705.1). GTDB lineage: Bacteria > Pseudomonadota > Alphaproteobacteria > Rhizobiales > Stappiaceae > Stappia > Stappia stellulata. The sequence continues at coordinate 430,232 of NZ_KE384082.1, read as the reverse complement.
CGAGCGGCGCGGCGGCACGGCGTTTCCCCTCATGTATCGCGAAGGGCGCGACGACGAGGGCGGCAATGAGGAAGCGCAGGCCGGTGAAGGTCAGCGGTCCCAGGTCGCGCATGGCGGTCGATTGCGCGACAAAGGCCGATCCCCAGATCAGGGCGGCGAGAAGCAGCAGCAAGTTCGCGACGGGACGGCTCATGCGCTTGCGCTACCTTACCCGCAGGGTGCGCGCAAGCGCCCGCGCGTCAGCCGTTGGGAAAAGCGAAACAGATGACGAGCGTCACGATGAGCGCCGCGCTGGTGACGCAGAGCGCGAGCGGCCAGGGCGATGATCGGCGGGCAAGCAGCGTGTCCGTCCGGGCGCGGTCGGAAAACCTCATGAAGTGCCTCCGCTGGCTGTTGGGCGCACAGATGACAGGGATTATGGTTAACAAAGGGTAAAACACGTCGGGCAAGGCCTGCCTTGCGGCCCGCCCGGACGCGCCGCGCCTGGCCGCAAGGCGGAGACCGAAGGTGGGGCTATAGTTCCAGCGCGTCGAGGCCCGCCTCGAGATGATCGGCGAAAAGTGGCATGCCGCTCAGATATTTGGCGGTCGAGCCGACCGCGCGTTCGCGGGCATCCTCGACCGCTTGCGGGAAGTCGGCGGCGTCGAAATCGCCCCGGCCGATCCAGACGATTGCCACGACCTCGGCCGCCTCGTCGACGTTGAGGTCCTCGATCAGCTCGATCAGTTCCTCGCTCGAGAGGTCTTCCGTTTCTTCCTCCGCCAGACCGTCATGCGCATGACTGTCCTGGAGCGTGTCGGTGTCGAACTCGATCTCGCGGTCCTGGCCGTCCTCGAACCCGTCTGTCAGGGTGGACGCCGCTGCCGCCCGGCCTTTTTGCACAAGCATCCGCAGCGTTGCCGGTGAGAGGGACAAGTCGACCGCCATGGTCCGATACTCCGTTTCCTTCGCGGGAGCGTGCTCCCGTCTTGATTTGGTCTGGTCCGGCGCCCGCCGATCGTGCGGCCCGCGCTCCCGCTACGCCCGCATCGGCGGCGCGGGCAAAGAGTGCCCTGCAAGGGGCAGGCGCACCTTGATCGAGCGCAAGGCCAGCCGGCTGTTTTCGGAACAAGCGCCAATGCCACAAGCCTACGCTTCACGGGGCCCAAACGCCAGAGCCCGCCCATTGCGCATACGCAAGGACGGGCCGTTCGGCAAATGAAAATCCGCCTCGTGCCGGGGCATCGTTCGGCGCTGTTGGGGAAAACCCTGCGTCCCGCACCGGCGCAGGGGGGGCGTTCGGCGAAAGCCGGCGGTTCATCGCCGCCGGCGCGGGGCGAAACGGTCAAAAACGCCCGGGATCGGCCCGCTGGACCTGCGCCGGGGCGTCCGGGCCGAGGGCCTTGAGGCCATCGGCGAGGGGGCCGCCGAACAGGGTCAGCGAGCCGGCGAACAACAGTCCGATTGCGACCGCGGTGGCGAGGTGAAGTGCGGTGCGGTCGCGCGCGTCCGCGTCATCCGGTGCCCATTGCGGATCCGTGAAAAAGGCGTTGCGGCGGGTGAGGCGCATCAGATCTCCCTCCGGTTCAGGTCATGGCGCGCGGCACTGGCGGTCAGCGTGCGTGCGAGACGGCGGGCAAAGACGGTGAGAACCAGCAGCATGGAACCGAAAGACAGGGCCATCAGTCCCATTGCCCAGTCGTCGGCCGGCGTCGCCCCCGCGGCCCTTGCGCTCGAGGCGATCAGCAGGGCGGGAGCCGCCCCGGCGAGCACGATGGCTGCGGCATGAAGGATGCGGCGGTGCAGGGCCCTGGGCTTGCGAGGGGACCGGGGAGGGATACGCATGGGGTACTCCGGGACATTCCGTGTGGTCGATTTCGCAATACTCGCTTTCGAAAGGGGCCGGGCAGGGCCGTCAATCGGGCGCTTCCTGTGTCATTTCGCGGCGTAACCGTGGCGGTGTTCACACTTGTGAATGCGGTTGCCGTGTTTTGCGCTGCCGGCCTTTACGGAATCGCAGGAGCTTTTTGCGAGGGTTCGCGAACAGCAACCGGCGCGCCGCCCTGACGGGGCGCGCCCGGGGCATTGCGGCAAGCGGAAGACAGAACATGAGCGCAGTGGAAAAGGTCGAACGGCAGGTCCCGGAACGCGAGGCGGACGCAGGGGGCAAGGCGCCGGACGGCAATGCGGCCTTGTCGATTGCCGGCCTCGGCTTCTTCATGGTCGATGTCCAGACCAAGAAACTCGTGTGGATGGAATCGCCCTCGCTCGACTTCGAGCATGCTGCCGGGCTCAACGAGGCCAGCCTTTCCAACGCGCTGCGCAATCTGGCGCAAAACGACCAGAAACAGATCCTCAGCCTGATCCAGCATGCCGTCAAATACGGCTCCGCCGGCCCGGTCGAGCTTGGCGGCGACGATCTGGGCAACGGCCTGTCGCTGATCGCCACGCGCTATCAGGCCGAAGGCGGGCGTACCTTCGTCATTGCGGTATCGGGTACGGATGCGGAGGACGAGGCCACCGGCACGGCGGTGCGCGGCGTTGCACCGCTGATTCGTCATCTGGTGGAGGGGAGCGAGAAGGCTGTGCTGGTCGTCGACAGTTTCGGCTACCTTCGCTACGCGAACCAGTCGCTCTACGACCTGTTCCACATCAACGATCCGACGTTGTGCATCGGTCGCAACATCGCCCATATCCCCAACCGTGTCGGCAAGACACTGACCTCCGTGGTGCTGACGACGCTGGCGCGCCGGGCGCCGGTCGACGGCAGCAAGCGGTTCTTTCTTGCCTCGGGCGATTCCATGACGTTGACCTACGACCTGATCCCCTTTCGGGTGTCGTCCGGTCTGGGGGGCGTGGTGTTCTCCGCCGAAAAGGTGAACGATTGCGCCGTCGACTTTCAGCAGATCTTCAATCTGGTGCATTCGCCGCTTCTCGTCGTCGATCTCAAGACGCGCATGCTGATTTCGGCCAATGCATCGGCGCGCAAGACCTTTGCCATCACCGAGCAGATGATGGAATCCGCTCCGATCACCGAGACCATGCTGCATCCGCGCACCTTCGTTTCGCTGATCGAGCACGCGCGCAAGAGCAGCTCGACGCCGCTTCAGGCAACCGTCAGCGGCTTTGACGGGGTGACGCGCAGCAAGCGGCTCAGGGCGAGCGTCGTCGACGGCGGGTCGGGCCAATACCTGGTGATCGAAAGCAAGCACTGATCCCGCGGCCGTTTCAGACCCTCTTGCCGTGTCGCACGTCTTGGGTGCGCGCCGCGTCGGCGTGAGCGCGCGGTCGCGCCCGCGCGGTTGCTGCCGCCAACGGATTTGTGTGACCGCCTTTTCGCACGTCGCAGTCGTGCCCGACGGGACGGTCCGCTGCACCGGCGCAGGCGGTTCGCCCTCCCCCGGCGACAGGCTCCGGAGAGATCTCATGAAATAACCTTGTCATTTCATTCAGGGGTCTTTTGTGATTTCAGCAAGTTTTCGATATTTTCAGTAATTTTTACATGAATACTTTGGGCAATTTGTCGGTGTTTTGCCTGATATTTTACATTTTAAGAATATATTTATTTTTGAGGCGCCTGCTGATGTGAGGATGCTATCAGGGGTTGCTTTTGCATGGCTTGAATGACGGCGCCGGGACGATTGGTGTTGCCGCAGGCCGGCGAGGTTGGCCCCGCAGTTCCATCGCTTGCGTGAAAGCGCAGTCCAGGAGGTGTGCCATGAAGAAAAGCCTCTTCCGGTTTTCCGCCGACCGCGGCGGTGTTGCCGCCGTCGAGTTCGCCATTGTCTTGCCGGTGTTCCTGGTGTTGATGCTCGGCATTCTTGCGTATGGCATCTACTTCGGGGCGACGCACAGCCTGGCGCAGCTCGCCGCGGATGCCGCGCGCGCGTCCGTCGCGGGATTGAGCGACGCCGAACGCCAGCGCATCGTCGCCGCCCATATAGCGTCCGCCTCCGGGGACTACGCGATGATCGACGCCAGCAAGGTGGTGGTCGAGGCCGGCCCGATGCCGGGCCTGGGCGAACATTTTCGCGTGGTTGTGCGTTACGACGCGACGGACCTGCCGATCTGGCAGCTCGAGCCCTTCCTGCCTTTGCCGGGCAAGACAATCGAACGCAGCGCGGTCGTGATGCGCGGCGGTTATTGAAGGGAGACGGTCATGTTTGGTCACACCTGCGGAACGTCCGGTTGCTGGCAACGCGGTCGCGGTCTCGTCCGTCGTCTGATTTCGAACCGGCATGGATCGGTGAGCATCATGGCGGGGCTTGCCTTCGTTCTGATGGCCGCGGTGGCGGCCCTCGCCATCGACATTGCCTCGCTTTACCTGGAGCGCCGGCACCTGCAGGGGGCGTCGGACCTCGCCGCCATCGCCGGTGCCGCCGATATCGACAATGCCGAAGTGGCCGTCGCCAGGGCGCTTGCCGCCAACGGGCTGACGGCGACGGCCGACGTGACGCGGGGGCGCTATGTCGCGGACGACGCGGTCCACCACACACAGCGGTTCACGCCGGGCGCGCGTCCCTACAACGCCGTCCAGGTCTTGGCGAAAATGCCCGGCAACATCTTCTTTGCCCGGGTTTTCGACGTGCAGGCGCCGCAAATCAGCGTGAAGGCGACGGCGGCGACGGCTGAACTGGCCGGCTTTACGGTGGGCAGCCGGCTGCTCGCGCTGCGGGAAGGGGTGGCGAACGCCCTTCTGGGCGCGCTTCTGGGCACAACGGTCTCCTTGTCGGTGATGGACTACGAGGCGCTTGCCGACGTCGATCTCGACGTGGTCGACCTGCTTTCGCAGGTCAATGCGTCGGCGGACCTGGAGCTGGGCACCTATGAAGAGCTTCTTGCAGCGGATGTGTCGCTTGCCGACTTTCTCGAGGCGGCCGCCGCGGCGGCGGGAAACGCGCGCGAACCGACCGCGGCCTTCGCATTGCGCCGGCTGTCGGGGACGGCGCGCGCCGGACTGAGCGTGCCGTTGTCGGCCGTGTTCGATGCCGGACCTTACGGCGATCTGGCGATTGGCGAACGTGCGCCGGGCATCGGGCTGCGGGCCTCGGCGATGCAACTCGTCTCGCTGGCGGGGCTGCTGGCGAATGGCGAACGCCAGGTGTCCCTCGATCTCGCCGCCGAGGTGCCCGGTCTTGTGGACCTTCGCCTGGATCTTGTGATTGGCGAACCGCCGCAAGATTCCGCCTTCATGCGGGTGGGGGAAGCCGGCAGCACGGTCGCCACCGCGCAGACGCGGCTCAGGCTCGTGGCGCAGGTCGGCGGTCGCGGACTGCTGAAAACGGTGCAAGTGCGGTTGCCGGTCTACCTGGATGTTGCCTATGCGCAGGCGCGGCTGAGCGGCATTTCCTGCCGTGGCGGACGCGTGTCGCGGGTCAGGGTCGAGGCGCGGCCCGGCATTGCCGACCTGTGGCTCGGGGAGGTCAGGACCGGCGATATCACTGATTTCGAACGCAAGCCGGACGTGGATCCGGCGAGGATCGTCAGCACCGCGCTTATATCGGCCACGGGAAAGGCCCATGTCGAGGCTGGCAGCCAGCATGGCACCCTTTTGACATTCTCGCGCCGCGATATCGAGACGCGCACGGTAAAACGCGTGTCCAGTTCCGGCATCCTGCAAAGCGTTGTCAGTTCCCTGGTGGAGGATCTCGATCTCAGGGTGCGGGTGGTTCTCCTGACGCTTCCGCTCGGGGGTGTGACGGATCTGCTGGGAGAGATCCTGGCTGACCTGGCGCGACCGCTCGACGCGGTCGTGGAAAGTCTGCTGATGACGCTGGGCGTCAGTCTCGGCGAGGCGGACGTGAGCGTGCAGGATGTGCGTTGCAACGGGAGCATGCTTGCCGGCTGACCGGGGCGGGCCGACAGGGGCCGTGCGGGCGCAGCGGCCGACGGGCGATGGCAAGAAGAAGTCGTGAGAAGCGCCGTGCGCCGTGACCGGCGGCCTTGCGCGCGATACCGCGCGCAAGTAGTCTCGCGGCCTGCACTTCATGCCCATTTACCGGGAGATCCCAATGGCCTTCATCGCCGACGCGCTGGCGCGCGTCAAACCCTCCGCCACCATCGCCGTCACCAACAAGGCGCGCGAACTCAAGGCCGCCGGTCGCGACGTGATCGGCCTTGGCGCCGGAGAGCCCGATTTCGACACGCCGGAAAACGTCAAGGCGGCCGCGATCCAGGCGATCCAGGAAGGCAAGACCAAATATACGGCCGTGGACGGCATTCCCGAGCTGAAGGCGGCGATCGCCGGGAAGTTCAAGCGCGAGAACGGCCTGACCTACGAGACCGGTCAGATCACGGTGGGCACCGGCGGCAAGCAGGTGCTCTACAACGCCCTGATCGCGACGATCAATCCGGGTGACGAGGTGATCATCCCCACGCCCTATTGGGTCAGCTATCCGGACATGGTGCTCTTGGCCGGCGGCGAGCCGGTGATCGTGGAGGCCGACAAGACGACCTTCAAGATCACCCCGGAGGCCCTGGAAGCCGCGATCACACCGAAGACCAAGTGGGTGATCTTCAACTCGCCGTCGAACCCGTCGGGCGCCGGCTATTCGCGCGCGGACCTGAAGGCGATCACCGACGTCCTCATGCGTCATCCGCATGTGTGGGTGATGACCGACGACATGTACGAGCATCTCGTCTACGACGATTTCGAGTTCACCACGCCGGCCCAGGTCGAGCCCGGTCTCTACGACCGCACGCTTACGGTCAACGGCGTCTCCAAGGCCTATGCGATGACCGGCTGGCGCATCGGCTATGCCGGCGGCCCGGCGGAGCTGATCAAGGCCATGGCCAAGATCCAGTCGCAGTCGACGTCCAACCCCTGCTCGATCGCGCAGTGGGCGGCCGTGGAGGCGCTGAACGGACCGCAGGACTTCATTCCGGCGAACAACGAGGTCTTCAAGGGCCGCCGCGATCTCGTGGTGTCCATGCTCAACCAGGCCACGGGGATCGACTGTCCGGTTCCGGAAGGCGCCTTCTACGTCTTCCCGTCCTGCGCCGGCACCATCGGCAAGACCGCGCCGTCCGGCAAGGTCATCGAGAGCGACGAGGATTTCGTCACCGAGCTGCTTGAGACCGAGGGCGTTGCCGTGGTGCATGGCTCGGCCTTCGGCCTTGGCCCCAACTTCCGCATTTCCTACGCGACCTCCACGGAAGCGCTGGAAAAGGCGTGCGAGCGCATCCAGCGCTTTTGCGCGAACCTGAAGTAACGCGCGCCCTGCGCTGGGCTCGCTCCGCGACGGTGCGTGATGACAGGCTCCGAAGGCGCGTCATCCCGGCCGAATGCAATGAGAGCCGGGATCGGGGAGGCAAAGTCTTTCGGTGTCTTCTTGCCTGTGAAACACAGGCTTCTGGCTCTCCGATACCGGGTCGCGCTGACGCTTGCCCGGTAGGACGCCTGAAGCGACTCCGGAATTGTCGGCAGGTCGAAAGCCGGCGGGGCAACCCGCCGGCTTTTTTGCGTTTTGCCCGCGTTCCGCGCCCGCCCGTGCTGCGCTGCGGCAACGGATTTCCTTGCGTCCGGCCCGTTTTCGGCGCGACGATAACGATCCGCCGGTACAGGGCGGGATGAGGTTGCACCCGCATATGGCGGGCTTTCACTCTTCACCTGCATTCGGCAGGTGGTGGCTCCGGCGCGCGGCCAGACCCGGTCATCGCCGTGCCCGGACGGCTCCTGCTCGGATCGGCCGCCAGTCTCGGCCCCTGCCGAGGGCGCAACATGGCCGGGAGAGGGAGCGTTCCCCATGAACGGCAACAGGGAGACGGCCGGCAGCGCCCGGCCACGGTGCATCGCCATTCTCGGCCCGTCGGGCAGCGGCAAGACCACGCTGCTGGAGGCGCTGCTTGCGCGGTCCGGTGCGATTTCCCGACAGGGCAGCGTGAGCGCTGGCAACACCGTCGGCGACGGCGCGCCGGAAGCACGCGCCCACACCATGAGCGTCGAGGTCAACGCGGCCGGGGCCGTCTTCATGGACGATCCCTTCACCTTTCTCGATTGTCCCGGAGCGGTTGATTTTCTCGGCGAAACCGTCGGGGTGCTGGCCGGTGTCGATCTGGCGGTCGTCGTGGTCGAGGCGGACGAGAAGAAGGTTCCCGCGCTCCAGCTTATTCTCAAGCAGCTGGAGGACCTCGGCGTTCCCCGCCTCGTCTTCGTCAACAAGATCGACCGGGCCGCGACCCGGATCCGCGATGTGCTGGCGATGCTGCAACCGGCCTCGCGCGCACCGCTGCTGCTGCGCCAGGTGCCGATCTGGAACGATGGCATCGCCACCGGCTACATCGATCTGGCGCTGGAGCGCGCCTATGTCTACCGCGAGCATGCGCCGAGCGAGATCATCGACATTCCAGACGCGGCAATGGCGCGCGAGGTGGAGGCGCGGTTTTCCATGCTGGAGACGCTCGCCGATCACGACGACGCGCTGATGGAGGCGCTGCTGGAAGACCTGGCGCCCGATCCGGACCGGATCTTTGCCGATCTGGCCGAGGAAACGCGCGAGGGGCTGGTCTGCCCGGTGTTCTTCGGGTCCGCCGAGCATGGAAACGGGATCGGCCGTCTGTTGAAGGCGCTGCGGCACGAAACGCCGGATGTTGCGGAAGCCGCTGCGCGGCTGGGGCTGGAGACCGGCGGCGATCCGCTCCTTCAGGTGCTCAAGACCCTGCACACGCCGCATGCCGGGAAGCTCTCGCTGGTGCGGGTCATGAGCGGATCGGTGGCCGATGCCGACACGCTTGCGCGCGGCGATGGCAGTGCGGTCCGGGTGTCGGGGCTCTACACGCTCCTGGGGCAGCAGGCGCACAAGCGCGTCGCCGCCGGTCCGGGCGACACGGTGGCACTCGGCAAGCTCGACGGGGTCGCCACCGGGGAAACGCTTGGAACGACGGCGGTCGAGACACCGCTTGCGCCGGTACACGAAAACATGCCGGTGTTGGGCCTTGCGGTTTTTCCCGCCGAGCGCCGCGACGAGGTCAAGCTCAATGCCGCCCTTGCGAAACTGGCGGAGGAGGACCCGTCGCTCAGCGTCGTCCACGCGCCGGAGAGCGGCGAAACTCTGCTTCGCGGACAGGGGGAAATGCATTTGCGCGTGGCGCTTGAGCGCCTTGCCGGCAAATACGGCCTCCAGGTGGAAACGGCGCCGCCGGGCGTGCCCTACCGCGAGACCATTCGCGGTTCGGCGTCGGCGCGCGCGCGCCACAAGAAGCAGTCGGGCGGGCACGGCCAGTTCGGCGACGTCGCGCTGGAGATCCATCCGCTCGAGCGCGGTGAGGGCTTCGCCTTCACCGACACGATCACCGGCGGCGTCATCCCCAAGCAATACATCCCGGCGGTGCGCGCCGGGGTGGAGGAGGCGATCCGCCACGGGGCGCTGGGCTTTCCGGTGGTGGATCTCGGCGTCACGCTGACCGACGGGTCGTTTCACAGCGTCGATTCCTCCGACCAGGCGTTTCGCATGGCCGCGATCCAGGCGATGCGCGAGGGCCTGCCGAAGTGCAGGCCCGTGCTGCTGGAACCGGTCGACCTGGTGACGATCCGCTGTCCGAGCGAGGCGACGCCGCGGATCAACGGCATTGTCTCGGCGCATCGCGGGCAGTTGCTCGGGTTCGACGCGCGTCCCGGCTGGCCGGGCTGGGATGAGGTGCGCGCCATGATGCCGACGGCGGAAACGACCGATCTCATCGTCGAGTTGCGCTCCGCAACGCAAGGGGTGGCGAGCTTCTCGCGCGTCTTCGACCATCTTGCGGAGCTGAACGGCAAGGCTGCCGAGGAGGTGCGCGCGCGTCGGAACATGCGGGCGGCCTGACGTCCCGTTCAAGGCCGCTCCCCGGACAGCGGGAGCGCTGTCCGGGTGCCCGCGCGAAGGTCGCGACTGGAAACCCGGCGCGGCATGCCTACCTTTTGTTGCGGGGGCTTGTTCGACAGGAGGGACGATCATGCGGTTTCCGGTTTCCGCCCTTGCGCTGGCGGGCGCAGCCATCCTCGCGGCGTTGCCGCAAGCGCTTGCCCAGACCGTGCACGAGGGCGATACCACGCGCTTCGCCGTGACGAAGATGGTGGACGACCTCGATTATCCCTGGGGGTTCGACTTCCTGCCGGACGGGTCGCTTCTGGTGAACGAGATCGACGGGCGCATGTGGTGGGTGTCGGCCGACCGTGCCGAGCGTGTTGAGGTGACAGGCGTGCCTGAGGTGCGCGCCTCCGGGCAGGGCGGATTGCTCGATGTGGTCGTCGCCCCGGATTTCGCCGGAACGGGGGAGATCTTTCTCACCTATTCCGAGCCGGGGCCCGACGGGGCCGGCACCACGGCGGCGCGGGCGCGGCTCCTGCGCGAGGACGGCAATGTGCGTCTTGCCGATGTGAAGGTGATTGCGCGCATGGAGACGCGGACCCCGGGCGGACGGCATTTCGGCTCGCGTGTGGTTCCCGCGCCCGACGGCTCGGTCTATGTCACGACGGGCGACCGGGGCCAGGCGGAGCGCGCGCAGGATCCCTTCGATCGTGCGGGCTCGGTTCTGCGCGTCACCCGCGACGGCGGCATTCCGGCCGACAATCCCCACGCCAACGGCGAGACGGCGCTGCCGGAGATGTGGTCGACCGGTCATCGCAACATCCAGGGGGCCGCGATCGAACCGGAAACCGGCGCGCTTTGGACCGTCGAGCACGGTGCGCGCGGCGGCGACGAGATCAACCGCCCGAAGGCCGGGCGCAACTACGGCTGGCCGGTGATTTCCTACGGGCGGCATTATTCCGGCGGCGAGATCGGCGTCGGCACCAGTGCGGAAGGCTATGAACAGCCCCTCCACTACTGGGATCCCTCCATCGCGCCGTCCGGCATGGCCTTCTACACGGGCGACGCCATTCCCGCCTGGACCGGCGATCTCTTCGTCGGCGCGCTCAAGGACCAGCTTGTCTCCCGGCTTGAGGTCGAGGCGGGGGAGGTGACCGGCGAGGAGCGGTTGATCGTCGGCGATTACGGGCGCATCCGCACACTTCGAAACGGCCCCGACGGGGCATTGTGGTTTTCCACCGACGAGGCGGGGGGCGCGCTTTACCGGATCTCGGCCGCGCCATAGGCCGGATTGTTCACGGCACATCAAGCGGGCTTGATTTGTGTGCGAGCGCGGCCAGGTATAACCGGGAGGCAAGCGCGTCAGCACCTTGAGAGGAAAGGCATCGCCATGCCGACCATACACAAACGGTCCTGGGACCTCCCCGAATCGTCCGTCACGCCCGAGCATGTGTTCCTGAACCGCCGTCAGATCCTTGCGGGCTTCGGCCTGGCGGCGGCAGGCGGCGTCGCGGGCGGGGCGCTGTTTTCCCGCTCGGCCCTTGCCGCCGACGATCCGAGCGCATCGCTTTATCCGGTTGAACGCAACGACGCCTACAAGGTCGAGCGCGCCATCACGCCGGAGAAAGTCTCCTCCACCTACAACAACTTCTATGAGTTCGGCTCGCACAAGCAGATCGCGAGTGCCGCCCAGGCGCTGAAGATCCGGCCCTGGGAGGTGAAGATCGACGGGCTTTGCGACAATCCGCAAACAATCGGCATCGACGAGCTCTTGTCGAAGGTGCAGCTGGAGGAGCGGGTCTACCGCCACCGCTGCGTCGAGGCCTGGGCGATGACCGTGCCGTGGTCGGGCTTTCCGCTTGCCGATCTCGTCAAGCTCGCCGGCCCGCAGGCGGGCGCGAAATACGTCCGCATGGAGACCTTCCTCGATCCGGAGGTGGCCAGCGGCCAGCGCGCCTCATGGAACCCCTGGCCCTATGTGGAGGGGCTGACCATCGAGGAAGCGACCAATGAGCTCGCCTTCATGGCGACGGGGATCTACGGCAAGCCGCTCGCCAATCAGTTCGGCGCGCCGCTTCGCCTCGCCGTGCCGTGGAAATACGGTTTCAAATCGATCAAATCCATTGTTCGCTTCACCTTCACCGACCAGCGTCCGGTGAGTTTCTGGGAACAGATCCAGGCGGCGGAATACGGCTTCTGGGCCAATGTGAACCCGGAGGTTCCGCATCCGCGCTGGAGCCAGGCGACGGAACGCCTGCTCGCCACCGACGAGCGCGTCCCCACCCGCCTCTACAATGGCTACGGCGAACAGGTCGCCCATCTCTACAAGGACCTGGAGGGCGAGGCGCTCTTCATGTGAGGGAGGGAGAGGACGTCCTGGCGTCAAACGGTCCCGGCACCTCGGCGCGCCGAAGCGCCGCACCGAGGTGCCGGGCTCCGGTCGTTGCCCGTTCCCTGTAGAGCGGCCAGCTCTGGGTCAATCCCTCGATGACCTGCATCAATTCGATTTTTCGGCCGGATAGCCCCGTCGCCCCGGCCGCGCGTTCCGCGACCTCCGACTTGTGCCGCTCAAGCAGCGCTTTCAGTTCGTTGTCGTCCGGGTTGGCCGCCACGGCTGCATGAAACAGGCAGCCGTGAGAGGTCTCGCGCTCCATCCACAGGCCGATACGCTCGAACAGGGCGTCAAGCGCGGCTTCATGACCCATCGGCAGATCCGAAAAGACATGGTCGAGATAGCGCCGATGACGATGCTCGAGCGCAATACGGACCATCCGGTCGCGTGAGGGGGCGTATTTGTAGAGCGTACGCAAGCTCACCCCCGCCGCGTCGCGCAGATCTTCCACGCTTGGCACCGCAAAGCCCCGGCGCGCAAAGGCGCTCTCCAGTCCCGCCGCTATCCTCGCCATCGTATCCGTCATGCTTGACGATGTAGAGCGATTGTTCTACTTGTGCAAGTAGAGTAATCATTCTACCTGACGAAAGGCGACAAGGATGACGATACCGGGGATGATGAAAGGCATGGTCCTGACCGGCCATGGCGGGCTCGACAGGCTGGAGTGGCGCGAGGATCTGCCGGTTCCCGTCCCGGCGGCAGGGGAGGTGCTGATCCGGGTTGGCGCGGCCGCGATCAACAACACCGACGTCAACACCCGTACGGGTTGGTATTCGAAGGCCATTCGCGGCGACACCGCGTCGGGCGCGGCAAAGGGCTACGGCAATCTGGTCGAAAAGGATGGAGGCTGGTCCGGTGCGGCGCTGTCCTTTCCCCGCATCCAGGGCGCTGATTGCTGCGGCGAGATCGTCGCGCACGGCACCGACGTGCCTGCCGCCAGGGTTGGGGAAAGGGTGCTCGTTCGCGCCGTCCAGCCTGCAGCTGGAGCCGGCACGGGTGTTGGCGCGTCGACGTTCGGATCCGAACGCGATGGCGCTTTCGCCGAGTATACGTGCGTTGCGTCCGAGAATGCGGTCGCTATTCAGTCAGGTCTTTCGGACGTGGAACTGGCGTCATTTCCCTGCGCTTTTTCAACAGCGGAGGGGATGATTCAGCGGGCCTCGCTCGGGGCGGAGCGCGTGCTGGTGACGGGGGCATCGGGCGGTGTCGGTTCCGCTGCGGTTCAGTTGGCCCGGCGTCGCGGTGCCCATGTTACTGCCGTGAGCAGCCCGCAGAAGGTGGATGCGCTGCGCGAACTCGGTGCCGACGAGGTGCTGGCACGCGATGCAGAGCCGCCCGCGCAGGCGTTCGACGTGGTTCTTGATCTTGTCGGCGGCGCGTGGTGGCCGGCGTTGGTCGAGGCCTTGCATCCGGGCGGGCGCTATGTGACGGCCGGCGCAATCGCGGGACCCATCGTGGAACTGGACCTGCGTACGCTCTATCTGCGCGACCTTGCCTTCTTCGGCTGCACCCATCAGCCGGCCAGCGTCTTTGCCGATCTCGTCCGCTATATCGAGGCGGGAGAAATCCGCCCGGTGGTTGCCAGGACCTATCCGCTGCAGGACTTGCGCGCCGCCCAGGAAGCGTTCCTGTCGAAGGTCCATGTCGGAAAGATCTGTCTTGTGGTCCGGGAGTGAGGCACGCTAAGGGCGGGAAAGACTTCTGGTCGGCTGCTGTCCCCTGGAATCCGGGCAAAAAAAAATGCCGGGTCCGAAGACCCGGCAGTTATTTGATTTTGCCACCTAAGTGGCGCAATCACCTTCCAGAGGGGAACAGCTGGTCGCATAATACGTCGCTGGGAGGAGGTAGCGACGAAGCAGACCAACAGCCTGTTGCTTATATGCAGTGCACAACGTGCTTATTCAAGAAGCAGTGTTGCATTGCTGATATGCATTTTGCGCGTATCTGGTTCGCAGCCCTGCGCCCGTGTGTTGCCGGCCCGGTCCAGACGTCTGAATTTTCAGCGAAATGCCTGAATTTTTATCATGATTTCCGGGATGAATTCTTCCGCAGCGGAATGCCGTCGTGCAGGCGGACGGATGGCGTCTCACGGATCGCCATCGGCGATGCGGCAATGCAGCGAAATCAGGCCAGAGCACCGGGCGCGCGTCGTGGATCAGAACGTCCAGCGTTCCGCCTTGGACAGCAGGAAGTCGCGGAAGGCGGTGATGCGCGCCGTGTTCTTCAGTTCCGAGGGGTAGACGAAATAGGTGTCGAAGCTTGGAACGTCGGCTTCGGGAAGGAGCTGGACCAGCCCCGAGCCTTCCTCGTTGATGTAGTCGGGAAGGATGGCGATGCCGATGCCGCGTTCCACCGCGCGCCTTATGGCGACGACATTGTTTATGCGCAAGACGCACCGCCGTTGCTGGCCGGAGGGAAGGCCGGCGGTTTCCAGCCAGTTCATGTCGCGCAGATAGGCCGGGGCATGTTCGCCAAAGGTGATGATGCGGTGGCCGTCGAGCTCGTCTATCGACTTGGGCGAGCCGAAGCGCTGGATGTAGGACGGTGCCGCGAACAGATGGAAATGCACCGTGAACAGCTTGCGCTGGATCAGGTCCGGCTGGGTCGGCTGGCGCAGGCGGATGGCGACATCGGCCTCGCGCATGCCGAGATCGAGCTCGTCGTCGTCGAAAATGAGCCTGAGTTCCATCTCCGGATAGAGATCCAAGAACTCGTTCAGCCGCTGTGTCAGCCAGGTCGAGCCGAGGCCCACCGTGGTGGTGATCCGCAGAACGCCGCTCGGTTTCTCGCGGCTGTCGGTGAGGCGCGACTGCGCGGCCTCCAGCTTCATGAAGACCTCGCGCGCGGTGCGGTAAAGCACCTCGCCCTGTTCGGTCAGCAAGAGCCCGCGCGCATGGCGATGGAACAGCGGGACCTTGAGGTCGTGCTCCAGCGCGCTCACCTGCCGGCTGACCGCCGACTGGCTCATGTTCAGCGTGTCGCCCGCGTGGGTGAAACTTCCCGCTTGCGCCGCAGCATGAAAGATGCGGAGTTTGTCCCAGTCCAACGGCACAGTGACCAGCCTTTGTTCGTTCTTTTGCGTAGGTCGGAAGTCTATTCGGCCGCTTCGGCTTCTGCAACGTCCAGTGCGGCGAGATAGCGTTCGGCTTCAAGTGCTGCCATGCAGCCCATTCCGGCCGCGGTGACCGCCTGGCGGTAGATCTCGTCGGTGACGTCGCCGGCGGCGTAAACGCCGGGGATCGAGGTCTGCGTGCTGTCCGGCGCGGTCCAGATGTAGCCCGACGGCTTCATCTCGATCTGGTCCTTGAAGAGCTCCACGGCCGGGGCGTGGCCGATGGCGACGAAGAAGCCGTCGCCCGCGATCTCGCTGGTCTCGCCGGTCTTGACGTTGCGGATCCGTGCGCCGGTCACCGCCTTGGGAACCCCGCCACCGAGCACCTCTTCCACCACGCTGTCCCAGACCACCTCGATCTTGGGGTTCTTCTCCAGCCGGTCCTGCAGGATGCGTTCGGCGCGGAATTCGTCGCGCCGGTGCACGACCGTCACCTTGGAGGCGAGATTGGCGAGGTAGAGCGCCTCTTCCACGGCGGTGTTGCCGCCGCCGACCACGATGACCTCCTTGCCCCGGTAGAAGAAGCCGTCGCAGGTGGCGCAGGCCGAGACGCCGGCGCCCATGAAGGCGTCCTCGGAGGGAATGCCGAGCCACTTGGCCTGCGCGCCGGTCGCGATCACCAGCGCGTCGGTGGTGTAGACCGTGCCGCTGTCGCCGGTCAGGCGCACGGGGCGGGTGGAGAGATCGGCCTCGAGGATCGTGTCGTAGATGATTTCGGTGCCGACGTTTTCCGCCTGCTTGCGCATTTCCTCCATCAGCCAGGGGCCCTGGATCGGATCGGCGAAGCCTGGATAGTTTTCCACCTCGGTGGTGATCGTGAGCTGGCCGCCGGGCTGGATGCCGGTGACGAGCGCCGGCTCGAGCATGGCGCGCGCGGCATAGACGGCGGCGGTATAGCCGGCCGGGCCGGATCCGACGATCAGGAGCTTGTGATGCTGTTCGGTCATGGTCGCACTCTCCTTAAAAAGCCGGGCCTTCGAAAAGGCGGGGTCTCCGGCGTCTCCCGGTGGCTGGCGTGCGGCGCCGGCTAGCGGATGCCGGCGCGATGCGTCGCGTAGGCCCATTTGATCGCCTGGGCGATCCGCGGGGTTGAATCGATTGGCTCGTAGGTAGTCGTTTTCAATCGTCCAGGGAAGGGGTGGACGGCACCAATGCGCGTCAATGCCTCCAGAAACACGTTGAATTTTCTGTGTCCGCCGGACGGATGAAACACATGGACCGGCCGACCGGTCGCCAGGGCCTCGCCGATCATGTTGGCGGAGTCGGCGGTGGCGACGATGGCATCGGCATTGGCCAGGTACTGAAGCAGCGGATTTTCGCCTTCGCCCGACCACGCCACATGGTCCGGCGATGTGGCAAGGGGCGCGAGTGCGTCCAGCAGCGGCTGTGGCGTGCGCCGGGACGGCGTGATCATCAAGCGCGCACCGTCGTCGGCGATCCGCTCCAGCCCCTCGACAAACCGGGTGACGTCCAGATCCAGGAACCGGTGCGTGCGGCTGTCGCCACCGACCAGCACCGCGACGCGCGGATGCGCCAGGGCGGCGATGTCGGGGAGGGGGGCTGCGCGCGCGGCCTCGATGCGCGCCTGCGAAAAGCGGTGCGGGCCGCTTGCCGTCACCAGCACGTTGTCGCCGCGCAATCTGTCATGCTCGGCGACCCAGATCAGGTCGGCCGCCTTGGTGCCGATGCGCGGGTCCTTGAGAAACACGGTGAAGGTCCGCCCCCCGCTGTCGCGCTTGATCCGCGCCAGATAGGCCACGGCGCGCCTGCCCGAGGCAATCGCGATGTCGGGGAAGGGCGGCGCGATCGGCGAGCCGGGCTTGTCGGGCGCGTCGCGCGGGTCGATGCCGGTCCAGGGCATCAGCCAGCTCCAGGGCGCGCGCGGCGCCACGCGGCGGAGTTCATGGGGGCGGCCCCCGAGCGCTTCCGCCACGCCAATGCACTGGGTCTCGTCGCCGGCCTTGCCGTCGCTGACGATCCAGATCCTTGCGTCGTCCACAGCCGTTTCGCTTTCGTGATATTTCTTGTTCATGCCGCTCGTTGTTACACTATTGCAGACTTACGCAAAAAATCATAAGCCGCTAAGAAAGAAGACGAGGTTCGCCGCCTGTCCGGCGCGGAGCCTGAAAGCCGCTGCGTGAGGCGTGCGCCAGGCATGACTGCGTGCCCGCGCGCCGCCCGTCTGTGCCAGTGATTTGCAAAGGAGACCAGTGTGAAAATCCGCCTCGATGCGATTGATTGGCACATTTTGAACGAGCTGCAGGCCGATGGACGCATCACCAATGTGGAGCTTGCGCGCCGCGTCGGAATTTCCGCGCCGCCCTGCCTTCGCCGGGTGCGGGCGCTGGAGGAGGCCGGCCTCATTCGCGGCTACCGCACGCTGCTCGACGAAAAGCAGCTCGGCTACGAGGTCACCGCCTTTGCCATGGTCGGCCTGCACAGCCAGACCGAGGCCGACCTCATTGCCTTCGAGAAGACGGCGAACGGCTGGCCCGAGGTGCGCGAATGCTACATGCTGTCGGGCGAGGTCGACTTTTTGCTCAAATGCGTGGTGCCGGACCTGCAGAGCTTCCAGAACTTTATCATCCGCGACCTCACCGCCGCCTCCAACGTCGACAGCGTCCGCACGGCGCTGACGATCCGCCAGACCAAGAACGACCCGGTCGTGCCGATGAAGGAACTGGGGTGAGGGGGGCTGCGCCTTCTGTTTTCTCGTCCTATCGACATCCTTCGATTTCAGCAGATCCAAACTCCGTCACACGGTCGCATCCGAAGAGGCGGCGGACACCTGTCTGCCTTCGCCCGACGCAGGCTCACCGCTGGCCCCACACCCCTTTCCTCCCCAACCCAAGGACGGTTGGTTCGGTTGGCGGGGCGCTCGACCACCCTCCGCCGTCATCGGCAGGATCGTGGGCGCCGCCCGCGCCGCGCGCCCCACTTCGGTCGAGGTTGCCAATGGATCCCGGATCGGGTCCGGGATGACGCCGGTGTGTGGAGCAGCACCTGCGGTTCTCATGTTTGCTGTGCGTCTCTGCGGCTGGAACCGGCGTGAACGCGGGGCAGGGGCGTTGAGCGGCTTTGCGCCTTCTTTCAGAATAGCGAGATGATCGTCGAACACCGCGCGGTCTCTTTGGTGTTTGGCGGCGCTTCGACGCTATCCCGGACCCGATGCCATTGACTTCGCTGGGGGCTTCGACCGTGCCCACTCTCCGCCCGTCATCCCGGACCCGATCCGGGATCCATTCGTTTGCAGAGCGATTGCGGTGTGAAGGGGCGGACCGGCTTGTGTCCTGAGTTGACCGCGTAGCGGCGGGATCCGCTTGTCGGCACCGAATTGGATGTGAGCCTGGCACCCAATAGCGGCGTCAACCGACAGCCTCCCTTCGCCGGCATGTCCGCGCAGACTGCCAGCGCCGCGCGCCCCCACTTCGGCCGAGGTTGCCAATGGATCCCGGATCGGGTCCGGGATGACGCCGGTGCGCGGGGCGGTCGTCGTGCCTGTCGGGTGCCGGTCGCGACATCCGTTCCTCCGGGCTGCCGGCTTGCCGGTCAGTCTTGCGGGAGGACGACAGGGGCGGGGATACCGCGTGTGACGGATGTCGTACAGGACCCGGCCGGCGCGTGCCGTTGCAAGGCGCGTGCATCCGGTTCGGAGTGGCGATGTTATCCCCGATTTGGCGGTTCGGCGGGCGCGGGGACAAGTTCTCGCGGGTCATTTTTCTGGGCGACAGCAGGGCCTCGGGGACAAGTCCGCCTGTGGCCGCCGGTCCCGGGCCGGACCGATCCGCACCACCCGAACGGCAACTCGATCAATATCGCCAACCGGACTCGCAACTTTCGCAAAATCGCGCGCAAAACTACGCGATCTTGCAAGCGCCGCGATCAACCGCGCGCAAGTGCCTCGCCGAAAACGTAAAACGCCGCCCGGAAGTTTTCCGCGCGGCGTTTCGTTACGTGTCTCGTTCGCGCCGGAGGGGCACAGCTCGGGCGCGGCTCCGACGTCAGCTGTAGGTGACGTTGATGATCTCATAGGCGTGCGCGCCGCCGGGGGCCGTGACCTCGACGGTGTCGCCGATGGCCTTGCCGATGAGCGCGCGGGCGATCGGCGAGGAGATCGAGATGCGGCCGAGCTTCACGTCGGCCTCGACGTCGCCGACGATCATGTATTTCTTCTCTTCCTCGGTGTCCTCGTCGACGAGGGTCACCGTGGCGCCGAACTTCACCGTGTCACCCGACAGCTTGGTCACATCGATGACCTCGGCGCGGCCGAGCTTGTCCTCAAGCTCGCTGATGCGGCCCTCGTTCAGGCTCTGCTGTTCCTTCGCGGCATGATATTCCGCGTTTTCCGAAAGGTCGCCGTGCGCGCGCGCCTCCGAGATCGCCTGAATGATGCGCGGCCGCTCCTCGGAAGTGCGCTGCTTCAGTTCCTTCTCCAGCATGGTGTAGCCGGCGCTTGTCATCGGAACTTTTTCCATAGGTCTCCGACCCTTCACTTGCGCACGCCGAATTGCCGGCGCGCGATAAAAGACACTCGCCCGGCCGGGATTCCCGGTCGGGACGCTCTGAATTCAGGTCTGCGCGAAATAGGCCTGCAAGGGGAACACTTCAAGGTGGCCTGAAGCGTATGCCTCGATCCCTTTCGCCGCCGCGATGGCGCCCGCCAAGGTCGTGTAGTAGGGAACCTTGTGCAAGAGGGCCGCGCGGCGCATTGACCGGCTGTCGGAGAGGGCCTGCGCCCCTTCGGTCGTGTTAAAGACCAGCTGAACCTCTCCGTTCTTGATAGCATCGACGATGTGCGGTCGCCCTTCAAGCACCTTGTTCACCTTGTCGCAGGAAATTCCGCGTTCCTCCAGGAAGGCCTGTGTGCCGTGCGTGGCGATGACCCGAAAGCCCAGCCCGGCGAGCCGGCCGATGGGATCGAGAACCCGCTCCTTGTCGGCATCGCGCACGGAGACGAAGACCGTGCCGCTGGTCGGAACGCGGGCGCCGGCGCCGAGCTGCGACTTGGCGAAGGCGACCTCGAAGCTCCGGCTCAGGCCCATCACCTCGCCGGTGGAGCGCATCTCCGGGCCGAGCACCGTGTCGACGCCCTGGAAGCGGGCGAAGGGGAAGACGGCCTCCTTGACCGCGACATGCTTCAACTCCGGCAGCTCGAGCGCGAAATCGGCGAGCTTTTCACCCGCCATGACGCGCGCCGCGATCTTGGCGATGGGATGGCCGATGGTCTTGGCGACGAAGGGCACCGTGCGCGATGCGCGCGGATTGACCTCGAGCACGAAGATGTCGCCGTTTCGGATCGCGAATTGCACGTTCATCAGACCGCCGACGCCGAGGCCCTTGGCGAGCGCCTTGGCCTGGCGGGTGAGCTCCTCGATGGTGTCCGCCGACAGGGAATGCGGCGGCAGCGAGCAGGCGCTGTCGCCGGAGTGGATGCCGGCTTCCTCGATGTGCTCCATGATGCCGCAGACGAAGACATCCGTTCCGTCCGAAATCGCGTCGACATCGACCTCGATGGCGCCGTCGAGATAACGGTCGAACAAGAGCGGGTTCTTGCCGAGAACCGTGTTGATCTGCCCCGTCTTGTCGTTGGGGTACTTGGCGCGCACGTCGCCCGGCACCAGCTCGGGGAGCGTGCCGAGCAGATAGGCGTTGAGCGCATCCTCGTCGCGGATGATCTGCATCGCGCGTCCGCCCAGCACATAGGAGGGGCGCACGACGAGCGGCAGGCCGAGGTCGGCGACGATCAGACGGCTCTGCTCGACCGAATAGGCGATGCCGTTCTGCGGCTGCTTGAGGCCGAGCTTGTGCAACAGCTTCTGGAAGCGGTCGCGGTCTTCCGCCAGATCGATCATGTCGGGCGATGTGCCGAGGATCGGCACGTCGGCATCCAGCAGCGCCTGGGCGAGCTTCAGCGGCGTTTGGCCGCCGAACTGCACGATGACGCCGTGCAGCGTGCCCTTGGTCTTTTCGACCTTGATGATCTCCAGCACGTCTTCCGCCGTCAGCGGCTCGAAATAGAGCCGGTCGGAGGTGTCGTAGTCGGTCGACACGGTCTCCGGGTTGCAGTTGATCATGATGGTTTCGAAGCCGGCGTCCTGCAGCGCGAAGGCGGCGTGACAGCAGCAATAGTCGAACTCGATGCCCTGGCCGATCCGGTTGGGACCGCCGCCCAGGATCACCACCTTCTTGCGGTCGCTCGGATCGGCCTCGTCGGCCAGCTTGCCGGCGAAAGACGGCTCGTAGCTGGAATACATATAGGCGGTCGGCGAGGCGAATTCGGCCGCGCAGGTGTCGATGCGCTTGTAGACCGGATGCACGTCGAGGCGCGTGCGCAAGGCCTGCACGTCGCGCTCCTCCAGCCCGGCGAGCGAGGCGAGCCGCGCATCGGCAAAGCCCATCGACTTCAGCTTGCGCATCCCTTCCGCGTGATCGGGCAGGCCGTGGGTGCGGATCTTCTCCTCCATCTCGACGATCCCCTGGATCTGTCGCAGGAACCACGGGTCGATGTGGCAGGAGCGGTAGATCTGGTCGAGGTCCATGCCGAGCCGCACGGCCTGTGCCACCTTGAGCAGGCGGTCGGGCGTGGGCGAGGCGAGGGCCGCGCGAATGGCATTCTTGTCGTCGTTCTGACCGAGCCCCGGGATCTCGACCTCATTCAGGCCGTCGAGGCCGGTTTCCAGGCCGCGCAGGGCCTTTTGCAGGCTTTCGGCAAAGGTCCGGCCGATGGCCATCACCTCGCCGACGGATTTCATCGCGGTGGTCAGCAGCGGTTCGGCGCCCGGGAACTTCTCGAAGGCGAAGCGCGGGATCTTGGTGACGACATAGTCGATGGACGGCTCGAAGGAGGCCGGCGTCGCACCGCCGGTGATGTCGTTCTCCAACTCGTCGAGCGTATAGCCGACGGCGAGCTTCGCCGCGATCTTGGCGATCGGGAAGCCGGTTGCCTTGGAGGCAAGCGCGGAGGAGCGCGACACGCGCGGGTTCATCTCGATGACGATCAGCCGGCCGTTTTCCGGATTGACCGCGAACTGCACGTTCGAGCCGCCGGTCTCGACACCGATCTCGCGCAGGACCGCCAGCGAGGCGTCGCGCATGATCTGGTATTCCTTGTCGGTCAGCGTCAGTGCCGGCGCGACGGTGATGCTGTCGCCGGTGTGAACGCCCATCGGGTCGATGTTCTCGATGGAGCAGATGATGATGCAATTGTCCGCCTTGTCGCGGACGACCTCCATCTCGTACTCCTTCCAGCCGATCACCGATTCCTCGACGAGCACCTCGGTCGTCGGCGAGGCGTCGAGGCCGCGCTCGATGATGTCGAGGTACTCTTCCCGATTGTAGGCGATGCCGCCGCCGGTGCCGCCGAGCGTGAAGGAGGGCCGGATGATCGTCGGCAGGCCGATGTCGTCGAGCGCGTCGAGCGCCTCCGACAGCGAATGGGCAAGCCGGGAGCGCGGTGTCTCAAGGCCGATCTTGTCCATCGCCTGGCGGAAGAGTTCGCGGTCCTCGGCCTTGTCGATAGCCTCCGCCGTCGCGCCGATCATCTCGACGCCGAATTTTTCCAGGACGCCCATCTTGCGCAGGGACAGCGCGCAGTTGAGCGCGGTCTGGCCGCCCATCGTGGGAAGCAGCGCGTCGGGACGCTCCTTCTCGATGATCTGGGCGACGATTTCCGGCGTGATCGGCTCGATGTAGGTCGCATCCGCCAGATCCGGGTCGGTCATGATCGTTGCCGGATTGGAGTTCACCAGAATCGTGCGGTAGCCTTCCTCGCGCAGCGCCTTGCAGGCCTGGGTCCCGGAGTAGTCGAACTCGCAGGCTTGCCCGATGACGATCGGCCCTGCTCCGATGATCAGAATTGAGGAAATATCTGTGCGTTTGGGCATGTGTGGCTCGCAAGACTTCGCCCGCATCCGCCGCTTTGCGGCGGGACGGGAGGGTGAGGTGACGGCAAATGGGTCGGCTGAACGGGGCTTATAGGCAAAAAGCGCGGGTTGCGAAACCCCATCGCTGGCATGATACCATGTCTAAATCGGTGTTCGGAGCGGGACGTCAGTCCCGCCCGGAGGATTCCGCATCCGGATCGGCTTCCGGCGGCTGCGCCGGGGCGGGGATCGCGACCGTCGCGCTGCCGTTGAAATCGTCGATGCCGCTGGAAATGGCGAAACAGGCAAGGCGGACCGACTTGGGGATCTCGACCGGCCGTCCGTCCCGGTCGCCCTTTTCGTAATACTGGATCATCCGCTTCTTCAAGCCGAGCCGATCGGCCGCGTCTTTCTGCTTCAGTCCCAGCGCCTTGCGCCACAGGCGAAACCGTTCCGGCGTCATGGTCTCGAAGCTTTCATCAAAACCCGTCGTCGCTTTCATTCTCGTTTCCGGACCCGAAGACGCTCGGTTCCTGCTCCCGTGGTCGTTTCCCCCCGCGTCAGTCCTGCCCGCGCGATCAGGACGCGTGCATGACCAAGGGTGCGCCAATGAATCGACCCTCTTCGGGAAAATGTCAAACCCACCCCCGCGGCGCGCGATGTTTACCCCGTTTGGGGATAGAGCCCGGCCCGGATCATTCCGGACTGGACCTCATCGAGAATTTGTTGATAAATACTTAAGTCTGGCTTGACGAGGTTGCCGGTTTGCCACCCGCGCTCCGGTCGTTGTCTTGAACGCCCGGCGATTTCCGATCGATGGAACAATGCTCATGTCCGCGCGCAATGGCCCTCCGGCCTTGAGTGATACGCTTCTTATCCATTCGCGGGCCCAGGCGGGGCTGGCGGATTACTGCAGCGTGCGCGGCGTTCCCTACGAGCGGGTGATGCGCGAGAACGGTCTCGATGAGCTGCGCGCGCCGATGACTCTCGGCGATCACATCAGCCTGCGTGCCCATGCACGCGCGCTGGAGGTCTGCGCCGCCTATTCCGGAGACGAGACCTTCGCGCTCAATTGGTCGAAATTTGCCGGTCCGGGGCGCGACGACACGGTTTCGCTTGCCTTGCGCTATGCGCCGGACTTCCTGACGGCGCTGCAGACGACCGCGAGATTCATTTGCATCGTGCTCGACCTGGCAGAGGTTCGCGCCAAACACGCGAGCGGCCATGCCTCGATCGCCTTCGCCCTGTCGCCGGAAATCGTCTGTCGCGACCAGTTGACCGACCGGACCGTCAGCAAGACCTTCATGCGTCTGCAACAGGTCAGCAGCGAAGGCGTGCGGCTGTCCAAGGTGACGCTTGCACGCAGTCGTCCGGCATCGGTCCAGGCCTATGAAGACTTTTTCGGCGTGCCGGTCAGTTTCGATGCGCCGGTAAACTGCCTTCGCTACGAAGTCGGCGATGCCCGGCAGTCCAACCCGATGCGCCACGACGATCTCTTCGCCGCCCTTTGCGAGTTGAACCGGCGCCGCCTCGACGACAGGCGCAGGGCCGAGGACTTTACCGCAAGGGTCTGCGACGCCATTGCGGAGCGGGTTTCCGATCCCGGACTGACCGCTTCCACCGTGGCCGGTGCGCTGGCGATCAGCGTGCGGGCATTGCAGCGCCGTTTGCAGGAGCGCGGACAGACGTTCCAGGGGCTTCACGATGCGGTGCGCCAGCGCATGGCCGTCGATCTTCTCGGGTATACCGGTATGCCGGTGTCTGAAATCGCCTACCGGCTCGGGTTTTCGGCAACCGGCAATTTTTCGCGCGCGGCACGTCGCTGGTTCGGGTGCCCGCCGTCGGCATGGCGACTGGGCCAGAGCGGCGCAAGCAGCATCGGCCGACGGTTGCCGCCCCGTCTTGCGGGCGCCGAAACGCAAGCCATGGTTTCATGTTGCGACGGTATACCGTTGTCGGATGGCGACACGCATTCCTGATTCGGCCGGCCTTCATGATGCCCTCTCTATGCGGTCGATAGAATCGATATTCCGTTTTTTATGTTCGCAATCCAAGTTTTTTGATTTTCGATTATTCCCTTTGGCAAGTTGATTCCTTTTCATTCAGGGCGAATTCTTTTGTGAATACAACGTGAGGTTATGATAAAAAATTATTGAGACATAATTCAATTTTATTGATCGATGCGATTTTTTCATATCTTGCGCGGCAGCTCGGGTTTTTCTCGAGTTTGTGCGCTATCTGGTTTGCGCGGATAAAAATCTGGCGCGTTCGGAGAACGTGCTTGACCGTCTTCGATGGCATACTGCCGTTTGGGAATGTCTGATGCCTCCTGTAACCCGGTTACGACCGGTGGGGTGGCTGGGATGTTCGCCGAGGGTGACCGCGCTTGCGGTCGGGTGCGGAGGATCCTCCGCAATCTTCGTCGCACGACGCGACAGATCGGGAAAACGATGAGTATCGGAATGCTGAAATTGTCGGAAAACTCAGTCGCAGTACCGGACCTGGCTGGTCCGATCCGTATTGATCCGTCCGATGACGCAAAGCTGTCCATCGCCGAAATGGCGGACACATTCGGTGTGACGTTGCGCGCATTGCGTTTCTATGAGGAGAAGGGGTTGCTGAACCCTGAGCGTCGTGGCGCCCGGCGACACTATGGCCCGCGTGATGTGGGCCGCATGCGCGTGATCCTTCAGGCCAAGCGGGTTGGCCTGACCCTGACGGAAATCCGCGAAGTCATTTCCCTGGTCGAGGGCAGGCAGGCGCGTGAAACGCAGCTCAAGGCGCTGCGCGAAATCTGTGCGCGCCAGGACGAGATCCTGAAGGAACAGCAGGCGCAGATCGTCGAGCAGGTCGATGAAATGAACGGCGTGCTGGGTGCGCTCGACGACCTGATCAAGTCCGGAGCAAATGCCTGAGACCTGCAGGGGCGCCCGGACCGGGCGGCATCGGCGGGTTTGACTGATGACAATCTGAAACAAAAAAGCGCCGCGGGTTCACCGCGGCGCTTTTTTGTCGTTCCCCCATGAGCGGGGGAGGCAGGTCGATCAGGCGACGGCGTCCTTTTCCGGCAGCGCGGTCTCGCCCCTGCGCGCGCGCATCAGGTTCGTGAAGCGGCGGAAGAGGTAGTGGCTGTCGCGCGGACCGGGCGAGGCCTCCGGATGATACTGGACGGAGAACACCGGCTGGCCCTTGAGCCGCAGGCCGCAATTGGAGCCGTCGAACAGCGACACATGCGTCTCCTCGACGGTCTCGGGAAGCGAAGCGCCGTCGACGGCGAAGCCGTGGTTCATCGAGGTGATCTCGACCTTGCCGGTGGTGCGGTCGAACACCGGATGGTTCGCGCCGTGATGGCCCTGATGCATCTTGACGGTGCCCGCGCCCAGCGCCAGCGCCAGCATCTGGTGACCGAGGCAGATTCCGAAGACAGGAAGGCCGCTGTCGACCAGGTCGCGAATGACCGGCACCGCGTAATCGCCGGTTGCGGCCGGGTCGCCGGGACCGTTCGACAGGAAAATTCCGTCGGCATCGCGTGCCAGAACGTCCTGTGCGCTCGCGGTGGCGGGAAGCACGGTGACCTCGCAGCCGGCGTCCGTCAGGAGCCGCAGGATGTTGCGCTTGATGCCATAGTCGATCGCGACGACCTTGAACGGGCCGCCGTCGCGCGTCGCATAGCCCTTTTCCCATTCCCAGGGCGTTTCGGACCAGGGATAGCTCTGGCCTGCGGTGACATCCTTCGCCAGGTCCATGCCGACAAGGCCGGGCCAGTTCGCCGCGGCAAGCTTGAGCGCGTCGAGATCGAAGTTGCCGTCGGGATCATGGGCGATCACGGCGTTGGCTGAACCGCTCTCGCGAATGAGCGCGGTCAGCGCGCGCGTGTCGACGCCCGAGAGGCCGACAATGCCACGTGCCTTCATCCAGTCGTTGAAGTGACGCGTCGCGCGGTAGTTTGCAGGCTCGGTCACATCCGCGCGCACGATCGCGCCGCGCACGCCGGAGGCCGCCGCCATGTTGACCGTCTCGACGTCTTCCTCGTTGGTCCCCACGTTGCCGATGTGGGGAAACGTGAAAGTGACGATCTGGCCGGCGTAGGACGGATCCGTGAGGATCTCCTCGTAGCCGGTCAGCGCGGTGTTGAAACAGACTTCGGCACAGGCCTGGCCGGTGGCGCCAAAGCCCTGGCCCTCGATCACGGTCCCGTCGGCCAGGACCAATACGGCCGTGGTCGGCGTCGCAGACCAGACGTCAGCGGTCGTCATATCTTGCTTTCTCGATCACAAAGGTGACAAGGTTGAGCGCTCGAGGCGCCTTGACTGTGCACGGCTGAAGTGTCAACGGTGCGTCAATCGCGGCACTTTATGGGATGCCAGCGCAGTGGTCAACACTCGGACTGTTAAAAATAATCATAAGAAATCAAATAGATAGGTCTATATCTCGCTTGGACATGCTGCCGTGTGACGGTTTTTGGCAGCGCCCATCGGCGAGCAAACGGCAGGGCAGGTCATGCGGGAACGGATTGATGCGGCGCTTCGCCAGGCGGTGGAGACCAACGACAAGCGCCGGGCTGCAACACTGCGGCTGCTGCTTGCGGCGATCCAGGATCGGGAGTCGCGCTCTCGCGAGCTCGGTCGCGACGGGATCAAGGACGCCGACCTTCAGGAAATCCTCGACAAGATGGTGGCTCAGCGCAGCCGCTCGATCCGGGATTTCGAGGAGGCCGGCCAGCTCGAGCTTGCCGAACAGGAGCGCGACGAGGTCGCCGTGATCCGCGAGTTCCTGCCGAAGCAGTTCGACGATCACGCCATGCGCGAGGCCTGCGAGGACATCGTGCGCGACATCAGCGCCAAGGGCCTGCGTGACATGGGGCGCTGCATGAGCGCGCTGAAGACCCGTTATCCGGGCCAGATGGATTTCGTCCGGGCGAGCTGCGTCGTGAAGGACCTTCTGCGCAGCGAGTAGGCGGCCCCTGCGCCGCCCTGTATGTGCGCACAGGCTTTCCACCGCTATGCATCGCTGGTGAAACCGCCGGCGCGTTGCTGTAAACTCTCCGCCAGAGGTTCGCTCCGCCGCGCATCGGTGGAGCCTGCCGACAGATACCGGCCCTGAACCCGGCCTCCTGACAGGACCCGATATGCGCTTTTCGCCCGGCTTGCTCGACGAGATCCGAGACCGTCTCCCGTTGTCGGAGGTGGTGGCGCGGCGCGTGAGCTGGGACCGCCGCAAGACCCAGGCCGCGCGCGGCGACTATTGGGCCTGCTGTCCGTTTCACCAGGAAAAGACGCCGAGTTTTCACGTCGACGACCGGCGTGGCCGCTACAAGTGTTTCGGCTGCGGCGCGTCGGGCGATCACTTTCGCTTCCTGACGGAAACCGAGGGCCTGTCGTTTCCCGAAGCCGTCGAGCGGCTGGCCGATCAGTCCGGGGTGTCCTTGCCCGCGCCCGATCCGCGCGAAGCCGCGCGCGCCCAGCAACGTGCGAGCCTTGCCGAGATCTGCGAGATGGCGGCGCGTTTCTTTCAGGACAATCTCGCGACATCCGGCGGCGAGGCGGCGCGTGCCTATGTGCGCAAGCGTCGCCTGTTGCCGGAGACCTTGCGTGAATTCCGCTTCGGCTATGCCCCGAACGGGCGCGACGCGCTGAAACGGCACCTCATCGGCAAGGGGGTCGAGGAGGCGGCGATGATCGAGGCGGGGCTCGTCATTCGCCCCGACGACGGACGCCCCACCTACGACCGGTTCCGCAACCGGCTGATGATCCCGATCCAGGACGATCGCGGCCGCGTTATCGCCTTCGGCGGACGCACGCTCGATCCCGACGGCCAGCCCAAATACCTGAACTCCCCGGAAACGCCGCTGTTTCACAAGGGCGCGATGGTCTTCAACTTTCACCGCGCCCGCGAACCGGCCCACAAGAGCGGGCAGGCCATCGTGGTGGAAGGCTATATGGACGCCATCGCCATCTGGCAGGCGGGCATGCGCAATGTGGTCGCGGCGCTCGGTACGGCCTTCACCGAGGAGCAGATCGGCCGGCTGTGGCGGCTGGCGCCGGAGCCGACGATCTGTTTCGACGGCGATGCGGCCGGTGTCGCCGCCGCACATCGGGCGGTCGACCGGATTCTGCCGGGGCTCAAGAGCGGCTATTCCTTCGGCTTCGTCTTCCTGCCCGACGGCAAGGACCCTGACGACCTGATTTCCGCCGGCGGCGCCGACGCCTTTGCCCGCGAGCTCGACGCAAGCCTTCCGCTGATCGACGTGCTGTGGGCGCGCGAGGTCGATGCCGCGCGCATCGACACGCCGGAACGCCGCGCGGCGCTGGAAAAGAGCCTCGACGACCTGACCCGCACCATCGCCGAGGAGAGGGTCAAGCGCGGATACCAGCTCGACATCCGGCTCAGGCTGTCCAACCTGTTTTACCGCCAGGCACGGGCCCAGCGCGCGGGCGGCAGTCCCGGACGTGGCGGCGGAGGCGGCAGGCGCCCGGGCGATCCGGCGGCCGAACCCTCGGTGCCGGCGCGCGGCGGCGATCTTCCCGACGGCACGATGTTCGGCAACGAGCGCATTCTGTGCGGGCTTTGCCTGAAGTATCCCGACCTTCTGGAACACAACGTGGAGCGCATCAGCACGGCCGGACTGAGCGATCCGCTGCATGCGCGCTTTCGCGACGAATTGTGCCGCATCGCCACCGAGCTTCAGGAAGTCCCGGTGAGTGCCTTTTTCGAAACGCTGGATTCAAGTTTCTACCAGATCCTGTCCGAGGTCTTCGAAGAGGAAGAGCGCACGGCGGGCGTTCCGCTGCGCGGCGATCCGAAGCTTCGTGCCCGGTTTCAGGATCTCAAGCAGCGGCTGCCGATCCTGCGCCACGATCCGCCTCTCGACTTCATCGAGGATCTGTTCGCGCATTATCTGGATGCGCTGGAGGTGCGGGCGCTGGAGCAGGAGCTCGACGCGGAAATGGCGGCGCTGGAGGACGGGCTGGAGGAAGCCGACTGGCAGCGCATTCGCGCGCAGTCGCAGGATCTCGCCCGCCGGCGCGAGGAATGCGCGCGCGACGAGCAGGAATTGGCGGAAAAGGCGCGTGGCCTGCGCTCCTCGCGTCAGACTGTCGGCGCCGGTGCGGCGGCCGCCGCGGTCGCCTCGTCGCGTTGAGGCCCGGGCGTGACAAGGCGGACGGACGCGATCGTCGGGGAAACAGGCGTCGAATCGATTGACGTGCGACGAATCACTCTTGCGAATCCGGCGTGTTGCGCTAAATACAGCTAAGTGACAGCGTCCCGAGCCGCGCCCCGCCCATGTCCAATGCGAGACTGGCACCCAAGCGGCCTGAAATCACCTTGCTGTCCGACGCCCTTATGCGAAGCCGGTTGCCGACACGGATGCGTGCGCGCGACGCTGGTACGGGTTGCGGCTTGTCGAATCGATCTGCAGGGTTAAGTGGCACTTAACGGACACCGACTAGAGATAATGTTTCAAAGCCTGGAAACGTTCCGAGGAACGAAAGCCGGGCAAGGATAAACGTGCGTGGCGCGACAGGGCATGGCGGCGATGGACCCCGCAGCCCGGCCGGACGCTGATGCACCGAGACGAAACGCGACAGCGCCAGGCCCCGCGAGGCCGGCGGCGCCGGAGAAAAATATGGCAGTGAAAGCAACCCAGGCGGACGAATCCCAGGAACCTTCCGGCGAGACGACCGACGGCCCCCTGCTCGATCTCTCCGATGCCGCCGTCAAGCGGATGATCAAGCTCGCCAAGAAGCGCGGCTACGTCACCTATGAAGAGCTGAACGAGGTTCTGCCGTCCGAAGAGGTCACTTCGGAGCAGATCGAGGACACGATGTCGATGCTCTCCGACATGGGCATCAATGTCATCGAGGAAGAAGAGGCGGAAGAGGCCGCCGGCGAGGGCGCTGCCGGCACCGATGTCGTGGAGGCTGCGCCGACCGCCGTTGCCAAGACCACGACCAAGGAGCCGACCGACAGGACCGACGATCCCGTGCGCATGTACCTGCGCGAGATGGGGTCGGTGGAGCTTCTGTCGCGCGAGGGCGAGATCGCCATCGCCAAGCGCATCGAGGCCGGCCGCGAGGCGATGATCGCCGGGCTGTGCGAAAGCCCGTTGACCTTCCAGGCCATCATCATCTGGCGCGACGAACTCAACGAGGGCAAGGTCCTTCTGCGCGACATCATCGACCTGGAAGCGACCTATTCCGGCCCGGACTTCAAGCCCGAGGGCGCCGAGGACGAAACCGACGGCGACGGGGAAGAGAACGGCGAGGCGGCGTCCGGCTCGCCGGCGGCCGCTGCTCCCGGCGCGCGCCCCGCGCCCGCCGGTGAGGCCGAGGCCAAGACCGAGGGCGAGACCGACGGCGACGCCGACAATGGCGATGACGATGACGACGAGTTCGAGGCCAACATCTCGCTTTCCGCGATGGAGGCCGAGCTGAAGCCGAAGGTCCTGGAGACCTTCGACAGCATCGCCGACGAATACAAGAAGCTGCGCCGCCTGCAGGACCAGCTTGTCGAGAACAAGCTCGCCAACAAGACGCTGACGCCCTCGCAGGAACGCCGCTACAAGAAGCTCAAGGAAGACATCGTCGTCGATGTGAAGAGCCTGTCGCTCAACCAGCAGCGTATCGACAATCTGGTCGCGCAGCTCTACGACATCAACAAGCGTCTGATGGGCTACGAGGGCCGTCTGCTGCGGCTCGCCGACAGCCATGGCGTCGATCGCACCGACTTCCTCAAGCAGTATCAGGGCAACGAGCTCGACCCGAACTGGATCCGCAAGGTTGCGAACCTGTCGTCCAGGGGCTGGAAGAACTTCGTCGCCGGCGAGAAGGAAGGGATCCGCGATCTGCGTCAGGAGATCCAGAACCTCGCCTCGCAGACCGGGCTGGAGACGACGGAGTTCCGCCGCATCGTCTCCATGGTCCAGAAGGGCGAGCGCGAGGCGCGCATCGCCAAGAAGGAAATGGTCGAGGCGAACCTCAGGCTCGTGATCTCGATTGCCAAGAAATACACCAACCGCGGCCTGCAGTTCCTGGATCTCATCCAGGAAGGCAACATCGGGTTGATGAAGGCGGTCGACAAGTTCGAGTACCGGCGCGGCTACAAGTTCTCCACCTATGCCACCTGGTGGATCCGGCAGGCGATCACCCGTTCTATCGCCGATCAGGCCCGCACGATCCGCATTCCGGTGCACATGATAGAGACGATCAACAAGATCGTGCGCACCTCGCGCCAGATGCTGCATGAGATCGGCCGCGAGCCGACCCCGGAGGAGCTGGCCGAAAAGCTGCAGATGCCGCTGGAGAAGGTCCGCAAGGTTCTCAAGATCGCCAAGGAGCCGATCTCGCTCGAAACGCCGATCGGCGACGAGGAGGACAGCCACCTCGGCGATTTCATCGAGGACAAGAACGCGGTCCTGCCGATCGACGCGGCGATCCAGTCGAACCTGCGCGAGACGACGACGCGCGTGCTCGCCTCGCTCACGCCGCGCGAGGAGCGCGTGCTGCGCATGCGCTTCGGCATCGGCATGAACACCGATCACACGCTGGAAGAGGTCGGCCAGCAGTTCTCGGTCACCCGCGAGCGTATCCGCCAGATCGAGGCCAAGGCGCTCAGGAAGCTCAAGCACCCGAGCCGCTCGCGCAAGCTGCGCTCGTTCCTCGACAGCTGATCGGCTCTTGCGCTTGATACAGAAAGAACCCGGCGGCGACGCCGGGTTTTTCATTTTGATGCCCCCTTCGGCTGCGTTATTGACTCCGTCGTGCCGCTCCACGAGCCTTGCGGCCTTGCATCTCTCCTGACCCGGCTTGCAGCCAGAAGGTGCCGCCCCCGTGGTTTCCACGCCCTCCGATTTGCCCGAGATCGTGCCCGGCCCCGCGCCCCCGCGCGAGGACGGCCGGCCGGGTTCCAGGCTCTTTCTTGTCGGCGTCGCCGCATCTCTGTTGTTGCACGCACTGATCGTGCTCCTTTTCATCGAGACGCCGCCGCGCGACATGGAAACGCCGGAAGCCGAAGAGCCGATCGAGGTGGTGCTGGTGCCGCCGCCGCAAGCCCCCACGCCGGAAGAGGAGCAGGCCGAAGAAGAGCCTGCCGCCGAAGAGCCTGCGCCAGAACCGGAACCCGAGCCGGAACAGGAAGAAGAGGACGCGGAAGAGCCCGCGCCTGAACCTGCTCCGGAGGAAATCCAGGAAGAGCCGGACCCCGAGCAGCCGGAACCCGAGGCGCCGCCGGCATCGGTTCCGGACGCTGACAGCCTGCCGGTGTTGCAGCCGGTCGAGGAGTTTGCAGAGGAAGCAAGCGAGGCCGCCGGCGGGGAAGACGGCGAGCCGCGCGACGGGGCACTGACACCCGCCGAGGACGAAACGCCGCCGGACGAGCCGGCCGGCGAGGACGGGGATGCCGAGGCCGCCGAGACGCTTGAGACGCCGCAGCCCGATGAGGCGGAGCCGGTCGTGCCGGATCCGGTGACGGAGACGCCGGCCGAGACCGAAGCCGAGACCGAAGCCGGGACGGAGGCCGATCCCGCCGCAGCCGAAGAGCCACTGGTGGAAGACGCGCCGGCGGACGAAACGCCCGCCGAGGACGTATCAGCCGAGGAAGCGTCTGCCGAGGAAGAGGCCGAGACGGCAGAGGCGGTCGCGGAGCCGGCACCCGAGGAGGTCTCGCCGGAGAGCGATATCATTGCGGGACCGGAGGAAGAGGGCGAAACGGCCCCGGTCGGCGAGACGGTTGTGGAGGAGGCGCCTGCGAGCGCACCGGAGGCCGACGGGCTGTCTGGCGCCATTGCGACCACCTTGCCGCGCGCCAAGCCGCCGCTGCCGCCGGGGGCCTTGCGGGCCGCGGAGCGGGCGGCCGAGCAAGGCGATCTGCCACCGGGCGTCCGGCTGCCCGGAAATGCGGCGGAACCGGCGCGGCGGCCCGGCGCACCGCGCCTTGCCCGCTCGCGGGAGCTCTTTTCCGACCGGATTCTCGGAGATTCCCGCACGCGCACGGCGATGGCCGGCATGTCGGGGCCGCAGCGGCTCAATCTCCTGTGCCTGACGGAGTTGCGCGCGCAGATCCGCGATCTCTACCCCGACCGCCCGGCGGAAATCCTGCCCTCCTTCCGCCCGCAACCGGGAACGGTGCTGGCGCCTGTGCGCGCCGCCTATCGCTCGCGCGGGGTCTGGTACGACCTCGATTTCCGCTGCGAGACCGACCCGGCCGTGACGCGCGTGGAAACCTTCTCCTTCCGCGTCGGCCCGCCGGTGCCTAGGAGCCAGTGGCAGTCGCGCGGCTTCCCGCAGAATTGAGGGGGGAGGGCGGCGGCGTGGCCGCCGAGGCTGAGGGCGCGAAGGGACAGCGGGTCGCGGCTCACGCGCTGTTTGGGACGGCCGCGCGCACCGCAGTCCCGTGCAGCGGTCCGTGGTTGCCCGATCATCACGGCACGAGGAACGGCGTTCGGCCTTGGCGAGCCGTGTTTCGCAGCAGTTAGCCCCATCCTCCGGGGATGGAGCCCGGCGTTTCGCTGGCGCTTGCCCGGGGTGACGCTGAGGAGGAAGCGGCCTCTGTCGACACCCCTTGCACGACCAATTGGAACACGCGAAACTCGCCGCGTTTTCAATCGAGGCGCGCGTATTGGCCGACAAGGATTTCGCCGACTGGTTCTGGTGAGATCACCGCTCGGGCTAGCTCCCATCCTCCTCCCGGTCCCTCTCATGGCGCGTCAGGCCGGGGAAGGGCGGGAGCCAGGTTTCGCGGCGGGTGGTCCAGAGTTCGTAGGTCGGGGTGAAGCGGTTCGGGTCGTCGAGCACGCCGAGGTTGATTTCGATCTCGTTGCCGCTTCTGGAGAAGACCGAGGAGCCGCAGCGCGGGCAGAAGCAGCGGCCCTCGTAGTCGCCAAAGGCGCCGTCGACCGTGACGGCGTCCGCCGGGTAGACGGCAGAGGCATGAAACAGTGCGCCGTGGAACTTGCGGCAGTCGAGGCAATGGCACAGGCCGACCCGATCCGGTTCGCCGTGTGCCGAGATCCGCAAGCCGCCGCACAGGCATCCGCCTCTGGTCTCGTCCATCCCGGTGATCCTTCCGATGCGTCGTCGACGCTATCTGACCCGCGTCGTGGCGCGAAATCAAATGCATCTCCTGCCCGGCGTCCGTGCAAGGTCCGGTCGGGCCGGCATGAAGGACTGGCGCCCGTTCCGGCGCGGCCGGTTTTGCGCTTGCATTCGGCAAATAAAACTATAAAACTAGTTTTATGGAAAAAGAGAGACTTCACATCGAGGAAGCGGCCCAGGGGTTTGCGGCCATCGGATCGGAGGCGCGGCTGGCCGTTGTGCTTGCGCTCGTTCGGGCCGGGCGGGCGGGGCTGACTGTCGGCGACATTCAGGAGCGCACCGGCATGGCCGCCTCGACGCTTGCCCATCACCTGCGGTTCCTCGCCGCCGGCGGGCTGATTGCGCAGGAAAAGGCCGGCCGCTCCGTGATCAACCGGGCGGCGTTCGACCGGCTGAAGGATCTGGCCGGCTTCATCCTTTCGCAATGCTGCGCCGACGAATGGTCGCCGGGCGCGGAGCAGAAGGACACGACAGATGGCTGACACGACCTCCGCCGGATCGGGCGAAACCGGCTGCTGCGGCCCGAAGACCGATGCCGGCGCGGGGCCGGTTGCCGCGCCGCGGACGCCGCAAATCTCCTGGAGCGGGCTGAAACCCTGGCTGCTGACGCCCTGGAGCCTTGTCGTCGCTCTTCCCTTGCTGGTTCTCATGCTCGACCCGGGCGAGGCGGGCGGCATCGTGAGTTTTGCCGCGCGCGCGTTTGCCGCCACGCTGCCCTATGTGCTGGTCGCCGTCCTGCTGATCGCAGGACTAAAGGCCACCGGCGCGCAGGCTCTGGTCGGGCGCGCGTTCGAGGGCCGCGAGACACAGGCGATCTTGCTGGCCGCGCTGTTCGGCGGGTTGGCGCCTTTCTGTTCCTGTCAGGTCGTGCCTTTCATTGCCGGGCTTTTGGCCGTCGGCGCGCCCTTGCCCGCGATCATGGCGTTCTGGCTGTCGTCGCCCTTGATCGATCCGCCGACGCTCCTGATCACGGCGGCAGCCCTCGGCTGGCCCTTCGCCATCGCCAAGGCGGTCTTCGCCGTCGCGCTCGGCCTGTTCGGCGGCTTCGCGGTCAAGGCGATGACGGCCGGCGGGGCCTTTGCCAATCCCGCGCGCGCGATTTCGGCCGGCGGATGCTGCAGCAAGCCGGCCCCTGGCGGCGCGCCGCACTGGCGCTTCTGGAACGAGGCCCCGCGCCGCGCGGTTTTTGGCGAGGAATTGCGGGTCAACGCGCTCTTTCTGGCGAAGTGGCTGGCGCTTGCCTATGTGTTGGAAGCGCTGCTCGTCACCTATGTGCCCGCCGACCTGATTGCCCGTGTGATCGGCGGCGGCGGAGTGGTGTCCATCGTCCTCGCAGCCCTCGTCGGCATGCCGGCCTATCTCAACAGCTATGTCGCGCCGCCGCTGCTGGCCGGTCTCCTCGAGCAGGGCATGTCCTCGGGCGCGGCGATGTCCTTCATGATCGCCGGTGCGGTCAGCTCCGTGCCCGCCATGGCGGCCGTCTGGTCGCTGGTGCGCCTGCCGGTCTTTGCCGCCTATATCGGTCTCGGCCTTGTCGGCGCGATTGTCTCCGGCGTGCTGTTTCAGGCGCTCATGACCGCGGGGCTTTGATCCGGCAACAGCGGGCTTGCCATCGGCGGAGATGGCGGACACACTCCGCCGCGCCCGTTTCGCTTCGGCGAAGGGATCTCCCGCCAACGCCCTTTTCCGGATGCTCCCATGACCGTCGACACCACCCGCGCTCTGATCGAAACCTATTTCGCCGCTTTCAATGCAGGCGACACGGCGAAGATGGCGAGCCTTGTCACCGAGGATGTCGCTCATGACGTCAACCAGGGCGAGCGGCGCATCGGGCGCGAGGCCTTTGCGGCGTTCAACGCGCATATGACCCGCTGCTACCGCGAGGAATTGTCGGAGATGGTGATCTTCGTCACCGGCGACGGCGCGCGGGCGGCGGCCGAATTCATCGTGTCCGGCACCTATCTCGTCACCGACGACGGGCTTCCCGAGGCAAGCGGCCAGACCTACCGCCTGCCGGCGGGAACCTTCTTCGAGATCCGCGACGGAAAAATCGCGCGCATCACCACGTATTACAATCTCACGGACTGGAGCGCGCAGGTCGTCGGCTGAGGCCGGAGCCGCATCACGTCTTCTTGCGGGGACGCGAGAACACCATCTTCTGGTTGGCGAGCAACTCCGGCGGCCCGGACCAGGCATAGGCAAGCAGCGCCGGCTCGGTCTTCGACACCGTGATGCGGTGGGTGTGTTCGGGCGGGTTGAAGATCATCGAGCCCGGCGCATAGACGCCCTGGTGGTTTTCCGAAACACTGCCCGACAGGCAGATGTAGCTTTCCGAAATCCGGTCGTGCGCGTGGGCGGGATAGGTGCATCCCGGCGCGAAGAGCACGAGACCCAGGATCACCTCGTTGGTGAGCACCGGCCCGTTCGGTCCGCAGACTTCCGCATAGGCGAAGGTTCGCTCCAGACCCTTGGGGATCTTCTCGTAGCCATATTGCCAGACAAGCTGCGGCGAGATCGATTCCACCGCGCGGATGAAGGTCGCGGTGCGTTCCAGCCGCCCCTCGTCGAGCGCGCGTTTCAGGTGGGCGGTGACGGGCTTGTGCGCCGGCTCGCCGAAGCGCACTTCCGCGTTCGACTTCAGGACGCGGCTGATCGCCTCGCGCACGCCGCGCTGATGGGCGCGGATCTTGTCGCTGCCGCCCGACGACATGTGCCGGTAGAGCTCATAGTATTCCCGAAGCAGATAGCCGAGATCGGGAATCCGGGAGAGGGTGGTCTCGCTCATCTGGAAGGTGGCTCCAAGGCGCCGGACGGGCCATCCCGACGGCTGTGGTGACGCTCACGGTGCCGCGACAATCGACTGTGGGCAAGAAAGAGTTTCGCGCGCTCTCCGCCTATCGGACGGGCGGTTCGCAGGCATAGGCTCGCTGCAGGATCGCACGCGAGGTTTCAAGGAAGGACGGCAGGATGAAAGCGATCGTCGTGGGTGCCGGGATTTCCGGGCTTTGCACCGCCTGGGCGCTGGCAAAAAAAGGCGTCGAGGTCACGCTGCTGGAACAGGGGCCGATCCCCAATCCGCTGTCGGCCTCCGGCGACCAGCACCGCATCATCCGCCGCGCCTATGGCGGGCAGACCGGCTATCAGCGGCGCATCGGCGCCGCCTATGACGTCTGGGATGCGCTGTGGGACGATCTCGGCGCCAAGCATCTGGTCGATACCGGCTTCCTGATCGTGTCGCAGACCGGACGCGACGAGGCGGTCGACTATCGTCAGGGGCTGGTCGACGGCGGCTTTCCGGTGGAGGATTTTTCGCCGGCGGACGCGGCAGCACGTTATCCGTTCCTCGATGCGGATACGATCCACAGCGCGGCCTTCAGCCCGGAGGGCGGCGTGCTCTTGTGCCAAAGGATCGCGGCCGGAATTCGGGACTGGCTCGGGCGTTCGGGTGCGGAGGTGCGGGAAAACGCGCGCGTGACGGCCGTGGATGCGGACAAGGGCCGGGTCACGCTCGCAACAGGCGAAGAGCTTGCGGCGGACCATGTGGTGGTGACCGCAGGCGCCTGGGTGCTGGACCTGTTTCCAGCCCTTGCCGCCTCGCTGACGAGCTACCGCACGGCGGTCGCCTATCTGGCGCCACCGGAGGATCTGCGCGCGGCCTGGGAGGCGGCGCCCGCGATCCTCGACGTCGGCGGCACGGTCGACGGCTATGTCCTGCCGCCGGTGGCGGGAACGGGGCTGAAGGTGGGGGCGGGCGTTCACAAGGTTCCGTGCAAGGCCGATGACCGGCGCGTGCCGGAACCGGGCGAGGGCGAGCGGTTGCGCGACCTCTTCGGCCCGCCGTTCGCGCGCATCGAGGACTATCGCGTCACCGAGGTGGTGACCTGCGCCTATACGTTCACCCGCGACGAGCATTTTTTTGCGTCTCTGGCGCCGCGCGCGACCGTCGTCTCGGCCTGTTCCGGCCACGGCTACAAGTTCGGCGCGGCGGTCGGCCGACGGGTGGCCGAAGGGGTTACCGGCGGCGACCGCGAGACGATGCGCGCCTGGCTCGAGGCGCGCGACTGACGCCGCCATCGCCGCGCGGCAAAAAGGGCGGCAAAAGAAAAGGGCGGCATTGCTGCCGCCCCGGTGTTGCTTCGTAGAGCCCGATCAAGCGGGAAAGCGCCGTTTTATGCTGCGACATGGACCCGTTTCCGCGCGCTGGCAATGGCGAGACGACCGTGTTCGGTCGGAGTCCGCTTCTTCTTGATCACGATGTCGATGTCGCGTCCAAGCTTCAAGAGCATGCGGATCAGCCTGTCCGAGGTGATGCCGTCGAGCTTTCCGTTCAAGATCTTCGAGACATGAGATTGCGGGATTCCGAGGATCTCGCCTGCCTCGCGCTGGGTAAGATGACGGTGTTTGACAATCGATGCCACCTGGATCGCGAGGGCGGCCTTGAAGTCAAGTTCGCCGGCGTCTTCCAGCCCAAGGTCATCGAAGACATTTCCGCTTCCTTCGACAACTGTCTCGTTCATGTCACTTGTCTTTCTTGTAATCCGCTTCGGCCAGCTTGATGCGGGATTTGATCAGAGCAAGATCCAGTTTGGATGTCTTGATGCCGGTCTTCGATTTTTTCTGAAATGCATGAAGCACATAGACGATGCCCTTCAGACGAAGAAGATAGACGCAGCGGTAGGTGTCGCCGTCGTGATTGTCCACGATCTCAAGAACACCGGACCCAAATCCCTTGAGCGGTTTTGCGCTCCCCGCCTTCAAGCCGGATTGGGCATATCTCAATGCGGTGCCCATATCGCGTTTCACTTCGGGCGGAAAAGCCCGCATTTTCTCCTGTGAGTCACCGACCCATCGGCATGGCTTCATGCTTCCTTCCCTGAAATATACTCATTTCAGTATAAAAAATCAATTGGTGCGCCACAGGGCGCATCGCCCGGCGCGCAAGTCGCGACGGCGCACGCAAAGGAGTGTATCAAAGCTGCATACGCGACTTTTGGTAGCATTGCCTTATGAGGGCACAAAAGAAAAGGGCGGCATCGCTGCCGCCCTCGTTTGTCTCGCAGGTGCGGACGTCCGGCTCAGCCGGCGTCGGTCCGCCCGTCCTTCACCGCATCGAGAATGAAGCGGGGCAGGGCGAAGGCTGCGGCATGCACCTCCGGCGTGTAGTAACGCGTGTCGAGGCCGGCGGCCTCGAAGCGGCGGGTCAGTTCATCCACCGGCACCTTGCGCAGATCCGCGTTGTCGGTGGCCCAGCCAAGCGCCATATGTCCGCCGAAATAGGTCGGAATGGCCGCGACATAGGCGTAGGCATCCGTGTAGATCTTCGAGAAATGCCGGATCGAGGTGACCAGTTCGTCGCGCTGCAGGAAGGGTACGCCGTTTTGCGTGACCAGAACGCCGCCGGGCTTCAGGCAACGATGCACCGCACGGTAGAACTCCTCGGTAAAGAGTACGGCGCCCGGTCCCATCGGATCGGTGCTGTCGACCAACACCACATCGAAGCGGCGGTCGGTCTCGGCGACGAAGCGCGCACCGTCGGCAATCACCAGATCGAAGCGCTCGTCGTCGAAGACGGGCGCATTGAACTCGGCGAAGTGCTCCCTGGAGAAATCCACCACGGCTTCGTCGATCTCGACCTGGGTCAGCCGTTCGATGCCCGGATGCTTCAGCGCTTCCTCGGCCATGCCGCAATCGCCACCGCCGACGATCAGCACCTCGGATGCCGCGCCATGCGCCAGGATCGGCACATGCGCCATCATCTCGTGGTAGATGAACTCGTCCGCGGTCGTGACCTGGGTGATGCCGTCGAGCATCAGCACCTTTCCGAAGACCCGGTTCTCGAAGAGAACCAGGTCCTGATGTTCGGAGCGATCCTGATACAGGATGGTGTCGCAGCCGTATTTGACCTCGACGCCGGGATAGAGTGTCTCGTTGAAGACAAGCCCGCCGCTCATGCGACCTCCTTGCCGCGAAGCAGTTCGCTTACTTCGGCGCGTCCGGGCGCAAAGGCGCGCTTGAGCACCTCGACGCATTTTTCCGGCTGCGCGTCGCCGCACATGAAGACATCGAAGGCGGCATAGCCGGCCTCGGGCCAGGTGTGCACCGAGATGTGGCTTTCCGCCAGCACCGCGACACCGCTCACGCCTTCCGGCTGAAAGGGGTGCAGATGAATGTGCAGCAAGGTCGCACCGGCCTCCTCGACACAGGCCCTGAGCGCTTCCTCGATATAGGGAAGGTCGTCAAGACGCTCTGCGTCGTATAGGTCGATGATCAGGTGCGATCCCGCACAACGCACGCCGTCCTTCTCGATAAAATGGTCGAGCCGGTCGTCTTGCGCATGAGATGCAGGCGCGGATACTTGAGTGGTGTCTTCCGTATGGGTGGTGCTTCTTGGCTCGATGAAGGTGGACGTATCCACGGCTTCTCTTTCACGAGCCTCCAAGTCCATCCCCAATTGGAAGAGGCCGTCGTCAGACATGGCGGTCTCCCCAACCAGTAGATGAAACCCGGGTACAGTCCCGAAGGCGTAGCCTCTAAGGTGTTTCGGGTTTAAATGCAATGCGAATTTCGCATTTCCGGCATGCAGATAATGGATGTCGGTCTGCTCACAAGGAAAAGCGACGAAATAAGATGGCTTTGCGAATTGTTTCTTTGACGGCTAGCGAAATCGAAGGTGTGCTTCCCGCGCTTGCCAAATTGAGGGTCGGCGTTTTTCAGGCCTGGCCGTATCTTTATCAAGGATCGCTCGCCTACGAGGAAGATTATCTCGCGCGCTACGCCGTCTCTCCCGGAGCCGTCGTCGTTGCCGCCTTCGACGCGGAAGACCTCGTGGGAGCCGCGACTGGGCAGCCGCTGTCCGGAGAGGTCGACGACTTTCGCGCGCCTTTCGTGGAAGCGGGTCTCGACCCGGCGGCGTATTTTTACTTTGCGGAATCCGTTCTCGATCCGGCCTACCGCGGCAAGGGGGTGGGCCATGCGTTCTTCGACCGGCGCGAGGCGCATGCCCGGGCCCTCGGGTTCGACCATGCCGCTTTTTGCGCGGTGATCCGCGACGATGCCGATCCGCGCAAGCCGGCCGGTTATCGCCCGCTCGATCCGTTCTGGACGAAGCGCGGCTACCGGCCCGTCGCGGGCCTGACCGTCGGCTTCGACTGGCCGGATCTCGGCGAGACGCACAACAGCCGCAAGCGGCTGCAGGTCTGGGTCCGCGACGGGCTGGGCGCGAAGACGTGAAAAGACGCGGGCCTTTGCGGGCCCGCGTCCTGTTCCGGTCGGTTTGCGGCGTGTCGGGAGGGCTTTACTGCGCCAGTTCCCAGGTCACGTTGATGCGCACCTGAAGGCTGGTCTCGCCCGCCTCGACCGGCGCGGGCGCGCCGTCTGCTGCCATTTCCGCGCGGGCCATCATCATCTGCGGGCGCGGGCCGCCGAAATCCTGCTCGTTGATCGACAGCACCCGGCCGAGTTCGACGCCGGCGGCTTCGGCGTAAAGCTTTGCCTTGCGCATTGCGTCGGCCATCGCGGCCTTGCGGGCCTCGTCCTTCAGACTGTCGGCGTCGCTGACGATGAAGGAAATGCCGCCGATCTGATTGGCGCCGTCGCGCACCATCGCATCGAGCAGCGCGCCGAGGTTGGCAAGCTCGCGGACCCGCACCGTGACGTTGTTGGTGACGCGGTAGCCGAAGACTTCCGACCGGTATTCGTCGGGCTCGGTGGTTTTCAGCCGGCGGTAGCGCGGGGAGACGGAAAAGCCCGACGTCTGGATGTCGCGGCTCTCGATGCCGGCGGCCTTGATGCGCGCGACCACCGCGCTCATGGCGGCTGTGTTCGCCGTCATTGCCTCGCCGGCGGTTTCGGCATCGCTGACGACGCCGCTTTGCACCATCGCCATGTCGGGGGCGGCGGAGACGCTTGCCTGGCCCACCATGTCGATCGTCGCCGTGCGCGGCGTCTCCTGGGCGCTTGCGGCGCCCACCGTGAGGAAGAGCGCTGCGGCGCAGGCGGTGACGAGGGAGCGGGTGGGGGAAACGCGCATGATTTTACTCCTGATGATCCCTGGTGCGGGGAAAGAAACGGTGGCGACCTTTTCCGCGAAATGCGGCAGGTGAAAGGCAGCGGTCAGAGATCGGCCAAGGGGGCGTGGGGGGAGATCGGCTCGCCGACATCGCCATCGGCCGACAGGAGCACGGCGATGGGCCTGGAACCTGGAAACTGCGCGCAGATAATCAGCACCATGACGGTCAGCGGCACGCAGAGCACCATGCCTGTCACCCCCCAGATCGAGCCCCAGAAAGCGAGCGACAACATGATCACCAGTCCGGACAGGTTCAGGCTGTTGCCCATCAGGCGCGGTTCCAGAAGGTTGCCGATCGAAAACTGGATGGTTCCGAGACCCAGGCTGATGATGAAGAACGGCGTGAGCGTGTCGAAATAGACGAGCGCCAGCAGGCTCGGAAAGATTACCGAAATCAGCGAGCCGATCGTGGGAATGTAGTTCAAGAGGAAGGCGATGAAGCCGAAGAGTGCTGCATAGGGAAGCCCGAGGAGCATCAAGAGCCCGCTGGTAAGCAGGCCGGTGAGCACGCTGACCGCCGTCTTGATGCCGAGATAGTGGCGCAGTGCCTCGGCGAGGCGGTCGCGCACCTTGAACACCATCTCCGCACGCCCGGGCGAGACGAACAGGCGCGCCATCTTGCGGTCGAAGGTGGACTGTTCGAGCAGAAGGAACAGGACGTAAATGAACACGAGCGACGCCGATCCCGCGATCGTGGTGATGGCGTTCGCGCCGGCGCTGATCGCCTGGTTGAACGCATTGTCGGGCATGAGGTCGCGCAGGGCCAGCGGGTCGGTCAGCCCGAAGCGGGTCGAATAGGTCTTCAGGAGCGCGTCGAGACGGGTCTGGTAGACCGGGGCGTCGCGCGCCAGTTCCGTCAGGTTCGCGGTGACCACGTCGACCACCATGGAGGAGACGCCGAAAATCACGGCAAGGGCCGCCGGCAGCGCGATCGCCCGCGGCAGGTGGCAGGGTCCGAAGGGGATCGCGCGCACCGCCGCCGACAATGCGTTGATCAGATACCAGACCAGCAGTGCGATCACGAAGGGCAGCAGCAGCGCCCGGCCGATGAACAGCAGCCAGCCGACAAGCGTGATCGAGACGAGCACGAGCGCGACAGTTGTGGGAAAACGAGGCATGGCGTCTCTCTGGCGGGCTTTGGCCCGCGCACCATCGATGGCGGGCTTCGGGAAATCCTGACCGGTTCAGCTTTTGGCGCGCTTCGCGGCGCAATGCAACTGCCCGACCGTGTGCGGTGCCATGCGGGATTTCGTGGACGGGTCGCCGTCGACGTCGCGGCCTTC
Organism: Stappia stellulata DSM 5886; assembly: GCF_000423705.1. Lineage (GTDB taxonomy): Bacteria > Pseudomonadota > Alphaproteobacteria > Rhizobiales > Stappiaceae > Stappia > Stappia stellulata. The sequence goes on along the minus strand of NZ_KE384082.1, from coordinate 385,659 downwards.
TTGTCAGCACTTGTCGAGCTGGGGTAGGAAGACAGGCGCACCGCCGGTTCAAGCCGCCGCTGCGGGGCCTGTAGCTCAATTGGTTAGAGCCGTCCGCTCATAACGGATTGGTTGGGGGTTCGAGTCCCTCCGGGCCCACCATCTTCTCTTTTTCGGGTTACAATTCAAAAAGGTATTGAATTTCATATCCTTGTTTTTCAGTTTCCGGTTTTTCGTCGGCGACCGCCTCAACCTGATCAATTCGGTTCAATTGCATTTCTGGTTACGCTCCACGGCGCTTGCCGATGGAACAGCCTCAATCTCGAGCCGGCGGCCGTCGTGCCGAAACTGTGGGGTGCACGTCAGACCAGCCTGACGAAGCTCACGGTTCTTCCGTTCTATGGCCTTCATCTTCTCGCCATTTCCCTCGGGAGGCAGGCTGGAACACTGCCATCAATCCCAGACCTCTTGACCCATTCGTTCAGCGTGTGCGCCGCACTGCCGTTCGCCGCGCAGATCGACATGATCTCCCGATAGCGGAAGCTGTGCTGGCCCTGGTGATCCGGCACCGAACGCAGCGCACGCTCGCGGACCTCGGGACAAGACCTGTTCGTGGTCTTGCTCATCGCGGCTTCAGCCTACTCAGGAGTTGAAGCCTCCGGCCAACCCGTCGCTGTGGAATTGCTCGGAATTCTGCCGAAACAAGACTAAGCTGCCGTAGCGACAGGGGAGGCGCCAAACGACAATATGATTCCCATTGTTCCAACCATTCGGGCTGGCGTGTTCGCACCGATATTGCGGTGGGTCTCCGATCACGGCCTTCCCGTTGAAACGTTCCTGCGTGACGCGGCACTCGGCGATTCGATCGCTGAAGATTTGGAGGGCTTCGCGCCGATCATGAATGGCGTGGAGATGCTCCGACTTTTGGGAAGAGCAGAAGGCGCCGACGTTTTCTGCCGTATAGGAGCAACGACAGACTTCAGCGAGGTGGGGGCAATCGGCCGCATTGCCCGGTCGCGGCGGACGCCACGTGGCGCGCTGCTCGCGGTCGCCGATTTCATGCCGAGGCACAGCACCCACGAGGTTTTTGCGGTTCATGATGTTCCAGGCGGAATACGCGTGATCGACAAGTGGACTCTTGCATTCGACGCGGAAGCCCAGCATTTCGTCCATCAATATGTTGCAGCCCTCGTTCATTCGATCTGCGCTGCCTGCTCGCAGCAGCGTCCATTGTTTTCTCGGGTCGAAATCGTTCCGCACCCGACGGCTGGCGTCGATCACCTCGCGCGATGGTTCGGGCGGGTCGAGGCCGCAAGCGAACCGCGCCTCGTGATCGACATTCCCACCCGTGTGGCCGATGCCCGGGCGGACAGTGTCGTCTATGACGATGACCGGCTGCTCCGGGGTCAGCCTGTGGTTCTGAGTGAGGTCGACTTCATCGCTTCTTTGCGTTGGACGATCCAGGCGCTGATGGGTGCGGGGGCCGTTTCGATCAAGGATGTCGCCCGTGCAGTGAACGTTACGCCGCGTACGTTGCAGAGACGTCTCGCCGAGGCCGGTGTTCCGTTTTCCGACCTTCTCGACGAGACACGGCGGGACATCGCGTTGCACCTGCTCGGGTCAAGCCGGCTGTCCATTGCCGAGGTGGCAGAGCGTCTTGGATACACCAACGCCTCGGCACTTTCCCGCGCAGTCCGCCGCTGGACCGGACAGTCTCCCCGGCATCTTCGGGCACAGGCGCACTCGGATCGCGGTTGCAAGGAGAAGAAAATCGCAATCGGTGGCGCGGAAAGATAAATTGGAGTCTCGCCGGCGGCTTATCCTCTGAGGTGGATGCACCTTCAGAGGTCAAGATGACTCCGGTGAAGCTTCTTTCATTCTTAATGCTGCTCACGCCCGGTTTCGCTCATGCCCAGGACTGGTCGGACGATTGGAGCGGTCGGGTCACACTTTATGGCTGGCTGACGGCGGCGGAGATTGACAGCCGCGTCCCGCTTCGCGGCGGCGGCAGTCTCGATAGCAGCGTGTCCGCGGGCATCGGCGACATTCTCCAATCACTGGATTTCGCCGCCTTCGCCAATGCCGAGGTGCGGCGGGGGCGGTTTCTGCTTCTCGGCGACTTGATGTACGCCAAGTTGTCGACCGACGGCACGGGGGCTGCCGGAGCCAGTGTGAAAACCGGTTTGAAGACTTTCATCGGCACAGGCGCGGTCGGCTGGCAGTTCTGGTCGAATGACCGGGCCAGATTCGATGTCTTCGGCGGCGCGCGGATCGTCTCGACCGAGATCGACGTAGCGCGCCGCGGCCTTCTCACGGCGCAGAGCGGATCGGACTCCCAGACTTTCGTCGATCCGTTGATCGGATTGCGCGCAGGATATCAGCTGACGGACCGGATCGAACTTCGCGGCTCCGCCGATGTCGGCGGCTTCGGGGTCGGTTCGGACTTTTCGTGGGAGGCGTTCGTGGGAGGCTCATACGGCTTTACCGAACGCATCCGCGGCGAACTGGGCTTCCGCTACCTCTCCATCGACTACAAGAACAATGGCGTTGCGGTCGACATGGAACTCTATGGCCCGACTATCGGCCTTTCGGTGGTGTTCTGACATGGTGGATAAACTCTCCATACCGACGCGGCGTTGCTGGTCTCCCAGTGGAGCTTGGCGCTGCATGACGGCGACAATTCTTTCCGCTTTTCTGGTCGCGCAGCCCCTGGGGGCGGCGGAGATCGATCCCGACGCCGAAGACGTGTTGCGGGGAATGTGCGAGGCGCTTGGTGGTCTCGAGGCGTTCACGGTCACCTCCGCCGCATCGACGGAAGTGATCCTGCAAGACGGGCGCAAGCTGCAACTCGTCGCGACGACCAATGCGATCGTGGACCGCGGCGCGGGCTTCAGGTTCACGCGGCAGGGCGCTTTCGGTGCCGTGGAAGTTGTCTTTGACGGTGCGACGCTGACAGTCTGGTCCGAGGCGACCGGCGGCTATGCCGCAACGCAGGCGGCGGGCGATCTCGATGCCGGGCTCGACGCTTTGCTCGCGACCTTCGGCGAGAGTGCAGCAGGCGGGGCCGATCTGCTCTATGCGGACCCCTGCAGCAACCTGATGAACGGGGTCGACCGCGGCGACTATATCGGGGTTGCCAACATCGACGGGCAGTCTGCCCATCACATCTACTACCGCGCGGCGGAGCACGACTGGCAGCTCTGGATTTCGACGGAGGCGCCGGCGTTGCCCGTCCGCTACGTCATCACCTCCAAATGGGTGACGGGCGCGCCGCAATTCATCGCGCAGTTCCGGGACTGGTCGCTCGGGGCACAGGATGACTTTGCGTTCGCGGCACCGGAGGGCGCGCGCGAGCTGGGGTCGGCCGAGGTCGTTCTTGAGGGAGTGAAGTGATGCCGATGCGCGGAAGACCGATCTCATGCTTGCTCGGTATCGCCGCATTCGCGGCTGTGCTCACGTTTGAGTCCGATCCGGCGATCTGGCCGGTCTCGGGTCTGGTCTCCAGCGCCGAGGCACGCCTCGGTCGTCCGATGACGCCTGTCAGCGCCGCCGGCGTTGCCCGGCGCACCACGCGGCGTGTCGTCCGGCGTACGGCCGTCTACGTGTCCACGCTGCCGAGGGGGTGCGGCACTGTCGTGGTCAACGGCATGAGCCTCTACAGCTGCGGCGGCGTCTACTACCAAGCCCACGGGAACCAGTATGTGGTCGTAGAAGTCCGGTAACCGGAAACCGGGCGCAACGGTTGCTGGGTCGATCACCAGGGGAACAGCATGAAGGGAACCGACACCATGAGGGATGCTCGAGACTTTGCCGCCATATTCGTCCTGTCGTCGACCATCGGAATAGCCGCTCTCGCCGGCGCTTCGGCACAGCAAGTGACCGGAACACCCGGAGCTCCCAATGCCACAACAACGATTGACGGCCGTCAGCTGCCGCCGCCGCCGCCCGAGTTCGGGGGAGAAATCAAGGAGCAGGCGCTGCAGTCGACGCAATGGTGGCCGCCGCGTGTGGTGCCGCCCGAGGGCGCGCCGAACGTGCTCGTTATCATTACCGATGATTCCGGCTTCGGCGTGCCGAGCACCTTCGGAGGAGTGATCCCGACCGCCGCCATGGATCAACTCGCCAAGGAAGGTCTGCGCTTCACCGGCATTCACTCCACCGCGCTGTGTTCGCCCACCCGCGCAGCGTTGCTGACGGGGCGCAATCATCATACTGCGGGCTTCGGCGTGATCTCGGAGCAATCGACGGGTTTTCCCAGCTACAACAGCATCATCGAGCCCGACAAGGCGACCATCGGTCGGACCTTGCGCGATCATGGCTATGCCACCTCCTGGTTCGGCAAGAACCACAATGTGCCTGCCTTCGCAGCCAGTCAGGCGGGCCCTTTCACGCAATGGCCGGTCGGAATGGGCTTCGAGTATTTCTACGGTTTCGTCGGCGGCGACGCGAACCAGTGGCAACCCAACCTGTTCCGCAACACCACCCAGATCTATCCCTTCGAGGGAAAACCGGGCTGGAACCTGACCACCGGAATGGCTGATGACGCCATACGCCATATCACCGAGCTGAACCAGATCGATCCCTCCAAGCCCTTCTTCGTCAAGTTCGCTCCAGGTGGCGTTCACGCACCGCACCATCCGACACCGGAATGGGTGGAGAAGATCCAGAAGCTGGAACTCTTCGACGAGGGCTACGAGGAACTTCGTCAGACCATCTTCGAAAACCAGAAGAAGATGGGCTACGTTCCCGCCGACGCCAAGCTCGCGCCCTGGCCGGATGCCGACATCCTGAAGCCTTGGGACAGTCTGACGGACGACGAAAAGAAGCTCTTCATCCGACAGGTCGAAATTTTTGCAGCCTATGTGGCTTACACCGACCATGAGATCGGTCGCGTGATCCAGGCGATCCGCGACATGGGCAAGTTCGATGACACGCTGATCATCTACATCAACGGCGACAACGGCACGAGCGCGGAGGGCGGCCCGCTCGGCACGCCGAACGAGGTGGCTTTCTTCAACGGCCTGAATGCGATCCCGGCGGAAACACAGCTGAAATTCTACGACGAGTGGGGAACCGAGCAGACGTACAATCATATGTCGGCCGGCTGGTCCTGGGCGTTCAATACCCCGTTCGACTGGTTCAAGCAGAACGCCTCGCGGCTCGGGGGCGTCCGCCAGAACATGGTCGTTTCCTGGCCGAACCGCATCACAGACGCGGGCGGCGTGCGCGACCAGTTCATGCATGTCGTCGACGTAACGCCGACGATCCTCGACGCTACGGGGATCCCGGCGCCCGAGATCGTGGACGGCATTCCGCAGGCCCCGATCGATGGCGTCAGCTTCGCCTATACTTTCGACGCGGCCAATACCGATGCCCCGAGCGCGCGGCGGACCCAGTATTTCGAGATGATGGGGCAATGGGCGCTCTATCATGACGGCTGGCTGTTGAGCACGCAGGTGAACCGCGCGCCGTGGCAGGCGTTCGGCGCGGCCAACGCCGATCCGCTGAACAACCAGGTCTTGCAACTCTACGACCTGACGACCGATCCCAACCAAACCACCGACGTCGCGGCGGACAATCCCGACAAGGTGACAGAGCTGAAGGCGATCTTCATCGAGGAGGCCAAGAAGAACAACGTCTTCCCGATGGACGCCTCGGTGGCCGCCCGAGTGATCTCGCCCCGCCCGAACATCACCGCCGGGCGGACCGAGTTCGTCTATACCCAGCCGATGGTCGGTCTGCCGCAGGGAAGCTCGCCGTTGCTGCTCAACACGTCCTACACCATCACCGCGGAGATCGAGGTGCCCGAAGGCGGCGCCGAGGGCATGATCCTGACCTCGGGCGGGCGCTTCGGGGGCTACGGCTTCTATCTGAAGGACAGCAAGCCTGTGTTCCTTTGGAACCTCGTCGACCTCAATCGCATCCGTTGGGAGGCGCCGGAAGCGCTGCCTCCCGGCAAGCATACGCTCGAGTTCGAGTTCACCTATGACGGGCTCGGGGTCGGCACGCTTGCCTACAACGATATGACCGGTCTCGGCGCGTCGGGAACCGGCACGTTGAGGGTGAATGGCACGGCGGTGCAGACGCAGAAGATGGACCGCACGCTCGGGATGATCCTGCAATGGGACGAGTCCTTCGACATCGGGTCCGATACGCTGACCGGGGTGTACGATGCGGACTACACGCCACCCTTCCCGCTGACGGCAAAGCTGGAGAGACTGACCATCGAGGTCGACCGTCCGCAGCTTTCCGAGGCCGACAAGGCGCGTCTGGAAGCGGCGTTGCGGGCTGCGTCCGACAACTGAGCCCAGGTCTCCAAAGTGCTCCGCCCGGCGTCGGTGCCGGGCGGGTTCGCCGGCTCGCCCACAAGTGCGGGATGGCCGGAAAAGAGCCCGGAGGAACCGGATACGTTGTTTTCCTTCTTCATGCGGTCCCGCGTGCCGCTCATCGCCGCCGGGATTTTGTCGCGCGCGGCACCGGCGCTAGCCCAGCCGCTGGACGGTTCGCCGGCCGATCCGCGCCACACGTATTCGACTGCGATGCCAGACGGCATCGCGGCGCCCGACGTGGCTCAGACGCGACTGGGGAGCCTGCGCTTCTTGGTGACCGCATGTCTGCGCACGGCGACCCTTGCCTGCCTCTTGCTGCCCGCCGCCGCTGCGGCGTCGGACATGGTCCTGATCGAGGGCGGGACATACCGGATGGGATCGGAGACGTATTATCGCGAGGAGGGGCCTATGCGTGAGGTCACCGTGGGGCCGTTCCTTATCGGCCGGACGGAGGTGACCAACGCAAGGTTCCGCGAATTTGTGGAGGCGACCGGCTATGTCACCACCGCAGAGCGCGGCTTTGAGGCTGCCGAACGCCCCGGCTGGCCGCCCGAACTGCTCGAGCCTGGCTCCATGGTCTTTGCCCAGCCGAAAGAGCACGTGCACGTCAACAACCCGAACCAATGGTGGCGATGGGTTCCCGGTGCCAGTTGGCGCGCTCCCGAAGGCCCCGGCAGCACGATCCGCGGGCGCGACGATCATCCGGTCGTGCAGGTTTCGCCCGAGGATGCCGAAGCCTTTGCGGCATGGGCGGGCGGGCGCCTGCCAACCGAGGCGGAATGGGAAATGGCCGCCCGTGGCGGGGTTTTCGACGATCCCTTTTGGGACGAACCCTTCGACCCGGTCACCGGTTGGAGGGCGAACACCTGGCAGGGGCAATTTCCCGCCACCGATCTCGCCGACGATGGCCATCATGGCACGGCGCCCGTCGCGAGTTTCCCGCCGAACGACTATGGCCTCTACGACATGCTCGGCAACGTCTGGGAGTATGTTGCAGACTGGTGGGTCCCGGCGCATCCCGACCGCGCCGAGACAGATCCCGACGGTCCGCCCGAGACGCTTGCAGCCCGCTTCTCACACCCCGAGATCGGCGCGCGACGGGTGATCAAGGGCGGATCCTGGCTCTGCGCGCCCTCTTACTGTTTGCGCTACCGCCCCGCCGCCCGGCAACCGGCCGAGCGCGGCCTCGGGTCGAACCATATCGGCTTCCGGATCGTGAAGGACGCCGGGTGATAGCCGGGCGACAGCCCCTTCGTCCGCTTCGCTCCAATTGACGCCCTCGGCTTTCATTTTCTGCTGCCGCAGACGTCGGCCGGTGCTCCGGTCTCGTCACGGCGGGGCGCCCAGTCCGCGTCGCGGACACGTTCGCAGGCGTCTTCCAGTGTCGCTTCAGCATTGCGAGCGGTCCGTCGATTTCCGCCTCGCAAAGCCAAGGTCCCTGCGCTGCGCCCTCAAGGTCCAAGGGCTCTTTCGTTCTGCGTTCGGTCGCTGATATGCCGTCGAAGCGGCCTTTGGGGCTTTCCGGGCCTCGTCGTCGGCGCCCCCCCCGATCCCGCACCCGTCTTGATTTCTCGCCCTTCACCGCTTTGACGGGATCGTCTGGCAGAAGCCGGACATCAGGAAATGCAAACCTTACAGGGTCACTGGAGGGCTGTGCATCGCTTGTCAGCCCATCTCGCTGTCGCAAGCCGGTTGGCATACAGGTCGCCTGCAAAGCGGCGGCTGAAGATCCGGAAAACATGAAGTTTTGAAAGTGTGTGCCTTTTCCTTCCGGGTCCCGCTTGCGTGTCACCCTGGCAGGCGCGGGGGGCTTTGGCAGAAGGCGGCGATGTCGGTCGTCGGCCGGCCGATCAGGTAGCCCTGGACGAAGTCGCAGCCGCAATCGCCAAGGAAGGAGAGCTGTGCGGGGCTTTCCACCCCTTCGGCGACCACCGTCATGCCGAGACTGTGGGCGAGGTCGACGATCGAGCGCACGATCACCGCATCGCCCCCGCCGTCACCCACGTTGTCGACGAAGGACTTGTCGATCTTGAGTCTGGAGACGGGGAAACGCTTCAGGTGGGCGAGCGAGGCATAGCCTGTGCCGAAATCGTCCATCGCGATGGTGAAGCCCATGGCCCGCAACCGCTCCAGCGTCGCGGCCAACCGGTCGGTCGCCTTGTCGAGCAACACCGTTTCGGTGACCTCGAGCTCCAGCCGGGACGGCGTCAGGTCGAATCGGGCCAGGCATTTCTCCAGCCAGGCGGGAAAGCCCGGGTCCTTGAGCTGCGAGGTGGCGACATTGACCGCGATGTGACCCGGCGCGGCGCCGCCGGCCCCGTCCAGGATCTGAAGGTGCCTGCAGGCTTCCTGGATGATGCATTGGCCAAGCTGGACGCCAAGGCCGGTCTCCTCCGCAACGGACACGAACTCCAGCGGCGATACCGGCGTGTCTTCGTAGGTCCAGCGCGCCAGCGCCTCGAAGGAGAACACGTCCGCTCGGGTCATGGACACGATTGGCTGAAGTGCCACGCAGATCTGGCCTCTTGGAATGCCGGCCCGAAGGGCTTCCGCAAGGGCGTGGCGCCGTTCCACCCGGCGGCGCAGGTCGGGATTGAAAAGGGTCCAGCCGTTCCGCCCGCGCGCCTTGGTCTGATAAAGCGCGATGTCGGCATTCTTCAAAAGGTCCGGGGCGGTCGTGCCGTCCTGCGGGTAGACGGCAACCCCGAGGGACACGCCCGCCCGCAGGCGATTGCCCTCGAAGGTCACCGGCCGGCTCAACAAGGCGTGCATGGTGTCGATCACGTCATCCAAGCCATCCGCCGTTCGGTGTCCGGCAAGCAGAAGGGCGAATTCGTCACCGCCAAGCCGGGCGACATGGCCGTCGTGACCGACCAGCGTGCGCAGCCGCTCCGCGACCGCGATCAGCAGCTTGTCGCCCGCGTCGTGGCCCAGCGTGTCGTTGACCGTCTTGAAGTGGTCGAGATCGACGATCACCACTGCGCCCGTGGAGCCGTCGTCCGCGGCGCGCACAAGCGCCGCCTCGATTTCGCGCATCACGACCGAACGCACGGCCAGCTTGGTCAGCCCGTCGGTCTCGGCGATGGCCCGGATCGCCAGTTCCGCCTGTTTCACGGCCGTGATGTCGGTGTGAACGCCGACGGTCACCCCGGACGCCGAACGCCGTTCGCGAATCTGGAGCCAGCGCCCGTCCGCCAACTGCTGGACCTCGCCGTCCATCGCCGGGTTGCCGTGGCTCTCGAGCCGTGCCGCCATCCAGCGCGCATGGTCCTGCGCCGACAAACCCGAATGGGCGTAGTGGCCTGCGGCAAGCCCCCTGCGCAGAATGTCCTCGAAGCGGGCGCCGAGGTGGACGGCCGCGGCCGCCTGGCCGTGAAGATCGAGCGAGGACCGGTTGAAGAGGATCAGCCGGTTGTCGGCGTCATACGCCTCGATCGCGTCGGGAATGGTGTCGATTACATCCTGAAGCAGCGCCCGCGCCTCGTGCAGTTCGCGGCGCTGCTCTTCATCCTGTGTGATGTCGATGAAACTGGTGATGACCTCGATGTCGTCGCCGATGTCCGGCGTGGCGATGCGGGCGTTCACCTGCAACCAGCGGACGCGACCGTCCGGCAGGCGGATCCCGACGGTGTCGTTGCGAATCTCCTTTCCGGTGCGCAAGGCGACGGAGGAGGGCATTTCCGCGGCAGGGCGGGGGCGCCCATCCGGATAAAGGGTCGCCCAGCGCGGGTCGGCCCGGGCACGGCCTGTCATCTGGTCCTCGGTCTGCTCCAGCAGCCGGCAGGCCTCCGGGTTGCAGCCGATGATGGCTCCGCTGGCGTCATGGCGCAGAATGCCGGCGGCGATGTTTTCGATGATGGCGCTGGTGCGCTCACGGGCCTGGATCAGATCGGTCACATCCGTTTGGACGCCGACAAACCCCTCGATGTGTCCGCCGGTGCCCATGATCGGCTGGACCGTGAGGTCGATCCAGTAAAGACGGCCAGATTTCGAGCGGTTCAGCAGTTGTCGGCGGATTTCGCGTCTGGCGTCAATCGCCGCACCGATGGCCGCGACCGTCCCGGAATCGGTGCGCGCGCATTGCAGCAGGTCACCCGGCTTCTTGCCGCGTGCTTCGGCAAAACTGTATTCGGTCTGGCGCTCGAACGCCGCGTTCACCCATTCGATGCGTCCCTGGAGGTCGCACAGGATCACCGAGCTGTCGATGGCGCGGAGCACGATGTCGGAGCGGCGGAGCTGGCGCGACATGTCCTCGCGGGCCGTGACGTCACGGGCGACACCGCGGTAGCCGGTGAACGCGCCGGCGGCGTCATGCGTGGGCCGGCAACTGATCTCGATCCAGAGGATGCGACCGTCTTGCCGGGGGAGGGGGAACACCGCGTCGGAGATCGGCTGGTGCGCTTCCATTCGCGCCCGGTTGACTTCGCATTCGCAAAAATGCGCGGGATCGCAGGAAGCGAGGTCCCAGAGCCGTGCGCCGATCCAGCCGGAGAAATCCAGTCCGAGCCGGGCCCCGTCGCCCAAAACCTCGGTGAAGCGGTGATCGGCATCCGTCTCCCAGACCCAGTCGGAGGACACGTCGAGATAGTCGCGCAGACGTCCGTGTGCGCGCTGGAGATGCGCCTCCGCTCGCGTGCGCAGGGTCTGGTCGACCGACACGCCGACCCCGCCGACGATCTCGCCTTTGACCACGATGGGCGAGATCGTTGTCTCCGAGGACACCCGCCCGCGGGCCGTGTCCATCTCGCGTTCGTAACGGACCTCTTCCCCGCCGACGACCTTCAGGTGCATCGCGAGCCACTCGTGGCCGAGCGCGCCGCCGATCGCCGCTTCCGACGGGGAGAGGCCGGTCATGTCCCCGAAGGTGTCGCTGTCGAGCGTGTTCTGGAAGACGTAGCGACCTTGCCGGTCGAAAATCCAGGCGGGTTGACCGAGCGCACGCAGCGCCGCGATCAGGCTGTCGCAATGCCGGAGGATGTCGTGATCCGGTTTCGAGCCGGATTGCAGTCCGTCCATCGCACACTCCGCCGCTGGCATCCGGGCAGGTCTGGACATCGGTGCCCCGGAACCGTCGGTTCAACTGGTGACTTGCAGATAACCACAGCGGTGCATGAGTCGTTAGTGAAACTTTCCATGCGGCATGCAACTTTTAGCGGCAGGACCGGCCGCAGAGTCGGCGGCCGCGATCGCGGGCCACGAGCCGCCGCGTCACCGTGGCAGGCCCGGTGCCGTCATCTTGCGCCCGGGTCGGACGTTTCCGTAACGATGGAAATTGATTTTTCACACCGGTTTGGTATCAGGGCGTCAGGAACGCGTGTGAGCGCAGGTCCCGTAGCTCAGCAGGATAGAGCATCAGATTCCTAATCTGAGGGTCGCAGGTTCGAATCCTGCCGGGATCACCACTTCCTCTTCCCTGTCGTCCACCGCCGCGATCTGCTGAAGCGCCCGATGTGCCGCCGCCATGGCACCGGGGTCCGGAAGTTCCGGTTGGAGCGCGCGTGCGCCCTGGACCGCCCTGTCGGCGCGCGGCGGCGCGTCCGGACATCCCGACCATTGGTCCACCCAAAGCAATGACCAGCTCATTGGTTCCCCCCCCTTTGATTGCCAGGCTCCATTCCCGGCCCGCGCGCTTGCCGGTCGGCTTCGCTCGGGGGCGGGACGTTGCAGGTCATGGTAAAAACCCGAGGGACCTTGCGCAAGGGTTGCATGAATAGTCAACTGCAATCCGGATTCGGGCGCGATCCGGTGGGTTTTCCTGGCATGGAACGCAGGCGCGCGACCACGCGCGGCACCCGCTTTTCGCGCGGGCGCGTCGCACACGGGCGCGGTCCTCCGGGGCCGGAAAGCGGGTGCTGTCGCTGGGTCCGCTCCGTCAGGCGCTGCGCGTCAGCAGCTGTTGGGACGTTGCGGACCGAGGTCGATCTGGCATTCGTTGGTGAGCGCGCCGATCGCGGCGCCGCCAACGGCACCCGCGGCCGCGCCGACAAGAACGGGACCGCCCGCTACCGCCAGGACACCCGCGCCGGCGGCCGTGCCGATGGCTCCGCCCGTCACGCCGCGCTCGAAACGGTTCGAGCCGCAGGCGCTGACCATCAGCGCGAGAGCGAGAATGCCGGCAATGCCGGCGGATCGAGGAAGACGCATGACACACATCCTTGGGGTTTGCCCAGCCCGCGGCGATCCTGACGCTGCTTGGTGAACGGGAGGTAAACGCGGCGGCGCGCATGGGCCGGCCCGACGACCGTCCGCCCCGGGCCGACGCGGGCCGGGCCTTGCTCCCGGGCGGCGCTTCGACTAAGACATCCTCCCAGTTTCCCCTCACCTGTATCAGCGGAGTGGCAGGCACCTATGGCGCGCCAGTTCATCTATCACATGCACGGTCTCACCAAGACCTACACGGGTGGCAAGAAGGTTCTCGACGGGATCCATCTGTCGTTCTACCCGGACGCGAAAATCGGCATCCTCGGCCCCAACGGCGCCGGCAAGTCGACGCTTCTGCGGATCATGGCCGGCCTCGACAAGGAATTCACCGGCGAAGCCTGGGCGGCCGACGGCGCCAAGATCGGGTATCTGCCGCAGGAGCCGCAGCTCGACGAGAGCAAGACGGTCCTGGAAAACGTCATGCTCGGCGTTGCCGACAAGCAGGCCATCCTCGACCGCTACAACGAATTGATGATGAACTATTCCGACGAGACGGCGGAAGAGGGCGCCAAGCTCCAGGACATCATCGACAGCCAGAACCTGTGGGATCTGGAATCGCAGGTCGAGATGGCGATGGAAGCCTTGCGCTGCCCGCCCGCCGACTGGCCGGTCGACAATCTGTCGGGCGGCGAGCGTCGTCGCGTGGCGCTGTGCAAGCTGCTCCTCGACCAGCCCGATCTTCTGCTCCTCGACGAGCCGACCAACCACCTTGACGCGGAAACCGTGAACTGGCTTGAAAAGCACCTTCGGGAATATCCCGGCTCCGTGCTGATCATCACCCACGACCGCTACTTCCTCGACAATGTCACCGGCTGGATCCTGGAACTCGACCGCGGCCACGGCATTCCCTACGAGGGCAATTACACCGCCTATCTGGAAAAGAAGGCGAAGCGGCTGGAGCAGGAATCGCGCGAGGATGTCGCCCGCCAGCGCGCCCTTTCGCGCGAGCGCGAGTGGATGGGCATGAGCCCGAAGGCGCGCCAGACCAAGTCCAAGGCCCGCATCAAGGCCTATGACGAGCTGCTCAAGGCCAACGAAGACCGCCTCAGCAACCCGAATGCGCAGATCGTCATTCCCGCCGGGCCGCGGCTCGGGCAGAATGTCATCGATGTCGAGAACATCTCCAAGGCCTATGGCGACAAGCTCCTGATCGACGACCTGTCGTTCCAGCTTCCGCCCGGCGGCATCGTCGGTGTGATCGGCCCCAACGGTGCCGGCAAGTCGACCCTGTTCCGCATGCTCACCGGTCAGGAAACGCCGGACAGCGGCAACCTGGTCATCGGAGAGACGGTCAAGCTCGGTTACGTCGACCAGTCCCGCGACACGCTCGACCCGAACAAGACGGTTTGGGAGGAAATCGCGGGCGGCCAGGAGGTGATCTATCTCGGCAAGAAGGAGATCAACTCGCGCGCCTATTGCTCGTCCTTCAACTTCAAGGGCGGCGATCAGCAGCAGAAGGTCGGTTCGCTTTCCGGCGGTCAGCGCAACCGCGTGCATCTGGCCAAGATCCTGAAGTCGGGCGCCAACGTCCTTCTGCTCGACGAACCGACCAACGATCTCGACACCGAGACGCTGGCAGCGCTGGAAGACGCGCTTGAGGATTTCGCCGGCTGCGCCGTCGTGATCAGCCACGATCGCATGTTCATGGACCGTCTGGCGACGCATATGCTGGCGTTCGAGGGCAACAGCCACGTGGAGTGGTTCGAAGGAAACTTCGAGGACTACGAGAAGGACAAGATCCGCCGCCTCGGCGCGGATGCCGCCAATCCGCAGCGCATCAAATACAAGCCGCTGACGCGCTGATCCTTCTCGCTGATAGCTTGAATACCGCCAACGGCGGGCCCGACCGGGCCCGCCGTTTTGGTTCGCGCCCGGGCACGGGCTGTCCGCGCCGTCGGCACCCGGGTTTTCTTTCCGGCCGGTTTCGTCTTTAAAGAGCGGCAGGATGCGAATGGCGGCGGAGGTCGCCGGCAGAGGCGAGGGCGGCGCGCGATGACTGCGGATCTTTTCGGACGGGAAACCACCGACGACCTCGAGATCGAGCCGGCGCGCAAGGTGAGGGGCCTGGTCTCCAGGGTCTATGCGACCCCCGATCCCGACGACTTCCAGACCCGCTGGACGGCCGCCCTGAAACTCGGCTTCGAGGGGATTGCAGGCGACCGCCATGCCGGCTTCACCCGCAAGTCGGGCGGGCGGGAGCCCTGGTATGCGCGCGGCACGGAGATGTGCAACGAGCGCCAGATCTCCATCGTCTCGCTGGAAGAACTTGCCGCGATCGCCGAAGCCATGGATGTCGAACGTGTCGACGCCGGCTGGATTGGCGCCAATGTCCTGACCGAAGGGCTGCCGCGGCTGACGCTGCTTCCGCCGCGCACGCGGATGGTCTTCGCGGGCGGGGTGGTGCTGCGCGTTGACGGCGACAACAGTCCGTGCCGCATCGCGGGTGGCGCGATTGCCGCGCAGTATCCGGACCGGGAGGGGCTGGACCTGATGTTCGCCAGGCTTGCCCGGCGGCAGCGCGGCCTCGTCGCCTATGTCGAACGTCCCGGCGTGATCCGGCCCGGCGAAGAGGTCGTCGCCCATGTGCCCGAGCACTGGCTCTACCGCTGAGGCGTCAGACCGCGTCTTCCTCGGCCGTGAGGCGGCGTGCCGATCCCCAGCCTTCCAGCACGGCGTTCATGTCGTCGATGACGAAAAAGCGGGCCGCGTCCCGGTCGTAGCCGTCGTCGAGGAGCGCGTCATAGTCGGTGTGCTCATGGCGCACATGCGCCGACAGCGCCTGCCAGAGCGCGATGGACGGCGGCAGATGGCGCAGATGGCCGGCAAGCGCCGTCTCGATCACAGGTTCTGAATCGGCAAATGGGATGCGTGGCGCAAGCAGGCGGAGCTGTTTGCGCATCTCCTTTTGCCGTCTGGTGCCTCCCCGTTGCATCCCGAGCTCTTCAGACAAGCCGCGCCATCAGGGCGGCGAACTCCGCGCGGCTGGCGACACCGAGTTTGGCGTAGATCGTCTTTCGATGCGTGCGCAGCGTGTTCGCGCTGATGTTCAGCCCTTCGGCGATTTCCGTCTCGGTCCTGGGAGAGGCGAGCGACGCGGCCACCGCCGTTTCGCGCTGCGTGAGCGAAAACACCATGCGCAGCCGGGCGCCCAATGCGGCCGGCACCATGTCCAGATGCGTCAGGATCAGGATCGCGCAGGTGGCCGGTGGGCAGGGCGTGGCGGAGGGCAGTGCGACGGGATGAAGTTCGGCCAGCAGCGGCCGCGTGGCGGTGGCCAGCGTCATGTCGAGCGCCTGTTTCGTGCCGCCGGTGGGATCGAGTACGGCGAAGAGCGCGCCGGAAAACGCGCGCTGGGCGATCGGATTGACAAATTCCAGCCGGTCGCCGGTGCGGTCGCAGGGCGTGAACAGGTTTTTCGTCTCTCTGAGCTGCCTGGCGAAGTCGTTTTGCGCGGTAACCCTGGCCATGCGGTCGAGGACGAAGGCGGCGCGCGCCTGCGTGTCCAGGACGCGGAAAAGCACGGCTATGCCGCCGAGGGTGGAAACGTCGGTGCCTACGATCATGGCGGCGATTGCGACGTGCCCGGACTACAATGTCAAGATGCTGTCGCAGGCAATCCCCGGTTGCCGTGGGGCGGGGCGGGGGGCGACTGCCCAAGGGCGCCGAGGATGCACGCCCCGAGCGCATCGAAATCCTGCTTGCGCGGCGACGAGCGGCGCCAGGCAAGGCCGACACTGCGTTGCGGTTGCGGATCGGTGAAACGCAGCAGGCTGACCCGGTCGTCCCGCACCTCCACCGACGCACAAAGCTCGGGCAGAAGCGTTACCCCGTAGCCCGCGGCCACCATCTGCATCACCGTCGACAGGCTCGTCGCGCCGAAGGTCGAACGGCCTTCCGGACGCACGCCCTCGCAATAGTTCAGCGCCTGGTCGCGCAGGCAGTGGCCTTCCTCAAGCAAAAGAAGTGTCGATCCGTCGACGCTCGACGGGGGAACCCGCGTGCGTTCGTCGAGATCGGGGCGGTTGCGCACGGCAAGCAGGAAGCGGTCGTCGAACAGCGCGCGGCTTTCGATGTCGGTTCCCTCGAGCGGAAGAGCGGCAAGGATGACATCGAGATTGCCCTGATTGAGCTCGCTCAGAAGTCCCTGCGTCAAGGTTTCGCGCACCTGCAGGTCGACATTCGGGTAGGCCTGCGTCAGTGCCGGCAGCACACGCGGCAGCAGGTAGGGCGCGATCGAGGGGATGATGCCGAGCCGCAGCGATCCCGTCAGCACTTCGCCGGCGTGACGTCCGTAGTCGAGCAGGTCGCGGGTTTCGGCCAGGATGCGCGCGGCCCGTCGGGCGATCTCGCGGCCCTGTTCCGTCAGGCGCACGGCATTGGGCTGGCGCTCGACCAGCGCAATGCCGAGCGTTGCCTCGAGTTCGCGGATCTGCATCGAGAGCGCGGGTTGCGACACCGACACCGCATCGGCGGCACGGCCGAAGTGCAGATGCCGGGCAAGGGCGTCGAAATAGCGAAGCTGTCTGAGCGTGAGCATCTTCGACAAGTATTCTTATCGATGACGCAAATCAATGTGGCTGTGCCTGATGGGGTTGGCGGGGGCGGCAAATGGACGGCCCCGCGGGAACTTTCAACTCCCCTTAACCCGCATCCGGGATGCTGCGTCATGTGTGTGCAAGGGGATTGAGAGCATGAACACGGCCACCCGCCGCCCCGGACTGGATGTGTTGCGGGTCCTGGCCGTCGCAGCCGTCGCCTGGTTCCATTTCGGCTTTCGAATGCAGGTCACCGGCGAGGCGGGGCCGCTGATGGCGGTGGAGCCGGGCGAACTGGCGCGTTACGGCTATCTCGGCGTGTCGATCTTTTTCGCCATTTCCGGCTATGTCATCTCGATCTCGACGGAGGGGCGCGACGCCTATGGTTTCGCGGTCGCGCGCGTCGCGCGCCTGTGGCCGACGTTTGTCGTGTGCATGAGCCTGACCGCATTGGTGATGCTTGCCGTGCCCGGTCTCGGGCTTCCGGCGGGCCTTGCGCCCTATCTGGCAAACCTGACGATGCTGGCGCCGTTCCTCGGGCAGCCCTTCATGGACGGGGCCTATTGGTCCATCGTCGTGGAAATCATCTTCTATGCCTGGGTGGGGCTGTTGATGGTGGTGCGGGTGTGGCGCAACTGGCAGGTCTGGATCGCGGCCGTCTGGCTGGTGATCGCGGCGCTCGACCTGGCGGTTTTCGGAAGCGACTTGTTGCGCCGCCTGCTGCTCACCGATTTCGCCGGCTTTTTCGCCTTCGGCATGATGTTGCGCGCCCTGGAGCGCAAGGAGGCGGCAGCCGGGGTCGTGCTCGTTGCAGCCTTCGTGCAGTCGCTCGCCGGAGCGGCGGCGTTTGCGGCCCGGCTTCCCGACCTCTATGTCGGCGCGGCGTTTTCGGTTCCGGTCGTTCTGGGAAGCGTTGCCGGCGGGCTGGCGATGCTTGTCCTGCTGGTGCGGCTGCCGGCGCGTGCGCTGCCGGTTGCCGCCGTCTCGCTTGCCGGGCGGGCGACCTACCCCTTCTATCTGCTGCATCAGCATATCGGGTATGCGGCGTATTTCCTGTTCGTGCCGATCCTCGGCTTCGCGGTCACGTCAATGGCGCTGATCGCGAGCCTGATCGCGGCCGCGCTTCTCGTCTCGCTCGTCGTGGAGACGCCCGCAGCACGGGGCGTGCGCGCGCTCGGCGCCGGGCTGCGGTCGTTCGCCCTGGCCCGGATCAGGGCCGCCTGAAGCGCTAACCCTCACGCCAGCCCACGCGGGCCTGCGGCACGCTGTCGGTGCCGGCGAAATAGGGCTTGATGTCGATCAGCGGCGTGCCGTTCACGCAATCCAGACCGCGCGCGTCGAACCCGTCGTTGCGCATCGTCACCAGTTCCACGACCGAAAGCGCGACCGGATTCGGCCGGATCGGCGAGCGCAGCGCGAAACTGCCGTGGGTCTTCTCGGTGAAGGACGGCGCCTGAACGATCAGGTCGCGGCGGGCCTCATGCATCCAGTAGAGCCGATAGAGATGGCTGCAGGTTTCCACCGACGCCAGTCCTTCACGGAACGCCTGCCGGACATGGACCCGGCAAACGGCCTCGCTGCCGCGCCCGTTGCGGGGGCAGTCGCGCGTCGTCTTCCAGGGCGTCTCGATGTGACCGATGAACACAAGGCCGGCGTCCACAGGCATGTTTGCCGGGTCCGTCGCCAAAAACTTTTCTCCAGGCCTTGGCGGTTTTTCCAAGGGTGGGGTCATTCGATCCTCCCGGTGTCGGTCGCGATGCGCCGCGTCGCGCGCATGGTTCCCCGAAACCGGTGATTTGTCATCCGTCGCGATCCCGATACTTCGAAATTTAGCAAAAACTGGCGAAAATTTTATTCTTGTTCGTTTTAAGAGATAGTAAGTATTTACGGATGTCGATTTATTTTTGTTCATTTGGTGCGTGCTATTCATCGAATCGTGAATTCAGGATCTATAGCAAGGCAATGGTGATCATGGCGAATACGGAGCTTGTAAACTTCGAGGCCTTGGCGCGGGAAGGCGATATGTCTCGGCGCAACGATCTGGCGCGGAACGTCGCGACGCTCTTTTCGTTCACCTCGGAGACCTGTTCGGACGAGCAGATCGAAACCTACGACCATGTGTTGGTGAAACTGTCGGACATGGTTGAGGCGCAAGCGCGCGAGTTTATCGCCGACCGGTTGGCAAAATTGCGCCGCGCGCCCGAAAAGACGGTGCGCAGGTTGGCGCAGGACGACATTTCGGTTGCCCGTCCCTTGCTCGAAAGCTCCACCGTGCTTCGCGACGTCGACCTGATCGAGATTGCCCGCGACTGCGGCGACGATCACCGCATGGCGATTGCCACCCGCGATATTCTGTCCGAACTGGTCACGGACGTGCTTGTCGACGAGGGCAGCGTGCCGGTGAAGCGGGCGGTTGCCGAAAATGCGGGTGCGAGCCTGTCGTCCGGCGGTGTGTCCCGGCTCCTGGATGCGGCCGGGATCGATGAGGATCTGCAGCTTGCCCTTGCCGAACGCGCCGATCTGCAGGAAGCGGAAATCTCGCGTCTCGCCGAGCTGGCCGGCGAACGCGTGCGCATCCGTCTGTTCGAGGCGGTGAGCTCGGGAGCGGAAGCGATGCCGGCGGCGGCGAAGGCGGCGGCGCAACGCCTGTCGAACGAGTTCTGGCTGCAGCGCTATGATTTCGAGACGGCCATGGGCCGGGTCCTTGCGGTCGCCCGCGGTCCCGGACTGGACGAGCAGACCCTGCTGCGGTTTGCCGAGGACGACCGTTTCGCCGAGGTCGTGGCGGTTTTCGCCATGCTGGGCGACATCGGACTGGAAGAGGCGAAGCACTGGATGGTGCGGCTCGACACCGATCCTTTCCTGATCGTGGCAAAGGCCTGCGGACTGCATGTGGCGACCGTCGACAAGCTTCTGACCATCGGTCCGTGGCGCTACCGCCTGCCGGCGGCCGAGCGGGCCAGGGTGGTCGAGCGCTATGCGTCGATCATTCCGCAGTCGGCACGCCTGCTGCTCAACGAGTGGCAGGGCCGGCTGGCGAGTTGATTTCGCAACCCGGCACGGTTCAGGCGGAAAACGGGGAGAGCATTCGCAGTTCCCCGGTTGTTGCGTGGATTTGTCGCACGGTTCCGACTAGTCTTGCCCCAAGAAAACCGGCGCCTGTCGCGCGTGGATTTTTTCGGGGATAGACCAGATGACAAAGAAAAACGACCTGCGGTGCCCGAAAGGGTTTCGAGGTCTGGCCCTTGCTGTTCTTGCGGTTGCGATCGCGGCCTTTTTCGGGTCGGTGAGTGACGGTGCCTTTGCGCAGGGGGCGGGAGGCACGGCCGCGCCGCCGTCCACCGTCCAGACGGCCGCGCAACCGGCGGCCGATGCCGCCGCCGGTCCGAGCAGGATGACCCGGACCTTCGAGGTGCGCGATGCGTTCGAACGCACGCTGGCGGCGGCGACGGATTTTCCCAGCCTTGCGCGTCAGACGCTGATTCAGCGCTCCCCCGATGGAACGCTTGGCTGGCTCTGGACCACCGGGCTGGTGCTGCTGATCGGGATCGCGGCCGGCACCGCAGCCCTGCGGCTGACGGAACGTTGGGGCCAGCACAGGTTTTTGCATCTCTACAGCCCCGACCCGTCGGACCGGGCCACCAAGATTGCCTTCCTGTTCACACGCGCGCTGGTGATGGGCGTGGCCGCGCTGGCATTCATGGCTGTCGCGACCGTGGTGGTGCTGGCGGGGGTGTCCGGTCACGACCCCTCCCGTGCGTCGGCATTTATCGGTCTTGAATCCCTATTCGTCGTCCTGCTGTTGCGCCTTGTCTTTCTCAATGTCTTCGCGCCGGGTGCGTCGGCCTATCGGCTGCTGCGGCTGGACGACGGCGATGCGCATGGTCTCTACCGCTCCCTGATTGCGGTTGCAGGGGTGGCCTACGCGTTTTTCGGCCTGTGCAGATGGATGGCGCTCATGGGGCTCGATCCCAACGCCCACAAACTGGCGCTGATCGGGACCACGGCCTTCAGTTGTCTGGCGCTGAGCGCCGTCGTCATTGTCTACCGCAAACCGATCACCCGGCTGGTGTCGGGGCCGGATGCGGATGCAGCGGGTCGCGAGGCGTGGCGCCGCAGCCTGACGCTCTTGTGGCTGCCCGTCACCGTCGTGTATTTCCTCGGCGCCTTTCTGGTGACGTCCGTTCGGGTCCTGCTTGAAAAGCCGGCGGCGCTCGGACTGGTCGGCGCGCCGGTCTTCTGTCTGCTGGTCTTTGCCGTTCTCTATGGCCTCATGGTTCTGGCGATCGACAGGTGGCTTTTGCCCCGCCTGGACAGCGAGGCGGCGCGCGAAAAGGCGGAACAGGATCTGTTGCGCGCGGCCGCAAGCGAGGGCGAACCCGCCGAGCCTGCCGCCGTGGAGGCCCAGGCCCATGCGGAAACGCTTGAGGCGGAGGCCGCTCGCAAGCCCTATCGCGCATTGCTCGATCATGGCGCGGCGATCATCGCCCTTGTCGCGGCGGTGGCGTATCTGTTGACGGCCTGGGGCGTTCCGCTCGTTGGCGATGCGTCGATTGCCACCAACCTGTTCGAGATCGGCGTGATCGTCTTCATCGGCCACATGGCCTATCGGGCCACCGCCTTGACGATCGACAGCCAGATCAAGAAAGAGGTCTCGTCGCCCGACAAGGCAACCGACGACAACGAGATCGGCGGGGCCGGCGAAAGCCGGCTGGCGACCCTGCTGCCGATCTTCCGCAATTTCCTGCTGATCTCCATTGTGGTGATCGCCGGCATGATCGCCCTGTCGCAAATCGGCGTGAATATCGCTCCGCTCTTCGCCGGCGCCGGTGTCGTCGGTCTGGCGGTCGGCTTTGGTGCGCAAACGCTCATTCGCGACATTTTCTCCGGGGCGTTCTTTCTGGTCGACGATGCCTTTCGCAAGGGCGAATACATCGACATCGGCGACGTGAAGGGGACGGTGGAGAAAATCTCGATCCGCTCGATGCAGCTTCGCCATCACAACGGGCCGCTGAACACCGTGCCCTTCGGCGAGATCAAGTTTGTGAAAAACTACTCGCGCGACTGGGCGGTGATGAAACTCGCCTTCCGCGTCACCTATGACACCGACGTTGAGAAGATGCGCAAGCTGATCAAGAAGTTCGGCCAGGGGCTGCTCGAGCATCCCGAATACGGGCCGAAGTTCCTGCAGCCGGTGAAGTCGCAGGGCGTCACGGCGCTCGAGGATTCGGCGATGATCGTGCGCGTCAAGTTCATGACCCGGCCGGGCGACCAGTTCGAATTGCGCAAGGTGGTCTATGCCGGCATCCGCGACCTGTGCGAGCGCGAGGGCATCCATTTCGCCCACCGCGAGGTCACCGTTCGCGTGTCTCAGGATCCCAACGATCAGCGCGAATTTTCCGAAGCGGAGAAAAAGGCGATTGGCGGCGCCGTGCTTCCGACACTGGAAGACGGGCAAGCGCCCGGCACGGCGGCGGCCGCCGACGGCCGCTAGCCGGCCGCTGTCGGGAACGGTCGTAGGGCGCGAAATGCACTCGACAAAACGGGGTGCCGGCATGTCCGGCACCCCGTCAGGCTGCTGACAAAGGTGGAGTTGCTCCAGGCGTCATACCGGGCAAGCGTCAGCGCGACCCGGTATCGGAGAGCCAAAGGCCTATAATTTTCGAGCCAAAAGAAGCCGACAGGCAGTGCTTCCCCGATCCCGGCTCTCATTGCATTCGGCCGGGATGACGATTCTTCAGGGGTTTTCATCACTCTGACGGGGTGCCGGCATGTCCGGCACCCCGTTTCCGCATTGCGGGATCGCAAGGGATCCGTCGCCGCCGGAAACGCAAGGCTTGAACGGCGTGCGATATAGGTATAAAGATATCTTTATATCTTAGTCACAAGGGTTCGGCATGTCCGACATTACACAGACCAGCCTCGATCAACTCAGCCTTGAAAGCCTTCTCGCCGGCCTGCGCAACGCTGGCGAGGCGACGCGCCTGAGGCTTCTGGCGCTGTTGGCGGATGGCGAACTGACGGTCAAGGACGCCACCGTCATTCTTGGCCAGAGCCAGCCGCGCATCTCGCGCCATCTCAAGCTTCTGACGGAGGCCGGCCTGGTGCAGCGGTTTCCCGAGGGCGCCTGGGTGTTCTATCGCCTCGGTGACGGGGCAATGGGCGATCTGGTTCGTCTGCTTCTGTCGCGCCTCGATCCGCAGGACGCGGTGCTGGCCGGGGACCGCGTGCGGCTTGCCGCGACGCGCCGCGCCAAGGCGGAAGCGGCGGCGGCCTTCTTCGCCTCCAAGGCCAAGACCTGGGACCAGGAGCGCTCGCTTCATGTGCCCGAGGCCGCGGTGGAGGAGGCGATCCGCACGGCCATCGGCGACAGGCCCTTCGGCTCCATGCTGGATCTCGGCACCGGCACCGGCAGTCTGCTGTCGCTTCTGAGCGATCAATACGGCCAGGCGCTCGGTATCGACGCCAGCCACGACATGCTGACCGTCGCCCGCGCCAATCTGGCGCGCCAGGGCGTGAAGAGCGCGCAGGTGCGCCAGGGCGACATTCACGCGCTCAACGTTCCCACCGACAGTTTCGACCTGATCTCGATCCATCAGGTGCTGCATTATCTCGACGATCCCGGCCGCGCCATCGAGGAGGCGGCGCGTGCGCTGCGCCCCGGCGGGCGCCTGCTGATCGTCGATTTCGCACCGCATAATCTCGAATTCCTGCGCGATACCCACGCCCACCGGCGCCTGGGCTTCGCGCATGAGCAAATGGACCGATGGCTTGGCGATGCCGGCCTCGATGTCACTCTCACCCGCGATCTGGCGCCTGAAGCCGGGGATGCCGATCGCCTCACCGTCACCATCTGGCTGGCCCGCGATCCGCGCATTGTGTCGGATCTGCCGGAGCTCAACATGACCCAGGAGGTCGCCTGACATGCCGTCCACTGACAAGTTCCGCCGCTTCGAGCTCGGCTCGGGTACAGATGTCTCCGTGTCCTTCGAGTTTTTCCCGCCCAAGTCGGAAAAGATGGAAGCCTCGTTGTGGCGCGCGGTGCAGCGGTTGCAGCCGTTGTCGCCGAACTTCGTGTCGGTCACCTATGGCGCGGGCGGTTCGACGCGCGAGCGCACCCACCGCACGGTGGAACGCATCCTGCGCGAGACCGATCTTGCGCCGGCCGCGCATCTGACCTGCGTCGGCTCCTCGCGCGATGAGGTCGACGCCATCGTGCGCGACTACCAGGCGCTCGGCGTCAAGCACATCGTGGCGCTGCGCGGCGATCCGGTGGAGGGCATCGGCGCAATCTACAAGCCGCAGCCCGACGGCTACGCCTATTCCTGCGATCTGGTGGAAGGCATTCGCCGCGTCGGCGATTTCGAGGTCTCCGTCTCCGCCTATCCCGAGCGCCATCCCGAAAGCCCGGACTGGTCGACCGAGATCGACAACCTGAAGCGCAAGGTCGACGCCGGCGCGACACGGGCGATCACCCAGTATTTCTTCGACAACGACCTGTTCGAGACCTTCATGGAAAAGGTCCGCGCGGCCGGGATCGACATCCCGATCGTCCCGGGAATTCTGCCGATCGTCAATTTCGAGACGACCATGGTGTTTTCCGCGAAATGCGGCACCTCGATCCCGGACTGGCTGGTGCGGCGCTTCGCCGGGCTCGACCAGGACGTGGAGACGCGCAAGCTGGTCGCCTCCGCGGTCGCCTGCGAGCAGGTGCTCGATCTGGTCGACCGGGGCGTAAGCGACTTTCATTTCTACACGATGAACCGTGCCGAACTGACCTATGCGATCTGTCACACGCTGGGCCTGCGCCCGGCGCCGGAAGAAAAGCAGGCGGCCTGAGAGCAGACATGACCAATTCAAAGAACGCAGCGGCGATCCTCAATGCCGCCGCCCGCGAGCGCATTCTCGTTCTCGATGGCGGCATGGGGACGATGATCCAGGACCTGAAGCTGGACGAGGCCGGGTTTCGCGGCGACCGCTTCAAGGACTGGAAAAGCGACCTGCAGGGCAACAACGACCTCTTGAACCTGACCCAGGGCGCGGCGATCCGCGACATCCACGTGGCCTATCTGGAGGCCGGCGCGGACATCGTCGAGACCAACACCTTCTCCTCCACCACCATCGCCCAGGCCGATTACGGCATGGAGGAGATCGCCTACGAGTTGAACCTTGAGGGCGCGCGGGTGGCGCGGGCCGCCTGCGACATCGTGACAGAACGCGAGCCCCATCGTCCGCGCTTCGTCGCCGGCGCGCTCGGGCCGACGAACCGGACGCTGTCGATCTCGCCGGACGTCAACAATCCGGGCTTTCGCGCGGTCTCCTTCGACGAAATGAAGGTCGCCTATGCGCAAGCCACGCGCGGACTGATCGAGGGCGGCGCCGACCTGCTTCTGGTCGAGACGATCTTCGACACGCTGAACGCCAAGGCCGCGCTCTTTGCCATCGACGAGGTGTTTGAGGACATCGGGCGCAAGCTGCCGGTGATGATCTCCGGCACCATCACGGATCTGTCGGGACGCACGCTGTCGGGCCAGACGCCGGAGGCGTTCTGGAATTCGCTGCGCCATTCGAGCCCCTTCTCCTTCGGGCTGAACTGCGCGCTGGGCGCCAAGGAAATGCGCGCCCATGTTGCCGAGCTGTCGCGCATCTGCGACACGCTGGTCAGCGCCTATCCGAACGCCGGCCTGCCCAACGAATTCGGCGAATACGACGAAAGCCCCGAGGCGATGGCCGATCTGGTCGGCGAGTTTGCCAAGAGCGGCCTGGTCAACATCGTCGGCGGCTGCTGCGGCACGACGCCGGAGCACATCCGCGCGATCGCCGAGGCGGTGGCGCCGCATGCGCCGCGCGCGCTTGCCGAGCCCCCCTGTCGCATGCGTCTCTCCGGTCTTGAGCCCTTTGTGATCACGCCGGAGACGAATTTCGTCAACGTCGGCGAGCGCACCAACGTCACCGGCTCCGCGCGGTTTCGCAAGCTGATCAAGAACGGCGACTATGACACCGCGCTGGAGGTTGCCCGCAGCCAGGTGGAAAACGGCGCCCAGATCATCGACGTCAACATGGACGAGGGACTGCTCGATTCCCAGGACGCGATGGTCACCTTCCTGAACCTTGTTGCGGCCGAGCCGGACATCGCCCGCGTTCCGGTGATGATCGACAGCTCCAAGTGGGAGGTGATCGAGGCCGGGCTGAAGTGCGTCCAGGGCAAGGCGGTGGTCAACTCCATCTCCATGAAGGAGGGGGTCGAGGCTTTCATCGCCCAGGCGAAGCTGGTGCGCCGCTACGGGGCCGCCGTTGTCGTCATGGCGTTCGACGAGGACGGACAGGCGGATACCCAGGCGCGCAAGACCGAGATCTGCAAGCGCTCCTATGAGCTGCTCGTCAACGAGGTCGGCTTCCCGCCGGAAGACATCATCTTCGACCCCAACGTCTTCGCGGTCGCGACCGGCATTCCCGAGCACGACAACTACGGCGTCGATTTCATCGAGGCGACGCGCTTCATCCGTGAGAACCTGCCGCATGCGCATGTGTCGGGCGGCGTGTCGAACCTGTCGTTCTCCTTCCGCGGCAACGAGCCGGTGCGCGAGGCGATGCACTCCGTGTTCCTGTATCATGCCATTCAGGCGGGCATGGACATGGGCATCGTCAACGCCGGCCAGCTTGCCGTCTATGACGACCTCGACGCCGAACTGCGCGATCTCGCCGAGGACATCGTGCTCAACCGCCGCTCGGATGCGACCGACCGGCTGCTGGATGCGGCCGAGCGCTTCAAGGGCAAGGGCGGCAAGCAGCGGGTTCAGGATCTCGCCTGGCGCGAGTGGCCCGTCGGCAAGCGTCTCGAGCATGCGCTGATCAACGGCATCACCGATTACATCGACACCGACGTGGAAGAGGCGCGTGCGTCCGCGACACGTCCGCTGCATGTGATCGAGGGACCGCTGATGGACGGCATGAACGTCGTCGGCGACCTTTTCGGCGCCGGCAAGATGTTCCTGCCGCAGGTGGTGAAATCCGCCCGCGTGATGAAGCAGGCGGTTGCCTATCTGATGCCCTACATGGAAGCGGAGAAGCGCGAGCAGGGCATCGAGGACATGCCGAGCAACGGCAGGATTCTGATGGCCACCGTCAAGGGCGACGTTCACGACATCGGCAAGAACATCGTCGGCGTCGTGCTCCAGTGCAACAATTTCGACGTTGTCGATCTCGGCGTCATGGTGCCGGCGGCGAAGATCCTGGAAACGGCAAAGAAGGAAAAGGTCGATATCATCGGCCTGTCCGGCCTGATCACGCCGTCGCTCGACGAGATGTGCAACGTCGCGGCCGAGATGGAACGCGAAGGCTTCGACGTGCCGCTGCTGATCGGCGGGGCGACCACGAGCCTGATCCACACGGCTGTGAAGATCCACCCGAACTACAAGCGCTCGCAGGCGGTCTATGTCACCGATGCGAGCCGGGCGGTCGGCGTCGTCTCCAAGCTCATGAGCGAGGACAATCGCGACGGCTACATCGAGGGCGTGCGCGCGGAATACGTCAAGGCGGCGGAAACCCATGCGCGCTCGCGCTCGGGCGGCAAGCGCACGTCGCTTGCCCAGGCGCGGAGCAACAGCTTCAAGCCGGGTTTCGACGCCTATACGCCCGTCGCCCCGTCCTTCCTGGGGACGAAGGTCATCGACGACGTGTCGCTTGAGGATCTTGCGAGCGCCATCGACTGGACGCCCTTCTTCTCCACCTGGGAGATCAAGGGCACCTATCCGGCTGTCCTGACCGACAACCGCTACGGACCGGCGGCCACGGCTCTGTTCGACGATGCGCGGCGCATGCTCGACGAGATCGTCCGCGACCGTCTCCTGACCCCGAAGGGGGTGGTCGGCTTCTGGCCGGCGGCGAGCCGGGGCGACGACATCGTGCTGTTCGAGGATGAAGAGCGCGCGCGCGAGCGAACCGTGCTGCACACGCTGCGCCAGCAGATGCAGCGCGGGCAGGGCGGGCGCGCCAACCTGGCGCTTTCGGATTTCGTCGCCGGCGAGGACAGCGGCATTGCCGATTATCTCGGCGGCTTCGCGGTCACGGCCGGTCACGGCGAGGACGAGCTTGTCTCGCGCCACGTCGAGGCAGACGACGACTACAACAAGATCCTGGCCCAGGCGCTCAGCGACCGTCTGGCGGAAGCCTTCGCCGAACGGCTGCACGAACGGGTGCGCAAGACGCTTTGGGGCTATGCGCCGGACGAGGCTCTCGCCGTCGAGGACCTCATTGCCGAGCGCTACCAGGGCATTCGCCCGGCACCGGGCTATCCCGCCCAGCCCGATCACACCGAAAAGGGCACGCTGTTCGATCTGATGGACGCGCCGAACACCGCCGGCATCATTCTCACCGAGAGCTATGCCATGTGGCCGGGGTCGTCCGTGTCGGGTCTCTATTTCGCTCATCCCGACAGCCATTACTTCGGCGTCGGACGCATCGAGCGCGACCAGATCGAGGATTATGCGGCGCGCAAGGGCTGGGACCTGGCAACGGCGGAGCGCTGGCTGGCGCCGATCCTCAACTACGATCCGGTGAAGCTGGAAGCGGCGGAGTAGAATTCGCCCGTCGTCCGGACACACGATCCGTAGGCCCGCGCGGAACGCCTCCGCGCGGGCGTTTTTTCACGTCCCCCGGGCTGAATAGATCGTTCACAAAACATGGGCTAATCCGTTTTGGTTCTTGGCCATATCTTCAGATGCAAGAAACGGTGTCGCCTTCGACCCCGCAAACTTCTGGAGAATGAGATGACCAGTTCCCTGACGATCCTGAGGGTCGATTCGTCCGCCCGTCGCCAGGATTCCGTGACCCGCCGTCTGACGGACCGCACTATTGCCGGCCTCGCCGAAAGCGGTTCCGGGGTCACCACCGTCGTTCGCGACGTTGCCGCCGGCCTGCCCGTTGTCGATGAGGGCTGGGTGGGTGCGAATTTCACCGCCCCGGCTGACCGCACGGCGGAGCAGGCGGCGCGGCTTGCGCTGTCCGACACGCTGGTCGCCGAGGTCAAGGCCGCCGACGTGCTTGTCATCGGCGTGCCGATGTACAATTTCGGCATTCCCGCCGCGCTGAAGGCCTGGGTGGATCTGGTCGCCCGCGTGGGCGTAACGTTCCGCTACACGGAGAACGGAGCGGAAGGTCTGCTGACGGGCAAGCGGGCCATACTGGTGCTTGCCTCCGGCGGGACAGCGGTCGGGTCGGAGATCGATTTCGCCACCGGCTTTCTCAAGCACATCCTGGGCTTCATCGGCATCACCGACGTGACGGTGATTGCAGCCGACCGGCTCCTGTTCGGCGCGGAAGAGCGCCTGGCCGAAGCCGAGGACGACCTGCGCGCGGCGACAACGCGCCCGATCGCGGCCTGAGACGCCGGCGATCTTTGTTCTGCGGGGTCATCGGTCCGTCATCTGCGCGTGCGATATCGCAAGTGCGCGTGCGATATCGCAAGACAATCCGCCGTGGCAGCTGCGGGGCGTGATCCCGTCGGACTCTTCAGACCGAGCGGTAGACTGAGCGGTGTCCGGCAGCTTGGAACGGAAAGCGAAGAAACGGCAAGCGGAGCGTTTCGCTGATTGAAACGCTCCGCAGAAGTGTCCCGCGCGTGGAGCGCGGTCTGTCTCATGTGGCGTCCGGGCGCCTAGAGAAGCCCGACCACAATCGCAGCCACGAAGACAAAGGCGGCGAAAACGGCGAGTACATTCAGATTGCGGACAAGTGTCATGGTTTGGCCTCCCGCATTCCTTCTATGTGTTAATGGTATGTTACCCGCGCGGTCGCGCAAAGCGAAAAAGATGCTGCGCTGCAATGCACACGGGGCAAATTTTTGCGGAGCGGGCCTGTTCTGCGCGCTGGCCCGCCAACTTGGGTGTGTGGCGGCGCGACAACGCGTCGCGGCCTGTTGCCGGCCCGGCAGTGGAGCGCGCGAATGCACCTTCGATCTTCCGTAGCGTTGGAAGCGGAGTACTGGCGTCGATTTGTGTTTTAGCCGGTTAACGAGAATGAAACCTCATCAAATTATTTTTTTCCTGAAACGCTCGTGAAGGAAAACACAATGAATGCGACGCAGCTGGCAGAGTTGGCGCGCAACGGTTCCGCCGAAAGTACGGGTGAACTGGTCTCGGCGCTCACGGACTTGTTCTGTCGAGCTCCGGACGATGAGCGCGAGCGTGTCAGTCTTGTGTTCGGAGACATCGTGTTGCGCGTGCTCGACCGGCTCGAGTGCGCGGCGCGCTCCGCGTTGTCGCAGCGGATCGCGGACGACGACGGCGCACCGAAGGACCTGCTCAAGGCGCTGGGCGCGGATCAGGACCTCGACGTTGCAGCCCCCGTGCTTGAGCAGGGGCGCGGATTGTCCGACCAGGACTTCGCGGAGATTGCGGAAGGGGCTCCCGCAAGTCATTTGCTGGTGCTGTCGCAGCGCAAGGCGATCAAGCCCGTGCTGACCCGGGTTCTGGCGCAGCGGGGCGAACCGCAGGTGCTGCACGCATTGACCCGCAATCATTCCGCCGTGATCGGCGTGGATTCCTTCGATCTTCTGGTCGCGCGGGCGCGCAAGGACATGGAGCTTCAGCAGGCCCTTAGCGAACGGGTGGATCTGCCCGAAAGCTCGGCGGAGCGCCTTGTGCCCTTCCTGTCGCGCGAGCTGGCGCAGCGTATCAAGGACCTCAATGTCAACGAAGTGCTGGTCAAGGCGATTGCCGAACGCGCCGCGCGGGAGGTCGAGATCCAGTTGCGCGAGTTCAACGGCGCCAAGTCGAAGACCGAGCAGCTGATCGATGCCGCAGTTGCCGGCTCCGTTCCCATCGATACGGCGGTTGTCGCTTTCGCGGACAAGGATCGCGCCTTCGAGCTTGGGCAGCTTCTGGCCCGCACCGTCGACTGGCCCGACAATGTCGTGGTGCCGCTGGTGTTTCGCGAGGACGACATGCCGATCCTGTTCCTCTGCCGGCTCGGCGGGGTTTCCGACGAGGCCTACATGCGGATCGTGCGCATGCGCGCCAAGCGGATGCGCCTGTCGTCCTCGGCCTCGAGCGAGGCGATGCGCAAATACGGGGACCTCACCGAAGAGGCGGCCCGCGTTGCCTTCAAGGCGATGGCGCAGAAAATGAAACTTCCCGCCAAGGCCTGATTGCGCAGCAAGCGACGGTCCGGCTCAATTGTCCGCAGCGGCGGCAACGCACTTTTCAAGCCAGTGCGCGGCCTTCAGCATCTTGCCGTCCGCCCCGACCGCGCCGATGGTCTGAACGCCGAGCGGCAGTCCTGTCGCACCCGTCATGCCCGGAACATTGGCCGAGGGTGCCCCGATCAGCGTCCAGACACGGTTGAAAACCGACGAGCCCGTCGAGGCCAGCCCGATGGGAGCCGCGCCCGGCGCTGAGGGTGTCACCAGCACATCCACCTCCGACAGGATGTCGGCGAAGGCGCGGCGCGCCTGGTCGGCGGTGCGTTGCGCGTCGTCATAGGCGGTTGCGGTGATGGCGGCGCCGGCGTCGAGCGTCTGTCGCAGAACCGGGCTCAGTTTTTCCGGACAGAGATCCACTTCCGCGGCGAGCGCGCGGGTGGCTTCATAGTCCTGGATCGTCTGATGTGCGGCAAAGGCCTCGCGAAGGACCGGCGGCAGCGCGACCGGCCTGATCGCGGCGCCGGCGCGTTCGGCGGCGATGCGCACGCGTTCGAGCGCGACCGCCATTTCCTCGTCGGCCTGCGCCCAGGGTTGCGGCTCGACGAAGCCGAGGCGCGGCGGTGCCGGCACTTCACCATCCACCCGCCAGTCGCGGTCGGCCAGCACGCCGGCACCGAACGCGGCGTCGGCGATGCTCCTTGCGAAAATGCCGACGGTATCGAGCGACCAGGAGAAGATCTTGACGCCGACCGTCGGCAGGCAGCCGAAGCTCGGCTTGAAGCCTGCGATCCCGCAAAACGCGGCCGGGCGCACAACGGAGCCGCCCGTCTGGGTGCCAAGCCCGAGGGGAAAGAAGCCGGCCGCGACGCCGGCGGCCGATCCGGACGAGGAGCCGCCCGGCGTGTGTTCCAGATTGTGCGGGTTGCGCGTCGGGCCGGGGCTGAAGAAGGCAAACTCCGTCGTGACCGTCTTGCCGACGATCGTGGCGCCCGCCCGGCGCGCGAGCGCGACGACGGCCGCATCGACGGCGGGGCGATACCCCTGGTGGATGGCGGAGCCGTAGGCGGTTGCCCGGTCGCCGGTCTCGATGTTGTCCTTCACGCCGATCGGCATGCCGGCAAGGGGGCCGTAGGCGCCGTGCGCGGCTGTCCGCGCAGCGGCAATATCCACCGAGACGAAGGCGCCGATCTCCTCCTCCCGTCGGGCAATTGCCGCTTCGACTTCGTCGTAGAGCGCGTCGAGCGACAGGGTGCCTGCGTCCAGTCTGCGTGCGACGTCAAGGGCTGACAGCATCGATTCCTCCCAAATCTGGAATCAGATCTTGCCGACAATCTCAGGGACTTCAAGCATTTGCAGCAACTAGCCGCCGCGTTTTTTCTCCGGATGCAGTGTCTTTCCGAGAATATGGCTGTCGCGGCCGATCACGTGGGAGCTGGTCCCGACTATCAGGTTGTCGGGTGCACGCACGACCGAAAGGTCCTTGTTCGGATAGGGCAGGTTCGCCAGGAAATGCCGCATGCAGTTCAGCCGGGCGCGCTTCTTGTCGTCCGACTTGACCACGGTCCAGGGCGCGTCGGCGGTGTCGGTGTAGAAGAACATCGCCTCCTTGGCCTCGGTGTAGTCATCCCACAGATCCATCGACGCCCGGTCGATGGGCGAGAGCTTCCACTGTTTCAGCGGATCCGTCTCGCGCGCCTTGAAGCGGCGACGCTGTTCCTCGCGCGAGACCGAGAACCAGTACTTGAACAGGCGGATTCCGGATTGGGCCAGCATCTGTTCGAACTGCGGGCACTGGCGCATGAAGTCGAGGTAGTCGTTCGGCGTGCAGAAATTCATCACCCGCTCGACGCCGGCGCGATTGTACCAGGAGCGGTCGAAGAAAACGATTTCGCCGCCGGCGGGAAGCCATTCGATGTAACGCTGAAAGTACCACTGCGTGCGTTCGCGGTCGGACGGTTTGGTCAGGGCAACCACCCGCGCGGCCCGCGGGTTCATGTGTTCCATGAAGCGTTTGATGGTGCCGCCCTTGCCGGCTGCGTCGCGTCCCTCGAACAGAAGAACGACCTTCTGGCCGGTTTCTTCCACCCAGCGCTGGGCCTTCAGGAGTTCCACCTGGAGCGCGGCCTTCTGGGTCTCGTAGGCCTTGCGGCGCATCTTGTCGGCATAGGGATAGGCGCCGCTCTCGAAAATGTCGCGCACGGCCTGCGGGTCGTGGCGCAGCGCGGCAAGCGTGTGGCGGCGCGCCGCACCGGCCTCGATTGCCTTGCGGTGCCGGACCTCGGCATTTTCCTCGGCCGCATCGGCGCCGTCGTCGACCGCCTGTGGCTGTTGTGTCGCCTCGACGGCAGGCTTGTCGTTCTGCAAGGTGTCGGGATCGATGGGGGTGGTGTCGTCGGTCTTTTGTGCCGGCATTGCAAGGTCCGCCTTGTCTGGTGTCCGGCCTGAAGGCCGGTTCTCGTTACCGGACAAGATGTATCACGCTGCGGCAGGCGTGTCGTTGACACCG
Source organism: Stappia stellulata DSM 5886 (assembly GCF_000423705.1). GTDB lineage: Bacteria > Pseudomonadota > Alphaproteobacteria > Rhizobiales > Stappiaceae > Stappia > Stappia stellulata. Next base: position 351,969 of record NZ_KE384082.1, on the reverse strand, counting down.
GTCAAACCGTTGGGTCGATGTGCGGATACGGCTTCGCCGGCAAGGGGATCTTGCCGGCGAAACGCGAGGGGCGGGGGAGGTGGCGTTGGGTCAGCGGCAGAGCTTCTGCTGGCCGGAGTAGGCCGTGAAGCGTCCGGTGCGCGGGTTGAAGCTCTTGTACTTGGCGTCGCAGTAGCGATACCACTCGGGGGTCCAGGGCGCCGGGCGGTTTGCGCCGACGACAACGGGGGCTGCCGGGCGGTAGCGACGTGTGTCGCGCGCCGGGCCGTAGTTGCGCGGATGGCGGGGCGCATAGACCGGATCTTGGTCGATGTATTCGGGACCGCTCATCGCCGACCCGAGAAAGGCGCCGGCGGCAAGACCGATTACGCCAATGGCCAGCGCCGCGCCGATGTCGTCATTGTTCCGGTTGCGATTGCGATGGCGGTTGTTGTGGCGGTTTTGATGGCGATTGCCGCGGTTGGGCCGGACGGCCTGATGTTGGCCGCCACCATGGTTGCGCCATTGCTTGCGACCGCCACCGGCCTCGGCGACGGAAAAGGAAGGGAGCAACATCGCACCGGCGAGCGTGGCGACGAGAAGGCGGGAGGACAGGCTCTGGAATCTGGTGGACGCGGACATGTGGGCGGCTCCTTCGGTGTGTCGCTGTAACGACGATGACCCGAAGATGCCACCCGGCAGTTGAACCGGTCCTGAGACAGGCGTTCATGCGCCGTTCAGGAAAGCGACCGCGTCAGCGGCAGAACCGGTAGCGCCCGGAATAGGCGAGGTAATAGCCGGTGCGCGGATTGAAGCTGCGGTACTTGCGCGAGCAGTAGGCATACCATTCCGGCGTCCAGGCGGCCCTCCCGCGATAGCCGTGCCGCGCCGGCGGCGCATAGCGCCGGGGGGCAAGTGCCTGCTGCGCGATCAGGCCTGTGGCAAGGCCGATGATCCCGGCCGCCGCGGCACCGTTTCCGCCATAGCCGAAATAGACGCCGCTGCCGTACCGCGGCGCCCCGCGGTAGCGGCGATAGGGCCTGTAGGCGCGGTGCGGTCGATAGGCACGGTGCGGTCGATAGGCGCGTCGCGGCGCATGCCGGTAAAGGCGCTGGCCACGATGACGGCGCACCCCGTAGCCTCCCGCATAGGGCTTGCTGAGCACTGTGTCGGGTTGCGCGGACGCGGTTTGCGGCGCAAGCGGCATCGCGAGTGCAAGCGCAAGCGCGCCGGCAAGACCGAGACGCAGGCCGGCCCATCGTGTGCCGGCACGGGATGTGCGGACAAGGCGCGGAACAAGGGACATGACGGGTCTCCTTTCACAAACGGATCGGCCGGCGCGACAAGGGCCGCCAATCGTGCCATTTGGAGACATGGACGGCTTTCAATGTGGCAGGAGCGTGGCCCGTTGGCGCCGCGCGCGCCGCGATGAGCCGCCGCGGCATGCCGCTCGGGGTTTGCATTGCATCGTGAGCGCGGGCAAAACAGACGCGACGCGCGGGCGGGCGAACACAAGGTCCGGGTGCCCGCAAGGAAAGCGCGATCTTGTTGTTTGGAGGCCCTGCCATCGCCAACGGCACGAAGAAAACCGATCCGATCCGGCCCACGGACGATGCGGCGCGCACGTTGGCGCGCGATCTGCTACGCCGCGCCCGCTTCGGCGCGCTGGGCGTGCTCGACCCGCAGGACGGATCGCCCTTCGTGTCGCGCGTCGCGCTCGCCACCGAGATGGACGGCACGCCGGTGATGCTGATTTCAACGCTGTCCCGGCACACGCAGGCATTGGAGGCGGATCCGCGATGTTCGCTTTTGGTCGGCGAACCCGGCAAGGGCGATCCGCTCGCCCATCCGCGCCTCACTCTGGTCGGCACGGCCACACCGGTTGCGGCGGACGACCCGGTCCACCGCCATGTCCGGCGGCGCTATCTCATGCGCCACCCCAAGGCGAAGCTCTATGCCGATTTCGCCGATTTTTCCTTCTTTCGGGTCAGAGTTGAGCGCGCCAGCCTCAACGGCGGCTTCGGAAAGGCCTATGAGCTGATGCCTTCGGATTTGCTGTTGGAGCGCACGGGCCTTGCGGAATTCATGGAGATCGAAGCCCCGGCCATCGCCCACATGCAAGCCGATCATGCCGATGCCGTGCGGCTTTATGCCCAAGAGCTGGCACGGGCGGGCGAGGGGGCGTGGTCGCTTTCCTCGCTCGATCCGCAGGGGCTCGATTTTGTCGACGGCGACCGCGTCGCACGGCTCGCCTTCGAGCCGCCCCTGGTTCGGGCGGAAGAGCTTCGCCCGCGTCTCGTTGACCTTGCGAAACAGGCCCGAGAGGGGGAATGATCCTTTTGCGACCGATGTTCGACAATGACGCGACCTTGAGGGAGACCCGACGCGTGACTTCCAGTTTCCGCTTTCTACGCAGCCTTCGGCACGGGTGCTCCCGCGCCGGCGTTGTCGTTTTCGCCCTCGCCCTGTGCATGGGGGTGTCCGCCCCGGCGGCGGCGCAATACAGGCTCGCGCCGTTCAAGGACCGCCTCTTCGATTATCCGGGCATGCTTGCCGGCAAGCCGCAGGATTCCTTTGTCATCGTCGACTACGACAAGCGCCGCGACATCCACCGCCGGGACAAGGTGTGGGAGCGGCAGGTGCATGGCGAATATGTCTCGATGAAACCCCGCGGCACGCAGGAGGACCTGACGCTCTCCGCCAACGGCCGCACGATCAGTTACATGCGTGTGGGTCGGCCGCGTGGCGCAAAGTCGATCGTGATTTACGTGCACGGGCAAGGCGGTAACAGATTTCAGGGAATGAATGACGTCAGTTTCGGCGGAAATTTCAATCGCATCAAGAACCTGATGGTCCGCAATTCCGGCATTTATCTGACGCTCGACGTCAAGGATTTCAAGGGGCAGGGCGAGGCCGACGTCAAGGCGTTGATGCGTCACTACACCCGCCAGTCGCCGGGCGCACGCGTCTATGTCGCCTGCGGATCGATGGGCGGCGCGCTGTGCTGGCGGCTGGCCAAGGATGGCGCGGCGTCTTCGATGCTCGGCGGGGTTCTCTTGATGGGATCGACCTGGGACGAGGGGTTCCTGTCCAGCGCCACCTTTCGCAACGCCCGCCTGCCGGTCTATTTCGGCCACGGAAGCTGGGACAAGGTCTATGACTGGAAGAAGCAGGCCGGCTTCTTCGAACGGCTCAAGGCGCGCAATCCGCGCTATCCGGCCCGGTTCGCGCTGTTCGAGACGGGAACCCACGGAACGCCGATCCGCATGACCGACTGGCGTCTGATTCTCAACTGGATGTTCGCCGCGACCGGCCGGTAGACGGCACCTGCCCGCCACCTTGCGACACGCCCCGTCGGGTCGCGCTTCAACCGGAGGACCTCCAATGGTCGCGATCACCTCTGTCTACGCCGCCGTTTTCGCGCTGTTCTTTCTTGTCCTGAGCGCCCGTGTGGCGCGCAGCCGGGTCAAGACGCTGACAGCGCTTGGCGACGGCGGCGATCCGGGTCTCTTGCGCCGGATCCGCGTCCAGGCGAACGCCGCGGAATATGGTCCGCTAGCGCTGCTCCTTGCCGCTATGGCGGAAATCCAGGGCGCGCCCGGCTTGCTGGTTCATGTGCTCGGCCTGTCGTTGCTCGGCGGACGTTTCCTGCATGCCTATGGGGTATCGCAGGAAAACGAGAGGATCGCGATCCGCGTTTGCGGGATGACCCTCACCTTCGCCAGCATCGCGGTGGGCGCGCTCGCGCTCCTTTGGCTGGGACTGGTGTGACGGTCTCACTTTTGGTCCCAGAAACCGTTCCGGCACGCGGCTCCGGTCGTGTCGCGGGACGGCGGTGCCGTTACGCCGCGCGGATGTTGCCCAGAAACGTATCCAGTTCCTGCTGAAGCAGGGTGGACTGTTCGCACAGGCTTTCGACCGTCGACAGCACCTGCCGGGCACCGGCGCTCGAATCGACGGCACGGGAACTGACCGAGCTGATCGTGCGGGTGATCTCGCTGCTTCCGGCCGCGACTTCGCTGACATTGCGCGCGATTTCGGCCGTGACGGCGGTCTGTTCCTCAACCGCGGAGGCGATGGAGGAGATCTGGTCGTTGATCTGGTTGATCGCCTCGACGACGGCGGAAATCGACCGCGAGGTGTTCGCCGCGCCCGTTTGCATCGCCTGCACCTGGGAGCTGATGTCCTCGGTCGCCTGTCCGGTCTGCCCGGCAAGCGCCTTGACCTCTCCGGCAACGACGGCAAAACCCTTGCCGGCCTCGCCAGCACGGGCCGCCTCGATGGTGGCGTTCAGCGCCAGCAGGTTGGTCTGGTCCGAAATGTCGTTGATGAGCTTGACCACGTCGTCGATCCGGCTGGCGGACTCGGACAGGCCCGTCACGGTCTCGCTCGAATGGCGGGCGTTTTGGTTGGTTTGCCCGGTTGCGGAGAGCGCGGCGGTCACCTGGCGGCTGATTTCGGCGATCGAGGCGGAGAGTTCCTCCGCGGCGCTTGCGACGGTCTGGACGCCGGTCGAGGATTGTTCGGCCGCGGCCGACACGGTGCCGGCGTTGCTGGAGGTCAGTTCCGCGTTTTCGGCCATTTGCCGCGCGGTCGCCTGCAGTTCCATGACGGCTGCGGTGATGCCGTTCGACACGCGCTTGACGGTCGTCTCGAGATTATCGGCCAGACGCATGGTGGCCTCGCGCTTTTCCAGCTCGATGCGCTCTTCCTCCTCCTTGGCTTGAGCGTGAAGGCGCTGGATCTCGATGGTCTTTTCGCGAAATTCCGCAAACGCCGTCGCCAGCTCGCCGATCTCGCCCCCGGCGCGGATGTCCAGTTTTACCGACGTGTCGTTTTGTGCGAGCCGGTTCAGCGCGTTGACGACGGCCTTGAGCGGGCGGCTGATTCCGAAGACCGCGATCAGGATCGCAAGCCCGAGCCCCGCGACGATGGCGACGAGCGAAACCATGCCCATCAGCATGAGGCCCTGTTCCTCGTGGGCCCGGGCGGTCTGGCTGGATTCGGTCATGAAGCGGTTCAGCTGCTCGCTGAGCGCGGCAAGTTCGGCGTTCAGGCGCGCCTGTTCGATCTCAAGGTCGGCGGACAGCCTCTCCGCACTCGGCATGTCACCCGAGCGCAGATGCTCGACGATTTCGTGGATGTGTTCGTCATAGGCCTTGTGTTCGATCTCGATCTTCTTCAATTGCGCGAGAACGTCGGTGTATTTGGCGCGCTGTGCGTCGGTCTGGGCGATCGCTATCCCTTTTCCCGCGATCTCTTCGGCGAGAAGAATTTCCGCCTCGACCTTCGAGGCGAGTGCGAACAGCGTGTCCGCCAGACGGTCCATTTCGCCAGCCGCCGACGCGGTAGACACATTTCCAACGCGCAGGAGCCGCTCGACCAGGAGGGCCTGTTCGAGCTGGTGCAGGCTCACCTTCGAGACATTCGTCGTCAGGGGGACGGTTTCCTCGGCGATCTCTTCCAGTTCCTGGCCGATTCCATTCATCTGCGTCAGGCCGACGCCGGCGATGACAATCATCATGATGCTCAGGAACCCGACCAGCCCGAGGACTTTGGCGGATACGGTTGAAAGATCTGGTTTTCCGATTGCGTTGATCTGCATCGTGCTGCTCTTCTGCCGCACCGGGCATTCATCGAGGGTTGTGTCGCATCCACCCATTACGCAGAGTAAATTGTAAACATTCGATAATTTATGTATCTATTGGGATTGAATTGTTGCATATACTGAACTTCAAGAGTGAAATCACCAATACTCTCAATTGCTTATTTGAATTGCATTTTTTTCGAAATCTACCTGTGATTTCAATTCGGTCGGTTCGAATGCATGTTGTCCTTGTCGGAATCGCCTGATTCGCAGATATGCGAAACGCAAAAAAACCGGCCCCCGCGTGGCGGAGGCCGGTTCCTTTTTCTCGGATTGTTCGCCGGGGAGGGCGGGCGCCTGTTGATCAGGCCTTGCCCCATCCGCCCGCCGTCGGGGTGATGACGGTCACGGCCTCGCCCGCCTTCAGCACGGTCTGGTCGCAGCCCTTCAGTTCTTCCGTGGTTCCGTCGGCGCGGCGCACCAGCGTCCGACCGAGTTCACCGTCATTGCCGCCCTCCATGCCTTTCGGCGACAGGGTGCGATGCGACGACAGGATCGCCAGTTCCATTTCCTCCAGGAAGCGGATCGTGCGCTTCGTGCCGTTGCCGGCCGACCATTTGCCCGTGCCGCCCGATCCCTCGCGGATGTGGAAGTCCTCCAGCAGAACCGGGTAGCGGAATTCCAGCACCTCCGGATCGGTCAGGCGCGAGTTGGTCATGTGCACATGCACGCCGTCCGTGCCGTTGAAGCCGGGACCGGCGGGCGAGCCGGAGCACAGCGTCTCGTAGTACTGGTGGGTGTCGTTGCCGAAGGTCAGATTGTTCATCGTGCCCTGGCTGTTGGCCATGGCCTTCAGCGCGCCGAAGAGCGCATTGGTGACGTGCTGGCTTGTCTCCACATTGCCGGCAACGACGGCTGCCGGGTAGGTCGGCTTGAGCATGCAGCCGTCCGGGATGACGATGTTGATCGGACGCAGGCAGCCCGCGTTCATCGGGATGTGGCCTTCCACCATCACGCGGAAGCAGTAAAGCACCGCCGCGCGGGTGACCGGTTCGGGCGCGTTGAAGTTGTTCGCCTTCACCTCGCTCGTGCCGGTGAAGTCGACGGTCGCCTCGCGGCTCTCCTTGTCGACGGTGATCTTCACCTTGATCACCGCGCCCTGATCGGTCGGATACTCGAAGGAGCTGTCGGCAAGCGCCTCGATCACCCGGCGCACGCTTTCCTCGGCGTTGTCCTGGACGTGGCCCATGTAGGCCTGCACGACGTCGAGGCCGAAGTGGGCGACCATCTTGCGCAGTTCCTTCACGCCCTTTTCGTTGGCCGCGATCTGCGCCTTCAGGTCGGCGACGTTCTGGGTGGCGTTGCGAACCGGCCACGGATGATCGGTCAAAAGCTCGACAAGCGCTTCCTCGCGGAACCGGCCCTGATCGACGAGTTTGAAGTTGTCGATGAGCACGCCTTCCTCGTCCACCGTGGTGGCGAGCGGGGTCATGGAGCCGGGCGCCGAGCCGCCGACGTCGGCATGGTGGCCGCGCGAGGCCGCCCAGAACAGGATCTCCTTGCCCGCGTCGTCGAAGACGGGCGACACCACGGTGATGTCGGGCAGGTGGGTGCCGCCGTTATAGGGCGCGTTGAGCGCGAAGACGTCGCCGGGCCTGATCTTGCCCTCGTTGAGCTTGATCACGGTCTCGACCGAGCGGTCCATCGACCCCAGGTGGACCGGCATGTGCGGCGCGTTGGCGACGAGTGCGCCGGAGGCGTCGAACACCGCGCAGGAGAAGTCGAGCCGCTCCTTCACGTTGACCGAATAGGCGGTGTTTTGCAGCGTCACGCCCATCTGTTCGGCGATCGACATGAAGAGGTTGTTGAAGACCTCGAGCATGACCGGATCGGCCTTGGTGCCGATGGCCTCGACGCGGGCAAGCGTTTCCACCCGCTTCAGCACGACGTGATCCTTGGCGGTGATCTCCGCTTCCCAGCCCGGCTCGACGACGATGGTCTGATGCGGCTCGATGATGAGGGCGGGCCCCTTCACCGTGTTGCCGGGCTTCAGGTCGTCGCGGGCAAAGAAGCCGGCGTCATGCCAGTCGCCGCCGGCGAAGATTTCACCGGTTTCCCGTGCCGTCGGGACGTTGTCGTTGAGCGGTCCGTCCTCTTCGGCGATGCCGGAACCGCCGCCGACCGATTCCACTTCGAGCGCTTCCACGACGATCGGCTTGTTTTCGTAGACGAAGCCGAACTGGGCGCGGTGCGCTTCCGCGAAGGCCGCGACCATGGCGTCGATGTCGTTTTCGACATAGGCAACGGCGATCGGCGTGTCGGTTCCCTCGTAGCGCAGCAAGGCGCGCGGGAGGTCGCGGACCTCGGATGCGGGCACCCCTTGCGAGGAGACCTCCTTGCGGGTCTCGTCGCGCAGCTTGCCGGCAAGCGTCGCGAGATCGGCGAGCGCGCCGTCTTCCAGACGCCGCACGACCGCCTGCTGGCGGGTGGCGCGAATGTCGGCGAGCCCCATGCCGTAGGCGGAGAGGATGCCCGAAAGCGGATGGACGATCACCGTGGTCATGCCAAGGCTGTCGGCGACCGAACAGGCGTGCTGGCCGCCGGCGCCGCCGAAGCAGGTCAGCGCATAGTCGGTGACGTCATAGCCGCGCTGCACGGAGATCTTCTTGATGGCGTTGGCCATGTTTTCAACGGCGATCTTGAGGAAGCCTTCCGCGACCTCCGCGCCGGTGCGCCCGTCGCCGATCTCGGCGGCCATCGTCTCGAATTTCTCGACCACCGCGTCGCGGTCGAGCGGCTCGTCGCGGCCCGGTCCGAAGATCCTCGGGAAGAAGTCCGGGCGCAGCTTGCCGACCATGACATTGGCGTCGGTGACGGCGAGCTGGCCGCCGCGCCGGTAGCAGGCGGGACCGGGATTGGCGCCGGCGCTGTCGGGACCGACCTGAAAGCGGCCGTCCTTGTAGTGAAGGATCGATCCGCCGCCGGCCGCGACCGTGTGGATCATCATCATCGGCGCGCGCATCCGCACGCCCGCGACTTCCGTCTCGAAGGCGCGTTCGTATTCGCCGTTGAAGTGGGAAACGTCCGTCGAGGTGCCGCCCATGTCGAAGCCGATGACGGCATCGAAGCCGGCCATCTTCGAGGTTTCCACCGCGCCGACAACGCCGCCGGCGGGACCGGAGAGAATGGCGTCCTTGCCCTGGAACAGGTCCGCCGCCGTCAGGCCGCCCGACGACTGCATGAACATCAGCCGGCAGTCGGTGCCCTCGATCTGCAGCTCGCTTGCGACCTGTTCGACGTAGCGGCGCAGGATCGGCGAGAGATAGGCGTCGACCACGGTGGTGTCGCCGCGCCCGACGAGCTTCATCAGCGGCGAGACCTCGTGGCTGACGGAGACCTGGGTGAAGCCGATCTTGCGGGCGACCTCGGCGACGCGCCGCTCGTGCTCGGGAAAGGCGTAGGCATGCATGAAGACGATTGCCGCGGAGCGGATGCCGCTGTCGAAGGCGGCCTTGAGCTCCGTCTCGACGGCGGCGAGGTCCGGTTCGCCCTCGACCGTGCCGTCGGCGCGCACGCGCTCACTGACCTCGACGACGCGCTCGTAGAGCAGTTCCGGCTTGATGATTTCCTTGGCAAAGATGTCGGGGCGTGCCTGGTAGCCGATCTCCAGTGCGTCGCGGAAGCCCCGGGTGGTGATCAGAAGCGTGCGGTCGCCCTTGCGCTCCAGCAGCGCATTGGTGGCAACGGTGGTGCCCATCTTGACGGCGGAGATCTTCTCGGCCGGGATACGCTCGTCGGGGGCGATCTCCATCAGGTCGCGAATGCCCTGGATGGCGGCATCGCGATAGGCTTCCGGGTTCTCCGAGAGCACCTTGTGCGCCTTGATCCCGCCGTCGGGGGTGCGCGCCACGATGTCGGTGAAGGTGCCGCCACGGTCGATCCAGAAATCCCACTTCGCGCTCGTCATGATGCGTGTCTCCCAGTTTGTCCTTGGCCGTCATGGTCGCGCTGCGCGTCCCGCAAACGCTGCACCTTCGGCAATGCCTCGCCCTCATTCCAATAATTTATCGATAAAATGTCAACGAAAAACCGTTGCGGAAATTTTGCCGTTCTCCCGGCCGATATGCAAAACGCCCCGCTCGACAGGCAAACGGGGCGTTTTCGATGAGGCTATTCGTGACAGGTTTTCCCTTTCACGGGCGGTTGCGCATGTTGTCGGGAAGCCAGGTGGCGAGTTCCGGAACGGCGATCAGCACGAAGACCATCGCCACCATGATCGCGAACATCGGCAGGGCCGCCTTGGAGATATAGCCCATCTCGTGCCGGGTGATGCCCTGGAGCACGAAGAGGTTGAAGCCGATCGGCGGGGTGATCTGCGCCATTTCCACGACGATCACCACGAAGATGCCGAACCAGATCATGTCGATGCCGGCGGCGCGCACCATCGGCTCCACCACGGCCATCGTCAGCACCACGGCGGAGATGCCGTCGAGAAAGCAGCCGATGACGATGTAGAAGACGAGAAGCGCCATCAAGAGTTCAAAGCGCGACAACTCCATCGAGGCGATGAATTCCGCAATCGCACGCGGCAGCCCGGTGAAGCCCATCGACAGCGTCAGGAAGGCAGCGCCCGCGAGAATCAGCGCGATCATCGCGGAAGTGCGGGTTGCACCCATCAGGCTGTCGATGAAGGTCTTCCAGTTGAGCGATCCCTGCCAGGCGGCGAGGGTGAGCGCTCCGATCACGCCGATGGCAGCGGCCTCCGTCGCCGTTGCAAGGCCTGCATACATCGAGCCGATCACGGTGAGGATCAGCATCATCACCGGGATCAGGAAGCGGGCATTGCGGACCTTTTCCGTGAAGGTCATGGGCGGCTCGGGGTCCGGCTTGTAGTTTTTCGACAGCTTCGCGTAGATCGCCACATAGCCCATGAACATGGCGGCGAGCACGAGCCCCGGCAGGACGCCGGCCATGAACAGCTTGGTGATGGATTCGTTGATGGTCACCCCGTAGACGATCAGGATCAGCGAGGGCGGGATCATCAGCCCGAGCGTCGCAGCGCCCGCGAGCGTGCCGATCACCATGTGTTCGGGATAATTGCGTCGCCTGAGTTCGGGGATCGACATCTTGCCGACCGTCGTCAACGTCGCGGCCGAGGAGCCGGAGACGGCGGCGAACACCGTGCAGCCGACGATGTTGGTGTGAACGAGCCCGCCCGGCAGGCGTGCCATGAAGGGCGACAGGCCCTTGAACATGTCCTCCGACAGGCGCGTTCGATAGAGGATTTCGCCCATCCAGATGAACAGCGGCAGGGCCGTCAGCGTCCAGGACGACGACGAGGCCCAGATCACCGTGATCATGGCATCGCCCGCCGGGCGGGAGGTGAAGAGTTCCACGCCGACGAAGGCAACGCCGACGAGGGCGAGACCGACCCAGACACCGGTGCCGAGAAGCAGGAACAGGACGAAAAGGAAGAGGATGACGGGGGCGAGCGATTCCATGGCCATCACTCTCCGTGGCTCTGTTCGGCGGTGTCGGACTCAATGCCCGCATCGCCAAGGAAAAGAACGCGGATGAAATGGTCGGTCATCGCAATGGCAAGCAGCACGGACCCGGCCGCCATGGCCGTTTGCGGGATCCATAGCGGGGTCGCATCCTGTCCCTGGCTGATGTCGTTGAATTTCCACGACCAGTAGGTCGCCTTGATCGCGTAGCGGGCGAGGAACCAGGCAAGCGCCGTGCCGATGGCGAAACACCAGATTTCCAGCCAGCGGCGCCCGGACCCGAGCGCGTTGAGCAAGATGCTGACGCGGATGTGGGCGCCGCGGTTGAGCGCATGGGCAAAGGCGAAGAAGGAGGCCGCCGCCATGGCGTAGCCGGCGTAGCTTGTGGCGCCGGGAAAGGTCAGTCCGGTCCAGCGCGCCACCATCTGGCCCACGATGATTGCGAGAATCGCGACGAGGCTGAGGGCGGCAAGCGCGCCGCCGAGGAGATACAGGCCGTCCAGGAACCGGCGCAATCCGCGTCCGAGAGCTGTCATGGGTCCGTCCGATGGTTTGGTGGCAAGCCGGCGTTCGGGCCGGTGCCGGACGCAAGGGACGGCGGCCGCGAAGACGCGCTTCGCGGCCGCCGGAGCATTTCGCCCTTGTTACTTCGCCTTGTAGGCGTCGACGATGGCCTTGCCCTTGTCGCCGGCCGACTCAAGCCATTCAGCCGTCATCGTCTCGCCGATCTTGGCCAGATCCGCCTTGAGCCGGTCGCTCGGGTCGGCGACCGTCATGCCGTTGGACGCCAGCCCCTCCAGCGTGAGGGTGGTGTAGGCCTTGGCCTTCTCCAGACCTTCCGCCTCGGCGGTGTCGGCACAGCCGCGCACGACGTCCTTGTTGGCGTCGGACAGACCGTCCCAGGCGTCCTTGTTCACCATCACGGCGTTGCGCGGCAGCCAGGCGTCGACCGCATAGAAATGCGAGACGTTTTCCCAAAGCTTGCGGTCATAGCCGGTGGCGCCGGAGGAGATCATCGATTCCGCGACGCCGGTGGCGAAGGCCTGCGAGACTTCCGCCGCCTCGATCTGCACCGGCAGCATGCCGGTCAGTTCGGCGAGTTTTGCGGTCGCGGCGTTGTAGGCGCGGAACTTCAGGCCTTCCATGTCGGCCACCGAATCGACCGGCTTGTTGAAATACATGCCCTGGGGCGGCCACGGCACGGTGTAGAGCATCACCAGGTTCTGCTCTTCCAGCGCGGAGCCGACAGCCTCTTCGGCCGCCGACCAAAGATTGACGCTGTCGTCGAAGGAGGTGGCGAGGAAGGGAATGCTGTCGATTCCGAACAGAGGGTCCTCATTGGCATGGGCGGACAGCAGGCGCTCGCCGATCTGCACCTGGCCGGTCTGGATCGCGCGCTTGATTTCCGCGCCGCCGAACAGCGATCCGCCCGGATGGGTGACGATCTCGATGGCGCCGCCGGTGCCGTCCGTGACGCAGGCCGCGAAAACCGCCGCGTTCTCGGAATGGAAGTTGGAGGCCGAATAGGCCAGCGGCATGTCCCATTTTTCCGCCGAGGCCGGCGCGGCGAAGGCCACCGCGACAAGGGCGGTCGAGGCCAGGGCTGCCGAAGCAAGGCGGGGGGCTTTGACGAGTGTCTTCATTTTCTGTTTCTCCTCCAGTTTTGCGCGCCTCGCCTTTGAGCGGGGGCGCGAAATCTGTCTCCAGGTTACCGGCTTTGCGCCGGATCTCTTGTTGTTGCGGCCGGGGGCGCGCGTGCATTCACTCTAGACGGCGAACCGTTCGGGCGAATAGGGGGCGATGTCGATGTTGGGCGGACGACCTGCAACGAGATCGGCAACGAGCCGGCCGCTGCGCGGGCCGCCGGTCAGGCCGACATGGTGGTGTCCGAAGGCCATCAGCACATCCTTGTGACGCGGCGAGGGGCCGATGACGGGAATGGAATCGGCCGGCGCCGGACGGTGGCCCATCCAGCGGGTGAGCGACTTCCATTTCAGCGCCGGCATCGCCCGCCGGGCCTGGCTCTCCAGCACCTTGAAGGGGGCATCGCTCGGCCCGGCGTCCAGCCCGCCGAACTCGACGATGCCGGCCAGGCGGATGCGGCCGTCCATCGGGGTGGCGACGAATTTTCCGGCCGTCATCATCAGCGGTGCGCAAGGGTAGGCGCTGGGCGCCTCCAACTCCAGGTGGTAGCCGCGTTCGCTTTCCATCGGCACGTCGATGCCGAGCTGGCGGCCGAGATCCTTCGACCAGACACCGGCGGCGAGCACCGCGCGGTCGCAATCGATGGCGCCGGCATCGCTCTCAAGGGCCGCGAGCCGACCGTCCTCGAAGCGAAACCCGCGAATGTCGGCGCGCTGGATGCGCCCGCCGAGGCTTTCGAAATGGGTGGCGAGATCCGCCACATAGCGGCCCGGGTCGCCGATCACGCCATGGTGCGGCAGGCGGACGGCAAAGCGGTTGTCCGGCCCGATCAGCGGCTCGTAATCCTGGAGTGCGCCGTTTTCCAGTGTGTCCCAGCGAAAGCCGGCCGCGCGGCGCAGCGTCCAGGCGAAACCGTCGGCCTCGAAAGCGGCCCGGTCGCGGTAGACATAGAGATAGTCGCTTTCACGCAACCAGCGTTCCGCGCCGGTTCCCCTCGCGAGCGCCTGGTGCTGTTCGAGGCTGTCGCCGATCACGGGCAGAAGCGCGGTGGCGATGCGGGCTGTTTCCGCTTCCGTGCAATGGGACAGGTATTTCCCCAGCCAGGGCAGGAGTTTGGGAAGATAGGACCAGCGCAGGAAAAGCGGGCTCTGGCGGTCGAGAAGCATGCGCGGCGCCTTGGCCGGCAGCCCCGGCACCGTCACCGGCACAACCGCGCAGGAGGCCAGCACGCCGCCATTGCCGTGAGAGGTCGCTTCTCCGGGCGCGATCCGGTCGACAAGGGTCACGTCGTGCCCGTCGCGCGCGAGCCAGATCGCGGTTGCGACGCCGACAATGCCGGCTCCGATGACGGCCACGTTCAAACGCTTGTCGTTCACGCAGTCCCCCCTTGCGCACGTTCCAGGGAGTGTCCTTTCTGACAGGGCCTCTGTCAATAATTTGTCGATAACTTCTCGGTATATTTGAGAGGTTGCATAATGTTTCGCGCGCAACCTATTTCCGGAGTGCCAGGCTCCCCGGGCGCTTGACCTCGGCCGCGTTGCGCCGTCTTCTCGTGCCCTTGCCAAAACGGGGTGCGGTCGGCCCGTGACCTCGGGTGCTGCCAATGGACATGTGAACGATGGTTTCCAGCTTTGACACCCCGCGTCCCGCCGTCGGCATCCTGATGCTCGACACACGGTTTCCGCGCATTCCCGGCGATATCGGCAACGCGCGGAGTTTCGATTTTCCCGTCCGCTATGCCGTCGTGCCGCAGGCCTCGCCGACCCGGGTGGTCGAGGAGCGGGCGGAGGGGCTGCTTGAGGCCTTCGTGACCGCCGGCCGCGCGCTCGTGCGCGAAGGCGTTGGCGGCATCACCACCTCCTGCGGATTGCTGTCGCTGTTTCAGGACGAACTGAAGGCGGCGCTCGGCGTGCCGGTTGCCGCGTCCTCGCTGATGCAGGTGCCCTTCGTCGACCGACTGCTGCCGCCGGGCCGGCGGTGCGGCATTCTCACCATCTCCGCGCCGGCGCTGACGGGCGCGCATCTCGATGCCGCAGGGTGCGCGCGCGACACGCCGGTCGGCGGAACGGAAGGCGGGCGCGTCTTTACCCGCGCCATTCTCGACAATGCAGCTCAATTCGATGTGGCCGCTGCGCGCGCCGACAATGTGCTTGGCGCGCGCGCGCTGGTCGATCGGCATCCGGAGGTGGGCGCGATCGTGCTGGAGTGCACGAATATGGCGCCCTATGCGGCCGATATCGCGGAGGCCACCGGCCTGCCGGTCTATTCCATTGTCAGTTTCATCAATTGGTTTCAGGCCGGACTGGCTCCTTTGCGCTTTCCGGTGCCGGAGGGCTGATCCCCGGTTGCCCTTGCGGCGTTTCCTGCCGTAGCCTGACAGCCCGTTGCACGCGAGGCAGAAAGCTTGATGTCAGATCCGCTCCCAACCGCCGATGGCCCGCACGGTGGTGTCGGCCCGGTCGTCTCCGCCGCCCATCTCGCCTCGGGCGCGATGCCCGCGCTTTCGGAGGTGGAATTCGCGATGACCATGATGGTCAACGCCTATCACCGCTGGATGGTGCGCTGCATGGCGGCCGCCGGTGCGCCCGGCATGAGTCCGCTCGACACGCTGGTGCTGCATTCCGTCAATCACCGCGGGCGGCCGAAGTCGCTTGCCGACATCTGTCTCGTCCTCAACATCGAGGACACGCACACGGTCACTTATGCGCTGAAGAAGCTGCAAAAGGCGAAGCTCGTCGAGACGGGACGGCGGGGCAAGGAAAAGACCGTTGCGATCACCGCTGCGGGCGAGGCCACTTGCATGGAGTACCGCCGCCTGCGCGAGGCGCTTCTGGTCGAGCCGGTCAAGGATCTGGGAATGGACGAGGTCGAACTGTCGCGTCTCGCCGCGATGCTGCGCTCCGTGTCCGGCCACTACGACCAGGCCGCCCGTGCCGCCGCGGCGATGTAGGCTGCCGAAGACGCCGGCCACGGGGTTGGCTGCGTCAAAGTTTCTCGGGATCAGGCGACTTGCGTCCTGACGGTCTCGGTCTTCTGGCCGGCCGTGGCGGTGTCGTCGTCTTCCGCGCCCGCGTCGGGTTCGGCATCAAGATCCAGCACCGGGACCCGCGCCTGGGCGGTGGCCGGATCGTTTTCCGTAAGGTCCATCGGCCGGCCGAGCAGGAAGCCCTGGACCTTGTCGCAGCCGGTGGCGCGCAGCAGGGTCACCTGGTCCTCGTTCTCCACGCCCTCGGCGGTGATGGTGACACCGAGCGAACGCCCCAGCCCGACGATGGACGCCACGACGGCGTCGGTCGTGCGGTTCTTGCCCAGCGTCGCCACGAAGGAACGGTCGATCTTGATCGTGTCGAAGGGGAAGCGCGACAGGTAGCTCAGGCTGGAATAGCCCGTGCCGAAATCGTCCATGGCAACAGATACGCCCATCTCGCGCACATGGGTCAGCGTCTTCACCACCGCCTCGGTATCGGAAATCAAAAGGCTTTCCGTGATCTCGATTTCCAGCCGGCCCGGTTCGAGACCGCTTGTCGCAAGCGCCTGGGCCACGCGTTCCTCGGTCTTGCCCGGCCGGAACTGTGCCGGAGAGACGTTGACCGCAATCGTCAGCGATACATCCGTCCAGGCTGCGGCCTCCACGCAGGCCCGGTTGAGCACCCAGGAGCCGATTTCCTCGATCAGCCCGGCTTCCTCCGCGATGGGAATGAAGACGGTCGGCGAGATCGTCCCCTTTTCGGGATGTTCCCAGCGCAGCAGCGTCTCATAGCCGGACAGGCGAAGGTCGCCGAGCGCGAATTGCGGCTGGTACAGGAGGCGGAACTCGTCCTGCGCCAGCGC
The DNA here is from genome assembly GCF_000423705.1 of Stappia stellulata DSM 5886. Classification (GTDB taxonomy): domain Bacteria; phylum Pseudomonadota; class Alphaproteobacteria; order Rhizobiales; family Stappiaceae; genus Stappia; species Stappia stellulata. The sequence goes on along the minus strand of NZ_KE384082.1, from coordinate 335,424 downwards.
CTGTCGCAGATCCGCCTCCAGCTCCTTGCGCCGCTGCGCCTCGGCATCCATGTCCGGGGAGTACCATTTGAACGTCGAGCGGCCGGAGTGTTTGGCCCGGTAAAGTGCAAGGTCGGCGCAATGCAGCAGCCGCGATGCCCGCCAGGTCGCCTCGCGGGCCTGCGCCACGCCGATCGACAGGGAGATCTGGAGATCCTTGCCGCTGATCCTCGTCGGTGTGCGGGTCGCCTCGATCATGGTTGCCGCGAGGCGCGTCAGCGTTTTGCGGTCGGTGTCGGTCGCGATCAGGACCGCGAACTCGTCGCCGGAAAGCCGCGCCACGGTGTGATTGCCGAAAACCGAGCGCAGCCGGTCCGAAATGACCTGCAGGAACAGGTCGCCCACGGCATGGCCGTGGGTGTCGTTGATCTTCTTGAATTTGTCGACGTCGATCAGCATCACGGCGATGTTCGTCGCCTTGGCATGAGCCAGACGCAGCGCCTCGTTGAGCTTGGTCGCAAAGACCGTGCGGTTGGGCAGGCCGGTCAGCGCATCGTGATGGGCGAGGAACTGGATTGTCTGGCTGTCCTTGAGCCGGTCGCGAAAACGCACCCAAACGAAGAAGCCGGCAAGCAGCATCGCGGTGGCGCAAAGCCCAATCAGGATCGCAAGGCCGAACCGGAGAAACTCCGTCAGAAAGACACCGGTCGTCGCCTGGTCCTGGATGAGCACGATGGCACCGGCGATCTGCGAGCCGTTGAGGATCGGCAGGGCGATCAGGCTCGGTTCGCTCGGCGGGCCGATCAGGTTGTGCGCGACCTCGATGGCGGGTTGCCGGGTTGCGAGCATCTCCTTCAGCAAGGGCAGAAGGCCGGAAGTGGACCCGGTCTTGCGCGTGCGCCCGTCGGCGGGAAGCGTCCCTTCCCGGCGGCCGGCAAGCGCTTCGCTCGCGTCCCCGGCGGCGAACCAGACAACGGACCGGGCGTGCATGTCGTCATGGACAAGGAGGTGGCGCAGGAACCCGTCGACCAGATGCTCGAGTTTGGCCGGCGCCACATACGGCATCTCACTGTCGGGGGCGTCCGAGTTCCAGGTGTCGATGGAGGAGCGAAGGCCGGATCTGACCGCGGACGAATTTGCCGTGCTGCCTCCGGCGGTCTTGATGTAGTCTTGCAACTCGCGTTCGAAGCGCGTGGCTGCATCCATCGCGTCACGGGCGTAAAGGGAGTGGGAAAACCACAGGTTCGCGCCGTGGATTGCACCCGCGAAGGTCACCACGATCATAAATCCGGCGAAAACTCCCGCCAGTTTCCCGATATTGCGCACGTCTTTCACCCTGTTTCCCCCCGAACCGGGAGGTCATCCCCAAGCCTGGAAGATTATGACAGGGGGAAGTTTCCAGACCCTGAATCCAGATGGCGCCCGCCGGTCGGTTTGACGCCTGCTCCCGGGACGCCTTGAGGGCAACATACGACAAGGAGATTTCGATGATCACGGGACCGACACGCCGCGAGACAGACTCCATGGGCGCCGTCGAGGTGCCGGCCGAGCGATACTGGGGCGCGCAGACGGAACGCGCGCGCCACAATTTCGCGATCGGACGGGAGGGCTTTCCCATCGAGATCGTCCATGCGCTTGCACGGATCAAGGCCGCCGCCGCCCGCGCCAATCTCCAGCTCGGGACCCTGGACGCGGACCGGGCGCGGCTGATCGTCGCCGCTGCGGAGGAGATCGTCGCAGCCCGTCACGACGGCGAGTTTCCCCTGAGCGTGTGGATGACCGGGTCCGGCACCCAGGCCAACATGAACGTCAACGAGGTGATCGCCAACCGGGCGATCGAGATGACCGGCGGGACGCTCGGAGCCAAGGACCCGGTTCATCCCAACGATCACGTCAATCGTTCGCAATCCTCCAACGACGTCGTGCCGACCGCGCTCAATATCGCCGCAGCGGTCATGATCGAGACGCGGGTGATTCCGGCGGTGCGTCTCCTGCGCGATGCGCTGCGCGCCAAGGCGGAGGCCTGGTCGGGTCTGGTCAAGATCGGCCGCACGCATATGCAGGACGCGGTGCCGATGACGCTCGGCCAGGAGTTCGCAGGCTACGCCGGCATGCTCGACGACAATCTCGCGCGGCTCGCCTTCGCCCGCGACGGGCTGATGCCGCTCGCCATCGGCGGGACGGCGGTGGGGACCGGTCTCAATGCGCCGGACGGCTTCGACAGGATGGTGGCGGAGGATCTTGCCAACCAGACCGGACTGCCGTTTCGGACCGCGACCAACAAGTTCACGGTGATGGGGGCGCATGACGCGATGGTGATGGCGTCGGGCGTGTTGCGCACGCTGGCCGTGTCCTTGCACAAGATCGCCAATGACATTCGGCTTTTGTCCTGCGGCCCGCGCGCCGGTTTCGCCGAGCTTCTCCTGCCGGAAAACGAACCCGGCTCCTCGATCATGCCGGGCAAGGTCAATCCGACCCAATGCGAGGCGCTGGCGATGCTGACGCTGGAGGTTTGCGGGCTGGATGCGGCAACGGGGATGGCCGGCGCCGGCGGTCTGCTGGAGATGAACGTCTACAAGCCGCTGATCGGCTATAACGTCGTGACCGGCTGCCGGCTGCTCGCCGACGGCATGGAGCATTTCACCCGCCACGCCATCGAGGGAACGCAGGCCAACGAGGCCCGGCTGGCGCAAACCGTGTCGCAGTCCTTGATGCTGGTGACCGCGCTGACCCCGGAGATCGGCTACGACAAGGCGGCGGAGATCGCCCATCACGCGCATCACGAGGGCACCACCTTGCGCGAGGCGGCGCTGGCGCTCGGCCATGTCGATGCGGAGACCTTCGACCGGATCGTCGACGCGGGTGCGATGACCGGGGCAATGCCGGCACCGGGCCCCTCCTGAAGAACCGTGCCGCCGGGTCTCAACCGGCGCGTGAAGCTGTGCTATCAGGCAGGGGAACGCCAATTCGCGAGTCGGGGCAATCATCATGAAGCGACGTGACAATCCGGTCGGGGGTGAGCCGGAAGGCGGGGCGCGCACCGCAGCGGCGCGTGCCGGCTGCCGGCTTCGCTGCGTCTCGCATCAGAGCGGATAGGGGCCGGCCACCGTGAGCATCTGGTCCCGCATCAGCATGATTGCCGCGCAGATCGGCGCCGGCGGCATTCACGTGGTCGACCGCATCGTCCAGTTCATCGTCACGGCGGGCGACGGACGCGAGGACCGCTCGGTCGCCTTTACCGTGGCGATGATCGCGCTCTCGGCCAAGATGGCAAAGGCGGATGGCGTCGTCACCGGCGAAGAGGAAATCGCCTTTCTCGACGTCTTCGACATCCCGGAGGGCGAAGAACGCAATGTCGCGCGGCTGTTCAATCTGGCCAAGCAGGATGTCGCCGGGTTCGAAACCTATGCGGAGCGGCTGGCCGCGCTCTTTCCCGAAGAATCCGACATCCGCATCGACATTCTCGACGTGCTGTTTCACATCGCCAAGGCCGATGGCGTGGTGCATGAGCACGAGGTGGCCTATCTGCGCCGGGTCGCGGAGATCTTCGGGCTGGACGCGCGCGCTTTCGACCAGATCGTGGCGCGGCACACCCGCGACGGCGCCGACCCCTATGTCATGCTCGGCATCGGCCCGGAGGCCTCGGATGCCGAGATCAAGCGCCATTACCGCAAGCTCGTCACCGAGACCCATCCCGACCGGCTGGTGGCACGTGGCGTGCCGGAGGAGTTCGTGCGCATCGCCAGCGACCGTCTGGCGGCGCTGAACGGCGCCTATGCCAAGATCGAAGCCGAACGCGGGATGTGATTTCCAACGAAGCGCTGGACAGCGCGCGGGCGCGGCGGTATCGCCGCGCCATCGCTTTACCCCGAACGGATCCCGCATGAGCCAGAAGACGGACACCTCCCTGCCGGCGCGCCTGCGCCCCTCGCCGAACCACGCCGCGCGCCCGGACGGATGCCGGATCGACACGCTGATCCTGCACTACACCGGCATGACCGGCGCGGAGGCGGCGATCCGGCGGCTGTGCGACCCGCGCGCCGAGGTCTCGGCGCATTACGTCGTCGAAGAAGACGGCGCGCTGCACCAACTCGTGCCGGAGGCACGCCGCGCCTGGCATGCGGGCGTCTCCTTCTGGCAGGGCGCCCGCAATCTCAACGACCGCTCCATCGGCGTCGAGATCGTCAATCCGGGCCATGAAAACGGCTATCGGCCGTTCCCGGGCGACCAGGTCGAGGTGGTCGCCGCGCTTTGCCTCGATATCTGCCGGCGGCACGACATCCCTGCCGAGCGGGTGCTGGCGCATTCCGACGTCGCACCGGCGCGCAAGGAAGATCCGGGCGAGCTGTTTCCCTGGGATGCGCTCGCGCGTGCCGGCGTGGGCCAGTGGCTGGAGCCCGAGCCGATCTCCGGGGGGCGTTTTTTCCAGCAGGGCGACAGCGGTCAGCCGGTCGAGGCGTTGCAGTCGATGCTGGCGCTCTTTGGCTATGAGGTCGCAATCGACGGCGTCTACGATACGGCAACGCGTCTGGCGGTCACCGCGTTCCAGCGTCATTTCCGCCCTGAGCGGGTCGACGGCATCGCGGACATGTCGACGATCACGAGCCTTCACCGATTGTTGCAAAACAGGCCCGCGTCAGCCTAGTCGAGAGAGGGATCAAAGAGGGGACAACCCCTCGCCGCGTTCTCGTGCAATTCGTGCCAAGATCTCGCCATAGAGTCCAAAATCACCAGTTTCCTGCGCAATTTCGCCAATTTCTACGTAACATTTCGTGATTTTTAGCGCCGGATTTTGGACTTACCCCAGCGTCATACCCCCGCCCTCACAACGACGACGAATGGTCTTGAAGGTCGAGTACATGACGATTGCAAACCGCACGAAACTCATCGCAGCGCTTTTTCTGGGGCTGGCCGCCGGCGCCTGCCAATCTTCGGCGGTGTCCACGACGACGGTCAATCCGGCGATTCTGGAGGCCGGCGCGAAGGCGCAGAAGTACGATGCGATGATCCGTGCCGAGGCAAAAAAGCACGGAATTTCCGCCGATCTCGCTCACGCCATCGTGCGGGTCGAAAGCAATTACAATCCCAAGGCGCGCGGCCGCGCCGGTGAAATCGGGCTGATGCAGATCAAGCCCCAGACGGCACGCGGCGAAGGCTTTCGCGGCGGTGCGCGCGCGCTCTACGATCCCAAGACCAACATCAAATACGGCATGAGCTATCTGGCGGGCGCCCACAAGCGCGCCGGCGGCGACCTGTGCGGCACGATCCTGCGCTACAACGCCGGCCACTACGCTAAGCGCATGAACCCGGTCAGCCGCCGCTATTGCTCCAAGGTCAAGCGCCTGCTCGACAGCTAGGACACTCAGGTTCCGGGCGGGTCCGTCGGGATGAGCCGCGCCAGTGCGCGCGCCGCTTCCCGCGATGCTCCCGAAAGCCCGCGCACCGTGCCGGCCCTGTCGGCGGCGCTTTTGGCCTGGTTGAGTTTCCAGACCCCGTCGAGCGCCTCGACACGCATCTCGATGCCGACGATCCCGCGCAGCATCCGCTCGATATAGTCGGCCGGCGGGTCGGTCATCGCCCAGGGCTCGGCCTGATCGGCCTCGTTCTGGTCGGTGAGGGCATCGAGCATGGCGGTGAGCGCCGCCGGGTCGTCGATGGTGGAAAGCTGCCCGCGCGCCTCGACGGCGATATAGGCCCAGGTGGGAACCGCCTTGCCGGTTTCGCGCTTGGTCTCGTACCAGCCGGGCGAGACATAGGCATGCGGCCCCTGAAACAGCACCAGCGCCGGAATTCCGTTTCCGATCACGCGCCAATGCGGATTGGCGCGGGCGACGTGACCGCGCAGTCGAACCGCGCCATCGGCCTGTTCGTCGACCACCATCGGCACCTGGGTGCAGGCGAGGCCACCTTCGCCGGTGAACACGGCGGCAAGCCGGACCTCGCGCATTGCCTCGATCAGCATGGCGCGGTCCGTGACACGGCTCGCCCCGCTTGCATACATCAGTCGTTTTCTCCATCCGGTCTTGTCGGAGCGTTGCGGGCGTTTATGAAAGCGTCGAGGGAGGCGGGGCGCGGCACGGATGTCGCGAGGGCCGGATCGGGGTGCACCGCCATAGCCCGTCTGGCAACATCGATCACCCCGGCCCAGATCGGCAATGCGTAATCCTCCGCGTCATCGACCGGCGGACCGTCCCGCCGCTTCATCGTGATGTGGTCGACATCGAGCGCGATTACGCCGGTGGCGCGTTCTTCCTTGGCGCTCATCGGGCGAACTTCGTCCCAGCGCCCGGGCAAGAGGTGATCGGTCAACGCAACGAGTGCTTGATGCTTTTCCGCCGGGTCGGCCACCTGCCGGGCGGCGCCATGCGCCATGACACAGCGATAGTTCATGGAATGGTGGAAGGCCGACCGCGCCAGAACCAGTCCGTCGAGCAGGGTCGCCGTCAGGCAGACCGGAACGCCGCCGCCAAGCTGCTTGACGATCCGGGTCGCCCTGGCACCATGGAGGTAGATCGTCTCGCCGATCCGCGCATGGATCATCGGGATCACCATTGGACGTCCGGCGTCGATGAAGCCGACGTGCGAGAGAGCCGCCCGGTCCAGCACGGCCCAGGCTTCGGCGCTTTCCGACACCGCGCGTTTGCGTGCCCTGATCCTTGCATGGGACGGGGGCCGGGGTTCGGATGCGGTGGGTGTCGCGGTCTCGTTCATGATGCTGTCCCTGATTTCGTGTGCCTTGGGCCTTTTCCTCGACAGGCGGAATGTGCCATGCAAGTGGCTCCTGAAAAGTGCCGCTTTTCATTTTTTGAAAGTTCCAGTTATGGAGACCGCCGGTCTTTCCCTGTCGCGTGACAGCGCTGTTCCGCTGTCGGAGCAGATCTATCGGGGCTTGCGTTCGGCAATTGGCGACGGGCGTTTGCCGGCAGGCGGCAAGCTGCCCTCCAGCCGCAGGCTTGCGGGCGCGCTGGAGGTGTCGCGCAACACGGTGACGGCGGCCTATGAGCTGCTCGTCGCCGAAGGGGTCGTGACGGTGCGCCCGGGGGCGGCCCCGCGCATCGCCGAGACGCTTCCCCGGATGCCAACAGAGGCGCGGGACGGGCCGCCGCCGGAAAGATCCGCGCTGTCGCAGCGCGGGCAACGTGCGGCAGCCAATCCCTGGGCGGCGACCGGCAGGATCACCGGCGGCCGGCTCGAACCCGGCACACCGGCGCTCGATTGCTTTCCGCGCGATGCCTGGGGACGCTGCCTGCGCCGGGCCGCGCGCACGATCCCCTCCGCCGGCCTGTTTTACGATCAACCTTCCGGGCTCACTGTCCTGAAAGAGGTTCTGGCGCGCTACCTTGCGGCGGAGCGCGGGGTGCGGGCCCGTTCCGACACCATCCTGATCACGCCTTCGACGCAGGCCGGCCTGTCGTTGCTTGCCACCTGTCTCGCCGACCCCGGAGACACGGTGTGGCTGGAGGATCCCGGCTATCTCGGCGCCAGGGCGGCCTTTACCACCGCCGGATTGCGCATCGCGGCGATGCCGGTCGACGAACACGGCGCGGATGTGTCGGCGATGGCCGATCCGGCGATGCCGCCGCGCCTGATCTACGTGACGCCGTCGCATCAGTATCCGATGGGCGCGCGCATGCCCTTGCCGCGCCGGCTCGCGCTGCTGGAAACGGCCAGGCGCAGCGGAGCGGTCGTGCTTGAGGACGATTACGACAGCGAGTTCCTGTTCGAAGGCCGTCCTGTCGCCGCCTTGCAGGGGCTCGCCGAAGGGACGGAGGCGATCTATCTCGGCACCTTTGCCAAGAGCATGATCCCGGGCCTGCGGCTCGCCTATATGGTGGTGCCGCCGCATCTGGTCGCGCCGCTCGCCGCCGCGCAGCGTGCCGCCGGCCTTTATGCCGGGGCGATCCCGCAGGCGGCGCTCGCCGATTTCATCGACGGAGGGCTCTTCCGCGCCCATCTGAAGCGGATCAGGACGCTCTACCGCACGCGGGGTCGCTTTCTGGCCGGCGCCTTGCGGGCCGCGCTCGGCAACCGGGTTCAGGTGGCGGATCCGGTCGGTGGCGTCCAGCTGGCGGCCCGGTTTGCTGGGGGCGTCGACGACCGGCGCCTCGCGGACGCGGTGAACGCGCGCGGGTTCGGTGTGGCCGCCCTGTCCGCCTATGCGCTGGAAGCAGACGCGCGCGGCCTTGTGATCGGCTTTGCATCGGCGACGCAAGCCGATGCCGCCGCTTGCGTCGCGGCGGTGGCGGCGGCGCTCGACGCGCAGCGGTCCGGTTGAAATGATCCGTCGGACGAAAGGGTTGCTTGACCGCGGCGCGGGCGACGCTTAGGTGTCGCGGGTCAGTCGGCTGGACGGCCGCTCCCGCAAGCACGGAAACGTCGCGGGGGAGGAAAGTCCGGGCTCCACGGAAAAACGGTGCCGGGTAACGCCCGGCGGGGGCAACCCCAGGGAAAGTGCCACAGAAAGCAAACCGCCGGGGCTCAGGCCCCGGTAAGGGTGAAAGGGTGGGGTAAGAGCCCACCGCGCGACCGGTAACGGAAGCGGCACGGTAAACCCCACCGGGAGCAAAACCGAATAGGGGCGACGCGGAACCTCGCGGTTCCGGCCCGTTTCCAGGCCAGTCGCCCGGGTAGGTTGCGTGAGGCGTTCGGCAACGAACGTCCCAGATGAATGGTCGTCGCGTGCGGCGCTTGCGCCGCGCCATACAGAACCCGGCTTAGAGGCCGACTGACATTTTCCCCGCTTCCAGCATTTTTCGGCGCGCGTCCCGCCGTCTCGCCCATGCCGTCCCGCTCCAGACCATCCCATGCCGATCCATGCCCGATGGGGGCTTCAGCGCGTCGGCGGCGCGGAACCGGTAACGGTCCGTTTACCATCGGTGGCGAAGCTGTGGAGCGATGTGCGCCGCAGCATTGGGATTTTGCGTCCGGAATCGCGGATTTGTGCGCCGCACGTGCCATTTTGTTTTTCGCAACTCATTCTTAAGCTTAACCGTGGATAACTGTTTTACGGCGCACCATACGCCTTGGGGAGGGGAGTCAAACCATCGGATTCCATTGACGCCCATGAGGTCCCATGCTATCCCAAATCATCCCGTTTCGACGTGAGGCGGCGGGTCAAAGGCAAACAACGGATCAGGGAAGAGTTCCGACCGCAGCGGGGGTCGCTGCGGTGCGCGTTATCCGTTTGTCCGGTGAGTGGGGGTTTGGCTGGAGCCGGGCAGTAGCTGTCCGGCCGTGGGGCGAGAGATCGAATGGCCGGCTTCGTGTCGCATTACACAAATCGGCTCGACGCCAAGGGGCGCGTTTCCGTTCCTGCGCCTTTTCGTCAGGCGCTTGTGCGCGACGGTTTCGAAGGTCTCTACTGCTTTCCCTCTCCGCATCATCCGGCAATCGATGCCGGTGGAAATCAACTCGTTGCCCAGATCGAGAAGCGTCTGCTTGGCGTCGCCACACTGACGGAGGATCACGATGCCCTGTCGACGGCCTTCTACGGCGCCAGCGAAACCCTGAAGATCGATGGCGACGGTCGGGTGATGCTCAGCGAGGAGCAGCGCCACCATGCCTGTCTCGACACTCAGGTCACCTTCGTCGGGCAGGGGTACAAGTTTCAGATCTGGGAGCCGGAGCGGTTCCGGGCGCATCGCGCGGACGCGATGAAGCGCGCCATGGACGTGCTGGCCCAGCAATCGGCAAAAGCGGCGGGGGCTGCATGATGGCCGCAGCGACCCGACCCGACAGTTCCGAAGCGTCACCGAAACGGCCCCATGTGCCGGTGCTTCTGGCGGAAGTGCTCGACGCGCTCGCCGCAAGACCCGGCGACACAATTGTCGATGGCACCTTCGGCGCCGGCGGCTATTCCCGCGCGATCCTGGAAACCGGTGCGAGGGTTGTCGCCATCGACCGCGATCCCGACGCGATTGCCGGCGGCGCGCCGCTCGTCGCGCAGTCGGCTGGCCGTCTCGATCTGGTCGAGGGGCGGTTCTCCGACCTTGACGCGCATGTGCGCGCCCTTGGCCTGTCGGCCGTGGAAGGGGTGGTGCTCGATCTTGGCGTCTCCTCGATGCAGCTCGATCAGGCGGAGCGCGGGTTTTCGTTTCGCAACGACGGTCCGCTCGACATGCGCATGGAACGAAAAGGGCTGTCCGCTGCGGATGTCGCCAACTTGATGCCGCAGCGCGACCTGACCCGGGTGATCGGCATTCTGGGCGAGGAAAAGCGCGCGTCCGCGGTGTCGCGGGCCATCTGCGACCGTCGCGCGCAGGCGCCGTTTGCGCGTACGTCCGATCTGGCGGCGGTCGTCGAGAAAGTCGTCGGCCGCTCGTTCAAGGGCAAGCAGATCCACCCGGCGACGCGCACCTTCCAGGCGCTGCGCATGTATGTGAACCGCGAGCTGGAGCAGATCGTCGATGCGTTGGCGGCTGCCGAGCGGATCCTGGCTCCGGGCGGGCGTCTGGTCGTCGTGACCTTCCACAGCCTGGAGGACCGGATCGTCAAGCGCTTCCTGGCCGATCGCACAAGGACACGTGCCGGCGGATCGCGCCATCTGCCGGAAACCGACGTGCCGCCGCCGACCTTCGAGCTCGCCTTCAAGGGCGCGCGCGAGGCGGGCGAGACCGAGGTCCGCGACAATCCGCGCGCGCGCTCGGCACGTTTGCGGGCGGGCTTGCGCACCGACGCGCCGGCACGAACCGACATGCCGGACAATCTCGGCGTTCCGCGCCTTGCCTCCCTCGAGCAGGCGGAAGGGTAGAGCGATGACACGCTACTTGAACGTTTTTCTGGTGATCGGCGTGCTGGCCGCGGCGGCCACCGTCTACGACATGAAGCACGATGCGGAGCGGGCGGCGGAGCGCGTCGCCAATCTGCAGCAGCGCATCGACGAGGAGCGCGAGCAGCTCAAGCTTCTGCGTGCCGAATGGAGCCTGCTGAACGATCCGGGCCGCCTGCAGCGACTGGTCGAACGCTACAACGACCACCTTAACCTTCAACCGCTGGAGGTCGAGCAGATCACCCGCATCGAGGATGTGCCGATCAAGCCGATGCAGCTCGAGCCGATCGGCGGTCCGTCGTCGCTCGGCGGCTATGCCGGCGCGCAGCCGGTGGTGAGATAGGGGAGCCGAGATGACGAAGAACGATCAGCCCGTCTCCTTTCTCCAGCGCCGTACGGTCGGCGAGCGGCATGTGCCGCGCGGCCCCTCCACGCGGGCCGTGCGTTCGCGCGTCTATATGGCCATGGGCGTTTTCGCGCTGGTCTATCTCGCCATCGGCGGCCGGCTGATCATGCTCGGGATGAGCGAGGAGGCGGAGACCGCCTCCTACATCTCGGCCCAGGACAGTGTTGCCGCCTCGCGTCCGGATCTCCTCGACCGCAACGGCCAGATCCTAGCGACCGACATCAAGACCGCCTCGCTCTATGCGGAGCCGCGCAAGATCATCGATGTCGACGAGGCACTGGAAGGCATCGCCAGCGTTCTGCCTGACCTTGGAACCGACGCCGTGCGCCGGCGGCTCGCCAGCAATGCCGGCTTCATCTGGTTGAAGCGCGAACTGACACCGCGCCAGCGCACAAGGCTCCACGATCTCGGCATTCCGGGCATCGGTTTCCTGGAGGAAAACAGCCGCTTTTATCCGGGCGGCCCGACCGCAAGCCACATCGTCGGCTCGGTCAATGTCGACAACAAGGGCATCTCCGGGATGGAGCTTGCCGTCGACAAGGCCTGGCTCGGCGATCTCCAGGAACTCGGGTTCGCGAGCGACCGCCGTCCGATGGAGGGCGTCAGCCTCTCCGTGGATCTTCGGGTCCAGCACGTGGTGCGCGACGAACTGGCGAAAGCGCTGGAGCGTTACCGGGCAATCGCCGGCATCGGCATCGTGCTCGACGTGCACACAGGCGAAGTCGTTGGCATGTCGTCGCTCCCCGACTTCGATCCCAACGACCGGGCGCAGGCACTGGAGAAGAACCGCCTCAACCGTGCCACCGGCGGTGTGTTCGAGATGGGGTCCGTGTTCAAGGGCTTTACCGTCGCCATGGCGCTCGACAGCGGCAAGGTGACGATGGACGACAGTTTCGACGCCACGCGTCCCTTGCGCGTCGGCCGCCGCACGATCAACGACTTTTACGGAAAGCGCCGCATTCTCTCGGTCGCGGAGACCTTCATCTATTCGTCCAACATCGGAACGGCGAAGATGATGCTGGCCGCGGGTGTCGATACGCAGCAGGCTTTCATGGAGCGCATCGGGCTGACCACGCGCATGGAGACGGAGCTTCCGGAGGTCGCGACGCCGCTGCTGCCGCCGAAGTGGAACGAACTTGCCGCGATGACAATCTCCTTCGGTCACGGCATTTCCGTCACCCCGATGCAGACGGCGGTGGCAACCGCCGCACTTGTCAACGGCGGACGGCTCATTCCCCCGACGTTCACGCCGCGCAGCGAGGCGGAGGCGAGAAAGCTCGCCCAACAGGTGATCGATCCCAAGACGAGCGAGATCATGCGCTACCTGTTCCGTCTCAACGTGCTGAAAGGATCCGGCCGTCGCGCCGAGGTTCCCGGTTATGTGGTCGGCGGCAAGACCGGTACGGCGGAGAAGATCGAGAACGGCCGCTATGTGAACGGCAAGCGTCGCAACTCCTTCCTGTCCGCCTTTCCGATGGACGATCCGCGCTACGTCGTGCTGGTCGTGCTCGACGAACCCAAATCCGAGCGCGAGGGCGTCGGCGCCACCGCCGGCCTGAACACCGCGCCCACGACATCCGCGATTATTCGGCGCATTGCCCCCACATTGGGTGTTTTGCCCAAATTCGGAGATAAAACGGAGACCGTTTCAATCGCCTACTGACCGGAGCCGTCGCGAACCGGGGTCGCACCAAAGGTTCGCGTCTTCTCCCGATGACGACGCACACAAGATATTGGCGCACAAAATGCTGCTCAAGGACCTCGCCGGCGAACAGGTGCTCGCCGCACCCGAGTTCGAAACCGAAATCGCCGGATTGTCCGCCGACAGCCGAACGGTCTCGCACGGATACCTCTTCGCTGCCCTGAAGGGCGCGACGAGCGACGGAACCCGGTTTATCGAAGACGCACGCACCGCCGGAGCGGGCGCCGTGCTTGTCGGCGCGGATGTGCCGGCTGAAACCCTTTCAAGCCTTGGCGACGGCTTTCCCGTCATCGTCAGCGACGATCCGCGCCGTACCCTGGCGCTGATGGCCGCGCGGTTCCACGCCGGTCAGCCCGACACGGTTGTCGCGGTGACCGGAACCAGCGGCAAGACGTCGGTTGCGGTCTTTGCGCGGCAGATCTTTGCCGCCGCCGGCAACAAGGCGGCAAGCCTCGGCACCATCGGAACGGTGACGAGCGCCGGTGCGAATTACGGCGGGTTGACGACGCCCGACCCGGTCTCGTTGCACGAAACCCTGGCGCGCCTCGCGCATGACCGCATTACCCATGCCGCCCTGGAAGCCTCCAGCCATGGTCTCGACCAGCGCCGGCTCGACGGCGTGCGCTTCGCGGCGGCGGGGTTCACCAATCTCGGGCGCGATCATCTCGATTATCACGCGGGCGTCGAAGACTATCTCGCTGCCAAGCTGCGCCTGTTCGACACGCTGCTTCCGGATGGTCGCCCTGTCGTTCTGGAGCCGGAGGCGCCCTATGCCGACCGGGTGATGGCGGTGGCGCGCGATCGCGGGTTGCCGCTCTTCACCGTCGGCGACGGCGGGTCGGACATCGCGCTCAGGGACATTCGTCACGACGGGTTCGTCCAGATCCTGAGCCTGGAGACGGACGCCGGGCCGCGCGAGATCCGGCTGCCGCTGGCCGGGAGGTTCCAGGTCTCCAACGCGCTGATCGCGGCGGGCCTGGCGATTGCCGGTGGCGTCAAGACCGATGTGGCGCTGGAGGCGCTGGAAAATCTCGAAGGTGCGCCGGGACGGCTGGAACTTGTCGGCGAGAGCGACGATGGCGCGCTGGTCTTCGTCGACTACGCCCACAAGCCGGATGCGCTCGACACGGCGCTTGCCGCGCTGCGTCCCTTTACAAAGGGCCGGCTGATTGTGGTCTTCGGCGCCGGCGGCGACCGCGATGCGGGCAAGCGGTCCCTGATGGGGGCGGCCGCTGCGCGTCAGGCGGACGTCGTGATCGTCACCGACGACAATCCGCGCAGCGAGAATCCGGCCGCGATCCGCGCCGCAATCGTCGAGGCCGCACCCGGCGCGCTGGAAATCGGCGATCGGCGGGATGCCATCGAGGCCGCGGTCGGCATGTTGCAGGCAGGCGACGTGCTGTGTATCGCCGGCAAGGGACACGAGCCGGGGCAGACCGTCGGCACCGAGGTTCTTCCGTTTTCCGATCATGCGGTCGCGCGCGATGCCCTTGCCGCCATCGCGGAGAGCGACCTGTTCGCCGCCTCCGAGGACGAGGGGGGAGATTTCGAGCTCGACTTTGCAACCCTGCTGTCCGGCGAGGCACCCCGGGAGCACCGGGAGGTTGCGGTCGGGGAAAAGGCTGCGGAAGAGACGTCTGCAGAGGGCCTCGACGCGAACATCACGTCGCTGGACGATGAACTCGCGGCAGCTCTTTTCGATGAACTCGGCGGCGACATCGGCCGAAACGAGGGCAACGTGCCCGCCGCAGCTGCGGAACCCGGGCAGACCGACGAAGGGATCTTCGCCGATGCCGGCGCGGTCCCGCAAGACGATACCGGGCCCGCCGCCGACGTCGTCGGCGAAGCGGACGGCGAAGTCGATGCGGATGACGCGGTCAGTGCCGCTAGCGTAGACGATGCCCTGTTCGCCGATGGCGAGGACGCGGGCGTTTCCGATACGCGGGCGGCGGATGGCGAAGACGACAACGAAAACGCGGGCGAGCCAGGCGAGGTGGAAGCCGAGGCCGACATCCGCACCGACACCGAGGTCGACGAACCCGATGTCTTGGCGACCGGTATCGGTGAGGGCGAGCCTGGCGAGGCGGAGGAAACGGAACTCCGCGAAGAGAACGTCGACGCCCTTTCGCAGCCGACCGAGACCGACGCGGAGGATCAGACCGACCCGGAAGACCGGACCGACCTGGAAGACCGGACCGACGCGGAAGACCGGACCGGCGCGCCGCTTGATATTGCGGATGCGGTGCTCCCTGCCGCTGCGGCGGCGGCTGCAATGGCTGCGACCGAGCCGGTGTCGCAGTCGTTCGAGCCGCTTCCCGAGCCCGACGACGCGCGCCCCTTGTGGACGCTGGAGGAAATGGTCGCGGCCACGGGCGGACGCATCGAGGGCGTGGACGCCGACACGCGGATCCACGGTCTTTCCATCGACAGTCGCACGAT
Organism: Stappia stellulata DSM 5886; assembly: GCF_000423705.1. GTDB lineage: Bacteria > Pseudomonadota > Alphaproteobacteria > Rhizobiales > Stappiaceae > Stappia > Stappia stellulata. Next base: position 320,130 of record NZ_KE384082.1, on the reverse strand, counting down.
CGAGCCGGGAGAGGCGTTTCTGGCGATTGTCGGCGAACGTTTCGACGGTCACGATTTCGCGGGCGCCGCCCTTGAGGCCGGCGCGGCGCTGGCGATCGTGGCCGAGGCCCGCCGTCCCGATCTGCCCAAGACGGGGCGCTATCTGATTGTCGAGGACGCACTGGAGGGGCTGCGCGATCTGGCGCGGGCGTCACGGGCGCGCAGCCGGGCGCGGATCGTCGCGGTCACCGGCTCGGTCGGCAAGACCAGCACCAAGGACATGCTGAAGCTGGCGCTGGACCCGTCGGGCAAGACCCACGCGCCGGTGGCCTCCTTCAACAATCATTGGGGCGTGCCCTTGACGCTGGCGCGCATGCCGGCGGACACCGCCTTCGGTGTCTTCGAGATCGGGATGAACCACGCCGGCGAAATCACGCCGCTCGTGCAGATGGTGCGTCCGCATGTTGCCGTCATCACCACGGTCGCGGCGGTGCATCTGGAGTTCTTCGGCTCGGTCGAGCGGATCGCGCAGGCCAAGGGCGAGATCTTTCTCGGGCTCGAGCCGGGCGGGCTGGTGCTGCTCAACCGTGACAACGATCAGATCGACCTGCTGACCTTTTTGGCCAAGAGCGCCGGCGTCAGGCGCATCGCCACCTTCGGGCGCGACGGGCCCGCCGACGCGCAGGCCGAAAAGGTCTCCGCGCAGGTCGCCTGCAGCTCCATCTCCGGGCAGATTTTCGACCAGCCGATCACCTTCAAGGTGGGCGCGCCGGGCCTGCATCTGGTGACCAACAGCCTTGCGGTGCTTGCGGCGGTGTCGGAACTCGGCGGCGACCTCGCGCTCGCGGGCCTCGCGCTTGCGGGCTTTCGTGCCCCCAAGGGGCGCGGCGCGCAGGTGAGCCTGCGCTTGCCGGAGGGGCAGGCGACGGTGATCGATGAAAGCTACAATGCCAATCCGGCCTCCGTGCGGGCGGCGCTCTCCCTTTTGAAGGAGACGCCGATTTCGCGGCCCGGCCGGCGCATCGCTGTGCTCGGCGACATGCTCGAGCTCGGCGAGGCGGAAGGACGCCTGCATGCCGACCTGCTCGGACCGGTCACGGAAAGCGACGCGGATCTCGTCTATTGCGTCGGCGCGCGAATGCACGAACTCTGGACCCTCTTGCCGAAGCACTTGCGCGGCGCTTATTCCGAAGAAGCGGCGAGCCTGCGCCCGCTGCTTATGGAGGATGTGCGCCCCGGTGACGTGATCATGATCAAGGGGTCGCTCGGCACCCGGATGGGGCCGCTCGTCGAGGCGCTCAAGCGCGAATTTCCCGTCGAGGACGACGGAGCCGAATAGGACGCCCGATGCTGTATTTTCTCGTCGAATTCGCCGATCAGTTTTCCGCGCTCAACGTGTTTCGTTACATCACGTTCCGAACCGGCGGCGCGATCATGACGGCACTGCTGTTCATCTTCCTGTTCGGGCCGATGATCATCAACTCCCTGCGTTCGCGCCAGGGGCATGGACAGCCGATCCGCGCCGACGGGCCGCAAAGTCATCTCCTGACCAAGAAGGGCACGCCGACGATGGGCGGGCTGATGATCCTGTCGGGGATGCTCGTGGCGACGCTGCTGTGGGCCAATCTTCTCAACCCCTACACGTGGATCGTTCTCGGCGTGACCGTCTGCTTCGGCCTGATCGGTTTCTATGACGACTTCCTCAAGGTCGCGAAGGCCTCGCACAAGGGATTCAGCGGGCGGATGCGCCTCGGCCTCGAATTCGTCATCGCCGGAACGGCGGCCTTTTGCGTTACGCTGCTCGAGGGCGATGTCTACGGAACATCCATCGGTTTTCCCTTCTTCAAGGATCTCGCGATCAACCTCGGGATCTTCTTCATTCCCTTCGCGGCCTTCGTCGTCGTCGGGGCGGGCAATGCCGTCAATCTGACCGACGGTCTGGACGGTCTGGCCATCGTGCCGGTGATGATCGCGTCCGCCTCCTTCGGCCTGATCGCCTATCTGACGGGCAACGCGGTGTTTTCGGAGTATCTCCAGATCCACCACGTTCCGGGCGCCGGCGAACTCGCCGTCCTGTGCGGCGCGGTGATCGGGGCGGGGCTCGGCTTCCTGTGGTTCAACGCGCCGCCGGCGGCGATCTTCATGGGTGACACCGGCTCGCTGGCGCTCGGCGGCATGCTGGGTGCCATTGCGGTCGCCACCAAGCACGAGGTGGTGCTCGCCATCATCGGCGGCCTTTTCGTGCTGGAAGCGGTCTCGGTAATCGTGCAGGTCGCCTCCTTCAAGCTCACCGGCAAGCGCGTCTTCAAGATGGCGCCGATCCACCATCATTTCGAGCATCTCGGCTGGACCGAAAGCCAGGTGGTGATCCGTTTCTGGATCATCGCCGTGGTGCTGGCGCTGGTCGGGCTTGCAACGCTGAAGCTGAGGTGAGCGCATGATCTCGGCTACCTCCTTCGCGGATCGCGACGTTGCCCTGTTCGGGCTCGGCGCCTCGGGCCTGTCGGCGGCGCATGCGCTCCTGTCCGGGGGCGCGCGCGTGCACGCCTTCGACGACATGCCCGAACGCCGTCAGACGGCGGCGTCGTCGGGGATCCCGGTCGTCGACCTGAAGTCGACGAACTGGTCGAAATTCGATGCATTGGTGCTGGCCCCGGGCGTGCCGCTCACGCATCCGACACCGCACTGGAGCGTCAATTTCGCCCGCCAGCAGGGCATTCCGGTGATCGGCGACATCGAGTTGTTCTGCCGGGAGCGCAAGCGGCTTGCACCCGACGCCCCTTTCGTCGCGATCACCGGCACCAACGGCAAGTCGACCACCACCGCGCTGATCAGCCATTGCCTTGCCCATGCCGGCCACGACGTGGCGATGGGCGGCAACATCGGGGTGCCGATCCTCGACCTGCTGCCGCCGGCGCGCGGGCGGGTTCATGTGGTCGAATGCTCCTCCTATCAGATCGATCTCGCGCCGAGCCTCGATCCCTCCATCGGAGTGTTGCTGAACATCACCCCGGACCACCTCGACCGGCACGGGTCGCTCGAACATTATGCCGCGGTGAAGGAACGGCTGATCGCCGGAAGCCGGCTTGCGGTCGTGGGGGTCGATGACGGACTGAGCGCGGTCGTGGCGGACCGGGCGGAGCAGGCCGGGCACGAGACGCTGCGTCTGTGCGTGCGTCATCCGGTGACCCACGGGGTCTATGCCGAGGGGAGCAAGCTCCATGTCGCCGAAGACGGCGCGCAGCGCGAATTCTACGATCTGGCCCCGGTGACCTCGCTGCGCGGAGCACATAACGCGCAGAATGCGGCGGCGGCCGTTGCCGTCTGCCGGGCGCTCGGGCTCACCGACAAGGCGATCCATGCAGGGCTCGCCTGTTTCCCGGGGCTTGCCCATCGCATGCAGGTGGTCGGGCGGCAGGGGGTGGTGCTTTTCGTCAACGACAGCAAGGCGACCAATGCCGATGCGGCGGAGCGTGCGCTGACCAGTTTCGAGCGCATCTACTGGATCGCGGGCGGTCGGGCCAAGGCCGGCGGCATTGCGCCGCTTGCGCCGCATTTCCCCCGGATCGCAAAAGCATATCTCATCGGTGAGGCGGCGGAGGACTTTTCGGGCGTGCTGGACGGGCATGTCCCGTTCGAACGCTCGGGAACGCTTGGGGCGGCCGTCGAGGCGGCTGCGCGGGACGCTGCCGCAGACACGCGCGCGGAGGCCGGGGAAGCTGTCGTTTTGCTTTCGCCCGCCTGTTCGTCCTTCGACCATTTCCCGGACTTCGAGGCTCGCGGGCGTGCCTTCGTCGATGCCGTGCGCCGCATCGTGCCGCAGGCGAACGAACAGGAGAGCGTGTGATGGTAAGCCGTGCCGACAGAAGCCCGTTCGCGGAATGGCTGTGGACCGTCGACCGCTACCTCTTTGCGGGGTTCGTGATCCTGATGATCGGCGGGGTCGTGCTGTCGTTCGCGGCAAGCCCGGCGGTCGCCGAACGCCTCGGCATCGACAGCTATCATTTCATCAAGCGTCAGGCGATCTTCCTGGTGCCCGCCCTTGCGCTGATGCTCGGCGTTTCCGCGCTTAGTCCGCGCATGGTGCGCCGGGTTGCGCTCGTTGTCTTTGCGGTGTCGCTGGTCCTGATGGTTGCGACGCTTTTCATCGGCATGGAAGCCAAGGGCGCGCGGCGCTGGGTGATGATCCTCGGCTTTTCGATCCAGCCCTCGGAGTTCCTGAAACCCGCGCTGATCGTGCTGGTGGCCTTTCTTCTGTCGGAAGGCGGACGGCGGCCCGAGGTGCCGGGATCGCTGTTTTCGATCCTGCTGTTCGTCATGTCGTCGGCGCTTCTTGTCGCCCAGCCCGACTTCGGCCAGACGATGCTGCTGATGCTCGTTTTCGCGGCGCTGTTCTTTCTCAACGGGTTGCCGTGGGTGGCGATCGTTCCCATCGGCGCGGTCGGCGCCGGTGGCATCCTCGCCGCCTACATGACGCTGCCGCACGTGCAAAGCCGCGTCGACCGGTTCCTCGATCCAAGCTCTGGCGACACGTTCAACGTTGACCGGGCAATCGAGGCCTTCGTTTCGGGGAGCTGGTTCGGGCGCGGTCCGGGGGAGGGAACGATCAAGCGGGTGCTGCCGGAAAGCCATACGGACTTCATTTTCGCCGTGGCGGCGGAGGAATTCGGCATTCTGGTCTGTTTGATCCTCGTGCTCGTCTTCACCTTCGTCGTGTTGCGCGGGCTCGGCCATGCCGCGCGCGACACCGATCCGTTCGGACGGCTCGCGACGGCGGGCCTGATGGTTCTCTTCGGCATCCAGTCCTGCATCAACATGGCGGTGAACCTGAACCTGATGCCGGCCAAGGGCATGACGCTCCCCTTCATTTCCTACGGCGGCTCGTCGCTGCTGGCGACGGCCTTGTCGATGGGCTTCGTGCTGGCGCTGACCCGGCGGCGCCCGCAGGCCTCGCGTTCCGACAGCGTGGTCGTGTCGCGGCTGTCGCCGGCCAAACTGACCTGAGAGCAGGCATGGCACAGACCTTTCTCCTCACCGCCGGCGGAACCGGCGGCCATCTGTTTCCGGCCCAGGCGCTTGCCGCCGAGCTGATCCGGCGCGGGCATGTCGTGGAGCTGGCGACCGACCAGCGGGTCGGCGCCTATGGCGCGGATTTCCCGGCGCGCAATGTTCATGTGATTTCGTCGGCGACGCTTGCCGGGCGCAATCCGGTCGCGCTGGCGCGCACCGCCTACAGGCTGGCGCGCGGCACGTGGCAGGCACGCGGCGTGATAAAGCTGCTCAAGCCCGATGCCGTGGTCGGCTTTGGCGGCTATCCGACATTTCCACCGATGTTCGCGGCGTTTCTGGCCGGCGTGCCGAGCGTGCTGCATGAGGCGAACGCCGTGATGGGGCGAGCCAACCGCATGCTGGCCGGACGGGTCAGTGCCATTGCGACGAGTTTTCCGCTCGTCGGCGAGGCGGCCGGCGCCTATCCGCAAAAGACCGTGCAGACCGGCAACCCGGTGCGCGATGCGGTGATCGCGGCATCCGGAACACCCTATGACCTTCCGCAGGACGGCGGCGCGTTCCAGCTTCTGGTCTTCGGCGGGTCGCAGGGCGCGCGGTTCTTTTCCGATTGCCTTCCGCCGGCGCTGGAGTGTCTGCCGGCTGAAACGCGGGCGCGGATCCGGCTGGTGCAGCAGTGCCGTCCGGAGGACATCGACCGGGTGCGAAGCGCATTCGAACGAATTGGAATCGTTGCCGAACTCGCGCCGTTTTTCCCCGATATGGCAGAGAGAATCGCGGCATCGCATCTGGTGGTCTGCCGGTCGGGCGCCTCCAGCGTCAGCGAGCTTTCGGTGATCGGGCGCCCGTCGGTTCTGGTGCCTTTGCCGCATGCGCTCGACAACGACCAGGGACGCAATGCCGATATTCTCGCCCGCGCGGGCGGCGCCTGGCCGGTCGCGCAATCCGAACTCGATCCGGCGCGCCTGGCCGCTCTTGTCACGGAGCTGATGGCGGACCCCGGGCGTCTTGCGGAGGCTGCGGACAGCGCGAAACGCGCCGGCCGCCCCGACGCGGTGCGCCGGCTCGCCGATCTTGCCGAACACATCGCCTCCGGCGGGCCGCTGCGCACGACCGATACGCGACACACATCATCAGGAGACGCATCATGAAGATGCCCCAGGACATCGGCCCGGTTCATTTCATCGGGATCGGAGGCATCGGCATGAGCGGCATCGCCGAAGTGCTGCACACGCTCGGCTACACCGTTCAGGGGTCCGATCTGTCGGAAAGCGCCAACGTCAAGCGGTTGCGCGAAAAGGGCATCGCGGTGAAGGTCGGCCATACCGCCGAAAATCTCGGGACGGCGCGCGTCGTCGTGGTGTCGTCGGCGATCCGCCGCGACAACCCCGAGCTCACGGCCGCGCGTGACAAGTTCCTGCCGGTGGTGCGGCGCGCGGAAATGCTTGCGGAGCTGATGCGCTTCAAGCAGGCGATCGCCGTCGGCGGCACTCATGGCAAGACCACGACCACCTCGATCATCGCGGCGCTTCTCGATGCCGGCGGACTCGATCCGACCGTGATCAACGGTGGCATCATCAACGCCTATGGCACCAATGCGCGCATGGGCAAGGGCGACTGGATGGTGGTGGAGGCGGATGAGTCCGACGGCACCTTCGTCAAGCTGCCGGCAGATGTCGCGGTGGTGACCAACATCGATCCCGAGCATCTCGACCATTACGGCGACTTCGAGGGCGTGCGCTCCGCCTTTCACCAGTTCGTGGAGAACGTGCCCTTCTACGGGTTCGCGGTGATGTGCCTCGACCATCCGGAAGTCCAGGCGATGGTCGGGCGCATCGAGGACCGGCAGGTGATCACATACGGGCAAAACCGCCAGGCGGACGTGCGCTTCTTCGATCTGGCCAATCGCGGCGTGAATTCCATCTTCTCGGTGGAATTGCGCGACCGGCTGAGCGGCACCAGCGAGGTTATCGAAAGCCTGACGCTGCCGATGCCGGGCCTTCACAACGTGTCCAACGCGGTGGCCGCCGTCGCCGTGGCGTGGAAACTGGGCATCGATGCATCGCGCATCCGCCAGGGCCTCGCAAGCTTCGGCGGCGTGAAGCGGCGGTTCACCCACACCGGCAACGCCGGCGGCATCGATGTCTTCGACGACTATGCCCATCACCCGGTGGAGATCCGCGCGGTTCTGGCCGCCGCCCGGGCCGTCGCCACCGGCGAGGTCATCGCTGTCGTGCAACCGCACCGTTACACGCGGCTGGAAAGCCTCTTCGACGAGTTTTCCGGCTGTTTCAACGATGCCGATCACGTGATCTGCGCGCCCGTCTATGCCGCCGGGGAACAGCCGAGCGCGGGCATCGATCACGGCGCGCTTGCCAACGGCATCCGCGCCAGCGGCCACCGCAACGTCCACACCATCGAGGGTGAGGGCGATCTTGCCGGCTGCATCGCGGGCATCGCCTCGCCCGGCGACTATGTGGTGTGTCTTGGCGCGGGAAGCATCTCGCAATGGGCGCAGGTGCTGCCGGACGCCATCGCCCGGGCGCTCGAGAGCAAGACCAGCGGTGGGGCCTCGTGAGCGGGGCCGATCTCATTTCCCGTCACGGGCTCGATCGCATCGGCCTGCGCGGCAGGCTGACGGCCGACGTGGCGCTGTCGAGCGTTACGTGGTTTCGCGTCGGCGGGCCGGCGGAGCTTTTGTTCCAGCCGGCCGACACGGACGACCTCGCGCTGTTCCTGGCGCATCTGCCGGGCGACGTTCCGGTCCTTCCCATCGGTCTGGGGTCCAACCTTCTGGTGCGCGACGGCGGCATCGACGGCGTCGTCATCCGTCTCGGTGCGCGCGGCTTCGGCCATATCGAAATGCTGGAGGATGGCAGCATCCTGGCCGGCGCGGCGGTTCCGGACCGGCGGCTCGCCGAGGCGGCCGCAAGCGCGGGGCAGGGCGGCTTTGCCTTTTACGCCGGCATTCCCGGCGGCATCGGCGGGGCGCTGCGCATGAACGCCGGCGCGCATGGCAGCGAAACCTGCGAGATCATGCAGGACCTCACGGCCGTGACGCGGGCCGGCGAGATCGTGACGCTCACCAATGCCGAGATGTCCTACCGATACCGCCACAGCGGACAGCCGGCCGAGATGATCTTCACGCAAGGCCGGTTTCGCGGCGTGTCGCGCGATGAGGCAGACATACGCCGCGAGATGGCGGAGGTCGGCGCGCATCGCGAGGCGGCCCAGCCGATCCGCGAGAAAACGGGTGGCTCGACCTTCAAGAACCCCCACGGCCATTCGGCGTGGAAGCTGGTCGATGCGGCCGGGTGCCGTGGCCTGCAGATCGGCGGCGCGCGCATGTCGGACATGCACTGCAATTTCATGATCAACACGGGCGAGGCCACGGCGCACGACCTGGAGATGCTGGGCGAGACCGTTCGGGCCAAGGTGCTTGAGACGAGCAATGTTGCGCTTGAGTGGGAGATCAAGCGCCTCGGGCGCTTTGGCGGGAAAGCGCCGGCGATCGCGCCGTTTCTCGGCCGTGAACAGGGAGAGGCCGCAGCCCATGGCTGACACAAAACACGTCGCCGTCCTGATGGGCGGCTGGTCGTCGGAACGGCCGGTCAGCCTCAATTCGGGCGAGGGCTGCGCGGGGGCGCTTGAGCGGGCCGGCTACCGTGTGACGCGGGTCGACGTCGGCCGCGACATCGCCGAGGTGCTGACACGGGTAAAGCCGGATGTCGCCTTCAACGCCCTGCACGGCCCCTTCGGCGAGGACGGCTGCATCCAGGGGCTCCTGGAGATCCTCGGCATTCCCTATACGCATTCGGGTGTGGCGTCGTCTGCGCTTGCCATGGACAAGGAAAAGGCCAAGGCGGTGATGAAGTCCGCCGGCATCCCTGTTGCCGCCCACAAGGTTCTCCACAGACTTGAAGCGGGCAAGGCGCATGCGCTGCCGCCGCCCTATGTCGCAAAGCCTGTTGCGGAAGGGTCATCCTTCGGCGTGCTGATCGTCAGGGAAGGCGCGGAGCATCCGCCGCAGGAGCTTTTCCGCGACGACTGGCCCTATGGCGACACCGTGATGGTGGAGCGTTACATCCCCGGTCGCGAGCTCACCTGTGCCGTCATGGGCAATGTCGCGCTTGGCGTTACCGAAGTGATGCCGAAGGGTCACGGCTTCTATGATTATGAGGCCAAATACGCCCCAGGCGGATCACAACACGTCCTGCCGGCGGAAATTTCACCATTTGTTTACCAAGAAGTACAGAAACTCAGTCTCAGGGCGCATCAGGCGCTCGGTTGCAAGGGCGTTACACGGGCGGATTTTCGCTTCGACGAGCAGCCGACAGGCGGTGGCGAACTGATCTGTCTGGAAGTGAACACACAGCCCGGGATGACTGAAACCTCGCTTGTGCCGGAGATCGCGGCCCACGCAGGACACTCCTTTGAAGAGCTGACAAGCTGGATGGTGGAGAACGCAAGTTGCGGACGTTAAAGGCAAAATGGGCACGGAACGGTGACCTGCCGATCGAGGTGGCGCTTGCGCCGCGCGGTCGCGGCGTCGCGCGTTTGCACCGTCGCCCGTTGTGGCGCGCCGCCGGCGTGCTGCAGGATTTGCCGCGCTGGACGGGCACCGCCGGCGCCGTCGCCTTCCTCGGTTTAACGATTGCTTACGGAGTTGCGCTCGGCGGTTACGGACGAATGGTGAGCGAATCACTCACCTCCGCAGCCGGTTTTCAGATCGCCGCCGTCAAATTGTCGGGGCAGAAGGAAACCACGGAATTCGAAATTCTCGAGGCGCTGGAAATCCAGCAGGGAACCTCGCTTGCCCTGTTCGACGCCTCGGCGGCGCGCGAGCGGCTGTCGCATATTCCCTGGGTCGACGCGGTCTCGGTCCAGAAGCTCTATCCCGGCACGCTTCAGGTGCGCATCGACGAGCGCGAGGCCTATGCGCTGTGGCAGCGCGGCGATCTGCTGTCGGTGATCGATTCCAAGGGGCGGGTGATCAGCGACGACGTCGACGGGCGTTACGCCAACCTCTTGATGCTGATCGGCCATGGCGCGCAATACCGGGGCCGTGAGGTGCTCGACGCGCTCGATGCCGTGCCGGAGCTCAGGGTGCGGGTGCGTGCGGCGCGCCTGGTGTCCGACCGGCGCTGGGATCTGCTTTTGGAAAACGGCATCACCTTGCGGCTTCCCGAGGAAGGGGTGGCCCGGGCACTGGCCGACGTCGTGACGATGGACGCGGAAAACGGCCTGCTGGCCCGCGACATCGCCATGATCGACCTTCGCCTGCAGGACCGGGTTGTGGTGCGGCTCACCGACGAGGCGGCGGTGCGGCGCAAGGCCGGCACGCCGGATGCGGCCAACAGGCGCCGCTCGGGGGCCGACACATGACGCAGCGCAACGCTCCCATCTATCTTCCGCGCATGCGCCCGCTCCCGTCCCGGCGGGCGGTGGTCGTTTCCGTGCTCGACATCGGCTCGACCAAGGTGTGCTGTCTCATCGCCAAGCTGACGCCGCGCGGCGACGACGGCGTGCTGCCCGGCCGTACCCATTCCATCGAGGTTCTGGGGTACGGCTATCAGCGCTCGCGCGGGCTGAAGAGCGGCGTCGTCGTCGATATGGACGCGGCCGAACAGGCCATTCGTCTGTCCGTCGATGCGGCCGAGCGCATGGCCGGGTTGACGGTGGAATCGTTGATCACCAATGTGACCTGCGGGCGGCTCGGATCGGAAATCATCACGGCGAGCGTCGGACTTGCCGGCGAGTCCGTTTGCGAGGCGGACATCCAGCGCGTGCTCTCGGCGGGAAGTGCGCACACGGTCGCAGACGACCGCGCGGTGATGCATGCGCTGCCGATCTCCTACACGCTCGACGGCAATCGCGGCATGCGCGATCCGCGCGGCATGATGGGGCGCCGCCTTGGCGTCGACATGCAGGTCGCAACCGCCGAGATCGCACCGGTGCGCAATCTTGAGCTTTGCATCAACCGCGGTCACCTGGCCGTGGAGACGATGGTGGCGACGCCCTATGCGAGCGGCCTGTCCACGCTGGTGGAAGACGAGACGGAACTGGGGGTTGCCTGCGTCGACATGGGCGGCGGCACCACGACGCTCTCGGTTTTTGTCGAGGGGCAAATGGTGCATCTCGACGCGATCGCGGTCGGTGGCCATCACGTCACGATGGATATCGCCCGGGCGCTGTCGACGCGTCTGGCCGACGCGGAGCGGATCAAGACGCTGCAGGGATCGGCGCTGCCAAGCCATTCCGACGACCGGGATTTCATCTCGGTGCCGCCGGTGGATGCCGACAGCGACCTGCCGATCCAGGTGCCGCGGTCCACGCTGACACGGGTAATCGTGCCGCGCGTGGAAGAAATTCTGGAACTGGTGCGCGACCGTCTCACGGCCTCCGGCTTCGCCGGACGCGTGGGCAAGCGCATCGTGCTGACGGGCGGCGCCAGCCAGCTCACGGGCCTCAGCGATGTGGCCCGCCGGGTGCTGGGCCGTCAGGTACGGCTCGGCCGGCCGCTCGGGATCGCCGGGCTGCCGGAAGCCGCAAAGGGGCCGGCGTTCGCGGCGGCCGTCGGGTTGCTGATCTATCCCCAGGTGGCGCAGGTCGAACAGTTCGAGCCGCGCAACCTGAGGGGACGCTGGAACCTCGGTTCCGGCGCGCTGGCGCGGGTCGGCAACTGGATACGCGAGAGTTTCTGAGGCGGGCAACCGCCTCGGGATGCACCGGCTCGCCGGTGCGATTTGAGGGAAACGAGGAATGAGGCGGATGTCCAGAAAGGGCATCCAGGGGTCGCGAGGAAGCCATGACCATCAATTTGCAAATGCCTGACCTTCAGGAACTGAAGCCCAGAATTACGGTGTTCGGCGTCGGCGGAGCCGGCGGCAATGCCGTCAACAACATGATCCAGGCCGGCCTGCAGGGCTGCGACTTCGTCGTCGCAAACACCGACGCACAGGCTCTTGCCAGCAACCATTCCGACCGCGTCGTCCAGATGGGCGTCGCCGTGACGGAAGGGCTCGGCGCCGGGTCGCAGCCGGACGTCGGCGCTGCCGCCGCCGAAGAAGTGATCGACGAGATCAACGACCATCTGTCGGGCTCGCACATGGTGTTCATCACCGCCGGCATGGGCGGCGGCACCGGCACGGGCGCGGCTCCCGTCATCGCACGCGCGGCGCGCGAGATGGGAATACTCACTGTCGGCGTCGTGACCAAGCCGTTCCAGTTCGAGGGCGTGCGCCGCATGCGCATTGCCGAAGCCGGCATCATCGAGCTGCAGAAGGCGGTCGATACGCTGATCGTCATTCCGAACCAGAACCTGTTCCGCATTGCCAATGCGCAGACCACCTTCGCCGACGCCTTCGCGATGGCCGACCAGGTGCTCTACTCCGGTGTTGCCTGCATCACCGACCTGATGGTCAAGGAAGGCCTCATCAACCTCGACTTCGCCGATGTGCGCTCGATCATGCGCGGCATGGGCAAGGCGATGATGGGCACGGGCGAGGCCTCCGGCGACAAGCGCGCCATGCAGGCCGCGGAAGCTGCGATCGCCAATCCGCTGCTCGATGAAACCTCGATGAAGGGCGCGCGCGGCCTGCTGATCTCGATCACCGGCGGCAACGACCTGACGCTGTTCGAGCTGGACGAGGCTGCCACCCGCATTCGCGAGGAGGTCGATTCCGACGCCAACATTATACTGGGCGCAACCTTCGATGAGAGCCTCGACGGCATCATCCGGGTCTCCGTCGTTGCGACCGGCATCGACAAGGACCTTCGCGAGGACGTGTCTCCGGCCGAAGCGCGCATGGCGGAACTGACCGAACGGCTCAAGACCATCGCCGATCCGGCCGACCAGCCCAAGGCCGAGGCGTCGCAGGCACCGCAGGCGTCCAAGCCCGCGCCGCAGCAGCCGCGCACCGGCGCACCTGTACGCGCTGCCGCCGTGCAGCGTCTCGAGCAGGAGCTGGAGATCCCCGAGCCGGTCAAGGCCTCGACCGACCCGGATGTCGAGATCGCGCCGTTTTCCCCGGCTCCCGACATGATGGAAAAGGCCGCGCCGGTCGATGATTTCGACACGGATCCGCAGGCCGAAAGCATTGCCGAGCAGCCGGCCGTCCAGCCGTATATTCCGCCGGTGGCGGAAACGACGGCGCAGCCGACGCGCATGCCCTCCATCGAGGACTTCCCGCCGGTCGCCCAGCGTGAAATGCGCGCCCATGGGGCCGCGGATCATGAGGAGCACGGTGATGAACGCCGTCCGATGGGCCTGTTGCGTCGTCTCGCCAGCGGTCTGACCCGCAAGGAAGACGAGGAAGACACGGACTATGGTCACGCTCCGGAACAGGCTCCGGCACCGCGCGCGGTGCATCCGGCGCCCGCACCGGCGCCCGAGGCTCCGCGTCCGGTCCAGCAGCCGCAGCAGGCGGCAGCCCGTCCTGCCGCACCGCGCCCGGCCCAGCCGCGTCCGGCCCAGCAGGGCGCTGCCGGCCAGCTCGACCTGACCGGCCGCAGCGCGCCGCAGCCGCGCACCATGTCCGAGGACGACCAGTTGGAGATCCCTGCGTTCCTTCGCCGCCAGGCGAACTGATCGCGGGATCCCCGCGACCCTTCCTCGTATTGCGGACGATCCGGCCCCTCACCGGATCGTCCGCACCCTTTTTGAAATTATCCCTTTTGAATCAGGCGTCTAAAATTTAAGACTTCGTTACATACCGTAACAAAGCTTTATTTAGACCCGTCCCCTCCTGCTTGTATGTTGCACCTGCGATCGAGGAGGTCGCGCCGGCGGCGCATGATTCGTGCCGCCCTGGCAAGACCCTCCCGGATCGTCGCTTCCGCGGTTCGCAAACAGGACGATCGACTGATGAAAAGAGGCTCCGACCGGCAAACCACGCTCGCTGGCTCCGTATCCCTCAAGGGTATCGGTGTGCATTCCGGCGGCCCGGCCGAAGTTGCCCTTCATCCGGCCGATGCCGGCACGGGCATCGTCTTCGCCGTCCAGCATCCCGAAACCGGCCGCGACATCGAGATTCCGGCGCATTGGCGCGCCGTCACCGCCACCTCCCTTTGCACCGTTGTCGGCGATCCGAAGGCAGGCGGCGTTTCCACCGTCGAACATCTGATGGCGGCCCTCAGGGGGCTTGGCGTCGACAATGCGGTCGTCGAGCTCGACGGTCCGGAAATGCCGATCATGGACGGCAGCTCGGCCGCCTTCGTCGCGGCGATCGAGCGCGTGGGCCTGCGCACCCTGTCCGCCGCCCGCCGCTACGTGCGCATCAAGAAGACGGTGCGTGTCGATCAGGGCAACGCCTGGTGCGAATTGCGCCCCTTCGACGGTTGCCGCTTCGATGTCACCATCGATTTCGACGCCGAGGTGATCGGTCGCCAGCGTCTCGTGGTCGATCTTACGCCGGACGCCTTCCGTAGCGAGCTTTCCCGCGCACGCACCTTCGGGTCGGTGCAGGATGTCGAGAAACTGTGGTCCATGGGCTTTGCGCTCGGGTCCTCGCTGGAAAATTCCGTCGCGATCTCGGAGGGCCGTGTTCTCAATCCGGAAGGCACGCGCTGGCACGACGAATTCGTCCGCCACAAGATGCTGGATGCCGTCGGCGATCTCGCGCTTGCGGGGCTTCCCTTCATCGGCGCCTATCATTCCTACAAGGGCGGTCACCGTATGAACCACGCGATCCTCGTCGAATTGTTCGACAAGGCGGGCGCGGATGCGTTCGAGATCGTCGAGGGGCAGTTCGACCGTGCGCCGGTCATGGTCAGCGGCGGCGAGCATCGCCCGCTGATGGCAGCGGGCCAGTCCGCGTCCTAGCCAGCGCGATGCGCTCCAGCGGACCCGCGCCACGAACCCCTTGAGCTTCGGCCACAAAAAAGCGACAAATTGCCCGCACATGACGTGACGCGGCCGGGTGTTATCCGGTACAACACGGTCTCGCGCCCGTGATGCCGTGTCTGACAGGGCCGTGCAACGACAGGGGCTTCGGGTGGCCGCGCCAGGCTCCGCGAACCGGCCGTACAGTCGCATCGCACGATGCGACATGTCACGGTCCGCGAGATGTGACGTGTCAAGGAGAGTGAAAACGTGAAGGCGGCTTTGCCCAAATCCACCGCGACGAACGCGCGGACGCGCCGCATGCGCCGGTCCGTCGCCGCCGTGCTCGCTGTCGCGAGCCTGTCGCTCGCAGCCTGTTCGTCCACAAGCTCCGACGACGATTTCGCCACCAACGACACGCCGGCGGAGGTGCTCTACAATGAGGGGCTGGCGCTGCGAAACGAAGGGCGGCTGAGCGACGCGCGGGTCAAGTTCGAAGAGGTGGACAAGCTCCACCCCTATTCCGAATATTCGCGCAAGGCGCTGATCAATCTCGCCTATCTCAATTATTCAAGCGGCAAGTTCACCGAGGCGATCACCGCTGCCAAACGCTTCACCACGCTTTATCCCGGCAACGAGGACAGCGCCTACGCGCTCTACATCATCGGCCAGTCCTATCACAAGCAGATCCCGGACGTGACCCGCGACCAGGAGATGACCCAGCGCGCGATGGCCGCCTATGGCGAGCTTGTGCAGCGCTATCCCGATTCCGAATATGCGGAAGATGCGCGTACCAAGATCCGGATCGCGCAGGACCAGCTGGCCGGCAAGGAGATGGAGGTCGGGCGCTACTACCTGAAGCGCGGCCACCAGATCGCCGCGATCAATCGCTTCAAGGTGGTGGTCACCAATTACCAGACGACCCGCCACATCGAGGAAGCCCTGTTCCGGCTGACGGAAAGCTACTACGCGCTCGGCGTCATCAACGAGGCGCAGACGGCGGCGGCCGTTCTCGGGCACAATTTCCCGGACAGCCAGTGGTACAAGGACGCCTACAGTCTGCTGAAGACCGGCGGCTATTCGCCCGACGCGGATTCCGGCAGCTGGATCAGCCGGGCGTTCAGCGGTATTTCGCTTTAAGGGGCGGGGTTTCCCGCGCCCGCGTTCTGTCCCCGGGCCGTCGCGCGTCTTGCGCGGTGCGCCTCAATCGATCCGGTCCTTGCACGCATGCTCGCTGCGCTTGCCATCCGAGATATCGTCCTGATCGACCGGCTCGACCTCGTGTTCGGGCCGGGCATGTCGGTCTTGACCGGCGAGACGGGCGCGGGCAAATCCATCCTGCTCGATTCCCTGAGCCTGGCGCTCGGCGGGCGCGGCGATGCCGGTCTCGTGCGCCACGGGCAGGCGCAGGGACAGGTCACAGCCGCCTTCGACGTGCCGATGGCTCATCCCGTGCGCCGGATCCTGCAGGCTCATGATCTCGAAGCCGATGGCGATGTCATCCTGCGCCGGGTGCAGGCGGAGGACGGACGCAGCCGTGCGTTCATCAACGATGCGCCGGTGAGCGTTTCGCTGCTCCGGCAGGTCGGTAGCCAGCTCGTCGAAATTCACGGCCAGAACGAGTCCCGCGCCTATATCGATCCGGCGGAACATCGCCGGCTGCTCGATTCCTTCGCCGAATGCGCGGCCGACGTCGCCGACGTCAGCGAGGCCTTCTCCGCCATGCGCAAGGCGCAAAAGGCGCTGAAGGACCAGGAAGAGCGCATCGAGGCGGCGCGCCGCGAGGCCGATTACCTGCGCGCCGCGGCCGAAGAACTCGCAACCCTCAATCCCCAGGAGGGCGAGGAGGAAGAGCTTGCCGCCAAACGCCAGTCGATGATGCAGGTGGAAAAGATCGCCGGCGACCTCGGCGAGGCCTTCGACCTGCTCAACGGCAATGGGTCTCCGATCGGCGAGATTGCCTCGCTTTGGCGGCGGCTGGAACGCAAGGTGGAGCAGGCGCCGGAGCTTCTGACCGCGCCGGCCGCCAATCTGGCGGAAGCGCTCGACCGGCTGGAGGACGCCCGCGCCGGGCTCGAGGCCTCGCTGCGCGAAACGGAGTTCGACCCCAAGTCGCTGGAGATGACGGAAGAGCGGCTCTTCGCGCTGCGTGCCGCGTCGCGCAAGTATCAGGTGCCGGTGGAGGAATTGCCGCGCGTGCGGGCGAAGTTCGATGCGGATCTGGCAGCGCTCGACGCGGGCGAGGAGGCCTTGGCGGGCCTTGCCGAGACCGCGCGGGCAACCGTTGCCGCCTATGACGCATGCGCTGCGGCGCTGTCGGCCAAGCGGCGAAGCGCGGCGGCCGGACTTGAAGCGGCGGTCGGCGCCGAATTGCCGGATCTCAAGCTCGACCGTGCCCGGTTCCTCGTCAACATGGAGAGCGACCCGGAACAACGCACCCGCGACGGCATCGACCAGATCGAGTTCTGGGTCCAGACCAATCCGGGCACCAAGCCCGGTCCGATGATGAAGGTGGCCTCGGGCGGGGAGCTTTCGCGCTTCCTTCTGGCGCTGAAGGTGTCTCTGGCGGACAAGGGGTCCGCGCCGACACTGGTGTTCGACGAGATCGATACGGGCGTCGGCGGGGCCGTGGCCGAGGCCATCGGCAACCGGCTGGCGCGGCTTGCCGGCAAGGTCCAGGTGCTGACCGTGACCCATGCGCCGCAGGTCGCCGCGCGCGCGGGCGGTCATTTCCTGATCCTCAAGGAAGATACGGACGAGGAGCGGGTGGCGACAAGGGTGCGGCGGATCGACGTTGCGCATCGCCGCGAGGAAATCGCCCGCATGCTCGCCGGCGCGACGATCACCGACGAAGCCCGCGCCGCAGCGGACCGCCTGCTGGCCGACGCGCCGGCCGAGGGCTGACGCGGGCGTTCGTCCGTCCAGCTTCGGGCGCACGGGGGCCCGGTTGCCTCGCTCCCGGGAAAATCATCCCCAACGCAAATTGTGCCACGGCTCGTCTGCTGCTGAGTTTCGCCCTATCTTGCGAGCAGGCGGGAGAAGCCTCCCGCCGATCCGTCAGTCAAAGAGCCCAAGCCGCGTCCATGTCCGCCAAATCGAATTCCGATACCGACCTTGCCGCCCGCGCCGTCGATGACCTGACGCTTGAGGAAGCGGCAAGCGAACTGGAGCGGCTCGCCGCCGAGATCGCCGAACACGACCGGCGTTATCACGGCGAGGATGCGCCGGAGATCTCGGATGCGGACTACGATGCGCTGAAACGGCGCAACGATGCCATCGAGGCGCGGTTTCCAACGCTTCAACGCAGCGACAGCCCGTCCTTGCGGGTGGGAACGGCGCCGGCGGAAGGGTTCGGCAAGGTCACCCATGCGCTGCCGATGCTCTCGCTCGACAATGCGTTTTCCGACGAGGACGTGCGCGATTTCGTCGGCCGGCTGCGGCGGTTCCTGAAGATCGACCCGCTCGCGGGCGCGATCGTGCTGACGGCGGAGCCGAAGATCGACGGCCTGTCCTTGTCGCTGCGCTACGAGGCGGGCCGGCTGGTGAGCGCTGCAACGCGCGGCGACGGAACCGTGGGCGAGAATGTCACCGCCAACGCCCGCACCATCGACGATATCCCGACGAAACTGCCCGACGGCGTGCCGGAGGTCGTGGAGGTGCGCGGCGAAGTCTACATGCACCACGACGACTTCCGCGCGCTCAACGCGCGCATGGAAGCGCAGGGCACCCGCATTTTCGCCAATCCGCGCAATGCGGCGGCCGGCAGCTTGCGACAACTCAATTCCGAGGTGACCCGTTCGCGCCCCTTGCGCTTCTTCGCCTATGCCTGGGGCGAGATGAGCGCGGTACCCTGCGATACCCAGTTCGACATGGTGCAGAGGCTGGGAGACTGGGGCTTTTCCATCAACAGCCGCATGCGCCGCTGCGACAGCGTCGAGGATGTGCTCGCGGTCTATCATGCAATCGAGGAAGAGCGCGCGCTGCTTGGCTATGACATCGACGGCATGGTCTACAAGGTCGACCGGCTCGACCTGCAGGCGCGCCTCGGGTTTGTCTCCCGGGCGCCCCGCTGGGCAATCGCGCACAAGTTTCCGGCCGAAAAGGCCTTCACGGTCCTGAACGACATCGAGATCCAGGTCGGACGCACCGGCGCGTTGACGCCGGTCGCCAAGCTGGAACCGGTGACGGTCGGGGGCGTCGTCGTGTCTAACGCGACGCTTCACAACGAGGATTACATCAAGGGGATCGGACAGGACGGCGGTCCCTTGCGCGGCGGCAAGGATATCCGCAAGGGCGACACGGTGCAGATCCAGCGCGCCGGCGATGTCATTCCGCAGATCATCGACGTCGATCTGGACAAGCGACCGGAGAGCGCTGAAGCCTATGTCTTTCCCACCGTCTGTCCGGCCTGCGACAGCCACGCGGTGCGCGATGTCAACGCCGCAAGCGGGCGCATCGACGCGGTGCGCCGCTGCACCGGCGGACTGATCTGCCCGGCGCAGGCAAAGGAAAAACTGAAACATTTCGTCTCGCGGCTCGCCTTCGACATCGACGGTCTCGGCGACAAGCAGGTGGAGTTCTTCTTCGATCTGCCCACGGACGAAGGCGGCATCCGTCAGCCGGCCGATATCTTCACGCTCGCCGAACGCGATGCCGCCTCGCAGTTCAAGAAGCTCAGGAACCGCGACGGCTGGGGCGAGACCAGCGCCGCCAACCTTTTCGCCGCCATCGAGGCGCGGCGCGAGGTGCCGCTCAACCGCTTCATCTATGCGCTCGGCATCCGTCATGTCGGCGAGGGCAACGCCAAGCTGCTGGCCCGGCACTACGGCTCGTGGGCGGCTTTCGCCACGGCGATGGAGCAGGCCGGCGAGACCGGCTCCGATGCCTGGACGGAGTTGCTCGACATCGACGGTGTCGGAGAGACGGTGGCGCGCGCCGTGGTCGAGTTCTTCGCGGAGGGGCACAATCGCGATGCCGTGTCGGCATTGCTGGAAAAGGTTCACCCGCAGGACATGGCGAGGGCGGACAGCGGAGACAGTCCTGTCGCCGGCAAGACGCTGGTCTTCACCGGGTCGCTGGAAAAGATGAGCCGCGACGAGGCCAAGGCGCGGGCGGAAGCGCTTGGAGCGAAAGTGTCGGGCTCGGTGTCGAAGAAGACGGATCTCGTGATTGCCGGCCCCGGTGCCGGCTCGAAGCTGAAAAAGGCGACGGATCTGGGCGTCGAGGTGATCAGCGAGGACGACTGGATCGAGATGGCCGGCGGCAGCTGAACGTCCCGTCTGCGGGTGTCTTTGCGCGCCGCCCCTCCCAAGTGAGGGGGAAGTTGCTATATTGGTCCAAATAGCGAACAGATTCGCGCGAGCGCACATCCAACCCGTCGAGACAAGATCCTGCATGCCCGATTTCCCCGGTGACGACAGCTCCCGAGTTCCGGCTCCGGCCGATGCAAGCCGTCACGCCGGTGCTCCGCCGGCGCCCGGCGGCAGCATCGCCGCGCGCGCCCGCGCCGCAATGGCGCGTCCGGCAACGGCCGCGCCCTATCTGGAAGGCCTCAATCCGGAGCAGGCCGAGGCGGTGGAAACCGTCGACGGTCCCGTTTTGGTGCTTGCGGGGGCGGGAACCGGCAAGACCAAGGTGCTGACGACGCGCATCGGACATATCCTTGCGACGCGGCGCGCCTTCCCCAGCCAGATCCTGGCGGTGACCTTCACCAACAAGGCCGCGCGGGAAATGAAGGAGCGCATCGCCCGGCTGATCGGCGACGGCGCGGAAGGGATGCCCTGGCTCGGCACCTTTCATTCCATCTGCGTCAAGATCCTGCGCCGTCACGCCGAACTCGTCGGCCTGAAGTCCGGCTTTTCCATTCTCGATACCGACGACCAGATCCGGCTGATCAAGCAGATCATCCAGGCCGAGGGGCTGGACGACAAGCGCTGGACGGCGCGCGCCTTCGCCGGAATGCTCGACGGCTGGAAGAACCGCGGCCTGACGCCGGAGCAGATCCCGGAAGGCGAGGCGCGGGCCTTTGCCAACGGACGGGGGCGTGATCTCTATGCGCAGTATCAGGAGCGCCTGTCGATCCTCAACGCCGCCGATTTCGGCGATCTGCTTTTGCATGTGATCACGCTGTTT
The DNA here is from genome assembly GCF_000423705.1 of Stappia stellulata DSM 5886. Lineage (GTDB taxonomy): Bacteria > Pseudomonadota > Alphaproteobacteria > Rhizobiales > Stappiaceae > Stappia > Stappia stellulata. Next base: position 299,189 of record NZ_KE384082.1, on the reverse strand, counting down.
CGTGCGCATCCCGACATTCTGGCCGAGTATCAGCGCCGTTTCGTCTACATGCTCGTCGACGAGTATCAGGACACCAATATCGCCCAGTATCTGTTCCTGCGGCTTCTGGCGCAGGGCAACACCAACATCTGCTGCGTCGGCGACGACGACCAGTCGATCTACGGCTGGCGCGGGGCGGAGGTCGACAACATCCTGCGCTTCGAGCACGACTTCCCGGGCGCCAAGGTGGTGCGGCTGGAGCGAAACTACCGCTCGACCAGCCACATTCTCGCGGCCGCCTCCCATCTGATCGCCCACAACGAGGGACGGCTCGGCAAGACGCTGTTCACCGATGTGGTCGACGACACCGAAGAGGACATGCGCGTCACGGTGGCGGCCGTGTGGGATTCCGAGGAAGAGGCGCGTGCCATCGGCGACGAGGTGGAAGCGCTTCAGGCCAGGGGGCACAGCCTGGAATCCATGGCGATCCTGGTGCGGGCCTCGTTCCAGATGCGCGAGTTCGAGGACCGTTTCGTCACGCTTGGCGTGAACTATCGTGTCGTCGGCGGGCCGCGCTTCTACGAGCGCATGGAAATCCGCGATGCCATGGCCTATTTCCGCTGCATCGTGCAGCCGGCGGACGATCTTGCCTTCGAGCGGATCGTCAACACGCCGAAGCGCGGTCTGGGCGAAGCGAGCCTGAAGCTTGTGCACGCCTATGCGCGCGCCAACCGCATTCCGCTGATGCAGGCGGCTTCCGATCTCTGCCAGACGGAGGAGCTCAGGCCGAAGGCGCGCACGGCGCTGAAGACGCTGCTTGCGGATTTCGACCGGTGGCGCGACCAGGTCCCCACGATGTCGCACACCGACCTTGCCGAGATCGTGCTGGACGAGTCCGGTTACACCGAGATGTGGCGCGCGGACCGGTCTGCGGAAGCGCCGGGTCGGCTCGACAACCTCAAGGAGCTCGTGCGCTCCATGGAGGAATTTGAATCGCTGCCGGGTTTTCTGGAGCATATCTCGCTGGTGATGGACCGCGATGCCCAGGGCGATTCCGAGGCGCTTTCGATCATGACGCTGCATTCCGCCAAGGGCCTGGAATTCGACACCGTGTTCCTGCCCGGCTGGGAGGAGGGGCTGTTTCCGCACCAGCGTGCGCTCGACGAAAGCGGCCGGGCGGGGCTGGAGGAAGAACGCCGGCTCGCCTATGTCGGGCTGACGCGCGCGCGGCGGCGGGCGAAGATCTGGTTCGCGTCCAACCGGCGCATTCACGGACTGTGGCAATCGACCGTTCCGTCGCGGTTTCTCGATGAACTTCCCTCCGATCACGTCGAGGTTGTCGAGCCGTCTGCGAATTATGGCGGATACGGCGGCGGCGGATATGGCGCCAGCCGTTTCGACACGCGCGATCCCTTTCAGGCCAGCTATTCGACGCCGGGCTGGCAGCGGGCGAAGCGGGCGCAAGCCGGCGGAGGATCGTCAAGCGGCGGGTTCGCCGGACGCATGGGCGGATCCGAACGGCGCGGGCAGGGCGGGCCACGCACGATCGAGGGCGAGTTGGTGGCCAAGTCCGTCGCCGACGTGCCCTCGACCTTCGACATGGGCGAGCGGGTGTTTCACATCAAGTTCGGTTATGGCGAAGTTGTCGGCATCGAGGGCAACAAGCTGACCGTCCAGTTCGACAAGGCGGGCCGCAAGAAGGTGCTCGACAGTTTCCTCGAGCAGCACTGAGGATTTCGCGGGCCGTCACAGCGGCTGACCGGCGGGCGGCTCGTCTTTCCGGTCCGGCAGCGGGATCAGCATGTGACGTTCCCGGATGAACGGGTAGAGCGCCACGGCCTCCCGCAGGACCTTCTGACCCAGTTGCATGCGACCCTGGCCCATGAGAATGCGGGCCTTGCCGCTCATGGCGCCGAAATGGCGCGGCTCCAGCACCAGTGCCTTGTCGAGGTCCGCGAGTGCGGCGTCGAATTTTTGCTGAAGGAACAGCACGAAGGCGCGCTGGTTCCAGCCCTCGGCATAGTCGGGCGCCTTTGCCACCACGTCGTTCAGGATCAGCCGGGCGCCCTCGAAGTCATATTGGCTGCGTTTGCGCATGGCCTCGCGGGTCATCGCGTTGACCTCCGGCGTGGGCGCGGCATCGACCCAGTTCTCCCAGATTTCTCCCTCGATCCTGCGAGCCGCAGGTTCTGTTTCCGCCGCCTTGAGGGCTGCGAAGAGCGCATCCATGTCGGCTTTCGCCGGCGCAAGAGCGAGGACGAACGCGACCGCCACCGCGCTCAGCACGCGGGCGAGCGCAGCGCAAGGCGGCAGGCCGGCTTTCGGGTGTCCCAAGTCGCTTGTCCTGGTCTGGCGTTTGGTCATGCGCGTTCTCCCGGGTTTTGCGGGTCTCGCCGGCCCGGCTGGTCCCCCGCCATTGACTTGGCTCGGCATGCAGGCAAGCTTTCAGCCAAATCAATCGGCCCGCGTCATTTCGCGCGAAACAGTATCGGGAGTTTTTCGCGCGCATGTCCAATGTCGTGACCGCCGTTGCCATGATCGCCACCGCCGGTGTTGCCGCCCAATGGCTCGCCTGGCGCTTTCAGCTTCCCGCCATCGTGTTGTTGCTGGCCGCCGGGGCGCTGGCGGGGCCGGTGACGGGGTTCGTGCAGCCGGACGTGCAGTTCGCCGGACTGGTTCAGCCGCTGGTGGCCGTTGCGGTCGCGATCATCCTCTTCGAGGGCGGGCTGACGCTGAATTTCCACGAGATCGCCGGCACCTCCAAGGCGGTGCGGCGGATCGTCTTCATCGGCGCGCCCGTGGCCTTCGTGCTGGGATCGGCCAATGCCTATTACGTCGCGGAGCTGAGCCTGTGGCCGGCACTGATCTTCGCCGGCATTCTGGTGGTCACGGGGCCGACGGTGATCATTCCCTTGCTGAGACAGGCGAAGCTTGCCAAGCGGCCGGCGGCACTCCTGCGTTGGGAAGCGATCCTCGCGGATCCGCTCGGTGCCTTGATCGCGGTCTTCGTGTTCGAGGCATTTCTGGTCGTCTCCGGACAGCATCACGTCGATATGCTGCTCATGCGCATCGCGCTGGCGCTGGTGCTCGGTCTTGCCGGCGGGTGGTTCGCGGGGCGCGGGCTGGTCTGGGCCTTCGTCAACGGTCATGTCCCGGAATACCTCAAGATCCCGGTCATTCTCACCACGGTCCTCGGCACCTATGCGATCTCAAACGCGGTGCTGGAGGAAAGCGGCCTGCTGACCGTCACCATGCTTGGCCTGGCGCTTGGCAACTCGCGCATCGCGTCGCTTGGAGAGGTCAAGCGCTTCAAGGAGACCATGACGATCCTGCTGGTGTCGGGGGTCTTCATCATTCTCACCGCCTCGCTGGAGCCGGCGGCGCTTGTGTCCGCCTTCGAGCCGCGCACGCTGGCGTTTGTCGTGTTGCTGCTCTTCGTCGTGCGACCGGTTTCGGTCTGGCTGGCGACGGTTGGAACGGGGCTCAGTGCGAAGGAACGGCTTCTCGTCGGCTGGATCGCGCCGCGTGGCGTGGTCGCGGTCGCCGTATCGGGCCTCTTCGCCGGGCTGCTGGTCGGGCGGGGGATCGAGGATGGCGCGCGGCTCGTGCCGCTCGCCTTTTCGGTGGTTGTCGTGACCGTGATCGCACACGGGTTTTCCATCGCGCCGCTGGCGCGCGCGCTCGGCCTGTCGTCCGGGGCCGGAGCGGGGCTTTTGATCGTCGGCGCCAACCGCTTCACGGTCGCGCTTGCCGAAAAATTCGGCCAGAAGGAAATCCCGGTCCTCGTTTCGGATCGCAACTGGCGCCGGTTGCGGCATGCGCGCAACGCCGGGGTGCCGACGCATTTCGGCGAGATCCTGTCGGAGGTGGCCGAGCACACCATTTCGCTGGCGCCCTACAGCCATCTGCTCGCGGCCAGCGACAACGACGACTACAACGCGCTGATCTGCACGAACTTCGGTCCGGAGATCGGCCGGGCGGAAGTGTTGCAGATCGGCCGCGACGATGCGGAGGGCACGCAGCACCGCCAGTTGATGGTGACGCTCGGCGGCCGCCCCTATCTGGGCGCCTGCGGCGGCATCGAGGCGCTCGACGCGCGTCTTGCGGAAGGCTGGAAGGTGTCGGCAACGACCTTGAGCGAAACCTATGGCAAGGACCGCTTCCTCGAGGCGCGCGCGCAGGAGGCGATCAGCCTGTTTCTCCTGTCCGCCGGCGGAAAGCTGCGGCCCGAGCCGGATCTTTCGCAGGCGACGCTGAAGTCCGGCGACACGGTCTTCAGCCTGGTGCCACCCGAAAACGACGCGTAAGCCCTGTTTGCGATTGCTACGCCTTTGTCCCGGGGGCTATAGGGCAGGCGCATCTTTTCCCAGGCCGGAGCCTTCATGACAACCATACGCGTGCGCATCACCGCCCTGGAATCCGAGGCCAAGCGCATCTACGAGCTGCTGGTCCGCGATTTCGAGGACGACGGCAATCCTGTCACCGTGTTTGAATCATCGCCCGACGGGCGGCACTGGACGGCCGAGATCCTGCTGTTCGACATGAGCGCGGACGAGGCGCGGGAAATGGTTCGCGACCGTTTGGGCGCGGATGCTTTCGCCGCCCCCGTCGAGGCCGAGCCGCTCGACGACATCAACTGGGTGGAGAAGAGCCTGGAGGGCCTGTCGCCGGTGCGTGCCGGGCGCTTCTTCGTGCATGGCCGGCACGACCGCGACAAGCGTCCGGTCAACGGGATTTCGCTTGAGATCGAGGCCGCTCTTGCCTTCGGCACGGGGCACCATGGCACCACGGCCGGCTGCCTGATCGAGATCGACCGGCTGTTGTCCCGCCGTCGCTACGACTGCATGCTGGATCTGGGTACGGGAACCGGCGTGCTGGCGATTGCAATGGCGCGGTTGGCGCGCCAGCCGGTGCTGGCAACCGATATCGATCCCGTGGCGACGCGCACGGCGGCCGAAAACGCCGTCCACAACGGCGTTGGACGGCTCGTGCATGCGGTGACCGCAGCCGGAGCGGAGGCCCGCATCTTCGCCGAGCAGGGCCCGTTCGATCTTGTGGTGGCGAATATTCTCGCGCGTCCCCTGATGCGCATGGCGGTGGCCGTGTCGCGCTGCATGGCGGATGAGGCAACACTCATCCTTTCCGGACTGCGGACGGAGGACGGACCGCGCATTCTTTTCGCCTATGGCACGCAAGGCTTCCACCTTTCGCGCAGGCAGGACCGCGACGGCTGGTTGACGCTGACGCTGGTGCGGGGGCGACGGGACCCCTGAGCCTGTCGGTCCGGCGAAGCAGGCAATAAAAAACCCGGCCGAATGGCCGGGTTTTTTCGTCGGACCGCCGATGTGACGGTGCGATTGTCAGAATACCGAGGAAGCGGATCCCTGACGTTCCAGTTCCGCGCGGTCGTAGCCGTAGGCCGCGAGCGTCGCATCGTCGAGCGACAGCAGGTAGCCGTTGACGTAGCGGCGGGCCTGACGCTCGCGCGCGGTCACCAGCGACGAGAAGGCGCGATGCATGAAGCCCTTGGACGAGCCGCGCGAAGCGCCGGCATGCGAAGTCGATGTGAAGGTGGCGATGGCCATGATGTGTCTCTCCGGTTCGAGGTCTCTTGAGAAAGAGCTTCCTCCCTTGAATTCTTGACACTGAGTATGGTGACCCCGGCCGCATCCGAAAAGAGCATTAAGTGCATGGCTGTGCTGCGATTGCTGCATGTGCGAATTCATAATATTGCAATGCGGTATGGATGTGGGGCCGGATGGCGTTGCATATTTGCGGTCTTGCACAGGAGTTGGGCGGTCTGCCTGGAGGCGGTGCACAAACGGCTTTCGCTTGATCCTGAGTTGATCTAGCGTTTGGCGCATGTTTCAGACCTTCGACAGCATGATCGACCCCTCCGTTGGTTCCGCGCGTTGCGCGGCGCTGCGGCAAGACCTCGTCCGGCGCAAGCTGGACGGCTTCCTCATTCCGCGCGGCGATGCGCATCAGGGCGAATATGTGCCGCCGTCCGACGCGCGGCTGGAATGGCTTACGGGCTTCGCCGGTTCCGCGGGTATCGCGGTTGTTCTCGCCGACGAGGCGGCGATCTTTGTCGACGGGCGCTACACCATTCAGGTGCGCGAGCAGGTCGACACGGCAGTCTTCACCCCGATGCATCTGATCGAGACCCCGCCCGCGGACTGGCTCGAGGCGACGCTCAAGCCGGGTGCGCGACTTGGCTACGATCCGATGCTTCACACGATTTCGGGCGCCCGCCGGTTCAAGGCCGCCTGCGTGGCGGCGGGTGCCGAGCTGGTTGCGGTTGCCGAAAATCCGGTCGATGCAGTGTGGAGCGACCGTCCCGCGCCGCCGCTCGGCCCCGTTGCTGCCCATCCGGAAGCGCTGGCCGGCGAGGCGGCATCCGACAAGATCGCGCGCATGGGCGCAAAGGTCGGCGAGGCGCGGGCCGATGCCTTCGTATTGACCCAGCCCGATTCCATCGCCTGGCTGCTCAACATTCGCGGCAGCGATGTCTCGCATACGCCCCTGCCGCTTTCCTTCGCGATCCTACCGGCGACGGGACGCCCGCGTCTTTTCATCGATGGCCGCAAGCTCAGCAATTCCGTGCGCGATCACCTGTCCGGCCTTGCCGAGGTCGAGGAGCCGGCCGGGCTCGTTCCGGCGCTCACGGAGATGGGCGCTGCGGGGGCGACCGTCATGCTTGATCCCGATTGGGCGGGCGACGCGCTCGCAACGGCGGTGATCGAGGCCGGCGGCAGTATCAAGGAGGGCGCGGATCCGATCACCCGCGCCAAGGCCGTGAAAAGCGAGGCGGAAGTCGCCGGCGCCCGGGCGGCGCATCTGCGCGACGGCGCTGCCTATGCCCGTTTCCTCGCCTGGTTCGACAGGGCAATCCTCGAAGGCCCACTCGACGAGATCGGCGTTGCAGAGAAGCTGGAGGCGTTTCGCGCCGAAACGGGTGTGCTCAAGGAGATCTCCTTCGACAGCATTTCCGCCGCCGGTCCCAATGCCGCGATCTGCCACTACCGCGTCGACCGCCAGAGCAACCAGGTCATTCCGCCGGACAGCCTGTTCCTGATCGATTCCGGCGCGCAATATGAAGACGGCACGACCGACATCACCCGCACGCTTGCCGTTGGATCCGTGTCGAAGGAGATGAAACGCCATTTCACGCTGGTGCTTAAAGGGCACATTGCGATTGCGACCGCGCGTTTCCCGAGGGGCACCAGCGGCGCACAGATCGACGCGCTCGCGCGCATTGATCTTTGGAAGGCCGGCCTTGATTTCGACCATGGGACCGGTCACGGCGTCGGGTCCTATCTCTCGGTGCACGAGGGGCCGCAGCGCATCGCCAAGACCGGCCATGTAGCGCTGGAAGCCGGCATGATCGTTTCCAACGAGCCGGGCTACTACAAGGCCGGAAGCCACGGCATCCGCATCGAAAACCTGGAACTGGTGACGGGGCCGGGCGACATCGAGGGCGGCGAACGGGCGATGCTCGGCTTCGAGGCGTTGACGCTTGCCCCCATCGACCGGCGGCTGATCGACACACAAATGCTCGGCCCTGACGAACAGGCCTGGGTCGACCGCTATCACGCCCGCGTCCTGGCCGAGATCGGCCCGCTGGTGGACGCCGAGACGAAAGCCTGGCTCGAAAAGGCGACGTCACCGCTGTGAGGAGGCGGGCGGGGCGCCCGCTCAGCGGTGTTCCTCGACCTGGTTGTTGATCAGTTCGGCATTGAAGAAGCGCAGCGCCCGCACATGAGTTGCGTGGCCGATCACCCGTGTCGCATCGGCCCCGTCCACCACCGGCAGTCGGTTTCGGCCGCTGTCGTCGAAAACCTTCAGCGCGGTTTCCAGCGTATCCGTCAGATGAAGGTAGGGCTCGCCGGCTGCCGGATCGAATTCGCCCGGCTCCGCATCCTCCGCCAGCCGCTCCACGAAGTCGGAGACATGAACGATACGCACCAGCCATTTGTGGGCGCCCTCGTGCAGCATCACCCCGCGCATCTCCAGTTGCCAGTGGAAGTAGGAGCGCCCGTGAACGGCCTGGGTCAGGCCCGTCGCGATCGAGACCGTGATCAGCAGGGCGATGGACAGCGCATAGCCGCCCGTCAGCTCGAAGACGATCATCGTGGTTGAAAACGGCGCGCCGAGAACGGCGGCCGCCACCGCGCCCATGCCGAGGATCGCATAGAGCCCGTGCGAGGAGGCAAGCTCGGGAAAGACGGCGGCGGCGATCAGGCCGAAGGCACCGCCGCACATCGCTCCGAGATAGAGCGCGGGGGAGAAGATGCCGCCGCCGAAACGCGAGGCGAGCGTGATGGAGGTCGCCGCGGTCTTGGCCACCAGAAGGATCAGCAACGTCGTCAGCGGAAGCTGGTGCTTCAGCGCCGCGTCGGTCGCCTCGTAGCCGACGCCCAGGACCTCGGGATAGGCGATGGCAATCGCGCCGACTGCGAATCCGCCGAGCGTCGGGCGGAGCCACAGCGGCATGGGGATGTTGCGCGCGACCCAGTCGGAGCCGATCAGCGCGAACTGGAAGAGAACGGCAACGGCGGCACAGGTGAGGCCGAGAAGCGCGAAGGCGGGAACCTCCAAAAGCGAGGTGATCTGGTACTGCGGGATGACGAAGGCGACGACATCGCCGAACCAGGCCTGCGCCATCAGCGTGCCAAGCACCGAGGCGATGACGATGGGCACAAAGGCGGTCAGCGCATAATGGCCGAGAATGACCTCATGGGCGAAAAGCACGCCGGCGATGGGGGCGTTGAAGGAGGCGGAGACGGCGCTTGCCACGCCGCAGGCGAGCAACATGCGCCGGGCCGCATCCGGAAGCCGGAACGTCTGGCAAAGCGCGGTGCCGATGGTCGCGCCGAGATGCACGACCGGTCCCTCGCGACCCGCGCTGGCGCCGCTGCCAAGCGAGAGCGCGGTGACGAAGGCGGAGGAAAGCCCGGGCCACAGCGCAAGGCCGCGTCCTCCTTGCGCGCGCGCCTCGATCACGTCGGCAACGCCCCCGGCGCGCTGTTTCGGCTGGATGAAGGTCAGGTAGAGGCCGACGAGGAAGCCGCCCGCCGCCGGTGCGATCAGGACCATCCACCATGGCACTCCGGCCACGGCCGAGACCACCGTTTCCGCCGAGGAGCCAAGCCATGTCCACTGGATGGCGCCGATGGCGAGGCGAAACAGGATCGCGGCGGCGGCCGTGAGCACGCCGATCACGATCGCCAGCGCCCAGACCAGCGGAAGGCGCGTCGTGCGGAACAACCGGATGTTCGGCTCGATCCAGCGCACGGCGATCACCGGCAGGCGTTTTACTATCGTTGGCAGGCGGATCATGGATCGGGATCCGTTTGCGCCGGGCGGTCCCGCCCTAGCGTTTTGTGATCGAAATCCGGCGGCCGGCGCGCTCCGGGCGGCCGAGCACCGCATGGGCTTGTTTCATCCGCTCCAGTTTCTCGCGAACATCGTCGGGCCAGGGTGCGACCTTGCGAGCGCCCATGTCGACATGCAGCGAGACCTGTTCCGAGGTCGCGGACAGGAATCCTTCCTCGGCATGATAGAGTTCCTGATAGAGATGCGCCCGTTTCTCGTCGAAATCAACGAGTTGAACGGTGGCATACACCGGAGAATGCTCTTCCAGCTCGCGCAGGTAGCAAAGATGGACCTCGGCGGTGAAGAAGGAGGCGTTGCGGCTCGCGACATACTCCGGCCCGAGACCGAGACTGATGAAAGCCTCGTCGATGCAGGTGTCGAACAGGACGTTGTAATAGGCCATGTTGAGGTGGCCGTTGTAGTCGAGCCACTCGCTCTTGACCGTTTGCAGCGAGCCCTTGAAGGGGGCACCCTGCGGGGAGGCGGTTGTCATGGTCCTGCTCTTTCGTTCGGGGTGAATGGGAAACGGCGCAAAAGGCAGGCCGATGCTCGGAAGTCTTTGGCCGGGATGGCCGTTTTTGCTAGTGTGCGCCAAACCTAGTCCGAGGGTGCGCGCGAAGGCAAATCCCGCCGCTGCACACTCGCCGTTCCATTGGGAAACGGTAAGAAGCCAAGGGATCTGGAGACGTCGATGACGCTTGCCTCGATGCAAATGCCGGTGGAGCGAAACGAGAAGGGAATCGGCGTCGCGCTGCAAGTGCTTGCGCAGCGCTTCGGCGAGCGGTTTTCCGCAGCCGCCGCCGTGCGTGAGCAGCATGCGCATACGACGACCTGGCTGCCCAACCAGGCGCCGGACGCCGTCATCTTCGCCCATTCCACCGAGGAGGTTGCCGAGGCCGTGCGCATTTGCGCCGAGCACAAGGTGCCGGTGATCGCCTTCGGCACGGGGTCGTCGCTGGAAGGCCATGTCAACGCGCCGGCGGGCGGCGTGTGCATTGACATGTCGCAGATGGACCAGGTGCTCCAGGTGAACGCCGAGGATCTCGATTGCACGGTTCAGGCCGGCGTCACCCGTACACGGCTCAACGAGCATCTGCGCGATACCGGGCTTTTCTTTCCCATCGATCCGGGTGCGGATGCGAGCCTTGGCGGCATGGCCGCGACACGCGCGTCGGGCACCAACGCGGTGCGCTACGGCACGATGAAGGACACGGTGATGGCGCTGACGGCCGTGATGGCCGATGGCACCGTCGTTCACACCGGCGGGCGGGCGCGCAAGTCGTCGGCCGGCTACGATCTGACGCGTCTGCTCGTCGGCTCGGAAGGGACGCTCGGCATCATCACCGAGGTGACGCTCAGGCTTCATGGCATTCCCGAGGCGGTGTCGGGGGGCGTGTGCCCGTTCCCCGATCTGGAGAGCGCCTGCAACGCCGTGATCATGACCATCCAGTGCGGCCTGCCGGTGGCGCGCATCGAGTTGCTCGACGCCATGCAGGTCCGGGCCTGCAACGCCTATTCCAAGCTTGACCTCGCCGAGACGCCGACGCTCTTCGTGGAGTTTCACGGCACGCCGGCCGGCGTGCGCGAACAAAGCGAGCTCTTCGGCGAGATTGCCCGCGACAGCGGCGGTGGCGACTTCGTCTGGGCGACACAGGCGGAAGACCGCACCAAGCTGTGGAAGGCCCGCCACGATGCCTATTGGGCGGCGATGGGCTTGCGGCCCGGCGCCAAGGGGGTGTCGACCGATGTCTGCGTGCCGATCTCCAGGCTCGCCGAATGCATCGGCGAAACCAACAGCGATATCGAGCGCCTTGGCCTGACGGCGCCTCTGGTCGGTCATGTCGGCGACGGAAATTTCCACGTTCTGGTTCTCGTCGACACCGACAATCCGAAGGAAATCGAGACGACGGAAGACTTCATCGAACGGCTGAACTGGCGCGCCATCGAGATGGGCGGCACCTGCACCGGCGAACACGGCGTGGGGCAGGGTAAGATGAAATATCTGGCGCGCGAGCATGGCGCGGGCCTCGGCGTGATGCGCGCCATCAAGACGGCACTCGATCCCGACAATATTCTCAACCCCGGCAAGATCGTGCCGGCGGCGTGAGCGCGATGGGGATTTCCACGCGCATGATTGAGGGAGAAGGCTTCTGAATTCGATCTACATTACGATCGGCCTGAGCGTGATCGCGGTGCTTCTCGCCGCGCTCATCGGCCCGTTCTTCGTCGACTGGACCGCCTATCGCAGCACCTTCGAGGAGTACGGCGAACGCCTGCTCGGTCACCGTGTCGCGGTGATGGGCGATGCGGAGATGCGCCTGCTGCCGACCCCGACGCTGACCTTCTCGGACGTGCGCGTCGGCGAACCGGAGGATCCGCTGCTCGCCGTGTCGCGCTTTGGCGTGCGCATCGAACTGCCGCCACTTCTGAAGGGCGAGGTCAGGATCATCGACATGACGCTCGACGAACCGTCGCTGCGGCTCTCGCTCGACGAAGAGGGCCGTCTCGACTGGTTCACGGGCCTCAATCGCGATGGCTATCTGCGCGATGTCGACCCGGATCTGGTGATGCTGGAACGCGCGACCATTCGCGACGGACGGGTGACCGTGATCGATGCGCGCAGCGGGCAAAGCCACGTCCTCGACGATATCGACCTGCTGGTCGGCGCGCGCTCGCTGCTGGGACCCTACAAGCTCGACGGAATGGTGAGCCACAAGGGCCGGCGCGCGACCGTGGTGCTGGCGACCGGACGGCGCGATGCCGAGGGCGCGTTGCGGCTCAGGGCCGGGATCACGCCGGTTTCCGTCCCCGTCGACCTCGTGATGGACGGGAAGGTCTCGCTGGAAGAGGGGCGGCCCGCCTATGAAGGCGCCTATACGCTGAACTCCGTCATGACCGAGGAAACAGTGGCACCGCGCTGGGTCAGCGAAGGGACATTCGCGCTCGATGTTGCCCGGCTCGTTCTGTCGAAGGCGACCCTGCGCTACGGTCCCGAAGACCGTCCGGTCACGCTGGAAGGCGGTCTGGAGGTTGCCTTTTCCACGCCGGCCCGTTTCGACTTCACCGGCGCGGCCAAACAGATCGATCTCGACCGGATCGCCGGCCGCGGGCCGCAAGACCCGCTTTCGCCGGGCGAGGCGGGCGGCCTGCTGCTGACCGCGCTGCAGGGATTGCCGCATCCGCCGATCGACGGGCGGATCGCGCTCGACGTGCCCGCCGTTGTGGCCGGCGGCGGGTTGGTTCAGGACGTGCGGCTTGAAGCCGAGCGTCTGGCGAGCGGCTGGCGGCTGACCGAGGTCTCGGGGCAAATGCCCGGCCGAAGCCCGTTTCTCGTGCGCGGCGATCTGGAACTTCGCCCGCGCGCGGGGTTTAGGGGCGACTTCGCGGCGTCTGTCGCCCAGCCCAATGTCTTCGCCGACTGGTGGCGGCAGGGCATCGTGCTCGATGCCGTCGTCGATCCCTTTGCACTGGAAAGCCGGATCGAGGCATCGCCCGCCGGGCTGGCGCTCACCGATCTCGTGTTCGAACTTGCCGGTGAGCAGGGACGCGGGGCGATCAGTTATCGTGAGCCGCGCAGCGGGCCGCCGGTCTTCGAAGCCGATCTCGATGCCGATCTGCTGGATGCCGATCAGGCGGCGTTGCTGGCGCGGCTTTTCCTCGGCGGTGACAAGGGCATTTTCGAAAACCTGGGCAAGAGCGCAACCCAGGTGGCGCTCAGGCTTTTTGCACAAAAGCTGAAAGTGCGCGATCTCGTCGCCTCGTCGATTGCGCTGCGCGCGTCCTACGAGGGCGATACGCTTGCCATCGAGGATCTGACGGTGGCCGACCTTGCCGGTGCGCGGCTCGGCGCAAGCGGGCGGATCACAGATCTGTCCACCGCTCCGGCAGGCGCCATGCAGCTGACGGTCGATGCCGACCGGCTGGGCGGTGTCGCGACGCTTCTGGAAACCGTGCTGCCGAACGCCGACACGCTCGCGCTCTTCACCGACCGGCCGGAGCTCTTCGCGCCAGCCAGGCTCGATGTCGCGTTCCAGGGCGAGGCGGCGGGTGGCAATGCGAAAGCCGGCACACAGGCGACCGTTACCGTGTCGGGCACCGCGGGCGGCACCGCGGTCGATGTCGGCCTCGGCCTGCGCGGACGCATGGACGCGTGGCGCGATGCCGATCTGGATTTCGAGGCCGGCTTCACTGCCGCGGATGGCGGCGACTTGCTGCGCCAGTTGGGCCTGACCGTCCTTCCCGTTTCGCAGCTCGGCGAGGCGCGGATCGAGCTGGGCGGCGCGGGCATCGCGCAGCAGGGGCTCGACGGCTACGCACGGCTTTATCTGGACGATGCGTCGCTGGTCGGCGTCGGCACGTTGCGCCTGCCCGACGGCGCACCGGCAGGTTACGACGCGGATCTTCGCGCCAAGGCGCCGGATCTCCTGCCGCTTACCCTTGTGACGGGGCGCCTCCCGTCGTTGTCGAGTTCCGTCGGGGATGTCGATCTGGTGGCGACACTGGAGGGAGAGGGCGACGCCTTTTCGCTGCGCGGCCTGTCCGGACGGGTCGCCGGCACCGAGGTGGACGCCGATCTTGAGGTCGATCTCCGGCGCAACGTTTCCAACCTGCTGCCGCAGCTGCGCGGGACCGCAGCGCTTTCCGTGCTCGATCCGGCAGCGCTCGGCGACCTTCTGCTTGGCGCCGACCAGTTGACGGTTGCCGGAAGCGGTGCGGAGTGGCCGGCGATTGCCTTCGGTCCACCGGTCGTGACGGGCGTGGATATCGCGCTCGACGTGACCGCCGCACGCATGCCGCTTGCCGGAGGTCTCGAGGCCAGCGACATGAGCGGGACGCTGGGTCTGAAGGAACACTCTCTGACGCTGGACGTGGCGGAGGCGGGCCTTGCCGGCGGGCGGCTTTCGGGTGCTTTCGCCCTCAAGCGTACCGGCGGGCAGGCCGGGCTCACGGCGTCGCTGCGTGTCGAGGACGGTGCGCTCGGCGATTTCATCTGGCGTCGCAACGCCCGTCCGGTGGCTACGGGACGGATGAACCTGTCGCTCGATCTGGAGGGCACGGGGCGCTCGCTGGCCGGGATCGTGTCGGGTCTGTCCGGCGGAGCGACCGTGTCCATCCGCGACGGTGAAATCCGGGGCGTCAATCCTCAGGCCTTCGATCTGGTGATCCGCGCGGCCGATGCCGGACTGGAACTGGATGACGAGGCCATTCGCGCGGCCTTCGAAAGCTATCTGGACGCGGGACGGCTGCCCTTTGCCGCGCTTGAGGCGGGCGCGACCGTTGCCGGCGGCGTGGTGCGAGTAAGCAATGTGACGCTCGACAATGCCCGCGCCACCGTCTTCGGCAATGCCCAGATCGATCTCGATGCGCGGACGATCGACAGCGATTTCTCGCTCAAGGTCGATCCAGGCGCGGAGGCGGTTACCGGCGCGGAGCCCGAGGTCGGGCTGGTGTTTTCCGGTGCGCTCGCCGATCCCGGGCGGACGATCGATATCGCACCCTTCACCGCCTTCCTGACCCTGCGCGCCTTCGAACGCGAGGTGCGCCGCATCGAGGAGCTACAGGCGGAAATCGATGCGCGCGAAAGCGCCATGGAAGAGCGCACCTTGCAGCTGCAACGCGAAAAGCGCCGGGAAGATGCCAAGAAGCGGCTTGAGGGCGATCCGGAACCGGCTGCGCCCCAACCCCGGCCCGAGGTCCGGGACGAGGCGGCGGCGTCTCCGCGGGAACCCGCGATCGATTCTCCCGCGAGCCCGGGCGTCACGGCACCGACCGCCCCGCGCGCTCCGGCGGTCGCGCGCCCATCCGCGCCATCGGCACCGGCGATGCCGAGGAGCCGGGAGGCGCAGTCCGAACCGGGTCGGGCGGGAGCGCCGTCTGGCGACACCGGCTTCGGCGACAGGATTCGCTCGGCTCTGGAACAGATCGACGCGACAGGGCAGGTGGCGCCGTCTGAAACGGAACCGGGTGACTCGCAAACGGGCGAGCCCTTGCGCCTGTTGCCCCCGCTCGATCCGCCGGTCTTCATCGACGTCACGCCGGACCGCTAGGGCGGGCCCACGCCCCGAAGCGCGTGGACGCGGTTTCGAACCGCGTCGTCACGACATCGCGCCGCCGTTTCTGTAGAAGGCAAGGGCCGCCACACGCAGGGCCGAGGAAAGGGCAGGCGCATCGCTTACCGGATCGAGGTGTCGCGCATCGTCAATGCCGGCGACTAGGGTCGGCAGGCTCACGCCATCGCGCGCGGCCATGGCGTCCAGCGCCTCCCAGAACTCAGGTTCGAGCGCCAGGCTGGTCCGGTGTCCGTGCAGGGTGAGGGAGCGTTTTACCAGTCGCACGAGATTTCCCCGCCGCGCGAGGCGCAGGCTGCGGCGGCAACGCTCATGCGTCGGTGTCCGCGTCCGGTGTGTCTGTCAGGGGCGCGCGCGCGCAATTCCCGCGCTCTTCGTCTCCGGCCGCCTCGGCCTTGCGCAAATGCGCATCGATCCGGCGCTCGGTGCGTTCGGCTTCCGACTTGCTGCGGTCGCGCTCGGCTTTCGTGCGACCGAAGACCACACGATTTTCAGCCGCGCGCGTTTCCTTGTCCCGCCGTTTGCGGGTCTTGCGGGCCTTGCGCAGATTGATGATGTCGCCGCCGGTCATCGCCGTGCCCGCTCAAGCCCGGTCAGGGCTTCTTGCGAAAGGCGTCGAGCGACACGACGTCGGCGCTCGCCGCATCGTCGTCCTTGGTCTTGTCGGCATCGTCGGCGCTGGCGTCTGCAGTCTTTTCGGCCGGCTTCCGGCCCTTGGCCTTGTCGGTTTTCGACTTGGCGGGCTTTGGGGCGTCGCCGGACAGCGCATCGTCGATTTCCGACAGCGTGGCTTCCGCCCGCTCCTGGTCGCGCGCGGCATCGACGAGTTCGTCGGGAAGCTCTTCCGCTGTCTTGCCCGGTTCGAACTCCAGCGCAAACTGCACGGACGGGTCGAAGAACCCCTTGATCGAGGAAAACGGGACGAACAGTTTTTCGGGAATGCCGCCGAACGACAGGCCGACCTCGAACGCATGGTCGGTCACGGTCAGGTCCCAGAACTGGTGTTGAAGCACCACCGTCATCTCGGTCGGATAGCGTTCGTGCAGGCGCGGGGAGATGCGTACCCCCGGCGCGTTGGTGTCGAAGGCGATGTAGAAATGGTGCTCGCCCGGCAGCCCGATGCGGACCACCTCGGTCAGGATCTTGCGAACGGCGCCGCGAAGCGCGTCCTGAATGACGATGTCGTAGCGGATCAGGTCTTCGGCCATTTTTTTTGCAACTGCCGGTCTTTGGAATCACTCTGGCGCCCAACATGGCCTGTGGCGGGCGAGATGAAAAGGCTTCCAGGCCGCCTTGCGCCATTCTTTTGCGCCGTCGCCGCAAGAGGGATGTCCCGAAGGCGTTCAGGACACGGGAAACCGCGCTTTCCGACGTCAAAAGTCAGGCGAAAAAGAAGTGGAGGCTTCTGTTGCCAGGTGCCTCCGGACCCCGCCTGAAGGTGCTAACCAGCAGGACTTAGTGGACTACCGGCACTGCATTACGCAGCGACAGCGTTGTCCATAGCATAGTTGTCATTTGCAACTATTGAGACGGCCCGATAACGGCGGAACCATGCCGGACGAAAGAAAAGCCTTTACACCCTCGTCGATCCTATTTCGCCCCCCCGAAGCCCGCCTGTTCCGCTTTCGCGAGACGGGCTTGGGTGGAGGCGCCGGGTACCGCCCCCGGGTCCGATAGGCTTATTACGCAGTCCGTTTATCGTCATAGTCAGCTTGCGCCGACAGGACACAATATAGGCAGTCCCCTTGCGGATGAAAAGGGGTCTGTCTCGCGCGCTTGTGAGTGGGTGTCATTGGCGCGGCGGATTGGGCCGGCGTAGTCTGTGGCGAGTGGGGGCTTTGCACCGATTATCGCGTTCACCGAGGAGCGGCAGCCATGGCAGGTTTGTCCAGACGTCGAATTCTGATTGCAGGTGCCGTGCTGGCCGGGGGGGCGACAGCCGCCGGATTTGGTGCGGCGCGCGCCGGGTGGTTCGGGTTTGGCGACACCGATACCGGCCCGGTCTTCACCGGGATCGTCGATGGCGTGGCCGTCGGCGGCTACGATCCGGTCGCCTATTTCACGCAAGGCAAGCCCGTGGAAGGATCGCGCGACTTCACCGCGACCCACCGCGGCGCCGAATGGCGCTTCGCCAGCGCCGCCAACCGCGAGGCCTTTCTGGCCGAGCCGGAAAAATACGCCCCGGCCTATGGCGGTTACTGTTCCTGGGCGATCGCGCAAGGCAAGCTCGCCAAGGGTGATCCGCAGAACTGGGACATCGTCGAGGGGCGGCTTTATCTCAATTACAACGACGATATCCAGGCGCGCTGGAAGGCGGATGTCCCGGGGTTCATCGCCACGGCGAACGGAAACTGGCCGGATCTCGCCGAGAAATAGACTGCGCACGTGCCTTTGCCGACGCGCACGCGGTGGATTGCGGGTGAAACGCGGCCCGGCTTCCTGCCGCGCCTCTTGCGCGCTTGTCGTTGGCGCAGTCGCGCGCGACACTCCGGTCTCAGACGAATCGACCTTCGGACGGGACGGGCAAGGTGCGCCAGTATCACGACCTCATGCAGCGGATCCTCGACGAGGGGACGACGAAGACCGACCGAACGGGCACGGGTACGCTGTCCGTCTTCGGCCATCAGATGCGCTTCGACCTCGCGGACGGCTTTCCGATGGTCACGACCAAGAAGCTTCATCTGAAGTCCATCGTCCATGAACTCCTGTGGTTCCTCGCCGGCGACACCAACATCGCCTACCTGAAGGAAAACGGCGTTCGTATCTGGGACGAATGGGCCGACGAGAACGGCGACCTCGGCCCGGTCTACGGTTATCAGTGGCGCTCGTGGCCCGCGCCCGACGGCGGCTCGGTCGACCAGATCGCCAAGCTCATAGACATGATCCGCAAAACGCCGGACAGCCGCCGGTTGATGGTGTCGGCCTGGAACCCGGCGCTCGTCGACGAGATGGCGCTGCCGCCGTGCCATGCGCTGTTCCAGTTCTATGTCGCCGACGGAAAGCTCTCCTGCCAGCTCTACCAGCGTTCGGCGGACGTGTTTCTCGGCGTGCCGTTCAACATCGCCTCCTATGCGCTGTTGACGATGATGGTGGCGCAGGTGACGGGGTATCAGCCGGGAGACTTCGTGCATTCCTTCGGCGATGCGCATCTCTACCTGAACCATCTGGACCAGGCCCGCGAGCAGCTCTCGCGCGCGCCGCGCGCCCTGCCGACGATGACGCTGAACCCGGATGTGAAAGACCTCTTCGCCTTCCGCTTCGAGGACTTTGCCCTCACCGGTTACGATCCGTACCCGCATATCAAGGCAGCGGTTGCCGTTTGAACCGCTGCGAGCAGAGCGGTCGCATTCCGGTCACGCCTCTTTCGGTACGTGAGGCCCGGTCCGCGTCTTTCGGTGCGTGAGGCCCGGTCACGCCTCTATCTGTGCGTGAGGCCCGGTCACGCCTCCTTCGGCGCATAAAGCGCGACCGCGTCGCTCACGCCGCGCAACGGATGCGGACCCATCGCCTCAAGCGGTGTCGTGACCAGCCGCGCGACAGCCTCGGACAGAAGAATCGGACGGCCCAGTGTCTTGGTAAGGTTCTCGATACGGCTTGCCGTGTTCACCGCGCGCCCGATCACCGTAAAGTCGAGCCGTTCCACGCCTCCGATATTGCCGAAGAACACACGGCCCTCGTGCAGGCCGATCCCGCTTCGAAGCGGTGGAAGGGACTTTCCGCCGTCGGTCCGGGAAAGCGCATCGACCGCTGCGAGCGCGGCGCGCGCGGCGTGAAGCGCGGCGTCGGCAGCGGATTCGGGGCTTTCGAAACGGTCGTAGGAAAAGACCGCAAGCAGGCCGTCGCCGATGAATTTCAGGACCTCCCCGTTGGCGTTCGAAATCGCTTCCACAACAGCGCCGAAATAGGAATTCAGGCTGCTGATCACGATGCCCGGATCGAGGCGGTCGGTCATGTCGGTGAAGCCGCGCAGGTCCGATACCCAGACGACGGCGTCGATCGGGACCCCGTCGCCGCGCCGGATGGAGCCGTCGAGCACCCGTTCTCCGGCCGCGCGACCGAGGTAGGTCGTCACCACATTGGCGGCGAGCTTTTCGGCGATGTAGCGTTCGACGTGAAGAGCGAAGATCCGCAAGGCACCGATGAAGCGGTCGGCGCTTTCTGCCGGAAAGCCTTCCGGTCGTTTGGTGGCGACGGTCATGGCATTGTGATAGCGCCCGCCTGTTCTCAGGGGCATTGCGACATATTCGCTGAAGCCGGCCCTCGCCAGCTCGGCCACCAGCGGATGACGCGCGACCGCGCGCGCGTCGGACATGCGGGTGCGCACCGTCTCGCCATGCTCGATCACCTGGTAGAGCGGGTTCTTGCGATAGGCGTCGGAGGCAAGCGTTTCCTGCGCCACCTTGATCTCGTCGCACAGCCGGTCGTTTCGCTCCCAATTGAAGCCGAAGCCGTAAAGCTGCGGGTGCAGCGTCCCGATGTGGAGGCTCGCGCGATCGAGCGGAAGGCCGGCATCGATCAGCCGCCAGACGAAATCCTCGAACAGATAGAGGAGATCGCTCTGGTCGAGCGCTGCGGTGAGCAGCCAGTCCTCGATGTCATCTCGAAAGCCGTTGGGTGGCGGCGCATCGGCGTAGCGACGGGAGCGACGCACCAGGGTCACGGAGGCTGCATAGGTGCGGCCCGAGGAGGTCGCCCGCTCGTCGCTTGTCATGCCCCCCTCCCTTGACGTCGCCGTCGTTCGCGCGCCGTGGCAACGCGCCTATGCCCTCAGGCGCCAGCCGGTCTTGAAGATCCAGCTGATCACGGCAAGACAGATCACCAGGAACAGGAACGTCATGAAGACGCTCAGCCCGATGCTCACGTCCGCCTGGCCGTAGAAGCTCCAGCGGAAGCCGCTGATCAGATAGACCACCGGATTGAACAGCGTGACCGTCTGCCAGAAGGGTGGCAGCATGTTGATCGAATAGAAGCTCCCGCCCAGGAACGCGAGCGGCGTGACCACCAGCAGCGGCACGAACTGCAGCTTTTCGAAATTGTCGGCCCAGATGCCGAGAATGAAGCCCAGAAGCGCGAAAGTGACCGCCGTCAGGATCAGGAACAGCAGCATCCAGACCGGGTGCTGGATGTCGAGCGGCACGAACAGATGGGCCGTTGCCAGGATGATCAGGCCGACCAACAAGGATTTCGTCGCCGCCGCGCCGACATAGGCGATGACGATCTCCAGATAGGAGATGGGCGCCGACAAGACCTCGTAGATCGTGCCGGTGAAGCGCGGGAAGTAGATCCCGAAGGAGGCGTTGCTGACGCTTTGGGTGAGCAGCGACAGCATGATCAGCCCGGGCACGATGAAGGCGCCGTAGCTGACGCCGTCGACCTCGTCGATGCGCGAGCCGATGGCCGCGCCGAAGACGACGAAGTAGAGCGATGTGGACAGGACCGGCGAGACGATGCTCTGGAACAGCGTGCGGCCGGTGCGCGCCATCTCGAAACGGTAGATGGCCTTGATGGCGTGGAAATTCATGACGGGGCCTTCACGAGATTGACGAAGATGTCCTCAAGCGAGCTTTGTCGCGTCTGCAGGTCGCGGAAGCGGATACCGGCGGCATGCAGATCCTTCAGGAGCGTGGTGATGCCGGTGCGTTCGGCCTGGGTGTCATAGGTGTAGACCAGGGTTTCGCCGTTTTGGCCGAGTTCCAGACCGCGTTCTGCAAGCGTCTCGGGGACAGCCTCCAGCGGCTCGGAAAGATGCAGGATGAGCTGCTTGCGACCAAGCTTGCGCATCAGCTCGATCTTGTCCTCCACCAGGATGATCTCGCCGCCGTTAATGACGCCGACGCGGTCGGCCAGATCCTCCGCCTCCTCGATGTAGTGGGTTGTCAGGATGATGGTGACGCCGGTCTCCTGCAGGCGCCGGACGACCCGCCACATGTCGCGGCGCAGCTCCACGTCGACGCCGGCGGTCGGCTCATCGAGGAAAAGCAGGCGCGGCTCATGGGCAAGAGCCTTGGCGATCAGCACCCGGCGTTTCATCCCCCCGGACAGGGTGATCAGCTTGTTGTTGCGCTTGTCCCACAGCGACAGGTCCTTCAGCACCTTTTCCACGATCGCGTGGTTCTTCGGCTTGCCGAACAGGCCTCGGCTGAAGTTCACCGTCGCCCAGACGGTCTCGAAGGAATCGGTGGTCAGTTCCTGTGGCACGAGGCCGATCTCGGCACGGGCGGCACGGAAATCGCGGGCAATGTCATGGCCGTCGACAGTGACGGTGCCGCCACTGGCGTTGACGATGCCGCAGATGATGCTGATCAGGGTCGTCTTGCCGGCGCCATTGGGGCCGAGCAGCGCGAAGAGCTCGCCGCGTTTGATCTCGAGATCGATGCCCTTCAGGGCATGGAACCCGGTGTCATAGGTCTTTGAAAGATTGGAGATCTTCAGGATCGGAGACATCAATGGGTCTTTGCTTGCTGGAAACCTGGACGGGGAGGCCGCATCACGACAGAGGGCGCGTCCCCGATCACCGGAAAACGTGTGCGGAGCATATAGGGATGCGCCGGCGCTTCAACCATCGTGTGGCAGGAGGGGAGGCGGGCGCCCTTCAGTGAATGCCACCGAACCAGCGGTCCGCGCTTGCGCGTTCACGCAGTTGCTCCCGGCGCGCGTCCTCGATCCATCGGATGGGTTTCAGTTTTGCGGTCACGCATCCGGTCGGCAAGGAGCCGCTGGCGGTTCTCAGCGGCACAATGAGGCGTTCGCAGGGAAGTTCCATCTGCCGACCCGCGAGGTCTCGCGTTGTCACGGACATGATGTCGAGACTGGGGATGCCGGCGATCGCCGCGCGATAGCCCAATGCCGCGCTGCGCTCCAGATCCGTGTCGGGCGTGTGTTCCTCGACAATTGCCGCGCGCGCCCAGGCCGCACCGAAACACCCGGCGACGAAGGACTGCGGTCCAACCGCCAGCAGGTCCGGAAGGCCTTGATATCGCATTGCACTATGCCGCGATCCAGCGCCGCAGGCTGAGGGGCATCACCTCGTTCACGGTTTCGCCTTTCGGGGGGCGGGGGTGGCACTCAGTCACCCGCCCAACCGGGGCCGGTCAAGGCGGCCCCGGTTGATTGTGCGACGGGTCAGAAACCGACGTTGATCAGCTGAACGCGCCGGTTGATCGCGCCGTCCGGGTTGGACGGGTCGCGCAACTGCTCTTCGCCAAGGCCGATGGCCTCCAGCTGTTCGGGGGGGACGAAGAAGGTCGTCACCAGCGCCTCGCGGATCGCATCGGCCCGGCGTTGCGAGAGCTTCAGGTTGTACTCGCGTTTTCCCTTGGCATCGGTGTGGCCGACGACAAAGAAAATCTGCCCCCAGAGATAAGGCGTGTGCAGGGCATCGGCGATCACGCCGATGGTCTCATAGGATTCCGGCCGGATCCGGTCGGAATCGAAATCGAAGGTGATCTCGACGTTGAACTGGCGCAGCCTTGCAAGTTGCGCGGAGATCGGCAGCGACGTGGTCGCATTGTCGCCGGGAAACTGATGAATGTTCTGCAGCGCCTGGGCACGAACATCGGCGGCATTGATTTCCGCCTTGTTCTGGGCGCCCTGCAGGCTGTTGACGATCTCGTTGCGCGACAATTGGGTCTGCGCCTGCACGTCGCTTGCTGCAAAGGAAAGGGCCAGCGGCAGGGCAACAAGCGAGGCCGAAAGAACTCGGGAGATTTTCAAAACGCGTCCTCCAAAGGGGTGCGATCGATCGGGGAAAGGTTCAGCGGTAACCGGCATCGTCGATGGCCTGGTTGCACGCGGCCCTGACCGAGGGTTCGGCCTTCAACAGGCAGCGCAGAACGTGCCCCTTGCCCGGCTGAACGCCACTGCAAAGCTGGCGGATGTCCCGATCGCAGATATTCATCACGACCGATTGCGCGGCAAGTCGGGTCTGCAGGGAAACGTAGACGCCTGCATAATCCGCCTTGCAACGGGGAGAAATGCGCGCCTCATTCTCGGCAAGGCACTTCTGGATGCGTCCGTTGCCGATGTTGGCGGACTTGCAATACTTCTGGATATCCTCGCCGCAACTCGAACTCAGGATCTTGATGGCATCGGCAAAACCGATGGTCTGGGCTTGTGCGCCCTGCGTGTGGATCAGGGTACCGGCCAGTAAAAAAATGGCCGCCCAAAGTGATTTTGACATTCGTGTCCTCCCGGGGATGCCTTTTGCCGCCCATCGGCGAAAAGCTCCGAATTGTCATCTTATTCCAAAGGCATGAAAGTTCCACATTGATACTTGTCACAGGAAACGCGCGTGCGTTGCGAGCGTCCGCCGATCCTGACAGGATGCCGCGTCGCAAAAGGGGAGACGGGAACAAATGAGCGGACATTCCAACCAGACGGGCCGGCTGAACCTCCCCTTCGTCGGGATCGCGACCTTCGGCAAGCGTCCCTATTGCGAGGACTGGTCGCGAATCGACGCCGATGTTGCGGTGCTTGGAGCGCCCTTCGATTTCGGCACGCAGTTTCGCCCCGGCGCGCGTTTCGGGCCGCGCGCCATCCGCGAGGCGTCGACGTTGTTTTCCTTCGGTCATGCGGGGGCCTATGACCACGAAGACGACGTGACCTATCTGCCCGAGAGCGTTCGGATCGTGGATCTCGGCGACGCCGACATCGTGCATACCGACACGGTGGCGAGCCATGCCAATATCGCGGCCGGCGTGCGCGCAATGCTGGAGGCGGGGGCTTTTCCGGTGGTGCTTGGCGGCGACCATTCGGTGAACATCCCCTGCATCGATGCCTTTGAAGGGCACGGGCCGATCCATATTCTGCAAATCGATGCGCATCTCGATTTCGTCGACGAGCGCCACGGCGTGCGCAACGGTCACGGCAATCCGATGCGTCGCGCCGCGGAGAAGGACTATGTGACCGGGCTGACCCAGGTCGGCATCCGCAACGTGTCTTCCACGACGCGGGACGGCTATGAGGCGGCGCGCGGTTTCGGCTCGGACATCCTGTCGGTGCGCCAGATGCGCAAGCTCGGGCCGGAGGGCGTGATCGCACGGATCCCGGACGGCGCGCGCGTCTATGTCACGCTCGACATCGACGGGTTTTGTCCCTCGATCGCGCCGGGAACGGGAACGCCCAGCCACGGCGGCTTTCTCTACTACGAGGTGCTGGAGATGTTGCAGGCGCTCAGCCGTCGCCACGAGGTGGTCGGCATCGACCTGGTGGAAGTGGCGCCGGACTACGACCAGACAGGCTCGACCGCGACCCTCGCGGCGCAGATCCTGCTGAATTTTCTGGGGTTCGTGTTTCACGCGCGAAGCCAGGGGCAGGTGCCCGGCTGACGGCAGGAGCGTGCATCGCAACGGCTTGCTCACGGCGCAGTGAACGCGCCTTGCGAAGGAAGTCTTGTCATTTCAAGGAGAAGAGAGTGGTGGGTGCACGGGGATTCGAACCCAGGACCGGCTGATTAAGAGTCAGCTGCTCTACCAACTGAGCTATACACCCACGGCCAATGCGGCCACACGGCGGGAGCGGCAATGGCCCGCGCCGTGGAGTGGGTATATACAAAGCCCTGCGGGGCGTTGCAAGAGGGTTTTCGCGTTTCGCGCCGCCTGACTTGCGAAGCTGGGGATATTCCGGCCGCATGCAGACTGGCGGCCGGCCGGGAGGAGGCGGGCGCATCTGCCGAAATGGCCGTGAGAAGCCGGATGGCTGCAACATTCGACAAGTTTTACCGTTCCAATGCGAAATTTCCTGACATAGCGCTTGACCCCTTGGGAGGGCGCGTCTAGTTTGCGCGGCGTCGGGTGACGGTTGTGCGCGCGGGATGTAAGTCCCGACGGACGGACCGGACGAGACACCGGCAAAACGGGAGTGATACGAATGATGGGCTTCACGCTCATTCTTGTAGGCGGGGCGCGCGCGAACGGGACGAGGTAACACTCGCCTCCCGACGAACCAGCGCGCACAAGGCCTCCTCGGGGGCCTTTTTTATTGCCTGAAGGTCGTATCCGGATTGTTCGCCGCACTGACGGCGGGCCCGTTGCGCCAGAACAGAACGATGACATGTGTCGAGACAGCAAGCTGCGATAATCGAGGAAAACGACAATGAAGCGCGAGATGACCGGCGCCGAGATGGTGCTCCAGGCACTCAAGGATCAGGGGGTCCAGCATGTGTTCGGCTACCCCGGTGGTGCCGTGCTTCCGATTTACGACGAAATTATCCAGCAGGATGACGTAGCGCATGTTCTCGTGCGTCACGAGCAGGGCGCCGGCCACGCGGCCGAAGGCTATGCCCGCTCAACCGGCAAGCCCGGCGTCGTGCTCGTTACCTCCGGTCCCGGTGCGACCAACATGGTCACGGCGCTGACCGATGCGATGCTCGATTCGATCCCGATGGTCTGCATCACCGGTCAGGTCCCGACGCATCTGATCGGCAACGATGCCTTCCAGGAATGCGACACCGTCGGCATCACCCGGCCCTGCACCAAGCACAACTGGCTGGTGCGCGACATCAAGGACCTGCCGCGCATCCTGCATGAGGCCTTCTATGTCGCGACAGCCGGGCGGCCTGGCCCGGTCGTCGTCGATATCCCCAAGGACGTGCAGTTCGCCACCGGCACCTACGAGGCGCCCGGAACCGTCGCGCACAAGAGCTACCGCCCGCGCGTGAAGGGCGACATGGACGCGATCCGCAGCGCCATCGAGCTTCTCGCGCGGGCGCGCCGGCCGATCCTCTATACCGGCGGCGGCGTGATCAATTCCGGCACCGCGGCGTGCCACCTGCTGCGCGAATTCGCCGAGATGACCGGCATTCCGGTGACCTCGACGCTGATGGGCCTTGGCGCCTATCCGGCCTCGGGCAAGGAGTGGCTCGGCATGCTTGGCATGCACGGCACTTATGAAGCCAACATGGCAATGCACGATTGCGACGTCATGGTGAACATCGGTGCGCGCTTCGACGACCGCATCACCGGGCGTCTCGATGCCTTTTCGCCGAACTCGCTGAAGGTGCACATCGACATCGACCCGTCGTCGATCAACAAGACGGTGAAGGTCGATATCCCCATCGTCGGCGATGTCGGTCATGTTCTGGAGGACATGGTGCGGCTCTGGCGCAGCGGCGGCCATTCGCTCAACGCCGAGGGACAGAAGGACTGGTGGGCGCAGATCGACACCTGGCGGGCGCGCAACTCGCTGGCCTATCGTCCGACCGACGACATCATCATGCCGCAATACGCGATCCAGCGGCTCTATGAGCTGACCAAGGACCGGGAGACCTATGTCTCCACCGAGGTCGGCCAGCACCAGATGTGGGCGGCGCAGTTCTACGGGTTTGAATCCCCGAACCGCTGGCTGACGTCCGGCGGTCTCGGGACCATGGGTTACGGCCTTCCGGCGGCCATCGGCGCGCAGGTCGCCCATCCCGATGCGTTGTGCGTCGACATTGCCGGCGACGCCTCGATCCTGATGAACATTCAGGAGATGTCGACAGCGGTCCAGTTCGGTCTGCCGGTCAAGGTGTTCATCCTGAACAACCAGTACATGGGCATGGTGCGGCAGTGGCAGCAGCTCCTGCACGGAAACCGGCTGTCGAACTCCTACATGGAAAGCCTTCCCGACTTCGTGAAGCTGGCGGAAGCCTATGGCGGCCACGGGATCCGGGTGGAGAAGCCCGGCGATCTGGACGGTGCGATCGAGGAAATGATCGCGACGCCGAAGCCGGTGATCTTCGATTGCCGGGTCGCCAGCCTCGCCAATTGCTTCCCGATGATCCCCTCCGGCAAGGCGCACAACGAGATGCTTCTGCCCGACGAGGCCAACGACGAAGCGGTGGCCGCGGCCATTTCCTCCGAAGGCAAGGCGCTGGTCTGACGGCAGCGAGAAGCGGGAACAAAGACAATGAACGCACAGAACCTGAACGCGCCGTCCGCCTACTTCATGGCCGAGGTGAGCGAAATCTCCGAAAGCCACACGCTGTCGGTCCTCGTCGACAACGAGCCGGGCGTTCTCGCCCGGGTGATCGGCCTGTTTTCCGGACGCGGCTACAACATCGACAGCCTCACCGTGTCGGAGACGGAGCACGAAAAGCACCTGTCGCGCATCACCATCGTGACCACCGGAACGCCGATGGTGATCGAGCAGATCCACCATCAACTGGAACGGCTGGTGCCGGTGCACCGGGTCACCAACCTGACGGTCGACGCCCGCCGGCGGAACTTCGAAAAGCCGCTTGAGCGCGAGCTTGTGCTCATCAAGGTCGCCGGCGTCGGCGAAAAGCGTCTCGAGGCGCTGCGCCTGGCGGACGCCTTCCGTGCGACGGTGATCGATGCGACGGCGGAGCATTTCGTCTTCGAGATCACCGGCCGCACCAACAAGGTGGAGCAGTTTATCGGCATCTTGAAGCCGCTCGGTCTGGTGGAGGTGTCTCGCTCGGGCGTTGCGGCGCTGCAGCGCGGTCCCGACGGACTTTGACATAGGCCGCGCCGGTGCTTGCATCGGCGCGGTGTTTCGGCTACCAAATTGTTAACGATTTGGTCAGGCTTTGCGGCGACCCTTGAGGGATGCGCCGCGAATGCCCGGCGCAGCAGACCAAGGGAAACGAGATCCGCATGATCGCCGCTGGCACCATTGCCGCTACCGCGATCGACGCGCACACCCTGCGCGGCGGCCCGCTGTCGCTTGCCGGTCTTCTCCTCCTTATCAGCCCCTGAGCGCTGACTGCTTCCGCCATGACCGGGAGCGGGCACTCAGGGGAGCCAGCACCATTCCCAGGAACTGATATCGACAAGGTCCGCGCACGCCAAGAGTGCGGCGACCGACCCGGCTAAAGAGGAAACCCGACCCATGTCCGGCCAGGATCACGTTTTCATCTTCGACACCACCTTGCGCGACGGCGAACAGTCGCCCGGCGCCTCCATGACGCTGGAAGAAAAGCTCCAGGTCGCCGAAATCCTCGACGAAATGGGCGTCGACATCATCGAGGCCGGGTTCCCGATCGCCTCCAACGGCGACTTCGAGGCGGTCAGCGAGATCGCCAAGCGCTCCAAGCGCTCGGTAATCACCGGTCTCGCCCGCGCGATCCATGCGGATATCGACCGGGCGGGAGATGCGGTGCGCCATGCCGAACGCGGCCGCATCCACACCTTCGTGTCGACCTCTCCGATCCATCTGGAACACCAGATGAAAAAGACCGAGGCGCAGGTGCTCGACATCATCACCGACACGGTGACGCGCGCCCGCAACCTGATCGACGACGTGGAATGGTCGGCGATGGACGCCACCCGCACGCCGATCGAGTATCTGTGCCGCTGCGTGGACGCCGCCATTCGCGCCGGCGCCACGACGATCAACCTGCCGGATACGGTCGGCTATGCGACGCCGGACGAATACAAGGCGATGTTCGAACAGATCCGAGAGAACGTGCCGGATGCCGACAAGGCGATCTTCTCCGTGCATTGCCACAACGACCTGGGGCTGGCGGTCGCCAATTCTCTCTCCGGTGTTGCCGGCGGGGCACGCCAGATCGAGTGCACGATCAACGGTCTGGGCGAGCGGGCCGGTAACGCCGCGCTGGAAGAGATCGTGATGGCGCTCAGGACGCGCTCCGACGTGTTGCCCTACGATTGCCGCGTCGATCCGAAGTTCCTGACGCGGGCTTCCAAGCTGGTTTCCGCCGTCTCCGGCTTCCCGGTCCAGTACAACAAGGCCATCGTCGGCAAGAATGCGTTTGCGCATGAAAGCGGCATCCACCAGGACGGCATGCTGAAGAACGCCGAGACCTACGAGATCATGCGTCCCGAGGACGTCGGCGTTCGTGCGACCTCGCTGGTCATGGGCAAGCATTCCGGCCGGCACGCCTTCCGCCAGAAGCTGGAGGAACTGGGCTACGAGATCGGCGACAATGCCTTCGAGGAGGCGTTCCGCCGCTTCAAGGAGCTGGCCGACCGCAAGAAGCATGTCTACGACGAGGACATCGAGGCGCTGGTCGAAAACGAGATCGCGACCCAGGGCGAACAGATCAAGGTGATCGCGCTGACCGTGATCGCGGGGACCGGCGGGCCGCAGAAGGCGATCCTGACGATGGACGTCGACGGCAAGCACGAGACACGCGAGTGCTCCGGCGACGGTCCGGTCGATGCGACCTTCAACGCCATCAAGGCCATCGTGCCGCATGAAGCGAAGCTCTCGCTCTACCAGGTGCATGCGGTGACCGAGGGAACGGATGCGCAGGGCGAGGTCTCCGTGCGGCTCGAGGCCAACGGACGCATCTCCACCGGAAAGGGCGCCGATACCGACACGCTGGTCGCCTCCGCCCGGGCCTATGTCTCGGCGCTCAACAAGCTGATCGCCCGGCAGAACCGCCCGGACCATCAGGAGTTGAAGGCGGTCTGAGGTCCAGCCCCGACCGGCTGCCGTCGTCTGCAGCCTTCAGGATGACAGAACGCCCTGCGCTCGATGGATCGCAGGGCGTTTTTTACAGGAGGCGGCTGGTTGGACGCGGATCTAGCCGGCGTTCGACGCAAAGCGTTTTGCAAGCGCCGGCGAGAGGATCTGCAGGCAATCGAAGGCCGCGTCGTCGATGACCATGCGCTGGCGCTGGCGGAAGCCGTTGCCTTCCATCATCCGGCGCGCCGGTTCGTTGCCGGCCGCCACGAAGGCGATGAGATGGGTGAAATAGGTGGTGTCGAAGAACCACTCCACGAGGGCGTCCGCCAACTCGGAAGCGTAGCCCTTGCCCCAGAATTCGGACTTTAGGCAAATGCTGAGCGCCACTTCCGAGGTTTCTGGATAAACGGAAAAGCCGGCGCGCCCGGCAAAGCTGCCGTCGTCCAGCGAGGCCTTCCACTGGCTGAAGCCGCGCCGTTCCTGTCCGGTCACATAGTCGCTGAGATGGCGTTTCGCGTCGTCGCGGGTATGGATGATTTCATGCGATCCGAGAAAGCGGTTCACCTGCGGATCGCAATGCAGGGCGTAGAGATCGGCAAGATCCTCCTCGGCAAAGGTCGTCAAAACCAGCCGGGGCGTGGTCAGGATCGTGTTCGACGGCATTCCGTCCTCCTGCGGTGTCGTCACGGCGCCTGGGTCTCCAACGGAATCGTCCAGGCGTCTTCATGCGGCATTTCGACTGCATGCCGTCACCGTGGCCGGGCGTTTTTCGCCTCTGGTTAAACCGCGATTCGCGAACATGCGCGCCGGAAACCCGACATGGGACGGCAATGCCGACCCTGCGGGAAACTGGCTACCCGCCTATTGTGCGCAAAGCATGGCAATGCAATTTATGAGAGAATTGTATCACACTCCGCTCGTCAGTTGTGTGACGAGTTCATCCATTGTTGCACGGCTCGGGTCGGCCCGGGGCCAGTTTGCGAGTTGCCCGCGAAAGAATGTTTCCTGCCGCTTGGCAAATTGGCGCGTTTGCGCGACGCCGCGCTCGACGGCGTTGGCAAGGCCTGCATCCATGTCCGGCAGGGCGCCCAGATCGCGCACGCCGATGGCCTTCATGGCGGGCAGGGCGGGGGAGAGGCCCCGCGCCATCAGCCGACGCGCTTCGGAGATTGCGCCGGCCGCGAGCATTGCCTCGAACCGCGCGGCGATGCGCGCATGCAGCCAGCGACGGGGCGGCGCCAGAATCACCCGGGGAGCGTCGCTACCGACAAGCGGCGTTCCCGTCTGGCGTTGCCAGTAAAGCAGGGAGTGGCCGCTGCTTTCGATGACTTCCAGCGCGCGGGTGATGCGTTGGGTGTCGCCGGGTTCAAGACGTGCGGCCATCTCCGGGTCCCGGTCCTTGAGACGGGCATGCAGGTCCCCGCGCGTGCTCTCCAGCGCCAGGGCCCGCAGTCGCTCGCGAACGGCGTCGTCGATTGGCGGCACGCTGGAAAGTCCCGAGGTGAGGGCGCGAAAATACAGACCCGTTCCCCCGACGAGGATCGCGGCGCGCGCCTGCGCGCGTGCCTCCGCCAGAACTGCCGTGACATCGGCAAGCCAGCGCGCCACGGAATAGGGGGCCGCGGCATCAACGTGGCCGTAAAGCCGGTGCTCGGCGCGCGCCAGGTCATCCGCTCCGGGACGTGCCGAGAGGATGGAGAGGTCCCGGTAGACCTGCATGCTGTCGGCATTGACCACCAGCCCGCCCGTCTTTTCCGCCAGGGCGAGGGCGAGCGCCGACTTGCCGCTGGCGGTCGGCCCGGCTATCAACGTTACCGCTTGAGCCCCCATCCAATTCCTCCGTTAGGCAGGTTCCGCCGATGACCCTGGTTGCCACCCTGATCGCCGATCCGCAGCGTCCGGTTCTCGACGCCAAGCTTCTGGATGCCGCGCGAGCCGTTCTGCCCGAGGGCACGCAAACCGTCACGCTCGATGCCGGGCGCGCCGCGGACCTGCTGTTCAACGCCGATCCGGCAAGCGCGCAGGCCTTCGATGCGGCCCTGCGCAACGTGCTTGGCGAACTGCCGGTTGACCTTCTTGTGCAGAAGCGTGCGGGAAGACGCAAGCGCCTGCTGATCGCGGACATGGATTCCACCATGATCGGGCAGGAATGCATCGACGAACTGGCTGATGCACTGGACAAGAAGGCGGCGATCGCCGCCATCACCGAACGGGCCATGCGCGGCGAGCTTGAGTTCGCACCTGCGCTGCGGGAGCGGGCGGCAATGCTTCGCGGCCTCGACGCCTCGGTGATCGAAACCGTTTTGGAGAGACAGATCACGCTGACGCCCGGCGCCCGCACCCTGGTGCAGACGATGCGCCGCGACGGTGCCTATTGCGCCCTGGTTTCGGGCGGCTTCACCGCCTTCACCGAAGCGATTGCCGACAGGATCGGGTTTCACGAAAACCGTGCCAACACGCTGGTCGTCGCCGATGGCAAGCTCACGGGCGAGGTTGGTGAGCCGATCCTCGGGCGCGAGGCCAAGCGCGAGCGGTTGGAAACTCTTCTGGCGGAGCAGGGACTGGCGGCTGAGGACGCGATTGCCGTTGGCGACGGTGCAAACGACCTGGCAATGATCGCACGTGCCGGTCTGGGCGTTGCCTATCATGCAAAGCCCTCGGTCGCTGCCGCAGCGGATGCGCGAATCGACCATGGCGATCTGAGTGCCCTGTTGTACCTGCAAGGCTATGCGAAGGCCGATTTCGCCGAATAGGCTGAAACCGGTCCCGGAACGGATACGAAAAAGGGGCCGCGGCGGTGAGCGCGGCCCCTTTTGTCTTTATGGCGAGCGGCCAATGGCCGGACGGCTCAATCCCCGATCGGAACGGGGATGAAGCGCACCTCGCCCTGGGCGTTGGAGATCAGCAGCAGCGCCAGGCGGCGGCCTTCTTCCTTCAGGGTCTTGATCCGGGCAGCGACATCGGCCGGTGCGCGGACGGCTTCTTGTGCCACCTCGACGATCACGTCGCCGGCGCTGATGCGCTTTTCGGCCGCGTCGGAACCGGCCTCGACCTCGCTCACCACCACGCCCTCGACGTCTTCCGCGATGGAGTGCTTCTGGCGTAGTTCGTCGCTCATCGGCGCGAGCATCATGCCGAGCATCGAGGAGGCTTTGGGAGCGTCATCTGCCGGGGCTTCGTTCGAGGACCCCGCATCGGCGATATCGGCCTCTTCAAGCCGACCGAGGGTGACCTGAAGTGTCACTTCCGTTTCCTTGCGCAGGACGACGACATTCACTTCCTCGCCGACGGGCGTGTCGGCCACCATGCGCGGAAGATCGCGCATGGAGGGAACGCGTTCGCCGTTGAACTCGACGATCACGTCGCCGGCGGTCAGCCCCGCGTCCTC
The DNA here is from genome assembly GCF_000423705.1 of Stappia stellulata DSM 5886. Lineage (GTDB taxonomy): Bacteria > Pseudomonadota > Alphaproteobacteria > Rhizobiales > Stappiaceae > Stappia > Stappia stellulata. The sequence continues at coordinate 266,003 of NZ_KE384082.1, read as the reverse complement.
GGCCGGGCCGCCTTCGGTGATACCGGCGACGAGCGCGCCTTCGGTTTCCGACATGCCGAGGCTTTCGGCGATTTCGTCTGTGACTTCCTGGATGCGCACACCAAGCCAGCCGCGGCGGGTCTCGCCGAACTCGCGCAACTGGGCAATGACCTGGATCGCTGTCTGGGACGGAATGGCAAAGCCGATGCCGATCGAGCCGCCGGACGGCGAAATGATCGCCGTGTTGATGCCGATCACTTCGCCCAGCTCGTTGAACAGCGGACCGCCAGAATTGCCCCGGTTGATGGAGGCGTCGGTCTGCAGATAATTGTCATAAGGGCCGGAATTGATGTCGCGGTTGCGGGCGGACACGATGCCGGTGGTGACCGTGCCGCCCAGGCCGAAGGGGTTGCCGATTGCCATCACCCAGTCGCCGACCCGCATCTTTTCCGAATCGCCGAATGCGACGGCCTTCAGAGGACCGTCAGGATCGACCTTGAGTACGGCGAGATCGGTCTTGGGGTCCGTGCCGATCACCTCGGCGGCAAGCTTGCTGCCGTCGTTGAAATTGACGGTGATCTCGTCGGCGCCCTCGATCACGTGGTTGTTGGTGATGATGATGCCTTCGGTGCCGTCGAGCACGAAGCCCGAGCCCAGCGATTGAACCCGGCGCGGACGATTGGTGTTGTCGCGGTTCTGGCGGTTGAAGAATTCGTCGAAGAACTCCTGGAAGGGCGACCCGTCGGGAACCTGCGGCAGGGGCACCGAGCGCTGGCCGGTCACATTCTGCGCGGTGGAAATGTTGACCACTGAATCGAGACGGGATTCCGCGAGATCGGGAACCGACTCCGGTCCGTGTGCCAGCGCCGGGCGCGGATCGGCGACAAGGCTCGTGGCGCCAAGCGCGAAGGTCAGTGTCAGAACGGCGGCGGCGCGGGCGAACCGCCGCGCGCCGGACGTCTTGGTGTGGGATGCGTCGTCGCGGGTCGTCAACGCGCCTTGAGGTGTCATCAGGGCCATTGGCCGTCGTCCTCCAGTGCCTTCATCGTGACGTCGGGTGTTGCCGGCGCCGGTTGATAGTCTATCCCCGATCGCTTGGGCGGGGAAACCGTTGCGGTCCCCCGTTCCCCCGGGTTTCGCACGGGGCGGTCAGCCCCGCACAAGCCATACGATACAGACCCCGATGGCCAGCGCGGCGACACCGCCGCCGCGCAGGATGTTGTCCGGCATGTCCAGCATTTGCCGGATTGCCTGTTTCATCGCGCCCGGGGCCAGCGCGTAGAGGGTTCCCTCCAGCGCCAGCACCAGTCCGAGCGCGACCCACAGATCGCTCACTGCGCGGGGGCCGCGGGCGCCTCAGTCCGGGCCGCGGGCGCCGCCGGCATTTCCGTGGCCGGTACGCGCGTGGGCGTCAGTTCGGTTCCGCGCGGGTCGCGGAAGTAGCGGAAGAACTCCGAGTTCGGCGACAGCACCATGGAGGTTTCGCCAGACTCCAGCCCGGCCGCATAGGCCTGCATCGAGCGGTAGAAGGAGAAGAACTCCGGATCTTCGCTGAAGGCATCGGCGAAGATGTTCGTCCGCTCCGCATCGCCGTCACCGCGCATGATTTCCGCATCGCGGTTTGCCTCGGCGATCAGCACCGTTGCATCGCGATCGGCGCGCGAGCGGATCCTGCGGGCCTGTTCCTCACCCTGGGCGCGAAGCTCCGTCGCCTCGCGCTGACGCTCCGTCTGCATGCGGCGGAAAATCGCGTCCGAGTTGGTTTGCGGCAGATCCGCGCGGCGGATCTTGACGTCGATGACCTCGATTCCGATCGGCGCGGCGCGAATCGCGACGTCTTCACGGATCTCGTCCATCAGCTCGGCACGTTCGTCGCGCACCACCTGCACGAAGGTCGCCCGCGCCAGCACCGAGCGCAGGCTCGACTGTAGGAAGGTGGACAGACGCTGGTTCGCCTCGTTGATGTTGTTCACCGTCTGGTAGAACAGCACCGGGTCGGTGATGCGGTAACGGGCAAAGGCGTCCACGATGAGCCGCTTCTTGTCCGAGGCGATGGCCTCGATCGGCGGCATGTTCAGGTCGAGCACGCGCTTGTCGAAGAAACGCACGTTCTGGACGAAGGGGATCTTGAACTTGAGGCCTGCCTCCTGCTCGCTCTTGCGGATTTCACCGAACTGGAGCACCAGCGCCTGCTGGTCCGGGTTGATGATGTAGACCGAAAGATATGCGGTAAATGCCAGCGCCGCGATGAGCAGGGCGCCGAGTCCGAAAAGACCGTTCTTCATTACTGGTTGCCTCCGCTGCGGGCGGCGCCCTGGGACCTGTTGAGCTGGTCGAGCGGGAGATAAGGCACGATGCCTCCGGTTCCGCCGACATTGTCGTCGATGATGATCTTGTTGTTGGCGCCCAGAACCTTCTCGAGCGTTTCAAGATACAGACGCTCGCGCGTCACGTTCGGCGCCTTGCGGTACTCCTGGAGAACCTTGGTGAAGCGCTGTGCCTGACCGTTGGCTTCCGCAACCGTCTGGTCGCGATAGGCATTCGCCGCTTCCAGCACCCGGGCCGCCTCACCGCGCGCTTCCGGCACGATCCGGTTCGCATAGGTCTGGGCCTCGTTCTGGATGCGCTCCTGATCGGCACGGGCCGCCTGGACGTCACGGAAGGCGTCGATGACCTGCTGCGGCGGGTCGACCTTCTGCATCTGAACCTCGGTCACTTCGACGCCGGCGCCATAACCGTCCAGGGCCGTTTGCATCAGGGTGCGCACCGCTTCCTGGATCGGCGACCGGTTTTCGCCGAGAATCGCGTCGATGTTGCTCTCGCCCACAACCTCGCGCATGGCGCTTTCGGCCACGGCCTTCACCGTGCCCTCGGGGTCCTGGATGTTGAACAGGTAGTTGGACACACCCTCCGGCGTGTTGCGGATGCGCCACTGCACCTTGAAGTCAACGTCGACGATGTTTTCGTCGCCGGTGAGCATCAGGCTTTCTTCCTGCACGTCCTGTGCCGTCACGCGCGAACCGCGCACGGTTTCGCGGAGCCCGACGGTGATTTCGCGAATGCGCAGGACTTCCGGCGTGAACACCGAGCCGAGCGGATACGGCCAGTTGTAGTTCAGGCCGGGAGGCGTCTGGGCGGTCACCTCGCCGAGCACCAGCTCGACGCCGACCTGGCCTTGTTCGACCCGGTAGAAGCCGTTGGCGAACCAGATGCCGATCACCACGACGATCGCGAGCAGGATGCCCTTGAAGCCGAGATTTCCGCCGCCGGGAAGCACGGTCTTGAGGGTGTTCTGGCTGCGTTTGAGGAGTTCTTCCAGATCCGGCGGATTGCCGCCGCCGCCGCCGCCGCCGCGCTGGGGACCGCCGCCCCACGGACCGCCGCCGCCGCCACCGCCCGATCCGCCCCACGGACCGCCGTTGCCGCCGCCTTTCCAGCCGCCGCCGCCGTTCTGGTTGCTCCAAGGCATCAAGACATCCTTCGCTGGGGAGCCCGCCGCCGTTCGCGCCGGGGTCCGGTTGTATCCTTGCGCCCCAAAGGGGCCTTGTCGGGTTATAGGAACTTCGACCGGCGCTTTCAATGAAGCGTGTCGGCTGCCTCTCTCCCTGGCACCGAATTGGAGACCGCGGCCTTGCTTGTCAATGCGTGCGGAGCGGGGCCTGTCGGTTCCCGCGGTTTTTCGACGCCGATTTTCGCCGCTATGGTTTACCCGCTTTGCGCCAGCGCGGCCCGGGCGGCGTCAATGCCGCTCCGGCGGGCGCCGTGCGCGGTGGAAAAGGCGTGTTCCGACACGGCCTCGCCAGCCAGAAAGACGCCGCCGTCGATGGGGACCCGCAAGGTGGCGCGCGCTCCCGCATGCCCCGGACGCGCACAGGAGTAGGCGCCCCGAATATGGGGGTCCGAGGTCCAATGCGTCGCGGTGGCGCGGCGGATGCGCGTGGCGATGGCACTGCCGAAGACGTCCTTGAGAGCCGCGAGGCCGAAGTCGACCATGGCCGGCTCCCCGTCGGCCTCGAGCTTCCGCGCGGTTTCGCCGCACAACTGGCCGACAATCACCGGCTGTGCAAAATGGTTGACGACGAAGTTGATCGGCGCGCGAGTTCGGTCGTCCAGGTCCAGGGTATCGATATAGGAGGTGTCGGCGAAATCGGGGATCGGCGCGTCCAGCAGAAAGGCGACCTTTTCCGCAACCCCGGTCGGGCAGTTCGCGGCGGCGTCCGTCACAGCATCGGGCAACGCCGGAACGAAGCGGATTGCCCCGGAGGCCAGCACGTTGGTGGAGACGGTGAGAATGACGCTGCGGGCGCGCAAGGTGCCACGGCTGGTTTCGACACGGATCGGTGAGGTGGAGCGGTCGATCGCCCGCACCTCGACGCCAAGATGCACGGGCACTTGCGCGCCCGCGCTGGCGATCAGCGCGCCATAGCCCGACACGACCGGCCAGTTTTCGCCGGTATCGGCATAGGCCGCCAGATCGAGGGTGGAGATCTCTTCCGGAGGCAGCGCGGAGAGCAGCGTCATCCAGTGCCGGGCAAGCGGCCACCAGGGGCCGGCTGTGTCGCAGACACTTTGCGCATCGACGTCGCGTCCCGCTTCGCCGGCCCCGTCGGCTGCCGCAAATGCCGCCTCGACGGCATCCCAGGCCGTCCTGGTCGTCGCCGCATCCGCCTTTTCGCCGGCCAGGTAAAGGCCGCTGGAGCGCCGGGTCCCCAGGCGCCGATAATCGACGCCCAGCCGGTCCGCGATCTCGCGGAACGGGTTGTGCGATGCGCTGTGCATCCAGTGGCAGCCCCGGTCGAAGGGGATGCCGGGAAAAATGCGCTCGTCCGTCCAGGCGCGACCGCCGACGCGGTCCTTTGCCTCCAGAACGGCGAAGGAGACGCCGGCTTGTGCGAGTGCTTCTCCGGCGGCAAGCCCTGCGGCACCCGCGCCGATGACGATCACGTCGTAGTCGGACATTGGTTCTCCGAAAGTCGGGGCTTGAAAATCAGCCGGTCAGGCGTTCGGCGTGCCAGGCCATGTGGTCGGGCATGAAGGTGGACACGAAGTAGTAGGAATGGTCGTAGCCGCCCTGCATGCGCAGGGTCAGCTCGACGTCCGCCTCGCGGCAGGCCGCGTCGAAGGCCCAGGGCTTGAGCTGCTCTTTCAGGAAGCCGTCGGCGGATCCCTGATCGATCAGGATATCGCGTTCCCAGCCGGTGTCTCGAACCAGATGGCAGGCGTCATGTGCTTGCCAGGCCTTGCGGTCGGTTCCGAGATAGGCGCCGAGCGTCTTTTCGCCCCAGGGGCAGTTCACCGGATTGACGATGGGGGCGAAGGCGGAGACCGAACGGAAGAGATCGGGATACTTCATCGCAAGCGTCAGCGCGCCGTGTCCGCCCATGGAATGGCCGGTGATGCCGATGGCGCTGTCCCAGACCGGCAGCTGGTCCGTGACAAGCCCCATCAGTTCGTCGGCCACATAGCTTTCCATCCGGAAATGCGGCGCCCAGGGGGATTGTGTGGCATCGACGTAAAAGCCGGCGCCCTGGCCAAGATCGTAGGCGTCGTCATTGGCGACGCCTTCGCCGCGCGGGCTGGTGTCGGGCGCGATCACGATCATGGCGTTTTCGGCTGCAAGCCGCTGGTAGCCGGCCTTGGCCGTGGCGTTTTCCCAGGTGCAGGTCAGGCCGGAGAGATAGACCAGCGTCGGGCAGGCCTCGCCGCGCAGGGCTTCCGCCGGCAGAAAGGCGGCGAATTCCATCGCGGTGCCGGTGGCGGTGGAGGCGTGGCGATACACGCGCTGCTCGCCGCCGAAGGCGCGGGCGCGGGAAACAAGATCGAGCGTCATGAAGGGGCAGTCTCCGAAGCATATGGGTGACGGTCTCGCGCGGTCCCGATCTCCGCCGGGCGGCGCATGTCGATATGGGGAATGCCGTCCTCGTCGTAAATCTCAGAGACGGGCTTGAAGCCGAGGCCGGCATAAAAGCGTTGCAGATGTGCCTGGGCGGACAGGTCCACCGGCCGGGCGGGCCAGCGCGCGCGGGCACGTTCGATGCCGGCCTTCACAAGACCGCTCGCGAGACCGAGGCCACGCCAGTCCGGCGCCGTTGCGATCCGTCCGAGACGCGGCGCTCCGTCTGGGTCCGGCGGCAGCAGCCGCAGACAGGCGACAAGTGTTCCCGCATCCGTCTCGAGCAGAAGGTGATCGGCGTCGGGGTCGCGCCCGTCGATCTCGGCATAGGGGCAGTCCTGTTCGACCACGAAAATGTCGACGCGCAGCCGGAACAGGGCGTGAATGCGCCCGGGCGACAGGTCGTCGAGGCCGGCCCAGAGCGCCGCCAGCCGCGGCCGGCCCTCAAGCGCAGGCAGCGCAACCGGGGTTTCAGTCCGGTTCACGAGTGCCCGGCCGCCTCGTCGGCCTGTGACCGGGCCGCCTGCGCCAGACGCCCGATCTGCTCTTCCAGGCGGTCGAGCGCCTCGCCGGTGCGCTCATGCGTGTCGCGCAGGTTTTTCAGGCTTGCCGCGATCAACGAAAGTTCCGTCGTCATCGGCTCGTCGGCCGGCGCCCCGCCGACGCCATAAAGCAGCCACGTCGGACTGACGGCGAGAAAACCGGCAAGCATGGTCAGCCGGTTGGCACGCGGTTCCGAACGCCCGGTTTCCCATGCCGTGACCGTCGCGGTCTTGATGCCCAGGCGGCGGGCAAGCTGCGCACCGCTGAAGTTGGCCGCCTCGCGCGCCCGGCGGATCCGGCCGCCGATGGAGTCCATGTCGCGGGTTTCCGACCACATCGATTCCGGTTCGCTCATTGCGGAAGCTCCTCAGGTTGCACGCATGCGGGCTTGCGCCGCCGCGTCAGGGACAGGTTCAGTCGTAGAGGACGACCGAGCGGATCGACTTGCCTTCATGCATCAGGTCGAAACCGTGGTTGATTTCCTCGAGCGGCATGGTGTGGGTGATCATCGGGTCGATCTCGATCTTGCCGTCCATGTACCAGTCGACGATCTTGGGCACGTCGGTGCGGCCGCGCGCGCCGCCGAAGGCCGTGCCGCGCCAGGACCGGCCGGTGACCAGCTGGAAGGGGCGGGTGGAGATTTCCGCGCCCGCCGCGGCGACGCCGATGATGATCGATTCGCCCCAGCCCTTGTGCGCCGCCTCCAGGGCGTTGCGCATCACGCCGACATTGCCGGTCGCGTCGAAGGTATAGTCGGCGCCGCCCTTGGTCAGATCGACGAGATAGGGCACGAGATCGCCCTCGACCTCGTTCGGATTGACGAAATGGGTCATGCCGAAGCGTTCCGCCATTTCCTTCTTGCTGTCGTTGATGTCGACGCCGACGATCATGTTGGCGCCGACGAGACGCGCGCCCTGGATCACGTTGAGGCCGATGCCGCCGAGACCGAAGACGATGACGTTGGAGCCGGGTTCGACCTTGGCGGTGTTGATCACCGCGCCGATGCCCGTCGTCACGCCGCAGCCGATGTAGCAGATCTTCTCGAAGGGGGCGTCCTGGCGCACCTTGGCGAGCGCGATCTCCGGCAGGACCGTGAAATTGGCGAAGGTCGAGGTGCCCATGTAGTGGAAGATCTTCTCGCCGTTCAGCGTGAAGCGCGACGACCCGTCCGGCATGACGCCCGCGCCTTGCGTCGAGCGGATCTTCTGGCACAGGTTGGTCTTCGGGTTGAGGCAGTACTCGCACTCGCGGCATTCGGGCGTGTAGAGCGGGATCACGTGGTCGCCGGGCTTCAGGCTGGTCACGCCCTTGCCGACCTCGCGCACGATGCCGGCGCCCTCATGGCCGAGGATCGCGGGAAACAGCCCTTCCGGGTCGGCGCCGGAGCGGGTGAATTCGTCGGTGTGGCAAATGCCGGTGGCCTTGACCTCGACCAGAACCTCGAAGGCCTTCGGGCCTTCCAGCTCGACGGTCTCGATCGTCAGGGGTTTGCCGGCCTGCCAGGCCACGGCGGCGCGTACGTCCATGTCTCGTCCTCCAAAAGGGTCGTTGCGGCCGCGTGGCGGCCGCCTGTTCTGTGCCCGATCCTAGGCAGGCTTTGCGGTGAACGAAAGGGCGCAAGCCGACGCACATCGGCGCAGACGCGACAAAGGGGCCGTTCGGCGAACGGGCAGCGCTGCGCGAGTTGTGGAAAACAGCCGTTTTTCAGCGCTTGCGCCGATAGCTCAGGAACGTCACGTCCGTGCTGTCTTTCGCTCCACGCTCCGGGGTTTCGCGGGCGACCTCCTGCCAGACGCGTTCGTCGATCTGCGGAAAATGCGCATCGCCATCGGGGCTTGCGTGAACCTGCGTGATTTCCAGCCGGTCGGCGCGGGGCAGGGCGGCTGCATAGATCTCGCCGCCGCCAACGACCATCACCGCATCGACGCCGTCGGCTGAAGCGATCCCGGCTGCACGTTCGAGAGCGGCGTCGAGCGAGGGGGCGGTGACGACGCCCTCGCGGGTCCAGTCGGGATCGCGGGTGACGACGAGGGTGGTGCGTCCGGGAAGCGGTCGGCCGATGGACTCGAAGGTCTTGCGGCCCATGATCATCGGATGGCCAAGGGTCAGGCGCTTGAACCGCTTGAGGTCGGAGGACAGCCGCCACGGCATGTCGCCCTTCGCGCCGATGACGCCGTTTTCCGCAACGGCCGCGACGAGGACGAGAGCAGGGGCGGAGGGCGCGGCGGGACTTGCGGACACGGGCTGGCCTTTGTTCATTGGGAGGTTGGTCTTTACGGATCGGGAAATAGCACAAAAACGGCCCGCGCGGAGGCGGGCCGTTTCGTTTCGTGTGGATCGCCTGAAGCGGCGAGGCCGCTTGGTTGCGCTCCTTGTCGAGAGGCGCGTTCGACTTGATCCCCCCGCGTCCTGCCCGCTTGGGCAGGCGCAGAGGAAAGAGAGCCGTGGATCGGCCGCGAACTGGAGCGCTTAGTTGCGCTCCTTGTCGAGAGGCGCGTTCGACTTGATCCCCCCGCGTCCTGCCCGCTTGGGCAGGCGCAGAGGAAAGAGAGCCGTGGATCGGCCGCGAACTGGAGCGCTTAGTTGCGCTCCTTGTCGACCAGGGCGTTCGACTTGATCCACGGCATCATGCCGCGCAGCTTCTCGCCGACTTCCTCGATCTGGTGACGGTCGTTGAGACGACGGGTCGCCTTGAAGCGGGCCTGACCGCCCTTGCATTCCTGCATCCACTCCGAGGTGAACTTGCCGGTCTGGATGTCGGTGAGGATGCGCTTCATCTCCGCCTTGGTCTCCGACGTCACGACGCGCGGGCCGGACATGTACTCACCCCATTCGGCCGTGTTGGAGATGGAGTAGTTCATGTTGGCGATGCCGCCCTCGTAGATCAGGTCGACGATGAGCTTCACTTCGTGCAGGCACTCGAAATAGGCCATTTCCGGTGCGTAGCCGGCCTCGACCAGGGTTTCGAAGCCGGCGCGGATCAGTTCCACGAGGCCGCCGCACAGAACCGCCTGCTCGCCGAAGAGGTCGGTTTCGCACTCTTCCTGGAAGGTGGTCTCGATGATGCCCGAACGGCCGCCGCCGACGCCCGATGCATAGGCAAGGCCGAGGTCGAGCGCGTTGCCGGATGCGTCCTGGTGAACGGCGACGAGGCACGGCACGCCGCCGCCCTTCTCGTATTCGCCGCGCACGGTGTGGCCCGGGCCCTTCGGCGCGATCATCAGGACGTCGACCGTGGACTTCGCCTCGATCAGGCCGAAATGGACGTTGAGGCCGTGGGCAAAGGCAATTGCCGCGCCGTCACGGATGTTGTCGGCGATGTGGTCCTTGTAGATGTCGGCCTGGAGCTCGTCCGGGGTGGCCATCATCATCAGGTCGGCCCAGCCGGCGGCGTCCGCGACGCTCATGACCTTGAGACCGTCGGCCTCGACCTTGTGCGCGGTCGTCGAACCGGGGCGCAGGGCGACGACGACGTCGGCGACGCCGCTGTCCTTCAGGTTCAGCGCATGGGCACGGCCCTGCGAGCCATAGCCGATGACGGCGACCTTCCTGGACTTGATCAGATTGAGATCGGCATCACGATCGTAATAAACGCGCATTGTTGGATACTCCCGTTTGGCGTTTCATGCTTGGGCGCCGGTTGGCCGGCGTCCGGGGTTTTGGCGTCAGCCCGCAGGACGGCCCGTTTTCTGGGCGTCCGGCGGGAAGAGGGTGAGAAACTGGTCGACCGACAGGTTTGCCCGCGCCGCGAAGTCGGCCTCCGCGCCCTCAGGTTCCTGGCCGAGCAGCCAGCGGCCGTGGGCGTCGCGCACGATCAGCCCGTAGAGCGTGCGATAGGCCTCCGTCGCGTCGACGGCTGCAATGTGCCCCTGTGCGGCACCGGCCTCCAGCAGCACGCGGGCACGGGTCGCGATCCTGAGACGCCCGCGCTCCAGCAGAAGACGGCCGAGCGGCGAGCCCTCGCGGCTTGCCTGGCCGATGGCCAGCCGGTTGAGTGCAAGCGACGTGTCGCCGGCCAGCACCGTCAGCAGATCCTCGGCAAATGTGACGAGCCGCTCGCGAAAGGCGGATGCGCTCAGTTCGTCGTCGTTTTCATGCGGCACGCGCACCTTGGAGGCCTGATGCGCGACAATGGCAGCCAACAGTCCGTCGCGGTCGCCGAACCAGCGATACAGGCTCTCCTTGGAGCAATTGGCCGCCCGCGCGACGGCTGCCGTCGTCAACGCCTTCTCACCGCCCTCGACCACAAGCCGCAGCGCCGAGGCGAGGACCTCGTTCTGGCGGGGCGTGAATTCGGGGGCGGGAGCGGTCATCGGGGCGGGGCGGTCCGTGTCGGCCGGTTTTCGGAGAGGTTCATATCGATTGCGTACCGTACGGTACGGTTCGGCGGCGACAATGCGCCGGAAGATGCCTTCCGTCAAGCGGGAAAATGGCGAGCCGGTTCAGTCGTTGCACCGGATGGAAAGCCGCCGCCCGGGCTGGAGGTGACCCTGCAAGACCGGACGCTATCGGCGTCCCTGTCCGTAGCGAGGGGGTGAGGCGGCTGCCGCGACCGTCGAAGCGTTTCCGCTCGCGATCTGGAAACGAATGGGCTTCGGGGCGTGGCTTCGCATTGCCCAGAATGACACGCGGAGGGGGAGGGGTCTGCGCGCCTGGCGCCCCTAGATGAACACCCCGCCCTTGGAGACGATCACCGCCTGGCCGCCAATGCGCGCGGCGTGGCGTGCGCCGCCCCACGAGGACATTTTCGCGGCGCTCAATGCGCCGTTTTTCGACGACGCTTGTCCCGCGCCCGTGCTCGGGCGTCATGCGCGGGCGCGCAAGGCGTTGCGGCGGGCACTGCCTGCCGGGACGCTTGCGCAGATCGAGACGGTGCTGGCGGTTGCAGGGGGCTGCCGGCTGCGGGGGCATGCGGCCCGACACCTGCCGGGCCGACATCATCGCTGTGCTTGGCGACGCCTGAGCGGTTACGGCAAGAGGGAGGGCGAGAAGAGGGGCGAGCCGTCGCGTATACTTGGTAATTTGCGGCGGCTGTCGAAACGGCCCTGTCGGGACGGGGCCGAAAACATATCCGGTGCCAGGCGCGTCCGACCACATGCCTTGCTGGCGCTGACCTTCCTGGGCGCAGAGTGCATCTGCGGTTTCGACCGACATCGCATCGGCGTTGATGGCGTAACAGCCCCTGACGATATTGATGTGCCAGGGTGGGAAAACAGCAGGCCTCAGGGCATTTGTGCAGCTACGGCCTGTATCCCTTATGTTCGCTCGTGGCGGCGCAACCAATCAGGGTGATATATATAAAGTCTCCTTATAGTTGCAATTTTTGATATTTTTCGATAGGATTGAAGAAGCTGTCGAATTATCCTGGCTAAGAAATGTTGTGAGCGTCCGAAAGAGGGAGAGACACTGTCTACCAGCGCCGCTCATTCGAAGAATTCGAGAATAGAGACCCAGTAAATTTGAACGGGTGAAGTGCGCCTAAATTCGTTTTGCCAGCGCATAGTGGGAGAGGGGCCGATTCTTATGGGCAACGAAAACGCTGAGCAGTTCAATGAGCTCGCCGGTCTATATGAAGACATGGCGGAATGGCCATTTCGCAAGGACATCGAAATTCCCACCGTATTGCAGACAATTGGCGATGTCGAAGGTCTGTCTGTCCTCGATTTCGGGTGTGGTACCGGAATGTATTCTCGCTGGCTGAAGCAACGTGGCGCCGCCAAAGTTGTGGGTTACGATCCGACGGTCGGGATGCTGAACTACGCACGACGCCGGGCGGAAAAAGAGGGGCTCGACATTTCCTTCGTCTCAGAGCTGAAGCCGGGCCTTCGCGGCCAGTTTGATCTTGTTCTTGCCGTCTATGTACTTCCCTACGCGTCCACAGCGGCCGAGTTGCAGGCGATGTGCAACGAGATGGTCGGCTTGTTGCGCCCTGGCGGGCGCCTCGTCACGCTTCCGATCCATCCGTCCTACGATCCGCACGCCAACTACTATGAGGCCTACGGGTTCCGCCTAATTGCCGATGACCCTGAGGACCCGTTTGCGGACGGTGGGGGTGTAACGCTTGAGCTCTGCATGAGCGGGCAGCAGGGTAAAGTGGCGGCGTGGTACTGGTCCGCAAGTTCTCTGGAGCGGGCGATGGACGAGGCGGGCATCAAATCGCTGGAGTGGCGCGAGCTGGTTGCCCCTGCATATCCGACAATAGAACAGGCCCCCGAGTCACTACATGCTTATCTTCAGAAGCCGCACTCGAATATCATTGTAGGCATACGGGGCCGGTAGCAATGTCTCTTCAGCTTAGGGAGGAGCTACCGGTGGCAGTTTGCTCTGTGAATTCTATGAAATTGGGCGACGTTGATGAGCACGAATGGGATGCTCTTGTCAGTGATGAGAATTTTTACAACGGTTACCGCTGGCTGAAGGCATTGGGGCACGCATTGGGTGAAACGGACGTGTTTATCGCCCGTGGGCCGGCGGGTCTCATCGCTGGATGCGCGCATTGGGAAGGAGAGCCGTCGTCGGAAATGTTCTCACTGTCACATTATGTGACGGATTTCGCCGGCCCTTGGCATCGAGAGTTTCTTTGGCTTGGCGGACGTCGCAACACGCATAACGAGATTGCCTGCATTCAGGGCGTAGGAAGGCAAGATGCCTTGGCAGCATTGGGCAGCTATGCCGCTGATTATGCTGAGGAACATGGATATGCCGGCTTCGTGATGCCGTATATGCCTTTCGGAGCGGCTGAAGAATTCGCAAACGCCGTCGGAGGGACAGCCGTTTTGCATTCCGCCGAAGCGTCGCTCGGTGTCCCTGAAAAGGGTTTGGCCGATGTACTGGAACGCATGCGCAAGCATGACCGTGTTCAATGCAAATCGGAGATCTCGACTTTCCGGCGCCTGGGAGGTGAGGTCGAATGGGTTTCTCTGGAGGAGTTTGACGATGCGGTGGCCGCTGATCTTATTGCGCAAAATAGATCCAAGTACGGCAGTACGCAGGGGCGCGAATGGATGCGAAGGATGCTTGCAGGGCAGAGGAGGGCCGGAATTTCACGACTTGGCAAGGTGGCCATGTCCAAGCGCGGGCAAAACATCACCGCATTGACCGTTTTCTACCACTTTGGTCGCGCGCTCTACCCCCGGTATTTCGGGGCCGACTACAGTTTCAACCTCAAGGATTTCAGGTATTTTGTTCTATGTTACTATGAATCCCTTGATTATGCGGCCGCTAATGGTTTTTCGAAACTACGATTTTCGATTTCGGCCTTGCGGGCAAAGGTGAAGCGCGGTGCGGAAATCGAGCCGCAGGCCTTCGTTATAAAATGTGTGGGCGGCAATGATATCTGCCCAGACGATGCGCGGCGGCACAATCGTCGATTCCTTGATCGATACCACACGGATTTTGCTGGCCACCTCAGCCACGACTGGAATTTGATCGAGGCCCGACGAAGCCCGGTTAGCTAAGGAGACGTTCTGTGTTGCATCTTGTTTATCAGCTTCACCCCACCCGCCACGCACGTTCGAATTTGAAAGAGTTCTGGACCTGGGTCAGTGATCGGGAGAAATGGTTCTATCGCGATCTCGAGATGGTAAGTAACCCTCGTTGGTATATTTGTACCGTCGGCTCCAACGTTCACTCCATCGAACACACGATCTCATTTGAAGATGAGGCGGCTTGGGGGCTGTATCGCCGAGAAGTCTCGCGCCGATCGAAGGACTCCGCATGGGAGAAACGTCGCATCGAGCAGGATTTATGGTGGGAGATCTCCGAGGCCCGACTGCTCAATGACGCACCAATTATGCGTGAAAATGAGGGGCAAGCGAATGGCTGAGCTTATTGCCGCCCGCCAAAGGGTTGAGTTCTTGCTAAGAACGGCGCGGTTTGTGACGCTTGCGACTGCGGATCCCGAAACGGGTCCGTGGGCGTCCACCGTGAACTACATCCTGTGTGAGGACAATGATATTCGATTGCTCTGGTATTCAATGCGGGATGCACAGCACTCACGCAATATCGAAAGAACATCTGCCATTTCCGGTTCGATATTCCGAACGGATCTTACACCGGAGCAATCGCCACTCGGCTTGGACGGGGTTCAGTTTTCGGGACATTGCCGAGCCGTTCCCGTTGCGAGGGTGGCGAATGTGCATGAAGAATATTATCGGCTTAATTTTCCGGACGAGGCGCTGCGAAAGCAGTGGATGCTTCCGCTCGATCAGTTCACGGGAGCGGGACCACGCCGCTTCTACGAGTTCGTTCTGGAAAAGATGTGGTTGCTGGATATTGAGAGATGGCTCCTGGATAAAGAAGATCGCCGTTTCGAGGTCAACCTGAATGAGCTTGCGGCGTCGAACCCCACATCCGGTGGCGAATAGTGATTGAGCTATTCCAAAAGCTCCATCGCGGTCTCGTTGTCTCTTGCCAGGCTCTCCCCGGCGAACCTCTGTTCGGGCAGATGTTTGCTATGGCCAGGGCTGCGGTCGAGGGCGGGGCGTCGGGCGTGCTTCTGAATGGGTACGAAGACATCGTTCTGGCAAAAGCCGCTTTGGATGTCCCGGTTATCGGTGTTGTGACGCACGCCTACTCTGACGCGGAGGTGGACCTAACGCCGACCGTCGAGGAAGTTACCGCGATCATGCGGGCAGGGGCCGATATGATCGCCTGTGAGGCAACCAACCGCAGGCGCCCCGAAGGGGAAACAATCGATACATTCTACGAGAAATGCAGGCGTCGTTTCCCGCAGGGCATTCTCATCGCTGAGGTGGCTACCGTGGAAGAGGCGATCCAGGCACGGCAGCTTGGCTTTGATTGTATATCCACCGCAGCTTACGGATACACGCCGGAGACTGCGGGCCGCAGGCTGCCCACGGACGATTTTGCTGCGTTTCGCGATATTCGCCAGGTTGTCACAGATTGTCCTGTGATTGGAGAAGGCGGGATTACTTCTCCCGATCACGCAGTGCGGCTTCTCGAACTGGGAGCCGATTTCTTGGTCGTCGGTAGCTGCATCACGCGCCCGCAAGCAATCACTGAACGCTTCACGAACGCTATGCAGCAGCAAGCGATGTGAACCGCGCCGGGTTTGCCGGAGGCTGATTTCGGTTAGGTCGCGTTGACAAAAGGGATGCACATCGGGCTTTGAGCACGATTCAAGCTGGTATCTGCGATGAAGACCAGCTTGGCGCGAGGCTTGATGTCGGATGAGGAATGGCGTTCCTTGAGCGGTTCATCCTGACAGCCCGCGCCCCGAACGGACGCAAACCCGCCAACCACCGCCTTGTTCTTGACGGGATTTTCTGGATTGCCCGGACCGGCGCGCCATGGCGCGATCTGCCGGAAGAGCTCGGCTAGTGGTCGAGCGGTGCTTCAACAAGCTCAAGAACGCCAGACGCGTCGCAACACGCTACGATAAGACGGCTGAGAGCTTCCTGAGGTTCGTCGACATCACGTCCATCCGCCTTTGGATCCGCCATTCGTCAACATGACCTAGATGAACAACTCGCCCTTGGAGACGATCACCGCCTGGCCGCCGATGCGCGCGGCGTGGAGCGCGCCGGCCTCGATATCGAGTTCCAGATCGATCAGCGAGGGGCGCCCCATGTCGTAGCCCTGTTCGATCCGCACATAATGCGTGCCGTCGGTTGGCTTGTCGAAATGGCGCACGACGCCGGCGAAGGCGGCGGCTGCGGAGCCGGTTGCGGGGTCTTCGTAGATCCCCATTGCGGGGCTGAACATACGGGCCGAAAACGTGCCGTCATGCGTCGTTGTCTGGCGACAGTAAACGTAGACCGCTGCGCCGCCGTCGCCGCCGTAGGCATCCTGCCAATAGGCCTGGACGGGACGTGCGCGCGACAGCGCCTCGAGGTTGGCGACAGGCACGAAGGCGAAGGCGACGCCGGCCTCGAAGGCGGACGGGCGATGGTTCTCGAAGCCGATCTCGTTGGGTTCAAGTGAAAGGCTTGCCGCGATGATCTCTTTGTCGCCCAGCGGATCGGCGGGGCGCGCGAGCTTGGGCACGTCGAATTCGGCAAAGCCGGCCGCGCCGTTTTTCAGAACCACCCCGCAGCGCACGTTTCCGACGGCTTCTTCGAGCACGACCATGGCGTTCTGGTCGTCGTCGGTGTCGCCGAAGCGCTGACGTGCCAGAAGGATCGCGGTGCCGACGGTCGGGTGGCCGGCAAAGGGCAATTCCTTAGCGGGGGTGAAAATCCGCAGTTTTGCCGAGTGGGCGGGGTTCTCCGGCGGCAGCACGAACACTGTCTCCGACAGATTGAACTCGCGCGCGATTGACTGCATCCGGGCGTCCGACAGGCCCTCCGCGTCCAGAACGACCGCAAGCGGATTTCCCGCAAGGGCCTGATTCGTGAAGACGTCGAGGACGTAGAACCGTCGTGCCATCGTGCGCATTCCCCTGTTTCTCTTGTCGCTGTTGTCGCAGTGCCCGAGGGCGGGCGGACAGACTGTCGCATGCTGGGGCCGGCGTTGCCAGCGCCGGACGCGACTTCGCGGCCGGTCATCGTCAACCAAAGGTTAACAAAACACGCCGGGCCGGTCGCCCCTTGCGCTTTTTCCGCCGCAGGAGGGAGGGGGAGGCGCGTGAACCGGTCGGCGAAATCGGCCGTAGGACGTGCCATGACCTTCTCTCTCAACAGTTTTCCGCCCGGCGGGCATGCCGTTGTCATCGGCTCGAGCGGCGGGATCGGCGCTGCGTTTGTCGATGCACTGGAAGCCTCCGGCCGGTTCGACGCTGTGATCGGCCTGTCGCGGCGCACGGACCCGCCCCTCGATCTTCTGGACGAAGCGAGCATCGAGACCGCGGCGGCTTTCGTGAAGAAACAGGGTGCGCTGCGCCTGGTCGTCGATGCGACCGGCATTCTGTCCGACGAGAAGATGTCACCGGAAAAGGCGCTCAGGCAGATCGATCCCGCGCAGATGGCCCGCTCCTATGCGATCAATGCCATCGGCCCGGCGCTTCTCCTGAAACATTTCGGGCCGGCAATGGCGCGCGAGGGCAAGTCTGTGTTCGCAACGCTCTCCGCCAAGGTCGGCAGCATCTCCGACAACGGGCTCGGCGGCTGGATCAGCTACCGGGCGGCAAAGGCCGGCCTCAACCAGATCGTCAGGACGGCCTCCATCGAACTGGGCCGCCGGGCACCGGAGCTTGTCGTGCTGGCGCTTCATCCAGGCACGGTCGACACCGGCCTGTCGAAGCCCTTCGCCAAGGCGGGCCTTGACGTGCAGCCGCCGCCGGTCGCCGTGGCTCGGCTCCTGTCGGTGGTCGAGGGGGCGGATGCGTCGCAGACTGGCGGCTTCGTCAGCTATACGGGCGAACGGCTGCCCTGGTAGGAAAGCGGGAGCCGGGACGTCGTTGCGCGCGAGGCGGTCGGGAGTGTAAAAGGCCGGACTGCCGACCGGCAGCACCGTCCGTCATGTTCGGGATCCGCATGTCCGATTTTCGCGTTTCAGCCTTCTATCATTTCGCAGCGCTCGACGATTTCGCCGCCCTCAAGGCACCGATCGCCGCGCTTGCCTGCGGCGCCGGCGTGCGCGGCTCGGTCCTGCTCGCGGCGGAAGGCGTCAACGGCACGATTGCCGGCACGGATGAGGGGGTGGAAGCGGTGCTCTCGCATTTGCGCGCCGATCCGCGCCTGGCGGGGCTGCAGGACAAGAGCTCACGGGCCGAGCGCATGCCGTTCAAGCGGCTGAAGGTGCGGTTGAAGCGCGAGATCGTGTCGCTCGGGGTCGACGGCATCGATCCGGTCGAAAAGGTTGGCACCTATGTGGCGCCTGAGGACTGGAATGCGCTGCTCCAGGACCCGGACGTGGTGCTGGTCGACACCCGCAACGACTATGAGATCGCCTTCGGTACGTTCGAAGGGGCGGTATCGCCCGAAACGCGGAGTTTCCGCTCGTTTCCCGAATGGGTGAAAACCGCGCCGGCGATGGCCAACAAGCCCAGGGTCGCGATGTTTTGCACCGGCGGCATCCGCTGCGAGAAGGCGACGTCGCTGTTGCTGGAGGAAGGCTTCGGAGAGGTTTACCACCTCGATGGCGGCATCCTGAATTACCTGGAGCGGGTGCCGCGCGAGGAGAGCCTGTGGCGCGGCGATTGTTTCGTCTTCGACGAGCGCATCGCAGTCGATCACGACCTGACACCGACCTGGGGCGAGGGCGCACCGGAAGACGCGCATGAGGTGCTGCCGCGTGCCGTGATCGAGGGTGGAAAAGGCTGAAGGCCGCGCCGCCGCGCGCCGGCGGCTCGCAACTGCGCTCAGCCCGTCATTCGCCTTGCGGGCCTGCGTTCAGTCCCAGCCAGGCATGCGCCTCCGCTTCCTTTTCCAGCGGGAAAAACCGCGTTTCGGCCTTTGTGAAAGGGGCGGACAGCCTGGTTGCCCAGTCCTCGAGCCGCCCCTCGCCGACGACGGCGATCCGCCCGAAGTCGTTGAGGTGTTTGAGATCGAATTTCAGCTCCTGCCAAAGCGCTCCGATCTCCCAGCCCCTGAAGTCCTCAAGGCGGACCAGCACCCGGAGCGCGCCGTTCGCCAGATCCAGGGCATGCTCCAGTTCGGGAACGGCGCTTTCGTAGTCCTGCGTCGTCAATGTGCCGGACGCGCGTATCACGATGAGATCTTTTCCCGTGACATGCTCGATCACGATCATCGGTTCTTCCTCTCCCACTTCCCGGTTGTTCACGGAAGCGCGGCTGGTCCGCCGCACAGGCGTCGTGGCGTTCGCTCACCTTGAGGTCGGTGTTCGATCGGTCTTTCGCAAGCCGGTCCTGTTTCAAATCGACGTGTCGGGACAAGCGAAGGGGGCGCCGTGACGGGAGAGAACGCACGACAAACGCCATGTCTTCCGTCTCTGCAACGATCCACATCACGGTGTTTTTTCGGCAGGGGAGCGTGCGCGTTTGCAGAACTGGCCGGATGGGCGGCGATCTGCGTGCACCGGCGAAAGGCGCAAGGGAACCGCTCGGTGGCGTCAAAGCCTATAATTCGAACAGATATCCCGGCAGGCCGCGGGCATCGGGATCCAGCGAAAACACCAGCCCGGATTGCGTGTCCTCCCCCGCCGCGTTCGGGTCGAGCGGAGGCCGCAGGCTGGTGACGACGAGCGTGTCGAGCTCGGGCCCGCAAAAACACGGCATCGTCGGTCGCGGCACCGGCATTTTCAGCGTCTCGACAAGGCGGCCGTCCGGCGAGAAGCGGTTGACGACGCCGGCCGAGACGCCGGCTGACCAGTAACATCCGCCGGCATCCACCGTGCCGCCATCCGGCCGTCCGCTGTCGTTGGCCATCTGCGCGAAGAGGCGGCGGTTGGCGCAGGCACCGGTTTGCGGGTCGAAGTCCCAGGCCTCGATCAGGCCGGGCCGGCTGTCGGCGTGATAGAGCGTGCGCCCGTCGGGCGACCAGGCCAGTCCGTTGGAGACCGTGACCCCGTCCACCACGCGCGTGCAGCCGCCGTGCCGGTCGACCCGGTAGAGAGCTGCGATCGGTTGCCGGTCGGGCCGGTCGTCCATGGTGCCGATCCAGAATGCGCCGTCCGGGCCGACCTTGCCGTCGTTCAGCCGGGTGCGGGTGTCGTCTTCCTCGATGGACACGAGCGGCTCGAAGCTTTCCTTGCCAAGGTGATAGAGACCCACCCGGTCGCGCAGCGCGACGACCAGGACATCGGGATCGCCCGTCAGGCCGAAGGAGCCGATGACGTCCGGCATCTTGCGGATCGTCTCGGCACCGCTTGCCCAGTCTCGCGCGATCAACCGTTTTCCGGGAATGTCGCACCAGAAGAGCGTCTGACTGCGATGGTCCCAGGTCGGACTTTCGGCAAGGTCGCTGCGGATGTCGCTCAGTCGGGTGACGGTGGCGGTGTTTTGGCGGGGGCGGGTCATGACAAACCTTCGCGTGTGCGGAGGGAAAATCGGGTGACGGATCCCATGTGTCGGATGAAACTGCGCCGCGATCAAGGGCGGGCCGGTTTCGCCGGGGGGAGGCGGGGCGCCTCAACACGGCCGACACGGCAGGGCTGTCATCCGCGGCCGGGATGTCAGCCGGCCGCCTGCCGCCGGGGGCGGGCGTCGTCGGGGACCGGAACGCCGAGCCAGGTCTCACGCACATTGCGAACGAGGACTTCCAGCCTTTCCATCGTGTCCGGCTTGGTCAGGAGCGCGTTGGCGCCGGCCCGGCGAGCCTGATCGGCGATTTCGGCATCGTCGGTGGTGGTCAGTATCAGGATGGGCGTTGCGGCAAACATGGGCCGCGCCCTGAGAACAGCGAGAAGGTCGATGCCGGAGAGGCCCGGCATGTTGATGTCGAGCACGATCAGGTCCGGCATTCGGCGCCCGGCGCTTCGTGCCTCGCCAATCCATTCAAGAGCAGCCGTGCCGCCCTGTTTCGCGACAACATCCAGCGTATGGCCGTCCGGCATGGCTTTGCGAAACAGGCGTTCGACAAGCCAAATGTCGTCCTCGTCGTCATCGACGAGAAGGACGGTCAAGGAGGCCGCGCTGGGCAGCCCTCTGGTTTCGAGCATAGCCATTTTGCCGAATCTTCAAGGTGCACAATGTCTGTTTTACCTATCCTATCAGCAATACTCCTGATTTCCCACCGGTCAGCGATGACGGGCGTCACCGTGACTTTTGGCAGGTCGCACTAAGTCCGGGGCGCGGGTGCGCTTTCGCGGGGCGCGGGTGACAGCGAAAAGGCGGTGCTTTTGGCGATGGTGCGGATTGCGAAGGAGGAGCGCATCCGCGACACGCCGGGAAGCCGGGCGAGATGGTCGCGGTGGATGTGCTCGAAATGCGTCGGGTCGGCCGCCGCGATGCGCAGCATGTAGTCCGCATCGCCAGCCATCAGATAGCACTCCATGATTTCCGGGGATTGCGCGACCGCCTGCTCGAAGGCGGTGAGAACCTCGTTCGACTGCGAGTTCAGCGAGATCTCGACGAAAATGTCCATTCGCCGGCCGATCCGGTCCTGATTGAGAAGCGCCACATAGCGTTCGATAACGCCAGCCTCTTCCAGAGCCCTGACCCGGCGAAGGCAAGCGGAGGGGGACAGGCCGACGGCATCGGCCAGCTCACTGTTGGCGATGCGTCCGTCGCTCTGCAGGCGCGTCAGGATGTGCCGGTCGATTCGGTCGAAAGGCATGCTCAAGTCTCCACCGCATATAATTTCATTGACCAAGGGGAATATGCGTCAAAATTGCGTCAAATCCGCAAAATCTGTCAAGTTCGCAAGCACATTCGGTGAAACACGGCCTATCCTTTAGGGCATGGGAGTGTTTTGACATTTGGTAGGAGGAGACCAACATGCGCATCGGTGTTCCAAAGGAAATCAAGAATCACGAGTATCGCGTCGGGCTGACGCCCGAGAGCGTGCGCGAGCTTGTCGCGAACGGACATGACGTCGTCATCGAGACCCAGGCGGGAGCGGGCATCGGTGCGGGAGACGAGGTCTATCAGACCGCAGGTGCGCGCATTCTGGCGACCGCGGCGGAGGTGTTCGAGGCCGCGCAGATGATCGTCAAGGTCAAGGAGCCGCAGGCCGTCGAGCGCGCCATGCTGCGTCCCGACCATATTCTCTTCACCTATCTCCATCTTGCCCCCGACGCCGCCCAGACGGCGGACCTCGTCAAGTCGGGCGCGACCTGCATCGCCTATGAGACCGTGACCGACGGGCGCGGCGGGTTGCCGCTTCTGGCGCCGATGTCACAGGTTGCCGGCCGACTTTCGGTGCAGGCGGGGGCTACGGCGCTCGAGCGGGCCCATGGCGGCGCGGGCATGCTTCTTGGCGGCGTTCCCGGCGTTGCACCGGCGAAGGTTGTCGTCATCGGCGGCGGTGTCGTTGGCGCGCATGCCATCACCATGGCGCTGGGCCTTGGCGCCGACGTGACGGTCCTCGACCGGTCCATCGACGTGCTCGGGTCGCTGTCGTCACGCTTCGGCGCGGCGCTGCGCACCGTCTATTCAACGCGTGCGGCGGTCGAGGAATATGTGCTCGACGCCGATCTGGTGATCGGCGCGGTGCTCGTCGCCGGGGCTGCCGCCCCCAAGCTGGTTACCGCCGATCATGTTCGCCGGATGAAGGCGGGCTCGGTGCTGGTGGATGTTGCCATCGATCAGGGGGGGTGCTTCGAGACCTCCCACGCGACAACCCACGCCGAGCCGACCTATGTCGTCGACGAGGTCGTGCATTATTGCGTCGCCAACATGCCGGGCGCGGTGCCGAAGACCTCCGCCCACGCGCTCAACAATGCGACGCTGCCCTTCACGCTGGCGCTTGCCAACAACGGCTACAAAAAGGCCCTGAGCGATAATCCGCATCTCTTGAACGGACTGAACGTTCACGCGGGTCGGGTCACCGTCAAGGCCGTGGCCGACGCGCTCGGCTACGATTATGTCAGCCCGCAGGACGCCTTGGCGGAGGTTGCCGCCGCGGCCTGACGAGGGCCGGATTGGCGTGCGCCGCCTGGTGGAGGCGGCGACAGAAAACAAAAAGCCCGGCCGGAGATCCCGGTCGGGCTTTTCTTCATTATTGTTGCGCCGGGGGCCAGCTCGTGGCCGGACGCGATCCCGGAGGGCCTTACGGGCAGACAACCCGGTAACGACGGCCGTAGCGGTCGGTCGCGACGCAATTCTTCGGCGTGCTTGCCGCGCCGATGACACCGCCGCCGACACCGCCGATGGCTGCGCCGGCAAGCGCTGCACCGACGCCTCCGCCTGTTGCCGCGCCGATGGCCGCGCCGGTGGCGGCCCCGAGGCCACCGCCGACCAGAGTCCGGTCACGCTGGCTGTCCGATTGGCAGGCTGCCAGAAGCAGCGCAGTTGCCGAGACGAGAACGACTTTCTTCATTCAAACACACTCCAAGAGAATGCCGCCCACGCGGACACTTCGATCATCTATATACCGATATGGCCGTTAAAAGTCAGCCACCCCGGCGTCAAGCCTGTTACGGGCAGGCAACCCGGACACGGCGGCCGTAACGGTCGCGCGCAATGCAATTCTTCGGAGTCGTTGCCGACCCGACCATGGCGCCACCGACACCGCCGATCGCACCGCCGACGAGCGCGCCGCCGACATCGCCTGTCGCGGCCGCGCCCACGGCCGCGCCTGTTGCGGCACCAAGTCCGCCACCGACAAGGGTCCGGTCGCGCTGGCTGTCGGATTGACAGGCAACCAGCAGAAGTGCCGATGCGCTTACCAGTACAATCTTCAGCATTTGTTCGCTCCTCAATTCGTGCCTACCGTTGCTTGGCCGAGGTTAGATGCGACAGTGGTAGACGGTCTTGCCTCCATCTGTGCATCACACCATCAAAACCGCTTCCAGTCTAGGCCGGCCAAGTGGCGAGGCTGTGATCAGGGCTGTACACGCCCATTCAGTCTCGTGGAATTCGCGACTCTTCCATCCTCTTCAGCAGTCCCTCCGTGGACGGGTCGCGGCCGGTGATCGGGTCGCGGCCTTCGACCATGGGCAACAATTCGGAGGCAAGCGTCTTTCCAAGCTCGACTCCCCATTGGTCGAAGGAATTGATCCCCCAGAGAACGCCCTCGACGAAGACGCGGTGCTCATAGAGCGCGACCAGCCGGCCGAGCGCACTTGGGGTCAGCTTGTCGTAAACGAGCGTGATGGAGGGTTTGTTCCCCGGAAACACCTTGTGGGGGGCGAGGCGGCGCGCCTCCGCCGCGCTTGCGCCCTGTGCGAGAAGGACGGCCTCTGCCTCCTGACGCGTCTGTCCTTTCATCAAGGCTTCCGATTGCGCAAGGCAATTGGCGATGAGCAGCGCATGATGATCGGCAAGGTCTGGTTCGTGGCCGCGGGTCGCGACAATGAACTCGCACGGGATGACGTCGGTGCCCTGGTGCAGCAGCTGGTAGAAGGCGTGCTGCCCGTTGGTGCCCGGTTCCCCCCAGACCAGCGGTCCGGTTTTTTCCGCGACCGGGTCGCCCGACAGCGTGACGCGCTTGCCGTTCGATTCCATGTCGAGCTGTTGCAAATAGGCGGGAAGGCGGGCAAGCCGCTGGTCGTAGGGCAGGACGGCGCGAGCGGGAAAGCCGCACAGGTTGCGATGCCAGATGCCGGCAAGGCCCATCAGGACGGGCAGGTTCTTTTCCAGC
This sequence comes from Stappia stellulata DSM 5886, assembly GCF_000423705.1. Taxonomy (GTDB): domain Bacteria; phylum Pseudomonadota; class Alphaproteobacteria; order Rhizobiales; family Stappiaceae; genus Stappia; species Stappia stellulata. Next base: position 241,484 of record NZ_KE384082.1, on the reverse strand, counting down.
GGGGCCGTGCGGAAATGCGTGTCCATGGCGTGCGCCCCGTCGAGGAAATGTCCGAATTCCTCCGCGCCTATGGCGATCATCACCGGCAGACCGATGGCCGACCAGACCGAGTAGCGTCCGCCGACCCAGTCCCAGAAACCGAACACCCGGCCTTCCTCGATGCCGAAGGCTGCGACCTTGTCGAGCGCGGTGGAGACGGCGGCGAAATGCGCAGACACCGCTTCTTCTCCGAGGCGCTCGACGATCCAGCGGCGGGCCGTGCGGGCGTTGGTCATGGTCTCGGTGGTCGTGAAGGTCTTGGAGGCGACGATGACCAGCGTGCGGGCGGGGTCGAGCCCGGCAAGCGTATCGGCGATATGCGCGCCGTCGACGTTGGAGACGAAATGCAGGCGCGGCCCGCCCGCATAGGGCGAGAGCGCCTGCGTAACCATGGCCGGCCCGAGATCCGATCCGCCAATGCCGATGTTGACGACATCGAGAATCGTCTTGCCGGAGCTGCCGACAAGCGTTCCGGAACGCACGCCATCGGCAAAGGCTTCCGCGCGCGCAAGCGTCTCGCGCACCTCGGGCATGACGTCGTGACCGTCGACCGGCATTGGCATGTCGCCGCGATTGCGCAGCGCCACATGCAGCACGGCGCGGCCTTCCGTCTCGTTGATCGCCTCTCCGGCAAACATCGCATCGCGACGGCTTTCCAGTCCGCGTGCGCGTGCAAAGTCTGCAAGGGATGCGATGGCCGTTTGGTCCCAGTGCATCTTGGAAAAGTCGATGAGCAGGTCGTCCAGCGTGACGGAAAGCCTGTTGAAGCGGTCGGGGTCGTCGTCGAAAATCCCGCGCAACCCCTTTTCCAGCAAGTCCGCGGCCCGATGTTTCAGGTCCTGGGGCATGTCAGGCTGCGTCATTCCGTGATCTCCTCCCGAGCGTAAAGTCTCTGCCGTCAGGCGACCCTAGGCCAGCAAAGCGGCGAAATACCAGCCATATGCGACGAGGCGTGCCAGACCGGCGATGCGGGGCATCTTGCGCATCGACAACAAGAGTGCGGCCAGCCCGACCGACGCGATCAGCATGACCGGTATATCGAATGCGACAATTTCGGCGGCAACGGGAATCGGCGCCAGCATCGCCGTGACCCCGAGAATGCCCAGAATGTTGAACGTGTTGGAGCCGATCACGCGTCTTCGAGAGGGGGCACGAGGAGGTCGCGCTCGCTTTCCAGCGCCATCACGGCGAGTTTCCAGGTGACAAAAGCCGCGCCGGGCACGATCAGGACGGCGACAATCGCCGTGCCGGCCGGGCCGAGCGACAGGAAGCCGGCGAGCGCCCAAAGCACCCCGAGTACGGAAATCCATATTTCGGCGGTAAACAGCACGACCGCGGATATGAAAACAAGGTAGAACGCAGCCCCGGGACGGGGGCGTTCGGCGGTGGCGGAAACCGCCGGTTCTGCGCCGGAAACCGAGCCTGACATGGCCGTCATCTTTGATGGGCGCGAGCATGAGCGCCCGCGGCTCAGGGCAGATGGGACGGCTCGGAGGTTTGCACAAGATGCCGTGAGCGGGCGCGGCGGATTTTTCCGATGCGCCCGACAGGAACACTCAGGCGAGGCGGGCCGCCTCGCGGGCGCGGCGCTCGATTCCCTCCCAGTCCTCCTCCGCGATGGCCTTGGCGTCCGCGATCCAGGAGCCGCCGACGCAGGTGACATTGGACAGGGCCAGATAGTCGGGCGCGCTTTTCAGCGTGATGCCGCCGGTCGGGCAGAATTTTGCCGTCGGCAGCGGCGCCCCGAGGGATTTCAGCAGCGCGATGCCGCCGACCGCTTCGGCGGGAAAGAGCTTCAGCCGCGAATAGCCGGCTTCGAGCAGGCGCATCACTTCCGACGCGGTGGACGCGCCCGGCAGCAGGGGCACATCGTGATCGGCCGCGGCGGCGAGCAGCCGGTCGGTCGCGCCGGGTGAGACGACGAAGCGGGACCCGGCCGCGACGGCCGCCTCATATTGCGCGGCGTCCAGCACGGTGCCGGCGCCGACGATGGCGCCCTCGACTTCGGCCGCGACGGCGCGGATCGCCTCAAGCGCCTTGGGTGTGCGCAGGGTGATCTCGATCGCCGGCAACCCGCCGCGCACCAGCGCCTTTGCCATCGGAACGGCCTTTGCGGGATCCTCCACGACCAGCACAGGGATCACGGGGGCGGCCTGCATCACTGTGTCGAGCTTGGCGGTGTCTTGCGTCATGTTCGGCTCCGGGGTGAAAAAGGCGCGTCAGGCGCCGAAGACATGCGCGCCTTCGTCGGCGGGGCCGGCTGCGGCGCGGAAGGCGGCGAAAAGGTCGCGACCGACCCCTTGCCGGTGGTCGGACAGATCGGCGGTCGCCGGTGTCCGGGCTTCGAAGTCCGCCGTATCCATCAACACCTCAAGACGCCCCGTCGCGGCGTCGATGCGCAGGAGATCGCCGTCGCGCACCTTCGCAATCGCGCCGCCGGTGACAGCCTCCGGCGTGACGTGGATGGCCGCCGGCACCTTGCCGGACGCACCCGACATGCGCCCGTCGGTGACAAGCGCCACCTTGAGCCCGCGATCCTGAAGGACGCCGAGCGTCGGGGTCAGCTGGTGCAGTTCCGGCATGCCGCAGGCGCGCGGTCCCTGGAACGGCAGCACGGCGATGAAATCCTCGGTGAGCTCGCCCGCCTTGAAGGCTTCGATCACGGCTGTTTGCGAGGTGAAGACGCGCGCCGGCGCTTCGATCGTCCGGCGTTCCGGCTTGACCGCCGATACCTTGATGACCGCGCGGCCGAGATTGCCGTCGAGCATTTTCAGTCCGCCATCCGGCTGGAACGGTTCCTTGACGGTGGAGAGAACCTTGGGATCGGCGCTGGTCTTTTCCGCCGGCTCCCAAACGACCGTCCCGTCTTCGGCAAGTTTGGCTTCGACGGCGTAGCCGGAAAGCCCGGTGCCATTGACCGTCTTGACGTCTTCGTGCAGCAGCCCTTCCGACAGGAGCTCGCCGATGAGATAGCCCATGCCGCCGGCCGCCTGGAAGTGGTTCACGTCGGCAAGCCCGTTGGGATAGATGCGCGCGATCAGCGGGATGATATCGGAGAGGTCGGAGATATCGCCCCAGGTGAGCTTGATCCCGGCCGCATTGGCCATCGCCACCAGGTGCATGGTGTGGTTTGTGGAGCCGCCGGTGGCATGCAAGCCGACGACGCCGTTGACGATGGCGCGCGCGTCGATCATCTCGCCGATGGGCGTGTAATTGTTGCCGAGTGCCGACAGCGCCAGCGCGCGTTTCGCGCCCTCGCGGGTCAGCGCGTCGCGCAGCGGGGTGTTGGGGTTGACGAAGCTGGCGCCGGGCAGGTGCAGCCCCATGATTTCCATCAGCATCTGGTTGGAATTGGCCGTGCCGTAGAAGGTGCAGGTGCCGGGGCTGTGGTAGGACTTGCTTTCCGATTCCAGCAGTTCCGCGCGGCCGATCTTGCCTTCCGCGTAGAGCTGGCGGGTCTTGGCCTTCTCGTCGTTGGGAAGGCCGGAGGGCATCGGCCCCGCCGGCAGGAAGACCGCCGGCAGATGGCCGAAGGAAAGCGCCGCGATCATCAGGCCGGGCACGATCTTGTCGCAAATGCCGAGATAGACGGCGGCGTCGAACATCTGGTGCGACAGGCCGACGGCGGCCGCCATGGCGATCACGTCGCGCGAGAACAACGACAGCTCCATGCCGGTCTGGCCCTGGGTGACGCCATCGCACATCGCCGGAACGCCGCCGGCGACCTGCGCCACGGCGCCGGCCTCGCGCGCGGCTTCGCGGATCAACTCGGGAAAGCGCTCGAACGGCTGATGGGCGGAGAGCATGTCATTGTAGGAGGTGACGATGCCAAGGTTCGCCACCACGTCGCCGGCGAGCCGCTCCTTGTCGGTGAGTCCGCAAGCGGCAAATCCATGCGCGAGGTTTCCGCAAGACAGGGTTCCGCGCTTCGGTCCGGCCTCTCCGGCGGCGCGGATACGCTCCAGATATCGCGCGCGGCTGTCGCGGCTACGCTCCTCGATGCGGGCGGTCACGTCGGAAATGGTGGAATGCACGGTCATGGCTGGCTCCATCCTTTCGGCACGGGCCGCCGATGCGGGGAGGACACAATGGCGGCGTCGGTGAAACCGGTTGGGCGTCCCAAACGATCGGCCTCACGTTTAAATCGATTTAAATTCTGGTTCAACGGCTAAGCCGGCTGCCGGTTCCCGCCGTCTAGATCAGGTCCTCGAACCAGGTGCGGCCGTCGCGCTCGATCAGGGCAATTGCCGCCGACGGTCCCCAAGTACCGGATGTGTAGCCCTTCGGCAGGTCTTTCAAGGTTGCCCAGTCCTCAAGGATCGGATCGACCCAGGCCCAGGCCGCCTCGACCTCGTCGCGGCGCATGAACAGCGTCTGGTTGCCCCGGATCACATCCATGATCAGCCGTTCGTAGGCATCGGGATTGCGCACCTTGAAGGCGGTGGCAAACGACATGTCGAGTGGGACTTGCCTGAGTCGCATCCCGCCGGGGCCGGGGTCCTTGATCATGATCTGCATGCGCACGCCCTCGTCGGGCTGCAGGCGGATCACAAGGCGGTTGGAGGAAATCGCGCCGGCTTCCGTTTCGAATATGGAATGGGGAATGGGACGAAACTGCACCACGATTTCCGAGACCCGCGCCGCCAGTCTCTTGCCGGTGCGCAGGTAGAAGGGCACGTTTGCCCATCGCCAGTTGGCGATTTCGGCCTTGATCGCGACGAAGGTCTCCGTCTGCGAGGTCGGATCGTCGAGTTCCTCCAGGTAGCCGCGCACAGCGCCGCCGGCCGACGCGCCCGCGCGATACTGGCCGCGCACGGTCGCCTTGCTCGCCATCTCGGCGTCCATTTGCTTCAGCGCCTTGAGGACCTTGAGCTTTTCGTCGCGAACGGAATCCGCGTCCATCGATTCCGGCGGTTCCATCGCCACTAGGCACAAGAGCTGGAGAATGTGGTTCTGCACCATGTCGCGCATTGCGCCGGCGGTGTCGTAGTAGCCGGCGCGGCCCTCGACGCCGAGCGATTCCGCAACCGTGATCTGGACATGGTCGATGTGGGCGGCGTTCCACAGCGGCTCGAACAGCGCGTTGGCGAAGCGCAGGGCCATCAGGTTCTGGACGGTTTCCTTGCCGAGGTAGTGGTCGATGCGGAAGATCTGGTCCTCGCGAAAGACCTCGCCGATGGCGGCATTGAGCGCGCGCGCCGATGCGCCGTCCTTGCCGATGGGTTTTTCGATGACGACGCGCGCGAGATCCGTGGTCAGGTCGTGCTCGCCGATGCGTTTGCAGATGGTGCCGAAGAAATCCGGCGAGACCGCCAGATAGAAGGCGCGCACCACGTCTTCGCGACCCTCCAGGCGTTCGGCGAGTTCCGGCCATCCGCGCGTTCCCGCCGCATCGACGGCGAGATAGCTCAGCCGAGCGAGAAACCGCTCCAGCGCGGGGGCTTCCACGTCGTCGACATGTTCGCGCACGGCCTCGTCGGCGAAAGCGCGATACTGTTCGTCGCTCATGTCGCGGCGCGAGCAGGCGATGATCCGCGCGTCCTCGGGGATCTGCCCGTCGAGATCGCGGTGATAGAGCGCGGGGAGAAGCTTGCGGTGGGCAAGGTCCCCCGTTGCTCCGAACACGATGAGATCGAACGGATCGACTTCGATGACGCGGGCGACCATGAGTGTCCTTTCAGCGGGAAACGGTGTCGAGAAGGTCGATTTCGGCGCGGCGGGGCAGGTCCGCGCCGCGTCGGGAGCAGGTGAGGGCAGCGGCTTGGGCCGCGAACCCCAGAAGGTCTATCATGTCACGCGGCGCCAGGTCTTCAAGGGCTGCACGGGAGCGGACACGGGTCTCGCCGAGCCGGGTCAGGAGGGCCGCCTGGAAAGTGTCGCCGGCCCCCACGGTGTCCGCAACCTTGATCTTTTCGCCCGGACTGTCGACCTGGTGACGGGCGGAGAACGCGGTGGCGCCGTCGCCTCCCTTGGTGATCACGACAAGGGCCGGCCCCTGTGCCAGCCAGATCTCGGCGAGCGTCTGCGGAGCGTCGCCCGGAAACATCAGCTCCAGATCCTCCAGACTGATCTTGAGCAGGTCGACATGCGGCAGATAGTCGGCGAAGCGCTTTCGCCAGGCGTCCAGATCGGGGGACACGGTCGGGCGCACGTTCGGATCATAGGCGATCATCCGGCGCCCGTGCTCGCGGGCGGCGAGCGCCAGCAGACTGTCGCCGACCGGCGGCACGAGGGCGGCGTAAGACCCGATCTGGACGGTGTCGACCGTGTCGGGCAGGTCGGGCAGGTCTGTCAGCTGCACCTGCCGGTCGGCCGCATCCTTGCCGTAAAAGCCGTAGGCGGGGCTGCCGCTGGCGTCGAGTCCGACGACGCTCAAGGTGGTGAGCGCATCCGTCTCAAGCGCGAAGGAGAGATCGACGCCTTCCGTATCCAGCGCGCCGCGCAGCCGCTGGCCGAAAAGGTCGCGCGACAGCGCGCCGAAAAAGGCGGCCGGCGTTCCGAGGCGGGCAAGACCGACGGCGACGTTGAACGGCGAGCCGCCGATCCTTGCATCGAGCGTCAGCCGCCCGCTTGTTTCGTCGGCGAAAAGATCGAACAGCGCTTCGCCGCAGACGAGGATCACGGGCCGGCCCCGTCTGCACGCTCCGCCGCCGGGGCGTCTGGCGGTTCCATCGCGCCGGTCATGATCGCGACCGCGTCCGACATGGAGTAGTCGGACGGCCGGATCACCGCGATCCGCCTGCCGAGCCTGTGAATGTGGATGCGGTCCGCGACCTCGAAGACATGCGGCATGTTGTGGGAGATCAGCACGATGGGAAGGCCGCGCGCCTTGACGTCGCGGATCAGCTCGAGCACGCGCCGGCTTTCCTTCACGCCAAGCGCGGCCGTCGGTTCGTCCATGATCACCACCTTGGACCCGAAGGCAGCGGCGCGCGCCACCGCCACCCCCTGGCGCTGGCCGCCCGACAGCGTCTCCACGGCCTGATTGATGTTCTGGATGGTCATCAGGCCAAGCTCGGACAGCTTGTCGCGGGCGATCCGCTCCATTTCCTTGCGGTCGAGCTTGCGGAAGATCTTGCCCATGAGTCCCGGCGCGCGCAATTCGCGGCCCATGAACAGATTGTCGGCGATGGAGAGCGCCGGCGACAGCGCGAGGTTCTGGTAGACGGTCTCGATGCCGGCGTCGCGCGCGCGCATCGGCGACGTGAAATGCACCGGCCGGCCTTCCAGCCGGATCTCGCCGGCGTCGGGCGTGACAGCGCCGGAGATCGCCTTGATGAGCGTCGATTTTCCCGCGCCGTTGTCGCCGATCACGGCCAGGACCTCGCCGGGGTAGAGATCGAAATCCGTGCGATCGAGGGCAACGACGCGCCCGTAGCGCTTGACCAGGCCACGGGCGGTGAGGATGGGTTCGCGGGTCATGCGGCCACCTTTCGAATCCACTGGTCGATGGCGACGGCGACGATGATCAGCACGCCGATGAGAAGGTAGGTCCACTGCGGATCGGTGCCGATCAGCCTGAGGCCGAGCGAGAATACGCCGACAATCAGCGCGCCGAACAGCATGCCGAGCACGGAGCCGCGTCCGCCGAAGAGCGAGATGCCGCCGATCACCACGGCGGTGATGGATTCGATGTTGGTGAACTGGCCGGTCGTCGGCGAGACGGAGCCGAGGCGGCCGATCATCACCCAGCCGGCAAGCGCGCAGATCAGACCGGCGAGCGTATAGACCGAGATCCGCATCCGGGCGACGCGCACGCCGGCAAGTTCGGCCGCGTCCGGGTCGTCGCCGATCGCCATGACATGGCGTCCCCAGGCGGTGTGGTTGAGCGCGTAATTCAACACAAGCACCAGGACGAAAAGCGCGATCACGCCATAGGTGAAGATGGCGCCGCCGATGTTGAATTTCTCGCCGAAGAACTGAAGAATCGGGGCCTGGGCCTCGATGTCCTGGCTGCGAATGGTCTCGTTGGCGGAAAAGAGAAAGTTGGTGGCGAGCACGATCTGCCACATGCCGAGCGTGACGATGAAGGGCGGCAGGCGCATCAGGGCGACCAGCATGCCGTTGATCATGCCGCAGAGCGCGCCGCAGGCGAGGCCGCACAGGACGGCGATTTCCGGCGGAAGACCGTAGCGGAAGGTGAACTGGCCCATTACCACGGAGGACAGCACCATGATCGCGCCGACCGAGAGGTCGATGCCGGCTGTGAGGATCACAAGGGACTGGGCGCAGCCGACGATGCCGACGATGGCGACCTGTTGAAGGATCAGGGTCAAAGCGAAGGGCGAGAAGAATTTCGAACCCAGAACAACCCCGAAGATTGCAACGGAGACGACCAGCACGATCAGCGGCACGAACTCAGGTCGTGCATGCAGCTTGTGCTGGATCGCGTCGAGCAACGAATGCCCTTGTCCGTCGAATGTTGCGACGTCGCCGGAGCGCGTTGCAAGACCCTCCCCGTAACCCTCCGCGTCGCGTGCATCCCTTTCGCTCATGATGTCCCTCCCAAGACCGCCGGGCCCCGGCGTTGTTCCAAGATGGGCGGGGCGGCTGGGGCCGCCCCGCGTCCGGGCGTTCCCGGCCTAGCGTGCGCGGGCAATCAGCCCCAGCACTTGTCCAGGCCTTCCTTGGTGTCGATGGAGGACACGCCCTCCACGGGCTTGTCGGTCACCAGCGCGACGCCGGTATCGAAGAACGTCTTGCCGGGTGTCGGCTCGGGCTTTTTGCCGGTGTCGGCAAAGGCCTTGATCGCCTCGATGCCGAGCGATGCCATCAGCAGCGGGTACTGCTGCGACGTGGCGCCGATGACGCCGTCGGCGACATTGCGCACGCCCGGGCACCCGCCGTCGACCGAGACGATCAGCACGTCGCTTTCCCGGCCCATGGCCTTCAGCGCCTCATAGGCGCCGGCGGCGGCCGGTTCGTTGATCGTGTAGACGACATTGATCGTCGGATCCTTGGTGAGAAGGTTCTCCATCGCCGTGCGGCCGCCTTCCTCGTTGCCGGCGGTGACGTCGTGGCCGACGATGCGGGGGTCGTCCTCGTCGCCCCAGCGGTTCGGATCCTTCACGTCGATGCCGAAGCCGGTCATGAACCCCTGGTCGCGCAACACGCCGACGGAGGGCTGGCTGACGGCGAGGTCGAGCATGGCGATGCGGGCGTTCGCCGCTTCGTCGCGGAGGCTCGCGGCGGCCCACTGGCCGATCAGTTCGCCGGCCTTGAAGTTGTCGGTCGCAAACGTCGCGTCGGCCGCGTCGATCGGCTCCAGCGGCGTGTCGAGGGCGATCACCAGAATGCCGGCGTCGCGGGCCTGGCGAACGCTGTCGACGATGGCCTTTGTGTCCGAGGCGGTGATCAGGATGCCCTTGGCGCCATCGGCGATGCAGGTTTCGATGGCAGCGACCTGCGCGTCATGGTCGCCGTCGATCCGGCCGGCATAGGACTTGAGCGTCATCCCGAGTTCTTCCGCCTTTGCGGTGGCGCCTTCCTTCATCTTCACGAAGAACGGATTGGTGTCCGTCTTTGTGACCAGGCAGGCATTCATGTCGGCGGCGAGCGCCGGTGTGGCGGCAACGGCTCCGACAATGGTTCCGGCAAGCATCAGATTGCGTAGCATGTCAGTCTCCTCCCAGTGGTCGTTTGACACAGCTTGTCTCCGCCGGCGTTGCCGGAGGAGGTCGTCAGGTGCCGCCCGCTGCCGCATGCGGTTGATCCGCATGTCTCGTTTGTGTGGCACCCTGTTTCGCCCCGCGTCCGGTCAGGATGGCGGTGCGCGGCGAATAGTTGAAAAAGATCGGCAGGTTGGAGGCACCTGCGGCCCCTGCGTCGGAGCCGAAGGATCCGCGCTGCAGACGCGGCGGGTTGCGCGCTTCCGGGGCGGCGGCCTCGAGCGCCGCCGCGAGGTCGTTCAGCAGGCGCGCGGCCAGGCCGCCATCGATATCAAAGTCGATCACGACGAGCGGCACGTCGAGCAGCGAGATTGCCGACCAGACGGCCGGCGCCAGGGCGGCGACGCAATCGTCGAGCCATTCGTCGACGGCGGGATGACCGTTTTCCACGGCAAGCTCGAGCTCGCCGCGCGTATCCGCCTGCACCCCGTGATGGGCGAGGTGGCGCTTGAGGGCGGAAAGCGAGGCACGGGTCAGGAGAATGTCCATTTCCCCGCGCGGGCGCGGAGAGGAAACCAGACGGCTCGGCGGAACCGGGATCATGGCAACGTCGCCGGCGTTGCCGTTGACGCCTTTCAGGCAATCGCCGCCGGTGACGACGCCGCCGCCGATCGCCGGCCCGAGGAACAGGTAGAGAAAATTGTCCGACAGCCGCCCTGCGCCGGAAAACAGCTCCGCTATGGCCGCCGCCGTGCCGTCGTTTTCGGAAAAGACGGGGTAGGCGATGGCGTCTTCGAGCAATGCGGTGAAGTCGACCTCGTCCCAGCGGCGGAAGGTTTCGGCCGGAAGACCGAGCTCGCGCAGCCAGGCCCCGAGATTGAAGGGCATCGCCAGCCCGACGCCTGCGATGCGGTCGCGCTCGTCCGGCTCGATCAGCTTGAGCAGCGTCGCGATATCGCCGGCGACCAGTTCGACCGCCCGTTCCGGGGTGGGGAGAAACCGGTCATGCGACTGGCGGCCGATAATACGGCCCGAGAAATCCGCGAGCACGGTCTCGATCGAGGTCCGGTCGAGACGCACGCCGAAACCATAAGCCCCCGATGCCGCGATCCGCAGCATGGTTGCCGGCTGACCGCGCCCGCCGTCATGGCGCTTGCCGAGGGTGTCGATCAGCCCGGCGGCCGTCAGCTCCTGAATGATGCCGCCGATGGCCGCGTTGGTCAGCTGGGCAAGCCGGGCAAGGTCCGCCTTGGATGCTTCTCCGACGCGCCGCAGGGCCTGGAGCACGATACGTTCGTTGTAACGACGCAGCTGCGCCGAATTGGAACCTTGACCGACGAGTGGACGTACGGGCACCATCAATCCCCTGACCGGCGTTTGTAACCGTCCGCGTACCGTGTGCCGGATGCGGGTGCGATTAATTAATTTATCTGATTTAATTAATTGCCGAAAAAATGATACTTGTCAAATATATTCTTTTGCGCTGAATGAATGTGCAGTCTGGGTGACGTTACGGCGTCTGCGCGTTCTGTCGACCGGTGTCCAGAGCGCTGGCATGGTTCGGCTTCGGCATGCGATATTCACGACGGGGCTGCGTCGCGACGTGCGGCGCGCACATCGTTCCTGCAAGCCGACACGCGTCACGGAGAATTCCATGCCCGACACCGCCGATACGCAAGAATTTCTCACCCGCGCCATTGCCGCCGGACGCGGCGAGGTCCCGGCCGATCTGGTGATCCGCAATGCGCGGCTGTTTTCGGTGATGGACGGTTCCGTGACGGAGTGCGACATCGCCATCGTCGGCGAGCGGATCGTCGGGACGCATGCGCGCTACAGTGGCGACCGGGAGATCGACGCGGACGGGCGCATCGTCGTTCCGGGCTTCATCGACACGCATCTGCATGTGGAATCCTCGCTGGTCACGCCGCTGGAGTTCGACCGCTGCGTGCTGCCGCATGGCGTGACCACGGCGATCTGCGATCCGCACGAGATCGCCAATGTGCTCGGCGCGGACGGCATTCGCTATTTTCTCGATGCCTCGGAGCGCACCGTGATGGACCTTCGGGTCAACCTGTCGTCCTGTGTCCCGGCAACCGCCTTCGAGACCGCCGGCGCCCGGCTCGAGATCGACGATCTTCTTCCGCTGCGCGCGCATGCACAGGTGATCGGCCTTGCGGAGTTCATGAATTTTCCAGGCGTGCTCAACCGCGACCCTGCGGTTATCGCAAAGCTTGCAGCCTTTCAGAATGGCCATATCGACGGGCATGCGCCGCTGGTGACGGGGCTCGACCTCAACGGCTATCTCGCGGCCCGGATCCGTACCGACCACGAGGCGACGACGGCCGAAGAGGCGCGGGAAAAGCTTGCCAAGGGCATGAGCGTGCTGATCCGCGAAGGCTCGGTGTCCAAGGACCTGGAGGCGCTCGCGGAGATCCTGACACCCGACACCGCCTCCTTCGTGTGTCTTTGCACCGACGACCGCAATCCGCTGGATATTGCCGAGGAAGGACATCTCGACAGCATGATCCGACGGCTGATCGGGCGGGGCGCACGGCCCCAGGACGCCTATCGCGCGGCAAGCTGGTCGGCGGCCATGGCCTTCGGCCTGCGCGACCGCGGGCTGGTCGCGCCGGGGTGGCGGGCGGATCTCGTGCTGCTCGACGATCTGGAGGACTGCCGTGTGCATTCGGTGATCGCCGCCGGTCGTCTGGTGGATGAGGCGGCGTTTGTCGAACGGACGCCGCTTGCGCCGGTCGGGCTGAAGAGCGTTCACTTGCGTCATATCGAGGAAGCGGATTTCGCGGTGCCGGCGGATGCCGCGAACGAGCGCGCGGTGATCGGCGTCGTGCCGGGGCGTATCATCACGGAACGGCTGAGCCGCACGCTGCCGGTCGGGGCCGGCACGGTCGCGGCCGATCCGGCGCAGGATGTCGCCAAGGTCGCCGTGGTGGAACGCCATGGCCGGACCGGGGGCATCGGCCGCGGCTTTGTCTCCGGTTTCGGCCTGATGCGGGGCGCCATCGCCTCTTCGGTCGGCCATGACAGCCACAACATCTGCGTGGTCGGGGTGGACGATGCGGCAATGGCGGCCGCGGTGAACCGGATCGCCGACCTGCAGGGCGGTTTCGTTGTCGCCGACGAGACCGGGGTGACGGCGGAACTTGCCCTTCCGGTCGCCGGCCTGATGAGCCTGGAGCCGTTCGAGACGGTCCGCCATCGGCTGGAGGATTTGCGCGCGGCGGCCAGGGCGCTGGGCTGCACGCTGGACGAACCGTTCCTCCAGGTGGCGTTCCTGCCGCTGCCGGTGATCCCGCATCTCAAGATCACCGACAAGGGGATGTTCGATGTCGACCGCTTTGCGCTGCTGGAGACGTGAACCGCCACGCGACGCGCGCCCGCCGCGACCGGCCGGTGGAGGATTGGATGTGCGCTCGCGTATCCTATCTGTAGGAGATACGGCCGTCGGTCGCCCGCATTTTCCGTTGACGTAAACGGAAGGCTTGGTCATGTTTCATGCTCGATGCGCCGGGGGAGACGGCGTGCCGCGCTTGTAAAAAGCATTCAGGGGAGGAGCATCCGTGACCGACGCGCAGAACTGGCTTGCCGATTTTCATCCAAAGCCGCTTCACGCCTACCTCGACGCCACGGTGCGCGATTTCGGCGCCCGGCCGGCGATGGATTTCTTGGGCAAGGGCTGGAGCTACTCCGAGATCGGCGCCATGGTCGCGCGCACGGCGGCCGGACTTCAGGACATGGGGATCGGCAAGGGCGACAAGGTGGGCCTGTGCCTTCCCAACACGCCCTACTATACGGTCTTCTACTTTGCCGTCCTCAGGATCGGCGGCATTATCGTCAACTTCAATCCGCTCTATGTGGAGCGTGAACTGTCGTTCCAGGCGCGTGACGCGGGCGTGCGCGTCATGGTCACGCTCGATCTCAAGGTGATCTACGACAAGGTCGAGGCGGTGCGCCGGGAAGGCTCGCTTGACACGATCATCGTCTGCCCGATGGCCGACATCCTGCCGCAGCCGAAGAAGCTGCTGTTCTCGCTGTTCAAGCGCAAGGAGCGCGCCGACATTCCCCGCGATGCGGCCCATCCAAGATACGCGGAGATCGCGCGCGACGGGAAGACGCCGACACCGGTCGAAATCGACCCGGTGACCGATATCGCTGTCTTTCAGTACACGGGCGGCACCACCGGCGTTCCCAAGGGAGCAATGCTGACCCACGCCAATCTGTCTGCCAATCTGGAGCAATTGCGCACGTTGTTTGCGGACGCCCGTCCGGGCGAGGAGAAGAAGCTGTGCGTGCTTCCGTTCTTCCATGTCTTCGCCATGACCGTGGCGCAGAACCTTCCCGTTTCCATCGGCGCGGAAATGGTGCTCCTGCCGCGTTTCGAACTGAAGATGCTGCTCGACACGATCAAGCGGAAAAAAATCACCCTGTTTCCGGGCGTTCCGACGATCTACACCGCGATCAACAGCTCTCCGGTGGCGCGCGGCTACGACCTGACGTCGATCAAGCTCTGCATTTCCGGCGGCGCTCCCTTGCCGGTCGAGGTGAAGGAGGAGTTCGAGGGCCGCACCGGCTGTATTCTGGTGGAGGGCTACGGCCTGACGGAGGCCTCGCCGCTGGTCACTGCCAATCCGCTCAACGAGAACCGGCGCTCCGGATCGATCGGCCTTGCCGCGCCGGGCACGACCATCGGATTCCGGGATCTGGATGATCTGACCCGGGATGCGCCGGAGGGCGAGAAGGGCGAGCTGGTCGTCTCGGGTCCGCAGGTCATGGCAGGCTACTACAATCGTCCGGAAGAAACCGCGCGGGCGCTGGAAGGCGGGGTGCTCCATACCGGCGACGTCGGCTACCGCGACAAGGATGGCTTCATCTATCTGGTCGACCGGATCAAGGACCTGATCCTGTGCTCGGGCTACAACGTCTATCCGCGCGTGATCGAGGAGGCGATTTACCAGCACCCCGCGGTGGAAGAGGTCATCGTCATCGCCATCCCCGACGCGTATCGTGGCCAGGCGCCCAAGGCCTTCGTGAAACTGCGCGAGGGCGAGGCGCTTGCCGAGGACGACCTGAAGACCTTCCTGAAGGGCCACCTGTCGGCGATCGAGCGTCCGCAGGAGATCGAGTTCCGCGACAGTCTGCCGAAGACGATGGTCGGCAAATTGTCGAAAAAGGAACTCGTCGAGGAAGAAGAGGCGCGTCGAGCCGATGCGGCCGCCTTCCAGGATCCGCGGTAACAAGGCTTGTACGCCCGCGTTGGCTCGGATGGCGGGTCGGCTCCTCCAGCTTGCGGCGGGGGCGGATGCTTGGCATTGTCGCGCGTCTCAAGTCTATGCAATTCAGGATGACCGGCCACATGACGGGCGAACTGCCGACCTATCTGACCACCCGTGAAATGGCCGACCTTCTCAGGGTCAAGGAACGCAAGATCTACGATCTGGCGGCAGCCGGCGAGATCCCGCACAGCCGCGCAACGGGAAAGCTGCTGTTTCCCCGCGAGGTGGTGCTGGCCTGGATCGACAATGCCAGCGAGGCACCGTCGCCCCATGCCCCGCGCCCGCCGGTGGTTTTGGGGAGCCACGACCCGTTGCTGGAATGGAGCCTGCGCGAATCGGGTTCGGGTCTGGCCGCCTTTTTCGACGGGAGCATGGACGGACTGGAGCGTTTCGAGCAGGGCGAAGGTGTCGGCGCCGGCCTGCATGTGGTTCAGGATGAGGGCTGGAACACCGAAGCGGTGGCTCGCCGGCTGAGGTTTCAGCCCGTCGCGCTGCTGCAATGGGCATGGCGCAGCCGCGGTTTCATCGTCCCTTCTGGAAATCCCGCGTCCGTATCCCGGCTTGCCGATGTGACACGTCTCAAGGTGGTGCAGCGCCAACCGCATGCGGGAAGCCGGCTTCTGCTGGACCGGCTTCTGGCGGAGGAGGGGCTGGGAGCCGGCGTGAGCGGACCGATGGCGCGCGACGAACGCGAGGCGGCCCTTGCGGTGCTCGATGGCAGCGCGGATGTGGCCTTCGGGCTGGAGGCATCGGCGCGCCAGTTCAAGCTCGATTTCATTCCGGTCTGTCAGGAGCGCTTCGATCTGATCGTCGGCCGCCGCGACTGGTTCGAGCCGCCGCTGCAGGCGCTGCAGGCGTTCACGCGCACGCCGGCGTTTGCGGACATGGCGAAGACGCTTGGCGGGTACCGGATCGAGGGCATCTGGACGCCTCTGTTCAACGGCGGCTGACAATCGGACGTCGGGCTTGTGCCGGACCGGCTCCGCCAGGGGTTACGGCGGATCGGCTCCGCCAGGGGTTACGGCGGACCGGCTCCGCCAGGGGTTACGGCGGATCGGCGCGCACGCCGTCCCGGGTTGCGATCCGGCGACCGAGCTGGGCTTCGCGCCAGACCGTGTAGAGCGAGCCGGCGATGATGAGGGCCGCGCCCGCGTAGGTCGCCAAAGCGGGCAGATCGCCGAACACCAGGAAGCCGATCACCGTGGCATAGAGCAGGCGCACGTAGTCGAGGGCGGCGAGTGCCGAAGCCTCACCGGCGCGGAAGGCGCGGATGTTGCACATCTGTCCCGCCCAGGAGACCATCCCGACGATCACGAGAAGCCCCAGTTCCCAGAGCGTTGGCGCGGTCCAGTTGTAGAGCGCGATCGGGAGCATGATCAGCCCGACGAAAACGGCCTGGTAGGTCAGTATCGTGACCGGGCGCTCGTGCTGCGACAACTTGCGGATCACGATCATCACGACGGCGGCGCCGGCGGCGCTGAGCACCGCAAGTCCGGCATAGAGATCGATCCCCGTGTCGCCGCCGGGGCGCAGAATGATCATCACGCCGACGAAACCGACCGCCGTCGCCGTCCAACGATGCCGTCCGACGGTCTCGCCCAGGAAAAAGATGGCGAAGATGGTGATGAAGAAGGTCTTGGAAAACGCAATGGCGGTTGCATCCGCGAGCGGCAGGTGAATGATCGCGGTAAAGCCCGCGAGCATTGCGGTCGAGGCGCACAGGATGCGCAAGACGTGCAGGCCCGGATGTCGTGTCGAAAGCGATCCGGGAAGACCGGAAATGATCGTCGGCGCGACGATGGCCGCCATCACGATTTGCCGGATCAGGATGATTTCGGCGACATGAAGCCGTTCGCCGAGGATCTTGATCAGCGTGACCATGACCGTGAAGAAGAGGCCCGCCACCAGCATCCACAATGTGCCGCGCAGGTTTCCCGGCAGGCTGGAAAGCCTGGCGTCGGCGGAACGATAGCGGTCGGCAAGGCCGGGACGCTGCGGGTTGGAGGCCATGAGGACGAAACCGGGGGTTTGGTCGACGTGCAGTGGTCAACCTGAGGGGAAGACCCTCAGCATAGACCCATCGTGCGGCAAAGAGGAAGGGCTTGCATGTTGTGCGCCGCGGTCGGATGCCGGGCCGGGCGCAGCGGGCAATCGCCATCGGGTCTTGGCGGCAGGCCCGGAATGCCGCTAAGGTCGGGGCAACGGATCCGGCTCGGCAACGGGCGTGCCTGGGCTTGTGCCGGCTCCTTCCTGCATCCGGCGTTTGGGACCCGCGCCCGCCCGCCCTTCATCCAAGACCGCAGCGCTGATGCAAACGCACCGTCGCCCTTGACCCTTTCGGCTGGAGCGTCATGTCGCGACAAGCGCAGGCTCACGATCATCGCAACGAGGCTTCCATAATGAATGAGATGGCGACATGAATGAGATGGCTCCCGGAAAATTCGGCATGGGTGCGCCCGTGCGGCGCAAGGAAGACACGGCGCTCATCACCGGCCACGGACGCTACACCGACGACATCCATCCGGACGGGGCGTTGCGGGCCTATGTGCTGCGCTCGTCGATGGCGCATGCCCGTATCAAGGTCGGCGACCTGGAAGACGCTCGCAACGCCGAGGGCGTCGCGATGGTGCTGACCGCCGCCGATGTTCCCGACCTCGGCATGATGCCCACCAAGGCCTCGGTCAAGCAGCCGGACGGCAGTGCGCCGGTCGTGCCGCCGCGCCCGGTGCTTGTGGTCGACACCGTGCGCCATGTCGGCGAACCCGTTGTCTTCATCGTGGCCGACACGCTGAACAACGCCAAGTCGGCGGCCGAACTGATCGAGATCGACTACGACCCGCTCGACGCGGTGGTCGACACCGCCGATGCGCTGTCGCCCGACGCACCGCTGGTGTGGCCCGATCGCGGCAGCAATCTCGCCTATACCGCCGAGATGGGCGATGCCGAGGCGACGCGGGCGGCCTTCGACACGGCGCATCACGTCACGCGGATCGAGATCGTCAACAACCGGCTGGTGTGCAACTACATGGAGCCGCGCAGCTGCATCGGCGAATTCGATGCAGGCAGCGGGCGCTATACGCTGACCGCCGGCACCCAGGGCGGCCATGGCATGCGCGACGTCATCGCCGGCGACATTCTGGGCATCGACGCCAAGGATCTGCGCGTGATCACGCCGGATGTCGGCGGCGGCTTCGGCACCAAGAATTTCGTCTATCCGGAATACCCGCTGGCCCTTGTCGCGGCGAAGCGGCTCGGCAAGCCGGTGAAATGGGTGTGCGAGCGCACCGAGCATTTCGTCGCCGATGCGCATGGTCGCGACAATCTGGCCGTCG
This sequence comes from Stappia stellulata DSM 5886, assembly GCF_000423705.1. Classification (GTDB taxonomy): domain Bacteria; phylum Pseudomonadota; class Alphaproteobacteria; order Rhizobiales; family Stappiaceae; genus Stappia; species Stappia stellulata. The sequence goes on along the minus strand of NZ_KE384082.1, from coordinate 223,214 downwards.
CTGAAGTGGCGATGGATGCCGACGGGCGATTCCTGGCGCTCAAGGTCGACCTGATCGCGGCGATGGGCGCCTATCTGCACCAGTACGGGCCGTTCATTCCCTATCTCGGGCTGACGATGTCGACCGGTCTCTACGATATCCCGGCGATGCATGCCGAGCTGAAGGGCGTTTACACCCATACGACCGCAACGGATGCCTATCGTGGCGCGGGACGGCCGGAAGCCGCCTATCTGCTGGAGCGGCTGGTCGACAAGGCGGCCGCCGAAATGGACCTTTCGCCAGCCGAGATCCGCCGTCGCAACTTCATTGCAACCGAGGCCCTGCCCTACACCACGCCGACGGGCCGCATGTATGACACCGGCGAGTTCGCCGCCCATATGGACACGGCGCTTGCCGCAGCCGACTGGGACGGCTTCGAGGCGCGCGCGCAAGCCTCCCGCGATGCCGGCAGATATCGCGGCATCGGCATGGCGACTTATGTCGAGGCCTGCGCCTTCGCCGGTTCGGAGGAAGCGACGGTCGAGCTCGGGCTCGACGGATCGCTGACGCTTCTGATCGGCACCCAGTCGAACGGGCAGGGCCATGCGACCGCCTACGGGCAGATCATCGCCGAGCAGTTCGGCGTCGATCTCGACAAGATCACGACGATCCAGGGCGACACCGACCGTGTGCGAAAGGGCGGGGGCACCGGCGGGTCGCGCTCGATCCCGATCGGCCTGCCGTCCGTTCTCGAGGCGTCGAAGACGCTGGTGAAAAGGGTCAAGGACCTGGCGGCCGACAAGCTGGAGGTCGGTGTGGAAGATCTGGAGCTGACGGATGGCTCGGTGCGCGTCGTCGGCACCGATCGTGCCGTGACGCTTGCCGAGGTTGCTGCCGGTGCGGGTGAGCCGCTTGCCGCCCGTGAGGCGGTGAAACAGGCGGAGGCGACCTATCCGAACGGCACGCATGTCTGCGAGGTGGAGATCGACCCGGACACGGGCGAGACGACGCTTCTCGACTATGTCATCGTCGACGACTTCGGCGTGACCGTGAACCCGCTGCTGCTCGCCGGCCAGGTGCACGGCGGCGTGGTGCAGGCCATCGGCCAGGCGTTGATGGAGCACACCGTCTATGACGCGGACGGCCAGCTGATCAGCGCCTCTTTCCTCGACTACCAGATGCCGCGCGCCGGAGATATTCCCCATATCCGCTTCGAGACCCGCAACGTTCCGTCCACGACCAACGCGCTCGGCATCAAGGGCGCGGGCGAGGCCGGCACCATCGGCGCCTGCCCGGCGGTGATGAACGCGGTGAACGATGCATTGCGCCGTGGCGCGGGTGTCGCGCAGATCGAAATGCCGGCAACGCCGTCACGCGTCTGGGAGGCGATTGCCGCTGCGCGCAGCTGATCGCGATTGCGGGCCCGCAGGACGGCCCGCGTCGCAAACGGACGACGCAACCACCTGCGCCGTCCGTCGCGTTCCAGGCCATGCGCAACGCGCAGGGGTGGACTGCCGAGACGGATCGAGACCGAACCCTATTGATACCATAAATAAAAAGGGTAGCCTTTAGTCGTATCCTTGCCCGCCGCTGGTCCCGTCATGGCCCGCGCGATTGTATTTGAGTTGGAATTCCCCGCATGTCTTCGTCCCCCGCCGCCGACCTCAATTCGCACAATCCCAGACTTGGTATCGCGTTGAAGGTCGGGGCTACGCTCCTCTTCACCGGCATGGTCGCCCTGGTGAAGCTTCTGGAAGCGCGCTATCCGGTGGGGCAGGTCATCTTCGCCCGAAGCTTTTTCGGCCTGATCCCGGTGCTGGTCATGGTGTGGTGGCAGGGGGAGGGGCCGTCGGTGTTCAGGACGCGCCGCCCGCTGGGGCATATCGGTCGGGCGTTGATCGGCGGCTCGGCCATGGCAATGTGGTTTGCCGCTCTCGCCCGTCTGCCGTTGCCCGACGCGACGGCGATCAGCTTTTCCGCGCCGCTGATCACGGTCGCGCTCGCGGCGGTTATCCTGCGCGAGAAGGTCCGGTTCTATCGCTGGACGGCGGTGGTGATCGGCTTCCTGGGCATTCTGATCATCCTGTCGCCGCACCTGGGGGCCACGGCACCGACACAAGGCACCACCGAGGGCGCGATGCTGGCCTTTGCGGCTGCGGTGGCGATGGCGCTGGCGATGATCACCGTGCGTCGGCTGACCAACACGGAGCGCACGTCGACCATCGTGATCTGGTTCACCGGCGTGATGGCGGTCCTGTCGCTTGCAAGCGCGCCCTTCGGCTGGAAGATGCCGACGGGCGAGGATGCGCTGATGCTCGTCTCCATCGGCCTGTTCGGCGGAATCGGCCAGATCCTGCTGACCACGAGTTACCGCTTCGCCGATGCCTCGACGATCGCGCCCTTCGACTACACGACCATGATCTGGACCGTGATCGTCGGGTGGCTGGTCTTTTCGGAAGTGCCGACGCTGGAGGTGATCGCCGGGGCGATCATCGTGATCGGCGCAGGCGTTTTCGTCATCTTCCGCGAACGCCAGCTCGGGCTCGACCGGTCGAAGGAACGCCAGACGGTCACGCCCTCCAAGGTGTGACGGGCCAGGGGGTGACAGGTGCCGGAGGCCGGCCTTGTCAGAACGCCTTGAAGGTGATGATCGTCTTGGTGTCCTGGATGCCGTCGAAGGGATGGACCTTCTCGTTCACGAAATGGCCGATGTCGGCATTGTCATCGACATAGAATTTCACCATCAGGTCGTAGTCCCCGGCGGTCGAATAGATCTCCGAGGCGATTTCGGCATCGGCGATGGCGTTGGCCACCTGATAGGCTTTTCCCAGATGGCATTTGATCATCACGAAGAAGGGTATCATGGACGTCTCCCAGGCAGGGCCGGCGCCGGCGGCGCGAGAATCGTCCGACAGTGAAGCGGATGCGCTCAAGCGGAGCAAGGGGCCTTGCGCGTCGCCGCAGGCATACGTGCGCACGCCCGGTCATATCCCCGGTAAACATGGGTAAATTTTAATGAAGCGGGCCTTGCGAAGTTGCGGCCCATGCCCGAACCTGCCAAGAAAGCGGCGTGGTCACGCTGTTTTTCGCAATCGGCACGCCGCAAAGCAGGATGCAGGGTGACGCAACGCAAGGCGACGGAACAGGATCGATGAGCACCCAGGGGGCGAAACCGCCTCGGCGCCAAATCGGCGACGGCGGACCGCGACAACGCCGGCGCAGCGACACGCCGTCGGCGGTCCCCGCATCGGGGTCGGACCGAAGCGGCGGGATATCGCGCCGGGCGGCTCTCGGGCTTGCCGGCGCTGCGGCGGCAAGCGGACTTGCCGCGCCGGCCCTGGCGCAAACAACCATCGAATGGAAAATGGCCACCGCCTGGCCTGCGGACCTGGAAGGGCCGGGCCGGTCGGCACAGCGTATCTGCGATGCCATTGCGCTTCTGAGCGGTGGACGCATGCGCGTGCGGCTGTTTCCGGACGGTGAACTGGTGGCCGCGCCGGGCATCTTCGACACGGTCTCGGCCGGAACGGCGCAAATGGGGCATGCCGCCTCCGCCTATTGGCAGGCGAAGATGCCGGCCGCGGTGTTCTTCACCGCCGTGCCCTTCGGCTTACTGCCGCACGAGCACGTGACCTGGCTCGAGCAGGCCGGCGGCCAGGCGCTGTGGGACAAGCTTTACGCTCCCTACGGCGTGCGGCCCTTTCTGGCTGGAAACACCGGCGCCCAGATGGGCGGCTGGTTCACGCGGCCGGTCGAGACGCTCGATGACCTCAACGGCCTGAAGATCCGGATGCCGGGACTGGGTGGCGAGATCATGCGCCGGCTGGGCGCGACGCCGGTCTCCTTGCCGCCGGCGGAACTCGTTCAGGCGCTGGCCAGCGGGCTGATCGATGCCGCGGAATTCCTCGGTCCGGCGAGCGATCGCGCGCTCGGGTTCTCCAGTGCGACGAAACTCTATTATGCGCCAGGGTTCCACGATCCCAACGGTGCCAATGAGGTGCTTGTCAATTCGGTCGCCTTCGACGGGCTGGCCGACGATCTAAAGGCCGTCGTGATTGCCGCCTGTCGTGCCGAGACGCTTCAGTCGATGGCCGGCAGCGACTGGCGCAATGCCGAGGCGTTCCACGCACTGCAGACCGAGGACGGGGTGGAGGTGCGGGCCTATTCGCCGGAGATTCTCTCCGCACTGCGCGAAACCAGCATGCAGGTGGTGGCGAGTTTCGCCGACGCCGGCGGCCTTGATCGCGAGATTTACCAGAGCTATTCGCAAACGCTGCAAAGGCTGGCGCCCTGGAGTTCCGCCTCCACCCGGCTGTTTCTGGAAGGGCGTGAGGCCTGACGTGGCGGTCTGACGCGGGCCGTTGCCGGGCGACGCGCGTGAGCGCGTCACCGGTCAGACGGTCTGCTTGAGTTCCGCGGGCAGCGCGCGGAACCGACCATCGCGCAGGGCGGCGAGGGCGAAGTCCACCATCGGCTCGAACAGATGATCCTGCTGGCCTTCCGCAAAGCAGCGGCAGGTCTGCGCGACCAGCGCCGGATGGAAGAACATGATCAGCGAATGCTGAAACAGCATCGCCGAGGTTTCGACATCCTGTTCGGCAAATTCGCCCTTTGAGATCCCGTCGCGGATCACTTCCGCGAAGGCACTTCGCATCTGCGCCTTGTGGGTCTCGATTTCGTCCCAGGCTTCCTCCATCGCCGCCTCCAGAAGATCGTGGATCTTCCGGTTGTCGGCGTAGCGCTCGCGCATGTGGTGAAAGTGCCGGCGGACCATCTCGCGCAGCCGCTCGCAACAGGTCTGCGCTTTCTGTCCGGGGTCCGTGACCATCACGGAGCGCAGGTCGGCCGTCACCAGTCCGGTCACGGCTTTCGTCAACTCGGCCTTGGAGGCGAAAAAGCGATAGACGTTGGCGGGCGACATGCCGAGTTCGCGGGCGATGTCGGCGACCGTCGTCTTCTGATAGCCGTAGACGTGAAACAGCTTGCTCGCGGTCTCGACGATGCGCTGGCGCGTCTCGTGCGCCGCGCTGCTCGCGGTGCCGTCACGGGTCGCCGCCTGCAAGCGGTCGGATCTGGTCGTGTCCAGCGTGTCGCTCATGTGCGTAGGTCCTGATCCTTCTGCCATGGAAAACCGGCATAAATCCAAAGGGCACGCCGCGCGGCCGCAATTGTTTCGGCCGGAGGCACATCCGCCGGCCCCGAGCCTGCGTCGATGCGTCACGGTCCGACCGCAGGCCACGCGCCTGTCGCACCAACGATCCATCCACAATGGGAGGGAGTGTGTGACGCGTCAATGGCTGATGACTGATATATATTCTCTGACGATTGTTGACAATCATCATTTTCTGAACCTATCTCTTGACGTCGCGTCGTGTCGGCGATGCCGGTCGCGTCACCGCCCGGAAGGTCTCAGGAGCTGCTTGATGCATCGAAGTCCCCCTGTTCCCCGCTTTGCCTTTGCCCGTGCCGGTGTTCGCGCGGTGATCTCAGCGGTCGGTTTCGGGCTCCTTGCCGCCGCATGCCAGCCGGATTCCGGCGCTCCGTCCGAGACCGTGTCGCCGCGCACCGTCTGGGTCGAGCCGGTCGAGGCGGCAAGTGGCAGCGGCCTGTCCTATTCGGGCACCATCCGCGCGCGCAGCGATGCGCCGGTCGCCTTCAGGGTGGGCGGCAAGCTTTCGAACCGCCATGTCGACATCGGCGACCGGATTGCGGCCGGCGATGTGATCGCGCGTCTCGACCCCACCGATTTCGACGCCACCCGCAATGCGGAGCAGGCACAGGAGCGCGCCGCGCGGGCCGAGGCGGAACGCACGGCCGATGTCCTGGCCCGTATCGAGACGCTGAAGAAAAAGGGGCACGTCAGCCAGGCGGCCCTTGATGGCGCGCAGGCCGCCGCCGATGCCGCGGCCGAGGCGCTCAAGGCAGCCGGCGAACGCCGCCGGCTTGCGGAAAATCAGCGTGCCTACACCGTCCTCCGCGCCGATGTCGACGGTGTCGTGACCGCCGTTCTTGCCGAACCGGGCGAGGTTGTCGCGCTCGGGCAGCCTGTCGTCAGGGTCGCGGCGTCGCTTGGCCGCGAGGCCGAGGTCGCCATTCCCGAAGCGCATGTCGCGACGGTCTCGCGGGCCGAGGCGAGCGTCACGCTCTGGGCACTGCCCGGCAAGACGTTCCCCGCGCGGCTGCGCGAGCTGTCGCCGCAGGCAGACCAGGCCGCGCGCAGCTTCACGGCACGCTTCGCGCTTGAGGATCCGCAGGGGCTGGCAAGGCTTGGCATGACCGCGACCGTTCGCCTCGACCTGGCGGGCGAGGCGAAAGGCGTCGCCGTGCCGCTCTCCGCCGTCTGGTATCGCGGCGAGGACGCCTTCGTGTGGCGTGCCGCCCCGGGCGACAGCCGCGTCACGGCCGTCCCTGTCAGCGTTTTGCGGATCGACGCCGCGCGCGCCATCGTCGAAGGTGAGCTTGCACAGGACAGTCATGTCGTGAGCATGGGCGCGCACCGGCTTGACGCGGAGATGGCGGTGCGGGTGGTGGAGCGTGCACCCTCCGATCCGGTGCTGGTGGGAGCGCGGAAATGAGCCGCTTCAATCTCTCCGCCCTGGCGCTTCGGCATCAGACGCTTGTGCTTTTCTTCATTCTGGTGACGGCCGCCGCCGGCATCTGGGCTTATGGCAATCTCGGACGCAACGAGGATCCGGCCTTCACCGTGAAGGTGATGGTGGTCACGGCCGCCTGGCCCGGCGCAAGCGCGGTCGAGATGCAGGAGCAGGTCGCCGACCGGATCGAGACGCGGCTTCAAACCCTTCCCCATCTGGGGCGGCTGGAGACCTACACGCGCCCCGGCTTCATGGCGACGCAGATCGTTCTCGAAGACACCACGCCGCCCAAGGATGTGGAAGGCCTGTGGTATCAGGCGCGCAAGAAGGTTGGCGACATGCGCCGCGATCTGCCGCCTGACGTGCGCGGCCCCTTCTTCAACGACGAATATTCCGACGTCTACGTGCAGGTTCATGCGCTGACTGCGCCCGATGCCAACTGGTCCGAAATTTCCGATCTTGCCGAAATGGCGCGCCAGGGCTTCCTGTCGGTTCCGGGGGTGGAGAAGGTCCAGCTCTTCGGCGAACAGGACCAGAAGATCTTCGTCGAGATTTCCTACGCCAAGCTTGCGACGCTGGGGATTCCGGCGTCCGCGATCTTCGATGCGCTTTCTGCCCAGAATGCCGTGGCGCCCTCGGGCTCCGTCGATACGCCGAGCGAGACCGTTCAGGTGCGCGTCAGCGGCAGCCTCGGCGGCGTCCGTGCGGTGGCCGCAGTGCCGGTGAAGGCGGGCGGGGAAACGTTCCGGCTCGGCGACATTGCCACCGTGCGCCGCGGTATCGCCGATCCGCAAAGCTATCTCGCCCGCTACAATGGTACGGACGCGATCATGCTCGGCATTGCCATGTCCGACGGCGGCAACGTCCTGGAGCTCGGCGAACGCCTGGCGGAAAAGGCGGGGGAAATCCGCTCGCGCCTGCCCGTCGGCGCGCAATTGCATCAGGTCTCGAACCAGCCCGAGGTCGTGGAAGGGGCAATCGGACAGTTTCTGTTGAAGTTCGTCGCGGCGATTTCCATCGTCCTGATCGTCTCCTTCCTGTCGCTGGGGTTTCGCACCGGCGTGATCGTTGCCCTGTCGGTGCCGCTGACGCTCGCTGGAACCTTTGTCGTCATGCTGATGATGGGGATCGACCTGGAGCGCATTTCGCTGGGTGCGCTGATCCTGTCGCTGGGGCTTCTGGTCGACGATGCGATCATCGCCATCGAGATGATGGTGGTGAAAATCGAACAGGGCTGGGACCGGTTCCGGGCTGCGACCTTCGCGTGGGAATCGACCGCCTTTCCGATGCTCACGGGAACGCTGGTCACGGCGGCCGGGTTCCTGCCGGTCGGGTTCGCGCAGTCGGCAGCCGGCGAATATGCCGGCGGTATTTTCTGGGTGGTGACGGCGGCCTTGATCATTTCCTGGTTCGTCGCGGTGATCTTCACGCCCTATCTCGGGCTCAAGCTCTTGCCGCGCTCGCTGGAGCGACATGCGGCGGCGCGCGGCAACGCCGACGAGGACGCGATCTACCAGACGCGCGGGTACAACCGTTTGCGCCGGATGATCTCTGCGGCCGTGCGGTTTCGGGTGCCCGTCGTGCTGATTACCTTCGCGCTGCTGGCAACCGCCGGCTACGGCATGGGCTTCGTCAAGAAGCAGTTCTTCCCGAATTCCTCGCGCCCGGAGGTTCTGGTGGAGCTAAAGGGGCCGGAGGGCGCGTCCTTCGCGGCGACAGAACGTGCGACGCGCGAGCTCGAGACGCTTCTCGCAAAGAGCCCCGACGTCGACTATTTCACCACCTATATCGGCGCCGGCGCGCCGCGCTTCTTCCTGGCCTACAATCCGGCCCTTCCCAACCCGAGCTATGCGCTGATCCTCATCCAGTCGAAGGGCGGAGAGCACACAACACGCCTGGTGCAACAGCTGACGGCGCGCTTCGAGGCCTCGGAAAGTTCCGTGCGCGGGCGAGCCAACAAGCTCGAACTCGGGCCGCCGGTCGGTTTTCCGGTCCAGTTTCGCGTCGTCGGCCAGGACCGCGAGGAGGTGCGCGCGATTGCGGCGAAAGTGCGCAATGCGATGCGTGCAAACCCGGACACGCGCAATACCGAGCTGCAGTGGGGCGAGAAGGTCAAGACCGTGAAGCTGGAGGTCGACCAGGAGCGTGCCCGCGCGCTCGGCCTGTCGACGCGCGAGATCGCGCAGTCGCTTCAAACGCTTCTGTCCGGCGTCCAGGTCACCAGCCTGCGTGACGGCCGGCATGGGGTCGGGGTTGTGGTGCGTGCGTCGGAGGCGGAGCGCGCCGCGCTCGGCGCCATCGGCGATCTCGTCTTGAACGTGCGCGACGGGCGTGCTGTCCCCGTGTCGCAGGTGGCCCGTATCGAATATGTCTCCGAAGAGCCGATCCTGTGGCGGCGCAACCGCGAAACCGTGCTGACTGTGCGCGCCGACATCGTGCCCGGCGTGCAGGCGCCGGACGTGACGGCAGCGCTCCTGCCGCAGATGCGCGAGATCGAGGCGGGACTTGCGCCCGGTTATCGGATCGACGCGGGCGGAGCGGCGGAGGAATCCGCCAAGGCGAATGCGGCACTTGCCAAGGTGTTTCCAGTGATGCTGCTGGCAATGGCCGTCTTGATCATGCTGCAGATGCAGTCGTTTTCGAAGATGGTGATCGTTTTTCTCACGTTCCCGCTGGGGCTTGTCGGCGCGGTGGCGGCCCTCTTGATCGCGGACGCGCCCTTCGGCTTCGTCGCGATCCTCGGCGTGATCGCGCTGGGCGGCATGGTGATGCGCAACACGCTGATCCTCGCCGACCAGATCGAGCACGACCTGGCGGCGGGAGCGACGATGCGCACGGCCATCGTGGAATCGACCGTGCGCCGGTCGCGCCCGGTCATCCTGACGGCGCTGGCCGCCGTGCTGGCATTCGTTCCGCTGACCACAAACATCTTCTGGGGACCGATGGCGATCGCGATGATCGGCGGATTGACGGTGGCGACGGTTCTCACCCTTGTGTTTCTGCCGGCGCTCTATGCGCTGTGGTTCCGCCGCCGTCTCGACAAGAGCGAGGCGGAGGCATCCGGGAGTGCCGGCGCGCAAGACGCGACCGCCTCCGGTTCCCGTGACACGACAGAGCGCGAAACGGACCCCGCGCCGGCTCTGTCGCAGGCAGCGGAGTGACGGCCTCGTCGCTCCGCTGCCCCTGATTGCCTCCCGGCCTGCCGTTGGACCGACCGGTCCGCGATTCCGGCGATCGCGGACTGCCTTGGCGTCCCGGGACGCGCATTGATCCTCAAAGCTGCAGGATTGCGTGCCTTTCCTGCAACACCGCACAAACAATCCGGATTTTCCGACGGCGATATCGGATTTGATTAAAAATTGTGCAAACGCACACGCGGGTTTTCCAGCTTCAAAAAACTGACATGAAATGCCGCGTTCTCGCGCGCGCGGACCCTAATCTGCCAAAAGGTGTCGTTGGGGAATGGCCGAGAAACGGTGTTTTGTGCGCTGCAATACAGGGGTGGTCCTGTCAAAAATCGCGGTTGCCCGACGCTGTCCGCTCGATAACCTTACCAATACGTAATCGGTCGCCGGGAGATGCGACTGCTAGAATGTATTTGGAGGATCGAGACGCGGTATGGGGAAAAAGGTCAGGGCTTCGTTACTTTCTCTCACGGCCTTGGGGGCGGTCGTTACAGTCCAGCAGGCAGTTGCCGGTGGCTTTGCACTTCGCGAGCAAAGCTCATACTATCAGGGGATGTCCTTTGCGGGCTACGGCACAACCGGGCCGTCGATTTCGTCGATGTTCTGGAATCCGGCGACGCTGACCGGCGCCGGCGCAGGCTGGACGGTCGAGGCGCACAATACGGTGATCATGCCGACGGCGGAGATGAACGGCACCTTCACCTCATCGGGGGTGCCGCTTCCGCCTTTTGCAATCGTCTTGCCGGACAGTTCCGTGCCGTCCGGCGACATTGCGAACGACGCTTTCATTCCCGCAAGCTATGCGGCCTACCGGTTGAATGACCGCGCGGTTCTCGGCGTGTCGATCAATGCGCCCTTCGGTCTTGCAACCAAGCCGGCGGACAATTGGGCGGGGCAGTTCTATTCGCGGTCCTCGAAGGCACAGTCGATCAACGTAACGCCGACGCTCGCCTATGAGATCAACGACATGGTCTCCGTCGCGCTCGGCCTTCAGATCCAGCACTTCGCGGTGGCCCTGAAGCAGGCTGTTCCGAATGTCCCTGGCTTCCCGACAGCCGCTCTGGAAGGCGACGACATCGGCTTCGGTATCACGGCCGGTCTGACCCTGAAGCCGATGGAGGGCACAGAAATTGGTCTGGGCTATCGCTCCAGCGTTTTTCACGAGTTGGACGGTCAGCTTGCGGCGCCGACGGGTATCGCCGCGATCAATGCGCGGCTGAGCACGCCCGACATGGTGAACCTGTCGGTCAAACAGCGCGTGACCGATGCCTTTCGGGTCTTCGGTACCGTGGAATGGACCAACTGGAGCCGTTTGAGGTCCCCGCGGGTCACCCTGCAGGCGAATGGCGCGGTCGCGGAGACGCTGCAGTTCAACTATGACGACGGCTGGTACTTCGCGCTTGGCGGCGAATATGATTTCAACGAGCAGCTGACGCTGCGCGCAGGCGTTGGTTACGAACTGTCGCCGATTGACGACGCGATCCGGTCGACCCGCCTGCCGGACAACGACCGGCTGTGGCTGTCGGCCGGTGCTTCCTATCAGGTGTTCGACAACCTCGCGGTCGACCTTGGGTACACCTATATTCATACGGCCAACACCAAGGTCGACATCTCCGGTACTCACCAGGATTACAACCCTGCATTCGGCACGTATTCCTCGACGGTCGATGCCAATGTGAACATCGTTTCCGCGTCGATGCGCTATCGCTGGGGCGGGTCCCACGACATGCCGGCGGCGAATGCGCGCGGCTACTGACCAGCCATGGCGACAAGGTGACAGACGAGGCCGGCGGGGTGACCCGCCGGCTTTTTTCTTGGGAGGTCTCAGAAGGCGGCCGGATAGAGCCCGCCGTCGATGAGCACGTTCTGCCCCGTCACATAGGCGGCGTGGGCGGAACAGTAGAACGCGCAGATCTGGCCGAATTCCTCTGCCGTGCCGAAACGACCCGCCGGAATTTCGCCCGCCTGTGCGGCACGTATGTCCTCCACCGAGCGCCCGGACGCCTTGGCGGCAGCCTCGATGCCGCCCCGCAGCCGGTCGGTGTCCATCTTGCCGGGAAGCAGGTTGTTCACCGTCACGTTGCGGCTGGCGTAAGTGCGCCCGACGCCGGCGAGAAAGGCGGTGAGGCCGGCGCGCGCGCCGCTCGACAGATCGAGGCCGGCGAGCGGCATGCGCACGGTGATCGAGGTGATGTTGACGATCCGCCCGAAGCCGCGATCCGCCATGCCGTCGGCGACCTTTTGGATCATTTCGATGGGCGAGATCATGTTCTGGATCACGCCGTCGATCATCGCGTCGCGGTCGAGTTCGTGGTAGTCGCGCCGCGGCGGTCCGCCGTTGTTGTTGATGAGGATGTCGGGGGCCGGGCAGGCGGCGAGCAGTGTCTCCTGGCCCTCGCGGGTCGAGACATTGGCCGCGACCGGCGTGACCGTTGCGCCGGTGCGTTGCGCGATTTCATCGGCCGTACGCGCAAGGCGGTCGGCGTCGAGGCCGTTGACGATTACCTCGCAGCCGGCTTCCGCCAGCGCTTCGGCGCAGCCGCGTCCCAGCCCCCGGCTTGAGGCGCAGACGATGGCCTTGCGGCCCGAAATTCCCAGATCCATTCCCCTATCCTTATTCCATGCAGCGCGATTGACCGCGCGCCAAGCTGCTTTCGCACGTGTCTTCGTCCGTCGTCGGCGGACGGTGTGTTTGCCGGACGCGTGAAACCATCCGTGTGGCGATTGTCATATTTCTGAGACCGGAATCGCGCAAAAAGCCTCTTGTAATCTTGTCAGGAGCGCGACATGTCCGTCAAACCGGCCCCGCAGCATTTCCGGGCGATCTTTCTCTCCGATGTCCATCTTGGCACGCGCGGGTGTCAGGCGGAGATGCTTCTCGATTTTCTTCGCCATCACGATGCGGAGACGTTCTATCTTGTTGGCGACATCGTCGACGGGTGGCGTCTCAAACGGATGTGGTACTGGCCGCAGACCCACAACGATGTCGTTCAGAAGCTGATGCGCAAGGGCCGCAAGGGCGCGCGCATCGTCTATACGCCCGGCAACCACGACGAGTTCCTGCGCGATTTTCTCGGCACACACTTCGGCGGCATCGAGGTGATGGACGAGGCCTTGCATGAAACCGCCGACGGCCGGCGCTATCTGGTGATCCACGGCGACAAGTTCGATGTCGTGGTCCGGCATGCCAAGTGGCTCGCCTTCCTCGGCGACTGGGCCTATGTCACAGCGCTCAACCTGAACACCGGGCTGAACGTCGTGCGCCGACGGCTGGGGCTGACATACTGGTCGCTGTCGGCCTGGGCCAAGCTCAAGGTGAAGAACGCGGTGAGTTTCATCGGCAAGTTCGAGGAAACGCTTGCCAGCGAAGCGGCGCGTCAGGGCGTTGACGGCGTGATCTGCGGACACATCCATCATGCCGCCGATCACCACACTTTCGGCACCCACTACATCAACACCGGCGACTGGGTGGAAAGCTGCACGGCGATCGTCGAGCACCACGACGGCACCTTCGAGGTAATCGACTGGAGCCGGCCCGGGTCGAGCATCGTCGATGCAGACGTTCCCGTCCGCACCCCGGTGGCCGCATGAGGTCGCTCCTCGTCGTCAGCGACGCCTGGCATCCGCAGATCAACGGCGTGGTGCGCTCCATCGACCGCACGGCGGTTGAGCTGCGCCGGATCGGCGTGCGCGTTGAGGTGTTGTCGCCGGCCGATTTCTTCACCGTGCCTTGCCCGACCTATGGCGAAATCCGTTTGACGCTGACGACGGCCGGCGCGTTGCGCCGCCGCATCGCCGATCTCGACTGCGAGCACCTTCATATTGCGACGGAAGGTCCGCTCGGCCTGCTGGCGGCGCATGTGGCGCAAAAGGACGGCTCCGTCTTCACCACGAGCTATCACACCCGTTTTCCCGAATATCTGTCGGCTCGCGCGCCTGTCCCGTTGTCCTGGTCCTATGCGTGGCTGCGCCGCTTTCACAATGCGGGACGCGGCTGCATGGTCGCGACGAAGACGCTTGAGGACGATTTGCGCGGGCGCGGGTTTCGCAACCTGATGCGCTGGTCGCGCGGGGTCGACCACGAGCTGTTCCGCCCCTTCAAGGGCTCCGTCCTGCCCGCCGGGGTCAAGGGGCCGGTCTTCATGTATGTCGGCCGGGTTGCGGTGGAGAAGAACATTTCCGCCTTTCTCGATCTCAACCTTCCCGGCACCAGGGTCGTCGTCGGCGACGGTCCGCAACTGGCCGAGTTGCGCGCGCGCTATCCGCAGGTGGTCTTCACCGGGTCGCAAACCGGGGAGGCGCTCTCGCGCCACTATGCCAGTGCCGACGTGGTTGTGTTCCCGAGCCTGACCGACACCTTCGGCAACGTGCTGCTGGAGGCGCTTGCCTGCGGCGTGCCGGTCGCCGCCTATCCGGTGATGGGGCCGCTCGATATCGTCGGGGGAACCGACGTCGGCGTGCTTGACGACGATCTGGAAAAGGCCGCTCTTGCCGCGCTCGCCATCCCGCGCGACCGTTGCCGCGAAATGGCGCTCGGCTATACCTGGGAGCGCAGCACGCGGCAGTTCATCGACAATTGCAACGCGGCCAAAACGAACGAGGACCTGCGCGGCGCGGCGTGACGATTTCGTCTGCCGGTCTCTTCAATCCGGCTTCAAAGCCCGGGTGCAATCGTGTACCGCTGTCTCGACACTGCAGGGAGAGGGCGAGATGGACGCGATGACGACGACGTTGCCGGATTTTGAGGATGTACGTGCCGCGCGCGCGCGTATCGCCGGCGAGGCGGTGGTCACGCCGCTGTTGAACTCTCCCTATCTCGATGAACTCACCGGCGGGCGCATTCTGCTCAAGGCTGAAAATCTCCAACGCACCGGATCCTTCAAGTTTCGCGGCGCCTTCAACCGGCTGAGCCAGATTCCCGAAGCGGAACGCGGCCCCGGCGTCGTTGCCTGTTCGTCGGGAAATCATGCGCAAGGGGTGGCGGAAGCGGCCCGGATTCTGGGCATGCCCGCCACCATCGTGATGCCGGAGGATGCGCCCGAGGCGAAACTCGGCCGCACGCGGCGTTCGGGGGCGAGGGTCGTGACCTACAAGCGCGGTGTGGAAGACCGCGAAGCGATCGCCCTGGCACTTTGCGCGGAAACCGGCGCGACGATGGTGCATCCCTACAATGATCCCGGCGTCATCGCGGGGCAGGGGACGGCGGGTCTGGAAGCCGTCGAGCAGGCGGCCGCGCTCGGGCTTTCGCCCGATGCGATGCTCACCTGCGCCGGTGGCGGCGGGCTCACCGCCGGCATTGCCCTGGCGCTGGAAGCCATGGCCCCGGATTGCGAACTGCTTCCGGTCGAGCCGGCCGGTTTCGACGACTACGGACGCTCGCTCGTTGCCGGCGCGCGGATGACCAACGCGACTGAGGGCGGGTCGGTCTGCGATGCCATCCTGACGCCGACGCCCGGCGAGCGCTCCTTCGCCATCGTCAGCCGGCGCGCGACGCGCGGCCTGGTGGTGAGCGATGACGAGGCGCTGGCGGCGGTCGCCTTCGCCTTTCGCGAGCTGAAGCTTGTGGTGGAGCCGGGCGGCGCGGTGTGTCTTGCTGCCGTTCTCACCGGCAAGCTGCCGGTGAAGGGGCGCACGGTCGCGTTGACGCTCTCGGGCGGCAATATCGATCCCGAGATTCTGGCGCGGGCGCTGGCGCTCGACTGAGGCGCCGTTCGCTCAGTTGAAGGCGCGCGGGGTGCCCTGATGGCGCATCGTGCGGAAGGTATAGACCTCATGCGCGACGCTCGCGGTTCCCACCCCGAGCCACGCGCAGCGCATTTTCAAAAACCGGCCGTAGGTCTTGTGGCCGATGCCGGTTTCCTTCATCAGCATCGCGACCGCGCCGTCGGCCTGTGACGCGAAGGTGTCGCGCACGGTGCTGTCGCGCAGGTTGAGGTGGCGCGACACAAGCCAGATGATCGCGGTCATGTCCTCACGCTCCAGCAGCGTCAGCAGGATGTTTTCGAAGCTCAGCTCGCCGGAGGCGATCTGGATGCGGACTTCGTGCCTGGAAAAATGTTCGCCCTCGATCTCGAGACCCGCATCGGGATCGTCGAGCACGGCACGCTCGGCGATGCGGTCCAGCGCGTCCGGGTCGTCGAGCGCCTTTTCCAGCTCTGCCGGCATCAGCGGACAATCCGTCTCGCCGACCAGTTTCAGGTCTTCGCGAAATCCCTCGTCGCTGATGCAACGCTGGGCCATGGCGCCGAGCAGGCGCTGGTCGCCGTTCGACAGGATCAGCAACGCGAGCATCGCGCGGACCGCAAATTGCGCGCCGTCGTTTTGCAGGAGTGCGTTGACGACCGGGAAGGCTCCGCGCGCGATCAGCGCGTCGACGATTTTCGCCGGCACGTTCTCGCGGCGGGCGATGGCAAGGCGGTGCCGGTCGGAGCGGTTGCGCACGACGTCGACCAGCTTTGCGTCGCTGATCACCGGGGAATGCTCGAGAATCGCCTCGCTCAGGTCGAAAGCTTCGGTTGCCAGCCGATCGGCCAGTGCCGAGGTGATGCGGTCGGTGCGCGCAAGACGCACCACGATATCGAGACGCACGGAATGGTCGAGCTGATCGAAGACATCCAGCACGAGACTGGAGAAGAGAAAACGTTCGGTGTCGCTTGGGTCGCGTTCGAGTTTGTCGGCATACTGGGCGCTCAACAGGCGGACCAGTTCCGACCGTGCAGACGGTTCCCTGATCCTCGCCAGTTCCTCAAGACGCTCCCTGAACATGCTTGAACCGTTCCCTCCCGAAAAGCGGCCGACGATCCAAAAGTCCAGCTTTCGTCGTCAGCGATTCAAAGTACTTACCCGAATATCGTAAAAATGCTCATAAAAAATGAGAGAGTGTCGCAGCGGATTTTTCCCTTTCCGCAGTTGCCGATGAAGCGAGGGCGCCCTTCCGAACAGAAAGTGGGCGTCTCTGTCGCCCGGCAAAAGGCCGACGCGCGGTATCTTCAATGAAACTGCGGAACTGGAACCGCGTCCTAGCTGAACAGCGACTGGCGTTCGCCGGGAGAAAGCTCCTCGAGCGGATCGGCGGACGTATCGCCGGCTGCATCCTCGGCCCATTTCCGCTCCTCGTCGGCGTCGACCATCACGATGTCGTCGAGCAGGGGTGTCGGGATGACGGCCTCTTCGGAGGGGGCCGCATCGCCTCCGGCGGAACCGGAGGGGCGTTCGAACACATCGGCCGCGCCGAGATCGTCCTCGGATACCCCGTCCAGGCCTGCAAGCTCCGTCGGTGCCGCGTCGTCCGGTGTCTGAACGCCGCCATCGGCTTTCGCGAAAACGTCGGCTTCTTCTTCGGGCGCGTTTTCGGCGTCGGTGTTCCAGGAAACATCGCCGTCATCTTCATCGGTGCCATTGTCACCGTCGGCGGCGAACAGGGCGTCGATCTCATGTGCCTCGGCGGTCGCGCCGGCGAAGGCCGCGTCGGCCTGTTCCTGCGCGTTCATGGCGTTGTCGTCATGGTCCTCGACATCCGAGGATCCGGGGCCGAACATTTCATCGACGTCGTTCTGGTTGACGCCACGTCCCTCGAGCTGCGGCCCGTTGAGCAGGTGGGCGTCAGGGCGGCTGTCCTCGACAAGCTGGTGACCTTCGCTCTGGACGTCCTCGATGCCCCAGATGGAGATCATCAGGTTGATCCGCGATTCCAGATATTGCAACACCTGGACGATCTTCTGGGTGCGCTGCCCGGTCAGGTCCTGGAACGAGCAGGCCATGAAGATTTCGGTCGCGCGCGCGTCGATGTCGTCGCAAGCCGCTTCGTCCGCGCCGGATTCGCGCAGCGTCCAGGCGTGTTCCTGGATCGCTTCGGCGGCGGCGAGGATTTCCTGGGTCGCGCTTTCCGTCTTGGTGACGATGGCGTCGAGCTCGTTGGAGGCTTCGATGAAGCGGTTGCCGTCTTCCGCCTCGTGCTTGATGTTGGCGATCTCGCGCTTGGTGCGTTCGATCGCTTCCTGCATGTCCGCGATGTCGAGGCGGATGCGGTTGAGATCGGGCACCGTGCGGTCGCGCACCATCGCCTTCTCCAGCCGGCCGATTGCGTCGAGAACGACCTGCGTGTCGGGCTTTTGATGGCGACGCATGTATTCGTCGAGAAACCAGCGACCGCGGTCCGTCTCCGTCAGGGCCGTCAGGATCGCGTCGTAGTCGCTCTCCATCATCGCGCTGGGCGTGCCGTTTTCAGCCATGATCGTGATCCGCGTCGTGTTTTTCTGTCGGTCGGGGCGACTGCCGTGATCTTCCATGCATAATCGCCAAATCCTTAAAATCGGTATAGAAGACCGTCTCCCGCGCAATTCGGACCGGCGCCATGCCCCTGCGATTCCGGGTGGCAGCCCTTTTTGCCGCCTACTTCTTCGGCCTTGGCCTGTTTTTGCCGTTCTTTCCGCTCGTGCTCGCCGAGGCCGGCCTCGGAGCGGCGGAAATCGGCTCTCTTTTGGCCTTGCCGCTGCTGATTCGGCTGGTGGCGAACCCGCTTGTCAGCGCCCTGACGGACCGGTATCTGCGGCCCGGACAGGCAATCGCGATGCTGTCTGCGGTCGCCTGCGCCGGCTTCGGCGGATTGTTCTGGACGCAAGGGTTCTGGCCGACCGCGATCCTGCTTGCCGCCACGTCGCTTGCCTGGGGGCCGCTGGTGCCGATCAGCGATGCGCTGGCTGCCCGCGTCCAGCGGCAGGGCGACGGCGACTACGGCCGAATGCGCCTTTGGGGCTCGATCGCCTTTGTCGTCGCCAATCTCGCCGGGGGCCTTCTGGTCGCGGGCTGGACATCGTCGGTGGTGCTCGGCGGCATCCTCGCTGGCCTTGCGGTTTCCGCGGTGATTGGCTGGTATCTTCCGGTGCGGCGGCTGCGCGACGAACCGGCACGGGAGCAGGAGCCCACCGCCGGCGCAGCGCGCGGCGCGGATGCCCTTTACGCGCCAGCCTTCCTGATCGTCATCGCGGCCGTCGGCCTGGTTCAGGCAAGCCACGCGGCCTATTACGCGTTTTCGGCGCTCTACTGGTCGCGGGCCGGGCTGGGCGGGACCGAGGTCGGTTTGTTGTGGGGGCTCGGCGTTCTGACCGAAATCCTGCTGTTTTCGATGGCGGGCCGCATCGGGGCATGGATCGGAAGCGGCGGGCTTTTGGCGCTCGGGGCGGCGGCGGCCGTGGTGCGCTGGCTCGTCTTTCCGCTGGCGCTCGATCCTCTTGCCATCATTGCGATGCAGTTGTTGCACGGGCTGACGTTCGGAGCGACGCATCTGGGCGGGGTTGCCTATGTCGCGCGCATGGCACCGCCGCAATGGGCCGGCACGGCACAGGGCGTCGCGTCGACCGTCGTCGGGGTGATGAGCGCGGTCGCGACCGCGCTTGCCGGTGTGCTCTATGCGTCGGGCGCGGCGCCGGCGTTTTTCGCCATGGCCGGACTGGCTGGTCTCGGCGGCGTGCTGCTTTGCATCAGCCTGCTGTGGGGCCGCCCGCGCGGCTAGCGGCGGGGCTTCTCGCGAAGGAGCGCCCCGCCTGTCGGCGGGATCAGCCCCATAGGTCGGGGACCGGGGGGGAGATCAGGCTGCCGGAAAACACCAGCCCGGGCTTTCGGTCGCGCTCGAGCAAGAGCGGCGCGTCGAGGTCGACATAATCGGCCTGTTGCGCGGGAAGCGTTGCCGGGGCCATCGCAAGCGATGTGCCCAGCATGCAGCCCACCATGACCTTGAAGTCCATGGCGCGGGCTTTCTCCAGCAGGACAAGCGCTTCCGTGACACCGCCGGTCTTGTCGAGCTTGATGTTGACCGCGTCGTAGAGCGGTGCCAGTCGCTCCAGGTCCGCACTGGTGTGCAGGCTTTCGTCCGCACACACCGGGATCGGTCGCTTCAGGGTTGCCAGACTGCCGTCGCTGTCCGAGGGAAGCGGCTGTTCGATCAGCTCCACGCCGGCGGCCGCGCAGGCGGCCATGTTTTCGGCAAAGGTCTCCGCGCTCCAGGCTTCGTTCGCATCGACGATCAGCCGCGCCTCGGGGGCGGCGGCGCGCACCGCCGCGATGCGCGCGGGATCGCCTTCGCCGCCAAGCTTGACCTTGAGCAGCGGGCGCTCTTTCGCCTTTGCCGTGTCGGCGGCCATCTTGTCCGGCGTTCCGAGGCTGATGGTGAAGGCTGTCAGCATGTCGCGGGGAGCGTCGATACCCGCACAGGCAAACGCGGAGATGCCGGAGCGTTTGGCTTCGAGATCCCAGAAGGCGCAATCGAGCGCATTGCGCGCGGCCCCGGCGGGCATCGCCTGCTGCAGGCCCTCGCGCGTCAGGCCGCGCTCGATCTCCGGCCCCATCCTGGCGATGTCCGCCATGACGCCCTCGACGCTTTCGCCGTAGCGGGCGTAAGGCACGCATTCGCCCCGGCCCACATTCGGCCCTTCGGCAAGCGTGACGGTCACCACATGGGCATGGGTGCGGCTGCCGCGCGCGATTGTGAAACCGCCGGCGATCGGCCAGCTGTCGGTCTGGACGTCAAGTGCAATCGTCATGGCGCGCCGAACTCGCTTTCCAGCCGCACGACGATGCTCTCGCAGCCGAAACGCACCGGATCCGTTGCCGGCAGGTCGTAGTCGGCCGCGATTTCGGCCAGGCATTTCTTCGCGTCTTCCTCGGACAGGGCCGCGGTGTTGACGCAGATCCCGACGCAGCGGATTTCCGGGTTGGTCAGCTGACCGCAGGCAACCGTCATGTCGATGACCTGGCGAATCGTCGGCAGCGGTGTGTCGACGCCCCGCATCGTGGTGCGGGTCGGTTCGTGACAGACCACGAAGGCATCCGGCTGCGAGCCGTGCAGCAGGCCGAGCGTCACGCCGGCGAAAGAGGGATGAAACAGCGAGCCCTGCCCCTCGATCACGTCCCAGTGGTCGGGTTCGGCGGCCGGCGAGATCCATTCCGCAGCACCCGAGATGAAGTCGGCGACGACCGCGTCGAGCGACACGCCGCGCCCGGAAATGAAGATGCCGGTCTGGCCGGTGGCGCGGAAGTCGGCGTCATGGCCGCGCTCGCGCATGGCATGTTCCAGCGCAAGGGCCGCGTATTTCTTGCCGACCGAACAGTCGGTGCCGACGGCGAGCAGGCGCTTGCCGGTGCGCTTCGTCCCCTTGCCGGTGTCGAAACGGATTTCCGAATGGCGCACGTCGCGCAGATGACGGCCGGTGCGGGCCGCCGCGTCGCGGATTTCCGGAACGTCGGCCAGGCGCATGTGCAGGCCGCTGGCGACGTCCATGCCCGCATCCAGTGCCGCGACGATGGAGGCGACCCAGTGGTCGGGAAGCACACCGCCGGCATTGACCGCGCCGATGACCATCGTGCGGGCACCGGCACCGGCGGCTTCTTCCGGCGTCATGTCGGTCAGGCCGGCGTCGGCGGCGCAGCCCTCGAGCCGATGCTGGCCGATGCACCAGTCGCGGCGCCAGTCGACGATGCCCAGGCCGGTCTTGGCGGCCAGCGCATCGGGCACATCGCCGAGAAACAGCAGATAGGGATGGGCGATTTCCATGAAAGTGCTCCTGTGTCGAAGACAATGCGGCGTGGGTTGCGCGGGGAAGAATGAGGCTTCGACGCAACAAGGGGATGCCGAATGCCCTGTCCGTGCCAGTCTCCACAAGCCGATCTGGACGCTGACGTTGGCCGCAAGGTATACGTGGCGCATGGGACGCTCGGCAAGGGGGTGTCGCCGGTGTGTCAGCGAGACGGCGCCGGGTGCAGGGGAAGCGACGAAGCGCGTATGACGATTCACCCGGTCAAGGACATGCCGACGCTCACCGTCGAGGAGACGGACGACCTCTGCCGGATCGTTCCCGCCGGCGCGTGGACGATCCACGAGAGCGCCGCAATGGAGGCGCAACTCGCCGAGCTGAAGCTTCCCGACGGAGTGCGGCCGGTGATCGATTTCTCGCAGATCACCACGCTCGACACCGCCGGTGCCTGGCTCCTGCACAGGTTTCGGGGCGATCTCGATTATCGGGGCGTGCGCGTCGATCTTGAAAACCTCCGCCCCTCCCATCGTGTTCTGCTCGGCGAGGTCGAAAAGCACCATCCGCCGCCCTGGAAGCCCGAGCGGCGCCCGGCCTCCCTGGTCAGGATCCTGGAGACCACCGGACGCGAGGTCGTGGAAATCGGCAACGACGTGCGTTCGGTTCTGCATATCGTCGGGTCGCTGGTCAGCGTGTTGTCCGGTGTTTTTCTTCGGCCGCGGTCGCTGCGGTTGCCGTCCATCGCCAACCAGTTCGACCGCACCTGCATCGGTGCGGTTCCCATCATCCTGATGATGAGTTTCCTGATCGGCGCGATCATCTCGCAGCAGGGCGGGTTCTATCTTCGCCAGTTCGGCGCGGAGGTCTATGTTGTGGACCTTGCCGGCGTTCTGGTGTTGCGCGAGCTCGGCGTCATCCTGACCGCGATCATGGTCGCGGGCCGCTCCGGGTCCGCCTTTACCGCCGAAATCGGCTCGATGAAGATGCGCGAGGAAATCGACGCGCTGCATGTCATCGGCCTCAGGGTCACCGAAGTCCTGATTCTGCCACGCCTCCTGGCGCTTATCCTCGCGATGCCGGTGCTGACGTTTCTGTCCAACATCGCCGCGCTGTTCGGTGCGGGCCTCGTCAGCTGGTTCTATCTCGACATGGCGCCGCGCGTCTTTCTCGACCTGATGCAGGTCGCCGTCACGATCGACACGTTGATGGTGGGGCTGGTCAAGGCGCCCTTCATGGCGCTGATCATCGGTCTCGTCGCCTCCGTGGAGGGAATGAAGGTCGGCGGTTCGGCCGAGTCGCTCGGCAAGCACACCACCTTGTCCGTCGTGAAGGCGATCTTCATGGTGATCGTCGTCGACGGCCTGTTCGCCATCTTCTTTTCCTCGATCGGGATCTGAATGTCTGACGCCGCTCCGCCCACCGAATACGATACGGACCGCGACGCCGCCGAGGTGTCGGCCTTGTCCAAGCCGAGCGACGAGGTGATCCTGCATGCGCGGGGCGTGACCGTTGGCTTCGGTTCCACCATCGTGCTCCAGGATCTCGACCTCGACGTCTACCGGCGCGAGATCCTCGGCTTCGTCGGCGGGTCCGGCACCGGCAAGTCCGTCCTGATGCGCGCGATTCTGGGGCTTACGCCGCGCCGTGCCGGCGAGATCGAGGTGTTCGGCACCAATCTGGAGACGGCCTCGGACGCGCAGCGCCACGCCGTGGAGCGCCGCTGGGGCGTGCTGTTTCAGCAAGGCGCGCTGTTTTCCTCGCTGACGGTCCGGCAGAACATCCAGGTGCCGATGCTCGAGCACATGCGCATGTCCGACCGGCTGATGGACGAACTGGCGCTTTTGAAGATAGAGATGGTCGGCCTGCCGCGCTCGGCCGCCGACAAGTTTCCCTCGGAACTGTCGGGCGGGATGATCAAGCGCGCCAGCCTGGCGCGGGCGCTGGCGCTCGATCCCGACCTCGTCTTTCTGGACGAACCGACCTCCGGGCTCGATCCCATCGGCGCGGCCGCCTTCGACGACCTGGTGCTTAAACTGAGGGAGACGCTGGGGCTGACGGTCTATATGGTGACCCACGATCTGGACAGCCTGCATTCCATTTGCGACCGCGTCGCGGTATTAGGGGAAAAGCGGGTGCTGACCGCGGGCCCGATCGAGGAGCTGATGCGCTTCGACAACGACTGGGTGCAGGAATATTTCAATGGCGTTCGGGCGTTGCGACGCGTCTGACCGGGCGGGCTGGACTGAGGACTTGAGGTAGGAATGGAAACCCGCGCGAACTATGTGGCGATCGGCGCCTTCGTGTTCGTCACGATGTTCATCGGCTTTGCCTTTATCTACTGGCTTGGCAGCCGGTCGGAGGGACCGCGCGCGCTTCCCGTCAAGGTCATCTTCAACGGTGCGGTGACGGGCCTGTCCGTGGGCGGATCGGTCAATTTCAACGGCATCAAGGTCGGCGATGTCGGCTCGCTCGGGTTCGATCCCAAGGACCCCTCGGTGGTGATTGCCACCATCCGGGTCAATCCGACCACGCCGCTGCGCGCCGATGTCAAGGCGACGCTCGGGTTCCAGACGCTTTCGGGCATTGCCTATGTCGAGCTGTCCGGCGGGTCGCCGACATCGCCGCTGCTGCTGGATCCGGATGCCGAAAAACCGCCGGTGATCCATGCCGAGCGCTCCGCCTTCGAGGATATCGTCGAGGGCGCGCGCGACATTCTCTCGCGCGCCGACACCACGCTTGCCGCCGTCGAGCGCGTCGTGGAGGACAACCGCGACGACATCAGCGACATCATTTCCAACGCGCGGGTGTTTTCCGAAGCGCTTGCCAAGAACGCGGATGGCGTCGACACCTTCATGTCGAGCGTCGCCAGCACCGGCGAGGCACTGCAACAGCTCTCCGGACGGCTGGAGGGGCTCGTCGACAGCGCCACCGAGGTCGTTCAGGCCATCCCGCCGGAAAAGGTCACGCAGATCGTCGACAATGCCTCCCAGATCACGGCCAAGGTGGCCGGGGCGGCGGACGGTCTGACAAAGCTGATCGCCGATGCGGAAAAGGCGGCCAGCGATCTGGCGACGTTCACCGTCGGGCTGAACGAAAGCCTCTCGGAGTTCGACAAGGTCGTTACCGCGATCCGTCCCGAGGCGATTGCCGAGATCGTCGACAATGTCGCCGCCTTCTCCAAGGTGCTTGAGGATCGTTCCGACGACATCGACCGGCTCGTGGTGTCTTCCAGCCAGACCATGGAAAACATCGAGGCGGTGACCGCCATCGCGGTCGATCGCGAGAGCGACATCCGCGCTGTCATCGCAGACGCGCGCAAGATCTCCGACAAGCTGATCGGCACTGTCGAGCACGTCAACGGCATCCTGACGGCGGTCGATCCGCTGCGGGTGGAAAACGTGATCGCGTCGGTGGATCGCGTGACGTCGGGGCTTGCCGGGCGCACCGACACGATCACCCGCGCCATCGACCAGGCCGGGACGGCCGTCGACAATGTCACCGAATTCTCCGACAGCCTGAAGGGCCGGGGACCGGACATCGACCGCATCATTTCCGACGCCGAGGAGCTTGCGGCCACGCTGAACGCGACAGGTACGCGCGTGCAAGGCCTGGTCGCCAAGGTCGAGGCGATGGTCGATGCCGACGGCGAGGGGCTGATCACGGAAGCCACCAAGGCCGCCAGCGCCATTCGCAAGGTGGCGGATACGCTCGCCGAGCGCGTCGGGCCGATCACCACCGGACTTGAAAAATTCACCGTGCGCGGCTCGGCCGATTTCTCCGCCGCCATGGCGCAGCTCAACCGTACTTTGCTGGAGATCCAGCGCGCGGCAAGCAGTCTCAACAGCAATCCGCAGCGGGTGATCTTTGGCGGGTCGGACACACCGACCTTCGACGGAGCAAAGCGCCGATGAGCCGCGCGGACGGACGAGTGCCGACAGTGACGGCGGGCGCATGGGCGACAGATGTCGCGTCAGCCGTTACGGTGAAACCGAAAAACGCATATGCAACGCCACGGGGGCGCAAGCTACGATGAGTTTCGCAAGGATCTCGGCCGCCATCGTCGGCATGGCCCTGCTGATTTCGCTCGGCGGCTGTGCGGCCAACAACACGCCGGAGGCCTATTACGGGCTGAGCGCACCGACCGACCTGGAGACGCAGACCCGCTCCCGCTCCGGCGCGCGACAGGTGCTGGTGCCGGAGCCGCGCGCGCTGCAGGCGCTCGACACCGCCAATATCGCCGTCGTCGACGACGGCCCGGTCTACACGTACTTCCCCAAGGCCGCCTGGACGGACACGCTGCCCAAGGTGGTGCAGGCCAAGATGGTCCGCGCGCTGGAAAACACCCGCGGCCTGCGCGGCGTCGGCCTGCCGGGCGAGGGGCTCTTGATCGACTACCAGCTCCAGACCGACCTGCGCGCCTTCGAGCTGCGCGTCGACGGCCGCGACCGCGCCGTGGTCGAAATCATGGCGCGCCTCGTCAACGACCGCAACGGCCGCACCCGCGCCAGCCGCATCTTCCGCGCCGAGGCGCCCGCCAAGAGCACAAGCGTGCGCGACGCCGTCTCCGCGATGAATGCCGCCGCCGACGCGGTCCTGCGCGAAATGTCCGCCTGGGTGCTCGGGAACGTTTGAGGGGGGGCTGGTGACGGAGGAGGGTGCATGGCGCACTCGTATCTGGTCGCGCTCGCGACCGTTGCAATTTTTCAAGAAAACTAATGAACGCACTGCGGATGAGGTAATCAAGACACCGCTCTGTGTCGCCGGAAAAGATAAGTTGGGTGCTGACTTCTGCAGTGTGTAGCGCGAATCATCGAGATTCACTGCAAACGGACCTCGAAAAACCAGCCGAGGCTACTTTAACTTTTCTAGCATTGCTGAGCCTATCGTAAAATGGCTTCAGAGAGAGCTATGGAGATGGTGTCCAGGATGCTGCTTGCGCTTAAGTGAAGAGCAAGGGTAGCTTGGTTACATCGATCTGCCAGGCATAGCGTCACAAGAACTTTATCGCTTTAACCGTTCTACGCTCGAAATTTTGGGAACCAGAATGAAGATCATCGGTCACGGCAAAGACCTCCGCTCGGACACAAAAATCGTCTACGCGCAAGTGACGCCAAACGAGTACCTAGATATTGTCGGAAGCGACTATGGAAGTTTTGCAATTCAGAGAAAGCGCGAGACGCATAAGGCGTATGGTAGACTAAAGGACGATATTCGCCTTGGCGCCTCGTTGCCAACGATAACGCTAGCTCTAAAACCGGAATACGTTTCGAATGCTGAAAGGGTTCTTGAGAATATAGAAGAGTTGACTGATTTTCTTTCGAAGGCGGGGCGTTGTAATATTCTGGATGGATTGCAGCGAACCTATATTCTCGATGACTTGAAAAAGGAAAATTTTGAGTTCCTAGAAGGTCAAGAGCTTTTGTTGGAAATATGGATAGAGAGCGACTTAGAAAAGCTAGTATATAGAATTATTGTTCTGAATGCAGGGCAGAAACCTATGTCTGCAAGGCATCAGATTGAGCTCCTATTCGCTTCTCTGCATAGTGCTATTGAAGAGGAAATTGGAAACGTCAGTCTTGTAACCGAGAAGGATCAAAGACGGAGACGGAAGTCGAGGATTTATCCTCTGCAGGTGATCATATCCGGATACCAGGCATTTGTTTCTGGCACGACAGAGTTGAATAAAGATAACCTTATTTCTCAAAAACTACAGGTTGATAGCGCGCTCGACATGGGTGAAGAGAGTATACGGGAGCAATTCTCAGAATTCATCGATTACTTTAAGATCTATGCTGAGCTCGATGAGCAGGTGTTTAGGGTTTATTCAGGAGTCGCCGGTGGGGGCGACGATGACGAAGAAGAAAAGTCTAATCTTCGCTCACCGCATTGGCTAACGAGCGAAAACACTTGTATATCGTTCTTCGCATCCATCACTCAATATGCTGGAAACGGAAGCGTCGAAGTAAGTGCCGAAAAGAGTCGGCGAACAAAGGTGGCCTTGCAGGAATTAGTCAGGAAATTGTCGAACTCAGAACCGGGCACTGATCCCCTCCAGCTCGAAGCTCTGGACGCAATTCGAATGGGCAAGAGCGCTCGGAAGGTCAATGTTGGAACTTACACTCGTAGGCTTTTAGCAAATGGGCTGAAGGAGGTTTTCAGGGCTGAGGGCGATATTCAATTGTCTGCCGCTTGGAATTTGGCCGCTGATTAATGGACGCGCAAGAGCTAGAGGATGTCTTCCTGTCGGATGAGTTTAATGAAATCTTTGGCACTCAGGAAGATTTCGATCCTAAGGAAGTTGTAGATCACGAAAATTATTTAGAAATTGCAAGCTCCGGGGTGTTTCCGGTGCGCGCAATTTCTTCAATGCGCGACAGAAGCGTGACGAATGTGGACGTGCGTCATGAAGATTCTCGAGATTTGGGGCAGCTTCTTTTGCTCAAGGGGAAAGTTGTCGAAAATTTTTACTCTCTATCTTCCACAGAATTTTTAGCGTATTTGGCTGATGTTCCACAACAAGAATTTGGAGAGCCTGGGTATACATTTTCAAGTGACTATCTTGTAACGACAGATGTTCCGCCGGCTGAATACGACCAGGAACTTAGAGCGACTTCTGACATTTGGGGCGGCTTTAGCCACTATGTGAAGCCTTCAAATGTGAGTATTGCGTTTGAGAGTATAATCGCAAGCTCTAGGATTTTGATCCCATCCGAGCATCACTCCGAAGCTTTCGCAAGATACACATTCGCCCAGAATCCGTTTGAGAGGTTCTTGCGCCTATATCAATGCGTTGAGCTCCTCTTCGATACAATCACGGTTCTCAAGATCAAGAAACTGAACGCGGACATTCGCGACCTATCCGTAATTCTATCAGCTCATGGGACCAAGGAAGTTCATCGACTAGTCTCTATATCGTACGATTTCATCTACGACCACGAGCGCCTGGCTGAAAAGCTCACGCTAGTCTCTGGGTATGAGGGGCTGGCAAAGACCATTTTTGATGAGCATTCTAAAGACGGCAATCCAATTCCACCTTCCTCAAATCCTCCGCGGTGGTCGAGCGTAATAAACAGCTTGGGTGCGGGGCATTTTAACGAACACGATTTGAAGGTAAATAATACTTTAAAATCACAGGAGGACTATAAGTCTTTCATTTCGAAGCTCTCAGCGTATTGGATATACAGGGTTAGATGTTCCATCGCGCATAGTAGAATTGGGGAGTTCATATTGACCGAGTCGGAGGCTGATTTCGTCAGGTGCTTTGCGGAGCCTCTCTTGCTCGAGTTTTGCTCGCAAGTATTCTCATCGCAGGCCTTGAAGGACATTTGGCAGCCTGAAGCAGCGTCAGCTTCATGACAGCGAAGGGCTGGCTCCAACCCTTAGCTGCCCACAGTCTGTCTTCCCCCAATCTCTACCACCAATAAAAAAAGCGCGGCCCCTTTCGGAAGCCGCGCCTTCTTTCGTTTCGGTGCGTCGCCCTTGTGAGGCGGATCAGTCCAGACGGCCGCTGGCGTGGGCGAGCATCGTGTAGACCTTGCCGGTGTCCGACGTGAGATACGTCTGGCTCATGATGTTGTCGCGGTCGTTGCGCGACACCTGGGCCAGAAGCTGCTCGAAGTCGGTCAGATAACGGTCCACGGCGGCGCGGAACTCGCCGTCGCGGGCGTATTTCTGCCGGATCTCGTCGAAGGTCTGCTGACCCTGAAGCGTGTAGAGACGGCGGGTGAAGACATGCCGTTCGCCGCGCTTGTAGCGGTCCCACAGGTCGATGAAGGTCTCGTGGTCGATGGCGCGCGCAATGTCGATCGACAGCGAGTTGAGCGATTCCACCATCTGCAGCGGCGAGCGCGCCGCCTCGTCGTCCTGGCTGTCGGTGTCCTCGTCCTGCGAGGCGCGACGCAGCAGGTCTGAGACCCAGCCCTTGCCCTGCGGGGCGGAGGGCAGGGGGCTGCGGGTGTCGCCGCCCTTGTTCGGCGTCTGCGGCTCGAAGTCGCTCAGCGTCTTGCGGCGCAATTCGCCGCGCAACTCTCCGCGCTGCTGTTGGGGCGCCGGCTGCTGCGCGGCGGGTTGCTGCGGCGCCGGCTGCGGGGCCGAACGCGGTGCCGGCTCGGCCGGCTGGCGGGCCACGGAGGCAAGCGTTGCGCCGCCCGTTCCACCGGTTGCTCCGGCCGCGACCGTGCGGTCCCCGGCACGCGAGGTGTCGAGCGCGTTCGACTGGCGGGCGACGATCTCCGAGAGTTCGGACAGCGCGCGCACCTGCTCGCTCACCACCTTGCGCAGGGCCGAGGTGGACTGTTCCGCCTCTTCCGGCAGATCGAGAATGCCGCGCTTGAGCTCCGTGCGGGTCTTCTCCAGCTCGCGGTGGACGTCGCGGGCGACGTCGCGCATGCGTGTGGTTGCCTCGGTGAAGCGTTCGGAGGCTTCCGACAGGGTGCTCGACATTTCCGCGACCACATCGTCCTGCGCGGCACGGACCGCCTCGCGGGCCTTCTGGCCCTCGAGACCGGCCGACATGCGCATGGATTCGAACTGCTCGGTGACGGCCGCCGTTGCGGCTTCCGCGGCCGAGGTCAGCTGGCGGGTCACGTCGCGGCTCTTGCCGTCGGCGTTTTCCAGCATCTCCTCGAGCTGCTTGGAGAAGCCGCGCATCAGGCTGTCGACGGCTTCCGTCTTTGCCAGAAGCGTGTCGGCGACATCCTCGATGGCGGTCTTGCGCTCGCCGACGCGGCTTTCCACGGAGCGGTCGACTTCTTCCAGATGCTTGGCGGCATCGGTGAGATGGCGACCATGCTCTTCCAGACGCCCGGCAAGGCTCGACAGGTCGGACAGGACCGTGTCGGAGACCTTTTGCAGCACGCCGGTCTGTTCGGTGAGCGTGGAGGTCGAGCTGGTCGTCTCCGTCACCGCCCGGTCGATGGCCGTGCGGAACTCGCCCGCACTGCGCGACAGCGAGGTTTCCACCTTGCCGAGGTTGTCGTCGGCGTTGGCGAGCACATCGCTCAGCATGGTGTTCGACTGGTTGAGACGATCCAGCAGGCCGGTGATGTCGCTTTCCAGCTGCGACTTGGTATGGGTGAGGATCTCCGCCGCCGACGCGCTGCGCTCGTCGAGCCTGGAGACCAGATCGTCGCCGGCTTCCACCAGCTTGCGGGTGGCGTCCAGTCCGGTGCGGGCGAAGGTGTCGGTGACGTCCTTGCCCTTGACGGTGATCGCCTCGAGGATTGCGTCATGCACCTCCGAGACACGACCGGTGAGGTCGTTGGCGCGCTGCTCGATGGCCTCGACAAGCGCGTTGCCGTCGGTGCTGACGAGACCGGCAAGCGTGCCGGAGCGTTCCTCGAGCGCTGCATTGAGCGCTTCGGCACGCGCCACCAGATCGTCGGCGACCGCGTTGCCGCGTTCCGACAGGAGGTCGGCTGCCGCGCGCACCGCATTGGCGACCTGCGAGCGCACGCCATCGGCCTCGCCGGCCACGGTGTTGCGGATTTCCTCGATGGTGCGGGCAAGCACCATGCGGGCCTGCTCGCTTTCCGCGTTGAGCGTGCCGGAGACTTCCTGAACCGTGCGGGTGATCTCCTCGCGCGCCTTTTCGCTCTCGGTCCCGAGCGAGCCGTTCATGTCGGTCAGCGTGCCGACGAACATGGCCCGGGCCTTCTCGCTTTCGGCGGCAAGGCTGTGGGCGGCCTCGCTGATCGCGGCGAACAGAAGATCGCGGATCTTCTCGCTTTCGCCCGACATGGCGCCGGAGGCGTTGTTGAGGGCCTGGACGATGGCGTCCGCCGCCTTTTCGCTCTCGCTCTGCATGGCGCCGCGCGCCTCGCCGACCGAGCCGAGCACGATCTGGCGCAGGCGTGCGCCTTCGCCCTCGAGCTTGCGGGTGGCTTCATCCAGCGTGACCTCGACGGTCTCCTTGAGCTTGCCGCTCTCGCCGGTCAGCACGCCGGTCAGACGCTCCACCGTGCCGCCGGCCTCGGTGAGAACCTCCGACAGGGTGAGGCGTGCGCGTTCGCTCTCGCTCGTCAGCGTGCCGGAAATGGCCGCCAGACGGTCGGCGAGGATGCGTTCCAATTCGGCCGAGCGGTTGTCGAGGGTTTCCGCGACCTCGAACACCTTGGAGCCGAGCGACACGTTGATCTCCGCGATGCGGTCGGACAGCGTGTCGGTCAGGTCCTGGCTCTGGCGTGACAGCACCTGGCCGGCATCGGTCAGGCGCTGGTCGAGCGAATTCGACATTTCGGTCTGGCCGTCGACGAAGGCGGCGGCGATCTCGCGGGTCCGTGCGACCAGTGTCTCGCTGATCTGGCGGGCACGCGCGTCCAGTGCCTGGTCGATGCGGTCCGTGCCGGTCGACATGGTTTCGGCCAGATGCTCCGCCTTTTCCGACATGGAAACCGCGGCCAGTTCGACCTTTTCGCCGATGGAGGCCTCGAAGCTGACGAGGTGACGCTCGATGGTCTCCCCGATGGCTGCGGAGCGGTCGGACAGGTTGGTGCCGATTTCCTCGGCGCGCGCGCTCAGCGAGGCGCCGACTTCGTCGACCTTGTTGGACAGCTGGATGGTGATCGCCTCGGAGCGGTTCTCCAGCACGTCGGAGAGCGCGACGGTGCGTTCCGAAAGCGTCTTTTCGAACTGCTCCGTGCGGTTTTCCAGCGTGACCGCGAGCTTGCCGATGCCGCCGTCGAGCGTTTTGTCGAAGCCGTCGATGCGCTGGTCCAGCGTCTCGGCAAGCGTGGAGGAGCGCAGGTCGAGCGTCTTGCCGAAGCCGTCGATGCGCTGGTCCAGCGTCTCGGTAAGCGTGGAGGAGTGCAGGTCGAGCGTCGAGTTGAGCGATTCGATGCGCCCGTCGAGGGTCTCGCCAAGCTCGCGCGAACGACTGTCGACGGAGGCGACAAGCGCGTCGCCGCGTTCGCCGATGAGGTGTTCCATCTGCTCCAGGTGGCCGCTCAGGCTGAGTTGCAGGGTGCCGCCGCGCTCGGCAAGCGTGGCGTCCAGCCGGTCGCCGATTGCGTTCAGGTCGCCGGCGACGCGTTCGCCGCGCGAGCCGATGAGGTGGGCAAGCTCGGTGCCGGTCTCCGACAGCGTGCGGGCAAAATCGGACGTCTGGGACGACAGCGACGTGGTGAGCGCGCTGGAGGCATCTTCCAGCGAAACGCGGAAGGCGTTCGTCTGGTTGTCGATGATCGTCGCGATTTCCTTGCTGCGCTGCTCGAGGCGCTCGTCGAGCGCTTCGCCGTTGACCGAGATCGCCTCGTGGATCTTGTCGCCGACGGAGCCGAGCCGGTCGGCCAGTTCCGTGCCGCGCACGGTGATCGTCTCCGACAGGCTGCCGGCGGTTTCGTCCAGCTTGGAGGCGATTTCGCCGCCACGCAGCGACAGGTCGACCACGATGCTCTCGCCGGTGCCGCGCAGGATTTCCGCCACTTCCTCGGTGCGCGAGGACAGCGTCTCGACGATTTCCGCGCCCTTGACGGAAATGGTGTCGGTCACTTCCTGACCGCGCAGCGAAATGCTTTCCACGACCCGGTCGCCGGTTGCGGCGAGCGAGGTGTCGAGGCCGGTGACGCGGGTGTCGAGGGTCGACAGCAGGTCCTCGGTGCGGGTGGTGATCGTGTCGATCAGCTTGCCGCTGGTGAGCGACAGGCTGGCGGTGATCTCCTCGCCGCGGCTGGTGATGGTCTCGCCGACGCTCTGGCCGGTCGTGGTGAGCGCCTCGGTGATTTCCGAGCCGCGCAGCGACAGCGTGTCGACGATGGAGGTGCCGGTGGTGGCGAGCGTCTCGTTGATCTGGTCGCCGCGTTCGGTGAGCGTGGTGAACAGCGAGGTCGAGGTCTGCTCGAGGCGGTCGTTGATCTCAGCGCCGCGTGTGGTGAGCGTGTCGACGAACTCGGTCGCGGTGGAGGAGAAGCGGTCGTTGATCTCCGTGCCGCGGCTTTGCAGCGTTTCGGCGAATTCCGAGCCGGTGCGCGACATGTTCTCGACGAGGTCGTGGCCGGTGCCCGTCAGGCGCTCGACGTAGGTTTCGCCGTGGGAGGCGAGATTGTCGATCAGCTGGCCGCCGGCGGTGTTGAACGTGTCGGTGATTTCGCGCACGCGTCCGTCGACGGTGGCGGTCAGTTCGCCGACGCGCGAGTCGATGGCGCCGGTCAGGCGTTCGGTGGCCGTGTCGGCGATGGAGCTGATCTTGTCGGACGTGGCATCCAGCTGCGCTGCGAGGCTTTCATGCGCGCCGGTGATGGAATCGCGGACGCGATCGGCGTTGGAAACCACGGCTTCGCGCTGGGTCACCAGTTCGTCGATCAGCGAACGGATCTTGAGTTCATTGTCATTGTAGGAGCGTTCGAGCGAGGACACCTCGTTGTGTACGAGAACCTCCAGCTCGCTGGCGCGGGCAATCGCGCGCTCGATCCCGTCGCCCATGGCGGCGACTTCGCGACGGATCGCCTGGCCGACGCTGAGAATGGATTCCTTGGCGACATCCTCCGGCTCGGCCAGCCGCAGCGCGACTTCGGTCATGCCGCGCGCGACGATGCGCATTTCCTGGGCACGGAAGATCATCAGCGCCATGGCCCAGAAGAAGAGCACCGGCACGACGACCGCAACGGCGATCAGGATGAGCGAAGGCGAGGCCATGATGTCGTTGGCGGAGCCGACCGCCGCGACTTCGGCGGAAAAGGCGGAGGACGCGAGCCACCAGCCGCCGGCAATCCAGAGAATGCTGAGCGCGAGGGAAAACCAGAAAGGCGCCGAGGTCGGACGGCGCTGCAGGGCGTAGATCAGGTTGCCGATGGAGCGACGGTCGTCGTTGGCCGCCGATGTCGGTCGCCCGCCGCCGCGTCCGCGGCGGTTGCCGGAGCGGTTCGATTCCGGTTTGGCCGGGAGCGGCCCGCTTTCCGTGGCGCTGCTGTCCGCCGGGCGCGCGCTCGCATCGCTGCCCGCCGACGCGGTGGCGGCCTGCTGTTGGGTGTCGTCGCCGAAATCGATTTTCAGCGCCTCCTCGACTGCCGAAAGGGCAGCTTCGGCGGGATCTTTCGCCTTCGGGGGATTTGCCATCTTGAACTCGCCTCGCGTCCGTACTCGTTACACATCGGGTGACACGGCGCTTCTGGCGCCGCGAGACCTTGCACGGCACCACGGTTTCGGCATTCCTGCCGAAATCGAAAATCGTCGGGCGTGACCTTGGAAGCGTTGAAGGTCGGCCTCTGACCTTGGAACGCAACTCGCCCGAACTTGCCGCACCACCAAAGCTAATGACACAATCCACGCCCTGGAACAAGAATTTGCAGAGTCATGACAAGGAGATGGGTGGCATGAACGAGGGGAGGAAAGAGGCTGTCCGCGCGTCGTCGAAGCGACGGGTTGCAGGTCATGGCGCGATCAAAAAGCCGACACGGGCACAGGCGGCGTGGCTCGCGCGCGGCCTGTCGCAGGCCGGTGGCAAACTGCCGCTGTTCGATGCCGACGGACGCCGGATTTCGGAAAAGACGATCCGTGCCTGCATGGCCGCAGGCTGGGCAGAGCCTTGGTTTTCCAACCCAATCAAGCCTGACTGGCTCGTTTGCCGGCTGACGGATGCGGGGCGCGCGGTGGTGTCTGTTCGGCCCTCCTAGGCGCCTGCCGTGCCCGCCTGGCGGAGGCGGGAGCGGGGTCTGCCCTGGGCCGCCGGACCGTGACCACCGGACCGGTTCACGGCGGATCGAGACAATTCGTCAACGCGCGTTAACCAAAGATTCACTTTGTTGGACGGCCGTGGCCGGCGGGACGCCGATTTAACCCGATTTTCGTCATTTTTGCCGAGGCTTGCACTTGACACCGCGTTGCATTTCATCGGCACGCGGGCGCTGGAAACGCACGGAAGGGCAGCGGCGATGATGCAGGCAATGGCCACGAGCGAAACGAAGGAAGCGGCCGGGACGGGACCGGTCGATCTGGTCCATCTCCGCCGTCACACCCTCGGCAACCGCGATCTGGAGCGCGAGGTGCTTCGCCTCTTCGCCCGCCAGGCCGAGATCGCCATGCAGCGGATCAAGACGGTCACCGATCCGGCGGTGCTGCGGGAGAATGTGCACATCGTCAACGGATCGGCGAAAGGGGTCGGTGCGTGGAAGGTGGCGGATCGGGCGGATGCGGCCGAGCGCGCGTTGATCGACGGCAAGACGCCCGATCTTGCGCCCTTGCGCGCCGCGATCGAGGAAGCGGGCTTTTACATCGACGGTCTGCTGGAAGGCTGACGCGCCCTGCGTCACGGCGGATGCTTCGGGCGCGCAGCGCTTGACCTTTGGCGATGAACGGTTATGTCGGGATCGAACCGCATCCTTTCTCATTCATGCCGAGACCGTTCGCCCATGCCCAAGATCACCTACATCACCTCCGACGGCGCCGAGACTGTGGTGGAGGCCCCTGTCGGCTCCACGGTGATGGAAAACGCCATCAAGAACATGGTTCCCGGGATCGAGGCGGAATGCGGTGGGGCCTGCGCCTGCGCCACCTGCCACGTCTATGTCGATCCGTCCTGGGCCGAAAAGACCGGCTCGCCGGAGCCGATGGAAGAGGACATGCTGGACTTTGCCTATGACGTCCAGCCGACCTCGCGGTTGTCCTGCCAGATCAAGGTCAGCGATGCGCTCGACGGTCTCGTGGTGCGCGTCCCCGAACGCCAGGCCTGACGACCCCGTTATCGCGATGCGGCGCGCCGGGCGGTCATTCGGCCGGCGCCGGTGCTGCGCGTGAAAACAACGGCTCCACCTCGTGTCCGTCGTCCGGATCGCGCGGCACCATGCGTGCCAGCAGCAGGCTGACGAAGGCCATGGCCGCGCCGATCAGGAAGACGGCCGCCGGCGAGACCAGCCACACGAGGCCGAAAATCACCGGTATAACCACCGCCGCGATGTGGTTGATGGTGAAGGCGACGCCCGCTGTCGGCGCGATGTCGGCCGGATCGGCGATCTTCTGGAAGTAGGTCTTCATCGCGATGGCGATGGCGAAGAAGGCGTGGTCGATCACATAGAGCGCGCCCGCCAGCGTCGCGTTGGTGACGAAGGCATAGGTCACGAAGACGCCGATCAGCCCGATGTATTCCAATGTCAGCGCCGTCCGCTCTCCGACCTTGCCGATCCACGAGCCGATCTTGGGCGCGAGCACCATGTTGATTGCGCCGTTGAGCAAGAACAGCCCCGCGACCTCGTGCACGTCGTAGCCGAAGCGCTCGACCATCAGGAAGCCGGCGAAAACGGTGAAGATCTGCCGTCGCGCGCCGCCCATGAAGGTCAGCGCGTAGTAGAGCCAGTAGCGCTTGCGCAGGACCAGCGACTTGCGCTGCGGCACGCCCTCGCGAAACTGGGGAAAGGCGACGACGAGAAAGCCGACCACGGCGAGCGTCAGCAGCCCGGCGAAGAGGAAGACGGTGGAGAAGCTGAGCTGGAACGTCTTCCAGGCGACAAAGATGAGGCCGTAGGCGACCAGCTGGGCGAAGGCGCCGACCGCGATGATCTTGCCCATCCCCGCGGCGGCCTTGTCCTTGGGCAGCCACTGCAGCGACAGCGACTGGTTCATCGTCTCGTAATAGTGAAAGCCGACCGACATCACCAGGGTGGTCAGGTAAAAACCCCAGGCGGTCGGAAAATAGCCGGTTGCCGCGACGCCGACGCCAAGCAGCGCCAGCGAGACATAGGCGAGCGTCTGTTCGCGCATCACCAGCAGCAAGTAGATTGCGGTGAAGGCGAGGAAGCCGGGGATCTCGCGGATCGACTGCTGGATGCCGATCTCGCGGCCGGTGAAATCCAGCTCGTGCACCGCGAAATTGTTCATCAGGTTCCACCAGGCAGCGAAGGAAAGCTGCATGGCGGCGGCCATGATCATCAAGAGCATCAGCGGCGAGCGCCAGCCGGTGCCGGTGGGAACGCCCGTGGACGGCGGCGATCCCGGGAGACCCGCGCCGGCCTCCCGCGCGGCGGCGGCGGGAACCGGAGAGGGAGCGGCGGGGGCGGAGCGGTCTGACATCGGTCTCATCCGTTGGAAAAGGCAAGGTGGGCGTTGAAAAAGGCAAGGCGGGCGTTGAAAAAAGGCAAGGTGGGCTCGCCGCGTGCGGACCGCGTCCGGGCGGTGCCGGAGAGGACGCGGCGACGGGCCGTGTTGCTCTTGTCTATCGCGGCTCGAGCGATGCGTGTTATCGCTATTTTGTCAAATTATGTCGGTGAAGCGACGGCTCCATGGCTGACGACGGCGAGATCGTCGTCGCTTTTTCCGCCCGGATTGAAACCGGTCCCCGAGCGATAGCTGAAGCCGGTGACGCTGCTGCCGAACATCACCAGCCGTGCATCGGCATGGCCCGGCGGGGCAAGGATCAATGATTAGTCCAAGTATTCCATCGGGATCGGCGGGTAGCCTTCCCAGATTTCCACGCTCTTCCCCTCAATGTCTGTAAATATGGAGACTGTCTCGACCGGTTGGAATATGTCCGGACGAGACAGAAGGAAGCGGAAGACCGGATGGTTGATGTCTTCCACGCCGATGTCGACGAGCACCGTGTCCATGGAAGAGTCTGGGTAACGCGGCGAATAGCTGTCGTTGTCGTTGTCGTCGTCGTAGAGGACGTTGTCGATGACATCTATGCGGATTCCGTGAACCCTGGGCGGGGGATAGCTCCAATAGTCCCCATATTCGACGTCGCTGTCTTCCTCGAATGCGATGCCGGTTTCGCGTTCGATCAGATCGACGATCTCTTCCTGATCGGTGGTCCCGGTCTGATAGATGGCGTAGGCTCGAAAGCGCTTTTTCATGGGAGGATCCTGTAGGGGCCGCGCGTGGCGAGGAAGTTCCAGTCCCGGTAGATCATGATGGACACCTTGCGACCGCCTATTCCACCAAGAGTGGCCAGCATAAGGTCAAGCTCGAGTGTTTTGGCAACATCCGACCCCGGTTCAATTGGTTCCGTACGGCCTCCCGCTGCGCGGCTGTGCGCCTACCGTCAAGGCCGCCTCGTAAAGATGCGGGCTGACGACGGCGAGATCGTCGTCGCTTTTCCCGCCGGTATCGAAACTGGTCCCCGAGCGATAGCTGAAGCCGGTGACGCTGCTGCCGAACCTCACCAGCCG
>NZ_KE384082.1:156034-182641 GCF_000423705.1 Stappia stellulata DSM 5886 | reverse complement strand
GTATCGAAACTGGTGCCCGAGCGATAGCTGAAGCCGGTGACGCTGCTGCCGAACCTCACCCGCCGTGCATCGGACTGGCCCGGCCATCTTCAGGCTGTGGCAGGCCGCATCGATGAACTCCCGGTGGTGCGGCCCGGAGGAAAATCTGAGCGGGCGCAGGTCAGTCCAAATACTCCGAAGGGATCGGCGGGTAGCCTTCCCAGACTTCGACGCTCTTTCCCTCAATGTCTGTAAATATGGAGACTGTCTCGGCCGGTTGGAATATGTCCGGACGAGACAGAAGGAAGCGGAAGACCGGTTGGTTGATGTCTTCCACGCCGATATCGACGAGCACCGTGTCCATGGAAAAGTCCGGGTAGAGTGGCGAGTAGCTGTCGTTGTCGTCGTCGTAAAGGACGTTGTCGATCACATCTATGCGGATTCCGTGAACCCTGGGCGGGGGAGAGCCCCAATAGTTCCCATATTCGACGTCGCTGTCTTCCTCGAGATAAATACCTGTCTCGCGTTCGATCAAATCGACGATTTCCTGCTGGTCCGTGGTGCCGGTTTGATAGATGGCATAAGCTGAATAGCTTCTGGTCATGGCAATATCCTGAAAGGGCCGCGGTTCGGGTGGAAGGTCCAGTCCCGGTAAATCATGATGGACACCTTTCGACCGGTGGTTCTTTCTAGCGTTTGCAACATCATGTCGAGTTCAAGCCACTTCGCTGTTTTCGCATCCGGCCCAATCGGTTTCGTACGGTCTCCCGCTCGCCGCTGCGCGCCGGCCTTCAAAGCCGCGGCGAACAGTTTCGGGCTGACGACGGCGAGATCGTAGTCGCTATTTCCGCCCGTATCGAAACTGGTGCCCGAGCGATAGCTGAAGCCGGTGACGCTGCTGCCGAACATCACCAGCCGCGCATCGGAATGGCCGGCCATCTTCAGGCTGTGGTACGCTGCGTCGGTGAATTCCCGGTAGTGCAGCTCCGAGCCAAATCCCAATGGCCGTGCCGGATGCGAGCGATAATAATAGGCACCCGGCGTTGGCGCCAGTGCGATGGGGCCATAGCGGGTCGATATGGTGCCCGTCAAAGGAGGGCGTGCCGGCTGAGGCAAGCCCGGTCCGCGACCGCCGGGCGGGTTGTTGTGGCCCCGTCCGGGCGTTCCGGCCCCATACGCACGGAGTCTGGCGAGTTCCTGGAGTCTTGCCTGGGCGGCGTTCCGTATCGCTGAATAGTGCGAAATCAGTCCGTCGTAGGAATTCGGAACGGTTGCCGATTGCGGCATTTTCCAGTTGGGATCCTGCCTGCGAAGGGTTCTGACGATCCCTTCTGTTCGATCTCTTGCTGTTTGAAGCCGAAGCGATTGATTTGGTGTGTAGGTCGTCCGGGTGCCGCGCCTCCGACCCCCTCTCCCGCCAACGAGAATGACCTTCGCGGGCCCGCCCGTCGGGCCGCTGCCGTCGGTCCATCGTCCGCCGAAACGGTGACCGGCGGGAATGCGCGGCTGTGCGGGATTGAAGTTCGCCTTGGCGGCCCGGTCCAACGCCCGCATGAACCGAAGCCAGGCCACATGCGAGCGCAGCTGCAGAATGCCGCGTCGTATTTCGTCAATCGATTGGTTGCAGGTCATCGCTCGCGCCCGGTTGTCTCTCATGGAAACTGTAAGCGCGATGTTCGGTGCGAGGATTTATTTGCCGATATTGCGGAAGACGCGACAATTATTCGAATACAGTCGAGGGTTAATTGTTTCGGCGGGACTATTTCCGGAAATCCTGTCCTTGCGGAATGACCCGCCGGTCGGCTTTCGGGATTGATTTGCTAAAGCTCCGTCAGCGTGCGACTCTCCTTGAAATTGGCAGAAAGGGCTACCGTGCCGAGCGAAATTCTTCACGTCATCATGATCAAGCCGTCGCATTACGATGCGGACGGCTATCCCATCCAGTGGCTTCGCTCGATGATGCCGTCGAACACGCTGGCGACGATCAACGGACTGCTGATCGATTGCGCGGCGCGCAGGGTTCTGGGGCCGGATGTGGAGATCCGTTCGCAGGCGCTGGACGAGACCAACACCCGTATCAGGCCCGACAGGATCATCCGCCGCATCCGCCGCGACGGCGGGCGGGCGCTGATCATGATGGTGGGGGTCCAGACCAACCAGTTCCCGCGCGCCGTCGATCTGGCGCAGCCCTTTCTGAAGGCCGATGTCCCGGTCGCGATCGGCGGGTTTCACGTGTCAGGCTGCAAGTCGATGCTGAAGGAGCAGCCGCCGGAAATCGTCGCCGCGCGCGAGATGGGCATCTCGCTCTTTGCCGGCGAGCTGGAAGAGCGTCGCATGGACGAGGTTTTGCGCGACGCTTACGCGGGCACGCTGAAACCGGAGTACGATTATCTTGCGGCGCTACCGTCGCTCGGGGGCGAGCCGATCCCCTTTCTCGACCGCAAGACCGTCGGTCGAACCGGTGCCGATTACACCAGTTTCGACCTCGGGCGCGGCTGTCCCTACCAGTGTTCCTTCTGCACCATCATCAATGTTCAGGGGCGCAAGAGCCGGTTTCGCACGCCCGACGACCTTGAGGCGATCATTCGTGCCAATCTGGCGCAGGGGATCTACAAGTTCTTCGTCACCGACGACGATCTGGCGCGCAACCGCAACTGGGAGACGCTGTTCGACCGGCTGATCCATTTGCGCGATGTTGAAGGCCTGCATTTCCGGTTGACCATCCAGGTCGACATGCTCTGCCACAAGATCGACGGCTTCATCGAAAAGGCCTGCCGCGCCGGTGTCGAACGGGTGTTCATGGGCCTGGAAAACGTCAATCCGGACAACCTGCTGGAAGCGAACAAGCGACAGAACAAGATCACCGAATACCGGGCCATGATCCAGAAGTGGCGCGAGTATGGCGCGACGATCATCGCCGGCTATATTCTCGGGTTCGAGGCGGACCGGCGCGAGAGCATTCTGCGCGACATCAGGATCGTTCAGGAAGAGCTGCCGATCGATCTGCTGGAATTCTTCGTTCTGACGCCGCTGCCGGGATCGGCAGATCACAAGAAGATGGCGGAGGCCGGGGTCTGGATGGATCCGGACCCGAACAAATACGACGCCTGTCAGCGGGTGACCCATCACAGCCAAATGTCCGATGCCGAGTGGGACGGGATCTACCGCGATGCCTGGCATGCCTATTACACGCCGGAGCATATCGAACGCATCGGACGGCGGTCGGCCGCCCAGAAGAACAAGGGCATCAACCTCAACGAAGTCGTGGAATTCTATCTCGCCTACAAGCTGGAGGGCGTGCATCCGCTTGAAGGCGGGCTGCTGCGTCGGCGCTATCGGCACGACCGGCGTCCAGGGCTGCCGCTTGAGCCGGCACTTACGTTCTATCCCCGGCATTGGGCGCGGTCGTTCGGGAACCTGGCGCGTCTCGCCTGGGGAGTCTTGCAGGCCAATCGTTTGCAGAAGCGGATCTTTTCCGATCCGGACCGTTTGGCCTACACCGATCTTGCAACCACGCCGCCCGAGGAGGGCGATCACGAGAGGCTCGCGCTTTACCGCGAGACCACCGGCGGTCAGGGCGCGGTCAAGCGCGGACGCAGCGTTGCGGCAGCGCGCACCGCTGTTGCGGCGCGGTCCTGAGGCGCCGACCGCAGGTCTCGGCGCGGCTCTGGCTAGCGGTCACGGCAATCCGCCACCGGCAGGCATCGCCCGCCGGCGGTGTTTCGCCATTTCCGGTTTCATGGCAATCCCGTTTATTCGGGCGGAGTGCCTAGTCCGGTTTTGCCGGTCGGGCCGGTGCCTTGCCGCGGGGCGCCGTGGCACCTGCGGCGTTTGCCATCTTGCTGCCGAAGGTGGCCGTGTCCGATTTCGGGGCCGACTTTTCCTTCTTCGGCTTCCTGGCTTCGCGGTTGCTGCGTTGCTGTCCCTTAGCCATGTCCGAATGTTCTTTCCGAAAGGGTTGCGTCGAGGCCGTCGGCGGCGTCGACCGGTTCGAGGCTGTCCTGGGTGGCGACCCGCTCGTGGCGTTCTTCCTCGTTGCGGATCCGGTATTGGGGCGAACCGCCGACCGGCGGGAGCGTGCCGGTGATGCGGTAGTTGTTGGTGGCGGGCGCACCGCCGATCCGGCCCTTCAGCCGAACGCTGTCGCCAAGCGCGAAGAGATGCGTCTCGGCATCCACTGCGGGCGGGCCGATGTTGCGCCGGCGATAGGCTGTGATTGTCATGTGTCTTTCCAGTTCTGGCGTGGCGGCATTGCGAAGCCGCCGGGTCGGTCCCCGTCGCGTGCGCCCGTCGAATGCGTCCATGTTCCTGCCGTCGCGCGTTCGAACGCCGGGCGTTCGCGCTTGCGTGTGGGGGGCAAGGAAAAAGGAAACGGCGCGTGGAAGCCGGGCCGTCAAGCGTCAGGGATTTACTTGAAGGCCCGAAAATCGTCATCGATGAAATTTGCGATTTTTCTTGTCAGGAAGAGCGCGATAATTCACCAAAACAAGATCAATATACAGGAGGATCCGGAATTAAGTAAGCCGTCACCGATTTTATTTTGGCCCGGGCGTCCTCCGACTTTCCCTGACGCGACGATGGCAGCGGCTGGACGCCTCGCAGCGAGGGCGTATGATAAGAAAAGGAGCGACGTTCCAGTTTCGGACCTGCCATGATTCACCCGGCGCGCCTCGATGGGTTTCCTGAGGACCATCCCGATCCGATCATTTCCTACGTGGGCAAGGAAAGGGCCGGGTCCGTTACCGTGCCGCATGCCCATGGGCGCGCGCAGCTGTTTCACATCCTGCGCGGTTCGGTGACGGTGGTCACCCAGGCGGGGACCTTCGTCGTTCCGCCGGAGCGGGCGATCTTCATTCCGCCCCGGATCACCCACAATTCCACCTATCACACCGACACCGATGTGCGCTTTCTCTACATGCGGGCGGAAGGGCTGC
The DNA here is from genome assembly GCF_000423705.1 of Stappia stellulata DSM 5886. Classification (GTDB taxonomy): domain Bacteria; phylum Pseudomonadota; class Alphaproteobacteria; order Rhizobiales; family Stappiaceae; genus Stappia; species Stappia stellulata. The sequence continues at coordinate 177,728 of NZ_KE384082.1, read as the reverse complement.
CCGCGATGCCCGAGGCGCCCTTCGTCGTTCAGGTCACCCCGCTGTTGCGCGAGCTTATCATTGCCTTCATGGGCTCCGCGCCGGACTATGCGCCGGACGACGCCACGGGGCGGCTGACGGCCGTGCTCGTCGACCAGATCGCGGCCTCGCATGTCGCGCCACTGCATTTGCCGATGCCGGCGGATGCGCGGTTGCGCACAGCGCTGGCACCGTTGATCGCGGACCCGGCGACGGAGCTGACAGCGGCAGCACTTGCCGCGCGGGCCAGTCTTTCGCTGCGCTCCTTCGAACGGCATTTTTCCGGCGAGACCGGCCTGACCTTTCGCGCCTGGCGGCGACAGGCGAAGTTGATGAAGGCGGTTGAGTGGCTCTCCCAGGGCATGGCCGTCGGCGAGATATCCGATCGGTTGGGCTACGAGGGGCCGAGCGCCTTCGTCGCGACCTTCAAGAAGACCTTCGGGGTGACGCCGGGACGCTATTTCCGGAAAGCCTGAAAGGGTTTGCGGGCAGGGGCGTCAGGTTTCGCGGATCGGCAGCGGACGCTGTTCCTCGATCGCCTCCATGGCGAAATAGGAGGTCACCGTGTCGAGTTCCACCCCCGCGATCAGCCGCTGGTAGACTGCGTCGTAGCCGGCCATGTCGCGGGTCACGATCTTCAGCATGTAATCGTAGTCGCCGCCGATCCGGTAGAAGTCGATCACCTCCGGGATCGTCGAGACATGGGTGCGGAACCGCGTCAGCCAGTCGAGCGAATGGTGGCGGGTGCGCACCATCATGAAAACGACCAGGTCGAGGCCGAGTTTTTCCCGGTCGAGCCGCGTGCTCTGGCCGAGAATGACGCCGGCCTTCTTCAACGACTGGATCCGGTTCCAGCAAGCGTTCGCCGACAGGTGAACCCGCTCGGCGAGCTGGCGCTGGGTGAGGCTGCCGTCACGCTGGATAAGTCGCAGGATCGCGGCATTGAACTGGTCGATCATTTTATTCCCGTCTCGATCAAAATCATCAAATCTGGGACAAGTCTCGTTTAGTTTGGTGCAAATTTCAGCAAAATAAGGACAATTCTAACGCCTTCTGCAACTCAAAACCGCATTCGGGAGGCAAAATGAGGCACCTGGGGGATTTCGCGACGGATCTTCGCGCGCATGGCGACGTGCTCGCCAGGCTGCGCGGCGATGTGATCGGCGAGGGCATGAGCTTCGAGGGGCCCTTCGGAACGCGGCGGCTGGTCTATGCCGACTATACCGCCTCGGGGCGAGCGCTTCGCCGCATCGAGCGGTTCGTCGCGGAAAGCGTGTTGCCCGTCTACGCCAACAGCCACACGGAAGCCTCGTTTTGCGGAACCGCGATGACGCGGCTGCGGGCCGAGGCGCGATCCGAGATCGCGCGGCTTCTCAACGCGGGGCCGGAGACCTCGGTGATCTTTGCCGGCAGCGGTGCCACGGCGGGCGTTACCAAACTCGTTTCGTTGTTCGGCCTCGATGGCCGGGCCCCGAAAGCGGAAGAGGGGCAGCGTCCTGTGGTGTTGACGGGCCCCTACGAGCATCATTCCAACATCCTGCCCTGGCGCGAATCCGCAGCCGATGTGATCGCGGTCGAAGAGGCGGCGTCCGGCGGCCCGGACCTCGACGAACTGGAGGCGATCCTCAAGCGGAATGCCGACCGGCCGTTGATCGTCGGCGCGTTTTCCGCCGCGTCGAATGTCACCGGACTTGTCACGGATGTTGTCGCGGTCACGCGGATCCTGAAGCGGCACGGAGCACTTGCCGTGTGGGACTATGCCGGCGGCGCGCCCTATCTTTCCATCGACATGCGGCCGGCGCCCGACGTTGCGCTCGATGCCGTCTTCCTGTCGCCGCACAAGTTCGCCGGCGGACCGGCGGCGTCCGGCGTGCTGGCGGTGCGCGACGATGCGGTGCAGCGCAAGATCCCGACAGCGCCGGGCGGCGGGACCGTGTCCTTCGTGTCGCCCTGGGGGCACGACTATGCGGCCTCGCTATCCGCGCGCGAAGAGGCGGGCACGCCGGATGTGATCGGCGACATTCGTGCCGCGCTCGTCTTCCTGGTGAAGGAGGCGATCGGTCAGGAAACGATCACCGCGCTCGACAACGCGCTTTGCGCGCGCGCCTTCGCGGCCTGGTCCGAGGTTCCCGGGATCGACATTCTGGCCGGCGACAAGCGGAGGCGGCTGCCGATCTTCTCATTCCGGCTCAGCGACGGTGCGGGCGGTTTCATCCACCAGCAGCTTGTGACGCGAATGCTGAGCGACCATTACGGCATTCAGGCGCGGGGCGGTTGCGCTTGCGCGGGGCCTTACGGGCACCGGTTGCTGAAAATCGATGCGGCCGCATCCTCCCTGTTGAGAGACGCGATCCTGACGGGCGAGGAGATCGAAAAGCCGGGCTGGTGCCGGCTCAACCTGTCGTATCTGATGGACGATACAACGGTCGGTTTCGTGCTGGACAGCGTTGCCGATCTTGCGCGGCGCGCACCGTCTCTCGTGCCGCTTTATGCCTGCGACCGCACGACCGCGCGGTTCTCGGCCGCCGGGTAGGGCTGGAGACAAAAAGGGGGCCGCGTCGCCGCGGCCCCCTTTCGGCATTCCGTGTCGTTTCGCGTCAGGCCGCGCGGACGCCGGCCAGGAACTTGTCGACTTCGCCGCGCAGCACTTCCGACTGCTGGGACAGCTCGTTGGCCGCGCTCACCAGCTGGCTGCTGGCGGCACCGGTTTCCGCTGCCGTGGAGCTGACGCTGGTGATGGTGGTCGTCACCTCGTGCATGCCGCTCGACACCTGTTCGATGTTGCGGGCGATCTCATGGGTGGCGGAGCCTTGCTGCTCGACCGAGGCCGAGATCGCCGTCGAAACCTGGCGGATCCGGTCGATCGTTTCGCCGATCGAGCCGATGGAGGAGACGGTTTCCTCCGTCGCGCCCTGGATGCCCTTGATCTGCTTGCCGATTTCCTCGGTTGCCTTTGCCGTCTGGCTGGCCAGTTCCTTGACCTCGGCGGCAACCACCGCGAAGCCCTTGCCGGCCTCGCCGGCGCGGGCCGCCTCGATGGTGGCGTTCAGCGCCAGCAGGTTGGTCTGCTCGGCGATGTCGGTGATCAGGGCGATGACCTCGCCGATCTTCTCCGCCGCAGTGGTCAGGGCCGAGACCCGCTGGTTGGTCGCGGCGACATTCTGGACCGCCGCTTCGGAGATCTCCTGGGAATCGCTGACCTGGCGGTTGATCTCGGAGATCGAGCTCGACAGCTCTTCCGCGGCACCGGAGACGGCCTGCACATTCGTGGAGGCTTCCTCGGCGGCCGCCGAAACGGTTGCCGAGCCGGCCGAGTTCTCTTCCGCGGAGGCGGAGAGGGTCTGGGCGGAGGCAAGCATTTCGGTTGCCGCAGACGAGACGCTGTTGACGATGCCGCCGACGGCCGCCTCGAATTCGGAGGCCAGCTTTTCGCGCGCCGCACGGGCTTCCTCGACGGCGCGCGCCTCGAGTTCGGCCTGCTGGCTTTCCAGTCGCTTCACCTCGATCGCATTGTCCTTGAAGGTCTGCACGGCGGAGGCCATGTCGCCGATCTCGTCGCGGCGGCCCTGATAGGGCACGTCGGTGGTGAGATCGCCGCCGGCCAGATGGAGCATGGTTGCATTCATCCGGGTAATCGGTCCCGAAACCCCACGGGCAAACAGGAAGCCGGCCACACCCGTGATCACCACAATGCCAACCCCGAGCATCAGGATCCAGTTGCGCAGTTCGATCGTCGGTTCTTGCACTTCCTGCGCATCGATGTCGGCGAGGAGTGCCCAGTTCACACCGTGGAAGCTCAACGGGGTGTAGCTGGAGAGAACCTCTTCGCCGCGGTAGTCGATGGCGTTCGCCACGCCGCTCTTGCCGGCGAGCGCATCGCGCACCGTCGTGGTGTCTGCCGTCAGGCTGAGGATGCTTGTCTCCTCGCCCTCCTTGCGAAACCGGCTGTCGGAGCGCATCAGCATGTCGGAGCCGACCAGATAAGTCTCGCCCGTCCGGCCGAGACCGGCGCCATTGCCCATGATCATGTTGATCCGGTCGATCGGCATCTGAAAGACGAGCGCGCCCTTGAAGGACCCGTCCTCGTTTATCACGGGGCTGGCGATGAAGCTTGCCGGTGCGCCGTTCGACGGCATGTAGGCCGAGAAATCCGTAAAGGCGATGGATCCGGCGGTGCCGCTGTCGCGCACCCGCTTGAACACGGTCGCGATATCCGTGTTCTTCCACTTGCCGGTCAGCAGGTTGGTACCGAAATCGTTTTCCTTGAAGACCGAATAGACGAGGTCGCCATTCGGCTCCACGAGGAAGACATCGTAGTAGCCGCGGGCCTGAAGCAGATTGCGGAACCAGGGGTGAAATTGGGCGTGGGTCTTGCTGTAGGCGCTGCCGTCGCTGGCCGCATCCAGCTTGTGCTTTTCGCCGAGCGGGTGCGGATTGTCAAAAATATAGGCGTTGCGAAGCGCGGTGTTTTCCGCCGCGCCCGTGTTGCCGTAGGAGGTGTTGAACGCCGCCAGGGCGTCCCGGGTCATCGCGTTGTCGGCGACCACCCTGAGGTCTTCCTCGATGCTCTTGAGATAGAGCTCCATTTCTGATTTTCGCGATCCGACCACCGCTTGCATGTTTCGCATCGCCGCTTCGGAGAGATATTTGCTGGACGACAGATAGGAAGAAGCACCGGTAATAACAGTTGCAAGAATTGAGAAAGCAACCACTAGAAGCGGTATTTTGACAGCGATTGACAGTCTGGGAAGTCGCGCGAACATCACAAGCGCTCCGTTTTTATTGGTTCAGTACTTCATGGATGGCGGAGAATGATTAATTCTTGCTAAAGTCAACACGCGACATTCCGATTTTTCGGGAACTTAGTTTGAGGTAAAGAAGAATCTGTACTACCCTTGATTGCGTTTTTGCCGTGATCGTTGCTGGATCGTTTTGGCTGTCCTTGTGGCTGTGCCGGTTTCGTTGGGACTGCGCGCAACTCGCCGGGCAGGCGGTGCCGCCTTTTGTGCCTCGTGATTTCCAAGCCGCTGTTCGATTGCGCATGCCACAAAGGGGCGCTGCTGGCGAGTGCCAACTCGCTCGCGCAAGGGCAGGAGACGGATGCGACGGGGGATATGGTGCCCGAAAACACTCGCCACAATCAGGCGGTCTGCACGCCGCCGGAGAGCGCAGCGGTGCCGGAGACTGGCAGGGGACAATCGCGGGTGATCGCGTTCCTGACCGGGCACAAGAGGGGCGTCAAAATAGCCCCCTTCGTGCGCCGGAGCTTTCCGTATTGGAAGGGGGCGGCTTGATGGGGCGAAGGCGTTGGCCCTGAGGGCAAGCGTCTAGCGGACCAGGTCCTTCATCGCCGCGTCCAGTCCCTCAAGGGTGAGCGGATGGTGGCGGCCCTCCATCAGCTTCTGGATCATCTGGATGGAGTGCGTATAGGCCCAATGGCGCTCCGAGACCGGATTGAGCCACACGTTTTTCTGGTAGTGCGCCGTCAACCGCTGGATCCAGGCTGCTCCCGGTTCCTCGTTCCAGTGTTCCACGGATCCGCCGGCATAGGCGATCTCGTAGGGGCTCATCGAGGCGTCGCCGACGAAGATCAGCTTGTAGTCAGGCCCGTATTTGTGGAGCACGTCATAGGTCGGAAGGCGTTCGGAATGGCGGCGCGCGTTGTTCTTCCAGACGAATTCATAGGGACAATTGTGGAAGTAGAAATACTCCATCACCTTGAATTCGGTGCGCGCGGCTGAAAACAGCTCCTCGCAGACGCGAATGTGATCGTCCATCGATCCGCCGATGTCGAAGAACAAAAGCACTTTCACGGCGTTGCGGCGTTCCGGGCGCATCTTGATGTCGAGCAGGCCCTTGTGGGCGGTGGCGCGGATCGTGTCATCGAGATCGAGTTCCTCCGCAGCCCCCTGACGGGCGAAGCGGCGCAAGCGCTTGAGCGCGACCTTGATGTTGCGGGTGCCGAGTTCGACGGTGTCGTCAAGATCCTTGAACGTGCGCTTGTCCCAGACCTTCACCGCGCGGCGATGCCGGCTTTCGTCCTGGCCGATCCGCACGCCTTCGGGGTTGTAGCCATAGGCGCCGAAGGGCGAAGTGCCGGCCGTGCCGATCCATTTGTTGCCGCCCTGGTGGCGGTCCTTTTGCTCCTTCAGCCGCTCTTTCAACGTTTCCATCAGCTTCTCGAAGCCGCCAAGCGCCTCGATCTGGGCCTTTTCCTCATCGCTGAGATGTTTTTCGGCGAGTTTGCGCAGCCATTCCTCGGGCAGCTCCTCCGCCTCGATTGCCGCGCCCAGATCCAGACCCTTGAAGGTCTGGCCGAAAATCCGGTCGAACTTGTCGAGATTGGCCTCGTTCTTCACCAGGCAGGCGCGGGCGAGATAATAGAAATCCTCGACCTGGCGGTCGGCCAGGTCGGCTTTCAGCGCTTCCATCAAGGTGAGGTACTCGCGAAGGGATACCGGGACCCCGCCGGAGCGCAGATTGGTCAGGAACGTGATGAACATCGTCGCACGTTAGGAGCGTTGCCGCACGCTGTCGAGAGCCTCGAAAGGCGTCAGGTGTTTTTGCTGCCGGCGGCCATGGCGGCGGCGGCGTCACTTGCGGCCGCGGCCAGCCAGACGGTTTGCGTCGACAGTTGCGCCAGGGCCTCGATCGCAAGCGGGCGCGCCAGCAGGTAGCCCTGTCCAAGCCGAACGCCAAGTGCCTTCAGCGCGGCAAGCTGGTCCTGGGTCTCGATGCCCTCGGCGATCACATGCGCCTGCATCTGGCGGGCGATGTCGATGATGTTGGGAACGAGAGAGGCGCGCAGCGAGGTCTCGCTGACGTCGATGCCCTGAACGAACTGCTTGTCGATCTTGAGGTAGTCCGGCGCCATGCGGCGAACCTCCGCGAGATTGGAAAACCCCGCGCCGAAGTCGTCGATGGACACGGTGAAGCCGAGCGCGCGCAGGTGGCTCAATGCGGCTTCCTTGTCCATGCGCAACATCGATCCGGCTTCCACGACCTCACAGTTTACGGCCAGTCCGTCGCGGTGCGCACGGGCGACCGCGCGCGAAGCGGTGATATTGGGCAGATTGTCCTCTCGCAGGTCGTTCTGGAAGAAATTGATCGAAACGGTCCACGCCTGCGCCGCAGGCCCGACCGTCGCGAGATCGTCGGTGACAATTTCGATGATCCGTTCGGTGAAGGCCCATGTGTCATGCACTCGGTCGATCTCGGGAATGAAGACGTCGGGTGGCAGCGGGCCGATTTCGTCCTCGAACCGCGCAAGAGCCTCGACACCTTCGATCCTGCCGCTCTCCAGGTCGACGATCGGCTGGTAGTGACAGTGGAACCCGCCGCCATGGGGATCGTGGATTGCCCGGGCGATCCGGCCGGGAATGCTTTTTTGATACCGCAGCCGGTTGAAAATGCGTCGTTGCGCGACGGCGACGATCAGCAGACAGAAGGCGATGCTGGAGACGATCAGCACCGTGTGGCGCTCGAGGATCGCCGTGCCGCTGTAGTGCCCGGCAAGGCAGAAGCCCAGCTGTTCGCGTTCGTTGCAAAGCACCGCGGAGATGCCGGTGGAGAGCGGGCCGGCGCTCATGTCGGCCGCGATCCGTTCGTTGAAGAGCCCCGGCGTCCCGTAGAGGTGGATGCCGTAGTCCTCGTCCGGCGGACGGGTGAAGGCCTCCCAGTCGAACGCGACCTTGCTTCCCGACAGCACTCGCTGGTCGATCAGGACGCCGATCCGACCGGCGGCGATAAAGAGGTTGGCGGAGCTCTCCGGCAAGCCATCGGCCTTGAAATCGAGCCAGATGAAGCGCCCGGGGCGGCGTTGCGACTGGAAAGTCGGCTCCGAAATCGCGAGCGGACGGTCAAACACCCCGAACATTCCCGAGCAGATGGCGGAGCTTCCTCCGGCCGCATCCAGGATCAGGATGTCATGGACCGCATTGTTGATGAAAAGCGTGGTGCGGAGTTCGTTCAGATATGCGGGCGTGCACGCCAGGTCCACATCGTCGCCAAGACCGTCAAGGGCAATATTCGCCTGCCTGGTGACGAGCGCGGTCCGCGCCATCATCCCTTGCAGGGACGCGCCGATCTCGCCGCGCACTTCGTGCCCGTGCAACACCTTGATCGTAAAGAGGCAGATCAGGCCGATCAGGAGTCCCAGACAGATGCTGATCGCACGATCTCTGGATACAAAGGCCAAGTCGTTACCCGGTTTAATTCTGCTTCAACCAGACTGGCGGTTAAAAGTCAGAATTGCAAGAACTGTATATTTTAGATACATGTAAAAAATAACCATTAAATTCCGATGTTTATTGTCGACGTTTTCCACGGAACGCGCGACCCACCCGGCCTGGTCTTTTGCGCCGAGCCGTCACGGCGCTCTGCTCGCCAAGGTCCGGTTACGGCCCGTTTTCAGCTTCGTCCGGACGTTTTCTCCAGCAACGCCCGGGTTTCCGGGTCGCTGCGGAACATCTCGCCCATCACGTCGGAGACCGCAGGTCCGCCATGGCCGACAAAGGGGAGGGGACGGCATACCGCGATGGCGGCGATGCCGACGCGCGCGGTCAGGAGGCCGTTGATCACGCCTTCGCCGAGACGCGCGGAGAGGCGGGCGGCCAGGCCGTGGCCGAGCAGTTGCGACACCAGGCTGTCGCCCGCCGCCATGCCGCCGGTCATGGCGAGATGCGTCACCACGTGACGGGCCAGACGCAGGAAGCCGAACAGCCCGGGCCGCCCGCCATAAAGGTCCGCGAGGCGGCGCATCACCCGCAGGTTTTCCATCAGAACGACGGCGAGGTCGAGCGCCGCGCGCGGCGAAACGGCGGTCACGACGGAGACGCGCTTGACGCTCTCCTGGACGATGCGCACGGCGCGGGCGTCGATCTGCTTCATCAATTCGCGTTCGGCAAGGCGCACCAGATCGCGGCCGTCGATCACTTCGCGCAGATGCGCGGTCAGGGCGGCGCGGCCTGCCGCCGTCTCCGGGCGGCCGGAATAGAGTGCCATCAGATCGGCGAGGCCGGCCCGCGCGGCAACCTCGTCATCCTGTTCGGCGGCCAGCGTCAGCCCCTCGCGCAACCTGTCGATCTTGCGAAGCCGCAGGAGGCCGAAGACCTCGCGCAAGGCGAGACCCAGGGCCGCGGCAGCGGCCAGGGCGGCAAGGGCGACCGCGGTCCAGCCGAGCCAGTCGGTGCGGGCGAAGAGATCGCGGATGAGCGCATCGACCGAAAGGCCGATCGCCAGCGAGGCCAGCCCGCCCAGGCCCACGGCGAGCCATCGCCCCCAGCGCGGTCCGCGCCGTGTCTCGAGCGGTGGGGGCACGGCTTCGGCCTCGGCGCCCGCGTCGGATCCGACCTCCTCCGTCTCCATGGACAGACGTGTATCGTCGATCCGGAAGGCGGCCGGCCGGCGACGCTTGCGTTCGCGCGGTCCGTTCTCGTCCCGGGGCGGTTGCTTTTCGCTCATGACAGATGGTCTCCAAAGAGGAAATGCAGAGCCCGGTCGAGGCGGATGTGCGGCAGCGAGAGCTTCAACCCTTCCGCCGTCGTTTGCAGCTCGGGCGGTCGGAACCGCACGAAGCGCACCGGCGGCTGCGGCTCCGCCCCTGTCGTGAAAACGGCTTCCGGATCGTCCGGCAGGTCGCCCGGGAAGAGCGCGATTTCCGTTTTGCCGTCGTAGGTCTCGCCGTTGACGCGTTCACCGGGCAGCGGCGTGCCGAGGATCGCCGGCATGGCTTCGCCGTCGTGGGTGACACGCGCTTCCCGTGTGGCCCGGATCGCGGCGAGTGCCAGAACGTCGACCTCGGCACCGCTGTAGTGGGCGCGCTCCAGCGCCCGTTTGACCAGGCGGCTCAGGATCGCTTCCAGCCGGTCATGATCCGCGCGGTGAAGGTGGTCCGCCTTGGTCGCGGCGAACAGGATCTTGTCGATGCGCCGCGTCAGGATGGAGAACAGCCGCGACACCCGTCCCGGCCGGAAGGCGGCCAGGATCTCCGACAGGGCGGTTTCCAGATCGGCGAGCGCGGCCGGTCCGGCATTCAGCGCACCGAGCGCATCGACGAGCACGATCTGCCGGTCGAGGCGGGCGAAATGATCGCGGAAGAACGGCCGCACGACGTGTTTCTTGTAGGATTCGTAGCGCCGCTCCATCATCGCGCGCAGGGATCCCGGTGGCGCGGTTCCGGCGTCCGGCGCAAGGTCGAGCGGCGCGAAGGTCAGGGCCGGCGAACCGTCCATGTCGCCCGGCATCAAAAAGCGCCCCGGCGGCAGCATGGAGAGCGCGCGCCCCTCCGCGCGGCAGTCGGCCAGATAGGCGGTGTAGTGGCGCGCGAGCTCGCGGGCGGCCGTCTCGTCGGCTTCCGCCTCGGGGTCGATGCCGGCGAGGGCGTCGAGAAACGGGCGGGCGATTGGCGTGCGGGCATCCTGGCGCGCCCGTTCCAGCGCTTCGCGCGAGAACGTCTGGAAGTCCTTGTCCAGAAGCGGCAGGTCGAGAAGCCACTCGCCCGGATAATCGACGATGTCGAGATGAAGCTTGCCGCGCCCAAGCGTCCGCGACAGGAAGTGCGCGGATTCAAACGTGATCGTCAGCCTGAGTTCCGAGACCTGGCGGGTGGATTGCGGCCAGTCGCGCTGTTTCAGGAGCGTATCGACATGGGCCTCGACGTCGAAACGCGGCACGGCATCGTCCGGCTGCGGTTCGAGCGCGGCGCGCGCAATGCGCCCTTCGGCGGCAGCATCCAGCATCGGCAGGCGGCCGCCGTTCACCAGATTGTGGATCAACGCGGTGATGAACACCGTCTTGCCGGCACGCGACAGGCCGGTGACGCCAAGGCGCACGGTGGGAGTGCCCAGGTCGCTCACGGTCTCGGCGATATTGTCGACGGAGTATCGGACTTCGTCGCTCAGGCGGGAAAGAAACGTCTTGCGGGTCAATGTATGTCTCCGCGCCGCCATGTGGTGGGAGGCGTGTGGTCATGCAAGGGAGAGGCATCGCGAAAGGCGATCGAACATCGCAGGGTGTTGTCGGCGCGGCTGTCACGCCCCCTCGTCCGTGGGCGGCGCATTGCCCCCGTCGTTTGCGGCCTCCGGCAATGCGGACAGCGACGTCGACGCGACCGGAAGATGGCGGGGCAGGCAATAGGCGACGATCCGCCCGGTTTCGCGCTCCACCTCCGACCACCGGTTCGCGGCGAAATCGATCACGGCCAGCGCGGCGGTGGGGTATTTGCCTTCAATGGCTTCGACCAACGAGGGATTGCCGCTTCCCACGAGCTCGAGCGCGGTGTCGCGCATCGCGGGATTGTGCCCGATCAGCATCAGCGTTCGTGAAGTGCCGCCAAGGGCGCGCACCATGTCCACGTAGTCCATTTCGGAATCGTCGTAGATGCCGCGTGTGATGCGGATGTCGGTCTCCCCGGCAAGGTGGGGCATGACGAGTGCAAGCGTTTCCCTTGCGCGCTGGGCCGTGGAGCACAGCACCTTGTCGGGGATCAGGCCGTGGCGGGCCATGTGTTCGCCGACAGCGGGCGCGGCGTTGCGCCCGCGCGTGTTCAGGGTCCGGTCGTGGTCCAGCACCGTTGCGTCGTTCCAGTCGGATTTCGCGTGCCTCAACAGCAGCAGTCGCAACATGGCGTGCCCCTCTTCGTGTCCACCCGGTTCAGATTGAACATACAAAGCGGATGGACCGCGCCACAAGTGGGCGCGAGCGGGTTGAAGAACCCGCAGGGTGCGCGCCTGGAAGATCAAGGCAGCGACGACAGGGCATGAAACGATGGAAAGGCGAGTGCCGGGTCATGGCTCTTGCCGGTTACTGGCCTCTTCTCATCCGTCCTCCGGGTCCCGGCGGTATTCGATGATGTCGCCCGGCTGGCACTCCAGCGCCTGACAGATCCGCTCGAGTGTATCGAAGCGCACGCCCTTCACCTTGCCGGATTTCAGAAGGGAGACATTCTGCTCGGTGATGCCGATGCGTTCGGCCAGCTCGCGGGAGCGCATTTTCCGCCGTGCCAGCATGACATCGAGATTGATGATGATCGCCATGATGCGCTTCCTTACACGAACTGGCGGTTCTCGTCCGCAACCCTTGCCGCTTCCTCCAGTGTCCAGCCCAGCACGATCAAGAGCATGCCGGCGATGATCGCGGTGACGTCGTTGCTGCCGAAGCCGACAGCCAGCACCCGTTCGCCGGGCGGGTTCGGCAGGGAGACGACAACGCTGGCGATGGTGCGGATCAAGATCGTGAGGGGGCCGAGCGCGGTGACGATAACGCCGATCCGCTTCAGTCGGCGCCCGCTTTCGGGGGTCAGGACCTCTCCCCGCGCGAACCCGAGGAACAGCTGCCGAACAGTCAGAAAACCGGCGAGCGCGACAAGCAGGGGGATGGCGGCAAGGATGAGGGCGCCGGCGCGGGTCCAGGGCGTCAGGACCGCGCGCTGCGAGGAGGCCACCGTTTCGAGCAGCTGGGCATCGAGCGTCGACGGGTTGAGGGTTGCGAGGGCGACGACCATCGCCGGCAACGCCATGATCGCGACGATGGGCACGAGCGTAACCCCTGCCATCACGCGGCTGACCCGGCCAATGCGTGCCATGCGCGTGGTGGCGATATCCGGACCGGGCGAGGTGTTCGTCATGGCTCATTTCCTTCATGAGATAATTTGTTTTTTTATCATTATACGATAAGAAATAGTCGTCAACTTTGATTTTCGTGAATGCGCGACAATGCCGGAGTACAGTCATGCCGCCCGATTTTCCCGTTCCGCCCGGTTGCATCGGCTGCGGTTGATCGGCCTTCTTGTCGTGCTCGGACCGCTGCTCGCCACCTGCGGGCATGTGCCCGTCGCAAGCATGGTGCAGCTTCGCGCATTCGATCTGAAAACCACCGATCCCGTGCAGTTGATGATCGCCGTGGGACATCCCCACTGGATCCGCATTCCGCAAGGCGGTGCGGCGATGGTGATCGAGGAGCGCGGCACGCCGGAGGGGGACGTGGTTCAACGCGACGAAATCGTTTTCGAACGGGTCACGGACGTGCGCAAGACCGGGCAGCTCGCAGTGGAGCGGCAAAGCGGCACGACGCTCACCGTTTTCTCCGTCCCCCGGGCGGATGTGCACCGCTTGCGGTCCGTGCAGCGCCGCCTTGGCGCGCGCCGTACACACGACGCCTCGCAGGCAAGAGGCTCGCTTTCTGTCTCCGTGAAGGGATGCCGTGTCGGGTCGGCCCGGGACGGACCCGTGCCGGTTTCCACATATCTCGCCGCAAGCGAGTTCGAGGGATTTGTGCCGCTGCTGCGCGATTTCGACCTGCGGGCGGCGATGATCGAGGCCGGCGCGCCGGTCGAAAACGCGATTGCCAGCTGTGACACGGCCGCCGAAGACGACGGCTGAGGTGCGGCCTCCACAGGCCTCAGCGGCGGTTCCCCTTGGCCATGACCGAGGCAAAGGCGGTCACCATCGGACCGATGCTCTCGGCCTGGGAAGGCAGCGTATAGACCATCCACAAGGTGTAATCGGCGTTTGTCGCGGCGAACCGCCACAGGGTCTCGCAGCGCGTGCCGTCGCCCCGGTGTCCGGTGCGAAAGGAGACGCCGGCGGCCGAGGCTCCGGTCGTTTCAAGCCGCGAAAAGCCCGCTTCGGAATAGCGTTTGGCAAAGGTGCGCGTGATGTCGGCGCTGGTTCCCGCGGGATGGCTGCGCAGGATCGCATTGGTGCCGTCGTCGCCCTGATAGACGCATCCCGCGATCCGGTCGACGCCGCTGCCGAGCACCTGGATGCGGTTGAGCGAGGCGACCCGGTCGGGGCAGGTCAGGCCGGTGAAATGGCGCATGCCCGTGATGACCGTGCGCCATCCGGATTCCGTTGCGCCGTCCTGCGCGCGGGCTTCGCCGGAAAGCCCGCCCAGCGAAAGGAGGCCGGCAAGCGCAAGGACGGCGGTGGCGAGCAGGGTCAGCGGCCGTCGCGACGATTGAGAAAGGCGAGGCGCTCGAACAGATGCACATCCTGTTCGTTCTTCAGCAGGGCGCCATGCAGCGGCGGGATCAGCTTCTTGGTGTCGCGCTCGCGCAGGTCGGCCGGATCCATGTCCTCGTTGAGCAGCAGCTTGATCCAATCCAGCAACTCCGATGTGGAGGGTTTCTTCTTCAGGCCCGGCGTGTCGCGGACATCGTAGAAGATTTTCAGTGCTTCGCGCAGCAATTCCGTCTTCAGGCCCGGAAAATGCACCTCGACGATGTCCGTCATCGTGTCGGCATCGGGGAAGGTGATGTAGTGGAAGAAGCAGCGGCGCAGGAAGGCGTCCGGCAGTTCCTTCTCGTTGTTGGAGGTGATGATCACCACGGGGCGCTGGCGGGCGCGGATCATCTCGCCGGTCTCGTAGACATGGAACTCCATGCGGTCGAGTTCCTGCAGCAGGTCGTTGGGAAATTCGATGTCGGCCTTGTCGATCTCGTCGATCAGCAGCACCGGCCGCGCGTCGGCCGCAAAGGCTTCCCAAAGCTTGCCCTTGCGAATGTAATTGGCGATGTCGTGGACCCGGTCGTCGCCGAGCTGGCTGTCGCGCAGCCGCGACACCGCGTCGTATTCGTAAAGGCCCTGCTGCGCCTTGGTGGTCGATTTGATGTGCCACTCGATCAGCGGGGCATTCAGGGCGCCGGCGATTTCCTGCGCGAGAATGGTCTTGCCGGTTCCCGGCTCGCCCTTGACCAGCAACGGCCGTTCCAGTGTCACGGCCGCGTTGACCGCAATCCGCAGGTCCTCCGTTGCGACATAGCCGGACGTGCCCTCAAAACGCATGAAAATCTCCGCTCATAACTGATCTTGCAGTGCACACTATGGGGCGGTCGGGGCCGGCGCAAGATGTCGCCCTTGCCCTTGCAGGCCGGCATTTGTTGCCGGGAGTGCGCGGACAAAGCTGCCGGTCGGTCGCGCCCTGCCGGGTTCGCAGTCCAAAGTCCGATTCTGAAATCTTCGATATTCCATATGGTTAACGAAATTCCCTGAACTGGCACAGGGTTTGCCAACCCCAGGACCGAGACCGGCGTGCCCAGCGGCGCCGGAAAGTCCGTCCTGTCCGTCCTGGAGGATCACATGGGTGTTTTTGGTGCATTGAACGCGGCCGTTTCCGGCCTTTCCGCGCAGGCTTTCGCGCTGGAGAACATTTCCGGCAACATCGCCAACGCGGCGACCGTTGGCTACAAGCGGCTCGACACGTCGTTTTCCGATCTCGTTGGCGGTGGCAAGGGTGCGCAGCCCGGCCAGATCGCCGGCACCGTGTCCGCCAACTCGCGCGCGACCAACGGCCTGCAGGGCGATCTGCAGCAGAGCCAGGTCGACACCTACATGGGGATCAACGGGGGCGGCTATTTCGTCGTGCAGGGCAAGGCCGGCGAGGTCGACGGTCGGACGATCTTCTCCGGAAACGATCTTTACACCCGTCGCGGCGATTTCGAGGTCGACAAGGAAGGCCGTCTGGTCAATGGCGCCGGCTACTACCTGATGGGCCAGCCGATCGATCCGGTCACCAAGAACGTCTCCGGCTCGGTTCCCCAGATCATCACAATCGACAATTCGGTCATTCCGGCCGTGACAACGGATCGCATCGCCTATGAGGGCAATCTGCCGACAACGCCGCAGACGAGCAACCAGCTCGCCGGTGGCGACGAGCTGCTCGACGCGACGCTGACCAAGGCATCGACCGGTGCCGCTCCCGATGCCGCGGCCGTGGGTCAGACCGTCGGCGTCGACGCCATCAATGCCGACGACGAGGTCGCTTTCCTCAACAGCTCCATCGCCGGCGAGGCGATCACCGTCTACAACTCGAGCGGCACGCCGGTAAACGTGCAGATGCGCTGGGCCAAGACCTTCGAGGATGACGGCTCGCAGCCGGACACCTGGTCGCTCTACTACCTGTCGGATTCCGGGGCCACGGGCGCCAATCCGAAGTGGACCAAGGTGTCGGACGCGCAGTTCGATTCCAGCGCCGGCAACGGCGGACAGATGCTGGTTCCCGCCAATGACGCGATGACGGTCACCGGCCTAGCCGTCGACGGCGAGGTCGTCGGCGACATGACGCTCGATTTCGGCACCGGCGCGCTGACGCAGTTCTCCGATTCCAACGGCAGTGCCAAGATCTCCAAGCTGACGCAGAACGGTTATCCGGCAGGCGATCTCTCGGGGATCTCGATTTCGGAAGCCGGCCGTCTCGTCGCCTCCTACTCCAACGGCCGGACCCGCGAGCTGCACGAGATTTCGCTCGTGTCCTTCTCCGGTGAAGCATGGCTTGAGCGCGTCGACGGCGGCGCCTTCGAGGTCACGCCGGAATCGGGCGAGCCGATTGCGGGCGCGCAGGGGCGGATCGTCGGAAAGCGGCTGGAATCGTCGAACACCGACATCGCGGATGAATTCTCCAAGCTGATCGTCACCCAGCAGGCCTATTCCGCCAACACGCGGATCGTCTCCTCGGGCGACCAGATGCTCCAGGAAGCCATCAACATGATCCGGTAACCGGATCGGCGAGACCGCCCGGCCGGCATCGTCCGGCCGGGCATTCATGACCGCAGGCGCGAAGGCCGGGTGAAACGATGGGACTGAGCAGCGCTCTCAATACCGCATTGATCGGACTGGGGTTCAACCAGCGCCAGCTCGATGTGACGGCGACCAACATCGCCAATGCCGACACGGCCGGCTACACGCGAAAGTCCGTCTCCGCGTCCGTCTCCTATGACGGCAACGGCATCGTCACCGGTGTCGACGCGGACAGCATGCGCCGCTACCTCGACACCGCAGTCCAGGGGCAATACCGCACATCGCTTGCGGAACAGAATTACGCGAGCGTCGCCCAGCAGTACACAGCGCGTCTCGACTCGCTGTTCGGAACCATCCAGGACGCGGGCTCGCTGCCCAATACGGTCAATTCCTTCATTTCGTCGATGTCCAACCTGGTCTCCGGCCCGGAGAATTACAGCAATCGGCTCGAGGTGATGCGCAGTGCCGAGGCGCTGGTCGGCAAGATCAATGCGATGTCGGAAAACATCCAGGGCATGCGGCAGGAGGTCGAGTACCAGATCGGCGAGCAGGTCGACCGGGTCAACGACCTGCTTGCGGACATCAAGTCGCTTGACCGGCAGGTGATCGCGGCGAGCCAGGACGGCGACAAGCCGGTCGGGCTGATGGATCAGCGCGACATGCTGCTGGAGGAACTGTCCGGCTACATCGACATCGAGGTCAAGCCGACCGAGCAGGGCGGGGTGCGCGTGCACACCTCCGGCGGCACGATGCTTTACGACGTCGACGTCATGAAGCTCAAGTTCGACGGGCGCGGCAACATCAACGCCGATGCGCTCTACAACATCGACCCGGCCAAGCGCCGCGTCGGCACGCTGACGCTTGAAAACTCCGAAGGCAGCCAGATCGACCTGTTGTCGACGCGCACCCTGCGCAGCGGTTCGCTTGTCGGCCTGGTCAACATGCGCGACGAGGCGCTGACCGACGCCCAGACCCAGCTGGACGAACTGGCGGGATCTCTGGCAAGGGCCTTTTCCACCCATGTGGAACCGGGAACGGCCTATCCTGCCGTGGGCACGCAGACCGGCTACGAGCTCGATCTCGCCAATCTCCAGCCCGGCGACAGCGTGTCCTTCGACTACAAGGATCTCGGCACCGGGCTGTCGAAATCCGTGACGATCTATCGGTCCGACGGGCCGGAGCCGCCGGCGCTGACGGCGACAAACGATCCGGATGCGATTTTCCTCGCCGTGGATTTCTCCAGCGGCAACTATGCGACGATCGCGGCCGGGATCCAGAGCGCACTCGATGGCGACCCGCGCGTCGGCGCGGGCGTGTTCTCGGCGAGCAATCCGGCCGGCTCCACGCTCAGGCTGGAAAGCACGGCCCCTGCCAGCCTGCGAATTGAATCGGCACAGGCAAACGAGACGGTCTCCGGCCCGTCGGCCCATGGCGATGCCTTTGCGCTCTTCGTGGACGATGGCGACAAGACCTTCACGGGGATGGCCGACGGGCGACCGAACGTCACCGGATTTGCCTCGCGGATCAGCATCGGGTCGAACTTCCTCGATAACCCGTCCCTTCTGGTGGAATATGCGCCCGGTATTGCGACCGGCGATGCGACGCGCCCGCAGGCGGTGCTCGACAAGCTGACGCTGACCAAAACCACCTTCTCCCCGAAAACCCGCATCGGCGGATCCGGTTCGCTGTTCGAGGGGTCGATCAACGACTTCGTGACCGCGTCGGTCTCGCATCAAAGCGGGCGTTCCGCGCAGGCGCAGGCGACGGTCACCGGCCAGCAGGTGGTGACGGCGAACCTGAAGTCGCGGCTCGACGATTCATCCAAGGTCAGCGTCGATCAGGAGCTTGCCCAGCTGGTGCAGCTCCAGAACGCCTATGCAGCCAACGCGCGGGTGATGCAGGTGGTGCGCGAACTCTACGACATCCTGATGCGGAGCTAGTGACGAGCCATGGCGATCAATCCCTACGGCGGCGGGTTTTCGACGCCCAGCCAGGTCAACTACCTGACCAACCTGCGCAACCAGATGAACGAGCTTCAGCGCCAGTTCGGCTCCGGCTTGAAGTCGGAGACCTATGGCGGTCTCGGTTCGGAGCGGGTGCTCGATCTTTCGATGAAGCAGCAGCTTTCCGAGATCGGCGTCTACAAGCAGACGAACCAGTTCGCCGACCTGCGGCTGTCGACGCTGGATCAGACCAGCGAGCGGATGGAGGAGATCCGCATCGAGGCCAAGGCCGCGACCGACCAAAACAACTTCGAGCTCTTCAGCGACGGGCGCACCTCCACGCAGACCTCGACGGAAATCGCGCTGCGCGAGTTCATGTCGCATCTGAACACCGACGTCGGCGGGCGCTACGTGTTCTCGGGCAAGACCGCCGACACGCTTCCGGTTCAAAGCCTCGATTACGTGATGAAGGGCGACGGCAATTATGCCGGTCTCAAGACCGTGGTGGGCGAGTACAACCAGGCAGATCTCGGTGCGCTCAACAACGGCCGGCTGACGACCGCGCGGGTTGGAACCCAGGTCACGGTGGCGGAGGACGGGGCGCATCCCTTCGGCTTCAAGATCGACAGCGTTGCCACGGCCGCGAGCAATGTGTCGGTGACGCAAACGGCCGGGCCGCCGGCGTCGCTCGACATCGATTTCACCGGCCAGCCGCAGCCGGGCGAGAGCATTCGCGTGTTCTTCTCGCTTCCCGACGGTTCCAAGAGCGAGGTCGAGATCGGTGTCTTCGGCGGCGCGAACGATCCAGAATTCACCTTCCAGCGCGGTGCGACGCCAGCCGATACGGCGCAGTTCTTCCAGGGGGCCCTCGACAGCGCCCTTCAGCGCGAGGCGAACACGGAACTCAAGGCGGCCTCCACCGTCCGCGCGACGGATGCCTTTTTCGACACGGCGCCGAAGTCGCCGGTTCCCCCGGGCTATCAGCCGCTTGCCCGTGTGGTGCCGAGCGCCGGACCTCCGGCGGATTTCACCACCGCCACGAGCCTGCGCGACGGCACGGCAGACACCGTGGCCTGGTACACGGGCGACAACGACCCGGGCGATCCGCGCAAAGACAGCCGCGCAACCATCGACGAGAACCTCAAGGTGAACTACGGCGCGCGGGCCAATGAGGCGGGGTACCGCGAAGTCGTGCAGGCGCTCGCCGGCTTTGCGGTCGCCGACTTCTCCGCCGCCCAGCCGGACAATCAGAAATTCTACGAGGCAATGGCGCAGCGCTCCTATGACGGGCTAACGCCGCCGGGGTCGGAAGCCTCCGGCATTCGCCGCAATCACATGGAGTTTGCCGCCGCACACCGCACGGTCCAGGACGCGGAAATGCGGCACCGCGTGGCGGAAGGCTCGGTCAAATCGGTCATCGACGAGATCGAAGGGGTCAACAAGGAAGAGGTTGCAATGAAGCTCCTGTCGCTGAGGACGGCTCTTGAGATGAGCTATCAGGCGACGAGCATCACGCTGAACCTCTCGCTGTCGAACTATCTCTGAGGCCCGGGCTTCCCGGGGCACGTCGTCCGACGGCGGCGTGGGAGAAAGCGGACGCAGAAGGCGTCCTTGAACGCGCAGAAGGCGCGACAACACGACCCGGAACGAAGCGCAGAACGCGCTCCGGAGCGCGCAGAAGGCGCATGAGCAGACCGGAAGAGGGGCACAGAAGGTGCCCTTGAGAGCGCAGAAGGCGCAAGGAACGAACCGGGGCCCGGCGCAGAAGGCGCCTGAAAACGTGCAGAAGGCACGGGTGATGACCGGACAGGGGCGCAGAAGGCGTTCCCGGATCGCGCAGAAGGCGCAAGCAAAAAGGGGAACCGGCACGAGCCTGCCGGTTCCCCTTTTTTGTGCCTGGAAGGCAAGTCACACGGGAGAGGGAGGCGCGGTGGCGCGGCAACCCCTGTCAGACGCAAAAACGCCGGCCAGGGGCCGGCGCATTCGACAGGAGACTGCATGGAACGCCGGACGGGCACGGGTGCCTGTCCGGTTGCGGTGCGTTCAGCTGCCGCGCAGGCCCATGGCGATGTTGCGGTTGATCTGGATCAGCGTCGTGAGCCGTTCGGGGCTCGGGTCTGCCATCACATCAAGCGTGTGCTTCAAAATGAAGGCGCCCAGCGATCCGAGGTTCTGTTTGACCTCGATGGGAAGCGGATTGTCGTTGCTCGTCACCGAGGTTGCCAGGATCGTCCACAGACGGCGATTGTAGGTCAGGGCGTCGTCCAGCGTGACGGGGCCGCCGGTGTCCCAGTCATCCTTGACCGCTTGCAGGCGCGCGGCCGCCTTCATCAGGAGCGTCGCTTCCAGCTCCCTCGGGCTCACTGCCGTTTGCGCCGTCTGCTGATATGCTGCTGTGGCCTGATTGTACATGTTCGATCAGTTCCCGTTCATACTCGACCAGTTTTCGAGCCCGTCTCAGTGCAGCGTAGAGCGACCCGGTTAAGATCTCATTGTTGACCGCATGGATCAGCTCCATCGTGCTCGGCGCGGCCTGGATCAAATCCTGGATCAGTTCGAAATAGATCTTCTTGTGTCGCTCGATGTCCTGATTCAGATACATGAGCTGAACGGTCAGATAGATCCGTTTCGCCGGCGTGTTCGCCGTTTGGGCTGTATAGATGTCCTTTTCACGCAGGATCGGCTCATTGCCCTCGATAAAGATATGCGTCCGGTGATCTCCGTTGGTGATGACCGTGGAGCCGACGATAAATCTTTCGCGGGGGCGCAGTTCGATCTTGAGTGCCATGTTCAGAGAATCGCACAACGGGTTGATTCAAGCAACAAATAAGTGCTTCAGAAGAAAAATATCGAATCGGAAAAAATTGCCGGGTAATAATTGCCGCATTTGTTTGTATTTCAATGTATTAAAGTGAATGAATCCCTAAATCACTTCGTGCCCGTCTCGCGAGCGCAAGGCGCTTCCGGGCCTCCTTCCGGTCGCGGTTCGGGGAGCCGTTTCAAGACGGTGAGCGGGGCCTGTCGCCGCACCTCAACGGAAAAGGGCGACGGAAATGTCCGTCGCCCCGTGTGTCTGTGTCACGTTCCCGCCCCTTGCTCAGGGGCTTGATCCTAGAAGAGGCTGAGGACCGCCTGGTCGGCCTGCGAGGACAGCGACAGGGCCGTCGTGGACAGCTGCTGGCGTGTCTGCAGGGCGAGAAGGTTCGCGCCTTCCTCGTT
>NZ_KE384082.1:0-154544 GCF_000423705.1 Stappia stellulata DSM 5886 | reverse complement strand
CGGGCGGTCGACTGGGCACTTTCCACCAGCTTGGTGATGGCGGTGATGCCGTTGTCGGCGGCCTCGATCGTCTTGATCGCGTTGCCGATGCCGTCCAGCAGGTTGCCAAGGTCGTTGGCGCGCGCGCCGAGCGACTGCGAGGTAAAGAAGTTGGTCGGGTTGTCGAGGGCCGAGTTGACCTTCTTGCCAGTGGCAAGGCGGTTCTGTGTGGAGGCCATCATGTCGGCGGTGCTCTGCAGGGTAAGCAGGTTCTGGCGAACCCCGGCGGAGAGGGTAATGTCGGACATTCGGAAATCCTTTCTGGCTGCCCAAAGCGTTGTGGCCTCGTCCTGAGGCGCGCTGCCAGAATAGGTCCGTAAAGGCTAACTTAAGGTTAATCGAAGGTTTCGTCCATTCCGAAATGCCCTTTTAAACCAAAGGGTTTGTTAACCATATCGCAACGGATAGAAAAGCGGGCGGCGAGTCGAAACCCGCCGCCCGTATTTTGGATTTGCTTGCCTTGACTTAGAGCAGACGCAGCACCGCCTGGTCAGCCTGCGAGGACAGCGACAGGGCCGTCGTGGACAGCGACTGACGGGTCTGCAGGGCCAGAAGGTTTGCACCTTCCTCGTTGGTGTCGGCCAGAACCAGATTGTCCGCACCCGTCTGCAGGGTGTTGATCAGATCCTTGGTGAAGTCCTCGCGGATGCTCACCGTGTTGAGGTTCGAACCGAAGGTCGAGGCAGTTTCCTGCAGCGTCGACAGGGCCTCGGACAGGCTGTCGAGCGTTGCGTTGGCTTCGTCGTCGCTCAAGCTGGACACGGCGCTCAGGCTGAGGCCCGACGACGTCAGGTCCTCGCCCTGGATCGTCAGCTCCGACTTGGTGGCCGCGTCGCGCTTCTCGTTGAAGGCCACGGTGAGCGTCGAGGACGAAGAGTTCACCAGGTTGGTGCCGTTGTAGCTGGAGTCGGCGGCGAGCTTGTCGATCTGGCCCAGGATGTCGTTGAACTGCGACACCAGCTTCTGGCGGGAAGAGGAGTTCGCAGCCGGATTGGCCTGGGTGGTGATCGCCAGGCTGTCGGCGTCGCCCGCGGTTGCACCGTCGGTGAAGGTCACCGCGGTTTCGCCGGCGTCCACAAAGTCGCCGTCGGCCGGTTCCGACAGGTCGACGTTGGAGTTGGTGCCGAAGCCGAGCGTTGCGGCCAGCGAGGTCGCCTGCGTCGTCGCCGTGGAGGCGTCGCCGCCCGTGTCGGTGATCGTCAGGTTCAACGTGTCGGAATCGCTGCCGCCGATCTTCAGCTTGCCGGCGTCGGTGACTTCGGCCGTGGCAACGCCCGAGGCGTTGATCACGTCAACAGCGTCCTGCACGGTCGCAACCGGGCCGGTGCCGTCGACCTTCTGCGTCGTGCCGACGGTGATCGAGATGTTGGAGACCGAACCGGAGTCGGTGTCGGTTGCCTGAACATCGATGGTGTCGCCGGCGGCAAAGCCGAGGTTCGACAGGGTCTGGCGCTTGGCCTGGTCCTGGATCGATTCTCCGGAAATCGGCGTCAGGCCGTTGGTGGAGATCGACGAGGAACTTTCGACCACGGTTCCGGAACCGGCGCCGCCATCCTGGAGCGCCTGACGAGCGGTCGACTGGGCGCTTTCCACCAGCTTGGTGATGCCCTTGATGCCGTTGTCGGCGGCCTCGATCGTCTTCGTTGCGTTGGAGATGCCGTCGAGCAGGCTCGAAAGCTCACCCGCACGCGAGTTGAGACTCTTGGAGGTAAAGAAGTTGGTCGGGTTGTCGAGGGCCGAGTTGACCTTCTTGCCGGTGGCAAGACGGTTCTGCGTGGAAGCCATCATGTCGGCGGTCTGCTGCAGGTTGAGCAGGTTCTGGCGAACGCCAGCGGAGAGAGTAACACTCATTGTCGTACCTTTCTGGTGCGGGTCTTTGCAACGCGTTCTCGTTGCCCGCTCACGTTAGGTTCGATTTCCCAAACAGCTCGTAAAAACAAAGGGTTAACGAGAATTAGGGTTAACGTAGCGTTAGGACCTTCCAGGCCGGGGCGCGGGAGAGGAGCGTCTTTGCGCAAATGCTTGAAGGGGGTCGCCGAATCAGGCCGTATCCGCGATACTGAGCGGTGTCTTCCCATCCGATCCGAAGGATGAGGCAGAGGATGGAGCACGGTCCCGACGGGCAGGGCGTGCAAGGATTGTCCCGAGCGGGCTGCTTCCGGGCGAACGGTCGCAGCAAATGCCCCACAGACGTTGGAAATACGCCAGATGAGCCTCTTCTCCTTTGACCGCTGCGCGGTCGTCGCCGAAATTGGCATCAACCACAATGGCAGTCTCGATCTGGCTTTGGAGATGATCCGGGCCGCGCATCGGGTGGGCTGCGATGCGGTCAAGTTTCAAAAGCGCACCGTGGATGTCGTCTATACAGCCGACGAACTCGCCAAGCCGCGCAAGTCGCCTCTGGGCGAAACCAATGGCGATCTGAAGCGCGGGCTCGAGTTCGGGCGCAGGGAGTACCGGCGTCTCGCCGATTTTTGCGCCGATCTCGGCATTGTCTGGTACGCCTCGCCCTGGGACGAGGAGGCGCTCGATTTCCTTGTCGACCTCAAAATGCCCTATCTCAAGATCGCCTCGGCTTCCGTCACGGACCGCGGCCTGATCGAGCGCGCCGCGCGCTCCGGTATCCCGCTCCTGGTCTCGACGGGCATGTGCGATCTGAAGATGGTTCGCAGCGCGGTGGAGACCATCGAGGCGGCCGGTGGCGAAATCGCCTGCCTGTATCATTGCACCTCGACCTATCCGGCGCTGCCGGAAGAGATCAATCTCGCCGGCATTTCGACCCTGCGCGAGCGCTTTCCCCATCTCAAGATCGGCTATTCCGGTCACGAGGAGGGCATCCTGCCGAGCATCTTGTCGATCGCCTACGGCGCGGTCTCGGTGGAGCGGCATTTTACGCTCGACAGGGCGATGTGGGGCTCCGATCAGTCCTCCTCCATTGACGTGCCGCAGATGACCGAGATGATCGCCGGCATCCGTCTGGCGGAAAAGGCCCGCGGCGACGGGCAGATCAGGATCTACGAGCGTGAACGTCCTGTGATGGACAAGCTGCGCCGCAAGGACACGCTGGGCGTTGAGTGACATCGGCGCCGCGCCGGCGAGGCGCAAGCTCACCGCATTTCACCTGGCCTCCTTCGTCGGAAACCTCGGCGACAACGCCATGCATGACGGCGAATACCGCACACGTGCCGCGGACTTCCCGTTTCCGCTCGATCACCGCGCCTGCGAGGTCCGGGACTTCATTCACTGGCGCGAAAGGTCGTTCGACGACAGCTTCCTCGCCGAGGCGGAACAGGCGGACGTCCTCGTCGTGGGCGGGTTCAGCCTGTTCCAGCTCTGGCGCGACACAACGGTTTCCGGCACCTATCTCGACGCGACCTCCGAGTTTTTCGCAAGCCTTCCGTGTCCGGTATGGTTTCACGGGCTTGGATGCGATGCGACGCGCGGCGTCAATCCGCTGGCCGTGGAGCGCACGCGCGCCTTTCTCGACGATCTCCTGCCGCTGGACCACTGCCGCTTTTCTCTGCGAAACGACGGTTCGGCCGATCTGGTTCGCGCGCATCTCGGCGCGGACTATGCACAAGCGATGGCCATCGTTCCCGACGGCGGGCTTTTTGCCGAACCGCAGAGCCGGGCCCATCCGGGACTTTCGCCGGAGACGCGTTTCATCGCGGTCAATCTCGCCGGAGACATGCCGGACAAGCGCTATCGAAGCGCCGACGGCGCGGATCTGACCGAGCGGTTCGCGCGGCAGATCGCCGACGGGCTCGGCGCGCTGATGCGGGAGGATCCCGATCTCCTCTGCATCTTCGTGCCGCATATCTACAGCGATTTCCAGCCCATCTCATCCGTTCTCGAGGCCTTCGACGACCGGCTGCGGCGCACACGCGTGCTCGTTGCCGGGCTTGCCCAGGGCGACGCGGGCTGGTCTGCCTCCTTCGA
Source organism: Stappia stellulata DSM 5886 (assembly GCF_000423705.1). GTDB lineage: Bacteria > Pseudomonadota > Alphaproteobacteria > Rhizobiales > Stappiaceae > Stappia > Stappia stellulata. The sequence goes on along the minus strand of NZ_KE384082.1, from coordinate 150,566 downwards.
TCTCTATCGACGCGCCTCGGCGGTGATTTCCATGCGCTATCATGCCTCGCTCGGGTCGATCGGCTTTGCGACGCCGGTTCGCGGCATTTCCACCCATCACAAGGTCGAGGGGCAATTCGCCGCCTATGGCCTGTCGGAGCGCTGTCATCCGTTTTCGGAGCGAAGCGATCTTCAGCCGCTCTTTGCCGGACTTGCGCGGGACCTTGCCGACCCCGGTCCGGTGCGTCGGCGGTTCGCCGGGATCAAGGGGGAGGAGCGGGCCGTGCTTTCGCGCTATCACGGGGAGATCGCGACCTGGCTGACGAACCGAACGGAGACACGCCCGTGAGTTCGATCATAGACCAGTGTCTCGCGCTTTACGGATCGCACGCCTATTTCGTGCCTTATCCGGCGCGTGCGGTCGAGCCGGAATATTGGGACGAAAAACGCGATCCCGACGGCAATCTGCGCGATCTCGCCGCCGAACGGGACCAGCGCAAGGCGGATCTTGCCTATATCGCGGAGGCGGTGAACGTCCGTCCCGCGGGGCGGGTGGTCGACGTGGGCTGCGGGCTGGGCGAATTGCTCGAACAGATCTCCCCGGCACACGAGCGCGTCGGTGTCGATCCGTCCGAACGCGCCGTCAGGGTGGCGGCGGAGCGCAGCGGCGCGCGCACGCTGCGCGGTGAGCTGACAGCCGGTCTTTTCCCGGCCGGCTCCTGCGACACGATTGTCGCGCATCATGTGATCGAGCATATCGAGGACCCGGTCGGCTTCGTGGAGACCGTGCGGCATCTGCTTGCGCCGGGCGGACTCTTCGTGGTCGGCACGCCGAATTTCGCAAGTCCCGCCGCGCGGCTCTTCGGCGAACGCTTCCGCTTGCTGCACGATCCGACGCATGTCAGCCTTTTCAGCGACGACTCATTGCTTCGGCTATTGCGCGATACCGGCTTTCGCGTTGCGGCGGTGGAGTATCCTTTCTTCGGAACGCGTTTTGCCACCGACGAGGCCTGGGCGCGCATGCTTGAGCCGGAGAAGGGCGTTTCGCCGGCATTTTGGGGGTCCTTCGTGACGGTCTTTGCGGAAAAAGCAGCATGATCTGCGATGCCATCGTGCTGGCGCGCGGCGGGTCCAAGGGGATCCCGCGCAAGAATCTGGTGCCGGTTTTCGGCAAGCCGCTGATCGCCTGGACAATCGAAGCCGCCCGCGCCTCGGGTTTCGTGCGCGACGTGGTCGTCTCCACCGACAGCGAGGAAATCGCCGAAACGGCCCGTGCCTTCGGCGCGCGGGTGCCGGTGTTGCGTCCCGACGATCTGGCGACCGACATCTCGCCGGCGGAGGGCGCGCTGCGCCATGCGCTTGCGGAGATCTGTCGGCCGGAGACGCCGGAAGCGGTGCTGTTTCCGCAGGTTACGTCGCCGGTGCGCCGGCGTGACACGCTTGCCGACGCCTTCCGCCATTTCGTCGAGGGGGGCTACGACTCGTTGTTTTCCGCCCGTTTGATCCGCAACTACATCTGGCGCAACCTGCCCGAACCGCAGCCGCTCTACGACCCGCACAACCGGTTGATGCGTCAGCAAATTCCGCCCGAGGACCGCTATTATCGCGAGACCGGGAATTTCTACCTGTTCAGGACGCAGAGTTTCCTGGAAACGGGGTGTCGGCTGACAGGGCGGGTCGGTTTCTTCGAGACCACCGACGAGGAGGTCGTCGAGATCGACGAGCCGGACGATATTGCCGTTGCCGAACTCATGCTCGAGCGGCTCGCGCGAAATCTCGACATTCATCCGATCCAGATGTGAGCGGGCGCCCTTCGGGGCGCCGTCAATCCCGCGCGGCGCACCATGCCTCAAGATCCGCCACCAGACGCGGGACGATCCCGCTCGCCGGCACTTGCGGGTCGAGACGCAAATAGCGCGTGGCGGGCGCCCAGGGCGGGGTGTCGGCACCGAGCAACACCGTTCCGGTCACCGGTCCGAACCGCCAGGCGGGAACGCCGAGTGCGCCTGCCATGTCGGCGACCGAGGTATTCGCGGAAATCACGAGATCCATGCAGGCGGTGAGCGCCGCAACGGTCTCGAGGTCGTCGTAAAGATCGAGATCGCCCCAGCGGTGCAGCGTGATCGGGCTGCGCGCCTGTATTTCCGCGATCTCCGCGCTGCGGTCGGTGTAGTCGAGCAGCACGAAATCGACCGCGTCGTTTTTCAGCAACGGCAGCAGGTCTTCAAGCGTCAGGTAGGAATGGCGGCGAAGGCCGGACCGGTTGCCGCTGGTCCAGCTCAGGCCGACCTTCGGGCGCGGGCCGTCGAGCGGCGCGCGTGTCTTCAGCTCCGCGACGCGCTGCGGGTCCGCCGCAAGATAGCCGGGCGTTTTCGGAAAGGCGGCATGGGTCGGTCGTAGATGCATCGGCAAGGCGCCGAAGGCGCATTGCAGGTCGAAATCCTCTTCGCCGACGAGCGTGCCGCGCGCTTCGTGCTGCCTTGCGCGGACCTGCGCCTGCGGAAAATTGCGCGCAAGCAATGGCACGATCTTGGGGTGGCATTCCACGACCAGCCGGTCCGCCTGCTCCGCAAGCTCGGTGAACATCGACGCGCAGCGCAGCACGTCGCCGATGCCCTGGTCGTCCCAGACCATCAGCGTTTTGCCCTCGAGCGGTTCGCCCTGCCATTTGGGCCTGGTGAACTGGCGGGTGATCAGGCCGGTCAGGTTGGCCTCCACACGGCGTTCGGCAAGCGGCCAGCCGCGCGTCAGATCGCCGATGGAGAGATAGGCGAAGCCGAGCGTCATGGCGGCTTCGTGCCGTTCGGGATCGCGCGAATGGGCCTTTTCGAGATCCGCAATCGCCTCTTCGAAACGGCCGAGGTGATACAGCGCCTTGCCGCGCACGAGCCGGCTGTCCACGGTGTCGAGACCGAGGGCCAGCGCAGCGTCGACCGCGTCGACGGCCGCCGCATGCGCGCCGCAGCCCCAGTGGCTGTTGGCAAGACTGAGGTGATAGATCGCGTCATGCTCGAGGTCGAAGGCGTCGGCGCGCGCGATGAGAAGATCGCGAGCGTCCGGTGCCCGGTCGAGCTGATTGAGCGCATCCGCCAGGGACAGGATCGCGCCCGTGTGACCGGGCATGGCCTGTAGCGCGAAGTCCAGGAGCTTCGTCGCTTCTTCATGCTTTCCGGCAAGGATCAGCGTCTGGCCGAATTCGACGAGTGCCTCGCCGTTTGCGGGATCCGCGCGCACGGCGGCGTCATAGGCGCGAAGCGCGTCGGCGATCCGCCCGGACCGGCGCAGGAGCGACGCCCGGCGGTACAGGAGAGCGGGATCGGCGGCATCTTGAACGTCGGAATCCGCGACGGCGATTGCCGCATCTTGATCGCCGAGCCGCTCCAGGGCGTCCAGCCGGTTGACGCGATATCGCGCCTCGTTCGGCACAAGCGCGATTGCGCGTTCGAACAGGGCGAGTGCCCGTTTGGGAAAGTCCTGTTCCAGGAAACACAAGCCGAGCAGGTTCACCGCCTCGGTGTTTTGCGGGTCTTTCCTGAGGATCTTTTCATAGAGCGTGCGGGCGCGGGCGACATTGCCGTCGCGCTGCAGGACAAGCGCCTTGCGCATCTGCTCCAGAACTGCGGGAGAGGGGGCCGACATGCGCGCGTCCGTTCGCTGTGCGTGGGAGGCGCGACTATAGCTGATTCGGATGGCCGGCCGCGTGCGGCGTCTCGGGGCAGACGCACCGGGCTCTCCGCCTTGCACCGCGCGCCGCGCGCGGATGCGACGTGTCTCTAAAGGCTGCGGTTGACGTCCAGTCCGGTCATGTCCTTGTGGGTGGTTTCGGCGAACGCACGACGCAGGCGCAGAAGCGATTCGTCGGGGATCTGGCGGACGACCTCTCCGGTCTCGGTATCGATTGCCCGAAACACCAGCGAGTCGGTGATCGTGTCGCGGTATTCCTCACGCTTTATGTCCTGCGACCCGACGGGACGCTGCGATGCCGGGTTTTCCGCCTCGGGCCGCATGGCCGTGCTTTCCTGCGAGGGCTGAACCGCCTTTTCCGCCGGGACGTCGGTCGGTGCCGAAGGCGGATTGACCGCTTCCCGGCCGCGTGTGGGCACCAATGCTGTTTGATAGGCAGGCGCCCTGGTCACTCCCGTTTCCATGTCCTCAGTCTCCCTACATGGCAGGAGGTCGAAACGATCCTCTTGCCGATCCGGTAAAGTCACGAGGGCCTTCAGGTTAACCATGTTTTCGCCAGCTCTCCAGCTTGCGAATATGAGTAATTTATGCCCGCAACTTAAAAATCCATGGAACGGATGTTATTTGAAAACTGTGAATACTATCTTAAAGGATTCGTTAGCATTTAGCTATGATGTGAATTGATCCTGATTCGTTCCCGGTACGGTCCGATGTTCGCCGTCGAGATCGTAAACAGGAGGCCTTGCGGCGGGGTATGTCGTTGCCCTTGTTGTCGAAGTTGGTGAGGTGCCGAAAGCAAAATGCCGACCCGTGTGGCGGGTCGGCATCGAAGCAGGGCGATAGGAGCGTTTGTGACGACGCCCGTGTTTGCGACGGCGTCCTTGTCAGAGCGCGCGATTGACCGCAATGCCGTCCACTGCGGACGGGCTGCGAGGCGCGGAGCCGCCCGGGCCGTAGGTGGTGGGTGCGCGGCGCGATCCCGCGCCTTCCGCGACCTTGCGCATTAGCCCGTCGGCCACCTCGCGTGCCGTTGCGAGAACGGCGAGGTTGATCCGCAGCACCGGCTGGAACTCGGCATGGCGTCGCTTGAGATCTTCCACGGGCCCCGGAGCGAGATTGCCGAGCGCGACCGTCTGGTCGCGCACATAGGTCATTCCGCGCATGTAGATGCTGACGAGATTGGCCTTTTCTGGCTGCAACTCGCCGGCTTCCTCCAGCTTGCCGGCCCGCACCAGATCGGTTTCCCGTTCCACGACGGCCAGGAGATCGGTCATGGTGGCGGCCAGTCGACGGCAGGTGGCTTCCGCGGCTTCGCGGTCGGCGATGGAGCCGGAGAAGAACTCGGGGGCCAGTGCGGCAATCGTTTTGGTGTCGAGGCTCATTGTCCGGGTGTCTCCTGAAGAGCAAGGAGCTCGCGCTGGATGGAATCGGCGATGCCGATGCCCCCGGCGCGGGCGATGGTGTCGGAAAATTGTTCGACCAGCATGCCGCTCCAGGCGTCGGAGCCGGCGCCGCCGCCCCAGGTGCCGCCGCCCTCTTCCAGGCCGGCGAACATCGACTGGAACATGGTGTTGAGGAAGATCGCCTCGAACTCTTCCGCCTGCTGCCGGTTGCCGGCCTGTGCGGTGGCGGGGGAGCCGAGCGCCTGAACGCGTCCCTGCGCGGCGGTGAGGGCGGGATCGCTCGTCAGGGCGTTCATCATCACATCACCTCGATTTCGGCCTGCAGGGCGCCGGATGCCTTGACGGCCTGCAGGATGGAGATCATGTCGCGCGGGCCGATGCCGAGTGCGTTCAGGCCGTCGACGAGCTGCTGCAGCGTGACCGTCTTCGGCAGAACGGCGAGGCGGTTGTCGCTCTGGTCGTCGACCAGGATATCCGTGCGCGGCTCGATCGCCGTCTGTCCGTTGGCGAAGGGCAGCGGCTGGACCACCTCCGGGCTTTCCGCGATGGTCACCGTCAGGTTGCCCTGGGCAATCGCCACGGTGGAGATCTTGACGTTCTGGCCCATGACGATGATGCCGGAATTCTCGTCGATCACGATGCGCGCCGGCAGGTCCGGTTCGACGATCAGCTGCTCGATGTCGGTCAGCAGGTCGACGATGTTGCCGTTGAATTCGCGCGGCAGGTCGATGCGCACGGTGGCGGGATCGAGCGGCTCGGCGGTCGGCAGGCCGATCAGCTCGTTGACGGCGAGCGCCATGCGGCGCGCGGTGGTCAGATCCGGGTTGCGCAGCGCCAGGCGCAGGGTCGTCATGGAGGCCAGCTTGAAATCGATCTCGCGCTCGACAAGCGCGCCATTGGCGATGCGCGCGGCGGTCGGAACGCCGCGCGTCACGGTGGCGGCATCGCCCTGGGCGGTGAATCCTCCGATCGCCAACGGCCCCTGCGCGATGGCATAGACCTCGCCATCGGCACCCAGAAGCGGGGTGACCAGAAGCGTTCCGCCCTGAAGGCTGTCGGCATCGCCGAGCGCGCTGACCGACACGTCGATGCGTGTGCCCTGGGTGGAAAAGGCCGGCAAGTTCGCCGTCACCATGACAGCGGCGACATTGTCGGTGTTGAGATTGAAGCCCCTCGTGTTCACGCCGAGCCGTTCCAGCATCGCTTCCAGGCTCTGCCGGGTGAAGGGGGCGTTGCGCAGGCTGTCGCCGGTGCCCTGAAGGCCGACGACGAGGCCGTAACCGATCAGCTGGTTGTCGCGGACGCCCTCGAAGTCGGCGATGTCCTTGATGCGCGACGACGCGTGGGCCGCGCCCGTTCCCAGCAGCAGGGCCAGCAAGGTGAAAACGCGAAGGATTGTGGTCAGCGTCATGAACCGGGTTCCGATCGGTTGAATGTTCGCTTCCCGGTATGCGAGGCTCATGCCAATCGTAAGGAATTTGGAAAGAAATGAACAAGCCTCTGATTTCAAAGTATCTTTGTAGATTGCATGCGTCTCGACAGACGGTGGCCTTTCGAGGAAGGGGCAAAAATTGCCGGCTTGTTAACGCTTCGTTTACCAACTCGGAAAATTGTGTACCCATGGACAATGCCGATCAGACCACGGGTTTCCCCAGATGAAGATTTCAGGCTATACGCCCGCCTCCGGCGTGAAGGGGCGCAGCGTGAAGAAGCGCGACGGCGAGGGCGGCGGCGAATTCAGTGTCGCCTCGGGCGAGCGCGCCAGCGCGTCGAGTGGCAGCGCGGCCGCCGCGTCCATTGCGGGTATCGGCGCGCTCTTGGCGCTTCAGGAAGTCGACGACCCGCTTGTCGGGCGCCGCAAGGCCGTGGCGCGCGGAAACGATCTGCTGGACGGGATGGAATCGCTGAAAGCGGATCTTCTGGGCGGACGTGTCTCCGCGGATCGTCTCGACCGGATCGTGGGAATGCTCGCCAGGCGCGCCGACAGCGGCGATCCTGATCTGGAAGGCGTGATCGACGAGATCGAATTGCGGGCGAAGGTGGAGCTGGCCAAGCTTGGCCGTTTCGACGCCTAGGCAATTCCCGCAGGGACAGGACAACGCAGCGTCGCGCCGCGAAAAAATGCGCGCCCTTGCGGCACTCTGTCAATCAACTAGCTGAAAAATATAACAAAAAAATGATAGTATTTTCCGCATACGCAGCGTTGTCGTTTGCGCTTCCTCCCGCTATATTCCGCGCGGCCTAACGGGAGCCGGAGTAGGACATGACGGTTGAGCTGGATGCCGAGTATCGTCCCAGCGAGGACGAGCTCTTCATGAATGAGCGTCAGCGCGAGTATTTCCGGAACAAGCTTTTGCGGTGGAAGGAAGACCTTCTGAAGGAGAGCCGCGAGACCCTGGAAAATCTCCAGGAGGAAAGCCAGAATCACGCTGACATTGCGGACCGGGCGTCATCGGAGACGGATCGGTCCATCGAACTCAGAGCACGCGATCGGCAGAGGAAGTTGATTGCAAAGATCGATGCGGCACTCGACCGGATCGTTGACGGATCGTACGGATACTGCATCGAAACGGGGGACCCCATTTCGTTGAAGCGGCTTGAAGCCCGTCCGATCGCAACGTTGTCGTTGGAAGCGCAGGAAGCCCATGAGCGTCGCGAGAAAGTGTATCGCGACGACTGAGGTGTCCCGCAGCGGCCCCGGGGCGTCTTGCCCCGGACCGGAATGCACAAGATCCCTTTTTAAGGCCCGGCAGTCCGGGCCTTTTTTTTTAGGAAAATTCGATGAAGTGTCGGTCCGGAAACCGGCAATGTGTAAAGGATTGAATTAAGGGTTCGAAAAGAGAGCTCTGTTTTAATCGGTTCCAACGCCCGGCAAAGCATGACGTTACTGCATTGCCGTTGAGGGAGGTTGATGCGGATCCGATGATCGATGTTCTTTTCGTGGTCGACGACAAAACGGACGTGCCGGCGGTCCTGAACAAGACGTCCGCCATGTTCAGCGTGACGCGGGTTCTGGCAACTGCGCTCGAGCCCGGGCATGTTGCCGGTGCGCGCGTGATCGTGGTGCATGCGGCGCTGCGCAGCGTCGACGAGGTTGCACGGATCGAGGACGCCTGCGACGAGGCCCGCCGGCGGGACGACTGCATCTACGTTGCCAAGGACACGGACCGGGCGGGCATCGTCCAGGCGGAATCTGTCGGAATCGGCCGGGTTGTCGCGTCACACCAGCCGGTGGAGGATGTGCTCGCCGCGATCCAGGGCATCTTGAACCGGGAGCTTGCGCACAGCTTGAAGGACCAGCCCGCCCAGGTGGTCCAGGCCATCGAATCCACCGGAATGCTGTTTCGGCAGGTCGCCTCGGCCATGCGCGACGACGCGCCACTGCCGCTGCGTCTCCTGAGCGCGAGTTCCCAGAATATCGGGGCCGCCATTGAAAGCGTCGGGCTTGTCGAGTGGATCAATGCGGTGGAGATGCACCACAGCCAGACCTGCCGCCATATTCTGATGGTGGCCGGTTATGCGGATGCCTTTGCACGGAACCTCGGGCTGTCGGCGAACGATACCCTGGTCTTCACCCAGGCCAGCCTGCTGCACGATGTCGGCAAGCTGTTCATTCCCATCAGCATCCTGGAAAAGGCCGGGCCGCTCACCGACCAGGAGCGCCAGGCGATCATGATGCATCCGTTGCGGGGCGCCAAGGCCTTGCGTCGCGGGGGACGCGCGCATCCGCTCGTGGTCGAGGCCGCGCGAAGCCATCACGAGTATCTCGATGGCAGCGGATACCCGGATCGACTGACCGATGAGCGGATCTCGCCGCTGGTTCGCATGTTGACGATCGTCGACATCTATTCCGCGCTGAGGGAAGAGCGGGCCTACAAGGCCGCGATGACGCCGCGTCTGGCGATCACCGAGATGGCGGGCATGAAGGGCAAGCTCGATCCGCGCCTGTTCGCCGCCTTTCGCGACATGGTGCTCAACCCGGTTTTCGGATCACAGCGGTCGTCGCGGGACGCGGAAGCGGTGTCGGCAGACGACTGTCTCGTCAACGGCCTTCATCCCCTGGACCGCGCGACGCCCGTCCGCAATGTCGCTCGGCGCGCCACCGGCTGACGCCACGTCCGGAGCTTTCCTGAAACTGCAACGGGCACGGCCTGCCGGGGAGCAGATGAGCCGTGCCCGTTCGCCGTCCGTGCCTGGGGAGCAGTGGTCCGGCTGGGGAGAGAGCCGCGCGAAGCTGGGGAGCCCGCGCGCGGCCCGGGGTCGTGATGCCTCTAGAAAGGCAGCACGATATCGAGAACCTGATTTCCGTATCTCGGCTGTTGGACGTCGGTGATCTGGCCGCGTCCGCCATACCCGATACGGGCTTCGGCGATCTTCTCGCTTTCGATGGTGTTGTTGGCGGCGATGTCCTCGGGCCGGACCACGCCGGCGACGATCAGTTCGCGCACCTCGAAATTGACGCGGACTTCCTGGCGGCCCTCGATCACCATGTTGCCGTTGGGCAGGAGTTGCGTGACCACGGCCGCGACCTTGGTCTGCAGCTTTTCCTCGCGGTCGACCTTGCCGCTGCCCTGGAAGTTGGTCTCGCCTGAAGCGGTCACCAGGTTTTCGGAGGAGGTCCCGCCCGGCAGGAACAGGGTGTTGATCCCGGCGCCGACCGCGCCGCCGGTTCCGCTGGCGTTGGATCCGGTGCGGCTGCGGGCGGTCTGGTTGTCGAATTCGGCCTTGTCGGAGATCGTTACCAGAACGGTCAGGATGTCGCCGACCCGGCCCGCACGCTGGTCCTTGAAGAAGGCGCGTGCCCCCGAACGCCACAGCGAGTTGGAATTGTAGTGAACCGACTGCGGGGTGGGCATCGGCATTTGCACCGGGCGATAGCCGGGCGTGGTCGTCGGGTCCTGGATCGCGGTCAGGGCCGGAGCCTTGCCGACGTTGGACAGGCGGTCGGCCGCACCGCAGGCGGTGACGACAAGGGCGAGGGACGCGACGAGTGCCGCGCGTGCGATACGGGGGACGGAGGCCATCAGTTCGTCTCCTGGAGCTGTGCGATGCGGCGGTGAACGAGACCGACCTCGACCTGGTCATGGCCGCGAACAACGCCGGAAACGGTCCGGCGGGACTGGATATTGAGAACGTCGACGATATCGCCCTCGGCGCCGTTGGCGAGCGCCTGACCGATGGTGGTCAGCGTGAGGCCATTCGACTCGAAAACCAGCGTGACCTTGGTTCCGCGCGTCACCAGAAGGGGCGGTTCGAAGTCTGCTTCACGCAAGGGGCGGTCCGCCTGGATGCCGCGGCGCGCGGCGAGGCCGACGATCTCCTCGGGGGTCTCGACATGACGGGCCGTCAGGCGCGTGCGCGGGACTTTCTTCACGATCAGGTCGCCGTCGCGCACCACGTCGCCGCGGTCCAGCGGGCGGGCGAGAGCGTAGACCCGTGCCATTTCCACTAGGCGACCGGTCAGGGTGGCGGTCTGGCTGCGCGGACCGGCGTTGATGCGAAGGCTTGCAGTCAGCCGACCGGAGCGGCGGTCCCAGGCCACCGAGGTGACCGTGACAGGGTCCTGCGCGCCGGCGTCGGCCAACTGGGTGCCGGAAAAGCCGCGCAGCGACATCTCCAGAAGGTCCTGGTCGGTCTCGGGATGGCGTTCTGCAAGGACAGCGCGCACTTCGTCTTCCAGCTGCGGCATGCCGACAGTGACGGCAAGCCGTTCGACGACGACATGGCGCAGACCGTCGGTCTGGGCGTCGAGATATCCGGCAGCCCTTGCGCGTTCGGCAACCATCGCGGCCGAAACTGGGCCGCTGGTGCCGAGATCGGGGGCGCGAAACAGCGGGGTGGCAGCGAAACGTCCGGCCCCGGGGTAGAAGTCGCCGACGGTGACGATGTCGGTGGTGACCGCGACGTGGGATCGCAGCGCGCCGGCTGCGATCGCCTGGCCGGCGGCCAGGAACAGGACTGTCGCTGCGATCAGGGTTTGGCGGATCATCTGTGCGCTCCTCATCATCCAGGCGCGCGTCAGCGCAGGTTGGAAGTGGTTGCCGACATTTCGTCGGCGGCCTTGATGATGCGCGAGTTCATCTCGTAGGCGCGCTGGGCGGCGATCAGGTCGGAGATTTCACCGACCGCTTCGACGTTGGCCATTTCGAGGTGATTCTGCATGAGGTCGCCGAAGCCGGCATCTGCCGGGTTGCCGACCACTGCGGCACCGCTCGATTCCGTTTCCAGGAACAGGTTGTCGCCGATGGCTTCCAGGCCGGACTTGTTGACGAAGCGGGCCAGCTGGAGCTGGCCGAGCTGCTGGATGGCGTTGTTGGCATCGAGCGCCTGGACCTGTCCGTCGGCGCTGATGGTGACGTCGCGTGCGTCCTGCGGGATGACGATGCCCGGCGCCACGGCATATCCGTCGACGGTCACCAACTGGCCGTTGGCATCGCGTTCGAACGAGCCGTCGCGGGTATAGGCCTCGCCGCCGTCGGGCAGCTGGATCTGGAAGAAGCCCTCGCCGCGCACGGCGACGTCGAGTTCCTTGCCGGTCTGGCTGAGGTTGCCCTGGCTCATGATGCGGGCGGTCGAGGCCGTCTTGACGCCGGAGCCGATCTGCACCCCGGTGGGCACGATCGTGCCGTTGGCGGAGGAGTTCGTGCCCATCCGGCGCAGGTTCTGGTAAAGCAGATCCTGGAAGTCGGCGCGCTGGCGCTTGTAGCCGGTCGTGCGCATGTTGGCGACGTTGTTCGAGATGACCTCGACATTGAGCTCCTGGGCCCGCATGCCGGTCGCGGCGATATGAAGTGCCTTCATCGCGTGGTTCCTTTTTGCGTTGCCTTAGGCCTGTGCCGAGCCGAGACGCTCGATGGCCTTCTTGCGAAGCTCTTCGTTGTCGGAAATCATCTTCGAGACAGCGGTGTAGTTGCGCGTGATCTCGATCATTCGGCTCACCTCTGTGACGCCGGAGACATTGGACTTTTCGATCGCACCCTGAAGAACCCGGACATTTTCCGCCGGAATCGGGTTTTCGCCGACGAAAAGGTTGCCGCCGATGCGCTCCAGGGCCTGCTGGTTCTCAAAGCCAACGACACGCAGCTGCCCCTTCACGCCGAGCGAGGAAGAGATGGTGCCGTCCTTGGCGATGCTGATGTCGGTGTCTTCCGCAGAGAAGCTCAGCGGGCCGCCTTCGCCCTGGACAGGATAGCCTTCCGGCGTGACGAGCTGTCCGGTGGAATCGAGGTGCAGGGCACCGTCGCGGGTGTAGCGTTCACCGCCGGGCGTATCGACGACAAGATAGCCGGAGCCTTCAAGGGCAACGTCGAAGGCGTTGCCCGTCAGCGAGATCGATCCGGGCTCGAAGTCTGACGCCATGCCGTAGTCGACGACATAGGAAAACTCCTGGTCGCCCCGCTCGAACTGGCGGGCCTCGGCCACCGGCATCAGATACTCCTCGAAGAGGAGCCGCTGCGTCTTGTAGCCATTGGTATTCATGTTGGCCAGGTTGTTGGCCACCACGTTCAACTGGTTTCGAAGTGCCGTCTGGCGCGACAGCCCGATCAGAAGGGCGTTCTCCATTGGATCCGTTCCTATGCTCCCCAGCGAGCGCCTGTCTCCCCAGACCTGGCGCCCGTTAACCCTAAAGCAGGGAGTGTGCCAAACCTCGGATCGTTGAAAACATTGGGAAATTCGGATTTTAAGCGGCGTGCTGCCCGGCAGAAGCCTCCCGGTTTTCCTGCCGGGCGGCAAAAACTGCCGCATTCTGCAAGTCGTTAACGATCCGGTAACCTCTCGTTAACCATTGCGGCTTTAGAAATAATATACGCGCGGGAGGGAAGCGCAGCGAAAGAGATCCACAATGACAGCGGATGCGGATGCAGCCGACACACAGGCCGAGGGTTCCGAGCCCTCCGGCGGCGGCAAGAAAAAGCTGATCATCCTTGGGGCGGGCGGTCTTGTGCTGCTCGTCGTGGGGGGCGGCGCGGCCGCCTATTTCCTCGGGCTGTTCGACAGCGCGCCCGCGCCGGCCGAGCCCGGTGGGGAGGCGGTCGTCGAGCAGCGGCCGGTGGTTTTCTACGACCTTCCCGAAATGACCGTTAACCTTTCGACCGACGGCCGTGCGACCTATCTCAAGGTCCGCATCGCGCTCGAGGTTGCGGACAAGGGGGCGATCGACCAGATCGAGCCTTTCCTGCCGCGTATCCTGGATGCGTTCCAGGTTTATCTTCGCGAATTGCGGCCCGCCGACCTGGAGGGCTCTTCCGGTTTGTTCCGACTCAAGGAAGAGTTGCTCCGGCGGATCAATACGGCCGTATATCCGGCACGCGTGGAAGGCGTGCTGTTCAAGGAAATTCTGGTTCAATAGGGTCGAGCAGCCGATGGCCGACGAAGACGATCTTGGCGATATCGACGAAGCCTGGGGCGAGGCGCTGGCCGAGCAGGGCGAGGGCGACGGCGAGGAAGAGGACGATCTTGCCGCTGCGTGGGGTGCCGCGCTCGAGGAGCAGGGCGTCGCCGGTGGCGACGACATGGCGGCCCAATGGGCGGCGATGATCGACGACAGCGAGCCCGAGCTGGAGAACGCCACGCGCGGTGCCGATCGTATCCTCAACCAGGAGGAAATCGACAACCTTCTCGGGTTCAACATCGAGGATACGATCGCCGCCGACCAGAGCGGGATCCGCGCGCTCATCAATTCGGCAATGGTCTCCTACGAGCGCCTGCCGATGCTGGAGATCGTGTTCGACCGTCTGGTGCGGCTGACCACGACGTCCTTGCGCAATTTCACCTCCGACAACGTCGAGGTTTCGCTCGACAGCATCTCGTCGGTGCGGTTCGGCGATTACCTGAACTCGATCCCGCTGCCGGCGATCCTGGGTGTCTTCAAGGCCGAGGAATGGGACGGCTTCGGCCTGTGTACGGTTGAATCGAGCCTGATCTATTCGATCATCGACGTCTTGCTCGGCGGCGGACGCGGCATGTCCGCCGTGCGGGTGGAGGGGCGTCCCTACACCACGATCGAGACCAATCTCGTGCGCCGCATGATCGAACTGATCATGCATGACATGGAGCAGGCGTTTTCGCCGCTCTCGCCGGTGCACTTCAATCTGGAACGGCTGGAGACAAATCCCCGTTTCGCCGCGATTTCGCGTCCTGCCAATGCCGCCATCCTCGTCGAGCTTCGCATCGACATGGAAGACCGTGGCGGCAAGATCGAAATCATGATGCCCTACGCGACGCTCGAGCCGATCCGCGATCTGCTCCTGCAGATGTTCATGGGCGAGAAGTTCGGCCGCGACCCGATCTGGGAAGGGCATCTGGCAACCGAGATCTACGCCGCCGAGATCGACGTCGATGCGGTGCTCTACGAGACCCACATGCCGCTCGGGCGGGTGCTGGACCTCAAGGTCGGCGAAACCCTTCTCTTCGACGTGTCGCCCAACGATCCCGTGTCGATCAAATGCGGTGGCATCCCGCTGACGCAGGGAACGATGGGCAAGGACGAGGATTCCATCGCCGTTCGCGTCGATCGTGGCTTGCAGAAGCCGAAAATGACCCTGGCCGCGTTCGAGCGCGCCATGCAAAAGGAAATGGACCCGACATGAGCACGCTGCCCCTCGGACTGATCATCGAAAGCCTGGTCGCCGTGCTGCTGGTTGTGACCATCGGCTACTGTGTCGTTTTGAACAAAAGGCTCAAGCGGCTGCGCGCGGACGAGGAAAGCCTGCGGGCGACGATTTCCGAGCTCATCACGGCGTCTGAAATCGCCGAACGGGCGATCCTGGGGCTGAAGGCGACGGCCGGCGAGGCCGACCGCACACTCGGTGAGCGTCTCGTGGCGGCGGAGCGCCTGTCGTGCACGCTGTCGGAGCAGATCGTGACCGGAAACACCGTTCTGGAACGCATCACGCAGATTGCCGAAGCCGCCAAGCCGGCAGCCGCCGTGCCGCCGATGCCGGCTGCCGCTGAGCCGGCCCAGGCGCCCCGGTCGGGATCGATGCGCGCCAACGATATTCGCTCCGCGGCGATGGAAGCCACGGCCCGTCTCGAGCATTTCCGCAAGCGCGCAGCGGAGCAGGCTGCGTGACAACCCTTCGCCTCATCCCGGTCCTCTTGCTGGCGGCGAGCGCTCTTCTTGCGCTCAAGCTGTCGGGGCTGATGCTGGAAGGCGGCACCGTTGCCCCGTCCGGCGTCGGCGTGGGGACGGCGATGGCCCAGGCGCAGGACGATGCCGGGGCGCAACCGCCCGCCGATGCCGGGTCCGCCGCGCCGGCCACGGATGCACCCGGCGAGGAAGAGGCGCTTTCCCAGCCGGAGAGCGGCGCATTGCCGCCGGCGGCGGGAGCGGCTGAAAACGGATTGCCCGCCGGCCTGGAACTCGGCGGGTCGATTGCCGAGCGCAAGGTGCTGGAATCGCTCAGCGGACGGCGCCGCGAACTCGACAAGCGGGAGAAACAGTTCGAGCTGCGCCAGCAGTTGCTGCAGGCGACAGAAGACCGGGTGCAGAAGAAGGTCGACGAGATGAAGGCGCTGGAGGCCAGCATCTCGTCGTTGCGCGAGGAACAGGAAAAGAAAAAGAACGGCGACCTGCGCAAGCTGATCCAGATGTACGAATCGATGAAGGCGAAGGACGCGGCCCGGATTTTCGACCGCCTCGATATCGATATTCTCCTGAAGGTCGCCAAGCAGATGAAGCCGCGCAAGATGGCCGACATCATGGGCCGCATGTCGCCGGAGGCCAGCGAACGGCTGACGGTGGCGCTCGTCAACGGCGGCAAGGACGACGAGATGGCCACGGCGCCGGTTTCCTCCGAACTTCCGAAGATCATGGGGAACTGACCCGTGGCGAAGCCCTGCCTTTCAGCGGACGGCGCGCCGGGTCATGCGACCGGTGAAAGAGGGCGTTAAGCTGCTGGCGCTAGAGTGTCGGCCGGTAAACGCGCGATGGGGACCCCGGTGAAACACACAGGCCGGCATGAAACGGGATTGCAGGGCGTCGTCGCTTTGAAAGCGGCGACGGTTTTTGCCGTCTTGCGCCTGATCGCACTTGCCTGCCTCGTCGCCTGGCCGGTGTCTGTGCGCGCCGAAACGCTCGAGGCCTCCCTGGATGCGAGCCAGCAGCAGGGATACGGCCGTCTGGTGTTGACGTTCGCGGACCTCTCGCTGCTGCCGCAATATGACGCGCTCGCCTCCAACGGGGTCTTGCGGATCCGGTTTCGTGACGAAGTGCAAGTCGACGTCGACACCATTCCCATCGACATGCCCAATTACATCTCCATCGCTCGTCGCGACCCGGACGGGTCGGCGATCCGCTTCGCGTTGATGGGCGACTTCAAGGTCAACACGATGGAGGCGGGCGAGAAGCTTTTCATCGATTTGCTGCCGCCGACGTGGCAGGGCATGCCGCCGGGCCTGCCCGACGACGTGGTGCGCGAGCTTGCTCGCCGTGCGGAAGACGCGATCCGCCGCGCCCGTGCCCTGGAGCAGGCACGCCTGAAGGGCCAGGTCGAGCCGGAAGTCGCCCTTCGCATCGGCCGGCATCCCACCTTCACGCGGCTTGCGTTCGACTGGAACGTGAATTTCGACACAGCCTTCGTGCGCGAGGGCGACATGGTGAAGGTGAGCTTCAATCACGAAGCGCCGCTCGATCTTGGGCGGCTGCGGTCGCAATTGCCGCCCGGCGTGGTCGATGCGACCGCCTTTACCGATGAAGGCAAGTTGAAGTTCCTGCTTCGCGTCGAGCCGGATGTCGACATCCGTGCCTTTCGCGAGGAAGAGGCCTATGTCGTCGATGTCACGCCGCGTGACATGCCGACAGATCCGGTCAATGCAGCAATCGACGCCGCGCTGGGCGTGCAGGACGGCACGCCGGAAGGCGTGCGCGAGGTCGTCAGCGCGCCGGGCGTCACGGCCCCGGCCGCAACGCCTGCCGTGCTGTCGCAAACGGAGGAGCGTCCCGCGTTGCAGGCAGCTTCCCGGCCTGTTCCGCAGCCCGAGATCGCCACGACGAATCCCGGCGCCATTGCGGCTTCGGGTGCGTCGCAGGCGACAGCGGTGTCGCCTGATGTTGCGACCGCGCCCGATCCGGAAGCGGGGTCGCCCGTGGCGCCGATGCCGGTCTCCAAGCCGGTCGAGGATGCCGAGATCCCCGGTCCGCTGACACCGGGCGCACAGGCGTCCGAGGGCGGGGTCACCGGCGCCGAAGCCTCGCAGGAACGCCCGCTCGAGGTGACGGCGACGGACCTTGCGGCTCCCGCCGAACCGGCGACGGCGGATCTCGTCGCTCAGGACGATGCCCCGACGCCATCGCGCGGCAACAGCGGCCCGCAGGACGACATGGCACCCGCAACGGAACCCGCCGCAGATCCTTCTGCAGGCCCCCCCGCCGCCGACCCGGATGCCGCGTCGCTTGACGTGGCCGCGGACCCCGCGCCGGGCGAGGGGGCGAGTGCCGGACTGGCGCCCGGTGGGACGGATGGTTCGTCCGCGCCGGATGACGGCACGCGCGCGCAAGGCGCGGCGACATCGGATGCCGCCGCCGGTCTGCCCGACGCCATCGACCTGCGCCAATACACGGATGCCCAGGCTCCGACCGTCGAGCCCGACCCGGTGTCCCCCGAATCCGCACCGGTCGGCTATGACGACGAAGCCCGTCGGTTTGTTGCGGCCGAAGCGCGCCGGATCGGGGATATCGTGCGCGTGGTGTTTCCTTTCTCCGAGCCGGTGCCGTCAGCGGTGTTTCGCCGGCACGGCAGCCTGTGGATGGTGTTCGACACCGCCGATCCGATCGACGTACGCGGCATGCGCGCGGTGCTCGCGGGCGATGTCGAAGGGGTCGAGGTGCAGTCCGAAGACGGATGGCAGTCCATTCGTGTCGACATGGAACGCCAGAAGCTGGCAACCGTCGGCGTGGACGGCAGCTCCTGGGTGCTGACGATCGGCAACACGATCCTTGAGCCGTCCCGGCCGTTGACGCTGGAACGCACCGTGCGCGGCGACGGCGGCACGGTGATCAGCATCCCGTTTCGTGCCCCCGGCCAGATCCACGAGCTCCGCGATCCGTTCGTCGGCGACGTGATCACCACGGTGACCGGTCTCGGCCCGGCGCGCGGCATCCTCAAACCGCAAGCCTTCGCGGAGTTCGAGACGCTGATGTCGGCGCATGGCGTGGCGGTCATCGCCAAGGCAGACGATCTCGCCGTAAGCGCCGATGGGGATGCGGTGATCCTGGAGCGTCCGCGCGGTCTTGCCGTTTCCCATGGCGACCTTGCGCAAGGCTCGCGGGTGTTGAAGCCGGTCGCCGATCCGACGGCGCCGGGGCACATCGACCTCGGCAACCTGATGACCAGCGATACGGAGGATTTCCTGCGCAAGATCAAGGCGCAGGAATTCACCATCGCCAACACGCCGCTGGAGCAGCGCCGTGTGCCGCGCATGGCGCTGTCGCGGTTCTATCTTGCCCATGGGTTTGCGCATGAGGCGCTTGGCCTGATGCGCCTTGCCGCCGAGGACGAACCGGCGCTGGCGCGCGATCCGAGCTTCAATCTGCTCATGGGGGCGGCGCAGGCGCTTGCCGCACGTCCGCGCGAGGCGGATGAGTACCTGGAGCGTCCGGGGCTTGCCAACAACGCCGATGCCGCCGTGTGGCGCACGATCACCTCGGCCGCGCAGGGCAACTGGACGGATGCCCGCATGGCCATGACCCGGGGCCGGGCGGTGGTGGGAAACTACCCCGTGCTGGTTCAGACCGAATTCAATCTCGGGGCCGCCCGCACCATGGTCGAGGTCAACGACTACGGCCAGGCCGCCGCCGTCCTGTCGGAGATCGATCCGAGCATTGCCACTGCCAAGCAGGCGGCGCGCTACGATATCATTCGCGGCCAGATCGCCGATGCCTCCGGCCGGTCCCGCGAGGCGCTGACCGCCTTCGATCTTGTCGAGCGTTCCGACGAGCGGCCGCTTGCCGCCGAGGCGGTCTATCGCGGGCTTCGCATCCGGCACCGGGACGGCGATATCACGACAACGGAAACGGTGGAGAAACTTGCAGGCCTTGCGGCGTCCTGGCGTGGCGACGAGACCGAATTGAAGACCTTGCGCTTTCTTGCCCAGCTGCATGTGCAAAATGGCGACTACCGCAAGGCCTTCGAGGCGATGCGGTCAGCCGTTCAGGCGGATTCCGATGCCGATACGACCCGCCTCCTGCAGGACGAGATGGAAGCCGTTTTCGCCAGTCTCTTCCTGAACGGGGAGGCGGACGCCATGTCGCCGATCAAGTCGCTGGCGCTGTTCTACGACTTTCGCGAGATGACCCCGGTCGGGCGGCGGGGGGACGAGATGGTGCGTCGGCTGGCAAACCGGCTGGTGGCCATGGACCTGCTCGATCAGGCCTCCGAGTTGTTGCGGCACCAGATCGACAACCGGCTGAAGGGCGCGGCGCGCTCGCAGATCGCCGCGGATCTGGGCGTGGTCTATCTGATGGACCGCAAGCCCGAAGAGGCGCTTCGCGTTTTGAACAAGACGCGCCAGGCAAAGCTGCCGCGTGAGTTGGAACGCCAGCGCAACATGGTCGAGGCGCGCGCCCTCACCGAGAGCGGCCGGCCCGACCTGGCGCTGGAGATCGTGCGCAACATGCGCGGCGAGGACGTCGAGCGACTCAGGGCGGACACGCTTTGGGCGGCACAAAGCTGGCGCGAGGCGGGCGAGCAGCTGGAAGGGATCGTCGGCGGACGCTGGTCGGATGCCATTCCGCTGGCCGACCAGGAACGCGCCGACATCCTGAAGGCGGCGATCGGTTACTCGCTGGCCGACGACAGTTTCAGCCTCAGCCGGCTGCAGACCAAGTTCACCGCCAAGATGAGCGACAGTCCGGAGGCGGAGGCCTTTCGCGTGGTGACGCGTCCCGCGGACGAACGCGGGGTGGAGTTCATGTCCGTGCTCGACAGTCTGGAATCCGTCGACAGCCTCGATATCTTCCTCAGCGAGTATCAGCGCAAGTACCTGCAGCCGAGCACCACCACCTTGCCGGCCGTGGCCCCGGGGCCGGCGGTCACACCAGCCGATGACCGCACCGCGCAAAGCGGCAGCGAGCAGAGCCCGGCGCTTGCCCAGGGCGGACGCGCAGGCTGAGGCGAGCGGCCCCTGCTGTCGCACACGCCTGTTCAAGGATCCCGGAACGTCTCGAATAAGGCAGCGGCAGATCGACGTATCGCGCGGGGGCGGTCCCCTCAGCCGCTTGCGAAACTTTGCACCAGACTGCCCGCGATCAGGTTCCAGCCGTCGACCAGAACGAAGAAGATCAGCTTGAACGGCAGCGAGATCACCACCGGCGGCAGCATCATCATGCCCATCGACATCAGCACAGACGCGATGACCAGATCGATGATCAGGAACGGAAGGTACAGCAGGAACCCGATCTCGAAGGCGCGCCGCAACTCGCTGATCATGAAGGCGGGAACCAGGATGCGCATGCCGAGATCGGCGGGTTCTTCGGGCGCGGGCTGGCCGGACAATTCGATGAAAAGGGAAAGGTCCTTCTCGCGCACGT
Organism: Stappia stellulata DSM 5886; assembly: GCF_000423705.1. Taxonomy (GTDB): domain Bacteria; phylum Pseudomonadota; class Alphaproteobacteria; order Rhizobiales; family Stappiaceae; genus Stappia; species Stappia stellulata. The sequence goes on along the minus strand of NZ_KE384082.1, from coordinate 129,971 downwards.
TCGCCCGCATGAAGCTGTGGAAGGGCGTCGACGCACGTTCGAAGGCCTCGTTCAGCTCGATCGACCCCTCCACCAGCGGCTGAACGCCCTCATTGTAGGCGGCCTCGAAGGTGGGGGCCATGATGAAGGCGGTCAGAAACAGCGCCAGAGATGTCATCACGGCGTTGGGCGGTGCTGTCTGGAGGCCGATTGCCGAGCGCAACAGCGACAGAACGACGACGATCCGGGTGAAACTCGTCACCATGACCAGGATCGAGGGCGCAAGGCTCAGGATCGTCAGGAGAGCGACAAGCTGGACGGCACGTTCCGTCAGACCGGTGCCTTCGCCGAAACCGATCGAGATATCCTGGGCGACGGCAGAGCCGCCCAGAAGCAGAAGCAGCGCAAGCGAACAGGCAAGGCCCCGGACCAGACCGGCAAGGCGCGATTCCGCGAAGACGCTTCCGGCGCGCATAGGAGGAGAACCGCGCCGGAGGTCTGGCGTCATTTCGATTTCGACCCGCCGATCTCGTTCAACAGACGCGCCATTTCCTCCTCGATCGCATCCATGGTCACGGCCCCGGCGGGGTCCTTCTTGTCCTTCGGGTCGGCGTCCTCTTTCGGCGAGGCGTCGGCGGAGGTCTCCTCCGGCTTGTCCGCTGCCGCAGTGTCGCCGGTTGCGGGCGTCTCAGGCGTTGCCTCGGTGGCCGGCGCGCTCCGGCTCTGGCTGAATTCGGCCAGCAGCGCGTCTTCCAGATCGTCGGACGTGGCCCGGGACGGCGCGGGGGGCGCGGCCGCCGGCGTGGATGTCCTGGAAGCGTCCGCTTCGACCGGTTTTTCCGACGCTGTCTCTTCGCGCTCCGGCTCGGCGGCGTCGGCTTTCGGCGTGGCAACCTCCCGGGTGGCGGCGTTGTCCTTGCCGGTGCTTGCGGGCGCGGCCGGCCAGGCGCTTGCCGGAGCCGTCGCCGTTGTCGCGGACGACGCGGAGGGGGCCACATCCGGCTCGGGCTTCGGTGCGGCGCTGGTGTCCGCGGGTGCCGGATCCGGTGTTTTGACCTCGGGCGTCTTGACCTCGGGCGCTTTTGGCGATGCGTCCTTGGCCGGGGCCTCGGGCGCCGCCGGCTTCGACGCCGCCGGCTCGACCGGTGGCCTCACGTAGGAGGGGCGTGGTGCGGGCGCGCTCTCCGCCACGGCGGGCGCGTCGACGTCCGGTGCCTTCGGCTCGTCGCCCGGCTGCGGATAGGCGGTCCGGGCGGTCGAGGCCGGTCCGGAGGAGGGGGGCGTGATCGTGCGCCGGGGTGCGGGAGGCGTGTCGGCGCGCGGTGCGGCTGCGCGCGGGGCACTCTCCGACGGCCCTTCGCTGCCGCGCAGGGCGCCGGTTCCGCTGCGCGCAAGACCGGCGACGGCGGCGCCGGCCGCAGCGACCGAGGCGCCGGCCCGGTGGAGCGGCGTCGGACGCCTGGAGCCGTTGTCGGCTGCCGGGGCGTCTTGAGACGGTGCTCGCGGCGTGGGGGCGGTGGCCCGCGGCGATGGTCGCGGCGGCTGGGGTTGCTGGCCGCCCGCGGGCACTGCCGGCGATTGCGGCGCGGCCGGACTTGCGGACGGGGCCGGGGCCATGCGCCGCGGGGCAGGTGCTTGCGGCGCTTGCGGCGGTGCGGACGGACGTGGCGTCGGCGTGCGGGGCGCTGGCTCGCTTATCGGCGGGGGCGCGGTTTCGGCCGGTGCGGTCGGGGCGGGAGCGACATCCGTGGCCGTTTGCCCCGACTGGCGCGGATAGGCCTGGGAGATGGGCACGCCGCGCACGATGTTGCGTTCCACAACGACATCGCTCGGACCGCCGACCAGAAGCAGATGCTCGACGTTGTCGCGGCGGATGAGGATCAGGCGCCGTCGGGCGTCCAGCGCCGCGGCATCCATCACGGAGACACGTGGCTGGCGCGAGCGACCGCCCATGACCCGCGTGCCGGCGATGCGGCGCAGCACCCAGACAAACACGGAGATGAGCGCGAGCACCACCACCACGGCGATGAAAAATCCGATGCCCCGGGCCCAGCCCGGTTCCATCTGGAAGGTATCCACCAGCCAACTTGTCATGCCATTGGGCCTTTTCTCCTCGAACCCCGATAGGTCACGGCACCATGCCGACATGTGTGCGCCCCTGCATTTTCAGGGTCGCAACGGCACCGAATCCCGCGCGTACAAATTTCTGTTTATCCGGTTTGCGCGATTCTCTCAAAGAGTGAAGCCAAAAGTCACCGGGCAATTTTTTCCCGATGCATCGTGCATCCTGCAAATCCGTCCGTTCCTGTCCGGCGAAATGGGCGGAAATGCAAGGGTGGATATTACCGAAGCGTTAATCGTTAACCAGCCGTTAACCATCCACCCGGCAGGATCTGCCTAGCACGCTAGAGAGTCGGACACGGAAAACGCACTCATGACAATCTCGGACCTGTCGCTGTTCCAGACGCTGAAGTCGAAGATGCACTGGCATCAGACCCGGCAAGGCGTTCTGGCGGAAAACGTCGCCAATGCAGATACGCCGGGTTACCAGGGCAAGGATCTGGAATCGTTTTCCTTCGAGACGGCGCTGAAAACGCGCACGACCGGTCTGGAGACAACTCGCACCAGCGCACGGCACCTGCAGGCGTCCATGGTCCGCGAAAGCGGATCGGCCAAGGCGGACGCCGCCGACGGCTACGAGATCACGCCCGATGCCAACACCGTCGTGCTCGAGGAACAGATGATGAAAGTCACCGAGAACCAGATGGACTACCAGACGGTCGCCTCTCTCTACACCAAGGGCCTCGGGCTCATCCGCACCGCCCTGTCGCGCGGCGGCTAGTCGCGTGACGCCGCATACGGCGTTCCTGGCCCCTTCTGACGATCGCACACCAAAAGGAGTGCAACCGTGGACTTCGTGAAATCCATCTTCATCGCCGCCTCGGGGCTCAAGGCCCAGAACGGGCGCATGCGCATCATCGCGGAAAACATCGCGAACGCGGATTCCACCGGCCGCACGCCGCAGGAAGAGCCGTATCGGCGCAAGATCCCGACCTTTCGCGCGACGCTCGACCGGGAGCTCAACGCCGAGGTCGTGGAGTTGGGCCGCGTGGAGATCGACAAGACCGCGTTCAAGGAGCGCTACGATCCCGGCCATCCCGCAGCCGATGCCAGCGGCAACGTCAAGATGCCGAACGTGAGCACCCTGATCGAGATGACCGACATGCGCGAGGCGCAAAGGTCCTACGAGGCCAACCTCAACCTGATCCAGTCGACGCGCCGGATGTTGCAGAAGACCATCGACATCCTGCGCGCCTGAGCTGACGCGCTTCCCCGCGTGCATCGAACTGCCCAACCGGAGTTTTCACAATGTCCACCCCGTCGATTGCCGCCGGCGCCTATCGCATGACCTCCGCCCTGGCCGGGGCGAATCAGGATATGAAAGTCCAGACGCCGTCGACGGGTGGCGCCGATTTTGCCAACATGGTGAAATCGGCGGTGGAAACCGTGGTCGACCAGGGCGCCAAGTCGGATGCGCAGGCGCTCGCCATGGCGCAGGGCAAGGCGAATGTCGTTGACGTGGTGACGGCGGTGGCCGAGACGGAAGTGGCGATGGAAACGCTCGTCTCGGTGCGCGACCGGGTGATCTCCGCCTATCAGGAGATCATGCGCATGCCGATCTGATCGGCAGCGCCGTCAGGGATGCCCTGACGGTCGCGCTGCGGGCGGGAATTGCGCGGTGGCGCGCTCAGGAGCAAGATGCCGACATGACTGGACCGGAGGTTCTCGACATCGCCCGCCAGGGGATCTGGACCCTCATCATCGTCTCGGCGCCGCCCATGGTCGTCGGCCTTGGTGTCGGTGTGGTGATCGCGCTGTTCCAGGCCTTGACCCAGATCCAGGAAATGACGCTCGTCTTCGTCCCCAAGATCCTGGCGATCTTTCTGACGCTCCTGATCACGCTTCCCTTCATGGGGCAGGTGCTGAGTGCCTATACCGCCCGCATTGCCGATCTGATCATCAACGGCAGCGGATAGCCTGCGATGACCCTCGACGTCTCGCTGCTGCCGCAGGTCGCGTTGCTCTTCATGCTGCTGTTTGCGCGCATCGGCACGATGATGATGCTGATGCCGGCGCTTGGAGAGGGCTCGATCTCGCCGCGCGTGCGCCTTGCCCTCGCCCTGCTGCTTACGCTGGTGTTCTATCCGCTGATGGCGCCGCTTTACGCGGTCGATGCGACCGCGCCGCTGGCCCGCGTCATCATGCTGCTCGCGACGGAGTTCGTGATCGGCTTTTTCATCGGCCTCGGCGCGCGCCTCATCACCTATACGCTGTCGATCGCCGGAATGATCATCGCCAGCCAGTCCGGTCTCGCCTTCGCCATGGCGACCGACCCGACCATGGACGGACAGCAGGGGGCGGTGATCGGCTCGTTCCTGAGCCTGCTCGGGATCACGCTGATCTTCTCCTTCGACCTGCATTTCCTGGTGATCGCCGCGATGCACGACAGTTTCCAGCTGTTTCCGCCGGGCAGCGGGCTGCCCGTCGGGGATCTCGCGGAAATGGCGACGATGCTGGTCGCCGACATTTTCTCGATTGCGATCCGTCTGTCCGCCCCCTTCATCGTGGTCGGGCTGGTGTTTTATTTTGGCCTCGGGCTGCTCAACAAGCTGATGCCGCAGATGCAGATCTTTTTCATCGCCATGCCGCTCAATATCGCCATTGGCGGCGTGATGCTCTTCGCGCTGCTGGTGACGATGATGATGTGGTATCTCGGACACTTCGAAACGGCGCTCGGCCGTTTTATCGCGGGGTAGGGCATGGCCGAGCAAAACGACGATTCGGAAAAAACAGAAGACCCCACGCAAAAGAAGCTGGATGACGCCCTCAAGAAAGGCGACGTCGCCAAGAGTCAGGAGGTCTCCACCTGGTTCGCCATGCTGGGCACGGGTCTGGTCGTGGCGATCATGGCGCCGGGGGCCGCCGCCGCGCTGCAGGACGCCTTGCGCGGCTATTTCGTCCATGCCCACGAGATACCCGTCGACGGACCCGGACTGACCGAGCTGTGGAAGGGCACGGGTGCGCGCATCGCGGCGATTCTGGCGCTTCCGCTGCTGGTTCTCCTGTTCACCGCGCTTGCCGGCAACATGATCCAGCACAGTCTGGTCTGGTCGACGGAGCGGATGAAGCCCAAGCTCAACAAAATTTCCCCGGCCGCCGGATTCAAGCGGCTGTTTTCCTCCGAAAGCCTCGTCAACTTCGCCAAGGGTCTGGTCAAGATCGCCGTGGTCAGCGGGCTGATGGTCGCCGTGCTTTGGCCGCATCGTTCGGAAATCGACACGATGATCTTTCGCGAGCCCGGCGTGCTTCTGGAGGAAACCCGCGCGTTGATCCTTCAGCTTATCGCGGCGATCCTGGCGGTGATGACCGTGGTTGCCGGCGTCGACTACATGTACCAGCGTCACAAGTGGTTCGAAAAACAGAAGATGACCCAGCATGAGGTCAAGGAGGAATACAAGCAGACCGAGGGCGACCCGCTGGTCAAGGGCAAGATCCGTCAGTTGCGTATGGAGCGTTCACGCAAGCGCATGATGGCGGCCGTTCCGGACGCGACGGTCGTGGTCACCAACCCGACGCACTATGCGGTCGCGCTCAGATACGAGCAGGGCATGCAGGCACCGATCTGCGTTGCCAAGGGCATCGACCAGGTCGCGCTGAAGATTCGCGAGATCGCCAAGGACAACAAGGTGCCGGTGATCGAGAACCCGCCGCTGGCCCGCGCGCTTCACGCAACGATAGACATCGACCAGGAAGTGCCGGAAGAGCAGTATCGCGCAGTGGCAGAAGTGATCGGTTTCGTTTATCGAATGCGGGAGCGGGGGTCGTGGCGCGGATAGGCGCGGCGTCTCGCTTGCTGCGGGGACACATGTGGGAGAGCGGGCGGGAAGCGCCTTGCGGGGTTGAAGATGAACGAGACGGATTCCAGTTCGAGATCGCCGGCGATTGACCGGCCGGAGCGCTCCGGCAACATCGGCCTTCTCATTCTGCTCGCCCTGGCGCTGGTCGCCGCGGCCACCGGTCTCGCGTTCATGTCGCGCGAACAGGCGGAGCCCTATGTGCTGGCGCTTCTCGGCATGCTGGCCGTGGTGGGGGTCTTCTCGTTGTTTGCCGGGGCGATCGGCCTGCTCCGCTTCTCGGTCCGCGCCACGCCAAGCCCAGTGCCGGCGGCCTTTCTCAACACGCTCGACGAAGGCGTGCTGGTGACCGAACGTGACGGGCGCATCGTTTACGCCAATGCCGCCTATGCCGAAATCGTCGGCGCAGAGGCGGAAAGCGACGTGCGCAGCGTGGAACGGGTGTTTTCCTTCGATCCGGCCGCGACCGACGCGATCTTCCATCTGGCGCGCGCGGCCGAGGACAACCGCGGCGGCGAGGAGGAGATCCGTCTCCCCCATCCGCTTGGCCAGTCGGACGGGACGCCGCGCTGGTATCGGGTCCGCGTGCGCCCGCTGACGCTCGGCGGCAAGGGCGAAAAGACACGGTCCTGCACGATCTGGCAGGTGGCGGACATCAGCCATGATCGCACGGAGCAGGAAACCTCCTTCCAGGAGCTGCAACGCGTCATCAACTTCCTCGATCATGCGCCGGCGGGTTTCTTCTCCTGCGACGGTGAGGGACGTCTCGTTTATCTGAATGCGACGCTTGCCGACTGGCTCGGTTACGATCTCGTCACCTTCAAGGCCGGCGCGCTGAAGCTCGCCGACTTCATTCGCGGCGACGGTGCGGAACTCTTCCTGACGATGAACGGGCAGGCGGGCGAGGTGAAGACGGAGATCTTCGACCTTGACCTCGTCGCGCGCAGCGGGCGCAGCATACCGGTGCGCATCCACCACCGTGTGCCCTTCGGCGCCAAGGGACGCGCCGGCGAAAGCCGCTCTCTGGTGCTCAACCGCTCCAAGGGCGAAGATGCCTCGGAAGCGCTTCGCTCGTCAGAGGTCCGTTTCGCCCGCTTCTTCAACAACACGCCGATTGCGATTGCCTCGGTGGCGCGCGACGGCACGATCCGCAAGACCAATGCGCCTTTTGTGCGCTCCTTCGGCGCGGCGGATGGCGGCAACGGCGCGGCGAAACTGGTCGACCTGGTGGCGGAGAGCGCCCGCCCGGCGCTGGCGGTGGCGCTGTCCGCGGCCGGCGACGGGCAAAGCGAAATCCCGCCTGTGGACGTGCGTCTCGACGAGCGCGAGGACGGCCGCTCCGCCACTTTCTATGTGTCGGCCGTGCGCGACGGCGAGGACGACGGCGACGCCGCCATCGTCTATGTGCTGGAAACGACGGCGCAGCGGGTCCTGGAGGCGCAGTTCGCGCAGGGGCAGAAGATGCAAGCCATCGGCCAGCTTGCCGGCGGCGTCGCGCATGATTTCAACAACGTCCTGACCGCGATCATCGGATTTTCCGATCTGCTGCTTGCCAGCCACCGGCCGAGCGATCCGTCCTTCCAGGACATCATGAACATCAAGCAGAACGCCAACCGGGCCGCCGGTCTGGTGCGTCAGCTGCTTGCCTTCTCGCGTCGCCAGACGCTGCGCCCCAAGGAACTCGCCCTCAACGACGTGCTCGCCGATCTCTCGATCCTGCTCGACCGGCTGCTGGGCGAAAAGGTCGAGCTCAATGTCGTGCACGGGCGCGACCTGTGGCCGGTCATGGCCGACCTGAACCAGCTTGAGCAGGTCATCGTCAATCTGGCGGTGAACGCCCGCGACGCCATGCCCGACGGGGGCCGGTTGACGATCCGCACGCTCAACGTCGATGCGGACCAGTCGGAGACCTATGACAACACCCGCGGCATGCCCGCCGCCGAATACACGCTGATCGAGGTGTCGGACACCGGCACGGGCATGACGCCCGAGGTGATGGAAAAGATCTTCGAGCCGTTCTTCTCCACCAAGGACGTGGGCAAGGGGACGGGGCTCGGCCTGTCGACCGTTTATGGCATCGTCAAGCAGACGGGCGGCTTCATCTTCTGCACAAGCGAGATCGGGGAGGGCACCACCTTCCGGATCTTCTTCCCCCGCCACGTGCGCGACGAGAACGAACAGGTCGAGGTCAAGCCGGTCGAGCAGCAGCAGCTCGCCGATCTCACCGGGTCGGCAACCATTCTCCTCGTCGAGGACGAGGAAGCGGTGCGCGCGTTTGCGGCCCGCGCCCTGTCGTCGCGCGGCTACACCGTGCATGAGGCGGCAAGCGGCGCCGAGGCGCTGGAGATCATGGAAGAGACCGGCGGCGAGGTCGATCTGGTCGTCTCCGACGTGGTCATGCCGGAGATGGACGGGCCTTCGTTGCTTCGTGAATTGCGCAAGACCCAGCCGGACCTGAAGATCATCTTCGTGTCCGGCTACGCGGAAGACGCCTTCGAGAAGAACCTGCCGGAAAACGAGAAGTTCTCGTTCCTGCCCAAGCCCTTCACGCTGAAGCAGCTGGCAACGGTCGTGAAGGACGTGCTGGCGAGTTGAGGGGAGAAGCCCCCGTCACTCCAGACCTGCGTAATAGGCGGCGTAGAAGACGATCCAGAACGCGGCGAGCAACAGGCGCCGGGTCCACAGCGAGACGCCCGACAGCAGCTTGGCGAAGATCAGCCAGCTCGCTAGGCAGGACAGCGTGAGGCGAAGCAGGCGCGCCGGCAGGCTCGCCAGCAGGAAGAGCGCAAACGGCGTTCCGTTCCGCGCGGTCTCGACCGCGAAGATCTTGTAGGGCACGCCGGTCAGCGACCCCTCGACAAGTCCCGGGAGAAGTCCATTGTCCAGAAGGGCGCCCGCGCGGGTGATGAGGTCCGGGAAAATCCCGGGAACGGTGATCAGAAGCGTGTGGGCGAGGTCGGGACGCTCAAGCGCCAGCGCATAGAGCACCGCTCCGCCGATGCAGGCGGCCAAGGCGGTGAACAGGCTGGCCAGCAGCGCGCGGCGCAGCGACGTCTGCGCGATAAATGTCAGCAGCACGTCCGGAACGGTGAAGAACACCGTGGCTTCCGCGAAGCCCCAGATGGCGGCGAACGTGAAGGCGCGCCTATTCCCAGGGGGCAAAGTCTTTCTCCGTCGAAAGGGCAGCAAAGCGGGCCGTCAGGGTCGCCATGAATGTGTCGCGCGCGCCCGGCCAGGAGATCGGCTTGCCGACGAAGATGTCGCAAAAGAAGGGAACCAGCAGGAACGAGCCCTTGGGGAGCGACTTGCCGAGCCCATGGGTGAAGACCGGGATCACGGGGACAGACGGGTTCTTTTCCGCCAGATGGGCGATCCCCTTTTTCAGCGCCGTCATTTCTTCCGGTGCGCCCCGGCTGCCTTCGGGAAAGAGGATCAGGATCTCGCCGTTTCTCAGCGCTTCGTGACAGGCGGCGAGCGGATCCGCGCGCCGCGCGCCCCGGTTTCGCTCGATCGGAATGATGCGCAGGATGTTGAGCGAGAACCACGCCATGGCGCGGGTCTTGAGGAAATAGTCGGCCGCCGCCACCGGTCGCAGGGTAGAGAGCTGCTTGAGCGGCAGCAGGCTCATCATCACCATCGTGTCGAGATGGCTGTTGTGATTGGCTACGAGGATCGCCGGGCCGCTTGTCGGCAACAATTCCCGGCGGCGCACGTTCAGCCCGAGAACGAAGGTGACGACGATCCGCACGAGAATGAAGAACAGAAGCTGGAGGGCGCGGGTCATGATGGCCGCTCAGGTGTAGAGATAGCGGGTGAAGTGAAAGAACAGCGGCGCCGTGAAGGTCAGGCTGTCGATCCGGTCCATGATGCCGCCGTGGCCCGGGATCAGCGCGCCGGTGTCCTTGACGCCGAGGTCGCGTTTGACCGCCGACACGGTGACATCGCCGATGAAGCCCGCGCCCGCGATCATCGCACCCGCGAGGCCCGCATGCAGGGCGTCGAACGGGGTGACCAGCGGCGCGACGAGCACGGCAAGCACCGTGGTCGTCAGCATCCCGCCCAAAAACCCTTCCCAGGTCTTCTTGGGGCTGACCTGCGGCACGATCTTGGTCTTCCCGAAGAGCTTGCCCCAGGTGTATTGCGCGACGTCGTTGAATTGCGTGAGGAACACGAGAAACAGCAGCAGGCCCGCTCCGGAGGCGGCCGTCCCGCCGATCGAGCCCGGTCCGTCCACCGGCAGCACCAAGAGGAAGGCGGCGTGGCTGATGGAGAAGACGCAAAGCATCAGCCCCCAGTTCAAGGTGCCGACGGCTTTCAGGAAGCCCTCCGTTTGCTGGGACAGGAGCATGACGAAGGGCAGGAACAGAAACATGTAGACGGGAATGAACACCGCGAACATGCCGTACCATTCGGCTCCGACCCAATAGTACTGCACCGGGATCGCCAGATAGGCGAAGAACAGCACCCGCCGGTCGGCCCGGCGCGTCGGGATCATCGACAGATACTCCTTGAAGGCAAGGAAGCTGACGAGCGCGAAGATCACGATGGAGAAGGTGCGGCTGAGCAGGAAGGCGGCGGTAAAGACCGCGATCATGGCCCACCAGCTCGTGGTGCGCTGGACGAGTTCGGAATGGTCGGTTGCGGGCTGACGCCGGGTCAGGGCAAAGACGATGAGGCTGGCAACGATCAGCAGTCCCCAGATCCCGGCAATCGCCATGTGGATCGGCAAAAGGGTCATGTGCGGGGCTCTTTTGTTTCTGCAAGCGCCTGCCGCGCCCGGTTGATGATGGTCACCCCGCCAAGAAGCGCCGTGATGCCCAGCACGATGTCGACCGCGCCCGGACCGATCAGGGCGAAGCCGACGAACAGCCCCAGCGTGCCGAACACCACCGCGCGGTCGCTCTTGCCCATGGGCCCGTCATAGCGGCGGGATGCGCCGATCTGGATCCCGACGACGCCGGTCATCTCGCCGATCACGGCAAGCAGGCAGATGGCGACCGGCAGCCAGCTCGCGACACCGGGCAGCAGTGCGAAGGGAAGATAGAGCGCGATGTCGGAGACGACGTCGCCAAGCTCGTTGAGCACGGCGCCGAGGCTGGATTTCTGGTCGTGCTCGCGCGCGAGCATCCCGTCGACGGCGTTGAGCGCCATGCGCAGGAACAGAATCAGGGGGAGAAGGATCAGCGGCAGCGGGTGTCCGGGAGCGAGCGCGAGCGCCGCGCCGCCGGCAACCGACAGAACGACGGCGGCAAGCGTCACCTGGTTCGCGGTGACGCCGGCATGCGCCAGTCGGGCGACGGTGGGGCGCAGCAGGCCCTGGAAGCGGCTCTTCAGGTCGTAGATCGAGGGCATGGTCGAATCAGGCAGGTTGCGGACGCGAACCGCGCCCTGGGAAACGGGAGAAGAGCGCACTCCCGTCGCCAGTGCAATCGCCTTCGCGTCACGCCGTCACATCGTGGCGGTTCGGGAGCCTTGCCGTCAGGCGCAGCCGCCCGAGCGTTCCGACTTCGCCTTCAGCCCGATGAGGCTCTGGCGCGGATTGTACTGCGGCTGGGTCAGGGCGAAGACCTGCTCCAGCGCGGTGCCGGCGTTGTTGACCACGAAGACATCCTGCACCACGAGCGTGTCGCAGCGTGTGCCCTGGAAGCGCACGCGAATGCGGAACTTGCGTTCGCCATTGTCGGAGGGGCCGAATTCGGCGTCGAGCGCCGGGTTGGCTTCCCTTACCGTGCGTTCCAGAACCACCATGTTCGGCTGGTTCTGCGCAATCGGCGTGCCGCGCTCGGTGGCGCTCGCCACGATGCTCCGGCGGATCGTCTCGGGATCGGCGCGCACGTTGACCGACTGGGCGCCGGCGGTCACGGTCAGCACGTCGGCTTGCGGTGCGGCCGGCGCGGTGTTCCTGCGTCCGGACTGGCAGGCGGCAAGAGCCAGGGCAGCGGCAAGCAGAACGGTCAGGCGGATCAGCATTTCAGGCGGTTCCTTGCGAAAATGTTCCTCCCGAGGAGGCACAGTCCGGAGCGAATGTCGCGAATAGGCCTTGGCCAAGGATGCAAGGTCAAGGTTAAAAAACCGATTGTGCGGCCGTTTTCTCAGCTGTGGTCGACTTGCGGCAACCAGGGCAAATCGGTGCTTCCGATGTCAACGCCCAATTGCGACAACAACGTGGTTGCCTGGCCCCTGTGATGGGTCTGGTGATTGAACAGATGCGAGACCAGAAGCCACCCGGGCTGTGATCGCGTCGTGCCGTCGAGCCCGCTCGTCCAGATGAGCGGTCGCGCCAGCCAGTCCGGCGTCAGCCCCGTCGCGAAGACCTCGATTTCCGCGTCCATGGCGCGGCGCGCGGCGGCAAGCGCCTCGAAGTCGGAAAACAGATGCGTGCCGATGGCGGTGCGCGGATAGTCATTTCCGGTGAAGCGGTTCATCCAGATCCGGTCGCCCAGCAGAATGTGGTCCAGCGTGCCGTGCAGCGACTTGAAGTAGGCGCCGCGGTCGGCCTTGCGCGTGGCGTCGTCGAGATCGGCGCAGGCGGCATAGAGTTTGCCGTTCATCCAGGTGTTGTATCGGGCGAAGGTCTGGCAGGTCTCGGGTGTCGTCATGGCATTGCTCGCAATCTGGCCCCTGAGAAGGGGCGAACCCGGCGCGGTCCGGGGCGGTTTTTAGAACGTATCGCCGGTCTTGAAGTCGCCACCGCCGAAACTGTCTCCGCTGCCGAAGCCGCCGCCGCCGAAACCGCCGCCGCCGAAACCGCCGTCCGATCCGGGAAACGTTCCGCCCATCGAGCCGGGCAGGCCGATGCCGCCGGGAAAACCGACATCGCGGCCGTGACGCTTGCGGCGGCGGCGGGACTTCTCGGCGCGCGTCCAGTAGTCGGCGCCGGACAGGGCACCCTTGGCAAGCTCACCCAGAAGAACACCGGTCAGGCTGTCGTCGTCGAAGGTGGAATCCCAGGTGTCGTAGCGTTTGGAGCGGAAGCGCCGCGCGACCTTGGCGAGTTCGTCGCGGCGCCCGGCGAGGCTGCGCAGATCGCGTTGGTCCGCCTCGATCTCATCTGTCGTCCGCGCGATTGTGGCGTCGAGATCCTGCAGGCGGCGGACGATGCGCTCGTCCTGCGGCGAGGGCGTGGCCCGCGCTTCCTTCCAAAGCGTGGCGAGTTCCTCGGAGCGCAGCGAGCGTAGCAACGCTTCTTCGGCGGATTTGTAGTCCTCGTCCTCGCCGGCATGGAGACGCTCTTCGCGCGGCGCCAGCTCGCGAAGCGCGGTTTCAAGCCTCTCCAGCTGGGCTGTCAGATCCTCGATCGCGGTCTCGGCCGCCTCGATGGTGGCGGCGAGATCCTCGCCCGCGATCTCGGCCGCCGCCTGGCGGGAGAGCGCGCCAAGTCTTGTCATTTCGATCTCGACCTCCGCCTCCCTGTCGCCCGCATAGGCGTCCAGGCGTTCCGGGATCTCCACCAGCATGGCGTAGTTCGGACGCGCCTCGGAATAGCGCACCAGCCCCGCGACCCAGCGGTCGAGCATGCGCACGATCCCGCGCGAGGCATAGTCCGGTGTCGCAAACCCGCGCTGCCACAGATAGAGGAACAACGGATCGCTCTCGTAGTCCGCGCCCTTTTCGGCGCGGTCGGCCTTGGCCTGGTCCGCCTTGTTGCGGGCGGCGGCTGCCATGGCGCGCGCGGCCTCGACGGCCTGCTGCTGTGCCTGGAAGGCGGGGTCGGCCTCGAGCCGCGCGTCGACATCCTCCAGAATGCCGTCCAGCCGGTCGCTGGCCGCGTCGCGTTCGCGGGTCAGGCGCCGGCGTTCCTCTGTGGCATCGGCGATGTCGCTTTCGAGCGTCTCGCGTTCCGCACGCAGGGCGGAAAGCGCAAGTTCGCGCTGTTCCAGATGGTGACGCGCCCTGGCCTCGTCCTTGTCGATGCGCTGGCCGAAGGCGCGGTCGCTCCCGTCCCGTGCCCGGAAACGGGCAAGCTCGCGGTAGGCTTCCAGTTCCTGCGCACGCATGTCGTTGAGCTCGCGCATCGACTGCTCGACCCGCCGTTTCAGCCGCGATTCTTCGCCACGCAGGTCGTTGAGCGTGCGTTCGATGGACCCGAGGGTCTGGCGTCCACTCACCATCTGTGCTGTTCCCGCCTAAACGCTACCATTTCGTAATCGCCCCGGTCTCGACCGCGGCATTCCAGACGGGCTGGAGACGCCCGCTCGCCTTCGTGCCCAGGACGACGCTCTGGACGATGCCGTCGTCTTCCTTGTCCTGACGCACGGCGTCGAACGTGGGTTTGGGAACGCGCTGAGCCCAGATGTCGACCGTGGTCGCTTCGCCGTCTTCCTCCGAGACAATCTCGCGCGGCAGCACCTTGCCATCGGGCGTGACCGCTTCCACGACAAGGTAGTAGTTGCGCGTGGCGCGGTTGACGTCGGGGATGCGGGTAACGCCGGTCGGTACGCCCGGCCGCGACACGATACGCACGTCATAGGTTTCCCGCAGCCGTGCCTCGAGCGCGCGAAGATCCGCGATCGCGCCGCGCGCGGCCTGCGCATCGCCTGCCGCGGCCGCCGATGTGGCGATCGCCGCCAGTGTTTCCGCCTGCGTGCGCGCGGCCTCGACGTCCGCCAGATCGGAAATCCGGGTGCGGAGCGCCGTCGCCTCCGCCGGAAGCGTCTCGCTCATTTCGATGCGCAAGGCTTCCGCGGCGCGTTCGCGCGGTGCGACCACCAGGAAGCGCCAGGCCAGCACGGCGGCGACCAGAAGCACAAGCGCGATCAACAGCGCCTTGCCCCAGCGCGCCCGGGTCACATAGACCAGCGCCAGCGTGCGCTGGAAACCGGCGGCCGGCGGGGTGTAGACAAAACGGTTCTGCTTCAGGCTTTCGACGCCTTCCTGCAGGATCCGGTCGGGCACCTCGATGCCCTGGCTTCGGTAGAGATCGCGCAGGCGCTCGATCATCTGCTCGTCGCGCTGGTCGGCGTCGAGCTCCTTGAGCGCGATCCTTTCGTCGTGGCGCAGCGTGTCCACGACGTCCATGGCCATCATCAGTTCATCGAGCGGCGCCTTCTTGGCGGCGGTGTCGGAGGGCATGCACTCGTTCCCGTTCAACAGCTGTCATGCAATCCCGCCCGGTCGGTGGCCATACCGCCTGCGGGTCGGTCCGTCACGGTTGCGGCCGGGCGGTGGAACCGTCGCGGCCGCTGTTCGGTGGTCGGCGCGGAGGCTTGCTCAGGCGCCGATCATGTTGCCCTGGGCCGCGAGTTTGGCGAGCCGGCGCTTGCCGTCCTCGACCGCATCGCGGATTTCCTCGGAATTCTTGGTCGACATCTTGCGCATCTCGCTGATGATCTCGCGCGAGTTGACCTGGAAGTTGATCACCGAATCCACCAGCTTCTTGACGGCCGCCGCCTGAACGGTCGGTCCGTAGCCGGCCCTGAGGGCGGCTTCCTGGACCGCGTCGCCGATTTCGGCGAGTGTCTCCAGCGACTTGGACACGCCGTCCTTCATCGCGTTCAGGGTTTCGGTGGATTCATGCAGCCCCTGAAGGCCGGTGAAGGAGGCATTCAGCGCCGTCAGCACCGAATCATTGGTGGAGAAGAAGCTCACCGCCTGCGAATAGACCCGCTCCTTGGCGTTGGTGGTCTGCATCAGCCGCGCCATGATGACTTCCGACGTGTTGTAGCCGATCGTCAGGTTGTCGGAGAGGTCCTTGGCGACCTGATAGCGCTTCTCCTCGTCCTGCATCACGCGCATCTTCTCGTCGCGGGCAAGCTCCAGGCGCGCCTTGGCGGCCGCGTCGTCGCCGGCATGGGCCTCGACCGTCTTGTTGGCCTCTTCAAGGTCGGCCTTGGCGGTATCGAGTTTGGCTTCGGCGGTTTGCAGAACCTCCAGCGCCAGGACCTCCGCCTGTTTCAGCGCGCCGCGGAAATCGCGGTAGGCTTCCAGGATGCGCTGTTCGCGCTCGATCTGGTCCTTGGTGTCGCGCGCCACATCCAGATAGGTGTCGCGGATCTTGCCGAAGCGGTCGGAAACCGTGCCCCGCGTCATGTCGCGCCACTTGTTCGACAGGCCTTCCATGAAGGAGATCTTGCCGTCGGAGAGCTGGTCGACCATGGCCTTGGCGTCGTCGCGGATCGAGTTGAACGCCTCGGTGATTGCCTCGTAACGCTCGCCGATGGACATCGCCTGGATCTCGTTGCGCACCACTTCGTTGAAGGTCTGCGCCTGTCCGAGCGTGCGGGTGATCACCGCGATCTTGTCCGGCGACAGGTCGGAGATCTTTTCCAGAAGGGCGTTGATCGGCGCTTCCGCGGTGGTTCCGGGCATCAGGCCCATGTCCCGCAGGGCGCCCATCGCGCGATCCAGATACTGCATGGGCGACAGCGCGGTTCCCGCCGCTGCCTGGGGTGCCGTTCCGGTCTCCGACATTGCCGTTGTCTCCGCCATTGTGCGTCCTCTGTCTTCAGTTTTCGCCGGCGCCGGTCTCGGCGCTGCGGCGGAAGGGCCCCGATATGAGTTCCGGCCCTGGAGCGCCGGGTTGTTCCTGTGCCTGTCGCGTCCGCGGTTTCCGAAGGCACGCGTGACGGCGCGACGAGTTAAGCACATTCCTTGTGACAGTTACACGCTTCAGGCCCTTATGCGCCAGATGATCCGGAAGGTGTTGCGTCCTTGCCCGCCTGCGCGTCGCAGACCGCGATTTGCGCGGCCAGCCGCGCGTTGTTGCGGACCAGCGCGATGTTGGTCTCCAGACTGCGACCGCCGGTCAGCTCGTAGATCAGGGCGAGCACGAAGGGCGTTACATCCTTGCCGGAAATGCCGCGTTTCGCGGCCTCGGCGACGGCCGCATCGATGACACCGGCCATTTCGCTGGCGGGGATCTCGGCGGTCTCGGGCACGGGATTGGCCACCAGCACGCCGCCGTGGCCCGGAAAACCCCGCCGAACGGCCAGAAGCGCGGAGATTTCCTCGGGCGTGTCCATCCGGTAGGGCGCGGACAGGCCGCTGACGCGCGACCAGAAGGCGGGAAAGTCGTCGGTGCCATAGGCGACGACCGGAACGCCCCGGGTTTCCAGGACCTCCAGCGTCTTGGGCAGATCGAGAAGCGCCTTGGCGCCGGCCGCGACCACGCAGACAGGCGTGCGCGCCAGTTCCTCAAGGTCGGCGGAAATGTCGAAGCTTTCCTGCGCACCCCGGTGCACCCCGCCGATGCCGCCCGTCGCGAAGACCGCGATGCCGGCGGCATCGGCTGCCATCATCGTTGCCGCGACCGTCGTGGACCCGGTGCGCCCGGTCGCAAGTGCAAACGCCAGATCGGCGCGCGAGCATTTCATCGCGGCCTTTGCCTCGGCAAGGCGCTCCATCTCGCCCTCGGAAAGCCCGATGTGCAGTTTTCCGTCGAGCGCTGCGATGGTCGCCGGGACCGCGCCTTGCGCGCGGATGTCGCTCTCCACGGTGCGCGCGGTCTCCGCGTTCTTCGGCCAGGGCATGCCATGGGTGATGATGGTCGATTCCAGCGCGACCACCGCCTGTCCGCTGGCGCGGGCATCCGCCACCTCGGTGCTCAGGACGATCCGCGAATTGGGGAGAGGGGAGAGCCTGGTCGACATGGATGCCTCGGGTTCCGTTGCGTGGATCAAGTGCGGGATCCGCGCGCTGCGCGCCGGCGCCCTTATAAGCGCGGGAGCGGCGCTGCGTCGAGGCGCATGTCGTCGCGCCCCGTGGTTTTTCGGCCTGTAACCGGACCGTTACGAAACCGGTGTGGCGATTGTCGCGCTTTCGCGGATGACGGCGTCCCAGGTGAGAGTGGCGGGGGCGGCCCCTTGTGCCTGCACCGTCACGCGCGCCGCCGCGAGGCCGGCACGGGCAGCGTCGACAACGTTCCATCCGCGGGCGCGGGCCGCAAGCGTTCCGGCAATCAGCGCATCGCCGGCGCCCGTGACATCCCGCACGGGCGCCGGCGCAACGGCAAGATGCAGGCAAGCATCGGGCGTGGCGAGCGCCAGCGGGGCGGGACCGTCGCTGACGAGGCAGGCGCCGACGCCCAGGGCGACCAGCGCGCAGGCGATCTCCCGCGCATCCTCCTCCGGCGCGGTCTCGGGTCCGGCGCGCGCGTGGCCGAGCAGGGCCGCGCCTTCCTCGCGGTTGCAGAACAGGACGTCCAGCCTGCCGAGAACCTCGTTGAGGCGCGGTGCCTTGGCGATGGAGACGGCATCGGCTGCCAGAAGACGGTGTCCGGCTGCGGCGGCGATCTGCGCAAGGACCGGCTGCGGCAGGTTCGCCTCGAGGAACCAGAGGTCCGCCTCGGCGAGCGCGGGATGGGCGAGGTCGAGGTCGCCCGGTCGCAGCGCATCGGTGATGGTGCCGTCGACGACGGCCGCCGCCAGCCCGCCGTCGGGGTCGTGCAGGGCGAGATAGCGCCCGGTCGGGTGATCGGAGCGATGGACCCTCGAGACGTCGATGCCTTCCGCGCGAAGGCTTGCAAGGAGCGCGTCGCCGTCGCTGTCGCGACCGACCGCACCGGCAAGGGCGCAGGGCGGGGACAGCCGCGCCAGCGCCCGGGCGACATTCGCGGCCACCCCTCCCGGGCATGTCGTCAGGCGCGCCGGCGTCGACGTGTCGCGAAGGATTGCGCGGTCCGCGTGCGCGAGCGTATCGAGATGAATGGCGCCAAAGGCGGCAATGGTCATGCGCGCGGATCCTGAACCCCGAAGGTGCCCCGGCGCGGGCCGGGACTGCGAGCCGTCCTGACCCGCCGGTCGCTTTCCTCATGCCACAGGAACGCCCGCCAGCGAAAGCGCGGCGGGCTGCGATCCGGTGAAATCGCCAGGGTGATTCTGGCGGTCGCGTTCCGGGTCGCGCGTGCCTGGACCGACGGTTCCAACCAGAGGCTTGAAAACAGAAAAAGAACATCTGTATTTTTAATTATTTTTTTCAGTGGTTTAGTTGATATTGTAGAATAAGAACAAATGAGGTACAAAAGCTGAGTTTGAATCGCCGGCCCTGGCATGGAATAAGGATCGCACGCATGGCTCAGAATTCACTCCGCTTGGTCGAAGGCATTCAAATGGACAAGACAAAGGCGCTGGACGCCGCCCTTTCTCAGATCGAACGCGCTTTCGGCAAGGGATCCATCATGAAGATGGGGCAGGGGCAGGTGGTCGAGACCCAGACCGTTTCCACCGGGTCGCTCGGGCTCGACATCGCGCTTGGCATTGGCGGGCTGCCGCGTGGCCGTGTCGTCGAGATCTACGGTCCTGAATCCTCCGGCAAGACCACGCTGGCGTTGCACACCATTGCGGAGGCGCAGAAGGCCGGCGGCATTTGCGCCTTCATCGACGCCGAACACGCGCTCGATCCGATCTATGCCCGCAAGCTTGGCGTCAACATCGACGACCTGCTGATCTCGCAGCCGGATGCGGGCGAGCAGGCGCTGGAGATTGCCGACACGCTGGTGCGCTCCGGCGCCATCGACGTTCTGGTCGTCGATTCCGTGGCGGCCCTCACGCCGAAAGCCGAGCTCGAAGGCGAGATGGGCGACAGCCTGCCGGGCATGCAGGCGCGGCTGATGAGCCAGGCGCTGCGCAAGCTCACCGCCTCGATCTCGCGGTCGAAGTGCATGGTGATCTTCATCAACCAGATCCGCATGAAGATCGGCGTCATGTTCGGATCGCCCGAAACCACCACGGGCGGCAACGCGCTGAAGTTCTATGCTTCGGTGCGCCTCGACATCCGGCGCATCGGCGCGATCAAGGATCGCGACGAGGTGATCGGCAACCAGACGCGGGTCAAGGTGGTCAAGAACAAGCTGGCCCCGCCGTTCCGCCAGGTCGAATTCGACATCATCTATGGCGAGGGCGTCTCCAAGAACGGCGAGCTGCTCGATCTCGGCGTCAAGGGCGGCATTGTCGAGAAGTCCGGCGCCTGGTTCTCCTACAACAGCCAGCGGCTGGGACAGGGACGCGAGAATTCCAAGAATTTCCTCAAGGAAAACCCCGAGATCGCCGATGAGATCGAGCTGGCGATCCGGCAGAATTCCGGCCTGATCGCGGAGCGGATCACGGATCCCTTCGCCGGCAACGAGGACGGGGAAAGTGCCGAGTAAGGCGATGGCCGAGGGCGCGCCGGCGCGGGTCTGCCCGATGCCGTTCGTTTCCTCGATGGACGTTTCTTCGGGGCACCTTCGGGTGCCCCTTTTCGTTTGGGCCGCGCGACGGCGGCGTACCGTTGCCGCGCTGGACTTGTCGACTGTGCAAAGATAAAAGCGGCGCAAGAAAGAACACGGCGCGCACCATGGCCGGATCCTGTCCCGGACCGCCCGATTGCGCGCCCGGCGCATTGGATGGCAGCTTCATGAGCGGTGTAAACGAAATCCGGACGGCCTTTCTCGACTACTTTGCCAGAAACGGGCACGAATCCGTGGCGTCGGGGCCGCTCGTTCCGCGCAACGATCCGACCCTGATGTTCACCAACGCCGGCATGGTTCCGTTCAAGAACGTCTTCACGGGTCTGGAAAAGCGCGACTACGTCCGTGCGGCCAGCTCGCAGAAATGCGTGCGCGCCGGTGGCAAGCACAATGATCTCGACAACGTCGGCTATACCGCCCGCCATCACACGTTCTTCGAGATGCTCGGCAATTTCTCATTTGGGGATTATTTCAAGGATCGGGCCATCGAACTGGCCTGGAACCTGATCACCAAGGAGTTCGGACTGCCCAAGGACCGGCTGACAGTCACGGTCTATGCCGAGGACGACGAGGCGCACGACCTGTGGAAGCGCATTGCCGGCCTGTCGGACGACAAGATCATCCGCATCACCACCTCCGACAATTTCTGGGCGATGGGCGACACCGGCCCCTGCGGCCCGTGTTCGGAAATTTTCTACGACCACGGCGATCACATCTGGGGTGGCCCTCCGGGATCGGCCGATGAAGACGGCGACCGTTTCATCGAGATCTGGAATCTCGTGTTCATGCAGTACGAGCAGCTGGCCGACGAGCGCGTCGACCTGCCGCGTCCGTCCATCGACACCGGCATGGGGCTGGAGCGCATCGCGGCCGTTCTGCAGGGCGTGCATGACAATTACGACATCGACCTGTTCCGGGCGCTGATCTCGGCGTCTGAAAACGCCATCGGCGTCGAGGCGGAAGGAAAAGCCGCCTCCAGTCACCGGGTGATCGCCGATCACCTGCGCTCCGCCAGCTTCCTCATCGCCGACGGCGTATTGCCCTCCAACGAGGGGCGCGGCTATGTGCTTCGCCGCATCATGCGCCGCGCCATGCGCCATGCCCATCTCCTGGGGGCCGAAGATCCGCTGATGTGGCGTCTCGTGCCGACGCTGGTGCGCGAGATGGGCCGGGCCTATCCCGAACTGACGCGCGCCGAAGCGCTGATCACCGAGACGCTGCGGCTTGAGGAAAGCCGCTTTCGCAAGACGCTT
This sequence comes from Stappia stellulata DSM 5886, assembly GCF_000423705.1. Taxonomy (GTDB): domain Bacteria; phylum Pseudomonadota; class Alphaproteobacteria; order Rhizobiales; family Stappiaceae; genus Stappia; species Stappia stellulata. The sequence continues at coordinate 108,660 of NZ_KE384082.1, read as the reverse complement.
GCGCGCGGCCTGACCCTGCTGGACGACGCCAGCGGCGATCTGGGCGAGGGGGCGGAATTCGACGGCGAGACCGCCTTCAAGCTCTATGACACTTACGGCTTTCCGCTGGATCTGACGCAGGACGCCCTGCGCACGCGCGGCATCTCCGTCGATACGGACGGCTTCAAGGCCGCGATGGAGCGCCAGCGCGCGGAAGCGCGGGCCGCGTGGTCCGGCTCGGGCGAGGCGGCCACCGATACCGTCTGGTTCACGCTGAAGGACCGCTGCGGCGCAACCGATTTTCTCGGCTACGATACCGAAAGCGTGGAGGGCGTCGTTCAGGCGCTCGTGCGCGACGGTGCGGAAACGATGGAGCTGAAGGCCGGTGATACCGGCATCGTGATCTTGAACCAGACACCGTTCTATGGCGAGTCCGGTGGCCAGGTCGGCGACACGGGCACCATGCGCGGCGAGGGGGTCGAGATCGAGGTGACCGGCACGCAGAAGAAGGCCGACGGCCTGTTCCTGCATGAGGTGCGGGTGATTTCCGGCACGGTCGGGCTCGACCAGGCGCTGGAGCTTCAGGTCGACGGCACGCGCCGAGCGGCCGTGCGCGCCAATCACTCCGCGACCCATCTCGTGCACGAGGCGTTGCGCGAGGTGCTTGGAACGCATGTGGCGCAAAAGGGCTCGCTTGTCGGCCCCGACCGGCTGCGCTTCGACTTCTCCCATCCCAAGCCGATGTCCGCGGAGGAGCTGCGGGAGGTCGAGGAGATCTCCAATGCGATCGTCCTGCAAAACGCGCCGGTCGAAACGCGTCTGATGGGCGTGGACGAGGCGATCGAGCAGGGGGCGATGGCGCTGTTCGGCGAGAAATACGGCGAAGAGGTCCGGGTTGTGTCGATGGGCGTCGCGGATCGCGGCGGGAAGGCCGGCAAGACCTACTCGCTGGAGCTTTGCGGCGGAACGCATGTGGCGCGGACCGGCGACATCGGACTTGTGACGCTGGTTTCGGAAGGCGCGGTTGCCTCCGGCGTGCGCCGCGTCGAGGCGCTGACGGGTGCGGCCGCGCGCCGCTATCTGAGCGGCCAGGACGCACGGGTGCGCGACATTGCCGGGGCGTTGAAGGTCGGGCAGTCGGATGTCACCGAGCGGGTTGCCGCGTTGATCGAGGACAAGCGGCGCCTGGAGCGTGAACTCGCCGAAACCCGCAAGAAGCTTGCCATGGGCGGGAGCGAAGGCGGCGACGCCGGCGTGCGCGAGGTTGGCGGCTTCAAGGTGCTGTCGCGCATCGTGGAGGGCCTCAACCCCAAGGATCTCAAGGGCCTTGCGGATCAGGCCAAGAGCCAGGTCGGGTCCGGCGTCGTGGTTCTGATCAACCGCGGCGAGGACAACAAGGCCGCGATTGTCGTGGGCGTGACCGACGACATGACGGGCACGTTGAGCGCTGTGGATCTGGTGCGTGTCGGGTCGGCCGTGCTTGGCGGGCGCGGCGGCGGCGGGCGCCCCGACATGGCGCAGGCCGGCGGATCGGATGCCTCCCAGGCGGAAGCCGCGGTGGAGGCCATCATGGCCTCGCTCGCGGACGGCGCGCGGTTGGCGGAGGCCTGAGGCCATGGGCGCCGACCGCGAAGATCCGGAGGAGACACCGGTCCCGGAGCGGCGGCGCAAGCCTGACCCCGAGCCTTCGGCGGATGTCTCGCAGGGGCCGGGCGCGCGGCGTGGCAGATCGTTCAAGCAACGGGTTTTCCGGTTGCTCGAACTTGGATCGTCCGGCGACCCGCAGGGGCAGTGGGTCGATCGGCTGCTCCTTCAATTCATCGTTCTCACTGTCATTCTCGTCGTTCTGGAAACGGTCCCGTCGATCGAGCGGCAATGGGAGGGGACGCTCGACAGCTTCGAATTCGTTGTCGGCGCGGTGTTCCTTCTGGAATACGTGCTGCGTCTTTGGGTGGCGGACCTGCATCCGCCGTTTCGCCGGCTGAAGCCCCTGCAGGCAAGGTTGCGCTATGCCGTTCGCGGCGAGGCGCTGATCGACCTGATCGCGGTCTTGCCCTTCTTCCTCGGCTTCTTGTTGCCGGCCGGCGACTTCAAGCCGCTGATCGTGCTGCGGTTGCTGCGGTTCTTCAAGCTTGCGCGCTATTCCCCGGCGCTGCGGTCCCTCGCCAATGCCGTCATGAGCGAACGTCACGCGCTGGGGGCGAGCCTCGTCATCATTTTCGGCGTCATGCTGCTCGCCGCGACAGGCATGTATCTGGTGGAGCGCACCGTCCAGCCGGACGCCCTCGGCACCATCCCGAATGCCATGTGGTGGGCACTCGCGACCCTGACCACGGTCGGATATGGCGACGTCGTTCCGGTCACGGTTGCCGGAAAGCTCCTTGGCGGTCTCGTGATGCTCATGGGCTACGGGCTTTTTGCCCTGCCCATCGGCATTATCGCGACCGCGTTTGCGCGGGAAATCCACGCAAGGGACTTCGTCGTGACCTGGGGCATGGTCGCCAGCGTTCCGCTGTTTGAGGATCTGCGTGCCTCTGAAATCGCGGAAATCTCAAAGCTTCTGCGAGCGCTTTCCGTCGATGGCGGTCAGCCGATTACCCGGGTGGGCGAAGAGGCGACCAGCATGTATTTCATTGCCCGCGGCGCGGTGATCGTCGATCTCGGCAGCACGCGCGCGCGGCTGGAGGAGGGCGCCTTTTTCGGCGAGATGGCCATTCTTGGCGGACGGCGGAGACTGGCCTCCGTCAGCGCGGCGGAAGCCACGCAACTGATGGTTCTGGAGGCAAACGACCTGCAGCGGCTGATGAACGACAAGCCGGAGATCGCGCGCAAGATCCTGGACGAGGTGCGGGAGCGTTCGCGCCTCATGGCGTCTGCCGGCGACATCGTCCCGGAAGAGTTGACGCGGGCGGCGGATGCCGGAGAATTCCAGGATGAGGACCAGTGTCCGTCCGTATCGGATCCCGGCCGCGACCTGTTTGAAGAAGAGACCAAGCCGCAGGCCGGGACCGAAGCCGGCGCTGCGGGAACCGATCCGGACCGTCCAGGTGAAAACGGCAAGCCGCCGCGCCGCTCCGAAGACTGACCGACACTGCCACGGGGCAGGCCTGCAGGGAGCGCGTCCACGCGTGCCTTCAGGGCGCCCGCTGCCGCGCGACGACGCCAGCCTGTCGCGGGTCCTGCCGGGGGGCATTGGCGCCGCGCGGGCCCATCCGGTCGAGAACGGCGCGTTTGCGCAGCCGCAGCCAGCGGTGCAGCGCGGGGCGTTCGGTCAACCAGAACCGTAGCGAAAGCCGCGCGCGCCAGGCGGCGAAGGCAAGCGCGCCGATCGGTGTCTGGCTGCTGCCCAACGCCATGATCGGCCGGTGGCGGCCGCCGAAGCGATCCTTGTAGTCGTAGCTTCCCGCACCGAAATCATAAAGCGCGAAGCCGTTCCGCTCTGCCCATTCGATTTCCAGCACGGTCGCGATCAGGCCGGGAGAATGCTTGCGGAAGGGACCGTCGCCGATGGAGCAAAGCGTGCCGGTAATGACGCCGTCGTGGCACAGGCAATAGCTCGTCGCGATCCAGTCGGAACCGACGCGCAGGCCCAGCAGGAGGACCTTGCCCGTCGCGCAGCCCTCGATGGCGAGACGCCGGCAATGGGCGAAGATGGCCGGGTCCTGCAAGGTGTCGCTCATTCCGGATCCGGAGAACCGTGCGAGCCGCTGATCGGCCATCGCGCTCAGGAGGCTGTCGATCTCGTGTGCCGTCGTCGCTTCCACGATCTCGAAGTCCGGTCGTTTTTCCAGCTTGGCGCGCTGCTTTGCCATCTTGGCGTAGACGGAATGATTGCCGCGCGCCCGTTTCAGGCTCTCGGGCGCCAGATCGATGCGCGAGGCGCCGTCGCGGGTCTCGACCGTCCGCCCGCCATCCCGCAGCGGATTGGGCACGCCGCGAAACTCGCGGATGAGCTTCGCGACGAGCAGCATGTCGTGCGGGGGAAGCGCGGCAAGGAACGCCTGCCGCAGCTGTCTTGAGGTCGAGGCGTCTCTCGCGGCCTGCGCGCAGATTACCGGGAAATGGTAGTCGGCCATGCCATGGTCGAGGAACTCGATCCGCCGGACCCCGTGTTTCTTCGTGCGCGTCAGCGGAACGATCATCAGCGCACGGTCGACGCAGGGGTCGAGCACGGCGACGTAGAGCGGCGTGCCGTCGCGGTCTTGCGCAACCGTGTCTTCCAGCGAGCGCAGGAACGCCAGGCTCTGGAACACGGTCGCGCATCCGCGTGCTTCAAGGTCGCTCCACAGAGCTTCAAGACGCGGATCCTGAAGGGTCGCGAAGGTTTCGCTTCGAAGCGGTGTCGTGGCTGTCATGGGGCTAGCGGCTCCGGTCGGTCGTCGACTGCAACCGCTCGCCGATCCGGCCCTTGCGCCAGGCGTAGGAAAGGGCGGCTTTTGTCCAGAAGGCCGGTCCGTCGATGGCGCGGGACTTGGGCGTCATGCCGAAGACCTGACGCATCACGCCATTGGCATAGTTCACCGCGAAATGCCGGCGGCTGGTGCGTGTGTGATACTCAACGGTTGCCGAGACATTCAGCGAATTTCCGTTGACGACGCGGTGCGGCCAGTTCAACGGCCAGAACAGGCCGTCGCCGGGCGTCAGATCGATCACTGTGGCCGCTTCGTCGAAAGACGGATCGTAGGCGATCTCCTCGCCGGCGGCGGTTGTGATGATGCGTTCGAGTTCTTCCGGTTTCAGGAAGGGTTCCGCGCCCGGGTAGAGCCAGATGCGCTTCTCGCCGCGAATGTGCAAGAGCCCCTGGCCGGGAACATCCGCATGATAGTAGACGCGGGCGTTGGGGGAGGAAATCAGGATGCCGAGCTGGCGGTTGAAGCAGGAAAACCCCGGAACCGCGGCCTCGACAGCCCCCATCAGGTCATCCAGAAGCGCCTGATAGCGCGGATCCCGCGCGCCGACATGGCCGATGTTGACCCAGAGCGCGCCACTTGCGACCGCGTCGAAAAGCCTTGCCGGATCGGCGGCGGACAGGCCGCTGTCGCGCCATTCACGCGCGTCCTCGCGGCCCGTGTCCATCGTTGCGATCTCGCGCACGGCGTCCGGATTTTTCGCAACCAGTTCGGCAAGCGCTGCGTCGCTGAACAGCGGGCTTTCGGCGAACCGATGCCGGATCCTGACGATCTCCTTGTCCCAGGTTTCCGCGATGTCCGATGGCAAACAACAGGTGTCTTCGGTCATTGATCCCTCGTGCTTTCGCGAAGCATTGCGTGGATTTCTAAAGATGGGGTCAACAACCATCGCGCGATATGGTGCCCGCGAAAGCAATCTGTTTGATGGTAAATGCGGACTTTAGGTGCTTTCCTTTTTATGAAAATTGCAAATGCATACGTCCCCTTAACCGGAGACGGGTAGGTCTCGACGAAATTCTTCGGACCCGGTGCGCAAACAGATGAAGGCTCTCAGGAGACTCGCAAGCTCCGAACAGGCGCGACGGCTGGTCGAAATCCTGTTCAGCCGCGGGTTGAGCACGCTGTCGAGCTTTCTTCTGCTTTATGTCGCAAGCCGTGTGCTGACGCTGCCCGATTACGGCCTTTACGTGTTTCTTTTTTCCGCGGGAAGTGCGCTCGGGCTGTTCATCGGCCTCGGTCGGCCGATGCTCCTGATCAAGCATCTGCGCGGCGGCGATACATGCACCAGCGCGCACAATCGCGCGCTCCTGCGCGCGAGCCTGCTTTGGGTCGGTGGGGCCGGGGCGGCGATCCTTGCGTTCGGTGGTGTTCTTTACATGACGGCGCCGGAACTGCCGTCCCCCTACAACGCGCTCTATCTCACGGCCGGCTTCGCGGCGATTTATGCCGTCAGCGAACTTCTGCAGGCCTACTTCCGGGTTCGGGAGAACTTCTGGCTGGCCCTGGTGCCGCGCGAGAACCTGTGGCGACCGCTCGCCGCCGCGGTTCTGGTCGCCGGCGTGGTTCTGGGGATCTCCTGGAGCGGGCGGACGGCCTTCGTCGCGGTCAGCCTTGCCCTGCTGGTCTCCATTGCCGTGCAGGTCGTGGTGTTTCTTCGCCAGTCGTCCGGCGTGTGGACATTGTCGCGGGCAACGGAGCTTCGCGGCCGGCTTCGGGCGTGGCGGCGCGAGGGGGCGTTCTTCTGGGCGCATACGGGCTTCGCGGCCGCAGCCGCCTATCTGGAGACGGTCCTGATCGGCGTTGTCATCGGGCTGGAGGCGGCGGCGTTCTTCTTCCTGGTCACACGCCTGACCATGCTTCTCAATCTGCCGAGCGTGGCGGTGGAGACGTTCGGCATGCCCCGGCTTTCGGAAAAGCTGCGTCGAAACGACAGGGCGGGGGCGCAGCAGCTCGCCGTGACCTATTCCTTCGTGACCTTCACGCTGGCGCTTCTCGGCAGCGTCGTCCTGCTCGCGATCGCGCCCTATGTGCTGGTCCTGTTCGACCCGTCGTTTTCCGGGAATTTCGACGTCTTGGCGGTGATGGCCGCCAGCGTCGTGGCGCATGCGTTCTTCGGCGTGGGAACCGGAATGCTGCTGCTTGCCGGGGGCGAGCGCTACTATCTGATCTTTCGCACCTTGCTGTTCGTCCCCTATGTCGGCTGTCTCGTGGTGTCCGGGCAGCTCTTCGGTCTCATCGGCGTTGCGGTGACGAGCCTCGCCTTCGTCCTGATCGAGAACGTCATCGCGCTGGAATGGTGTGTGCGCAAGCGCGGCATCGACCTGCGGGCAAGCACATTCGTGACACGGCGCTTTCGCGTGTCTCGGAGCGCGGGACCCCCGCGATGAGACGGCTCGAGGCTAGCGCGGGACGAGGCCCGGCGTGAGCTGCTCGTAGAGTGGATCGCCTGACCAGAAAACATCGGTCGGGCCGATCGCGTGGTCGACGATGTTCCACCGCCCGTAGGCCCGAACCAGCAGGGCATAGGTGGTGATCCCGTCCATGTATTCCGCCTGGTCGCGAAACATCGTGGCCGAGAGGTCTATCGGCTTGCCGCCGGGCCGTTGCGGCGAGACGATGGCGAAGGCCCAGTTTCCCGAAACGCGCAGACGGTCGATGACGAATTCGACGGGGGGAGACACGCGCGCCTCGACCAGCGGACGAATGGCATTCATCAGGTCCTTGCGCTCCTGCGTCCCGCGTGCGGGTTCGTACGGTTTTTCGAATTGCGCGTAGGCGGATGAGGCCAGCAGGAGAAGTGAAACCGTGGCGAAAACGCGGATCACGAGGGCGGACAGGGCTTTCGGCATCTTTCGTCTTTCGGCGGACATTGAGAACGGGCTTTTGACTTCGGACCGCCGAACTCTAGCCGCCAAATCCCGCGGGGGCCAGTCGGCACGCCATCGCAGGCGGGCCAAGCCCGTCGCAGGCTCCGCCGACCCGTTCTACCGGGCCGAAGGAGCCTCAACGCATGAGCGGACAATCGATTTTGCCGCGCGGCCCGCTTCCTCGGCATAGGCCGCATCGCGATGAACAAGCATTGTGGAGAAGGCGCCGTCCATCAGGAGAACGATCTGGCGTGCGATCGCTGCCGGATCGTCAATCCGGTTTTGCCGCAACTGCGTGGCGAGCCAGCCTTCGAATGCCTTCTTGTGGGCCGAGCCGATCTTCATGGCCGGATGGCCCGGCAGGTTGGCAAGCTCCGCTGCGGTCCGCAAGAAGCCGCAGCCTTTCCACTTGGGATGGCGGGCGGCTCTGGCGAGTTCCACGAAGATCGCCTCGACCTTGTCGGCCACGTCGCCTTGCGCGCTGTCGAACCATGTCTCGAAGAGCTTCAGGTTCGGCTGGTCGCGAGAGCTCAGATACTCGGCGATCAGGTCGTCCTTGCTCTTGAAATGGTAGTAAAGCGTTTTCTTGGTGACCCCGGCGTCCGCCGCAACGGCGTCGACGCTGACCGCGCGAATGCCCTCCCGGTAGAACAATCTGTTCGCGGCATCGACCACCTTTTCACGGGCGGGCTTGTCCTTGCTTGATCTCGCGTTCATCTGGTATCCGACGACAATGTATACTGACTAGTGAGTATGCTTATCGTATCGGCGGGACTAGCCTTTTTGTCAATGCAAACGGAAAGGCAGACCCATGCAAAGCAATGTCCTTTATGAGAAAACCGGTCGCGTCGCGCTTCTGACGCTCAATCGGCCGGAGAAGCTGAACGCCCTCGACTATGCGACCAACGACCGGCTGCTTTCGCTTCTCGAGCGGATCGAGGCTGACGATGAGATCGGCGCGGTGATCCTGACGGGAGCGGGGGAGCGGGCGTTCTCGGCCGGGGGCGACATTCACGAGTTCACGCAGAGCATCAAACGCGGCACGGATGAGGCGGTCCGCGACTTCTGCCGGCGCGGGCAGCGAATGACGGCCCGCTTCGAGGCGTTTCCGAAACCGGTGATTGCCGCCGTCAATGGCATCGCCTTCGGTGGCGGGTGCGAGATCACGGAATCGGTGCATCTGGCGATTGCCTCCGAAGAGGCCGTGTTCGCAAAGCCGGAAATCAACATCGGCATACCCCCGACCTTCGGCGGCACGCAGCGGCTGCCGCGTCTGGCCGGGCGGAAACGGGCGCTCGAACTGCTCTTGACCGGCGACACCTTCGGGCCGCAGCGTGCCCTGGAACTGGGCCTGGTGAACAAGGTGGTGCCCGGCGAGGACTTGCTTCCGGCGGCCTTCGACCTCGCCGAGCGAATCCTGCGGCATTCGTCTCTCGCCGCCGCGCGGATCATCACGGCCGTCACGCGCGGCATTAACACGACGATCGAGGAAGGGCTGCTGATCGAACGCGAGCAGTTCGCCCGCATGTGCGCAACCGCGGATGTGCGGGAAGGGCTGGATGCCTGGATTGCCCGGCGCACCCCGGTTTACCTCGGACGGTAGCGGGACTGATTTCGGCCGCGAGCGCATCGAGTCGCCCGCTGGCCGAAGTCGGGCAAGGGCAGCCGCAGCACTGGGCTGGAGGGGGACGCGGGCCGTTGCAGTGCCGGAGTCCGAATCGCCCGGGCGCGACAGCCGGTCGCCATGGAAAATCCGTGACCGCACAAGGAGCTGGAGCTGCGGACGCTCAGAAAAAGCTCAAAAACTTCGCGCCATCTCAACTCTGACGCGAACTTCGCCCGGATGTTGACCGGCGCGCGTTTGTGCAATCATTTGCACATTGGAAGATACAGCGATTTTTTGCCCTAACGGTTTTTCGCGTTCCCTAGCAAACCTGGAGGGCGTCAGGCTCGTTAACGGTCGTTCAGGTGATTACCGGGCGTGGATATACGCTCGTTTCCAAAACAGCATTGGAAATTGCACTGGAGTGCAGTGATCCGGCGGTTGGATAGGATCGGGTCCTTATGTTTTACAGATAATTTATTTTGCCTTTCCTTTGAGGTTCTCAAGATTTCAGGACGTTTCAAGCAGGCGTTTCAGTTGTAGTCATTAACTAGCTCTTCAGTGGCTTCACTCTAACACCGCTACGCGAAACTGTTTTTTGCGGTCATTTGACTTTGAGAACTGCGGTCGAGACTGCCTTTCTCTGTAAGCTGCGTATGAGGCGAATGCGATGCTCAAGAAAATATCGATCCCGAAGAAGGTTTTTGGCGGCTTCGGATTTATTCTGGTCCTGTTGCTGACGATCAGTGCCATCGGGATCGCCGCCCTTGTCAGCAGCAATGGCGATTTCGCCGTCTATCGCCAGGCGGCGCGGGAAACCGCAGAGGCTGGCCGGGTTCAGGCCAACCTGCTCGAAGCCCGCATCGCGGTGAAGAATTTCCTCATGTCCGGGTCGCAGGCCGATATCGACATCGTGGAGACGCGGCTTCAGTCGACGCGCGCTCTTCTCGGTGAACTGGAAGACATCGTGAGCGGCAACGATACCGGTCGGCTTGTCGCCGCTGCCGTGCGCGATCTTGCGAGCTACACCGAGGCTTTCCAGGCGCTCAAGGCGGTCAGCGAGAGACGGGTCGATGTTGCAGCCCGCACCGTCGACGTGATCGGTCCGAAGATCGCCGCTGAACTCGAGGAGTTCAAGCTCGCGTCCAAGACCCTGCAGGATACGCTCGGCCCGCGGGCGACGGCGGAGATGGAACGTGCCGTCACGATCATGCTGATCGTTGCCGCCGCAGGCGTTATTCTCGGGTTGGCCGCGGCGTGGAGCATTGGAACAGGCATCGCGCGGCCGATTTCCACCATCACCAATGCGATGCGGACGCTTGCCGGCGGCGACAAGACCATCGCCATTCCCGGGCTCGACCATGGCGACGAGATCGGGGCAATGGCCAAGGCCGTCGTCGTGTTCAAGGAAAACATGATCAAGGCCGAGGAACTGGCCGCCAGTGAGATGGAGGCCGCCACGGCGCGCGACGCCCGCGCCCGTCATATCGAGGAGCTGACCCAGTCCTTCGATGCCAACATCTCCGAGCTGTTGGGCGTGGTCGCAAGCGCCGCCACGGAAATGCAGAGCACCGCGCATTCCATGTCCGGCATCGCCAGCGACACCAACCATCGTGCAACCTCCGTCGCCAGCGCGGCGGAACAGGCCTCGGCGAACGTGCAGACCGTGGCAAGCGCCACGGAAGAGCTCTCCTCCTCGATCCAGGAGATTTCGCGACAGGTGTCCCAGTCCTCCGCCATTGCCGGCCGGGCGGTGACAGAAGCGAATCGCACCGACGGTCAGGTCCAGGGGCTGGCGTCGTCCGCCCAGAAGATCGGCGAAGTGGTGAACCTCATTTCCGCCATTGCCCAGCAGACCAACCTGCTTGCGTTGAACGCCACCATCGAGGCGGCGCGCGCGGGCGAGGCCGGCAAGGGCTTTGCGGTCGTTGCATCGGAAGTGAAGGCGCTCGCCACCCAGACGGCTCAGGCGACGGAGGAGATCAGCCAGCAGATTGCCAGCATCCAGGTGGAGACGGCAGAAGCCGTGTCGGCGATCCAGATGTTCGGCGTGACCGTTGGCGAGGTGAACGAGATCGCTTCCAGCATCGCGTCCGCGGTCGAGGAACAGACGGCGGCAACGAGCGAAATCGCCCGCAATGTCGAACAGGCCTCCGAGGGCACCCGGGAAGTCACGTCGAACATCATCGAGGTGACGAACTCGGCCAGCGAAACCGGTGCCGCGGCGACGCAGGTGACCGGTGTGGCGGCGGACCTCAGCCAGCGGGCCGAGTCCCTCAAGTCCCGCGTGGAGCGCTTCCTCGCCGACGTACGGGCGGCCTGAGCGGGCGCACCGACATGACCGTGCCGCGAAAACGGTCGCGGGCACGGTCTCAACCGAAAAAAAAGGGCGCCCCGAAAGGCGCCCTTTTTCCGTTTCAGCGAAGCCGATGCGGCTCAGCCGTTCATTGCCGCCTGCAGGTTCTCGTCGATCTTGTCGAGGAAACCGTTGGTGGTGAGCCACTTCTGGTCCGGGCCGACGAGCAGCGCCAGATCCTTGGTCATGTGACCGGATTCCACCGTGTCGATGCACACCTTTTCCAGCGTGTCGGCGAACTTGGCCAGATCGTCGTTGCCGTCGAGCTTGGCGCGGTGGGCAAGGCCACGGGTCCAGGCAAAGATCGAGGCGATCGGGTTGGTCGAGGTCTCCTCGCCGCGCTGGTGCTGGCGGTAGTGGCGGGTGACGGTGCCGTGGGCGGCTTCCGCTTCCACCGTCTTTCCGTCCGGGGTCATCAGCACCGAGGTCATCAGGCCGAGCGAGCCGAAGCCCTGGGCCACGATGTCGGACTGGACGTCGCCGTCGTAGTTCTTGCAGGCCCAGACGTAGCCGCCCGACCACTTCAGCGCCGCCGCGACCATGTCGTCGATCAGGCGGTGCTCGTAGGTGATCTTCTTTTCCTCGAAGGCCGCCTTGAACTCGGTGTCGAAGACTTCCTGGAACAGGTCCTTGAAGCGCCCGTCATAGGCCTTGAGGATGGTGTTCTTGGTCGACAGGTAGCAGGGAACGCCGCGCTGCAGCGCGTAGTTCATCGACGCGCGGGCGAAATCGCGGATCGAATCGTCGAGGTTGTACATTGCCATCGCGACGCCGGAGGACGGCGCGTCGAAGACCTCGTGCTCGATCTCGGTTCCGTCCTCGCCGACGAATTTCACCGTCAGCTTGCCCTTGCCGGGGAAGCGGAAGTCCGTGGCGCGATACTGGTCGCCGAACGCGTGACGGCCGACGATGATCGGCTGGGTCCAGCCCGGCACGAGACGCGGCACGTTGTTCATGATGATCGGTTCGCGGAAGATGACGCCGCCGAGAATGTTGCGGATCGTGCCGTTCGGAGACCGGTACATGCGCTTGAGGTCGAACTCCTCGACGCGGGCCTCGTCCGGCGTGATCGTGGCGCATTTGACGCCAACGCCGTGTTCCTTGATCGCGTTCGCTGCGTCGACCGTGATCTGGTCGTCGGTTTCGTCACGCTTCTCGATGCTGAGGTCGTAGTACTTCAGGTCAATGTCGAGGTAGGGGTGGATCAGCTTGTTCTTGATAAATTCCCAGATGATCCGGGTCATCTCGTCGCCGTCGAGTTCGACAACCGGATTGACAACCTTAATCTTCGCCATGGTGCAGATGACCTCGTGTCTTGGGTGGCTATGCGCGTCCCGCGCCGGAAACCTCGGGCCAATTGTCGCCGGCCCCTGAAGGCCGCCGCAACAGCCGCGCGGCCCCTATAGCAAAGGGGCGGCGAAACGCAAAGCTAGGCGTTCGTCAATCATACGAAACGACGAGGGCAAAATGCAGGTTGCGAGACGGGCAAGCTCGGCGCACCCTGTTGGAAGTCACAAGGGGTGTTCGGTTCATAAAAACCGGGCGGCGGCATTTTGGACCGCGCCGGAACAGGGGAGCGTGACAGGGTATGGGACGGAGAACCGGAAAGACAACCGCACGACTGCGTGCGCTGGCGCTTGGCGCGGTGGTCGCCCTGTTTGGCGCGGTGGCCGGCATGGCGGGCGCGGCCGCGGAGACATCGGCGGTTTTTCGGATCGACGGCAATATCGACAGTGCCGTCCCCCTGCAACTCACCCGCGCGGACCTGGAAGCGATCGGGATGCACGACGTTGTCACTGTCACGCCCTGGAACGACGAACTGACGACCTACACGGGACCGTTGATCCGCGATGTTCTCGCCCATGTCGGAGCGAAGGGCGACAGCATCGTTGCCGTGGCGCTCAACAATTACCGCGTGGTGTTTCCAGTCTCCGACACCCGTGACTACGATGTCATCCTGGCGGTGCGTGTGAACGGCGAGCCCATCGGCCTGCGCCAGCGTGGACCGGTTCGCGTGATCTACCCCTGGTCGGAGCGCGAGGAACTGAGGTCCGAGGTCTATTACTCGCGGGCGATCTGGCAAATGAACGGCATGACCGTGGTCGGGCAGGCGTCGCAATAGGGGCGGGTCAATACGGACGGGACTGCTTCCTGCTTTCCTCCCGGGCGTGGTGGCTGTAGAATTCCACCCCAGGATGCGCCGTTCGGCTTGAGGCAATCGCTGCGGGACAGGCATCGGCGCGAAACAGGCGAAAGACAGCACGATGGAACTGAGCGCAAGGTGGGTGCGCACGCTCTACGTAACACTTCTGGTGGGCGTCGCGATCATCACCGGGTCGCTGTTCGTCGTCATCTCCACCTTGAGCACGCAGAACAACGAGGACCGGGCAGAATACCGGCAAAGCCTTATCTGGTTCTCCGCGCAATTGGTCGTCGAATACAAGGACGTCCTGCATGCCCTCGACACACTGATTCTCAACGAGGGGCGCGAGGACCTGCGCCAGCCGGTGGTGTCGCGCTTCGATATCCTGTGGAGCCGGGCGATCCGCCTGGGCGAGGGCGCGGTCGGGCGCGAGTTGGCCCGGGTGGACGGCTCCGCGTCGCTGATGCCCGACCTGACGCGCGTGGTGCGCGGAGCGGATACCCATCTGGCGAACATGGCGAACGGGGATCTTGCGGCGGCGGCGTTGATGCGCAAAGAGCTCGGCGAGCTGCAGCCGACGCTCGATGCCTTTCGCTCCAGCGTCTATCGTTTGCAGCGCGAGGCCGCCGCCCGTCAGCGCGACATTCTCAGCGACACCGTCGACACGGTGCTGTTCCTGATCATCGGTCTGCTGGTCGCGGGGCTGTCGATGGGCGGGCTGCTTTTGCGCGACCGCAGTCAGCTGATGCGCCTGCGCGGACAGCTTGAGCGGCGTGTCGCCGAGCGAACCGAGGAACTGGCGCGGGCGAATGCGGATTTGCGCTCCGCGAACGAACGGTTGACCCAGTTCAACAACCTCGCCTCGCACGACCTCAAGGAGCCGGTGCGCAAGATCGGCGTGTTCAGCGACTTGCTGCTGGAAGGGATCGCAAACCGCGACAGCGAGACGATCGACTATGCCGCCAACGTCATGCGCGCCTCCGCCGGACGGGCCAAGACGCTGATCTCCAACCTCCTGAATTATTCCGCCGCGTCCGACCGGACGCTCGACCGGGAGCGGTTGTCCCTCGACACGCTGATCGCGCGGGTCAGTGACAGTCTTTCGGAGCAGATTCGCGACAGTTCGGCGGACATCATCGTGACCGGCGGCGAGACCGAGCTGGAGGGCGATCCCGTTTTCCTGGAGCAGCTTTTCCAGAACCTGATCGCCAATGCGGTCAAGTTTCACCGCGAAGACAACCCGCCGGAGGTGAAGGTCCGCGTCACGCGCGATGCGGACGGACGGCCGCGCCGCATTCATGTGCGTGACAACGGCATCGGCTTCGACATGCGCCATCAGGCGCAGGTCTTCGAGCCGTTTCGTCGTCTGCACGGGCGTGAGAAATACGCCGGAACGGGCATGGGACTGGCGATCTGCTCGGCCATCGCGCAAAGACACGGCTGGGAGTTGGGGGCAACGAGCGCGCCGGGCGAGGGGGCCGATTTCTACATCGATTTCGGCCCCGGCGCCGCCGGCGATTCCGGGTCGGTTGCGACGGCCGCCGAGTAGCGGCCGTCGCGTTTTCAGATCACGCGGAGCCGGTGCCGGCCTTGCGGGCGATCAACGCGATCGCGATATAGCTCCAGCCGTTCATCAGCACCGCGACGCCGCCGAACAGGCCGAGGACCCACAAGGCGGAGGTGGGGAACTCGAACCAGATCAACAGGCCGGCGATGATGGAAAGCACGCCGGCGCCCGCCAGCCAGCCCCAGCCGTCATGCGGGCGCACCTTGAAGCCGAGCAGAATCTGCGTGACGCCCTGCGCCAGCAGAATCACCGCGACGACAAGCGTCAGCGCAAAGGTGCCGATCACCGGATTGAAGTAGACGGCGGCGCCGCCCACCAGTGCGATGATGCCGGTGAGAATGTCCCACAGGAAGCCGCTCCAGTTCTTGACCGAAAAGGCATGCCAGATCTGCAACAGGCCGCCGACGGCAAAGACGATGGCGATGACGAGCGTCACCGCGATGGAGCTTGCCAGGGGAACGGTGATCATGGCGAAGCCGCCGATCACCAGGGCAACCCCGAGCGCGAGGAACCAGCCCCACTTGTTGCGCACGACTTCGGTAATCGGCGGCTTGTGTGTTGCGGTTTGTGTTTGCGGCTGGCTCATGCCGGACTTCCTTGTATTTGCGTATTGGAGACTGTTTTCAATGTTGCGAGTATAACGCCGCTTTGCAGTCGGGGCGATGCGGGATTGCCGCCGATCGCACCCTTCGCGTGAACACTGGAAAAGTCCCCCGCGATGGGCTATTTGCGCGCCATGACACGAAACGCATCCATCGATCCGTCGGCACGGTCCGTCGACCTGACACCGCCCTGCGTCATCCTGTGCGAGCCGCAGCTGGGCGAGAACATCGGCACGGCCGCCCGCGCCATGGCGAACTTCGGGCTTGTCGATCTGCGGATCGTCAATCCGCGCGACGGCTGGCCGAGCGAGCGGGCCCGTGCGGCGGCCAGCCGCGCGGATCATGTGATTGACCGTGTGCAGGTGTTTTCCAGCGTCGAGGAGGCCATTGCCGACCTGAGCTTCGTCTATGCGACGACGGCGCGCTCGCGCGAGGTGCCAAAGCCCGTGCGCGGGCCCGACGAGGCGGCGGAGGCGGCCACGCAACTGGCAGCAAAGGGCGCAAGCGTCGGCTATCTGTTCGGGCGGGAACGCTGGGGCCTCAACAACGACGAGGTGGCGCTTGCCGACGAGATCGTCACGCTGCCCGTCGATCCGGATTTCGCATCGCTCAACATCGCGCAGGCCGTGCTCGTGTGTGCCTACGAGTGGCGGGTGAAGGCCAATCGCGGGGCGCTTCCCTTCCGCCTGGACGAGGTGACGAACCCGCCCGCGCGCAAGGAAGACCTGGTCCGGCTGTTCGAGCATCTGGAAAGCGCGCTCGACGGGGTCACCTTTTTCCGGCCGCCGGAAAAACGCCCCTCCATGGTGCGTAACCTGCGCAACATCCTGCAAAAGGCGACGCTGACGGATCAGGAGGTCAAGACGCTTCGCGGCGTGATCGCGGCGCTCGAGCGACGGCCGACGCGTCCGCGCGAGGGGCCGCGCGAGGAGCCGCGCGGGGACAAAAGCGACGGCCCGGCCGCCGACAGCGAACAATGAGCGCGCCCGCGCCGCTCGCCTCACCGGTTCTCGTCTTCGACAGCGGGGCCGGCGGCATGAGCGTCGCGCGCCGGATCCGTCATCTGCTGCCGCAGCTTCCCCTGTGTTACGTCGCAGACGATGCCGGCTTTCCCTATGGCGACTGGCCCGAAGAGGCGCTGACCGCCCATTGCGTGGCGCTTCTGACGCGTCTTGTCGACGAGCTGCGGCCCTGCGCTGTCGTCATCGCCTGCAATACCGCGTCCACCCTGGTGCTGGCGCCCTTGCGCGCGCGGCTTTCCATTCCGGTGGTGGGCACCGTGCCGGCCATCAAGCCGGCGGCAGAGCTCTCGTGCAGCGGGCTGGTCACGGTGCTGGCGACCCCGGCGACCGTCGTTCGCGACTATACGTTCGATCTGATTCGCCGTTTCGCACCCGACACCGCGATCACGCTTGTCGGTGCGCGCGGGCTTGCCCGGCTGGCGGAGGGGGCAATCGCCGGAAAGGAGATCGATGCGCAGGTTCTGGCGCAGGAAATCGCGCCATGCTTCGTGACGAAGAATGGCGCGCGCACCGATGTCGTGGTGCTGGCCTGTACGCATTATCCGCTGCTTTTGCCGCAGCTGCGCCTGGTCGCGCCGTGGGACGTCGACTGGCTCGATCCGGCGCCGGCGATTGCGCGGCGCCTCGCCGTCGTGCTTGGGGATTCGGTGAGCGGGCCGGCGCCCGGGGCCGAAGCACAGCGCCCGCCCGACCGGGTGATTGCGACATCGGGGGCGGATCTCGGACCGCTGTTGCGGCTTCTCGCGGTCGCAAGCTGAACCTCGCGCCGGCAAACGGCGGTTTTGCGCGGTTCGTGCGGCGGGTTCCGTTTGACAAGCGGGCGGGGGTCGGCTAGGGATCCTGCGACTTGGCGGGTCCCTGTGGCCCGCCTTGTTTTTCACGCACCCGTGGATGCCCATGCCGGCGCTGTTTGGCTTGGGGTCCTGTCGCCTCGATTTCCCCGTGGGTTCATGGAGATGACGAGGAGAGGAGGGCGTGTTTCCTTGAAAAACAGACGAATGCGAAGGAACCGCGAATGTCGAAGCGCCACAGCGTAAAGCACAAACTCGATCGCCGCATGGGCGAGAACATCTGGGGTCGTCCCAAGTCTCCGGCAAACCGCCGTGAGTACGGCCCGGGTCAGCACGGTCAGCGCCGCAAGGGCAAGCTCTCGGACTTCGGTGTCCAGCTGCGTGCCAAGCAGAAGCTCAAGGGCTACTACGGAAACATTTCCGAAAAGCAGTTCCACAAGATTTACGTCGAGGCTTCCCGCCTCAAGGGCGACACCTCGGAAAACCTGATCGGTCTTCTGGAGCGCCGTCTCGACGCGGTCGTGTATCGCGCGAAGTTCGTGCCGACGGTCTTTGCCGCGCGCCAGTTCGTGAACCACGGCCACGTCAAGGTCAACGGCCGTCGCGTGAACATCACCAGCTACCGTTGCAAGCCGGGCGATGTGATCGAGGTTCGTGAAAAGTCCCGTCAGCTCGCGGCCGTGATCGAGGCGACGCAGCTCGCCGAGCGCGATGTGCCGGATTACGTCACCGCCGACCACAGCAAGATGACGGCGACCTTCACACGGGTCCCGACGCTTGCCGACGTGCCCTATCCGGTGCAGATGGAACCGAACCTCATCGTCGAGTTCTACTCGCGCTGATTTTCGGACTTCAAGTCCGCCAGGCTTTGGAAGGGGGCGCGCCGCAAGGCGCGCCCTTTTTCGTTTCGCCCCTTGTTTTTCCCGCACCCCGAGACAAGGCTTTTCATATTCGCCCGATCGAATATGATGCCGGAAAAGGGGAGGAAACAACATGTCCATTTCGAGACGAGGTGTTCTGGCCGGGGGGCTTGGCGCTCCCTTCGTGGCGCGCGGTCTGGCGACGACCGGAGCAGGCGCGGGGCTGCTTGCCGCACGCGCGCCTGCTCGTGCTGCCGAGGCGGCCCACAGCCTGACCCTGGGCGACAGCGAAATCACGATCCTGACCGACGGCGGTCTGACGCTTCCCGCCTCGACGCTTGCCTCCAATGTCAGCGACGCGGAGCGGGCGGCGTTTCTCACCGCGAACGGTCATGACGGCGAGGTCCGTGCCAGCGCGCTCAACATCGCGCTGGTGCGCAAGGGCGATGCGCTGGTGCTGATCGACACCGGAGCCGGGCTGAATTTCTTTCAGGACGCCGGGCTTCTGGCCGACAGTTTCGACGCGGCCGGTCTCGACCGCGACAGTGTCACCCATGTCGTGCTGACCCACGGCCATCCCGATCACGTCTGGGGCGTGATTGACGATTTCGACGAGAGCGAGCGCTTTCCCAATGCCAGCTACCTGATGGGATCGGCGGAGTGGGATTTCTGGATGAACCCGGATTTCCTCGCCGACAACCCGGAAGAGCTGCATTCCTTCGCGCTCGGCGCGCAGCGCAACCTCGGCGCGGTCGCGGAAAAGCTCGAGCGGGTCGGCGCCGATCATGCGGTTGTCTCCGGCATCACGATGATCGAGACGCCGGGGCATACGCCCGGGCACATGTCCGTCCTGATCGAGGATGGGGGCCAGCAGCTGTTGGTGACCGGCGATGCGCTGACCCACCCGTCGGTCTCCTTCGAGAAGCCCGACTGGCAGCCGACCACCGACCAGATCCCCGAGCTTGCCGTGAAGACGCGCCGCACGCTGCTTGATCGCGCGGCAACGGACGGCCTTCTGCTCGTCGGCTACCACCTTCCGTGGCCCGGCGTCGGGCGTGCCGAGGCAAAGGACGGCGCCTGGCGCTACGTCGCGGAGGGCTGACTGTCCACGTCCGCTCAGCGGTCGGGCGGGGGCGGGACATCCGATGTGTCCGGGGTGCCGATCGTCAGCGTCTGCGTGTCGATCGTCGCCGCGCCCCGTCCGTCGGATGTGATCACGGCCGAGCCGATGGAGGCGGAGGAGGAGCAGCCCCCGGCAAGGAGCGCCAGGGCGAGGGCCGTCAGGGATGTGACGCGTAAGGGTGCGGGCAAGGGGTCGCCTTTCCGGGCCGTGCGATGTTCGCGGGAGTGTTCGGGCGCAGCCTGAGGGATCGCGCCCGTTCGTGCAATGGTCGTCGACGATGTTGCCATCGCGGCCAAATCTCGGCATTGTCCGCCCCCGATACATCCAATCCCCGGCAGATGACACCATGAGCGATTCCACGCAGCCTGTTGACGCGACCGAGGCGACGGCCTGTCCGCCCCTGTTTCGCGACGCGCCGGCCTCCGTGGCCTTCAAGAAGCTCAGGAAGCGCCTGTTGCGCGAGGTGCGCGACACCATTTCGCGCAACGCCATGGTGGAAGCCTCCGGCAAGCGCCCGCGCTGGCTTGTCTGCCTGTCGGGCGGCAAGGACAGCTACACGCTGCTGGCCGTGCTGCTCGATCTCAAATGGCGGGGCATGCTGCCGGTCGATCTTCTGGCCTGCAATCTCGATCAGGGCCAGCCGGGCTTTCCCGCGCATATCCTGCCGGAGTTTCTGGAACAGCACGACATTGCCCACAGGATCGTTCGCCAGGACACCTATTCCATCGTCGTGGACAAGGTGCCGGAGGGAAAGACCTATTGCTCGCTCTGCTCGCGGCTCAGGCGCGGGCATCTCTACCGCATCGCCCGCGAGGAGGGTTGCTCGGCCATCGTGCTCGGCCACCACCGCGAGGATGCGCTGGAAACCTTCTTCATGAACCTCTTTTTCGGCGGACGGCTGTCCTCCATGCCGGCGAAGCTTCTCAACGACGATGGCGACCTGCTGGTGCTGCGGCCGCTGATCTCCTCCTCGGAAGACGACATTGCCCGCTATGCGAAGGCGATGGAATTTCCGATCATCCCCTGCGATCTGTGCGGCAGCCAGGACGGCCTGCAGCGGGCGCAGGTGAAGGCGATGATGGCGGAGTGGGAACGCGCGACGCCGGGTCGTCTGTCCGTGATGGCGCGAGCGCTCGCCAATGTGCGGGCGTCTCACCTCCACGACCCCGCGCTGTTCGACTTCGCCGGCCTGATGGCGTCGTCGCATGCAGGTGCCGACGCGCGTGAGGACAGCGAACCCTGCGGGGCCGCCCTTGCCATGACCGGGCGGTTGTTCGCCGCCGAATAACCCCCGCATCCAGATCCATCGTTCAAGCCGGGAAGGGTGCGCCTTTCCCGGCTTTGTCTTTCCCGTGCCGCATCCGGCGGCCCTGCTTTTTCGGACCCTGACAATGACCACACACGTGCCCTGCGGCATCGACTTCGGTACATCCAACTCCACCGCCGCGATTCTCGCGCCCGACGGTGCGGCGAGGCTCCTCGCCCTGGAGGGCGAAAGCGCGGTGCTGCCGAGCACGCTGTTCTTTTCGTTCGAGGATCCGGATATCCGTTTCGGTCGCGCTGCGGTCAATGCCTATGTCGAGGGCGTGGAGGGGCGGCTGATGCGCTCGCTCAAGAGCGTGCTCGGATCCAGGACGATGGCGGAAAAGACGACAATCAAGACACGTCGCTGGACGTTTTCCGAGATCATCGGGCTGTATCTGAAGCAGGTGAAGATGCGCGCGGAAACCGCCGCCGGCCGCGCCTTCGATGCGGTCGTGCTCGGGCGCCCCGTGCATTTCGTCGACGGCAATGAGGACGCCGACGCCCGAGCGCAGGGCGAGCTTGAGGCCATTGCCCGCGATGCGGGGTTTTCCGAGATCGCCTTTCAGTTCGAGCCGATTGCGGCTGCGCTCGATCACGAGCGGTCGGTGCAGCGCGAGGAGCTTGCCGTGATCGTCGATCTCGGCGGTGGCACCTCGGATTTCGCCATCGTGCGGGTGTCGCCGGAGCGCCGGCAGGCGCAGGACCGGCGTGCCGATATTCTCGCCAGCACCGGCATTCACATCGGCGGAACCGATTTCGACCGCCTGCTCAGCCTGCGGACCGTGATGCCGGAGCTCGGCTACCGCACGCTTGCGCGCGACGGGCGGCGCGATCTGCCGAACTGGGCCTATTTCGAACTGGCCACATGGCACCGCATCAACTTTCTCTATGCGCCGCAGATCGACACAAAGCTCAAGGCGCTCCGCCAGGACGCCGCCCGTCCCGACCTCGTCGACCGGCTGATGGCGGTGGTCGACGAACGCCAGGGCCATGCGCTCGCCGGAGAGGTCGAGGGCGCGAAGATCGCGCTGTCGTCGCGGGAGCTTCACCACCTGCGGTTCCCGCTGTCGGATCTGGATCTCGATCTGGAGGTGGCGCGCGCGGAGCTTATCGCGGCAATCGAACAGTCGGTCGAGGGAATTGCCGGGGCGCTTTCAGACTGTCTGGATCAGGCCGGCGTGGGGGCGGAGGCGATTTCCTCCGTGTTCGTCACCGGCGGCTCGGCCTCGATCCCCTTCGTGCGTGCGCGTCTGACCGGCCTGTTTCCGCAGGCGGCCGTTGTGCAGGGCGATGTGTTTGGAAGCGTGGGAACGGGACTTGCGCTCGATGCCGCACGTAAATACGGGCCGATGTAGGCCGGAGATACGGAAACGGCCCGGCGTGCTGGGCCGGGCCGTGGATACGGGCAGGGCAGGAGGGCGACGTCTCGCGGGGAAGCAGGCGTCGCACCGGGAAAGTCAGGATCGGCCGGTCAGGACAGGCTGCTTACGAGCCCTTGCCGGGGATCAGGCCGAGGGAGGCGCCCGCCGGCTGATTGCGAACGAGGATGACCAGGGCGGAATTGGCGGCATGAGCGCCCTCGGCGGCCAGCCCGCCATGGGCGCGGCAGGTGTCCGCGTCGCTTACCCCGTTGGCAGGGGCGAAGACCATCAGCTCGACACAGGCGATGCGGCGCAGGTTGCTGTCGCTTTCCTGAGCGAATGTCGCGAGGCCGAAACCCAAACTGAGCGCGAGGCCGAGGCCTGCAAGTTTCGCGATACGCATGGTCTGATCCTTCCGGTGCCGATAAGCCCTAAGACGACCGAGACATGACACGGTCCAAGTGATCAAGACCTGAAGCGCGCATTCATCTGACGTTCAGCTTAGGGTGATTCGGCAAAATTTGCCTAGTCTATAAATCTTGACAAAAAAAGGCGGATCAACTTGGATCCGCCTTTTATTAACCATTTATTAACTTTTGAATTACGCGGACTGACGCGTCGAGATGCCCTTGTCGGTCATGTGGCTCTGGAGTTCCTGGCTCTGGAACATCTCGCGAATGATGTCGCAGCCGCCGACGAACTCGCCCTTCACATAGAGCTGGGGGATGGTCGGCCAGTCGGAAAACTCCTTGATGCCCTGGCGCAGGTCATCGTCGTCCAGCACGTTGATGCCCTTGTAGGGGGCGCCGATGTAGTCGAGGATCTGGACGACCTGGCCGGAAAACCCGCACTGCGGGAAGGCCGGGGTGCCCTTCATGAAGAGAACGACGTCATTGGTGTCGACCTCGTTCTTGATCCATTCTTTGATGCTCATACTGCGTCCTTTCGTTCTGCCGGGGTCAAGGTCCAGCGACCGGGGTCGGCTTCGTGATGATTTCAGTCCGGGGCGCTCGTTTGCAGTGCCAGCGCGTGAAGTTCGCCGCCCATGTTGCCCTTCAGCGCCTGATAGACCATCTGGTGCTGTTGCACCCGTGTCTTGCCGCGAAAGGCGTCGGCCACAACAACAGCCGCATAGTGGTCGCCGTCGCCGGCGAGGTCGCGAATTTCCACCTTCGCGTCCGGCAGGGCTTCCTTGATCAGGGCCTCGATCTCGCGCGCCTGCATTGCCATATGTTCGTCCTTTCTAGTGGCCACCTGCCGATTGCGCGGACGGGCGGCCTGGAATTCACACCGCGCGACGCGGTTATGCGCCGGCCATGTAGTTCGGGAACCAATTTTCGTGGCTCTCGTCAAGCTTTGCAACGGATATGGTGAGAATGTCCTCCACCGTCAAACTCTCGCCGCCGACTTTACCGATCTCCGCGACCTCTAGGCCTGCGTCGAGCGCATCCTCCAGAACGCCTGCGACCCTGTCGGGGGCGATGGTCAGCACATAGCGGCCCTGGTCCTCCCCGAAGAGGGTCGCATGCGCCGGGGCGGGGACCTCGACCGTGCAGCCACGGGCGCCGGCGATCGCCATTTCCGCAAGCGCGACACCGAGGCCGCCGTCGGACAGGTCATGCACCGCCGTCACGCGTCCGGCGCGAATGAGGCTGCGCACGAAATCGCCACGCCGTTTCTCGGCCGCAAGATCGACCGGCGGCGGAGCGCCTTCTTCACGGCCCAGGATGTCGCGCTGATAGGTGCTTTGCCCCAGATGCGTGCCATGGCCGCCAATGAGGGCGATGATGTCGCCGTCATTGGCAAAGGCAAGGCTGGCGCGCGCATTGACGTCGTCGAGAAGGCCGACGCCGCCAATGGCGGGGGTCGGCAGAATCGCCTCGCCGCTGGTCTCGTTGTAGAGCGAGACATTGCCGGAGACGATGGGCATTTCCAGCGCCTCGCAGGCGGCGCCGATGCCCTTGATCGCCTCGACCAGCTGACCCATGATTTCGGGGCGTTCCGGGTTCCCGAAATTCAGATTGTCGGTGGAGGCCAGCGGTTCCGCGCCGACGGCCGTCAGGTTGCGCCAGCACTCCGCCACCGCCTGCTTGCCGCCCTCGAAGGGGTCGGCCCCGACGTAGCGCGGGGTCACGTCGACGGAGAAGGCGAGCGCCTTGCCGGCGTCACCGACGCGCACGATGCCTGCATCGCCGCCCGGCGAGGCGACGGTGTTGCCCTGGACCAGCGTGTCGTACTGCTCGTAGACCCAGCGCCGCGACCCGCCGTTGGCATTGCCGACAAGCGTCGAGAGCGCGGCCGCATAGTCGTCGGGTTCGGCGATGCGCGATGCGGGAAGCGTCTCCAGCTTCGGGCTCGGCGACCACGGACGGTCGTATTCCGGCGCCTCGTCGCCAAGCTCCTTGATCGGCAGGTCCGCGACGGTCTCGCCCTGGTGGTTGACGATGAAGCGCAATGTGTCCGTGGTCACGCCGACGATGGCAAAGTCGAGGCCCCACTTGCGGAAGATCTCCTTGGCCTCGGCCTCCTTGTCGGGGCGCAGCACCATGAGCATGCGCTCCTGGCTTTCCGAGAGCATCATCTCGTAGGCGCTCATGCGTTCCTCGCGCACCGGCACCTGGTCGAGTTCCAGCGTCACGCCAAGATTGCCCTTCGCGCCCATTTCGACGGCGGAGCAGGTGAGGCCGGCCGCGCCCATGTCCTGAATGGCGACGACGGCGCCGGTCTTCATCAGCTCAAGGCAGGCTTCCAGCAGGCATTTCTCGGTGAAGGGATCGCCCACCTGAACGGTCGGGCGCTTTTCCTCGATGGTCTCGTCGAACTCGGCCGAGGCCATCGTGGCGCCGCCGACGCCGTCGCGGCCGGTCTTGGCGCCGAGGTAAACGACCGGAAGACCCACGCCCTCCGCCTTGGACAGGAAGATGCCGTCGGTGCGCAGAAGTCCGGCGGCAAAGGCGTTGACCAGGCAGTTGCCGTTGTAGCGGGCATGGAACTCGACCTCGCCGCCAACCGTTGGAACACCGAAGGAGTTGCCGTAGCCGCCCACGCCTGCAACGACACCGGAGACGAGATGGCGGGTGCGCGAATGGTCCGGCGCGCCGAAGCGCAGCGCGTTCATCGCCGCGATGGGGCGCGCGCCCATGGTGAAAACATCCCGCAGGATGCCGCCGACGCCGGTCGCCGCGCCCTGATAGGGTTCGATGTAGGAGGGGTGGTTGTGGCTTTCCATCTTGAAGACGACGGCCTCGCCGTCGCCGATGTCGACCACGCCCGCGTTCTCGCCCGGGCCGAGAATGACCCTCGGTCCCGTCGTCGGCAGCGTCTTCAGCCATTTCTTCGACGACTTGTAGGAACAATGCTCGTTCCACATCGCCGAGAAGATGCCGAGTTCGGTGAAGGTCGGCGTCCGGCCGATCAGCGCGAGAATGCGCTCGTATTCGTCGGGCTTGAGGCCGTGCGCCTCGATGAGTTCCGGGGTGATGGCGATGTCGTTGGGAATCATGAGCGGTGCGGACCTTGGAAGCGGAAGATTGCGCCCCTTTAGCAAACCGTGACCGCAAAGGGAATTGTAGACATTCGCGCGACCGCCCACCATGGTCGCGACAGACGCGCGCAGGAGGCAGAACGCTTGGCGACGAAACGACGGCTGTTTTTGATTTTGAACGGAAAATCCGCTCCGAGGGAAGATGTGAGACTGGCGGTCGCGCGCGTGCGCGATGCCGGACACGAGGTGCTCGTCCGGGTCACATACGAGCCGCAGGACGTTGCGCGTTTCGTCGGGGAGGCGCTTTGCGCGCAGCCGCGTCCCGACGTGATCGTGGCCGGTGGCGGCGACGGCACGCTCAACCAGGTCGTTGCCGCCTTGCTTGCGGCCGACGCGGGGCCGGATGACGTTGCGGTCGGCGTGCTGCCGCTGGGCACGGCGAACGACTTCGCCGCCGGACTGGCGCTTCCGGCGGAGGATCCCGCGGCTGCCCTGGCGATTTGCGCCGAGGGCGAAATCCGCACGATCGATGCCGCGCGTGTCAACGAGAGGGTTTTCATCAACCTTGCCACCGGGGGCACGGTCACCCAGATCACGCGTGAAGCCGATCCGCGTGCCAAGCGCCTGCTTGGCGGAGCCGCCTATCTGGTTGCCGGCGCCAGCCATATCGGTCGCCTCTCCCCGTCGAAAGCGCGGTTTTCCGCCGACGGTTTTTCCTGGGAGGGAGACTTCCTGGCAATGGCGATCGGAAACGGGCGACTGGCGGGAGGCGGCGTTGCGCTGTGTCCCGAGGCACGGCTCGACGACGGGCTGCTCGACCTGTCACTGTTTCCCCAGCCCGATGCAGACCATGTTCTCGGACTGCTGTCGCGGATGTTGAGCGAGACGGAAGCGCCGCTGGAAAGCTACGCCGAGACCGCGCGGTTTTCCTCCCTGACGGTGGAAAGCGATGCGCAACTGTCGCTGAACCTCGACGGGGAGCCGATGTCGGCGGACAGGCTCAAGGTCGAGGTGCTTCCCGGCGCAATCCGTTTCGTGACGGGAGCCGCGCCGGAGGGGCTGCTGACCTGACGGCGCTTCAGCCGAATGCGCCGGAAACAGGATGTCAGAGCGCGCCAGTGTGTTCGCGCCCCGCCTCGAGGGGGATGTTCGTCCGTCCGGGCTTGCGGCTCAGCGGACCCGGTCGATCGCGGAGGGGCGTTCGAGCGCGTAGACCACCTCGGCGACCTCGTCCATCCGCGCGGAGATTGCCGCACGGGCGTCATTCAGGCCCCGATTGTAGAAAGCCGATCCGATTTCGCGCGACAGCTGGGAAAAGAGTGTTTCCGCCGAAAGCCCGCCGATCTCGATCTCGACTTCCTCGCTGATCAAATCGCGCAGCCGGGCGACGAGAACGGCGGTTTCCGCAGTGTCGAAGAGGGGCTTGCTCATCGACGGCGCGCTCAGGCCGCGACTGTGCCAAGCGCGCTTTCGAAGAAGGCGCGCCCGTCGATGCCGCCCTGCAGCGGATCCACGAGGTTTTCCGGATGCGGCATCATGCCAAGCACGTTGCCACGCTTGTTGGTGATGCCGGCGATGTCGTTGATCGAGCCGTTCGGATTGGTGCCGCGTGCATAGCGGAAGGCCACGCGGTCCTCGTCCTCGAGCGCCTGGATTGTGTCGGTATCGGCAAAATAATTGCCGTCGTGATGGGCGACCGGGCAGCGCCACACGGCGCCCCTGGCCATGCCGTCGGTGAACCGGTTGGCGGTGGAGGCGGTCTCCAGCATCACCTCGCGGCAGACGAAGGTGAGGCCGGCGTTGCGCATCAAGGCGCCGGGCAGAAGGCCCGTCTCGGTCAGCATCTGGAAGCCGTTGCACACGCCGAGCACCAGCCGGCCCTTTTCGGCGAAGTCGCGCACCGCATCCATGATCGGCGCGCGGGCGGCGATCGCGCCGGAGCGCAGGTAGTCGCCATAGGAAAAGCCGCCCGGCAGCACGACGAGATCGACATCGGGCAGCGTGGTGTCCGCGTGCCAGACGGAGACCGGCGCAATGCCGCTCGTCAGCTCCAGCGCGTACATCATGTCGCGCTCGCGATTCGATCCGGGGAAGGTGATGACGGCGGATTTCATGGGCATGTGTCCCTTGGAGCTCAGACCAGAAAGAGCGCGGCAAGCAATGCAAGGCCGGCGGGAAGTACGATGAATATGGCGGCCTTGATCAACAGGAAGCGGATCGCCTTGGCACTGTCGTCGTTCATGTCAGCCGCTCTTCAGCTCCGCCGGTCCCGACCTGTCAGAGGATCTCGATGGCGTAGTTCTCGATCACCGTGTTGGCGAGGAGCTTCTCGCACATCTCGGCGAGCTCCGCCTTCGCGGTGTCCGCATTCGCGGTGGCCAGCTCGACGTCGAACACCTTGCCCTGACGCACGCTGTCGACGCCGGCGAAGCCGAGCGCGGCCAGACCGCCCTCGATCGCCTTGCCCTGCGGGTCGAGAACTCCGGATTTCAGGGTGACGGTCACGCGTGCTTTCATCGGGGGTCTCCGCAATCGCTGCCCGCGCCGGAGCGTGCCGGCGCGCCTGTCTTCGGGCCGCGTCACGAGGCGCGCCCCTCTCGCGCCGCTTCTAGCGCGCCGCCCGCGCGGATGAAAGCCTCTTTTGCGCATTGCAGGGTGCTGCAAGGCGGGGGCGGGGATCTTGCCGGCTGTTCCAACAAAAAACCCCGGCGCCGGAGCGTCGGGGTCTTGTTGGATGCGGCACGCTCGGGTCGCGTTGCCGTCGTGCGTTCGCCGGTGGCGTCTACTTCACCAGCACCGGACCGCCGCCGATGGGGCGCTCGCTGTCGTTGATGATGCCCAGACGGCGCGCGACTTCCTGATAGGCTTCCAGCATTCCGCCGAGATCGCGGCGGAAGCGGTCCTTGTCCATCTTCTCGTTCGACTGGATGTCCCACAGACGGCAGCTGTCGGGGGAGATCTCGTCGGCGACGACGATGCGCATCATGTCGCCTTCCCAGAGGCGGCCGCACTCGATCTTGAAATCGACAAGACGAATGCCGGCGCCGAGGAACAGGCCGGACAGGAAGTCGTTGACGCGGATCGCGAGCGCCATGATGTCGTCCATCTCCTGGGGCGCGCACCAGCCGAAGGCGGTGATGTGCTCCTCGGAGACCATGGGATCGTCGAGCGCGTCGTTCTTGTAATAGAACTCGATGATCGAACGCGGCAGCGGCGTGCCCTCGTCGAGGCCGAGGCGCTTGGACAGCGAGCCGGCTGCGACGTTGCGGACAACGACTTCCAGCGGGATCATCTCGACCTCGCGGATAAGCTGCTCGCGCATGTTCATCCGGCGCAGGAAATGCGTCGGGATGCCGATTTCGTTGAGGTGGTTGAAGATGAACTCGGAGATCCTGTTGTTCAGGACTCCCTTGCCATCGACAATCTCATGCTTTTTGTTGTTGAAGGCGGTCGCATCATCCTTGAAGTGCTGGATGAGCGTTCCGGGCTCGGGACCCTCATAGAGGATCTTGCCCTTGCCCTCATAAATGCGCCGGCGGCGGTTCATAGGCACGTACCGTGTTCGTGAGAGAAAATCCATGCTTGCGGAAGCGCTCCGGTAACCTGCGGCCCCGCGCTTTCATCCGGCCCGGTCCGGAGGCGCGACAGCACCTGACGGTCGTGGAGGATTGGCGATGGACCGGCAGTTGGGTGTGGTTCCCCCGCTCGATGGCGCGGAAACTACACGATCGTCCGATAAAGTACAATCGAGCGGAGGAAGAGATTTCGGGGCTGTTTGAGGCGGGTTTTCCGCGGCGCGGGGCGCGGGGGCGATCACGCGTTGATTTGGCCTTGCAGCGGGGATATGCAATGACGCAACGAATCCCTACATGAGTTCCGGGGTTCACGGCCGGGTGCCAAGCCCGCGGACCCGATGACGAGGCAGGAGACACACGCATGAGCACGTTCGACCGTCGCGAGGACGCGTTTGAAAACAAGTTCGCCCACGACGAGGAGCTGCGGTTCAAGGCTGTCGCCCGCCGCAACAAGCTGCTCGGTCTTTGGGCCGCGGAAAAGCTGGGTCTGGATTCCGACAAGGCGCAGGATTACGCCAAGGAAGTCGTGCGTGCCGATTTCGAGGAGCCGGGCGAAGAGGACGTGTTCCGCAAGATCCGCAAGGATTTCGACGATGCCGGCGTGGACCAGTCCGATCACCAGATTCGCCGCACCATGGACGAATTGCTCCACACCGCTGCCGCACAGATCCAGTCCGAAGGCTGAGCCGGCGGACCAGAGCTCGGGGGCGAGTGTCCCCGGCCGGTGATGGTGACGAAATGTCCGGATCGTGCGAGTGTGCGGTGCGTTTCTGCGTTCGCCCGCTGGCCCGATGCGCTGCCTTCGGGCCGGGCGGACTCAGGCTCGCAGTTCCCCCGCCGCGTCAATGAGGTTCTTGCATGACTGACACGTCCGTTTCACTTGCCGCGCGTCTGCGCGCGGACGAAACCATCGTCACGGCATGGTCGACGCTTGCCGTTCCGGTGCTTGCGGAATTGCTCGGGCGCTCCGGCTATCCCGCAGTTACGCTGGACATGCAGCATGGCGCCCATGACATCGCCTCGGTGCGCGACGGCATTGCCGCTGCGCGTCTGGGCGGCGCGCATGCCGTCGTGCGTCCTCCGGTCGACGATTTTGCCACCGTCAGCCGCTTGTTCGATCTGGGCGCGGAAGCCGCGATCATGCCTATGGTGAACACGCCGGAAGATGCGCTGGCGCTGGTGGCCGCGGCGAAGTATCCGCCACTCGGCGCCCGCAGCTGGGGGCCGCATCGCGCCGCGATGCTGCAGGGCGTCTCACCGGCGGACTATCTGGAACGCGCCAACCGCGAGACCATTGCCTTCGCGATGATCGAAACGCCGGCCGCGCTCGAGGCGCTGGACGAGATCCTCGCGGTCGACGGTCTCGACGGTGTGTTCGTCGGACCGGGCGACATGTCGCTGACGCTTTCGGATGGCGCGGACCTCAATCCCTCAAGCGAGCGGGTTCAAACGCTTGCGGCCGATGTTGCCGCAAAGGCGCGGGCCGCCGGCAAGCTCGCCGGCATCTTCACCAACTCCGTGGAAGACGCAAAGCGCGGCAAGGAGATGGGCTTTCGTTTCATCGCGCTCGGCATCGACATGGGGCTGTTCATGGATGCCGCCTCCGACATGGCCGGCAAGCTGGACTGACATTTCTGCGGCAAGCTCGGGCATACGCGGTTTCCCCGAACGGGAAAACGCGTTGAGACGGCGTGTCACGTTTTATCCGAGCAAAAGCACGCTATATTGATGGCCGTCGAACGATGCGGTTGTCGCGCGCCCGCGCGCCGCGCTGCCTGCATCGCCGTGCCATGCCCTGGAGTGCACGCCATGTGGAAGCTGACAGCCTTGCTGTTGATTGTTGTCGCCCCGACCTTTGCCGGGATTTTCGCACTGATGCCGATGACCTTCTTCGGTCTCAATGACTATGATCCCTGGCTTCTGGCAGCCTTTGCCGCAGTCGGGTTGGTGCTGGCTGTGCCGGCGAGCTACTTCGTGGCGCGCCGGATCTCCGGGCTTGTCGAGCGGGACGCACGGTCCGTCTGACGCCGGGAGCGTTGCCCGACACATGCGGCCGGGTCCGGCGTGACCGATGCGGCTGGAGATGAAATCGGGAGGCCGGTTTTTCTGGAACCGGCCGCTTTTCGCATTCGGCGCATGTCGGTGCGGGCCGGGCCCTAAAGCGTCTTCATCAGATAGGCGAAGGACATCAGGCCTTCCGGCCAGGGGCCATGCCCGCTTTCCAGATTGATATGGCCGGCATCTCCCGCGTCCTGGAAATGCGCGCCCCAGTCCTGCGTCCAGTCCTTCGCCGTCTCGAAGGCGCAATGGGGGTCCGTTCGGCTGGCGACGATTCTTGCGGGAAACGGCAGCGGTCCCTTGGGCAACGGCAGGAAATCCGCGACTTCGAAGGCGGGCTTTGGCGTGTCTCGCGACAGATCGGTCGGCGCGACCAGGAAGGCGGCCTTGACCGCGTCCTTGGGCAGCGCGTGGGCCGCGTGCACGACAGTGTTGGCGCCGAGCGAATGCGCGACGAGCACGACCGGCCGTTCGGCGTCCTGAACGGCCTTTGTCACGGCCTCGACCCGGGTCTTCCTCGCCGGACGATGCGGGTTGCCGAGATCCACGAACCGTGCCGTCGGCATCTTCTCCGCCCATCGGTGCATCCAGTGCCCGGCCGGCGTGTCGCCGTAGCCGGGAATGAGAAGGATGTCTGCCTCGGAGATCTTCATGTCTTTTTCTTCCTGGACCTGTATGTGTTCATCGCCTCGTCGATCCATTCGGGAATGGGGGTCTGGACGTGGAAGCTTGCAGGGAAGTCGGCGGAGCGCATCAGCGCCACGACCGCTCGCATCGTGGTGCCGGAATTGTCGAAAAGGACCGCGTGATCGGCCTGTTCTATCGCCAGGGGCAACAGCGTCAATGTCCGCTTGTATCGTGCCACCACCTTGCGTGTCTCGACGTCGTGCCCGCCATCCCTGACGCGCTTTGAAACACGCGCCACGTTCAGGGCCGGACTGTCGGTCGCAACGAAGAGCAGGCGAATGAAGTAACCCGCCTCTCGCGCCTTGCGCATGAAGTCGAGCTTGCTTTCGTGGGAAAACACCGTCTCGAAAGAAAAGGCTTCGCCGCCCTCAAGAAGCGCCTGTCGTTGGCGCTCCGCCTCGTTGAATGCCCATGCCTCCCGATCCGGGCGGCTTGTGGACGCCGGCACCTCACTGGAGCCCCGTGCCAGGATGTCGTCCGCATTCACATAGGCGCCCAGATCATACCCATCCTTGACGAACTGATTGCGGAGCGTGGTTTTCCCTGACCCGTTTGGACCGGCAAAAATCGTCAGAACCGGCCGGACAGGGTCAGCCGGCATCCGGAAGCTTCAGCTTCTTCCCGATACGACGAGCCACGTCGGGAGCCGTTCCCTTGCTCATGTCCGCCTCGGGGTCGATCTCGACAACGCGACCGTCGACCAGGACGGGAAGCCGGGTTTTTCTGCTCTCCGCGTCCTTGCGAACGGCGTCCGTTGCACGGCGAGCGACCTTGCCAAGCTCTTCGAAACTGAAAGGATCAGGTGTCTTTGTCATATCGACGAACACGATACCCGTCGCTTGGTTAAGGTTCGTTTTGCGAACCGGACACCGGGAAAATAGGTTGCAAGTCCCCGGGACGCAACACTTGCGTCCGTTCGCCGGGGACTTGCCTTTTGTCTCAG
Organism: Stappia stellulata DSM 5886; assembly: GCF_000423705.1. Taxonomy (GTDB): domain Bacteria; phylum Pseudomonadota; class Alphaproteobacteria; order Rhizobiales; family Stappiaceae; genus Stappia; species Stappia stellulata. The sequence continues at coordinate 75,925 of NZ_KE384082.1, read as the reverse complement.
CTTGCCCCGAACACCCGCGCGAAGATCGTTTCGACCGACTTGGTGTGATAACCGAGATCGAAACGGCTGCGGATTTCCTCTTCCGAAAGTGCTGCGCGCACGTCGGCATCCTTCAAGAGTTCCTCAAGGAAGTCGACGTCGGAAGACCCTTGCGTCTGGTAGCTGTCCCACACCTTCATGGCGTTGCGTTGCACGAGGCGATAGGAATCCTCGCGGCTGACGCCGGCCTGGGTGAGCGCCAGCAGGATGCGCTGCGAATGCACCAGGCCGCCCAGGCGGTTCATGTTGGCGAGCATGCGCTCGGGATAGACCATCAGCTTGTCGATGACGTTGGTGAGGCGTGCGAGCGCGAAATCGAGCGTCACGGTCGCGTCCGGGCCGATCATGCGCTCGACCGACGAGTGCGAGATGTCGCGTTCGTGCCAGAGCGCCACGTTTTCCATTGCCGGCATCGCGTAGGCGCGCACCATGCGGGCGAGACCCGTCAGGTTTTCCGTCAGCACCGGATTGCGCTTGTGCGGCATGGCGCTGGAGCCCTTCTGCCCCGGCGAGAAATACTCTTCCGCTTCCAGCACTTCGGTGCGCTGCAGGTGACGGACTTCGGTCGCCACGCGCTCGATCGAGGAGGCGATCACGCCAAGGGTGGCGAAGAACATCGCGTGACGGTCGCGCGGGATCACCTGCGTGGAAACGGGCTCCACGGCAAGGCCCATGGCCTCGGCGACATGTTCCTCGACCCGCGGATCGATATTGGCGAAGGTGCCGACAGCACCGGAAATTGCGCAAGTTGCGATCTCGGCGCGCGCCGCCAGAAGCCGGGTGCGGCAGCGGTCGAATTCCGCATAGGCCTCGGCCATCTTCAGGCCGAAGGTCACCGGCTCGGCATGGATGCCGTGCGAGCGGCCGATGCAGACCGTGTCCTTGTGCTCAAGGGCGCGGCGCTTCAGTGCGGCGAGCAACGCATCGAGGTCGGCCAGAAGCAGGTCGGCGGCGCGTGTGAGCTGCACGCTCACACAGGTGTCGAGGACGTCCGACGACGTCATGCCCTGATGCACGAAGCGGGCGTCGGGGCCGACGATTTCCGCCAGATGCGTCAGGAAGGCGATGACGTCGTGCTTGGTCTCGCGCTCGATCTCGTCGATCCGTGCCACGTCGAAGGTGGCCGCGCCGCCCTTTTCCCAGATGGTTTTCGCGGCTGCTTCCGGGATGACCCCCAGTTTGGCGAGGGCGTCGCAGGCATGCGCCTCGATTTCGAACCAAATGCGGAACTTGGTCTCGGGCGACCAGATGGCGACCATCTCGGGCCGCGAATAGCGCGGGATCATGCGGTGTCCTCGTCAGGGGGGGAATGAGTGAAAGGTGCCATATCAGACGCGGCGGCCCGGCTCAATGCGGGCGAAATACCAGGCGGCTGCAAAAAGCGGGAGAAGCATGAAGGGAAGCAGAACCCGCGCGCCCATCACCACGAAGATATAGGCCGTGGTCGCGCCGGTGAACACCTGTTCCCAGAACATGCGGTAGGAAAGCTCGTGTGTGTGCCAGTCGGCATAATAGCCGCGCAGCTGCAGGAAAAAGAAGAACGCCGTCAGCCCGGCTGTGCCCAGCGAGAGACACACCACCATCGCGGCGAAGCGCGCGGTGCGCCGCCTGCGACGCCAGGTCAGCAGGCGTGCCATTCCCCAGGCAAGCCAGGCGCCCAGGAAACTGCCGGCGGCGAAGACGAGGAAGACCGCGATCAGGCGGCCGCTCACGGCCTCGCCGCGCCCGAGCGTCAGCATGGCAACACATGCCGAGACCGTGGCGGACCAGAAGAGGGCGAAGATCAGCGGGCGCAAGGCGGGGCCTGTCCTCTTCCGGTTCAGGACGCCGCGCGGGCAGCGGCGTCGCGGATTGCGGAAATGTTGGCGCGGTAGCCGTCGACGCCGTCGCCCTTGAAGACGGCGGAGCCGGCGACCAGTGCATTGGCGCCGGCCCTGGCGACCAGCGGTGCGGTTTCAGCCGTCACGCCGCCGTCGACTTCCAGGTGGATCGGGCGGTCGCCGATCATCGCCTTGATGCGGGCGACCTTGTCGACCATCGCGGGAATGAACGACTGGCCGCCAAACCCGGGATTGACGCTCATGACAAGGATCAGGTCGAGCCGGTCGAGGACGTATTCCAGCACGCTTTCCGGCGTCGCCGGATTGAGCGAGACGCCGGCCTTCTTGCCGAGTGCGCGGATCGCCTGCAGCGAGCGGTCGAGATGGGGGCCGGCTTCCGCGTGAACGGTGATGATGTCGGACCCGGCCTTGGCGAAGGCCTCGAGGTAGGCATCGCAGGGGGCGATCATCAAATGCGTGTCGAAGATCTTGTCGGTGTGCTTGCGCATGGCGGCGATCACATCCGGTCCGAAGCTGATGTTGGGCACGAAATGCCCGTCCATTACATCCAGATGGATCCAGTCGGCGCCGGCGTCCGCCACGTCGCGAACTTCCCGTCCAAAGGCGGAAAAATCGGAGGCGAGCATGGAGGGGGCGATCACGAGGGGGAGGGACATGGCGGCAGGCGGCTCCGGTGGGTTGGACAAGTCCGCTCGCCGCTAGCACAGCCCGCCCCGGGCGACAAGCGCGACGCGCGGGGCGGGAACGATCAAAGCTTGCCGGTGATCGCGAGAAACCGCCCGTCTGGCCCTTCGAAACCGATCTTTTCCATCAGGACGAGCACGGCGAAATACGTCGGCCCGGAAAACACCGGCGTATGGGTGACGAACCGTTCGATCCGGTAGCGCAGCGGGCAGCCCCGGCTCTTGGGAATATGGCTGTCGTCGGCCAGCACCCGCGTCTCGCCCTCGTGGGTCAGCGTCAGCTTCATGCCCTGGATCGTGCCGAAGCCGTCGGGACAGTTGCCCGGCTTGGCGACAGGGATTTCCTGAAGGGCCAGCGTGACCGGGCCGCCGATCGTTGGCGCGCTGAGATTGGTCGTGGCGATCATCAGATGCGGATCGCTGGTGCGTTCGGTCGGGGGATTGTGGCCGACCGTCTGGCCGAAGCCGGCGATCCCGGTTTGCCCGAGCACGTCGTTTGCGACGTCCCGGTTCGCGGCGCGGGTGCGGGCGAGTTCCTCGGCGAAGTCGAGCGGCTGGCTGTCGTCCACCTCGTCCAGCCGGCGCTGCGGCGTGCCGGAAACCCAGCTGTCGTCGGCGACGTCGATCAGATAAATGTTGGAATAAGGAAAGCCCGAGCCGTCCTGGATGCCGAACTCCTCGAAGGCGAAGTGACTTCCGGACTTGGAGAAGCCGAGAACCTCGACCTCCGCGAAGTCGCCGGCCGTTGCGGAGATGGGCAGGGCGGCGATGGCAAGCCCGGCCAGAAATGCCAGGCTGCCGGCAAGGCGACGCCCCCGCGACCGTTGAGCTCTTGTATTGTACATTTGCAGTGTTTCCCTTGCATGAGCGGGTGGTCCCGCCGTCTGTCTTCCTTGCTAGCGGGAAATCCGGTCGACACCGTGACCGCCGTCACGACTGGGCGCTTTTGCCGCCGCGCGCCGCGCCAGCGGTCCCAGAATCCATGGCAGGAGATAGATCGGCAACTGGCCGAGGCCGAAGTAGAGCCAGGCAAGATCCGGCAGGCTGCCGCCGAGCGCGGCCACCAGCAGTCCCATGTTGCGGTTGCCGGCCGCATGCGCGAGCACGAAGGCGTGGTCCTTGCGAACGGCCGAAAACACCAGCCATGTCAGCCCCATCTGAAAGGTTGCAACGCCAAAGGTCAGAGCGCCGACGCCGAGCGTCAAAAGGGGCGTTTCGGCGAAATGCGCGGCGACCCCGTCCATCACGGCGACCGCGAAGACGAAGAGGACCAGCACGTTCAGCCCGTCGATGTGCTGGCGGGCGGCTGCAACGCGCACGGTGCCGAAGAGACGCCGGAGGATCCAGGCACAGCCCGCGGAGGCGGCGAGCAGCAAGGCAAGGCGAAGGGCGAGCGCCGGCGCGTCGATGGGAAGCGTGTCGCCGATCAGCGCGCCGCCGATCAGGGGGGCTGTGAGGGGCGTCAGCAGCATGGTGATGCACACGAGCGCGAGCGACAGGGCGCCGTCCAGCCCGATCAGCGCGATGAAGGCGGGGGCGGACATGATCGGCGGCGCGGCCGTCACGATGAAGGCGGCGAGCGCCAGATCGGGATTGTCGTCCAATAGCCCGCTGGCGGAGAGCGCCAGCGCGGTCGCGCCCGGCACGATCACGAGCATCCACAGGCTTGCCAGTGCCACGAGGCGCGGCTTTTTCACATGGGCGATCACCGCCGCCGGATCGACCCGCAGGAAGGCAAGCACCAGAAGAACGAAGATCGCCTCTTCCACGACCGGCCGGAACAGCGCGGAGAGCTGGGGCAGAAACAGGCCGAGAAGCGCGCTTACCGCGACGGCGCGGGTCCCTTGCCGCCCGAGCCAGGCGACAAGGCGCAGAGGCAGGAACAGCGCCTGCATGGGTGAACTCCGTGGGGTTGGCTGTGCCGCGTCCTGAACGGGGAGCGGGATGCTGGAGATCAAAAAAATGCGGCTTCAGTATCGACGCGGGCGACTTCCCCTTGCAAGCATCCTGTGAACGGTGTGGATAGGCACAATGCGGAACCACGATGTCATTGTTCTGGGAGGGGGAATCAGCGGTGTCTGCGCCGCCCTGCATTTGCAGGCGCGCGGCATGCGGGTTTTGCTCGTGGATCGCGCCGCGCCCGGCGACGAGGCATCGAGAGCCAACGCGGGCATTCTCGCGCGCGATGGTTTTAGTCCCGTCGACTGGCCCGCGACAACGGGCGAGATGCTTGCGCGGGTAATGCGCCCGGGCGGCCGGATCCGCGTCGACCTTCGCAGCCTGCCGGGGGCCCTGCCGTTTCTTCGCGCGGCGCATGTGGCGGTGCAGACCGGCGCGGCCGCCCGGGTCGGACGCGCCATCGCGCCGCTCCAGGCGATCGCGGCGGGCGAGCATCTGGCGCTTGCGCGCGCGGCAAGTGCGCTGCGCTTCTTCCGCCGCACGGGCTGGATCAAGATCTACCGGCACCAGACCTCCTATGAGGCCAGCGAGCAGGATCGGCATTTTGCCCGGATCTTCGGCGTTTCCTACACGGATCTCTCGGCGGCGGACCTCGTCCGGCTGGAGCCGCATCTCGTCTCCTTCGACCATGCGGGGCTTTACTGGCCCGATACGCAGTCGGTGTCCTCGCCAGGCGGCGTGACCAAGGCCTATGCGCGGCTGTTTCGCGAGCGTGGCGGCGAGACGGAGATGGGCAAGGCGGAGACGCTGGTCGCGGTCCGCGACGGTTGGTCGGTTCGCACCAGCCGGGGCGAGGCACAGGGCACGCGCGCCGTGATCGCGCTGGGCGCCGGCGCGCCGGGCGTCTTGGTGCGGCTCGGGGTCGGTCTCCCGGTCGCGACGATGCGCGGCTACCACCGGCATTTCCGGGCCGTGTCCGGCGTGACGCTGTCGCGGCCGATCACCGACATCGACAATGGCTACACGCTGACGCCGATGGAACGCGGACTGCGGCTCGTCGGCGGCCACGAGTTGATCCGTCCGGACCGCCCGGCGCGCGAAACCGCCTTGCAGCGCGCGACCGCCGCGGCGCGCGCCCTGATGCCGGTCGGCGCACAGGTGGAGGACGTGCCGATCCCCGGCGTGCGGCTTTGCATGCCCGACGGCCTGCCGGTGATGGGGCAGGTGCCGGCGCTTTCCGGTCTCTGGTTGGCGCTGGGCAACGAACGCTCGAGCTTCGGTCTCGGGGCGGCGATGGGCCGCCTGCTCGCCGAGACGATGACCGGCGAGCGTCCCTTCGCAGATCCCGCCCCCTATTCTCCGACGCGGTTTCTTTCCGACTGAAACCGCCGGGTGCGCGAGGACGGTCAGGTTTCGCGAATCGGCAGCGCCACCGTGTGTTTGACGGTATGCACCACGATGCGCGACTGCACGTCGGAGACCAGCGTATTGTCCAGGAGCTTCAGCCTGAGAAAATCGTCATAGGCCTTTATGTCGGTTGCGACCACCTTGATCAGATAGTCGACCGCGCCGGTGATTCTCTCGCAGATCACCACCTCGGGCCAGCGGTCGACCAGCTTGTCGAAGGTCTCCATGTTGTCGCGACTGGGCACGCCCAGCTTGACGAAGGCATAGGCGACGAAACCCAGGCCCACCGCCTCGCGGTCGACCACCGCGACGACCTGACGAATGATGCCGTTTTCCTTCAGCTTCTTGATGCGCCGCCAGCAGGGCGTCTGGCTCATGCCGGCCTCGCGCGCGATTTCGGCAATGGACAGCGATGCGTCGCGCTGGAGGATTTGCAGAACCCGGATGTCTGACGGATCGAGAAGATTTTTTTCGCTCATTCTGCTCTCTTGAGGAACAATATTGCCCGTAATGCGGAATTTATAGGCAGGTTAGCACAAATTTGGACGACAAAAAGGACGATATTGGACGGCATGAGAACATCGGGGCGCGTGCGGCCGACATCCGGCCCGCGCCCCAGGGAAGCGGAGGCCGTCCCATGAACGTTATCGCCAGACACATCTCTCTCGACGACAAATACAGCGCTCCCCTCGGGCGGGTCTATCTGACCGGAATCCAGGCGCTGGTGCGGCTTCCGCTCGATCAGGCGCGCATGGATGCGGCAGCCGGGCTGAAGACCGGAGGCTTCGTTTCCGGTTATCGCGGGTCGCCGCTGGCCGGCTACGATACCGAGCTGATGCGCGCCCGGCGCCACACGCAAGCCTCGAACATCGTGTTCAAGCCCGGCGTGAACGAGGAGCTTGGCGCGACGGCGGTCTGGGGGTCCCAGAAGGTCGCTCATCACGGCAAGGGCAGCGATTACGACGGCGTTTTCGGCATCTGGTACGGCAAGGCACCCGGTGTCGACCGGGCTGGCGACGTGTTGCGTCAGGCGAACGCAAGCGGCACGGCGGCGCATGGCGGGGTGCTGGCGCTCGCAGGCGACGATCATCTCGCCAAGTCCTCGATCCTGCCCGCGCAGTCGGAGTTCTTCTTCGAGCATGTGGAAATGCCCGTGCTCAACCCGTCCGACATTCAGGAAGTGCTCGACTACGGCTTGCACGGCATCGCCATGTCGCGGTTTTCCGGGCTTTGGAGCGCGATGATCTGTCTGGCCGACACGATGGATGCCTCGGCGACGATCTCGGTCGATCCGGGCCGTCTGTCCTTCGTCTTGCCGAAGTCGCAGGATCCGCGCGCGGACGACGAGTTGAATCGTGTGCTGCTTCTCGGCAACCGGCTGGAGACCGAACGGCTCCTGCGCGACATTCGCGTTCCCGCCGCCCAGGCCTATGTGCGGGCGAACGGGCTGGACCGGGTCGCCTTCGGCGCACGCAAGCCGCGCATCGGCATCGTCGCCACGGGCAAGGCCTACCGTGACCTGCGCCAGGCCTTCGACATGATCGGGATCGACGAGGCCCGCGCCCGCGACATCGGTCTGGCGATCTACAAGGTGGCGATGCCCTGGCCGCTGGAGCCGCAGGGGCTCGCCGGTTTCGCCCGGGGGCTGGAACGGCTTTTGGTGGTGGAACACAAGCGGGCGTTCCTGGAACCGCAGATCAAGGAAATCGCCTATGGCTGGCCGGAACAGGCCCGCCCGCGGATCTGGGGCAAGAAACGCCCGGACGGCTCGCCGCTTCTCTCCGACGTGCTGGAACTGGCTGTCGCGGAAATCATCCCAGCACTTCTCGCCTTCCTGCCGTCCGATCTCGTCAGCGAGGAGATGCATGCCGTCGCCGACCGGATGAACCGGCAGGTGATGTGGTCGCAGGGCCATGCGGAACGCGCCCAGCGCGTGCCCTATTTCTGCTCGGGTTGCCCCCATTCCACCTCCACCGTCGTGCCGGAGGGCGCCAGGGCGCTGCCCGGCATCGGCTGCCATGCGATGACCGAGGTCGCGGGACGAACCACCGACGGCCAGATCGCCATGGGCGGCGAGGGCGTGCTCTGGGTCGGGCAATCGCCGTTTGCCAATGACACCCATGTCTTCGCCAATGTCGGCGACGGCACCTATTTCCACTCGGCGATCCTGGCGATCCGGCAGGCCGTCGCCTCGAAGATCTCGATCACCTACAAGATCCTCTTCAACGATGCGGTGGCGATGACCGGTGGCCAGCCTGTCGACGGGCTGCTTACCGTTCCCCAGATCACGCGTCAGCTCGAAGCGGAGGGCGTCGAGCGGGTTGTCGTCGTCACCGAGGAGCCGGACGCCTATCTCGGGCGCTCAGATCTGGCACCGGGCACCGACGTGCGCCACCGGGATGACCTCATGGAGGTCCAGACCGAGCTTCAGGCGATTTCGGGCGTGACCGCGCTGATTTTCGATCAGACCTGTGCGGCTGAAAAGCGCCGCCGCCGCAAGCGTGGCAGCTTTCCCGATCCGGACCGGCGCCTCTTCATCAACGACCGTGTTTGCGAGGGCTGCGGCGACTGCTCGGTTCAGTCCAACTGTCTTTCGGTGGAACCCGCCGCAACGCCCTTCGGCGAAAAGCGGCGCATCAACCAGTCGTCCTGCAACAAGGATTTTTCCTGTGTGAAGGGCTTTTGCCCGTCCTTCGTCTTCGTGGAAGGCGCGGAGCTGCGCAAGGCGGACGGCAAGGGCATCGATATCGACGCGCTGGTCGCCAGGCTGGGCCCTGCCTCTGTCGCGGATCTCGGGACGACGCTGAATGTGCTGATCGGCGGTATCGGCGGGGCCGGCGTGACCACGACCGCCGCCGTTCTGGCAATGGCCGCGCATATGGACGGCAAGCAGGCCTCGACGCTCGACATGACCGGACTTGCGCAAAAGGGCGGTCCCGTGACGTCGCATATCCGCTTCGCGCAGGCGGAACGCAGCATCGAGGGACCGCGCATCCCGACCGCCAGTCTCGATGTGCTGATCGCCTCCGACATGGTGGTTGCGACCAATGCCGAACAGCTTGCGCTGATCGACCGCCAGAAGACCGCCGGCTTCGCCAATTCGCGGGTCGCGCCGACGGCGGAATTCGTCATGAAGCAGACGCTCTCCTTCGATGAGGCGCGCATGCGCAAGACGCTGGAGGAGGCCTGTCCGCTGTTTCATGCGCATGATGTTGCCGGCGTTGCCGAGGCGGTGCTGGGCGATGCGATCTTCGCCAACATGATGCTTGTCGGCATGGCGCATCAGGCGGGACGCCTGCCGATTTCCACCGATGCGCTGGAAGCCGCGATCCGGCTGAACGGCGCGGCGGTCGACAAGAACCTCGCGGCCTTCCGCGCCGGACGGGTGCTGGCTGACACGCCCGAGGCGCTGCTCTCAGCACTTCCGTCTTCGGACGAGAACGCGGGTGGCGACGATATGGACCTTGGCGAGCGGATCGCGTTTCTGGCCCGCGAACTGACCGCCTATCAGGACGAGGCCTATGCGCAGACCTTCCTTGCCGCCATTGACGCGGTGCGGACGGCGGACGAGGCGAAGGGTGCCGGCACCATGCGTCTGACGCGCACCGCCGCCGACATGCTCTACAAGGTCATGGCCTACAAGGACGAATACGAGGTGGCGCGGCTTTATTCCGATCCCGCGTTCAAGGCGAAGCTCGCGGCGCAATTCGCCGATCCGCGCAAGCTGAAGGTCATGCTGGCGCCGCCGCTGATCTCCCGCGAAGCCGACCCCAAGACCGGCCGGCCGAAGAAGATCGCCTTCGGTCCGTGGATCTTTGCAGCCTTCGGTCTGCTTGCGCGGCTGAAGGGCCTGCGCGGCGGGGCGTTCGACATCTTCGGGCGGACGGCGGAACGGCGGGCCGAACGGGCGCTTGTTTCAAGCTATCTGGCCGATCTGTCGATGATCGCGAAACACGTCGGGACGACGAATTACGGGCTGCTGGTCGAGATCGCGCGGGTGCCGGATCTGGTGCGCGGCTTCGGTCCGGTGAAGGCGGCGAACCTTGAAAAGGCGGCGGCCAAGCGCGCGCAGTTGCTTGGCAAGCTTGGCGAGGAAACACCGGAAGGTCCGGTGATGGAAGCTGCGGAATAGGCGCGTCGCACTCAGCCGAAGCGCGAGCCCCACGTCGGGAGCGTGTCTCCCGGCGCGCTTGAGGCGGCATGGATGCCGCGCGCGATTGCCCGGCTCATGACGGCGGCCGCCGCCGCACCGGCGGCGATGCCGTCGCTGAGCGGGTCGGTTTGCGGCAGGCGCGCGGTGGAGAGTGCGAACACCAGATCGCCGTCAAGCGCGGTATGCGCCGGCCACAGCGCCCGGGCGAAGCCGTCATGCGCCATCACCGCGAGCCGTTGCAGCTCCGCCTTGGTCATCGCCATGTCGGTCGCGACGATTGCAATGGTGGTGTTGGCGCCCTCGCGCAGGCCGTCGAGCTTGGTGCGCGGGACGTCGAACCGCCCGCTTGCGTAAGAGGGCAGGCCGAGGCCGCCGAATTCCGCGTCGCGCTCGAAGGGGGCCGCCCAGAAATGCGGGGTGTCGCCCATGGTCGCGGAGCCGAGGGCGTTGACCGCGACAAGGGCTGCGACGGTCGCGCCGTTTTCAAGCCGCATGGAGGCGGAGCCGAGACCGCCCTTGAGGGTCGCCGTCGTCGCACCGGTACCGGCTCCGACAGTGCCGATCTCGAAGCTTTTCGCGGCGGCGCGCACCGCCTGACGGCCGAGCGCGCCATAGGGGTTGTCGTCGCCCCAGGCCTTGTCCCCGCCGTTTGCCAGATCGAAGAGGATGGCGCTCGGCACGATGGGAACGCGCACGTCGCCGACGGCAAAGCCCCGGCCCATCTTGGCCAGTTCCATTTGCACGCCGGAGCCGGCATCGAGACCGAAGGCGGAGCCGCCGGAAAGCACCAGCGCGTCGACCTTTTCCACCGTGAAGCGGGGATCGAGCAGCGCTGCCTCGCGGGTGCCGGGCGCGCCGCCATGGATCGCGACGGAGGCGGTCGCCGGTTCGTCCGGCAGGCAGACGGTGACACCGGATTTCAGTCGGGCGTCCTGCGCATTGCCGACCTTGAGGCCCGGCACGTCGGTGAGAAGATTGAGGGTGTCGGACATCGGGGCGTGCGGCTTGCGTCAGATGCGGTGGTAGGTGCGGTCGAGATAGATGAGCGCCGGACCGCGCTCGCCGAGCGACAGGGCGACGATCTCGCCGAAGATGACGGAATGGGTGCCGACCTCGGAGATTTCCGTCACCCGGCAGTCGAGCGCGACCCTTGCGGCGCAGAGCACCGGCGCGCCGGTCGCCAGCGTTTCCCAGGCCGCGAGCCGGAAGCGCTCCTCGGCGGGAAGGTCACCCTTGCCGGCGAAAGCGTTGGAGAGGTCTTCGGCGTGGGCGGGCAGCGTGTTGATGGCGAAAACGCCGCTCTCCTTGATCGCGGCGTTGATGCGCGCCTGGCGGTTGACGCAGACAAGCACCGTGGGCGGTGTGTCGGAGACGGAGGTGACGGCCGAAACGGTGGTCCCGGCGCGCCCGGACGAGCCCGCGGTCGTTGCGATATGGACGGCGGAGCCGAGCCGGCTCATGGCTTCGCGGAAGGCGTCGGCCTCGACCGGACGCCCGCGCGGCGGCGATTCGGATCCTGTGTTCCTGTCGCTTGCAGGACTGTGTGTCATGTCGTCCTCTCCGGCGTTTCGCCGTGTCTCCCGTCCACAGGTAGCCTATTGCGCTCCCCTTACAAATACGTTTCCCGGTCTTCACGGTTCAGTCGAAGGACCGGATCATGCGTTTTCGGCCGGTAACCATGGTCGCTAACCATAGAATCACTTCGGGACCCTGTGGGCATTCATTCGCTGTCTTCGGTCGCGTAAACTCTTTGGTAACGCTCCGAGAGGTGTTGCCATGCGCAAGATGATTTGGGTTCTGGTTGCCGCGTACACGGTGGTCGGCGTGATTTTGTGGACTGCCCCCGTCTTTGCCGCACCCGAGGTTGTGGCTTTTACCGACACCCGCTTCGCACCGGGCACCATTGTCGTCAAGAACCGCGAACGCCGGCTTTATCTCGTGCAGCGCGGCGGGGTGGCGCTGCGCTATCCGGTCGCCGTGGGCAAGCGCGGCAAGGTCTGGGTCGGCCGCACCTATATCAAGGGCATGCATGTGCGCCCGGCCTGGTCCCCGCCGGCGGAGGTGAAACGCGACCTGCCGCATCTGCCGGCCGTGATCGCCGGCGGCGCGCCCAACAATCCCATGGGGGTGGCGGCAATGACGCTCGCCGGAGGCGAGTATGCCATCCACGGCACCAATCGTCCCGGCTCCATCGGCCGGGCGGTGTCCTACGGCTGCATCCGGATGCAAAACCGCGATATTGCCGATCTCTTCGCCCGCGTGCGCAAGCGCACACCCGTTGTCGCCATCAACTGAGGACGGCGGGACAGGGCGCCCCCACGTCTAAGCGATCTTGCGTATTCAAATATTCGCACATTAGAATATTGTTGATGAACCACACCCGCTTGGGAGTTCATCATGTTGTCACTCACCGACAGAAACTGGTCGCCCTACGCCGCTGGCGTGGTGATCGGCCTTCTCCAGATCCCGGCCTTCCTGCTGGTCGATACCGCGCTCGGCGCCTCGTCTTCCTTCGTCACGGCCGGCGGTTTCGTCGCGAGCCTCGTCGATCCGGCCGCGGCGCAGATCGACTATTTCGCCAAATACATGACGGCCGGCAAATACTTCTGGCAGTCGGCGCTGGTCATCGGCATCGCGCTTGGCGCGTTTTTGTCGGCCACCCTGTCGGGGTCGCGCCGCGCCAGCTTCTCGCCCGCCTGGACCCGCATGACCGGCGTCTCCAGCCTGTGGGGGCGCATGGCCATGGGCTTTGCCGGCGGTTTCGTCCTGCTGCTCGGGGCGCGGATCGCCGGCGGCTGCACGTCGGGCCACGGCATATCCGGCATGGCGCAGCTCGCCGTCGGATCCACCGTTGCCGTTGTCGCAATGTTCGCCGGCGGCATTCTCACCGCCGCCATGTTCAAGAAAGTCTAGGAGACCCGGTCATGTCGTTACTCTGGCTCATCGTTCTCGGACTGGCCATGGGCGTGGTCTTCGGTGCCGCGCTTGAGAAAAGCCGTGTCATGGAGCCCGGCGTCCTTGTCGGCCAGTTCCAGTTTCGCAATTTCACCATGCTGAAGATGTTTCTCGCGGCCACCATCACCGGTCTCGTCGCGCTTGCCGTCTTGAACGGCGTCTTCGGCGTCGCACTTCATCCCAAGGCCTTTGCGGTCGGTCCGGTTCTGATCGGCGGCCTGATCCTCGGTGTGGGCATCGCGCTTGCCGGCGCATGCCCCGGAACCGCACTTGCCCAGGCGGGGGCCGGCTACCGGGACGCCTGGGCGATCATTGCCGGCGGGATCGGCGGCGCGATCTTCTACGGTTACGCCAAGGGGCCTATCGATGCGGCTCTCGGCTGGGGCGATTTCGGCAAGATCACCTTCGCGGATGTGTTTGCCGTGCCGTTCTGGGCCCTGGCGCTGATCTTCGCCGCCGTGCTTGCCGCTTTTCTGGTGGTTCTGGAGCGGTTCGTTCCGTCCAAGGATGACCTCGCGCAGGCGGAAACCATGCTTGGCGATCCGGCCTGTTCCGATGGCGGTGCGCGCCCCGCGCCGGCGGAATAGGACGTTTTCAGGCCTGATCCGCCTGGAAAGCGAAGCCCCCGGGAGCCTGTCTCTCGGGGGCTTTCGTTTTTTGGAAAGGCCGCATCCCGAAAAAAACGCCCGGCTTGCCGCCGATTGCAGCAGGAGGCACTGTCGGATCGCGAATACATCGAAAGATCCGGGGGCCTCATGCTTGGTGCATTGACGATCATCCTGTGCTGTCAGCTTGCCGGAGAGGCGATTGTCGTCGCCACCGGCCTGCCGGTGCCGGGTCCCGTGCTTGGCATGGTGTTCCTGTTTGCAGGCCTTGTCGTGCGGGGCGGCCCCTCGGCCGGTCTGGCGCAGGCGGGCGACGCGCTCCTGCGCAACCTGGCGCTTCTCTTCGTTCCGGCCGGCGTCGGCGTCGTGCTGCACCTGGGGCTTCTGGGGCGCGAGGGGCTGGCGATCTCCGTCTCGCTCGTTGTCTCGACGCTCGCGACCATCGCCGTGACCGCACTCGTCATGCGCTGGACGTTGCGGGGCAGGGACGGCGACAGCGACGTGGACGCGGCTCCTTCCGGTGGCGCGGGAGACGGCGCATGACCGCGCCGCTTGACGAGGTCTGGGTCTATCTCTCCGCAAGCCCGCTCGCCGCCCTCACCCTGACGCTTGTCGCCTATCAGGCCGGCTTCTGGCTCTATCGCAAGGCCGGGTTTCATCCGCTGGTCAATCCGGTGCTGATCGCGGTGGCGCTGATCGCCGGACTGCTGCTTGTGAGCGGCACGCCCTATGCGACCTATTTCGACGGGGCGCAATTCGTCCACTTCCTGCTTGGACCGGCCACCGTGGCGCTCGCGCTCCCGCTCTATCGCCAGCTTGAAAAGGTGCGCCGTTCCGCGCTTGCGATCCTTGCAAGCCTGCTTGCCGGGTCGCTCACGGCAGCCGTGTCGGCGGTGGGAGTCGCGATGGCGCTCGATGCCTCGCGCGAGACGTTGGCCTCGCTTGCGCCCAAATCCGTCACCGCCCCGGTCGCGATGGGCGTTTCGGAGGCGCTGGGCGGACTGCCGTCGCTCACCGCGGTGCTCGTCATCCTGACCGGCATTCTCGGCGCCGCTTTCGGGCCGCTGGTTCTCGATCTGATCGGTGTCAGGGATTGGCGCGCGCGCGGGTTTGCCATCGGCGTCGCCTCGCACGGCATCGGCACGTCGCGCGCGTTGCAGGTCAACGAGACGGCGGGCGCCTTTTCCGGCCTCGCCATGGGGCTGAACGCGGTCGCGACCGCCGTCCTGCTGCCGTTGATCTGGCGGCTCTTCTTCTGAACCGGATCGGCTTCAGCTTGCCTTTCGCGCCGTTCCCGCACGCAGCCAGCGGCGCGGGTCGACGTCCTCGGTGAAGCCGCGCGCCCCCGACAGCGCCCGGCACAGATCCTCCACCGCATCCAGGGAATGAACGGAGCGAAATTCATCGACATGCGGGAGCATGGCGCGCACGCCCTTGGCGCGGGCCTCGAAGCCCTCGAACCGCAACAGCGGGTTGAGCCAGATCAGCCGCCGGCACGAGCGGTGCAGCCGGTCGATCTCGCGCTCCAGATCCTCGTCCGTTTCGCGTTCCAGCCCATCGGTCACCAGCAACACGACCGGGCCGCCCGACAGCACGCGGCGCGACCAGTGCTTGTTGAAATCGGCAAGGGCCGTTGCGATCCGGGTGCCGCCGGACCAGTCCTCCACACCGTCGGTACAGGCGACCAGCGCCTCGTCCGGGTCCTTCATCTTGAGCTGGCGCGTCACATTGGTCAGCCGCGTGCCGAACAGGAACGTGTGCACGTTGCGCCGCTCTTCCGTCAGCGCATGCAGGAAATGCAGCAGGATCCGCGTGTACTGGCTCATCGAGCCGGAAATGTCGCAAAGCGCGACGATGGGCGGGCGGCGCATGTCCGGCTTGCGATGGCGCAGGTCGATCATGTCGCCGCCGGTCCGGAGTGAGGCGCGCAAGCTTCGCCTGGGGTCGATGCGTCCCCGGTTCGACGCGATCAGACGCCGTCTGCGGATCTTTTCCATCGGAAGCACCATGCGCCGGAGCGCTTCCGTGGCCGCGCGCAGCTCCTCCGCGTTCATCTGCGCGAAATCCTTGCGCTGCAGCAGTTCGCGCCCCGACACGGTGAAACTCGCGTCGATCTCCAGTTCCTCGCGCTCCTGCTGCTCGCGTTCGCGGGTGGCCTGAAACGCCTGTGCCACCCGTGTCTGCGCTGCCTTCGGCTTGTCCGGCTCGCTGCGCGCCGGCGCCACGGGAGAGAGGATGGAGAGAAGCTTTTCCACCAGCCCGCGCGAGCGCCAGTAGATGCGAAAGGCCTCGTCGAAGACGGCGCGCTGCTCGCGCTTGTGCACGAAGACGGAATGAAGCGTCCAGTAAAGGTCCTCGCGGTTGCGGATGCCGGCGACCTCCACGGCGCGCACCGCATCGACCACGCTGGCCGGACCGACCGGCATGCCGGCGCGGCGCAGCGTGCGCGCGAAATGCACGATGTTGTCGGCAATGCGCCCGGCGGTTTCCGCGCCGCCGGGTGCCTCTCCGGTGCCTTTGTCTGTCATATTTCTCAAACCGCCTTTGCGGCTTCGCGGTCGAGGTCCTGGCGGATCTCGTCGACGATCCGGCGGGCGCGCGACCCGCGCACCCGGTCGATGTCGTCCTGGTATTTCAACAGGACGCCGAGCGTGTCGGAGACCATGTCGGGATCGAGCGCGATTTCGTTGAGTTCCGTCAGCGCGGTCGCCCAGTCCAGCGTCTCGGCAACGCCCGGCTGTTTGAACAGGTCCTCGTCCCCCCTGAGCTTCTGGACGAAGGCAACGACCTCTTGCGCCAGACGCGCATCGGCGCCGGGCACCTTGCGCCGGATGATTTCCAGTTCGCGCTCGGCCGTGGGGTAATCGACCCAGTGGTAGAGACAGCGCCGTTTCAGCGCGTCGTGGATCTCCCGGGTCCGGTTGGTCGTGATGATCACGATCGGCGGCTCTTCCGCCTTGATCGTGCCAAGCTCGGGAATCGTCACCTGGTTGTCGGCGAGCACCTCCAGCAGGAAGGCCTCGAAGGCCTCGTCGGCGCGGTCGAGTTCGTCGATCAGGAAGACCGGCGGCCCGTTCAGCGACGGCTTCAGAGCCTGAAGCACGGGACGCTTGATCAGGAACTGCTCGCTGAAGACGCTCTTCGACAGGTCGTCGTGGCTGGCGTCGCCGGCGGCTTCCGACACCCGGATTTCCACCATCTGGGCCGCATAGTTCCATTCGTAGACGGCTGTGGAAACGTCGAGGCCCTCGTAGCACTGCAGCCGGATCAGGTCCCGGCCGAGCACGTCGGAGAGCACTTTCGCGATCTCCGTCTTGCCGACGCCGGCTTCGCCTTCCAGGAATAGCGGGCGCTTCATGCGCAGGGCGAGATGCAGGACCGTCGCCAGCGCGCGGTCGCCGACATAGCCTCCCTGTTCCAGAAGGCTCAAAGTCTCGTCGATGGTGTCTGGCAGCGGCTGCGAGGTCATCGGGTCTCCCTGCGTGTTGTCTTGCCGTGCCCGGCGCGGTCGCATCGCCTGGAGATTGCGACCGCCGGACTTTGCACGATCATAATCAGCTTGGCCGTCGATTGTCAGGTGGCGCGCACAGGGCGCTTCGACAAGGCGGGCACCGTTTTCGATGTGCGGCCAACGGGACCGGCCCTTACCGTCTCGGAATCACCAGGCCCGCACCGTCGCGCATCACTGCGCTGGCGTGGTCGGTGAACGGGGATCCGGCGCCTTCGTGCACGACAAAGCCCGGCAGAAGGCGCAAGGGCGCACGGCTGGCGCGCAGGGCGCGCACGAGCACGCGGGTCGCGGGCGCGCCGGCGCGCGGGTAGAGCGGGATCACGTCGATTGCTCCGAACCGGCTGTGCAATGCGGTGAGGATCTGGTCGAGGCCGTCGGCGCGGAAGACGAGGGTCAGCGACCCGCCGTCGCGCAGGATGTCGGTTGCCGTGCGCGCCCAGGGTTCGAGGCCACGTGCGTCCAGGACATGCGCGTCCGCGCGGGCGTTCGCCGGCGACATGCGGACCTGGCCGTCGAGATAATAGGGCGGGTTCATGATGACATGATCGGCGAGGGCCGGGACGAGGCCCGCCGCATGTCGGTCCTTGCCCCGGGCCGTGATGTCGGCTTCCATCACCGCAACCCGGTCCGCGAAGGCGCTGTTTTCAGCCAGTTCCAACGCGCCGCGGGCAAGAGCGAGCGCCGTCCTGTCCCGGTCGACCAGCGTGACGCGCACCTGGCCAAGACGGGCAGCAAGGCAGAAGCCGGCCGCGCCCGCGCCGGAACCCAGATCGATGACATGGCCCGTGACGTCACCGGGAACCGCTGCCGCCAGATAGACGGCATCGAGCCCCGAGCGGTGTCCGCCGCCGCGCGCCGGTTGCAGCACCTGGACCCGTCCGCCGAGAAAGGCATCGCGCGTCGTCGCGGCCTGGCCCACGGCCGGGATGTCGTCGGGTCGGGGCACTTGCCCGCTCACGACTGCTTGCGGCCTTTTTCCGGTGCCAGTTCGTGTTCCAGCCCGGCGTCGATCATCAGCCGCACGGCGGCCGGGCGGTCGTCCTCGTCGACCATGATCCGGCGGGCGATGATCCCGAGCGAGCCCTCGACCACGCTCATGTTGCCGTCCAGAACGATATGCGGAATCCCGGCATCCTTGAGCAGGGCTTCGAGAAAGGAAATGAGCACCACGTCATTGGTGCGAAGCAAGGGAACCATGGCAAGCCTTCGGGTCGTGCGATCCTGGAAGGGGACCTTAACGGAAATGAACGGGGGCCGCGACGCCCAAGCGCCCGCTTGGTGCCGGCACGGGAGATCTTTCAACACACTGTTGCCGGAAAGATGGCTTGCCGGATGCCGGGGGCAGACCTATTGTCCCGGCAACGTGAAACAGGAAAGGTCTTTAACCGTGGGCGCCGTCGTTCCCTTGCGCGAGAGCCGGTCGGAACCGGCAAGCATCCAGAACCTGGTCGAACTGACCGGGCCGGGCATGGAGGCTGTCAATCAGCTGATCCTTTCCAAGGCGGGGTCGAATGTCGACCTCATCCCGGAGATCGCGCGTCATCTGATTTCCTCCGGTGGCAAGCGGCTGCGTCCGATGCTCACCCTCGCGATGGCGGATCTCTACGGCTACACCGGCGACGGCCATGTCGGACTTGCCGCCAGCGTCGAGTTCATGCACACGGCGACGCTGCTGCACGACGATGTCGTCGACGAAAGCGACATGCGCCGCGGCAAGCTCGCCGCCCGCAAGCTCTGGGGCAACCAGGCGAGCGTTCTTGTCGGCGATTATCTGCTCGGACAGGCCTTCAAGATGATGGTCGATGTCGGGTCGCTCGAGGCGCTCAGGATCCTGGCAAGCGCCTCCGCCGTCATCGCCGAGGGCGAGGTGATGCAGCTGGGGGCCGCGCAGGACATCGCAACCTCCGAAGAACGTTACATGCAGGTGATCGAGGCCAAGACGGCGGCGCTGTTTGCAGCCGCCGCCGAGGTCGGGCCCGTTCTGGCCGATGCCGGAGACGAGGCCCGTGCGGCGGCGCGCGACTACGGCATGGCGCTGGGCCTCGCGTTCCAGCTTGTCGACGACGCGCTCGACTACGGCGGTTCGGCCAGCGATCTCGGCAAGGACATCGGCGACGACCTGCGCGAAGGCAAGATCACGCTGCCGGTCATTCTCGCGATCCGCCGGGGCGAAGCGTCCGACCGTGCGTTCTGGACGCGCTGCCTGGAGGAGCGTGACGTGCGCGACGAGGATCTCGCCCGCGCCATTTCGATCATGACGACGACCGGCGCCTTGGCCGATACGGTGTCGCGCGCCCGTGCCTTTGGCGACGAGGCCCGCGCCGCGCTCGAGCGCCTGCCCGCCGGACCGCATCGCGAGGCACTGGGCGAGGCCGTCGATTTCTGCATCGCGCGGCTGAACTGAGCGGCAATATCGGCAATTCTTGATGCCGAAATTGCAGAATTTGCGCGAAAACTTGTCGAGATTGCACAAAACGCGCCGCCGGAGACCGGCGGCGCGTTTTGTGCGCGTGCGGGGATAAGCCTCAGCCCATGCGCTCGGAGGCGAAGCTTCCCGGGCTTGCCGGGAAGACCACCGTCTTGTTGCCGTTCAGGAAGACGCGGCGGTGGATATGCGCGTGGATGGCGCGTGCCAGAACCTGGCTTTCCACGTCGCGGCCGAGCGACACGTAATCCTCGGCCGACTGGGCGTGGGTGACGCGCACCGTGTCCTGCTCGATGATCGGCCCTTCGTCGAGATCGCTGGTGACGTAATGCGAGGTTGCGCCGATCAGCTTCACGCCGCGCACGAAGGCCTGCTTGTAGGGGTTGGCCCCCTTGAAGCTCGGCAGGAACGAATGGTGGATGTTGATGATGCGTCCGGCCATTTCCTCGCACATGCGCGACGACAGCACCTGCATGTAGCGCGCCAGCACGATGAGTTCGGCGCCTGTCTCCTCCACGATCGCCATCTGGCGCGCCTCGGCCTCCGCCTTGTTGGCCTTGGTGACCTTGATGTAGTGGAACGGAATGTCGTGGTTGACCACCAGCTTCTGGTAGTCGAGGTGGTTGGAGATCACGCCGACGATGTCGATCGGCAGCGCTCCGATGCGCCAGCGGTAGAGCAGGTCGTTGAGGCAATGGCCGAAACGCGACACCATGATCAGCACCTTCATGCGGGCCGTCTCGTCATGGAATGCATAGTCCATCGCAAGCGGCTTCGCGCGTTCGGCAAACCCGTCCGACAATTGCTCCAGCGTCGTGCCCGTTTCGCTGTTGAAGCTGACCCGCATGAAAAAGTTGCCGGTCTCGCGGTCGTCGAACTGGGCGCTGTCGGTGATGTTGCAGCCGCTCTCGGCCAGATAGGTCGAGATGGTTGCGACGATGCCGCGGGTCGAACGGCATGTGACGGTCAGGGCGAATGCGCTCATCGGGATGTCCTGCTGAATGGAAACTCGGTGCGGTGCCGGATCGCGGTGAACCAATAGCCGCTTGAGCACAGTCTTGTCAGCATCCCATTGTCGCGCATCGCGAAAAGCGGCGTGCAACGGCGGATTTGCGACGGGTCAGCCGGCGAGTGTGCCGATCCGCTCGACCGGAGCCGCCGCGATCCACCAGCCGGGACGGTCGGCGTGCAGCGCGTGTTCCGCCGCCTGCGCGTCCTGAAGCGTCTCGAAGATGGCAAAGCAGGTGGCGCCGGACCCGGACATGCGTGCAAGCCGCGCGCCTGCACAGGCGCCAAGCGCCGCAAGCACCGCATCGACATCCGGTGCAAGGGCGCGGGCCGGTTCCTCAAGATCGTTGCGGGTGCTTGCCAGCCAGGCGCACAGGGCGGCGAGATCGCCAAACCCATCGTGGGGAAGGTCGGGGAGAGGCGCATTCGCCTTGGTCTTCAGGGCTTTGAAGACCTCCGGCGTCGAAACCGCGATGCCGGGGTTTGCAAGCACCACGGCATGTGCGGGAAAGGGCGCGAGCGGGGTCACCAGTTCGCCGATTCCGCCAATCCGCGCCGGTTTGGAAAAAAGACACATGGGAACGTCCGCGCCGAGCTTCGCGGCCAGTTCGGCAAGAATCGTGTCGTCGAGTTCCGGCGCCCACAGGTCGCGAAGCAGGCGCAGCGCCGCCGCGGCGTCGGCGGAACCGCCACCGATTCCCGAGGCGACGGGCAAGGCCTTCTTCAGCGCCAGCGCGGCGTCCGCATCGCGGCCAAGGTGCTGTGCCAGGCAGGCGGCGGCTTTTACGACGAGATTGTCTTCGCCGGAGCCGGAGGGACCGAGATCGCCGGAAAATCGGCCGGACAGCGAAAGGCCCGGCGCGGCCCCGGCCGGGGCCAGGCTCACCCGGTCGCCGATCGCGGGAAAGACGGCGAGGCTCTCGACAAGATGGTAGCCGTCGGCGCGCTGGCCGGTGACATGCAGGGCGTAATTGAGCTTGGCCCGCGCCAGGCGAGCGTGCGCCGTCGGTCTTGGCGGTTCGGTCATGCGTGACGCGTCAGCCGCCGTTTTCCTGCAGCTCCTGCCCGACGGTCGCCGCCGGGATGGAGCCGTCGTCGCTCAGTCCGTTCTCGATCTTGTCGAGGATCTTGGGCAATTCGTCGGGTTCCGGCTCCAGATCGCGGGCGTGGTTCCACTGGAAGCGGGCCTCAAGCCGACGATCGACCTTCCAGTAGGCATCGCCGAGATGATCGTTGATGATCGGATCTTCCGGGCGCAGCGCCACCGCCTTTTCCAGTTCGACGACGGCCTCCTCGTAGCGGCCGAGCTTGTAGTAGGCCCAGCCAAGGCTGTCGACGATGTAGCCGTCGCGCGGGCGTAACTCCACCGCCTTGCGGATCATGTCGAGCGCTTCGTCCAGTTTCAGCCCCCGGTCGACCAGGGAATAACCCAGATAGTTCAGCACCAGTGGCTGCTCGGGCGAAAGCGCGAGCGACTGGCGGAAATCGGCTTCCGCCGGACCCCAGTTCTTCAGCCGCTCGCGGCAGATGCCACGGTAATAGAACAATGCCCAGTGCTTGAGTTCAGGTTCGGAAATCGTGTCGATGCCACGTGAATAGATCTCGTCGGCCTCGGCAAACAGCTTGTGCGAGCGCAGAACGTTGCCAAGCGCGGTCACGGCGTCGAGATCGCCTGGATCCTTGTCGACGAGGGCGGCGAGGTGCGCGCGCGATTCGTCCAGTTTGTCCAGTGCATTGTAGTTGATGCCGATCTGGATCTCCGCGTCGCGCTTCAGCGGCGAGGAGGGCTGAATACCCTTGAGGATCGTGATCGAACGCTCGTATTTCTGCTGGCGGTCGAACAGACCTGCGAGGGCGATGGCCGCGACATCCGCATCGATGTCGAGTTGCAGGGAGAGCTGCAGGAAGACCGCGGCAAGTTCCTCGCCACCGTCTCGGCCAAGCGCTGCTCCCAGGCCATAGAGAACCTCGGCCGCGCCGGCGCGCGCGGTTTCCGCAATCCGGCCGATGTCTTGTCCGCTTTCGATCAACCCGCGGGTCTCAACGAGCACCGGATGGTCCGGCAGGATCAGATCATACTGGTCGAGAATCTCGATTGCCTTGCCGGGTTCGCCGCTCTTCGCCAGTGCCCGCGCATAGGCGTCGATCACCCGAAGGGCGCCACGGTCGGCCTCATAGGCGGACTTGAGATTTTCCAGCGCTGCCTCGTTGCGCCCCGCATGGTCCTGGATCAGCGCGGAATGATAGGCGACGAAAACCGTGTACCAGTCCGGCCCCTCCAGACTTGCGATGCGCGCGAGCGCGGCGTCCGTCTCGCCGCGTTCCTCAAGCGCCCAGGCAGCGACAAGGCCGGAGGTCAGCACGGCAAGTGGGCCGCGTCCGCCATCGGCGAGCAGGGTTTCGGTGAGGTCCGGCTTTCCCGCGCGAAGCGCTTCCACCGCCAGCATGAGCTGCGCCATGAAGTGGTCCGGCTGCTCGCTCGACAGACGTTCGGCCAGGGCAAGTGCCTCGGCCAGGTCGCCGTTGGCAAGCTTCAGCACGAAGGTGCGGTCAAGCAGATAGGGATTGCCCGGATCCTGCTCCAGCGCTTCGCCGAAAAAGGCGGCGGCGTTTTCCAGGTCGTTGTTCTGTCCGGCAAGGCGTCCCGACAGATAGCTGCCGCTCAGGGTCATCGGCAGGCCGAATTCCGTGCCGATTTGCGGAGAATCGGTCTTTGCGACGACCGGAGGAGGGGCCATCACGGCGGCGGCGACACTCACTCCGGCAGCGAAGAACAGACGGCGGGCGGACGAAATCGGAGGGTAACGCTTCATGATGTGAGACTTGCTTCCCCTGCTTGCGCACGCTTCGACACGAGTCATGCGTTCAGTTACCTAACCGAGGATGGCTTTATTGTGTCCATGTCGCAAGCCGGACGCTACGGGCGGTCTTCGCGGCCTGCGACTGTCGCGAGATATGGTGCGTCGGGGCGCGAGGGCAACGAGATAGCGCCGGCGGACTTGCCAAAACCCCTTTGTTTCGTGCACTGCATCATTTAAGTGGGAAGCGTCCGGTAGGGACGGGCGCCGCGTCCGGCTGACGGTTCGCGGGCGTGCCGGCAACAGAGGGAACTGCGCGCGATGACGACCAAATGGGTCTACGGTTTCGGCGACGGCAAGGCCGAAGGGGCCGCCGGAATGAAGAACCTTTTGGGGGGCAAGGGGGCGAATCTCGCGGAGATGAGCAATCTCGGCCTTCCGGTGCCTCCCGGTTTCACGATCACCACCGAAGTCTGTACCCATTTCGAGGCGCAGGGTCACAATTTCCCGGACGGGGTGCGCGCCCAGGTGGACGCGGCGCTCGAGGAGGTCGGCCGCATCACCGGCAAGCGCTTTGGCGACAGCCGCAATCCGCTGCTTGTGTCCGTGCGCTCGGGGGCGCGTGTGTCGATGCCGGGAATGATGGACACGGTTCTCAACCTCGGCCTCAACGACGCAACCGTCCCGGCCCTTGCCGAGGCCTCCGGCGATCCGCGTTTCGCCTATGACAGCTACCGCCGTTTTATCCAGATGTATTCCGATGTGGTGATGGGGCTCGACCATCATGCCTTCGAGGAAATCCTGGAAGAGTTCAAGAACGCCAAGGCCTACGATCTCGACACCGATCTGACGGCCGACGACTGGCAGGTCGTCATCGACCGGTTCAAGGCGCTCGTTCAGGAGGAACTGGAGCGCCCGTTCCCGCAAGACCCGCACGAGCAGCTCTGGGGCGCGATCAGTGCCGTCTTCCGCTCCTGGGAAAGCGCCCGCGCGATCACGTACCGGCGCTTGCACGACATTCCCAACACCTGGGGCACGGCGGTCAATGTCCAGGCCATGGTCTTCGGCAACATGGGGACCACCTCGGCAACGGGCGTGGCCTTTACCCGCAATCCCTCGACCGGCGAGAAGGCGCTTTACGGCGAGTTCCTGATCAATGCCCAGGGTGAAGACGTGGTGGCAGGCATCCGCACGCCGCAGGACCTGACGGAAGCCGCGCGCATCGCCGCAGCCTCGGAAGCGATGTCGCTGGAACGCGCCATGCCGGAGGCTTTCGCGCAGTTCGTCGATATCTGCGACCGGCTGGAAGGCCACTATCGCGACATGCAGGACCTGGAGTTCACCATCGAGCGCGGGCGGCTGTGGATGCTGCAGACCCGTGCCGGCAAGCGCACGGCGAAAGCCGCGCTCAAGATCGCGGTCGACATGGCCGACGAGGGGCTGATCACCACCGAGGAAGCCGTGATGCGTGTCGATCCGGCGGCGCTCGACCAGCTTTTGCATCCGATGATCGATCCGAAGGCGGAACGCGATATCGTCGCGACCGGGCTTCCGGCCTCGCCGGGCGCGGCGTCGGGCGACATCGTGTTTTCCTCCGACGAGGCGGAGGAAGCCAAGGGCGCGGGGCGTCCTGTCATTCTCGTGCGGGTGGAAACCAGCCCGGAAGACATTCACGGCATGCATGCGGCCGAAGGCATCCTGACCACGCGCGGCGGCATGACCAGCCATGCGGCGGTCGTGGCGCGCGGCATGGGCAAGCCTTGCGTGTCGGGCGCGGGATCGCTCAGGATCGACTATCGATCCGGGACGCTGACGGTCGCGGGCCGAAAGCTTGCCAAGGGCGACCGCATCACCATCGACGGCACGAGCGGTCAGGTTCTCGTCGGCGACGTCGCCATGCTGCAGCCGGAAATGTCGGGCGAGTTCGCCCGGCTGATGGAATGGGCGGATGCACATCGCCGCATGGAGGTGCGCACCAATGCCGAGACTCCGGCGGACGCGCGCGCCGCGCGCGGTTTCGGCGCGCAGGGCATCGGTCTGTGCCGCACCGAGCACATGTTTTTCGAGGGCGAGCGCATTCTTGCCGTGCGCGAGATGATCCTGGCGGAGGCGGAAGCCGGACGGCGCAAGGCGCTCGACAAGCTCCTGCCGATGCAGCGCGGCGATTTCACCGAGCTGTTCGAGATCATGCAGGGCCTTCCCGTCACGATTCGTCTGCTCGATCCGCCGCTGCACGAATTCCTTCCCCACAGCGAGGAGGAGATCGCCGAGGTGGCCGGCGTCATGGGCGTGCCGGTCGAGCGGTTGCGCGAGCGTGCGCTCGATCTGGACGAGTTCAATCCGATGCTCGGGCATCGCGGCTGCCGACTGCTGGTGACCTATCCGGAAATCGCCGAAATGCAGGCGCGCGCCATCTTCGAGGGAGCGGTTGCCGCCGGAAAGACCACCGGGTCGCCGGTCACCCCGGAAATCATGGTGCCGCTCGTCGGCATGCGCGCTGAGCTGGACCTGGTTCGCGCGCGCATCGACGCCATGGCCGAGGCGGTCGCGGGCGAGACCGGCGTGACCATCGAGTATCAGGTCGGCACGATGATCGAACTGCCGCGCGCGGCCCTCAGGGCCGGCGACATTGCCGAGGCGGCGGAGTTCTTCTCCTTTGGCACCAACGACCTGACGCAGACGACCTTCGGCATCTCGCGCGACGACGCGGCCTCCTTCCTCGGCACCTATCAGCGGCTCGGACTGATCGAACGCGATCCCTTCGTGACGCTCGACCAGGACGGTGTCGGCGAGCTGGTCAGCATCGGGGCGGAACGCGGCCGCGCCGTGCGGCCGGGCATCAAGCTCGGCATCTGCGGCGAACACGGCGGCGATCCGGCCTCAATCACCTTCTGCGAGCAGCTCGGCCTCGATTATGTGTCCTGTTCGCCGTTCCGTGTGCCCATCGCACGGCTTGCCGCCGCGCAGGCCGCGCTCAAGGCGTCGCGGACGGAGGGTTCATCGGCTGCATGACCCGCGTGCCGGACAGCCTGTCGCAGCTGCGCGAGGGCGGCAAGGCCGCCCTTGCCCGTGCGATTTCGGCGGTCGAAACGCATGCCGACAGCGATGACCTGCTCCGCTTCCTGGACGTTGCGACCCGCAGCGGGCGGGCACAGGTTCTCGGGCTCACCGGGCCGCCGGGTGTCGGCAAGTCGACGCTGACCAATGCCTTGATCCGCGCCTACCGGGCCCGGGGCGAGACGGTGGGCGTCCTTGCCGTCGATCCCTCGTCCCAGGTGACCGGCGGCGCGCTCCTCGGCGACCGCACGCGGCTCAGCACCGATCCCGGCGATCCCGGCATCTTCGTGCGCTCCATGGCCGCGCGGGACCGGCTGGGCGGCTTGTCCGACCATGCAATCGCAGCCGTCGTCCTGATGCGTGCGGTGATGGACCGGGTGATCGTGGAATCGGTGGGCATCGGCCAGTCGGAATCCGATGTCGCCCATGCCGTCGACACGCTGGTGCTGTGCATCCAGCCAGGTTCCGGCGACAGCCTCCAGTTCATGAAGGCCGGCGTGATGGAACTCCCTGATCTCGTCGCCGTCACCAAGGCGGACATGGGCGCGATGGCGCGCCGCGCCCAGGCCGATGTCGCCGGCGCGCTGTCGCTGGCGCGGCCCGCCGACAGCGCCCGGCTTCCCGATGTCTTGACCGTCTCCGCCACCAGCGGTGAGGGTCTGGAGGCGCTCGTCGGCGCCTGTGACACCTTCGGTGCCGCGGCACGAAGCAGCGGCCGGGGGGACGCCCGTCGGGCCGTGCAGGAGCGTCATTGGGTGGATGATGCCATCCTGCGCCGCTTCGGCCGGATCGGACATTCCGTCTGCGATGTCGCGGCGGCGGTTTCCGGTGCCGATGGCCCGTTTTCCGCCATTGCGGCGCTTGACCGGTCGCTGCGTGTCCGGCTCGGGCTTATCGCGCCCGGCTGAACACGCGCGACAGCGCGTCGCGGGCCGTGATCACGGCCGGCGGCCCGAAGCCGCGCAGCAACGCGTGGCGGCTGTTGCGATACCGGCTGCTGCCCGGAACATCCCGCGCGTTGTCGTCCGTGTCGAAAATCGAATAGACGAGCCCGAGCGCAGCGGCATTGACGACCCGGTGCGGATGGCGTGACCGGATCTCCTGGATCGCGCGTGTGTAGGCAACGGGTCCGGTGGTCACGATCGTCGTATCGAACCCCCGGCCGTCGCGAAGCGGACAATAGGCCTCGAGGTTTCGCCAGACGCGGTCGATCACGGCTTTCAGATAGGGGTGACGCGGGGCGCAGACGATGTGCCATTGCTGGAATTCCCGCGCAACGCCATATTGCGGCCAGCGCCCCCAGCCGCGATAGAGCGTTCCGGGCGTATCCTCCCATGTCGCCAGCAGGAAAGCGTCGTCGTCCCTGACGATCTCCCGCAAGGGACGGCGGGCGGTCGCCTTGATGTCGAGATAGACGCCGCCGCATTCGTAAAGCTGCACGTAGCGAAAGATATCGGCCTTCGCCGCGCCGTAGTCGTCGTGAATGCGGTCGAACAACGCGAGCCGGTCGGCGCCGCAGCCGCGCCGGATTGCGGCGCGCACATCGTCGTCGTCGTAGAGGCGATGCTCCCAGCCGGGGTTGAGCGCCTTCAGCGCCGTGATGTTGCGTTGAAGCGCCGGGGTGAGCGCAGACCTGCAGCGTATGGTCTGGTGAAGCACTCTTGGGACGGGCACGGCGCGCATTCCGACGATGAAGAGGTTGTCGGACGTTAGGGTGTGCGCGGGGCGGTTGCAAGTGCCTTGCATCGGGGACACCGCTCGGCCCGCCCGGCACGGGAGCGGTTTTCCGCAGCGCGTTGTTTGCGGGTGCCTCTCTAGGCCGAGAGCGAGATCGCGGCCAATGGTTCCTTGCCGGCGGCCAGGCGCGCTTCGGCCGCCGGAACGTCCTGCGGGGACACCGGGCGCGACAGGTAGAAGCCCTGCAGCCGGTCGCAGTTGGTGCGCTGCAGGATTGCCGCCTGCTGACGTGTCTCGATGCCTTCCGCGACCACCTTCATGCCGAGCGCATCGCCCAGGTCGATGATCGTCGACAGGATCGAATGCGCGTGGGGGGCGACCTCGAGGTCGGCGATGAAGCTGCGATCGATCTTCAGCGTATCAAAGGGGAAGCGGCGCAGGTAGCTCAGGCTGGAATAGCCGGTGCCGAAGTCGTCGAGCGCGACCCGCACGCCCATTTCCTGAACCTGCTTGAGCGTCGACAGGATGTTGCTGTCGTTGTCGGCGAAGACCGTTTCCGTCACCTCGATTTCCAGCCGGGTCGGTTCGAACTTGCAGGTCTCGAGCGTGTCGCGCAAGTCGTCGATGAAGCGCGGGTGGCGGAACTGGCTGGGCGAGACGTTGACGGCGATGCCCAGATGCGGCCAGGCAGCTGCGTCCTCGCAGGCCTTGCGCAGAACATAGAGGCCGAGCTCGTTGATCAGGCCGATTTCCTCCGCGATGGGGACGAAGACGCTCGGACTGACCGGGCCCATTTTCGGGTCCGTCCAGCGAAGCAGGGCCTCGACCGAGAGCGTCGTCGCGCCATCGATGGTCGTTTGCGGCTGATAGACGACATGAAGCCGGTCCTGTCCGATGGCATCGCGCAGCGCGTGTGCAAGGTTCTCGCGCGTGCGGACATGCTCTTCCATGCTGACGTCGAAGAATGCCCAGCGGCCGCGTCCGGCACCTTTCGCCGAATAGAGCGCGATGTCCGCCTTGCGCAGAAGTTCGCCCATCGACAGGCTGTCGTCGGGAGCGAGCGCCGCGCCGACGCTGAGGCTGACGTGCAGATGGGTTCCGCTGATGTACATCGGAACCGAGAAACGGTCCTGGATGCGGCGCAGGATGTGCTCGATCGACGCGCGCGACGCATAACCGGGAAGCAGCAACGCGAATTCGTCGCCGCTGATGCGGGCAAGGGTCGCTTCGTCGGGCGCGAGCACGCGCAGGCGGCGCGCCGCTTCCCGGATCACCTCGTCGCCCGCCGCATGGCCCAGGGTGTCGTTGATGTCCTTGAAGTGGTCGAGATCGATGTAGATGACGCCGACCAGCCCCTTCTCGGCACTCCAGCCGGCCAGTTCCTCGCGAAAGCGGTCGGCGAAGAAGTCGCGGTTGGCCAGCCCGGTGAGGCTGTCGTGCAGGGCGGCGTGCTGGGCGCGGGCCTCGCTTTCGGCGAGGCGGCGGGTGTTCTGGCGGGTGTAGAACAGCACAACGCCGGTCAGGCCGGCGATCGTCACCGCCAGGAACAGCAGCACAGGACCGACCCCGGACAGGATCTTCGACCCCGGGGTGTTCGCCGTCCAGGTCAGATAGCCGATCGGCATGCCGAGCGGCGAACGAACGTCGAAGGTCGCCGTCTCCTTCGGCTGGTCGGTCCCCGGGGTTGCGTTCAGCCCGTTGACGCCGGAGCGGGTTCCCAGGGCGGACAGGCGCGCGCCTTGCAGCTTTTTCACGCTGACGAGAACGGCCGGCGGCCGCCGCTTCGCGACGAACTGTTTGAGTTCCGGGGAAATGGCGGTGACGGAGACGAAGGCGAGCTCGCCTTCGTGAAGCGCAAACCCGGTTTCGTGAATGGATCGCGTGAAGCCGTTGAGCGGGCGTTCGATCACGAAGAGCCCCGAGGGAAGCGACCTGAAGCGGGTGATGAATTTCGCCCGGGTGCGGGCGATGAGCGGCCAGATGCCGGAGAGCAGCGGGCGGCTCTCGCCCGGATCGATCTGCTGGCCGCGCAACGCATTGTAGATCGGATTGCCGTCTTGGCCGACAATGACAATCTGGTCGTGGCCGTGATTGGCATAGAGCCAGTGGCCCATGTTGGCATCGAGCCATTGGGTGCTGACGCTGACGGGACGCGTGTAGTAGTCGGCCAGATCCCAGACGGCCGCGCCTTCCTGCTCCTTTGCCAGAAGTTCAAGCTGGAGTTGCGTGCTGCCGCGCAAGAGCCGGCGCTCGCTTTCCATCGCGGCGTCATCCGCGGAGCGGGACGTGTAGGCGATCAGGGCGACGGAAAACGCGACCGCAAGCAAAACCAGTCCCACCACGGGGAACAGGATTGCGTTTGCCAGTCTTGCGCCGTTGTCCGTTTTGTTGATTGCCATTTACGCCTCGTTGGGAGCGCACAACGGTCGCATGTTCCGTTTAATAAATAGCATCGAAGCGTAGTTAAAGCGGATTAACGATTGTGGACGATCTCGGGTGATTCGCAACATCCCACATCTTAAGGATGTGGGCGTGCAGCCTGAGGATGCACACGACGTTCCTCTACAGCAGATCAGGGGCGCTCGTAGCGGGAGGGGATTGTCCGCGCCGCGCGACAGCGCCGCGAGCAGAATTTCACGTCGGCCCAGATCGCGGCCCATTTGCGCCGCCATGCAAAGGGACGGCCGCATCCCGCGCACAGCTTTCGCGGAAGGTCGCATTTCTTGCGCATCTTCATGGCCGGACGGACGGTTTCGTCAATGCCGGCGCCCGCCGTTCACGGTGCATGCGAGGCTTTGCCGGCGGCCTGCCGCGCGCGGCGGTGACGCTGCTGCCAGCCCAGAAAGCCGCGATAGCCGGCTTCGGCAAGCTGCCGGATACCGGGAACGGAAAAGATCCAGGCGACATGGCGAAAACCCGGCAGCACCTGCCAGATCCGGGCGAAGGCATCGACGCCGATGTGCCATTCGCCGTCCCGGTCGCGGACATGGAAGCGACCGAGAAGCGCGCTGCGGGTCTTGCCGGTCGGGAGCGCGTCGTCGGCGAGGCGGGTAATGTCTCGCCAGTCGATGGCCTGTGTCTTGTCGATGCGTGCGTAAAAGCGGATTTCGGCGCGACAGACCGGGCAGTCGCCATCGTGAAAGACGGTGATGGCGGGGGTGTTCGTCACGACGCCCCGCTACCGGCCAGGCTTCGCACGATCGCGTCGCGCAACTTCGGCGAACCGGGTGCGGTCATCGGCGTGTACCAGTCGATCAGCCTGCCGTCGGGCCCGATCAGGTATTTGTGGAAATTCCAGCGCGGCTTGCCGAGCGGCCCCGCCTGCTCGCTCGCCCATTTGTAAAACGGCGACGCATTGTCGCCGACCACGGCGGTCTTGTTTGTCAGGGGAAAGTCGACCCGGTAGGCCGACTGGGTAAAATCCTCGATGTCGGCTTCGGTGCCCGGTTCCTGGCCGCCGAAATCGTTGGACGGAACGCCGATCACGACAAGACCCTCGTCGCGGTGCGCCTCGTAGAGCGCCTGCAAGGGGGCATACTGTTTTGTGAAGCTGCAGCGCGAGGCCGTGTTCACCACCAGCACCGTTTTCCCCTTGAAGGCGGAAAGCGGCATCGGGGAGCCGTCGATGGCCGTCAGGGTGAAGTCGTGTGCCGTGGTCGTGTCGCTTGCGACTGCGGCCGGCGCGGTCGTCGCGGCGAGCATCAGTGCCAGAACAACGCGTGAGAACATGTTCGCCTCCTCGGTGTTTCGAGAGGCTTTACGCGCTCGGGTCAGGAATGGATCGACCGGCGCGGCGGGGGAAATGCCGCGCCCGGGTCTCAGGTGATGAGCTGAAGCCCGCGAAAACTGACGTGGCCGTCGCGTCCGACGATGATGTGATCGTGAAGCGCGATGCCGAGCGGCCTGGCGATCTCGGCGATCTGGTTGGTCATCTGGATATCCGCGCGCGAGGGTGTCGGATCGCCGGACGGGTGATTGTGAACGAGAACGATGGCGCTTGCGGAAAGCTCCAGCGCCCGCTTCATCACTTCGCGCGGGTAGACCGGCGTGTGATCGACGGTGCCGCGCTGTTGCACCTCGTCGGCAATCAGCGCGTTCTTCTTGTCGAGGAAGAGAATGCGGAACTCCTCGCGGTCCGAAAAGGCCATGGCGCTGCGGACATAATCCAGCACGGCGGACCAGGAGGAGAGGACCTGTTTGCCCTGAACCTGGCCGCGCAGGAAACGTTGCGCGACCGCATGGGCGAGTTTCAACTCGACGACAACGCGGTCGCCGACGCCCCGCACTTCCTTGAGTCGCGCCGGCGGCGCGGCCAGCACCTCCGCGAAGGAACCGAAGCGGGCGATCAGCGCCTTGGCGATGGGCTTGGTGTCGGCCCGCTTGATCGGGGAAAACAGCAGCAGTTCCAGGAGCTCGTAATCCTGGAGCGTTTCATGGCCGCCGTCGCGGAAGCGCTTGCGGAGCCGGTCGCGATGCCCGTGGAAATGCGGGGCGGACCCGGCGTCGGAAAACCCGTTGCTGTCCTGGCTCATCCGCGCGCCCCTCTCGCACCGTCAGGAGGGGGCGTGCGCGGCGGGATTGTCGAGCCCGGCTGGCGACAGCGTGAAGATTTCGCAGCCGGTTTCGGTGATGCCGACCGAATGTTCGAATTGCGCCGTCAGCGAGCGGTCGCGGGTCACGGCGGTCCAGCCATCCGACAGGACCTTCACGTGCGGGCGGCCCAGATTGACCATCGGTTCGATGGTGAAGATCATCCCCGGCCTCAGCTCGATGCCCTCGCCGGGCCGGCCGTAGTGCAGGATGTTGGGCATGTCGTGAAACAGTCGTCCGACGCCATGGCCGCAGAAATCGCGCACGACCGAACAGCGCTCGGCTTCGACATAGGACTGGATCGCCGCGCCGATATCGCCGGTGGTGTTGCCCGGGCGGGCGGCCTCGATGCCGCGCAGCAGCGACTCGTAGGTGACCTCGATCAGGCGCTCGGCCGCGCGTTTCGGACGCCCGACCGTGTACATGCGGCTGGAATCGCCGTGCCAGCCGTCGAGAATGAAGGTGACGTCGATGTTGACGATGTCGCCGTCCTTCAAGGGCTTCTCGTTGGGAATGCCGTGACAGACGACGTGATTGATCGAGGTGCAGCTCGACTTCGTGTAGCCGCGATAGTTCAGCGTCGCGGGGATCGCGTTGTGTTCCTCGCCGAAGGCAAAAACGAAGTCGTCGATCTCCTGCGTCGTCGTGCCGGGCCTGATCCGTGCGGCAAGCGCATCGAGACAGCGGGCCGTCAGCTGGCCGGCGCGGTGCATTGCCTCGAAGTCCTTCGGGCCGTAGAGCCGGATCTGTCCGGTGTTCTTGAGGGGAGCCGTTTCGGCGTCGATGTATGTGACCATCGGATTTCCGTCTGCATGAGAGGCCACCCGGCGGGCCATGGATTGCGATCCGACGCGCGGGGTCGCGCGCGTCGATCGGGCCGCACCGGGTGTCCGTGCGTGTCCTGAACTGACTTATAGCCATAAAACGCGCGGACCACGGGTGCAATGCGCATTCCGCCGCGCAGCCGGAAATCCGGCGCCCGGGCCGGTTGCGTTCGCGCGGAGGCCGGCTCGGGCCGATGCCTCTTGCGCGCCCGCGCGCGGGCGGGTACCCAGAACATGCGCGGACGTGGTGGAATTGGTAGACACAAGGGACTTAAAATCCCTCGGCCCCGGCCATGCGGGTTCGAGTCCCGCCGTCCGCACCAGTTTGACCTGATCGCAATTGCCGGCAAACGGCGTATGGCGGATGCGGCGCGGCAGGTGCGGTGCAAGACGCCAGATGGACCGTAGACGACGAAAGACGCCCGACACGTGATCTCGCTGCGCCCTGTTCTCAACGTTCTCGGCTTCCTCTATGTGGGCCTTGCCACCGCCATGCTGATCCCGGCGATGGTGGATGTGGCCGCGCGCAATGCCGACTGGCAGGCCTTCGTCATGTCGGCGCTGGTCACCGGGCTGACCGGGCTGCTCCTGTCGGTCGCGGTCGGCGGTTCGCTCAGCGAGGGGCTGAACATGCGTCAGACCTTCGTGCTGACGACGCTCGCCTGGATGTCGCTGCCGGCCTTCGGGGCGTTGCCCTTCCTGTGGCTGGGCATCGGCTATGCCGATGCCGTGTTCGAGGCCGTGTCCGGCTTCACCACCACGGGGTCCACCGTCCTGTCTGGTCTCGACGGCCTGCCGCCGGGCCTTCTGGTGTGGCGCTCGCTGATGCAGTGGATGGGCGGCGTCGGCATCATCGTCATGGCCATCGTGTTGCTGCCGTTCCTCAAGATCGGCGGCATGCAGCTTTTCCAGACGGAAAGCTCCGACCGCAGCGAGAAGATCGTCGCCCGCTCGATCGAGCTGGTGCGTCTGATCGGCTTTTCCTATCTGTTCCTGACGCTGCTCTGCGCGCTGGCCTATTGGGTCTCCGGGATGAGCGTGTTCGATGCGGTCAACCATGCCTTCACGACCATCGCCACCGGTGGCTATTCCACCCACGACGTGTCCTTCAGCTATTTCACCAATCCGTCGACGGCCTGGGTCGCCATCGTGTTCATGCTGATCGGGTCGCTGCCCTTCGTGCTGCTGATCCAGGCCTTGCGTGGCGAGCCGCTCGCGCTGTGGCGTGATCCGCAGGTGCGTGCCTTCTTCGGATTCGTCGTGCTCGTTTCGCTGGCGGTGACGGTCTATCTCGGCCTGCAGCACCGTGTCCCCTTCGGCGATGCGTTGCGCATGTCGGCCTTCAACATGATCTCGGTCGTGACCGGAACGGGCTATGCCTTCGGCGACTATACCACCTGGGGGGCGCCGGTCGTGGTGCTGGTGCTCTTGCTGAAATTCGTCGGCGGCTGCACCGGCTCGACCACGGGCGGCATCAAGATCTTCCGCTTTCTGGTGTTTTTCGGCACCGTGCGCGCGCATCTCAGGCGCATGGTGCGCCCCAACCGCGTGCTGCCGGAATCCTACGGCAAGGCGCGGCTGACGACCGAACTCTCCTTCTCCGTCCTGGCTTTCCTGGTGGTCTACATGGGCACGGTCGGCGTGCTGACCCTGGCGCTTGCCGGCTTCGACCTCGACCTCGTGACGGCGCTGTCGGCCGCCGCGACCGCGGTTGGCAACGTCGGCCCGGGGCTCGGCCCCATCATCGGGCCGACCGGCAACTTCGCCCCGCTTCCCGATGGCGCCAAGTGGATCCTGTCCTTCGCCATGCTTATGGGACGCCTGGAGCTTTTCACCGTCCTCGTCCTGCTCGATCCGGATTTCTGGTCGCGCTGAGACTTTTGTTCCGGGAGCTCCGGTCTTGCGCTTTTCCTCTCCCTTGCTGTCCGGACGGCTCAAGCGCCGCTACAAGCGCTTCCTCGCCGATGTGGTGCTCGACGGGACCGGCGAGACGGTCACGGCCCATTGCGCCAATCCCGGCGCGATGCTGGGTCTGAAGGAGGAGGGCGCGCGCGTTTATCTCTCGCTGTCGGACAACCCGAAGCGCAAGCTGCGGTATTCCTGGGAGATCGTGGAGGCGGACGGAACGCTGGTCGGCATCAACACCGCACATCCCAACGCGCTGGTGGAAGATGCGCTGCGGGCGGGGCTGATCCCGGAGCTTTCCGGTTTCATTGGCCTGCGCCGTGAGGTGAAATACGGGCGGAATTCGCGCATCGACATCCTGTTGGCGGCGGAGGACGCTACGCTGACCTACGTCGAGGTCAAGAATGTGCATCTGATGCGCAGCGCCGGTCTTGCGGAATTTCCCGATTCGGTGACCGCACGCGGCGCGAAGCATCTGGTGGAGATGTCGGATATGGTGGCTGCCGGGGCGCGGGCCGCGATGGTCTATCTGGTGCAGCGCGGCGATTGCGCGAGGTTGTCCCTGGCACGCGACATCGATCCCGCCTATGCGGCCGCCTTCGATGCCGCGCGGGCGGCGGGCGTGGAGGCCTATGCCATCGGCTGCTCTGTCAGCGTGACGGAAATTGCAGCCGATCGCCTGGTTGTCCTCGATCCGTGAGACGCGGCCGCGGCTACGCGACGCCGGCACCCTGCTGCACGATGATGGGCGCGTTGTTGGGCACCCGCGCCGCCAGGTCGATGATGTCCTGGTTGAGCAGGCGCACGCAGCCCGACGAGACCGCCTTGCCGATGGACCAGACCTCCATCGTGCCATGCACGCGGTAGATCGTGTCGCGACCGCCCTCGAAGATGTAGAGCGCGCGGGCGCCGAGCGGGTTCTGCAGGCCCGGCTCCATGCCGTTGCGGTATTTCTCCAGCTCCGGCTGGCGCTCGATCATTTCCGCCGGCGGCGTCCAGGTCGGCCACGCCCGCTTGTAGGCGATGCGCGCGCGCCCGCCCCAGGAGAAGCCGGCCCGGCCGATGCCGACGCCGTAGCGCAATGCCTGCCCGTTTTCCATCACCAGATAGAGAAACCGGTTCGGGGTGTCGACGACCAGCGTTCCGGGGCGTTCCTGCGTGGGATAGTCCACGACCTGACGGAAGTAGACGGGGTCGAGCTTGCGCAGGTCGACGGCGGGAATCGGGAATTTTTCCTGAGGCATCGCCGCATACATCGCCCGGTAGTAGGGGTCGATCGCGGGCCGTCCGGCGACCGGGGCGGTTCCCGGCGCCGGGCGCCGGGCTGTTCCGGTCGTGCAGCCTGCAAGGGCCAGGCCCGCGGCCCCGGTGATCAGGGCGCGGCGCGTGAGGGTGGTCGTGTTGGCAACGGAGTGTGTCATTGTGTGTCGCATGTCATGAGAAAAGCACTGCTGCCGGCGTGTCGCGCGGCGGCGGAAGATCTATGGCCGGTGGTGTCGGGCGCCTTCAGCGCGGAGGCGGCGTCTGCTGTCCCATCGCAACCGGCGCCGGTGCGCGCCAGACGCTGGGCAAATGCCGTTCCGGATGGCCCGCGGGGCCGCCCAGAAGGGGAGCGAAGGGAACGGTGTAGACGACACAGGAGCCCGCCCGCCCGCAGTCCCGGCCAGAGGTCGCGTCGGCCGCGGCATCGGCGGCCGCGATCGCAGCGGTTCCCGTCGTTACCGTGCTCCTGGAGGCGGAGACCAGGGTGTCGCCCTCGGTCGCCCCGACGCTCGGTGCCGTCATTGCGCGCGGCGTCGCGACGTCGATGTGGAGCGACGCCAGCAACAGCAAAGCGAGGACGAGTGCGCGCCGGGCGCTGTGACGAATTGAACTCATGCGTCGTTATAGCGCTGGAAAATGCGCCGAAATATGGACATGCACTCACTTTTTTGAGAGGGCGCGGCTGCCATGCACCCTGTGCAAGGCCGGGGGGCGCAATGTGAACGCCGGCGTCAGCTCTGCGTGCTCTTCGCGATTGGCGGCTGGAACTGCCAGCCCATGTCCCAGGGAAAATAGATCCAGGTGTCCTGTGAGACCTCGGTCACGAAGGTGTCGACCAGCGGCCGTCCCATCGGCTTGGCATAAACGGTGGCGAAATGCGCGTCCGGCAGCATGTCGCGCACAACCCGCGCCGTCTTGCCGGTGTCGACGAGGTCGTCGATGACGAGGACGCTTGCGCCCTGGCCGCCGTTCAGGTTGACGACGCTTTCGCCGACCGTCTTGATGATCTGCAGGTCGCCCTGTTCCTCGTAGTCGTGATAGGAGGCGATGCAGACGGTCTCGATCATGCGGATGCCGAGTTCACGTGCGACGATGGCGGCGGGCACGAGGCCGCCCCGGGTGATGCAGACGATGGCTTCCCACGTTCCCTGTCCCGACAGGCGCCACGCAAGGGCGCGGCTGTCGCGGTGGAACTGGTCCCAGGAAACGGGAAAGGCTTTCGGCTGTTGCGGGTTTTCCATCGGGGTCGTGTCCTGTTCGAAAGACGGGGTGTCAGGCGGTAATCTGGTCGGCGACCGCGGCGCGAATCGCGTCGGCTGCCGCGGTCATGGCTTCGACGTCGCGCGAGCGCACAACGATCTGGGTCGAGAAACGTCCGTCGTTGGAGCGCGGGTAGGAGCCGATCATGACGCCGGCATGGGCGTCCTGGATCGCGCCGAGCGCGGCGGCGATCCGGCTTTCCGGCACATCCGCGTCGATCGCGGTGGAATGCATCTTCTTGCCCGTCTTCAAGGTGGGGGCAATGGCGTCCAGCATCGCCTGCATGACCGCCGGCACGCCGGCCATGACATGCACATTGCCGATGCGAAAGCCGGGAGCCCTGGAAACGGCATTCTCGATCAGGTCGGCGCCTTGAGGGATGCGCGCCATGCGCAGCCGCGCATCGGTGAGCTGGCCTTGCGGGTAGAAAGCGGTGAGGATTTCCACGGCGCGCGGATCGTGATCGGCGGATACGCCAAAGGCCTTCGCGATGGCATCCGCGGTGATGTCGTCGTGGGTCGGGCCGATGCCGCCGGAGGTGAAGACATAGGTGTAGCGCTCGCGCAGGGCGTTGACCGCCTCGACGATCCGCTCCTCGACGTCCGGCACGATGCGAACCTCGGAGAGGTCCACGCCGATGGCGGTCAGGAATTCGGCCAGATAGCCGATGTTCTTGTCCTTGGTGCGGCCTGACAGGATCTCGTCGCCGATGACGACAAACCCGGCCGTCACGATGTCACCGGTCGCCTGCGTTGTCATAGCCTTGCCTTTTCGGTTTGCGCGCAATGCCTGCCGAGGCCTCACCGGCCTTCGGGCGGGCGCCATCCATACAGCCAATCGAGGCGCGCGAGAAGCCGCTCTCCGCCAAGACCCTTCATGACGGCGTCGCGTGCGAGCGCCATCGGAGCGGACATGTGATAGACGCGGTCGTTGGCTCTGGCGAGGCGCAGAACGCTCTCTGCCCGGTCCTGTCGTTCGGCCTGATAGCGCGACAGCGCATCCGGCAGACGGTCGGTCGTGTCGATGGCACGCGCGAGCGCGTCGGCATCCTCGATCGACATGCCGGCCCCTTGCGCGGCGAAGGGAAGCATGGCGTGCGCCGCATCGCCCAGAAGCGCGAAACGGCCGTTCACCCAGCTCGTTCCCGGGTCCATGCCGCATAGCGCCCACTTGAGATATGTGTCGGGCAGGGAGAGCAGGTCGCGGCATTCGCCCGGCCAGGCTCCGAACCGCGCGAGCAGGGCGGACGTGTCGGCCGGCGTGGACCAGCTTTCCTCCTGCCAGTCCTCGGCGACGAGCGCGACGATGTTGAACTGCTTGCCACCGGATACCGGGTAATGCACGACATGCGCGCGGGGGCCGAGCCACAGGCCGGTCGCGCTGCGCCATTTTGCCGGCACCCGTTCGATGGGAATCACGGCGCGGTAGGCCGTGCGGCCGCTGAAGACGGCCTGGCGCAGGCCCATGACGCGGCGGCGAACGTTCGACCACACACCGTCGGCGCCGACGAGCGCGCCGCCGCTCAGGTGGTCGTTGCCCGTTGCGGTCTCGATCTCGACCTGTACCGCATCGGCGTTCTGGCGGGCATCGCGCACGCGGGTGCCAAGTCGCAGATCGATCCCGGCGGAGGCTCTGGCAGCATCAACAAGGACATGCTGAAGATCGCCCCGGTGGATCACGAGATAGGGCGCGCCGTAACGCGCCTCAGCAGCCGGCCCGAGCGGGATTTCGGCAATCGGCTTGCCGTTGCGCGCCGACATCACACGGATCGCATCGGGCGCGACGGCCTCGCGACGAACCGCCTCCTCCAGCCCGAGCCCGCGCAGGACATGAAGGGCGTTCGGCGACAGTTGCAGGCCGGACCCGATCGGGTCCAGCGCGGGGGCTGCTTCAAGCACCGTGACCGGACGGGCGCGACGCGACAGGGCAATCGCTGCCGTCAGTCCGCCGATCCCTGCGCCGGCAATGAAAAGGGTATCCTGCGGGGTGGAGGCCATTGGCGCTGTGTCTTCAGGGGCGGTCGCCGGCCGCATGGCGTGACCGTCGACGGCTCATCGCGATGAGCGTCGGTTCAAACGGTGACGGGAGCGGCGGACCAGACGCAGTCGGCAGGGTCGGCCTGCGACGGTTCAAGCGCCGGGTTGTGGCGATAGAGCGTCGAGCAATAGGGACACACGATTTCGCTGTCGCCGCCCATGTCGAGATAGACATGCGGGTGATCGAAAGGCGGCTTGGCGCCAATGCACTTGAATTCCTTCGCGCCGATCTCGATCCGCTCGAGACCGGTGTCGTTTTGAAAGTGGGGGACGACACCATCCGCCATCGTGACCATCCGTCGTTCTTGTGGTTGCCAAGTGCGCGGACCATACGCAGGAACTGCGCGCTTGAACAGGGGGCGCGGGCGGGAAATGCGTGCGCCGCAGACGCTGGTGCGCCGCCAGGGCCGGGCCGGGCCGGTGTTGCGGAAGTCCTGCCGGCGGGCGCGGGGTTTTCATCCCCGTCTTGTGCCTCTATCTTAGCGGCTCGTGTTTTTACGTTTACGTCAAGGTAATATCATCATGCCGCATTTCGACTCCGCAGGGCTCCGGCTTGCTTATCTGGACGAGGGCGAGGGAGAGCCCATTTTGCTGATCCACGGGTTTGCCTCGAACAAATCGGTAAACTGGGTCTATCCCGGCTGGGTGGAGATGCTGGTCAAGGCCGGACGCCGGGTGATTGCCATCGACAACCGCGGCCATGGCGAAAGCGACGGCAGTCACGATCCCGACGACTACGGCGCGCCGGCAATGGCTGAAGACGCAAGGCGGCTTCTGGAGCATCTGGGTCTGACCGGCGTGGACGTGATGGGCTATTCGATGGGCGCGCGGATCACCGCCTTTCTCACCTTGAACCATCCCGATCTCGTGCGCAGCGCGATCTTCGGCGGGCTGGGCTACGGAATGATCACGGGGATCGGCAATCCCGAGCCCATCGCCAGCGCGCTGGAGGCGGACAAGCTCTCCGATGTGAAAGACCGCAACGGACGGGCGTTTCGCGCCTTTGCCGACCAGACCAAATCGGATCGCAAGGCGCTGGCCGCCTGCATGCGCTCCTCGCGCCAGAGGATCTCGCAGGACGAGGTCGCCAGGATCGCGCAGCCGGTGCTGGTCGCCGTGGGAACGCGGGACGAGATTGCCGGCTCCGCCGCCGACCTCGCGCGACTGATGCCGCATGCCGAGGTGCTCGACATTCCCAACCGCGATCACATGGTCGCCGTCGGCGACAAGGCCTACAAGGCGGGCGTGCTCGCCTTTCTGGAATCGGTCGCGCGGGTGGATGGGGCATGAGCGCGCGCCAGATCGAACTTTCCGGTGCCGACGGCAACAGGCTCATCGCGGATGTGTATGGCGACACCGGTCGCCCCGCGCTTCTGTTTCACGGCGGCGGACAGACCCGTCACGCCTGGGACGCGACCGGAGCCCGGCTTGCCAGCGGCGGGTTGCAGGCGTGGAGCGTCGACCAGCGCGGCCATGGCGACAGCGACTGGGTCGAGGGGGGCGGTTACCGGTTCGAGGAATTCGGACGCGATGTCGTGGCGGTGGCAGACCGGTTCGCCGATGAGGCCGGCAGCCGACCGATCGCCATCGGCGCCTCGCTCGGAGGGATCGCATCGCTGTTGGCAGAAGGGGCGCTGAAGCCCGGCACCTTGTCGGCGCTGGTGCTTGTCGACATCACGCCGCGGATGGATCCCACGGGGATCAACAAGATCGTCTCCTTCATGGCCGAGCGGATGCACGACGGGTTCGCCAACGTCGAGGAGGCAGCGGACGCCATCGCCAGCTACCTGCCGCATCGTTCGCGACCGAAATCGCTCGACGGGCTTTCCAAGAACCTGCGCCGGCATTCCGACGGCCGCTATCGCTGGCATTGGGATCCGCGCTTCATCGAGCAGCGGGACAACGGCGAGGCGGACGAGCCGCATCACATCGAGGCAGGGCTGATGGCGGCGGCACGTGCGCTGACCATCCCCGTGCTGCTGGTGCGCGGCACGCGTTCGGAGCTCGTCACCGATGCGCATGTCGAGGAGTTCATGACGCTGGTTCCCCATGCGCAATATGCCGACGTGAAGGGCGCCGGCCATATGGTTGCCGGGGACCGCAACGATGCGTTCGCCGGGGCCGTGGTGTCCTTTCTCGACCGTCTGAAAGCCGCCTGACCGGCGTCTTGCCGCCAGTCTTGTCCCCGCTATCCCCCGAACCGCTCCGGCTGTGGATACGTCGCCGCGACGCCTGTCGTCGTGGGGGAGGGGTCTGTCGGTGTCTTTTTTAATTCGTTTTGTAAAAACAATGAATTGTATGGTTAAGCGAATGTTAATTCAGAGCTATAAGACTATGAGTCATCGCTTCAGGAAGATCTGATATCTTCCTGTTTTTGCACAGTAAGTCGCCTTGCGGGGTTTCGTGCTGGAGGGTCTGCTTCATCCATCGCGTGAAGCCCCTCGAAAAGAGAATCATCCCTCAAGCCACGGGCAAGGAATCAGTCCTGCACGGGCACGTCAACCCGGGTGGTCGCATGCCGGCTCGGTCCCCGGCGCATCCATGAGGCTGCGCGGAATCGGTTAACAAAGTGAGTCTGCAGCCGGCCGTCAGTTTCCGGTGAAATTCGGCGTGCGCTTTTCCAGAAAGGCGCTGCGGCCTTCGGCGAAATCGGCGCTGTCGAAACAGGCATTGGCGAGCTGCTCGCAGGCCGCAAGATCCTGCGGGGACATTCCGCCGGCCACGGCGTCGATTGCGGCCTTCGCGGCGGCGAGCGTCAGCGGGGCGCCGAGGGCGACCGTGCCGGCAAGGTCGCGGGTCGCGGTATCGAGGTCGGCGGGCGGGACGAGCATGTCCACCAGTCCCGCCTCGCGGGCCTGCGCAGCGTCGAGCCGCCGGGCTGTGAAGAACATCGTCTTGGCGCACGACGGCCCGACGAGGCGCACGATATCGGCGATGGCCGACGGCGGATAGGCAATGCCCAGACGGGCCGCGGGGATGCCGAATTGCGCCGTCTCGTCGGCAATGCGCAGGTCGCAGGCCGCAGCCAGGCCGAGCCCGCCGCCAAGACAAAAGCCGCGCACCATGGCAACCGTCGGCAAGGGGCAGTCGCGCAGCGCATCGAAGGCGGCGACATTGCTCGCCTCGTAGGCCTGCGCGGAGCGGGCGTCCTTGCGCAGTGTTGCGAACTCGGAAATATCCGCCCCGGCGACGAAGGTCGCGTCTCCGGCGCCGCGCAGGACCACGCAACGCAGGCCCGGCGTCGCGGCAAGGGCGGCAACGGCGCCGGGAAGCGCGCGCCACATTTCCAGCGTGACGGCATTGCGCCGGGCCGGGTTGTGGACGCTCAGCCAGCCGACCGCGCCGTCGACGAAGGTTTCGATGCGCGCGGCGTCCGAAGCGCCGTGGTCGGTTGCCTGCATCGTGCTGTCATCCGTCATGCCGATCAGATCTCCCCCTCGTTCCAGCGCGTTTTGACAGGGCCCTGCGGGAATGTCCAATGATCCGCGCGGGCCTGCGTGCGGCGATCTCGCCAGAAATCGCGAGGCGGTTGCTTGGCTATGGCCATCCCCCGCGCAATCACTATATGATTTCGACAAGTGAAGACTGCATGCGTGCGCGCTTGCCGGCCGGGCCGGTGGCGAAACCGCACCAGCACAGGAGGCGGACATGCCGCAATCCCAGCAAGTATCCGAAGCGGCGGGCCTGCCGCGCCACGATCCCGTGTGGGAGAGACTGCGCGAGGAGGCGGAGGCGATGGTGCGCTGCGAGCCGGCGCTCGCCTCCTTCGCCTATGAAACGGTCCTCAAT
This sequence comes from Stappia stellulata DSM 5886, assembly GCF_000423705.1. Taxonomy (GTDB): domain Bacteria; phylum Pseudomonadota; class Alphaproteobacteria; order Rhizobiales; family Stappiaceae; genus Stappia; species Stappia stellulata. The sequence continues at coordinate 32,200 of NZ_KE384082.1, read as the reverse complement.
CACGACCGCCTCGAAGAGGCCGTGGTGCACCGTCTCGCCGACCGGCTCGGTCATGTCGTGGTGTCGCCCTCGCTGATCCGCCAGACCTATCTGGAGGCGCTCGCCGACAGCTCCGCGCTTGGCGACACGTTCCGCGTCGACCTCGTTGCGGTCTACGATCGCGATCCGGCCTGCACGCGTTTCCTGGAGCCGCTGCTCTACTTCAAGGGGTTTCACGCGCTCCAGACACACCGGCTGGCGAACTGGCTGTGGCGGCGCGGGCGCAAGGATTTCGCGCTCTATCTGCAAAGCCGCAATTCCGAGATCTTCCAGGTCGACATCCACCCGGCCGTGCCCGTCGGCAATGGCGTGTTCATGGACCATGCCACCGGCATCGTCATCGGGGCGACGGCGCAAATCGAGGACAATGTCTCGATCCTGCAGAATGTGACGCTCGGCGGCACGGGCAAGGAAGAGGGCGACCGTCATCCCAAGATCCGCCACGGCGTGCTGATCGGGGCCGGTGCCAAGGTGCTCGGCAATATCGAGATCGGCCATTGCTCCAAGGTCGCGTCAGGCTCGGTGGTCCTGAGCGACGTTCCGGCCAACTCCACGGTCGCCGGCGTGCCGGCGCGGGTCGTCGGCGAGGCCGGCTGCAGCGAGCCGTCGCGCACGATGGACCAGCTCATCGTATCGGAGGCGGGCGCCGCCACCGACGGGTGAGGGGCGGCTTTCGCGCATCCAACGTCGCCCTGTCGCGCCCCGGAATGCGGGGAGGGGTTGGGGAAAGCCGGGGTTTGGTCTTGGTTCGGGGCCGCGAATGTGTAGGCTTGCGCGCTTCGGAGCGGGTCGGTCTGCCATGATTTGCCGAAACGTCAGGCCTTGACGTTTGCCGGCGTTCATTGCATCGCGACCCGACGACACCCCCTGAACCGCCGCGTGACGCGGCGGTCCGCTTAAAGGAGCGCTTCCGTGAAGCCTGACGAAATCCGCAAGCTCGAGGACTATCTGCAGAAGAAATTCGAACTTCCCAAGCTTGCCGTGCGGGCGAGGCCCAACAAGGACGATTCCGCGGAAGTCTATATCGCCGACGAGTTCATCGGCGTCCTGTACCGCGACGACGACGATGACGACCTGAGCTGGAGCTTCCAGATGTCCATCCTCGAATTCGATATCGTGGAAGGCTAGAAGACCCGAACGACGGACGGCTGGAGCGGGGGAGGCGCGCAAGACGCGCCCTTGCTCCGCGTCCGGCAGGTCCGGTGCCGCCGTCCGCGGCGCGCCGGCTACGGCGCGAAAGAGGCGACCAGCGAGGCAATCGCGGCGTCCATGCGCCGCCAGTCCGCAAGATGCGTCTGGCGAAAGCGGTAGGTCGCCAGCAGACCGGTCCCGATGCGGATCGTGCGCTCGCAATTCGCCGCCAGCGCCTGGTCGCGCGGCGTGAAGCAGCGCGCGGCGAACAGTTTTCCGCCATCGTTCCTGTGGGCCACGAAATCCGTGCCCGCCAGTCCGTCCCCGGCAAGGGGAAGCAGCGCGAGCCCTTCCGGCCCCGGGAAGGCGTCGGCCGATGCCAGCGACATCCACACCTGCGTGAAGCGCTCATTGGTATCGAGCGCGCCCGTATCCGCGCGCAGCGCCAGCGAGATCACGGGCGAGCGGTCGCCCGTATCGGCGAAGTCCCGCGCGTTTGTCTGGGTATATCCTTCAAGCGATGGCCACAGCACCGCCAGATGCAGCGTGTCGACCGCTCCGCCGGCGGCGCGCTCGGCGGAGTGGCGCATCATGTTGGCGGGAATGGCCTGGCGGATGTCGCCAATGTCGACCGGAACGCGCTCCCGGCTTTGCGTCCAGCTGCTCGGCTGGCTTGTGTAAGACATCCACTTTCCGACGGTGTGCGCCACAAGCGCCGTGCCGACCAGGGCCAGCGCCACCACCATCGGCGTGAAATGGCGCGCCCGCATCCCGGTTCCGTTGGGCAGGGTTATCGGCATCATGCGCGAACTCCGCGCAGTGGCGCCGCACCGGCCGAAATCGGGCCGGGCGTGTCCCGTCGGGGGACGCCTGTCCCGTCCTGACGCGGATCGTGCCGCCGAGTGTGCCCCATTTTATGGTTACCGGTCTGTTAATGCGCCACGACAAACGGCACGCGAATTGCTGGAACGAAAGCGACGTTTCTGTTTAAGGTTCGGTGAGATTAGGTTAACGGGAGGTTAACGGGCGAATGACTGACTTGGCACTGGCTGCCTATATCGGCTGCGCGGGGTTTGTGGTGGCCGGGATTCTCGGCAGTTTCTATCAGCTCCTGACCGGTGAGCCGCTGAAATTCGCGATTTCCGTCGAGACCTGGGTGAAGGGGGTCTTCTCCTGCCTTTTGTGTGTCTTCGCAGGTCCGTTCATCATCATGCGCAATGCGATTCGCGGCCGCAAGGTCGAGCAGCGCCCGCTCGGCTGGCTGGTCGCCTCGTCGACGATCGCCGGCATGTGGTCGTTGTGCTCGGGGGTGTTCGTGTTGCAGATCGCCTTTACCATCCTGTTGTAGGCCCCTGCGGCCGCCGGACGTTTCATCATTTCCCGAGCGGGAGGTCGACATGGCCATTTATCAGCTCGACGACGGCATCCCGGGCCTGCCGGATGCCGGACAGTTCTGGATCGCGCCCTGTGCGTCGGTGATCGGCAGCGTGGTGTTGAAACGCCACGCCAGCGTGTGGTTCGGCGCCGTCCTGCGCGGCGACAACGAGACGATCACCCTGGGCGAGGGAACCAATGTCCAGGACGGGTGCGTCCTCCACACGGATATGGGGTTTCCGCTCGATATCGGACGCAATTGCACCATCGGCCACAAGGCCATCCTTCATGGCTGCACGATCGGCGACAACAGCCTTGTGGGCATGGGCGCGACCGTGCTGAACGGTGCAAGGATCGGACGAAACTGCATCGTCGGCGCGAATGCCCTGATCGCGGAGGGCAAGGAGATCCCCGACAATTCGCTCGTGGTGGGAATGCCGGGGCGTGTCGTGCGACAACTGGACGAGGCGGCGGCGCAAGGGATCACGGCGTCGGCTGACAATTACGTCCGCAACTGGCAGCGGTTTCTCGCCGGGCTGACCCGGCTGCCGGAATAAAAAAAAGGCCGGTCCCGAAGGACCGGCCCGGCAACCCGACACTGGGTGTGGGGAGGGGGTACGCCGGATTGCCAAAGTTGGGCGCGTATGGTGCGTCAGTTGGTTAGGCTTGCGACGGTGCTGACCCGCTGGTCGCTGATCGCGGCCCATTTGGCCGGATGCCCGGTGGATTGCCGTTTCACGAAACGGTAGGGAGACGAATACCAGGGCAACACCGCCTCGATCTGATTGTCGAGAATGACGTCTCCCTGATCCGTGCGCACGGTGAGAACCGCATGCCCGGCGTTGTCGGTGTCCTTGACCACCGTGATAAGCAGCGCACTGCGCGGCCAGCCGCGGTTTTGCAGCACACGCTGCTTTTCAAGAACGTATTCCTCGCAATCGCCCGCCCCGCCGCTGGGAAACGTCCAGTATTCCTCCACGCCGAACAGCTCGATGTCCGTGACGGGGCGTATCTGACGGTTGACCTCGTCGTTGACGGCGATCAGTTCGTTCCACCGCTCCCGGTTCAGCTTGACAACGACGGCGTCGCGGTTCGCCCCGCCGCATTCGCCGGGGTTTTCGCTGCAAAATCCGACATGTCCGGCCGGAGCGCGTGTCGCGCCGTCGACGTCCATGAAGCGGCCGGTCTGCGTCTCCGCATTCGCCGCCGATGAGGCAGCGCCGAGAAGGCAGGCGAAAGAAAATGCGATTGCTTTGCTTTTGAATGTCATGTCTATCCCTTCCCCAAGGTTGGATAGACCATGCATTCAGCGGTTTGATTTCAGAATAAAAACAACATATACATTAAAATCAAAGTCTATTTGAATTATAAGATAATAATAGTCAAATTGAACTCTATTTTGATTCAAATTTTAGCGGTCGCGATCCTGGCATCTTGCACCGACGCCAATGTGTTCAGGGAAAGCGGGGGGCGATTGCGACCGGTCTGTGCGGGCACGCAGGGCCGCGGAGCGCCGGGGCGACTGCCGAGAGATCTTGCAAGATTCTGATTTGTATAGAGTTTTTGTGGCGACTCTTCGCGGCGCGTTCGATGGGACGTCGGTCCCTGCCGAGGCGCGCGCGTCCGTTCCCGGGTGGGGTCAGGAACGATGGAGGGTTGGTGCGCCGGCGACAAAGCCGCGCGGGGACAGCGCCGAGGACGGGGTGTGACAGGCGCCGAAGGCCATGCGGTCCGCTTTCAGACGGCCCCCTGACCGGGACATTTTTTTTGAAAAAAATGCGAGAAAGTGGCGGGCAGCCGTTCGAGCGTCAGGAAATATGACGTTCAAGAAGGTCGCGGTTCTGGATGTGTGCGAATTCGACCGCGATTCCATCCTCGGTGTGGCGCACGATCCGTGCCCGCATCTTGCCGATGTCGATGGAAATTCCCAGTTCCGGCCGCACGTCGGTTTTCAGCGAGGCGCCCGACAGCGACACATCGACGATCCGGCACTTGTAGGAGCGTCCGTCCGGAAGAACGATCTTGGTGACCGGATTCTTGGGTGTGAAGCGCTCGTGCCTGCGGTCTTCCGGCAGGTTGAGAATATCGCGGTTCGCGAGCCAGGTAAGCACGTTTGCAAGCTTGTCGCGCTTGCGGGCGGTGGCATTCAGGCGGATCGCGAAGCCGCCCTCGATCTCGCGGACCACCTCACCCTCGACGCGTCCGATATGGTCGAGGTAGGCGATGACCCGTTCGCCGACACGGGCGCTGACCGGGGCGATGAGGGCCGCCCCGCCGGGAGACATGTCGACAACCTGACAGGGGTATTCCTGACGATCCTCGAGCATGAAGCGGCCGAGAAGATTGACGCCCACACGGCTATGCCGGCGCCGGTCGAGCCGTTTGGCGGCTTCCGACGTCTGATAAGTTAGTGCCGTGGCCTGCGCCATCCGTCGTCGACCTTCCCTGGAGCGCAGCGGCAGGACGTGCCGCGCTTACGCTGCATCCCGAAAATAGGCAAGGACGGTTAATAGACGGTAAGTGAGTGTGGCGAAGATGTGCGTGTCAGCTCTTTCCGCCGTCGATGACCATCAAATGCTGTACCTGACGCCCGCCGTTGGCAATCGACGCCGGCACAAACCCGGGGGTTTGTCCGATATTGGGAACGGTGCTGGTCGCGCGGGCGGTGTTGGTCGACAGAAAGGCCGGGCGCTCGTCGGGCCAGATCAGCCGGACGCTCTTGACGGTCTGGGACAGGATCGGATGCATGCCGGCCCAATAGGGCTGTTCCAAAGCGACACAGGCACCGAGAACACGATTGCAGCCTTCGCCGGGAATGTGCAGCGGCAGCAGGACCATTTCCATGTCGACGCTCTGACCGCGTTCGGTGAAGCCGCTCAGCCCGACCACGGCCGCGGCCGCGTCTTCGGTGATTGCCGCAAGCAACGTCGCCAGCGCTTCATGGTCTTCTTCCGACCAGCCGCGCAGGATATTGCGGTTCTTCAGCTCGCGGCAGTGCAGGGCGCAAAGGCGCGTGCCGGCGAGGCGGAAGCGATAGGTTTGGGGGTCGACCAGTTCCAGGATGAAGGTGTCGCCCAGGATGCTGCGAATGCTACCCGGTTCGATCTCGCTGCGGTCCGGGGCCGGCCGTCCGTCGCGCAAGGCGTCCCAATAATCGTACAGGCGCTGCGTCACAGGGTGTTTCATGGTCTCGTCGCCCCTCGTTTCGGTTCCGGTTGATCGCCGCCGCCACCCGTTTTGTCCCTGTTTGGAACGTCTGGCGGTGCGATCGGTCGTTCTGGGAGAAGCGAAGCAGGGCGTGTGCCACGCATTCGATCTTTTGGGTTTACCTGGTGTTAAGGTTAACAAAGGCTTTCGATTGCCGCAGACAGCGCGGGGCGCGAAGGTGGCTTCGTTGGTTTTGCTGACGTGACGAGCACAGGCGTCTCCACCGGAGACCCGCAGAAATCCTTGAGACCGCTTCGCATGCCGCCAGGCACGCCAGGCGGTTTCTTTTTGCCTGCGCCACGCGGCGACTTGAACTGTCTCCCGATTGGTCCAAGTTGCGGTATGCATCGGCCCGTGCCGGCGACGCCCGGCCTTTCACAAGGAAGCCGCAATGACCGTACCCGACGTCCGGGGCTCTTCGCCGGAAGGGCCGCCGCCCTCCGAGCCGATCTTCAATCTCCCCTCCGTTATCACCTGGCTGGCGGGGATCCTCATCGTCGTTCATGTCGTGAGCGCGGTGTTTCTGTCACGCGACGCAGCCTTCGAGCTGATCATCGCCTTCGGGTTTCTCCCCGCGCGTTATTCGGCAGACTTCCTTCCCGGCGTGGCGTTGCCCGGCGGGGCGGGGGCCGATGTGTGGACCTTCCTGACCTACGCATTCCTGCATGGCGGCTGGGCCCATCTCTTCGTCAACGTGCTGTGGATGGCCGTGTTCGGCAGCGCCGTGGCCCGCCGGCTCGGCACGGTGCGGTTTCTCGTGCTGTCGGCGCTTTGCGCGGTCTCCGGCGCGGCCCTGCATCTCGCCCTGCATTTCGGCGAGCAGGTCCCGATGATCGGCGCCTCGGCCGCGATTTCAGGACAGATGGCGGCGGCCACGCGGTTCGTGTTTCAGGATGGCGGCCCGCTCGGCACCTTCCGCCGCGCGGATGCGGCGGCCTATCTGGTTCCGGCCAAGGGCGTGATCGACTCGCTCGCCAATCCGCGCGTCGCCATGTTCCTGACCGTGTGGTTCGGGATCAATCTCGTGTTCGGACTGATCTCGACGCCGTTCGGCGGAGCGAGCGGAAGCGTTGCCTGGGAGGCTCACATCGGGGGCTTCGTGGCCGGTTTCGCCTTGTTTTCCCTGTTCGATCCCGTGCCGCGCCGAGGGCAGTGATCCTTCCGCCAACGGCAATTGCGGATTGCACCCCCGACAGGATTTGTCATGATGAGACAGGCGGGTCCTTCGGGACGCGCGCGAGGGACAGAGACCGGCTTCACGGGAGGAGGCGCGCATGACAGTCGCATCGATTTTGAATCAGAAGGGTCGGGACGTGGTGACGGAGCGCGCCGGCACCAGCTTGCGCGACATCTGCTCGATCCTGGGCACGCGCCGGATCGGCGCGATCGTGATCACCGCCGAAGACGGCAAGATCGAGGGCATCATCTCGGAGCGCGACGTGGTCCGTGCGATCTCGCAGGACGGAATGGGCGCGCTCGACCGGCCGGTGGCCGATTTCATGACGGCGTCGGTGGTGACCTGCGAGGTGCAGGAGACCGTCAACTCGGTCATGGCGCGGATGACGGGCGGCCGGTTCCGGCATGTTCCGGTGGTGCAGGATGGAAAGCTCGCCGGCCTGATCTCGATCGGGGATGCGGTCAAGCATCGCATGGCGCAGATCGAACGCGAGGCGGAGGACATGCGCAACTACATCGCCATGACCTGACGACGCGACCACGCGGGGTGCCTGGCGCTCCCCGCTTATACGAAGACGGACGGCACGGATCGGGGTCCGTGCCGTTTCTCGTTGCAAGGAAAAAGGCAGGGCGCTGACAGGCGGCCCGAGGTCAGCTCTTGCCGTAAACAACCTCGGGGTCGTAGACGCGCGCGTCTCCCGTCGGTTCCAGGCGGGGGGAGCCATCCGGCCCCAGCTCTACGCGCCGATAGAAACAGGACCTGTAACCGACATGGCAGGTGGCGCCATTGCCGGCCACACGGACCCTCAGGACAAGCGCGTCCTGGTCGCAGTCGGTGAGCACCTCCACGACCTGCTGGACCTGTCCGGAGGTCTCGCCCTTTTTCCAGTAGCTCTGGCGCGAGCGGCTCCAGTACCAGGCCTCGCCCGTTCGCAGCGTGCGCGCAAGCGCCTCGGCGTTCATGTATCCGACCATCAGCACGCTGCCGTCGTCGGCATCCGTCACGACGCAGGCAACAAGGCCGTCGGTGTCGAACTTCGGCTGGAAGCCGGTCCCTGTCTCGATGTCCGTCTTGTCGCCGCGCGCAGCGAAGATCGTGTCGCTCATGTCAGTCCATTTGTTGCGCGCTGTATTTCGTGGAACGCATTGTGGGAGAAGGCGCGGGGGGTCAGCGCCTTGCGTCGCGCACCAGGCTCATGAAGCGGACCTGTTCGGCCGGATCGTCGCGGAAGACGCCGGTGAACTGGGTCGTGATCGTCGAGACGCCGCGCTTCTGGACGCCGCGCATGGTCATGCACTGGTGTTCGGCCTCGAGCATAACCGCAATGCCGCGCGGGGCAAGGTGGGTGTCCATCGCGTCGGTGATCTGGGCCGTCAGGTTTTCCTGCGTCTGAAGTCGCTTGGCGAAGATGTCGACCACGCGGGCGATCTTCGACAGGCCGACCACGCCCTCGGAGGGGTAATAGGCGACATGCGCCTCGCCGACGAAGGGCAGCATGTGGTGCTCGCAATGGGAGAAGAACGGAATCCCGCGCACGAGAACGATGTCGTCGTAGCCGCCGACATCCTCGAAGGTGCGCTTCAGGTGTTCGGCCGGGTCCTGGTCGTAGCCGGAGAAGATTTCCTTGTAGGCCTTTGCGACACGCTTGGGCGTGTCCAGAACGCCCTCGCGCATCGGATCGTCGCCCGCCCAGGCGAGCAGGGTCCGCACGGCAGCTTCCGCCTCCTCGCGCGTCGGACGCGTGGCCGGGGCCTCGGCGCTGTCGTCGCGCTGCGCGACCGGGTTCAAAATGGCATCCATTGCGGGCTCCCCCGTTTGTACTCTTTTACGCATGCGTTACGCTGACCCCGTCGCTTCGGACCACATGAAACATAAGGTGCGACAATCCTTTCGCCGCGAGATCGCATGGCATTCTGGTTGAATTGCGGCATTTGCCCCGCTCCGCGACCGCGGTCCGGCGTGACGGCGAAAGCGTCCCGTTTCTTTCGCGCGATGCTCCCTATATAAGAGGAAAGCACGGGCTGTGAAGCTGGAACGCCGGAGTCACGCTTTCTTGAAGAGGCATGTATGCTCGACGACGTCTACAATACCAAAATCCTCGAACTGGCCGGCAACATCCCCCGTATCGGTCGTCTCGACGCCCCTGACGCGTCCGCGAAGGCTCACTCTAAGTTGTGCGGATCCACGGTCAATGTCGACTTAAAAGTGCATGGTGAAGTTGTGACCGATTTTGCGCATGAGGTCAAAGCATGTGCGCTCGGACAGGCATCTTCCGCGATCATGGCGCGCAACATCGTCGGCGCGAGCGCGGCGGAGCTGCGTGCGTTGCGCGAGCGCATGCGCGCCATGCTCAAGGAGGGCGGGCCGCCGCCGGACGGCCGGTTTGCCGAATGCGCCTACCTGGAACCGGTGCGCGCGTACAAGGCCCGCCACGCCTCGACGATGCTGACGTTCGATGCGGTGGTCGAGGCGCTGGACAGGATCGACGCGGCCAAGGACACCAACGCCGCCTGAGGCAAACGCGCCGCCAGATTGCGGCGGTTTCGCGCTGTTTGAAGGACCGACGTCCATGTGCCCTGCGACATCGCATTCCCCTCGCGCGCGCACCGGACCTGGCGCGCGCGTCGTGCTGGGGCTGATCCGCGTCTATCAGCTGACCTTTTCCGCCTTCATCGGCCGCTCGTGCCGCTATGCGCCGAGCTGTTCGGAATACACATCCGATGCCATTCGCAAGCACGGCCTGTGGGCGGGCGTGTGGATCGGTCTGGCGCGGCTGCAGCGCTGTCGGCCCGGCGGCGGCAGCGGGTTCGACCCCGTGCCGGAGACCTGCGACCACCATGCGTCCCGTTTCCGGCCCTGGCGGTTCGGGCGCTGGCGGTCCGATCACATCGATCCGGCAACGCGGCTCGACTGAAGCCATGCGTTTTCGTGTCCCGGCATGCATATCGCGCGCAAGACGCGCACGGATTATCCCGTTAATGCGGCGGTGATGCCCTTCTCCATTCCGGGTGTGCGCAATGACTTCCAGCACTGCCCCGGACCTCGACATGCGCCTGGCCGGGACGAGCGATCTGCCGGAATTGCTACGCCTTGAAAACGCGTGCTTTTCCGGGGATCGCATCTCCCGTCGCAGCTTTCGCCGCTTTCTGGAAAGCGCCGGCGCGTCCTGCCTTGTGGCGGAGGGGGAGGGCGGGCTACTCGGATATGCGCTGTTGCTGTTTCGCTCCGGAACGGCGATGGCGCGGCTTTATTCGCTCGCCGTCGATCCGGCCGCGCGCGGCTCCGGCCTGTCGCGCCGGCTGCTGGCGGCCGCCGAGGCCGATGCCTTCGCGCGCGAGCGCGTCCTGCTGCGGCTGGAGGTGCGCGAGGACAATGCGCCGGCCCGCGCGCTTTACGAACGTGCCGGCTACCGGCGGTACGGGCGCGTCGCGGATTACTATGAGGACGGCACGGCCGCGATCCGGATGGAAAAGCTGCTGCACGACGAGGCGGCACCGCCCTCCGCCGTGGCTTACCATTCGCAGACATCGGATTTCACCTGCGGTCCGGCGTGCCTGATGATGGCGCTGAAGCATTTCGGCGCGGTCGATACGCTCGACGAGCGGCTGGAGCTCAGGCTCTGGCGGGAAACCACCACGATCTATCTGGCCTCGGGTCACGGCGGCTGCGGCCCCTTCGGCATGGCGGTCGCCGCCGCGCGACGGGGGCTTGAGGCCGAGGTGCGGCTTGCGCCTGGCGGGCATCTGTTCCTGTCGTCGGTGCGCGATCCGGACAAGCGGCGGGTGATGGAGATCGTGCAGGACGATTACCGCAGCGAAGCGGCGGGTCTGGGCATCGACAGCTCCGGTGAGCCGCTGTCGGCGGCCGACCTCGCCGGTGCGGTTGCCGAAGGGGCGCTGGCCATCGTGCTGATTTCCGAATACCGCATGCTGGGTCGGCGCGGCCCGCATTGGGTGCTGGTGCAGGGACAGGACCCGCGCCATCTCTTCATTCACGATCCCTGGCTTGGCTACGAAGGCTATGAAACGCCGCAGGACGCCGCCAACCTGCCGATCCCTTTCGCCGAATTCGACCGTATGGCCCGTTGGGGCAAGCCGCCGGTTCGCGCGCAGATCCTCCTGAAGAAGGCTTAGACCCGATGGCCACCTGGGTCGTACTCGTCGACAATCCCAAGGATGTCTCGAATGCGGACACGCCGCACAAGGTGATGAGCGTGCGCGACTATCTGATGCGGCCGAAGCTCTTCACCGGCACGCATCCCAACATCATAAACCTGTCGCGCTCCTATTCCTATCAGGGTGCGGGCTACTATGCCTCGCTGCTGGCGGAAGCGCGCCAGCACCGCGTGCTGCCCAATGTCGAGACGATGATCGAACTGTCGCGCAAGGGGCTTTACCGCCATGCGCTTCCCGAGCTTGAGGACAGCCTCAACCGCTGCCTCGCCAAGGCGGGAAAGGAGGTCGCCGGCGACCGCATCCTCGTGTGCCTGGGACATACCGGCGTCGCGGCGCTGGACCCCTTCGCGCGTCTCCTGTTCGACTGGTACCGCGCGCCGATCCTCGAGGTCACCACCATCGCCGGCGACTGGACCGCGATCAGCCGGATCCGCACCGTTCCGGTCCCGGATCTCGATGCCGCCCGCCGGGCCTTCATGATGGAAAGCCTGGAGCGCTACACCCACCGCGCCTGGCGGGCGCCGAAGCAGCGCGTCCCGATGAAATACGCGCTCGCGGTGCTCTCCGACCCGAAGGAAGAGCTGCCGCCGTCCAGCCAGGCATCGCTGCGCCACATGGCGAAGGCGGCGGCCCGTCAGGGCGTCGAGATCGTGCCCATCGGCAAGGGCGACCTCGACCGGCTGGCGCAATACGATGCGCTCTTCATCCGTGAGACGACGAATATCGACAATCACACCTACCGTTTCGCCCGCCGCGCGACGCAGGAGCGCATGCCGGTGATCGACGATCCGGTCTCGATGATCCGTTGCACCAACAAGGTCTATCTGGCCGAATTGATGGAAAGCCATGGCGTGCCCGTGCCGCGCACGGCGATCCTCTCAAGCGTCAAGGAAGCGGCGGGGCTGGAAGAGCGTCTCGGCTCGCCGGTGGTGCTCAAGATCCCGGACGGGTCGTTCAGCCGGGGCGTCTTCCGGGTGTCCGGCGAGGCGGAGATTGCGGAGAAGCTGAAACTGCTTCTCGACGACAGCGATATCATCATCGCGCAGGAATATTGCCCGACGGAGTTCGACTGGCGCATCGGCGTGCTCGACGGCGAACCTCTGTTCTCCGTGCAGTATCTGATGGCGAAGAAGCATTGGCAGATCGTCAAGCACGAGGACGGCAAGCAGGCGAAGGAAGGAAGCTTCCGCTCCGTGTCGCTCGCCGAAACCCCGCCGGCGGTGGTGGAAACGGCCGTGCGCGCCGCCCGCCTCATCGGCGACGGCTTTTATGGCGTCGACCTGAAATCCTTCGGCGACCGGGTGGTGGTGATCGAGGTCAACGACAATCCCAACCTCGACCACGGCGTCGAGGACGCGTCGGAAAAGGACGCGGTGTGGGAACGGCTGGTGCGCTGGTTCGTGCGCCGCATCGAGGCGCGGTGAGATTTGTAAACTTGAGCACCTTAGATTGTTGCTTTGTCTAATAAATTTACCTAGCGAAGATACACTTCGCCGGCCACAGAGAGAACTGGAAGAGGAAGATGGACAGTATGTAAATTTAAAGGGTCCCATGCTGTCTGTTTCGTGAGTGAGAATTCACCCAAGGTGAGCCAAATGTCAGTTGGAAAATATTCGAATTCAGCCGATTTTTTTCCGAAAATGTCTTCCATTGCATTCCGGCTCATTTTTATTTCCCGAAAACTCGAAAAATGCTTGGAGATTTTTGTTTTACTTCGGAAAATTATTCTGTCTCGTGTCATGGATGAAAAACATGGAGAAGGTCCATCAAGACTCCATTTCAATCCAATCTTGATGTACGGTGGGAAAGGTCCATTGTATCCGAAGTTGTATTTCTCCCATCCTGAATCCAGAAGTGAATCGAATAAGCTTTTCCCATTTTGAATTTTTTGTTCAGGAGTTTGCACGATAATTTTTCCTGTATTTCGGTGTAATCAGTGATTAATGCGCCCTGAATTCCCAGTTGAATATAACTCGTTTCGTCCTGTTGTCCCTAGCGGTCAAATCGCCTAAATGAACCGTGCTTAGCGTCGGTAGTTTGTGCCGGCGCCTGACCCACACATGCTTACCTGCCGCGTTTGCAGGAGTGAGCCGGAGAGACACATGATCGACCTGACCTTTCCCGACAATTCCGTTCGCCCGTTCGAACCCGGCATCACCGGTGCGGAGATCGCCGCAGGCATTTCCAAGTCCCTCGCCAAGAAGGCGGTCGCGGTGGCCATCGACGGCGAGCTTGCCGACCTTTCCGAGCCGATCAAGGCGAACGCGAAGCTGGAGATCGTCACGCGCGACGACCCGCGCGCGCTGGAGCTGATCCGCCACGACGCGGCCCATGTGATGGCCGAAGCCGTGCAGGAACTGTGGCCGGGAACGCAGGTCACCATCGGCCCGGTGATCGAGAACGGCTTCTATTACGACTTCAAGCGCGACGAGCCGTTTACCCCCGACGACCTGCCGGTCATCGAGAAGAAGATGCGCGAGATCATCCAGCGCGGCGATGCCTTCACCAAGGAAGTGTGGTCGCGGGAGGAGGCGAAGCGCCACTTCCTCGCCAAGGGCGAGACCTACAAGGTGGAACTGCTCGACGCGATCCCCGAAGGCGAGGACGTCAAGATCTACAAGCAGGGCGGCTGGCTCGATCTCTGCCGCGGGCCGCATATGGCCTCGACCAAACAGGTCGGCGACGCCTTCAAGCTGATGAAGGTCGCCGGCGCCTATTGGCGCGGCGACAGCGACAACGAGATGCTGACCCGCATCTACGGCACCGCCTGGGCGAATGATGCCGAGCTGAAAGCCTATCTCCACATGCTGGAAGAGGCGGAGAAGCGCGATCACCGCAAGCTCGGCCGCGAGATGGATCTGTTCCACTTTCAGGAAGAGGGACCGGGCGTCGTTTTCTGGCACGCCAAGGGCTGGAGCCTGTTCCAGAGCCTTGTCTCCTACATGCGCCGGCGTCTGGACGAGGACTACGACGAGGTCAATGCGCCGCAGATCCTCGACACCTCGCTTTGGGAGACCTCCGGTCACTGGGGCTGGTACAAGGAGAACATGTTCTCCGTGCAATGTGCCGATCCGGAAGCCGAGGACACGCGCCTCTTTGCGCTGAAGCCGATGAATTGCCCCGGTCACGTACAGATCTTCAAGCACGGGCTGAAGAGCTACCGCGACCTGCCGCTGCGTCTGGCCGAGTTCGGCGCGGTGCACCGTTACGAGCCGTCCGGCGCCATGCACGGGCTGATGCGCGTGCGCGGCTTCACCCAGGACGATGCGCATGTCTTCTGCACCGAGGACCAGCTCGCCGAGGAATGCCTGAAGATCAACGAGCTGATCCTGTCGACCTATGCCGACTTCGGCTTCGACGAGATCGTCGTCAAGCTCTCCACCCGGCCTGAAAAGCGCGTCGGCTCGGATGCCTCCTGGGATCATGCCGAGGAGGTGATGGGCAAGGTCTTGAAGACCATCGAGGCGCAGTCGGGCGGCCGCATCAAGACCGGAATCCTGGAAGGCGAGGGCGCCTTCTACGGTCCGAAGTTCGAATACACGCTGCGCGACGCCATCGGCCGCGAATGGCAGTGCGGCACGACGCAGGTCGACTTCAACCTGCCCGAACGCTTCGGCGCCTTTTATGTCGACGCCAACGGCGAGAAGAAGACCCCGGTGATGGTGCACCGCGCGATCTGCGGATCGATGGAGCGCTTCCTCGGCATCCTGATCGAGAACTATGCCGGACACTTCCCGCTGTGGCTGGCGCCGCAGCAGGTGGTCGTCACCACGATCACCTCTGACGCCGACGACTATGCCCGCGAGGTACTCGCCGCGCTTAAGAAGGCGGGGCTGCGCGCCGAGATCGATCTTCGCAACGAGAAGATCAACTACAAGGTCCGGGAGCACTCGCTTGCCAAGACACCGGTGATCGTCGTCTGCGGCAAGCGCGAGGCGGAGGAGCGCACGGTGAACATCCGCCGTCTCGGCTCCAAGCACC
This sequence comes from Stappia stellulata DSM 5886, assembly GCF_000423705.1. GTDB lineage: Bacteria > Pseudomonadota > Alphaproteobacteria > Rhizobiales > Stappiaceae > Stappia > Stappia stellulata. Next base: position 17,116 of record NZ_KE384082.1, on the reverse strand, counting down.
AGACGCCGATGGGGCTCGACGACGCGGTGTCGTCGCTGGTCGACGAGGCGGTCGCGCCGGACCTGCGCCAGGCGGCGGATTGACAGGAGCCAGGTGACGGCGCCTTCGCGAAACCGTCACGCTCCATCGTGTATGAACCCAAGCCGGGCTCGCGCTGCGCGTCCGGTCTTTTTTGGGGCCGGCAGATCCGCAGGCACGGTGTTTCGGGGGAAGAGCGTGCACGATACCGAACTGAGCTACGCCAACCCGGACCATCCATGGCTCAAACGGTCCGTCATCCGGGCAATCGAGACGCTGTCCGGGCGGTCGCATCTGCTGGGCTATTACCGCTACTGGCGGGATGCCATCGCTGCGACCTCCGCCCACAAGTGGAGCGATCTTCTTTCGCTGGTTGGAGTGAATGTCGTCGTGGCGCAGGGAAGCTGGCCGCCGGAAGCGGTGCCGGACGGTCCGCTGGTGATGATCGCCAACCATCCTTATGGCCTGAGCGACGGACTTGCCGTCTTGTCGCTCGCCGAGCGGCTGAACCGGCCCTATCGCATCCTGATCAACAACGAGCTGCTCAAGGCGCCGGAAATCCGTCCCTACGCCCTGCCGGTCGATTTCGAGGAGAGCGAGGCGGCCTTGCGCACCAACATGAAGACGCGTCAGGAGGCGCTTCGGCTGCTGGGCGAGGGCGTCACGATCATCGTCTTTCCCGGCGGAGGCGTCGCCACGGCGGACCGTCCGTTCGGACGCGCACGCGAACTTCCCTGGAAGACCTTCACCGCGAAGATGATCCGCGCCTCCAGGGCAACCGTTCTGCCGCTGCATTTCGAGGGGCAGAACTCGCCGCTGTTTCACATCGTCTCGCGCTATTCGCTGACGCTGAGGCTGTCGATGTATATCCGCGAGTTCCGGCGGCTGATGGGGCGGGATCTTGCGGTGCGCATCGGCGCGCCGATTCCCTTCGCCGAGCTTGCAGCCTTTGGCGACCAGCGGGCGATGATCGCGCATCTGCACGAAAGGGTTCTGGCGCTGGCGCCGGCGGAGCTGGCGAAACGGCGCCTTTCGATCCGGCGCAAGCCGTTCAGCCGCGCCGCCTGACACCGGCGAGGGGGCAGAAGGTCAGTTCTTCACGGGGTTCTTGGTCAGGACCTCGACCTCGCCATGCTCGGCGGTCTCGACGAGAAAGTCGCGCGAGTAGAGCTTGTCGGCGTTGCGCGCGATCACCTGATACTGCCCTGACGCCAGTGTGAAGGCGGGGAAGGCGCCATTGGCTTCCGCGACCATGTCGCCGCCGGGTGTCAGCACGCTCCAGGCGGTGTTGGCGAGGGCTTCCCCGCCGCGCTGGTTGACGAGCTTGAGCGTGACGCGCGCGGCATTGTGATAGACGGTCGCCTCGGTGAGCTTGCCGGGCTCGACGTGGATGTCGGCCCGCACGACCGCATTGACGCCGCCGTAGCGGCTGACGACGTGGTAGGTATCGGCGTTGAGGCGCACGACCTCGCCCGGTGCGATGTTGCCGGCGACCAGCTTGCGCTCGCCACGGCTGTCGAACTCGCGCTCGTAGATATCGAAACGCACCCGCCCGGTCGAAATCGGCATGTGTCCGCTGAACAGGGCGTCGAGCTTCATGCCGCCGGCGTTGAGCAGGACGGTCTCGCTGGTGACGCCGTTGCGCACGGCGATGCGGCTCGTGCGCCCGGCAAAACCGAAACCCGTATGCACGATGTAGGTGCCCGGCTCGAGACGAAAATCGGCGTCGCCGCCGGTGGCGGTGGCGACCAGTTCCAGCTTGCCGTCGTCGCCCGGCGTGTCGGCATAGACCCGCCAGGAGACGCCCCTGCTGAGGGACGGTCCCTCCTCGCTGAGGCGGGCGACGAGGTAGACGGGGCTGACACCCGAGGGGGCGGGCATACCCGTGTCCGGGGTGATGGCCGGTGCATAGGGGACGGCCGGGGCGATCGATCCCTGGATCGGGGCGTCATCCGCCAGCCCGTCGAGCGGCGGCAACTCGTCGTTCGCGGCCGGGGCCGGATCGGGATTTCCCACCGCGCCGAGGTCATCCGGCTTGGGGGACGGCACGCCCACATCCTGGGCAAACGCCGCTGTGCCGAGAAAGGCGACGACGACGATGCCCGAAAGGTGTTTCAACACGACATGCATGAGTTCGATCTGTCCCGTTCCGGCAAGATTGGCATTGCATGTCGTTCCTTCCCCAAAACTGGGGCGATTTCAAGTCTGCCGGTCCATCAATCCCGAGATCGCGATGCGTTCGGCATACCGGCAGAATTGACAGCGGCGAAAAGGCGTCTACCTCTTGCCGGGAACAGGGCCCGCATCCCGGGCCCCTGCCGTGCCCGTGAAGGGGCGGGACACCCTCGTCCCGTTTCCGCGAAATCCTTGCCCAGAAGGACACTCATGACTATGGACCCATTCGATGTGCTGGGGCATTTGCTCAAGCGCCGGTCGCACCCCGCCGCGACCCTTGCCACGCCCGCGCCGGACGGTGCGGCGCTGAATGCCATGCTCGAGGCGGCATCTCGGGTGCCGGATCACGGCAAGCTCGTGCCCTGGCGGTTCATCCTGTTGCGTGGCGATGCGCGCGATGCGCTGGGCGCAAAGCTGGTCGAGACGCTCGAGGCGCGTGGCGAAAGCCTTGACGACACCCGGCGCGAGCAGGAAACGACGCGCTTTTCGCGCGCGCCGCTGGTCATCGCGGTGGTGAGCCGCGCGACGGTGCATCCGAAAATTCCGGTCTGGGAGCAGCAACTTTGCGTCGGCGCGGTGTGCATGAACCTCGTTCATGCGGCGCACGCGAGCGGCTATGCCGCGCAATGGCTGACGGAGTGGATGGCTTTCGACGACGAGGTCAGCGCGATGCTCGGGCTGGCCGAGGCGGAGCGCATCGCCGGCTTCGTGCATGTGGGGACCCCGACACAGGTGCCGGCGGAACGCGCCCGCCCGGATCTGGACAGCCTGATCAGCGAGTGGACCCCGCAATGAGCCATTATTCCTACACGATCGCGAATGGGCACGGCCTGCCGCACAACCCCTTCAAGGCCATTGTCGCGCCGCGTCCCATCGGCTGGATCTCGACCGTGGGGACGGACGGCGCCGCCAATCTCGCGCCCTACAGCTTCTTCAATGCGGTCAGCGATACCCCGCCGATGGTGCTGTTTTCCTCCAGCGGCTTCAAGGACACCGTGGCCAATGTCGAGGCGTCGGGCGATTTCGTCTTCAATCTCGCAACCGAGGATCTCAAGGAGGCGATGAACCAGTCGTCGGCGCCCTATGCGCATGGCGTTTCGGAGTTCGAGAAGGCGGGCCTCACTCCGGTGCCGTCGGATCTGGTCTCCGCGCCGCGCGTCGGCGAGGCCAAGGCGGCCTTCGAATGCCGGCACCTCCAGACCATCCGCCCGGTCGGACTGGACGGCACGCCGGCCGACAACTGGATCGTGCTCGGCGAAGTGGTCGCGGTGCACATCGACCGCTCCGTGCTGTTGGACGGACGGTTCGACGTCACGCTTGCCCGGCCGCTCTCGCGGCTGGGATATCTGGACTATGGCGTTGTCGACAGTGTCTTCCAGATGAAGCGCCCCGCCGCCGAATAGAGGGGCCCGGGGCGTTAACCGGCCCGTCGGTTTTCCCTGATAACAGGTGAGCGGACATGCCCCGGTTGTTGCCGAGGACGCTGGCAATCGGGGCGGACCGCATCTGTTTCAGGGGGATACAATGTCGCACGCGAGCCATAGCTCCATTCCGCACTGGTCGTGGCTGGTGCCGGTGACCGCCGCTCTTGCGCTCGCGCTGATCATGTCCGGCGTGCTTGCGGAGACATCGGTGGCGGTCCTGGTGCTCGTCACGCTGTTGCTCGGCGGTGCGGTGTTTGCGTCCGTGCATCATGCCGAGGTGCTGGCGGCGCGGGTCGGCGAACCCTTTGGGTCGGTCATACTGGCGGTTTGCGTCACGGTGATCGAGGTGGCGCTGATCGTGTCGATCATGCTTTCGGGCGCGGAAGGAAACGAGGTGGTGGCGCGCGACACGGTGTTTTCCGCCATCATGATCGTGCTCAACGGGGTGATCGGCTTTTGCCTCGTGCTCGGCGGGCAGCGCTTCCACGAGCAATCCTTCCAGCTCAATGCCGCATCCGCCTCGCTGGCTGTACTCGGCACGCTCGCGACCGTTTCCTTCGTGCTGCCGAACTTCGTGCTGGCGGGCGGCAACGGTGGCTTCTCCATTCTCCAGCTTCTGGTGATCGGCGTGGTGTCGCTCGGCCTCTATGCCACTTTCGTCTTCGTGCAGACGGTGCGGCACCGCGACTATTTCATGGCCGAGGACCGCTCGGGCGGAGGCGAAATCGGGGCCGAAGCGGAGCTGCCCTCCGTCCGGGTGACACTGGCAAGCCTGGTCCTGCTGCCCGCGGCCCTGCTGACGGTGATCCTGCTTGCCAAGATCCTGTCGCATCCGCTCGACTCGGCGGTTGCCCTTGCCGGCTTGCCGCAGGCGGTGGTCGGCGTGGTGATCGCGGCGATCGTGCTCTTGCCCGAGGGCATCGCCTCGGTCCGTGCGGCCTTGCACAATCAGTTGCAGAACAGCGTCAATCTCGTGCTTGGATCGGCCCTGGCCAGCATCGGCCTGACCATTCCGGTGGTGGCGGCGGTCTCGGTGGTCATGGGCAAGCCGCTTGTCCTCGGCCTGATGCCGGAAGACCTGGTGCTTCTTGTCCTGACGCTGTTTGTCAGCACCCTGACCCTGGGCACCGGGCGCACGACCATCCTGCATGGGGCCGTGCACCTCAGCATTTTCGCCGTCTTTCTGCTTCTCGCGGCGATTCCCTAACCTGCAGTCAGCCCGGCGGCGCGCGCGCGCGCCAGAAGTTTTTCCGCGCGCCGCAGATGCGGGCGGTCGAGCATTTCCCCGTCGAGCCCCACAACCCCCGGGTCGCCGGCGGCGGCGAAGGCGTCGACGATGCGCCGGGCGTCCGAAATGGCGTCGGGCGAAGGGGTGAACACGTCGTTGATCACCGGAACCTGCGCCGGATGGATCGCCATCTTGGCGGTGAAGCCGTCGCGCAGCGCTTCTTCGGCCTCGCGGCGCAGGCCGTCGGTATCGCGAAAGTTGGTGTAGACGGTATCGATGGGGATGGCGCCGGCGGCGACCGCGCCGAAGAGGCACAGGTTGCGTGCCATGCGGAAAGGCTCGGTGAAGCCGCCCGATCCGTCGCGGGTCGCGCGCGCGCCGATGTCGGCGGAGAGATCCTCCGCCCCCCAGGACAGCCCCTCCAGGCGCGGGCTTGCGCCGGCATAGCTTCCCAGATTGAAGACGGAAGCGGCTGTTTCCGTCGCGACGATCAGGATCCGCGTTTCGCCGTCGGGACGGTCGTTTTGGGCCTCGTGCACGGCGAGACGGGCGTCCAGTTGCTGAACGCTTCGGCCGGCGACGGATTTCGGCAGCATGATCCCGTCGGGCGCCATCGGCATCACCGCTGCAAGATCGGCCTCCGTCTCGCCGGTGTCGAGCGCATTGACGCGGACATAAAGGCGGGGCCGTTCGGTCTGCTTGCGCGCCTCCTTCAGGAAACCGGCCGCGACGGTTCGCGCATGGGCCTTGGCCTCGAGCGCGACGGAATCCTCAAGGTCGATCAGCAGGACGTCGGCGCCGCTTTCGAGGCCCTTGGCGAGCTTGCGCTCACTGTCGGCCGGGACGAACAGGAGCGAGCGCATGGATCAGGACCCTCCGCCGCGTTTTTTCATGAAGGCCTGGCGCCGGCACACCGCCACCAGCACGTCGTGCTGGTTGAAGGCCTTGTGCTCGAACTCGACTATGCCCGCGTCCGGACGCGAGCGGGATTCGCGCTTGGAGACGACTTCGGTGGTGCAGTGGACGCTGTCGCCCTGGAAGAGCGGGTTGGGAAACTTCACGTCGCTCATGCCCAGGTTGGCGATGGTCGTGCCGACGGTGGTGTCGTTCACGGAAATCCCGATGAGCAGACCGAGCGTGAACAGGCTGTTGACCAGCGGCTGGCCCCATTCCGTCTGGGTCTCGCAGAAATGCCTGTCGATGTGCAGCGGCTGCGGGTTCAGCGTCATGTTGGAAAACAGCATGTTGTCCATCTCCGTCACCGTGCGGGTGAGCGTGTGATGAAAGACATGCCCGGTCTCGAATTCCTCAAAATGCAGTCCCGGCATGGGATCCTCCCCTTTGGAATCACGCGCAAAAACACGGGCAGGAGGCACGGTCTGCGCAGATTATGCGAATCGCCCCTTTCGATTACCCACGCAAAACCCAAGGCGCAACAGGCGTTAAGGGGCGTTAACGTGTCGTTAACCACTTGCCTCCGACTCTTAACCAAATCCTAAGACATGAGCAGCCAGGAGAGCGGAGCATGAAAGTCGGCGACCCGTCCTCGATCGCCTCCAGGATCGAGCAAGCGTTTCAGTCCGCCAGCACGACCACCGGTGCCTCCTTCGAGTACCTGGTCAAGACGGCGCAGCGTGAATCGAATTTCGACGAGGACGCCAAGGCGCGAACCTCCAGCGCCTCGGGTCTTTTCCAGTTCATCGAAAGCACCTGGCTCGAGACGCTCAAGCAGTCCGGCCACAAGCACGGCCTCGGCCAGTATGCCGACCAGATCCAGCGCTCTTCCGGCGGGCGCTACAAGGTTGCCGATGCCGACATGCGCCGCGAGATCCTGGCGCTGCGCGACAATGCGGAAATCGCCTCGAAGATGGCCGGTGAGCTCACGCAGAAGAATGCGGAGTATCTGTCGCGAAAACTGGGCCGTGCTCCGAACGAGGGCGAGCTTTATATCGCGCATTTCCTGGGTGCCGGCGGCGCGAACAAACTGATCCGTCTGGCGGAAACGCAGCCGACACTCGCTGCCGACCGGGTGTTTTCGAAGCAGGCGCGTGCCAACAAGCCGATCTTCTACGAAAAGGGCGGAGCAAGGACCGTTTCCGAGGTCTATGCCAATCTGGTCGCCAAGCACGGCGGCCCGACGCCGACCATTCCCGGGCTGGGAACCACCCGGATGGCGGCCTTGCCTGCGGCCAAGCCGCAGCTTGCGGGCAATCCGGTGACGCTTGCGGCGGTCGACAACGCGGTTCCCGTCGACGCGGCCATGCCGGGGCGCGAGCTCTCCATGGGCGATCCGACAAGCCGGGTCCTGACCGCCTGGTCGGCCACCAACGATATTTCCTCGCCCTTCCATGCCCTGTTTCGCAACGGGGTGGAGGCGAAGCGGGCGTCCTTCGACAGCACGTTTCTTACCGCTTTCGCCGCGCAGGAGGTGGGACAGCAGGAGGCGGTCCAGCGCGCCGCAGCGCGTCAGACATCCGATGGCGACGCCTATAGCGATCGTCGCTCGCGGGTGCTGGCACAGCTGGAAACCACCGGAACCGCCTCGCTGGGGGCGGGTCGTCCGATGGACCTGACGGGGTTTCTCAACTACCGGCCGAGCTTTGCCCAGAAGGAGCTCCTGCCTCCGGTGTGACGGACAGGTCTTCCGGCGGCGTTCCCGCGCACGGCGCCATGCGCCGCGTTTTCAGGATAATGACAAAGCATCGAGTGGCGTCCTCCCGGACGCAACGAGAGCTGCGATCCGGGATCGGAGAGGTCGGGAATCGCGGCTGGCAATTCCATAGAACGGATAGGTTCTTGGCTCGCCGATACCGGGTCGCGCTGACGCTTGCCCGGTATGACGCTGGAGAGCATTCGCCCCCTCTGTCATCAGTCTGAACACGCGGCGCCTTGCGCCGCGTGTTTTCGTTTGGCCCGCTCCCGAGCCTTTGCCGGCAAAGCTGCGATCATGGTGAACGAAGCCTTAAAGGTTTATCGCGCAAACTGCTGATCCTGATGAGTTTGCTGCCGCCTTTGAGGATGCCGCACGATGATCGTTCAACAGTTCCTGCGATGGATGTCGGATGCGCCGGTCGAGCGCCGCGCCGTGGCGACGAGCGCGCTGGCGCGCGCCTATCTGTATTCGGATCTTTGCGAGGACGACCTGGAGGCCGCCGAAGCGGCGATGACGATCCTGCTTGACGATCCCAGCGCCACGGTGCGCCGGTCGCTTGCCGAGGCGCTGGCGCGCAGTCCGCATGCCCCGCGCGAGGTGATCCTGGCGCTGGTGTCGGATCTGCCGCCGATCGCGGAGCCGGTCCTGACCTATTCCCCGGTGCTGCTGGATGCCGAACTCGTCGATGCCGTTGCCGGTTTCGCCGATCCGCTTCCCGCAGCCGTTGCCCGGCGACACGACCTGTCCGTGTCCGTCGCCGCGGCGATTGCGGAGGTCGGCTCGCTGTCCGCCTGCCTCGCGCTTGCCGACAATCACGAGGCGGGGATCCCGAAGTTCAGCCTGGCGCGGATGGTGGAGCGCCACGGTGACAGTCCCGAATTTCGCGAGGCCTTGATGCGGCGCGGCGACACGCCGATCGAGATCCGCCAGATGCTCCTGAAGCAGGTCGGCGACCTGTTGAGCGACCATCCGCTGGTGCGGCTGGGCCTGCGTGAGGAACGCGCGCGCGCCGTCGTGCTGGAGGCCCGCGAGCGGGCCACCGTGTCGCTGGCCAACACGGCCGATATCGGGGAAACCCAGGCGCTGGTGGAACACCTTCTGACGAGCGGCCAGCTGACGGCCGGGCTGCTGCTTCGCTCGGTGTGCACCGGCAACACCGGCCTGTTCGAGGCGGGGCTGGCGCGGCTGTCGGGACTCGGGCTCGGCCGTGTCGCCTCCGTGGTGCAGGGCGGGCGCATGCTCGCGCTGAAGGCGCTCCTGTCGCGGGCCGGGCTTCCGGCGCGCACGCATCAGCTGTTCTGCGTTGCCGTCACGGTGTGGCGGGAGATTTCGCGGGAGGCCGGTCATGCCGTGAGCTGCGGCGCGAATGTCGTGCTGGCGCGCCGTGTCGTCGGCATGGTTCTCGACCGCTACCAGGCAACGGACGGTGTCGAGGCCGACGATCTTGTTGTGATGCTGCGACGGTTTTCCGCGGAAATCGCCCGCGAATCGGCACGCGCCTACATGGAACGCACCCTGGCGGCCTGACATGCGGTTGTCCGGTGCGGCCTGATCTCAGTTCGCTTCCGGTTCGGCAGGCGGCGCCGTTCGCGCGACGAAATCCTCGGTCACTTCGGCGAGACGGTCGACCAGCGCGCGGGCGGTGGGGTTTTCTTCCTTTTGCGCGGTTTCGGCGACCATGGCGCGCACGGCATCGACATGCTGCGCCACAAGCTTTGCGGGGAGGGCGTCCGCCGGAACGTGTTCGATCAGGTGACAGAGACTGCCGGCGACCGCGCCGACCAGCGGATAACCGAGCGTGCTTGCCTGCCCCTTGATGTCATGGGCGGCGCGAAACAGTGTCGCGCAGCGGTCCTCGCTCATGCCCTTTTGCTGGATGTCGCTCCAGGCGGCGGCAAGCGTCGCGGCCTCATTGGCCATCCAGTTGTCGAAATCCCCTGAAAGACGGTCGAGCGCCGCCTCCGCCGACTTGACGGGATCAAACCGCGCGGCTTCGCGTTCGCTCATCATCCGCACCTTCGATCGCAGGTCGCGCGGCGGCTTCACCACCTCATAGCCGTCATTTGACTTGGTCGGATCGCTGGCCATTGTCGTGTTCCTTGAGCGAGGGCCGGTCTGGAGCCGTATGCAGCGTCTGTTCGACACGTTTCAGGGGCGGAGCGCGGCGGAACCTCGACCTGAAGGTCACGACACCGCCGAGTCGCGCATCTTTGTCACAGCCCGACTTTGGTCGACTTCCCCCGGGCCGTCCAGAGTGTATCCGTCGTCCCGCTTTACGCCGCGCCGCTCGGCCCCGATGAACGTCGGGCTCTGGAACCGGCGACGGTCGGGGCCGAAGAAGCTCTTGGTCCGGATGAAATCCCGCTGATTGAGCACGCAATTGGCGAGACGCAGATAAAGGCCGCGCGCGGAAACGGGCTTGCACATCACCTCGGTGACGCCGGCATCCCGGGCGGAGATCACGCGGTTTCTTTGTGTGTGCGCGGTCACCGCGACGATCGGGATAAAGCAACTCGGAGCGGGAGAGCGGCGAATGATGCGCGTCAGTTCCGCGCCGTCGAGGATCGGCATCATCCAGTCGACCAGCAGCAGGTCCGGGTCGCGCGCTCCGATCAGCTCCAGCGCGCTTGCGCCGTCTTCGGCCTCGAAGATCCGGCGGATGCCGTATCCCGAGAGCAGCATGCGAAGGATATGGCGCATGTGCGGGTTGTCTTCCGCAACAAGCACGCGAAGGCTGCTCAGGTCGAGATGTGGAATGGCCATGGCTTCGGGACGCGACGGTGCCCGGATTCGCGTCGACGTCCGGGGCTGCGCGGCGAGGGCGGGATTGCCCGGCCGCGACCATGCATCGTGATCGGCAAACCTTGCGAAAACGTGGACGAGCGGAGCCCGCGCGCGGGCCGCTCAGTAACGAAACATCTCCGAGAGGATGCGTTCGTCCCAATTGTGGTCGGCGTCGAAGAGCGCAAGCGAGCTGGAGTTCTTTTCCTCGCGCACCCGGACCTCGGTGACGTTTCGGATCTCGGTGTAGTCGGCGGCCGCCGACACCGGACGCTTGGCGGTTTCCAGTACGGTGATGCGCACGCTGACGCTGTTGGGCAGCAACGCGCCGCGCCACCGGCGCGGACGAAAGGCGCTGATCGGGGTCAGGGCCAGAAGCTGGGTGTCGATCGGCAGGATCGGCCCGTGGGCGGAGAGATTGTAGGCTGTGCTGCCGGCCGGGGTCGCAATCAGCACGCCGTCGCACACGAGCTCCTCCATGCGCACGCGCTCGTCGACCGAAATCCTGAGCTTTGCCGCCTGATGCGTCTGGCGCAGCAGGGACACCTCGTTGATGGCGAGCGCGGAATGGATATGACCCAGGGCGTCGGTCGCTTCCATGACCAGCGGATGGATCCGGCTGACCACGGCCTTGCGGATGCGCTCCAGCAGGTTTTCCTCGCCGAACTCGTTCATCAGGAAGCCGACCGAACCGCGGTTCAGCCCGTAGATCGGCTTGCCGGTGTTCATGAAGCGGTGGAGCGTCTGCAGCATCAGTCCGTCGCCGCCGAGCGCGACGATCACGTCGGCCTTTTTCGGGTCGTGCGCGCCATAGCGGCGTTCAAGCGACTGGCGGGCATCTTCCGCCTCGCCGGTCTCGCTTGAGATGAACGCCAGTTTCTCGATAGGGTGCATCGGCTGATCCATGACACCGATCTAGCATGTGCGATCCGCAATTGGGAATTCATCTTGCGATGCAAAGTTGCAGCGACATCCGTTTGATCTACGCGACCTTCCCGGACACGGCGAGTGCGCGGGCGGCGGCACACGCCCTTGTCGGCGCGCAACTGGCCGCCTGTGTCAACATGTGGCCGGGCATGCAGTCCGTCTATTGCTGGCAGGGCGCGGTCGAGGAGGGCGCGGAAGTCGTGTTCCTGGCGAAGACGACTTCCGCGCGCCTTGCAGAGGCGATGGCGAAGATCGCCGAAAGTCACCCGTTCGACGAGCCGGCGGTGATCGCCCTCGACGTCGCGGCCGGGCGCGACGGCTTTCTCGACTGGATTCGTGCCCAGACCGGCGGCGACGAGCCGCTGTCCTGATCCGCCGGCTGGCGGGCGGTCACTGGCCCGGCGTCAGCGTCTTCAGATAGGCGGCGACCGCCTCGCGGTCGGCTGCCGGCGCCCTGGCCCAGTTTTCCTGCACGGACGTCATGCTGCCGCCGACGGAATCGTAATCCGGGGTGAAGCCGCTTTCCAGGTAGTAGGCGATGTCGGTCGCCGACCAGTCCGCGATCCCGTCCGAAGATTGCGTGATGTCGGGGATCATGCCGTCGCCGCCTTCCGGGTCGGGGCCGCCGGCGAGCCAGCGGGTCATGTCGAGCCCGCCAAGGGCATCGCGCGGTGTGTGGCATTCGGCGCAATGGCCGGCCCCGGTGACGAGATAGGCGCCGCGTTTCACCAGATCGTCGGCCGATTGCGGCGGCGTCGGGCGCGCCGCATCGAGGTAGAGCAGCTTCCAGAAACCGAGCGCCGGGCGGAAGGCATAGGGAAACGCGAGATCGTGCCCGGCGACCGTGTTGTCGCTTGCCGGCAGCGTATCGAGGAAGCCTTTCAGGTCGACAAGGTCGTCGCCGCTCATGTGGCGATAGGACGTATAGGGAAAGGCCGGGTAATAGTGGCGCCCGTCGGGGCTCGTGCCCTCGACCATCGCCGTCAGGAATTCTTCCGTCGTCCATCCGCCGATGCCGTGTTCGGCGGAGGAGGAGATGTTGGGCACGTTGAAGGTGCCAAACGGCGTCTTCAGGGCCAGTCCGCCGGCCATGATCCGCTTGTCGTCGCCGCTTGCCCCGGGCGCTGCATGGCAGGAGGCGCAACCGCCCGTCCAGAAGACGGCCTCGCCGTTCGCAAGGTCCGGCGTGCGGTCGGGAACGGAGGCAACGCGCTCCGGTCGGGTGAGGTACAGCGCGCCAGCCGCCGTCAAAAGGACAACACCTGCAAGAAGCAGGATGGATTTTCGGCGGACCATCGGGTCACTCCGGCTGTGGGGTTTGAAAAAAAGACCCGGAACGGCGGGGTGCCGGCGCGCGAACGGCCGGCCCCTGTCTTGAGGCTGGTCGAGAACGACGAGCCGGCGCTCAGTCCTTCTTGACGCGATAGGTCTCGTGGCAGGCCTTGCAGTTCTGCGCGACCGAGCCGAAGGCGCCCTTCAACTGCTCGAGACCGCCGCCGGCGGCCGGCAGGGCGGCAAGCGCGGCCGCCTGCATGTCCATGGCGATCTTGTCGAAGCCGGCCTTGTCTTCCCAGATCTTCGGGGCGGCCTCGGTGTCGCCGGTGGTGCTGCCTTCGGGAAACTGGGTAATGAAGCCGGACGGGGTGGTGAAGAGAACCCGCATCGCCATTGCGGCGAGGTCCGCGTTGTATTCGGTCTCGCCCTTGAGCATCTTGCCGAGCGTCCCGGTGGCAGCGCCCACCTGTTTCATCATGTTCTGGCGGGTTTCCACCGGATCCGCGACGGCCAGGCCGCTCGCCATGACGAGCGGCAGGGCGAAAGCAAGTCCACGCATGCAGGTTTTGAGCATTCAAGATCTCCCTCGGTCTCGGCGAAAGGCCGCCGGGCACAACTTTCGGTGCTCCGCCTGCCGCACTCAAGCAGGCAGCTATCACGAAACCGTGAAGCGGTGAAGCGGAAAGCGGTCAGCGGCAATCGCTTGCAAGATCCCGAAGATGGGCGGCCGCCTTGTCCGGCCCGACGACGGCATCGCGGATCAGCATGTCGAAATGCCTGGTGAGGGCGCGGATGTGCTCGACCGAGTTCACCACCAGGTACAACGATCCAAGATAAAGCGCCGCGCGCTGGGGGCCGAACACCGTATAGGGCGCCGCGTACCGGTCGCGCCCGTCGAAGAGGAACAGGCGGAAGGTCGGATAGAGTTCGTCGGCAAGCCGCGCGATCAGCTCCAGCTGGTCGCGTCGCTCCTGCCGCGTCAGACCGCTCCAGGCCCCGCTGCCGTCGGCGAGCAGGCGCAGCGTCTGCAGCGGCATGCAGACCTCCATGTCGGTTTCCGGGCGGCGGGTGTAGGCGAGAAGCCGCTTTGTCTGTTCCGCCTTTGCGGCCGCCTTTTCCGCACCCGTCCCGGCGAATTCGTAGTGAAGCACCGCGTCGCTGCGCACCAGGTCGGGCAAGGTCGCCGGCACGTATCGGATCTTGTAGCCGGCGGCCTCCTGGTGCCAGGCGGCAAGCAGCGTCTCGCCACGGCCGTTCGCCGACTGCTCGATCTGGAGTGCCGGGGCGATGTCGGTCGCTTCCGACTGGGATTGCGCAAGCCCGAGGAGCCAGTCGGTCGTGACCCCTTCCGCGCGGGCAATGTCGCACAGGGCCTCGGCGCGGGGCATGCGGGTCGAGGCGGGGTCGAGAAAGTGACTGATCGCGGAGCGGTCGAGGCCGATGCGTTCGGCAAAGCGCCCGGGGGCCTCGCCGGCGCGCGCGATGAGGGCGGCGAGGCGCTTGCGAAACAATCCGGCGAGTTCGCGCTTGTCCGATCGTGCCATCGGGCCTCCGGTTCTCATGATTTCACGACAAATTTGTATTTTCACAAAAGTAGCACGAAAACGATGCGAATGTTCCAATTCATTTGGGAATTGACACATTGCCGGAGGCGCCCCTCCGGCGCATCACTCGGGGACCGCCAACACAGAGGTTCCCCTTGCCCACAGCGCATGTCCCGCCGTCCCGCGCCGCACAGGCGCGCACATCGCACACCCGAACGCTCGAGTGGCCGACCCTTCTCCTTGCCCTTGGCGTTCACGCCGTGTTTCTGGGGCTCGTTCTCGCCGCCCCGCATGTCGGCATTTGGGCCTATCTCGCCCTTGTCCCGGTCCTCACGCTGCATTCCTCGCTTCAACACGAGGTGCTGCACGGTCATCCGTTTCGCGCGCCGCGACTCAACTGGATCTTCGTGGCGTTGCCGCTCGGGATGTTCGTTCCCTATTGGCGGTTTCGCGCGCTCCACATCGCCCATCACCGCGATCCCGCCCTGACCGATCCTTTTGACGATCCGGAAAGCTGGTACCGCGATCCGTGCGACTGGGCGGGGATGTCGCCGGTCAAGCGGTGGTTCCTGACGGCGACGAACACGCTTGCCGGGCGGATGCTGCTCGGCCCCATTGCCGGAATGGCGGGGCTCGTCGCCGGCGACGCACGGGCGATTCTGGCTGGGCGACGGGACGTTCTCGCCGCCTGGGCGGAGCATCTCGCCGCGCTTGCGCTGCTGGTCTGGTTGCTGCGCCAGGTGCCGGGGTTCTCGCTGACGGGGTATGTTGCGGCCTGCTACGGCGCCTCTGTGCTGCTGTGCCTGCGGACCTTCCTGGAGCACCGGGCCGAGGACGCCGTCGGACACCGCAGCGTGATCATCGAGGAGAGCGGTCCCCTCGCGGCGCTGTTCCTGTTCAATTCGCTGCATGCGGTGCATCATCTGGACCCGTCCCTGCCGTGGTACGGGCTGCGCGCCGCCTATGCGCGCGACCGGGCGCAAGTGATCGCCGCCAACGGCGGCTACGTCTACCGTTCCTATGCGCAGATCATCCGGCGCTACGCCTTTCGCTGCAAGGAGCCGGTCGTTCATCCGCTGCGCGGGACGGCGGCGGGGCTTCGAACGCCGGATGCGTCCGCTGAAGCGTCGAGAACGGCCTTTGCGCCGGAAGGCGTGTCGCCGGGAGCGCGTGTCTCGGGTGAGACATGACCCAGGTCTCGCGAGGATCCCGCGTTTTTCGGGATCTTCGGATAAGAAATGAACTCTTGAAGGAAATTGTGGTGCCGGCAGCAGGATTCGAACCCGCGACCCCCTGATTACAAATCAGGTGCTCTACCAACTGAGCTATACCGGCAAGCGAGGCGCTTCTAGCACAGGATTTTCGCTCGTGCATCCCGTTTTGCAAGCGTTTCGTTCTGCAGGCGGCCAAGGGGGCGCCGGCGGCGCGTGCGCCTGCGCAGCCGCGGCGCTAACCGGCCGTGCGCCGGCCCTCCAGACTTTCGCGAATAATGTAGAGCGCAAGCACGGCGGCATTGGAAACATTCAGCGAGGCGATCTTGCCCGGCATGTCGAGACGGGCAAGCGCATCGCAGTTCTCGCGCACGCCCTGACGCACGCCCTTTCCTTCAGAACCGAGCACCAGGAGCACCTTGTCGCCGGTGTCGGTTTCCTCAAGCCGCGCCGGCCCCTCGCTGTCGAGCGCGACGGTGCGAAAGCCGCTGTCGCGCATCTCGGTGACGAAACGCGCCATGTTCTTCACGCGGACGTGGCGAATCATGTCGAGCGCGCCGGAGGCCGATTTGGCGAGAACGGGGCCTTCCTCCGGTGCGTGGCGTTCGGTGGTCACAACGGCATCGGCGCCAAGCGCAACGGCGGAGCGCAGGATCGCGCCGACATTGTGCGGATCGGTCACCTGGTCGAGAGCCAGGACCAGGCGCGCGCGCCCCAGATCGCGTACGCCAAAGGCGGGCAGGGGATCTGCTTCCAGGACGGCGCCCTGGTGAACGGCGTCGCGCCCGACCATCTGGTCGAGCTTTTTCGGCGAGACCGTCTCCACGGGCACATCGATGCCGACGTCGCGCTCCGACAGGCGTCGCAGCGCGTTCTCCGTGGCATAGAGCTTGAGTCGCCGCCTTTCGGGGTTGGCGAAGGCGGCTTCGATCGTGTGAAGACCGTAAAGCCGGAGCGGCCCCTCGGTCGCAGCACTGCCCGGCTGTCTGGCCCGGCGGTGGCGCCCAGGGGAAAAGGATTTCGGTGCGCGTGTCATCGCATCAGCGCTTATCGCGGGCGCGCGCGAGCGGCAAGAAGAAAGCGTCTGGGGACAGGGGGGCGATTTTGTGTCGACGACGGACAAATGGGCGTTGACACCCCCAACCCCGTTCTGCATAACACGCGCCACGGGAGCAGCCTCGCGATTGTTTCGCAGGACGTTTTCGTGATGCCATCCAAGGCGCTTCGGCGACGGGGAAGGTGAAACGGAGGAGTGCCCGAGTGGTTAAAGGGGACGGACTGTAAATCCGTTGGCTTAGCCTACGTTGGTTCAAATCCAACCTCCTCCACCATCCCCCGGCCGGCGGCGGGTGTAGCTCAATGGTAGAGCAGCAGCCTTCCAAGCTGACGACGAGGGTTCGATTCCCTTCACCCGCTCCACGCACAAGCGCCCGGCCGCAAGGCCCGGAGGGCGGATCGGAAACCGCGTTCCCGCTCCGAGTATCCGCCGCCGCGTTGCGGTCGGCTCTTCACCGTGTTTGATAGACTTAACCGCAAGTTGGACAGAGAGCGACGCCGATGGCGAAAGCAAAGTTTGAGCGGACGAAGCCGCACGTGAACATTGGCACGATCGGCCACGTCGACCATGGCAAGACGACGCTTACGGCGGCGATCACGAAACAGTTCGGCGACTTCAAGGCGTATGACGAGATCGACGGCGCGCCGGAAGAGCGTGCGCGCGGCATCACGATCTCGACGGCGCACGTGGAGTACGAGACGGAAAACCGTCACTACGCCCACGTCGATTGCCCGGGCCACGCCGACTACGTGAAGAACATGATCACGGGTGCGGCGCAGATGGACGGCGCGATCCTGGTGTGTTCGGCGGCCGACGGCCCGAT
>NZ_AUIM01000004.1 GCF_000423705.1 Stappia stellulata DSM 5886 | reverse complement strand
AAGAAGACGACGGTTACGGGCGTCGAGATGTTCCGCAAGCTGCTCGATCAGGGCCAGGCTGGCGACAACATCGGCGCGCTGATCCGCGGCATCGGTCGTGAAGACGTCGAGCGCGGTCAGGTTCTGTGCAAGCCGGGTTCGGTTACGCCGCACACGAAGTTCAATGCGGAAGCCTACATCCTGACGAAGGAAGAGGGCGGTCGTCACACGCCGTTCTTCACGAACTACCGTCCGCAGTTCTACTTCCGCACGACGGACGTGACGGGCGTTGTCGATCTTCCGGAAGGCACGGAAATGGTCATGCCGGGCGACAATGTGTCGGTCGTCGTGACGCTGATCGTGCCGATCGCGATGGAAGACGGACTTCGCTTCGCGATCCGCGAAGGCGGCCGCACGGTCGGTGCCGGCGTCGTCGCGTCGATCATCGAGTAATCCGCGAGACCCGCGGGACGGACCTTGTGTCCGCCCGCGGACCGCATGGGGATTTGGACATGAACGGTCAAAACATTCGGATCCGTCTCAAGGCGTTCGACCATCGAGTTCTCGATGCCTCGACCCGCGAGATCGTCAGCACGGCGAAACGGACCGGTGCACAAGTGCGCGGTCCTGTGCCGCTGCCCACGCGGATCGAGAAGTACACAGTGCTTCGTGGTCCGCATATCGACAAGAAAAGCCGTGATCAGTTCGAGATGCGCACGCATAAGCGTCTTCTCGACATCGTTGATCCGACGCCGCAGACCGTGGACGCGCTGATGAAGCTCGACCTCGCCGCTGGTGTCGACGTCGAGATCAAGCTGTAAGGCGCTCACAAGGGGACACGCCGATATGCGTTCTGGAGTGATCGCACAGAAGGTGGGTATGACGCGCATCTATAATGATGCGGGTGAGCATGTGCCGGTAACGGTGCTGAAGCTCGAAAACTGTCAGGTAATCGCCCACCGGACGGAAGAGAAAAACGGTTATGTTGCGGTGCAGGTTGGCGCCGGACTGGCCAAGGTTAAGAACACGCCGCGCGCCATGCGCGGGCACTTCGCCGTCGCGAAGGTTGAGCCGAAGCGCAAGCTCGCGGAATTCCGCGTCTCGCAGGACAACCTGATCGACGTCGGTGCCGAAATCACGGCGGACCATTTTGTCGAAGGGCAGTTCGTGGATGTCACGGGCACCTCGATCGGCAAGGGCTTCGCCGGTGCCATGAAGCGGCACAACTTCGGCGGCCTTCGCGCCTCGCACGGTGTGTCGATTTCGCACCGTTCGCATGGCTCGACCGGTCAGTGCCAGGACCCCGGCAAGGTGTTCAAGGGCAAGAAAATGGCCGGGCACATGGGTGCCGAGCAGGTGACCACGCAGAACCTGAAGATCGTTCGCACCGACGTTGAGCGCGGGCTGATCATGATCCAGGGCGCCGTCCCGGGATCGAAAGGTGGCTGGATCGTCATCCGCGACGCGGTCAAGAAGGCGCTTCCGGACGGTGTTCCGATGCCGGGTGCCTTCCGCGCGGTCGAGGCTGCTGCTGCAGTCGAGAAGGAGAGCGAGTGATGGAACTTGAGGTAAAGACCCTCGACGGGGCTGCCGCCGGTTCGATCACGGTGTCGGACGAGATCTTCGGTCTCGAGCCGCGCACCGACCTGATCCACCGCGTCGTGCGCTGGCAGCTGGCGCGTCGCCAGGCCGGCACGCACAAGGCGAAGCAGCGTTCGGAGATTTCCGGCACGACGAAGAAGTTCGTCCGCCAGAAGGGCACGGGCGGCGCGCGTCACGGCAACAAGAAGGCTCCGCAGTTCCGCGGCGGCGGCAAGGCCCACGGGCCGGTCGTCCGCAGCCATGCGCACGATCTTCCCAAGAAGGTCCGCGCGCTCGGCCTGCGGCATGCCCTTTCGGCGAAGCTGAAGGGCGACGGTATCATCGTCGTCGATTCCGCCAAGCTCGAGGAAGCCAAGACCAAGGCGCTGTTCGCCCGTTTCGCCAAGCTCGGTCTCAGCAATGCGCTGATCATCGACGGCAGCGAGGTCGACACGAACTTCCGCCTTGCATCGCGCAACATTCCGGCGATCGACGTTCTGCCGATCGAGGGTATCAACGTCTACGATATCCTGCGGCGTGAAAAACTGGTGTTGACCAAGGCGGCGTTGTCGGCCCTGGAGGAGCGGTTCAAATGAGCACTCTCAAGCACTTTGACACGGTCGTGTCCCCGGTGATCACCGAGAAGGCGACTTTCGCGTCCGAGCAGAACAAGGTCGTGTTCAACGTTGCGCCGACCGCCACGAAGCCCGAGATCAAGGCCGCTGTCGAAGCGCTCTTCGGGGTGAAGGTGACGGCCGTGAACACCCTTGTCCGCAAGGGCAAGCAGAAGCGGTTCCGCGGGCGGATCGGCCAGCAGTCCGACGTCAAGAAGGCGGTCGTGACCCTGCAGGACGGCCAGTCCATCGACGTCACAACCGGTCTGTAAGGGCGGAGAGGGAACAATGGCACTCAAAACCTTCAATCCGACGTCGCCCGGTCGGCGCCAGCTGGTCCAGGTGGACCGCTCGTCGCTGTACAAGGGCAAGCCGGTCAAGGCTCTGACCGAGGGGCTTTCCAAGTCCGGCGGTCGCAACAACACCGGTCGCACGACGTCGCCGAACCGCGGTGGCGGGCACAAGCGCCGCTACCGTCTGGTCGACTTCAAGCGCACCAAGCTGGACGTTTCGGCCACGGTCGAGCGGATCGAATACGATCCCAACCGGACCGCGTTCATTGCGCTGATCAAGTATGAGGACGGCGAGCTGTCCTACATCCTGGCTCCGCAGCGCCTGGCCGTTGGCGACAAAGTCCTCGCCGGCAAGTCGGTCGACGTGAAGCCGGGCAATGCGATGCCGCTGGCCTCCATTCCGGTCGGCACCATCGTCCACAACGTCGAGATGAAGCCCGGCAAGGGCGGTCAGATCGCTCGTTCGGCCGGTGCCTACGCACAGGTTGTGGGACGTGACCAGGGTTACACCACGATCCGCTTGCTTTCGGGCGAGCAGCGTCGGGTGCTTGGGACCTGCATGGCCTCGATCGGTGCCGTGTCCAATCCGGACCACGGCAACATCAATCTCGGCAAGGCGGGTCGTTCCCGCTGGCAGGGTCGTCGCCCGCATGTGCGTGGTGTCGCCATGAACCCGGTCGATCACCCGCACGGTGGTGGTGAGGGTCGTACCTCCGGTGGCCGTCATCCGGTGACGCCGTGGGGCAAGCCGACCAAGGGCAAGCGCACGCGTTCGAACAAGGCCACGGACAAATACATCGTCCGCAGCCGCCACGCGCGCAAGAAGTAAAAGGGGCCGACCATGGCACGTTCAGTTTGGAAGGGCCCGTTCGTCGACGGCTTTCTGCTGAAGAAGGCAGAAAAGGTCCGCGCGTCGGGCCGAAACGAAATCATCAAGATCTGGAGCCGGCGTTCGACGATCCTGCCCCAGTTCGTGGGTTTGACCTTCGGCGTCTACAATGGCCAGAAGCACGTTCCGGTGCTGGTGTCTGAAGACATGATCGGTCACAAGTTCGGCGAGTTCTCGCCAACGCGCACCTATTATGGCCATGGCGCCGACAAGAAGGCGAAGAGGAAGTAACCATGGGCAAGCCGAAGGGCGGGCGCGCGCTCGCCGATAATGAGGCGAAGTCGGTCGCCCGGATGCTGCGCGTTTCTCCGCGCAAGCTGAACCTTGTTGCGGAAACGATCCGCGGCAAAAAGGTGGAAAAGGCGCTGTCCGATCTCACCTTCTCGCGCAAGCGGATTTCCGACGACGTCAAGAAGGCGTTGATGTCGGCGATCGCGAACGCGGAGAACAACCATGACCTCAATGTCGACAGCCTGGTCGTGGCCGAGGCGCATGTCGGCAAGGCATTCGTGATCAAGCGGTTCCAGGCTCGTGCCCGTGGCCGTGTGGGTCGGATCGAGAAGCCTTTCTCGAACCTTACCATCGTCGTCCGCGAAGTCGAGGAGACCGCCTGATGGGACACAAAGTAAATCCGATCGGTCTGCGTCTTGGCATCAACCGCACCTGGGATTCGCGCTGGTACGCGGACAAGGGTGAATACGGCCAGCTGCTGCATGAGGACTTCCGCATCCGGGAGTACATCCTCAAGGCTCTGAAGCAGGCAGCCGTTTCCAAGGTTGTCGTCGAGCGTCCGCACCGCAAGTGCCGCGTTTCGGTTCACTCGGGTCGTCCGGGTGTCGTGATCGGCAAGAAGGGCGCGGACATCGAGAAGCTCCGCAAGGCGCTTTCGCAGATCACCAACTCCGATGTGCACATCAACATCGTTGAAGTGCGCAAGCCCGAGATCGACGCTCAGCTGGTTGCTGACGGCATCTCGCAGCAGTTGGAGCGCCGCGTTGCCTTCCGTCGTGCCATGAAGCGGGCGGTTCAGTCCGCCATGCGGATGGGCGCACAGGGCATCCGGATCAACTGTGGCGGCCGTCTTGGCGGCGCCGAGATCGCCCGGACCGAATGGTACCGCGAAGGTCGTGTGCCGCTGCACACGCTGCGCGCGGACATTGACTTCGGCATGTCCACGGCCCACACGGCCTACGGCACATGCGGCGTCAAGGTCTGGATCTTCAAGGGTGAGATTCTCGAACACGATCCGATGGCGCATGAGCG
Source organism: Stappia stellulata DSM 5886 (assembly GCF_000423705.1). GTDB lineage: Bacteria > Pseudomonadota > Alphaproteobacteria > Rhizobiales > Stappiaceae > Stappia > Stappia stellulata. The sequence goes on along the minus strand of NZ_AUIM01000004.1, from coordinate 1,063,443 downwards.
TCGCGCGGTCGAGGGCGACGGATCGAACCAGGGCGGCGGACGCCGCGATCGCGGACGCGCTGCCTAACAGGCGGCGGTCGGGTCTTGGACAGTAGCAAAGCGAGAGAGTAGAGATGCTGCAACCGAAGCGAACGAAGTTCCGCAAGCAGCACAAGGGCCGGATCCATGGTACCGCCAAGGGCGGAACCGATCTCAATTTCGGCGCCTTCGGCCTGAAGGCCGTGGAGCCGGAGCGGGTGACCGCACGCCAGATCGAGGCGGCCCGTCGTGCCATGACCCGTCACATGAAGCGTGCGGGTCGTGTTTGGATCAGGATTTTCCCGGACGTGCCGGTGTCGTCGAAGCCGACTGAAGTGCGTATGGGTAAGGGCAAGGGTTCGCCGGATTATTGGGCCGCTAAGGTCAAGCCCGGTCGGATCATGTTCGAGATCGACGGTGTGCCGGAAGACACGGCACGCGAAGCGATGCGCCTTGCTGCAGCCAAGCTGCCGATCAAGTGCCGCTTCGTTCAGCGTATCGCCGACTGAGGCGGGACCAGGAGAGTAGTGCCATGAAGGCCATGGACGTTCGGGCAAAGACCTTGGACGAGCTGGTAGCGGACCTTGAAAGCCTGAAGAAAGAGCAGTTCAACCTGCGCTTTCAGCGGGCCACCGGCCAGCTTGAGAATACGGCGCGTGTGCGCCAGGTGCGTCGTGACATTGCGCGCATTCAAACGATCATGCGCGACAAGCGCGTGGCAACAAGCGCGTAAGGAGACCATTATGCCGAAACGCGTACTGCAGGGCGTTGTGGTGAGCGACGCCAACGAAAAGACGGTCACGGTTCGTGTGGAGCGCCGCTTCACCCATCCGCTGTTCAAGAAGACCGTCCGCCGCTCGAAGAAGTATCGGGCGCACGACGAGACCAACGCGCACAAGACGGGCGATACCGTCCAGATCCAAGAGTGCGCGCCGATTTCGAAGACCAAAACCTGGACCGTTGTCGAAACGTCGACTGCGGACTGACATGACTTCCGGCGTTCGCAAGCGAACACGGTGAGAGAAGAACAAGGCGGCCAGTCATGATTCAGATGCAAACAAACCTCGACGTGGCGGATAATTCCGGCGCCCGTCGTGTCATGTGCATCAAAGTGCTCGGCGGCTCCAAGCGGAAATATGCCAGCGTCGGCGACATCATCGTCGTCAGCGTGAAAGAGGCAACACCGCGCGGCCGCGTCAAAAAGGGCGACGTGATGAAAGCGGTCGTCGTGCGCACGGCGAAGGATATTCGCCGTCCCGACGGCTCGGTGATCCGGTTCGACCGCAATGCGGCGGTCCTGGTCAACAACAACAAGGAACCGGTGGGGACCCGTATCTTCGGCCCGGTTCCGCGCGAGTTGCGTGCGAAGAATCACATGAAGGTGATTTCGCTCGCTCCGGAGGTGCTCTAATGGCCGCCAAGATTAAAAAGGGCGACACCGTTGTCGTGCTCACGGGGCGCGACAAGGGCAAGACCGGTGAAATCATCTCGGTTTCCCCGCAGGACAACAAGGCTCTGGTTCGCGGCGTGAACGTCGTTCGCCGGCACCAGCGCCAGACGGCGCAGTCCGAGGGTGGGATCATCAGCAAGGAGCTGCCGGTTCACATGTCGAACCTGGCGCTTGCCGATCCGAAGGACGGGAAGCCGACTCGTGTCGGGTTCCAGGTGAAGGAAGACGGCACCAAAGTGCGCGTGGCCAAGCGTTCGGGAGATCTGATCGATGGCTGACACCAAGACCTTGCCGCGGCTGAAGACGGAGTATCTTGAAAAGATCCGTCCGCAGATGCAGGAAAAGTTCAACTACAAGAATCCGATGCAGATTCCCTCGCTTGAGAAGATCGTTCTCAACATGGGGATCGGCGAGGCGGTGGCCGACAGCAAGAAGGCCAAGATCGCTGCCGAGGATCTTGCGCATATCGCCGGTCAGAAGCCGGTCATCACCAAGGCCCGCAAGTCCATCGCGACCTTCAAGGTTCGTGAAGGCATGCCGCTTGGCGCCAAGGTGACGCTGCGCGGGGAACGGATGTACGAGTTTCTCGATCGCCTCATCACGATTGCGCTGCCGCGCGTTCGTGACTTCCGCGGCCTGAATGCCAAGAGCTTCGACGGCCGTGGAAACTACGCAATGGGCGTGAAGGAACATATCGTGTTTCCGGAGATCAATTACGATCAGGTCGACCAGATCTGGGGCCTGGACGTGATTGTTTGCACCACCGCGGACAACGATGACGAGGCGCGCGAGCTTCTGCGCGCGTTCAACTTCCCGTTCCGCAAATAACGTAGCGGGAAAAAGAACGAGGACAGACGATGGCGAAGAAGAGCGCGATCGAGAAGAACAAGCGGCGCGAGCGGCTCGTTAAGAAATACGCCGAGAAGCGCACCGCGCTGAAGGCGGCTGCGAAAGACGACAGCCTGTCGCTTGAAGAGCGTTACGCCGCAAGGCTGAAGCTCGCCAAGCTGCCGCGGAATTCCGCGGAGGTGCGTATTCGCAACCGTTGTGAAGTGACAGGACGCCCCCGCGGCTACTATCGCAAGCTGAAGATGTCGCGCGTTGCGCTTCGCGAGCTGGGCTCCAAGGGCTTGGTCCCGGGCCTCGTGAAGTCGAGCTGGTAAGGAGAGTCCGATGGCGATTTCCGATCCCTTGGGCGATATGCTCACCCGGATCCGCAATGCTCAGATGCGGCGCAAGAGCAAGGTCTCTACGCCCGCTTCGAAATTGCGCGAACATGTGCTCGACGTGCTTGCGTCGGAAGGGTATATCCGTGGCTATTCGGCTGTGGAATTCGACGGCGGCAAGGCTGAGCTCGAGATCGAGTTGAAGTACTTTGACGGCGAACCGGTCATTCGTTCGATCGAACGGATTTCCAAGCCGGGGCGGCGGGTGTATTCCTCCGTCAAGAATATCCCGCGTGTGGCGAATGGCCTGGGCGTGTCGATCCTTTCGACGCCGCGCGGTGTCATGGCCGACCATGATGCGCGGGAGCAAAACGTTGGTGGCGAGGTGCTTTGCCGCATCTTCTGATGCTGCAGGGCACTCTTGCAAGGTAAACTGGACAGGTTGGTCTTATGTCTCGAATTGGCAAGAAGCCAGTCCCCGTGCCGAGCGGGGTAACGGCAACGATCAACGGCCAGACGGTAGCGGTCAAGGGTCCGAAGGGGGAACTCTCCTTCGTGGTCAATGATCTCGTTCTGGTCGAAATGACGGACGATGGAATCAAGGTCGATCCGCGCGTCGACAGCAAGCCGGCGCGTGCGATGTGGGGCATGTCCCGCACGATGGTGGAAAACATCGTGACCGGGGTGAGCAAGGGCTTCGAGAAGCGCCTTGAAATCACCGGCGTCGGTTATCGTGCACAGGCGCAGGGCAGGAACCTGCAGCTTGCGCTCGGTTTTTCGCATGACGTCGTGCATCCGATGCCCGAGGGCATCGATGTGGCATGTCCGAAGCCCACGGAAGTCGTGATCACGGGCATCGACAAGCAGCGCGTCGGACAGGTTGCGGCGGAAATCCGCGATTATCGTCCGCCCGAGCCCTACAAGGGCAAGGGTATTCGCTACGCGGGCGAATATATCGTCCGCAAGGAAGGCAAGAAGAAGTAACGGACCGGACCATGGCGAAGACACAATCAGGCTTCGAACGCCGCCGCGACCGCGTCCGTCGTTCGATCAAGAAGGTACTCAACGGGCGTCCGCGCCTGTCGGTGTATCGCTCTTCCAAACAAATCTATGCGCAGATCATCGACGACGCCAAGGGCCATACGCTCGCTTCGGCGTCGAGCGTCGACAAGGATCTTCGCTCCGCTCTCGCTTCGGGCGGCAACACCTCTGCGGCCGAGACCGTCGGCAAGGTGCTCGCCGAGCGCGCCAAGGCGGCCGGCGTCACCAAGGTGGTGTTCGACCGCGGCGGGTACATGTACCACGGGCGCGTCAAGGCTCTGGCCGATGCGGCTCGTGAGGGCGGACTGGAATTCTGATCGTCGTTGAAAGACGCTCACAGACAAACGGAAGCGAATATTATGGCGAGACAGGATAATCGGGATCGCGGAGGCGATCGGAACGAGCGCGACAGCGAATTCGTCGACAAGCTTGTTCACATCAACCGCGTCGCCAAGGTCGTCAAGGGTGGCCGCCGGTTCGGCTTTGCCGCGCTTGTGGTCGTTGGCGACCAGAAGGGCCGCGTCGGCTTCGGTCACGGCAAGGCCCGTGAAGTGCCGGAAGCGATCCGCAAGGCAACGGAAGCCGCGAAGCGGTCGATGATCCGCGTGCCGCTGCGCGAGGGCCGCACCCTGCACCATGACGTCAACGGACGTCACGGCGCGGGCAAGGTGATCCTTCGTGCCGCACCGGCCGGTACCGGCATCATTGCCGGCGGTCCGATGCGTGCGGTGTTCGAGACCCTCGGCGTCCAGGACGTCGTTGCCAAGTCGCTGGGCTCGGCGAACCCCTACAACATGGTGCGTGCCACCTTCGAAGCCCTGAAGCACGAGGACAGCCCGCGTTCGGTCGCGGCTCGCCGCGGTCTCAAGGTGTCGCAGGTCCAGGCCCGTCGCCGTGATATCGACGATAGCGCGCAGGCGGCCGCAGAGGCTTGACCTTTGCGTGCATCGACCCCAGCTTGAGAAAGGCTTGGTTCCATGGCGAACACTGATAAGACCGTTACGGTCGAGCAGGTTGGCAGTCCCTTGCGGCGTCCGAAGGACCAGCGCGCGACGCTGGTCGGCCTCGGACTGAACAAGATGCACCGTCGCTCGACACTCAAGGATACGCCGGAAGTACGCGGCATGATCCGGAAGGTTCAGCATCTCATCCGCGTCGTCGAAGACGCGTGATGGATGCGGGGAGATAAATGATGAAACTGAATGAACTCCGGGACAATCCGGGTGCCACGAAAGACCGCATGCGTGTCGGTCGCGGCATCGGCTCCGGCAAGGGCAAGACCGGCGGCCGTGGCGTCAAGGGTCAGAAGAGCCGTTCGGGCGTCGCGATCAAGGGCTTCGAGGGCGGCCAGATGCCGATCCATCGCCGCCTGCCGAAGCGCGGCTTCACGAACATCTTCGCGAAGTCCTTCTCGGTGGTGTCGCTCGGCCGCGTGCAGATCGCGATCGATGCCGGCAAGCTTGACGCAAGCCAGACGGTGACGGCCGAGGCCCTCAAGGCCGCCGGCGTGATCCGTCGGGTCAAGGACGGCGTCCGCCTTCTGTCCGACGGTGCCCTGAAGGGCGCAGTCTCCTTCGAGATCGCCGGCGCCTCCAAGGCTGCCATCGACGCGGTCGAGAAGGCTGGCGGCAAAGTCACGATTATCGGAGCCCAGGCTGAATAAGCCTGGGTTTTCCCTTGTTCCTGCACGCATATTTGACCGGAGCCTGGAATGGCATCAGCTGCCGAACAGCTAGCGGCTAATCTGAATTTCTCAGCTTTCGCCAAGGCAGAAGAGTTGAAGAAGCGTATCTGGTTCACACTGGGTGCGCTTCTTGTGTATCGGTTCGGCACTTACGTGCCGCTTCCGGGGATCAATCCCGAGGCTTTCGCCCAGGCCTTCGGCCAGGCGCAGCAGGGCATAGTTGGCCTGTTCAACATGTTCTCCGGCGGTGCCGTCCAGCGCATGGCGATCCTCGCACTCGGCATCATGCCGTATATCTCCGCATCGATCATCATTCAGCTTCTCACCTCCGTTGTTCCCTCGCTGGAACAGCTCAAGAAGGAGGGCGAGCAGGGCCGCAAGGTGATCAACCAGTACACCCGTTACGGCACGGTGGTTCTCGCCACCTTCCAGGCGTACGGGCTTGCGGTCGGTCTCGAGAGCGCTGCGAATGTCGTGATCGATCCGGGCTGGTTCTTCCGCATTTCGGCGGTCATTACCTTCGTCGGCGGCACCATGTTCCTGATGTGGCTCGGTGAGCAGATCACCGCGCGCGGCATCGGCAACGGCATTTCGCTGATCATTTTCGCCGGCATCGTTGCGGGTCTTCCCTCGGCAATCGCCTCGACGCTCGAGCTCGGGCGGCAGGGCGCACTCGCCACGCCGATCATCATCGCCATCATCCTGCTGTCCATCGTGGTGATTGCGATCATCGTGTTCATGGAGCGTGCGCAGCGGCGGTTGCTGATCCAGTATCCGAAGCGCCAGATGGGCAACCGGATGTTTGAGGGCAACACCTCTTTCCTGCCGCTCAAGCTCAACACGGCCGGCGTGATTCCGCCGATTTTCGCCTCATCGCTGCTGCTGGTTCCCGCGACACTTTCGGGGCTGGGCACGACCGGCGACGAGAACAGCATCCTGACCACGGTCACGGCGCTGCTTGGCCACGGCCAGCCGCTCTACATGCTGCTTTATGCGGTGCTGATCGTGTTCTTCTGCTTCTTCTACACGGCGATTGTGTTCAATCCGTCGGACACGGCCGACAATCTGAAGAAGCACGGCGGGTTCATCCCGGGCATCCGTCCGGGCGAGCGGACCGCGCAATATATCGACTACGTCTTGACCCGCATCACCGTGGTCGGCGCCATCTACATTGTTCTGGTCTGTCTATTACCCGAATTCCTTATTTCCGCGACGGGCGTTCCGTTCTACTTCGGTGGCACCTCCCTTTTGATCGTCGTCAGCGTGACCATGGATACGGTATCCCAGATCCAGGGCCATCTGCTCGCGCATCAGTATGAGGGACTGGTGAAGAAATCGAAGCTCAGGGGGAAGCGTAGATGAGGTTGATTTTTCTCGGACCGCCGGGTGCCGGCAAGGGCACCCAGGCCGCCCGTCTGGTGGAGAAGCATGGCATTCCGCAACTGTCGACGGGTGACATGCTTCGGGCGGCGGTTGCCGCGGAAACGCCGGTGGGCCTGAAGGCCAAGTCGGTGATGGACGCAGGCGGGCTGGTGTCGGATGACATTGTCATCGGCATCGTCGCCGACCGCATCGAGGAGCCGGATGCCCAAAAGGGGTTCATCCTCGACGGGTTTCCCCGCACGGTCGCCCAGGCGGAAGCGCTGGATGCGATGCTGTCCGAGAAGAACATGAACCTCGATATCGTGCTCGAACTGGACGTGGACCAGTCCGCGCTGGTCGACCGGATCGTCAAGCGGGCGGCCGAGGCCAAGGCAAACGGCGAGCCGGTGCGCAAGGACGACGATCCGGAAGTGTTCAAGCAGCGCCTTGAGGCATACAACCGCGATACCGCAGTCGTTGCGCCCTATTATCGTGGACGCGGGCAGCTGAAATCTGTCGACGGCATGAAGTCGATCGACGAGGTCTCTGCCCAGATCGATTCCGTGCTTGACGCGGTTGGCAGAGAGGTCTAATCCTCGCGACCTGCCCTAATGTACGCATCCGGGTCCGCGTTACGCGCGCGGGACGCGGGTGCGTTCGTGCAGTTTTTCCTCCCCGCATGGGCCGGCCTCCACCGGACGCGGGGCAACCCGGCGGCGCTTCAAGTCCGAAGCCCCCAAAACATGGAGACGGCATTGGCCCGTATCGCAGGTGTAAACATCCCGACGAACAAGCGCGTCGTCATCGCGCTTCAGTACATTCACGGCATCGGCGCCAAGTTTGCCGAGGAGATCATCACCAAGGTGAACATCGCGCCCGAGCGCCGTGTTAACGAGCTTTCGGATGCGGAAGTCCTTGCCATGCGCGAGACCATCGACCGCGATTACATCGTGGAAGGCGATCTTCGCCGCGAAGTCGCGATGAACATCAAGCGCTTGATGGACCTTGGTTGCTACCGCGGGCTGCGCCACCGTCGCGGCCTTCCGGTCCGCGGCCAGCGCACGCACACCAACGCCCGCACCCGCAAGGGCCCGGCGAAGGCGATTGCCGGCAAGAAGAAGTAATTCATCGGAACGTACGGCCCGGTGGAGCCGCCGAACGACGGCGGTGACGAGATCGAGCAAAGGATAGAAAAATGGCTAAAGAAACCACGCGCGTCCGGCGTCGCGAACGGAAGAACATTTCCTCCGGCGTCGCGCATGTGAACTCGACGTTCAACAACACCATGATCACCATCACCGATGCGCAGGGAAACACGATTTCCTGGTCGTCGGCTGGCGCCATGGGCTTCAAGGGCTCGCGCAAGTCGACCCCGTATGCCGCACAGGTGGCCGCGGAAGACGCCGCGAAGAAGGCAGCCGAACACGGCATGCGCACGCTTGAGGTCGAGGTCCGCGGTCCGGGTTCGGGTCGTGAGTCGGCCCTGCGCGCCCTTCAGGCTGCCGGGTTCATGGTGACGTCGATCCGCGACGTGACGCCGATCCCGCACAACGGTTGCCGTCCGCGCAAGCGCCGCCGCGTCTGAGTTTCAGACGTATCACTCCCTTCTCATGGCACAGCATGGCCGTGGCTTGCGGGCCGCGGCGGGACAGCCGGAGGAAAGAGATTTGAGCATTAACAAAAACTGGCAGGAACTGATCAAGCCGAACAAGCTTGAGGTAAAGCCGGGTCATGACGCGCGCCTGCTCGGTGTCGTCGTTGCCGAGCCGCTGGAACGCGGCTTCGGTCTGACCCTCGGCAATGCCCTTCGCCGTGTTCTGCTGTCGTCGCTTCAGGGTGCGGCTGTCACAGCCGTCCAGATCGACGGCGTTCTGCATGAGTTTTCGTCGATCCCCGGCGTTCGCGAGGATGTCACCGACATCGTCCTGAACATCAAGGAAATCGCGATCCGCATGCAGGGCGAGGGCCCCAAGCGCATGGTCGTGCGCAAGCAGGGCCCGGGCGTCGTGACCGCCGGCGACATCCAGGTGGTGGGTGACATCGAGGTCCTCAATCCGGATCTCGTGCTTTGCACGCTCGACGAGGGTGCGGAGATCCGCATGGAGTTCACCGTGAACACCGGCAAGGGCTATGTCGCAGCCGACCGCAACCGTCCGGAAGACGCGCCGATCGGCCTGATCCCGGTCGACAGCCTGTATTCTCCGGTCAAGAAGGTGTCCTACCGGGTGGAAAACACCCGTGAAGGCCAGGTTCTCGACTATGACAAGCTGTCGCTGACGATCGAGACCGACGGATCGGTGACGCCCGAGGACACCGTCGCCTTCGCAGCCCGGATCCTTCAGGACCAGCTCTCGATCTTCGTCAACTTCGAAGAGCCGCGCCGCGAAGTGAAGGAAGACACCGTTCCGGAACTCGCCTTCAACCCGGCGCTCTTGAAGAAGGTCGACGAGCTCGAGCTTTCCGTGCGTTCGGCCAACTGCCTGAAGAACGACAATATCGTGTATATTGGCGATCTCATCCAGAAGACCGAAGCCGAAATGCTGCGCACGCCGAACTTCGGTCGCAAGTCGCTGAACGAGATCAAGGAAGTTCTCGCCCAGATGGGTCTCCACCTCGGCATGGAGGTGGCCAACTGGCCGCCGGAGAACATCGACGAGCTCGCCAAGCGCTACGAAGATCATCAGTACTGATCGCGCGGGTTGCGCGGTCTTCAGGTAACAGCATCAGGCGGGTTGGTCCGCCGTGACAGGAAAAGGAGAGAGCCATGCGCCACGGCAATCGCGGCCGCAAGCTCAATCGGACTTCGAGCCATCGCAAGGCGATGTTTGCAAACATGTCCGCATCGCTGATTGAGCATGAGCAGATCGTGACGACGCTTCCCAAGGCAAAGGAACTGCGTCCGATCGTCGAGAAGCTGATCACCCTCGGCAAGCGTGGCGACCTGCACGCCCGCCGTCAGGCGATTTCGCAGATTCGCGACGTCGCGCTCGTTCGCAAGTTGTTCGACACGCTTGCGGAGCGCTACAAGGGCCGCAACGGCGGTTACACGCGCGTTCTCAAGGCGGGCTTCCGCTATGGTGACAATGCGCCGCTGGCCGTGATCGAGTTCGTCGATCGCGACGTCGAGGCAAAGGGTGCTGCCGATCGTGCACGCTCCGAAGCCGAAGACACGGCCGAAGCCGCAGCATAAGCTGCCGCGACACGACACGAATGAAAAGGCGGCCTTCGGGTCGCCTTTTTTGTTACCTTCGATCCGCCTATATCGGGGGAGGCGAGTCGGGCGGCCGCTCCCGTGCGCAACGCCCGAGGCAGAAATCCGGATTGTGGGGAATGGCGAGATGACGGGATATGCAGGCACGATTGTGCGGGCAGCGTTGCGAGTTGGCGGTTTGGCCGTATTGGCGGTCGCTCTCGCTCTGCCGGGCCAGGCCTCCGACCGGCAGACGCCGCGTTCGGCGGTGGAACTCAAGGCGTCCTTCGCGCCCGTGGTCAAGACGGCAGCGCCGGCGGTGGTCAATGTCTATGCGAAGCGGACCGTGCGCCAGCGCCAGACATCGCCGTTCTTCGACGATCCGTTCTTCCGGCGTTTCTTCGGCAATCCGGGACAGGATCTCGGGCGCCCGCGCGAACGGGTGGAATCCTCGCTCGGGTCCGGCGTGATCATCTCCGCCGACGGGGTGATCGTGACCAACCATCACGTGATCAAGGGCGCGGACGAGGTGCGCGTCGCGCTGTCGGACCGGCGCGAGTTCGATGCGGAAATCATCGTGCTTGACGAAAAGACCGATCTCGCCATCCTCAAGGCGAAAGACCTGAACGGCACGTTGCCCTATCTGGAATTCGCCGATTCCGACACGGTCGAGGTCGGCGACATCGTGCTTGCCGTCGGCAATCCCTTCGGCGTCGGGCAAACCGTGACGCAGGGGATCGTTTCGGCACTGGCGCGCACGCGGGTCGGCGTCTCGGACTACCAGTTCTTCATCCAGACCGATGCGGCGATCAACCCGGGCAATTCGGGTGGCGCGCTCGTGGACGTCGACGGACGGCTTGTCGGCATCAACACCGCGATCTTCTCGCGCTCGGGCGGCTCGAACGGTATCGGCTTCGCCATTCCCTCCAACATGGTGCATTTCGTCGCCGTCGCGGCCCAGGGCGACGGCACCGTGCGGCGCCCATGGCTCGGGGCCGGCCTGCAGTCGGTCGGCGCGGAGATCGCCGAGGCGATGGGGCTGGACCGCCCGCGCGGCGTGCTCGTCACCCAGATCGCGCCCGACAGCCCGGCAGAGGCATCCGGCCTGCGCGTGGGCGACCTGATCATCCGTGTGGCCGATGCGGAGATTACCGATCCCAACAGTTTCGGCTACCGCTTCGCGACCAAGGAAATCGGCTCCACGACGCGTTTCACCATCCTGCGTGGCACGGGGGAGCAGGAGATCACCGTATCGCTCGAGGCCGCGCCCGAGACCGTTGCGCGCGATCCGAGGCGCATCGAGGGCTATTCGCCCTTCGCCGGAACGACGGTGGTCAATCTCTCGCCCGCCGTTGCCGAGGAGCTGCGTCTCGATACCTTCGAGCAGGGCGTTGTCGTTTCAGAGCTGGAGCCGGGATCCACCGCCAACCGCGTCGGCCTTGAGGTCGGCGACATCCTGCTGTCGGTGAACGGACGCGAGATCGCCACATCGCGCGAGCTTCAGCGCATCGCCGGCGGCGATCCGGGGATCTGGCGGCTCGAGATCAAGCGCGGCGACCGGGTGCTGCGCATCGCCCTTCGGGGTTAGGGCAATGGCCGCGAAAGAAGCCGTTCGGCGATGAGTGACCTGTTTCAAAGCGCGGGACTGGATGCGGGGGCGGTGCGACCGCTCGCCGACCGGTTGCGCCCGGCGCAGTTGAGCGAGGTCGTCGGCCAGGATCATCTGCTGGGCGAGGACGGCGCACTGACGCGGATGCTGCGCACGCGAAGCCTCGGGTCGCTGATTTTTTGGGGCCCGCCCGGCACGGGAAAGACCACCGTGGCGCGGCTTCTCGCCGAACAGACCGATCTGCGCTTCGAGCAGATCTCGGCAATCTTCACCGGGGTCGCCGATCTCAAGAAGGTGTTCGAGGCCGCGCGCGCCGCGCGCAGTATCGGGCAGGGGACGCTGCTCTTCGTCGACGAGATCCATCGTTTCAACCGCGCGCAGCAGGACGGGTTCCTTCCCGTCATGGAGGACGGAACGGTGACGCTCGTCGGGGCGACCACCGAAAACCCGAGCTTTGAACTCAATGCGGCGCTTTTGTCGCGTGCGCATGTCCTGACCTTCAAGACGCTCGACAGCGAGGCCATTGCAAAGCTGCTGGAGCGCGCGGAAGCGGAGGAAGGTCGGCCCCTGCCGCTCGATGAAGGCGCGCGCGCGGTTCTCCTGCGCATGGCGGATGGCGACGGCCGTTCGGCGCTGACGCTTGCCGAGGATGTCTGGCGCGCGGCATGGGAGGGCGAGACCTTCGATGCCGAGCGTCTCCAGGAGATCGTGCAGCGGCGCGCCCCGGTCTACGACAAGTCCCGCGACGGGCACTACAATCTCATTTCCGCGCTCCACAAGTCCGTGCGCGGGTCCGATCCCGATGCAGCGCTTTACTGGTTCTGCCGCATGCTCGATGGCGGCGAGGACCCTTTGTTTCTTGCGCGCCGGCTGATCCGAATGGCGGTGGAGGACATCGGGCTTGCCGATCCGCAGGCGCTGGTGCAGGCAAATGCGGCGCGCGATGCCTATCAGATGCTTGGCTCTCCCGAGGGCGAACTGGCGCTGGCGCAGTCGGTCGTCTATCTCGCGACCGCGCCGAAGTCGAACGGCGTTTACAAGGCCTACAAGGCGGCCGTGCGCTCGGCAAAGCAGAACGGCTCGCTGTCGCCGCCGAAGCATATCCTCAACGCGCCGACCAAGCTGATGAAGTCGGAGGGCTATGGCTCCGGCTATGCCTATGACCATGATGCGCCGGATGCGTTTTCCGGTCAGGACTACTTTCCGGAAAGCATGGGGCGGCAGCAGTTTTACGATCCGCCGGAGCGGGGATTCGAGCGCGAGGTCCGCAAGCGCCTGGATTACTGGGAACGCCTTCGCCGCGAGCGCGCCGGCGGCTGAGCAGGCGGATCGCCGGCCTGCGCCGTTTCGCAGGCGCTTGTGGGTTGCATGACGTGAAGCCCTTGCCATTTTCTGCGAAGCGGCCGAGCATTGTCGTTCCAGCACGGAGCGTGCAGCTTTCATGAAACAGATCGAATTGCGCCTGGCGCTTGTGTTGTACGGTGGCGTTTCGCTGGCCGTGCACATGCATGGAATCACGCGGGAGTTTCTCAATCTGGTGCGGGCGTCCCGGCGGACGGAGGTCCGGCTGGACCTCGGGACGACGAACGAAGCGGGAAGCCCGGTCACCGCCGCCTATGAGGCGTTTCTCGACCTTTTCGCCCCGAAACTCGATTTGCGTGTGGTCATCGATGTGATTTCGGGTGCTTCCGCCGGTGGCGTCAACGGCGTGATGCTGGCGCGCGCGCTGGCGCATAACCTCTCGCTCGACGGCCACCGCGACCTCTGGCTCGAGAACGCCGACGTCACGCGTCTCGCCAATGAACCGGTCGGATTGACGCGCTATCTCAAGGGGTCGATCGCGCCGGTGCTGGACCGGCTGGTGACCATGGCGCTCAAGTCCGAGCTGGATGACGGCGAAACGCGCGGCAAGCTGCGTCGCCTCATGCAGTCGCGCTGGTTCACACCGCCCTTTTCCGGCGCGCGTTATGTGGGATGGATGCTCGATGCCTGCCACACCATGCGTCCCGGCGACGGGGAGGGCGGTCCCGCAACCCTCGTGCCGCAGGGCCAGCGGCTCGATCTGCTCGTGACCGTCACGGATTTTTACGGCGCCAAGCAGCGCTTCGCCATCCACGATCCCGTCGAGGTTGAGGAAAGGGAACACCGTCTGATCCTGCGCTATGCCGCCACCTGTCGCGGCAATGGTGAGCTGCAGTCGGATTTCGGCGATGGCGCCATCCCCTCCCTCGTGTTCTCCGCGCGCGCCACCTCGGCCTTTCCCGGTGCCTTTCCGCCAATGATGCTGGGTGAAATGGACCAGGTTCTCGAGGCAAGGGGGGAAAGCTGGGCGCAGCGCGACAGCTTTTGCCGGCGCGCGTTCGGCGCGGCGGACGCGGCGGCGGAGGCGCGCGTTTTCGTCGATGGCAGCGTTGTCATGAACAAGCCGTTCCAGCCGTTGCTCGAGGCGATTGCCGGGCGCGCCGCGGGCCGGGAGGTCGTTCGCAAGATCGTCTATGTCGACCCCAAACCCGAGGAGGTGTCCGCGCCGGAGGATGACACGCCGGACGCGCAGCTCCCTGGGTTCTTCCGTGTCATTCTGGCGTCGCTTGCCCATATCCCGCGCAATGAGCCGATCGGCGATGCGCTCGAACAGGTCGCGGAGCACAACCGGGAGGTCCGGCGGATCGCCGAGGTGATCTCCGCCGCCGAACCGCTGGTGGAAAGCGAGGTTCGCGCGATCCTCGGGCCAGAGCTGCTTCATCCGCTGACCACGCAGGAACTGACCCGCTGCCGGACGATGGCCAATGAGCGGGCGCATCTCACCGCCGGCTACGCCTATCGCGGCTATCAGCGGCTGAAGCTTTCCGGCGTGGTCGAGCGGGTCGCGGATCTGTGCGCGCGGGTTCTGAAGGGCGAGCCGGGCGGTGCCCCCGAACCCGCCAGGGCGGGCGGCGGCGGTCAGGCGTCCGCGATTGCGCTTCGCCTCGACGCGTGGCTTGCCACCGCCTTGCACGCAGGCGCTGAAACTTCGGTCACGCCGGAGCCGGTCATCCGTTTCCTGCGTGGGCTGGATGTCGACTATCGCATTCGCCGTCTCCGTTTCGTGATCCGCCGGCTCAACCGGCTCTACCGGCTCGCGGAGAACCGTGCCGGGGTCAGGGCGGACGAGATGGATGAGTTGAAGTCGACGCTTTACCAGCAGATCGACCATCTCTCGCGTCGCTGGAGCGCGGAGTTTTATGGCGAGGAAACGCGGCGCCTCGTCGAACAGCTGCTGGAAACCCCCGCGGCCGACCCGCAGGCGGGTGACGCTCTGGTCGCGGGGTTGTCGGCGCGCATGGGGCTTTCCGATCTCGACGCGCTTGCCGACGATGTCTTCTCGATGATGACGCTCAACTATCTGCCGCAATCGCTGCATCTGGCGCTGACCGGCGCCTATGTCGGCTTCGCCTTCTACGATCTCGTAACCTTGCCCGTTCTGCGGGGCACGGCGATTGCGGAACACAACGAGATCCAGGTCGACCGCATCAGTCCGGCCGATTCGCACAGCTTGCGGCGCGAGGGAATCGCCCTGAAGGGACGCAGCCTGAATGCCTTTGGCGCGTTCTTCAATCGCGGCTGGCGCGAGCATGACTATTTGTGGGGGCGCCTGACGGCGGCGGACCGTTTGATGACGATGGCACTTCAGGCGGCCGAGCCCGTGGTGCGCGTCGCCGAGGAGCGGGTGCGTGCGGCGAGGCGGGGCGTGTTTCTCGCCATCCTGGAGGAGGAACGCGAACGGCTCAACGCGGATCCCGCGTTGGTCCCGGGGGTGTTGCGGGAGGTGGAGGAGACGTTCTCAGACGTTCGCGCGGGCGCGTGAGATCTCGACGCTGACGCGTCCGCTCGCGATGGGAAGCGGGGCGCCGGGCTTGTGGACCCGAACGCGCACCGCCGCGATGCGGGCATCGCAGTCCAGCACAGCGTCGGTAATCGCTCCCGCCAGCCGCTCGATGAGCTGAAACCGGGAGGTGGTCACCACTCGTTCCACTGTTTCGGTCAATAGGCCGTAGCAGACCGTGTCTTCGTAGCGGTCGGACGCGGACACTGTCGTCAGGTCCAGGTGACAGGTCAGATCGACCTGGAAGCGCTGGCCGAGCCGCGCTTCTTCCGCATGAACGCCGTGGTAGGCGTAAAAGGCCAGATCTTGAAGGTGGATTGCATCCATGACGGGTTGGGTCCGGTTCGGCGGCGGCGCTCCATAGCGCTGCGCCCGCCATCTAGCAGTCGGGGTGCGGGTGCCGCAACCGCGAACTGGCCGCGATCACCGGCGCGAGCGCTGCACTTCTCCGGCACGCTGTGCCGGCACCTCGAGGCGAAAGTCCGGACATCGACCGTCGTCGGACCGGATCTGCATGACGCCGGCGCCTCCCGGCTTGTTCCAAAGCCAGGTCGCCCGATTCGCGCAAGGGGGGACAATCGGCGCCCTTACGGGGCTGCCACGGAAACCGTCGGGCCGAAAAGCGCCTCGAAGGTGTGTCTGAGCGTCAGGTCGACATCGGCGAGCGTCACGGGCAGGCCGAGATCGACGAGACTGGTGACACCGTGCCGGGTGACACCGCAGGGCACAATGCCGGCGAAATGGTCAAGCTCCGGCTCCACGTTCAGCGCCATCCCGTGAAAGCTGACCCATTTGCGCATGCGGATACCGATGGCGGCGATCTTGTCCTCCCGGTCCTCGCCCTGGTCCGGGCGGCGCACCCAGACGCCAACGCGGTCCTCGCGCCGTTCGCCGCGCACGTGGTGCTCCCACAGCGCGGAGATCAGCCAGTCCTCCAGTGCCGCGACGAAGGCACGGACATCCGCGTTGCGCCGCTTGAGGTCGAGCATGACATAGACCACGCGTTGCCCCGGACCGTGATAGGTGTATTGCCCGCCGCGCCCGGTCTTGTGGACGGGAAACCGGTCGGGGGTCAGCAGATCGCTCGTGTTCGCGCTGGTGCCGGCGGTATAGAGCGGGGGGTGTTCCAGCAGCCAGATACGCTCCGCCAGCGTGCCGTCGGCGATGCCGCCGACGCGGCGTTCCATCTCGGCAATGGCGGTGTCATAGGGAATCAGGCGGTCGCTGACCGCCCATTCGACCGGCGGGCAGTCGGGCGTTGCCGGATGGAAACCCTTAAGGATCTGCCCGCGTTCTGTCATTTTGCAAGTCCGTTAGCGGTTTGTTAACCATGACGCGCCCAAGGTCAGCGTGGGCGTCATCCGCGCCCCCGTCATTTAGAGTGAATACCCTGGCAATGCCATCCCTGTTCGAGGCCGGACGCTTTCATGGGCATCTTCGACGATATCTCCATCGACATTTCCGTGGTTCTGGGAACGGCGGAAATGCCGATCCACCAGCTGCTTCGCATGGGCCGCGGCGCTGTCATCGAACTGATGTCGCGCGAGGAGGACGATGTGAAAATCCTGGCGAACAACATTCCCATCGCCAAGGGGCAGGTGGTCCTGCAGGGCGAGCGTGTCGGTGTGTCCGTGACCGAAGTGCTGATCCGTCCGCCGGAAGCACGGCCGGTGCGCGCCGCAGGGCCGGTTTGAGCCTCCGGAAACGCAAGGCTGTGAATATCCTCTCGCAATTCGCTTGCGCAGCAAAAACCGATTTGCTAGACGAAGGCTCCGCAGCGCGATGGGTTGCGGAACAAGCGGTCGTGGCGGAATTGGTAGACGCGCAGCGTTGAGGTCGCTGTGGGGTAAAACCCGTGGAAGTTCGAGTCTTCTCGACCGCACCAAAAAAAAGACCCGGTCTTCGGACCGGGTTTTTTTGTGTCCGCAAGCAGCGGATCGCTCCGAGTTGATGCGACGCAGGTCATTGTCGCGCAGGGGCGGGCCCTGCGCGACAATGCGGTTACAGAGCAGCGGCCGGGTAGACCGGTCCCTGTGCCACGATAAAGCCGCCATCGACGACCAGCGTTTCGCCACTGATGAAACTCGCCTCGTCGCTGGCGAGGAAGAGAGCTGCCGCGGCAACCTCCTCCGGCCGTCCGAAGCGGGCCAGAGGCGTCCCGCGGGTGACGCCCTCGACATAGGTTGTCGAAGTCATCAGCGGCTGGGTCATCGCCGTCTCGATCGAACCCGGCAGAACGGCATTGCAGCGAATGTTGCGATGACCGAACTGATAGGCGATCGATCGGGTCAGACCGACAACAGCGGCTTTGGCGGCCGTGTAGCCGGCAACCGGGCCGGCTCCGGGAGGCCCGCCCCCCATGACGGCCGCGATGGACGCCTGGGTGACGATTGCGCCGCCGCTGGCCGGCATCAGCGCGACCGCTTCGCGACAGCACATCCATGTGCCGTCGACATTCACGCGGAACACCTGCTCCCAAGCCTCCCGCGTTTGCTCGGTGATCCCGCCGATTGCACCGGAGATGCCGGCGTTCGTGTACAGGATGTCGAGCCGCCCCTCGTGATCGCGAATGTCGCGAAACAAAGCGCCGACCTGCATTTCATCCGATACGTCGCAGGAAATGGCGCGCGCGGACCCGCCGGCCGCCGCGATTTCGCGGCAGAGATCCTCAACTGCGGCTGCATCGAGGTCGGAGGCGATGACATGCGCGCCCTCGCGGGCGAAGAGACAGGCACTTGAGCGGCCGATCCCGTTTGCCGCGCCGGTGATCAGCGCGATCTTTCCGTTCAGTCTCATTGTGTGATCCAGTTCTTTCGGAAGGGGCTGGCGGATCAGGTCCGCGGCACATCCTCCAGATGGGCGAAGGCGTTGTTTTCGCGGACGCGGTCGATCATCCAGTCGACATCGACCAGGCCGGCAATGGAATCGTCTTCGTTCAGACCGACCACCGCGCCGTACATGAAGCCGAGCAAAGTGCAGCCGTCGGGATGGATTTGCGGCGTATGCGAAACGCCGCCTGCTTCAACCATGAACTGGCCGGCGCGAATCGTGCCGTGCTCGTAGGAAAAGCCGCCTTCGAGGATAAAGGCGTTCGCAGCGCCCATATGCTTGTGTTTCACCGCAGGCGCTTCCGGCGAGATGCGAAGCAGGATTACGGTGTAGGAGCGATTGCGGTCATAATCGAGCAGCTTGAACTCGGTGCCGGGCAACGCCCATTCGGTCCAGGGAATGTGTTCCGCGCGCACGAGCGTCGAGCCGTCGGCGAAGTATTGGTGCTGCGTCGGGGCGGCGGGAATTTCCGTCATTTTCTCTGGTGTATAGGTGTTCATGTTTTTCCTCCGGTAGGTTCAAGCCATTGACAGGGCGTTTTTTTCTTCGCCCCCTTCAAATGCTATTGTCGTACAAACCCTGGTGGAAATACTCTCTGGGTATATCGCGATACCGGGGAGGAACCTGAGTCGATGCGTCCAACACTTGAGCAATTGCGCCAGTTTGTCGCGCTTGACGATCTTCGCAATTTCACCCGTGCCGCCGCGCTATGCGGCATTTCGCAGCCGCCGTTCTCGCGCAGCATCCGCCGGCTTGAGGAGGTGGCGGGTCTGGCGTTGGTGGCGCGCGAACAGGGCGGTGTCGAATTGACGCCCGCGGGTGTGGAACTCGCGAGCCGCGCGCGCGGCATCATCGCCGATCTCGACGACGCGTTGCACCTTGTCCGCGCAATGTCGACAGGACGGCGGCGCATTCGCATCGGCTTCCTTGAGTATGTCTACGCGTTGATCGAACCGCTCGGCCTGGACACCTGCGCGCACCTGTTTTCCGATCGCATTCTCGAGCCGGTCGACCTGGGCGACCTGCGGCCCGATCAGGCGGTGCTGTCGGGGGAACTGGATCTGGCCTTCGCGGCCGGATGCGACGGAGAAGGACATTGGGCACCCGGGGTCTCGGCGACGACCCTTTTCACGGAGCCCATGGCTGCGATGCTGAGATCCGATCATGCCGCAGCGGGCATGCGCGAGGTTTCCCTGTCCGGGCTTGCAGGCGACTCTCTCGTTGCATTCGATCGCGGGCATGCGCCGTTTCTCTACGATCGTCTGGCGAAGGCGCTGGAGCGGTCGGGCGGACGGGCACCGCTCGCTCTTCACGTCGCCACTCTGGAAAGCATGGTCAACGCCATCCGGGCAAACGGTGCGGTCGGCCTCGTGCCCGCATCCGTGAGGCAAAGACCCTTGCGTGACATCTCGGTCGTGCCCTTCGCCGAGGCGGACGGTCCGCACATCAGTCTGATGCTGTTGTGGCGACAGTGCGAAACACAACCTTCGTATCGTTCGTTCGGCGCCTGGATGCGACAGGCGATCCTCAGTCGGGAGGGACTTTCCGAAAAGCTTGCGCCGGCGTGACGTCAACGCAAGGCAACCACAGGCGGGGCCTACGCGTTGTGTCGACGTGAACTGTTGTTCTGCCTTTTTTTGAAATCCTGTGCTGCGCGCATTCCGTAACACACTGAGGAGTGGTTGACCGGCTTGTTCAGCCAACCGTTTCTTGGCCGTGCAGCATCGGTCGAGACGCACTCAAACCCGAAAGGAGCGTGCGATGCCAGTCGAAAAGAAAAAGGTCAGCGCCCGACAGGGGAACACCAACAAGACCAATGCGCGTGTTCTCGCGATCTCGCTCGGCCTTGGCGTGGTGGTTCTTGTTGCCGTGACTTTCTGGTTCGTCTTCTAGGGTTGGATCCATGGTTTGACGCGCAACCGGCGCCAGACCGGACGGGCAGGGCAATTGCCGCGCCGGCGTCGCAAGCGGGCCCGGCCAGGCCCGTCGATGAGGTCGCTGGTCCGATGCGGTTCCTGTTTGGGGCAGAGCGCTCGTGTCCGCGGCCCTGTTGGATTGCCTGATGGCGCGAAAGCGAAATCTCGCGCCTATCTCACGTCGAGTGCGAAAGTCCGTTCGAAGGCGGCGCAGCGTTCATGGGCGGCGCATGCGGCATCCAGCCCGCGCGTCTCCAGAAGGGATGCGGCGTTGCCGCCATCGGTCTTGATGACGTCGGCCATCCGTCGGGCAAGATCGAGGCTGTAGGCCTCTTCGACGCCCTCGATGGTGGCGCAATGGTCCGGCGTGCCTCCCAAGGGCGAGGCAATACACCGATTGGCAAAGGCGAGCCAGTCGCCGGCGCCCTCGTTGATGACCTGGATATAGTCGGTGAGAAAAGTGGACGTCGCCAAAGCATCCGTTCGGCTGAGATTGTACTTGCCCACCCGCATGGCAATCTTGATGTCCTTGGGATAGTCGCCTTCCTCCTTGAGCACGAACTCGCTTGTGCAGCAGCTCACAGAGGTGGATCGCCGCAAGGCCTGGATCTCTTCCGGCTCGATCCAGGCCATTGAAACGAAGCGCGGTTCCCCTGCGAGTGCCGCGGCCCACTGGACATTGCGCTCGGATCCGAAGGCCACCGTGTCGCCGCGCATGCCGGCACTGGTGAAACCCACCCAGACGCCGAGCGCGACGAGCGCCACCATGGCCGCGCTGCCCCCGCGCCATTTGCGAAGCACAAACAGGAGGATTGCCACGGCGAGCAGAAGCCAGGCCAGATATTGCAGCCAGGCCATGCCGTTGTCCGCCAGATGGCCGAAGCTGTCCACCAGATAGAGAACGGCCTGAACCGGGGCGCTGAAGATGGTGAGCACGATGCCGAGCACGACCATGCCGGCTATGATCTTGGCCGCGTCGTAGAGATTGATGCCGATAACCATTCTATTCTCTCTTTTTCATCGTGCCGACGTCGAGTGCATCCCGGGTGTGCCCTACGTGAGAAGCCCCTTCGGATACGGTCCTTGAAGCTTTTCATGGTGACACTTGCCGCATGTTTGCCTGTCGCGCAGATTGGCCCGCATTTCTTAAGGGTGGCTAAATCGCTGCGGCATGCCGAGCGGTCCGGGTGTCGATCGCATAGAGTAGGGCGGGGCGTGTCCCGCGCGACCTGTTCCGGCGAGTGGGGGCGTGGGCGGCAGGTCGGAAGAAGAGCACTCTGCAGGGCTTGCAAAAAGCGCACTGTGTGCGTATCTTGCGGTGTCGAAACGGTCGCGTTGCCAGCCGGTTCATCGTCTTCGCGCCAGCCGCCTTTCGCATGTGCGAGGGTGGGTGAACTCCAGGTTGCGCATATGATCGCAGCCGGGCGGGTCCCTGTGTCATGGCGCGGGAAATCCAGCTGGTTTTCGGGCCGCGCCCACAGGATTTCGCGCGGCGGACGTTGGTGCCGCACCGTCTTTGCCCTAAGACTGTTGGGGGATGCGTGCCACGGATCATGTGCACCCTACAGGCGGTGCTGCAGGCCCCTGCAGAACGTGACGAGCGTAAGCGCGTGACGGTCTCGCAAGACTGCAATCTCGCAAGACTGCAACGGACCAACCAGGGAGGGGATCGTGTCGGACGCCGAAACAGTCGAACCAGTCGATCCCGCATTGGAACTCCCGCCGGTCCGTGACGAAGAGGGACGGATCTCCGCCGGTTTCCTGGCGCTGATCGAGGCCGGAATCGAGGCCGAGGACGCCGCCGCGCTCATCGGTCTCGTCGGCGACCTGCACGAAGCGGATGTCGCCGATCTGATCGAGTCTATGGATGGCGACAGCCGGGGGCCGTTCGTGCGGCTGCTCGGCGACGAGTTCGATTTCGCCACCCTGACGGAACTCGACGAGGCGGTCCGCCTCAAGATCCTGGAAGAGCTGCCGGCGAAGACGCTGGCGGAGGGCATCGGCGAGCTCGATTCCGACGATGCCGTCTATATTCTGGAGGATCTCAGCGAGGACGAGCAGGCCGCGATCCTGCAGCGGCTCTCGCATACCGACCGCGTCCAGCTCCAGCGCTCCCTCGACTATCCGGAAGAATCCGCCGGCCGTCTCATGCAGACGGATTTCATCGCGGTGCCGCCGTTCTGGAGCGTCGGTCAGACCATCGACTACATGCGCGAGGCGGAAGACCTTCCGGAAACGTTCCACGAGATCTTCGTGGTCGATCCGGGCTTCCGGCTGATCGGGTCGATACCGCTCGACAAGCTGCTGCGCACCAAGCGGGCGACCAAGGTCTCCGCGATCATGGAGGAGGACGTCCACCCCTTCGAGGCGACGGAGGACCGCGAGGAGGTGGCGCGCTCCTTCGAGCGTTACAACATGGTCTCTGCCGGTGTGGTCGACGATGCCGGCCGGCTGGTCGGCATGGTGATGATCGACGATATCGTCGACGTCATCCAGGAGGAGGCGGAAGAGGATCTGCGCGGCCTGGCGGGCCTTGGCGACGAGGAGATTTCGGATGCGGTGTTCGTCACCGCCAAGTCCCGTTTCACCTGGCTGGTGGTCAACCTTGCGACGGCGGTGCTCGCCTCCGTGGTGATCTCGCTGTTCGAGGGCACCATCGAGGCAATGGTCGCGCTTGCCGTGTTGATGCCCATCGTCGCTTCCATGGGCGGCAATGCCGGCACCCAGACGATGACGGTCGCCGTGCGCGCGCTGGCAACCCAGGAGCTCGACGCCCGCAACATGTGGCGGGTGTTGCGCAGGGAGGTGCTCGTCAGCCTGCTGAACGGTGTCGCGCTGGCGTTCCTGATCGGCATGGCCGCCACCTGGTGGTTCGACAATGCCGGCCTCGGCACGGTGATCGGCGTGGCCATCGTCATCAACATGATGTCGGCGGGCCTGTCGGGCCTTCTCATCCCGGTCGTTCTGGAAAAGGTCGGGGTCGATCCGGCCATTGCCTCCAGCGTCTTCGTCACGACGGTGACGGACATCGTCGGTTTCTTCGCCTTCCTGTGGATCGCGGCGCTGTGGTTCGGCCTGCCGATCTGAGGGAAAACGGACCACGCAAGAAAGCCAAAGGGAGCGTCACGATGGCAAACTCTCTCCGGGTGCGGGGCATCCTGGAAACCTCGGTCTATGTGGACGATCTCGACCGGGCCCATGCGTTCTACGGCGATATTCTCGGTCTGGAGCGCATGGTGAGCGGGGATCGACTGAGCGCCTATGACGCGGCGCCCGGAGAAACCTTGCTCGTCTTTTTGCGCGGCGCGACCTCGCAAGACGTTCCCACCAGCGGCGGGCTGGTTCCCGGCCATCACAGCGAGGGGCCGAGCCATTTCGCCTTCAAGGTCGCAAAGGCCGATCTGAATGCCTGGCGGGCGCATTTCGCGCAAGCCGGCGTTTCGATTGTCAGCGAGGTCACTTGGCCGGCCGGTGGCGTCTCGCTCTATGTGAATGACCCCGACGGCAATGTCGTGGAGTTCGCGGCCCCCGCGCTTTGGCCGAACTACAGGGAGTAACGGCGCCGCGATGACCCATTTCCTTCTCGTTGCGCTGGGCGGCGCGCTTGGCGCGGGCAGCCGGCATCTGGTCAACCAGGCGGCGCTGCGCGTCTTCGGTCCCGGGTTTCCGGTCGGTACGCTGACGGTCAATGTGCTTGGGTCGCTGGCCATGGGGCTTGTGATCGGCTGGCTCGCCGCGCGGGCCAGTGCCGGGGGCGCGGGGGCCGGACTGCGGCTTTTTCTCGCGACCGGCGTTCTGGGCGGGTTCACGACGTTTTCCGCCTTTTCCCTCGATGTCGTTTTCCTGTGGGAGCGGGGCCAGCAGATGGCCGCGCTCGGCTATGCGGCGGTTTCGGTGGCGGTCTCCATCGCGGCGCTTCTCGCCGGACTGTGGGCGATGCGCACATTGATGACGTGAGCGGACATGCGGGAATGCTTGCCCTGCCGCGCGCGGCGGATTAGGTAGGGCAAAATCCCCACGCCTTCCGCGCAGTGCCGCGTAAGCTGGCGGAAGCGATCAGGAAAGCCAATGTCCGGAATAGAACAACGAACCGTCACCGCGGATGAGGCCGGCATGCGCCTCGACCGGTGGTTCAAGACGCATTTTCCGGGGCTCGGCTTCGGCCATCTGCAAAAGCTGTTGCGCACCGGGCAGGTGCGCGTCGACGGCAAGCGCGTGGACACCTCCACCCGCATTGCAACGGGGCAGGTCGTGCGCATTCCGCCGATGCAGGTCGACGCCAAGGTCCAGGCCAAGGACAGCGCCAACGCCAAGCCGAAGGCGCGCAAGCTCGTTGCCGGCGACCGCGAGGCGGTCGAGGCGATGACGGTCTATGAGGATCGCGAGGTGATGGTGCTGAACAAGCCGGCGGGGCTTGCGGTGCAGGGCGGTTCCGGCCTGACGCGTCATCTCGACGGCATGCTGGAGGCCTTTCGCGACGCCAAGGGCGAGAAGCCGCGCCTCGTACACCGGCTGGACCGGGAAACCTCCGGCATCCTGCTGCTTGCAAAGACCCGCAAGGCGGCGCAGTCGCTGTCGAAATCCTTCCGCGCGCGCCAGACCCGCAAGATCTACTGGGCGTTGGTCGCCGGCGTGCCGAAGCCGCGCCAGGGGCGGATCTCGACCTATCTCGCCCGCGACGATGACGAGGAGCGCATGCGCATCGCCCGCCACGGCGAAGCGGACGCGCAGCATTCCGTCTCGCTCTATTCGGTGGTGGAAAATGCCGGACCGAAGGTGTCGTGGGTAAGCTTGCGCCCGATCACGGGCCGCACGCACCAGCTGCGCGCCCACACGGCGCATGTCGGTCATCCGATCATCGGCGATCCGAAGTATTTCAACATCGAGAACTTCGAGTTCCCGGGCGGCCTGCAAAACAAGCTGCATCTGCACGCGCGCCGCATCGTCATTCCGCATCCGTCGGGGCGCGGGTCCATCGATGTCTCCGCGCCGCTGCCAGCCCACATGCAGCAAAGCTGGAACTTGCTCGGTTTCGACGCCTCCCAATACGACCCCGAAACAAACGATCCGGAGGATTGAGCCCTGTATCTGGTCATTTTCGATTGTGACGGGACGCTGATCGACAGCCAGGACACGATCCTGCACGGGCTGAGCGTGGGGTTCGAGGCGGTGGGGCTTACGCCGCCGGACCGGCGCACGGGTCTGTCTATCGTCGGACTTTCCCTCGATGTCGCCTTCAAGCGGCTTGTCGCGCCCGAGCACGCGCATCTCGTGCCTGCGATGGCGGATGCCTATCGCCAGGCCAAGGTCGAGCGCCGGCTCGCCGGGCTCGATCACGATCCGCTTTATCCAGGCGCGCGCGCCGTGCTCGACGCGCTGCATGCGCGCGAGGACGTGTTGCTCGGCGTGGCGACCGGAAAAGCCCTGCGTGGCGTGCGCCACATGCAGGAGATGCATGGCCTGGAGCAGATGTTCGTCACTATCCAGACGGCGGACAGCGCTCCGTCCAAGCCTCACCCGGGAATGATCCTGCAGGCGATGGCCGAAACGGGCGCGCAGGCCGACAAGACGGTGATGATCGGGGACACGACGTTCGATATCGACATGGCGCGCGCCGCTGGCGTGGCGTCCGTCGGGGTGACCTGGGGCTATCATTCGCGCGAGATGCTCGTGGCGAGCGGGGCCGGACGCATCATCGATCGTTTTGGCGAGCTTCAGGGCGCGCTGGCCGAGACGTTCGGGCTCGATCTGTTTGCCGCAGAAAGGGACATTGCCTGATGCGCGATCTGCTGGAAGAGCTGGAAGCGGGCGGCGGGGCCCTTGATCCCGTGGAACGCGCGAAGACGCTGTCTCGCAAGCAGCTGCCCAAGCGCTTTTACACCGTCGTGTCGGTGGATGCCGGAGCCGACGGCTTTTCCGTTCTGCTCGACGGGCGTCCGGTCAAGACCGCTCAGCGCGGCCGGCTGGTTCTGCCCGACGAGGGCCTCGCGCGCCGGGTCGCGGAGGAATGGGACGCGCAGGAAACCGAAATCGATCCGCTGCGCATGCCGCTGACGCGGATCGCGAATGTTGCGATCGATGCCGTGTCGAACCGCATGCCGGAGGTCGCCGACGACGTCGCCAAATACGCCGGAAACGATCTGCTGTTCTACCGCGCGGAAACGCCGGACACGCTGGTCCAGCGCCAGAACGACCAATGGGGCGCCGTGCTTGGCTGGGCGGAGGCGCGCTACGCCGGCCGCTTCGTGCTGGCCGAGGGCATCATGCCGGTGCGTCAGGATCCCGCAGTGATCGCGCGCATTCGCGAAAGGCTGGAACCGGCCTCGCCGCTGTGGCTTGCCGCGCTTCATGTCGCGACCACGCTGACCGGCTCCGCGTTGCTGTCGCTGGCGTTGGCGCATGAGGCCTTCGATCCGGAGACGATCTGGCGGGCCGCGCATCTCGATGAGGACTGGAACATCGAGCAATGGGGCGCCGACGAAGAGGCGCTGCGCACCCGCGCGCTGCGCAGGCGCGACTTCGATGCGGCCGCCTTCGTCCTGTCGGTGACGCGCGAGAAGTGATCATCGGCCCCTGTCTCCAGGTTTTTCGCGACAGGTCTCGTTGGCGCGGCTGGATGTCTCGTCATTTGTTTGATTGTTGGATTGGAAAATACGCGCCATAATTGCGTCTTGCGATGGGGAGACGCAAGATGGCCGATATTGCAGAGATCGAGCGCCGCATTCTGGCGGGTGAAGACATTTCCTATGAGGACTACCAGGCCATCCGCGCCGAGCGGGAGCGGCTGAACGATCTGGAAGAGATCCTGCTTGGCAAGCGGGCGGGGGTCGAGGTGGAAAAGGAGATCGTGGCACGGGCCACGGGTCCGGCGGTCGCCATTGTCGTCGGGCACACCAAGAACAGTCCCGGCGCCTCGGGCGGGGCGCCGATCCACAAGAACGAGTATCCCTGGAACAAGGATCTTGCCGCAATGGTGCATCAGGCCTGCATGTCCCGTGGCGTGCAGAGCAAGATCTTCTTTCGTGACGGGATCGGCATCAGCGGCGCTTACAAGCAGGTCGCCAAATGGGGCGCGAGCTGTGTGATGGAGTTGCATTTCAACGCCTACAACGGCGCAGCACACGGCACGGAAACGCTTTATGACGAGGACAAGAATGCCGGTTCCAAGGCCTGGGCACAACGGCTGCAGGACGCGATGCTGGGTGCGCTCGGGCTCTACGACCGCGGGCTGAAGGAACGCGACAAGGGCGATCGCGGCTATGGCAGCGTGTCGGCGCTCGACATTCCTTCCGCGCTTACGGAACCGTTTTTCGGCGACAAGGCGAGTGATGCGCATGTCGGCGAAGCCAACAAGCAGGAGCTTGCGGAGGCACTCGCTGCGGCGGCGGCCGCGCAATTGGCGCCGCCCTCGTAGAGGGGCCGCCGCCGCGTTGGTTTCGCGTTTGGGGGCGTGGCGTCAGATCTCGAAGTCGGGGATCTCGGCGACTGCGTCGCGGAGCTTTTCGGACCACATGCGCGACATATCCGCGAAATATCGGTCGGTTTCCTCGATCCGCGTCTGGCGATGGGCCGAGAAGCTGTCGGTGTTGTAGAGCAGCATGTCGATCGGCATGCCGACGGACAGGTTCGACCGCAGCGTCGAGTTGAACGACAGGAGCACCAGTTTCGCCGCCTGGCCAAGGCGCATGTCGGCCTGGGTCACCCGGTCGAGGATCGGCTTGCCGTATTTGTGCTCGCCGATCTGCAGGAAGGGCGTGTCGTGCGAGGCCTCGATGAAATTGCCGGCGGAGTAGATCTGGAACAGCCGCGGGGTCTCGCCCTTGATCTGGCCGCCCAGCAGGAAGGTCACGCTGAAGCTTTCGGAATTGGCGGCAAGCGCATCGCCGTCGATGGCGCGCACATCGCGCATGACGCTGCCGACGAGGCGCGCGGCCTGGAACATCGTCTCGACCGAGAACAGCGTCGGGCGGGTGGGGTCGTCGCTTTCCAGCCGCTCCGACAAGAGGCTCACCACGGACTGGGTGATGGCGAGATTGCCGGCGGACATCAGGCTGATCACCCGCTCGCCGGGCTTTTCCCAGACATTCAGCTTTTTGAAGGTTGCGACATTGTCGAGCCCGGCATTCGTGCGGGTATCGGCGGCCATCACAAGGCCGCGGTCGAGTTTGAGGCCCACGCAGTACGTCATGTTGCACCGTTTGACACGCACCGTGGCAACGGGTTGCCGCAGTGCGAACTGATTCCCTTATGGGACGTTGTGACGGATATGACCGCGTTCCGGGGACCGGAGCAACGGTTTCATTGTTGCTGAGATTGCGCCGATTCCTGCAGGACCGCCACCTCGACCGACATGGCCTCGTCGCCATTTCCCCGTCGAACGCCGCGAATGGGCGCGGCGGAACGCGAATCCAGACCGCAGGTCAGGCGGATGTAGCGCTCCGTCGGGCACATGCCGTTGGAAACGTCGAACCCGACCCAGCCGAGCGAGGGAAGCTTGACCTCGGCCCAGGCGTGATGGGCCTCGGAATCCTGCTCGTCCCCCATCAGCATGTAGCCTGAGACATAGCGGGCGGGAACGCCGATGCTGCGTGCCGCACTGATGAAAATATGTGCATGATCCTGGCAGACCCCGAGGCCGGACGAGAGTGCCTCGGCTGCGGTCGTATGGACTTCGGTGACGCCCGTTTGATAGCCGACCTTGTCGCGAATGGCATGCATCAGCTCGTGAAATCCGGCAATGTCGTCGGTGTTCTCGGCGATGGCGCCGAGACGCCGGATCGATGCATTCGTCTGGGTGAGGGGCGTGAAGCGTCGGAACACGCCATCCGGTGCGGCATAGGGAAACGCCCCGACGATCCCGGCCGTGTCACTCGTCTCAACCATCCCCTCGACGGCGACTGTGAGTTCGGTCACGGGGCCGCGATGGCTGACGAGATCGACGCGGTTCCCGAATGCGTCTGTGTAGTGCGCTCCGCGTTCCAGGCCCGGAACGCTTACCGACCAGGACAGGATCTTCTGGCCCTTGTGGGTATGGGGAACGAGCCGCAATTGCTGGATCATGTGAGCGATCGGCTGCTCGTAGGCATAGCGGGTGACGTGTTTCACGACGAGGCGCATGGGCCGTCGGCCTCCGTTGGTCGCGTGTCGGACCTGCGTCCGGTCCGTGTCACGAGAAGTGGTAGTCCGCGGCGAGCTGGGCGCCAAGCGCGTTGTTGCGGCCGATGAGGTCGGTCAGGAACTCGTGCAGGCCGCCCTGGAAGATCCGGTCCATCGAGGTGTCTTCCAGAAGCGACAACGTGCCTTGCGCCATGTCGCAGCTGACCGGACTGTCGTGATAACGCACCGCAAGCGCGGCGGCGCTTTCCGCGATCCAATCATAGCAGTATGCGATCGACCGTGGCATTTCCTTTCGCAGGATCAGGAATTCCGCCACGTTGAAGGGACGGACCTGCGCATCGCGATAGGCGTGGCGATAGCTCCTGTGCGCCGAAACCGACCGCAGGATCGTGGTCCACTGGTAGCGGTCCAGGTCGCCGCCGATCACTTCGTTGTCCGGCAGCAGGATCCAGTACTTCACGTCGAGGATCCGGGCGGTGTTGTCCGTGCGCTCGATGAAGGCGCCGAACTGGCTGAAATGGTAGCCCGCGTCGCGCATCAGGGTTCCGAGCATTGCGCCACGAAACAGCATGGAGCGCTGTTTGATCCAGGCCAGGAAGTCCGGCAGCTTGTTGTCGGTCATGTGCTGCGGACGAATGTCCAGGAACTCCAGATAGGTGGTGTTCAGGCTTTCCCACATTTCTCCGGTGATGGCGGTCCTGACGGAACGGGCGTTGTTGCGTGCGGCCTCGATGCAAGAACGTACCGAGGAGGGATTGTCCCGGTCGAACAGCATGTGCTGGACGACGGCCCGCTTGCTCGGGTCGTCGTATTTGGCGAAGAACGCTCCGTCGCATCCCGCGCTCACCAGCGTGGAGCGCCAGTCGTCGGAATGATCCTGCCCCAGGCGCGGGGTCATCGCGATGCGATAGCCGACTTCCAGCAGGCGGGCCATGTTCTCCGCGCGCTCGTTGTAGCGCGAGGTCCAGTAGAGCGAAGCGGCGGTGCGGCCGAGCATGTCTTGTCAGTCCTCCAGTACCCAGGTGTCCTTGGTGCCGCCACCCTGGCTGGAATTGACCACCAGCGAGCCCTTCTTCAAGGCAACGCGGGTCAGCCCGCCAGGCGTGATGCGCACCTTGTCCCCGACCAGAACATAGGGCCTGAGGTCGACATGCCGCGGGGCGAGGCCCGAGGCGACATGGGTGGGACACGCGGAGAGCGACAGGGTCGGCTGGGCGATGTAGTTCGACGGATTGGCCTTGAGCCGCCGCTTGAATTCCGCCAGCTCGCGTTTGGAGGCGGTCGGACCGATCAGCATGCCGTAGCCGCCCGATCCGTGCACTTCCTTGACCACGATGTCCGACAGATGGTCGAGCACATAGGCCAGATCGTCGTCCCGCGCGCAGTTCCAGGTGGGGACGTTCTGCAGGATCGGCTTTTGCCCGGTGTAGAATTCGATGATCTCCGGCAGATAGGCATAGACCGCCTTGTCGTCGGCGATGCCGGTGCCCGGCGCATTGCAGATCGTGACGTTTCCCGCGCGATAGGCGTCGAACAGCCCCGGCACGCCAAGCATGCTGTCGGGCCGGAAGGTGAGGGGGTCGAGGAAGGCGTCGTCGATGCGCCGGTAAATCACATGCACCCGCTCCGGCGCACGGGTGGTGCGCATGAAGACCTTGCCGTCCTCGACGAAAAGGTCGCGGGCCTCGCACAATTCGACGCCCATGCTGTCGGCGAGGAAGGCATGCTCGAAATAGGCGGAATTGTAGATCCCCGGCGTGAGGATACAGACCGTGGGGTCCTGCGCGTCGCAGGTTTCCGGTGCGACGCTTTCCAGCGTTTCGCGCAACAGGTCGGGATAGTGCTCGATCGGCGCGACCCGGTTCTGCTGAAACAGTTCCGGAAACATGCGCATCATGGTTTCGCGGTTTTCCAGCATGTAGGAGACCCCGGAGGGCGTGCGGGTGTTGTCCTCAAGAACGTAGAACTCATCCTCGCCGACGCGCACGAGATCCGTGCCGATGATATGCGCATAGACCTTGCGCGGCGGGGTGAAGCCGATCATCTCCGGGAGGAAGGCCTCGTTCTGGACCACCAGATCGGCGGGAATGCGGCCGGCGCGGATGATTTCCTGGCGGTGGTAGATGTCGTGCAGGAACGCGTTCAGTGCCCGCACCCGCTGGTCTATCCCGGCGGAAATGCGCCGCCATTCGGCCGCCGCGAGGACGCGCGGCACGATGTCGAAGGGGATCAGGCGTTCGGTCGCTTCCGACGTGCCATAAACGGCGAATGTGATGCCCAGACGCCGGAAAATCGTTTCGGCCTCGCGCGATTTCCTGCGCATTTCCGCAGGGGTCATGCCGGAAAACCAGTCCGCCAGCGCCTTGTAGGGCGCGCGGGGCTCTCCATCGGACCCAAGCATTTCGTTGAATGGCTCTGTATCCGTCATTCTCCCCCTCTGCGCGACCGTGTCCGGTTTTCCGGCTGCCAACCTTTGACAATTTCGCAAGCTGGCGTGGCGCGTCTCAAGTCCGAAAAAGCGCCAGACACTGGACAGTTTTTCAGCATTTCGGCACTGCCGGCGGTTGCCGTAGCGCGTTCTTCACCTTAGCCGCTGGAAGAATTCCGTCAAACGTGTGCATTGGGTGAGCGCGCAATCGAGCGCCCTGTTTTGCCTTCGTCAGTCCCACTCGAAGGGGCGAAACAGCGGCACCTCGCAGATGTAGCCGACCACGCAGCTTTGCGTGTCGCGGGTGCGGGCGACCTCGGGCCGCACGACCTCCCAGCGGTCGCACCAGCGCGGGCCGGCGACGAAGCGCTGATAGGTGTATTGGCCGGTGGTCATCACCACCGCGCCGCGCTGGGCGACCATCGCCTGCGCCTGTGCGCAGCTCATTCGGCGAAGGTCGGGTCGGGCCGCTTCGGCAACGGTCGGGACAAGGGCGGCGAGGGCGAGGACGAGCATCCCGGCGTATCCGGCAATCCGGCCGGCGCGTGCGTGCGATGGCTTCCGCATCCCGGGTGCGGTGGATTGGATCGTCGACATATGCGGACCTCCTGTCGGGGCGGAAAATGCGTCCCGCCGCTGAAACCGGCTCCGGTCGGCGGTTTGGGCATGAACGGCCTGCCGGATGCCTCGGCCCAGTTTGCCGGGTCGGGCGGTCGAGGCCAAGAAAAACCCGGAGTCTTTCAGGCGCCCCACCGCGCAAGGGCGGGGAAGACGCCGGGTGCGCCGCTGCCGCAAAGGGTGCATCGCTGATGGGTAAAACTCGATATCTTATCGACAATTATAGCAGTTATCTTATTGTAAGAAATGGTATAAATTTTACTTATTGACTTAAACGTAAAGGTAATTCAGCATGACCTCGGAGGGGTCATGCAGCCTTATTATACCATCACCCAGCTCACCCAGGAATTCGGCGTGACGACGCGGACGCTTCGGTTCTACGAGGCCGAGGGGTTTCTCAAGCCGCAACGGCGCGGGCGCCAGCGGCTTTATCGCCCCGGCGACCGGACGCGGCTGAAGCTGATCCTGCGCGGCAAGCGGCTGGGCTTCTCGCTGGCCGAGATCCGCGACATCATCACCATGTATGCGAAGGCGCCGGGCGAAGCGGGGCAGCTGCAGCTGTTGATGCGCCGTATCGAAAGCCGGCGTGCGGAGCTTCTGGCCAAGCGCCAGGACATCGACCTGACGCTTTCGGAGCTTGAAGAGGTGGAGGCCGGGTGCCGCAAGCGGCTCGCCGAGATGGGACCGGCCGGCGACCTGTTCTCCGCTCTTGGGGACAAGGCGCCATGAGCGCGCAGCAGCCCCGCGATCCGGCATGGGAGGCGCGGGTGCGCGCAAGCTTCGCGCGCCAGGCGTTCATGACCACGCTGGGTGCGGAGATTGCCGCGCTTGCGCCCGGGCGGGTCGAACTCGCGGCCGCGTATCAGCCCGGCCTGACCCAACAGCACGGTTTCTTTCACGCCGGGGTGACCAGCACGCTGGCCGACAGTGCGGCCGGCTATGCGGCGCTCTCGCTGTTCGAGCCGGGGCACGGCGTGCTGACCACCGAATTCAAGATGAACCTGCTCAATCCCGGGCGCGGCGACCGGATCAGGGCCGTCGGTCGGGTCATCAAGCCCGGCCGGACGCTGACCGTGGCGGCCGCCGACGTCTATGGCTTCGGCGACTTCGGCGAGGTCCATATAGCGACCGGCCTCTTCACCATGATCGCGCGGGAGGGACTGAATGACTGAGGCAGAAAGGATCGCGATCCGGCCGCTCGTCGCCGCCGACCGCGCCGACTGGCTGCGGCTGTGGCAGGCCTATCTCGCTTTCTACCGGCAGGAGCTTGGCGATGGGGTGTCGGAGGCGGTTTTCGCCCGGATCTCCGGCGACGGCGCCCATTGCGGTCTTGTCGTCGAGCAGGGCGGCCGGATGGTCGGATTTGTCCACTATATCGTCCACGAAACCACCTGGTCGCTCGCGCCGACCTGCTACCTGGAAGACCTCTATGTGGACGGTGCGATGCGCGGCGGCGGTGCCGGACGGGCACTGATTGCGGCTGTCGACGAAGCCGCCAAGGCGCGCGGCTGCCGCTCCGTCTACTGGCACACCCATGACGACAATGCCCGCGCGAGGGCGCTCTATGACAAGGTTGCGGTGCTGAGTCCCTTCGTGCGCTACGACCAGATCCTGACCCCGTAATCTTGAACCCAACCGCCCGGACGCGCCCCGGCCGCGCCGTCCGAACCGGAGCCAAAGCCATGATCCGCAACGATTTTCCTGCCTTCAACTTCAATCTCGGCGAGACCGCAGACATGCTGCGCGACAGCGTGCGCTCGTTTTCGCAGGACAGGATTGCGCCGCTCGCCGAGCGTATCGACCGCGAGGACTGGTTCCCGCGCGCCGAGCTGTGGCCGGCGATGGGCGAGCTTGGCCTGCATGGCATCACGGTGGAAGAGGAATGGGGCGGCACCGGCCTCGGGTATCTGGAGCATTGCATCGCGATGGAGGAAGTGTCGCGCGCATCGGCCTCCATCGGCCTGTCCTACGGCGCGCATTCCAACCTGTGCGTCAATCAGCTGCGCCGCTGGGGCACGGATGCGCAAAAGACCCGCTATCTGGAAAAGCTGATCACCGGCGAGCATCTCGGTGCGCTGGCGATGTCGGAGCCGGGGGCGGGGTCGGATGTCGTTTCCATGAAGCTGCGGGCCGACAAGAAGGGCGACCGCTACATTCTGAACGGGTCCAAGATGTGGATCACCAACGGGCCGGATGCCGACACGCTGATCGTCTACGCCAAGACCGATCCGGCGGCCGGACCCAAGGGCATCACCGCCTTTCTGATCGAGAAGGGCTTCGCCGGCTTTTCCGTTGCCCAGAAGCTCGACAAGCTTGGCATGCGCGGGTCGGAGACCGGCGAGCTGGTGTTCCAGGACTGCGAGGTCCCGGAGGAAAACGTGCTTCATCAGGTCGGCAAGGGCGTCAATGTGCTGATGTCGGGCCTCGACTACGAACGCGCGGTGCTTGCCGCCGGTGCCGTCGGCATCATGCAGGCCGCGATGGATGCGGTGATCCCCTATATTCACGAGCGCAAGCAGTTCGATCAGCCGATCGGCACGTTCCAGCTCGTTCAGGGAAAGGTCGCGGACATGTATGTCGCGATGAATTCCTCCAAGGCCTATGTCTATGCCGTGGCGCAAGCCTGCGACCGGGGCGAGACGACGCGCGAGGATGCCGCCGGCGCGATCCTCTATGCCGCTGAAACCGCCACCAAGATGGCGCTCGACGCGATCCAGCTGCTCGGCGGCAACGGCTACATCAACGAATATCCGACCGGCCGGCTCCTGCGCGACGCCAAACTCTACGAGATCGGTGCCGGAACGTCCGAAATCCGACGCATGCTGATCGGCCGGGAGATCTTCAACAAGACCGGTTGAGGGGCAGATGCGAGTTGCCACCCCACCACCCGCTTCGCCCATTCCTGGACTGCGGCGGTCGTCTCGGTCGGGAGGCCCGGGGATCTGGCGCAGGTGTCGGGGAGGGGGGCGTGCACGCCTCCGGGACGGTGCGCCGCGTGACCGCCCGGTGCGGCGAGCGCCAAAAAGTCGCCCTGCGGGCGCGATGTTTGGGGTCATGGAAACCTTCTTTCCGAAACCCCTTTGCCGCGCGGGCGCGCATCGCCTAAGTATGGGGGTCGAGACAGGGCCTTTCCGGGCCGAATCCGTCTTCACAAGGAGCAGATCTTGCACATGACCAACAAGACGACCGATGTGCCGAGCCGCCTCGACGACGAGGAAGAGGAAAAGACCAAGACGCCGAGTTCCATTCAGGTCGACAAGCATCTGTTCGACGCGCGCACGGTTCTCATCACCGGGCCGATCACCCAGGAACTGGCGCGGGACGTCAGCGCGCGCCTGATGGCGCTGGCGCAGGTGTCGCATGATCCGATCACCGTGATCGTGTCCTCGCCCGGCGGCCACGTCGAATCGGGCGACATGATCCATGACACCATCAAGTTCATCGCGCCCGAGGTTCGTATCCTGGGCATGGGCTGGGTGGCGAGCGCCGGCGCGCTGATCTACGTCTCGGTTCCCAAGGAGCGTCGTTACTGCACGCCGAACACGCGCTTCCTGCTGCATCAACCGTCCGGCGGCGCCGGCGGCCAGGCATCGGACATCGAGATCCAGGCGCGCGAGATCCTCAAGATGCGCGACCGCTTGAACAAGATCTTCGCCGATGCCACCGGACAGCCGATGGAGCGGATCGAGAAAGACACCGACCGCGACTACTGGATGGGGCCGGACGAGGCCATCGAATACGGTCTCGTCGGCAAGGTCGCGGCCTCCGTTTCCGATCTCGACTGAGGTTCCTTCGGGCGGGTTCCTTCGCGGTTCCCGCCCGAATCATGTCCGCACGCCGGAGACGTTGTCACCGAAGAGGATCCTGCAATGAAATACCTGTCTCTCAATGGCATCGACATGCCGGCGCTGGGCCTTGGCACCTGGCCGCTCAGCGGCGAACCGTGCCGTGACATCGTGCGGGCCGCGCTGGAAAGCGGCTGGTCCCATGTCGATACGGCGGCGATGTACGACAACGAAAAGGATGTCGGGGCCGGCCTTCGGGCATCGGGGCGTTCGCGCGACGACTATTTTCTCACCACCAAGGTTTGGCACGACCGCCTCGACCCGGAGCTGATGCTGCGCTCCTGCGAGGACAGTCTCGACCGGCTCGGGCTTGAGCATGTCGACCTCTTCCTGATCCATTGGCCGAATGCCCATGTTCCCTTGAAGGAACAGATGGAGGCTCTGCTCGAGGTGCGCGCGCGCGGCTGGGCGCGGGCGATCGGCGTGTCGAATTTCACGGCCGCGCTGGTGCGCGAGGCACAGGATCTCACCGGTGGAGCGCTGTCGCTCAATCAGGTGGAGTATCACCCGCAGCTGTCCCAGAAGGCGGTGCGCGCGGCGCTTGCCGAGGCCGGCATGGGGCTGACCGCCTATTCCCCGATCCAGAAGGGCGCGGTGCGCGAGCAGCAGGTCATTCGCGACATCGCGAAGCGTCACGGCAAATCGGAGGTCCAGGTCACGCTGCGCTGGCTGGTGCAGCAGGACAATGTGGCCGCGATCCCCAAGACCGGAAACCCGGCACGGCTTGCCGAGAATGCGGCGATTTTCGACTTCGAGCTGAGCGCGGACGAGATGGACGCGATCTTCGCGCTGGGCAGCGGGAACGGGCGCCGGGTCGATCCGGATTTCGCGCCGGAGTGGGACGCCGAATAGGCTTTTCCTGCCTCTGGGGAACACGTGATCGCGAAACGGTCTTTTTTCGGCTAAACTCCGGCCCTAGATAAGCTTGGAGCCTGCCCCCGCGGCAATACGCCGGGCCCGGCTCGGTTTGGCGTGGCGCTTCGGCCGCGCGGCAATGCGGCATTTCGGGTCGCGACGTGGCAGACAGCAGGGGCCCGGGCGACCCGGGGCGAAGGGGCATCCATGACGATCAACGCAACCGTGCTGGCCGCCGATGTCATGGAATGGCTTTATGGCGAAGCCGTCATGATCGGCGACAGTCTGGAGCTCATCGAGACGCTGGCGCAGCGGTTGCGCAAGAGCGGCTTGCTCGTCGAGCGGATTTCCACCTCGATCCCGCTGCTGCATCCCAATGTTCGCGCGGAAAGCGCTTTGTGGAGCAGCGACGGCGAGCGGGAAATGCGCCGCTATTTCGAGTCGGCGGAGACCAACGAGGTGTATCTGGCCAGCCCGCTGAAGGTGGTCTACACCGAGAGACGCAGTGTGCGCATCCGGCTGATCGGCGATGAAGAGCCGCCGCACTTCGGCATCACGCCGGATCTGATCGAGGGTGGATATACCGACTACATCATTCTGCCGATGCCGTTTTCCGACGGTTCGCTGAAGGGGGTGAGCTTCGCGACCCGCGCAAGGAACGGCTTTTCCGGCGCCGAGATCGGTCTTCTGGAGGCAATCACCCGGCCGCTGGCGCTGATCTGCGAGCTGCAGACCCTGAAACGCACGTCGCGCACCTTGATGGAAACCTATGTCGGGCACCGCGCCGGCGAGCGCGTTCTGGAGGGGACCGTTCATCGCGGCGACGGCGAGACGATTTCGGCCGTCGTCGGCTTTGCCGACCTGCGCGGCTTCACCGAGCTCTCCAACGCGTTGCCCGGCGATAAGCTGATCGCGTTGCTCAATGCCTATTTCGAGGCGATCACGAGCGCCGTCGAGGCGCATGGCGGCGAGGTGCTGAAATTCATCGGCGACGAGGTGATGACGGTCTTTCCCTACCGCTGCCCGGAGAGCGCACGCGAAGCGTCCCGACAGGCGCTTATGGCCGCACGCGACGCGGTGGAGAGGATCTCCGAGATCAACCGCACCTGTTGCGAAAAGTCGCAGGAACTGCGTGTCGGCATTGCCCTGCATGCCGGCGACGTCTTCTTCGGCAATGTCGGCGCAAAGACGCGGCTCGATTTCACCGTTGTCGGACCGGTCGTTAACCTGGCGTCCCGGATCGCCGGGCTCACCCGCGATCTCAACCAGGACATTCTCGTCTCGGAGGCCATCGCCGACATCATGGGCTGCCGCGCCGGACTGATGGGCAGCTTTCAGGTGAAGGGGTTTGCCGAGCCTGTCTCCGTCTTCATGGCGCCCTTGTCGGCGATCGGGTCCGATGGCGACTGGTGTGCGGAAACGGCGAGGGTTCTTGCCCTGGAGGCGAACTGACGCCTGGTGAGGACGATCATCACGAAAAGGGTGGTGACGAAAAACACACGGGCGTCGGCGAACCAGCCGAGATATCCGATGGAGAAGAAAAACGCCCGCTGCCCGCGATTGAAGTGGCCGCCGGCGAGCACCATCATGCCGCCCGCGCGTTTGGCGAAGTCCGCCACATGCGCCGGCTTCGGGTCTCCGTCGGGCATGGCGCCCATCATGATCGTGGCGTAGTTGAACAGCCGATAGGCCCAGCCGAACTTGAAGAACGCATAGGCATAGATCAGCGTCAGGCCGATCACCTTCAATTCCCAGGTGGCGGGGTTGCGTCCTTCGTCCAGTCCGAGGTCCTGCATGATCCGAAAGACCGATTCGGTCGAGGTCAGAAGGGCGAAACAGCCACCGATCGCCAGAAGCGAGGTCGAGGCGAAGAAGCCCGTGCCCTGCTGAAGCCCGCCGGCGACGGCGATGTCCATGATCCTCACCGGCCGGCGGCTCATTTCCAGCATCCAGCCGATGCGATGCCGGTTCATCGCATGCGACAGCGTGCGCTTGCGCAAGGGCGACAGCTCAACGACTGCGTGAAAGCCAAGCCAGCCCGCCAGGAACCAGGCAAGCGCAGCAAGATCGAGGGCGGTAAGAATGTCCATCAGAGTTCCTGTGCCGGCAGCGGTGCGCGACATGCGCCTGCGACACAGTGGCCCCGGACGGGCGTGCGATCAAGCAAGGCGGTGACTTTGCGCGCGTCGCCGATTTCGGGCGCAAGAGCGGAGAAACGGCGGATTTCCGGTCGTCGGCGCGATGTTTCCTCCACAAGCCCCTGTGGGCAACCGGAGGGGAGAGGGCGGAAAAACCGCCATGCGTGACGCGCACGGCAGGTCGCCCATTTTTTCACCTTGCGAAAGCCTTTCCAAATCGTTAAATCCCGCTCGTCCGAACACGGCGCGCAATTGGTGCCGCCGCAACTCATCATGGGCTCAGGATCGGGCAAGGGGTTCTCATGGACGAACATGTGCAGAAATCCTGCTGGGGCGTGGCGGCATGGGCCGTTATCCTGGCCGGTGGCGTTCTCGCCTTGATGGTCGTATTCGGCGGTGCCGACGTCGGTCCCGCCACGGTGGTGGCGGTTCAATAGACGTTGCGCGGCCCGGGGCCGCGGACACCGGAATCGAGACAGGGGTGCGGCGGGGCCGCGCCCCTTTTTGTTTGTGTCTTGCGCATTCCGGCCGTTCGTTCTGCCGTTGCCTCTTTCGCGTCTTGAAAAACCCGGCCGCAGGGCAAAGACTGACCGAAAGGCGGCGGGACCAAAACAGGAGAGGGACACGATGGCGGGAGCGATAACCAGAGGCTACAAGGCGCTGATCGAAGCGGCCAACGCCGAGATCGAGACGCTGAGCGTGGCCGAAGCCATGGCGCTTCATGGCGACCCGCAGGTCGTGTTCGTCGACATCCGCGATATCCGGGAGCTGGGGCGGGAAGGGCGGATGCCGGGTGCCGTTCATGCTCCGCGCGGCATGCTGGAATTCTGGGTCGATCCGGACAGCCCCTATCACAAGCCGGTGTTTGGCGAGGACAAGCGGTTCGTCTTCTTCTGCGCCGCCGGCTGGCGTTCAGCGCTTGCAACGAAGACGGTGCAGGACATGGGATTGACGCGTGTCGCGCATATCGACGGCGGTTTCGGCGCCTGGAAGGCGCAGGGCGGGCCGGTCGACGAAGAAACGAAAGACAGCAAGGCGCCTTGACCGCCGGCAGCGCTCAGCAGGCCGGGCACGCCTCGACGGGGCGGGGTTTCGGGCGTTGCCGGCCGTGGGACGAGGCGCGCTGGAAAACCATCTGCCGGAGTTTGCGGACGCCGGCCGGCGTGCTCGACAGCAGTCCGCCGAAGCGCATGGGGCCCATTTCAAAGACAATCAGGGTCACCGGACCGAGGCCTGGCCAGTCCACTTCGGCGCCCCAACTGGGCACCTCTTCGGCGGAGGCCACGCCGGCGAGGACGACGGCATCGTCACGTGACAGGTTGACGCCAGCCGACACCGGCCATTCGATCCGCGCAAGGCCTGTGGGAATGCGCCACAGACGCATGGACGCGCCGGCATCGATCAGGAGTTCCCTCCGGTCCTCGGAAAGGGCGATATGCACCAGCCGCTGGTCGAACCCCGTCGGCACGATCTCGAGACCCTGGTCGGAGCGGACGAGCGTTGCGGTGTTGGCGACGATGTAGGGCTCCGGCGCGGGCACTTGCGGCATGGCAGCACCCGTCATCCCCAGAAGAAGGGCAAGCGTCGGCACTGCGGGTATCAGGCGGCGGAGTGAAGGAAGCTGGATCATCTGGCTGTCGCAGTCATCGGAATTCGGCCACACTAAACAGCACTGCCTTCCGTAAGGCGAATCATTTCCCGTGCAAGATGGATGCTGATTGCCATGAAGTTGATTGTCGGAAACAAAAATTACTCCTCCTGGTCACTGCGCGCCTGGCTCGCGCTCGCGCTGACCGGCACGTCCTTCGAGGAAGAACTGCTCCCGCTCGATACTCCGGAGTTTTACGACCGCATCGAGGGACTGTCTCCGGCCGGGCGCGTGCCGGTGCTGATCGATGGCGATGTGACGGTCTGGGATACGCTGTCGATCATCGAATATCTGGCCGAGCGGTTTCCCGATGCGGGCCTGTGGCCAGCCGCGCCCCATGCCCGTGCCCATGCGCGCTCGATCTGCGCGGAGTTTCATTCCGGCTTTCCCGCCTTGCGGGGACATTTTCCGATGAACCTGCGCCGGACACCGGCGCCGCATCCGCAAGACCCGGAGGCCGGGCGCGACATCGCCCGTATCCGCGAGATCTGGACGACCTGCCGGTCGAAGGCCGGCGACAGCGGCCCCTTTCTCTTCGGCGCGTTTTCCGCCGCCGACTGTTTCTTCGCGCCGGTCGTCACCCGGTTTCTCACTTACACGCTGGAGATGGGCGAGACAGAACGGGCCTACGCGGAGGCGGTGATGGCGCATCCGCTGATGCAGGCATGGTGTGCGGAGGCAGCCAAGGAAACGGCAATCGTTGACGCGGACGAGGTTTGATTTGTATCTTAAGTATATGATTTTACTTAATAAATCTTAAGA
This sequence comes from Stappia stellulata DSM 5886, assembly GCF_000423705.1. GTDB lineage: Bacteria > Pseudomonadota > Alphaproteobacteria > Rhizobiales > Stappiaceae > Stappia > Stappia stellulata. The sequence goes on along the minus strand of NZ_AUIM01000004.1, from coordinate 1,021,905 downwards.
CGTTGACTGGCACGTAAACGTCATTCAATGTCTTTTCCCGAATGAGGCCGTGGCCGTCCGGGGGCGGTCGGCACGATGAACCGAGGGGGCGAACGGGTGGCGATCCTGCGCAGCAATTCCACAATCCAGGGCGCGGAGCTGGAAGCCAATCGCAGTGCCTGGGCGGCACTGGCGGAGGATCTCGCGCAAAAGCGGGCCGAAGCCGCGCGCGGCGGCAACCAGCGGGCGCGCGAGCGGCATCTGTCGCGGGGCAAGCTTCTGCCGCGCGAGCGGGTGACGCGGCTTCTCGATCCCGGCACGCCGTTCCTGGAGCTTGGTGCGCTTGCCGCGCACGGGATGTACGGGGATGCGATCCATGGCGCGGGACTGATCACCGGCATCGGCCGTGTGTCGGGCCGCGACTGCATGATCGTGTGCAACGATGCCACCATCAAGGGCGGCACCTACTACCCGATGACGGTGAAGAAGCACCTGCGCGCGCAGGAAGTCGCGATGGAAAACCGTCTGCCCTGCATCTATCTGGTCGATTCCGGCGGCGCCAACCTGCCGAACCAGACCGAGGTGTTTCCCGACCGCGACCACTTTGGCCGCATCTTTTACAATCAGGCCAACATGTCGGCGGCGGGCATTCCGCAGATCGCTGTCGTCATGGGGTCCTGTACGGCGGGCGGGGCCTATGTGCCGGCGATGTCGGACGAAACCGTCATCGTGCGCCGGCAGGGCACGATCTTCCTCGCCGGACCGCCGTTGGTCAAGGCGGCCACGGGCGAGGAGGTGTCGGCGGAGGATCTGGGTGGCGCCGAGGTCCATGCGCGCGTCTCCGGTGTGGCCGATCACTACGCCATCGACGACGATCAGGCACTGGCGCAGGCGCGGCGCATCGTCGCCAATCTGAACACGGTCAAGACGCCGGAGGCGGCACTGCAGCCCGCGCGCGATCCGGTGCTCGATCCGGGCGAGCTGGAAGGCGTCGTGCCGGTCGATCTGCGCAAGCAATATGACATTCGCGAGGTCATTGGCCGCATCGTCGACGGTTCGGAGTTCGACGAGTTCAAGGCGACCTATGGCACCACGTTGGTGACGGGCTTTGCCCGGATCATGGGCATGCCGGTCGGTGTGATTGCCAACAACGGCATTCTCTTTTCGGAATCCGCGCTCAAGGGCGCGCATTTCGTCGAATTGTGCTGCCAGCGCAAGATCCCGCTGCTCTTCCTGCAAAACATCACCGGCTTCATGGTCGGACGCGAGTATGAGGCCGGTGGAATCGCCAAGGACGGGGCCAAGCTGGTGACGGCGGTGGCAAGCGCCAAGGTGCCCAAGATCACCGTGATCGTCGGCGGCTCCTATGGCGCGGGAAACTATGGCATGTGCGGGCGCGCCTATGGACCGCGGTTCCTGTTCATGTGGCCGAACGCGCGGATCTCGGTCATGGGGGGCGAGCAGGCGGCGAGCGTGCTGGCCACCGTCAAGCGCGACAACATCGAGGCCGACGGCGGGACCTGGAGCGCGGAGGAGGAGGTCGCGTTCAAGACGCCGATCCGCGAGAAATACGAGGCGGAGGGGCATCCCTATCATGCCACCGCGCGGCTTTGGGACGACGGCATCATCCTGCCGCAGGAAACCCGCAGGGTGCTGGGTCTCGCCTTTTCCGCAAGCCTGAATGCGCCGATCCCGGAGACGCGCTTCGGCATTTTCCGCATGTGACATGGCGGCCCGCCGCTTTCCGGCGGGCGCGTTTCAAGCCTGAAAGACAAGAGGATCGCCATGCTGGATTCGGTGCTGATCGCCAATCGCGGGGAAATCGCCTGCCGCATCATCAAGACCGCGCGGCGTCTGGGCCTGCGTACCATCGCCGTCTATTCGGAGGCCGACCGCAACGCGCTTCACGTGCGCATGGCGGACGAAGCGGTCGCCATCGGGCCGGCGCCGAGTTCGGAAAGCTATCTGGTTGGAGAGCGCATCCTGGAGGCGGCGCGTCAAACGGGTGCAGCCTCGATCCATCCGGGCTACGGGTTCCTGTCGGAAAACGCCGCCTTCGCGCAGGCCTGTGCCGATGCCGGGATCGTCTTCGTCGGGCCGTCAGCGGCCGCGATCCGGGCCATGGGCCTGAAGGACGGGGCCAAGGCGCTGATGGAAAAGGCCGGGGTGCCGGTCGTGCCCGGCTATCACGGCGACCGGCAGGACGCGGAATTCCTCAAGCGGAAAGCCTATGAGATCGGGTATCCGGTCTTGATCAAGGCGGTGGCCGGCGGCGGTGGCAAGGGCATGCGCCGGGTCGACAAGGCCATCGAGTTCGAGGCGGCACTTGCCTCCGCGCAGCGCGAGGCGCAATCGGCCTTTGGCGATCCGCGCGTTCTGATCGAGAAATTCATCCTCAATCCGCGCCACGTGGAAATCCAGGTGTTCGGCGACGGCAAGGGCAATGCGGTGCATCTGTTCGAGCGTGACTGCTCCGCGCAGCGCCGCCACCAGAAGGTGCTTGAGGAGGCGCCGGCCCCCGGCATGAGCGAGGAAACCCGCGCCGCAATGGGCGATGCGGCGGTGGCCGCGGCCAAGGCGGTCGATTACGCCGGTGCCGGCACCATCGAATTCATCGCCGACGGCTCCGGGGCGCTCCGGCCCGACGGCTTCTGGTTCATGGAGATGAACACGCGGCTCCAGGTGGAGCATCCGGTGACCGAGCTTGTCACCGGGCAGGATCTGGTCGAATGGCAGTTTCGTGTCGCCTCGGGCGAGGGTCTGCCGCTGACGCAGGACGAGATCCGTCTCGACGGCCACGCGGTGGAGGTGCGGCTCTATGCGGAAGATCCAGACAGCGGCTTCCTGCCGTCGACCGGCACGCTCGATCTTCTGATGTTGCCGGAAGGCGAGGGCATTCGCATCGACACGGGCGTGGAGGCCGGAGGCGAGATCTCGCCCTTCTACGATCCGATGATCGCCAAGGTCATCGCCTATGCGCCGACGCGCGAAGAGGCGCTCGACCGGCTTGCCCATCAGTTCGGCGTGTCCTGGATCGCCGGTCCGAAGAACAATCTGGCCTTTCTGGCGAGCCTCGTCGCTCACCCGGAGGTCCGGGCCGGCGGTTTTGACACCGGCCTGATCGACCGGGATCTCGAAGCGCTGACGCAAGGCTCGGTGTCTCCGGCGACGATTTCCATGGCGGTTGCGGCGCTGCTCGACGGACAGGAGAGCGCTGACGGTGTGGCGGAGAGCGGGTGGACCGATCCTTTCGCGCTGCGCGATGCCTTCCAGCTTTCAGGGCAGCGCTCGGTCGGTGTTCGGGTCGAGGTCGATGGCGAGGCGCGCGACATTCAACTGGCGTGGCGCGATGGCCGCGCGGTCCCGCAAGGCGATGCGGACGCCGGCGAGAGCGCGGGCATCGTAAGCTGGGCGGGTGACGTGGTCTATGCGCTGGAAGGCGGGCGGGCGGTCAAGGTCGCGCGTGTCGATCAGCTGGCACGCGTGGCGGAAGAGGCCGAAGGGGCCGCCGCGATCAAGGCGCCGATGCATGGCAAGGTGATCGCGGTCGATGTGGCGGCCGGCGACACGGTCGCCAAGGGCGACCGGCTGGCCGTGGTCGAGGCGATGAAAATGGAACATGCCGTCGTCGCACCGCGCGACGGCACGGTGGAAACAGTCTTCGTCAGCGAAGGCGGGCAGGTCGATCAGGGCGCGCCGATGGTCTCGCTGGTCGAGGTCGACGCCTGAGTTCACGAGGCGCAAACGAGGTCCGCTGCGTCGACTACCGAGCGACCGGCGTGAGGGCGTCGACCAGATCGGCAGGCGTTGTGAAACGCGGGGTCCAGCCAAGAAGCTTGGCCGCGCCGGCGTGCGATGCGCGTTGCGACAGGGCGTAGCCGGCGGCAATGTCGTGGTGCAGGGCAAGACCCGGCGCGCGCTCTTCATGTTCGAGATCGAGCCGGAGGCCGAGGCTGTCTGAGACAAGGCGCATCAGCGTGGAGACGGGCACCGCTTCCACGCCACATCCGAAGGCGCTGAGGCGATAGCGCCGTGCCTCAACCACGCGCACATAGAGATCCGCCAGGTCCTCATCCGATATCAGCGGCCACAGCGTGTCCAGTCCGGCACGCGTGCGAAAGGCATGGCCGGTCTCCGCCGCACGGCGCATCTCGGCGACGGGGCCGCCGTCACGGCCGCAGACGAGCGCCGGGTGAATGACCGAAAGCGCCAGATGGCGCATCGGCAACAGCGAGCGGATGGCATTGGCCACATGGGCGAAGGCTGGCAGCGGTCGAAACGGCGTGCTCTCGCGCAAGGGGACCGTCGGGCTCGCCGGAAAGAGCCAGATGCCGCCGGTGTAGACCACGCTGAAGGGCTGGGGACGGTCGGCGGGAAGGGATTTGAGGGCCGCGACGAGGCGGCGTTCGACCGTGACGGATTGTGCGTCGAACGTGGCGGCCGTATGCACCAGCGCATCGCAGCGCGCGGCTTCTTCAAGCCAGGCGCGCGGCTCGCGCAGGTCGCCGGAAACGGCTTGCGCGCCAGCGGCCCGGAGCCTTGCGCCGCTGTCCGCCGAGCGTGCCAGCGCCTTCACGCCGTGGCCGCGCGACAGGAGCAGCGCGAGCACCGCGCGCCCGATGGTTCCGGTTCCGCCTGTGAGAAAGATCTGCATCCCCAATTAAAAGCGCCGCGCAACCGATTCGCGCAAGCGTTCCCGTCCGCCGGGTTCGCGGGCGGTCGCGGAACAGCCAGATGTGTATTGCGGGACAGGATGAGACGCCGGCGCTTTGATCTCGGGCCGGAGGCACTATAACGGAGAGCATGACGCTACATCTGCTGAAATTATGCGTGGGGGCCGGCTCCATCGAGGATCTGCAGGCCTGGATCGATTTCCGGGCCGAGGAGCGGCGTGCGCGCGGCGAGGCACCGGAGCAATGCCACACCACGCGGATGGTTCCCACCCGCCGTGACGAGCTGCTCGACGGCGGCTCGCTCTACTGGGTGATCAAGGGATCGATCCAGGTGCGCCAGAGGCTGATCGACATCCGGCCCTTCACCGATGCCGCGGGCATCAAGCGCTGCGACCTGGTGCTCGAGCCGGTGCTTTATCCCACGCGCCCGCATCCGCGCCGTCCGTTTCAGGGCTGGCGCTATCTCAAGGCGGAGGATGCCCCGGCCGATCTCACGCGGCTGGACGGGGCGGGAGACATTCCCGACGCCATGCGCCGCGAACTGGTGGAACTCTGCCTGATCTGAGGCTTGGTCCCGGTCAGGACGGCCGCGACCATCCCATGTTGTCGATGAGCCGTGTGGCGCCCAGTCTCGCGGCGACGAGCAGGCGCATGTCGCGCGTCGCGTTGTCGACGGGCGCAAGCGTGTCGGCTGCCCGAAGTTCCAGATAATCGACCGCGAAGCCGCCGTCGGACAGTCTGCGCCGTCCCCGATCGAGGGCATCGGCAACGGTCGTTCCAGCGTCGAGCGCCTGAAGCGTTTCGCGCAGGACAGCCGGCAACAGCGCGGCCTGTTCGCGATCCCGGGCGGAGAGGTAGCGGTTGCGCGAGGACATTGCCAGACCGTCGGCCTCGCGCACGGTCGGTGCGCCATCGATCTCGATGGGGATGTTCAGGTCGCGGACGAACTGGCGGATCACGCAAAGCTGCTGGTAATCCTTCTCGCCGAAGATGGCGAGGTCGGGGAGCGCTGCAAGCAGGAGCTTGGTGACCACAAGGGCCACGCCGTTGAAGAAATGCGGACGGGTAACGCTTTCCAGGTCCTGCGACGGTCCGCCGACGGTAATTCCCGTCGCGAAGCCTTTCGGATACATCTCGCCGACGGTCGGCAGGAACACGGCATCGACGCCGAGGGCCGCCAGTTTGGCGATATCGCAGTCGTTGTCGCGCGGGTAGGCGTCGAAATCCTCGTTCGGAGCGAACTGGGTCGGGTTGACGAAGATGGAAACGATCACGAGGTCCGCCCGGGCCTGTGCAGTGCGCACCAGCGACAGGTGGCCCTCGTGAAGCGCCCCCATCGTCGGCACCATGGCGATGCGCCGACCGGCGCGCCGTGCGGCCTCGACATCCGCGCGCAGGCCGGTGATGGTCTCGAAAATCCGGGGGCGTGTCATCGTCGCAGGTCTCCGTCACACAAATGTCGGCGGGAACGCGCCTGGCGCACTGGCAAAAGAGGCGCTCATGCCTTGGCAATTCCCGATGCGAAGGCCATATCGCACTGGGCGGGCAATTGCCACGGTGCGAAACGGGAGGAAGGAGGCGCTGATGCCGAAAACGCGCGATATCGACCTCAAGAAACAGGGGACGACTCCGGCGGAGCGGGCGTCGTCGGGATCGGAGATCGCCAGTTTCCTGAAGGATGCCAAGGCCACGACGACGGTGGCCCGGGCCGGTCGGCTGGTGATCGCGCTCGACGCGACGATGAGCCGGCAGCCGACCTGGGATCGCGCCTGCGCGCTCCAGGGAGACATGTTCGCCGCCGCCGGAAAGGTCGGACATCTGGCGATGCAGCTCGTCTATTTTCGCGGTTTCGGCGAATGTGCGGCCTCAAAATGGGTTCAGGACGCGAATGCGCTCGCCCGGTTGATGACCCGCATCGACTGCCGCGGTGGCCAGACCCAGATCCGCAAGGTGTTGCGCCACACGATCGACGAGACCAAGCGCAAGAAGGTTCAGGCGCTGGTCTATATTGGCGATTGTGTGGAGGAGGAGGTCGACGGCCTTTGCGCCCGTGCCGGGGAGCTCGGTCTTTTGGGCGTGCCCGCCTTCATCTTTCAGGACGGGCGCGAACCGCATGCGGAAACGGCGTTTCGCGAAATCGCGCGACTCACCGGAGGCGCGCATTTTCGTCTCGACGAGGGCGCGCCGGAGGAATTGGCGGCCCTGCTCAAGGCGGCGGCGGTTTTTGCAACCGGCGGCCGACCGGAGCTTGAAAAGCTCACCAGGGGCGGGGATGCAGGCGCAAAGCGGCTTCTGGCGCATCTGCGCTGAGCGGGTGGGCGGATCGGCGCCGCCCCTCGCACTTGGGTGCATCGCCCGTTATATGAAGCGCAAGGATTACAAACGCGGAAACGTCGCAACCGACGTCTGCATCGGGAGATGACATGGGATATCTGCTGCTGGGGGTGGCGGCACTGGGACTCGTCCTGGCGTTCGGCAATTCCATCGCCTCGGCCGATCCGGCGCGCCTGGCCAGGCAACTGAAGACCGCCGGCGGGGTCGGGCTGCTTGTCGCCGCCCTCGTGCTCTTGCTGATCAAGCGCTTCGACCTTGCATTTTTTGCAGGCATGGCCGGCTTGTCATTGCTGGGCTTGCGAAACGCGAAGGGATTTCGCAGCGCGGGCGGGAGTGGCTCCACCGCCGGTGCGGGTCAGGCCTCGGTCGTCCGGTCGGCCTATCTGGAGATGTCGCTGGACCACGAAACCGGCGACATGGACGGGGAAATCCTGGCCGGCGCATTCGAGGGGCGCCGGCTCGACGGACTTGCGCCGTCGGAGCTTCAGGCGCTTTACCGAGAAATTTCGGGCGATCCCGACAGTCGGGCGCTATTCGAAGCTTATCTCGACCGCCGGCAGCCCGGATGGCGCGTAGACTTCGAGGCGGATGCCGCAGCGGGGCAGGGAGCCTCGCCGGGCACGGGCGCCATGACCGAGGAGGAGGCCTACCAGGTTCTTGGGCTTTCGCACGGCGCCGGCAAGGCGGAAATCCGGGCGGCGCATCGCCGGCTTATGAAACGTGTTCATCCCGACCAGGGGGGGAGCGGATTTCTCGCTGCGAAACTCAACGAGGCTAAGGACCTGCTTCTCAATCGTCATTGAATTCACCAATACGCGTGACAGATGATCTTGGTGGCGCCGGCGCGGTCTACTGATAGACCGCGTAGCAGTTGAACTTGTTCCGCTTGAGGGTCTTGCATGTGTCCCACGCTGCGGTCTTGGTCTTGAAGCCGATGAACCGGGCCCGGTAGAGGGTCGTTCCGTCCGCTTCGACGGGTTCGGTATGCGGGGCGTAGCCGCGCAAGGCGCGTCCCGTGCGGCCCTGGGCCTTCTTGAGCATCGCGATCGCGCCGTCTTCGGATTCGGCGGCGGCGATCTGGATCTGCCAGCCCGGTTCGGGATCGGCGGTGTTGTTGGCCGCCACGGTGACCGACGCGTCGGCGGGCGCCTTGGGAAGGGCGACAGCGTCGCCGGCGCTCGCCACCTGGATGGCCTGCGTCCTCACAGCCCTGATGACAGGCTCGGTGCGGGACCGCGGAGCGGCGGCCGGGGGAAGGGGAACGCCGGCGCGGCTGGCAAAGGCGAGGCTCTTGCGCCGAAGGGCGGCCTTGAGATCGGCCTTTTGCGGCACGGGCACGATCGATCCGGTCACGATGTTGCCCTGGGCGAGCTGGGTGGCGGCGATGATCGGCTTGGCGTCGGGAACCTCGGCGACCAGCAGCGGCTTGAGGTTCGGCACCGGGATGTTGCGCAGTTCCGCGTAGCGCGGGATCGCTGAGGCGCCGCGAGCGACCAGCATCGGGGCGGTGCGCTTGCCGCGCGACGCCTTGGGAAGATAGCTGGCGATCAGCTTCTTCATCTGGGCGTTGCGCGATGCGCCCGTGCGGCCACCCATCACGACCGCGACGATGTGGCGGTTGCTGCGCTTGACCGAGGTAACGAGATTGAATCCCGATGCACGGATATAGCCGGTCTTGATGCCGTCGACGCCTTTCACGCGGCCCAGAAGCCGGTTGTGATTGCCGTAGCGACGACCCTTGTACTTGTAGAGACGCGTTCCGAAGTATTTGTAGTACTTCGGAAAGCGTTCCTGGATCGCCCGGCCGAGAAGCGCCATGTCGCGCGCGGTGGTGACCTGCGCGCCGTTGGGAAGGCCCGACGGATTGCGGAAGGTCGTGGACTTCATGCCGAGCTGGCGCGCGCGCTGCGTCATGCGGCGGCCGAATGCCGAGACGGATCCGGAGATGTTTTCGGCAACCACCACCGCGACGTCGTTCGCGGACTTCGTCACCAGTGCCAGGATCGCGTCCTTGGCACGGATGGTGCTGCCGGGCTTCAGACCCAGCTTGGACGGCGGCCGGCTCGAAGCGTATTTCGAGACCTTGAGCGGCGACCGCAGCGACATGCGCCCGGCTTCCAGTTCCTCAAACAGCATGTAGAGCGTCATGATCTTGGTCAGGGACGCCGGATAGCGCTTTGTATCCGCCTTGTAGCTGTAGAGGGTCTTGCCGGTCTTGGCGTCGACCACAATGCCGGAATACTTGGAATTCGCGTTCGCATCGCCCGGCGCAACTGCCAGACAGCCGACTGCGACCGTCGCAATCAGGGAACCGCGAAATCCGCTTGCCAGGACGCGCACGGCGCGTCGCACACCTTTACTCAGCACAATGTCACCCCATTCGGGCCAGGTGTTTCGTTTGCGGCGCTCTCGCCGACCCCGGTCGTGCCGGATGTCGCGATGACCCTCGCCGTGGACGGGATCCTAACGCAAACAGGGTTACGAATGTGCAAACGCGAGCGTCTGCGAAATCCGGTTTCCGTGTTGTTCCGCCGGTTTGTTCCCGCCATGTCGTTCCCGCAGATTCGCAAATGGCAGTTAATGCGCCGTTACCTCCCGCCGATCCGATGCATCATTCGGCACAATCGCACCCCGGGCTGTGGACGGACGCCCCCGCGTCGAGCTTATCGGTGCAGGCTCTGTCACACGACCGGGAAACCCCTTAGGTCGAAGGGATATATTGCAGTGCAAAATGGATCGTTGACATAAATTGTGCACTGCATATATATGCTGAAGACAATCAAAAAGTCGGCGTCGACCCCATGGTATCGAACCCGGCTACGCACGCGCAAGACGGGCATCCGTGCTGCGGTCCACCGACCCAAACACGCCAACGAGGTTATCATGATCAACAATTTCGAAGAAATGCAGAAGCTCAGCAAGGACAACATGGACGTCATGATGCAGAGCATCGGCGCCATGACCAAGGGCATGCAGGCGATCGCGTCCGAAGTGGCCGACTACCAGAAGAAGTCCTTCGAAGAGAGCACTGCGGCCATGGAGAAGCTCGCCGCTTCCAAGTCGCTCGACAAGGCTTTCGAAGCCCAGAGCGACTTCATGAAGTCCGCGTACGAAGGTTTTGTCGGCGAAGTCACCAAGATCGGCGACATGTATTCGGAACTGGCGAAAGACACCTACAAGCCCTACGAGGGCGTCATTGCCAAGGTCGCGAAATAAGCCTTCCGGCTTTCAGTGACGATCGAGGCGGGGCAACGGCTCCGCCTCCTAAAGCCCGGCTTCGGCCGGGCTTTTTTGTGGTCGGCGGCAGAGTGCCGCGCATCCGCTCCGGCGCGTTCCGCAGGCGCGGACCCTTCGGTTCGTCCGCTGGGGCGATGGCATTGTTGCCGGCGGAAAAGATCATACATAGTGTCTATCGGAAGTGGCGTCATGAGAGCGGGCGGCGACGTCCGCCCGGTGGCGCGCGAATGAGGACATGGCGCCGCGACGGCCAAAAAATGCATTTGATTGCGTTCGCGGGGTTGGTGAGCGGCCCTCGTGCGCTAGGATAGTCATCAAAGGGCGGTTTGCGGGTTCCGCTTGCAAAAGCGGCATCGCCGGCGCGGGTCTTCCAGCCGTCCGGACGAACGGGACAAAGCGCAGCCAGGCGCCACGGGGTCCGTTGCGAAAAGGCCATGGAGCAGGAATGACGAAAGGACCTCAACGCGGGGACGGGGACGACGCAGGCGGTCTGGTCGTCACCAAAACGCGTACGGTAGCCAAGCGGCCGAACTTGTACCGCGTTCTGCTGCTGAACGACGACTACACACCGATGGAATTCGTCGTGCATGTCGTGGAGCGGTTCTTCCAGAAGAATCGCGAGGAAGCGACACGCATCATGTTGCACGTTCATCACCACGGGGTGGGGGAGTGCGGGGTGTTCACCTACGAGGTGGCCGAGACCAAGGTTACACAGGTGATGGACTTTGCCCGCAAACACCAGCATCCTCTTCAGTGCGTGATGGAAAAGAAATAGGGGTCGCCAGTGCCTTCATTCTCCCGAAGCCTCGAAAAGGCGCTGCATCAAGCGCTTTCTTTCGCAAACGAGCGGCAGCAGGAATACGCGACTCTCGAGCACCTTCTGCTTGCCCTGGTCGATGACCAGGACGCGGCGGCCGTGATGCGCGCCTGTAATGTTGACCTGGATATCTTGAAACGCAATCTCGTCGACTACATCGATTCCGAACTCGAAAACCTCGTGATCGACGGCGACGACGACAGCAAGCCGACGGCCGGATTCCAGCGCGTTATCCAGCGCGCGGTGATCCATGTGCAGTCCTCCGGTCGCGAGGAAGTGACCGGGGCGAACGTGCTGGTGGCGATCTTTGCCGAGCGCGAAAGCCATGCCGCCTATTTCCTGCAGGAGCAGGACATGACGCGCTACGACGCGGTCAACTACATCTCGCATGGCATCGCCAAGCGCGCCGGCATGTCGGAAGCACGCCCCGTGACCGGCGCCGACGAGGACGCCACGACCGAGGAAGTCGGCGAAAAGCCGAAGCAGAAGACCGACGCGCTCGAAGCCTATTGCGTCAATCTCAACGAAAAGGCGAAGGCCGGCCGCATCGACCCGCTGATCGGGCGCGCTGCGGAGATTTCACGCACCATCCAGATCCTGTGCCGTCGGTCGAAGAACAATCCGCTCTTCGTCGGAGATCCCGGTGTCGGCAAGACCGCCATCGCGGAAGGGCTGGCCAAGCGGATTGTCGACAAGGACGTTCCCGACGTCCTGATGGACGCCACCATCTTCTCCCTCGACATGGGCGCGCTGCTTGCCGGCACGCGCTACCGCGGCGATTTCGAGGAACGCCTCAAGCAGGTGGTCAAGGAGATCGAGGATTATCCCGGTGCGGTGATGTTCATCGACGAGATCCATACGGTGATCGGCGCGGGCGCCACCTCGGGCGGGGCGATGGACGCCTCCAACCTGCTCAAGCCGGCGCTTGCCTCTGGAACGATCCGTTGCGTCGGCTCGACCACCTACAAGGAATACCGCCAGTTCTTCGAGAAGGACCGCGCGCTCTTGAGGCGGTTCCAGAAGATCGACGTCAACGAGCCTACGATTTCGGACGCCGTGGAGATCCTGAAAGGTCTGAAGCCCTATTTCGAGACTTTCCACAAGGTCCGCTACACGAACGATGCGATCAAGACGGCGGTCGAGCTGTCGGCGCGTTACATCAACGACCGCAAGCTGCCGGACAAGGCCATCGACGTGATCGACGAATCCGGCGCGTCGCTGAAGCTCCTGCCCGAAGGTCGTCGTCGCAAGACCATCGGCGTGAAGGAGATCGAGACCACCGTGGCCTCGATGGCGCGGATCCCGCCGAAGTCCGTCTCCAAGTCGGACGAGGAGGTTCTGTCCAACCTCAATGCGACGCTGAAACGCGTCGTCTACGGGCAGGACGACGCCATCGAGACGCTGTCGTCGGCGATCAAGCTCTCGCGCGCCGGGTTGCGCGAGCCGGACAAGCCGATCGGCAATTACCTCTTCTCCGGCCCGACCGGTGTCGGCAAGACGGAGGTTGCGCGTCAGCTGGCAAGCTCGCTCGGTGTGGAGCTGCTGCGCTTCGACATGTCGGAGTACATGGAGCGTCACACGGTGTCGCGGCTCATCGGCGCGCCTCCGGGCTACGTCGGCTTCGACCAGGGCGGTCTGCTGACCGACGGTGTCGATCAGCATCCGCATTGCGTGCTTCTGCTTGACGAGATCGAGAAGGCCCATCCGGACCTCTTCAACATCCTGTTGCAGGTGATGGATCACGGCAAGCTGACCGATCACAACGGCAAGCAGGTCGATTTCCGCAACGTGATCTTGATCATGACGACCAACGCGGGCGCGTCCGACATGGCAAAGGAGCCGATCGGCTTCAACCGCGTCAAGCGCCAGGGCGAGGACCAGGAGGCAATCAACCGCCTGTTCACGCCGGAGTTCCGCAACCGTCTCGATGCCGTCATCGCCTTCGGCAACCTGCCGACCGAGGTGGTGCACCGGATCGTCGAGAAGTTCGTCATGCAGCTGGAAGCGCAGCTTGCCGACCGTGGCGTGACCTTCGAGCTGACCGATGAGGCGATCGCCTGGCTCGCCGAAAAGGGCTACGACGACCGCATGGGCGCGCGGCCTCTGGCGCGCGTCATCCAGGAACACATCAAGCGGCCGCTCGCCGACGAAGTGCTCTTCGGCAAGCTGCGCAAGGGGGGCACGGTCAAGGTTTCCGTATCGGAAGACGCCGCCGGCCTGCTGCTTGAAAGCGTCGAGGAGACGCTGGTCAAGCCGAAGACCGAAAAGCCCAAGGCGGCGAAGCCGAAGCGCCGTCGCAAACCGGCGGCCAAGAAGACCGAGGCCTCGACCGGCCCGACACGCAAGGGTGACGGGCCGGCCAAGAAGAGCCTGATCCCGAAGGTTCCGCTGGCGGACTGATTTCGCCGACGAGAAGGCTCTTCTCGAAACGACATCGTGAAACGGCACCCCTCGGGGTGCCGTTTTGCATTCGGCCCGACGCCTGCTAGAAGGGAAGGGTTCCCTTCAGCATGATGCGCGTGTGCGACGCGACGCCTCCCGGTCTCCAGTGCCTTGTCATGACGCCACCTTCCGATCCTTCGGGCGCCCCACCTCCGGTCGACGTGCCGACACCATCCATTTCCTCGTCGGGATGGGCCTGGCGTGGCATGCGGTCTGCCGTTTCCATTCCGGCGTTGATCCTGACGGCGGCATTCGTCGGTTACGCGGGTCTCGCGCGCGAGAGTGGACTGACCCTGGATCAGACATTGATGATGACGGGGCTCGTTTGGGCCTTGCCCAGCATCGTCGTCCTGACCGGTGCGATTTCCGGTGGCATGGGCATGATTTCCGCCGCCCTCGCGGTGGCGCTCGCCTCCGTGCGGCTGATGCCGATGACCATGGCGCTGATGCCGCTGTTGCGGGTGGAAGGCAAGACGAAGCGCTGGCATTTGATGGTCGCCTCGCATTTCGTCGCGGTGACCGCCTGGGTGTTTGCCATGCGCAATGTGGAGGATCTCCCGCGCGAGGGACGGCTGCCGTTCTTTCTGGGGTTTGGCGCCAGTCTGACCGGGTTCGTCTTTTGCATGACGGGGCTGGCCTATGTGATGGTCGGAAGCCTGCCGCCAATGGTTGCCGGCGGTCTCTTCATGCTCACGCCGGTCTATTTCCTCTGTTCGCTCTGGGGCGCGTCGCGAATTTCCGCCGACAAGGCCGCGATGCTTGCCGGTCTGATCCTGGGGCCGGTGTTCTTTCTTCTCGCGCCTGAGCTGGACCTGCTGTTGACCGGGCTCGTCGGAGGGACGGTCGCCTATGTCGGCACAAGGCTGGCGCGACGGGGATGGCGATGACGATGGCGGACCTCTGGTGGTGGCCCTATGCCATGATCGTCATTGCCGGCTGGCTGGCGACAGACGTCTGGCGCTGGCTTGGTGTGCTGGTCAGCGGGCGGCTGCGTGAAGACAGCGAGTTGATGATCTTCATCAGGAGCGTGGCCACGGCGCTCGTCGCCGGTGTGATTTCCAAGCTGGTGCTGTTTCCCGCGGGCGCGCTTGAAAGTGCGCCCGTCCTGTTGCGGCTGGCGGCTGCGGCCTCCGGCTTCGCAGCCTTCCTGATGTTGGGTCAGCGCGTGATCGTCGGGGTTTTGGCTGCCGAAGTGGTTCTGATCGGCGGGTGGCTTCTTCTTGGAGGAAGTTGAGGACAGACCCGGATCGAGGCGCGATTGCTGACAGAATGCTGTCAGCAGCTCCCTGTCATGGTCTCCCGGTGGCGCAGGCACGCGCCGGGCCCTGACATGGAGACCTCCGATGACAACCGAAGAACCGACGCTTCACTACGCCCCCCGCTCCCGCGCCACTGCGACGCGCGTGCTGCTCGAAGAGCTTGGCGCGCCCCATGACCTCAATGTGCTCAACATCCGAAAGGGCGCGCACAAGGCGCCCGCGTTTCTGGCGATCAATCCGCTCGGCAAGGTGCCGGCTCTCAGCCACGGCGATACGATCCTGACGGAATCCGTCGCCATCGCGCTCTATCTCGGCGATCTCTTCTCAGAGGCCGGATTGACGCCACTGCCGGGCGATCCGCGACGCGGTGCCTATCTGCGCTGGATGGTGTTTTATGCCGCGAGCTTCGAACCGGCGTTGATGGACAAGATGTGCGCTCATGTGCCGCCGGCGAATGAATGCGCCTACGGAACCTTCGATCAGGTCATCGAGCTCCTTGCCAATCAGCTCGGGCAGGCGCCCTACATTCTTGGCGACGAGATCACGGTCGCCGACATCCAGTGGGGGGCGACGCTGGAGTGGGCGTTGGCGTTCAAGGCGATCCCGGAGTTGCCGGTCTTTCGCGACTATGCAACGCGGGTCACGTCCCGGGCGAGCTTCCAGCGTGTGTTCAAGGATGAGGTGCGGCTCGGCGCCGAACATGAGGCCGCTGCCGCCTGACCCGGGCGCGTTGGCGTGCGGGGTGCCCGGAATGGGCGGCTCCGTCCGGCAAATGGTGCGTGTCGGTCAGCCCGTCAGTTCGACGGGCCGACCATCTTCAGCCGGCCAGCGCGGCGCGGATCTTTTCGGCATGCGCTGCCAGAACCGCGCCGTCTGCCATGTCGCCCGTGTGGGGACGCAGTTTCACGCCATCGAAGCGCGGGATCACATGGACATGGGTGTGAAACACAACCTGTCCGCCCGCGCTTTCGGAAAACTGCTGGATCGTGGTTCCGTCCGCCTCGAAGGCTTTCATCACCGCACGGGCGAGCTTCTGCACTGTCGCCATGACGGCGTTGAGGTCGCCCTCGGCGATATCCAGGATGTTGCGTGACGGCGCCTTGGGGACCACCAGCACATGGCCGTCGCCGCGGGGCATGATGTCCATGATCGCGAGCGTCTTGTCGTCCTCGTAAACGCGCTCGCTCGGCAATTCGCCGCGCAGAATTTTGGCGAAGACATTCTGGTCATCATACGGCACCGACATGGCAGGCTCCCCGATTGGTTCGCGGTCCGGCAACTGCCGTCTCCGCTTCACGTTCTGAATCAGCTGCACGTTCACATGCCGATTCAGCCTTGTTGCGTGGGCCGACTGAACGGCGTTTGAGAAAAAGATTCAAGTGCGGGAAAAGGGCGAGTCTTTTGAATCGCTTGCGCGATGCTCTTCAGCCGCGCTTGAACGGGGAGTAGGCTTGTGCAATTGCCTCGCCCTCGCGCCGCACGGCCTCACGCTCGCTCTCAAGATAATCCGCAACGGCGTCGCGCAGGCCCGGATGCGCAATGAAGTGCGCGGAGTAGGTCGGGGTCGGAAGATAGCCGCGCGCCAGCTTGTGCGCCCCTTGCGCGCCGGCTTCCACGCGGGCAAGTCCGCGCTCGATCGCGAAGGCGATGGCCTGGTAGTAGCAGACTTCGAAATGCAGGAACGGGTGGTCCTCAAGGCAGCCCCAGTTGCGCCCGAAGAGCGCGTGAGAGCCGATGAGGTTGAGTGCCCCGGCGATCATCCGTCCCTCGCGCCGCACCATCACCAGCAGGACACTGTGTGCGAGGCGTTCGCCAAGCAGGGAGAAGAAGCGGCGGTTGAGATAGGGGCGGCCCCATTTGCGGGCGCCTGTATCTTCGTAGAAGGCGTGAAACGCATCCCAATGCGCTTCCGTCAGGTCCTTGCCCGTCACCCATTCGATCTCGAGCCCGGAGGCAAGCGCCGCGCGCCGTTCCTTGCGGATCTGCTTGCGTTTGCGCGACGCGAGATCGGCGAGAAAATCCTCGAAGGTGGCATAGCCCTTGTTGAGCCAGTGGAACTGCTGGTCGTTGCGTTGCAGGAAGCCGCGCTTGCCGGCGATCTCCCACTCGGCCTCGTTCAGGAAGGTGACATGCGCGGAGGACGCGGAGCGCAGGCGGCACAATTCGCGCAAGCCGTCGGCAAGGGCTGCGATGGCGGCGGGTCGGTTGATGCCGGCCCCGCTCAGGAACCGGCGGCCGGTTGCCGGTGTGAAGGGGACGCAGGACTGAAGCTTGGGATAATAGCTGCCGCCGGCACGGTGATAGGCGTCGGCCCAGGAATGGTCGAAGACATATTCGCCCATCGAATGGCTTTTGAGGTAGCAGGGAAGGGCGGCGACCGGGGTTCCGTCGGGTGCGTCCAGCAGCAGGTGCTGGGGCAGCCAGCCGGTGTGTTCGCTGACGCAGCCGGACTCTTCCAGGATCGACAGAAAGTCGTGCGAAATGAAAGGGTTGAACTCCGTTTCCTCAGAAATGGAATCGTCGCCCTGATGTTCCGATTCAACGCCCGCTTTTGGCGAGAGCGCGCCGTTGTCGCCGAGGCTCCAGTGTGGATTGGCAAGCGCATCCCAGTCGTTGCGGGAAATCTCCGCCAGCGAGGTGATGGCTCTGAGGTGAAATTCCTGTGTCTCGTCGTCGGCGGCGCTCACGAAGCTCGTGCCCTTGTGTCGCGGTGTATGTCGCTTGCGCTTGCGCGCCCTTGTCGACTTAGGGTCGCGCCGCAAAAAGGGGAAGGGCTGACGCGCCTTCCCCTCGGTGTCATCACGCTTTGGCGTCCGGGTCGAAGCCCTCGAACACAATCTGGTCGGCGAAGGCGTCCGCACGGGCGCGGTCTTCGGGCGTGCGCACCGTCCAGGCGATCACCGGCAGTCCGAACAGCTTGCGCAGGGTCATCGGCGCAAGTGCGGGAAGCCCCTTTACCCAGTAGGACACGAAGCTCGGGCGCACCCGCGGCGCATAAAGCATGTGGCGCAGCATGAAGCGTTCGATGCGGCTCGCGCGGCCCCAGTTCCTCAGATCGCGGACGCCGTCGCCGAGGGCGCCGCGCGGAATGTCGGGCGCGGCCTCGCGCATCATCTGCAGGATATCGGGATCGAAGGATTTTACCGCCACGGGTCCCTTGTAGCGCGACAGGCTTTCGGCGATGCCCGCAATATAGGCGTGCTTGGGATGACGCTCGAAGCGCGACTTGATCTCGATGCACAGGCCGACCCGGCCGTCGACCTGCTCGAGCAATTCATCGAGACGCCAGAGGCGGTCGTTCGTGCCGCGCATCATCACCGCTGCCAGTTCCGCCGCCGTTCGCGCCTTGACCGGGCCGGTCTCGAAGGTCAGTCGCTCCAGCGTGTCGTCGTGAAACACGATGGCCTTGTCGTCGGCGCTTTGCTGAAGGTCGACCTCGACGGAGAAATTTCTCTCCATCGATGCCGCGATGGCGGAGGGCGTGTTTTCGACGCACCCGCGCGCCGTGTCATGAAAGCCGCGATGCGCGATCGGGCGCTCGGTCAGCCAGGAGAGATCGCGCATTTGTGCAGGGTTTCCGTTCAAGAAGGCGTGTCCGCTCAGGCGACTTCGAAAATCGCCTCGACCTCGACCGCAACACCAAAGGGCAGGCCGGCGACGCCAACCGCTGAGCGCGCATGTCGTCCCTTGTCGCCAAGTGCCTCGACCAGGAAATCGGAGGCGCCGTTGATCACCTTCGGCTGGTCGGTGAAATCGGGCGTGGAATTGACGAAACCGACGATCTTCACCAGGCGAACCACACGATCGAGATCGCCGAGTGCCGCCTTTGCCTGCGCAAGGAGGTTGATCGCGCAAAGCCTTGCCGCCGCCTGGCCGTCTTCCAGCGCGTAGCCGTCGCCAAGCTTTCCCTGGTGCTCGATGCCGGCGGGACCCATCGGGATCTGCCCTGAAACGAACAGCTGATTGCCTGTCTGGACATAGGGGACATAATTGGCGGCCGGCGCGGCCGCCTTGGGCAAGGTGATTCCCAGCGTTTCGATGTGTTTTTCGATCTGACCCGGCATTGGCAAATTCCTTTGGTTTATCTGCGTGGCGCCAGCTTCCGCGCGCATATGAAATTCGCCGGGAGATTGACCCAAATTCCGGGGCGCTTCAAGCGTTGAACCGGGTTCCTGCGGATCCGTCCGCTCCGGCAGGCGGCAATCCGCAAAAGGAAGGACTGGTCGGTGCGGCCAGGATGCGCAACATTGGGGCGGGGATCTGTGAGGAGTGAGAGATGAAGATATTGCGTCTTGGCGTTGCCGCTGCCCGGACCGGCGCAGCGTCGGTTTTCCTGGCGGCTGTGCTCCACGGTGGCGCGCAAGCCGGCCCGACGGAGCTTTTGACGCATCGGGCGGTCTATGATCTGACGCTTGCCGAAACCTCCCAAGCGGCAGGCATTTCCGGTGTGCGCGGGCGGATGGTCTATGAATTCACCGGCGGGCCGTGCGAAGGCTACAGCGTCGCCTTTCGCTTCGTCATTCAGGTGTCGGACGAAAACGGTCAGGTGCGGGTGACCGACTTGCAGACGAGCTCTTTCGAGGATCCGGCGAGCAAGGCCTTTCAGTTCCTGTCGAAGACCTACATCAACCGCAAGCTGAGCGAGGAAACGCGCGGGCGTGCCGAACATGCGGCCGACGGCATCGAGCTCGACTTGAAGAAACCGGCGCCGCGCACGGCCACGCTGTCCGACAAGGCGCTGTTCCCGACAGAACATTTGCGTCGCCTGCTCGAAACGGCGGTGCGCGGCGACACGATCCTCGTGGCAGATCTCTTCGACGGTTCGGAGACGGGCGACAAGGTGTATGAGACGACGTCGGTGATCGGAGCGCGACGTGACGGGCCGGGCAGCCCCGGCGAGGAAAATGCCGGCGCGGTCGCCAAGATCGGCGATCATCCCCACTGGCCGGTGACGATCGCCTATTTCGACAGCCAGACGCCGAGCGCGGGTGAGCGCATGCCGGTCTACCAGCTCGGCTTTCTGCTCTACGACAATGGCGTCAGCCGGCGGCTCAAGCTCGACTATGGCGACTTTGAGCTGCGCGGCAATCTGTCGGAGCTGACGCTGATCGATCCGGTGACCTGCAAACAATAGGGACCCGTGGCGATGCCGCCGTCAGCGATCCCGCTGGCGGCGGATGTCGCCTGAACGGGTCAGGCCCAGCTCGACGGCGCTTTTGCCGAATTTCGAGCGCAGGGCGTCCACCGCGCGTTCCGCGCGGGCGCGCCGTCCCGCGCCGTCGTCGACGAGATCGTCCGGGTCGGCGTGGACAGGGTCGGAAAATTCGCTGACGCCGATGCCGATCAGCCGGAAACGGCGTCCGTTCGCCTCGACCTGCAGAAGATCGTCGCCGGCGCGAAAGATCCGGTCGGCAAGCTGGGTCGGCGCCGGCAGGCTGCGGGCCCGGGTCAGGGTCTTGAACTCGGCGGTCTTGAGCTTCAGCGTGACGGTGCGTCCGGCCATGTCGGCGGCTTTCAGGCGCTCCGACACCTGCTCGCTGAGCCGCCGCAGGATCGCGCGCAACTGGCCGTGATCGCCGATATCGGTGTTGAAGGTCGTTTCGTTGGATATGCTCTTGGTGTCGCGCTCCGGCGACACCCGCCGCTCGTCGCGACCATGCGCGAGGGTGGCGAGCCGCAGGCCCATCGCGCCGTACCGGCGGGCCAGATCCGTCGCTTCCATTCCCTGCAATTGTCCGATGGTCTTCACGCCGTCGCGGGCGAGTTTGTCCTGAAAGACCTTGCCGACACCCCAGATCAGGCCGACCGGCTTGTCGGCAAGGAATGTCCCGGCTTCCCGCGCGCCGATCACCGAAAAGCCGCGCGGCTTGTCGAGATCGGAGGCGATCTTGGCGAGAAACTTGTTTGCTGCCAGCCCGACGGAAACGGTGATGCCGACGTCGCGTTCCACCTCGCGGGCGAAACGGACCAGGGTTTCGGCCGGGGTTGCATGGTGAAGACGCTCGGTGCCGGTGAGATCGAGGAAGGCCTCGTCAATGGACAGGGGCTCGACCAGCGGCGTGAGCGCGAGCATGCGCGCCCGGATCTCGCGCCCGACACTTGCGTATTTCTCCATGTCGGGGCGGATGACGACGGCGTCGGGGCAGGCTTCGAGCGCCTTGAACATCGGCATGGCTGACCGGACGCCGTGGATACGCGCGATATAGCAGCAGGTGGAGACGACACCGCGCCGCCCGCCGCCGACGATCACCGGCTTGTCGAGCAGCTCCGGATTGTCGCGTTTTTCCACCGAGGCATAGAAGGCGTCGCAATCGACATGGGCGATGGAGAGCGTGTCGAGTTCGTCATGGGCGAGAAGCCGGGGGCTGCCGCAGGCGGTGCAGCGGCGCGCAGCCTGTTTTTGACGTGTGCCGCAATCGCGGCAGATCGCACCGCCGTGCGGTGGCGTGTTGTCCGCAGGAGGCCTGTCCGGATCTGAGGGTGAGGGCGACATTCCAGGAGCTCCGACGCGCAGCGCGAGGGCGTTTCCCGATCTAGTCGGAAAGGCACGTCGAAATATAGGCTTCCACGGCGCTCCAGTCATGGGTTTTCAGATGAACGCCCGCAATCGTGTCGGAGGTGGCGAAAAACCGCCTGTCGGCGACAAAATGGATCAGGACGCAGTCGGCCAGGGCCGTCTGCACCGAGCGGATGTTCTGTGGACTGTCGTCGATGAATGCCACCGGCCCCCGGCGTCCGGCGGCAAGCGCCGCCACGGCGCCGCCCTTTGCCCCGGTGTTGGTGATCACCGGATAGCGCATCCCGTGGCCGGCGAGCGTTCTGACGCGCTTTTCCCTGTTCCAGGCGCCGGGAAGATTGGTCAAAAACACGATGTCGGCGGAACGCGACAGCGTTTCCAGCGCCTGCGCCGCGCCGTCCACCGGTTGTTGCCGATGCGTCCAGGTGTCGAAAAAGTCCTGCAGCAGGTCCTTGACCGCGTTTGCCGGCACCGGCGCGCCGTCGCGACCGGCGATGTTGCCCGTCAATTTGTAGGCGTGGCTCAGGAAGCGCAGGCCCTGTGCCTCGAGGTGCTCTTCAAGATGGGCGATGAAATGCAGGACGACCTCATCGACATCGCAAATCACCAGGGGACGCTCGCTGGCAGCCAGGGCCTTGATCTGGCTGAGCGTTTCAGCAAGAACGGGAGCAGGCTCAACCATGGGCGGATGTGGATCCGTCGAGCGCGTGCCGGGCGATTGCGACGCTGGTCGGCCGGTGGCCGCGGGCTTCGCAAAACGCCAACAGGAGCGCTTCATGGGCCATGTAGAACTCCAGCACGCCGATCAGGAAGCCGTCTTCCTCCGCCGCGTCGCGAAGTTCGGCCGGGCCGATGCCGGCAAGCGCGAGAAAGCGGCCGAGATGCTCCATGTCGCCGGCCAGATACGAAAGCGCATCGGCGGCCAGCGCTTCGGCTTCCTCGGCGCTGAGGCGGGACCGCTGTCCAAGGTTCATTTGCGTTTGCCTTTCCGAAACGAATTCCCTCTACGATATATGGTACCTATCGTGGGAAAGGGGCCAACGCCAGTCACGCTTGCGCGCAGGCTGCTCGAGAGAGCGGACCCGCTAAAGGCAAGGTGGGCAAGGCACGGGGACGAAGGCGACTGATATGGCAAAGACCGTGCTGATTGTTGAGGACAACGAACTCAACATGAAGCTGTTTCATGATTTGTTGGAAGCTCATGGCTATGAGACCCTCCAGACCCGCACGGGAATGGAGGCGCTGGAGCTTGCGCGCGCGCACCGTCCCGATCTGATTCTGATGGACATCCAGCTTCCGGAAGTTTCCGGGCTGGAGGTCACGAAATGGATCAAGGAAGACGACGATCTGAAGACGATTCCCGTTATCGCGGTCACGGCCTTCGCAATGAAGGGCGACGAGGAACGGATTCGCCAGGGCGGGTGCGAGGCCTATATCTCAAAGCCGATTTCGGTTGCGAAATTTCTGGAAACCGTTCGCTCCTATCTGGGCGATTGACGCCACGCGAGGGGGCATGACGGGTCGCATTCTGGTCGTAGACGACGTAAAGGCGAATGTCCGGCTTCTCGAAGCCCGGCTCGGGGCCGAGTATTTCGACGTTCGCTCCGCGGCAAGCGGTGAGGAGGCGCTGTCGACCATCGCCTCCTGGCCGTGCGATATCGTCCTGCTCGACGTGATGATGCCGGGAATGGACGGGTTCGAGGTTTGTCGGCGAATCAAGTCGGACCCCAGAATCGCCCATATCCCGGTGGTGATGATCACGGCGCTCGATCGCGCGGATGACCGCATCAAGGGCTTGCGGGTCGGTGCCGACGAGTTTCTGACAAAGCCTGTCAACGATCTGGCGCTTGTCGCGCGGGTGAAGAACCTCGTGTCCCTCAAGCGGGTCACCGACGAGCTCCGGCTTCGCGCGCAGACCGGCTCGCAGTTCGGCCTGGTTGCCGAGAACGAGGCTGCACCCGATGCGGAAGGGCGTGTCCTGCTTGTCGACGACAGTGCGTCGTCGTCGCGGCATCTTTTTGAAATCCTGCGGCAAAGCTGCCGTGTGGAGCTGGAGACCGATGGCGCCCACGCCTTGATCACGGCGGCGGAACGCGGTTACGAGACCATCGTGATCAATCTCGGTCTGGAGCGGTATGATGCGTTGCGGCTGGTGTCGCAGATCCGGGCGCTGGAGCGCACGCGGCTCGTACCGATCATCCTGATTGCCGGGGCAGACGACACGGCGCGCATGATGCGGGCGCTGGACCTCGGCGTGAACGACTGCATCCTTCGTCCGGTGGAACGCACGGAGCTTGTCCTGCGCCTGCGCACCCAGATTGCCCGAAAGCGCGCCAACGACCGGCTTGCGAGCGATGTCGAGCAGACCATCGCCATGGCAATCACCGATCCGCTGACCGGATTGCGGAATCGTCATTATCTCAAATCCCATCTGTCGCGCCTGGTTCGTCAGGCCGCAGAGACCGAACTGCCGCTGTCGGTGCTGATGATCGACATCGACCGTTTCAAGGCAATCAACGATACCCATGGGCATGACGCGGGCGACGTGGTGCTGCGGGACGTGGCGCAGCGCCTGCGCGGCCACGTGCGCGGTCTCGACATGGCATGCCGGCTGGGGGGCGAGGAATTCGTCATCCTGATGCCGGAGACAACGCTGTCCGCCGCCGAAAAGGTCGCGGAGCGTCTGCGCGACGTTGTCGCTCGTGACGCTTTCGCTTTGCCCGAGGGGGATGCGGAGCATCTGCCGGTGACGGTCAGCATCGGCGTCGCGGCCCATGAGAGGGCTGGCGACAGCGGCGAAAAGCTGATCAAGCGCGCCGACCGGGCACTCTACCAGGCCAAGCGGGACGGACGGAACCGCGTGGTCTGTTGCACGGAGACGTTCGACGACCCGGACAGCGAAGAGACGACGCCTTGTACGTCATCGCCTCCCGGCAGGCGGATGCAAGCCGGTTGACAGACGACGTCTGGTCTACGGACGAGCCGAAAAGCGGCGCGCATAGGTTGCCGTAACGTCCTCGAAAACCGCATCCCGTTCGCGTTGCGCCTGGCGCAGGTCCCTGCGGCTTGAATCAAGCGAAAAGCGCGCACTGGAGCGTCGATCGCGCAGACGTTCGCGCTCCCGTCGGCACGCCCGCCGGGCCGCCCGGTCCTCCTGCACGCAATCGAGCTCGGCGATGCGCTCGCCAAGGTCGTCGATTTCGCGCTGCGCGCGTTCGAGGCTGCTTTCGCTCAGATTGACATCATCCTCGGCGCCTTTCAGCCGACCGCCGAGCCGGCGCGCGTCGTCGAAGTCGACCGCAAGGTCCGCCGGGCACGAAAAAGAGGGCCTGTTGCCCGTGCGTCCGTCCTCGAACCCGCGCCGCGGCGTACAATAGGCCCGCACGCCCGTGCTCCAGCCCTGCATGTAGGCATCCGTGTCGACCGTCACCGAATGGCGACCGCAATCCTCGACGACCTTCTGCAGGCGCGATTCCGGAAATCCCTGCAAGGCATGGGCCTTGCCAATCGCCGGCCAGTCGCCAGCCTCGCATTGTTCGCGGGAGACGGTCGCGCAACTTGCCAGGAGGACGGCGGCTCCGCCCGCTGCTGCAAAGGCCCAGATTTTCATGATATCGATCCGCTCGTTCCAAATAGGAATTTGGCAAAAAACAACCAGAATGCTACCTAAAGATGTGCCGGCTTCAGGTAAACCGTTTCTGCCGGTGGATGCAAGCGCGTGGTCCCGGGGAGGCTGACACACAATCTGGCGTTTTGTCACGCTGCGGCTTGCCGGTTTTCCCGAGGGCAAAACCTGCGTTTACCGCGTTCATTTACATAAATTGTAAATAAAATGCTAACGGCGCCGGGTTTGTATTGATTCGCAACGGCGTTTGGATAGGCTGCCGCTTGTGAACGGATGCCGGTTGTCAATTCGCATCATTTCATGATCGTCTCTGCGCACTGAATGCGCCGGGACGATAGAAGCGTCCCACGGAAGGTTCAGGTCCGCCGCATCTCCTGACACCGTGGGGTTGACCGGTGCCCCTGCAGGCAGGAGTGGCCTCCTTGAAATGCCTGCGGGAGCACCGGTCGCCTTCTTCGCGCGCCGGTCGCACCCGGCTGTTTTCCAGCCCTGCTCATTCCACCCGATCCCGTCCGGACCCGACGTGTCCGTTGCCCGGAGGGCTTTCCAACGTGCCGTTGGTCCTGAAAACGAAAAAAGGCCCCCGAAGGGACCTTCTCGTCGTCATGCCCGGCAGGGTGCCTGCCGATGTGCGCGTCGCCGTTACTTGATCTTGGCTTCGCGGAATTCGACGTGCTTCTTGGCAACCGGATCGTACTTCCGCTTGACCATCTTTTCGGTCATCGTGCGGGAATTCTTCTTGGTCACATAGAAAAAGCCTGTGTCGGCGGTCGACTGCAGCTTGATCTTGATGGTGTTCGCCTTGGCCATCGGTCTTGTCCTTGCACTGGTGTCCGGCACCGCGTCGCGAACTCCGAGAGATCGAAGAGGACGTTCCACCGGGAAATCTTGGGAAACTTTGCGCGCACCATACGTTTCGCGCGCCATAAGTCAAGCGGGATCGCGGGCGGCCTCAGCCCGGTCAGACTTCCTCCCGAATAAAGCCGTTTCCACGCCAGTAATAGAAGGGCAAAGGCGTGACCGGGTCCAGGTCGGGGTCGTCGCGAAGCCGGTTTTCCAGCTCTTCGATGATGGTCAGCGTGATTGTTGGCAGCTCGAGATCCTTGGCCTGCGTCAAGGTCAGCCAATGCACGTCCTCAAGCTCTCCGGAAGGCCCGGTGCCTTCGGGCAGGCGGTCGGCGACGGCATCGGCAAAGACCGCGAGGAAGCGCGTGTCGAATCGTCTCGGCCTGCGCGGCGGCGTGATCGCGCGCGCGATCAGCCGCACGGGCGTGAGGTCCGGCACAAGGCCGCGGTCCGAAAAGGCGGCCATGTCGCCGGTGCCGGTCCAGGGGCGATCGGTCTTCGCGCCGACGAGGAGACCCGCCTCTTCATAGGTTTCACGGGCGGCAGCAACGGTGAAGGCGCGTGCGCGGGCTTCCGTCTTCGGCCCCTTCATCGCATGCATCAGCTTGCGCTCGACGTCCGGGTGATAGGCTCCGGCGACCGGGATGCGGCTGTCCTGCGGGTCGACGCGTCCGCCGGGAAAGACGAACATGCCCGGCATGAACCGGTGCCGCTGATGACGGCGCCCCATGAGGACACGGGGACTTCCGCCCTGACTGCGGTCCAGTACCAGGAGGGTTGCGGCGTCCTTGGGGCGCAGGTTTGGGTCGTTCGTGTTGCGCTCGGCCTCCGAAAGGCGCCGGACCAGGTCCTCGCTCATCGTGCCTCGTGTCCGCCGCCGAAGTCGTACATCGGCTGATCGTCCCCGATCGCGTTCGGGTCGAAACCATGCATGTAGTTGGCCCATTGCAGGCCGATCAGCGCGCCCTTGATCGGCGGCAGCGCGAGCAGGGAGGAGATCACGATCAGCGGCAACCAAAGCACGAAATGCACCCACATGGCGGGAACGAAGGCGATCTCGACGGCAAGGGCAATCGGCAGGATGATGTGGCCGACGATGAAGATCGTGAAATAGGGCGGGGCGTCGTCGGCGCGGTGGTGGTGCAGTTCCTCGCCGCAGGATTTGCAGGCCGGCTCGACCTTCAGATACTTGCCGAACAGGCGGCCTTCACCGCAGTTGGGACACAGGCACTTGGCACCGAGCAGCATTGCCCGGCTGACATCGCGCTTCGGTTTGGACGCCGGAACCGGCGATACATCGGTCAGTCCGGCATAGGTGACTGTCATGTCCGTGGTCCCTTCGAATTTCGGCTGCGACCGGGCGCGCTCTTTCCGCTGCGGGGCCTGCCTTTTGACTGCCGCGCGGTCTTGCTTCGCCGCGAGGCGGTGCGATCACGCGAACTCTTGCGCTTGTGGTAGTGTCCTTCGCTCAAAAGTTCAAACCTGAGGGACCCGGCATAGGGGGCCGCTTCGACCAGTCTCACCTCTACCCGGTCTCCCAAAGAGAAGGTTTCCCCGGTGGTTCGCCCCGACATCGAATGCGACGATTCGTCATAGTGGTAGTAGTCGTCGCCAATTGTGGAAGCCGGCACGAAGCCGTCCGCGCCGGTGTCGTCGAGGCGCACGAAGAGGCCGGACTTCACCACGCCGGAAATGCGACCGGTGAAACGCGCGCCGACCTGGTCCGAGAGCCACAGCGCGATCAGACGGTCCACCGTGTCGCGTTCCGCCAGCATCGCCCGGCGCTCGGCGGCGGAGATATCCGCGCCGACGGCTTCCAGTTTCGTCTCCATGCCGTCCGGCAGTCCGTCGTCGCCAAGCTTCAGCGCCCTGATCAGGCCCCGATGCACGATCAGGTCGGCATAGCGGCGAATGGGCGAGGTGAAATGCGCGTAGCGTTTCAGGTTCAAACCGAAATGGCCGATGTTGTCGGGAGAATACTCCGCCTGCGCCTGACTGCGCAGGATGACCTGATTGACCAGTTCGGCGTCCGGCTGGCCCTTCACCTTGCGCAGGATGCCGTTGAAGGCGGCCGGACGAAGCCCGCCGGATGCCGCAAGGCGAATGTCGAGCGTCGACAGGAATTCCTTCAGCGCTTCCAGCTTTTCCGGGCTGGAAGCGTCGTGGATCCGGAAGAGCAGGGGAATGCCGGCCTTTTCCAGCGTCTCGGCGGCGGCGACATTCGCCTGGATCATGAACTCCTCGATCAGCTTGTGCGCCTCGAGGCGTTCGGGAACGAAGACGTCCTTGACGGTGCCGTCCTCCTTCAGCCGGATCTTGCGTTCCGGCAGGTCGAGGTCCAGCGGCTCTCGGTCGTGGCGTGCGGTCTTCAGGCTCTCATAGGCAGCCCAGAGCGGCTTGAGGATATCGTTCAGCACCGCTTCGCTGGTGTGATCCGGCTCGCCGTCGATGGCCCCTTGTGCCTGCTGGTAGGAGAGTTTCACGGCCGAGCGCATCATCACCCGGTGGAAGCTGTGGCTCTTCTTCTTGCCCCGGGCGTCGATGGTCATGCGCACGGCCATCGCGGCCCGGTCTTCGCCTTCCTTCAGCGAACACAGACCGTTGGAGAGCGTCTCCGGCAGCATCGGAATGACGCGGTCGGGAAAATAGACCGAATTTCCGCGCAGATGCGCCTCGCGGTCGAGTGGCTCGCCGGGCCGGACATAGAAGGCCACATCGGCGATCGCGACGGTGACGATGTGACCGCCTCGATTGTCCGGGTCGGGATCGGCTTCCGCATGCACCGCGTCGTCGTGATCCTTGGCGTCGGCGGGGTCGATGGTGATCAGAGGCAGCTTGCGCCAGTCCTCGCGGCCCTTAAGCGTTGCCGGTGCGGCCTGTTCGGCCGCCTCGACCACCCGGTCGGGGAAGCGATGCGGAATGCCGTGCGTGTGAAGCGCGATTTCGGAGATCGCCATTTCCGAATGCATCGCACCGATGCGCTTTAACACCTTGGCGCGTGTGTCGCCGTAGCGGCCCGGACCTTTGGTCGTGGTGACGGAGATGAGGTCGCCGTCCTCCGCGCCCTTCAGGTCGCCGGTGTCGATCTCCAGTTCGCGTTGCTTGCGTTCGATCGGCTCCAGGAAGGTCCGGCCACGTCCGGTTCTCAGGATGCCGAGAATCGAGGCTGCCTGGCGTTCCAGCAGCTTGATGATCCGCCCGGCGTGCGCTGCCTCCGGTCCTGTCTCGTCAGAGCTCAGGCGCACGAGCAGCCGGTCGCCGAGTCCGGCAGTGCGCGGCTGGCTTTTCCGGCGCTCCGGCACGACGAGGATTTTGGGCGGTGCGCCCTGTTCGTCCACGTCCCAGCTGGCCGGTTCTGCGATCAGTTCTCCATCCTTGTCGCGCGCGACAACGCTCACGACCAGTACGGGCGGCAGTTCGCCAGCCTTGATGAGTTTCTTCTGCCGCTTCTCGAGCAGGCCGTCGTCGGCCATTTCCCGCAGAAGACGCTTCAGATAGATCCGCGCCCCGCCGGTGATCCCGAAATGGCGTGCGATTTCGCGCTTGCCCGCCTTGCCGGGATTGTCGGCGACGAAAGCCAGGATTTCGTCGCGTCCCGGCATCTGGGGCGTCCCGGCCGACTTTGTCGCCGTCTTCTTCGGTTTCGTCTTTTTCGGGCGGTTTGCGGTCAAGCGTCATCCTCTGCCACGGCCTTCTTGGCGGTGGCGGTCTTCTTTGCGGTTGTCTTCTTTGCGGCCGGTTTCTTGGCCGCAGCCGCCTTTGCGGTCGTCTTTTTCGCGGCGGGCTTCTTTGCAGCCGGTTTTTTCGCGGCCGCCTTTTTGGCCGCCGGTTTGCCCTTGCCCGTCTTTTCGATCTTCGCCGCGATCAGCGCCAGCGCCTCGTCGAGCGTGACGGCCTGCGGATCGTTTCCCTTGGGAAGCGTCGCATTGACCTTGGCCCATTTCACGTAAGGTCCGTAGCGCCCGTCCTGGACCGTGATCGGACCGCCGTCGGGGTGCTCGCCCAGTTCCTTCAAGGGGGGCGTGTTGCCCCGGCCGCGTCCAGCCTTGGCGCGCTTTTGCGCCAGCGCATCGACGGCGCGGTTGATGCCGACGCTGAACACCTCTTCCGGGCTTTCCAGATTGGCGTAGGTGCCGTCATGCAGGACGAAGGGACCGTAGCGACCGATGCCGGCGACGATGTCCTTGCCGTCCTCAGGGTGCGGGCCGACCTCGCGCGGAAGCGACAGCAGCTGAAGCGCCTTGTCGAGATCCATTTCGGAGGCTTGCCAGCCGCGCGGCAGGGAGGAGCGCTTGGGTTTGGCTTCCTCGCCGAGCTGGACGTAGGGGCCGAAACGCCCGGTGCGCAGGCTGACGTCCAGTCCGCTTTCCGGGTCCTGGCCGAGCACCTTGGGGCCGTCGGCGATCTCCCCGTCGCCATCCTTGCCGGACGCCGACAATTGGCGGGTGTATCCGCAATGGGGCGGGTTCTCGTTGGGCGTCTTGCCCTCCAGCTTTTCCTTGTCGTAGTTCGAGCAGCCGACAAAGGCGCCGAAGCGGCTGACCTTCAGCGAGAGCCGTCCCTCGCCGCAGGCCGGGCATTTGCGCGGGTCCTCGCCGTCGCCCTTGTCGGGGAACACATGGGCCGCGAGCATTTCGTTGAGGGAATCGAGCACCTCGGAGACGCGAAGGTCCTTGATGTCGTGGACCGAGGCGGAGAAATCACGCCAGAAATCGCGCAAGACATCCTTCCATGACAATTCGCCGGCGGAGATGCGGTCGAGCTTTTCTTCCAGCGCGGCGGTGAAGTCGTACTCGACGTATCGGTTGAAGAAGCTTTCGAGGAAAGCGATGACAAGCCGGCCCTTGTCCTGCGGAATCAGCCGCTTTCCGTCGATTTCCACATAGTCGCGGTCGCGCAGGGTTTGCAGCGTGGAGGCATAGGTGGAGGGGCGTCCGATCCCGAGCTCTTCCATCTTCTTCACCAGCGTCGCCTCGGTGAAACGTGCCGGCGGTTCCGTGAAGTGCTGGGCGGTCTCGATCGAGGTCCGCGACAGGGGTTCGCCCTGCGTCATCGCGGGCAGGCGGCGCCCTTCCTCGTCTTCCTCGTCGTCCTTGCCTTCCTGATAAAGGGCGAAGAAGCCGTCGAAGCGCACGACGGAGCCGGTGGCGCGCAAGGTCGCACTCTTGCCGCCGGCCTTGGCGTCGATGTCGACGGTGGTGCGTTCCAGGACGGCCGATTCCATCTGCGAGGCGATGGTGCGCTTCCAGATGAGCTCGTAAAGGCGGGCGGCGTCGGGATCGAGATAGCGGGCGACGTCGCGCGGGCGCCGGGTCAGGTCGGTCGGCCGGATCGCCTCGTGCGCTTCCTGGGCGTTCTTGGCCTTGGACGAGTAATGGCGCGGCTTTTCCGGCACATAATCGTTGCCGTAGTCGGCGCCGATCACCTCGCGGGCGGAGGCGATGGCCTCGCCGGCAATCTGGACGCCGTCGGTTCTCATATAGGTGATGAGACCGACGGTCTCGCCGCCGATGTCGGCGCCTTCATAAAGCTTCTGCGCGACCTGCATGGTGCGCGCCGCGGCAAAGCCATGCTTGCGCGAGGCTTCCTGCTGAAGCGTCGAGGTGGTGAAGGGGGCGGCCGGGTGGCGGCGCTGGGGTTTGGATTCAACGCTTGCCACCGAAAGGGCGGCGGCATTCAGGTGGGCGGCGATAGCGTCCGCCTCCGCCTTCGAGCCAATGCCGAGGCGCGCCAGTTTCTTGTCGTTGAAGGCCGCGATGCGGGCCTGGAACGCGGCGCCTTGCGAAGTGGTGAGATTGGCGAGAACGGACCAGTATTCCTGGCTGACGAAGCGCTCGATCTCGCTTTCCCGGTCGCAGACGAGACGCAGCGCCACGGATTGCACGCGGCCAGCCGAGCGGGCGCCTGGCAGCTTGCGCCAGAGCACCGGGGACAGCGTGAAACCGACGAGGTAATCGAGCGCACGTCGGGCAAGATAGGCATCGACCAGCGGTTCGTCGATATCGCGCGGGTTGTCCATCGCCTCGAGAATGGACTTCTTGGTGATGGCGTTGAACACCACGCGCTGCACCGGCATGTCCTTCAGGAGCCGCTTTTTGCGAAGAACCTCCAGAACGTGCCACGAAATTGCCTCGCCCTCGCGGTCGGGGTCAGTGGCGAGGATCAGCCTGTCCGCGCCCTTCACCGCTTTTGCGATGTCGCTGAGGCGCTTTTGCGACTTCGCATCGACATCCCAGCTCATCTCGAAGTCTTCGTCGGGGCGGACCGATCCGTCCTTTGCCGGCAGGTCGCGCACGTGCCCGTATGAGGCCAGGACGTGATAGTCCGACCCCAGATACTTGTTGATGGTCTTGGCCTTGGCCGGCGATTCAACAATGACGATATTCATGAGACCCCAAGCAGGAAGAGAAGCGCCTTGCGGCACGGGCGGCGCGATAACGCACGGCTCCGGCGCGCACGAATGGCGCCGGACGATCCCCCAATTAGATAGCAGCTGTCAAATGACCATTCGTGTCGTCCGGGTCAAGGGATGGATTCCGAACGCCGAAAAAAGGCTGCAACGGTGCCTTCCGTCGACCGGAACCTTGCGCCGGGTTGTAATTGACGTGTAGTATGTATTTAGAAAACTACTGGTTGTATCGCTTTTGCCAGCCGCGTCAGGCGGCCAACCATCGGGTCAGATTATGTCGTCAGAATCCCTATCAGATCGAGCTGAAGCTGCCCGGTACTCGGCCCAGATTTGCCGTGAGTTGCGGGACCTGGCAACGAATAACGATCTGACTTTCCTAGCTTATTTGCTCGAGATGGCACGTGTCGAGGCATTCGACAAACATGCAGAGTTTCAAGAAAAAGAAAATCTCTGAACCGTCGTGAAGAGGGTACCTCTTAAGGTTGTGTTTCAAGAATCGCTAAATTCAATGCGTATTTTTAGAACTTGAAATTGTATTGTGGTGTGTCTTGCATTTTTACAACCTGAAATTCTTTATGGCGAATTTGAGGGGTAACAGGCGGGGCCTCATCGGGGCTTGTCCGTCGCCTGGTGCGCCGCGGCCGACTTGTCGGGCCTCGTCAGAAGCGACAGGTGATTTTGTAAGGCCCGGCGGGGGGCTGCGCGGTCGGCGGCCGTTCCGGATCATGTCGCAAGCCGGGGGCGGCCCGACGAAGCCCGAGAGCTCCCGATCCGGTCGATCATCGACCGTCGATTAGGCTCACCTTCTGGCCCGGATGGCGTTCGAGCCGTCCGGCGAGTTCCAATTCCAGCAGGATCACGTGAACGACGCGGGCCTTCAGCTGCATATGGCGGATGAGTTCGTCGATTTCGACCGGCGCGCCGCCGAGTGCGGACAGGACTTTCCCGCGATCGGTATCGGCGACCTGGAGGGGAAGCGTTTTGTTCTCGCGCCCGGGCTCCTCGACCTCGATGGATGGCGGTTCGGGAAAGGGCCGACGGGGTCCGAGGCTGTCCAGAATGTCCTGGGCACTGGTGATGAGCGTTGCGCCGTCCCGGATCAGGCGGTTGCCCCCTTCCGAGCGCGGATCGAGGGGGGAGCCGGGGACGGCAAGGACTTCGCGGTTTTGTTCGGCCGCGAAACGCGCCGTGTGCAACGAGCCGGAAGCGCGCGCCGCCTCGATCAGTACGGTCGCCAGCGACACTCCGGAGATCAGGCGGTTGCGCCGGGGAAAGTCCCGGCTGCGCGGTTTCCATCCGAGTGCCATCTCGCTGACGACCGCGCCGCCTTTGTCCAGAATGGACCTGTGCAGGTCGCGGTTCTCGCCCGGATAGATCACGTCGACCCCGCCGGCCATGACGGCGATGGTGCCGCTGGCGAGCGCGGCACGGTGTGCAGCCGCGTCGATGCCGCGCGCCAGGCCGGACACCACGGTATAGCCGGCCTCGCCGAGACCCGAGGCAATCTCGCCGGCAAGCTTCAACCCTGCCAGCGAGGCGTTTCTGGCCCCGACCATGGCAATGGTTGCCTCTTCGGCAAGGCGGTCGTCGCTGCCGCGCACGCTGATCAGCGGCGGTGCACCGTCCACATATCTCAGGAGCGGCGGGTACCCGTATTCGCCCAGCGCGCGCAGGCGTCCCCCCAGTCGCTCGAGCGCCTCGACCTCATCCTCCGCGTCGGCTTGCGAAAACACACGGATGGTGCGCTTTCCGCCGCGCCGCGACAGGTCGGGCAGGGCCTCGAGCGCGGCTTCCGCCGATCCGGCATGATTGATCAGCGCGCGGAAGGTGACCGGCCCGACGTTTTCGGAACGTATGAGACGCAGCCATGCGAGCCGCTGCCGGTCCGTGAGCACGCGGGTGCGTGCCGGTTCGGACCGGTCGGCGCTCATCCCTTCTGTCCGATCCGGCCTTCCGTTCCCTTGAGCAGGCGGGAGATGTTCTCGTGGTGCTTGGCCCAGAGGATCACGGTGAGCACACCCATGAGCTCGGCAAGCTGGACGCGCCCGAAAACGAGATACAAGAGCACCGGCGTTGCAAGGCTTGCGACAAGCGCGGAGAGCGAGGAGTAGCGAAAGAGCACCGCCATGGTGACCCAGATCGCGGCAAAGGCGAGGGCCGCCGGCCAGTGCAGTCCGAGCAGGATGCCGAGATAGGTCGCTACGCCCTTTCCGCCGCGAAAGCGCAGCCATACGGGAAAAAGATGTCCGAGAAAGGCCCCGAACCCCGCGATCACCGCGGCATCCGGCCCGCCGAAACGAAAGGCGACGAGGACGGCGACCGTTCCCTTCAGCGCGTCGCCCAGAAGGGTGAGGGCGGCGAGATGCTTCTTGCCGGTGCGCAGGACGTTGGTGGTGCCGATGTTGCCGGAGCCGATCGCGCGGATGTCACCTTCACCCGCAAGCCGCGTGATGACCAGGCCGAAGGGGATGGACCCAAGCAGATAGCCGAATACAAGAGCGGCCGAAAAATAGGGCCAGGCGTGGGCCCAGCTGATCGGATCGGGCACGTGCAGCCTCCGGTTGCGCAATCGTTGCAAAGACTAGGACGGGAGCAGGCGTCCCGCAACCATCGTCTGGAGCACCTTGCCGGTAAAGCGGGCGTCCTCGAATGGGGTGTTCTTCGACCTTGAGCGTATCTTCGTCTTGTCGAGAACCCAGGGGCGGTCAGGGTCGAACACCACGATGTCCGCCGGCGCGCCTGCCGCAAGCCGCCCGACCGGCAGCCCGAGCCGATCCGCCGGATTGCAGGTCATCGCCGCCAGGAGCGTCATCAGATCGACATCGCCCGAATGCACGAGGCGAAGGCCGGCTGAAAGCAGGGTTTCCAGCCCGATGGCGCCGTCGGCGGCCTCGGCGAAGGGGTGGCG
This sequence comes from Stappia stellulata DSM 5886, assembly GCF_000423705.1. Lineage (GTDB taxonomy): Bacteria > Pseudomonadota > Alphaproteobacteria > Rhizobiales > Stappiaceae > Stappia > Stappia stellulata. Next base: position 986,859 of record NZ_AUIM01000004.1, on the reverse strand, counting down.
CTTGGTCTCGACGTCCTGCGGGTCGTGTGCGGAAACGATGACATCGATGGTGCCATCGGCCAGCCCCGCCACCATGGCGCGGCGTTCGTCCTCGCTGCGCAGCGGCGGCGCCATCTTGAAGAAGGTCCGGTAGGGGCCGATGTCGTTTTCGTTCAACGTCAGATGATTGATCGAGATGCCGGCTGTCACGTCGAGGCCGGCGGCCTTGGCCCGCGCCAGCGCCTCGACGCTGTCGGCGCAGGAAAGGGAGCGGGCATGATAGCGACCGCCCGTCAGCTTCGCGAGCCGCAGGTCGCGTTCCAGCATAATGATTTCCGCTTCGCGCGGGCTGGCCGGCAGGCCCTTCCAGCTGGCGTTCAAGCTTTCGTTCATCACGCCGGCGCCGGAGAGGTCCGGGTCCTCGGTGTGGTGCACGACGAGGGCGTCGAAATCGCGCGCATAGGTCATGAGCCTGCGCATCACGCCGGAATGGGTGATCGAATGATTGCCGTTGGAAAAGGCGACCGCGCCGGCCTCGCGCAGCAAGCCGATCTCGCTCATTTCCCCGCCGTCCAGCCGCTTTGTCAGGGCTGCCATCGGATGCACGCGCACGCAGGCCGTGTCGCGGGCACGGCGCAGGACGAAGTCCACCAGCGCCGGATCGTCGATGATCGGATCGGTATCGGGCGAGGTGACAATGGTGGTGACGCCGCCCGCCGCAGCGGCCAGACTGGCGCTCGCCAGCGTTTCGCGGTGTTCCGCGCCCGGTTCTCCCACCGTGACGTCCATATCGACCAGACCGGGGGCCGCGACGGCACCGGTGAGGTCGATGACACGCGTTCCCTCCGGTGCGCCCTGGTTGAGCGCCTCCGGGCCGGCCGCGACGATCACGCCGTCGGCAATCAGAACACCGCCCGGCGCATCGAGCCGGCGGGCCGGATCCAGCACCCGCGCGTTGGTGAACAGGATGGGGGGCTGACTCGCCTCGTTGGCCATATCCATCGTCCTTAGCGGTTCGGCAGATGTGCCGAGAGGGCCTCGAGCACGGCCATGCGCACGGCGACGCCCATCTCGACCTGTTCGCGGATCAGGCTTTGCGGTCCGTCGGCGATCTCGGGGTCGATCTCCACACCCCGGTTCATCGGACCGGGATGCATGACGAGCGCGTCGGGCCGGGCTGCGGAAAGCTTTTCGGCGTCCAGGCCGTAGTAGCGGAAGTACTCGCGCACGGAAGGAATGAAAGCGCCGGCCATGCGTTCGCGCTGCAGGCGGAGCATCATGACGATATCGGCGTCGGCAAGGCCTTCGCGCATCGTCGCGCAGACCTCGACGCCCATCTGGCGGATGCCGTTCGGCAGGAGTGTGGACGGGGCGACGACCTTGACCCGTGCGCCGAGTGCGTTGAGCAGGATGATGTTCGAGCGCGCAACGCGCGAGTGCAGGATGTCGCCGCAGATCGCAACCGTCAGCCGGGCGATCTTGCCCTTGTGACGGCGAATCGTCAGCGCGTCGAGCAGCGCCTGGGTGGGGTGTTCGTGCGCCCCGTCGCCGGCGTTGATCACCGAGCAGCCGACCTTTTGGGCGAGCAGATGCACCGCGCCGGCCGCATGGTGACGCACCACGATGATATCCGGGTGCATGGCGTTCAGGGTGGCGGCCGTATCGATCAGCGTTTCGCCCTTCTTCACCGAGGAGGACGACACCGACATGTTCATCACGTCCGCGCCAAGGCGCTTGCCGGCGATCTCGAAGGAGGATTGCGTGCGTGTGGAGGCTTCGAAGAAGAGATTGATCTGCGTGCGGCCCCGCAGGACGGCCTTCTTCTTTTCCACCTGCCGGCTGATCTCCACGGCGCTTTCCGCGCGGTCGAGCAGGGCAAGGATTTCGTGCGGCTGGAGACCTTCGATCCCAAGCAGGTGACGGTGCGGATAGGCATCCGCAAGGGGGGAGGTTTGTGCGCTCATTAAAGGCTACCCTATAGGCGCAACTGCGCGCGCGCTCAAGGGCGCCTTGGCAATGCCCACGCTTTTTGCCGACCGGGCCGGAAGCGGACGACGTTCAGACCGCGACGAGAAGCGCGACAGGCATCGTTATGGCGGCGGCGAGGGTTTGAAGGGTGAGGATTTCCGCCATCAGCTTGGCGTCGCCGCCCATCTGTCGCGCCAGCAGGTAGGAGCCGCCGGCGCTGGGCACGGACATGGCGATCATCACGGCGGTAAAGGCCGGGCCTTGCACGCCCATCAGGCTTGCGAAGCCGAATCCCAGCGCGGGCATCAGGGCCAGTTTCAACAGAAGCGCGGAGGTCAGCGCAGGGCCCGGGCGACGCAGCGCGTTGAGGTCGAGGCCGGCGCCGACGCAGACGATGCCGATCGGCAGGGCGGCGCTGCCGAGGATTTCCAGCGTCGACCATGCGAATCGCGGCAGCGGCAGGCCGGTGACATTCAGGAGCAGGCCCGCCGCCGTCGACCAGATGAACGGATTGCGGACGAGGTCGAGGAGGATTTTCCGGACACCGGGCGCGGGACCGCTGGTGAAATGCGACAGGACCAGAACGCAGATGACGTTGAGGAGCGGCACCATCGCGACGATGGCGACCGCCAGAAGGGCGACGCCGTCGGCGCCCAGCATTTCATCGGCAATGGCGAGCGCGACAAACGTGTTCCAGCGGGTCGCGCCCTGGAAGACCGAGGTGAACCGCGGACCGTCAATGGCAAAGGTCCGGCGCAGAAGCGGTTGCAGGGCGAGCGCGATTGCTGCCATGGCGACGACGGAGGCAACCAGCGTCGCGCTCATCTCGAAGGCGGGCAAGGCCATGAAGTCGGTCTGAGCGACGGTCGCGACAATGATCGCGGGAAACAGCACGAAATAGGCGATGCGCTCGATGCCGCGCCATTGTTCGCCGGTGATGATTCCCAGGCGCGCGACGAGATGACCTATGGCGATGACGAGCAGAACCGGCAGGAGCGCATTGATGACAACGCTCATTGTGGGTCGTCTCCGTCATACACCGCGTATCTGTCGCCCGTCGGGCCGGCTTGCTCGTCGGTGTCGCGGCGGATGCGCGCCAGCCGGTCGAGGCAGCCCTGGAGGATATAGGCGGCGGCCATCTTGTCGACGAGTTCCGCGCGCCGTGCCCGGGAGCGGTCGGCATCGATCAGCGTGCGGGTGACGGCAGCGGTCGACAGGCGCTCGTCCCATGCGGTCAGCGGAAGGTCGGTGAGCGGCAAAAGGTTGCGGGCGAAGGCGCGGGTTGCCTGAACGCGCGGGCCCTCGGAGCCGTCCATGTTGAGCGGCAGGCCGATCACCATGCCGCAGATCTCGTGTTTCCGGCAGATGTCGAGCAGGGCGGCGGCATCCACACCGAACTTCTTGCGCTTGATGGTCTCAAGCGGGGTCGCGATGCCGCGCCCGAGATCGGACAGCGCGAGACCGATGGTCTTCGTTCCGAGATCGAGGCCGATCAGGCGGCCGATGCGCGGCAGACGCGCCGCGAAGTCATCGTGGGAGAGGAGGGGATCTTGCGCCATGAGATGGCTTTAGCACGCGCAATCCTGTGCGAACAGGGAGCGGGATTGCAGGCGCGCCGCAACCGGTTAGATTCCGGGGGACACCTCGCGGCACTTTCCGCGACAAGCGACAAAAGGGAGACCCGTCATGAAGATCACCTATCTCGGTCACGCCGCCTGCCGTCTCGACATTCCGGGCGCCGCGATCCTCATCGACCCGTTCCTGAGCGGCAATCCGTCCTTTCCCGAGACGCTGAGCGTCGACGGCGTCAGCGCGGGCGTGACCCACATCTTGCTGACCCACGGGCATGACGACCACATCGGCGACACGCTGGAGATCGCGCGCAAGACCGGCGCGCAGGTCACCGCGAACTTCGAGATTGCCATGTGGGTGCAGTCGCAGGGGCATGAGAACATCAACCCGATGGGCTGTGGCGGATCGGTCGATGTCGGTCCCTTCACCGTGTCGCTGACCCAGGCGCATCACACCTCGTCGTCGCTCGCCGGGGGCTGGCCGCCGGTTTACATGGGTCAGCCGAACGGGCTGGTGGTGCGCGCAAAGGGGGAACCGACCTTCTATCACATGGGCGATACGGACCTCTTCGGCGACATGGCGCTGATCGAGGAACTCTATCGGCCGAAGGTCGGTGTCGTGCCGATCGGCGACCGGTTCACCATGGGCGCGAAAACGGCGGCGATCGCCTGCAAACGGTTCTTCGATTTCGAGACGATCCTGCCGTGCCACTACGGCACCTTCCCGATTCTCGACCAGTCTGCCGACGGTTTCCTTGCCGAGATGGGCAGCGATGCGGGGCGGGTGAAGGTCACGGAACCGGGCGGCTCTTTCGAGGTCTGACGACGGTCCCGGGCGCTGGACACGGTCTGAATGTTCACGTAATGTTCCATTTCCAATTCCAGCGTCCGGACAAGCCATGACATCTCAGATCCCGTTTCGCGCCAAGCTTGACGACTTCCTGCTCAGCCTTGCCCGCGGGGATCTCCTCGAGGCGATCGGGGCGCATTATGCGCCTGACGCGCGTCTCTTTGAAAACGACATCCTGGTTGCGCGCGACCGCGCCACCGTCTTGCGAAAGCTGCAGCCGGTCTTGCGCCGCTTCGCGATGGTGCGGGGCACGTTCGACGAGCTGACCTGCGAGCGCGATACGGGGCGCGTGCGGTTTTTCTGCCGCATCGACGGGGTGGACATCGACGGCCGGATCGTGCGCGAGGAGGTTTTCCACGCGCAGGTCTGGGCGGGCGGTGCGGTGGTGGAGGAGCGGCAATATCGTGGCGACGCGCTTGCGCGCCTGTTTTCCCGCAGCTTCGCGCCCAGCCGTCGCGGTCCGCTGCCCGCGTCGCGCGTATCGGCCCCGCTCCCGACGCCTGGCGCGGCGGTGATGGCGGTGCGCACCCTCGGTGCGTGAGGGCTTTTTCCGGGCCGGTCGTGTTGCGGGCGCCCTTTGGCTTGCGGGCGGCTTGATCGCGATGATATAGGCCTCCTGTCGAGGATGCCCTCGCGCGGATCGGTTCCGCTCAGGCGTCCCGGCTCCCGAGGCAATCCGGAGATCCCCATGTCCGTCGATATCGACACGGTGAAACGCGTTGCGCATCTTGCGCGCATCAAGGTCACGGACACCGAAGCCGGTGAGATGACCGGTCAGTTGAACACCATTCTTGCCTTCGTCGAGCAGCTGGACGAGGTCGATGTCAGCGGCGTCGAGCCGATGACCTCGGTCGTCAAGCAGGAGATGAAGAAGCGCGCCGACGTGGTCAATGACGGTGGCTATCCGCAGGACGTGGTCGCCAACGCGCCGATGTCGGAAGACAATTTCTTCATGGTGCCGAAGGTGGTGGAATAGGCCGTGACTGTTGCGATTGGCGTCGAGTGCCCGCTCACCGACGACATGCGCGCCCTGATCGCGGAGTTGAATGCCGCTTTGCTGGCGCTGACGCCGCCCGAGGCCTGTTTTCACATGAGTGTCGAGGACATGGCTGGGCGTGACACGACCGTATTCGTTGCCCGCAATGGCGACAGTGGCGATGTGCTCGGGTGCGGGGCGCTGCTGCGTCATCCGAACAGGGTCGGCGAGGTCAAGCGCATGTACACGCGTCCCGCCGCGCAAGGCCGCGGGCTCGGCGGGCGTATCCTGGCGCGGATCGAGGACCTTGCACGCAGCGAGGGTTTCACGCGACTGGTGCTTGAGACCGGCAACACCTACACGGCCGCGGAGCGGGTCTACCGGCGGGCCGGCTTCCGGCAATGCGGTCCGGTGCTCGGGTATCCCGACACGCCGTGTTCCGCCTTTTACGAAAAACAGCTTCTTTCCAACGCGTGACGCGAACAGCCCAGCGAGACGAAGACATGACCGAGCTGACGAAACTGACCCTGACCGAAGCGCGCGACGGGCTTGCAGCACGCGATTTCAGCGCCAGCGACCTCACCAACGCCTATCTGGGCGAGATCGCGGCCGGCAATCAGGCGTTGAACGCCTATGTGGCGATCACCGAAGACAAGGCGCGGGAGATGGCCGCAGCCTCCGACGCGCGGCTCGCCAAGGGCGAGGGCGGTGCGCTGGAGGGCATTCCGCTCGGCATCAAGGATCTCTTTGCCACCGAAGGCGTTCACACACAGGCGTGCAGCCACATCCTCGACGGGTTCAAGCCGCGCTATGAATCGACCGTGACCGCGAACCTCTGGGCCGACGGCGCGGTGATGCTCGGCAAGCTCAACATGGACGAGTTTGCCATGGGCTCGTCCAACGAGACGTCCTACTACGGCAATGTCGTCAACCCGTGGAAACGCGACGGTTCCGACGAGGCGCTGGTGCCCGGCGGATCGTCCGGCGGGTCGGCTGCCGCCGTCTCCGGTGCCCTGTGTCTGGGCGCGACCGCGACAGATACCGGTGGTTCGATCCGCCAGCCGGCGGCGCTGACCGGCACGGTCGGCATGAAGCCGACCTACGGTCGCTGCTCGCGCTGGGGCACGGTCGCCTTTGCCTCGTCGCTCGATCAGGCCGGGCCGATCACCCGGACGGTTCGCGACAATGCGGTCATGCTGCGCTCGATGGCCTCCGTAGACCCCAAGGACACGACCAGCATCGATGCGCCGGTTCCCGATTACGAGGCCGCCGTCGGCAAGTCGGTGCGCGGCTTGCGGATTGGCATTCCCAAGGAGTACCGCGTCGACGGTATGCCCGACGAGATCAACGCACTCTGGCAGCAGGGCATCGACTGGCTCAAGGATGCGGGGGCCGAGATCGTGGAGATCTCGCTGCCGCATACCAAATACGCGCTGCCGGCCTATTACATCGTCGCGCCGGCGGAAGCCTCGTCGAACCTTGCCCGCTATGACGGCGTGCGCTACGGATTGCGTGTCGATGGCGACGACATCGCCGACATGTATGAAAAGACGCGCGCGGCCGGCTTCGGCACCGAGGTGAAACGGCGTGTGATGGTGGGAACCTATGTGCTCTCCGCCGGCTACTACGATGCCTATTATCTCAAGGCCCAGAAGGTTCGCACGTTGATCAAGCGCGACTTCGACCTGTCCTTCGAGGCGGGTGTCGACGCGATCCTGACACCGGCAACGCCGGATGCGGCCTTCGCGCCGGGAGCGATCACCGATCCGGTCGCCATGTATCTCAACGACATCTTCACGGTGACGGTGAACATGGCCGGCCTGCCGGGGCTTGCGGTGCCTGCCGGGCTCAACCGGGACGGCCTGCCGCTCGGGCTCCAGCTCATCGGTCGGCCTTTTGGCGAAGAGACGCTTTACAGCCTGGGGTCGGTGATCGAACAGGCCGCCGGTCGCTTTACGCCGAAGCGCTGGTGGGCCTGACGCGCGGGCGCTCCGAACAGACTTGCAGATGAATGTTTCGCCGCCGGGGCAGCCCCGGCGGCGTTTTTCGTCGGTGTCAGCGGTTGTCCGGCTGTGAGCGGACCCGCTTCAGGCCCAACCGGGTGATCCGGTAGGGGCCGCTTCGGGACGAGGCGATGTAGCGCCGTCGCTTCAGCTTTCTGAAAAGGGCTATGTCCAGCCCCGGTGCCCGCCAGCCGTCACGTGTGACGCAGGTGGCAATTGCGACGCGGTTGCGTTCGTCCTTTTCGACGCGCAGATGACCGCCCTGGGCAAGCAGGTGAAGCACCCGCTGCTCGGCTTTCGAAATGTCCATGATTGTCCGGATTGTTGATGCACGGCTCCGCTGTCCGCAGCCGGAAACGCTTGCGGAGGGGAGCAGTCTCACGGCCGACCCTCGGAATTGGGCCGGCCCTATCGGGCCTCGCGGCGTCCGTGCATCAAGTCTCCATCGGTTTGAGACCGTTAATTGGATGGGCTTGCGCGGATTTTCAAGCCGTTTTGCGACCAATGCCGCATTCTGAACGGACGGTGTTGCAGGTGGAGCGCAGGATCGGTCGCAAAATCGGGCGTGTGACGCTTCGCTCCGTTTCCTTTTTTCCGTTCTGGCTCTAGAACTAGCGCCATGACACCGGCAGAATCGATTTCCGTCCTCTTCGGCCTTGCAGGCCTGGTCAATCCCTTTGCGCTGATGATCGGTGCCGTGCTCGGCTGGTTTGCCGATGCGCGCGCCAAACTCCTCATCGCCGGGTTTGCCGCCGCTGCCCTGAGCCTCCTGCTCGATGCTTCCATGAATCTGAGCGGCGTGCCGCCGGTGGGAGGCTACGATGGCGGCCCGCTGGCCGTTCTGCCCTTCCGTTTCGTCGGCGCAGCGCTTGCGGCCGCCTTCGTTCACGGCATGCGCAACCGCATGCGCGGCGATCGATAGGCGTTGCGGCGCGCGTTCTCCTTTTCCGACCCGGATGCGGGTCGCATCATGTCCGGTCAGTGAGGAAGTCTCATGTCACCTGCCGCGGTGTCCTACCTGGCGCTTGCCGTCGCCATCGTGTTCGAAGTCGTCGGCACGACGGCGCTACAACAATCCCAGCAGTTCACCCGCCCGCTGCCGACGATGGTCATGGGCGGATGTTACCTTGCCGCCTTCTATTGCCTGTCGATCGCGCTGCGGACGCTTCCGGTGGGCGTCGCCTACGCGATGTGGAGCGGTCTGGGTATCGTGCTGATATCGCTGGCGGGGGTCGTTCTGTTCCGCCAGGCGTTGGATCTCGCGGCCTGGATCGGCCTTGGCCTGATCATCGCCGGCGTCATTGTCGTCAACGTCTTTTCAAAGACCGTGTCGCACTGATATCGGCACGGTAGCGACCGACCGGCGATACGGAGACGGCCCCCGTATCGCTCCCTGTGCGGGAATTCGCCCGTCGCGCAACATGTGTCAGCGCTGCGCGCTCCACTCGGCGAAGAGGTCGCCGTTCGGGCAGTAATCCGGAGTTTTTTCCGCGCCGTCGGCATGAGCGTCCAGCCAGCTAGCGCATTCGCCCGGGCACTCGCATCCCATGCAACGGTTCGCGGCCGCGCGCAGGCTGTTTGCCAGCGTGATGTCGGCCGGCATGCCCTCGGTGGCCCCGACGGTCCGCATCATCCGGCCCATCAGGCCCGCCCGTTCGTCGAGCCGCTTCAGATATCCCATGCCTGTCTCCCTTGCGATGCGCTGCCGGCGCCCTGGACGCGCCGCTTGTGACTGTGTCCATCCTGAATTGGTTGCAGATGAAACGAATTGAGCCAGATCAAACCCTGCAGGCTTTTCAGCGCGTTTTCGCCGAATCTGGTAAGGTTGCAGCGTTCAGGAGCGCATACGCTGGAGAGTGACGATGGTCTCGCGCGTGTCGACCCCGACGGGCGTCGTCGCCGTTACGCCCGTCACCCGGCTTCCGCCGCTGTCTGTTGGCGATGTCATCGCCATGCGCGTGGCGCGCCACATGACCGATGGCGTCATGCGGCTTGTGTCCGGAAATCTGCAGCTCGACGTGGCTGGACAGGAGATGTTTCCCGTCGGCGCGCGGGTCGCGTTGCAGGTGGGGCGCGGATCGGATGGCGCACTGACATACCGGGTGGGCGCCACCGGCGATGCCGCCGCAGAACCCGGGATGCAGGCTGCGCCTGCCGCGCCACGTGAACAGGCGGCGCTTCAGCGTCTCTCTGCCCTTGCTGCCGAACTCGCGGCCCGCCAGGACGGACTGGCGCCTCTATACTCCGGCCTGTCGGCCGTGCGCGCGTCGCCCGCGGTCGCAACGCTGCCGCAACCGGTGGCCGCGGCCATGGCGGCACTGTTCGGCATCCGGCTGGTGGCCGATGACAAGCTCGATGGGGCCCGGCTGAAACGGGCGATCGCAACCGCCGCCGGTGCAACTGCAAGCGGGGGAGGGCGCGGCGGCCTGCCGGCGCTGCTTCAGGATCTCGGCGAGGCCTTGCGGGTCTTTTCAAGGGGCGGGGAGGGGATCGCGCGGGAGGGGACGCCGCCGGCACCGCCGAGCCTGTCCCGCCATCCGCAGCCGCAGACGCCGGGACGCGCCAGTTTGGAGATGATGCAGGCGCTGTCGCGCGGTGACTTGTCCGCCGCCGCGCTGTTGCTTCTTGGAAAAAGCGATGCCGCCCTTGCCCGCGTGCGGCTGTCCGGCCTTACCTCGCTCAAGGTGCTGGGCGATGGCACCGCAGCCGGCGATGGCATCGCCTTTGATCGCACGCTCGACCTGCCGTTTGTTCTGGGCACACACACGGGCGTGATCAACCTGCAGATCGGGCGCGATGACACGCCGGGCCACGATGGCGAGGGCGCGCATCCTGCCTGGCGGGTGCGCTTTGGCATCGAAACGGACGCAAGCGGACCGGTTGAAGCGGTGGTGGGGCTCGACGGAACCCGGTTGTTCGCGACACTCTGGGCGGAGCGCGGCGAGACGGCGTCCGCGCTTTCGGCCGGGATCTCCGGATTGCACGAAATGCTGTCCGCATCCGGGCTGGAGGTGGTCGAGCTTCGGGTGCTGCCGGGCCTGCCGGGAAATCCGCCCGCGGAATCCGGCCAATATGTGAACCAGGTCTCATGAGCAACGCCCCCGCTGATCCCCCGCAACCGCTTGCCGTTGCGCTTCGCTACGACAATGCCGGCGCGCCGCGCGTGACCGCCAAGGGGCGCGGCGAGGTGGCGGCGCGCATCCTGGAGACGGCCGCCGCCCATGGCGTCCCGATCGAGGAGGATGCGGCCCTGGTGCAGGCGCTGGCGCAGATCGAGATCGACGAGGAAATCCCCATCGAACTCTACGAGGCGGTCGCGGCGGTGCTGCGCTACATCCTGTCGATCAAGTGAGGGCAAGCGGACGGGGGTCACGGTCTCCGGCGGCGCAGCAGGGTCCATGTCCTGAGATCCGCGACGGTCTTGACGAAGACCAGCACGACAGCCCCGCACAGCAGCGCCTTCGACACCGTGCCCATCGTGCCCTCGATCAGCAGCGCATGCACCACGCTGCCCGCAACGGCGAGCGCCACAAGGCCGGTATGCGCCAGCCGCCAGACCCGGGGCCGGATGCGAAGCCGCCAGCCCAGCGCGGCCAGAAGGGCGGCTGCGAACAATGCCCACATGGCGATCACGCCCCAGGCGGAAAACGGGGTCGGCGAGGCGAAGAGAAGCGCGTCGATCACATCGGGCGGGCTGGTAAGCCAAAGCCCCGCGACATGAACCACGACCGCCGCGACCAGCGCGCCTCCAACCCATCCATGCAGGCGCCGGCCCCTTGGCGAGGGCAGGCCGGGCAGGGCGCCGCCGGCAAGCAGCGGCTGGAGAAGCAAAAGCGCCATCGCGACCACGCCCGCAAAGCCGGCGACGATATAGACCGGCTGGCGCCAGGCGATGAGCGGGCTTGTCGCCGCGATGGCGAGCGGCACGGCAATCACCACGCCAAGGGCGGCCCAGACAAGAGCCGCGCGGATCGAAGCCCGTTGGCTCACGCCGGCTGAAGCACGAAATTCGCGGCAAGCGTCGTCTCGTCGGCGCTTCGCATGACCGGGCGCAGGAAGACTGTCTTGAACCCGCCGCCGTCATGTTCGGCGTCATAGGCGAGATGGCCGTGCGGCTGGCCGAAGGCCGGCACGATCTGCGGCATGTCCATGCGGAATTCGCCGTTTTCGTCCGTCAGCGTCGCGCCGTGGCTGTGCGGGTCGCGCTCGTGGCCTTCCGTCGTATGCGCCCAGATCTGGATGCGCCTGCCGGCAAGCGGCGCACCGTCGCCGGCGCGCAGCACGGTGCCCCGCATCAGGAACCCGCCGCCGCCGATCCGCTCCACGACGGGCGCGCCGGGCCGGTAGTTGTTGGCCCCGCCGCGCATCGACGGCGTCGGCGCCACGCTCTTGGCCTGGGCCGGCACGATCAGGCGCGAGGCGCCCACCGTGAGCGCGGTGCTCGCAGCGGCCGCGCCGCCAAGAAGAACGGTGCGGCGGGTGGGATGGAAAAGGCTCGTCATCTCGCTCGCTCCTGTGGTGATTTTGTAACGCGGGCGCGAAACCGGAGGAGGCGATCCACGCGCGTCCAGTCTACGCGGGGGAATGTGGTGCGGATGAGGAGAAGGTCGAGGGCCGTTGCGTGGGTATCGCTAAAATCTTGCATCGTCACAAACATCCCACCCACCACCATAAGGGATGGACCTTTTCCCCGGTTTTGCGTAGGCAGTGCGTCAACGCCCGTGTTTATAAAATCAGGACCTGAAACGGCATGAGCATCGTCGACACACGCACTCCCGATCCGAAGAAATTCATCAAGGGCGCCACTGGCGACTGGGAAATCGTGATCGGGCTTGAGGTTCATGCGCAGGTCACCTCCAACGCGAAGCTTTTTTCCGGGGCTTCGACCGAGTTCGGGCGGGATCCGAATTCCAACGTTAGCCTCGTCGATGCCGCCATGCCGGGCATGTTGCCCGTCATCAACGAGGAATGCGTTGCCCAGGCGGTGCGCACAGGCCTCGGGCTGAAGGCGGCGATCAACCTGCGCTCCGTGTTCGACCGGAAGAACTATTTCTATCCCGATCTGCCGCAGGGCTACCAGATTTCGCAGTTCAAGCAGCCGATCGTCGGCGAGGGCGAGATCCTGCTCGAAATGGGCGACGGCGAAGACGTCACGGTCGGCGTCGAGCGCCTGCACCTGGAGCAGGACGCCGGCAAATCGCTGCACGACCAGCATGCGACCATGTCGTTTGTCGACCTCAACCGCTCGGGCGTGGCGCTGATGGAGATCGTCTCCAAGCCCGACCTTCGCTCCGGCGACGAGGCCAAGGCCTATCTGACCAAGCTGCGCACCATCCTGCGTTACTTGGGCACCTGCGACGGCAACATGGACCAGGGCTCCATGCGCGCCGACGTCAACGTCTCGGTGCGCGCGCCGGGCGGCGATTTCGGCACGCGCTGCGAGATCAAGAACGTCAACTCCATCCGCTTCGTCGGTCAGGCCATCGACTATGAGGCGCGGCGCCAGATCGGCATTCTGGAGGACGGCGGATCGATCGACCAGGAGACCCGCCTGTTCGATCCGGTCAAGGGCGAGACCCGCTCGATGCGCTCCAAGGAAGAGGCGCATGACTACCGCTATTTCCCCGATCCCGACCTCTTGCCGCTGGAGTTCGACCAGGCCTATGTCGATGCACTGGCAAGCGGCCTGCCGGAACTTCCCGACGACAAGAAGACACGCTTCATCGCCGATTACGGCCTGTCCGCCTATGACGCCGACATCCTGATCGTGGAGCGGGCCTCGGCCGACTTCTTCGAGGAGGTGGCCAAGGGGCGCGACGCGAAGCTGTCGGCCAACTGGGTGATCAACGAGCTGTTCGGCCGGCTGAACAAGGAAGGCCTCGACCTTGGCGAGACGCCCGTGTCGGCGGCGCAGCTCGGCGGGCTCGTCGATCTGGTCAAGGACGGCACGATTTCCGGCAAGATCGCCAAGGACCTGTTCGAGATCCTGTGGACCGAGGGCGGCGATCCGGCGGAGATCGTCGAGACGCGCGGCATGAAGCAGGTGACGGATCTCGGCGCCATCGAGGCGGAGGTCGACAAGATCATTGCCGCCAATCCGGAGAAGGTGGAGCAGGCCAAGGAAAAGCCGGGCCTACTCGGCTGGTTCGTCGGCCAGGTGATGAAGGCGACCGGCGGCAAGGCCAATCCGAAGGCGGTCAACGATCTGCTCAAGTCGAAGATCGGCATCGAGTAGCGCGAAGGGGCCGGGACAACGCCGGCCCTTGTCAGTCTCTCCCGCGCTTGCGGCGACGACGCGATGGCGTGCGCCTGTGCATGATTGTCTTGTCTCCGTAAATATTGCAGTGCAATATATGACAGGATGGCAAAAGCACATTTCGCTTGCCATCCAATTGCCGTGATTGCCCGGGATTTTCTCAAACATCTTGGTGGGATAGCCCTGTCCGCTCGATATCGCGACGGGCTGACGCGCGTGCGGGCCGATGCCTTCATGCTGCGCCAGCACACCAGCCGGCCTGCCGGCGGGCGCGGTTTGAACGACAGGGGCGTGCGATGCGATCGGAGCGGCAGTCCGCTCTTTTGACCGTCGTCGCGATTCTTCCCGCCGGATGCCGAAAACCGTTTCCGAGGTGCCAATAGCCGACATGCCGATGATCGACAAACGCCGCTTCCTGACGTCCAGCGCCGGTTTTCTCTCCCTTCTTTTGGGGAGCGCTGCCTTTCCCGCCTTCGCCCAGAAAGCGGTCGCCGATGCGCCGGAGGGTGCCGAGGCGCAGCCCGCGCAAGCGGGGCCGCCTTTCGACTGGAATGCGCTCGTCGCGCGGATGAAGGCCAAGGCGGGGACGGCCTATGCGGAGCCGGAATCGCGCCTGCCCGAAGTCGTCGCCGCACTCGGCTACGATGCCCATCGCGCCATTCGCTACCGTCCCGAACAGGCGCTGTGGGCGAAAGAGCACCGCAATTTCGAGCTTCAGGCATTTTACCCCGGCTGGGTCTTCGACCATCCGGTGGAGATCCTCGAGATCGTTGACGGGAAGGTCCGTCCGATGGGGTTTTCCGCCGACGACTTCGAGTACCGCGCGCCCCTCGATCCCGCCGACTTCCAGGTCTTTCCCGGCGCCGCCGGCTTCCGCCTGCACTATCCGCTCAATCGCAACGACTATCGCGACGAACTGATCACCTTTCTGGGATCCAGCTACTTTCGCGCGCTCGGCCGGGGCAACGTCTACGGCCTATCCGCGCGCGGGCTGGCCGTCGATACGGCGGCGGGAACGGAGGAGGAGTTTCCCCGGTTCACCCGCTTTTACATCGAGAGACCCGAGCGGGATGCGCGCCAGATCCGCTTTTATGCCGAGCTGGAGAGCCCGCGCGTTGCGGGCGCCTATGCCTTCACCGTCCTGCCGGGCGTGGAAACGCTTGTCGACGTGGAGGCCGCGATTTTCCTGCGTGGCGACGTTTCCCGGCTCGGGCTGGCCCCGCTTACGTCGATGTATCTGTTTGGCGAGAACGACCGCACGGGCTTCGACGATTTCCGTCCCGAGGTCCACGACAATGACGGCCTTGCCATGCTGCGCGCCAGCGGCGAACGCATCTGGCGGCCCTTGACCAATCCGTCACAGCTCCAGCTCTCCGTCTTCAGCGAGACAGACCTGCGCGGGTTCGGCCTGCTTCAGCGCGACCGGGTGGCCGACAATTACCTCGACACGGAAGCGTACTACGAGCGCCGGCCCTCACTCTGGGTCGAGCCGGTGGGCGACTGGGGCCCGGGTGCCGTCCTTCTGGCCGAGATTCCGTCCGATTCCGAGGCCAACGACAATATCGTTGCCTTCTGGATGCCTGAAAACGGGCTTTCGGCAGGGTCCGAGCACCGGTTGCGCTACCGCATGACCTGGGCGCGCGACGTCGAGGGAGACGTGCCTCTGGCGCGTGTCCTGCGCACGCGCACGGGCGCGGGAGGCGTCGCCGCGGTGGAGAACGATCAGGACATGCGCAAGTTTCTCATCGATTTCACCGGGGGCCCGCTGGAGGGGCTGGGCGAGGACGCGGCCGTGGATGTCGCGCTCCATGTCGGCAACGGCGAGGTGGTCCACAAGAATCTTTCGAAGATGCCAGGGAACGATCTGTGGCGTTTGATCGTTGATATACGGCGGACTGACGCCGACCAGCCGGTTGAACTCGCCGCAAGCCTTGGTTTTGAAGGCAAGACCCTGTCCGAAACCTGGACCTATCAATGGGGGCATGCGAGATGACGTCAGACATTCGTCATGGAGAACGCGCGGTCCGACCGGAGCCGAGCGCTGCGAAACCGTCTTTTTTCGACCAGTTGCGCCGCGACCTCGGTCGCCACGACCTTGACGACACAACGCTTGAACGCGCGGTCGCCGAGGCTGCCAGAGGTATCGCCGACGTGGACGCCGGGGCGCTCGTTGCACGTCTCAAGGCGGGGCAGGGGGACAGCGCCCTGCGTCGCCGGATCGCGGCCCGGCTTTGCCTTCCGGCTCCGCATGCACCTCTCGCGATGCCCGTGCAAAGGCTGGAGCATCCGCGCCTGGCATTGCTGCCGAAACTCGCCGGACTACGCTTTGTCTCCCGTCGTCGAAGTCTTCGTGAACGGTGAGGAGGCCCGTGACGCCCCCCTTCAAGCCTTGATGGGGAATTTTCGGATGCATTTGAGCCGGCGGATCCCGCCACATGCGTTTCTCGCGCTGACGTATCCACGTCGCGTCAAGTCTCAGTGGAGTGCCGTCGGATGAAGCCGGATGTGTCGAAATCCTCGTTCAGGGAAAACGTCTCCGTCGGCCTGCGCCGCACGGGTGCGATCGTTCTCACGCTTGGTCTTACGGTCGCGGCTGCGTCCATGTTCGGTTCGGTTGCCGTCGCCGACGGATTCGACTGGGTGGATGTGGTCCGCGTCTCGCTTGTCGCCTTTTGCGCGCTTTGGCTCTCGTGGGGCGCGTGCATCGGCGTTCTCGGGCTCATCTTCGGCCATGACAGCGTGCCGGTGCGGGACGGATTGCCCGAGGGGCGCACCGCCATCGTGATCCCGGTTTACAACGAGGCGGCGGATGCCGTTTTCGCGCGTCTGGACGCCATGTATCGCGCACTCGACGCGGCGGGCGCGCTCGACAGCTTCGATTTTCACGTGCTGTCGGACTCGACCCGTGAGGAAGCGGCGACCGCGGAAAAGCGGTTGCATCGCCGCGCGGTGACGGTGCTTGGCGCGGGCGGGCGACTGTTTTACCGGCACCGCTCCCCCAACACGGGTCGCAAGGCCGGAAACATCGCCGACTTCATCCGCACGAACGGCGGTGCCTACGCCTATATGCTGGTTCTCGACGCCGACAGCCTGATGAGCGCGGATACGATCGTCGAAATGGTCCGGCGCATGGAGACCGCGCCCGATCTCGGGCTGCTGCAGACGGTGCCGCGCATCATCGGCCGCAGAACGTTGTTCGGCCGGATGATCCAGTTCTCTGCCAACTTCTATTCGCCGGTGTTTTCGCGCGGTGTCGCCGCGCTTCAGGGCCGCCAGGGGCCGTTCTGGGGGCACAATGCGCTCATTCGAACGCGGGCCTTCGCCGCTACGTGCGGTCTGCCGGATCTGTCGGGAGAACCGCCCTTCGGCGGGCAGATCCTTTCTCACGACACCGTGGAGGCGGCAATGCTGGCGCGGGGCGGCTGGCGTGTGCGTCTCGATGCCGATCTCGACGGATCCTATGAGGAAGCGCCGGCGAATCTCATCGAATACGCCAAGCGCGACCGGCGTTGGTGCCAGGGGAACCTGCAGCATGCTCGCCTGCTGCTCGCACCGCGCCTTGCGTTCTGGAGCCGGATCAACATCCTGCAGGGGATCATGGCCTATCTGGCCTCGCCAGTCTGGCTCCTGTTCCTGACGGCGAGCGTCATAGCGCCTCTGTTCGCGCCGGCGCCGGTCTATTTTATCTCGGGATCTCCGTTTCCCCGCTTCCCTCACCCCGAAACGGAAAAGGGCCTGGCGCTTATTTTCGGGGTCGTCGGGTTGCTCATCTTGCCCAAGGCGCTGCTCCTGTTGCGTGCCGTTCTGACTCGCGACGTCACAAACTACGGGGGCGCGGGGCGCGCCTCCGTCTCGGCGCTCTACGAATTGCTGCTCGCCTCGCTGATGGCGCCGATCCACATGATGTTCCAAAGCCGGTCCGTGTTTCAGGTTCTGTCCGGTTCAGACTCCGGCTGGCCGTCGAGCGACCGCGAGGACGGGTCGCTCGACTGGGCGACGAGCCTGCGCTCGAGCTGGTGGATGGTGGTCTTCGGCATGGTGATGCTGGTGTTCGCCTATTCCTTTGCCTTCGACCTGCTGGCCTGGCTGCTTCCGGTGACCCTGCCACTTGTTCTGGCACCGCTGGTGATCCGGTGGACAGCCGCTCCGTCTGTTGGGGACCGCGCGCGTTCGAAGGGACTTCTCCTCACCCCGCAGGAATTGCGTGACGTCCCGGTGATCGCAGGTGCGGCACGGGCGCTTGCGACCTATCGGGCCAGCGATGCGGACCATGAGGCGCAGCGCAGCGCCGCCTGAAACCTCCCGGCCTTCCCCCTTGCGACGGCAGTGTCATCATGCCGTTACGCGAAAGTCATACCCGGCTCACCAGACAGGTTTTCAACGAGTCGGGAGAGACGAGATGCCTTCTGCGAGCAAGGTCCGGGGACGCGGGGCCCTGATCGGCGACGCCGTTCACCGGAACAGGGCGCTGTCCGGGGAGGGCGCTCTCGAACGGCTCTTCACCTGGGCCTTCAAGGGGCTTGTCTACCCGCAGATCTGGGAAGACCCGGAAATCGACATGGAAGCCCTGGCCATCGAGCGCGATCACACGATCGTGGCGATTGCGTCGGGCGGCTGCAACATCCTGTCGTATCTGACGGCCGATCCGCGCGCGATCACCGCCGTCGATCTCAACAAGGCGCATGTCGCGCTGACGCGTCTGAAGCTGACCGCCGCGCGGCAGTTGCCCAACCACGAGGCATTCTACCGTTTTTTCGGCAAGGCCGATCAGGCCGCCAATGTGGCCGCCTACACACGCTTCCTCCAGCCGCATCTGCACGGTGAGGCTCGCGCCTATTGGGAGGCGCGCGATCTCACCGGGCGCAGGCGGATCTCGCTGTTTGCCCGCGATCTCTACCGTCACGGCCTGCTCGGCTATTTCATCGGCTGGGGCCACAGGATCGCGCGGCTCTATGGCATCGACCCGAAGGATCTGCTCAAGGCGCGCACGATGGAAGAGCAGCGCAGCTTCTTCGACACGGCGCTCGCGCCGCTCTTCGACAAGCGCATGGTGCGTTGGGCGACCTCCAAGAAGGTCTCGCTCTACGGGCTTGGCATTCCGCCGGCCCAATACGAGGCATTGGCGTCTGCCGGCGATGACGGCATGGCGGGCGTGTTGCGCCAACGGCTGGAGCGGCTGGCCTGCGGGTTTCCGCTTTCCCAGAACTATTTCGCCTGGCAGGCCTTCGGGCGCGGCTACGCGGATGACGATGCCGGACCGCTGCCGCCTTATCTCCGCCGCGCGCATTTCGAGGATGTGCGCGCTCGCGCCGACCGCGTGAAGGTGGCCAATCGCTCGTTCACCGACCATCTGGCCGGTCAGCCGGACAAGAGCGTCGACCGCTATGTGCTGCTGGATGCGCAGGACTGGATGTCGGACGGCGCGCTCAATGACCTTTGGGCGGAAATCACCCGCACCGCGCGTCCCGGAGCACGGGTGGTGTTTCGCACGGCGGCCGAGCCTTCGCTTCTGCCGGGGCGGGTCGCGGCCCATATTCTCGAGCGATGGGATTATGACGCCGAGACGTCCGCAAGTTGCACGGCCCGGGATCGTTCCTCGATCTACGGCGGCGTGCATCTTTACACCCTCAGGCCCGCATGAGCGGGCAGGGGCTGCAACAGGACAGCGTTGCCGGTGCGGCGCTGATGGACCGTATCTACGGCTGGCAGCGGCCGATCTACGATCTCACCCGCAAGTATTATCTGCTTGGCCGCGACAGGCTTCTGTCCGAGCTTGCCCCGCCGGACGGTGGAACCGTGCTGGAACTCGGTTGCGGAACGGCGCGCAATCTCATCCTTGCCGCGCGGCGCCATCCGCATGCCCGGTTCTTCGGGATAGACCTCTCCTCCGAGATGCTTGCCGAGGCCCGAAAGGCAATCGCGAAGGCGGGGCTGGAACGGCGTATCTCGGTCGCGCAGGGCGATGCCACCCGTTTCGACACTTTGGGTCTCTTCGGCGTCGCGACGTTCGACCGGGTGTTCTTGTCCTATGCCGTGTCGATGATCCCGGACTGGCCGAGGGCAATCGAGGCGGGGGCGGGAGCGCTCGCCGGAGACGGCAGCCGGCTCTCCCTGGTCGATTTCGGTCGAATGGAAGCCTATCCGGGCGTTTTCCGCGCTCCCTTGCGGGCCTGGCTCGCCGCGTTTCATGTCAGCCCGCGCGACGGGATCGAGACGACCCTTGAGACGACAGCCGAACCCCTTGGGGGAACAGTGGACTGTCGCTCGCTCTTTGGCGGCTACGCCGTATACGCAACGCTTGCGCGAGTGCCGGCGCGGCCCAAAACGGCCTCCAGATCTCGCTCGACGACAAAGGACATGCGATCATGACACTACAAAACGTTCCCCTCTCCGAATCCCAAGAGCCGTTCGCGGCGGAGGTTCAGATCGTTCCTGCCACCGATGCGGATATTCCCGCAGCCGTTGCACTCTTGAGCGGAAATGCCGTTGGGTCGCGGGTCGGGGTCGAAACGGGAGATCCCGAGCCGTATCGCGCCGCGTTGCGGCGGATGCAGGCGGGTGGCGCGACGACGCTTTTTGTTGCCCGGCCGGAGGGCGCGGAGCCCGGCGTTATCGCCGGCATGTTCGAGCTCACGGTTCTGACGGGCCTGTCCTACGTCGGTCAGCCGCGCGCGAAGCTGGAGAGCGTGCATGTCGCGCCGGACTGGCAGCGCAGAGGCATCGGGCGCACGATGATGGCCTTTGCGGAGGCGCGGGCGCGCGCGCTTGGATGCGTGCTCTTGCAGCTCTCCTCGAACAAGGAGCGCGCCGGTGCGCACCGGTTTTACACAGCCCTCGGCTACGAGGCCTCGCATATCGGGTTCAAGCGGATGCTGTAGCGCTCCGCCCGCCAGTTTTTCCGTTCGACACACAGTCTCTCATGGAAGTGGTTGCGAACACGCGGCCGGATAAGGCTGACCGAAGCCGATATGCGGACCGAATGTCCAGCTCTTCCCGTCGAAACAGAACCGGACCCGAATATCGTTGTCATTGCCATAAATCAGGCCAACATCTGACGGGCCAAGGAGTTCCATTCCGTGAAACCTGCCGTCAAAAAAGCCCCGTCGCCATTCCGACACGGTGCCATCGTCGGATATGCCATATAGAGCAATTATGTCCTTGTGGTTCCCATAGAGGCGCCCGACCACATTGTCTCCAGACACGAGGCCATGTCCGTCTCCGTCTTCAATTCTGTATGTATTCCTTGAAAAACCATCAGGCTTTTTTGTGAATATATCAAAGATATCATTATCTCTTCCATATCGGACGACCGTGTGATTTTTCCCCGTGAAAACATCAACCCCGCAGTCGTACTCGTCTCCATCCTGAATTCGATAGAATGTGCCGCTCGATATATTGCTTTTGTCTTCCCCAACAATAATCAGATCCTTGTCTTCTCCGCCAATCCACGTGGTGAATGAAGATGAACCCGTTGAGCATTGCCAAAAAGGATCATTCATCGGTCCGCCGCGAACGATGCCCATGTTCGCGTCACAAAGCCTTGGATCGCCGTCCCCTCCCGTGGCCATCAAACCGCAGCCGCCAAGCGGGTTTCCCATGTCCCAGGTGTCGATTTGCGGGCCGGCATCGCTGGCGCATTTCACGCATTTCCCAAGGCGTCCTGCATGAGAAGACAAGGGTGCGAACGCTAGAAATACAGAGAATGCAATCAATGAAGCCTTCATTTTTCTCTCCGTTGCGACAATATGTTGAAAAATTCAATTTTTTATTTGTATATTACAAATAATACTTGATTTACCTTGCGTCATTTTATTTTAGCAAGATTGTTGATAACGCACAATCATTTGGTTCTGAGATGGCTTCCCCCGGGCCCGCTTTTCATGTCACGCCGGGGCGTTCATGGCACGTGATCGGGCGTCCATCGTTGCGGCCTCCTTTGAGCGCGTGATCAATTCAGGCTTTGCCGGATGGAACGTGGTTGCCTATGTCTAGCCGTGAGGGCGGAAAAATCCGCAAGCCTTGAGACCGACAGTCCGGAGACCAAGAATGAGCGTTTCTCAAAAAGAGCCCATTGAAGTCCATTACTGGCCGACGCCGAACGGCTGGAAGGTGACGATCCTCCTGGAGGAGTTGGGGGTTCCCTACGAGATCAAATACGTCAACATCGGCGCTGGCGACCAGTTCAAGCCGGACTTTCTGAAAATCGCGCCGAACAACCGCATGCCGGCCATCGTCGATCCGGAAGGTCCGGGTGGCGAACCCATTTCGGTTTTTGAATCGGGGGCAATTCTTCAGTACCTCGGCCGCAAGTTCGGCAAGTTTTATCCCGCCGACGAGCGTGCGCGGGTGAAGGTCGAGGAATGGCTCATGTGGCAGATGGGCGGTTTCGGTCCGATGCTCGGCCAGAACCACCACTTCCGCGTCTATGCGCCGGAAAAACTCCCCTATGCCATGGAGCGCTATCTCAACGAGACGCACCGCCTCTATGGCGTGCTGGACACGCAGCTTGAGGGACGGGACTTCGTGGCCGGCGACTACAGCATTGCCGACATGGCGATCGTGGGCTGGGCAAAGGGCTGGGAGCGTCAGGGGATGGACCTCGCCGCCGATTTCCCGAACGTGAAGCGTTGGCTCGAGGCGATGATGGAACGCCCGGCGGTGGCGCGCGGTCTTGCCGTGGGACAGGAAGAGCGCGAAAAACTCAACCTTGCCGGCGACAAGAACGCGCAATCGGTGCTGTTCGGCCAGCGGGCGCGCTGACCGCGTATCCGCTGGTAAAAGATACGTTGGATTGAGGGTGGGGCGCCCGGCGGTCCGCCGGAGCGCCCTTTTTGCCGCAATGCGAGCTATCTGACCCGGTTCCATGTTTCGCCCCGGCAGATCAGTCCGCCAAGCACGCAGCCCTTGAGCGACAGTCTGTCCGGACCTTCCAGGACCATGCGTCCCTTGTAGGTCTTGCCGTCTTCCGCGTTGTAGACCCGCCCCGTCCAGACACCGGGCTCGCCGGCCGGCGTCATTCCCATCACCGTGCGCGTGCCAAGCAAGGAGCGGGAGCGTTTCGCGGGATCCGGGTTCTTGGTGTCGGCGCGCGGTGCCTTCAACCACACCAGCGTGCCGCACAAGGCGGAGCCGCACTTGCTGATCTCGATGCGCGACGTGCCGCTTGGGCGCTGCCAGATGCCGCTGGCGTCGGCGGCCGCGGCCGCGGCCGGCATCAGGAACATCAACGCCATGATGAGCGCGGTGCGGGCAATCGGGTGATCGGTCATTTCACGTGTCTCCTCCGCAGTGTCCGAAAAGAGGCGTTATGCCCTTTACGTAAACGGAATGTAGTCGAGAGGTGAGGCGTTGACCACCGGTGCCGTTACGGCAGGTGAGGGCGTTTTGCCCGGGTCGCGAGGAGGTTTAAAAATTCCTCTTTGTTCGAATGGTGAATCCCTGGTTGACGACGACTGTCGAATTGTCGGCAAAGGAAGCTGATTCCATTATCCGATTTCCGGATTCCTGGTGAATCCTTTGTAAAATTTACCGAAAATTCTAATTGTGTTTGTGTCTCGTTAAGTGCGATTTTTAAGCTCTCGTTGAAAGACCGACGACACACTCGGCGTTGAAAGATGCAGACACAAGAAACCGGAACGGCGTCTTTCTCCCTTCTTGGCTTTGCATGCCGCAAAGCCGGAGCGTTGAACGGAAACGGAGTGTGAAATGGCCCGTCTTGATCTTGGAAACCCCGAACTGGCAACCATGGGCGGACAACCCGCCGGCCCTGACATCCTGTTGCAGATGGGGCTTGATTGCGCCTGCGGCCGGCATGGCGTGACGGATCTGGTCGCTGCGCACAAATGGTTCAATCTGGCCGCGATGAAGGGCAATGCCCAGGCGGTGCACCATCGCCGCGATATCGCCGACGAAATGAGCCGGACCGAAATCGCCGAAGCCCAGCGGGCCGCCCGCGAATGGCTCAGTCTGAATTGAGACACCTTACGCCCGGCCCGCGCGGAGGAGCCGCATCGCTCGAAGGCATTCCGACAGATCGCGGCGTGTGACCTGTAAGGCGTCCAGGCGCCGCGATCGACATGCCCGGGCCGATGACCGGCCGACACGCGTCCGTCACAAGCCGTCTTTTGCGCAGGGGTCGTTTTGCGATTTCCCGAGGGGGCGCCGCTTTTTCTCGCGACGAGATACAGTCTGCGATGCAGCTTTGGCATCCGGCAAGGACAGCAGGCGCGCAACGGCTTGGACCTGCTTCAGCCTTTTCTTGAGCGGCACCAGTCCGGCGTCGTTTGGAAGAGCCTCGATCAGCACGTTCGTTCGATCTCCGATGGTGCGCGCCGTCGCTCTTCGTTTCTTTCCGCTGCTTTTCCTGTCGCTCGCCATACCGCCAACCTCGCATCGCTCATCAAGCGTCGCTCTCGGGAACCGGCATGCGGTCGTCCCGCCAGCCTCTGGCCGGAAGTGTTCACGCTGGAGCTGCGGGAAGCCATCGTGGATTCCCACGGTGCGACGGCCGCGGGCCGCGTGCAGGGTCACCGCAAGAGGCCGGCACGAAACCCGCGTGTGACCAGATGCGCCCGGTTGATCGCGTTGAGCTTGCGGCGCAGGGCCGCGCCGTGATCCTCGATCGTGCGCACGGCAAGACCCATCAAATCGGCGATGTCCCGGTCGGTCTTGCCTTCTGCCGTCCACCGCAGACAGTCGTATTCGCGTGCCGACAAACCGAGCTCGCGAGCGGATTTGCGATTCATTTCAACCGCTCCCGAACACTCCACCGCAAGATTGGCCGCGACCTCGAGCATGCCGATTTCCTTGTCCGTCAATGCGATCCGCTCGCCGCCGAGTGAAAGACTGCCTCTTGCGCCGTTTGCGGTGACCACGGGAATCGCAATTCCGTCGACCAGACCATGTTCGCGCGCGGCGCCGAACAGCTGATCGGCGGCGGGCGAGGGCGCCTGGGCGATGGCTTCTGACCACCGGAAGCCGTTCTCCGTGGTGAGCACACGGTGGATGACGGGATCCTTGTGGACGTGGCCTTCGTCGAAATAGCGCAACAGCCATTCGTGGGGCCAGCGATTGAACAGGATTTGCGTCCGGGCGTCCGGGCCAGGCGTCTCTTCTGCCGGAACGACACCGCACAACACCTGCGTGAGGCCGTAGCGGGCGCCAATTCGAAGAAGGGCGTCGCAGATCGCTCTCTCGTCGACCGCGTCGCGGATCTGCTCAAGAAGCGCCATAAGGGTGTCGTGATCCATCGCTTTCCATCCATACTCGAAAATGCGTGCCCGCAATGCGAGCAGTTTTCAAATGCAAACTTTATACGATATTTCGAGGAGATGGAGATTGCGGGACGGACGCGGATTCATGGCCTTTTCGTCAAGGCACGCGGATGACCGGGCCTGCTTCGGAGGAGCGTTTCAGCTGTGCATGACGGCCTGAAAATGCCTTGACCCATGCGGTTATTCCGCCTATCCCGAACACGTTGGAGAGGTGGCCGAGTGGTCGAAGGCGCTCCCCTGCTAAGGGAGTAAACGGGAGACCGTTTCGAGGGTTCGAATCCCTTCCTCTCCGCCATTCCTTTTCAGCGTTATCCAAAGCCGTTAAAATGTTGGTCGGGCTGGCAGTTGTGCGGTTCGAAACCGATTGTTTCGCGCTGAGCGCAATGAAGCGGCGAGGGCCGGTTTCAAATTTGCCCAGCGACCGAGCGCGTGCGGTGACGGTCGAAGATTCAAGGGGTTGCGAGAAGCGCCGTCGCGGTTCGAAGCCTTTTTCGACGCCGGGCTTTTGCGCCGGGAGGCGTAGGGAAAGACCGACCGGCTGGAGAAGGAGATATTCTCATTTTCTCGAATGCGCCTTCGATGCTGGTGCTGGCCATCTTCGTCATCGCGGCCCTTGCCGTGTTTGTCAGTGGCACACGTCTTACCCGGCTGGTCGACAGGCTCGCAGACCGTACGGGGCTTGGAGAAGCCATTGCGGGCGCCATCCTCCTGGGTGGATCCACGTCGTTGAGCGGCACGATCGTCTCGGTCACTGCCGCATTCGAAGGTCATGCCTCGCTGGCGTTTTCCAACAGCATCGGCGGAATCGCCGCTCAGACGGCATTTCTGGCGATTGCGGACCTCACCTATCGAAAGGCCAATCTCGAGCACGCCGGGGCTGAATTGGTCAATGTTTTCCAGGCGATCGTTCTTTTCGGATTGTTGATGCTGCCGATGCTGGCCTTGACGTTACCAGAGGTCACGATCTGGTCGGTCCATCCCGTGTCCCTGGTCATTCCGGTTGTCTATGTTCTGGCACTTGTCGCCAGTCGCACCCTTCGTGCCACGCCGATGTGGAAACCCGTTTCGACGCCGTACACGCGGGAGGACCAACCGGATACCGAGAGCACGGCCGAACGCAGACATTCCACCGCGTTTCTGTTCGCTCAATTCATCGGACTGGTCGTGGTGATGGGCTTCGCGGGCTGGATGATCGCTTCGACCGCAACGGTGTTGATGGAGAGGTTTGCGGTGTCCGCCTCGCTTGTCGGGGCGCTGGCGACAGCGACGGTTACATCGATGCCGGAACTCGTAACAACCCTGGCGGCGGTGCGCCGCGGTTCGCTTCAATTGGCCATTGGCGGCATTATCGGCGGGAACACGTTCGACACGCTGTTCCTTCCGGCAGCCGATGTCTTTTATCGAGACGGGTCACTCTATCACGCCGCCACCATGGCTGATTTCTTTTGGATCGTCGTGGCCGCGCTCATGACCACAGTGCTCTTGGCGGGACTGATCCTCCGACAGCGTTTCGGCCCCGCCCGCATCGGGCTGGAAAGCGTGGCGTTGCTCGGCATTTATGCTTGCGCCATTGCAGTTCAGGTATTCGTGACGGGCGCATGACCCTGGACGGCGTGCGGTCGTCTGTCAGATCGTCACCCCTTTGAATGCGCAAGGCTAGGGGCTGGCCCTCATTCATGAGGCTGTCGCGGATTTGAAAACGGCGATGCGCGGCCATGTCCCTGTCTTTCGGACCTGACGCCGCTTCCGCCTTTTCCTTGTCGGAAAAGTCCGGAAAACCTCGAGTTTCGCGTGTTTGTCGCTTCTTGACGAGGCGCCATCGCTCTCAAGCCGTGGCCCCCGTTTGAGCCATCGCCCTAGAGCGTATTCAGAAAATCGAGTGTGGCGGAGACTGCCGCATCCCTGGTGTCTGCGTCGAAACCAAGGGGGCTCAGGAACGACTTCTCTTCGACATCGAAGCCATGGGTGACGCCTTCGTAGACGGTGACCGCCACATCGGCCTTTACCGAGAGAAGTCGCCCCGCAACCTCCAGACAGGGGCGCTCGTTCGCGATGGTGTCGCCATCCACCAACAGGAAGAGATAGGACAGCTCCGGCGGCAGCGCGCCGACGGAGCCCAGGCTCGCCGCGCCGCAATAGGGATAGTAGAGGACGGTGCCCCGGATCC
The DNA here is from genome assembly GCF_000423705.1 of Stappia stellulata DSM 5886. Classification (GTDB taxonomy): domain Bacteria; phylum Pseudomonadota; class Alphaproteobacteria; order Rhizobiales; family Stappiaceae; genus Stappia; species Stappia stellulata. The sequence continues at coordinate 959,816 of NZ_AUIM01000004.1, read as the reverse complement.
CCTCCAGCGGATCGGCGGCAATGGCCTCGGGCCAGGACGTCAGCAGGGGCGGCAACGTTCCGGCGCGCGCCATGGCGAGATAATCCAGCGTCGTCCAGCCGCCGTGGGACACGCCCATGAGCACGACGCGCGTGCTGTCGATCTCCGGCCGGGCGCGCAAGGCGGCGAGCGTGACGGCGATGTCAGCCGCGCGCTCCGCGCCGTTGAGCAGCTGCCCTGCGCAGACCAGCCGCCAGAGCTGAACCTCGTCCAGCCCGCGCGGGCTGTGGCTATCGACGAGAACGGAGGCCCAGCCCGCCGCGGCCAGCTCCGTCGCCAGCCGGTCGAGGTTTGAGCGCGGGCCGTCGCAGCCCGACAACAGCAGCGCAACCGGATGCGGTCCCGCGCCTTCGGGAAGTGTCCAGCGCATGGCGGGTGCAATCAGCGCGGCGATCTCTTGCGGCGATTGCGGGTTGGCCGTCCAGCCGAGCCGGCCGCGAAAGCCGTTGACGGCGAGAACCGTCGCGACGAGCACGAGGGCAACGCCGGTTCCGACCAGCCAACGCTTCATGCCCGGCTCGCGTCAGTCATTGTTGCATCCGTTCTTGAAACCGAGGTCGCAATGGGCCTTGAGCCGTTCGGTGTCCTCGCTCGTCCAGCCCGCCGGCGCGCTCACCTCAATCCATGGATCGATGTAGTCTTGGGCGTAATAGGCATGGCCGTGCCCGGCCGGGGCACCGAAGGACAGCGCCATGTCGAGCGCCAGCTGAAATTGGGTGACGATGGGCATGAAGATCATATGCGCGGAGGCATCGGGCGCCGGCGGATCCCGCATCCAGGGCGGTGCGCGCCAGACCGAAAACGGGTCGTAGAACACGATCGGATCGCTGGAATATTGCAGGAAGACGATGCGCATGTCGCTCCAAGCCGCGCCGTGGGACGCATCCTGGAAATGGTTGGCGTATCGTATGAAGGACCCGTCGCCGATCCGGGGCAGGACCCAGGGGCTGCCCTCGTTCCTTGCGTTTTGGACATACCGCCAGAATGCGGAGGGAAACGGCGGCCCGGCCCAGAAGGCGCCGTCGATGGGATCATTGACCAGCCGGAAGAGGTTGGTGGCATGCATCGACGACCAGGCGCCGAGGCTGAGACCGTGGACATAGAGCCTGGGCCGCTCTCCGGCCGGCAGGGTCTGCCAGTGGCGGTGAACCGTCTCCAGCAGAGCGGTGGCCTGGTCGAGCCCGGTGGCGGTCTCCAGGATCAATGCCAGCGGCGATTGCAGATAGGAATACTGTACGGCGACCGTCGCGATGTCGCCGCCATGCATGTATTCGAGCGGATCGTGACTGCCCGGATCGAGCCAGCCGGTGCCCGTGGGGCTTGCGACGACCAGCACCTCACGCTCGAAGGCCCCCCGGCGCTCGAGTTCGGCAAGCGCGAGTTCGGCGCGCTCCTCGGCCGTTTCGCCATTGGCGCGTCCCACATAAACGCGAATGGGATCGAGCGCCGGCGCGCCGGTAAAGGCGGAGATGGCTTCGGCGTCCGGGCCGCCGAGCACGAAATTGCGCCCCGGCGTTCCAACACCGCCCCAGTCGATCAGCGAATTGGCGCCACCTGTCAGGTCCGGGTTCTCGGGAGGCGGCGGCGCGGTGTCGAAGAGCTCCTGGGCCGTCTCGTAGCTTGAATCGAGCCGCGTCACGACCTGGTCGTACACGCCATCTCTCGTGACGACGAACAGCACCAGCCCCACAAGCGCGAGGGCGAGGACATTGGCGCGCCGTTCCGGCATGACCTTCAGCAGGCGGGCGCGCACGAGGCGCACCAGCCAGGCGAGGAAGGCGCCTACGGCAAAACACAGCGAGAAGGTCAGGATCGCCGCGAGCATCAAGGGGATCAGGTCCAGACCGTCGGCCAGCGGCATGCCCATCTTGGCGCGCAAATCGTTCTGCCAGGTCAGGTTCGAGAAGAGCGTCCACAAGAACAGCCCCAGCGCGCCAAGCGCGAGCAGCGCAAGCAGCCAGCGTTTCGGCGCACCGGAAGGTTCCGGCATGTCCGCGAAACGCCAGATCAGCCGCACCACCCACCAGGAGAGATATCCCAGCGCCATGACCAGTCCGCCGAGGACCCCCTGCACCATCGCATCGCGCGGAATGAGCGAGGGTGTGAGCGAGGCCGCGAAAAAGAGAAGGCCGAGCACCAACCCGGCCAGCGAAATCTCCTTCCAGCGTATCACGGCGCTGTCTCCTTAAAATGATGTTACCGGGGCGGTTCCGCCTGCTGGCAGGTTGCACGCCTGCGCAACGATCCTCTCCGGGCGCTGAAAAGTAAACCCCGTCAAACACCTGCAGAGCGTCCTTTGAACAGGGAAACGATGCGAACCAGATGTTGTCGGTCGTTTTCCGGACCGGTTGCGGACCTGGTTCGCGGAGCAAGCGCCCCCTGTTCGGGCTGTCTCGCTGCGCGCAAGCCGGCCGGAATGCGTTTCATGGCCTCCCGGGCGCAACGGTTGCTCTTTTTGCGTGAAGCAGGATCTGCGCGTCCCGGTCAGCCGGGAGCGCGAAAGGATTGGTCGCGGGCGACGAAGGTGCGGGGCGTGAAACGCACGAAGACGTTGGAGGGGCTCTCCGGTGCATCGGCGAAGCGGGGATCCCATTTCGACCGATCCGGTCCGAGATACTTCGAAAGGAGGGCGATGGCCGTGTCTGCGTCCCAGGGGTGGGGGCGTGCGATGCCGCGAAAGCCGACATGCAGGAAGCGTCCCGTCGGGCGGTCGAAATCGACGATGCCGACGGCGGCGTTCGGCGCGCGCTCCACCTTGTCGGGGAACGTGTCGGACCTGTTGGCGCTGATGAACCAGAGATCGCGCCCGTCGTGATAGAACCAGAGTGGGGAATCGCAGGCCGTGTCGGCTTTCCATGTCGCGAGATGGGCGACCAAAGGCCGTTTCAGGAATGCCACGACATCGAAGGCGGGCAGGCGGTTGTCATGGGTCACGCCGGACAGGTCCAGCGAGGTGTCTGCCGGCATGTCGTTCATCCGTGTGCGCCTCCCGCCCGCAAGCCTCCGGGGTGCGTGCCCGGCACGTCCAGCCCGCTTGCCTCAATCCCCGCGACAAGACCAGCAACCCAGCTCCGGTCCCAGCCTTCCCGTGCACTGGTCAGGACAAGCAGTGGATGAGACCCGTCCGGATTGCGGATCGCCGTATAGGCGCCATGGGTGTCGGAGACGAAGGCCAGCAGGCTTCCATCGGAAAGCGTCTCGAGGTGGCAGGGGTGTTTTTCCAGCGACCACGGTCGAAGCCGGTCGTAGGCATCCGGCCTGTCGAACAGAATTATCCGGACTTCGTGCCCCTTGTCCGCACCGGTGTCGAAGACGAACTCGAATTCGCGGTGGGTCCGGTATTCGAAGACAATGACGCTGTCGAGCGCAAGGCCAGCGTCCGGCGGCAGGTGCACGGCTACGTCGAGAGCGTCACACGCGTCGGCCGCCTTCCATATTGTCTTCCGGGGCCGGCGGTCGCGGCGCCAGCGCAAAAAGCCGATCGGGGCGTTGACCGGGTCGGGAGCATGGCGAGCCCAATAGCTGAGCCTGGCAAGCGGCAGGGTGAGACGCGCATCGCTGTGGGGACCGCCGAGGCGAACGAGCGAGCGGAACACATGCGCGGTGCCGTCCTCACCGAGTTCGCCCGAGATGACGGCCAGTTCGCAGGAGGTGCGGGCAAGCCGGGCATATCCGCCTTCGCGGCCCTGAAAATCGCGACCGTGCCAGCCGAGGTAGTCGCCGTCCAGAGGGATGGGCGTTGCCGGCGATCCCCAGAGACAGGGCAGGTCGCCTGCCGCCGGTCCCCAGTCGTAGAGAAATTGCTTCAGCCGGAAGACCGTCTCGTCGCGCCGTGCCTCGAAACGCAGGGAACACGGGTTCGCCGTTCCCCAGTTGGCACGGTGGCCGCTGCCGGTCTCCCGACCGCCTGGCGGCTGTTCGGTGCGCAAGGTCCAGGTGATGTCCCAGTCAACGAGTTGCGTCGGCTCGAAGACGGGAAAGTTCACGCGGGCCTGGATATCGGCAAGTGGCAGGTCGTGCAGAAGACCGTCCGCAAAGGCGTCCGCACGGTTCGTGTCTGTATCCTCCGTCATGCGACCCTTCCGTTTGCGTGGATATCACGAGAGTGACAGGGCATCGATACTCGGCAAGCCGGCACTCGGTTCCATATGACGGGCAAGCGCCAGATCGAGTGTATCGCGCAGGGCGTCCCGGTCGAGATTGCGGCCGATCACGGTCGCGGTCAGGGGATGGGTTGCCGTGCCGGCTCCGGTCACGGGCTCGAGCGGAAACAGCACGCCGTTGACCACATGGAAGGCGACCGGCGTGGTCCGCTCGCGGCAAACGGCGATGCCCTTCAGCCGAATGAGATCCTGCCCCAGGATGGTGGAGAGGGCGAAGAGCCATTCGCCGAGCACTGCCGAGGTGATGTTTCCCTCATGATGGAGCGAGAAGGCCGCGATGTCGGTATGGCGGTGGCCGTGGGATGCGGCTGCGGTTTCGGGGAGCGGTGCCAGACGGTCTTGCCAACCGGGCGCGAAAAGCTCGCGGATGCTTTGGTCCCGCTCGACAATGCGGGCGATCGGGTTGAGATCGGAAAGCCGTGCCTCGAACCGCGCGCGTTCCGCCCCGACGGCGAGATCCGTCTTTGTGAGCACCAGCGTGTCGGCTGCCCGGATCTGGTCGCGGAGGATGTCTTGCGGCATGCCTGTGCCGCGCCACGACGTGAGGTCGGCACAGGCCACGACCCTGCGGATGGCGAGGCGCGCTGACATCACCGGGTCGGCACCGAGCGCACCGATCAGCGCGGAGCTTTCCGCAAGGCCCGAGGCCTCGATCACGATGCCGCGAAACGGGCGATGCGGATGCGAAAGCTCCGTCAGCGCTGCCATCATGCCCTCCAGACCGCTGCAGCACATGCACTCGCCCGAAATCCCGACATTGACGTAGCCGGCGCGGGCGAAGAGATCGGAATCGATGCTCTCTTCACCTATGTCGCCGACCACCATGTCGATATCCACGGGCGCGGCCTGGTCGAGCGCGTCGCGCAGGAGCGAGGTCTTGCCACTGCCGAGCGGGCCGGTGACCAGGACCACCGGCCGTCGCTCGCTCCGTCCACCGCCGTCGCGGCGTTCCTCAAGGCTGCTCATGGCGCCTTCGGCGGTTGCCAGACACAGCGAAACCCGATCTCGCAATGGCGATCGGTCAGGAGGTCCTTGCCCCGGTAGTAGCCGCGCAGCATCTCCGCGCGTGACGTGAAGCACCCGCCCCGGATCACGGCGAAGGCGGCCGGCCGGTTCATGAATTCGCGCGGATGGCGGTTCTTGAAGAAGGGATCCATGTCCTTGTGGTCGAAGAAGTTGGTGCGTGTCCACTCCCAGACATTGCCGGCAAGTCCGCGCACGCCGTAAACACTCTGCGAACCAGCGCGGGCATCGGCCTTCTCAACCGTGCGTTCGGGCGTCGTGTCGCTGTAGCTGCGCAGGATTTCCTCCCATTCGGCCATGGATCCGATCGGGCGCGCGAAACAGGTTTCGACATAATTCGCCTTTTCCGGGTCGAAGCTGTCGCCCCAGGGATAGACCCGGCCTTCCGGTCCGCGGGCCGCCTTTTCCCATTGCGTCTCGTTCGGCAATGCCTTGCCCGCCCAGTCCGCGTAGGCCCAGGCGTCGTACCAGTCGATGCCGGTGACCGGCAGGGCGGGATCGGCAAAGCGCGGATCGCGCCAGTGGGCCGGCGTATAATCCTTCTCGGGCGGAGCGTCGGGGTGGCCGACCCGGTCGGGATGGGTGCGGGCAAAGTCGAGGAAGAGTGCATAGTCGGCATTGGAGACCGGATCGCGGTCGATATAGAACGCGTCGACGTGAACCTCGCGCCGCGGAAGGAAGTCCTTGTAAAAGAATGGGAAGTCGTCGACCGAGTCGACGCCCGTCACAGCCGGCCCCTCGGGAATGTGGACCATGGTGGAGAGGTCGGGTTCCCGCGCCTTCTTGCGGTCGAGCAGGGCGCGATAGGGGGCGAGGAAGTCGTTTTCGCGCGCTTTGAGCTCGGACGGGTCGGAGCTGTCGAAGATGGTCGTCAGGGCATGTTTGGTCAGCGAGGCGCCAATGCCGACAGGCTTGCGCTTGTAGTCTTCGCGCGTGAAATAGCTCGGCCATCCGGAAATGCGCACCAGATGCGAAACGGCGCGCGGCTCACGCAGGGCACCGCAAAGGCGAATTGCCCGAAAGGCCACTGCATCGACCGCGTCATGGGTTGCCTCGCAAAGGAGTTCGCGGGCCGGCAGATGGTGTGACCAGGCATGGGCGACGTCGCAGGCCGCGACGCGAACCTGCCAGATCGGATGGTTGATCGCCGTTTCCAGCCGGGCCATGCCCTCTTCGGGGCTTTCAGAGGCTTCAAGCTCCGTGCGCACCGCCTCGACCTGTTCCCAGAAGGCCCTGTCGTCGAGTGCGTGAAAGATCTCCGCGGTTCCGCCGCCGCTTGCCTCTGCCGGCGTTCGCGTCTTGGTCGCAGTCGTCATGCGGACATCTCCCTTTCGGCCGGCGCCCTGGTGCCGGCGTCGTTGCATGTCGCGGGCGGGCTTGCGACGTGCGACCGCCGCCCGAGGTGGGTCATGAAGAAGGACGGATGGTGGAAGATCTCCGTCAGCAGATTGTCGTTTGAGGCCCAGAGCCCGAAGGCATTGGCGAAGAGGAGCTCTGCGTCGAAAAGGCCCTTCAGCGTCGACGGGTGAAGCCAGCTGTAGCCGCCGGCCGGCCGCCCGTCCGCCGGCTGTGCGGTGAAGGTGCCGCCGGCAATGTCGAGAGCATAGTCGGTGTCGAAACCGTCGCCGTCGCTCAGGCGTAACGTCACCGGGCGCGGGGTCGTGCAATGCCGGCTCCAGTAGTAGGTGCCGACGATATGCGCCAGAACCTTGCGCACGAGTTCTTCCGGATCGCCCGTGAACGGGGCTTCGCCGTAGGAGCCGGGCCGGAACGCCGGAATCCCGACCTTGGGCTCGAGCACGAGATCGGCATAGCTGTCCGCCACATCCGCCGGTGCGTGGCGCGCGCCCGGTTCCACAGCAACGGATCCGCCGGCAGAGACGACGAAGCGGTCTCCGGAACCCGGGAGATGACTTCGCCGGCCGGTGTGTTTCAGGGCGTCATGCGCCTGAAGCGGCGTGAAGGGGAAGATCTTGCGGTTGACCCATGCGAAACGGTCCGCTGCATCGATGCCGTCGACCCGCCAGCCAAACGACGACGGCACGGTGAGGGTGGCGTTGAAAAGGTCGGTGTGGGCGCTGAAAGCATCACGGCAGCGTTTCTCGAAAAGTGCATAGTCGTCGGCCTCGCGGCGCTCCAGAAGCGGAGCGGCCGGCGAGGTGGAATGGCTCGGGATGAATGCGATGTCGATTGCCGGTTGCCGTTCGCGAAAGAAGGCCTCCGTCCTGGGGTGCAGGATGGCATCTCCGCCAAAGATCGCGCGTTTGCCCTCGACCTCCAGCAGGTAGAGAAACTCCGGGAACATGACTTTTGAGGGCAGGGCGGTGATCGTCATGTCGCGAAAGCCGACCTCCTGAAGCGGCTTGACCGCGACAAGGCGCGTAAAGCCGAGCTCCCGCAAGATCCAGGGGATCGCCTTGTATCCCATGCCGGAACCGCTATGGACCGGCAGCTTTTCCGCGTCCGGATAAAGGACGATTGCATCCTTGTTGATGCCGGCCAGCGATTCCACGTTCAAATGATCGCAATGGTGGTGGCTGATCAGCAGGGCGTCGACGCGCGGCAGGGTCAGGGTAATGTCGCAATGGAGATTGCGGCGCCAGAACCGATCGAGACGGGGCGTCAGCCACGGATCGACGGCAAGTGTCGTCCCGCCTGTTTCGACGAGAAAAGAGGAATGGCCGAGGGAGGTGATAATCACGCGAGAACTCCCGTCGTCAAGCTCCGGTTGCCGGGCATGCGGGGCGCACGTCCGGTGAGGATTGGAAACACAGTTCCCCGTTTTCACGGCAAATACCCGGCCGGGCGCGCTTCCGGCCGGGATGCCGACGCACGGTTTTCAGACACGCGCGTCAACGCTGGCGATCACCACTTTTCGGCGATCTGACTGTCTTCGTCGTTGCCGGCGTCGCCGTCCTGCATCCGCACGAGGGTTTCAGCCTCGCTGAGGGTCACTTCGTCGATTTCAACCTCATATTCGTGGCTCATCGTTGGACTCCTTCATTGCGTCTAGAAGTTGTTGACTCATGCCAACAACAACGTAAGATTACGTACTCACAGAATACCCGTCAAGCGTGAATAATAATATGGTTACAAGTGCTGATTGTTATTTCTTGAAAGGCTTCCCTAGCGTAAGGGATCTGGAGTCGACGGCCGGATCGTGTCGGGTCGCGTGGAAAGCCCTTGTGTCGTTGCCGGATACCGCCGAATGACGGAGCCATCGACGGCCGGTCCGGCAGGTGGGCGCAGCGAGGGGGGGCATGCACATGACCGACCGCGCGGCGGGCCTGGCGCGGAGGCCTGGAAGACAGCTTTCGGCGGCACTTATCTCGATCTTTATGCCTCTGAATTTTCAGAGACGCTGGACCGGATCCAGGTCGGCGATGTCATCGACATGCTCGGTCTCTTCACGGGCGCGAAGCTGCTTGACGCCGGCTGCGGGCAGGGCCGGCATCTCAAGCAATTCATCGACGCGGGGCTGGATGCCGTGGGGCTCGACTTTTCCGGCGAAATGCTGGCCGCCGCCCGGGGCAAGGGTCTTCCCGCCGGACGTCTCGTTCAGGGCGACATCCGCAGTCCGCCTTTTCCCGCAGGATGCTTCGACGCGGTGGCGAGCCTCTACACCGCTTTCGGTTTCTTCGACGATGCCGATGAGGATCTTGCGGCGCTCAAGGCCTTCCGGCGCGTCTTGCGGCCTGGCGGATGGCTCGTTCTCGAGACGATCCATGCCGGCGGGCCGGCGCGTATGTGGCCGGAGCGCAAGTCCTATCCGCTTGGGCCTTCGGCATTTGTGCGCGAGGAAAACCGTGTGGACTGGAAAACGGGCACGCTCGATCAGGTTGTGACGGTGGAGAGCGGCAGCGCGCGCCCGCGCGTTTTCGCGACACGCCTGCGGATTTATACAAAACGGCAATTGAGCGAGCTGTTGGAAGCTGCGGGCTTCGTTGACATCGCCTGCAAGGAGGGGTTTCGCACCGACCCGCAAGCGCCCGCGAGCTTCGGGCCGCTTCTTGCGACGTCCTCCCGCATTGCCTGTATCGGAAGGTGTCCGCCCCATGCGCCCGCCTGACGGTTCGCAGGGTGCGCCGGCCAATCCGGTGCGCGGGCCCGTCATGCGGTTGGATCCGCGCTCGCTGGCGACAGCGCTCGACGAGGCGCTTGAGAGGTACGGTCGCCGTGTCGCCGTGGTCGCGGCCGGCCAGGCACATTCCTATTCCGAATTGCGCGGGGCGGGCCGTGCCGTGGCCGCCTGTCTTCACGCAGAGGGTGTTTTGCCCGGCGACCGGGTCGCGCTCCTCGGCGGGCGTTCGCCCGACATTGTCGCCGCGCAGATCGGTTGCCTGTTCGCAGGGGCGGTGGCCGTGCCGCTCGACCCGGCCCATCCGCCCGAACGGGTGCGGATGCTGCATGAAGAGGCCCGGCCGCGCCTCACATTCGCGTTCGATCGCAGCGTCCATCTGCCGGATGCCGACTTGCGCTTTCTTGCCCCCTTTTCGCGCTCGCGTGCGGGTGACGACCATGGAGCGGTTCCAGAGGATCCCGACGTCCCGGCGGTCGTCTATTTCACATCCGGGTCCACAGGGCGGCCGAAGGGGGTGCTCACCGCGCAGGACGGGATCCTCAACGAAGCCCTTTGGACCGCGCAGGCGTTCGAGATGGAACCGGGAACCCGCACGGGCTGGACCGCATCGACCGCCTTTGCCGTTAGCCGCTGGGAGGTATGGTCGGCGCTTCTGGCAGGGGCCGAGATCCATATCGCCGAAGACGCCGACCTTTCCGACGGTCCGGGATTTGTTCGCTGGCTGGAGCGGACCGGCGTCGAGATCACCTTCCTCGCCACAGCCCGGGCCGGCATGTTGCGTCGCGGCGATTTCACGCAAGGATGCCGGCTCCGCCTGCTGATCGTCGGCGGCGACGTCCTTCGCACCGTGCCCGACGTGCCGGAGAGCTGTGCGCTCGTGAACGCCTTCGGCATTACCGAGGCATCCAGCGTGCGCAGCGTGGACCCATTGACGCCGGGGGCGACACCGGACGGTGCCATCGGCTTTCCCATCGCCAATACCGAGTTTTATGTCGTGCGGGCCGATGGCAGCCTTGCCGGACCGGGAGAGGCCGGCGAAATCCACATCGGCGGCACCGGTCTTGCTCTCGGGTACCTGGACAGTCCGGAGGCGACCGCCGAACGGTTTATATTCCCGGGGTTTTCCGGTGGTGCGCGGGTCTACCGGACCGGAGATCTCGGCCGGATCGATGCACAAACCGGTCATGTCGTGCTGTTGGGCCGGGCCGGAAACGATGCAAAATTCGGTGGCGAGCGGATCTCGGTGGAAGAGATCGAGCAGGCGATCGCGAAAATTCTTGCCCGGCCGGACCTTTGCGTGATCGACCGTGGCGCCGGCGCCCGTCCCCGTCTTGTCGCCTGGGTGGCGGAAAGCGCCTGGACGGTCGCTGAATCCGCCCTGCGCCGAGAGCTGCGCGACAGACTGCCGGCGGCGGCTTGCCCCGATCTCTATTGCATAGTGCCTCAACTGCCGCTCAGCGCCCATGGCAAGACAGACCGGGCAGCGATTGCCGCCTGGACGCTTCCCGACTGGGTCGGGGATCGGCCGCTGAGCGAGGATGAAACCCGTATCGGCCGGCTTTGGTCGGCCATCGCCGGTCTCGGCCCGCGCGGTCCGGAGGACCGCTTCTTTGCCACGGGTGCGACCTCGCTCGATGCCATGCGCCTGCTTGGCGAGATTGAGCGCGCTTTCGGCGTGCAGATCGAGCTCGGTGATCTTTTCGCGGATGACCGGGTGTCGTCTCTCGCCGGGATGATCCGCGTGGCGAGCGGGACCCGTGAAACGGGGAACGCGCAGGACGACGACGGGCGCGCCTTGCCCGCCTTGCCCGAGCAGACAGGCATCTGGTTTGCGGAACAGGTCTCGAAGGGCGATCCGCGTTACAACGAAACGTTCCTCTTCACATTCGATTTCGGCCTCGACCGGGAGCGGATCGTTGCGGCTGTGCAAGCGGTGCTCGTCTCGACCGATGCGCTGGCGCTGACGATCCGCGAGGCAGGCGGCGATCTCACGGTCGTTCCCGTCAATCCCACGCGCATCGAAGAAGAGCTTGCCGCATTTGCCGCAGAACGGGATCTTGCAGATCCCGATGCCGTTGCCGCGCAGCTCATGGCGCAACCGCTCGATATGGACCTCGGGCCGCTCTTCCGGGCACGGCTTGCAAGAGACGGCGAGGGGCGGATCGTGCTCGTTTTGCTCCTGCATCATGCCGTTTGCGACGGCTGGTCGCCGGGCGTGCTTGCCCGGCGGCTCGCCCGTCATCTTGCGGTGGGCAACCCGCAAGCAAGTGCGGCCCCGCCCGCCTACCGGGACTGGATCGCCCGGTGCGCCCGGACGCGCCAAATGGCGCATGACGAGCGCGAGGGGGGCGCTGCATTCGGCCATGACGGCTGCTATGCCGGTTTTGAAAGCGGCATGGAGCAGGCGCCGCTTCCGTTTTGCGACATGCCGGACGGGCCGCTGGTTGTCGAGACCCTGTCTTTCGACGAAAACCTTCGGCGGCGGCTCGTCGACTTTGCGCGCGACAGGCGAACGACGCTCTTTCGCGTCGGCCTGCTGGCCTTTGCAACGCTTGTCTGCCGGCTGGGCGACCGCGACCGGACGCTCGTCGGCGCCTTCATCAGCGCCCGGCGCGCGGCCCGCGATTTCGAAACGGTCGGGCTGATGACACAGACGGCGGCGCTGCCCATCCGGATCGACGAAGATGCCACGGTCGCGCAGAACCTCGAGGGAACCGGGGCCGCTCTCGCCGACGGTCTCGGGGCCTCGCACGCGGGCATGGCCCGGCTCGCCCCCGCTTTCGCCGAAAGGGGCATGGATATTGGCGCCCTTGCGACTTTCAGCCATGAACAGGATGCCGAAGCCCCGGGCGACGGCGTGGTGGCCGTCCGGCACCGTCCGTCACCCTTTGCGAAATTTCCGCTGTCGGTGACGCTGACGGAAGACGCGCAAGGTGCGCTCCGACTTGTCGGGGAGGCCGCTGTACCGGGGGTGGCCCTGCGGGTTTTTCTCAAGCGTCTGCATCATGTGTTCGACTGGATGACGCGGTCTTCCGAGGCGCCGCTCGCCGATTGCCCCGTGCTGCTGGAGGGCGAAGAGGCCCGGATTTTCGCCGCCGGGGCCGGAGCCGCCTTGCCGCAGCCGGCGTTCTTGACCGTTTCGCACGGGATTGAGGCGGATCTCGCCGGACGAGCGGAGACACTCGCCCTTCTGTCGAAGGACCGGCAGGTGTCCGCGTCGCGGATCCTGGCGTTGGTGGGGGGCGTGGACACCTTGATGGGCGCTTATGGCGTCGGCCCAGGCGATCGCATCGCGGTTCTTTCCGCTCCCTCGCTCGTTTGCGTCGTCGCGATGCTTGCCATCTGGCGGCGAGGCGCTGCGTTCGTGCCGATCGACCCCGCGATGCCGGCTGCCCGGCTCCGGCAGATCGCCGATGTCGCCGGGCCGAAGCTGGTCATCACGGTCGACGGAGCGTCCTGGCCGTTCGGCGGCCCGGTTCTCGCGCTCGATGCCGAAACGCTTGAGCGCCGCGCGCGTCCGCCATCGGGTCCGAGCCTTGCCGTCCCGGACGGGATCGCCTGGGTCTATTTTACCTCCGGTTCGACCGGTGTGCCGAAGGGCGTCGCCGTGTCCCACGGGGCTGCGCGCAACCATTCGCTGCTTGCCGATGAAATGAGCGACATCCGTCCCCATGACCGGATCCTGCAATTCGCCTCGCCAAGCTTCGATGCGTATATCGAAGAGGTTGTCTTTGCCTGGACCCGTCGCGCGGCTCTGGTCATTCGCGACGACGCAATGATGGGATCCCCGGCGCGTTTCTTCGACCGGATCCGGGAGCAGGGCGTTACTCTTCTGACTCTGCCGACCGCATGGTTCCATTTTCTCGCCGCAGGTCTCTGGACGGAAGAAGCACAGGCCGCGCTGCGTCTTGTCCACACAGTCATCTTCAGCGGCGAGGCCGCGCGGCCCGACGCCGTCGATGCCTGGCGCAGAGTCGTGGCGCCCAGCTGTCGGCTCGTCAATGTCTACGGCCCGACCGAATGCACCATCTCCTGCACTTATGGCGATTTGCGTGATCCCGACCGCGTTGTCAGCGTCGGCGTTGCGGCGCCCAATACCTATTGCCGGATTCTCGACCGACGCCGGCGACCGCTTCCGCTGGAAACCTACGGCGAACTCTGTTTCGGCGGTCTGTGCCTAGCGCAGGGCTATGTCGGCGCGCCGGAGATGACGGCGGAGCGTTTTCAGCCGGACCCCTTCGGAAAGACGGGCGCGCGCCTTTATGCCAGCGGCGACCGGGCGATGCTGGCGGACGATGGCACGATACACGTCAGCGGCCGCCAGGACGAGATGGTCAAGATCCGCTCGCAGCGGCTCGAACTCGGCGACGTCGAGGTTGTTGCACGCCGATATCCCGGACTCGCCGATGCGACAGCCTTTCTCCCAGGGGCCGAGCCTTTTGCCGATCATCTTCTGATGGCCGTGGTACCGCGCGATCCGGATGCCTTCGACACGCAGGAATTTCGCGCCCATATCGCCCGCAATCTGCCTGCTGTCGCGGTGCCTCAGCGCCTACTTGTTCTCGAGCGGATCCCGCTCACCACGGCGAACAAGATCGACCGGCGTTCCTTGCGCGCGCGCGCCGAGCGCGACGCACATGCGCTCTCCGGGGATGCGCAGGAGACAGTCCCCGACAATGCGTCCACGGACAACTGGCTCATAGCCCGTTTTCGCGCGGCCCTGTCCGATCCGGGCGTGCGGGAGGACACCGATTTCTTCCTGTCCGGCGGCAATTCGCTTCTTGCCATGCGACTGTTGGGCGAGATTGCGCGGCGCTACCGGACAGGCCTTCTCTACTCGGAGTTTCGTGCCCATCCGACTCCGGCCGGGCTGGCTGCCCTGATCGACGCACGCGATCCCGGCCTGACGATGCCGGAACCGGCGCCCGTCGCGGTCGCACTCGACAGCGCTCCGCCCTTGCCGATACAGGCAGCGAAGCTTGCGACCATGGTCGAGCGCGGCGACGAGGGCGCCTGGAACCAACCCTATGTGGCCGCCTTCGACGCGGGTGTCGACGCGAACCGTTTGCAGACGGCGCTTGACAGGCTTGCCACGGAGCATTTCCCGCTGTCCGCCGTCTGGGACCCCGAGGCCGGGCTTTGGCGGCGGGACAGGGGCCGGCCGGCCCATGTTTGCCGCGCCGTTTCGGGCACCGAGGCTGCGCGCAGGGCGATTGCGGAGGAGTGCTGGCGTCCCTTCGACGTGACCCGCGCACCGCTGTTTCGCCTGGTTCAGACCGATTTTCCCGATGGCAGTTGCTGGCTTGCCTTTGTGTCCCACAACATCATGGTTTCCGGCCAGGCAAACGACTACTTCACCGCGGTCATGGAAGAGGCGTCGAGCGACGCGGCGCAGGCGCACCCGCGCAAGGTCGATTTTCCGCAAGTTGTCGCCTGGCGCGCTGCCTGGGAGCGCGAGCGCATGGCCGGGGCCGGGCGGGCGTGGATCGAGCGTTGCGCCGCGATCGACCGGTGGCCGGCCTATGACGGCACGGCCGTCAATCCCGTCGAGCATCGTGTCGCGATCCTTGCCGAAGGGGCGGAGGTATCGTTCGTTCGGGCGATGCAAACGGCGGGTGTCACGATTGCCGCCGGGCTTGCCCGCATTCTTCAGGGTTTGCCGGAGACGCAAGCCGGCATTCTCGGTGTCCTCGTCGACGGGCGGGAGGCGGCGGGTTTCGGCGGTGTGTTCGCCCCCATGGCGGCAACCCTGCCGCTGGTGCTCGAGAGCGAGGCGAAGGGAGATCTAGGCGCCATCCAGAAGGGCATCGACACGGCCATCGACGCCTATCCCTTCACGCTCAGCATGTTGGAGCAGGGATTGCGGCAGGCGGGCCGGCTTGCCGATGGGGAGAAAGCCGCCTTCGTGACGGTATCGGTGGAGCAACCCATGGCCGTGCCGGTTATCGGCGGCCGACGCGGCCGCTGGCTGCGCGAGGTCAATGGCGCATTGCGGCGGGCGGACACGAAAACCGTCTTTCCGCTTGCGCTCAATGTCGAAATCGATCCGCGCGGCTGGATCGTTGAGGTAACCTGCTCTTTGCAACTTCTGGGTGCGGAGCGCGCCGACGCCATTCTCGATCATGTGGTGGGGGCTCTCACCGCGGTGCCGGCCGTTCGCCGCAGCGCCTGAGACCCGTCAAACACGAAAGAAGGGGGAGTAAGCCATGTGGACCGCGACATACGAACCTTATGTGGTGCCGCTTGAAGACGCGGGCACCCGCATCCGGCCTCTTGCGGCCGAAGCCGCACAGGCGATGCTGAATTTCACCATCCTGCGGCCCCGTTATCTGCCGCCCGACACACTGATGACAGAGGCCTTCCTGCGGGTCGAGGCGCCGCCGACCGACGACGATGCCATCGAGCGGGGAAACCGTCCCCCGGACTGGACGAGCGCCAACACCTGTTCCTATCTGATGCGCTTTGAGGGAAACGGGCGGCGTTTTCGCCTCAAGCAGTTCCTGTATGACTGGGCACCGCCGGCCTGCGATCATCCGCCGCTGTGGGGCGGCGCGGTCCGCCCCGTGCCGTCCGTGCCCCCCTATGTGACCTGGGTCGGCACCGATTTCATGGACCGGGCCGGCGCCACCTCGCGCATCAACCGAACCTCGGTGGAGATGTCGATCTCGGAGGGGCGCTATTCCGACGAAGAGATCGCCGCACTCTTCTGCGGTCTCGAGCCGGTGGACGCGCAGTTTGCGCGCCTGCTGGAGGCTCAGCCGTTTGCGACCCTGACCTACTGGTCGCGGCATGACCTTCCGATCGTCAACGTGCCCTACGGGCTGTTCCGTTTCAGCCGCACCGACGAGGCGGAGCGAGGGGCCTGGACCGCCGGTGCCGCGGAGACGCCGGGAATTCGCCAACCGCGGCTCGACCCTTCCTTCGGTTTCGGTCTCGACAGCACAGGCCTGTTCGGCGACGCGGACAACCGCGAGGCGGAACTGGTCTTCACCGCCGCGCCGGGCAGGGGGCGTGAAGTCCGCTTTATCCTGCAGGCGGGGAACCGCGGGCGTATTGCCTGGCCGCCGCTTGCATCGTCGCATCCCGCGAGCGGCGAAACGGTTTCTGTCAACGGGACGGAGGCGCATGTCCGCTTCATAGACGCGTCTGTCGGGCCGTGGGCCGCCGTCTTCGAGCACGAGGGCACCCGTGCCCTGGTCATGACCTCGTCCGCCCACGGGCATGACCGGGCGTGGTTCATGGACCTTCTCGCCAAGACAGACTGGAGTTGATGTGACAGGGGACGAGAAGGGCCGCCCGGGGCGGGTCGAATGGCGTACTCTTGGCCTTTTTTACGGCTACGGCTTCTTTGACGGGCTCATTCTGATCTATCCGGTCTATCTGCTCTATTTCCGCGACCAGGGACTGAGCGAGACGGAAATCGCCACGCTGCTCATGCTGTGGCCGATTTCCTCTTTGCTTTTCGAACTGCCGTCGGGCTATCTCGCCGACCGCTTTTCCAAGAAGGCGATCCTGATCATCGGTCATGTCGCCTATCTTGGCTGCTTTGCCGTCTGGCATTTCATGCCGACCTTTGTCGGGTTCGGCATCGGTCTTGCGCTTTGGGGCATGCGCGGGGCCCTGTCTTCCGGCGCGTTCCGGTCGTTTCTCTATGAGGAAATGGAGGCCCGCGGTGCCCGCGGCGCCTTTGTGCGTGTGCTCGGTCAGATCAACGCCCTGAAGTGGACGGCGATGCTGATTGCCTATTCCGTCGGCCCGGCGTTGATGGCCTTCGGTTTCACCTTCGTTCTCGCCCTGACCGCCGTCGCCGCCGTGACGGCGCTTGGCTGCCTCCTGCTCGTGCGGCGCAAGGCACCGACGGTCGTGGACGACGGCACCGTGGGGCTTGGCGAGTTCGTTCGTGCGCTCCATGGCCATGTGGTCCGCGATCCCGCCGTCCTGCGGGTGATCCTCTTTGGCGGGGCGCTGATCGGCACCGGCGCGGTGGACGAGTACTGGCCCCTGCTCGGCACCGATCTCGGTGTGCCTGAAACGGCTCTCGGTCTTTTTCTCGGCGCGATCATGGGGGCGCAGGCGCTCGGCGATCTTCTCGCCCACCGGCTCGCGGCCCTGAAACCTGTCTCCATTGGCGCGACCGTCGCAGGCGCGGGCGTCATGCTGCTTGTTGGCGTAGGGGTCGGCACGCTCTATCTGGCGCTGCCCGCTGTGGTCGTCTTCGCAATGCTTTACCAAGGGGCGGCGACCGCCAATTCCGGTCTTCTTCACGACCGTGTCGCCGGCTCGGTTCGCGCCAGTGCGGCGTCCATCCTGGGCTTTGCGTCCAATATCATCTCGATCCTGCTGTTTTATGCGATCGGCCAGATTTCCGAACGCGCGGGCGTGCCGCTTGCCATTGCCTGCGCGGGCGGGATTTTTATCGTCATCGGGCTGGCCGGCATGCGTGCGGAATCGACAGCCGGGCGATCACCCGGACACGGCGGCGGCAAGGACGCATAGGCCGGCCAGCACGATGAGCTTGGCGGCGAGAAAGGGCAGCACCGCGCGAACGATGGCGGGAAACGTCATCCGCTCCCTCATGACGCCGCTGGCCACAATCAGAAGCAATCCGAAGGGCGGCGTGATCAGGCCGATCTCCATGCACAGCAGGATGACCAGGCAGGCATGCAGCGGCGCAATGCCGGCTGCGGTGAGTACGGGAAGCACAAGAGGCACGAGTATGAGCGCCATGCTGACCCCGTCCACGAAGCAGCCGAGGAGAATTGCGGCAATTGCGCAGGCGAAAAGCAGTGCAAGCGGTGCCCCGGCGAGGGCCTCGAGCGTGTCCCTTACGCCTTGCGCGATTCCGAGGAAGACCAGGATCTGGGAAAAGATCCCGGCGGCGGCGATCACGAGAAGCAGGCCCGCGCCTTCGGTGGCGGTTCGCGTGGCTGCACGGGCGAGGACATGGCGGTCGAGTTCTCCCGAGGCCGCGAGAAGCACGATCGTGGTGACGAGCCCGAGGGCCGCAGCTTCGGTCGGTGTTGCGATGCCAAAGGCGATGCCGGCAACCATGGAGGCGAAAATCACGGCCGCGCGCAATATGTGATGTCGAAGCCGGGAAGGAGCTTCGCGCTCGGCTTTGCGCGCGGTTGCGGCGGGACGTTCGGTGAGACGGATCACCATTGCATGGGCCAGTGCAAGGCAGGCGCCCAGCGGCACGATGGCGATCAGCATTGCCGCGACATCCACCTGCGCGATGGAGGCGACGAGAACGGCGAGTGCGGAGGGAGGCACGAAGATGGCGATGCCTCCGCTGGCGAGGGCTGCCCCGGTCAGGGGGCCGGAATCCGCGCCGTTCCGGTTCGCTGCCGGCTTCAGCGCATTGAGGATGAGCGCGGCCGCGGCAAGCGATGAGCCGGAAACCGCCGACAACAGGACCCCGCTGCCGAGCGCCACGAACCCCTGGCGTCGCCCCGCCGCGCCCAGTTGGTCGCGGACGGCCGCAATTGCGCGACCGCCCGCGCCGCTCTCGATCAGGAGATGTCCGATCATCAGAAAGAGCGGGATCGGAAGAAGCACGAAGCGCGACAGGCCCTCGATCAGGGAGCGCGACAGAAGCGTTACACCGATGGTGCCGGGGAAGACTGCAACAGCCGCGCCGAACACCACCGTCAAAAAGGCAAAAAACACCGGAACGCCGGCGAGGATAAGCCCTATCTGACAGGCGAGGATCAGCGCGAGGGGCGCGAGCCAGTCCAAGGCTGTTCAGCTCCGGCTGCGCACAAGCGCGGCGATGCCGGCAAGCGCGAAGGCGAGCGCGGCTGCTGCCCAGACCGGCGCTTCCGGCACGTCGAGGCTGCGACGGAAATGGGCTCCGGTCCGCCAGGCCTCGAGCGCGAGGTCGGCATAGCGAAGCCCGAGGGCAAGGCAGAGCGTGGCGATCAGCCCGCCGATCGCCCGGCTGCGCAGCGGGGAAGGCGTGTTGCTCCATTGCAGGGCGACATGTCCTCCCGCCCCGGAGAGACCGGGCAGGGCGGCGAGCACCGAGACGAGCAGGAGGTATTCGACCCGCTCCAGCCCGATGACGACCGAAAGTCCCAGATGCCGGAAGGCGAAATCGGCAAGCACGGCGACAACGATCAGTCCGAAGAGGATGGCGGAAAGCGCGGTGGACATGCGCAGGACGGTTTTCAACAGACGCACCGGGCGCGCTCAGTCGGCGGCAAACGCGCGAAGCTGCGCGATGGCCTCGGGGCTGCGCCTGCCAAGCTCTTCCCAATAGGCGGTCTCCGCCTGGGCGACGAGGCCCGCACCGAGATCGATGACGCGCATGCCCGCGGCCTCCTGTTTGGCGAGTTCGGTGCGGGTTGTTTCCGCCATGCGCTCGCTTGTATTGCGTTCGAAACCGGCAACGCTGCGCGCCAGCGCGTCGCGTTTCGCGTCGGTGAGCCCGTTCCACGCCCCGGCATTCATGACGATGGCGATGGCCGTCTTGTAGAAGCCCGGCTCGATGCGGTGTCGCGCGAAGGCATCCCAGCCGAAGGTGGTGACGTCCCAGGCCGGCCAGCCGAAGCCGTCAACGGCGCCGGCGCTCAGAGCTGCATGAAGCTCGCCCGGTGGCAGGGTCACGGTCGTTGCGCCGAGGCGTTCATAGAAGGCGCCATAGACCGGCGTGACCCGCAGTCGAAGACCCGTGAAATCGAGCGTTTCGACGGGATCGACCAGATAGGTGAAGAAGGGAACCGTGTCGCCATAAACGCCGAGAAGTTTCAGTCCCGCCTTTTCGTGGGCGACTTCGAGGATTTCCCATGCCGGCGTGTCGCGTATCTCGTGGTAACGGCCGGGCAAAAGCTGCAAGGCTTCGGCCTCGACCGCCAGATCGCGGTAGTAATTGACGGGCAGGACACCGATCTCGATTGCGCCGAGGGCAACGGCCCGGCCGAGTTCGAACGGGGAGACCGCTTCAGGGCCGCCAACCAGCGTGATTCTCACGCTTTTCGCGCCCGCCGTCGCATTGACCGTGGCGACAAGGTCCTGGAACGGCAAGATGAAGGCGGAATTCGGCGGCAGGAAGGTGACGGCCTTGAGCTGCGTGTCAGTCTCGGCGCGTGTCGTTCCCGCCGTCGCGATCGACATCATCAACAGCAGACCGCCAAGCCGCGCGGCACGTGCCCAGCATCGGACGAGCAAACGCACGGACATCGGGCAACCTCGCGGGCGGTATCAACACATGATTGTATTTTATAGCTATTACAATTCATTACGTAAGGTCAAGGGCATACGTTGTTTGCACCAGGGATCGGATATCGCGGAGGCGGTCTTGTCACCGGCGGATCCTGCGCTCACGACGGCCGCGAGCTGCGGTCGGTATTGACCCTCCAGTTGCTGGAAGTGTTTTCGTACCAAGGACTTGTGCGAGCGACGGTCGTCAGGCCGCTGTTTGTATTTTGCGGAACTTTCGATGCCGGGGCCTTGTTGTAGTCAAACGCGGAACCACACGGAGGGAACGATGAAATACGGTCGGTTTTTTGCGATGATCGCCACATCGACAGTGGTGATGTTCGGGCTGATGTACCTGAACACCTATCTTGTGAGCCACGCGTTCTGGTCCGAAACGCGTGCCTATATGGCCCTCGTCATGGGGGCGACGATGGCAGTGATCATGCTCGCCTACATGCTTTCGATGTACACCAACCGCACCCTTAACCTTGCCATTTTCGCAGGTTCGGTCGTGGTCTTTGCTGCCGCGCTCTGGCTGGTGCGCAGTCAGGCAACGGTGGAAGATCGCAGTTTCATGAGTGCGATGATCCCCCACCATTCGATTGCGATCATGACCTCAAGCCGGGCCAATATCTCCGACGCGCGGGTGCGAAAGCTGGCGGATGAAATCATCTATGCCCAGGACAAGGAAATCGCCGAAATGCGGTATCTGATCGCGGATATCGACGAAGACGGCATTCAGTCATCCAGACCCGAAAGCGGTGAAGCCACGCTCGTCGGCCCCGCCGAAGCGCTCGCCACCGAGACCGTGGCGACGGTGGATCCCGAGTTTCTGAGCGAGGAGGAGATTGCCACTGTCTTTCCCGCAGCCGGGAGGTCTTGCCGCTTCGCCTATACGCAGGACAGCCCGCCGGTGCTCGTCGTCGCGGAAGGTGCCGAAGGTCCGGCCGCGCTGGTCAAGATCAGCGGCGATCTGGTTCGTCTGGACCCGGACGATACGGCCCCGGAGGGCGAAAGCTTCCGCTCTGGAGTGCTTTGGGCGAACCTGAACCGGTTGGCCGACGGCACCCTTGCCGACCTGGTCATGTCGGCGGGATCCGATTACGAGGCCGGTTTCCGGGGACAGTACGACTGTGCAAACCGATAGGAGGCACGATTGGCCAGCAACCCGACAAAGGACCGCGAGACAACGGCGCAACTCTTTCGAATGGTCATGCCGGATCATCTTTGCCCGTTCGGATTGAAGTCGAAGGACCTTCTCGAGCGGCGCGGCTTCAAGGTCGAGGATCATCCGCTGACAACCCGTGCTGAGACGGACGCCTTCATGGAACGGCAAGGCGTCGGGACGACACCCCAGGTCTTTATCGGGGGCGAACGGATCGGCGGGTACGAGGACCTGCGGGTGCATCTCGGCGTCGACCCTCCGCCAGAAGAGCAAAGCGACACGAGCTATCAGCCCGTGATCGCCATCTTCTCCGTCGCGGCCCTGCTTGCGCTTGGCCTGTCGTTTCACCAGTACGGAACGGCGCTGAGCGTGCGGGCGGTCGAGTGGTTCATCTCGCTGTCGATGACACTGCTCGCCGTGCAGAAATTGCAGGATGTAGAGAGCTTCTCGACGATGTTCCTGAATTACGACCTTCTGGCACGGCGCTTCGTCCCCTACGGAAAGATCTACCCCTTCGGCGAGGCGCTCGCCGGCATCCTGATGACCGCCGGCGTGCTTGTCTGGATCTCCGCACCGCTCGCCCTGTTCATCGGTACGGTGGGCGCCGTCAGCGTCTTCAAGGCCGTCTATATCGACAAGCGCGAACTCAAATGCGCCTGCGTCGGCGGCGATACATCCGTACCTCTTGGCTTCGTCTCCCTGACGGAAAACCTGATGATGGTGGCGATGGGGATCTGGATGCCGCTCAGGTCCTTCCTGCTTTGAGCCCGTGTCCACCGGTTTGACCCTGGAGGTCTCCGGCATCGACCGACAACGGTGCGGCCCTTGCCGCAAGAAACCTTGCGGCGACCCCGCCGCTGTCGCCACTGGGAGCATGTGCAATGACGGGTTACCGGAAAGACAGCATTACCCTGCCGGGGGCCGTTGCCATGGGCACGGGCGTGATGATCGGCGCCGGCATCCTCGCGCTCACCGGACAGATGGCGGAACTGGCGGGCCCGATCTTTCCGCTGTCCTTTGTGGCGGGCGCGGTCGTCACGGCCTTCAGCGCCTACACCTATATCAAGATGTCGAATGCCTTTCCGTCCGCCGGTGGTATCGCGATGGTCCTCGTCAAGGCCTATGGACCGACGACGGTCGCGGCAGGCGCAGCGCTCTTGATGGCGCTGTCGATGGTCATCAACGAAAGCCTGGTCGCACGGACCTTCGCATCCTATACGCTGCGCGGGTTGGGGATGGAGCCCGGTGGCTGGCCGGAGCCGGCGCTGGGCGTCTCGGTGATCGTTTTCGCCTGGCTGGTCAATGTCCTGGGCAATCGCTCTGTCGGTGTTTTTTCGATCTTCATGGCTGTTTTCAAAGTCTTGGGAATAGCTCTTTTCGGGATTGCGGCACTCTGGGCCGGGGGCATCAGCTTCGAGGCGACCGGGGGAGCCGGGGGAGCCGGCGGATTTCTTGCCTCCGTCGCTCTTGCCGTTCTGGCGTTCAAGGGGTTCACGACTATCACCAACAGCGGTGCGGAGATCACCCGGCCGCATCGCAACGTCGGCTGGGCGATCGTTTTCTCGATTGCAATCTGCGTGCTGGTTTATCTTCTGGTGGCCTTCGCCGTCGGAGCGAGCCTGCCGCTTGAGCGCATCATCGCAGCGAAGGATTATGCGCTCGCTGAAGCAGCCGAACCTGCGCTCGGGCGGACCGGCTTCTATCTCACCGTCGTGCTTGCCGTCGTCGCCACGGCCTCCGGGCTCATTGCCAGCGTTTTTGCGGTGTCTCGCATGCTGGCGATGCTCACCGACATGCGGCTGATCCCGCACAGCCATTTCCGGATGAGCGGCGGGATTCAGGATCATACGCTTGTCTATACGGTGGTGATCGCCGGGCTTCTCACGGTCTTCTTCGACCTCGGCCGCATCGCGTCGCTCGGCGTCTTCTTCTATCTGGTGATGGATATCCTCATTCACTGGGGGGTGTTTCGCAGCCTTCGCCGGGAAATCGGGGCCAGGGGAGAGGTCTTGCTGATCGCGATCGCGCTCGACCTGCTCGTCTTGTCGGCTTTTGCAATCCTGAAATTGCAGACGGACCCTGCGATTGTTGCAATTGCTGCCGTTGGCATGGCGGCGGTCTTTCTCTTTGAAAGCGTGTTCCTGCGGGTCAGACCGCCGGCCAGGGGGCAGCCTGACCACGCGCACGCGCCGTCGGAGCCATCCTCCGGCGGGAAGAAATAGAGGACGCAGCGGATCTTGACCTTCCTGTGACTGGAAGGGATAGCAAGGCCGTCAATTCAGGTAGGAGTCTGAAATGACGCAAGATGCCCATACCCACCATCATCACGGCGATCACGCTGACGGGAATTGCGGGCACACGCATATGCAAGGCGGTCCGGATGAGACCGGTGCAAGGGATCCGGTCTGTGGCATGTCGGTAACCCCCGGCCCGGATGCCCGCTCGCGCGATTACGATGGCCAGACTTATTATTTCTGTTCCGAGGGCTGTCAGACGAAATTCGACGGGGACCCGTATTTCTATGCGTCCGGCAACGCCGGAAAGGTCGAGCAGAGCGCTGCGCCGGGCTCACTCTGGACGTGCCCGATGCACCCCGAGATCGTTCGCGACGGGCCTGGAGCGTGTCCGATCTGCGGGATGGCGCTCGAGCCGACAGTGCCCTCCGACGAGCCGAGCGAGGAACTGACCGATTTCACCCGGCGGCTCTGGGCCAGCGCGATCGCGGCGGTGCCCCTTGTCATTCTCACGATGGGAGATGTTGTCGGACTGCCGGTGCGGGACTGGCTCGGACACCAGACGGCGGTTTATCTGGAGTTCGTGCTCGCCACGCCTGTGGTGCTTTGGGCGGCATTGCCGTTCTTCCAGCGTGGCATCAACTCTGTCGCCAACCGCTCGCCCAACATGTGGACGTTGATTTCGCTCGGCGTCGGCGCTGCCTATCTCTATTCGCTGGTCGCCACGTTCCTGCCCGGTGTGTTTCCCGAACAATATCGCAACATGGGCGGCATGGTCGGGACCTATTTCGAGGCGGCCGTGGTGATCGTCGCACTCGTGTTCGTCGGCCAGGTGCTGGAGTTGCGGGCCCGCGAGCGCACGGGCGATGCGATCAAGGCGTTGATGGATCTCGCGCCCAAGACCGCACGCCGCATCCTGCCCGACGGCTCTGAATACGATGCTCCGCTTGAAAACATTGTCGCAGGCGACCTGCTGCGCGTGCGGCCGGGCGACAGCGTGCCCGTCGACGGCGAGGTCGTGGATGGACGCTCGGCTATCGACGAGAGCATGATTACCGGCGAATCCGTGCCGATCGAAAAGACCGGAGGCGACCGGGTTACCGGCGGGACGATCAACAAGAACGGAACATTGGCGATCCGCGCCACAGATGTCGGGGCGGACACCGTGCTTGCACAGATCGTGGATATGGTTGCGGGCGCCCGTCGTTCGAAGGCTCCGATCCAGGGGCTTGCGGATCGCGTTTCGGAATTTTTTGTGCCGGCCGTGGTCGTGGTTGCGATCGTCGCCTTCGTGACATGGCTGATGATCGGGCCAAGTCCGGCGTTCGTTTTCGCCATTGCTGCCGCGGTGTCCGTGTTGATCATCGCCTGCCCCTGCGCGCTCGGACTTGCAACGCCGATCTCGATCACCACGGCGGCCGGTCGCGGCGCGCAGGCCGGCGTGCTGATCAAGGACGCAGAGGCGCTCGAACGCATGGCACGCGTGGACACCCTCATCGTCGACAAGACGGGAACGCTGACCGAAGGCAGGCCGAAACTGACGGATGTCCTGGCGTTGGAGTCCTTTTCGGAAGACGAAGTTCTGGTCAATACCGCAGCACTTGAACGCGGGTCGGAGCATCCGCTCGCCGATGCCATTGTTGAAGGCGCGCGTCAGCGCGGGGTGAACACGGGGACGGCATCGGACTTCGAGGCGGTTACCGGCAAGGGTGTCACAGGCAGGGTCGAGGGGCGTGCGGTCGCGCTCGGCAATGTCGGACTGATGCAGTCTCTCGGTATCGCGACGGCGCCGTTGGACGACAAAGCCGATGCCCTGCGGTCGGAGGGCAAGACGGCGATGTATGTCGCGCTCGACGGACGGCTGGCCGGGCTGGTTGCGGTCGCTGATCCCATCAAGGAGACGACGGAGGCGGCGATCCGTGAGCTGCACAGGCAGGGCCTGCGCGTCATCATGGCGACAGGCGACAACCAGCGCACCGCGGAGGCGGTTGCGGCGAGACTGGGGATCGACGAGGTGCGCGCCGGCGTCCTGCCGGAAGACAAAAAGGCGCTTGTCGACGAATTGCGTGCCAAAGGCGCGCGCATTGCCATGGCCGGCGATGGCGTGAACGATGCGCCGGCGCTGGCGTCGGCGGATGTGGGTATCGCCATGGGCACCGGCGCGGATGTCGCCGTCGACAGCGCGGGGCTGACGCTGCTCGGTGGGGATCTGTCGGGGATCGTGCGGGCGCGCAAACTGGCGAAGGCAACGCTGAGAAACATCAAGCAGAACCTGTTCTTCGCCTTTTTCTACAATGCCGCCGGGGTGCCGGTCGCGGCCGGGATCCTCTACCCGGTGTTCGGCCTGCTGCTGTCGCCGATGATTGCCGCTGCCGCGATGTCATTCTCGTCGGTCTCGGTGATCACCAATGCCCTGCGGCTCAGGCGTGTGAAGCTGTGATCGCGCTTCATTGCTTTCGCTCACCGCAGGGCGGGACGCGCTGTCAGGGGCACTTGTTTTCCCTGATCGAGATCCGGGTGCCGTGATGTCGGGCGCGGGCCGTCTCCTTGCTCTCGCAAGCCTCCTGGGTGGGGCTGCCGGCATTGCCCTGGGCCTCAATGCCGGATGGTTCGGCGGGGGCGGGGCCTCAAACGGCGGCCGGGACCTTGCGCGAGGGGCGCAGATCTACGCGGAGGCTTGCGCCTCCTGCCACGGGGCAAGTCTCGAAGGGCAGGCGGACTGGCAGACTCCGAACCAGAACGGCCGGCTTCCCGCGCCGCCGCATGACGAGACCGGTCACACCTGGCACCATTCGGACCGACTGCTTCTCGACATCATGAGACGGGGAACCGCGAGCGTTGTCGGAGGCGGCTACAAAAGCGACATGCCGGGTTTCGGGGACGTCTACACCGATGACGAATTGCAGGACGTGCTGGCCTGGATCAAGACGCGGTGGCCTGAAAGGGAGCGCACCTTTCAGGCCGAAGTGACGGCTCGGGATCCCGCCGACTGAGGACCGCCACCCCACATGAAGAAGCGGCCGCCGGGATTGCTCCCGACGGCCGCGCCGATCCGTTTTCGCAGCGTCACTGGCGGGCGTCTATTCAGCCGGGGCCTCGGCCGCACTATCGGCGGTCTCCGCGCTTCGGGACTTCCCGTCCCCGTCGAGCGGGACGCGGGCGAACGTACGCATTACGAAGACGTAGAACACCGGCACGAAGAAGATCGCAAGCACCGTGCCGGAAATCATGCCGCCCACGACCCCGGTTCCGATGGCATTCTGGCTTCCCGCGCTGGCGCCGTTGGCGATCGCGAGCGGTGTCACGCCGAGCGTGAAGGCCAGCGAAGTCATCAGGATGGGCCGGAACCGCAGATGGGCCGCCTCGACGGTCGCCTCGTACATGGTGCGTCCTTCCGCCATGAGGTCCTTGGCGAATTCGATGATGAGGATCGCGTTCTTGGCCGAAAGTCCCACGATGGCGATCAGTCCGACGGTGAAATAGACGTCGTTCGGCATGCCGCGCAACGTTACAGCGGCCACCGAGCCGATGACCCCGAGCGGCACCACCAACATGACCGCGAAGGGGATCGACCAGCTTTCGTAAAGGGCTGCGAGCAGCAGAAAGATAAACAGGATGCTCAGTCCGATCAGGAAAGGCGCCTGCGATCCGGACTGGATTTCCTGGAGCGACTGGCCGGTCCATTCGTAGCCGAAACCGGAGGGAAGCGAGGCCGCGATGCGCTCCATCTCGGCGATCGCGTCGCCGGAGGAATAGCCGGGGGCGGCCTGTCCGGAAATTCGGATCGAGGGATAACCGTTGTATCCGACGATCTGGGACGGCCCCTTGACCCAGTCCACGGTTGCGAATGCGGACAGGGGAACCATGCCGCCGTTGGTGTTGCGCACGGACAGTTTCAGCAGATCGTCCGTTTGCATCCGGGCGTCCTGATCCGCCTGCACGGTGACCCGCTGCATGCGCCCGGAATTGGGGAAATCGTTGACGTAGCTCGAACCGAGATGTGCGGAAATCGTGGCGTTGATGTCGCCGAAGGCGACGCCGAAGGCATTCGCCTTCTCGCGATTGACCTGAAGGTTAACCTGGGCTGCATCGGGCAGGCCGTCGATGCGAAGGCCGGTGAGAATCGGATTCTCGCTTGCAGCTGCCATAAGCTGGTCGCGTGCGGCGGCGAGCGCATCCGTTCCGCGACCGCCACGATCCTGCAAGCGGAAGGAAAAGCCGTTCGAGGTGCCAAGCCCCTGGATCGCCGGAGGCG
Organism: Stappia stellulata DSM 5886; assembly: GCF_000423705.1. Classification (GTDB taxonomy): domain Bacteria; phylum Pseudomonadota; class Alphaproteobacteria; order Rhizobiales; family Stappiaceae; genus Stappia; species Stappia stellulata. The sequence continues at coordinate 931,657 of NZ_AUIM01000004.1, read as the reverse complement.
AAAGCGCAAAGGACATGGCGTCCTTCAATCCGAACAGTTGGCCGTTGCTGCGCGCCGCTATGGCGCTGGCGGAGTCATCCGGGCCGCGTTCCGACCAGTCTTTCAAGGTCACGAAGGCGAGACCGGCATTTTGACCCGCTCCGGAGAAGCTGAAGCCGAGAATGCCGACGATACGCGAGACGGCACTTTCCTTCCCGAAGATCTCCTCAACCTGCTGGATCACTTCCAGCGTTCGGTTGGCGCTTGCCTCGGGTGGCGCCTGGATGTTGACCAGCAGGAAGCCCTGGTCCTCGTTCGGAAGGAAGGACGACGGCAGACGGGTGTAGGCCCAGCCGAGTCCCACAAGCAGGGCCAGGTAGATGACCATCATCCGCCCGGCGCGCCGCGACAACCAGCCGACGGAAGCGCTGTAGCCTTTCGTGGTACGGGCGAAACCGCGGTTGAAAAGGCCGAAGAAACCACGCTTTTCGTGATGCCCCTCGGGAATCTGCTTCAGCATGCTGGCGCAGAGTGCGGGCGTGAAAGACAGCGCGAGAAAGCCGGAGAACAGGATCGACACGACCATGGTCAGGCTGAATTGCTGGTAGATGATGCCGACAGCGCCGGGGAAGAAGGCCATCGGGACAAAGACGGCAGTCAGCACCAGCGTGATCCCGATGATCGCGCCCGATATCTGCTTCATCGCCTTGCGCGTTGCGGCGCGGGGCGACAGGCCTTCCTCAGCCATGATGCGCTCGACGTTCTCGACAACGACGATGGCGTCGTCGACCAGGATGCCGATGGCGAGAACCATGGCAAACATGGTCAACACATTGATGGAGAAGCCGGCCGCGAGCATGACGGCGCAGGTGCCGAGCAGGGCGATGGGAACCACCAGCGTTGGAATGACGGTGTAGCGGAAGCTCTGCAGGAACAGGAACATCACCACAAAGACGAGGGCCACCGCCTCCAGCAGCGTGTAGATCACTTTCTCGATCGACGCCTCGACGAAGGGAGAGGTGTCATAGGGGATTTCGTAGGCGATGCCCTGCGGGAAGAACTGGGCCAGCTCCTCCATCTTGGCGCGCACCGCTTCGGATGTGGCCAGCGCGTTGCCGGTGGACGAAAGCTGAACGCCGATGGCGGCACTCGGCTGGCCGTTCAGCCGGGTGGAGAAATTGTAACTCTCGCCACCGACCTCGACCCGGGCCACATCGGAAAGCCGTACGGTCGAGCCGTCCGGATTGGCGCGCAGAACCACCGCGCCGAACTCCTCTGCCGAGGTGAGCTGCCCCTTGACGAGGACCGTGGCCGAGATCTGCTGGGTCACTGGATTGGGCTGGGCGCCGATACGTCCCGCGGCCACCTGTGCGTTTTGCGTCTGGATCGCGGCGATGACGTCACTGGCCGTCAGATTGAGACCGAGCATCTTGTCCGGGTCCATCCAGATCCGCATCGAACGCTGGGTGGCGAACAGCTGTGCGCTGCCGACGCCGTCGATGCGGCGGACTTCGCCGAGGACGTTGCGGCTCAGGTAGTCGCCGAGCGCGACCACATCGAGCGTCCCGTCGGTCGAGGTGACGGAGACGACCATCAGGAAACCGGCGCCGGCCTGTTCGATACGGATGCCCTGTTGCGTGACCGTGCGGGGCAGGCGCGGTTCGACCCGGCGAATGCTGTTTTGCACGTCGACAGCGGCTTGCGAGATTTCCGTGCCCGGCGCGAAGGTGGCGGTGATCGAGATTCGCCCGGAGCTTTCCGAGGTGGATTCGAAGTAGATCAGCCCCTCGACGCCGTTGAGTTCCTCCTCGATCGGCCGGGTCACGCTCAGATAGGCGTCTTCGGGCGATACGCCGGGATAGTTGGTCTGAATCGAGATCTGCGGCGGCGCGACGGTCGGGTATTGGGAAACCGGCAGGAAGGGAATCGCGATCACGCCGACCAGCGTGATGAAAATGGCGATGACCCAGGCGAAAACGGGCCGGTCAATGAAAAAGGACGACATGCGGTCACATCCTGCTGGACCGGAAGGGACGGCGATGCGCCTGCCCCGTCATACGGCCCGTCGTGTCATGGTGCAGGGATCCGGGCCGGGAGGAGGTGGCCGGATCCCTTCGGAGTTTTACTTGGCGGCAAGGTCCGCTGTCCCGGACCCGTCGTCCCACTCGGTCGGGGCCAGTGGCGCGCCGGGGCGCAGTTTCTGGAACCCTTCGACGATCACCTTGTCGCCGGGCGCGAGGCCCTTGGTGATCACCCAGCGCGATCCGACCACGCGTCCGGTTTCGACCGGGCGCAGTTCCGCCTTGTTGTCGGCGCCGACCAGGTAAATCTGTGCCTGGCCGCCGGTATTGCGCTGCACCGCCTGCTGCGGAACGGCTATCGCGTCGATCTCCTTGCCCTGCTCGATCAGGACACGCACATACATGCCCGGCAGAAGGTCGCCGTCGGGATTGGGGAACTGGCCGCGCAGGGTGATCTGTCCGGTGGTCGTATCGACCGTCGCTTCGGAAAACAGCAGGAGGCCGGAATGCGAATATTCCTGACCGTCGTCCAGCAGCAGGCGCACCGTCGCCTCGCCTGAACGCGGGCCGTTCGGCGCGCCGACATTGAGCGCGCGGCGCAGGCGCAGCGTCTGGTTGGCAGACTGGGTGAAGTCCGCATAGACCGGATCGAGCTGCTGGATTGTCGCAAGCACCTGGCCGGAGGGATCGACCAGGGCGCCTTCGGTGAGCAACGCCCGGCCGATGCGGCCCGAAATCGGTGCGCGCACTTCCGAGAAATGCAGGTTCAGCTCGGCCGCATCCAGGCCGGCGCGCGCCAGTGCGACGTCGGCATCGGCCTGGGCAAGCTGCGCCGTGGCGCTTTCGAAGGCCTGCGCGCTGGTCACTTTGCGATTGCGCAGTTCCTCTTGCCGTTCGGCCTGCTGGCGGGCCTGAAGCTGCGTTGCCTTGGCGCGTTGCAGGGTTGCCTTGGCACTTGCCACCTCGACGCGGAACGTCCGGGGATCGATGCGGTAGAGAACATCGCCCTCCTTCACCACCGACCCTTGTTCAAAGACGCGTTCGACAAGGATGCCCGACACGCGCGGGCGCACTTCGGCGATCCGTGTCGGGGCGATGCGACCCGGCAGTTCGTTGGTGATCGGAATTGTCTCGGCCGCGACTTCCACGAAGCTCACCGCAGATGGCGGCATCGCCGGCGCGGCCCCGGATGCGGATTTCTCGGATGCATCGTTGCAACCTGCAAGCAAGAGGGCACTCAGGAGTGCGGCGGTCAGTTTCCGGTACATGTCGTCGACCTTTCGGGAAGAGTGGCGGGAGCAGGGTCCTGACTGACCAGCCAGCCGATCTCCGAGATAAAGCGGGCGCGCTCGTCGCGCGCCCATGTTTGCAAACCGAGCCACTCCAGGGACATCAGTCCTTCAAGGGCGAGAAAGGCGAGCAGGGCGCCGCGCGGATTGCGGGATGTGTGTTCCACCTCTGCAAGGCGTTCGCGATAGGCCAGGGCAACCGGTTCACGCAGTTCCGCATCATGGGCAAGGGAGGCGAGAAGGCCCAGCGCCACCGCGCGGTCCTCGTCGGTGAGGGAGTGGGAGGCAAGGGATATACGGCCCCGGATCGCGGCATCCGCCCCATCGCCGAGTTCTTTCGCCGCGTCTCGTTCGCACGCGCGATGCGCGGCGAGACGTCGTTCAACGACTGCCCTGATCAATGCCTGCTTGGTCTTGTAGTCGTAAAGGACACTTGCCTTGCTGATGCCGGCCACACAGGCGACGGCGTCCAGGCTCAGCCGTGCCGCGCCATCGCGCATCACGACCTGCTCGGCAGCATCGAGAACCGCATCGGGTTCTATGGTGCGTTTGCGTCCCATTGGTTGTCCTGAGATTTTTCCGACCGTTCGGTTATATATACGCTTCGCGCTTGCCGGCAATTGTTTTTTGCGGTGCGGTACAAATGATCCCGCAAGTGCCTCTTTCGAGCCTGTTTCTCCTTCGACCTGATCGTGTCTTCGTTCATGACGCGTGTATTCTCTCCTCTTGTCCGCGGCCTGTTTCGAGCCAGTTTGGACGGTAGTGTCCCGGCGACCCACCCTGTCGACGCAAGGTCGGGGGCAGGGAAAGGGGATACCTGCGCCCGCGCGAAGCTGAACCCCAGAGGAATGATCACATGGCGGGAATGGAAGCGACGTTGTCATGAAGGCCGGGCCCCTATCGACCCTGAACCGGAATATCGCCGTGCATGTCAGCGCGTTGACGGCGACCAAGACCGCGGACGGCCTGATTGATCCGAAACTGGTGCTGGCCTGGCTGATGAGTTCGATCGGCGCGCCGGGTTTTCTGATCGGCCTGCTCGTTCCGGTCCGTGAGGCTGGCTCCTTGCTTCCGCAGCTTCTCATTGCGCGCAACGTGCAGGGTACGCTCCGGAAGAAATACTGGTGGGTGGCCGGATCCGCAGTGCAGGGCCTTGCCGCTTTCGGGATCGCGGGGAGCGCCCTCGTGTTGACCGGGACTGCCGCCGCGTGGGCTATCGTTGTATGTCTTGCGCTTCTCGCGGTTGCGCGCTCCGCTTGCTCGGTCAGCTACAAGGACGTTCTGGCGCGCAGCATCGAGAAGGGGCAACGCGGTCGTGTTTCCGGTCTGGCCGGCACAGTCTCGGCGGTTGCCGTCTTTGCGTTTGCGATTGTGCTGGCGACAGGGCTGCTTCCGCGCGAACCACGGGTCATCGCGGGCGCCATTGCGCTTGCCGGAGGGCTTTGGGTGTTTGCCGCCGCCGTGTTTTGCTTGCTGGACGAAACGCCGAATGGCGAGGATGCAACGTCCCGCGACGCCCTGGCCGCCATGCTTCGGCCCTTGCGTGAGGATGGGGAGTTGCGAACCTATATCGCCACGCGCGGGCTTTTGATTTCAACCGCGCTCGCTCCGCCGTTCCTGGTCATGCTGGGGAATGCCGACGCCACCGAGTTCGGCAACCTCGGCCTTTTGATCCTGGCGTCTTCCATCGCGGCAATCGTGTCGTCCTATGTGTGGGGCGCGCTTTCCGACCGGTCGAGCCGCCAGACGATGATGCTGGCGGGGCTGCTTTCGGGCCTGACCCTGGCGGGCGCCTCCCTGACCGCCTTTGTCTCTTCCTCCACGGTCGCGAGCCTGGCGGTCGCCGGCTTCGTCTTCCTTGCCCAGATCGCCTATCAGGGCGCGCGCGGTGGCAGAAAGACACATCTCACCGACATGGAAACCCACGACCGCAAGGCGGTCTATACCGCCGTGTCGAATTCCGTGATCGGGCTACTTTTGCTCGCGGGCGGTTTGTTTGGCCTGCTGGCCGATTGGTCCGGACCCGAGATCGTTCTTGCCGTGCTCGCCGTCATGAGCTTTCTGGCGAGTGTCACTGCCTTCGGCTTGTCGGAGGTGCAGCGCGACAAGGCCTGAGCGGCGCTGGTTGACGGCTCGTTGCGGCGGGACCGCCTAACGCTTTGTGTCAGGACCGGCGTCTCGAAAGCCTGCCTTGCGGTGGGCGACCTCGACGCCGCTAAAAAAGACCTCCACCGCGTTTTCTGCGGCCGTTCCGAAGTCGATGTCCGTCTTCACATTGTACACGAAGCGGCGGATCGCGATGTAGAAGATACCGCCATGAAGCCCCCAGAACAATTCCAGCTCCTGGTCGCTCGGCTGGGTGTTGGCCGCGTCCTGTCCAAGCTCGTGACGCAGCTCCAGCGCAGCCGGGACGATCACCTTGTCGCGGATCAGTGACAGATAGCGCTGGGTGAGATCGTAGGATTTCAGGCCTGACGACACGAAAATGCGGACCCAGTCGTAGTCGAATACCCGCTCCGCATACTCGCGATAGAACTGGGTCAGCCGGTCCTGCAGCGAGCGCTCGCGGTTGATGACCAGCGTTTCCCAGGCCGGATTCCAGCGACGCAGATAGATGTGTTCGTACACCCGTTCGATCAGCGCATCCTTGCTGTCGAAATGCTTGTAGATGACGGCATGGGAGATCCCCATCCGCTTCGCCAGTTCCCGGGTCTGGCCCTCGAATCCGCACTCTGCGAAAAACCGGACGGCTTCCTCGACAATGAGTCTTTCGCGATCTTGCGCGCGCATGTTCTTGCGGCGCGGTGCGGCTGGCGGGCGGGCGTCTTTGGCGGGCGGCATCGGTCTCTCTTGCGTTTCGGCATGTTTTAGCAAGCTCACAGGTAGTGACCAAGTGGTCATTTTTTACTTGATCCGCAGGTCGGTGTGATACTACAAAAGTGACCAGTTGGTTACTAATGCGGCCACAAGACCGCACCCGGGGGGATTGCATGAAATCACCGGCTTTCGATTACATTCGGGCCAGGTCCGTCGCCCATGCGCTGGAGGCCTATCGGGACCTGGACGGCGAGGGCGTCTATCTCGCCGGCGGCCACAGCGTCGTGCCTTCGCTTGCGCTGCGCCTGCAGGCGCCGGCGGCCCTGATCGACCTGTCCGGCATCGACGCGCTCACGGGGATCTCTCTCGATGACGGCTGGTTGCGCATTGGTTCCATGACCCGGCATGCCGAGATCGCCTCGGATCCGCTGATCCGCGATCATGCCCGGCTGTTCCATCTCGCTGCCCCCCATGTCGCGCATCCCGCGATCCGCAATCGGGGAACCGTCGGCGGCAGTCTCTCGCTCGCCGATCCGGCGTCGGAGTTCCCCGCCGTCGCGCTGGCCCTGCGCGCCGAGCTGGAGGTTGCGGGTCGGGACGGGATCCGCCGGGTGAAGGCGGACGACTTCTTTCTCGATATCTACGAGACGGCGATGGAGCCTGGCGAGATCCTCCAGGCCATTTTCGTTCCGCCGGTGCGGACGGGCGAGGTTTGCGCGTTCGACGAACTGGCCCGGCGCCGCGGGGATTACGCGATGGTCGGCGCTGCGGTGCAGGCCGTGGTCGAGGCGGGCCGTCTTGCCGACATCAGCATCGCGTTTTTCTCCGTCGGCAACAAACCGACCCGTGCCGGCGCGGCCGAAGCCGTGCTGCGCGAGAACGCCATGAACGACACCGCCATTGCGGCTGCGCAGGCCGCGCTCGACGCGGACCTCGATCCGTCGGACGAGCCGCAGATGCCGGCCTCCGTTCGCCGGCACCTGGCACGCGTGCTGCTCGGGCGGCTTTTGGGACATCTGGGAACGACGGCATGACCATGGACATCGAACTCACAGTCAATGGCGAGCAGGTGCGCGAAAGCGTCGAGCCGCGCATGAGCCTTGCGGATTTCCTGCGCGAGCGGCTGCAGCTGACCGGAACGCATCTCGGCTGCGAGATGGGCGCCTGCGGGGCGTGTCTGGTCCTGCTCGGCGGCAAGCCGGTGCATGCCTGTCTGGTTCTTGCCGTTCAGGCGTCCGGCGAGACCGTGGAAACCGTCGAAGGGTTGAGCGAACGCGGTGCGATTGCCGATCTTCAGGCGGCGTTTCATGACCGCAATGCGCTGCAATGCGGGTTCTGCACCACCGGCATGGTCGTCAACGCGCATGCGCTGCTTGGTGAAACGCCGGTGCCCGCGCGTGACGAGATCCGGGATGCGCTGTCCGGGAACTATTGCCGCTGCACCGGCTACGAGGCCATCGTCGATGCGATCGCCGAGACCGCCCGCAAGCGCGCAAGCGATGCGGAGGCGTCGGCATGAGGTCCAGCGACACGCGCACGATCTCCGCCCGCGATCCGCATATCGGACAGGCCCATCGGCGCGAGACCGCGCGGCGCCATCTCGCCGGACGCGGCCGGTTCGTGACCGACATCGCGCTGCCGCGCATGCTTCACGCAGCCTTCGTGCGCTCGCCGATGGCGCGGGGGCGGATTGTCGAGATCGACACGAGCGATGCCGCGCAATCGCCGGGTGTCGTGCGGGTGTTCACGGCGCGGGATCTCAATCCGCTCTGCCAGCCCTGGACCGGGACGCTCGACCACTTCGCGTCGATGGTCAGTGCGCCGCAAAACCTCCTTGCGGAGGACGAGGTGCTTTGGGCGGGGCATCCGGTCGCGATGATCCTGGCGCGCACGCGGGCCGAGGCGGAAGATGCCTGCGAATTGGTGATGCTCGACATCGAGGAAGGCGAGGCCTGCGTCGACGGGCATGCCGCGCTGGCCGAGGATGCAGTGCGCGCGGCGCCCGGCCTCGACAGCAATCTGTGTTTTCAAACGGTGTTGGAGACCAAGGCGGTCGACGATGCCTTCGCCTGCGCGGCTCATGTCGTGGAGGGTGACTTCGTCTTCGGTCGCCATACGGCGGTGACGCTTGAACCACGCGCGGTCGTGGCCGACTTCGATGCGGCGAGTGGGCAGTTGACCGTTCACCACGGCACGCAGACGCCCTATCAGTTCCAGGATATCTACGCGCGTCACTTCGCTCTGCCTGAAAGCCGTGTACGGGTGATCGCACCGGATGTTGGCGGCTCCTTCGGGATGAAGCTGCATCTCTACAACGAGGAGATGGCAACGGTTGCCGCGAGCCTCCAGCTTGGCCGGCCGGTGAAATTCGTTGCGGACCGGCTGGAAAGCTTCGTCTCCGATATTCATGCGCGCGACCACAAGGTTTCGGCCCGCATGGCGCTCGATGCCGAAGGCACCATCCTGGCGATGGATGTCGACGACATGACCCAGATCGGCGCCTTTTCGACCTATCCCCGCACCAGCGTCGCTGAGGGCAATCAGGTCGTGCGCCTGATGGGCGCACCCTACAAGATGCCCGACTATCGCGGCCGTCTCTCCGTGGTGTTCCAGAACAAGGTCCAGACCAGCCAGTATCGCGCCGTCGGCCATCCGATTGCCTGCGCGGTGACGGAGGCCCTGGTCGACAAGGCGGCCGTCAAGCTCGGCCTCGATCCCATCGAGATGCGCGCCCGCAATCTGGTGCCGGACGACGCCTATCCCTTCGTCTCGGCAACCGGCTACAGCTTCGAGAAGCTGTCGCATGAAGCCTGTCTGTCAAAGCTGCGCGATCTGATGGACTACGATGCGCTGCGTGCCGAACAGGCTGAACTTCGCCAAAAAGGCGTCTATCGCGGCATCGGCATTGCCCCTTTCGTCGAGATCACCAACCCGGGTGCGGCCTTCTACGGCGTCGGCGGCGCGCGAATTTCCGCGCAGGATGGCGCGGTCGTGCGTCTCACGCCCTCCGGCGAGGTGCAATGCGCGATCTCGGTCACCGAGCAAGGGCAGGGGACGGAAACCGTCATTTCCCAGATCGTTGCCGATCAGCTTGGCGTGTCGCCCGAGCAGGTGAAGGTCACGACCGGGGATACCGACACCACACCGAGCGGTGGCGCCACCTGGGCCTGCCGGGGCGCGGGCATTGGTGGTGAGACGGCCTTGCGCGCCGGGAGAAAGCTTCAGGGCCAGATCCTGGCGCTTGCCGGGCAGATCCTGCAAAGCGACCCGGCCGATCTTGCCCTTGCCGAGGGCCATGTGGTCGATGCGAACAGCGGAACCCGCCGCATGCCGCTTGCCGAAATCGGACGGATTGCGACCTACCGGCCGGATACGCTTCCCGAAGGAGCCGACAATTCCCTGACGGCCGCACAGCATTTCGCGCCCTCCGGCTACCCTTTCGACTTTACCAACGGCATCCAGGCGAGCCTTGTCGAGGTGGATGTGGAGACCGGCATCGTGCGCCTTCTGAAGCATTGGGTTGTGGAAGATTGCGGCCGCATCATCAATCCGCTGCTGGTCGACGAGCAGATCCGCGGCGGCGTGGTGCAGGGACTTGGGCCGGCGCTCTTCGAGGAGTGCCTCTACGACGAGACCGGCCAGATGACCAATGCCTCGCTCGCCGACTATCTGGTGCCGATGGCCTGCGAAATGCCGGACATCGTGATCGGTCATGTGGAAACGCCGACGAACGACACGATCCTCGGGGCAAAGGGCGTCGGCGAGGCCGGCACGGCTGCGGCGGGAGCTGCGGCACTCAATGCCGTCAATGACGCCATCGGCCCGCTTGGCGCGCAGATCCACCAAACCCCGATGACGCCGCTGCGTGTGCTGAAGGCGCTCGGCCATGTCTGATCATCTGTTTCGAAAGGGGGCCTGCAATGGAGCTTGAGGGCACACAGGAACTGAACGCCGATCCGCAAACCGTGTGGGCGGCGCTCTTCGACCGTGACGTTCTGGAACGTGCGATCCCGGGCTGCGAGACACTGGAGCAGACCGGCGAGACCGAGTTTGCCGCGACGGTGAAGCTCAAGGTCGGCCCGGTTTCCGCACGGTTCAAGGGGGCGGTGGAACTCAGCGACATCGTTCCGCTCGTCTCCTGCACGCTGTCGGGCAAGGGCTCCGGCGGCCTCGCCGGCTTCGCCAGGGGCGCGGCGCGGGTCACGATCGAGGACCTTGGGGAAACGACGCGTCTCACCTACAGCGCGGATGCGGCGGTCGGCGGCAAGCTCGCCTCGCTCGGCAACCGGCTGATCAAGTCGACGGCGCAAAAGCTCGCCGGGGAATTCTTCGCAGACTTCGAAGCGATCCTGGCGGAGCAGGCGGAACCGGCACCGGTTCCCGTGCCGGCGGAGTGACGCGATAACGCCCCGGCGGACCAACCGTCGGTGTTTTGTGACTGTGCAACGAAAAACCCGTGCAAGGCGCGGGACATACCTGGGAGGAACTCACATGAACCCGACACGCAGACATTTTCTGGCCGGCACGTCCGCGCTTCTCGCGATGCCCTATCTCAACACGGGGTCGATCGCGGCCGAGACCATCAGCATCCAGATCGGATCGAGCCACCCGACCAACAACATCTGGGTCTATGCGATGCAGACCGCGTTGCAGCCGGCGCTCGACAAGCTCTTGGCGGATGCCGGTGGCAACTATGTCGTCAACTGGGGCGAGAACTACGGCGGCACGCTTTACAAGTTCAAGGACACCCGCGCGGCCGTGCGCGACGGCATCGTCGATATCGGCATGGTCGGCACCGTCTGGGAGGGCTCGTCCATGCCCTTGCAGAACGTCACCTATTTCACGCCCTTCGCCAATTCCGACCATAACGTCGTCATCGACGTCTTCGACCGCCTCACCGAGGACCTGCCGGAGCTGAAGGCCGGCTGGACCGACCAGAACATGGTGCATCTGTCCTCGCTGGTGACCGACAATTACGACGTCTACGCCAATTTCGACATCAACTCGGTCGACGACATCAAGAACCGTCGTCTGAACGCGCCGGGGACGTCCGCCAACTGGCTGGCAGACACGGGCTGCACGCCGGTCGACGGTGCGCTGACCACCTATTACACGGACATCCAGACCGGGGTTTCCGAAGGAACGCTCTCGTTTGCCAGCGGCATCCAGCCGACACGGGTCTACGAGGTTGCGCCCAAGCTTGCGCGGGTCGGTTTCGGATCGATGTATTTCGGCGGCATTGCGGTCAACAAGACCTTCTACGACGCGCTTCCGAACGATGTGCAGACGGCGCTGCGCGAGGCCGGCCGCATCACGTCGCGCAGCCACGGCGACTATGTGACCGAGCGCGCGACCAGCGCCATGAAGGAAATGGTGGCTGCCGGACTTCAGGTGAACGACATGGCACAGGCCGAGCGCGAGCGTTGGGCGGCAACCTTGCCGAATGTCGCCAAGCCCTGGCTCGACGCCAATGGTCCGGCGGCGGCAAAGGTCCTGAAGGCCTATTTCGCGGCACTCAGGGAGCGGGGCATCACGCCGGCCCGCGACTGGGCCGCCGAGGCCTGAGCCAGACAGCCGCTTGTGTCCAATAGTGCGACGACGGGGTAAATCATGCAGCAAGACAGGTCGATGTCAGCAAGCCAAAGCTGGTTCCGGCGCGCTTTGCAGGGCGTCTTGAACGCCGTCGCCGCAGTGGGGACACTCTGGATCTTCGCGATCATGCTGTTGATTGTGGCCGACGTGGTCGGCCGCAATTTCTTCGCGATGCCGATCATCGGCGTCGCGGAGATCGCGGCCCGCTCGGTGGTCGCGATCGTTTTCCTGATGCTTCCGGCCGCGGCCCTCAACGGAAGTTTGATCCGCGCCGATTTTCTGCAGCGCGGCCTGAACCGGCTTGCCCCGGCTTCCGTCAACACACTTGAAGTGCTGTTCGGCCTGACCGGCGCCATCCTGTTTGCGCTCGTCGCGCTGGCTTCATGGCCCGACACCCTTCGGGCCTGGACCAGCGACGAGTTCTTCGGCGTGCGCGGGGTCTGGACCCTGCCCACACTTCCGTTCCGGATGATCGTCGTCGGCGGCTCCGCCGCAACCTCGCTTGCGTTCCTGGTCGAGGGACTGGGGCACCTTTCAAACCTGCGCTCCAGCAAGGCATTTTGAGATGAGCAATATCTCCATCGGGTTGATGCTGATCGGCGTTCTTTTTGTGCTGGTGGTGATGGGCATGCGCATTGCCGTGGCGCTTTTTGCCGTCGGCTTTGCCGGGGTCTGGATCATTCGCGGCAACTTCGACCTCGCCATGAAGCTGATGTCGATTGCCGCCTATAATGGCGTCGCCAACTATCTCTTCGCGACAATCCCGCTGTTTGTGCTGATGGGGCATCTCGTCAGCGTTTCCAATGTCGGCAAGGACACGTTCGACGTGGCCGAGACGTTGCTGCGCCGGCTGCTCGGTGGACTGGGCATCGCGACCGTCACGGCCAACACCGTGTTTGCCGCCGTGACCGGCGTTTCCATCGCCTCCGCCGCCGTCTTCACCAAGGTGGCAGTGCCGGAAATGACGCGCCACGGATACCGTCCCTCGTTTTCCGCCGGCACCGTTGCCGGCAGTTCGGTCCTCGGCATGCTGGTGCCGCCCAGCCTGCTTCTGATCATCTATGGCGTTCTGGCGGAACAGTCGATCGGACGCATGTTCATCGCCGGGCTGGTGCCGGGCGCGCTGCTGGCCGGCGGTTTCGTGATCATGATCCTGATGCTGGCGAAATTCGCGCCGGGCTTTGTCTTCACCCGCGAACATCTTGAGCAAAAGAGCGCTCAGAGCGAAGACGCGCCAAGGTTGTCCGGCAGCGAAATCCTCTTCAAGTCATTGCCGATCATCGTTCTCGTCGCCTTCGTTCTCGGCGGGCTCTATTCCGGCTTCTTCACGCCGACGGAAGCCGGCGGTGTCGGTGCCTTTGCCGCGCTGGTGATCGCGATCCTGCGCCGAAGCCTGAACCTGCGCCGCTCCTGGAGCGTGCTCACGCAAACCGGGTCGATTTCCGTGGGGATCCTCATCCTGCTCGTGGCCGCCGGCTTTTACAGCCAGATGCTGGCCGTTGCCGGCATCCCCAATGCCATCGGGGATTTCGTCCAGAACAGCGGGTTTGGTGCGACGGGCTTCCTGGTGATCTATGTCCTGCTCGTTCTGCTGCTCGGCATGATCCTCGACAGCAGTTCCATCCTGTTGATTGTCGTCCCTATTGCCGCGCCCATCGCCCAGGGGCTCGGCTTCGATCTCGTGCACTTCGGCATCGTCACCGTGATCGCGGTGGAGGTCGGCCTGCTGACGCCACCGTTCGGGATCTCGATCTTCACCGTCCATTCCACGCTCGGAGATCGCGGGACCTCGCTGGAATCCATCTTTGCCGGTGCATTGCCCTTCGTCGGGGTGATGCTTGGCGTGCTGGTGCTGATCTCGTTTTTCCCGCAACTGGTGATCGGATAGCGTCTGCCCGGCAGCGTTACCGGGCGACCTTGAGGGCGACATGAACCAGCGTCGCCACGCCGAAGACGAGGAACACCAAGGCCGAAGTGCGGGTTATCAGCCGGCGTCGCGCGCGCAGGACCGTTTTCATTGCGGGAAGCGCGAACGCCCCTGACACCGCGCCATGCACGACCACCGAGTTCATGAAAAAGAGCAGAACGACGACCGCATAGTCGGGCGGGGTCATCGCCGCCAGGGGCAATGTGGTTGCGAAGACGGAGCCGAAGAAGACGGCGGATTTCGGATTGGCGATGTTGACGAGAAAGCCGCTCGGGAAGGCGGCTAGTTGCCGGCGCGGCGTGTCGTCCGGCATCCTTTCGTCAGGCAACTTGGAGGCGGCCGTCGCGACCAGAAGCCTTGCGCCCAGATAAATCAGGAACAGGCTGCCCAGAACATTCAGCAGCAGAAAAGCGCGTTCGCTTGTCGCTTCTCCCGCGAAATAGATCGCCGCGCAGGCGCCGGTGGAAAACACCAGACCGGCTGTCGCGATCCCGACCACCGCCGAAAGCCGTGTCGCCGGACCGCGGTCCGACAGTGTCAGAAGCAGAAACTGGTTCGGCCCCGGCACCAGCATCGCCATCGCCTGAATCGAAAGCGCTGCCGCGAGTTCGGCCATCGGCACCATCTAGAGAACCTTCAACAGGGCGCCGCGTTCGGCCTCGAAGGTGGCGAATTCGGCCGCCTTTTGCGCTTCGTGGCGTTTCATCGATGCATAGAGCGAAACCGTTTCGTCAGGCAGGGCGGCACGCGCGAGCCGGCTTTCCTCAAACGCCGTGATGCTGTTGGCGAAGTCGAAGTCGAGCGGCCGGGGCTCGGGAAACGCGTCGCTCGCAGCGGCCGTGTTCATGCCTGCAAGCACCAGGAGAATGGCAAGGTAGGGATTGGCGTCGGACGTCGGCGTGCGCAGTTCCACCCGTGGGGTGCCGTCTTCCTCCAGGCGTCTCAGGGCCGAAAAGCGTCCTCCGTCGCTGATGTCGCTCGCGCCCGAACGAAAAGAGGCGATGTTTTGCGCATGGCGGCTGTTGCGCGTCGGGCTCAGTGTCAGAAACGCCTCGTCCAGCACATGTCGCATGCCGCTTGCGATCCGCTTCGAAGATGCGTTCATGTCGCTCCCGTCGAAGCGCGCGGAGACATGAAGGTGCAGGTTGCTTGGCGAGCGGTCCTTATGCTCGACGGCGATGAAGGTGCAGCGCAGCCCATGCGACGCGGCGACCGTGCGGCAGATCATGCGCGCCAGAAAGATCCGGTCGGCCTGTTCAAGCGGATCGGTATGCGCCAGCGCGATCTCATATTGATCGTGTTCGTTTTCCTGCGACAGATCGCGCCACACGATCCCGGCGCCGTCCAGCGCATCCAGCATGTCGGAGAGGCAGCGCTGACGGAGCCCGATGCCTCCGAAGGCATAGGCCTGGCCGTCGGGGGCAAGATGTACCCGGTCGTCGTCGCCAATGAGATAGAATTCGAGCTCTGCTCCGATCCGGGTTTCGCAAAGCCCGGTCGTGCGTTCCAGAAGGTTCCCGAGATGAGCGCGAAAATCGAGCGGATGAGGATCACCACGCGGATCGGTGACCGCTCCGATGGCGATTGCCGATGCGCCGAGCAACCCGGTCGCGAAACCCTCCAGCTCCCGCCCGTCATGGTCCGTGACATCCACCTTGATATCGGCAGCGCCGAACGGCTTTGCGAGAACCGGGAAGAGGACCGGGTGGCCGTAGACGTCCTTGGAAAAGACGCCGGAAGAAAACCCCACCCGCACAGCCCGCGTGCAATCCCGGTTTACCAGCTTGCCCCGTGCAATGCCGTGGGCATCGGGAAAGAGAACCAGGGTGCGGGCCGCGCCGCTCATCTTGGGTCGGGCCTCACCCTGTCCGCGGTCAACCTCCGGTAGATCGTCTCCGCCCTGTCGACCATCTCCCGATGGCCCGACGCGATATGGATCTCTTCCTCCTCCACAGGCGGGAGGATCGTCCGGCTTTGCTCCAGTGTTGCGTGCCATTTCGCCTGGGACTGCCTCTCATGCGATGCCCATTTGCGGATGCGACCGTCTTCCCAACTCAGCATGCGGGGAGAATAGCGCACCCCGCACCACACGCAAAGCTTGTATGCAATTGCATCCGGATCGGCACGAAATTCCTCGCCGTCGATCACGATCGCCGCGCCCTTGAGGGTTTGCACGCGGTTCCAGACCCGTTCCAGCGCGGTGAAGCCGAACTCGTCCTCGGTGAAGTCCGGCTTTATGCGGATCAGCGATGCATAGACCTTGCGTGGATCGCGGGTCAGGAAGACGTTGCGCGCGCCTTGCAGGAGATCGTCGGCGACATAGGGTTCCCCCTGAAAGGCCAACTCCTTGATGAAAAGAGGGGTCGTTTCCAGGGGGGCGCGCAGGCGGTCGTTGATAACGCCGGCCTCGAACGGGTCTTCCGGCGGCGCCGCCTGGTCGCCGTAGCGTCGCGAGCGGCGCTGCGAACCGAAGTAATAGGCGTTGGTGTAGGGTTCGTGAAGCACGTCGAGGTCCTCGGCATTCTTCATCACCCGTTCAAGGGCCGTCGAGATCGAGCGCGGTGTCGCCCAAAGAAAGATGCGGTGTGCTGCGGCCGGAAGTTTTGCGGCATGCAGCTGCGCGTCAATCCGAAAAGCTGAAGACGTCATCGTAGGTTTCCCTTCGCCAGACGAGGGTCCCGTCGCCGCCGTCGCGCTGGGCGACGGCGGCGCGCAACTGATTGAAATTGGTGGAGCGTGAAACGGTATAGGCGCCGGCATCCGAGAGGACGACAAGATCTCCCGCCGCAAGCGATGCGGGCACCCTTGCGTGGTCCATCACGACGTCACCTTCGAAGCAGAGCGGCCCGCCGATCGTGCAGTCGGGGTCGTCGTCGCGCAGCGGCAGTTCCCCGCCGGCGCGGAGGAAGCGCAGCCGGCGTCGCTCGCCAAAAGCCGCTGTGGGGAGGATGTTCAGTCCCCCGTCGATCACCACCCATCGCTTCCCCGGCAAGGTCTTCAGGCCTGCAACGCGGGTGACGAGCACCATGCTGGCCGACATCAGGTAGCGGCCGGGCTCGCAGCTGATGCAAAGGTCATCCAGACCGTGTTCACTGATACGCCGGGCCAAGGCCCGGGTGAAGGCGGCCATGTCGAAGGTCTCGTCGGGAACGTCTTCAAGGCGTTCGCCCATCGTGGCCTTGAGGGCACTCCACCAGCCGCGCTTGCTGCGCTGCATGCCGGGAACGCCGAAGCCGCCGCCGATGTTGAGTTCTTTGATCTCGATGCCCGACGCGCGCAGGTCAGCCACGAAGCCGAGCACCGGTTCCAGCGCTGCAAGATGGAGTTTTGGGCTGGTGATCTGGGAATTGAGATGCGCGTGCACGGTCTCGAAGGAAAATCCGGATGCGGATATCCGCTCGGCCATGTGTCGGGCCAGACCGTCATCGAGGGGCCAGCCGAATTTCGCCGAACGCTGCTTCGCGGCATGCGCTTCAATGAAGCTTCGGTCGGCGGCGTCGAAGACGGGCTGCCCCGGGTTGATCCGAAGCCCGAGGCGCGCATCGGCGATCCGTCGGTTCGACCGCAGGGCCTCAAGCGTTTCAAGCTCCTCCTCCAGGTCAATGTTGACGGTGATGCCTTCGCGGGCGGCGCGCTCGAGTTCCTCGGCGCGCTTCAGCGGACCGTTGAATACGATGTCGCGGGCCGCGCACATCCGCAATGCGTGCTCCATCTCGAAGCCGGAGACCACATCCGCCCCCATGCCAAGCGCATGGCCGGAGCGGCACAGGGCGGGCATGTAGTTGGTCTTGTAGGAGAGATAGGCTTTCGTTTGCGCGAAAGCTGACTGCCACGTCTTCAAAAATGCGGAAACGCTGTCGCGAAAACAGGCGTCGTCATAGATGAAGAGCGGTGTTCCGTGGCGCTCGGCGAGCGACTGGATCTCCCGGGCATCAAGGTCGGTGAACGGCTCACGGGCCGTCAGTGCGAGCATGATCTGGCATCCGACGCTGTCATTCCGCGGCCACGGAGTTCGGAGGCGAGACGTCCGCAGTGGCGAAATCCTCGAATTCCTGACCATAACGCCGGTCTGCCCAGGGATTGATGGAGATCACCCAGATGTCTCGGTAGCCGCCGTCTCCGGAAGCAGCGCGAATGTCGCGGGCGCCGTGAACCATGTCCTCGTCGCGCATGATCAGGCATTGCCCCGGATCGAGCACCTGCTCGAAGAACGGTTCGGTTTTGCCGATTTGGTAGAGGGTGGATTCGCCTCCGGTGACATTGGAGCGCTCCCAGACCGTCACGCTGGTGATGTGGTGGCCGTCGCGATGTGGGCCTTCGGGTATCGTCTTGCCCTGAAACACCTCGTCGACGCGGGTGCGCCACTGGTGAAGATTGACCTGGAACACCGCACGTGTGTCAAAGCGCAATTCCTCTGCGATCGTCTCGAATTGAGGTGTCGGGTCGACGCCCGCGATCGGCTCGAATTCCCGGCGTACGCCGCCGACCTTCCGGTTGTAGGCTTTCGCCTGGATGAAGGGGCGGTGGGTCAGCACGCGGCACGCCCAGCGGTCGTGTTCGTGAAACAGGATATACTGGGAAAACTGGCGCCAGCGCTCCCTGTAGTAGGGGTCCTCCGGCAGCCGGTCGAAATTGGCGCGGGCCTCCGCAGACAGCGGCGGCATCTCCAGTATCCTGTACCCGAGCGGCCCGAGATGAAATCCGATGTGATCCATGATCGCGCATCCTTTGCCATTATTCTGGTTGTGCGATCTTACATTTGATACTCAAGATTGCAATTGCCTGTTGTTGCAATTTCGCCTTCTGTCGCTTTCGACGTTCGCAGCGAGCGCGAAATTCGCATCGTTCCTCTCGACGCTGATCCGAATTCTGTCCTGGGTGCGTAGAGTTTCGGGCGTGGTGCCCGCGCGCGTCTTTCCTCTGTTTTGCAAGGAGATACCATGCCCGAGGGTCATACGATCCACCGTGCAGCGCGCGACCATCGGCGCCTTCTTGCAGGCCGGACCTTGCGCGTCTCCTCACCTCAGGGTCGCTTCAGCGCCGGCGCGGCGCATCTCGACGGGGGCGTTTGCTCTGACGTCGAAGCCTTCGGCAAGCATCTGGTCTACCGGTTCGATGGGGAGACCTATCTGCATGTCCATCTCGGGCTCTTCGGGCGGATCCGAAAGCGCAAGCTCCCCGCGCCCGACCCGGTCGGCGCGGTTCGTGTCAGGCTTGAGGGCGATACCCATCTGGTCGACATCAACGGACCGGCGATTTGCGAGACGCTGGACGGGCACGGGTTCGATGTCCTGAAAGGCCGTATCGGTCCGGATGTGCTGCGCGAGGACGCCGATCCGGATCGCGCCTTCGACAGGATTTCGCGCAGCCGAACCGGCATTGGCCGGCTGATCATGAACCAGGCGGTGATGGCCGGGATCGGCAATATCTATCGTACCGAAATCCTCTGGCGGCAGCGCATCCATCCAGACCGGCCGGGGCGCGAGATTTCGCGCAAGGAATTCGACGCGATCTGGAGCGACGCGGTGCACTTGCTGGAAATCGGCCTTCGCAAGAATGCGATTGTCACGGTCGACAATGCTCCGCCGGGCCGCAGCCGCTACCGCGAGCGGGTGAACATCTTCAACAAGGAGCGCTGCCCCTATTGCGACGGGGCGATTGTCCGCATGGAGATCGACACGCGGCGGGCCTTTGCCTGCGAGGTCTGTCAGCCGACGCCTTGAGCTGCGCCCGTGCCTCTCCAAGGCTCGACATTCGCCGTGATCCGCGCGACCGTGCCTCCACTGATTGCGAAACCATGCGAAGGGGAGGCGCTGGTGGAGATTTTGAAAAATGCGGGGAGGGGCCGCGAGGACACGATCGCAAGTCTTGAGGGCGTGCCTGTGCCGAGCGTCGATGTCGATGCGGTGCTCTCGCTTCTCGGTCAATGCCCGGCCGCCAAACCCACGCCCTTGCGCGAGGCGGCCGATCTCGCCCGAACCGCCGGTGTGACCAGCCTCCACGTCAAGGACGAGCGCGGCCGCATGGGGCTTGGCAGCTTCAAGGCGCTGGGCGCGGCCTATGTGGTTGCCCGCGAGGCCACGGACACGGGCTGCGACCAGCCGGACCGGGCGCTCGACGGCGTCACTTATGTGACCGCAAGCGCTGGAAATCACGGCCTCTCGGTCGCAGCAGGTGCGCGCATCTTCGGCGCGCGGGCCGTGGTCTATATCGCCGAGACGGTGCCGGAGGGATTTGCCGCGAGGCTGCGCGCCAAGGGCGCGGAGGTGAAGCGCGAGGGTGCCGACTATGAGGCCAGCATGGCGGCGGCACTGGAGGCGGCCGAGGCGAACGGGTGGCGGTTGCTTTCCGACAGTTCCTGGCCCGGCTACCTGGAGCGCCCCTGGCGCTTGATGGAGGGCTATCTGGCGTTGATGGAAGAGGTCTTCGCGCAAATGCCGGCCCCACCGACGCATGTTTTTCTTCAGGCGGGTGTCGGCGGGCTGGCGGCGTCCGCGGCGGCGCTTGCGCGCACCGTCTGGCGGGACGGGCCGGCGATTGTCGTCGTGGAGCCGTCGGAGGCTGCCGCGCTTCAGGGCTCCATTCGCGCCGGAGCCGTCCTGGAGGCGATAGGCGGCGTGTCCTCGATGGGACGGCTCGATTGCAAGGTGCCATCGCTGATTGCGCTGAAAGGGCTCTCCCGCGACGCGGACTTCTTCGTCACCGTCGGTGACGCCGACGTCGAGGCCGTCCTGCCACGGCTTGCGGAGACGGGGCTTGCGACGACGCCCTCGGGCGCGGCGGGATGTGCCGCGCTGCTGATGGCCGGCGACGCGGAAAAGCATGCGCTCGGCATTGGCCCGCAAAGCCGGGTTCTTGCCATCCTCAGCGAGGAGGCCGAGGCATGAGCTGGGCTGCGCGCGGCTTTCCCCTCGAAGAATACCGCGGCCGCGTTGCGCGGGCCCAGGCCGCGATGGAGGACGCGGGACTGGATGCGCTGCTTCTCACCGGCGAGGCGGATGTGCGCTATTTCTCGGGCTTTCTGACGCGCTTCTGGGAAAGCCCGACGCGGCCCTGGTTTCTGGTGGTGCCGGCGGGCGGCGATCCTGTGGCGGTGATCCCCTCCATCGGCGCCAGCCTGATGGCGCAAACCTGGATCGAGGATATCCGCAGCTGGCGCTCGCCGGACCTTGAAGACGATGGCGTCTCGCTGCTGGCGGAGGCCCTGCGTGAGGTTGCGGGCGCAAACGCCCGGGTCGGCCTGCCGATGGGCGCTGAATCCTCCCTGCGCATGCCTTTGGCCGATTTCAAACGGCTGGAAGCCGTGCTGTCCCCGGTCACACTTGTCGGCGACGCCGGGATCATGCGTGCGCTGCGCATCCGCAAGTCACCGGCGGAAGTCGACAAGATCCGCACCGCCTGCCGGATCGCGGACCGTGCGTTCGACCGTGTCCGGGAAATCGCGGGCGAAGGCGCGAGGCTCGACGAAGTGGCCCGCCGTTTTCAGATGCTGTGTCTGGAGGAAGGAGCGGACTGGGTGCCCTATCTTGCCTGTCCGTGCGGGCCGGGGGGCTATTCCGATGTGATTTCGCCCGCCGACGGGCATGTGTTCTCGCCCGGCGATGTGCTCATGCTGGACACCGGTCTGGTGCGGGACGGGTATTTTTGCGATTTCGACCGGAACTACTCCATCGGCGCGCCGTCGCCGGAGGTTCAGGCGGCGCATCGCCAGCTTCTCGAGGCCGTCGATGCCGCCATGGAGATCGCACGCCCGGGCGTGACGGCCGCGGATCTGTTTCATGCGATGGACCGGATCGTCACCGGAGGCCAGGGCGGCAGCGACACCGGACGGCTCGGGCATGGGCTTGGCATGCAATTGACCGAGTGGCCTTCGCTGATCCCGCAGGATCACACATCGATTGAGGCCGGCATGGTGCTGACGCTGGAACCGGGGATCGAGGTGGGAATGGGAAAGATCCTCGTGCATGAGGAAAACATTGTCATCGGCGATCATGGCGCGGAGTTCCTCTCCAGCCCTGCGGCGCCCGACATCCTGTGTCTCGAGGCGCGCCCATGACGGTCTTTTCGTTTGATCTAGAGACGCCCGCCCCCTTGCGTCTCGGGCTTGTCATCCTGCAGGCGGATGAAACGATCGAGCGCGACTTCCGCCGCCTCCTGTCCATGGAGACCGCGGTTCATTTTTCACGCGTTCCAAGCGGACTTGAGGTGACGCAGGAGACCCTGCTTGCGATGCAGGCGCATCTGCCGACCGCCGCGAGCCTGTTTCCCGATGCGCTTCGTTTCGACGCCATCGGCTATGCCTGCACCTCGGGGGCCTCGGTGATCGGCAGCGCGCGGGTCGCGGAACTGATCCGCGCAGGGGCGAATGTGGAGGCGGTCACGGACCCGGTGCAGGCGCTGATCGCGGCGTGCCGGGCATCCGGTGTCACCCGCCTCGCGCTGCTGTCGCCCTATGTGGAGGACGTCTCCGACAAGCTGCGGCAACGGCTCGCGGACGGCGGCGTGGAGACGCCCGTCTTCGGCTCCTTCAACGTGGCGGAAGAGGCCAAGGTCGCGCGCATCGCGCCGGCCTCGGTGATCGATGCCGCCACCCGGCTTGGCGCCGATCCGTCGGTGCAGGCGGTGTTCCTGTCCTGCACCAACCTGCGCACGCTCGATCTTCTGGAGGACGTGGAGGCGCGCATCGGCAAGCCTGTGTTTTCCAGCAATCAGGTGTTGGCCTGGCATCTGTGCCGGCTGGGAGGTGCGCGGATTCCGGCCGGGTTCGGGCGTCTGTCAGAAGTGTCCTGAGGCCGGCGCGGGCAGCCGGATCAGCGCGATATCCTTGTCCGGGATTTCGCAGGACCATCCACGGCTGTTCGCGACATGGCGCAGGGTCTTCTCCCTGTAGAAGACCACATGGGTCGGGTCGCGCCGGTAGCGCCAGCCGGCAAACCGCGCATCGTCGGTCTGGAACAGGGTCATGACAGCGAGGATCCCGCCTGGTCGCAGGAGTGCGCCCATCCGGTCGAACTCCGTGAAGGGGGCATGAAAATGCTCTGCCGTCTCGCTGCAGGCCACGAAATCATAGGAGGTTTTCAGGGCCGCCGGATCGTCGTGAAAGAAGGGGTCGTAAAGCGTGACCGCATGGCCGGCCTCGCGCAGGATCGCGGCAAGCGCCGACCCGGGGCCGCTGCCGAAATCGAGCCCCTTCGACCTGGGAGAGAGCCGCGCCAGCAACGGGACGGCAAGGCGCATCATGAACTGCCGGTATCCCGGGTCGTCGGGTGCGTTCTCATGGGTGAGGTAGTGGGCGTGTTCCGCCTCTGCCGACAGGTAGTGCCGGGGATCGAGGACGGTTGCTTCGCAGGTGTCGCAGCGCCAGTACGTCAGCCCGTCGATGGGGGCGAGCGTGTGAACGGTCGCGCAGCGGCACACCGGACAGGCATCAGGCGGCATGCGTGCCGTCATCCGCCTTTGCGCGCCAGATAAACGGTCTGGGTGAAGGGCTTGTCCTGCAGTGGATTGTGGAAGGTTACCGGTTCCGCCCAGGCCTCGGCAAAGACGCTTCGCAGGCGTTCGGTGAAGGCGTCATCCTCGCGTGCATCCGACCACAGGCCGAAGATGCCGCCGGGCTTCAGGTGAGCGGCAAGTGCGGTCAGTCCGGGCGTGGCGTAAAACCCCGTGCTGCGCTCGTCCAGAAGCGCGTCCGGCGTGTGGTCGATGTCGACAAGGATCGCGTCGAGCCGGCGGGCCGGGCGTTCGCCCGCAAAACCGGTCGACCCTTGCGCGAGTGCAAAGAAATCGCCCTGCACCAGCCGAGAGCGGGGATCGGCCGTCAGCTCCGCGCCGAGCGGCAACAGGCCCTCGCGGTGCCAGTCGAGCACGGGCTCCAGCATTTCCACCACACAGAGCGACGCGAGACGCGGGTGGTCGAGCGCGGCCTTGGCGGTATAGCCGAGGCCAAGCCCGCCGACGACGACGTCGAGCGCATCGCCCGTGCAGGCGTCGAGGCCCAGTTTCGCAAGCGCGATCTCCGATGCCGTGAACAGGCTCGACATCAGGTGTTCGTCGCCGAGGATGATCTCGAAGACGTCGACATCGAGCGCAAGAAGCCGCCGGCGACGCAGCGACAGCGCGCCGATGGGAGTCGGCCGATAATCCAGTTCCTCAAACAATGCGCTCACGCGTTCGGCTCCCTGCGGGTTTCGGCCAGCCCGCATCGTTCGCGAACGCCGTTGTTCCCTTATCGGCGCTTCGCCGGGGCAGGGCAACCCGTGAGCCGCGGATCAGCGTGCGAGCCAGCCGCCGTCGACAATCAATGTCGTTCCGTGCACGAAGCGCGCGGCGTCGCTTGCCAGGAACACCACCGGGTCGGC
Organism: Stappia stellulata DSM 5886; assembly: GCF_000423705.1. GTDB lineage: Bacteria > Pseudomonadota > Alphaproteobacteria > Rhizobiales > Stappiaceae > Stappia > Stappia stellulata. The sequence continues at coordinate 907,674 of NZ_AUIM01000004.1, read as the reverse complement.
AATCTCGTCCGGACGGCCCCAGCGTCCGGCCGGCACGCGGGCGAGGAGGGCTTTCGAGCGTTCGTCGTCGTCTCTGAGGGCCGCGGTGTTGTCGGTAGCGACGTAACCGGGCGCGACGGCGTTGACGTTGACGCCGGAGGCCGCCCATTCGTTGGCGAAAGATTTCACCAGGTTGGCGACCGCGCCCTTGGCGGCGGCGTAACCCGGCACCGTGAGGCCACCCTGAAAGCTTAGAACGGAGGCAAGAAAGATGACCTTCCCGCTGCCGCGCGCCACCATCTTCGCACCCAGATCGCGGGCGAGTTGAAAGGGCGCGGTGAGGTTCACGGCCAGAACATCGTCCCAGTCGCCATCGGAATGGCTGGCAAGCGGCTCGCGGCGGATGATCCCGGCGTTGTTGACCAGAATGTCGATCCGTTCGTCGGCCTCATCCAGCCGGGCAATGAGACCTGCGACCGCATCGCGTTCGCCAAGATCCGCGCGATAGTGCCGGAAGGTCCGCCCGAGCGCACGGACCGTCTCACCCGTCTCGCCGCCATCGTCGGGCAGGCTGGTGCTGACGCCCACAACATCCGCCCCGGCGCGGGCGAGCGCTTCGGTAATCGCGCGCCCGATGCCCCGGCTGCATCCGGTGACCAGCGCCGTGCGCCCGCTGAGGTCGAATGGCGAGGCGGAGGTCGGATGGGTCACGGTCAGGCTGCCTTCCGGAGCGTGCTCGCCAGCACGAGTTTGCGCGGGTCGCCGATCAGGGCTGCATAGCGGGTCAGGAAGCGCGCCGCGTCCGCGCCGTTGAGCACCCGGTGATCGTAGCTGAGATCGAGCGGCACCATGGCAACGGGCGTCCAGTCGCCGTCTTCCCAGACCGGCACCGTCTCCATGCGCGTCAGGCCGAGGATCGCGAGTTCCGGCGGGTTGACGATCGGAGTGAAGGCCGTGCCGCCGATCCCGCCGAGGCTGGAAATCGACATCGACGCGCCGCCCATTTCCTCCGAACGGATCTTTCGGGCCTGCGCGCGTCCCGCGAGATCCATGATGTCCGCAGCGATCTGCCACAGGCCCTTGCGGTCGGCATCGCGCACGACCGGAACCATCAGCCCGTGCGGCGTGTCGACCGCAACGCCGACATGCGCGAAATGCTTGAGGATCAGGGTATCGCCATCCGCCGACAGCGACGCGTTGAAGCGGGGAAACTCGATGAGGCATTGCGCCAGTGCCTTCACGTGGAAGGCCAGTGCCGTCAGGCGGGTGCCGCGTTCCTGCGCTTCGGCCTTGAGGCTTGCGCGAAAGGTCTCGACCGCGCGCATGTCGGCGCGGTCGTGATGGGTCACCTGCGGGATCATTGCATTGGCCGCGGCCAGGTTTTTCGCGGCGACCTGGGCCATGCGCGCAAGCGGTTCCTCGCTCACCGCGCCATAGGTGGAATGATCGACGTCCCAGTACCGGCTGTGGTCGGTCGCGGGCGCCGACGTTTCACCGCTCAGGTGCCAGTCGACATCCTCGCGCGCCAGCGTGTTGCGACCGGTCGCCGCGCCCAGGGCGTCGAGATCGACGCCCTGCTGGCGCGCATAGGCGCGGGTCGAGGGAGAGGCATTGATGGACATTGCGGGCCTCCTACCAGCTTGCGGAAATATACTGGGTTTCCATGAATTCCAGCATGCCCTCGTGTCCGCCCTCGCGGCCGAGGCCGGATTGCTTCACGCCGCCGAAGGGGGCGGCCGGATCCGAGACGAGACCCCGGTTCAGGCCGACCATGCCGTATTCCAGCCGCTCGCAGACCTGCAATGCGCGTTTCATGTTTTCGGAAAAGACATAGGCGACGAGGCCGTATTCGGTCGCATTGGCGCGTCGAATAACGTCTTCCTGGTCGGTGAAGGTCTGGATGGCCGCGACGGGGCCGAAGATCTCGTCATGCACGCAGTCGGCGGTTTCCGGCACGCCGGACAGCACCGTGGGCGGGTAGTAGAACCCCCTGCCGTCGGGCGCCTTGCCGCCAAGCTCGATCTTCGCGCCCTTTTTGACGGCATCCTCGACGAATTCCGCCACCTTGTCGCGGGTCTCCGCATTGACCAGCGGACCGACGTCCACGCCGTCCTCGATGCCATTGCCGAGCTTCAGCTTGCGCATTGCCGCGACATATTTCTCGGTAAAGGCCTGCGCCACGCTTTCATGGACGTAGAAGCGGTTGGCGGCGGTGCAGGCCTCGCCGAGATTGCGCATCTTGGCGAGCATCGCGCCTTCCACCGCGACATCCAGGTCGGCGTCCTCGAAGACGATCAGCGGGGCATTGCCGCCAAGCTCCATCGCCGGTTTCAGGACCTGGTCGGCGGCCGAATGCAGAAGCTTGCGCCCGACCTGCGTGGAGCCGGTGAAGGAGATCACCCGCACGCGCGGGTCGTGCAGCATGTGGTCGACCAATGCGCCGGTGCGCCGCGACGGCAGCACGTTGACCAGCCCCTTGGGAACGCCGGCTTCCTCCAGAAGCGGCATCAGCGCGAGCATGGTCAGCGGGGTTTCCGACGCCGGCTTGATGATCACCGGACAGCCGGCGGCAAGCGCTGGCGCGATCTTGCGGGTGCCCATGGCGGCCGGATAGTTCCACGGTGTGACGAGAACCGCGATCCCGGCCGGCTTGTGCTGGACGAGAATGCGTGCACCCGAGGCCGGCGCATGGGTGATCATCCCGTCGGCGCGCACGGCTTCCTCGGCGAACCAGCGGAAGAATTCCGCTGCATAGGTGGCCTCGCCGATGGCATCGCCGCGCGCCTTGCCGTTTTCCAGCGTGATCAGGCGCGCGAAATCCTCGATGCGCGCGGTCATCAGTTCCCACGCCTTGCGCAGCACTTCCGACCGCTGGCGCGGCGTGTAACCGGCCCATTCCGCGAAAGCGCCTTGCGCCGCATCGAGGGCGGCATCCGCGTCGGCGATTTCTGCGGAAGCGACGGAGGCCAGAACTTCTTCCGTCGCCGGATTGATGACGTCGAAGCGGACGTTCTCGGCTCCGGGACGCCAGTCGCCGTTGATGTAGAGATCGGTGTGGTCCATTGGGAACTCCAAGGGTCAGAGCCAAAAATCAAAGCAGGTGGCGCAAGGGATCCTCAAGCCGCCCGGCAAAACCGGAGACGAGCGAGATCGCGGCGCGTGCGTCGAGTTGACCGGCGCCGCATTCCAGCGTCAGCGTGAGTGTTTCATCCTCCTGCACGAGGGTCAGGACGGGGGCGGCTTCCGCGCCCATGCGCAAACCGTTGAGCGGGGAGGCACGCAGATCGCGAAGGATCAGGTCCGGTTTGCCGTTCGTCGCATCGTCTTCGGCTGCCTCGGGGAAGCGTGTCGAGCCATGCAGCGTTTCCACCTCGATCACAGGGTCCGGGTTGCCGTCCAGGGACCGCAGGCTTGCGCGCGCGAAGCCAGCCAGCAATGTGGATTGATCGACCGAACCCTGGGTTTCCGCCCGCGCCCATGCGAGAAATCCGGCAAGCCCGTCCGAAGACACGCGCGCCGACAGGTGCCGGGCCGGTGCCGCTTCGACAGGTGCCGCCGATCCCGTGCCACGCGCCGGCATTGTCCGCAGCGTTTCGAGGTCGCGGACATGGAAGGGCTGCGGATGTCCCGCCTCCGCGAGACGGGCAAGATCGAGACCTTCCTCCAGCGCCAGCCGCCGCGTCTTGGGCGAGGCGAGGATGACGCCCTCGACCGCTGCCGCCTTTGTCGGCGAGGGCCGGGCGGGAGCGGTCGCCTTTGTGGCAATTGCCTCTTCCGTCTTTGCAGCGGGGTCCGATGGCGCTGCCGTGGGTTTGGCGCTTGGCCCCGCGCTTCGGCGCTGCGGATCGGCTGGCTTGTCGGCGGAAATGATCGCCACGCTCTCGCCGACCGGCACAGTGTCGCCGGCCTCCGCCAGAAGAGCGGCGACATATCCGTCGTGGCCGGCGGGGACTTCCATCGTGCTCTTGTCGGTCTCCACCTCGAAGAGCACATCGTCGGCCGCGACCTGATCGCCCGGTGCTTTGGCCCATGAGACCAGCAGGCCGGTGTCCTGCGCCATGCCGAGCGCCGGCATGATCACGGATTTGCCGTCCGGGAGTTCTGCCGGCGCAGGCTCGCTTTCGGCCTCCGCAGGCGCTTTCGATTCCGCAACGGGCGCCGGGGGATCCTCGTCGGCAGCTTCGGCCGTCTCGGCGATCACCGCGACCACGTTTCCGACCGGGATAGTGTCGCCGGCGGCGGCCGTGACCCTGGTGAGAAAGCCGTCGGCCTGTGCCTCGACCTCCATCGTCGCCTTGTCCGTCTCCACCTCCATCAGCGCATCCCCGGCCTTGACCGCGTCGCCCGGGCTTTTCAGCCAGGAGACGATAAGGCCTGAGTCCTGCGCCATGCCGAGAGCCGGCATGATGACGTCATGCGGCATGGATCATCTCCCCGGCCACCAGCCTGCGGGCCATGGCCGTCACGGCATCGACCGTGGGAACGGTCAGATCCTCAAGCGCGGGCGAGAACGGCACCGGCACGTCCATCGCCCCCATGCGCACCACCGGCGCGTCGAGGTGATAGAAGGCTTTCTCGTTCAGCCGGCTCGCGATCTCCCCCGTCACGCCGTAGCTCTGGTGGCCCTCGTCGATGACGATGGCGCGCGAGGTTTTCTTGACCGACTTAAGCAGGGTCTCCTCGTCGAGAGGCACGATGGTGCGCGGATCGATCACCTCCGCCTCAATACCTTCCTTTGCCAGCGCCTCGGCGGCGGCCTCCGCCACCTGCACCATGGAGGAGGTGCCGATCAGGGTGATGTCCTTTCCCTCGCGCTTCACGTTCGCCACACCGAAGGGGATCAGATATTCCTCCTCCGGCACCGGGGCCTTGTCCTGGTACATCAGCTTGTCTTCGAAGATGACGACCGGGTTGTTGTCGCGGATCGCGGTCTTCATCAGGCCCTTTGCCTCATAGGCGGAGGAGGGAAGGGCGACCTTGAGACCCGGGATATGCGCGACGAGCGCATGCAGCGACTGCGAGTGCTGGGCGGCGGAGCGGCGCGTCGCGCCGAGGTTGGTGCGCAGCACCATCGGCACGTTCAACTTGCCGCCGGACATGTAATAGGCCTTGGCGGCCTGATTGCAGAGCTGGTCCATGATCAGGAACAGGAAGTCCCCGAACATCAGGTCGACGATCGGCCGCGAGCCCGTCAGCGCGGCACCGACGGCAATCCCGGTAAAGCCGGGTTCGGAAATCGGCGTGTCGATGATGCGCTCGGTGCCGAATTCCTCCACGAGCCCCGAGAGGACCTTGAAGGGCGTGCCGGCTTCCGCGACATCCTCGCCCAGCAGGAACACGGTTTCGTCGCGGCGCATTTCCTCGGCGATGGCTTCGTTCACCGCCTTCGACAGGGTGATCTCTCTCATCTCGCGCCTCCTCAAGCAGCATTGGGCGCGTAGACATGCATGTCCACTTCGCGCGTATCGGGATAGCGGGCGGCTTCCGCGTAGGCGACGGCAGCTTCGGCGTCGGCTTCAACCTCGCTCTTGAGCTTGTCGAGGTCGTCGGAGGTCGTAATGCCCTGATCCGTCAGCCACTTGCCGAAATTGACGATCGGGTCGCGCTCGGCCTTCCATAGCGCTTCCTCGTCCTTGGCCCGGTAGTATTCGCGGTTGATGTCGCCGACGTGGTGGCCGTGGTAGCGGTAGGTGTCGAGCTGGATGAAGAAGGGGCCTTCGCCCTTGCGTGCCCGGGCGACCAGCTTTTGGGTCAGGTCGTTGACGGCAAGCACGTCCTGTCCGTCGACGACATGCGCCTCGATGCCGAAGGCTTCGGCCCGCGCGGTGAGCGAGCCGGCTGCGATCTCCTCGGTCTTGGTGTATTCCGAGTAGCCGTTGTTCTCGCAGGCGTAGATCACCGGCAGGCCCCAGAGCGCCGCCATGTTCATGACCTCGTACCAAAGCCCCTGCGCGGTTGCCCCGTCGCCGAAGAAGCAGACCGTGACGTCGCCCGTTCCCAGACGCTTGGCGCTTAGGGCCGCGCCGGTGGCGATACCCATCGAGCCGCCGACAATGGCGTTGGCACCGAGGTTGCCGTTGCTTTGGTCGGCGATATGCATCGAGCCGCCCTTGCCCCGGCAGTAGCCTTCCTCCTTGCCCAGGAGCTCGCAGAACATCTCCTTGAAGTTCGCGCCCTTGGCAACGCAGTGGCCGTGGCCGCGATGGGTCGAGGTGATCTTGTCGGTCTCTGTCAGAGCCTCGCAAATGCCCACCGCCACGGCCTCCTGGCCGGAGTACATGTGGGTCAGACCCGGCATCTTGGCGGAGAGATAGAGCTGGTTTGCCCTGTCCTCGAAGGCGCGAATGCGCACCATCTGCCGGTACATGCGCAGATAGTCGTCCGTATTCGTCTTCTTCTTTCGTGCGGCACTCATGTCTGGCCTCCTCCCTGGCCGGCGCCGGCGCGGGGCCGGCGCCCGTGGTCGTCAGTAGCGGTTGGCGATCGGAAGATCCTCGGCCGGGAACAGGCTGATCACCGTGCAGCCCTTGTCGGTGACGACGACCTCTTCCTCGATGCGGGCTGCGGAGTATCCGTCGGCGGCCGGACAATAGGTTTCCAGTGCGAAGACCATGCCGGTCTGGATCTCCATCGGATTGTCGAGCGAAACCGCGCGGCTGATGATCGGACGCTCGTGCAGGGCAAGGCCGAGACCGTGGCCGAACTGCAGGCCGAAGGCCGAGAGCTCGTCCGGGAAGCCAAATTCCTCCGCCTTGGGAAAGGCCTTGGCGACCGTATCCGTCGTGACGCCCGGCTTGATCAGGGCGATGGCATTGTCCAGCCATTCGCGGCAACGCACATAAGCGTCGTTCTGCGCGGGCGTTGCCCGGCCGATGTTGAACGTGCGGTAGTAGCAGGTGCGGTAGCCCTGATAGCTCTGCAGAATGTCGAAGAAGGCCTGGTCGCCGGGGCGGAACAGACGGTCCGTGAAGTTGTGCGGGTGCGGATTGCAGCGCTCGCCGGCAATCGCGTTGATCGCCTCCACATCGTCGGACCCCATTTCGTAGAGCATCTTGTTGGCCCTGGCGACGATGTCGTTTTCGCGAATGCCGGGGCGCAACTCGTGCCAGATCATGTCGTAGACGCCGTCCACCATGCTGGCCGCCTGGTTGAGCAGCTGGATCTCGTCGATGTTCTTGATCTCGCGCGCGCTCAGCATGACCTGCTGGCCGTCCACGACGTTGAGGCCGGCCTCCTGGAGAGCGAAGAACATGGCGGTTTCGGCGTAGTCGACGCCCACCGGCATGTCGGCCATGCCGGCCTTCTTGATCAGCGAGGCGATCTCTTCCGCGTAGCGCTTCATCAGCCCGAAGCTCGGCGGGATGGTGCCGCGCATGCCCACCACGCCGGCGCGGCAGCGCTCCGGATCGAGCCAGTCGCAGTATTCCTTGTGGTGCACGGCCGCCGAGCCGAAGTCCCAGACGTAGGGCTCCTCGTCGCCCGCGAGAAGCGCGAAGCGGCACATCTTGTCGCGTTCCCACTCGCCGATCTTGGTGCCGGTGATGTAGCGGATGTTGTTGACGTCGAAGGTCAGCAGCGACCCGCAGCCCGACTTCTTCAGCGCATCCTTGGTGCGCGACAGGCGGTAGCGGCGCAGCCGGTCGTGGTCGACGCGGCGCTCGAAGTCGACGGCCGTGTGGCCGAGCGCGGGAATATGCCGGTCCCAACGCCAGTTGGGATCGATGTCGCCGGGCTGCAGGATGCGGGGATTGAGGGCATTGGTCATGGTTGTAAACCTCCCTTGGCGGCGCACGCGATGACGCGTGGACCGGCCGGTCTGTCCTTGAGAAAAGAAAGTCGTGCAGGCGCGTGGGCGAAACGTGCCGCCCGGTCGCGCGCCTCGCGTCACTGCATGATCATGCCGCCGTCGATCATGATCAGCTGGCCGGTCATGTAGTCGCTCTCGTGGGAGCACAGGAAGGCTGCCGTTCCCTTCACGTCATCGGGATACGAGTAGCGCTTCATCGTGATCATGGTCTTGGCGAGGTGGTCCATCGACTGACCTTCCTCCTCGAACATGCCGATCTCGACCAGATCCTTGTCGAGTTGTTCCCAAAGCTCCGTCCGCACAACGCCCGGTCCGTATCCGTTGACCGTGATGTTGTGCTCCGCCAGAGCCTTTGCGCCGCCGATGATCAGGGCAAGAGAGCAGTATTTGGAGCAGGAGTAGGGGATCACGTCGAGAAAGGCCGTGCGCGACACGATGCTGCCGACGTTGACGATCTTGTAGGGCCCGTGCTCCTTGCCCTGGGCGATCATCTGCCTGGCGGCTTCCTGCATGCCGAAAAGCTGGCCCTTGGCATTGATGTTCATGATCATGTCCCAGTTTTCCTCGTCGATATCGAGGAACATCCTGGGCTTGTTCACCCCTGCGTTGAGAAGCGCGACATTGATCGAGCCGAAGGCCTCGACCGTCTTTGCAACGGCTGCGGTGTTGTCCTCGCGCTTGGTCACGTCGAGCTTTACGGCCACGGCCTTGCCGTTGCCGGCGGCATTGATACGCTCCGCGACCTCGCGGACCCCGTCGACATTGATGTCACCGATGCAGACATTCGCGCCCTGTGCAGCGAAGTACTCGGCATTGGCCGCGCCCATGCCCTGGGCGGCGCCGGTGATCATGATGTTTTTTCCCTTGAGACGATTGGGGTCCATTTTTTCCTCCCTGAGTGGATTATTGTCTCATGACCTGGGCTGCCCTTGCCTGGGCGCGCTCCAGGGCATCGCGCGGGGGGATGACGCCCCGCAGCATGTCGTGCATCTCCTGTCCGCAGATGCTGATGATCTTCGAGATTTCGGGGATCGGCGGGCGTGGCCAGAACTGAAGCTCGTCGCGCCAGGACATGGCGTCCACGGCTTCGAAGATGGTCGAGAGCCGCCGCACCTCCGGGTCCGCGCCGACCGAATAGCGCGGTGCTGTGCGGCTGCCGTTGACGACATAGAGCTTCTGCGCTTCCGGCGACGTGAAGGCGATCAGGGCTTCTCCTGCCGCGGCCCGCCGTTCCTCGGGAAGGTTTGCGGGCAGGGCGAGGACATAGCCGCCGACCGGCGCGACCGGGGAGCCTTTCGGTCCCGGCGGATGAGGCAGATAGCCGGTCTGCCCGCACGCGGGCGAACTGGGATCCTGCTCGAAGTAGGGGGCAAGCAGCGTGTAGCCATAGGCCATGGCAACGCGGCCCGATGCATAGGGGCGCACGCGCTCGTACCAGGACATGGAGAGGATATCGGGCGGCGAGAAGTCCAGCAGCGCCTTGAGATATTCCGCCGCCTCGAGGGCGCGGGGCGTGTCGATGGTCGGCTCGAGGTCGGTCCGGTCCAGATGATCGGCATCGTAGCCCCCGGCGATCCGCTTCATGTTGACGATCGGCTGGCCGAAGTCCGCGCAGGTCATGATGAAGGTATGACCGAGGGCCGTGCCGCGTGCGGCGTTCCAGGCGATGCCGTAGCGTCCTTGCGTGGGATCGTGCAGCGCGCGTGCCGCTTCCAGCACGGCGTCGGTCGTTGTTGGGGGCTCGAGACCTGCCTCGGCGAAGAGATCGCGGCGATAGAAGAACAGTTCCGGAGTGGTCTGGCTGGGGACGCCATAGGGACGCCCGTTCCAATGCGCGGCGCGCCAGCCGGCAGTATGGAAGTCGCCGGGATCGAGCCGGTCCACGTCCAGGACGTCATCGAGGGGAAGCAGGATGCCCTTTTTCACGAATTCGCCGATCCAGGGAAGGTCGACGGCGATCAGGTCGTAGCGGCTGGTCGCTCTTTCGGAATTGCGCAGGGTCTCTTCGTGGAGCCGGTCGATGGAAAAGGCGCGCTGGTTGATCTTGCTGCCAACCAGTTGCTCGAACTGGCGCTTCAGGTTCTCCATGACCATGAAGGTTGGATCGCCGTGAACCAGGATCCGCAAGCCCCCGGGCAGAGCCAGCGGCTCGGGCAGGACCTGCGGCGGCTGGATCGAATGACCGGCCATGTAGGATCCGCCGTAGTAGTAGTCGGCTTCCTCGGTGGTGGCCGGGCCACCGCCGAAGGTCTGTTGCGCAATGCGCTGAAGACGGTCGGAGAGCTGGCTCCATTTCTGGATCAGGTCGGCGCTCGGATGCAGCGAAAAGCTCCGCCCGCTTCTCGTGCGCGGACGCTGCTCGATCAGGCCGCCCTTTTGCATCTCGGCCAACTTGCGCATGGCAGTCGCATAGGGAACGCCGGAGGCGGCGACCAGTGCCGACGCCGTCACGACCCGTCCTTCCAGATGACTGCGCATCAGGTGCATTGCCATGTTGAAGTAGGGGTTCGGCGCGCTCGGCTCTATGCTGGTTTCCACCTCGCCCGTGAAGGCTTCGAGAAAGCCGATCACATCGAGCATTTCGGCTCGGTTGTCGCCGGACTGCGCCGCCGCTAGGGCGTCAGCTGAATATCCGCTTTGGATGTCCGTGGCTTGCAGCGCGGTCACTTTGGGTCCCGTTGTCGTGTTGAATCCGGAGCGAGAATGACGTTTCATGTCGGTGTTCTTTCAAAATGGTCATTTCCGGGATTGTGACGTTACCGTCGTTTTATCCGTTTTGGATAATCAACTGTCCAAAACGGATAAAACTTCTGCGGTATGGAAGCGGCGTCGGGAGAATGATCTTGGTATCTGATTGCAAAGGGGTGCGAACCCTTGGCCCTGGAGGATGAGGCGCAATCAGCACGAAAGATTTTCCATGGGAGGAAACACCATCATGACGCTCAAGCTCGCAGCCGCGCTCGTCGCGACCACCGCCCTCATCGGCGCTTCCGGTGTTGCACAGGCGGAGACCTACAAGATTGGCATCACGCAGAACAACGTCGGTGTCGACAGCTACCAGACCACCTATGAGAAGGCCTTCATCGCAGCCGCCGAAGAAAACGAGAATGTCGAGGCGGTCGTGCTCGATGCCGGCGGCGACGTCGCCCGCCAGATTGCCCAGATCCAGGATCTCATCCAGCAGAACGTGGACGCCATCATCATCTGGCCGACCAACGGCAAGGCGGTGGTTCCGGCCGTGCGCAAGGCCCACCAGGCGGGCATCCCGGTGATCGTCACGAATTCCAATATCGCCGAGGAAGGCTTCGACTTCATCGCTTCCTTCTCCGGTCCGGACAACATCACGCAGGGCGCGCGCTCCGCCGAACTGATGTGCGAGGCGCTGGACGGCAAGGGCCAGATTGTCCAGATCTCCGGGCAGCCCGGTTACACGACGGCGATCGAACGCGCCAAGGGCTTCGAGGACCGCCTTCCGGAGGTGTGCCCCGATGTCGAACTGATGGAAACGCAGCCGGGCGACTGGAACCGTGAAAAGTCCCAGCGTGTCATGGAAAGCTTCCTGGTGAAGTACGACACTATCGATGGTGTCTATGCCGGTGACGACAACATGGGCGTCGGCGCGCTCAACGCGGCCAAGGCGGCCGGACGCGCCGGTGATATTGCCTTTGTCGGGGCAACCAACTTCGCCGTCGGATACGAGGCGATGGCACGTGGCGAGTACTACGGATCGATCTACCAGTCGCCGGTGGACGATGCGGAGGCCGCATTGAAGACCGCGCTCGACGTTCTGGAAGGCAAGGACGTGCCGGATCTCAACTATTTCGACACGCCGAAGATCACCAAGGCGAACATGGACGAGTTCGACAAGCCCGTCTTTTGATCCTCCCGCCTGTGGCGCGGGTCCCTGTCGGATCCGCGCCGTTTTCTATCTCGTTCTTCCAATGAAGGGAGGTGCGTCATGGGACGTGTCTCGGGGCGCGCCTGTCTTGTGACCGGCGCCGCGCAGGGAATCGGCCGTGCCATTGCGGAGGCGCTGCTGGAGGAGGGCGCGGATGTCTGTTTCGCCGATATCAACGGCGAGAAAGCGGCGCATGTTGCAGCGGAAAATGCCGAACGCGCGTCGACGGGTGGCGGCAAGGTCATGTCCGCCAAGGTCGATGTGACGCAACGCAACGAGGTGCGCGACATGATCGCGCGTGCCGCGGATGCCTTCGGCCGGATCGATGTGAAATTCAACAATGCCGGCGTCAATCGGCCGATGAACTTCCTGGATGTGACGGAGGAAAATTGGCGGTTCATCATGGACGTGAACGGGCTTGGCGTTCTCATCGGCATGCAGGAGGCGGCGCGCCAGATGATTGCGCAGGGGGGAGGCGGAAAGATCGTCAACACCGCCTCTATCGCCAGCCGTCAGGGGTTCGACAATGTCGCGCCCTACTGTGCATCGAAGTGGGCGGTGGTCTCGCTCACGCAGTCCGGCGCCCGCGATCTTGCGCGGCATGACATCACCGTGACGGGGTTTGCGCCCGGGGTGGTGGCGACGGAAATGTGGGAGGAGGTCGACCGGGATCTGATGGCGATCGGCGCCTCCGAACGACCGGGCCAGGCGATGGAGGAGTTTTCTTCCGAGATTCTCAAGGGGCGGGTTGCAACGCCGGCCGACATCACAGGGACAACGACTTTTCTCGCGTCACGCGACAGCGACTACATGACGGGGCAGATCGTCATGATTGACGGCGGAATGACACTGGTCTGACGCCGAAACCGCCGCACGGACCGGCGGGTATAACCGCTGCAAAGACCGGCGGGACATAGGGGAGGAAACCGGATGGCGGACACACGCCTGAAAACCATCGGCGAGTTGCTTGCTCGACAAGGCATCCTGATCGCCTTTGCAATATTCTTGATCGGCTTCGCGGTTTTCAGCGATCGTTTCATGACACCTGAAAACCTTGCCACGGTGATCCGGCAGGCCGCCATCATCGGTGTCATGGCCGTCGGCGTGACCGTCGTGGTCATCGGCGGAAACCTGGACCTGTCGGTCGGGTCCATGCTGTCGTTTTCCACCGTTCTCGTCGTTGATCTCCACGACAAGATCGGTCCGGAACTGGCGATTGTCGTGATGCTCGGTGCGACGCTTGTGCTTGGGGCGGTCAACGGGTTTCTGGTCGGTGTGGCGCGACTGAATTCGTTGATTGTCACGTTGGGGATGCTCTCGGCGATCCAGGGGCTGACCCTGATCTACACCGGCGGCAAGAACGTCGATATTCTCGATCAGGAGACCACCTGGTTTGCGATCTTCGGGCGCGGCTACGTTGCCGGCATCGCGACGCCGATCGTCATGTTCCTCGGCCTTGCGCTCTTCATGCATGTGGTGATGGCCTACACTCCGTTCGGGCGCCGGGTCTATGCGGTCGGCGGCAACCCGACGGCGGCGGTGTTTTCCGGCATTCGCCGCTCGCGCCTGGTGTTTTCCACCTATCTGATTTCCGCCTTGACCACGGGGATCGCGGCCTTGATCCTGGGAAGCCGGGTGATGGGCAGTCAGAACAACGTGGGACAGGGCTACGAACTATTGGTTCTCGCCGGCGTGATCCTGGGCGGAACGTCGCTTCTCGGCGGCTCCGGCAACATTCTCAAGACCGTGATTGGCGTTCTCATTCTCGGGTTTATCCAGAATGGACTGCTGCTCATGGGCTATCCCTACTACGCCCAGTGGCTCGTGACCTGGGTGGTCATCATTCTTGCGGTCTGGCTGGACATCGCGGCGAAACGCGGCCGGCTGCTGTCGCCGATCGCCTGAGGAGGACACCATGGCGGACACCTCGAAAAACGCTTTCGTGACATGGCTGACGCGCAATCCGATCTGGGGCTTCATCGTCCTCATCTTTGCGTTCTTCAGCTTTTCGAACGAATATTTCTTCGACCTGCAAAATTTCCAGAACATCCTCGTCCAGACGTCGACGATAGGCCTGATCGCGCTGGGCATGACGCTCGTCATGATCAACGGCAACATCGACCTCAGCGTCGGGGCCGTGGTTGCGCTGGCGGCAAGCCTTGCCGTCGACCTGCAAAGCTGGGGCGTCTTCGCCGCCTGGGGCAACTGGGCGATCCTGCCGGCGGTGGCGGCGGCGCTGGCCTCCGGCATCGTGCTCGGCGCGCTCAACGGGTTCATTGTCTGGAAAACGGGCGTCGACGCCTTCATCGTGACACTGGGGGCGATGATCGGCGTGCGCGGATTGGTGTTCATCTACACCCGCGAGGAATCCTTCTTCGCGATGAACTTCGCCTATTCCGACTTCGGCGCGAGCTCGGTCGGCCCGTTGCCGACGCTCGCCGTGCTCTTCCTGCTCTTCACCGTCGCAACGCACCTTCTGCTGTCGCGCACCGTCCACGGGCGCAACACCTATGCGGTTGGCGGCAACCGGGACGCCGCCGTGAACGCCGGCATCCGGGTCGGGCCTCACATGATGATCAACTTCATGATCGTCGGCTTTTTCGCGGCACTTGCAGGCGTGACGCTCTCGTCGCAGATGGGCGCAGCCACGCCCAATCTCGGGCGCGATTACGAGCTTTGGGTGATCACCGCGACTGTGCTCGGCGGAACGAAACTGACCGGCGGCGCGGGCAACATCATCGGTACGTTCGGCGGCGTCCTCGCGATCGGCATCCTGCGCAACGGCATGAACCTGATGCAGGTTCCTGCCTTCTACGTCCTTGTCATTCTCGGCATGATCCTGATTGCGGTGCTGTTCCTCGACAAGCAGCTCAACCGACGCGGAAAACAGGAGTTGAAGACATGATGGCGCCGGTTCCCGCCCTGCGGCTCGAGGGCATCGTCAAGACCTTTCCCGGCGTGCGCGCGCTCGACGGCGTCAGCTTCGAGGTGCTTCCCGGCGAGGTTCACGCGCTTCTCGGCGAAAACGGGGCCGGCAAGTCGACCCTGATGAAGACGCTTGCCGGAATGCATCAGCCGAACGAGGGGCGTATCTACATCGAGGAAAAGCAAGTGGAGATGCGCACGCCGCTTGAGGCGAAGGCCAAGGGCGTGGTGCTGATCCACCAGGAGCTGAGCCTGGTGGAGGAAATGTCGGCGGCGGAAAACATCTACCTCGGCGAACTTCCCAGGAAAAGCTTCGGACGGGTCGACTGGAAGACGCTTTTCGCCAAAGCCGGCGAGATCCTCACGCGGCTGAACTGCAAGTTCGGTCCGCAAACCCGGGTGGGGGACCTGTCGATCGCCAACAAGCAGATGGTGGAAATCGCGCGTGCGCTCACCGTGAACGCCAAGGCGGTGATCTTCGACGAACCGACTGCGTCGCTGACGGATGCGGAGAAGGTTGTGCTCTTCGAGATCATTCGCGATCTCAAGGCTCGTGGCGTGGGCATCGTCTACATCTCGCATCGTATGGAGGAGATTTTCACCATCTCCGACCGGATCAGCGTCCTGCGCGACGGCACCTATCGCGGCACGCTGATCACGTCGGATACAAACGAGGACGAGGTGACGCAGTTGATGATCGGGCGCAGCCTCGATCTGTCGCGCAACGAGGAACATGTCGAGTTTGGCGGTGTGGCCCTTGAGGTGCGCGCTCTCAGCTGCGGATCGCTCTACCGGGACATCAGCTTTCACGTGCGATCCGGCGAGGTTGTCGGCTTCTACGGCCTTGTCGGTGCCGGCCGCACGGAGATTGCGGAAACGCTTTTCGGTCTGCGCACACCGAGCTCCGGGACGGTCCTTCTGGAAGGCAAGGAGGTGCGCCTGTCCTCTCCCGTCGATGCGATTGCCAACGGGATCTCGCTTGTTCCCGAAAGCCGCAAGGAGCAAGGGCTGGTGCTCGGCATGAACTGCCGGGACAACATCACCTTGCCCCAGGTGGATGATCTGACCGCAGGCCCCTTCGTCTCCGACGGCGCAGAGCTGGCAATTTTCGAGCAATATCGCGACCGGCTAGAGATCAAGACGCCGAGCTGGCGGCAGGCGGTCAAGAATCTTTCAGGCGGAAACCAGCAGAAGATCGTGATCGGCAAGTGGCTGGCGATGCGCCCCAACGTGCTCATCGTCGACGAGCCGACGCGCGGCATCGATGTCGGGTCAAAGGCGGAGATCCACAATCTGATCCGCGAACTGGCGCGCAGCGGCTATGCGGTCATCGTGATCTCTTCGGAAATGCCGGAAGTGTTGCATGTCTCCGACCGGGTCATCGCGATGTACAGCGGCGAGATCATCCGCGAATTCACTGCAGCGGAGGTGAACGAGGACAATCTCGTTCAGGCGATTTCCGGTATCCGAGCAGAGAAGGTGGCGTGATGCGGGTCGGATTTGCAGGTCTTGGCAGGATGGGCGCGCACATGGTGCGCAATCTGGTCCGCGCCGGGCACGAGGTTAGCGTCTGGAACCGCTCCCGCGACAAGGCAGAGGCGCTGGCCGCCGAAATCGGTTGTGGGGTGGCGACCACGCCGCGCGCGCTGGCATCGGAGACGGACGCGGTCATGACGATGCTCGCCGACGATGCGGCCTCGCAGGCTGTGCATGAAGCGGCCGACGGGCTTTTTGCCGGCGCGGGCGCGCGCTGGATTGTCGAAATGGGAACAATGAGTCCCGCGCATATCGAGGCGCTGGTCCAGAATGCGCCGCAGGGGGTGAAGGTGGTTGATGCGCCTGTTTCCGGCGCGACACAGGCGGCCGCCGACGCGCAGTTGATGATCATGGCGGGATGCAGCGAACGCGAGGGGGCGGAGCTTCGACCGCTTTTCGACGCGGTCGGCCGCAAGACCATCCACCTGGGCCGAGCCGGCGCTGGCGCTGTGATGAAGCTTGCCGTCAATTCACTTATCCACGGTCTCAACCAGACGCTTGCCGAAGCGCTGACACTTGCCGAGGCCTCCGGTATCGCACCGGAGCTGGCTTTCGACGCCATCGAGGCGTCGGCCGCCTGTGCGCCGATGCTCAAGTATCGCCGGCCGCTCTATCTCGACGAGCAGGCACATGCCGTGACCTTCACAGTGGCGCTTGCGCGCAAGGACATGGAGGTCACAGCGAACCTTGCCGACACATTGGGTGTCGCCATTCCGCAGGGAAAGGTCACGCTCGACAGGCTGCGCGCGGCGGAGCGTCGCGGCTATGAAGGCCGCGACATGGCGGCGATGGTGAATTTCATGCGTGAGGAGAATCAATGAAAGCGGTTTTGTTCGTAGGCGGATGGGAAGGACATGCACCCACCACCTTTTCCGACTGGTGCGAGGATCTTTTGCGCAAGGAAGGTTTCGAAGTCGTGGTTCACGACACGCTCGCGCCCTTGGCCGATCCCGAAAGCCTTTCCGATGTCGACCTGATCGTCCCGATCTGGTCGTCGGCGCGTTCGTCGCATCAACCCGAATTCGGCAACATGACGAAGGCCGAGGAAGATGGCCTCCTGCGTCTGATTGCCAACGGATGCGGTCTTGCGGGATGGCACGGGCACATGGGCGATGCGTTTCGCGACCGCCCCACCTATCACTTCCTGATTGGCGGGCAGTTCGTCGCGCATCCGCCGGGCTGGCCGGACAATGCGGTCCCCTCGGACGACTTCGTCGACTACGACGTGACGATCACGCGCCCCGGCGACCCTGTCGTTCAGGGCATCCGGAGCTTCCGCCTGCATTCCGAACAATACTACATGCTCGTCGATCCCTCCAACGAAGTGCTGGCGACCACGACCTTCTCAGGCGATCACCTGTGGTGGATCGAAGGAACGGTCATCCCCGTCGTGTGGAAGCGGCGCTGGGACAAGGGGCGGGTGTTCTACTGCTCCATCGGCCACACACTGGACGATCTCAAGGTGCCGCAGGTGAGCGAGATTATTCGTCGCGGAGCGGTTTGGGCGGCCGAAGGCAAGGCGCTTGCCGACTGAAACCGGCTGCGGGGCATATTCTCGACGCAATGAACATTCACGTTTTCGGAACTTTTCGTTGCCGGACTGCGTTCGCAGACAGGATGCCGCCCTGCGGCGAAAAGGCGGCCGACGGTCTCGTGGCGAACTGTCGGCCTTTTCATTTCATTGCGAAAGGACCTTTGAGATATGAAATCCGAAAACGTGAACGGTGCGAGCCTGGAAACCTGGGATGTGGACGAGGTTGCCGGCGCATTGGGGCGTCACGATATCGTTCTCATCGATGTGCGCAGCCCGCAGGAATTCCTGATCGAGCACATCGAGGGGGCCTTGCTCTCGCCCATCGCCTTCTTCGATCCGAGTTTTCTTCCGCGCGACACGGACCGGCGGATCGTCCTGCATTGCGGGTCCGGAATGCGCTCGGAAAAGGCCGCGCGCGCCTGCCTGGAGGCCGGCTTCGAGCGGATCGCGCATCTGGGTGGCGGCATGGGTGCATGGAAATCCGCCGGACAGCCTTTCGTCGGGACGGACATGTCGACGGGGGCGCCCAAACGCATGACAGCGGGATAGGCATCCGCATCGATTTCCGTGTCTTCGTGCAAAACCGGGATGAGCCCGGTTTTGCATCCACGCGCCTCCATCTGCGGGCCGCCCGGCGCCTAGACGAGCGGCCGGGCCACACCGGAAGCAGTGCGGTGGGGCGCTGTCATTTCAGGATTTGAACGACGGTATGACGCCTGGCCCGCGAGCGTGCGTCAATCCGTGACGGTGGCATCGCCCACGCAGATCGCGTGGGCGTCACCGTCGCGCACGCTGAGGCGGACGATTGCGTTTTTGTGATCGAGCACCTTGGCAATGCGCCCTTCGACATGGATCGAGGCGCCCACGGGGAGCGGCCTGAGAAAACGGGTCTGAAGCGTGTGGATCGTGAGGTCCGGGCGCCAGGCCAGCAGGGCTGCCTCGAACTGGCCCATCACCAGCATGCCATGCACGATGGTGCCGGGCAGGCCGACGCTTTGTGCGGCGGCGTCATCAAGATGGATGGGATTGCGATCCCCGGAGGCTTCAGCGTAGGCCGCAACCTCTTGTGAGGAGAGCGTGCGCGGTTCACTCGCGGGCAGCCGATCTCCGACGGCGAACGCAGGGCGTACCTCACCCATCCGCCTGCTCCTTGCGGTTCACATACAAGACGATCTCGGCGGTGAATTCTTGAAGGAGCGTGCCGTTATCGTCATGGACACGACCGCGCAGGACCAGTCGGTCGTCGCGGTCGGGATTGGTGTGCCAGTCGAGCGCAACCCGGTAGCGGCGGTCGCGCTCGAGCGCGACGTGATAGGTGAAAGCCTGTGCCTGGTGAACGAGCATGGCACCGCGTTCGCGTGCGATCGCCTCGATCCGCCCGCCGGATTCAGCGCCTGCAAAGACCGTGAAGGCATAGGTCGCCGGCACGTGGGGGGGCGAAAACGGTGCTGTCGCCCCGCCGGAAAGCGCGGCGGCGAACGCGTCGATTTTGGCGGAGGCGGTGTCGAGCACCGCATCGGGCAAGGCGGTCCACTGCGGTTCGCGTGTTTCGGGCAAGGTGGTTCCTTCAGCGGAAGGCGCGCAACGCCAGCGTGGCATTGATGCCGCCGAAGGCGAAGGAGTTGCTGATCGCTGCCGACATGGAATGCGCGCGTGCCTCGTTCGGAACGGGGTCGAGGTCGCACTTGGGATCGGGAGCCAGCCAGTTGATCGTCGGCGGCGCGATCTGGGCACGCAATGCCTCCACGGTCACGACCAGTTCGATGGCCCCGGCCGCGCCGAGTGCGTGACCGTGGATCGGCTTGGTCGAGGAGACCGAAAGGGACGA
The DNA here is from genome assembly GCF_000423705.1 of Stappia stellulata DSM 5886. Classification (GTDB taxonomy): domain Bacteria; phylum Pseudomonadota; class Alphaproteobacteria; order Rhizobiales; family Stappiaceae; genus Stappia; species Stappia stellulata. The sequence goes on along the minus strand of NZ_AUIM01000004.1, from coordinate 888,167 downwards.
GAGCCGGTCGCCGAACACCTGACGCAGTGCCCGGGTCTCGGAAATGTCGTTGAGGATCGTGCCGGTGCCATGGGCATTCACGTAGTCGATCTCGTCGGGAGCCAGTCCGGCGTCCTGGAGCGCGGCGGCAATGGATCCGGCAGGGCCTTCGACCGTGGGGCGAAGAAGGTCGGCCGCGTCGCTCGTCGTGCCATAACCGGCGATCTCGGCAAGCGGTGTCGCCCCACGGGCAAGCGCGTGTTCCAGTTCCTCGATCATCAGGACGGCCGCCCCCTCGCCGAGCACCATGCCGTTTCGTTTGTCCGAGAACGGTCGACAGGCTTCGGGAGCCATCACCCGCAGGACTTCCCACGCGCGGAAGGTGGAGGGCGTCAACAGGGCCTCGCTGCCACCGACCAGGGCCGCGTCGATGATGCCGGCGCGAATCATCTGAAGGCCGTAGCCGACCGATTGGGTGCCCGAGGCACAGGCGCTGGAGATTGCAAGCGACGGTCCGCGCACGCCATACCGCATGCTGATCTGAGAGGCGGCCGCATTGGGCATCACCTTGGCGATTGTCATCAGATCGGTGCGGTCGTTGGCGACATAGAAGTTGTAGTTGCCATCATCCGTCGTCCAGGCGCCGCCAATCCCGGACCCGATGATCGCGCCGGTGCGCGGCCCGAGCGGCGTTGCGGTGTCGATGCCGGCATTCCGCAGCGCTTCCTCGGCAGCGACAAGTGCCAGCTGGGCGAAGCGATCGGTGGTCTTGATCTGCTGAGGGGTCAGGTGATCCGAAGGTTCGAAACCCTTGATATGGGCTGCCTTGGTGATCCTCTGGCGGGGGTAGCGGTCGAAACGGATGTCCGATACGCCGCTTCGCCCGTCGCGCACGGCCGTCCAGAGGCTTTCCACTCCACGTCCTGCAGCCGTGATCGCCCCCATGCCGGTGACAACAATTCGGCGTGTCTGATTGGTCACGCAGCGTCTTCCTTCATACGAGCCGCGAGAACCTTCAGGAAATCGCCCACCGTCTCCGCATCTGCCAGATCGCCATCGACGGGAATATAGACGCCGAATTCTTCTTCGATTGCCATCAGAACGACGACCATGTCGGCGGACTGGATGCCGAGTTCCTCGAACGTCGCATCCGGCTTGAGCTTCTCACGCTCGACCATGCCTTCCTTCGCGACGAGATCCAGCAAGCGATCAAGCGTCGCGGGGTCAATCCCTTCGGCCATCTGTTCCATCTCGTGCCTTGTTCCCTGATGTTCCGAATTCTTGTCGGCTGTCATAAAAGGTCGCGCGCCCCGGTTCCACAACGAATTTTCACAAAACCGGCGGTTGGCCGCGATTTCCCGAGGGCTTGCCCGCGAAAAGCCGTGCCGAGAGGTCTTGTCATCGCATTGTTTCGTCCGCTATTCACAATCGACGGTGCCGTCTCGCAACAAAAGCGAAGCGGCAGGGCGGTGCTTGGGTGGTCGGTCGCGATATGCGGCATGTGACGCAGGTTGTCTCGAATGCGGGAAAGGGCGAGGATGTCACGACGTGGCGGGGCAAGCGAAGGTGTGCTTCTCGGATTGTTGCTCAGCGTGCCGGTCGTTGCCATTCCCCTGTTTCAAATTCCAATGATGATCTGGGCTCGCTGGTCCTTTTATCAGCGCCACCCCGACTACGTCCAGCATAGCGCTCCAACCATTAGCCGTGCAATTTCCGATCCCGCCATCGGGGGACCCTTTTCGATGATGATCCTGGCAGTCACGGTGGTGGTGCTGCTGGCGCTGGTTCCGATCTTCCATGGCTACCGGATGGCGATCGAAACCCGGTTCGCGCAGGATCCGGCGCTGCGCCGTTTGCTGACCGCGCGCGTGTGGCTGGCGATCGGCCTGCAGGTTATTGGCAGCGCCGGGATGGTTGTTTGCACTCAATACACCTTCGCGAACAACCACGACCTTCATATGTTCGGCAGCTACTTGTTTTTCGTCGGACAAGCCGGCGCTATCGCAACGAGCGGCTTCCTTTGCGCCCGGATCGCGACCGCCGGGCATCTTGCGCCCGACGCGCCGTTTGCATTGCTGCCGCATATGAGCCGTGTGCGCAAACGGGCCGCGCAGGTCGTTGCTGGCATGGCCGCCGCATATCTGGTGCTCTTCGCCATCAAGGGCATCGAGCTGCCGGTACCGGAATACACGATCTATTACGTCTATACCGTTCAGGAGATCCTCACGATTTCCTCCTTCATCGTCTATCTCGCTCTGTTCGCGCCCGATATCTTTGCAATCGGTCGCTCGCTTCATGCCATGCGCACAGCGCCCCAGGCCGCAAGCCAATAGCGCACGGCACCGGATATCGCCTCCGCCGTTTGCTGGCGTCCGCTCGGGTCGGGCGGTGTCAGTCTTGCGCGGACGGTGTGGTGGCGGCGCGTGCAAGCTCCGCGCTTCGGCTTTCGATGGCATCCTGCAACCGCGTCTCGAACGCCTTCGCGTTGAGACCGGGTGCAATTGGTGGCAGCACTTCCACAACAATGCGTCCGGGATAACGCCACAGGCTCCGCCGCGGCCAGAACACGCCCGAATTCAGCGCCACCGGAACACAAGGCGCCTTGAGAGAGCGGTAAAGAGCAATGAGGCCGGGCTTGTAGTCCGGCGGAGCAAGCGGGGTTCTGCGGGTGCCCTCGGGAAAGATGACGACGCTGCGTCCCTCGTCGAGCCGCTTTCGTGCGTCGCGCATCAGGTTCATCAGCGCGGCCGCGCCGGCTGCCCGATCGATGCGGATATGGTTCAGCCGCCACATGGCCCATCCGGCCACCGGGATCAGGGTCAATTCGCGTTTCAGCACGAAAGCCGGGTCATCCAGGATGACTTGAAGGGCGATCGTCTCGAAGGCCGACTGGTGTTTGGAGGCGATCAGGCAGGGGGTAGTCGGCAGGTTTTCCCGCCCGCGCACTTCGTAGGACAATCCGGTCAGGACCTTCAGGGCCCAGAGCCAGAAGCGAACGAGGCGCCGGACGACGGCCAGGCAGCAGCTGCGCGGCAGCACAAGCAGGACCGTGAAAGGGGCTGCGAGCACCAGGGTCGTCAGCACGAGCGCCAGAAACACGAGCGAGCGCAAGGCCACGCCCAAGCCCGGCCAGCGGCGTGCGCGCGGAGCAGGGAGCATTTCGCTTGACCCTGGCGCATGTCTGTCCATCGGGTTCAGCCCCGCTATCTGACGGCAGGGGTGCGGGCGGCTTCGACGGTCATGCCCGCGGCCCGATCTCGATTGCGATGTCGGCGACGCCCTCGATCATTCCCTTCAGCCGATCTCCGGGACGGATCGCTCCAACGCCGGCCGGGGTGCCGGTGAAGATCAGGTCACCCGGCGCAAGGGTGACAGACGTGCTGCACAGGGAGACGACATCGCGAACGGGCCAGATCTGGTCGGCAAGATCCGCGTCCTGGCGGACTTCGTCGTTGACCGAAAGTGTGATGCGGCCGGTCGTGGGGTGGCCGATCCGCGCCGCCGGCACCAGTGGCGACACGGGCGCCGATCGATCGAAGCCTTTCGCCCAGTCCCAGGGGCGCCCCATCTCCTTTGCCATCTTCTGAAGGTCGCGCCGGGTCAGATCGATGCCCGCGCCATAGCCCCAGATGTGCGACTCGGCCGCGTCCGGTGAAATGTCGGCACCGCCGCGACCGATGGCGACGACGAGCTCCATCTCGAAATGCAGGTCTTCCGTCAGCGGCGGATAAGGGATGACCCCGCCGGCATCGCAGACCGCATCCGCGGGCTTGGTGAAAAAGAACGGCGGTTCGCGATCCGGATCCTTGCCCATTTCCCGGGCATGAGCGGCGTAATTGCGGCCGACGCAAAACACGCGGCGCACCGGAAAACGCTCGGCCATCCCCGAAATCGCGACGCTAGGCTGAGGCAGGGGAGCAAATACGAAGGACGTCACCGCGGTCTCCTTGGCAGGGGCGGTCCGCACTTGCGAAAACGGCGGACGCGAAAAGGAAGCCCGTTTTCTTAGGAGAGTTCCGTGCCCCGGTCCAGCGCTGCAACCCTCCCGCCGCTCGGGAAGCGCCCATTGTAATCAGGCTGTTGCAGTGCAACACTGCCCTTTCCAGCAGGGGTGGTGACATGAGCGGTTGTATCGTTTCCGTAGCGCAGCAAAAGGGCGGGTCCGGCAAGACGACGCTTGCGGCCCATCTTGCCGTCGCGCTTGCGCGGCGTGGCGAATTTCCCGTGGCGTTGATCGATGTCGATCCGCAAGGGTCGCTCGGCACGTGGTTCGAGGCGCGCGAGGAGGTTCTTGGCGAGAACCAGACGGGTCTGACCTTTCGGACCTCCAGCGGATGGGGCGCGCGACGTGAGGCCAGAACGCTCGCCCGCGATCATGGCGTGGTCATCGTCGATACGCCTCCGAAGACGGATTCCGATGTGCGCCCGGCCATTGAGGCGGCCAATCTCGTGGCGATCCCGGTGCAGCCGACGCCCGTGGACATCTGGGCCACCGGTCAAACGGTGGAGATTGCCCGGCGGGAGGGGACCGACGCGCTCGTTGTCCTCAACCGGGTGCCGCCGCGGGCGGCCCTGACCTTGGAAATGCTGGAGGCCATCGCGGAGCACGGATTTCACACCGCGGCTGCACGTCTTGGCAATCGGACCGCCTTTGCGGCGTCCATGGGGCGGGGCCTTACGGTTCAAGAGACCGATGCGCGCGGCAGGGCGGCGGAGGAAACGGTGGCTCTGGCGGTCGAAATCGCCGACATGCTGGATCTCGACTGATCGGGGGGGCGCGTCGGCTGTAGGGCGATCACCCCTGCCGGGCGGCCTTGTCCAGAATGTCCAGGACCGCGTCGCCGTTCAGCGCATCAGGCAGTTCAAGGAAATCGGCGTGGCGGTGCAACGCGGCTTCCAGCATTCGGTCGTAACGGGTCTTGGGGACTTCGCGGGCGCCGAATTGGGAGAGGTGTCCGGTCACGAATTGCGTGTCCAGTAGCGTGTAGTTGCCTGCGATGAGGCGTGCCGCCAGATGGACAAGCGCGATCTTGGACGCGTCGCGCTCGCGGGAAAACATGCTCTCGCCAAAGAAGGCCGCGCCCAGGGACACACCGTACAGGCCGCCGACCAGCAGCCCGTCACGCCAGACCTCGACAGTGTGGCAGTGGCCCATGTCGAAAAGTGCGCCGTAGAGCCGGCGGATTTCGGAGTTGATCCAGGTCTTTTTTCTGTCGTCCTGCGGCTCGGCGCAACCGTCGATCACCAGCTGGAAGTCGGTGTCGACCCGTACCTCGAAGACGTCCTGGCGGACAGTCCGGCGCAAGCGCTTGGGAATATGGAAAGTCTCCAGCGGAAGCACACCCCTGTGCTCCGGTTCGATCCAGAAGAGGTTCGGATCATCCGCCGATTCTGCCATCGGGAAGATCCCGCAGGCATAGGCTTTCAGGAGCACCTGCGGAGTGATGACCAGCTGATCGGACGTGTTGGCGGCCATTGGATCCTTCCCGTCGGGCAACGTCGCCATGCAAGAGCGTGACCCGATGATGCGCATGAACCACGCGTTGGCGCCGCATCCGGAAGCGCCATGCCATGATGACGCTCCCGCAATGCCGTTCAGCCGCTTCGCGCTTCCTGACCGTTTCTCGCGCGTTCGGCGTCAGTCCGTCTCGTCGACCGCCAGATACTTCTCGAGCCAATGGATATCATACATGCCGTTGGCGATGTCCTGATTGTCCACCAGATCGCGGAACAAAGGGATCGTGCTGTCGATTCCGTCCACGACGAACTCATCGAGGCAGCGGCGCAGACGCATCATGCATTCCACGCGGTTGCGGCCGTGCACGATCAGCTTGCCGATCAGGCTGTCGTAATGTGGCGGAATCTTGTAGCCCTGATAGACGCCGGAATCGACGCGAACCCCCAGCCCGCCCGGCGGGTGATAGTAGCTGATGCGGCCCGGCGAGGGGGCGAAGGTCCTCGGGTTTTCGGCATTGATCCGGCACTCGATGGCGTGGCCCTCGAAGGTGATGTCCTCCTGGCGCAGCTGCAATTCGGCGCCCGAAGCGATGCGGATCTGCTCGTTGACCAGATCGATGCCGGTGATCATCTCCGTCACCGGATGCTCGACCTGGAGACGGGTGTTCATTTCGATGAAATAGAACTCGCCGTTCTCGTAAAGAAACTCGATGGTGCCGACACCACGGTACTTGAGCTTGCGCATCGCCGCGGCGACGACTTCGCCGATCTTCTTTCGGCTTTCGGCATTCAGCGCCGGGGAGGGCGCCTCTTCCCAGACCTTCTGGTGCCGCCGCTGCAGGGAGCAGTCGCGCTCGCCCAGATGGATGGCGTTGCCGCGTCCGTCGCCCAGCACCTGGATTTCGATATGGCGCGGCTTGCCGAGATACTTCTCCATATAGAGCGCATCGTCGCCGAAGGCGGCCTTGGCCTCGGAACGGGCCGTGGAAAGCGCCGTATCGAGGTCGGCTTCGCTCAGAGCAACCTTCATGCCGCGGCCGCCGCCGCCGGCGGCGGCCTTCACGAGCACGGGATATCCGATTTCGCGGGCAATCGCGTGAGCATCGTCGGAGGGCGTAACGGCACCGTCGGAGCCTGGAACCACCGGGATGCCGAGCTTCTTGGCGGTCAGCTTCGCTTCGATCTTGTCGCCCATGATGCGGATATGCTCGGCCGTCGGGCCGATGAAGGCGATCTTGTGCGCCTCCAGGATTTCCGCGAAACGGGCATTTTCCGACAGGAAGCCGTAGCCTGGGTGGACGGCATCTGCACCGGTGATCTCGCAGGCGGCGAGAAGCTGCGGGATGTTCAGATAGCTGTCGCGCGCCGCCGGCGGGCCGATGCACACGCTTTCGTCGGCAAGACGCACATGCATCGCGTCGGCGTCGGCGGTGGAATGCACCGCGACGGTCTGGATGCCGAGTTCCTTGCAGGCGCGCAGGACGCGCAGCGCGATCTCGCCCCGGTTGGCAATGAGGATTTTGGAAAACATTGTCTGGCTCCCCGTCACTCGAGGATGACCAGTGGCTCGCCGTATTCCACCGGCTGCCCGTCTTCGACAAGAATGGCCGTGACACGGCCGGCGCGCGGGGCGGGAATCTGGTTCATCGTCTTCATCGCCTCGACGATGAGCAGCGGATCGCCGGCGGCAACCGTATCGCCGATCTCGACGAAGTTGCGTGCGCCCGGCTCTGCGGCGAGATAGGCCGTGCCAACCATCGGTGAGGGCACGGCACCGGGATGCCCGGCCGGGTCCGAGGTCGCCTCGGCCGGTGCCGCAGGCGCCGCCGGCGCCGGGGCGCTGGCTGCGGGGGCGGCGACGGGGGCTTCGATGCTGATCTGACGGGCCACGCGGACGCGGAAATCGTCGCGCTCCAGCTCGATTTCACTCAGGTTGGTTTCGTCGAGCAACACAGCGAGCTGGCGAATGAGATCCTGATCGAATTTGTTTTTCTTGTCCGACATTGGCTTTCTTGAACTTTTCTCGGTTGGCAGATGCCGGCGTCACGGCCTGATGACTGTCGAGAGCGCTTCCAGCGCGAGTCGATAGCCCGTGGCGCCGAAACCGCAGATCACGCCCAGGGCGACCGGCGATACGTATGAGTGGTGTCGAAATGCCTCGCGCGCAAAGACGTTGGACAGATGCACCTCGACGGTGGGTATTTCCGCCGCCCGGATCGCATCATGCACCGCGACGGAGGTATGGGTGAAGGCGGCCGGGTTGATCAGCAGGCCCTGGGCGAGGTCGCCCGCTTCCTGGATCCAGTCGACAAGCACGCCTTCATGGTTGGTCTGGCGAAAGTCGATCTCGATATCGAGATCCTCGCCGACATCCCGGCACAGGCGCTCGATGTCGCCGAGCGTCGCCGAGCCGTATGTCGACGGTTCGCGTGTCCCGAGCCTGTTGAGGTTCGGACCGTTGAGAACGAATACAGAAGCGGACATGCCTACTCCGCAAGGGGCCGCGCCGCGCTGACACGGCGCGATGATCAACGCCCCTTATAGGCACTCCATGAGGCAAGGAAAAGACCCGACATTGCCTGCATCCGCATTCGAATCAGGACAAAGCCGGGTTTTCGTGTCTCAGCAGGCCGCTTCGCCGCAATTCCGCGTGGCCTCAATGCCCTGCTTCAACCGGTCGTAGCCGACCGCTCCCATCATCACCTCGTCGCCGATCACATAGGCGGGCGTGCCGTTGAGGCCGAGGCGGCGGGCCAGCGTGTAGACTTCCTCGATCGTGGCATTGACTTCCGGGTCGTTCATCGCGGCGTCAAGGGCTTCGATCTCGAGACCGGTGTTTTTCGCCGCCTCGATTGCAGATGCGCGGTTCGCCTGTCCGCGCGCGCTCATGAGTTCGCGGTGGAACTCCAGGTACTTCTCCGGTGCCACCGCATTGACGGCAACGGCCACCCGGGCCGCCTCGACGGATCCTTCGCCCAGAACCGGGAACTCCTTGAGGACGATGCGGAGTTTGTCGTCTTCCTCGAGCAGGCGCATCATGTCAATCATGGCCCGCTTGCAGTAACCGCAGTTGTAGTCGAAGAACTCGACGAGCGTCACGTCGCCGTCCGGATTGCCGAGTTCCACCTGACGGGTGGAATTGAACAGCACGTCGGAAACGGTGGAGACGGCCTGTGCGCGCGCTTCGTTGGCGGCCGCGACCTCCCGCCGTTCGAGTTCCTCGAAGGCTTCTCGAATGATGTCCGGGTTTTCCAGAATGTACTCGCGGACGATCGTTTCCACGTCGCCGCGCTTCAGCGGTGCGTCCTGTGCCTGGGCAGGTGCCTGCAGCATGACAACCGTCATCAGCGTCAGCATGGCCAGCTTCAGCGGCGCCGTGAGGGCGGTTGCAAGATTGGTGTTCATCTGTGTCTCCAAAAACGGGTCCAGACCCGTGGGGCTCCATGGCCCGATGTGAGGTGCCGGACGGATTGTCCGGGTCGAGGGCGTGGCTAAGCCGGCGATGGTGTGCCGACCCCTGATCGGGACCGTGAGGTCCGGTTTCGCGCGACTAGCGCCGCTTTGCGAAGTCGGGCGGGTTATACGACACGATATCATCTGCCTGTAGCCACGCGGGCGTTCCGCGCTTCAATTTTTTTTGTGCGCGGGCGGCATAGCGTTTGGCAGCGCGGAAATCGCCGCGTGCCATCAGTCCGCGTGCGGTCGACAGGTCCGCATCCGCCGTCTTGCCCTGCCGGCCTTGCGCAATGGCGAGCTGCGAATATCCGATCGGCGAATTCGGGTCCATCTGAAGGCCGGCCTTGAGAATGCGTTCGGCCTCGGGCAGCAGGCTGTCCGTGTTGGAGGCGACAAGTGCGAACCCGAGCCAGATGTTGAGCTGGCCCTCGCGCGGGCGCAAGGCTACAGCCTTCCGGAACGGAGCGACGGCCGCCTTCGGATTTCCCGATTCCAGCAGGGCCTGTCCCTTCAATTCATGAAAATAGGGATTGTTCGGCTGCCGGCGGATGAGGGCGTCGATGGCCTCGACCGCTTCGCGCCGGCCGCTGGTGCGCATGGTCGCGACCGCGCGGGCGTAGTCGGCGGCAAGCGAGCGGTCGGAGCGCGGATAGGCGCGTGCCACCGCATTGGGGTGGCTGGTGAAGGCCATGAGCTTCGCGCGCACCATGTCGTGCCGGGCCTGGAGCGCCGGATCCGCCGGCTTGTTGAAGTGGCGGCTCTGGCGCGCCAGCGTTTCGAGGGCCTTGAGGCGCTCGCGCGGCATCGGATGGCTGATGGAATAGGGATCGGTGTATTGTGCGGAAAACAGGTTTTGGTCGGCGAAGCGGCTGAAGGTCTTCAGCATGCCCCTGGCCGATTGTCCGGTCTTCTCCAGGAATGTGAGCGCGGCGCGGTCGGCGACGGCTTCCTCGCCCCGACGATAGGCAAGCAGCGTGCGCTGCGCCAGTCCGGCGCCGGCGGTCACCGCGCCCGCGCCACCGCTTGCCGAGCCCGCCGCAGCGGCCCCCGCGCCGAGAAGGGCGCCGATGGCGGCCATGATCTGGGCGTTCGCCAGCGCCTGGCGCAGGCGAACCAGATGATTGCCGGTGATATGGCCGGTCTCATGTGCGAGCACGCCGATCACCTCGCCCGGTGTCTCCGCGTCGAGGATCACGCCAACGTTGATGAAAATGCGTCGCGCATCGGCGACGAAGGCGTTGAAGTCGTTTTGGTTGACGAGAATGATCTCGACCTGCTGCCTTGAAATGCCGGCCGCATCGAAGATCGGCGCGGCGTAGTCGCGCATCAGTTCCTCGGTTTCGGCATCGCGCACGAGCGGCAGGCTGCGTTGCGCCTGCGCCGGTTGCATGATCGACGTCACGCCGATGAGTGCGGCGGCCGCAACTGCGGCGATCCGTCGACCCAGCGGCAGGCGGACCGGGGCGCCCGGCCTGCGGGAGCGCTTTTCGCATGTGCAGCTATGGATGACGGGCGATCCGGGGGCGGACTGGCAACGGCTCATCAATCGGGTTTCCTCGTCTGCAACTGGCACATCTCCCGGCGGGTGTCCGGCTCTGGCATCGGTCGACGTCTCGCCGGTTCCTGGCCAATCGCCTGTGCCTTGCGATCGGCTGCCGGCGACGCGCGGATCTGGACACGGACGCTCCGGGAGGGTAGGGAGCCGCATCTCGACGGTCAACCGAGCCGCCAGAACATGCGAATGTTTCCCTGTCTCATAGACGTCGGGAATGCGGCGTTACCTTGACAAGGGCGTCGTGTTCACGCGTCTCGGTTTCCGTTCTTGTCTTCTCGCGCGAGGTTACACAGGATGCCGCAGTCCTCCAGACGTTCCGAAGTCGAACCGTTCCTTGCAATGGACGTGTTGGCCAAGGCCAACGCACTGGAAGCTGCCGGGCACGAGATCTTGCACATGGAGGTCGGGCAGCCGGGCGCCAATGCGCCGGCACGGGTGGTCGAGGCGGCACAGGCAGCGCTCTCCGCCGGGCGGCTTGGCTATACGGAAGCAAGGGGACTGCCGGTGCTTCGCTCGGCGATCGCCGCCCATTACCGTGACACCTACGGCGTCGATGTACCGGATGGACGCATTCTGGCAACGACGGGGTCTTCCGCCGGGTTCAATCTGGCCTTTCTGGCGGCCTTCGATCCGGGCGACCGGATCGCCATCGCGGCCCCCGGCTACCCCGCCTATCGCAATATTCTCAAGGCACTTGGCATCATTCCCGTCGAGATCGAGGTCGGCGCCGACACCCGCTGGGCCTTGACGCCGGAGCTTCTGGAGGCCGCGCACCGCGAGGCGCCGCTCAAGGGCGTGCTCGTTGCATCGCCCGCCAATCCCACCGGCACCATGATGACGCCCGAGGCGCTCAAGGCGCTGGTTCGGGCCTGCGACGACATGGGACTCTGGTTCCTGTCCGACGAGATCTATCACGGCCTGGTGTTCAACGGCCGACAGGAAACGGCGCTCGCCTATAGCGACAAGGCGATCATCCTCAACAGTTTTTCCAAGTATTACTGCATGACCGGCTGGCGCATCGGCTGGATGGTGCTGCCCGAAGCGCTGGTGCGTCCGGTCGAGCGCATCGCCCAGTCGCTTTACATTTCGCCGCCGGAGCTGTCGCAGCGCGCCGCGGCCGTTGCCTTCGAGGCGACCGCGGAACTCGAGGCGATCAAGGCCGGATATGCGGCGAACCGCGAGCTTCTGCTCAAGCGCCTCCCGGCGCTCGGCTTCACCGAGATGCTGCCCGTCGACGGGGCCTTCTACTGCTACGCCAGCGTTCGGCCGTTCTCCAACGACAGCGTTGCCTTCGCAGAACGGATGCTCAACGAGGCCGGGATTGCGGCGACGCCGGGACCGGATTTCGATCCCGTCAACGGCCGCTCCTACATCCGGTTTTCCTTCGCCGGCGACAATGCGGTGATTGAGAAGGCAATGGCCCGGCTGGAAGAGTGGTTGCCCACGGCTGGTTAGGAGCGCGCGCCAGCGCAAATCCTCGCGACGCATGCAAAAAGGGGCGGATCGCAATCGATCCGCCCCTTTTTGCATTTATCGTCGTGGGCGATGCCCGTGGCTCTTGAAGAGACGACGGATGCCCTTTCAGAAGAAGCTGCGGCGCTGCCACCAGCCAGAGCGCTTCGGCTCCGGATCTTCATCTTTTTCAGTGGATCCGTCACCGGCGACGGTCTCACGGACCACCACGGGCTCGGCCGGTGCCACCGGTTCGACCGGTTCTGCGGCCGGGTTTTCTGCGACAGCGGGTTCTTCGCTGTCCGGCATTGCCGGCGCAGCCGGTTCTTCTGGCGCTGCGACAGTCTCGTCCGCGGCCGCTGCCATGGGCTCTTCGGTCGCAGCCGGCTCTTCCGCCGCTGCCGGTTCTGCGGGTGCTGCTTCGCTCGTTTCAGCGTCGCCGCCGGAAGTCGCGGTCTGCGTCTCCTGCGGTGCGTCCTGTGGCTCGGCGGACTGGGCTTCGTCGCTTGCCGGTGTCACGGCTTCGGCATTGACCTCGCCATTGCCGGAGCCGTCCGAGGCCTCGGCGGACGTCTCGTTGCCCTCGCCATCGCGCCGGCTGCGGCGTCCGCCGCGACGGCCACGGCGACGCTTGCGGCGAGCGCGATCCTCGTCGCTTTCGTCCTCGCCAGCGCTTTCGGAGGCAGCACCGGCATCGCCGGTCGACTGGTCGTCGTCGCCATTTGTCTCGGCATCGGCCTGCTGTGCGTCATCGCCCGAAGGCTTGCGGCGCCGGCGCCGGCGCCGACGCTTGCGGTTGTTGCCGTCCTCGTCCTGGGTGTCCTCGCGCGCGGAGCGTTCGCGCGGAGCCTCCTCCTGGTCCTGACCCTCATCCTCGTCTTCGTGCTCGATCACGATCGGCTCGATGCTCGACGGCTGGACCATCGGCGGGGCATCGTCCGGGCGGGCTTCGATAAGCTCGCCGCGCTCCAGGGCGTAATGCTGGCCGTTGTCCATGGCACCGGCCTGAACATCGATCTCGAGGCCGAAGCGCGCTTCGAGATCCGACAGATGCGAGCGCTTCTGATTGAGAATGTAGAGCGCGGCTTCCGTCGTCGTACGGACGATCAGATTGTGCGTGGCGCCCTTCAGGAGCTGGTCTTCCAGCGAGCGCAGAACATGCAAGGCCACCGATTCCACCGACCGGATCATGCCCGTGCCGTGGCAATGCGGGCAGGGGGTCATGGAGCTTTCCAGAACGCCCGTGCGGATGCGCTGGCGCGACATCTCCAGAAGGCCGAAGTGCGAGATCCGCCCGACCTGGATGCGGGCGCGGTCGTTCTTCAGGCAATCCTTCATCTTGCGTTCGACGGCGCGATTGTTCTTGTTCTCTTCCATGTCGATGAAATCGATCACGATGAGACCGGCAAGATCGCGCAGCCGCAGCTGACGGGCGACTTCCTCCGCCGCTTCCAGATTGGTCTGGACGGCGGTGTCCTCGATGTTGTGCTCGCGCGTCGACTTGCCCGAGTTCACGTCGATGGCGACTAGCGCTTCCGTCTGGTTGATGACGATGTAGCCGCCGGATTTCAGCGTCACCTGCGGCGAGAACATCGCATCGAGCTGCGATTCGACCATGAAGCGCGAAAAGACCGGGGTGGCGTCCTTGTAGGGCTGGACGTTCTTGGCATGGCTCGGCATGAGCATGCGCATGAAGTCCTTGGCCTCGCGGTAGCCCTCGTCGCCCGCGACAAGGACCTGGTCGATATCCTTGTTGTAGAGATCGCGGATCGAACGCTTGATCAGCGACCCCTCCTCATAGACGAGATAGGGGGCCGAAGACTGCAGCGTCAGGTCTCGAACATTCTCCCAAAGCCGCATCAGATATTCGAAATCGCGCTTGATCTCGGCCTTGGTGCGGCTTGCGCCCGCGGTGCGCAGGATCACGCCCATGCCCTGCGGCACTTCCAGTTCCGATGCGATCTTCTTCAGCCGCTTGCGGTCGGTCGGATTGGTGATCTTGCGGGAAATCCCGCCACCACGTGCGGTGTTCGGCATCAGGACCGAATAGCGGCCGGCGAGCGACAGATAAGTCGTCAGCGCAGCACCCTTGTTGCCGCGCTCTTCCTTGACGACCTGAACCAGCAGGACCTGCCGGCGCTTGATCACTTCCTGGATCTTGTACTGCTTGCGATGGCGGCGTGCGCGCTGCGGCACTTCTTCCATCGCGTCCTCGGCGCCGACCGATTCCACGTCGGTTTCGTCGTCGGAGCTGTTTTCCGTATCGGAGCCGGCGTCGTCGTCCGACGGCGTCTCGTCGCCGGACACGCTTGCGTCCTCGGTCTCGGCCTTGGCGGCCTTGCCCCGGCGGCGCGACGGTTTGGCCGGCTTTTCGGGCGCCTCGTCCGCGTCGTTACGCCGGGCGTCGGCTTCTTCTTCCTCGAGAAGCGCCTGACGGTCGGCGACCGGGATCTGATAATAGTCGGGATGAATTTCGCCGAAGGCGAGGAACCCGTGGCGGTTGCCGCCGTAGTCGACGAACGCCGCCTGAAGCGACGGCTCGACCCTGGTTACCTTCGCCAGATAAATGTTGCCGCGCAGCTGTTTGCGATTCGCGGCCTCGAAATCAAACTCTTCGACCCTGTTGCCACGCACGACGACAACCCGGGTCTCCTCCGGGTGCGCGGCGTCGATCAGCATTTTGTTTGCCATAGATGGGGATCTCCACGACCGTCGCGTCGGGGCGGCGCTGATTGCGCGCCCGAATGTGCGAAACACCGGCCGTTCTGTTCTTCATTGTGAATGTTGACGGTGTGGCGCGCTGCGCGGCGATGCGAACGGAGGAGCCCGTGCCGCAGAGGGCAGGTCCTTGTCCGTTGCGGATCGTCTTCGCGCAAAGGTTCATTGCAGCGCCTATTCTGACCATATGTATCGCGTGCCTGCCTAAACGACCGGCCGGTATTGAAAAAGGCAGACGATTCGCGTCTGCTGATGGGCGCCTGCAACTGGCGGGCGCGAACGGTTGCCTCCGGATCCACCGCTCCGTGTGACCGCTTTCACCGCTCCGTCCACCTGGCCGCATGTTCGATGGCGGCGTCGGCGGCGGTTGCGGCAAGCGTGCACGCGGTTCGTTCGCCCGATCGGGTTCCGCAGCCAATTGATCTTTCGCGGATGACGCAAGGACAGTTGGCTTGACGGGACGCCGTTCAAGGGACCAAGACATCCCGGCTGGAATCAACTCCGAGACCGGGACCCGTTCACTTCCTTTTACGGGCGTGAGCCGGCGATGGCAAGTATGCTCGCAAGGCCGGCCCGCGCGGTTTGCGGCGCGTGCGTTGATCCGTCTATTGTCAATGAAAGGTTAACTTGCCTATGACTAAGTCTTGGTCGGGGGTGTTGTGGGGTGGCGCTTCGCGAAACGCTCTTGGAAACGGACTTTAAATGGCATTGGTTCGGCGCATGGCTAGCCGGCTTGTTGCGGCCGCGATGATCGCATGGCTCGGGACAGCCGCTTTCTCGGCTCAGGCCGACAGCGACGTGACGGCGGTGGCGCGCGATGCGCGCCTTGCCGGCGACGAACTGCGTACGCGGTTCGTCATGGACCTTACGAAGCCGGTGGAGTTCGCGGTTTCGACGCTGTCCGATCCCTATCGGGTGGTCATCGACCTTCCGCACGTTTCGTTCGACCTTGATCCGGTCGCGGGGCGCGACGGACGGGGACTCGTCTCCGACTGGCGGTTCGGCCTGTTCGCCGCCGGCAAGTCGCGGATCGTTCTCGATGCAACAGAGCCCGTTTCGGTCGACAAGGTGTTCGTGCTTCCTTCGGTGTCCGATCAGCCGGCCCGTTTCGTGATCGATCTGGTGAAAACCACTCGTGCGGCTTTCCTCGACGAGGCGGAGGCCTCGGCAGCGGAAGCGCGTGCTGCAAACGCGGCCGTTGCGCGCAAGGGCGATCGCCTGAAGCCGCAGGCCGACGCAAGCCGTCCGCTGATCGTGCTCGATCCCGGCCACGGCGGTCTTGATACCGGCGCCACCGGCACGGCGGGGACCCTGGAAAAGGCGGTGGTCCTCGATTTTTCGCTTCTGCTTCGCGACAAGCTCATGGAAAGCGGCCGCTATGACGTGCGCATGACCCGCGATACGGACATCTTCATCCCGCTTCGCGAGCGGGTGAAGATCGCGCGTGGCCATCAGGCGGATCTTCTGGTCTCGGTTCATGCTGATTCGGTGCGCGTCGGGCGCAGCCAGGTTCGGGGAGCGGGTGTCTACACGCTTTCGGAAAACGCCAGCGACGAGATCGCCGCGGCACTGGCGGAGCGGGAAAACCGGTCCGATGTCATTGCCGGGATCGACCTTGCGGACGAGGCTGACGACGTCACCGACATCCTGATCGACCTGGCGCGCATGGAGACGAAGAAATTCTCGTTTTTCTTTGCACGTACGCTGGTGGATGAATTGCGCGGCTCGGCGGAGCTCGTCAAGAATCCGCATCGTTCTGCGGGTTTCCGGGTTCTGACGGCCCATGATGTGCCCTCGGCGCTGGTCGAATTGGGCTATCTGTCGCACAAGCTCGACGAGAAGCTGATGGCGACCGATGCGTGGCGCGACCGGATGTCCGGCGCCATCGTGGCGGCCATCGACCGTTATTTCGCCAGGCGGTTCGGTGCGGCGAACATGACGCTGTCGCAGACCGCGGATGCGGGCAAGGCCGACGACACGGATGCGCCGGCGGAGCAATGATGCCGAAACGCCTCAGCATCGCCATATTGCTCGCCGACAGAGTGCGTTGAAAGACAGGGTTTCTGTCATTCGGCCGGCGCTGGCCGGCGGGGTGCACCGGACGGGCCTCTAAGAAGCTGGCGGGGCAGGGGGCGAATCCTGTATGCCGCCGCTTCGTCCGCGTCCTGGCGCCGTTTCGCACGGGGGAAACATCCCGCGTGTCTTGGAATTCTAATTGGGGCAAACGAGCCGGTTACATGAAAGTCCTGATCAAGCTATTCGGCTATCTCTTCGGCATCGGCGCCGTGTTCGCGCTTCTGGTGGCGGGTGGCGTGTGGATCTATCTGCAGGAAATGACCGACGACCTGCCGGATTACACCACCCTGAAGAACTACGAGCCGCCGGTGATGACGCGTGTGCATGCCGCTGACGGCCAGTTGATGGCGGAGTACGCCAAGGAACGCCGCCTGTTCCTGCCGATCCAGGCCGTGCCGGAGATGCTCAAGCAGGCTTACATGTCTGCCGAGGACAAGAACTTCTACACGCATCTGGGCGTCGATCCGGAGGGCATCGCGCGCGCTGCCTTCGCCTACATCAAGAATTACGGGACCGGCCGCCGGCCCCAGGGCGCCTCGACGATCACGCAGCAGGTTGCGAAGAACTTTCTTCTGACCAACGAGGTGTCCATCGAGCGCAAGGTGAAGGAGGCGATCCTGTCGCTCAGGATCGAGCAGGCCTACACGAAGGACGAGATCCTCGAACTCTATCTGAACGAGATCTATCTGGGACTCGGCGCCTATGGCGTCGCGGCGGCGTCGCTGCTGTATTTCGACAAGTCCGTGCATGAGCTCACCCTTGAAGAGGCGGCCTATCTCGCGGCCCTGCCCAAGGCGCCGAGCAATTATCACCCGTTCCGTGATCGCGAGCGCGCGATCGAGCGTCGCAACTGGGTGATCGACCGGATGGTGCAGAACGGCTTTGTCGATTCCACCGCCGGCGAGGAAGCCAAGGCCAAGCCGCTCAACGTGACGCCGCGCACCCGCGGATCCCAGCTGTTCGGGTCCGAGTATTTCGCCGAGGAGGTGCGCCGCCGCATTTTCGAGATGTACGGCGAAGACCGTCTCTACGAGGGCGGGCTTTCGGTTCGCTCCACGCTCGATCCGGAGTTGCAGGTCAAGGCCCGCAAGGCGCTGATGGACGGCCTGATCGCGTTTGACCGCCGGCGGGGCGGCTGGCGCGGCGCGGAAAAGACGATTGAGCTTGGCGCCGGCGACTGGGGAGCGGCTCTTGCCGAAATCCCGGGCTATTCCGACGTCCCCGAGTGGCAGACCGCTGTCGTGCTGTCGGTGTCCGGGGAGGCGGCCGAGATTGGTCTGAAGCCGGAGACGCTCATCAGCGGCGACTTGTCCACCGAGCGCAAACGCGTCTCGCTGCCGTTCGCCGGCATGAAGTGGGCCCGGGTCAGCGGCCGCGCGCCCAAGAGCGCGAACGATGTGCTCAATCCCGGCGATGTGATCTTCGTGGAGGCCATCGACGGCCCCGCCGGGCCGGTCTATGAGCTGCGTCAGTTCCCGAAGGTGTCGGGCGCGCTGGTCGCAATGGATCCCTTTACCGGTCGCGTGCTTGCGATGGTCGGCGGTTTCTCCTTCGCGCAGAGCGAATTCAACCGCGCGACGCAGGCGTATCGCCAGCCGGGCTCGGCCTTCAAGCCCTTCATTTATGCGGCTGCGCTCGACAATGGCTACACGCCCTCCAGCGTTGTGCTCGATGCGCCGGTCGAGATCGCCCAGGGGCCCGGTCTTCCCATGTGGCGACCGAAGAACTACGGCGGAAAGTTCTATGGTCCGTCGACCCTGCGTCTCGGCATTGAACGGTCGCGAAACGTCATGACCGTGCGCCTTGCGCAGGACATGGGGATGCCGCTGGTGGCGGAATACTCCAAGCGCTTCGGCATTTACGACGACATGATGCCGGTGCTGTCGATGTCTCTCGGCGCGGGTGAGACCACCGTCATGCGCATGGTCACCGCCTACGCGATGATCGCCAACGGTGGGCGCAAGGTTACGCCGACGCTGATCGATCGCATTCAGGATCGCTATGGCAAAACCGTGTTCCGCCACGAGGAGCGTACCTGCGAAACCTGTGCGACCGATCACTGGGAAAGCCAGCCCGAGCCCGAGCTGATCGACAACCGCGAGCAGGTGCTCGACCCGATGACGGCTTATCAGATCACCTCCATGATGGAGGGTGTGGTCCTGCGGGGCACGGCCACCAAGGTCCAGGCCGTCAACCGCCCGGTCGCCGGCAAGACCGGCACGACCAACGACGAGAAGGACGCCTGGTTCGTCGGCTTTACGCCCGACCTGACCGTCGGCGTCTTCGTCGGCTACGACAATCCCAAGTCGATGGGCCGGGGAGCTACGGGTGGTCAGGTCGCAGCGCCGATCTTCACCGAGTTCGTCAAGAACGCGCTGGCCGACCAGCCGCCGGTCGAATTCCGCGTTCCCAAGGGCCTGCAGCTCATCCCTATCAACCGTCGCACGGGCTTGCGCGCCGCGGCCGGAACACCGGGAACCATTCTGGAAGCCTTCAAGCCGGGAACGGCACCGCCGGACGAGTATTCGATCATCGGGTTCCAGGACGATATCGGCATTCCGCGCACGGTTTCCCCGGAAGCCGGGCAGGCGGTGATGACGGGAACCGGCGGGCTCTACTGATCCTCAAACCAATGTGCAAACCACCCGGTTCGGGATGGTTTGCACGTCACTTTCGGATCAACTATGGTCGCGCCCATTCCGGCGTTCGCAGGGGCGCTTTCGCCGGATACCTCTTTCCATCCAACCGGATGGCGACACATTCAACACCAACGCGAGGACTTGCGATGCGCGCCGAAACAGAGGCCGTGGTCGATGAAATCAAGCAGGCCATAAGCCTGCTGAGGAGGCATCTTTGACTGGGATCAAGCGATTGCCAGACTCGACGAACTGAACGCTGCGTCCGAGGACCCGACCCTTTGGGACGATCCGACGCAGGCCCAGAAACTGATGCGCGAGCGTCAGCATCTCGACGACAGCATCAACGGGGTGCGTCAGCTCGAGGCCGACCTCAACGACAATCTCGAACTCATCGAGCTTGGCGATGCGGAAGGTGACACCGACGTGGTGTCCGAGGCGGAAACCGCGCTGAAGGCGCTGCGCACGGATGTGCAGCGGCGTCAGATCGCGTCGCTGTTGTCCGGCGAGGCCGATGGCAACGACGCTTATCTGGAGATCAACGCCGGTGCCGGCGGTACGGAAAGCCAGGACTGGGCGAACATGCTGTTTCGCATGTACACCCGCTGGGCGGAGCAGCACGGGCACAAGGTCGAGGTTCTCGAGATCCACGACGGCGAAGAGGCGGGCATCAAGTCCGCGACGCTCAAGATCAGGGGCGACAACGCCTACGGCTGGCTCAAGACCGAGTCGGGCGTGCATCGTCTCGTGCGGATTTCGCCCTATGACAGTCAGGCGCGTCGTCACACGAGCTTTGCCTCGGCCTGGGTCTATCCCGTGATCGACGATTCCATCGAGGTGGATATTGCCGAAAGCGACTGCCGGATCGATACCTATCGGGCGTCCGGTGCGGGCGGGCAGCATGTGAACACGACCGACTCGGCCGTGCGCATCACCCACCAGCCGACCGGGATCGTGGTGCAGTGCCAGAGCGAACGCTCCCAGCACAAGAACCGGGCAAGTGCCTGGTCGATGCTGAAGGCGCGTCTCTACGAGCTGGAGCTGCAGAAGCGGGAGGAAAAGGCCAATGCGGAAGCGTCTTCGAAGACGTCGATCGGCTGGGGCCACCAGATCCGCTCCTACGTGCTGCAGCCCTATCAGCTTGTGAAGGACTTGCGGACCGGCGTGGAAAGCACCAGCCCTCAGGACGTCTTGAACGGCGACCTGGATGGCTTCATGGAAGCGACGCTGGCGCAGCGTGCCTTCGGCGGCCAGGCGGAAGAGATCGCCGACGTCGAGTAGGCAACAGCTTCGCTTCATCGGCGACAATGTCAGAAAACGGCGCCCTATCGGGCGCCGTTTTTGCGTGTCAGGCTGGCTCGAGGATGATGCGGGAAATGCGGTCTGTTTCCTCGAGCGGGAAGAACTGCCCGGTCGCATTGTGATCGATGTGGGTCAGTTCCCCAACGAAAAGCTCCGTGCCCTGCCAGTAGAAATCGACGCGGACCAGGCTGAAGGGGGCCGCCAGCGCTTCCGCAATCGCGACGATCCGCTCCAGGATTTCGGGTCTGGCGCGAACCTCCGGTGAGACCGGCGTTCCAAGGGTCGCATGCAGCGGCTGCCAGTCGGCGGTGAAGAGCATCGATGTCGTGTTCACGGGCGCACCGAGGTAGCATTTGATGCATTTCACGCGCCCGCGATAGCAGAAAACCTTGAGTTCGGTGTTCGGATCGGCATCGAAGAGAACAGGTTCGACGATCACCTTGGGGGGGAGGTCCCGGTAATTGGCTTCGCGCCAGACCCGGTAGTAGTTGTGGTCGAACCAGCCCAGAATCCGGTTCAAGTTGAGTGCTTCGCCGTTGCGGCGAATGATGATCGAACCGCTGGAATGGGTCGGTTTGATCACGCAGCGCGAGGGAAAGGCGTAGCCGGCCGCTTCCTTCTTGCTGTGAAGCACCGCGATGGTCGGAACGGCAAGTCCTGGACCGGCGTGCTCCTCGATGAAGTGCTTGGCGAGCTCCTTGTCGGTGGTGCGCACCCGGTCCCGCGAGAGGATCTCGTCGCCGACCTTGAGGGCGAGCAATGCGTCCTGCAAGGTTGCCCGGTGTCCCGGCCAGCGACCATGCGCGAGGCGGAACTGCAGGCAGGAAATCAGTCTGTCGAAACGCCGGGTCTTGGGTGTGATCCCGTTCAGCCAATGATGGATCGACCACAAGGGGCCGGTTGTCGGTGGCAATATGCGCGTGTCCTCCGGCTCCGGTTCGGGAATGGCTGTGGAGGTCATGCGCAGCGGTCGCCTTCTTCGTTGAAAATGATCGCCGATATCCGGCGTTCCGAACCAGGGGGGATGAATCTCAAGGTTGCGTTGTTCGAGGTATGCGTGATTTCGCCGAGATAGAAGTCGGCACCATCGGTGTAAACGTCGACACGCACGAGACCGAAGGGGGCCGCCACCTGCTCGACCGCGGCGATCATGGCATCGTGATTTGCCGGCCGGGCCTTTTTCAAGGTCGTGACGGGATAGTTCATGGATGCATCGAGCGCTGTCCAGTTGCGCTCGTAGAGCATCCTGTGCGGGCTGGTGCTCTTGTCATAGGTCCATTTGATGATCTTGACCTTTCCCTTGAAGCAAAAGAATTTTACCTCGCAGGGATCCTCCTGGTCGAAGACGAACGGTTCGACAATGACCTTCGGGGTCAAGTGCCGGTAGTTCGCCTCGCGCCAGGCGCGGTAGTAATTCGTGTCCAGCCACCGTGAAATTCGTTCGAGATCAAGTGGGGCGCCGTTGCGTCGGCGGATGACCTGGCCGCTCATGTGGGTCGGCTTGATCACGCAGCGTGTCGGGAAGGCGTAGGAAGCGATCTCCGCGCGTGATTTCAGCACGGCAAAGGTCGGCACGATGTGAGCGGCGTCGATGCAGCCACGGAGATAGGCCTTGGCAAGCTCCTTGTCGGTCGTCGTGACCCGAAGCGGGGACAGGATCTCGTCCGATGTCTTGAGGGCAAGAAGGGCATCGTTCAGCGAGTTCTTCCGGCGTGCCAGACGGCCGTGTGTCGCAAGGAAGTGGGCATGCGACAGGACCTTGTCGAACGGGCGCGTTTCGGGCGCGATCCTCATCATGATGTCGATCAAAGACTTGGCAATCATCGCATGCGGCCCGGTTCCAACCCCGAAGCGAGCGCTTTAGGTGAAATTCCGCACGGTTGCAACGCCAGATTTTCCCCGTGTCTCCAGCGGCCGGAATACGGCGCCCGGTGCGGGTGCCGGGGGTTTGGGCAGCGGCTGCCAGGGGCTCCTCATGTCTGCGTCCCGGGCGGGTCCTCGACGAAGAGCAGCGCCGAAACCCGCTCTTCCGCCGAAGGGGGGAGGAACGGGTTGGTGGCGTTGCCTGCCACATGCGTGATTTCTCCGACATGGAAATCCACATCGTTTGTGTACATGTCGATGCGAACGAGATCGAAGGGTGAGGCGAGGCATTCCGCCGCCTCGATCATGGCATCGAGATTTGCCGGGCGCGCCTTTTGCTTGGTGGCCACCGGGTACTTGAGCGATGCATCGAGCGGTTGCCAGTCGCGGGTGTAGAGCATGCGGCTGATCGCGGACCCGCGATCGAAGTCCCAGTGGATGACCCTTGCCTTGCCCCGGAAGCAGAAGATCTTCATGTCGTCGGCGGTGTCGGCATCGAAAACGAATGGTTCGACGATGATTTTCGGGGCGAGGTATCGGTAGTTCACCTCCCGCCAGCTCCGGTAATAGTTCTTGTCCATCCAGCCGAGGATTTTCGCCATGTCGACCCGCTCGCCGCCATGTCGCAGGACAACGTCGCCGCTGGTGTGGGTCGGCTTGATCACGCACCGCTGTGGAAACGTGAAGTCGCGGATTTCTTGCTTGCTGCGCAGGACTGCCAGCGAGGGAACGACGTGTCTTTCGTCTATGCGTTGTCGGATGAACTCCTTCGCCAGTTCCTTGTCGGAGGTGAACACCCGTTCGGGACGCAGGATTTCGTCGCTTGTCTTGATGCGGAAAAGCGCGTCGTTCAGCAAGGGACGCATCTCGGGCAGCCGGCCGTGGGCGATGAGGAACTGCAGGGTCGAGAGCTGCTTGTCGAAGAACCGCGTTTTCGGTGCGACGGCGCTCAGGCAGTCGAGGGTTGCCGACAGGATGGGGGAGGTGCGTCGCATTTTTCGCTGTGCCGAGACAACAGAGGCCGGATCGGCTCCAATTTCTGACGGACACACGCGAAGATTTCAATGTGCAGAATTGCGCGAGGGGACCGCCGGCTCGCCGGCTGCCGGCAGATCCCCGCGAGATCGAGGGGGCTGAAAGCTAGATCAGCATCTTGCGCAGGCGGCTGGAGATCATGTCGATCACGGTCACGGTAAGCACCATGACGATGATGATCGCGCTCGCTTCCTCGAACCGAAACCCCTTGAAGGCCTCGTTGAAGGTGAAGCCGATGCCGCCCGCGCCGACGATGCCGAGCACGGTGGCGGAGCGCACGTTGGTCTCGAAGCGGTAGAGCGAGAAGCTCGACCACAACGGGATGACCTGCGGGATCACGCCGTAGACGATTTCCTGGATCCGGCCGGCGCCGGTGGTGCGAATGCCTTCCACCGGCCGTTCGTCGATGGCCTCGACCGCCTCCGAAAACAGCTTGGAGATGATGCCGAGGTTGTGCACGAAGATCGCCAGAACGCCGGGCAGGGGGCCGAGCCCGACGACGGCGACGAACAGCACCGCGAACACCAGGTCGTTGATGGCGCGGCTTGCATCCATCAGCCGGCGCATCGGGAAGACGACCCAGGCCGGGGCAATGTTGCTGGACGCGAGAAGGGCAAGCGGCGCGCCGAAAATGACCGACAGGACGGTGCCCCACAGGGCGATCTGGACCGTTTCCAGCATCTTGCGGAGATACAGGTCGAGGTCGTTGAAGTTCGGATCGAGAAACTGGCCGACCATCCCGTAGAGAAAGTCGTTCCCGGTGAACAGGCGCGTCCAGTTGTTGATTTCCGCCGGATAATACGACAGGGCCAACAGGATCACGATCACGCCGGTGATGGCGGCCAGGCGCAGCAGGTTCGACCAGCGTGGTTGCATCTGCGCGCGCACGGCTTCCGATAGGGCCGCCTCGGCGCCCAGGTGCCCGGTTTCGGCAGTCATCGTCTCATCCTTCCTGTTGGCAGACGGGCCGCGGGATCTCCCGCGGCCCGGCAGTTCCGGTGTCCGGCACCGGCATGATGCCGGTCGCCGGTTCGTTCAGGCTCAGTAACCGCCCTTGCCGACAACCTCGGCCTGCTTGGCCAGGTCGGCGAGCAGCGCGTCGGCGGCCTCGATTGCATCGGCGTCCTCGGCGGCTTCGGCCTTCAGCTTGGCCTTGAAGGCCTCGATCTGGCGCACGTCGAGCAGCTGTGCGTTGGAGGAGGCGAGGAACGGGCCCCAGCCGTCGGACAGGTTGGCCAGAATAGCGCGCTCGCGCTCGACCTTTTCCAGGTCACCAAAGCGGCCGTACTGCATGAAGAAATAGTAGAGCTTCTCCTTTGCGGCGGACGGCAGATCGGCGCGCCAGACCATCGGGTCGGAGGGGATCAGCGGCGAGCGCCAGATTTCCTTGACCTGTGCGGCGGCGTCCGGATTGGACTTGGCGAGGCGGGCGTAGATGGATTCGGTGTTGTTGGTTGCAACGTCGACCTGGCCGGCGGCAACGGCGAGCGCATTGCCTTCATGATTGGCGGAGGTCACGCGGGCGAAGCACTCTTCCGGCGTCTTTCCGTTCAGCGCCCAGACGTAATAGCCGGGGATGGCGAAGCCGGAGGTCGAGTTGGGATCGCCGTTGCCGAAGGTCAGCGTCTTGTCGCATTTCAGAACGTCGTCGAGCGAGTCCAGCGGGCTGTCCTTCTGGGTGATCAGGAGCGAGTAGTAGCCGCGCGAGCCGTCGTCCTTGATGGTCTGGGCGAAGACTTCGCCGCCGGCCTTGTCCACCGCCTGGATGGCCGACTTGTTGCCGAACCAGGCGACATCGACCTGCTTTGCGCCCATGCCGGCGATAACGCCCGCGTAGTCGGACGCGAAGAACGGTTTGACCTTGGCGCCGAGCGAGGCCGCCATGTCATCCAGGAACGGCTGGAAGTTCTTTTCCAGCACCGACGCGCTTTCGGTGGAGATAATGCCGAAATTGATGGTTTCGGGCATGGCGCCCTTGTCTTCAGCCTGGGCGATGCCGGTTGCGGACAGCGCGAATGCAGCCGCCACAAGGACTTTGTTCAACATGGGAGATCTCCTGATTGACCTGTTGGTCGCGCGCCACTGCGGCTCACGCGTTTGCCACCGCAAGGGCGGCCACTTTCGGTGCGGCTTCCGGCGCCGCGCCGCCATGCCCGACCCGTCTCGGGCCGGAAGGCATGTCCGGGGTCGACAGCGTTTCGCTGTCGTAAAGGGTTGCGAGATCGGCACGGCTGATGCCGCCGACCGGGCCGTCGTAAACCAGCGTTCCCTGCTTCAGCGCGATGATCCGCCGGCAATGGCGAAAGGCGTGATCGATCTGGTGCAGCGACACCACCACCGTCACACCGTCCTCGCGGTTGATGCGCGCGAGGGTCTCCATCACCTTGTCCGCAGACGCCGGGTCCAGCGAGGCGATCGGCTCGTCGGCAAGGATCACGCGGGCTTCCTGCGTGAGGGCGCGTGCGATGGCGGCGCGTTGTTGCTGGCCGCCGGACAGGCGCGAGGCGCGGCGGTGGGCGAAGTCGATGATGCCGACCCGCTCGAGCGCCTGAAGCGCACGAATGCGGTCCGCGCGGGTAAAGAGGCCCAGCGTGCCACGCCAGAACGGGGTCTTGCCCAGACGGCCGGCGAGTACGTTGCGCAATACGCTGAGGCGGTTGACCAGATTGAACTGCTGGAAAATCACCCCCACGTCCCGGCGGATGCGACGGGCCTCGGCCGTTCGCCCGCCGTCGGCCTGGACCGTGCGGTCAAGCAGGCAGATGGCGCGCGCGTCGCCACGGTCTATGGTTTCCAGTCCGGAAATCAGGCGCAGAAGCGTCGACTTTCCGGAGCCGGAGGCGCCGATGAGCGCGACCATTTCGCCGTCCTGGATCGAAAGCGAAACATCGTTGAGAACCGGCTTGTTGCGCTCGAACGCTTTTGAGACGAAGCGGGTTTCGATTGCTGGCATGTGCTGTGTACTCCTTGCGATGCGGAGGTACGCAAGGAGTGTTGCAGCTACATGACAGTAGCGGGCATGCCGGGGGATAACGCTCGATGGCACACTGGCGAGGGGGCGATGCGGGGCGCGCGGGGCCTGCAAACGAAAAACGGCGCCCATTGGGCGCCGTTGATGTGTCAGTCTTGTGGGGCGGTCAGTTTTCCAGGAGGGGCTTGATCCGCTCACCGGCGTCCATGAAGCGTGTCGGATTCATCGGCCGGTCGTCCATGCGCACCTCGTAATGAAGGTGCGGCCCCGTCGAGCGTCCTGTCGAACCGACGCGCCCGATCGGTTCGCGCGCGGTTACCGTCTGCCCCTTCTTCACCAGGATCCGGCTCATGTGGGCAAACCGGGTGACCACGCCGCTCGGATGTTCGATCTCGACGGATTTTCCGTAGCCGCCGTTGCGCCCGGAAAAGACCACGGTGCCCGGGCCCGGAGCGCGAATGCTGGCACCGCGCGGCGCCTTGAAGTCGGTTCCGGTGTGCATCGCCATGCGCCCCAGGAAGGGATCGAGGCGGGGACCGAAGGAGGAGGAAACGGGCGCGCCGGCGACCGGCCTGTCGAAGGGAATGCCGCGCGCGGCCGTCTTCAGCGTGTCGAGCGCCGCGAGTGCGCGCTCCGCCCGTTCCAGGCGGGCGTCGAAGTCGGTGGCGCCAAGCGGTACATACGGCCCGCCGCTCGCCTTTGCCGGCGCATCGCTCTGGGGAGGGGCGGCGGCTGCCAGTTGCAAGCCGAGCTTGTCAACGGTCTCGGAAATCCGTTCGGCATCGCGTTCGGCAGTCACCGCAATCACGTCCAGGGCCAGATGGGCTTCCCTGTCCATGCGCTGCAGGTTTCCGTTTACTGTTTCGATCAGCGTCGTCTTGCCGTCGAGCGCGGCCTGGTGTGCCGGTGCGGCTGCGGGGCGGTTGACGGTTGCGGCGGGGGTCTCGCTCTGCGATCCGCGCAGATTGAGCTCCGGCGTGATGGCGATCGGTTCCGGCGTTCCGCCGATGCCGGTTCCGGTCAGTTCCGCGTCAAGCGCCAGGAGCGGATCGGCCACATCGGGCTTGGTTTGCGGGACCGGGCCGCCGACCGCCACGCGGATACCGCTTGCGGCTGCTTTTTGCAGGAGCGCGGCGACACGCGACTGACGGGTGTCGAGGTTTTGCTGACGCGCGACGACGCCTTCAAGCTGCGCTTCCAGGCTCTGGCGCTCCAGGACGCTGCGGCTGGTCAACTGGTCGATGCGCGAGCGAAGCGATGCGATGCGGTCTTCGTAGGAGAGCTGCATCTGCGCCTGGCGTTCGGCCGAGGAGTGTATGATGTCGTCGCGCAGAACGAGATAGGCGGTCGCGCCGACATAGCCGACTGCAAGCATGACGCCGATGGCGGTGGCTGCACCGGCGATCCAGGGCGATATCGTGAAACTGCGCACGTGATCGCCCTTGGCGATGATAACCCGATGGGGTTCCTTGCGTTTTCCGAACACCTTCTGTCCGTTTGCTGCGTGTCCTGTCATCACTCTCCGGACCCATTCCTGACGTTTCCGATCACACACTCGACCGGATATCCTTGGAATCGATTAGAGATGATTAAGGTTAACAAATGCTAAGGGTTAGACGCTCAAACGGTCTTTTTGGCCCTGCCGGGACGGACGTCACCCGGTCAGGCGGACCAGCGGGCGATAGAACCCCGGCGTCAATCCGGCCTCCGCACGGGCCCGATCGTTGAACGGCGGCTTGAGCCCGCCCTTGAAGTGCCGGCGCACAAGGTCCTGAAACCGGGCCTCCGGATCGGTGCGCTCGCGGTCGCACAGGAAGCGGAACCATTTTGCACCGAAAGCGACGTGACGTTTTTCGTCGCGGTAGATGATTTCGAGGATGTCGGCGGTTTCCCCGTCGCCGGTCTTGCGGGCCTTGGCGATCATGTTCGGCGAAATGTCGAGGCCGCGCGCTTCCAGCACCAGTGGGATCACCGCCAGACGCGCCGTGAGGTCGTTTCCGGTGCTTTCGGCTGCCTCCCAGAGGCCATGATGGGCCGGCAGGGCCCCGTAAGCGGAACCGACGTCGGCAAGGCGCTTGCGCAGCAAGGAGAAGTGCTTTGCCTCCTCCAGTCCGACGCGCACCCAATCGTCGAAAAAGGAGCGTGGAACGCGGTGGCCTGCGAAACGGCCGACAAGATCCCAGGTGAGGTCAACGGCATTCAGCTCGATATGCGCGAGCGAATGCAGCAAGGCGATCCGGCCGGCCTGGCCGCCGACGGCGCGCTTGGGCATGTCCCTGGGCGGCAGAAGAACCGGCGTGTCCGGGCGTCCGGGCTGGGCCGGCATCGGCTGACCGCCGGTTCGCTCGCGCAAGGAGAGGGCGCGGGCGAACCAGCTCCTGGCGGTGGCGTGCGACAGCCGGACCTTCTCGTCAAGGTCGGCGGTGCCGACGATGCGGCGCGCGCCCTCGGCAAGCGAGGCGGGGGCGGCGTCGAGAGACGTCTGTCGCGTGGGGGAAATTCGCAAGCGGGCTCCAGTGGCTCGGTAGGGGACGGTTGGCAGGACGAGGCGTCGCGGAGGTGCCGTGCGCAGGCTTCCGCGACGCAGGTCAATCGAGGGCCTTGACGGCGTCGAGGACGGCATCGGCGTGGCCAGGCACCTTCACCTTGCGCCAGATGTTGGCGATCTTTCCTTCGCCATCGATCAGGAATGTGGCGCGTTCGACGCCCATGTACTTCTTTCCGTACATGTTCTTTTCGACCCAGACACCATAGGCGGCCGCGACTTCGGTCCCGGTGTCGGCGGCGAGGATCACGCCGAGGTCGTGTTTCGCCTTGAACTTGTCGTGCTTTGCGGCTGTGTCGGGCGAGACGCCGACGACTGTCGCGCCGGCGGCCTTGAAGTCGTCGCCGAGACCGGTGAAGGCAATGGCTTCCTTGGTGCAGCCGGGCGTGTCGTCCTTTGGATAAAAATAGAGCACCACCTTGCTCCCCCTCAGGCCGGACAGGCTGACGCGCCCGCCGCCGTCGGTTTCCAGATCGAAGTCGGGAGCCGGGTTCCCGGTCGCAATTTCGCTCATATTGCCTTCCTTTCGTCACGAGTGGAGGAAACAACTGTCAAACTGTTACGCGGTCGCCATGAAAGCGGATGCAGGCGGCCGCAAAGCGCATTCGATCGGCCGCATGCAGTAATATGTTCTGCGCGAATCGCGCCATTAATGCCCGCCTCGAACAAGGACCAGACCCCTGTATAGAAGGTTGATCCGCCGCGATAAACCCTTGCGCGTGACGTTGCGCCGGCGTCGCGGCCGGTGGGTTGCGCCTGCGGCCGCCCTGCTTGTGATCATGCTCGTCTCGATTGCGGGAGTGGCGGTTTATCTCGCGCAAGGGCCGGTGTCGGTGCCGCAACTTGCGCGTGTCATCGAGGAGCAGGTGTCCACCGATGAGGCCCAGTTGACGATCGGCATTGCCACAGTGGATCTGTCGCGCGGGCTGCCGGTTCGTATCGAGCTTGAAAACGCGGCCATCGAGATGCCGGGAGAAAGCCCCGTCACGCTGATCCTGCCGCGAATTTCGGCGCCGCTCGAGGTGTCGGCGGCATTGCGCGGCGAGGTGGTTCTGGATGAGGTGGTGCTGGAGCAGCCAAAACTGCAAATCCAGCCGACAGGAACGACGCCGAGCGACATTCCCGACATGTCGGCGCTTGCCGAGACCGGAGACAGGCTCGCTCGGCTCGCGCTTGCGCAGCTCTCCGCGCGCGGCATCCAGCGGATCGAGGTCGTGTCAGGGGAGGTTGTTGCCCATGCCGGGCAGACCTACAGGACCAGCGGCATCGACGCGGTGCTGCGGCGGGAGGGCCGCGACACGTTGCAGATGGAGGCGGACGTCGCCGGACGCATGGGGCGTTGGCGCGCGAACCTGCGCAGGAGCATCGATCCCGGCACCGGGGAGCGGTTGCTCGGTCTCGACATCCAGGATGTCACCCTCGGCGAGTTCATGCCGCTCGAAACCCAGATGCGCGCGGGGCGCGGACTGGGCGTTCCGGTGCGCGTGCGCTTCGACACCAGCCTCGACGCCGATGGTGCTTTCATTTCGAGCCGGGCCGGCGTGTCTGTCTCGCCGGGATGGATCAACACCGGACGGACCGTCGTCAGTTTCGACCGGTTCGACCTTCAGCTCGTCTGGGAGGCGGACCGACCCGGTTTCCGCGTGGCGCCGTCCGCCTATGTGCGCGGCAATACGATCGTGCCCTTCGAGGGGACGGTGGAGCCGCCGCGCGAATGGCAGGAGCTGTGGTCCTACGAGCTCGTTTCGCGAAACGGCCGGATCGGACCGAGCGACGTCCCGGGGCCGCCTTTCGCGATGAACGTTCTCATGGTCGAGGGACGCGCCGATCTCACCCAGCGCGAGCTGCATTTCGACACTATCGCCCTGCGTTCGGGAACGGCCCAGCTTGATGGTGCGGGGTCGCTGCGGCTTGGCGCCGACGGTCCGTATCTGGCACTGGCCATGGCAAGCGGTGCGATGCCTGTTGCCACAATGAAGCGGATCTGGCCGATCACGGTGGCGCCGCCCGCGCGCGCCTGGGTGATCGAGCATCTGATCGACGGGCGGGTTCTCGGCGGCAATGTCACGGTCGCCCTGGAACCGCCGGCTTTCGATCACCTCGATCCCGATCCCGGCTGGTCGGGGGATGAGATGTCCGTCGACATCGCCTTCGACGATGTGAGCCTGAAGAGCGTTGGCACGGTGCCGGTTGCCCAGGGTCTCGCCGGGCGTCTGCAGGTGGTGGACGAGATCCTGACCGTTTCCTCCGGCCAGGGCATGATGGTGGTGCGGCCGGACGAGCAGCTCAGCATCGGCAGCGTCGATTTTTCGATCCCCGATCTGCGCAAGAGCGGTGTGAAGACCGGTGTTCTCGCCTTGACGCTTGCAGGTCCCGCGGCCTCCCTTGGCGGCGTCCTCGACAGCGAGCCCTTCCAGGTGCTGTCAAAGAACGAGATCGCGCCCGTAGACCTCGACGGTCGCGGATCGCTCTCGCTGTCCGCCCGATTTGCGCTGGAAAAGGATGTGCCGCTGGAAGACGTCGACTGGGCGCTTGAGGGCGCGCTTGAGGGGTTTTCCAATGCCAAGCCGATCCGCGGTCACAGGATGCGCCGCGCGGATCTGTCGTTCGAGGTCGATCCGGGGCGCATCGCGCTGACCGGGCGCGGGGAGCTCGACGGTCTGCCGGCAAACATCGATCTGGTCGTTCCGATCGGCGACGACGGGGAAGCATCGGTTGCAGCCCGCCAGGGCGTGGTGATCGACGCCACAGCGAAACAGCTTGCCGATCGCGGCATTGATCTGCGCGATTTCGTTTCCGGTCAGATGCGCCTGTCGTCCAACGAGACCGCCTCCGGCCAGAGCTACGAGATCGACCTGTCGCGCGCGCGAATCAGCCTGCCGCAGGTCGGATGGAGCAAGAGTCCGGGCGTTTCCGCGAAGGCGAGCTTCACGCTGGCAGAGGTTGAGGGCGGCCGGGAGGTGCGCGGTTTCCAACTGACATCGGAAGGCGTGGATATCGCGGGCACGATAGCGCTCGACGCGAAGGGGGGCTTCACCAGCGCCCGGTTCTCCCGCTTTGCGCTGCGCCCCAGCGATGACGCCACATTGCGGGTTTCCAGGCGGGGAAACCAAGTCGTGGCCGAGATGCGTGCGCGGCGCTTCGACGGGCGCGGAATGCTCGCCAATCTGGCGAATGGCAAGACTGCAGCCAGAAAGGGACAAGGCGGCGCGGTTCGCATTCAGGCGACGGTCGACCAGATGACCGGCTTCAACGGAGTCAATGTGGCCAATCTCTCGCTGAACATGTCCAGTGTCGGCGGAGACATGCGGGCCCTGTCGCTGAGCGGGCAGACGGGTGGGAAGTCCCCGTTCAAGCTGACGATGTCCGGGGAGGGGGCGGACCGCGTCCTGACCGGGTCGATGCAGGACACGGGCGCGCTGCTGCGGTTTGCCAATCTTTACGAACGCATGCGCGGAGGAGAAGGCTCCCTGTCGGTCGCCATGCCGTCGAACGGCGCCTGGAACGGCCGTTTCAGGGTCAAGCGGCTCTCCATAACCGAGGATCCCGCGATCCGCGCGCTGGCGCGTGCACCGGACATGTCCGACCCGGACCGGCGGAGACGTGCCGGCCTCACAGGGTCGGCGCAGCGCGGCGAGGCATCCTTTACCGCGCTCGATCTCGTGTTCCAGCGCCAGGGCGACAGGCTGACGATCACCGACGGCACCCTGACCGGCGCAACCATCGGCGGAACGGTAAGCGGTGAGGTCGATCTGGAAAGCCGTCTGCTGGACCTGACCGGCACCTTCGTTCCGGTTTTTGCCCTCAACAATCTCTTTGCCAAGATCCCGATCCTCGGCTTTGCGCTGGGCGGGGGCTCGGACGAGGGGCTGATCGGCGTGACCTTCAAACTGACAGGTCCGATTTCCGATCCGGTGTTGACGGTGAATCCGGCCTCGGCGATGGCTCCCGGCATCTTCCGGAAGATCTTCGAGTACCGTTGAAAGCACCGCAACAGATCGCACAGTCCCGATGGCTTCCGTAACGGAATGCGGTGGGCATTAGGTGTGGCCTCGCCGGGTGGCGGCGTGTATAACCCCAGCCGGCTGGGCTGGCGGCGTTGCCGGGGCGAAGCCGGGCCGCCTTTCGGTGTCGTTTCCGACGCCGACGGTCTGATGCGGCCGACTGGTGGCGCCGCATTGCGAATATCGTTGGAGCAGGGCATCGGCGCCTCACCAGAACGCCGATAGCGGAATTGTGCGGGAGTTGGAACTATGGCGCAGAACTGGACACCTGACAGCTGGCGGTCGAAACCGGTCGTACAGGTTCCCGATTATCGTGACGCCGAGGCGCTTGCGGCGGTCGAAGGCCGTCTTTCCGACTTTCCCCCGCTCGTATTTGCAGGTGAGGCGCGAAAGCTGACCGATCAGCTCGCCGACGTTTCGGAAGGGCGCGGGTTCCTTCTGCAGGGCGGCGATTGCGCCGAGAGCTTCGCCGAGCACCATGCCGATCATATTCGCGATTTTTTCCGCGTCTTCCTCCAGATGGCGGTCGTTCTGACCTACGCCTCCTCGCAGCCGGTGGTGAAGGTCGGGCGCATTGCCGGCCAGTTCGCCAAGCCGCGGTCCTCTCCGATGGAAAAGAAGGGCGACATCGAGCTGCCCAGCTACCGGGGCGACATCGTCAACGACATCGAGTTCACGCCGGAAACGCGCGAGCCGGATCCGCAGCGCCAGATCATGGCCTATCGTCAGTCCGCCGCGACGCTGAACCTGCTGCGGGCATTCGCCCAGGGCGGTTTCGCCAATCTCGACCATGTCCATCGCTG
Source organism: Stappia stellulata DSM 5886 (assembly GCF_000423705.1). GTDB lineage: Bacteria > Pseudomonadota > Alphaproteobacteria > Rhizobiales > Stappiaceae > Stappia > Stappia stellulata. Next base: position 854,315 of record NZ_AUIM01000004.1, on the reverse strand, counting down.
GATGCTCTCCTTCGTCAAGGACAGCCCGCAAAGCCATCGCTATCAGGTGCTGGCCGACCGGATTTCGGAAAGCCTCGATTTCATGCGGGCCTGCGGCATCGACCCCGACACCGCGCCGCAGTTGCGCTCGACGGATTTCTTCACCAGCCACGAGGCGCTCCTGCTCGGATACGAGCAGGCGCTGACGCGTGTCGACAGCACCTCGGGCGACTGGTACGCGACCTCCGGCCACATGCTGTGGATCGGCGACCGCACGCGCCAGCCCGATCACGCCCATGTGGAGTTCTTCCGTGGCATCAAGAATCCGATCGGCCTGAAGTGCGGTCCGAGCCTGACGCCGGACGGTCTGCTGGAACTGATCGACACGCTGAATCCCGACAACCAGGCGGGCAGGCTGACGTTGATCTGCCGCTTCGGCGCCGACAAGGTGTTCGAGCACCTGCCGGCGCTTGTGCGGGCGGTGGAGCGCGAGGGGCGCAAGGTCGTGTGGTCCTGCGATCCCATGCATGGCAACACGATCACCGCGAACGGCTACAAGACGCGGCCCTTCGACCGCATCCTGCGCGAGGTGGAGGTCTTCTTTGCGGTGCATCGCGCCGAAGGCACCTACGCCGGCGGGATCCACGTCGAGATGACCGGCAACAATGTCACCGAGTGCACCGGCGGCGCCCGCGCTTTGACCGCCGAGGACCTGGCCGACCGCTATCACACCTACTGCGATCCGCGCCTCAATGCGGAACAGGCAATCGAGCTCGCGTTTCTCGTGGCGGAAAACGTTCGCAAGGAGCGCGATGCCCGTTCGGCGGAGCGCCAGGCCGCGGCCAGCTGACGCGGATACGGCGCGTTTTCGACGCTGTTCTCGAACGGCCGGTCCCGCCGGCCGTTCGCCCGTTGCGCCGGAGCCCCGGCGCGCGATCCCGTTGCGGATCAGCACCGCAGAAGGTCACATTTGCGTGAACCGGTGGCCCTGCCGGCCGAAACCGTTTTTTCTTAAAGGAAATATTGAGGCTTTTTTGTATTAGGTTTTCCAACGCCAATCGGGAGGGGACCGAGACGGCATGCAAATTGACCTTTCGGATGTGTCGATCCTTGTAATTGACGACAACACCCATATGCGCGCGCTTTTTCGCGCGATCTTGAACGGGTTCGGGGCGCGCCGGATATTCGAGGCAGGCGACGGATCCGATGGACTGGCCGTGCTGGTCGACCGAAAACCCGACGTGGTGATCTGCGACTGGGTGATGGCGCCGCTGTCGGGAAGCGAATTCCTGTCCATCCTGCGCGGCGATTCCGACGAACTCGTCGCGACGACGCCCGTGATCATGGTCAGCGCGGATGCGCGCAAGCCGGTGATCCTCCGCGCGCTCGAGCTGGGCATCCACGAGTTTATCGCCAAGCCCGTGTCGCCGGCAATGCTTTACGAGCGTCTCTACCGGGTGTTGACCGAACACCGGCCCTTCGTCCGGCACGGTACCTTCTTCGGCCCGGCGCCACGGGGAGGCGGGCCGCCGCCGGGGCCTTCAATGCCCTCGGTTCCGCCCGCGCAGGAAATGGTTTTTCTTTAAGACGGACGATCGTCAGGCGTGCGCGCACGCTGTTCCGCTCGACCGTCAGGTTGGCCGCCCTGGGCACTGGACCGTGGTTCGAGACCGGGCTAAACCGGAGCCATGACAGAACCTTCCACGCCCGCGCTTTCCGACCGGCTCCGCCTCGCCATTGCACAGTTCAATCCGACGGTGGGAGACGTCGCCGGCAACCTGGAACTTGTGCGCCGGGGCCGTGACCGCGCGGCGGCCGCGGGCGCGGACCTCGTTCTGTTTTCCGAATTGTTCCTGTCGGGCTATCCGCCGGAGGATCTTGTCCTCAAGCCTGCCTTCGTCTCCGCGTGTCGCGCCGCGCTCGATGCGCTTGTCGCCGACACAGCCGATGGCGGCCCCGGGATCATCGTCGGTCTGCCCTGGCGCGAGGGGGACAAGCTGCACAACGCCGTGGCCCTGGTTGATGGCGGGCGAATCGAGGGGGTCCGGTTCAAGGTGGACCTGCCGAACTACGGCGAGTTTGACGAAAAGCGCGTTTTTCAGCCGGGGCCGTTGCCCGGGCCGGTCGGGTTTCGCGGTATTCGCCTCGGCATTCCGGTCTGCGAGGACGCGTGGTCGGACGAGGTCTGCGAGTGTCTGGCGGAAACCGGTGCCGAGCTGTTGCTGGTGCCGAACGGATCGCCGTTTTACGCGGGAAAGCCGGACGTCCGGTTGCAGGTCATGGTGTCGCGCGTCGTGGAAACGGGCCTGCCGCTGGTTTATTGCAATCAGGTCGGCGGACAGGACGAACTGGTGTTCGACGGAGCGTCCTTCGCGCTTCAGGCCGACCGCAGTCTTGCATTTCAGATGCCCGAATTCGCCGAGACGCTGGAGGTCAGCGACTGGCAGCGTGAGCGGGACGGGAGCTGGATCTGCACGGCCGGTCCGGCTGCGGCGCTGCCCGATGCCGATGCCGCGCGCTGGTGTGCCTGCGTCATGGGTTTTCGGGACTATGTGGAAAAGAACGGCTTTTCCGGTGTCGTGCTCGGTTTGTCCGGCGGTATCGACAGCGCCATCGTCGCCGCAATGGCCGTGGATGCGCTCGGGCCGGAACGGGTGCATTGCGTGATGCTTCCCTATCGCTACACATCGGAAGAAAGCCTCGCGGATGCAAAGGCTTGTGCCGATGCCCTGAAGCTGCGCTACGACACCGTCGGCATCGCGCCGGCCGTGGAAGGTTTCCAGGCGGCCCTGTCGGAGCTCTTTGACGGGACCGAGAGCGGCGTGACGGAGGAAAACATCCAGTCGCGCGCCCGTGGCGTGATCCTGATGGCGATTTCCAACAAGTTCGGCCACATGGTCGCCACCACCGGCAACAAGTCGGAGATGTCGGTTGGATATGCCACGATCTATGGCGACATGAACGGCGGGTTCAATCCGATCAAGGATCTCTACAAGACCCAGGTCTATCATCTCGCGGCCTGGCGCAACGCCAACCGGCCGGACGGCCTTCTCGGGCCGGAGGGCGAGGTCATCCCGGCCAATATCCTTACCAAGGTTCCATCGGCCGAATTGCGGGAAAATCAGACCGATCAGGATTCGCTTCCCGACTACGATGTTCTCGACGACATTCTGGAATGCCTGGTGGAATACGAAATGTCCGTCGGCGATATCGAGGCGCGCGGGCACGACCGTGCGTTGATCCACCGGATCGAACATCTGCTCTATGTCGCGGAGTACAAGCGGCGTCAGTCGGCGCCGGGGGTGAAGATCACCCGCAAGAATTTCGGCCGCGACCGACGCTATCCGATTACCAACCGGTTCCGCGACCGCAGCTAGGCGGACTTCAGAGTCTTGCAAGCCATGCGGTGCCCCGGCGCCTTTTCGTGCGGAAAGACCGTGCAATGTCGTATTTCACCTTCGTTCGAGAGAACCTGCGCTGGCTCCTTGCCGGCCTGCTGCTGACGTTTTTTTCCAGCTTCGGCCAGACGTTCTTCATTTCGCTGGTTGCCGGCGACCTGCGGAGCGAGTTCGGTCTGTCACATGGTGCGTTCGGCGGTCTCTACATGGCCGCGACGCTGCTGTCGGCCGCCTCTTTGACGGTCATCGGCAAGGTCGTCGACACGCAGCCGCTCGCGCTGGTGTCGGCCGCGATCGTTTGCGGATTGGCACTGTTTACCGTCGGCATGGCGAGCGTTTCGTCGGTCGCGATGCTTTTCGTGGTGCTCTACGGGCTGCGGTTGTTCGGGCAGGGCATGATGACCCATGTGGCGATGACCGCGATGGGGCGCTGGTATGCGGCGCAGCGGGGGCGGGCGGTGTCCATTGCAGCCCTTGGGATCCAGTGCGGAGAGGCATCCTTGCCGCTCGCTTTCGTTGCCGTGTCGGCGTTGGTCGGCTGGCGCGGCGCCTGGTGGCTTGGCGCGGCCGCCCTTGTCGTGGTTGCCCTGCCGGCGCTGCTATTGCTCTTGAAGGTGGAACGCATTCCCCGGGGGCAGGCCTCGCCCGACGACGGCCCGAAGATCCTGCGACACTGGACCCGGCGCGAGGTTCTTCGCGATCCCGCGTTCTGGGTCATTTCCGCCGGCACGCTTGCGCCTCCCTTCATCGGCACCACGATTTTCTTCAACCAGGTCTATCTGGTGGAGCTGCGCGGCTGGACGATGGAGCTGTTTGCCTCCGCCTTTGTCGCCATGTCGTCGATGACCATCACCTGCGCGTTGCTTGCCGGCTGGCTGATCGACAAGGTCACGGCGGTCCGGATCCTGCCGGTGTTCCTGCTGCCGCTCGGCGCGGCCTGCGTGTTGCTCGCCACGGTGACGGCTCCCTGGGCGGCCTTTGGGTTCATGGCGCTTCTGGGTGTCAGCTACGGGTTCAGTTCCACCCTCTTCGGGTCGCTCTGGCCGGAGATATACGGCACGCGTCATCTGGGCGCGGTTCGCTCCGTGACCGTTGCGATGATGGTGCTGGCTTCCGCCATCGGTCCCGGGCTGACCGGCACGCTCATCGATCTCGGCGTCGCCTATGAAACGCAGATCCTGGCCATGGCGGCCTATTGTTTTGTCACGGCAATCGCGATGGCGGTCGTCTCCATCCGCGTTCGTCGCCGATCCGAGGCGGCGGGCACGCCCGGTATTGCCGAGCGATCACCCACACCCTAAGACAGGCGCATGACCGTAACAGTTAGATTTGCTCCCTCGCCGACAGGTTTTCTCCACATCGGCAATGCCCGTCCGGCGCTGATGAACTGGCTCTTCGCACTGCGTGAAGGCGGACGGTTCGTACTGCGCTACGACGACACCGACCGCGACCGCTCGACCGCCGAGTTCGCCGACGCGATCGGCGAGGATCTCGCCTGGCTCGGCATCCGCCCGCACGAGAGCTTCCGTCAGTCGGAGCGAATTGCGCAATATGACGCAGCGGCCGAAAAGCTGCGTGCCGCAGGGCTTCTCTATCCCTGTTACGAGACGGCGGAGGAACTGGAGCGCCGCCGTGGACGCGCGCGCGCGCTCGGACGTCCGCCGATCTATGATCGTGCGGCGCTGAAACTCACGGATGCAGAGCGATCCGCCCTTGAAGCCGAGGGGCGCCAGCCGCATTGGCGGTTCCTGCTGCCCAATCACGACGGCGATCCCTTTGTCACGCGTCGAGCCGACGTCAGCTGGTCGGACCTGTGTCGCGGTGAGCAGACCATCGACCTTGCCTCGCTCTCCGACCCGGTCCTGATCCGCGCTGACGGCAGCTATCTCTATACGCTCCCCTCGATCGTCGACGACATCGCGTCGGGCATCACCCATGTGATCCGGGGCGAGGACCATGTGGCCAACACGGCGGTGCAGCTTGCGATCTTCAAGGCGCTCGATGCGGCCCCGCCTGTCTTCGCCCATCACAACCTGCTGACCACCGTGTCGGGCGAGGGGCTGTCGAAGCGCAAGGGCGCGCTCTCCCTGCGCTCCTTGCGCGAGGCGGGCTTCGAGCCGATGGCGGTCGCCTCGCTTGCGGTCCTGAGCGGCACCAGCCATTCAATCGAGCCGGCGGACACGATGGCGGCGCTGGCCGAGATGGTGTCGCTCGCCGATGTTTCGCGCTCGGCCGCCAAGTTCAATCCCGAGGACTTGCGTCCGCTCAACGCTCGCCTGGTGCACAGGCTGCCCTTCGACGCCGTGGCGGATCGCCTTCAGGCGTTGGGTATCGCCGGTGGAGCGGGCTTCTGGGAGGCGGTGCGCGAGAATTGTGAGACCGTCGGCGATGCCGCGCGCTGGTGGCGCGCCGTCAACGATCCGCAGCCGCTGCCGGTCGCGCCGGAAGACGCCGGCTATCTCGCCCGCGCGGCGGAACTGCTTCCAAAAGAGCCCTGGGACGACACCACCTGGGGGGCGTGGACCGGGGCGCTGAAGGCGGAGACCGGGCGCAAGGGCAAGGGGCTGTTCCTGCCGTTGCGCAAGGCGCTCACCGGCGAGGCACACGGTCCCGACATGAAAGCGTTGCTGCCGCTTATTGGGCGACGAAATAGCGTGGCCCGACTACCCTGACATTCTGCTTGGGCTGAACCTCGGCCGGGGTGGCGCGCGTGTCGTTTTCTTGCGACGCGGCGGCCGCCTTCGGTGCGGTTTCCGCAGCGGCGCCGCCCAGAACCGGCAGCCGCATGGCGGCCGGTTGGGGGGCGAAACCGAGTTCCACATTCATTCGTGTGTCGGGATCGGCACCGTCGGGAACGGACGCCCTCGGCGCCACGGGGGTGGCGAGCGTGTCTCGCAATGCGTCGATTCCCAGTCCGCCGGATGCCTGCGTGTTGCGCAGACTGTCCACGGCAACCGCGTCGCCGCTGCGGATCAGGCTCGCCATGCTCTGGCGCGTGCCCGGCTTCGGCTGGCAACCGCATTCCGAGACATAGGTTTCGCGAAAGCGGTAGGCATTGGGTAGATCCGTGTAGGGAAGACCGTCGACGCTGACCAGATTGTCGACCGTCTCGCCGGGATTGCGATGCACGAAGAGCTGCGCCTCGGCGCCCGGGCACATCGACCGGCAGATGGCCGTATCGCGGCCGAAGCCCTCGCTGCCGGTTGAAAAACTCACAGGAAAATAGAAGCCGTCGCAGGTGCGCACGCACATCGTGCGATAGGTCGGGCCGGAGGGACGGCTCGTGGTGAAATCGGGCGCGGCGCTCGTGATCGTCACCGAAGACCGCCTCGCAGGTGCGGCCGGGGACGCATGTGCCGTGGTGTTGCCGGCGTCGTCCCGGCGGCCTATGCCGAAGAGAGCGAGCAGACCGCCGCCGCTTCTCGCCTCGCGCGGCTGGCCGCAGCCCTGGCTTGCGAGCGTGCGCTCGAGCTGTTTCTTGCGGCGGGTCTGGTCGGGGCGCGCACGACGATCGCGCTGGCGTTCTATCTTGGCAAGATTGGCACGCATGCGCTTGATCTTGCTGTTCAGCGCCTTGCACGCGCCGGCCGCTCCGGCGCCGGAACATCCCAGATGCCGTGCATCGCGTTGGGCAAGCCCGAGTGCGGCCTTTTGCTGCTGAGCGGCCTTTGACCATTTGCGGTATTCCGGCGATTGCGCGCCGCCGGCTGAAACGCGGGAGAGCTCGGAACGAAGCGCATTGCAACTCGCGGCCTGGCCCGGAGTTGCGGCAAGAAACAGCGCCGCGCCTGCCAAAACGGCAAGGCCCGCGTTGCGTGCGAATGCATACGGTCCCGTCATGCCTGATCCGTTCGCTACGGCACGTTCGGTGTCGTGCCTGCCATCCCGTTGTCGGCGCTTTGGGTGCGCCGTGGGTCCCCTTATGGGGATCTTCCACGCCTAACTATCGGCACAAGTCCGGGGGCGGCACAACAAAAGCCTCGGATTTTAGTAAATTCCGGCCTAATGGCGCGCAGGCGCAACGTGTCCGAATCCGGAAACCTGGATCCCGCGGGAGCGCTGTCTACTCGGCCATTTCGTTCGTAAGCTCCTGGGCCCGCAGCATCAGGCGTTCCAGCAAGCCGTCGAGCGCCGCGCGTTCGGATGAGGAAAATCCGGCGACGAGGGCCTGGGCGAAGTCGCGCGCCTGCGGGGCGAGGGTCTCGTAGATCGCGCGCCCGTCCTCTGTGAGCGCGAGGAAGCTTTCGCGCATGTCCTGGCTGTTGGGTTCGCGGCGGATCAAAGCCCGCGCCTCGAGCGTTGCGGCGGCGCGCGAGACCTTGGTCTTGTGCATGCGGCTGTGATGGCCGATGCCCTTGGCCGTGACAGTGCCGAATTGCCCGAGCGTCGCGATCAACCGCCATTCCGGAACCGTGATGCCGTAGCGGCGGCGGTAGACGCCGGCGAGCGACTGGCTCACGGTCTCGGCCAGGACGTTAAGGCGATAGGGGAGGAAACTTTCAAGCTCGAGCGGCGGCAAAGATGACGTCATGAGGCCAATCCAGTGGGGCGGGCCCCAAAGCGGCCCATCAGGAATATACAATCTGCACGGGTATCCTTGCAATTGTAACCAGTTTGCGCCGCTCGAGGGAAGAGGCAGGGCTGCGGCGGTGCGGACACTTGCCTCTTGCGGACGCGCGTGGCACCACGAAATGCCCGCAGCCACAACGGATCTTCATTTCGGCCATGTCGACGCAAAAACCTGCCTCCCCGCCGCAAAGCGTCGCCTTCGTCTGGACGGTGCTGACGCATGTGCTCGTGCTGCCGGTCGCGGCAGCGTATTTGCCGGCGCTTTTTCTCCAGACAGGGCCGGGCGGCGAGCCGTCCGCCGTCTCCCTTTCGGTGCTTGCGCTGTCCGGTCTGTTCGCCGTCCTGATTGTCGGGCTTCACCTCGGGCTCTGGCGCATGGCACGCAGGGAGGGGCAGGCCCGCCTCCAGGGCGTTGTCATCGGTCTCGGAGCTCTCAGCCTCGCAACGCTTGTTTTGCTTGGCTCGCCGGCACCGATGCTGGTCCTTGCCCGCCTCGTGGGGGTGGTGTTGTGAGGTCCTTCCCCCCATATCGGGTGAACACCGAAAACAGATCTGGAGAAACGCGAATGCGCCCCCTTGCCCTGGTGACGGCCCTCGGTCTTGCGACCGCCCTCGTAATGACACCCGTCGCGTCCGCGCAGGAAGAGCCGGATCTGATTTTCAAGAAATCGACCGTCTGGAAACTGCTCACGCCGGACCACAAGCTTGCCACCTATGCCGTCGACGATCCGTTGGTGAAGGGCGTTGCCTGCCATTTCACGGTGCCGGAAAAGGGCGGCGTGTCGGGATGGCTCGGCGTGGCCGAGGAGGTGTCCGACATCTCGCTGTCGTGCCGCCAGGTCGGGCCGGTCACCTTTACGGAAAAATTCGAGCAGGGCGATGAGGTGTTCCGCCAGCGACGCTCGTTCCTGTTCAAGAAGATGCGGATCGTTCGCGGTTGCGATGCCAAGCGGAACGTTCTGGTCTATCTGGTTTATTCCGACAAGATCATCGAGGGCAGCCCCAAGAATTCGACCTCGACCGTTCCGATCATGCCCTGGGGAGATGCCGAGGCGGCACGCTGCGCCGAATGGCTCGAGAACTGAGCTGGCGCCGTTGCGGTCATTGCGCGCCGGGCAAGCGGTCTACGCATCAAGCCTCCGGTTAGCCGGCGTGTTCGCTTTCGCGCTCCTTGACGGGGGCTGCGCCGGATTCCGGCGGGCAGAAATGTTTCTGCAGGAGGGCCAGCACGTCCTGCGCGATCTCGCTGTCCAGGCTGTAATAGATCGTGGTTCCCTCGCGCCGGGTGCGGACAAGTCCCTGCGCCCGCAGCAGGGCGAGTTGCTGTGAGACCGTCGGCATGCGCATTCCGGTCATTTCTGCGAGCTGGCCGACGTTGGTCTCGCCGTTTGCCATGTGGCACAGCAGCATGAGGCGAGGGCCGGAGGCTAGCATCTTGAGAAACCCGGCCGCATCTTCGGCCTTTTCCTGAAGCGCGTTGATCATCGTTGTCCTTCCGCTGCAGCCTGCGCGGTCCCTGTGGTTTTTTCGGCCCGGATATGGCTTTCGTGAAGCCTCGCGCGGGAATGTGGCTTTCTCGCGGGCGTGCAAATCGCAGGCGCATTAGAATTCAACCGGGGAGCGGGTGCAAGCGTTCACCTGATCGGGAAACGGCTTTCGCGCCAGTGTGATGCGCCCTGGCAACCGCCGGCAGAAAACTCGCAGGCGTTTGTGGACGCCAGGCGGGCTGTCTCTCCGCGCTCCCCGGAAAGAACGAAAACCGCGACGGGGATGAGAAGAATCGCGCCGAACAGGCTTGCTGTCAGTGTCTGGGAGAGGAGGAGGCGGGCGTTTGCGAACATGACGGGCTCCGATACGCAGGACTTGATCATGAAGGGATCTTGCCATTCGCGCCGTGAACCGGCCCTGAGAGCACCGTTTATGTCCGGTTCAGCTTCCTTAACGCCCAGGCCGTCCCGGCATGCCATACGAACCGCTGCCTTGAAGATCTGAGTCGGAAACCTGGCTCATCTCATTGTTTCGCAAGCGTTTTTCTGCTCGTTCGATGGTCAGAGTTTCACCGGCGCCAGTGCGGCAATCGCTTTTTTCAGGACCTTGTCGCGGTCGTAGATGTCGCGGCGGAAATGGGTCGACCCGTCCTTGTTCACCCAGGCGGTCAGATAGGTGAGATGAACCGGGACCGGGTCTTTCAGCTTGATGACCCGTCGTTTGCCCGCCGACCTGACCGACAGCAGTTTCGCCTTCGTCCAGCCGTCGTCGCCCAAGAGCACCTCGCCGAGATCGAAGGGATTTTCCGTGCGGATGCAGCCGTGGCTGAACGAGCGTTGCGACCGGGAAAACAGCGATTTCGATGGCGTGTCGTGAATGTAGATACTGAATTTGTTGGGAAACATGAACTTGATGCGGCCAAGCGCGTTGCCATTGCCGGGGTCCTGGCGCAGCGTGAAGGGGAAATTCCCCCGCCCGTAGGCCTGCCAGTTGACCGCATAGGGGTCGATTTCGCGATTGCCCGAGAAGATGCGGATGTTCTTCGACTGGAGCGTGCCCGGATTGCGTTGCAGCTGCGGCAGGTATTCCCTGGTGGCGATGGAATAGGGCACCGTCCAGTAGGGGTTCACCTCAGCGTAGGTGATCTGGTCGGAAAACACCGGCGTTGCATGATAGGGCTTGCCGACGACGACGCGCGCGGTGTGGACGGTCTTGTCGGCCTTCACGACCTTCAGGTTCTGGTCGGCGAGATTGACGAAGACATAGCGGGCGCCGAGATCGTCCGGCATCCAGCGGCGGCGCTCCATATTGAGCTCCATCTGCTCAATGCGGGTTTCGATGGGGACGTTGATTTCCGCAAGCGTGTTCTTGCCGATGATGCCGTCGACGGTCAGGCCGTGCCGCTCCTGGAACAGTTCGACCGCCGCGACGAGGGCGCCATCGTAGACGTCGCCGGCATGGCTGCCGGCGGTGAAGAGATCCTGCTGCGCCAGGCGTTCGCGCAACACCGCGAGACGCGGATCGCTCATGCCGGGTTTCAGCGTGTCGCCGGCGGGAACGGAGGTGAAGCCGCCCGCTGCCGCCTTTGCGCGATAGGAGGCGAGGCCCGCCTTGAGCCGCGCGTAGTTGGACGTGTTCGGCGACAGGGCGTCCAGGGTGAGGGCGAAGTCCTCGCTCTGCTCCACCAGATCCAGAAGGGCTTCCGGATCAGGGGTTTGCGGGAAAAGCTTGAGCGATGGATTCACGTCGTTCGGTTTGACGCGACCGGCGACCATGTCGTTGGCATAGGTGATGTAGCTGTTGGACAGCGCCACCTCGACAGCTGCCAGTTCGTTCGTTCCGGTGGCGTTGAAGGCGATCTGGAAAAGCCGGTCGGGATCATAGGAGGCCGGGTCGAGCGCATGGGCGCGCGCCGCCTCGAAGGCTTTCAGCAGGAGTTCGCCATGCGTGTTCAGTCCGTCTTCGGAGACCCAGAGCGGCTGAAAGAGGCGGCTTTCGTAGAAGGACTGCACCCCTAGCTGAAGTTCGTCCTCGCTGCCGGCGTTGAAGGCGGCATCCAGCATCAAGGTGTCGGCGGTGGACAGTTCCCGGGCAATCGCCATCGCCAAAGGATCGCGCGGCAGAAGCGTGGAGGGGTCGGGTGCGGGCGCAAGCGCGCCACCGGCCGGCGGGGCGCCGGTGGCGGTGGCCGGCCGGGCCTCTCCGGAGGCGCTTTGCGCCATGGCGGGTCCGAAGCCGGGCAGGGCGAGCAGGACCGCGAGGAGAAGGCCTGCGATCCCCGGTCGCCGCGTTTTTCTAAGAGGGCGGACAAATGGCGGCGACGGGCGCGAAAACAATTTCGTGGTCGTGTCCATGCGCATGGGTCTTCCTCCTGTTCGCCACCGCTTGCACGATCTTACACAAGCTTTGGGCCGGGAACGAGGCTTCGCTGTGCGGCCGGGAAAATCCGGCGGAGACCGCGTTTTCGGGGCGCACGGCAGGACTGCGGACTTGACCACGCCGGGCAAACGGGTCAGAACACGTTTCATGACAACGGCCAAGCGGACCCTGATTTCGATCCTCATTATTTGCAGCTAGCGACAACGCTGGCTGTGGCCGTTCCCCTCATGCTCGATGCTCCTCCACACCGGAGATGAGACGGACGCCCCGGCCAGACGGCCAGGAGACGACCGATCATGCATTCCCAGCATCCTTTGAAGCTCACCAATACCTTGACGCGTTCGAAGGACATCTTCGTGCCGGAAGATCCGTCGAACGTGCGCATGTATGTCTGCGGGCCGACGGTCTATGACTTCGCCCATATCGGCAATGCCCGGCCAGTGATCGTTTTCGACGTGCTCTATCGCCTGCTGCGCCATCTCTACGGCATGGAGCATGTCACCTATGTGCGCAACATCACCGACGTCGACGACAAGATCAACGCGCGCGCCCTGCGCGACTATCCCGACTTGCCGCTCAACGACGCCATTGCCCGCGTCACGCAGAAGACCGCCGACCAGTTTCATGCCGACGTGAAGGCGCTCGGCTGCCTCGCGCCGAGCGTGGAACCGCGCGCGACCCAGCATATCCCCGGCATGATCGCGATGATCGAGACGCTGATCGCCAAGGGCAACGCCTATGTGGCGGAGGGCGAGGTGCTTTTCGACGTTGCCTCGATGCCGGCCTATGGGGGGCTGTCACGGCGCAACCTGGAAGACCAGAAGGCCGGCGCGCGCATTGCCGTCGAAGGCCACAAGAAGAACCCCGGCGACTTCGTGCTGTGGAAGCTCTCCTCCGACGAGGAACCCGGCTGGGACAGCCCCTGGGGCCGGGGGCGGCCGGGCTGGCACATCGAATGCTCGGTGATGAGCGAGGCGCATCTGGGCGCGACCTTCGACATTCATGGCGGCGGGCTGGACCTGATTTTCCCGCACCACGAGAACGAGATCGCCCAGTCCTGCTGCGCCCATGACACGGACAGGATGGCGAGCGTCTGGCTCCACAACGGCTTCGTCCAGGTGGAGGGGAAGAAGATGTCCAAATCGGAGGGCAACTTCGTCACCATCCATGATCTTTTGGCGAGCGAGAAATTCGGCGGGCGGAAATGGCCCGGCGAGGTGCTGCGTCTCGCCATGCTGATGACCCACTACCGCGAGCCGATCGATTTCTCCGTCAAGCGGCTGGAAGAGGCTGAGCGCAGATTGGCCGGATGGCGTCGTGTGTTTGAAGACAAAACGCTTGTATCTGTCGAGGCCAAACACTCCGAGCGCTTCATTGGCAAGCTGGCGGATGATCTGAACACTCCTGAGGCTTTGAATCTTCTGACGGTGTTTGCCGGATATGCGCGAGGGACCGGAGCTGAATATCAGCGTGGTGGCGAGGCTGCATCCGACAATCCTTCGCCTGAGCTAGCCGCAGCTTGGCTGAAAGGAAGTGCAGAATTACTGGGGTTGTCTATGGAACCTCAAAACAAGGTCTCCGCTGCTCACCAAAAACGCGTCGACGAACGTCTCGAAGTCCTGCGTGAGGCAGACGTGGCAAAATTGGCTGGCGACAAGGACCTCATGAAACAGAAGTTCATCGAGGCTGACAGCATTCGCGAGGAACTTGATAAGGCGGGGATCCAGCTCAAGGACGGCAAGGACCCTGAGACCGGCATGCGCGTCACGACTTGTGAGGTTAGGCCGTGACACCGCCCCGCTCTCCCGTCTCCCCCCGTGAGGGGGAGATGTCGGCCTTTGCCGACAGAGGGGGGGATGGAGCCTCTCCGCACGGAGGGAGGTCGGTGGCGGGCTTCGTTGCCCCCCTCTGTCTCCTTCGCAGACATCTCCCCCTCAGGGGGGGAGAGGGGCGCGTGGGGCGTGGCCGTGGATCGGGTCGGCTGGGTGCTGCGCCCAACGGCAGGGTCGATGTCGTCGACCCGGTGAACTTGAGCCGCGCGACGGCGCTGGCAGCTTTGCCTGTGCGACTTCCCCGCTCTCCCGTCTCCCCCCCTGAGGGGGAGATGTCGGCATTTGCCGACAAAGGGGGGTATGGAGCCTCTCCGCACGGAGGGAGGTCGGGAGTGACCTCCGTTGCCCCCCTCTGTCTCCTTCGGAGACATCTCCCCCTCAAGGGGGGAGAGAGGCGCGCGGGGTGGCATCGTGCGATGGGTCGGGCGGTGCCAGCGTGGCGACCGCTCGGCGGTTTTGCGCAGACTCAGCCCAGTTCAAAAGCCTCAGTCTCTTTGCCTCAGCGATTGACCCGCTCTCCACTCTCCCCCCCTGAGGGGGAGATGTCGGCATTTGCCGACAGAGGGGGGGATGGAGCCTTTCCGCACGGAGGGAGGTCGGGGGCCGGCTTCGTTGCCCCCCTCTGTCTCCTTCGGAGACATCTCCCCCTCCAGGGGGGAGAGAGGCGCGCGGGGCGTGGCCGTGGATCGGGTCGGGCAGTGGCATCGTGGCGACCGCTCGGCGGTTTTGCGCAGACTCAGCCCAGTTCAAAAGCCTCAGTCTCTTTACCTCAGCGACAGCCCCGCTCTCCCGTCTCCCCCCCTGAGGGGGAGATGTCGGCATTTGCCGACAGAGGGGGGGATGCAGCCTTTCCGCATGGACCGAGCTTGAAGGCGGTCTCCGTTGCCCCCCTCTGTCTCCTTCGGAGACATCTCCCCCTCAGGGGGGGAGAGGGGCGCGTGGGGCGTGGCCGTGGATCGGGTGTTGCGGTGTCGTCGAGGCGTCGTGGTCTCAATTCTGATTGGTGTCGAAATCAGCCGTTTCCGACGGCGCTGGCAGCTTTGCCTCAGCGATTGACCCGCTCTCTCGTCTCCCCCCCTGAGGGGGAGATGTCGGCCTTTGCCGACAGAGGGGGGTATGGAGCCTCTCCGCACGGAGGGAGTTCGGGGGCGACCTCCGTCACCCCCCTCTGTCTCCTTCGGAGACATCTCCCCCTCAGGGGGGGAGAGGGGCGCGTGGGGCGTGGCGGTGTGTCAAACCGCGGTCGAGGATGGCTTTTGGAGAGTAGTCCATACTCGGGGGATGCAGGCATGCCTCATCGTGACGTTTCAAGGTCCCTGCGCGCGAACGCGAGATCTCTTCGCAAGACGATGACCCCGGCGGAGAAGAAGCTGTGGGCCGTGCTCCGGGGCCACAGGCTCGACGGCATCGCGTTTCGCCGGCAGATGCCGATTGCCGGCTACATCGTCGATTTTGCCGCGCCGTCACACAAACTCATCGTCGAACTCGACGGGTCGCAGCATGGAGAGGCGGCTGGCCTTGATGCCGACCGCCTGCGGGACGCGCGGCTTGCTGAGCTTGGCTGGACGGTCTTGCGCTTCTGGAACCGGGATGTGCTCGACGAGCTTGACGGCGTCTGCCGAAAGATCCTGGACACCTGCGCGACAGGAGACCCGGCATGAGCACGTCCGAGATCCACACCGGCGGCTGCCAGTGCGGCGCGCTGCGCTTTCGGGTGAGCGGACCGCTGGGGACGGCCTCGATCTGCCATTGCCGCATGTGCCAGAAGGCGTTCGGCGGGTTCTTCGGCGCGCTCGTCGCCGTTCCCAAGGGCGCGCTCGCGTGGACGCGCGGCGGGGCGCCGGCCCGGTTTCGCTCCTCCAATCACGTGGCGCGCGGGTTTTGCGAAACCTGCGGCACCCCGCTGACCTATGAGGAGCCGGACGGGTCGGTGGCGCTTGCGATCGGTGCTTTCGACCATCCCGACGCGATCCCGCCGACGATCCAGTATGGCGTCGAAGCCAAGCTTGCCTATGTCGACACGCTCGGCGACCTTCCGGCGCGCGAGACGCTGGACGATCTCGCGGCTGCCGCCTTTCTCGAGACCATCGTCAGCCGTCAGCACCCCGACCGCGACACGAACAGTTGGCCGCCCGAGGAATGGGCGGGCGATACCTGGCCGAAGTCCGGCCCGTCCTCCAACGACTGACCCCACAAAAGACCGGTCCCGATGAACGACCGGCGGCCCCAAGGACATGAAGACATGACACGCGAACGCCTCACCCTCTTCGACACCACCCTGCGCGACGGTGCGCAGACGGCGGGCATCGATTTCTCGGTGGAGGAGAAGATCGTGATTTCCGAACTGCTGGAGCGGCTCGGGGTCGACTATGTGGAAGGCGGCTATCCCGGTGCAAACCCGACCGATACGGCCTTTTTCGCAGAGAAGCGTACGCGGTCGGCCACCTTCACCGCCTTCGGCATGACCAAACGCGCCGGGCGTTCGGCTGCCAATGACCCCGGGCTCCAGCTGGTGCTCGGCTCAAAGGCCGATGCGGTCTGTCTCGTTGCCAAGGCCTGGGACTATCACGTCAAGGTGGCGCTCGGCTGCTCCAACGAGGACAACCTCGTGTCGATCCGCGAGAGTGTGGAGGCGGTGCGGGCCTCGGGGCGCGAATCATTGATCGACTGCGAGCATTTCTTCGACGGCTACAAGGCCAATCCCGACTATGCGCTCGCTTGCGCCCGTACAGCCTATGAGGCCGGCGCGCGCTGGGTGGTTCTCTGCGACACCAATGGCGGCACGTTGCCGTCGGAAATCCGCGAGATCGTCGCCAGGGTGCGCGAGGTCGTTCCGGGCGAAAACCTCGGCATCCACGCTCATGACGACACGGGCCATGCGGTTGCCAACACGCTGGCCGCCGTCGATGCCGGCGTGCGGCAGATCCAGGGCACGCTGAACGGCATCGGCGAGCGCTGCGGCAACGCCAATCTCATCACCCTCGTGCCGACCCTGATGCTGAAGGCGCCGTACCGGGAAGCCTTCGAGCTGGGCGTGACGAGCGATGCGCTGGCCGAAATCACGGCGATCTCTCGCGCCTTCGACGAAATCATCAACCGCTCGCCGGACCGTCACGCGCCCTATGTCGGGGCCAATGCCTTCGCCACCAAGGCGGGCATCCATGCCTCGGCGATCCTCAAGGAGCCGGAGACCTACGAGCATGTGCCGCCGGAAAGCGTCGGCAACCGGCGCCGGGTCCTTGTGTCCGACCAGGCGGGGAAGTCCAACCTGCTGGGCGAACTCAAGCGGCTGGGGATCTCCGTCGACAAGGCGGATCCGAGGCTCGACGCGCTCCTGAACGACGTCAAGGAACGCGAGGCGCAAGGCTATGCCTATGAGGCGGCGGATGCGTCCTTCGAATTGCTCGCCCGTCGCCGGCTCGGCGAGGTGCCGAAGTATTTCGACGTGAAGTCCTTCCGCGTGATGGTCGAGCGTCGCCACAATGCGCTCGGCGAACTCGTCACCGTGTCGGAGGCGGTGGTGAAAATCGATGTCGACGGCGATGCACGCATGTCGGTGGCGGAAGGAAACGGTCCCGTCAACGCGCTCGACAATGCGCTGCGCAAGGACCTGGGGCGTTTCCAGGATCGCATCGACGAGATGGAATTGATTGATTTCAAGGTGCGTATCCTCAATGGTGGTACAGGCGCGGTCACGCGCGTCCTGATCGAAAGCCAGAACCGTCGCACCCACAAGCGCTGGTTCACGATCGGGGTTTCAAGCAATATCGTCGACGCGTCGTTCCAGGCGCTGCTCGATTCCCACACCTTTACGCTCCTCAAGTCGGCGGGCTGACCGCCGGCGCCGCCACAGGTCACCATTATGAGCCTTCCTCACACGAGTGAGGCGGAAGATGCCGAACGCCGCCTCGGTCTGATATTCGCGTTCACCGCTTATGTTTTGTGGGGCGTTCTTCCCGTCTATTACAAGTGGACCTCGGCGGTCGGGGCCGACGTGGTCGTCGCGCATCGCATTCTCTGGTCGGTGGTGTTTCTCGGTATTTTCCTGACCCTGCGCGGCCGCATGGGGGAGGTGCGCGACGCACTTTTCGACCGCAAGCGCCTGCCCATGCTCGCCCTGTCGGCTGCGATCATTTCCCTGAACTGGCTGATCTTCATCTGGGCGGTTGCCGACAACCGCATCCTCGAGGTGAGTTTCGGCTATTTCGCCAATCCGCTGGTTTCGGTTGCCATCGGCCTGATCGTCCTGAAGGAAAAGCTCAGCCGCTGGCAGGCGGTGGCCATTGCCATCGCCGCGCTCGCCGTGGCGATCCAGGCGGTGGCGCTCGACGCCTTTCCCTGGGTCTCGGTGGGCCTTGCCTTCACCTTTGCCACCTACGGTTATCTGCGCAAGATGGTGGTGGTGGGGGCCTCGCCGGGCCTCATGGTGGAATCGATCCTGCTTGCTCCGCTTGCTCTTGGCTACCTGCTATATTCCGGCGTCTGGGAAGGGCATTATGTCTTCCCGCTGGACAATCCGGGCCTTCTGCTCCTCCTGGCGGGAACCGGCATCGTGACCGCCTTTCCGCTCGCGCTGTTTGCTGCCGGCGCGCGCCGGTTGCCGTTGTCGATGATCGGGTTGTTGCAATACATGGCGCCGACCCTGCAGCTGATCCTCGCGGTCTTCATCTATGGCGAAGACGTCGATCCGATGCTCTTTGCGACCTTCGGGCTCATCTGGATATCGCTCGCGATCTTCACCACCGACATGTTCTATCGCCGGGAGAGGCGTCCGCGTGGCGGCGCTGCATAGGCCGGCGGCGGTCATCTTGCGGAAAGGAGAACGGGCGCGAGGAGGGTCCTCGCGCCCGCAATCTCATTCAATTCTGATTGCCGCCTTTCAGACGGCCTTCAGCAGCACGTGGCGCTTCTTGCCGAGCGACAGCTTGATCACGCCATCCTCCAGCAGGTCCGCCTCGCCGAGCACGCGCTTTTCGTCGCCCTCGACCTGATCGTTCACGCGGGTGCCGCCGCCCTTGACCTGACGGCGGGCCTCGCCGTTGGAGGCGCAAAGCCCGGCCGTGACGAAGGCGGCGAGCAAGCCGATGCCGTCCGCCAGATCGGCGCGCGGCACCTCCACCGTCGGCAGGCCGCCGGCCATCGCGCCTTCCTCGAACGCCCGGCGCGCGGTGTCGCCGGCTGCCTCTGCCGCCTCGCGGCCGTGCGCCATTGCGGTTGCCTCGGTCGCCAGCACCTTCTTGGCCTCGTTGATTTCCGAGCCGCCAAGTGCGGCGAGACGGGCGACCTCGTCGAGCGGCAAGGTCGTGAACAGCTTGAGGAAGCGTTCCACGTCGCCGTCCTCGGTGTTGCGCCAGAACTGCCAGTAGTCATAGGCCGACAGCATGTCCGGGTTGAGCCAGACAGCGCCCGAGGCGGTCTTGCCCATCTTGGCGCCCGAGGCGGTGGTGAGCAGGGGCGTCGTCAGTGCGAAAAGCTCGACCTCTTCCATCCGCCGGCCGAGATCCACGCCGGAGAGGATGTTGCCCCATTGGTCGGAACCGCCCATCTGGACGCGGCATCCGGTGCGGCGGAAGAGCTCGACGAAGTCGTAGCCCTGGAGCAGCATGTAGTTGAATTCTAGGAACGACAGATGCTGTTCGCGTTCCAGGCGCATGCGCACCGCGTCGCGCTGGATCATCTGGTTGACCGAGAAATGCCGCCCGACCTCGCGGAGGAAGTCGACATACTGCAGGCCCATCAGCCAGTCGGCGTTGTCCATCATCACCGCGTCCCTGGGGCCGTCGCCGAAGGACAGGAAGCAATCGAAGACCTTGCGGATGCCGTCCTTGTTTGCCTCGATCTGGGCATCGTCCAGCAGCGGGCGGGCATCGTCGCGGAAGGAGGGATCGCCAATCCGCGTGGTGCCGCTGCCCATCAGTGCGATGGGGCGGTGCCCGGTTTTCTGCATCCAGTGCAGCATCATGATCTGGACGAGCGACCCGACATGCAGGCTCTTGGCCGTGCAGTCGAAGCCGATATAGGCGGTGACCGTCTCGGACCGATACAGATCGTCGAGCCCCTGGGGGTTCGAGATCTGATGGATGAAGCCCCGATCGCTGAGGGTCTTCAAGAACTCCGATTTGAAAACGGTCATTTGTCTGTTCGTCCGTTGTGGGGTTGGCTGTGGCTGCCCGTGTCGCGACGCGCGCAGGCGCCACGCCTTGCGGGACCCGGGCGGGGCCGCGCAGGCCCGACCCTCATAACCGAAGTTGTCGGCGAGATCACGGGGGAATTGCCTGTTCGGGCAGAGGTGCTGCCATGCACTGGCGTCAGAACAAAAAAAGCGGCCGGAAAACCGGCCGCGAAAGTTTGCGGGTCGAGGTCGGGCGCAGGTCGCGTCGACATCGAGCCGTTTCTACCAACGCCGCATGACGCGCCGGTGACGGGCAAGGCGGGTAGGCCAAATGCAAAAAGGCCCCGCATTGGCGGGGCCTTCTCGAAAGTCTGGCGGTGAGGCCAAGAGGCGTCAGAGGGTTTCCTCTTCCGCCTCGCCCTCTGCGGAGGCGTCCGCCTCGTCTTCGTCTTCGCCTTCGGTCTCGCCTTCGGCGTCCTCGTCTTCCTCTTCTTCGAACTCGAAGGTGTCGAAGTCGCGCGACGTCAGATCTTCACCGCGCGCCTGGCGCTCGGCTTCATCGTTGGAACGGGCGATGTTGAGGCTGATCTCGACCTCCACTTCGGGGTGGAGAACGATCACGACGTTGTGCACGCCGATGGTCTTGATCGGCTTGTCGAGGCGCACCTGGGCGCGCGACGCGGAGAAGCCGCCGTCGGTCATGGCGTCGGCGATGTCGCGGGTCGAGACCGACCCGTAGAGCTGACCGGTTTCGCCAGCCTGGCGGATCGCGATGAACGTCGTGCCGTCGAGGGACTTGGCGACGCTTTCGGCCTCGGCCTTGCGTTCCAGGTTGCGGGCCTCGAGCTGCGCGCGCTCGTTTTCGAAGCGCTGCATGTTGGCCTTGTTGGCACGAAGGGCCTTGCCCTGCGGCAGAAGGTAGTTACGGGCGAACCCGTCCTTGACCCTCACCGTTTCGCCCATCTGGCCAAGCTTGGCGACGCGCTCCAGAAGAATGACTTGCATGTCGTATATCCTTGTCGTCTGTCCCGCACCGTCTGGCGGTGCGGTTAGGGGCCCCCGTCAGAAACGGGTCGACCCCAGCCGATTGCAGGTGTTCGCGATCTTACTTGATCACGAAGGGCAGGAGCCCGAGGAAGCGCGCACGCTTGATGGCGCGGGCGAGTTCGCGCTGCTTCTTCGCCGACACCGCGGTGATGCGGCTCGGAACGATCTTGCCGCGCTCCGAGATGTAGCGCTGAAGCAGACGGATGTCCTTGTAATCGATCTTCGGTGCGTTGGCACCGGAGAACGGGCAGGTCTTGCGACGGCGGAAGAAAGGACGCCGCGTCGGGAGCTGAGCGATATCAACCATTGCGTTCTCTCCTTAGTCGTCGTTGCGGCGGGGGCCGCGATCGCCACGGTCACCACGGTCGCCGCGATCACGGTCACCGCGTCCGCCGCGTCCGCCACGACGGTCGTCGCGGTCGCGCTTCTGCATCATTGCGGAGGGCTCGTCCTCGTGCTCGTCGACCTTGATGGTCAAAAAGCGCAGGACGTCCTCGTTCAGACGCATCTGACGTTCCATTTCCGCGACCGCCGCAGGCGATGCATCGAGGTTCATCAGCGTGTAATGCGCCTTGCGGTTCTTCTTGACGCGATAGGTCAGGGTGCGCAGGCCCCAGGCCTCGACCTTGCCGACGCTGCCTTCGTATTCTGCGATCAAAGCCTTGTACTGCTCGACCATCTGCTCGACCTGCTGGGCCGAGACGTCCTGGCGAGCCAGGAACACATGCTCGTAAAGCGGCATGGATTGTGCCTTTCTTCAGGTTCATAAACCCCGGAACACGGCGCTAAGCCTCTTCGAGCCTTCAAGAAAGGCAAATCGAAGCAACTTCGAAGGCGGAGACACGGGAAGGCGGACGCTTTCGCCGTCCTGCCGATTGTCCAAGGGAATTCCATGTGACAACCGGTCTTCCGTTCAGCCCCCGGCCAGAGTTCCGAACGAAGTGGCGCTTATACACCAGTTGGGTCCATGTGCAAGCCGGGCCGACAAACGGGCACTGTTTTTTTCGCAAGCGACCTTGACAGAAAGGTGGGTGAGCGTCTCTTTGCGGCCAACTCACAAGGTGGCGCCGGAGATGCAGTCCCCAAGCGTCGCACATTAGAAGGTGGAGACAGCGCGATGAGCATCGCTTTCACGTTCCCCGGACAGGGAAGCCAGGCGGTCGGCATGGGCCGCGACCTGGCGGAGCAGTTTGCCGAGGCGCGGGCCGTCTTTCAGGAAGTCGACGAGGCGCTCGGCGAGAAGCTCAGCGAAACCATGTGGAACGGCCCGGAAAGCGATCTCACGCTGACGGCCAACGCGCAGCCGGCGCTGATGGCGGTGAGCCTTGCCACGATGCGTGTTATCGAGTCGCGCGGTCTCGATCTGAAGGCGTCCGTCGCGTTCGTCGCCGGTCATTCGCTTGGTGAATACTCCGCGCTTGCCGCGGCCGGTGCTTTGAGCGTTGCAGATGCCGCGCGTCTCTTGCGGATTCGCGGCGACGCGATGCAAAAGGCGGTCCCGGTGGGCGAGGGCGCCATGGCGGCGCTGCTCGGGCTCGATTTCGACGCCGCCGTCGAGGTCGCCCGCGAGGCGGCCGGCGGCGAGATCTGCCAGGCGGCCAACGACAATGCGCCGGGTCAGGTCGTGGTCTCCGGCCACAGGGCCGCCGTGGAACGCGCCATCGAGATCGCCAAGGCCCATGGCGCGCGGCGCGCGGTGTTGCTGCCGGTCAGTGCGCCGTTCCATTGCGCGCTGATGGCGCCGGCCGCTAACGTCATGGCCGAGGCCCTCGCGGCCGTGGAAATGAAGACGCCGGCAGTGCCGCTTGTTGCCAATGTGCTTGCGGCTCCGATCAGCGACCCCGCCGACATTCGCCAGCGGCTCGTCGAGCAGGTGACGGGAACCGTGCGCTGGCGCGAATCCGTTTCCTGGATGGCGGGCGCCGGTGTCGACACGGCCTTCGAGATCGGCACGGGCAAGGTGCTGAGCGGAATGGTCAAGCGCATTTCCAAGGACATGACCGGGTCGCCGGTCAATACGGCTGCCGACATCGACACGCTGATGGACCGTTTGCAGTCCAGCTGACACAGTGTGTTTTTCAGACCACCGATTTGAGGATTTCGTGCGTATGTTCGATCTGACTTCGAAAACCGCTCTCGTGACCGGCGCCACCGGCGGGCTTGGTGCGGCCATCGCCCGTGCCCTTCATGCCAATGGCGCCACGGTCGCGCTGTCGGGAACGCGTGCCGAGAAGCTCGAGGCGCTTGCGGCCGAGCTTGGCGATCGCGTGCATGTCGTTCCGGCGAATCTGTCCGACCGCGAGGCCGTGGACGCCCTGGTGCCGGCGGCCGAAAGCGCGATGGGCCAGGTCGACATCCTGATCAACAATGCCGGCATCACCCGCGACAACATCTTCATGCGCATGAAGGATGAGGAATGGGACCAGGTGCTGGAGGTCAATCTTACCGCCGGATTCCGCTTGTGCCGCGCCGCCGTCAAGGGAATGATGAAGCGCCGGTCCGGCCGCATCATCGGCATTGCCTCGGTGGTCGGCGTGACCGGCAATGCCGGCCAGGCCAATTACGCGGCCGCCAAGGCCGGCATGATCGGGATGGCCAAGTCGCTGGCGCGCGAGGTCGCGGCCCGCAACGTGACCGTGAACACCATCGCGCCCGGTTTCATCGAGACGCCGATGACGGACGCCCTGAACGACAAGCAGAAGGAATCGATCCTCGGATCGGTTCCCGCCGGCCGGCTGGGGCGGGCGGATGAAATCGCCGCCGCGGCGCTCTATCTGGCAAGCGACGAAGCCGGTTATGTCACCGGCGAGACGCTTCACGTGAATGGCGGTATGGCCATGATTTAAAAAGGGAAATGCCGCGACTGGCGCGGCCTTTCCCCCTGTGTTTCGAAGGGCTTTCCCGCGACTGGTCAAGCCCTGGAAAGTGTGTTACGAACCCGCCGGCCAGCAGACCCGTTCACGAAGGTTCGGCGCTCGGGCGTGGCCGGTCCGGCGGGGGAAAACAACCTATCCGGGCCTGGTGCGGGCTGGTACCCCATTCACCGCGTTCCGAAGATCGGGTACGAGGTACGGCGCTGAGCGCTAAATCAAGCGAACTACTGTTGGAAGCAATCGAGGAATCAAAATGAGCGACATCGCGGATCGGGTAAAGAAGATCGTCATCGAACATCTCGGCGTCGATGCCGACAAAGTCACCCTGGAGGCGAGCTTCATCGACGATCTGGGCGCCGACAGCCTGGACACGGTTGAGCTGGTCATGGCTTTCGAGGAAGAGTTCGGTGTCGAGATTCCGGACGATGCGGCCGAGACGATCCTGACGGTCGGGGACGCTGTCAAGTTCCTGGAAAAGGCCGCCAGCTAATCGAATTTGAATGCCGCGCCGGATGGGACATCGTCCCTCCGGCGCGCCTACATACGGGTATGAAATGAGGCGAGTTGTCGTTACTGGCCTTGGCATGGTCTCGCCGATGGCGTGTGGTGTCGAGGAAAGCTGGACTCGGATTCTGAACGGCGAAAGCGGGGCCTCCCGCGTCGACCATTTCGAAGTCGAGGATCTCGCCTGCAAGATTGCCTGTCAGATCCCGCGCGGCGACGGTTCGAACGGGACATTCAATCCAGACGACTGGATGGACCCCAAGGAACAGCGCAAGGTCGACGATTTCATCGTCTTCGCGATGGCGGCCGCCGAACAGGCGATCCGCGATTGCGGCTGGGCGCCCAAGACCTACGAAGAGCAGGTCCGCTCCGGCGTTCTGATCGGCTCCGGTATCGGCGGACTTCAGGGAATAGAGACAACGTCGCATGTCCTGCGCGACAAGGGCCCGCGCCGCGTGTCGCCCTTCTTCATTCCCGGCCGGCTGATCAACCTCGCCGGCGGTTACGTTTCCATTCGTCACGGTCTCAAGGGACCGAATCATGCGGTTGTCACCGCTTGTTCGACCGGCTCGCACGCCATTGGCGACGCTGCCCGTCTGATCGCGCTGGACGATGCCGACATGATGGTGGCCGGCGGGACGGAATCCCCCGTCTGCCGGATCTCGCTTGCCGGCTTCGCTGCCGCGCGCGCGCTTTCCACTGGTTTCAATGAAAATGCCCAGGGCGCGTCGCGTCCCTATGACAAGGACCGCGACGGCTTCGTCATGGGCGAGGGCGCCGGCGTGGTGGTGCTCGAGGAATATGAGCGTGCCAAGGCCCGCGGCGCCAAGATCTATGGCGAAGTGGTCGGTTACGGTCTTTCCGGCGATGCGTATCACATCACCGCACCGTCGTCGGACGGCGATGGCGCCTATCGCTGCATGCAGGCCGCACTCAAGCGCGCGGGCATGACGCTCGGCGAGGTCGATTACGTCAACGCCCATGGCACCTCGACGCCGCTGGGTGACGAGATCGAGCTTGGCGCCGTCCAGCGGCTGGCCGGCGATGCCGCGTCGCGGCTCACGATGTCCTCGACGAAATCCTCCACCGGGCACCTTCTGGGCGCCGCCGGTGCGATCGAGGCGATCTTCTCGCTTCTGGCGATGCGCGACAACATCGTGCCGCCGACGATCAATCTCGAGAATCCGTCGGTTGCGACCGAAATCGATCTGGTCCCGAATACGGCCAAACGCATGACGGTGGACACGGCCCTGTCCAATTCCTTCGGGTTTGGCGGGACAAATGCGTCTCTCGTCTTCCGCAAGGTTGCGGCCTGAGGCCGGCGCCCCGGGCGCCGGCTGACTGACAGCATGAACGGGCTTCGCGGTTTGGCCATATTTTCACGGCATGTGGCGAACCCATTCCTTCGATCAAACTGACCGGATGGGTTATGAGCGACAAGCCGACAGACGATTCCGACACTGGCAGCGAGGGTGAAACGCCGGTTTACCGGCCGAACCCGAAGAGCCCGCGCGAGGCCATCCAGCCCGAGCCGGCGCCGCAGCCGCCCGCCCGCTCGCGCCATGTGCGAAACCCGATTGTCATCGTCATCAACTTCCTGTTGTCGCTCGCCGTTCTCGGCGTGATCGCCGCCGGCGGCCTGCTGTACTGGGGCAAGGCCGAATTCGAGGCGCCCGGTCCCGCAGCCAGCGAAAAGACGGTGATCATTTCATCCGGATCGAGCCTGCAGCAGATCGCCGACACGCTGGAGAATCAGGGCGTCATCGAGAACGCCTATCTCTTCTGGGCCGGTGTGCGTGCCTACAAGAACGCCGGAAAGCTGAAGGCGGGCGAATATGCCTTCGCCGCGGGAAGCTCGATGCAGGACGTCATGGAAGACCTGGTCAGCGGCAAGGCCGTCTACCATATGGTCACCGTGCCGGAGGGCTGGACCAGCCAGCAGATCGTCGAGCGCGTGCGCGAGCATGAGGTCCTGACCGGAAAGCTCGACGAGATTCCGCCCGAGGGCTCGCTGTTGCCGGAGACCTATACCTTCACGCGCGGCGCCACGCGGGCGCAGGTCATCAGCCAGATGCGGGAGGCCCAACAAAAGGCACTCGCCGAAATCTGGGACCGCCGGATCGAAGGTTTGCCGGTCGAGACCCCGGAGGAGCTGGTGATCCTTGCTTCCGTGGTGGAAAAAGAAACGGCGCGGGCCGATGAGCGGCCCCGGGTCGCCGGTGTCTTCGTCAACCGTTTGCGGCGCGGCATGCGGCTGCAATCGGATCCGACCATTCTTTACGGTCTCTACGGCGGCGACGCCTGGAACCGCGATCGGTCCGGCATCACCCGGTCTCAGCTCGACGCGCGCAATCCCTACAATACCTATCAGATCGACGGCCTGCCGCCGGGTCCGATCGGAAATCCGGGTCGCGCGGCGATGGAGGCGGTGGCCAATCCGTCGCGGACGAAGGATCTGTTCTTCGTGGCGGACGGCACCGGCGGTCACGTCTTTGCGGAAACCTACGAGCAGCATCAGCGCAATGTGGTCAAGTGGCGCGAGATTGAACGGACGCGCCGCCAGCAGGAACGCGAGAATTCCTCGGGCGAAGCCTCCGGCGGCGAAAGCGGCAACGACGGCTAGACAGGGGCCGGAACGGCGCCGCCGTGTTCCGGAAAAGGCGCAAGCGGGGCACGCCAATGGGCAAGACGACATCAGCAGAGGCCGAAGCGGGCGGGTGCAATCGCGCGGGCGCTCTGTCCAGCATGACCGGTTTTGGGCGCGTCGACGCAGGTGAGGGCGGCGCGCGCTGGACCTGGGAGTTGCGCTCGGTCAATGGCAAGGGGCTCGACGTCCGCCTGCGCCTGCCGTCGGGACTTGAAGGCCTTGAAAGCCATTGCCGCGAAACGGTCGCCGAGGCGGTGTCGCGTGGCAATGTCACCGTCGGCCTGAGTTTTCAGCGGGCACAGGGCGAGGCCGTTCCCCAGATCAACGAAGCGGCGCTCGATGCCTTTCTTGCCGCGCTCGAGATCGTGCACAGGCGTGTGCCCGACGCGGCTCCCGTCGCGCTTGAGGGCATTCTCGCGCAGCGCGGCATCATCGAGTGGAAAGAGCCCGAGGAGGATCCGGCCGAGCGTGAGCAACTGATTTGCGCGCTCCAGGCCAGCCTCGCGGATGCGCTTGCGGCACTTGTCGGCATGCGTCGCAGCGAGGGCGCCGCGATCGAGGCGGTGCTGCGCGGACAGTTGCGCGACATCGCCCGCCTGACCCAGGCCGCGGAAGCCGCGCCGTCCCGGCACCCGGAGGCCATTCGCGCGCGGCTCGCCACGCAGGTCGAGGCGCTTCTCGGCACGAGCGCGCCCCTCGACGCCGAGCGGTTGCACCAGGAGGCGGTGCTGTTGGCGACCAAGGCGGACATTCGCGAGGAACTGGACCGGCTTCAGGCCCATGTCGAGGCGGCTCTCGCACTCCTTGACGGGGGCGGTGCCGTTGGGCGGCGACTGGACTTTCTGGCGCAGGAGTTCAACCGCGAGGCCAATACGCTGTGTTCCAAATCGAATGGAACGGAATTGACCGCCATCGGTCTTGAGCTCAAGACGGTGATCGACCAGATGCGCGAGCAGATACAGAATCTGGAGTAGGGGCGAATGAGCGAAGCGGAAACCGGAACGGTGGTCACCGCCGACGAGGCTGAGGCGCAACGGCGCGGGCTGATGCTGGTGTTGTCGTCGCCCTCGGGCGCGGGCAAGTCCACCATCGCACGCCAGCTCCTGGAGCAGGAGAGCAACCTCAAGCTGTCCATCTCCGTCACGACCCGCCCTCGCCGGTCGAGTGAAATCGATGGCGTGCACTATCATTTCATCTCGCGCGAGCGTTTCGAGCAGATGCGTGATCGCAACGAGCTTCTGGAGTGGGCGGAGGTTCACGGCAATTATTACGGCACGCCGAGCGATCCGGTCGAGGAGGCCCTGTCCCAGGGGCAGGACGTTCTCTTCGACATAGACATTCAGGGAACGTTCCAGCTTTATGAGGCCGTCCGGCCGGATGTCGTGTCGGTCTTTATTCTTCCGCCCTCGATTGCAGAGATGAAATCACGTCTGCACCGGCGCGCGGAGGATACGCCCGATGTCATCCAGCGCCGTTTGAAGACCGCCGTCGGCGAAATGAAACACTGGTGCGAATACGATTACGTCATCGTCAACGAAGACCTGCAGCGCGCCTATGACGGTGCGCGGTCGATTCTGCGCGCGGAGCGGCTTCGCCGGGAGCGTTGTCCTGCCATCGGCACCTTCATCGAGGGAATGGTCGAGGACCTGCGCCGCGAGACGGACGGCGCCTGAGCGACACGCTCACGCGAAGGCTTGCGCCAGCTTCACGAACTCCGCGATATCGAGCTCTTCGGCCCGGCGGGTCGGCTCGATCCCGGCCGCCTCGAGGCGGCTCAGAGCGTCGCCGTCAAGGGCCTTGAGGCTCGCCCTCAGCATCTTGCGGCGCTGGCCGAAGGCGGCGGCGGTCACGCGTTCCAGCGCCTTCAGGTCACAGGGAAGCGGTGTTGCGCGCGGGGTCAGGTGGACAATCGCCGAGGTGACCTTCGGCGGCGGTGTGAAGGCCTTGGGCCCCACATCGAAGGCAATTTCCGCATGGCAGCGCCAACCGACGAGAACGCCGAGGCGCCCATAGGCCTTGGAGCCCGGCGCTGCGACGATGCGTTCGGCCACTTCCTTTTGAAACATCAGCGTGAGCGACTGCCAGGCCGGCGGCCATGTTTCCTGAGCCACCCAGCCAAGCAACAGCTGGGTCCCGACATTGTAGGGGAGATTGGCCACGATCTTCAGCGGGCCGTCGTCGGCGATCTCGGAAAGGCGAAGCGTCAGCGCGTCGGCGTTTCGAATGTCTAGCCGCCCGGGATAATGCGCCGCGACCTCCTCCAGCGCCGGGAGGCAGCGCGTGTCCTTTTCCACCGCGACAACGCGCCTGGCACCGGCGACAAGAAGGGCGCGCGTCAGGCCTCCCGGGCCCGGTCCCACTTCCAGCACGGTGGCTTGCGAAAGATCGCCGGCGGTGCGCGCGATCCGCAGTGTCAGATTGAGGTCGAGCAGGAAATTCTGCCCGAGCGACTTGCGCGCCTGCAGGTCATGCGTGCGAATGACGTCGCGCAGCGGCGGCAGCGTGTCGATCTGGCTCATTCCACCAGGCCGGGGTCGGCCATGACGGCGGCAAGCCGGACCGCGGCGGCGAAACTGTCGGCGCGCGCGGTGCCGGAGCCGGCGATTTCCAGCGCCGTCCCGTGATCTGGCGACGTGCGCACGAAGGGAAGCCCAAGGGTCGCGTTCACCGCATCGTGGAAGGCGAGCGTCTTGGCCGGGATGAGGGCCTGATCGTGGTACATCGCAAGCGCGCAGTCGTAGGTCGACCGCGCCTCTTCGTGGAACATCGTGTCGGCGGGAAGCGGCCCGCGCGCGTCAATTCCCTCGGCCCGCAATTGCGCGATTGCGGGTTCGATGATGTCGGTATCTTCCCGCCCGATGGATCCGTTTTCGCCCGCATGCGGATTGAGCCCGGCAACGGCCAGACGCGGCGCCTCGATGCGAAAGCGCGACATGAGGTCGGCGTTCACGATCCGGGCGGTCTCGACGATCGACTGTGTCGTCAGCGCTGCGGGAACCGCGCTCAGCGGGATATGAATGGTCACGGGAACCGCCAGAAGGTCCGGTCCGGCCAGAAGCATCACGGGGCGCAGGGTGTCGTGGCCGGCTTCGCGGGCGAGTGCGCCGAGGTATTCCGTATGTCCCGGATGGTCAAAGCCCGCGTCGTAAAGCGCCTTCTTGTTGATCGGGTTGGTCACCACCGCACCCGCGCGGCCCGCCAGCGCGTCGGCGACGGCCATGCGGATCGAGGTGAGCACCGCTTCGGCATTGGCGCTGTCGGCGATGCCGGGCCGGTCCTCCACCGATGCGGGGAGGGGAACGACCGGCAAGGCGTTCGGAAAGGTCTCCAGCGCCGCTTCGACGGTGGTCTTGCGCAACTTGATCTTGAGGCCCATGCGCTCGGCGCGCGCTGCCAGCAGCGCCGGGTCGGCGAGGACGTAGAAGGGCGGCAGGTCGCGCGCGACCCGCTCGCTATAGGCTTTGAGGGTCACGTCCGGCCCGACCCCGCCCGGGTCGCCCATGGTGACGGCGAGGGGCAGGACGCTGCTGCGCATGGCGTTCATCAGCGGTAGTCGATGATCGCGCGGCTGCGCAACTCGCGCAGATAGCGGCGGCTCAGCTGCTGGCCTTCCTTGGCGCGCAGGTCCTCTTCCACTTCCATGCGGGCGGCGGCATTGCTTTCGATTTCCCGCTTTTCGCAAACCGCGAAAACCTCAAGGCCGTTCGGCGTGCTCTGCGGCGCCGTTGCCTTGCCGGCAGGCGTTTTCTCGACAAGCTGTTGCAAATCGTCGGGCAGTTCCGTTTCCAGCCTGAGCTGAGCCGGGCGCACCACGACCTCGCGGTACTTCTGCGCCAGGGCTTCTGACTGGTCGCAGGAATTGAAGGCGCGCCGAAAGGCCTCGGCATCCCGGCGGCGCTGGTTCTTGAAAGACGAGGAGGATTTTGAGGGAATGACGAAAATCACCGACTGGAGCCTGTATTCCATGCTCTTGTCGGTTTCCTCGTCGTCCTTCTTGCGCAGAGCGGCCAGAACGTCGGATTCGGCGATGCGAACCTCCTGGCGAAAGCGAGCACGCAGGATCTGACCCCAGCCGATTTCGGCCTCCAGACGGTCGCGGAGCGTTTCCGGGCGCACGCCCGCCTGACGCAACGCCTGGCCAAGCTGTTTCGGCGAGAGTTTCACGCGGCGGGCAAGGGTGGCATAGGCGTCATCGACCTCGGCCTGGGACACACGAATGCCGGCGCGCTCTGCTTCCTGCATCTTCAACTGTTCGTCGATCAGTTCTTCCATCGCCGAACGTCGCGCGGCCGCCCCCCCGCGACCTGTCGTCAACCGCAACAGTCCCGCGCGCTGCTTGATGTCGTAGGATGTGATCGGCTTGCTGTTCACCACCACCTTGATGGAGGTTTGCGCAGCGAGCGGGTCCATCGTCAGACCTGCCGCAAGCAACAGACCGACGGCTGCGAAAAACCAGCGCCTCACAGTCATTCCCTTCCCCTTTTCGCCTTGCCGGCTCGCCCCTGCGTCAACGGCGATGGTCCGGCAGCGATCCCGGTCGTGTCAACTGTGACCGTCCGGGTCTGTCTTCGGTAGGCCATATCTTACAACGCTGCGTGTCGTTGCACCGGAAAAAGGCCAAATTCCGGATGCGAACAGCCTGAAACCGTTCCACGCATCAGTTGTTGCCGTTGGTGGAGAATTGCGTGTCGCCAAGCGTGCGCAGGCCGAACCGCAGGAAGAACAGCCGGTCCGTGGTCTGGCCGTTGTTGCGGCTGCGGTCTTCCGAATAGGCAAAGGACACGGAGAACCCCTCGTCGTCGTAGCCGAAGCCGACGCTGTCGCGAACCATGTTGTTGCTTTGCAGATCGTAGCGCACGGATCCGAAGACCCGCCAGTTTTCCTGCAGCCGCAGGCTCGCAGAACCGATGACCTCCTCGCGGGCGGTCGGGATGCCGATGTTCGGCTGTGCCGAGAGATAGGCATAGGCAAGGTTGCCCGTCACGGGGCCGTAAATGCCGGAGGCTTCGACCTGGCCGCGGCGCACGGCGAAATTCTCGTGATCGAACCGCGCCTGCGCGCCGATGCGGAAGCCCTGGCGGCTGTCGAAATACAGGCTGCTGACGTAGTCGCTCTGGTTGCTCGCAAGCCCCGACGAGCGGGTGGCGTCGAGAATGTCCGCCGTCTTGAACGAGTTGGTGCCCGCCAGCTGGAACGACCGGCCGAAGAGGGCGCTGATGTTGAAGTTGTTGTCGAACTGCAGGCTGTACTTCAACCCGATGTTGGCGCGGGTGCCGCCTTCGCTGCGGTCGAAGCCGGAGAATTTGTCGTATTCGAACAGCGTGGTGGAGTCGAAGACGATGCTTTGCGCGTCCTCGTTGGGAAGTTCGCCGATGCGACCCTCGTTCGGGCGCACGATCAGCTGCGCAACCGGTTCGAAGATCTGGTTGCCGCCGTCGAAGGTGGCGAGAATCGGAAAGCGGTAGTCGATGCCGACGGCCGGCATGATCCGCCCGACAACGGATTCGTCCGTCAGCGCGCCGACCGTCTTGTCCTGCGAGGCGAGGAAGAAGAGGTCGCCCTTCACATAGGCGAAGGGCGTGAACACCTGGCCGAGCGGGTCGATCACGGTCGTGCGCCAGTCAGCGCGCAGGCTTGTGCGGGTGAACGTGCCCTCGACGCCGCGAAAGCGTTTCGTACCGCCGATCTGGATCGCGTCCGTCTTGTCGCGCGTCAGGCTGGTCAGGTTGCCCGTCAGCGAAAGCTCGCCACCCGCGATCGGATCCTCGAAGATGTAATTGTAGTCGAGCACCGGATGAACGAAGGGCTGTTTGTCCTGCAGCCGGCTTCCGACGGGAAGGTAGCCTGGCGCATCGAACTTCGGGTCTGCGCTGTAGTCTTCCTGCGAAATGCGGAAGGCGTAGCTCCTGAGGTCGAAGCGGTTGCGCTCGCTCTGGCCGGTCAGATAGATCTGCGAAATGTCGCTGGCGTTGCCGAAATCGGCGAACTTGTAGTCGTTCAGAAACGCGCGGTCGCTGCGGTAGGAAACGTCCCAGCCCCATTTCCAGCGCTGGTTGATGTCGAACTCGCCTTCGGTCGCGATCACGCCGCGAAACCGTCGGTTGCCGCTCGAGTTCGAATATTCCCCCGGCTGGGCCTGGATGAGACCGCCCACGTTGATGGAATAGCTGCCGTCGATCAGGCGCTGGCGCCATTCCGCCTGCGCGAGCAGGCCCTGCTTGGACAGCGGGGTCGCCGAAAGCAGGAGATCGTAGGTCGGGTCGAGCGCGAAGTAATAGGGAATCGTGGCGCCAACCCCGACGCGGTCGCCGACCACCAGGGTCGGAGACAGCAGGCCTGTCTTGCGCTTGACGGTGGGATCCGCCATCGAAAAATAGGGCAGATAAACGAGCGAGCGGCCGAAGAATTCCAGCGACGCATCCTGGAACTCGATGGTCCGTTCCGTTTCGTCGTGGATGATGGTGGCCGCGCGCACCCGCCACAGGGGCGGTTTGCCGGGTGGGTTCGTCGGCTTGGTGTAGACGGTGTAGATGCCGTTGTCGAAAGTCGTTTTGTTGCCGTTCTCGCGCCGGGCGCCGTCCGCGATGAAGCGCGTGCGCTGTGGCGTGTCGAGCTGCAGCGCCGATGCGAACCCGTCGCGCAGATCTTCCGAAAGCTCCATCGATGCAGCCCGCAGGACATTTCCGTTGGGCTCCGTGAGGCGGACGTTTCCTTCCGCGCGCAGTCGGTTCTGGCGCCGGTCGAACACGACACGCTCCGCCTCGACGGTGTTGCCGCCATAGTAGATCTGCACGTCGCCGACTGCGGAAATCTTGTCCCTGTCGAAATCGTAGCGCAGCTCCGTCGCTTCCAGCAAAAGCGGTTCGTCCGGATCCACCTGGGTTCCGAGCGCGTTGAGAACGCTGTCCTGGGCAAGCGCGGGGGTGGCGAGCAGGCCGGGGGAAAGCGAGAGCGCAAGGGCGCTGACGCCGGCAAGCGCGAGGCCGCGCAAACCCTGCGCGCCAGACGCCTGTCGCCCGGCAGCGGCTGCACGGGTGCTACGAACCGTCTGCGAAGGAACGGCAACGGCCATCAGCCGTCCTCCAGATGCAAGAGGATCGTAAACCCCATCAGAACTCCAAACACTCCTGGCGCCCAAGCGGCAACGACCGGGGGCACGATTCCCGCGCCTCCCAGATCCTTTCCCAGTTCCGAGAGAACGTAAAGCACGAACCCGGCAAGGATTCCACCCAGAATCAGTCTGCCGACGCCCCCCATTCGTGAAACCCTGAGCGAAACGCAGGCCGCAATCAGGATCATCGCGGCGAGAAGCGCCGGACGTGCGAGAAGTGTCTGATACTGCAAGGAATACCGGTAGGCGGGAAGACCTGCGCGCTGTGACAATTCGATCACACGGGGCAGGTCCCAAAAACCGATGGATTCCGGGGCGGCGATGCTTTCGCGCACCTCCGTCGGGGTCAGATAGGTGGAGACATAATAGGTGGTGTGCGTGCTCGGGTCGCCGGTGGTGGAATAGACCGTCGCATCGCTCAAACGCCAGCGCTTGTCTTCAAGCAGGGCCTGGCGCGCCTCGACGCGTTCGGAAAAACGGGCGGAACGGTCGAAGGTGAACAGGGTGACGCCAAGCAGCCGCGTGCCGCCATCCAGCGTCTGTTTGGCGTGAAGCACCGATTCGCCGTCCGTACCGTCCTGTCGCAGCCAGATTTCCCCGGTGGTCTGGAGCAGGAAGTTCTGCTCGCTGCTGAAGAGCCCGGAGGCGATCTCGTCGGATTGCGTGCGCAAGACCACGGCCAGCGGATTGTACAGTGTCACCGCCGCGATGCCGAGGCCGATGCCGACGAGAAGCGCCGGCGCGGTGAATTGCCAGACGGACACCCCGGCGGCGCGCGCAACGACGAGTTCCAGCTTGCGGCTGAGCGCCAGAAAGGCGGCGATGGCGCCGAACAAGACGGTAAACGGCAGCACCTGTTCCATCAGTTGCGGCACGCGCAGAAGCGAAATCAGGCCGATGCGCGCCAGCGTCGCCCCGTCCTGGCCGGAGCTGCGGCGGAGCAGTTCCAGGACGTCGAAGAGGAAGATCAGCACGGCCGCGAGCACGAACAGCCCGAGAATGGCGCCCAGGAACTTGCGCGAGAAATAGACGGCGAGCGTATGTCCAACCAGACCGCGTTCCATCTCAGGCCACCTCGTTGGGATGGCGGCCGCGCAGCTTCTGGAAACGGGCTTCCGCGCGTTCCAGGACAAGCTCGAGGGTCCCTGCGATGCGCTGGAACCACGCCGGTTTGCGTTCGGCGGCGATTGCCCAGCAGCTGAGTGCGATCGCGAGAAGGGGAACCGCATAGAGCGCAAATCGCGCCGAAGGCATGTCCGGCACCAGGGTCAGCACGCCAAAGCCGGCACTTCTTAGCAAAATCGCCAGGGTGAGCGCGGTAAGCGTCGCGACGTTGCGGTTCTGGCGGGTGGTTTTCGGTTGTCCGGCGAAGACGAACACGATCAGCGCAAAGGCGAGGGGGTAGAGCGGCTGGCTCAGTCGGTCGTGCAGCTCCGCGACGAGCCTGGCGCGGTTGTCGCGGGCGTAATCATCGTCGGCGGCTGGCGCAATCAGGTCCATGAGCGAGCGTTCGCTGGCCTTGTAGACGGAGGTGCGGCCCGTGGGGACCATGTTCGACAGGTCGAAGGCGTAAGACTGGAAGCGCACGATCGAGATCGAGCCGGTCGCCCGCGTGCGCCGCTGGATGGTGCCGTCCTGCATCACCAGCAAGGTACGGCCGGCGGCCTCGACGATGCGCCCGCGCGCAGCCTCGTAGGTGAAGACGATGTCGTCGGCCCGGTCGTCGTGCATCAACAGGCCGTCGAGCTGACCGTCACCGCTGCGGTTGCGGATGTGGAAGGTGAGACCGTCCTCGATGCCGATGAAACGTCCGGGGCGCACGATGTTGGCAACGAGATCGACCCGCACCCGCGTGATTTCGTCGCGCAGGGCACTGAGACCGAGCGGCGCAAGCGAGAGGGAGAGCGTGGCGCAGAACAGGCTGACGAAAATGGCAAAGATCACCACCGGGCGCATCAAAACGGTGCGGGACGCTCCCGAGGCGTTGATGACGATCAGTTCGCTGTCGTTGGACAGCGTGTTGAGCACCACGATCAGCGCAATCAGGAGTGCGAAGGGGGCGATTGCAAGCAGCAGGAACGGCATCGCCAGCAAGGTCATGCCGACGAACTGGACGATGGTCTGCCCCTTGGAGGTGACCAGATCGAGCTGACGCAAGGCCTGCGTTGCCCACACAACGCCGGCAAGCGCGGCGAGGGTCAGGGCGAAAGCCGCCGAGAGGCGTCGCAAAACATAGCGCTCGAAGGTTGTCATCAGGTCCGTGTTGAATGTCGTCGCCAGGCAAGGGTGCCGGTGGATCTCATGGCTGGAACGGCACACGTCGTGCGTGCCACCGCCGGGAAGGCCATCTTGTCGATTAAGCGACAGTTTAGGTAAATACTCCGAGAAGAAAAAGGGTTAACGACATCTTACCCCCGCTCGCGCTTGCCGTGGGCCGAAACTGGCACCATTGTAACGTCAACCCTCGGCCGGTCGGACGCGATCCGCGCGCGACCGAATCGAGAGGATTCCTGTGCGCTCGGGCCTGTCTCGGACCTGGTGTCTGGTGCTGGGCGCCTTCATGCATCGTGTAACCAAGAGGTTTCGTCTTGCTTCCGAAAATTTCGTTCTCCAAGCTTTCCGCCCCGTCAAAGGGCACCCTCGTCGTTTTTGCCGACGATGCGCTTCATCTCGGCCAAACCGCGACGGACGTGCTATCCGGCGTTGACGGCCTGTTGCAACGCGCCGCCGCAACCGGCGGGTTTTCCGGCAAGGTCAACACGGTGCTCGATCTCATCGCGCCGTCCGGGCTCGACCTTGATCGTCTCCTTGTCGTTGGACTGGGCAAGGCCTCCGCGGCCGCGGACCTAGGGGAAAGCGCCTGGATGACGCTCGGCGGCGTCGTCATGGGCGCGCTTTCCAGTTCCGAGGCGGCCGACGTGCTGATCGATGTGCCGGGCGGCGAGGCTTCGCCCGAAGCGGCTGCGGCTTTCGCGATGGGGGCCAAGCTTCGCGCCTACAGCTTCGACCGTTACAAGTCGACGTCCGGCGACGACACGTCGGCAAAGACCAAGAAACTCACGATCGGCGTTGCCGACACCAAGGCCGCGAAGAAGGCCTGGGACACGGCCGATGCGATCAGCGACGGCACGCTGCTCGCCCGCGATCTCGTCAACGAGCCGGCCAATGTGCTCACCACGCTGGAGTTCGCCAAGCGCGCCGAGGAGCTTTCCAAGCTCGGCGTCGAGGTCGAGATTCTCGACGAAAAGGCGATGAAGAAGCTCAAGATGTTTTCGCTTCTCGGTGTTGCCCAGGGCTCTGAATATCCGCCGCGTCTCGTGATCATGCGCTGGAACGGCGGAAAGAAGGACGACCAGCCTGTCGCCTTCGTCGGCAAGGGCGTCGTCTTCGATACCGGCGGCATTTCGATCAAGCCGGCCGGCGGCATGGAGGACATGAAGGGCGACATGGGCGGAGCGGCCGCCGTGACCGGCCTGATGCATGCGCTTGCCGCGCGCAAGGCCAAGGCCAATGTCATTGGCGTGATCGGTCTGGTGGAAAACATGCCCGACGGACGGGCCCAGCGGCCCGGCGACATCGTCACCGCCATGTCGGGGGCAACCATCGAGGTCATCAATACCGACGCGGAAGGCCGTCTCGTGCTGGCCGACGCGCTCTGGTACACGCAGGACCGCTTCAAGCCGGCCTTCATGATCAACCTGGCGACACTGACTGGCGCGATCATCGTGGCGCTCGGCAACCAGCATGCCGGCGTCTTCTCCAACAACGACGAACTCGTCGGGCGTTTGTCGGAGGCCGGGGAGGCGACCGACGAGAAGGTCTGGCGGCTGCCGCTCTCGAAGGAATACGACAAGCTGATCGACACGCCCAACGCCGACATGAAGAACACCGGCGGGCGCACTGCCGGCTCGATCACGGCGGCGCAGTTCCTGCAGCGATTCGTCAACGATGTGCCGTGGGTGCATATCGATGTTGCGGGAACCGCGATGAGCAGCCCGAAGACGGAGATCAGCAAGGGCTGGGCCTCCGGTTTCGGCGTCCGGCTGCTCGACCGTCTGGTCAGCATGCACTACGAGAAATAGGCGGATATCTGGCGGCGGGACGTTTTCCGCCGCCATTTCCCGGGAGGTGCGGCTGTCTGTCTGACGCGCCTCGGCAGGCACGAAAAAACCCGCCAAAACGGCGGGTTTTCGGCGGGCCTAAAGCTGTGACGGCGCGGTGTTTCTCGCGCCGCGTCTCAGCAGGTCTTGTAGGCGACGCAGGTGCCTGAGGGTTCGCCGACGACCGTGCCCATGGCCGTCGTCACGCCGGCAAGGCCAAGAACAAGTCCGAAAAACAGGGCAATCCGCACAGCCATCAAAGTCGTCTCCCGTTCGTCCGACCCTATGGTTCCCGGACTTTCCCAAGTCTGCCCCGCGCGCCAAGCGCCGGCTGTGATCCGTGCCACAGCCTTACGCCTTTCACGAAGGTCTTGTCCCGGTCGACAGAGTGCCGCGCCGGGGTTGGGAAACGGTTAATGAGGAATTGAGCGGAAATCAAAGCCGCTTTCGTGTGGCGCGGCACATGGCCGGGCACCTGTTGCGCATTGGCCGCACCTGGCGCACAGTCGCGCTCGCGTCGCGGCCGTCCCCGCACCGTTTTCAACAGCCAGGTCCTTATGACGGAAGTGCTTTTCTACCATCTGACGCTCAAGCCGCTGGAGGATGTCCTCCCTGGTCTGCTGGAGACCTGCCTGCAGCGCGACTGGCGCGTTGTCGTGCAGGCGGGATCGGCGGAACGGGTAACGGCGCTCGATTCGCTGCTGTGGAGTTATCGCGAGGACTCGTTCCTGCCGCATGGAACGGCAGCCGACGGCGAGGGCGCCCGGCAGCCCGTTTTTCTGACCGACGGGCCGGACAATCCGAATGGCGCGAGCATCCGTTTCCTCGTCGACCGCGCAGCGCCGCCCGACCTGTCGCCTTACACGCGCGGTGTCTTCCTGTTCGACGGCGATGACCCGGAAGCGGTCACGGACGCGCGGGGCCACTGGAAGGCGCTGAAGGCGGCCGGGCACGAATTGACCTACTGGCAACAGACGGAAGACGGGCGATGGCAGAAGAAGGCATGAGCGGACGCGACAGCCGAACAGGTGCGGCCGATCCACGGTTCGCCGAACGCCGGGATGCGGCGCGCGACCGGCTCGACGATCTCTTCGGCGCCAAAGGCGGCGACAAGGACGACCGGTGTGCATGGTTCAACGCCGTTTATGACACGGCGGAGGGAGACGCGGCGGCCGTGCCCTGGGCTGACCTTGCGCCCAAGGCGGCTCTTGTCGACTGGCTTGGCGACCATCCGGGCGGAGGGGCACGGGCGCTCGATGTCGGCTGCGGCCTTGGCGACAACGCCGAGGCGCTGGCGGCGGCCGGCTATAAGACGACCGCTTTCGATCTTGCGCAGCGCGCCATCGACTGGGCGCGCCAGCGGTTTCCGGGATCGCCCGTTCACTACACCGCAGCCGACCTCTTTGCGCCGCCGACCGACTGGGCCGACGCTTTCGATCTGGTGCACGAATGCTACACGGTGCAGGCGCTGCATGGCGATTTGCGTGAAGCCTCTTTTGCCGCTTTGGCAAGGCTTGTGAAACCGGGCGGCCGGCTTCTGGTCCTGACCCGCTCGCGGGCGGACGGCGTCGAGACCTCCGGTCCGCCCTGGCCATTGTCGCCCGGTGAACTGTCCGGTTTCGAGGCGGCAGGTCTTCGCCTGAGCGAATCGACAGCCTATGACGTGCAAAAGGGCGAGCGCATCATCCCGCACATCCGCGCGGTCTATGTGAAGGCGGCGTGAGGGCAGGACCTGCGGTCTCGCCCGGGCTCACATGAACGGCGGGGCCTCCCGGGTGACACCGAAGAGCCTGTTGTCGCTGACCATCGGAACGCCCGCCGATTGAAGCGTCCAGAACTCGCTGGCGTCTCGGCATTGCTCATGCGTTGGCCGGTCCGTTGCGGCGGTCTCTGTCCCCTGACCCTCCGGAACGTCGAGCGCGCTCAGCGTTTCTCTCGAACCGGCAACACCT
This sequence comes from Stappia stellulata DSM 5886, assembly GCF_000423705.1. GTDB lineage: Bacteria > Pseudomonadota > Alphaproteobacteria > Rhizobiales > Stappiaceae > Stappia > Stappia stellulata. The sequence goes on along the minus strand of NZ_AUIM01000004.1, from coordinate 814,324 downwards.
TCGGTTCCCTTCACTGCCTTTTCCGCTGCAACGATGAGTGCCGTCGGCACGCTCGCGCAGTCGACGAAGGCCACTGTGCGCGGTGTGTCTCCCGTGCCCGGGGCCGTTGTTACCGTGTAGCCGTTCTTGTTTGGGTCGAAGGTCCAGCGCGTGGAGGCAAAATGCGGGATGCTCGGCGTTGCTGTCCCTGGCCGGGACTTGCAGACCTCCTTGGTCGGTTCCACAAGGCTGGCGGCGATCACCTCGCTCTCGCTTGAGCCGCATTCCTGAAAGTTGACCGTCTCGGTTCCGGGAACCGGGAAGAACTGTCCCAACGGATTGTCGCCGTCCATGCGCACGCCGTTGCTGACTTGGCGAACGGCTGCAAACGCATCGCCGCTCCTTTCGGTCTCCAGTCTCTCGATGATGTCTGACACACGCTCCGAGAGTTGCCGGATCGCCTCTTCGGAGGCTGGTTGCGACAGCGCCGGCGAAAACGGCATCCAAAGGGTGGCCAGAGTGAAAAGTGCTGCGCGCTTCATGTCTTTGCTTCCCTCTCAGCTAGCGGTCGGATGCGCAAAAGGTTGTCTCCTGCCAGTTTGCGGCTGCGCAGGGTGACATATTGCGGATCGGCAGATAGCGATCGCTTGCCGTTACGTGGGTGAGGAGAAACCCTTCCTTGCCGATGACGCAAAGGGCATAGGACCTCTCGGGAATTGCGATGACGTGCTTGATCACGGCACCTTGAAGGCAAGTCGATAGTCGAAGCCTCTGGCGCACGCTTAAAGCGTTGTCGGTGATGGCGAAGGAATTCCGCGGAGACGTTACGGCTCCCTGCTCGTGCCATATGCGATGGGCCGTGGTGCGCGCGGTTTCCTCCGCGCTTGCCTTGACGCTTATGAACAGGATGAACGCAACGACCGGAAGCACGCAAAGGATGAAGGCACGAAACGGCGTGTCCTTCGGGATCGTTTCGGTCTTGCGCAGCCATGCGAAACCCAGCGCGAGTCCCAGCGCGCCAACGCCCGTCAGGGTCAGTTTTGCAAGAAATGCATTGTGTATGAACACGTTGTAGGAGTGCGCGACAATTGTCGCGAGCGGCGCATCGACTTCATGGATGGAGATGGAAAAGGCCGACAGAAAAGCGTCGAGATAGGCGATGCCGGCGAAATAGCCCAGGGCGAGAGGCGCTATCACGATAGCGCTGTCCAGAAGCACATCGGCTATTTGGCGTTGCGGATCAGACATCGCTCCAGGCTGCTTTTCTTTCCCTTGCGGCAAGACTATGCGCAGCCTCAGATTGCGTCCATCTGATTGTTCCCGGAAAAGAGAATTGTGTGACGGTGCCGTCGTTGCTGCTCAGCAAAAACGGCGGAGCCCTGGCCCCGCCGTTTTCGTTTCCGTGCCCTTTGCCGTTGTTGGCGTATGCGCCCCAGCCGGAAAGCGTAAGGGGCGCGACGCCGGTCAGGAAGGCCGGGGCATTCGTGCGGGCAGCGGCGCAAACGGGCGAAACCAAGAGGGGGGCGAGCGATGGACACATCCGTTTGCGTTTGTCGGCGAAACTCTGCTCAGCTGCAGATTTCCCAATATCGTCGCAACGGATTGCATTGTCTTTTACTTGGCTTCGAAAGTCGTCTCCCGCTACCCTTGCGCCGTCGCTCCTTCGTATTCGCTGGACAACTCCAGCCAGCCTTGCTCCGTCTTGGCGAGTTTCTTTTCCAGAAACGCGCGTTCCTTGACGAATTTTGCCGCGCGTTCTCCGTCCTTCAGGAAGAAATCGGGATCGGCAAGCGCCGCGTCGAGCTTTTCCATCTTTGACTGGATGCGCGCGATTTCGGCTTCCGCCGCCTTGATTTCCTTGCGCAAGGGGGCAAGCCGCGAGCGCCGTTCGGCCGCGTCCTTGCGCCGCTCCTGTGCGCTGCGCGGGTCTTCCGGCTCGTCCTGTTTCGCAGCTTCCTCGGCGGCGGCCTTTTCCGCGGCCGCCTGCTTCGCCTTGCCGTTCTTGTTCGGTCGGTCCTTTTGCAGGATCAGCCGGCGGTAGTCCTCCATGTCGCCTTCGAAGCTCGACACCCCGCCATTGGCGACGAGCCAGAGCCGGTCGGCGCAGGCCTCGACCAGATGCCGGTCGTGCGAGATCAGAATCACCGCGCCTTCATATTCGTTGACCGCCTGGATCAGCGCCTCGCGGCTTTCGATGTCGAGGTGGTTGGTCGGTTCGTCGAGGATCAGCAGGTGCGGCCCCTCGAAGGTCGCAAGGCCGAGCAGCAGGCGGGCCTTCTCGCCGCCGGAGAGATCCTGGGCGGGCGTGTCCATGCGGCTGGTCGGCAGGCCGAAGCGGTTGACGCGCGAGCGGACCTTCGATTCGGCGGCGTCCGGCATGAGCTTGCGCACATGGGCCACGGGGCTGTCGGCGGGAATGAGATCGTCGAGCTGGTGCTGGGCGAAGAAGGCGACATTCATCTTCTTGGCGCGGGTGATTGTGCCGGACTGCTCCTTCAGACGGCCCGCAATCAGCTTGGCGAAGGTCGACTTGCCGTTGCCGTTGGCGCCGAGCAGGGCAATGCGGTCGTCGTTGTCGATGTTGAGCGCGAGGTTCGACAAGACCGTGGTGTCGCCGTAGCCGGCCGACACATTGTCGAGGCGGATGATCGGCGGCGCGAGTGTGCCGACAGGGGCGGGGAAGGAGATCGGCAGGGCTTCGGCGCCGCGAATGCCGGCGATCGGCTCCATCTTTTCCAGCATCTTCAGCCGCGACTGCGCCTGGCGTGCCTTACTCGCCTTGGCCCGGAAGCGGTCGACGAAGGCCTGCATGTGCTTGCGCTGGGCTTCCTGCTTCTCGCGGCTCTTTTCCTGCAGCATCATGGTTTCGCGGCGCTGGCGGTCGAAACTGTCGAAGCCGCCGCGGTAGAAGGTGAGCTTGAGCTGGTCGAGATGCACGATGGAATCGACCGCCTTGTTCAAAAGGTCGCGGTCGTGGCTGATCAGCAGAACCTGGTGCGGATAGCGGGAGACATAATTCTCCAGCCACATCGTGCCTTCCAGATCGAGATAGTTGGTCGGCTCGTCGAGAAGCAGGAGATCTGGCTCGGAAAACAGCACCGCGGCGAGCGCGACGCGCATGCGCCAGCCACCGGAGAATGCGGAGCAGGGGCGCGCCTGCGCGTCGGAATCGAAGCCGAGACCCGACAGGATACGCGCCGCGCGCGCCTCTGCCGTATGGGCGTCGATGTCGGCAAGCCGCGTGTGGACTTCGGCGATGCGGTGCGGATCCGTTGCCGTTTCGGCCTCTTCCAGAAGCTGTGCGCGCTCGGTGTCGGCGGCCAGCACCACCTCCATCAGCGACTGTTCGGTTCCCGGCGCCTCCTGGGCGACCTGGCCGATGCGGATGCCCTTGGGCATCTGGATCTCGCCGCTTTCCGGCGCGCTCTCCCCGGTGATCAGGCGAAACAGCGTCGACTTGCCGGCGCCGTTGCGGCCGACGAAGCCGGCCTTGGAGCCTGCGGGAAGGGTGACGCTGGCGTTGTCGAGGAGCGTACGCCCGGCGATGCGAAAGGTGAGGTCGGTGATCTGCAACATGGGCGGATCAATGGCCGCAAATGCGCCGGGGCGCAAGGGGGCACGCGCAGTCGTGCGTCGATGATGAAGCCGGGAATTGTAACCCGCGACCTTCGCAGCCTAGGATGTTGGCGACCGACAAAACCAGAGGAGAAAGCAGCATGTGTGTTCCAGGATGTCAGGAAACCGTCGCGCAGCGTCTGAGCCGGCGCGGTCTGCTGAAAGGGGTTGCCGGCGTCGCGGCCGGCGCCGCTGCCTTCACCGCCTTTCCGCCGCCGCGTGCCGCCCGGGCGCAGGCGTTGAATTTTTCGAAGGCGGTCGACCTCACGCATGACCTGATGGCGGATTTTCCGACCTTTTTCGGTAAGCCGGGGCTGGAAATGGAGCGCATGACGTCCTTCGAGACGGACGGCTTCAACATGTACACATGGCACGTCGTGGAACACACCGGTACGCATCTTGACGCGCCGATCCATTTTTCCGCCGACGGCAAGACGTCGGACGAGATCGCGCTCGACCAGCTTGTCGTGCCGCTTGCCGTGGTCGATGTGCGGGAAAAGGCGGCCGCCGACCCGGACTATCAGGTGACGGTCGAAGACCTGAAGGCCCATGAAGAGGCCCACGGTCCGCTGCCCGAAGGCGGCTGCGTGGCGATGAACTCGGGCTGGGCCGCGCATGTCGGCAGCGAGAAATTCCGCAACGCGGATGCCGAGGGCGTGATGCATTTCCCGGGCTTTTCCAGGGAGGCGGCGATGTACATGATGGAAAAGGGCGTGGTCGGCATGGCGGTGGACACGCTGTCGCTCGACTTCGGAGCCTCCAAAACCTTCGACACGCATTACGCCTGGCTTCCGACGGAGCGCTGGGGGATCGAATGTCTCGCCGGCCTCGACGAGGTGCCCGCCACCGGCGCTACGCTCGTCGTCGGCGCACCGAAGATCAAGGGCGCCACCGGCGGCCCGAGCCGGGTGATCGCGCTGGTTTGAGGTAGTGTGCTCTTAGTGACGGTCCCCGAGGTGCTGCCAATCGTTTCGAATGTATTTTGGCTGGTGCATTGCGTTACGGGAGCGGTCGGCTATAGGCCCTTACGTTGTATCGCGTCAGAGACGGCGCCGTGAATACAGCGCTGTCTCTGAACTGAATGGAATAAGAGGAAAAACGAGCAACAGCGAATCTAAATCCGACGAATGCGCGGTTTTGCCGTCGGAGTTTTTTCATGGTGTGGAACATCGAAAGCTAGCACAGTAAGGATGACCTCTCGATTGGGGTCGTCACGCTGACCGAAGACATAACGAAAACACGTTTCATTCTCAATTTTTGGTCCCGATTTGAACTGCGCATGCTGTTGAGTAGCTTCAGAAATTTTTTGAAGGACTCCAGAAAAGTCTCGGTTCTTGTTAAACACAATGACAGCAGTTTTTGTGTCTCGCCAAGATAGGTAGGAGAGAACTTGGTTGATTGTCTCAAGGTGAGCTTTCTCCCCGCGCCAGAATTTGCACTCGGCGATAAATAAATTGCGCCCCTCGTGCCTTATTAGGATGTCCGTCTTACCTTCAGCATTGAATGTCTCGCCGGTCGCTTTGCCTTCATACTGCCCATTTAGTTGCACTAAAAAATGCTGGCGAATGTCTTCCTCGCCCATACGAGAGAATGCAGCAGGGCTTCGCTCCATCACAAGTGTCATGTCCTGAATGATCTTGAGTATGTTGTTGTAGTCGTCCTCCGGTAGGACTGGTTCTGGTCTGTATGGTGCGGTTGAGGCAGGAGGCAGTTGCGGGTTTATTCGTTTGCGCTTGAGAGGTGCGGCGTAGGCCTGTGGAGCGTCTGCGCGTTCTTTTAACTTAAACCTTAGGCCAGATAACAAGTTCTGATTGGCTAGAAGTTTTTCGCGTCGCTGTTCAATCGTTTGTCTTGCCAGGGTGGGGAGTTTATCATTAAAACTACGGGTGTCACTTCGCTGCCAATTAAGATATTGACCAATGTCCTTTAACGATCGGTCAAAACCAGCTTGAACCTCGTCCCCACTAAGCTGGGTTCCGCTTTGTACAAGAATGATGGACTGGCCCCTGATTTCAGCTCGAGGTGGCGAAAGGTTGAAGGTGGACGGTCGGATTTTGAACATTTGAGGATCGCCGGTAAACGGCACTTCCAAGGTCACTTGCGTTCCAGGCGCAGAACAGGTCTCTCCCCGGGCTAATCTGTACCCAGGTCCGTGGACGCCGACTATCGCCTCATGTTGATCGACAACGGCATTCTCCACATCCAGTTCAGGCACTTCAAGCTGGTACCTATCGACAAGGTAGCGAACCAGATCCTCAGCGGAGGTATTTAGAAATCGAGATTCAGGTATCCCGGAAACTTCAGATAATAATTGGGTTTTTTGATTTTCTATGATCGAAAAACCGTCATGTTCACTGAATAGTAGATTGCTTCTGCTGCGCCCATAGACCATCGGTCTGTCCAACGTAACTTATTTCGATTCGTTAACAATATTTGGACACAAAAACAGATCGGTGCAAGGGCTCAAGTGAGCTTCATGCACTACCCGAGAACCAAAAACCCCCGGCGGTTTCCCGCCGGGGGTTTCTTCGTCCACATCCGCCCGCAAGGGGCAGGGACAAGACTTAGACGGAGTAGTACAGGTCGTACTCGACCGGATGCGGCGTCATTTCGAAGCGCATGTTCTCTTCCATCTTCAAGCTGATGTAGGCATCGATCTGGTCGTCGTCCATCACGCCGCCGGCCTTGAGGAAGTCGCGGTCGGCATCCAGCGATTCCAGCGCTTCACGCAGCGAGGCGCAAACGGTCGGGATGTCCTTCAGCTCTTCCGGCGGCAGGTCGTAGAGGTTCTTGTCCATCGCGTCGCCCGGATGGATCTTGTTCTTGATGCCGTCGAGGCCGGCCATCAGGATGGCTGCGAAGCACAGGTACGGGTTCGCGGAGGGATCCGGGAAACGCACCTCGACGCGCTTGGCCTTGGGCGAGGAGGTGAACGGAATGCGGCAGGACGCCGAGCGGTTGCGCGACGAGTAGGCCAGCAGAACCGGAGCCTCGTAGCCCGGGACCAGACGCTTGTAGGAGTTGGTCGAGGGGTTGGTGAAGGCGTTCAGCGCCTTGGCGTGCTTCAGGATGCCGCCGATGTAGTAGAGGCAGGTCTCCGACAGGTCGGCATACTGGTTGCCGGCGAAGGTCGGGGTGCCGTCCTTCCAGATCGACAGATGCACATGCATGCCGGTGCCGTTGTCGCCGAACACCGGCTTGGGCATGAAGGTGGCCGTCTTGCCATAGGCGTGGGCAACCTGATGCACGACGTACTTGTAGATCTGCATCTTGTCGGCGTTGCGGGTCAGCGTGTCGAACATGATGCCAAGCTCATGCTGGGCCGCTGCCACTTCGTGGTGGTGCTTCTCGACGGTCACGCCCATCTCGGTGAGGACGGTGAGCATCTCGGAGCGGATGTCCTGGCAGCTGTCGATCGGCGGAACCGGGAAATAGCCGCCCTTGTTGCGCGGACGGTGGCCGAGGTTGCCCGTGTCATACTCAGAGCCCATGTTCGACGGCAACTCGGTGCTGTCGATCTGGAAGCCGGTGTCATAGGGCTCGGTCGAGAAACGGACGTCGTCGAAAATGAAGAACTCGGCTTCCGGGCCGACATACACGGTGTCGCCGACGCCGAGCGACTTCATGTAGGCCTCGGCCTTCTTGGCGGTCGTGCGCGGATCGCGGTTGTAGGCCTCGCCGGAGATCGGGTCGACGACGTCGCAGATGATCGCCATCGTGGACTGGGCGAAGAAAGGATCGACGTGTGCGGTCTCGGGATCGAGCACCAGCATCATGTCGGACTCGTTGATCGCCTTCCAGCCGGCGATGGAGGATCCGTCGAACGCCACGCCCTCGGCGAACATGTCCTCGTCGACAAGGCCGGCGTCCATGGTCACATGCTGCATCTTGCCGCGCGGATCGGAAAACCGAAGGTCGACGAACTTGATGTCCTTTTCCTTGATTTCCTTGAGAATTTCAGTGGCGCTCGTCATGTAGTGCTTCCCTGTCGTTCTTGAGTAACCGTTGGGGTGATAAGGCCGCCGAAGCGCGTCCGGCGGCAGGGAGGTCGGCTGTCTGACGCCCCTAGATGGCGTCCGTGCCGGTTTCGCCGGTGCGAATGCGCACGGCGTCCTCGATCGTGGAAACGAAGATCTTGCCGTCGCCGATCCGGCCCGTCTGCGCCGCGTTGCGGATCGCTTCCACGGCCTTGTCCACCAGATCGTCGGTGAGGACGATCTCGACTTTGACCTTGGGAAGGAAGTCCACCACGTATTCGGCGCCGCGATAGAGTTCGGTGTGGCCCTTCTGGCGCCCGAAGCCCTTGGCCTCGGTCACGGTGATGCCCTGGAGGCCGACCTCCTGGAGGGCCTCCTTGACCTCATCAAGCTTGAACGGCTTGATAATTGCCTCGATTTTCTTCATCGCCTCCGCCATTTCGCGTCGCTCGGTTAAGAAATGCCGGCCGTTGCGGGCCTGAGCTCCCTCCTGATTAGCACGCAGCGTGCCAAACGCGCCTGCGGAAAAAACAGCCCGCATTTCGGGCAGTTTACGCGGGGATTCCAGAGGCTTCGGGACAATGAGGCAGTCTTGCTGCCTTTAAAATGTGCAGATTGCATAAAAAATGGACGCATCCGCCTGCTTGGCGTGGCGGATCATGCGGCACCGGCTGCGGTTGCGCGCGGGTCGCGCTTGGGGTGACACTGCCCTGCGGATCCGGATCGTGCTTCCTCGGCCGCCGGTGGCGGGCGGGTCCGGAGGGGCGGATCGGACGTGCAGGATGGCAGGAGAAAGAGATGCGTGTTTCAGCCCTCGATCACATCGTGTTGACCGTGACCGATCTCGACGCGACGGTCGCCTTTTACAGTCGCGTTCTCGGGATGGAGGAGGTCGTTTTCGGCGGCGGGCGCCGGGCGTTGCGTTTCGGTGCCCAGAAGATAAGCCTGCACGAGGCGGGCGCGGAAGTGTCGCCCGCGGCGCGTGTCCCCACGCCCGGGGCGGCGGATCTGTGTTTTCTCGTCGAGGCGCTCGATGCGGTGATCGCCCGCCTCGATCTGGCGGGTGTCCCGATTGAGGAGGGGCCGGTGTCGCGGACCGGCGCCTGGTCGCCGCTTCGCTCTGTCTATATCCGCGATCCCGACGGCAATCTCATCGAGTTGTCCGAGCCGCAGGAAGTCGTTCTCGCGGGCGGAACCGGGGACGCGGCGTGAGCGAGCTTCTGACGCCTGCCGAGATGGGACGAGCCGACGGGCTGGCGATCGACGGCGGGATTGCCGGGATCGACCTTATGACCACAGCCGGACGGGCGGTCGCCGACACGGCTTGCCGGATGGCGCGCCATGACACGCCGGTGCTGGTGCTTGCCGGTCCCGGCAACAACGGTGGCGACGGGTTTGTCGCGGCGCGCTTTCTGCGCCGGAGGGGATACCGGGTCGAGGTGCTGCTTTCGGGAGCGCGCGACAAGATCTCGGGCGATGCGCGGCTTGCGCTGGAGGCCATGGAAGCCGGCGGGGTGCGCGCTGCGGTGCTGGAAGAGGATGCCCTGGCGACGGCGCTTGCCGAGGCCGGATTGGTGATCGATGCCCTCTTCGGTGCCGGTCTCGCCCGACCGCTCGGCGGCGCGGTAGCGTCTGCCGTCGCGCGCATCAACGAAAGCCGCGTGCCCGTACTTGCGGTCGACCTTCCCTCCGGCCTCAACGGGGCGAACGGTCAGGCCATGGGGTGTGCGGTCGAGGCGACGCGCACGATCACTTTCTTTCGGCCGAAACCCGGGCATGTGCTTTTGCCCGGTCGTGAGCTTTGCGGGTCGGTCGAGGTGGTGGATATCGGTATCGCCGGGGAGGTGCTGACGCAGATCGGCGTCACGGCCTGGCGCAACGGACCGGACCTGTGGTTGCCTGCCTGTCCTGCGCCCGGCCTTTCCGGGCACAAATACACGCGCGGTCACGCGCTGGTCGTGTCGGGGCCCGCGCTGTCCACCGGCGCGGCGCGCCTTGCCGCGGGCGCGGCGCTGCGCGCGGGCGCCGGTCTGGTCAGTGTCGCGACGCCGCCATCGGCCGCCCTGGTCAATGCCATGCATCTGACCGCGGTGATGCTGACGTCGTTCAAGGGCGCGGCAGGGCTTGCACAGATCCTTGAGGATCCGCGGTTTTCCGCCGTCGCCATCGGCCCCGGTGCCGGGATTGGCGACGCCACGCGCGCGCTCGTCGGGGCCTGCCTTTCAAGCGGGGCCGATGTCGTGCTCGACGCCGATGCGCTGACCAGTTTTTCGAGCGACCGGGAGGCACTCTTCGCGCAGATTTCCGCGCGCGGAGGGGCGGAGGGGAAAAGGCCTCCCGCCACCGTCCTGACCCCGCATGACGGCGAGTTCGCGCGGCTTTTTCCCGATCTCCGGTCCGGCGAGGTTCCGTCCAAGCTGGAGCGGGCGCGCAGGGCCGCCAGCCGCAGCGGCGCCGTTGTCGTCCTCAAGGGGGCCGATACGGTGATCGCCGCGCCCGACGGACGGGCGGCGATCAACGACAACGCACCGCCCTGGCTGGCAACAGCCGGCTCCGGCGATGTACTGACCGGGATCGCGGCCGGATTGCTGGCCCGCGGCATGCCCGCCTTCGAGGCGGCGGCAATGGCTGTCTGGGTCCACGGGGCGGCCGGGCAGTCGTGCGGCGCCGCCATGACCGCGGAGGATCTTGAGCCGGCTCTTCGTGGCGTCCTTGCGGATCCGGCGCTTCGGCCTGCGGAAAACGGGTCCGGGCGGGCGGTTTGAAATCGCCTGTGGCAAGGCGGGCGGGCACCCCGGTTTTTCCTTTGACCCGCTCAATCGGGGTGCTATAGAGGCCGCGCCTCGGTTTTAGGCGCCTTTTGCACGTCGCGGGCGTGGTGGAACTGGTAGACACGCCAGATTTAGGTTCTGGTGGCGCAAGCCGTGGGGGTTCAAGTCCCTCCGCCCGCACCACGTCGAGCCTGAACCCGAAGCAAACCCGAAACAGGGCAACATTTTCGAACGAGCTGTCGGAAAGACGTTCTCTATCAAGGACGAAGCACACGACCATGCAGGTAACCGAAACGCTGGCCGAGGGGCTGAAACGCGAACTGAAAGTCGTCATTCCGGCGTCTGAGCTTGCAAGCCGCCTCGATACATATCTCGAAGATCTCAAGGGCAAGGTCCGCATCAACGGCTTCCGGCCGGGCAAGGTGCCGATGGGCCACATGAAGCGGATGTACGGCCGTCAGGCCACCGCCGAGATCCTCAATGAAATGATCACCGAGACCACCCGCAAGGCGGTCGAGGATCGCAATGAGAAGCCGGCTTTGCAGCCCGAAATCGATTTGCCGGGAGACGATGCGGAGGCGATCCTCTCGGGATCGTCCGACATCGCCTACACGATGAGCTACGACATCCTGCCGGAATTCGAGATCATCGACTTCAAGACGCTCGAGCTCGAGCGTCCGATCGTCGAGATCGAAGAGGCGGAAGTCGACGAGCAGATCAAGCAGATCGCGGAAAACAACAAGCCCTTCGAGACGAAGGACGGTGCCGCGGCCGATGGCGACCGGGTTGTGATGAGCTACCTCGGCAAGCTCGACGGCGAGCCCTTCGAGGGCGGTGCCGACGAGAACGGCCAGCTGGTCATCGGCTCGAACCAGTTCATCCCCGGCTTCGAGGAGCAGCTCGTCGGCCTGAAGGCCGGCGACGAAAAGACCATCGAGGTCAGCTTCCCCGAGGACTATCCCGCCAAGCATCTCGCCGGCAAGCCGGTGACCTTCGACATCGTCGTCAAGGAAGTCCAGGCGCCGGGCGAGATGAAGATCGACGACGAGTTCGCCAAGGGGCTGGGTCTTGAAGGGCTGGACAAGCTCAAGGAGATCATCCGCGGCCAGATCGAGAGCCAGTACGGCGCGATGACCCGTCAAAAGGTCAAGCGTCAGCTGCTCGACAAGCTCGACGAGATCTACACCTTCGATCTGCCCGAGCGGCTGGTCCTGTCCGAGTTCGACGGCGTGTGGCGCCAGGTCGAGGCGGACATGCAGCGCGAAGGCAAGTCCTTCGAGGACGAGGGCGCCTCGGAAGAGGAAAGCCGCGCGGAATACCGCAAGATCGCGGAGCGTCGCGTGCGTCTCGGTCTGGTGCTGTCGGAAGTGGGCGACCGCAACGAGGTGAAGGTGAGCGACGACGAGGTCCAGAAGGCCCTCTACGAGCGCGTTCGCCAGTTCCCGGGCCAGGAAAAGGAAGTCTTCGAATATTATCGGAGCAATCCGCAGGCCCTCGCCAGCATCCAGGCGCCGATCTATGAAGAGAAGGTCGTCGACTATATCCTCGAGCTCGCCCAGGTCACCGACAAGACGGTGACCAAGGACGAGCTGATGGCCGAGGACGAGGACGACGCCGCGGCGTAAATCCCGCGGGCCTTACGACAAGGCCGTTCCGCTCCGCCCGTGCTGGCGGGGCGGACCGGTCAGGCAAGGGCAGAGACGTTCTTAACCCTTGTCGGTGTCTCATCAGCACCTATCTTTCGGATCAAGGCGACATCCCTTATGAATGGGTGTCGCTTTTTTCGACTCAGACCGAGACCGAGAGCGCACCGCCCGTCGCACACCGGCCACGGGGTTCGAAGGTACAAGGCACACGGTGCCGGCACCGACGGACAGGGGCGCTCCGCCAAAGCATGGACGAGGCATGAAGGATCCTATCGATTTCGCCGTGAACTCTCTTGTCCCGATGGTTGTCGAGCAGACGAATCGGGGCGAACGCGCGTTCGATATCTACTCGCGGCTTTTGAAGGAGCGGATCATTTTCCTGACCGGTCCGGTCGAGGATCATCTGGCGACGCTGATTTGCGCCCAGCTCCTCTACCTGGAGGCGGAAAACCCGTCGAAGGAGATTTCGCTCTACATCAATTCGCCCGGCGGGCTCGTGACATCGGGGCTGGCCATCTACGACACGATGCAGTTCATCCGCCCCGAAGTGTCGACGCTGTGCATCGGCCAGGCTGCCTCCATGGGGTCGCTGCTGCTTGCCGCCGGCGCCAAGGACATGCGGTTTTCGCTGCCCAACGCGCGGGTCATGGTGCACCAGCCTTCCGGCGGTTTCCGTGGCCAGGCAGCGGACATCATGCTGCATGCCCAGGAAATCCTGAAGCTGAAGCAGCGATTGAACGAAATCTATGTCAAGCACACGGGGCAGTCGCTCGACGCGGTCGAGGCCGCGCTGGAGCGCGACAACTTCATGACGGCCGATATGGCGAAGTCCTTCGGCATCGTCGATGAAGTGATCACCGACCGCGCCAGCCTTGGCGGGGGCGGCGACGCCTCTAAGTAACCGGATTGATGCAGCCGCCCGGGCTGAATGCCCGGGCGCCGGGCAAAACCGGGTTCGTGCGTTTGCCTTAAACGAATGTTGATTTTTAAGGTGGAAGCATGGTGACATTCGGGATGGTTCGCGGGTTCGCCGACGGCCCGAAGCCCGGACGGGAAGACGCCGGGGCGCGTTTTCCTTTATAAGACAGACCGGAAGATCACCGGATCTTCCGAACCACGCGGGGTTTACCTGATGACCAAGGCCAGCGGCGGCGATTCGAAGAACACGCTTTATTGCTCCTTCTGCGGCAAAAGCCAGCATGAAGTGCGCAAGTTGATCGCCGGCCCGACCGTTTTTATCTGCGACGAATGCGTTGAGCTGTGCATGGACATCATTCGCGAGGAGAACAAGTCCTCGCTCGTGAAGTCGCGCGACGGCATCCCGACGCCGCAGGAAATCCGGTCTGTCCTCGACGACTATGTGATCGGCCAGGGACCTGCCAAGAAGGTGCTGTCGGTCGCGGTGCACAATCACTACAAGCGCCTGAACCATGCGTCCAAGAGCAACGATGTCGAACTCGCGAAGTCGAACATCCTGCTGGCCGGTCCGACCGGTTGCGGCAAGACGCTGCTCGCGCAGACGCTGGCGCGCATCCTCGATGTGCCCTTCACCATGGCCGATGCCACGACGCTTACCGAGGCCGGTTATGTCGGCGAGGATGTCGAGAACATCATTCTCAAGCTGCTCCAGTCGGCCGACTACAACGTCGAGCGCGCACAGCGCGGCATCGTCTACATCGACGAGGTCGACAAGATCAGCCGCAAGGCCGACAATCCCTCGATCACCCGCGATGTGTCGGGCGAGGGTGTGCAGCAGGCCTTGCTGAAGATCATGGAAGGTACGGTTGCCTCGGTTCCCCCGCAGGGCGGTCGCAAGCATCCCCAGCAGGAGTTCCTGCAGGTCGACACGACGAACATCCTGTTCATCTGCGGTGGCGCCTTTGCCGGGCTCGACAAGATCATTTCCGAGCGTGGCCGCAAGACCTCGATCGGCTTCAAGGCCAATGTCGAGGCCCCCGAGGACCGGCGCACGGGCGAATTGTTCGGCGAGCTGGAGCCTGAGGATCTGCTGAAGTTCGGCCTGATCCCGGAATTCGTCGGACGTCTTCCGGTGATCGCGACGCTTGGCGACCTCGACGAGGAAGCGCTGGTCAAGATCCTGACGGAGCCGAAGAATGCTCTGGTCAAGCAGTACCAGCGCCTGTTCGACATGGAAAACGTCGAGCTGACCTATCACGAGGAAGCGCTCAAGGCGATTGCCCGCAAGGCCATCGAGCGCAAGACCGGCGCGCGTGGCCTGCGCTCGATCATCGAGACGATCCTCCTCGACACGATGTACGAGCTTCCGGGCCTCAAGGGCGTCAAGGAAGTGGTCATTTCCGCCGAGGTCGTGACGGGCGAGGCACGTCCGCTCTACATCTACGAGGATCGCCAGGAAGAATCCGTTTCCAGCGCCTGAGTGGGCGGCGGCCGGTCCGGCCGCCCGCGAGCGTTTTGCAAAGAGGAGCCCCGGAACGCGTTTCCGGGGCTCCTTTGCGTATGGGGCGGACTGCGGACGCGCAAAGGCCGGAGAACGCTGCGTTCATCCGGTTCTGCGGCCGGCGGGGCCGGACAACGCCCCGTTTCGGGGATTTCCACCGAAGGATTGGGCAAACGGCGCGGTTTTTCGGCGAATCGGGCGGCTTTGCGCTTACTCTTGTTTACGACACACAGTGACCACACGCCTGCGCGCCTTGACACCGCGCAAGGGGGACTCCACCTAATGTGACAACAGGTGGCGTGGCATCGCCCGGCGTGCCCATGGCGGGGCGGCGGTCGATGGCCGGATCGGATCGGGGGCAGGGCCTTCGCGGTTCGACAACGCAGCCGGCAATGCGCCCGTCCGTGTCCGCAACCTTTGGGGGCGGCGGGTTCGCAAGGAAAGGAAAACCAATGACTGAGTTCGATGCGCGGCCCGAGGGCGAGGGAACGCTGTATCCGGTGCTTCCCCTTCGCGACATCGTCGTCTTCCCGCATATGATCGTGCCGCTTTTCGTCGGGCGCGAGAAGTCCATTCGTGCGCTGGAAGAGGTGATGGCCGCCGACAAGCAGATCCTGCTTGCCACTCAGGTGAATGCCTCAGACGACGATCCGTCGCCCTCCGACATCTACGAGATCGGCACGCTGGCAACCGTGCTCCAATTGCTCAAGCTGCCCGACAACACCGTGAAGGTGCTGGTCGAGGGCGGCGCGCGTGCGCGCATCTCCGAGTACACCGACCGCAGCGACCTCTTCGAGGCGCATGCTGTGGCGCTGCCGGAGGAAGAGGGCGACACTGTCGAGGTCGAGGCGCTCTCCCGCTCGGTGATCTCCGAGTTCGAGAATTACGTGAAGCTGAACAAGAAGGTCTCTCCGGAGGTGCTGGGCGCCGTCGGTCAGATCGAGGAATACTCAAAGCTTGCCGACACGATCGCGTCGCATCTCGCGGTGAAGATCCCGGAAAAGCAGGAAATCCTCGGCATCACCTCGGTCTCCGAACGGCTTGAGCGCGTGCTCGGCCTGATGGAGAGCGAGATTTCCGTTCTGCAGGTGGAAAAGCGCATCCGCTCGCGCGTCAAGCGCCAGATGGAGAAGACCCAGCGCGAGTACTATCTCAACGAGCAAATGAAGGCGATCCAGAAGGAACTCGGCGACGGCGAGGACGGCCGCGACGAGGTGGCCGAACTGGAAGAGCGCATCACCAAGACGAAGCTGTCCAAGGAGGCCCGCGAAAAGGCCACCGCGGAGATGCGCAAGCTCAAGCAGATGAGCCCGATGTCGGCCGAAGCGACGGTGGTGCGCAACTACCTCGACTGGCTGCTGGGCATTCCGTGGAGCAAGAAGGGCAAGGTCAAGCACGACCTGAAACATGCCCAGTCGGTGCTCGATTCCGACCACTATGGCCTGGAGAAGGTCAAGGAGCGGATCGTGGAGTATCTGGCCGTGCAGAAACGGGCGAACAAGCTGAAGGGACCGATCCTGTGTCTCGTCGGACCTCCCGGTGTCGGCAAGACCTCGCTCGGCAAGTCCATCGCCAAGTCGACAGGCCGTGAGTTCGTGCGGATGTCGCTCGGCGGCGTGCGTGACGAGGCCGAGATCCGCGGCCACCGCCGCACCTACATCGGCTCGATGCCCGGCAAGGTCATCCAGTCGATGAAGAAGGCGAAGAAGTCCAATCCGCTCTTCCTGCTCGACGAGATCGACAAGATGGGCATGGACTTCCGCGGCGATCCCTCCTCGGCGCTCCTGGAGGTGCTGGATCCGGAACAGAACTCGTCCTTCATGGATCACTATCTGGAGATCGAATACGACCTGTCGGACGTGATGTTCGTGACCACGGCGAACACGCTGAACATCCCCGCGCCGCTGATGGACCGGATGGAGATCATCAGGATCGCCGGCTACACCGAGGATGAAAAGGTCGAGATCGCCCGCCGTCACCTGCTGCCCAAGGCGGTCAAGGATCACGGTCTGCGGGACGGCGAGTTCGAGGTCGAGGACGCGGCGCTGCGGATGGTGATCCGGCGCTACACCCGCGAGGCGGGCGTGCGAAACCTCGAGCGCGAGCTGGCGACCCTGGCGCGCAAGGCGGTCAAGGAAATCCTGATGAGCGAGAAGTCGACCATCTTGGTCGACGAGGCGGGCGTGGAGGAACTCCTGGGCGTGCCGCGGTTCCGCTACGGCGAAGCCGAGCTTGAAGATCAGGTCGGCGTCGTGACCGGGCTGGCATGGACCGAGGTGGGCGGCGAGCTGCTGACCATCGAAGGCGCCATGATGCCGGGCAAGGGCAAGATGACCGTGACCGGCAACCTGCGCGACGTGATGAAGGAATCGATTTCCGCGGCCGCCTCCTATGTGCGGTCCCGGGCCGTCGATTTCGGCATCGAGCCGCCCTTGTTCGACAAGCGCGACATCCACGTCCACGTGCCGGAAGGCGCGACGCCGAAGGACGGTCCGTCTGCGGGCATCGCGATGGCCACCGCCGTTATCTCCGTGATGACGGGCATTCCGGTGCGCCGTCACGTCGCGATGACCGGCGAGATCACCTTGCGTGGCCGGATCCTGCCGATCGGCGGGTTGAAGGAAAAGCTGCTTGCGGCGCTGCGGGGCGGTATCACCACCGTCCTGATCCCGGAAGACAACGCCAAGGACCTCGCCGAGATCCCTGACAACGTCAAGAACGGCCTTGAGATCATCCCCGTGTCGCGCATGGAGGACGTCCTCAAGACCGCGCTGGAGCGCACGCCGGAACCCATCGAATGGGACGAGGCAGCGGCCGATGCGGCCCGCGAAGCGGTGCGCGCGGAGGCGGAGGCGGCCAAGCCGGTCGCCCATTAAGGTCACGGGTTATGCACAAAAAAGGGGTCCCGGCTCGCGCCGGGGCCCCTTTGTCGTATAAAAAGGGGACAAAATCGCGGATTTCTGCCCTTTTCGGCTTGCCTTGGGCCTGAAATCGCAAGAGTGTCCCTGCCGAAGCCTGTGACGAATCGACGGGCTGCTGTTTCCAGGAAAGGGACTGCCATGAACAAAAACGATCTGATCGCCGCTGTTGCCGAAAAGACCGGTCTCACCAAGGCGCAGGCCGGCGAAGCGGTCGATGCCGCGCTCGACGCCGTCACCACCACGCTGAAGAGCGGCGGCGAAGTCCGCATCATCGGCTTCGGCAATTTCTCGGTTTCCGAGCGCGCAGCCTCCGAAGGCCGCAACCCGCGCACGGGCGAGACCATTCAGATTCCGGCATCGAAGACGCCGAAGTTCAAGGCCGGCAAGGGCCTCAAGGACGCCGTCAACGTCTGAGGACGCGACGACGCAGAACTTGCGTGACGGCCCTGCGCGCGACAGCACGCGGGGCCGCTTCGCGTTTGGGCCTGGGCTGTCCGCTTCGACCTGCGACCCGGTGTTTGATGTTGCCCTTCCGGGTGGAGAAAACGCCCGAGGACGCCCCTGCGAGCCGGCTGGAGCGTTTCGGGCGGCTTGAGTGGACCGGCGCTTCCAGGATGTCTTGACGCCGGCGCCAGGGCGGCGGCCGCTGTCTCCCGCCCGTTGGCATGGGACAAGCTGCAAGAGCCTGTTGAATTTCCCGGCGCGCCGGCTTAAGAGAATTCCAGACTCGACTGCACGGCCTCCTGAGGGGGCGCATTCGAGCTTCTTGCGCGTCAAGGCCTACGTTGCCTTGTTTCGGCATGGGCCCTGTACAGGGTGGGCCGTGTTTCGCGTCGGGCGGTTAGCTCAGTTGGTAGAGCGCCTCGTTTACACCGAGGATGTCGGGAGTTCGAGTCTCTCACCGCCCACCATTTTCCGTCCCCGATGCGATTCAACATGGCCGGTCCTTGCAAGGCCCGATGAGCCTGGCGCGGCCGCGTCGCTCGGTCGCCGTTTCCTTCCGGTCGCTTTGTCGCTTCAAGTCGTCGTTTTCTTTTCGCGAAAACGCTGCGGGCGCGGCGCGCGGTGTTGGGTATGTAAAAGCTCCGGGGTGCGTCACTTTCGCCGCTGTTTGCTTTTCGGTGGGGGCGGGTCAGCCCGCCGGACTTATTGCTTTTCTTTAAATTTTCGGGTCGTCGAGGTTGCAACGTTCACGCGTCGGAAGCCTAACCTCGTCTGTATGGGGCCTATGTCAGAACAAAATCAATTCCTTCCCTAGGGTAATTTGAGGTTGTGTCGCAAGTGATTGAAAATAATCCGCGTTTAGGTGTTGCTTAAGATTTTTGGCCAATTATTCGACTCGTCTCGCAACTGCGCGAGGCCGTCGGGGCATCGGGCACTTCAACCTTTCATGAATTGATCCTTCCCAGCGTTTCCGTTTTATCGCCCTTCATCGCTCTTGCGAGCGACCGGGGCATGAAGCGTTCTTGTCTCGACGGGTTTTCCTGCCTCTGCGGACCGTGTCGGTCCGTACGCCAATACAGGTTCCGCGTCGATGACCCGTCTTGCCTCTGTTTCGTCGGTTTGCCCGCCCCGCGATCGCGTTTCGTTCCGCCCCCTGGCCTTGCCGCTCGCCGTGGCGCTTTTGTCGGCGACGGCTCTGACGCCGGCGGAAGCCGGGTGTAGCATCGACAACAAGGTGGAGACCTGCAGCGGGGAAATGAACGGGGCCATCGTCCACGACCAGAACGGCGTACACACGCTGACGCTCAAGGGGCTGACGAACGACCTCAATGCCTATGAGAGCCCGGACGCCGGCAAGCAGGACGGTCCGGCCATGTATCTTCGGGATCCCGGCGGCACGACGGACGCTCCCGATGACTGGTCGGGCTCCAACCGCAACGGTCAGTCGGGTGTCGATGGAGACGCGGGCGCGACTATCGATGCCACGGTCAGTCTCGACAGCGGGTTCGGCTTTGTGGGTACCAGCGGCGTCGTCATCGAAACGACCGGCTGGGAGGGAAGCTACGGCCACGAGGCCAAGCACACCGACAAGCACGCGACCGGCGGGCGCGGCGGCGATGGCGGTGAGGGCGGGACTGTTTCTTTCATCGCGCAGTCTGATTCTGGCGGAAAGACGCCATCGGCAATCCAGGCAAACGGAACCCAAAGCTCATCCGCCTCGGTTCAGGACGCGGTGCGCGGCATTCAGTTGATGACCACCGGCGGGGCCGGCGGCAATGGCGGCTGGGCGGAATCCAAGGGCGGCCTCAAGGATGCCGAGGGCGGCGTCGGTGGCACGGGCGGCAATGGCGGGGCAGCGACGCTCAGCCTGAAGGATGGTCACTATCTCACCTACAATTCCGACGGTACGGCCCTTGGCGGCGTCGGTATTCATGTGTCGTCGCAGGGCGGCAGGGGTGGCGGTGCCGGCTACGGCGAAGTCGACGGCTGGGATGCCGACAGCGCCTATGGCGGCAATGGCGGCGACGGCGGCAATGGCGGCACGGTGAATGTCTCGGCAAGTTCCGCGCTCAGCACCATCGTGACCACCGGTCCTGTCGGGATTTACATCACCAGCATCGGTGGCGGTGGCGGCGACGGCGGCGACGGCAAGGGCGGTCACGATTACGCCGGCGACGGCGGGGACGCCGGGAACGGCGGCAGTGTTACGGCCGACCTCAAGGTCGATGTGACGACCAAGGGCGACGGGTCCGGACCGGCGATTTACCTGAAAAGCGCTGGCGGCCAGGCCGGCGACAGCGGTGGCGATCACGGCGGCATCAAGAACCACTCGGGAAATCCGGGTGAGCCCGGCGAGGCGGGAACGGTCGACCTGACCCTGACCGGATCCACCGTGAACACCTCCGCCGAAGGTGCGGACGGCGTTCTCCTGCAGAGCGTCGGCGGCATGGGCGGCAACGGCGGCGATGTGTCCGGCGTCTTTTCCTATGGCAGCAAGGGCGGCAGCGGCGGCGCCGGCGGCAAGGTGACGGCAACCGTCACCTCGACGGACGTCACGACGAAGGGCGATCACGCCAGCGCGTTTCATGCCCAGTCGATCGGCGGCGGTGGCGGCAAGGCGGGCAAGACGTCCGGCCTGTCGGCCCTTGCGGCGGAAGCGGGCGCCGGCGGTGTCGGCGGAACCGTGAACGTCAGCCTTGCGGGCAGCACATTCGCGACCGAGGGCGTCAACGCGACGGCGATCAAGGTCCAGTCGATCGGCGGCGGCGGCGGCAGCTCGGGTGCGTCGGACGGCTTTTATGCGGTCGGCGGCAATGCCGGCCTCGGCGGCAAGGCCGGGACCGCGACGCTGACGGTCGACGGTGTGACGGCAACCACAAAGGGCG
Organism: Stappia stellulata DSM 5886; assembly: GCF_000423705.1. Classification (GTDB taxonomy): domain Bacteria; phylum Pseudomonadota; class Alphaproteobacteria; order Rhizobiales; family Stappiaceae; genus Stappia; species Stappia stellulata. The sequence goes on along the minus strand of NZ_AUIM01000004.1, from coordinate 793,667 downwards.
ACGCTTCGGTCGGCATCCTGGTGGAAAGCATCGGTGCGGGCGGTGGCGATGCCTATTCGCCGAGCGGTGCCTTCGCCTACGGTCAGGACGGCGGCGGCGGCGGCAATGGCGACACGGTCACCTTCACCAGCAAGGGCAAGGGCGTTTCGGTCACCACCGAAGGCGATCACGCCGACGGCATCATGCTCCAGTCACTCGGCGGCGGTGGCGGCAAGGGCGCGAGTTCCTTCGAGGCGATCGCACTGCTCCAGCCGCTGGTCGGGACCAGCGGCGGCGGTGGCGGGTCGGGTGGCGACGTGACGTTCACCGGCTCCGACAAGGACGTGATCAAGACCTCCGGCGACCATTCGCGCGGATTCTTTGCCCAGTCGGTTGGTGGCGGCGGCGGTGCGGGCGGAAACACGGTCGAGATCAATGTCGGCCTGATGTTCAATCCGCAAACGGGTTCGCAGGGTAGCGACAAGGAGCATCACGGCGGCACGGTCTCCGGCACCATTGGCGGAACAATCGAGACGGACGGGCACAATTCGGCCGGCGCGTTCGTCCAGTCGGTTGGCGGCGGTGGCGGGTCTGCCGGCAACAGCGTGCAGGTCGGGGTCGCGATCGAGTTCAACCACGACATGGGCGCGGATGGCGACAAGGGCGGAACCGGCGGCACCGTCGACTTCACCAGCAATGCGGCGATTACCACCAAGGGGCACGATTCCGATGGCATACTCGCGCAATCGGTTGGCGGCGGCGGCGGTCATTCCAGCAATGTGTTCGACAGCAATCTCGCTGGTCTCAACCTGAGCCAGTTCGTCGGAAATCAGGGCGCGCAGGGCGGGGCCGGCGGCGATGGCGGCAAGGTGACGGTTGTCTCCAATGGAACCATCGCGACCGGCGGGCATATGTCGCTTGGCATTCTCGCGCAGTCGGTTGGCGGTGGCGGCGGCAAGGCCGGATCGACGATCAACGCCGATGTGGGGCTTTCGGCCGGTGCCGTGACGCTTGGTCAGTCCGGCGGCGACGGCGGCGTCAGCGGCGACGTGAGCGTCACAAGCAAGGCCAAGATCTGGACCAAGGGCGCATCCGCGACCGGCATTCTGGCGCAAAGCGTTGCCGGCGGCGGCGGTGTCGCCAACACCACGGTCAACGGCGACCTCGGCATCAGCATGGATTACACACATGGCGGCAACGGCGGACAGGGCGGCGATGCCGGCAACGTTTCTGTCGAGAACGACGCAGAGGTCCAGACCGACGGCGACGGATCGGTCGCGATCTTCGCGCAATCGCTCGGAGGCGGCGGCGGCAACGGCGCGGTGACGGCTTCGGGCGCGGTCAGTGTCGTTGACGTCAATATCGGCGTTGGCGGCAACGGCGGCGAAGGCGGCACCGGCGGGACGGTCAACGTCAGCAACGCGGGCAAGCTGACGACCAAGGGCGATCATTCCTCCGCCGTCCTGGCTCAAAGCGTCGGCGGCTCCGGCGGCAACGCCGGCATGCTGGCGATGGGGTCGGCCACGGCGGGTGAGATCTCCGGCTCGGTCAATGTCGGGGTTGGCGGCGACGGTGGCGACGGCGGTATCGCCGATGCCGTCAAGATCGACAATTCCGCTGCGATCGAAACCTCCGGCTACATGTCCTTCGGTCTTGCCGCACAGTCGGTGGGCGGGGACGGCGGCATGGGCGGTGCTGTCTATGCCGGCACCTTCAATGCCTCGATGGACGGTGGCGCAACTGTTGCCGTGACCGTTGGCGGCAGCGGTGGCGGCGGCAGCAAGGCCGGCGCGGTCACAATCAACAACAACGGCGCGATCACGACGAGCGGCCACTATGCCGATGCGATCTTTGCCCAGTCCGTTGGCGGCAACGGCGGTGCGGGCGGCGTAAGCTATGCCGGCACCCTGGACGTCAGCACCGGAAGTTCCTTTGAATCGAGCGTTCAGGTCGGCGGCAACGGCGGCTCGGGCGCGCTCGCTTCCGACGTCAAGGTCACCAACACGAAGGCCCTTGCGACCACCGGCGGCAACGCGCACGGCATTTTCGCGCAGTCGGTTGGTGGCGATGGCGGCGATGGCGGTTCGGGTATCGGCTTCTTTGGCGATTTTGAACGCCAAAAAGAAAACTACCTCAAGGTCACCGCCAACGCGCAGGTTGGCGGCGGCGGCGGCTCTGGCAACCATGCCGGCAAGGTCACGGTCGACAACAGCGGTGACATCTCCACAGCGCAGGACACCTCCTATGGTGTCTATGCCCAGTCGGTCGGTGGCGGCGGCGGCGACGGCGGCAATGCCGGCGCCTATTCCATCGGCTATACCCTGGCACCCAAGAACGAGGAGGGCGAAAGCGCTGAATCCAAGGGCGTCAGCCTGTCCTTCACCATGGGCGGCAGCGGTGGCGGTGGCGGCCACGGCGACACCGTCGATGTCACCAATCACAAGCAGACGACCATCACCACGTCGGGCAAGGCCTCCTATGCGATCTTCGCCCAGTCCGTCGGTGGCTCCGGCGGCACCGGCGGCAATGGCGAACCGGGTCTGGAGGGCTGGCTGGCCGATGTCTACGAGATCTACGAAAAGCTGAACACGGCAAAGGAAATCTACGAACAGTTCAAGGAGTTCCCGGAGAGCCTCTACGAGGGGTTCTCGGTCGATGTCGGCGGCGGAGCCGGCGAGGCCAGCGATGGCGGTGCCGTGACGGTGACGAACGACGGCTACCTCACCACGTCCGGCGATTCCGCGACCGCGATCTATGCCCAGTCGGTCGGCGGCGGGGGCGGCACGGGCGGCGACGGCTCGCAAGGGTTGATCACGTCGCTGTCGGTTGCCGGCAGCTCCGGCGGCGGCGGCCACGGTGGCACGATCAACGTGTCGAACTCCGGCACGATCACGACCGACGGCGATGGCGCGATGGGCATTCTGGCGCAGTCGCAGGGCGGCGGCGGCGGTGCGGCCGGCGATATCGAGACCACCATCGTTCACGAGATCGACGATCTCTGGGAAACGCTCGGCGCCCAGGTCTTCAGCGTGGCGGACGGCGGCAAGGGTGGCGACGGCGGCGACGTCTCCGTCTCTTCGAAAGGCACCATCCTCACCAATGGCGCGAACGCCCACGGCATCTTCGCCTATTCGGTCGGCGGCGGCGGTGGTGCCGAGGGCGAGCTGGAGGCCGGCGACGGCAGCGGGTCCATCGGCAGCGAAGGGCGCGACGGTCTCGGCGGTGAAGTCTCGGTGAACGTGCTTGGCCTGGTCGACGTGACCGGCGACGGATCCGTCGGCGTCTACGCCCAAAGCGTATCGGGCGGCGGCGAGAGCTACTCCAAGGGCGTCGACATCACGGTCGACGGAACCGTGCGGGCGGAAGGTGCAAAGGGGCGTGCAATCCTGGCGCAGGCGTCCAGCTTCCACGAACACGATCCGGACGGGAACAATCACAGCGAGGGCGTGGTCGCGATCTCGATCGGCCCGAGAGGCCTGGTCGAGACCACATCGAGCGATGCCTATGAAACAATCGCCGTCATGGGTGGTCGATCCGTGTCGAATTCCGAAGGTGATCTCATCGTCACCAACCAGATCACCAACGGCGGAACGTTGCGCAGTGCGGATCTCGATTCGGTCGTGGTGCGCAACGACCAGAAAGCCTCGCTCAAAATCGTCAACAACGGAGGAAAGCTGACCGGCTCGCTCGACCTGAATGACGCGAACAAGCAGGCCTTCTACAACATCGAGTCCGGCGTGACCGAACTGGGCACAAGCTTCAACATGGGCATCCATGCCGACAGCCTGTTCGCGAACTCCGCCGTCCTGACAGCCGGCGAGTGGGGCAAGGTTCATACCTCCACGATCACGACGGGCAGATTCACCAGCAGCGATCTCCTGATCGTGGACGCAGCCCAGGCAACCGACGGGACGATCACGAACGACCTCATCATTGTCGATGTCCACGGCAAGGACGACGTCATCGAACTTGGCGGCACCGTCGAAACCCAGTGGTCGAAGTCGACGACGCTGACTTCCGGTGACACCGGTAGCCTGAAGTTCTTCACATCGGCGAACGGCGAGACTATCGACTGGTCGGATGCGCAAGTCCGGAGCAACGGCGTGATCGCCTATACGCTAGACGGCAGTGACGACGAGGTGTTTCTGGACTACAGCGTCGACTATCAGGGCGGCGCATCGGGTATGGGGCGCAATGCCGCGAACACCGCGCAGTACTTTGAAAACGCGATGAACCAGATCAAGACCGCCGGGATGACCGACGACACATCCGGTGGCGTGCGGGAGTTCGGCTCGACGCTGCTCAATTCCGGGAACACGGCCGAGACGGAACGCCATTTCAATTCGCTGTCCCCTGAAGAAAGCCTGAACGGCGCGATGAAGGCCGTTGCCGCGTCCCAGGCGCTGCACGGGCTGCTGCAAAGTTGTCCGACGCTCGATCCCGGCATGGGCGATGCGTTCTTCCGCCAGCGCGAGTGCGTGTGGGTGCAGGCGATCGGCAATCGCCATCACCAAAGCGCAACGTCAACCACGGATTCCTTCCTCGAAGTGACGACCGGCGTCGCCGGTGCCTTCCAGAAGGAAGTCTTCGACAGCACCTTCGTCGAGGTCGGCGGTCAGCTCGAATACCTCGACGTGACGAGCGGCACCTATTCGCAGTCCGGCAGCCGCTTCAGCGCCGGTGTCGCGCTCAAGCACGAAGTGGGGATGTTCACCTTCTCCACCACGGTTGGCGGTGGCGTCTACGATCTCGACCAGAACCGGCGCTATGCGATCGGTGGCACGGGTCACACTGCCTCGGCCAACATCAAGGGCCGGTTCCTGACGGCCGAAGGGCGCGTGTCGGCGGTGTTTGAGCGTCATGGCTTCTACGCCAAGCCCGCTGTCGCCCTGTCTGTCACGCGCTTGTGGCAGGATGCGTTCAGGGAAACCGGCTCGGGTCCGCTCAACTGGAATGTTCGTGGTGTGTCCAAGACCTCGGTCGCGGCAGCGCCCATCCTCGAGATCGGACATGCGTTCGATCTCCAGGACCGTCCGACCGTCGTCTTCCTGCGCGGCGGGATCACGGCCCAGCTCACCGATCCGAGCGTGTCGACCACGGCGGTGCTTGCCGGCGCGGATGCCTCCTTCGGATCGCTCTCCAGCGTTTCGAGTTCCGACCGTGTACGTGCCGATTTCGCGGCCGGCTTCGACATGGACGTCAGCGAGCGTTTCTCGGTTTCGCTGCTCGGACAGGCGGGCTTCAGTGAGAACACGACCGACCTTGGCGGCTATGCCCGGATGAAGCTTCGCTTCTGAGGCGGATGGATGCGCAGACACGGCCCGTGGCTCTCAAGTCGCGGGCCGTTTGTGTGTCCGCAATGCCGTTTGATTGCGCGTCTCAGGGGGCGACGCCGCAGGCGCGGGCGGAGGCCGCAAGGGGGAAACCGCACACAGGAGCGAGCGGCAGGGCCGAGACGGCGGTATCATCGGGGGGAGGAGAGAAAACGCCCGCCGGGGGTTAAGTCATCTGGGGTGGAAACGATGACTTGTGCCGCGGCGGGCGCTCGGGAGTTTTTGTTTCCGCGATTTTGATCGATGGGGCATCGCGGTTTTGTGACCGGCTTGCGGGCTTCGGGCTGACCCTCCGAAGCGTTGCGTGCCAGGCTTGTTCTCATGTATCCAAGAAGCGTGCCACTTTTGGTAAGTGCTTAAATTGCGTGTTTTCTGCGTTGGCGTCCGAAAATGGCCTGCCTGCCTATCGCATTTTGCAAATGGCACTTTTGTCCATCGATTTTGTCTTTGCGAAAAGCGAATCCGGGCTTTCGAATTTGCAAACGTATGCAATTCCGGAAGGAACCGTTCCATACGGATGCAATCGCGGATCCGGGTTCTCGTGCCGATGTTCGGGGAGGCAGGGCGCTGCAGGCTGTGCGCGGCCGGCCTCGGCGCGGGGCGCGCTAGTCCTGGTGGGGGCGCCGGAACGCTCCCTCATCCGCGGCCCTTGCGGGGGCAGGACGCGGCGGGTCTCCGCCGCGTCCGAAGGTGAAAGAGCCGTCCGGCTCTCGCGATCAGTTCTTCGCCGCTTCCACGAGCTGGATCGACACGGCGTTCAGCGCGGCGATCTTCGCGTCGCCGGATCCGTCCGCGTAGGCCGCGTCGAGCGTCGCGATCATGCCCCTGAAGTTGTCGAGGAGCGCGTCGGCGGCATCGACCGGCAGCGGCTGGTCGTCATAGGCTTCGACCACGCCCTGGGCCGCGAACATGATCAGCGTGAGGGCGGCGGCATTGTCCGGCTCGCTGGAGATGCGCGCCCGCGCGGCCTTTGCGCAGGCATTGTAGGCGCGCACCCCGTGACCACCATCGACAACGATCTCGACGAGACTTTCAAACATTTCCAACTCCGATCCTATTAACTGGACAGTTCGGCAATGCCGCCGTGGTTGGCCGACCACTCCAGCGGATTGTGCAAGAAGTTCTCCACTTCCCTGAGAACGTCGGGCGACAGGTGCTTCTGCTTCTTGCAGACGTCGAGGATGTCCCACCACGTCGCAAGATAGTGCAGGCGCATGCCGGCCGCCTCCAGCCGTTCGGGCGTGCCCGGGAAGACGTCGTAGTAGAAGACCGAAAACGTGTCGGTCGCCTTCGATCCGGCCTTCTCGATGGCTTCGGCGAATTTGACCTTGCTGCCGCCGTCGGTGATCAGGTCCTCGACCAGAAGGACACGCGAGCCTTCCTTGAGATAGCCCTCGATCTGGGCATCGCGGCCGAAGCCCTTGGGCTTCTTGCGCACATATTGCATCGGCAGGCCGAGGCGCTCCGACAGCCAGGCGGCGAAGGGAATTCCGGCCGTTTCCCCGCCGGCGACGGAATCGAATTGTTCGAAGCCTGCGTCCCGCAGGATCGTGCCGGCCGCGAAATCCATGACCGCGGAGCGGATGCGGGGGAAGGAAATCAGCTTGCGACAATCGATGTAGACCGGGCTCGCGAGGCCGGAGGTAAAGGTGAACGGCTGATCGGCGCGGAAATGGACGGCTTCGATTTCGAGCAGCATTTTGGCGACCAACTCGGAAACGAGGGCCTTGTCGGGGAAGGTGTTGGGGAACATGGGCTGGGTCCTGTGCTGCGAGCGGATTCTTCGCTAGGTGCTTTACTGAATCTGGACCGGTCTAGCTACCCACATTCCAGTGGATCGGGATCATCGGGTCGAACACCGTCACCTCGTCCTCGCCGACCGCGACCTTGTCGGGGAATACAACCGGTTCGTCCTGGCGCGTGAGGGTGATGGTGGCCTCATTCACGGGCAGGCCGTAAAACGCCGGACCGTTGAGCGAGGCGAAGGCCTCCAGCTTGTCCAGCGCGTTTTCCTGTTCGAAGACCTCGGCCAGACAGGCCATCGTGTTGATGGAGGTGAAGATCCCGGCGCAGCCACAGGCGGACAGCTTCAGCGGATCGAGATGGGGCGCGGAATCGGTTCCCAGGAAGAAACGGGGATCTCCCGATGTCGCGGCGGCACGCAGCGCCAGACGGTGCGTCTCGCGCTTGGCGACGGGCAGGCAGTAGTAGTGCGGCCTGATGCCGCCCGCCAGAATGGCGTTGCGGTTGATCATCAGGTGATGGGTGGTGATCGTCGCCCCGACGTTCTTGTCCTGCGCCTTGACATAGTCGACGCCGTTTTCCGTCGTCACATGCTCCAGCACGACGCGCAGCTCCGGCAGCCTTTCGCGCAAGGGCGCGAGAACCGTCTCAAGGAACACGGCCTCCCGGTCGAAGATGTCGATCTCCGGGTCCGTCACTTCGCCATGAACGCAAAGCGGCAGTCCGATCTCGGCCATTTTCTCCAGAACGGAATGGACCCTGGTAAGATCGCGCACGCCGCTTTCGGAATTCGTCGTCGCGCCGGCGGGGTAGAGCTTCACCGCCGAGATCAGCCCGTCGCGAAAGCCGGCTTCCACATCCGCCGGATCGGTCGTCTCGGTCAGATAGAGCGTCATCAGCGGCGTGAAGGCGTCGCCATCCGGCAGGGCCTTGAGAATGCGGTCGCGGTAGGATGCGGCCTGCGCCGTGGTGACGACCGGCGGCACCAGGTTGGGCATGATGATGGCGCGGGCGAAGTCGCGGGAGGTGTGGGGGAGGACACCTTCCAGTACGTCGCCGTCGCGCAGGTGCAGGTGCCAGTCGTCCGGGCGGCGAATCGTAAGTGTGGTCATGCTTGCTCCTCGAGATATGCGGAGAAGATATCGCATGCCGCGAGGAAGTCCGAAACGTCCATCGCTTCATCGGGGTTGTGCGAACCGTTGCGGTTGCGCACGAAGACCATTCCCGCCGGAACGCCGGCGGCGGAAAACACCGCCGCGTCGTGACCGCCGCCGCTCGGCATGACGAAGGGCTCCAGGCCGGTGCGTCCCATGGCGTCGCGCAGATCGGATACCACGGAGGCGTCGCAGATCGCCGGGGCAGAATACATGCCCTCATCGAGTTCGAAGCGGACCTTGCGGTCCTTCTCGATCTGCTTCATCTCGGTCGCGACGAGGCTGCGCATCTCGTCCAGCGTCTCCGCGCTCTGGCTGCGGATATCGAGGCTGAAGGTGAGCCGGTCGGGAATGCGCGACAGCGCGTTTGTTTCCCGGTCTGTGGACACCATGCCGCTGGTCAGTACCAGATCGGCGCCCTTGTTCAGAATCGTCGTCCAGCTCTCGTCGAGCCGCACCATCAGATCGGCGAAGGCAAGCACCGGATCGCGCCGGTAGGCCTTCGGCACGGCGCCGGAATGCCCGGCCTCGCCGATGCAGTCGATCGCGCGATGGCGGAAGTTTCCGCGGATCCCGGAGACGATGGCGGCGGGAAGGTTCTTGCCGATCAAGAGCGGACCCTGCTCGATATGCAGTTCCAGATAGGCCTCGATCCGGCTGCAGTCGATCAGCGGTTCGCGATCGGCAATACGCTCTGTCGGAAGGCCGATCTCGCCCATGTGATCGGCCAGCGTGCGACCGTCGCCCTTGTGGCGCGCCTTTGCCTCCGTTTCCGTCAGTTGCCCGGTCAAGACCTTGGAGCCGATGTAGCAGGGGCCGAACCAGGCGCTTTCCTCGCCGCGCATGGCGAGCACGTGAACAGGCCGGCGGAAGGATTTTCCGGCGCGCCGCGCGCGCACCAGGCACATCAGCCCCGCGATCACACCGGCGAGACCGTCGTAATTGCCGCCGAAGGGGACGCTGTCGACATGCGAACCGATGACGATGAAGCGCTCCGCGTCGCGGTCCTGCGGCAGGCAGAAATTCGCGTTGCAGCCGTCGTCGTACCAGACGTCCAGTCCTTCCGAGCGGGCGAAATCTTCCAGATAGGCAAGCGTCTTCGTCTCGACGTCGGAAAACGCCGGGCGGCTGACGCCCTCGACATCCGGTGTCATTTCGGCGATTTCGCGAAACAGGCGCGAGGCGAGGGCGTGGTCGTCCTCTTGCGAGGCGGCGGACTGGGGCTTTCCTGCAAGGGTCATTGTGCCACCGCAATCGCTGAGGTCTCGATATCCTGCTCGCCGTCGATCACCGAGCCGATCAGTTCGGAAACGGACGCAATGCCCTGCGCGGCAAGCCAGGCTTCGAGGTCGTGAAGGATGGTGAGCATTGCGGTCGGATGAATGAAGGTCGCCGTTCCGACTTGAACCGCGGTGGCGCCGGCAATCAGGTATTCGATCACGTCCTCGGCGGTGGAAATGCCGCCGCAGCCGATCACCGGAATGCTGGCGGCCCGGGCGCACTGATAGGCCATGCGCAGGGCGATGGGCTTCAGCGCCGGACCCGACAGGCCGCCCATCAGGTTGCCGAGCCTGGGCTGGCGGGTGTGGATGTCGATGGCCATCGACAGGATGGTGTTGGAGACGACGAGCGCGTCCGCGCCACCCTCTTCGGCGGCCCGCGCCACTTCGGCGACCTCGCCGGTGTTCGGTGTCAACTTCGCCCACAGCGGCAAGGGGCTTGCGGCGCGCAGGCGCTGCATGATCTCGAAGGTCGAGGACGGGCGGATGGCAAACGCCTTGCCGTCTTCCTCGATGTTCGGGCAGGAGATGTTGACCTCGATGGCGTCGACACCCTCCACGCTGACCTCCTGGCACAGCGTCGCGAATTCGTCCGCCGTGTTGCCGGAGATGCTGACAACCAGCGGGGTTTCATAGCGCTTGAAGAAGGGCACGACCTTTTCGAGAAAGGCGCCGACGCCCTTGCTCGGAATGCCGATGGAATTGAGCATCGAGCCGTTGACCTCGCAGACGCGCGGGGTCGGATTGCCGTCCCGCCAGTCCCGCGTGATCGTCTTGGTGACATGCGCGCCAAGCTGCTCGAGGTCGAAGACCTCGGCCAGTTCTTCCGAGAAGGTGCCGGAGGCCGGCATGATCGGGTTCTTGAGCTTCAACCCGGCAATATCGACTGTGAGATCTACCATGCGATGGCCTCTGCCATATCGAAAACGGGTCCTTCGCGGCAGACCCTCAGATTGACGACCTTGTCGTCCCGGTTGAACTTGCGCACGCAGCACTGGCACATGCCGACGCCGCAGGCCATTTGCTGCTCAAGCGCCACCTGGCCCGGAATGCCGTGGGCCTCGCCGAGCTTTTGCAGCAGGCGCAGGATGCGGTTCGACCCGCAGGTGTAGAAGGCATCCGCCCGTCCGTCGGCGATCAGCTTCTCCACAACGACCTCGAGGTTTTCCGGCGTCGAGGTTCCTTCCGCATCGGTCAGCGCGATCACCCTGGCGCCCAGCCCCTCGAAGAGGTCGATGGACATCAGGTAGTCGGGATGGCGTGCGCTGCAGATCGCCGTCAGCCGGCGACCGAGACGCTTGGCCTCCAGCGCCAGAGGGGCGAGTGTCGCAAGCCCCACGCCACGGGCGACGAGAACCAGATTTTTCCAGTCATCCTCGATGGTGAAGGGCGTTCCCAGCGGTCCGAAGACGGTGAGACTGTCGTTTTCCCCAAGCGTCGCCATTGCGCGGGTTCCCGCGCCGCCGACCTTGTAGAGGAAATGCAGCTCGTTCTTCTCCGGATAGAAGCCGTAGATGCTCATCGGGCGGCGCAGGTAGGGACTTTCGCCCCCGGCCTGCGGGCACAGGATATTGAAGAACTGACCGGCCTTGCACTGCTCCAGAAGGTGCGTGGGCGCGTCCAGAACCATCATCCGGTATTCGCCGTTGACCGCGATATTGCTCTTGACCCGAAGATCGAGGTCGAAGGCGCTCGGCGCGTCCGCCCCTGCGGTTACGTGGGGTGTTTGCAGCATAGCACTCATCCGAACACGAGCCGGGGCAGGAACGTCGAGATATCCGGCACATAGGTGATGATCGCCAGGACGATCAGATTGGCGATGATGAAGGGCCACAGTCCCGAGATGATGGTCAGGACCGGCTTCGACAGCGTCGAGGACGCGACGAAGATATCGAGGCCGAAGGGCGGCGTGATCATACCGATGGAGATGTTCAGCGTGACGACCATGCCGAAGTGGACGGGGTCGATGCCGAGCGCCATGGCGACCGGGAAGAGGGGGGGGACCAGGATCAGCAGCGCGGAGTTCGGGTCGATGAACATGCCGGCGATCAGGAAGCAGACGTTGACGATCAAAAGGAACATCACCGGCCCGGCGTGGATTGCCTCCAGGAAGTTGGTGATTGCGGTCGGCACCTGCGCCAGCGTGATGAAATAGGACAGCAGGCTGCCCATCGCGAGCAGGATGAAGATGATCGCGGTGGAGATCGCGGCGCGTTCCGTCACATCGAAGAGCTTGCGCCATGTCAGCTCGCGAAACACCAGTCCTTCGACGAGAATGGCATAGATGACGCTGACGGCGGCTGCTTCTGTGGGGGTGAAGTAGCCGCTGTAGATGCCGCCCAGGATGATGAACGGCATGCCGAGCGCCCAGCCGGACTGGCGGATGGCGACGAGGCGCTCGCGCCAGCTGGTGCGCGGGTTGCGCGCCACGCCGCTGCGGCGGGCCTCGATGGCCGCCATGACCGCAAAGGCAACCCCCAGCACGAGACCGACGGCAAGTCCGCCGACGAACAGCTTGGCGACGGAGGTCCCGGTCATCCAGCCATAGATGATGAAGGTGATGGAAGGCGGGATGAGCAGGGCCGTCTCCGCACTGGAGACGATGAGGCCGAGCGAGAAGCGGTCGCTGAAACCGGCCTTGCGCAATTCCGGGTAGACCATGCGCGCCATGGCCGCGACGGTCGCCGGCGCGGAGCCGGAAACGGACCCGAAGGCCATGGAACCGCCAATGGTGGTGTAGCCCATGCCGCCGCGCAGGTGACCGATCAACGTCTTGACCAGTCCGGTCAGCCGGCTTGCGATCTGTCCGGCGCCCATCAGCTCCGCGGCCAGGATGAAGAAGGGGATCGCCAGAAGCGTGGTGTGATTGATGCCACCCAGGATCTTCTGTGCGAGAACGGGATCGGGAAGGCTTCCGTAGAAGAATTCCTTGATCATGAGCGCGGGAATGCCAAGCACGAGAAACATCTCGAACCCGAGAACGAGCAGCAGAACCGCGGCGAAGATGACGAGTGCGATAAGGATCATAGTTCCTCCGACGCCTGTTCGGCGAAACGATCGATGCGGCCGAAAAAGCTGAGCGCGTAACGCAGGGCCATGAGGGCAAAGCCGATGGTGGGCGCGAGATAGATCCAGAAAACGGGAACGTTCAGGGTCGGGCTCTTCTGACCCATGCCGTAGACAAAGGCTGTCATCTGGTAGCTGAGGTAGACGAGATAGACGCAGAAGACGAAGCCGACCATGTCGATCGCCTTGCGCAAGGGCAGGCCGGTGGTCCGTGCGATGCGGTCGCGCCAGGTGTGAACGCCGGCATGGCGGCCCTTTTCCAGCGCAAGCCCGACCGTGAAGAACACGAGGAACAGGCTCATCAGCCGAACCGCCTCTTCCACCCAGGCGAAATCCGACGCAAAGGTGCCCCCGACCTGGCGCGCCAGGACATTCGAGAAGTAAAGGGCGACCATTGACAGGAAGATGGAGACAGCGGCGATACGCTCAGCCGTTCTTATGACGGTCAGGATCTTCAAGGGACTGTCCTTGCATTGTGGGTCCCGGTGCCGGGCCCTTGTCCAGGGCCCGACAGGGGAGCGTCCGATGCCGCGATGCGGCACCGGACCGGGACTTACTTGGCCGTTGCGGCTTCGTATTCCTTTTCGTAGACGGTGATCAGCTCTTCGCCTTCCTCGCCGGCGCGCTCCAGATAGGCAGCGCGGCCGGCCGGATACATCACCTCGCGGAAGGCCGCCTTTTCCTCGTCGCTCATCTCGCGGATCTCGATATCGGACGTCTTGATTTCCTCAAGAGCGGCGTCGACAGCGGCACCCTTGTGCGCAATCAGGTCCGGGACGACTTCCTCGAAGGCGGCGACGATCGTGTCCTTGTGCTCCTGCGGCAGGCTCGACCACCAGGCCGGATTGAACAGGATCACGTCTTCCATCGCGCCGTGGTTGGAGACAACGAGGTGCTTCTGCACTTCGTGGAACTTCATGCGCTGGATGGTGTCGAGCGGGTTTTCCTCGCCATCGACGACGCCAGTCTGAAGGGCGGTGTAGAGTTCGCCGAAGGGCAGGGCGATCGCCGATGCGCCGAGCGAATTGAACTGCTCGATCAGGATGTTGGAATCCATCACGCGGAACTTCTGACCCGAGAAGTCGTCAAGGCTGGCAAGCGGCTTGGAGGAGGTGAAGTTCTTGCGCCCGTTCGGCCACAGGCCGATGCAGGTCACGCCGCGCTCGTTGAAGGAGGCGCAGAGTGCATCTCCGAAGGCGCCGCCGCGGATCTCCTGAGCGACGGTTTCGTCGTTCGGCAGCAGGAAGGGAATGTCGAGAATGGACACCGCCGGGTTGAAGCCGCCGAGGAATGCTGCCGGAGCGACCGTGCCTTCCAGCGAGCCGAGCTGGACGCCTTCGGTCATTTCACGCTGCGAGCCGAGCTGGCCCTGCGGGAAGATCTGGAATTCGACGGCGCCGTCGGTGCGTTCCGCGACGAGTTCTGCAACCTTTTCCAGGTGGACGTGCCGTGACTGTTGCGCTGATTCCAGGTGACCGATCTTCGCGGTGAAGTCGGCGGCGTAAGCATTGGACGCACCGGATACGGTGGCGGCGACAAGCAGGCAAGAGGCCGATAAGTTACGAATGCGCGTGTTCATTGTTACCCTCTCTGGAGTTTTACATCCGGAAAGACGTGAGGTTAGGAGCGGACATTTTTTCTGTCAACGACAAATCTCAAAATTGAGACGATGGGTCTTTAAGTCTAATAATTTGTACGCTACGTCTGTTCGGATGTCGGTTGCGTTGACAAGGCCGGGCTGTCGAGCCAATGGAAATTTCAGTGGAAGGAAAGAGGCGTGCCGGACGAGGAAACCATCAGCTTTTCCGATATTGGCGCGAGATTGAGAGCCCATCGCCTGGGCAAGGGCCTGTCGCCGGAAACGCTTGCCGAGAAGCTTGGAATGTCGCGCGCCGCGCTTTACCGGGCGGAAAAGGGTGAGATCCGCAAGATCGAGACGCTGACGAGCATTGCCTCGGAGCTGGGCGTGTCACTCGCCAGCCTGATGGGGGTCGGCGTCGAATATGTCAGCAGCGCGGTGGCGTTTTTCGAGCGCATGCGGCAGCTGGAACAGAATTGCGAGCAGATCATCGGCCTGTTCAGTCCGGTCTCCTATCTGCTGACCTCGGACGCCTATGACGACATGCTGCGCGAGGTGCTGCTGGAATCGGTCCCGGAAAGCGCGATGAGCGATGCGGCCGCAGCCGATCTCGTGGCCTCCCTGCTCGATATCCTGCGCGCCCGCAAAAGTGCCTTCCATCAGCGCCGTCCGCTGATCGTCAGCCTGATCGCCTCCGCCGATCTGGAGCGGTTTTTGCTGCACGGATTGATCGGGCGTCACGATCTGCCGTCCGACGTCGTCCGGGCGCGGCGGGAGCAGGCGCGCCGTGAGGCGGAATCGATTCTGGAGATGTTGCGGGAAGAGCCCATCGGCATCCAGATCGGGATCGTGCGCGAACCCGTCCCTGCCACGAGCTTCCAGATCTTCCGCCAGGACGGGCGCTCGCTGATGGCGATCAGCCCGTTCCGGCTTGGCGAGCAGCCCAACATCCGGCTGGGCGTTGCCTTGATCACCGGGGCGCAGGAAGCCATGACGCTGCATGAGGAGATCGCCAAGGGGCTTTGGCAGGATGCGCTCAAGGGCAAGGACGCGGCGGAATACCTGGAAGCGATGATCGAAAAATACGCGGTGTGAGGCGCTTGCGCCTGGCATGGCGCGCGCCGTTCGGCGGATCGGCAAAGCTGGAGTGTCGCATTGCAGCGCGGAAGCGCATCGCGCGGCTTTCCTTGCGAAAGGCCAATGCGGTCACGTGGCTGAAGGCTTTCGGGAAGCTTTGCTCTCGACCGGCGCGCGGCCGGGAGAGGTGTGGACCAGAAAGAAGAGTGGTACGCCCAACGGGACTCGAACCCGTGTTTCCGCCGTGAAAGGGCGGCGTCCTAGACCGCTAGACGATGGGCGCCCGGTCCGTTGATGTGGGCGGTTTATAGGCGGGTTTTTTTGGTCAGGCAAGGGGGTAGATGCATGGTAATCCACAGCCGTCTTCGCAGCCGCGAAAAACTGCGCATGACGAGGTCGAATGCCGCCGCCATGCGCGCGACCGCCGGAACCGCAAGGCCCGGCCGCCGGTCTTCGGCCTACCAGCTGCCGGTGTTCTCCATCGAGGCCCAGGGTTCCTTCGGCGCCTGCGCCTCGCCTTTTTGCAGCAATTCGATGGAAATGTTGTCGGGAGAGCGGATGAAGGCCATCCGCCCGTCGCGCGGCGGCCGGTTGATTGTCACGCCGGCGGCCTGGAGCTTTTCGCAAGTCGCGTAGATGTCGTCGACCTCATAGGCGAGGTGGCCGAAGTTGCGCCCGCTGTCATACTGTTCCGGATCCCAGTTGTAGGTCAGTTCCAGCGCCGGCGCGGAGCCTGCCTTCACCGCCGCCACGTCGTCGGGGGCTGCCAGGAAGATCAGGGTGAAGCGGCCGGCTTCGCTCTCGTGACGGCGCACTTCTTCGAGGCCGAAGATTTTGCAGTAGAATTCCAGCGATTTATCGACGTCGGCGACGCGAACCATGGTGTGAAGATAGCGCATGTGTGCCTCTTTTCTGGTGGCGTGTCTGGTGTTTGAATTGCCGTCGGGAGCGGGGTCCTGCAACGGGCCGGATGCCGGCGGCGTGTGCCCGAAACACTATGGAGTTGCGCGCCCAGATCAATGGCGGATCGTTTCGTGGCGACGGTTTTCGTGCCCATGCCGGGCTTTTTGGCAGGCAACTGCCAAGTCCGGCCTTTGCGAATCGATCAAAAGCGTTTCACACTCTTCCCTCGGGGCCATTGACACTTTTTCGCAATTAGGTGTGGTCCCGTCCGCGCGGGATGTTATCCTCAACAGGCGGAATCGTTGGTGTTGCGGTTCCCGCGAAGGCGTATCCAGCTTACGGCGTATCAGGGGCGTGGACTATGAAGGACATGGGATCAAAACACGCCATGGCGGTGCCGGACGGGACAGCAGAGGACCCCGGGGCCGACCTGGATGTGCTCGCCGGTTCGATCAAGTGGTTCGACGTCGCGAAGGGCTACGGCTTTATCGTTCCCGACAATGGCGCCCCCGACGTTCTCCTGCATGTGACCTGCCTGCGCCGCGACGGCTACCGCACGGCCTATGAGGGCGCGCGGATCGTTTGCGAGGTGACGCCGGGCACCCGCGGTCTTCAGGCCTTTCGCATCCTGTCGATGGACGAGAGCACGGCCGTTCACCCCTCGCAGCTTCCGCCCTCGCGCACCCATGTGCAGGTCGTCCCCGAAAGCGGATACGAGCGCGCCACGGTCAAATGGTTCAATCGCGTGAAGGGGTTCGGCTTCCTGACCCAGGGGGAGGGCACGGAGGATATCTTCGTGCACATGGAAACCCTGCGCCGCTTCGGCATTACCGAATTGCGGCCCGGTCAGACCGTGATGGTCCGTTTCGGGCAGGGCCCCAAGGGCCGCATGGCCGCCGAAATCCGCCCGGACGGCGAGGGCGTGCATATTCCGTCGTCGCACTGATGCTTTCCCATGCCGCACCGGGCAAGCTCCGGGGAATCGTGTCTCTGGTGATGTCCGTCTTTCTGGCGGCCTGTCTTTTCGGAGCGCTTTTCCTCGTTCTTCCCTATGGCGGCCTGCGCGCGGACGGGACGCGGATCGAGACGGTCCTGGAGTTGCCGCGCGAGCCGTTGTTCGTTGTCTCCGCCTCCGGTCGTCACCGCTTCGAGGTGGAAATCGCCGAAACGCCGCAGGCGCGGGCGCGCGGGCTGATGTACCGCGAAGCGCTGGCATCCGACGCGGGCATGCTGTTCGACTTCCAGGAGGAACGCGAGGTTGCCTTCTGGATGAAGAACACCTTGATTCCGCTCGACATGATCTTCATCGAGGCATCGGGGCGGATTGCCCATATCGCGCGCGAAACCGAGCCGCTGTCGGAGGAACTCGTTCCCTCGCGTGCGGTGGTGCGGTTCGTGCTCGAGGTGCCTGGCGGAACGGCGGCAAGACTGGGCATCGTTCCCGGTGACGTCGTCCAGAGCGATGTGATTTCCGCGGCGGGAAACCCCGGTTAGTTCCGTTGGCCGGGCCGGGCACCCTTTGCTCCACTCTTTTTCGAATTTGCTTATTTCTTTTGTCGGTTGTCAGAACCGGATGGTTTATGTGTTAATACCCTGAAGATGCTGCTGCACCTTAGGTTGTTTTCTGTTTTCAACTAACCTTCCTGGGTGGTCAATCATGGTTGTTTGTTCGAAAGGGTCGGACGAATGTCGAAAGTGACTTCTGCTACTGCGTCCGGCTTTAATATCGAACTCGATGACACGGGCTTTTTTCAGGGAATGATCGGAACGCTGGCCGGCACTCTCGAGGAAGTCGTGGGCCTTGAGGATGCCGCCTCTTTTGTCGGGGTCGTCGGTGGCAAGATCGGTGATGATCTCGCTTCGCAATATGTCTCCGAATTGCAGGGCAAGCCGCCAAGCGCGGAGGCGATCGGTGCGATTCTGGTCGACATGAAAGCGCGGATCGGAGGGGGGTTCCGGGTCGAGTCGGCCGATGGAGAGGAGATCGTCCTGGTCAACTCCCGCTGTCCCTTTGCCGAGCAGGTCAAGGGCCGCCCGTCCTTGTGCATGATGACCACGAATGTCTTCGGGCGCATTGTCGCGACAGCCAACGGATATGCGCATGTCGAGATCGAGGAGGCCATCGCGACCGGGCATGCGGGCTGTCGGGTGCGCATCCTTCTGTCGCCTGGGGAAAACCTGAATGGTTACGAGTTCTATCCCTGAAGCGCAGCTTCTGTTGCGCGGGCTGACAATTGCGATCGAGAACATGCCGAAGGCCACTTTCGTCGTCGACGAGGATGGCGGCCTCTGGCTTTCCAACCGCATGGCACAGCGCCAGTACGGTAGCTTGGTCCGGGACGACTTCCTGGTGCTTTTTTCCGAGAAACCGGAGCGTGCGCGTGCGCGCCTTTCGCGGGCGTTCAAGTCGTCCACCCCGGTTTTCATCGGGCTGGAGGGGGTGTCGGGCGACAGGATGACGTTTTCCGGCTGGCGACTTTCGGAGATCCCGGGGCTGGGCCGGCCGCTCGCGATTCTCCAGCTGGATCAATCGAAGTCGCTCGTCGGGAAGTTTCTGTCAGCCACCGAGGACGCGATGCGCACCAATCGCCGCCTGGCCGACAGTCTGGCGCAACAGCAGGACCTTCGTCACGAGGCGGCCCGGCTCAAGCGGCTGAACGAGACCGACCCGATGACGGGGTTGCTCAATCCGGTTGCCTTTCGCCATCAGGCGGAGCGGTTGCTCGCGGACGTGCCCGTGCGCATCGCGGAAGCGGCCTTTATCTATATCGATCTCGATAACTTCAAATGGGTCAACGACACATTCGGCCATCAGGCCGGCGACGCGGTGATCCGCTCGACGGCGCGCGTGTTGCACAGGACCATCCGCGAAGGCGACATTGCCGGACGTCTCGGCGGGGATGAATTCATGGTGGCCTTGCGGAACGCGAACCTGGAGGCGGCCGCCACGATCGCCCGGCGCATTGCCACCGGGATCTCGAGGCCACTGTCCTGGTCGTCCCCCGGACAAGGCGCCGTGAGTACAATCAAGCCGGTGGCCTCCTTCGGGATTTCCTCTGCCACGGATGCAACCTCGACGCTTGAAGCTCTCCAGCACGAAGCGGAGGAAGCGATGTATCTGGCGAAGCGGCACAAGCGCCGCGCCGGCTAGGGCGTCGACCCGTGAATGGCGCTGGCGTGATGTTGGAACCGGAAAAAGGCCGCCAGGAGCAGGCAACGCAGCGGCCTGGCCGGGACGCTCCCCCGCGCTGATCCGGGCAGGGGGAGCGATCTGCATTTCCAGCTTGACGGAGTGGTCCGAACACCGATACACGGCAGACCGGACGGGGTATAGCGCAGCCTGGTAGCGCATCTGCTTTGGGAGCAGAGGGTCGCAAGTTCGAATCTTGCTGCCCCGACCATTTCATCAGGACATCTTTCCGTTTATCCAAGGCCTTCAGGGTCTTGCACGCGACATTTGGCCTGCCGCGCAGGGCCTTCGTGTGTGCCGGTTGTCTGGCCTGCGGGCCCGTTTCAGCACGTTTCCAGCGTCTGCATGTATGCGTGGGCGCCTTCCATGATCCGTCGACCCGTCGGCGTATAGTCCGCATGAGCGGAAAGCACCGCATGGCCGTCCAGGAAGCCCTTGCGGCTTTGCCGGGCAAGGGCGATCGCCTCCGTGCGCGCGTCTTGCGTGATCCCCGGCGCATCGGTCAATTCGCGCATCGCGAAATGCATGCGGGCGAGGACGAAGGTGGCATGATAGATGCCGTCGAGCGGGCGCGGGTCGGCACGCAACGGCGACGCATAGCGTGCGTCCGCACCGTTGTGCAGGTAGAATTCCACCGGCGACATGGCGAAAAGCGTGCCGTGCGCGGCTTCGTGGACAAGCGTTTCGGCGAGCGCCGCCGGGCTGCGGCTGCGTGACATGTTGATCAGCACCGTTCCCCAGCGCTTCAGGCTGCTGGCACCGTCGAATTCCAGGTCGTTGACGGCCTCGCCATGCGCGGGAACGATCTCCGAAACCAGGGTTTCCATTTCGCTGTAACTCGTCGGTGCATGGTCGCGCAGGAGGGCGAGACTTGCCCGCAGTTCGACAAGGGCCGCATCGCAAGGGGGGCCGGTCAGATGCGAAAGCTGGCTGTCGTGGAGCGAGTCGGAGACGAACTGGCGGCGAAAGGCGGCTTCTTCCTCCTCGGTGAAGCCCTCACGGTTCAGCGGACGCAACTGCAGCGCGGGCGGCGCGGTTTCCGGCGCCCGCGTCGTCAGCTCGTCGATCGCGCGTTGCAGCGCGGGCAGGTCCTGCGCGGCAACCGCATCGACCGCGTCGAAATAGTGACCGAACAGGGCAGGGGCGACGCGCAACGGCCGGTCAAGTTGCGCGAGTAGCGCATCGGCCCGGGTGGGGTCGAAGTCGACATGGCCGCTGCATCGCTCGAAGAGATGCGCCAGGCTCTCCCGGAACCGGCCGTTCAGCGCGCCCAGGTGGCGCAATGCGGCGTCTTTTCCAGGAAGAAAGCAGGAAGCGGACATCAGGGAATCCTGGATGGGAAAGGGGCGGCCGGACATGCATGAGGCCCGGCGCAAGCGGACGAAAAAGGCGCCGGATCTTCATCCGCCGCCTTTCGATATCGATCGGTCCGCGTGAAAACCGGCGGGGCGATCAGCCCCCGTTCTGAGCGCCGACGGGCTTGCCGGAACCGACCATCTGCGGGTTGGCGATCCGCGCGCCCAGGGTCTTGCTGTCGTCGAGCGCAACCGCATCGATGTGCGAAGGACCCGTCGGCTTGGCCGATCCGACCATCTGTTCGTTGGACAGGCAATTGCCCAGAACTTTGGACGGAGAAATGGAAACAGGAAAGGACATGATCACCACCTTGTTGAAATTGATAAAAATGCGTATCACAACGTATGTGTGCATTCAATTGCCTGCTGCCGTCCTCACCTGCCGTAGCAGCTCTTTTTCGATTTCACGGGAGGCTGTCGCTTCGTTGCATGATACACTTCATTACCACAGCGGAACACGCCTATACGTTGAAAGGCATTCGCAAGTCGCCGTATCGCACGTTCGACGTGACGGGACGAAGCTACGACTGGCTGTTCCGCCAGAGCACGATTTCGACCGGCGCCTGCGTCTTCACGGACCTCGACCGGCTGCGCTATTTCGAACTCGCCGAGGCTGCAACGGTGTGCCGCAGGCTGCGGGAGGCCGGCGTGCGGGTGTTCAACGATCCCGCCCGCGTGCTGCTGCGCTACGACCTGCTGAGTCGTTTGCGGGCGCTGGGCATAAACGACTACCGGGTTTATCCTGCGGCGCAGCGTCCGCGTCCGGAGCGCTTCCCCGTCTTCCTGAAGTGCGAGGAGGGGCACAGCCAGCATTTCTTCGACGTGCTGGAGGATCAGTCGGCCCTCGACGCCTGTCTCGACAAGCTCCGGGACGAAGGCGTGCCGCTGACGCGTGTCCTCGTGACCGAATTCGCCAACACGCCACTGCGCGACGGGGTCTACCGGCGTCACACGATCTATCGGGTGGGGTCGGCAATGCTGCCCGGGAACACGGTGCTGGAAGACAGTCCTTTTGTGAAATATGGCCGACGCGGTCTCGCCACCGACGCGGAGTTCGAGGAGATCATTGCCGAAATGGCGGCCAATCCGCATGCCGAACTGCTGCGGCCGGCGTTCGAGGCCGCAGGCGTCGACTACGGCCGCGCGGATTTCGGTTTTCGTGACGGGCGGCTCGCGGTCTATGAAATCAACACCAATCCCTCGATCGGGTTGAAGGCGGGGGCCAGGCACGCGGATTTCAACGCGGCGGTGGATCGCGGGATGCGGGCCTTCATCGAGGCGCTCGGCGGCGTTGCGGGACCCCGGATCCGGGCGCGCATTGCACCCTCGCGGTGGCATGCGGCCCGGTTGCGCCCGGTCTTCGGGTTGCGCCTGCCGCAGCCGTAAGGACGCGCCGGACGGAGGAGCGCGGGTGTGCGGAGCGGGTTGTCTGCAGCGTGCCATTGACTTCGCGCCGTCTGGACGGAATAAACGGAACGAACCTTGTCCCGTCGGGGACAGGCCAAGCTCATGTTGACGGAACACGCCCGATGGTCGCACGCATTTACTCGCCGGCAAAGACGGCAACCCAGTCCGGACGCGGCAATGCCCAGGAATGGATCCTTGAGTTCGTGCCGGAAACCGCACGCTCGATCGAACCGCTGATGGGCTACACGTCGTCCTCGGACATGAAGCAGCAGGTGCGCCTCACGTTCGAAACGCAGGACGAGGCGGTCGCCTATGCCAAGCGCAACGGCCTTGCCTATCGTGTCGAGGAGCAGAAGACCCGTCGTGTTCCGAGGCTCACCTATTCGGACAATTTCCGCTACGACCGGTTCATGCCCTGGACGCATTGAGCGGGCCGCGCGGTCCAATGGGATCGCGCATGCGGCTCCCGCGGCCCGTGCCTCAATGACTTCAGTCCAAGTGGCCCCGTAGCTCAGTGGATAGAGCACCGGCCTTCTAAGCCGATGGTCGCAGGTTCGAATCCTGCCGGGGTCGCCATTCTTTTCAATGCCTTGAGCTGGTTTCGTCATCACCCTGGCGAGGCCCTTGACGGTTGTCGCCGCCGGGCGGATCAATCCGCGGGCGCGCTGTGCAGATAGTCTTCCGTCACCGCCACATCGGTTGTCGGTCGGCCAAACAGGTATCCTTGCGCGAAGTCGCAGCCGTGGTGCTGCAGGAAGCTGCGCTGTTTTTGCGTCTCGACGCCCTCAGCGACCACATCGAGGCCGAGCGATTGCGCCAGGCTGATGATGGAGCGCACGATCACCGCGTCATCGGCATTTTCGGTGCAGTCGCGGATGAAGGACTGGTCGATCTTGAGGCGGTGCACCTGCAGGCGTCGCAGGTGGATCAGCGACGCATATCCCGTTCCGAAATCGTCGAGCGCGATGCGCACGCCAAGGGCGTGAAGCTCCTGGACCGTGCGTGCGATCTGGTCGGCCCAGCGTCCGAAGATAACCGTTTCCGTAACCTCGATTTCCAGATCCTGCGGCGCAAGGCCGTGTCGGGAGAGGGCGTCGCCGACCGTGCAGGCGAAGTCGGGATCGCGCAACTGTTGTGCCGAGACGTTCACCGAAAGAAGGCCGGGGGGCGTTCCTTGTTCGCGCAGCGCGGCGACACGCGACAGCGCCTTGTTGAACACCAGCCCACCCAGGGCGGATGCAAGGCCGGTGTCTTCCGCCAGGGGAATGAACTCGGACGGTGGAATGGCCTTTCCCTGGTGGGTCCAGCGGGCAAGCGCCTCGAACCCGCGGTGGCTGGCGCTTTGCGTCTCGACGATGGGCTGGAAGGCGACATCCGGGTCGCCGCAACCGATCGCGGTTCGCAGCGCTTCGGCGAGTGTCCGGTTGCGGGCCCGCACGGCGCTGTGCTCGGGCGAGAAAAAGACATGCGTCTGCCGGCCGGCGGCCTTGGCTTCGAACAATGCGATGTCGGCATGTTTCAGCACTTCGCTCGGCGTGTCGCCGTCGCGCGGGAAAAGGGCCGCGCCGATCGACAGGCCGATGGCGATCTGGCGTCCGTCGACCGTAACGTCGTCGCACAGCTTGTGCGTCAGGCGCTCGATGACGGTCGTGATCGCTGCTTCGTCGGGGGCATGATCGAGAAGCAGCGCGAATTCGTCGCCGCCAAGGCGAGCCACAACGTCGTTCTCGGTGGTGCAGCCGCACAGGCGCTCGGCGATCGTTGTGAGCACGCGGTCGCCGACTTCATGGCCGAGCGTGTCGTTGATATCCTTGAAGTGATCGAGATCGATGAGAATGAGCGCGCCCGTGCCGGCGGTGTTCTGCTGGATATCCAGGGCCGCCTGCAGCCGGGTTCGCAGAACGCCCCGGTTGGCAAGACCCGTAAGGTCGTCCTGTTCCGCGAGGCGGCGGATCTCCACATCCTTCGCCTTTTGCTCGCTGACATCGAAGATGACGCTGTGCCAGAGCGTATCGCCATTGGCGAGGCGCCGCGGCTGGCCGCGGCCTTCCAGCCATTTCAGTTTTCCGGAAGGCGTCCTGATCCGCCACGTGTGAAGCCAGGGCTCCAGGGATCTGGAGGAGTTCGCCACGGACCGCTGCATGTCCGCAAGGTCCTCGTCGAACACCATCCGCCAGATCGTGTTTGCATCGATGACGGTTTCTTCCGGCGTGATCTCCCAAAGATCCAGGCATCCCTGGCTCATGTCCATGATTTGGTCGGTTCCGTCGGCACGGATGCAATAGCGGAAGATCGCGCCGGGCGTGTTCTCCGCAAGTGCCCGGTAGCGGATTTCGCTTGCCTGAAGGTCGTGGAATGCCCGGATCTGCTCCGTCACATCGGTGATCGTGATGCTCCAGGTCTCGGCAGAGGGAATGTCCCGGCGCGGCATGCCGCGTCCCACGACCCATTTGTGGCCGCCTCTGGAGTTTGCGATCCGAAACGTGCCGCTCCATTCGCGACCTTCCCGGCCGGCCCGACGCAGGGTGGCGAGCATCTGCCGCTCGTCGTCTGGATGAATGCGTTTCCAGAGCCTGTCCAGCTGCCCGTCGATCTCGGCCTGCGTGAGGCCCCAGATCGCCTCGCAACTCTCGCTGATGAAGTCGATGGAGAAATTGTCCGCGGACGTGCGTGAAACCCGCATCACGACAAAGGAAGGCGCATTGGCGAGCAGAAAGCGGGCTTCCCCTCCAACGGCGAAATAGGCCATGGGATCGTCTGTTCGAGCGTCCGCGGAGGCTTGCGCGCTGCTCGATTCGTTTTCACGAAGAACCGGGGCTCCTCCGGAAACCAGGCCTGCTCGTGATCCGGGCCTGTTCTTGTCATTTTGCGACATGCATACTCGATGGTTCTGGTAAACCGCAGATTTGACAGGGGTTTTGGTATTATAGAGCGTATGATCCAAAAGGATATTGGTATAAATTCCCCTAATCGCCCGTCGGTTGCATGACGGCCTTTCGTCGTGTTTTTCCGGACATTGCCGGCGCTTGCGCGTGGCGATCGACAGCGCCCCCGATAGGACCGAAGGCGCCCGTCTCGGTTCTGGCGGGTGTATGACGGATTGCTACCAACTCACGCCCTCGTCGGAAAAGAAGGGGAACGGGCCGGGAAACGCTTCCACAAAGGCCAGATGCGTGACGACGCCGCCCTCCGGGGTGTGGTGATGGAGGAAGAACCCGGGCGGTTCCATGATGAATTTGCCGGCTTCGCTGTCGGCGATGTCGAGATGCACCTGATGGCCGGTGCTGGGGGCCAGTGTCATCACGGTTCCGCCGACGGAGGCGACGATGGTGCGGTGGATATGACCGCACATCACCCGCTCGACGTGCGGGTGCCTGCGCAGGATCTGTGCAAGCTCGCCGGAATCCTTCAGTCCAATGCGGTCCATATGGGCAATGCCGGTCGCCGCCGGCGGGTGATGCACGGCGATGAGGGTCGGCCGGTCGCTGTCGCCGAGCGTGCGATCCAGCCAGGCGCGCTGCGCTTCGCCAAGCTTGCCGTGGGGCTTGCCGGGCACGGAACTGTCGAGGGCGACGAGCCGCACGTCGCCGATGTCGACGGCATAGTGGATCTTGTCGGCACTGCCCCGGTCGAGCGGGCCGAGCTCGCTGAGCAGTTCGCGCATCATCGCGGGCGAATCGTGATTGCCCGGGATCACGAAGACGGGGGCCTTGATTCTGCCCAGAAGCCGCTGGACGCCGGCGTATTCCCGCTCGTCGGGCGCGTCCGCGAGGTCGCCGGTCACCACCACGGCATCGGGCTGGGGATCGAGCGCGTTCAGCGCGGCGATCGCGCGTTCCGCCAGCATGTTCGTTTCGCTGACACGATAGCAGGCGAGGCCTCGGGGGCGGATGTGGAGGTCCGTGATCTGCGCAATCAGGGTCATTCAGGTGCTCCGTGGTGCGTCGGGGAGGGCCGCTCGTGACTGCCTGAAGGCTAGCGCCCGCGCGCGGCGATGGCGAGAGAGTTGCGCGTGAACGGTTTCCCTTTTGCGCGCGCTCATGTAGGAAGCGCGCGGGGGGCCGGACCGCGCGGGGGCGCGGTTGCCATTACCAGTCGGTCGCATAGGCTTTACGACAATGAGCGAAACATCCGCCGGGCGGGCAACGGAAGGCTTCGGGACTGCCGGCGTGCGCTGGTTGCGCGTCATCGGCCGGCGGGGCCTTGCCCCGCTTGTCCTGCTGCTTCTGGGGCTCGTCTTCTTCGCGCCGGGGCTCACGCAGGTGCCGCCGCTCGACCGCGACGAACCGCGCTTTGCCCAGGCCACCAAGCAGATGGTGGAAAGCCGCGACTTCATCGACATCCGGTTCCAGGAGACGGCGCGCCACAAGAAGCCGGTGGGCATCTACTGGCTGCAGTCGGCGGTCGTGGAGGCGAGCGGTCTGGGCCGCGATGCGCCGATCTGGGTGTATCGGCTTCCCTCGCAGCTGGGCGCGCTGCTTGCCGTTTTGCTGACCTACTGGTGCGTGCGCGCCTTCGCCGCGCCCGGCGTTGCCTTTGTCGCCGGCGCGCTTGTCGCAGCGTCGCTGATCGTCGGCGTCGAGGCGCGTCTGGCCAAGACGGATGCGATGCTGCTCGCCAGCATTCTCGCAGCGCAAGGGGCGCTGGCACGGATCTGGCTGGAACGCGCGGCCCTCAGGGGGCATCCGCTTCTTGCCGCCCTTTTCTGGGGCGCGCTTGGCGTCTCGGTGCTCATCAAGGGCCCGGTCGGACCGCTCGTGGTCGGCCTTACCGTGGTGCTTCTGTCGGCCGTGACGCGCGACTTCGGGTGGATCAGGCTGCTTTATCCCTTGCGCGGTATCGCCGCGTTCCTGCTTCTGGTGCTGCCGTGGTTCGTGGCGATCTATCTCCAGACCGACGGCGCCTTTTTCGCCGAGGCGATCGGCAAGGATCTGCTGGGCAAGGTCGCGACCGGACAGGAAAGCCATGGCGCGCCGCCGCTCACCCATCTGGCCGCGGCACTTGGCACCTTCTGGCCGTTGTCGGCCTTCATGGTTCTGGCCCTGCCGGGGCTGATTGCCGCGCGCCGCGCCCCGGCCGTGATCTTCGCGCTGTGCTGGATCGCGCCGACCTGGGTGATCTTCGAGTTCACCGCGACGAAACTGCCGCATTACACCCTGCCGTTGCTTCCCGGCGTCGCGCTGCTTGCCGCCGTGCTGTTGTCGCGCCAGGACGAACCGCCGTCGAAGGGATGGCGTTATGCCGCCGCCGGCCTGTTGTTCGTTCCCGTCGCCGGGGTCGCGGCGGCCAATTTCATCGCAGGCCCGATCGTCGGCGCCTGGCCCTCGCCGCCGGGCGCGGTGATTGCCGCGCTGGCGCTGGCGCCGGGCATCACGGCGATGCGGCACATGGCGCGCGGGGCGGCCCTGCGCGCGCTGCCGACGACGCTGCTCGCCGGGTTTCTGCTGATCGTCGCCACCTGGGGCTTCACTTTGCCGGCGCTGTCGCCGATCTGGGTCAGCCCCCGGCTGGCCGATGCGGTCGCGCAGGAGGCAACCTGTCCCGCGCCGCGTGTCGCCAATGTCGGCTTCAACGAGCCGAGCTACATCTTCCTGCAGGGCACCGACACCCTGCCGACCTCGGCGCAGGGCGCGGCGCGGTTTCTGGTGGAGGCGGACGGAGAAGCCGACGGGGGATGCCGGATCGCCGTTGTCGATACGCGGCATGAGGCCGATTTTCTGTCGGCCCTGGCGGCGCTTGGCGTCACCCGCGACAAGAGCTCCGTGCGGGTCACGGGGCTGAACATCAACGGTGGCGACGAAATGGATATCGGCCTCTACAGCGCACAGGAGACGGGGCGTGAGTGACGACAACGTAAATTCCCAGGCCCCGGCGCCCGCGACCGGGGGGCGGATCCGGGGTGCCCTTGACCGGGCGCGCGCCAATGCGGTCGCGATCCGCGCGCTTCTGGCCGGGCGCGAGCACCGGGTTGCCGCGCAGCGCCTGCCGCTGCCGCCGGGCCACCGGCCGCAGGACATTCTGGCTGTGCTGCTGCTGACGGTCGGCATCGCGGTGATCGTGCTGGATATTCCGACCTACCCCTGGCTGCGCTCGCTGCCGCAGCAATACAAGAACGCCTTCATCGCCATCACCGATCTCGGCAAGGGGCACTGGATCCTCTGGACGACCGGCATCTACTGTCTTGCAACGCTTGCGCTCGACTGGGATCGCCTGACCTGGCGGGTGCGCATGGCGCTGTCCAGCTTGTGGACCTTTTGTGCCTATATCTTCGTGGTCGTGGCTTCGAGTGGCGTCATCGTTCTCTTCCTCAAGTGGGTGCTGGGGCGGGCGCGTCCGAAGCTTTACGAGCAGGTCGGGCCGGTACACTTCGATTTCCTGGCGCTGAAGGGCGCCTACACCAGCTTCCCCTCCGGCCACTCCACCACGATTGCCGCGCTGGCAACCTCGCTTGCGCTGATCTTTCCGACCTACCGCTGGCTGATCGTCGTGTGCGGGTTCTGGATCGCGTTCAGCCGCATCATGGTCGGCGCGCATTATCCGAGCGACGTGATCGCCGGAACGCTGCTTGGCCTGAGCGTCGGCGTTGTCGCCGCGCGCTGGATGGCGCACCGGCGCATCGGGTTCCGTTTCAACCGGCTCGGCGCGATCACCCCGATCATGGGGCGCGTCAGCTTTCGCGCGAGCGTTCGTGCACTGTGGCGCGCCGCGACGGGGGCGCGTGCCTTCACCAGGCCGGTGGCCACCGAAATGCGTGACGCCGGAGACGCATCGTGAGCGCGGAAGCGGCCGCCGGCGTGCTGGAGGTCTCCGTGATCGTGCCTGCCAAGGACGAGCGCGAGAACCTGGAGGGCCTGATCGGGGAGATCGCCGCGGCCCTTTCCGGGAGGGCCTTCGAGATCGTCGTGGTTGACGACGGGTCCGGCGACGGCAGTGCGGACATGCTCGCCGCGCGGGCGCGTGAGCTGCCGTTCCTGCGCGCGTTGCGCCATGCCACTGCCTGCGGGCAGAGCGCGTCGGTCCGCTCCGGGCTCTACGCCGCGCGCGGCACGGTGGTGGTGACCATCGACGGCGACGGTGAAAACGACCCGGCCTATATCCCCGCACTTCTCGCCGCGCTCGAGGCCGCCGGGCCGTCGGTGGCGCTGGCGGCCGGGCAGCGCACCGGCCGCAAGGCGAGCGCCGCCAAGCGATTGGCCTCGCGCTTTGCCAACCGGCTGCGCGGCTGGATGCTCAAGGATCAGACGCGCGATTCGGGCTGCGGGCTGAAGGCCCTGCGGCGGGACGTCTTTCTGCGCCTGCCGTATTTCGACAGCTGGCACCGGTTCCTGCCCGCGCTCGTGCTCCGGGAGGGCTATGGCGTTACCCATGTCGACATCGTCGACCGGCAGCGTCGTCACGGTGCGTCCAAATACGGGATTTTCGACCGGGCGCTCGTCGGGATTCTGGATCTTTTCGGCGTGTGGTGGCTGCGCCGTCGGCGCAAGCGTATCCCGCAGGTCTCCAACATCGCCGGAGTGCCGGCCGACGTGGCGAAGGAGTAGCGGCGGTGCTAGCCGATCTGACAGCCTGGCTCTACAGCGTCTTCATCGAGCGTTTCGACGGCTGGGTGGCGCTCGGGTTCGTCGCGCAGGCGATGTTCATGATGCGCTTCGTGGTGCAATGGGTCGCGTCCGAACGGGTCGGACGCTCCATCGTGCCGGTTGCCTTCTGGTTCTTTTCCATCGCCGGCGGAAGCCTGCTGTTCGTTTATGCGATCCAGGTCGGCGACCCTGTGTTCATCGCGGGCCAGGGCCTCGGCCTGATCATCTACCTCCGCAATCTCTGGCTGATTTTCCGCGAAAAGCGTCGCGATCCCGACGTTTGATACGGCCATCGGCACGGCGCGAAAGCAAGCGCCCGCAACCCCGGTGCGAAGCGCTGGGGCCGCGGGCGGTTGTCGGTGGGCGGCGGCTCAGCCCTTGAGCGCCGCGAAGCCGGCCTCAAGGTCGGCACGAATATCGGCAATGTCTTCCAGACCGACATGCAGGCGGACACTCGGACCGCCCTCCGGCATCGGCGTTGCGCTGCGCATGCCCTTCAGCCGCACGGGGATCGCCAGGCTCTCGAAACCGCCCCAGGAATAGCCAAGCCCGAAGAGGCGCAGCGCATCCAGGAAGGCATGGCTTTGCTCCGGTGTCACATCGTCGGTGAAGTCGAAGGCGAAGAGGCCGGAGGCGCCGGAGAAATCGCGGCGCCAGATCGCATGGCCGGGATCTTCGGGCAGGGCAGGGTGGCGCACCCGGGCGACCTCCTCGCGGGTCTGCAGCCAGCGGGCGATCTCCAGACCGCTTTCCATGTGCTGGCGCAGTCTAACGTGCATGGTGCGCAGTCCGCGCAGACCGAGGAAGACGTCATCCGGTCCGACATGGATGCCGAGCGCGCCGGCGGTCGCGTCGAGCGCCTCCAAGGCGCGCGGGCTTGCCGCCACCGTTCCCAGCATCGCGTCGGAATGGCCGACGATGTATTTGGTTCCCGCCTGGATCGACAGGTCGACGCCATGGGCAATCGGCTGGAAGTAACAGGGCGTCGCCCAGGTGTTGTCCATCACCACCAGCGCGCCGCCGGCATGGGCGGCCTCTGCAATCGCCGGAATGTCCTGCATCTCGAAGGTGAGCGACCCTGGCGCTTCGGTCATCACCGCCTTTGTGTTCGGCCGCATCAGCGCGGCGATGCCTGCGCCCACCAGCGGATCGTAATAGTCGACCTCGATGCCCAGCCGCCTGAGCGTCGTCTCCGCCAGATGCCGTGTCGGCCCGTAGGCGCTGTCGGCGATCAGCACGTGATCGCCCGACGACAGGCAGGACAGCAGCGCCAGTGCCACGGCGTTCAGCCCGCAGGAGGCAAGCTTGGCGCCGGCCGCGCCTTCAAGCTCTGCGATGGCGTCTTCCAGCGCGTCGGAGGTCGGGTTGCCCCGGCGGGCGTAATGATAGGCCTGTTTGCCCGACAGCATGGTCGCGGTGTCTGGAAAAAGCACCGTCGAGGCATGGGCGACGGGTGGATTGACGAAGCCGTGAAAGTTGCTCGGCGCACGGCCGGCCTGGGTCAGGCGTGTCGCGAGACCGGCACGGCTGTTCGACTGGGAGGCGGACATCATCTTCCTTTCGGAATGGCTGTTTGTATTTTCGGATTGTGAAAAGATTTTCACAATTCGCAGGTGGCATGACGCTGCGCCCCTTGACCCTTAGCCATAAATGCCATCGAATGCACCCGTGAGATAACGGTGGCATGTTTGACGACCTGAAAACAACAATGGTCGCGGCACTGCCGGGAGGGGAATTCCAGTGACACCAATGCTGCGCATGGTTGCATGCTGTATCCCTTGCACGTGATCTCGGACGAACCCGATATTCAGACAGGGCAAAAGAGAAGGCTGCATATCCATGACGAAGAAATTTCTGACGATCGCGCTTGGCGCCGCGCTAGGGTTGAGCGCCACGGCCGCTTCCGCCGCGACGCTTGACGATGTCAAGGCCAAGGGCTTCCTGCAGTGCGGTTCGAACACCGGCCTTGCCGGCTTTGCCGCTCCGAACGACGCCGGCGAATGGACCGGCCTCGATGTCGACACCTGCCGCGCCGTCGCGGCCGCGATTTTCGACGATCCGGAAGCCGTCAAGTTCACCCCGCTGACCGCCAAGGAGCGCTTCACCGCGCTGCAGACCGGCGAAGTCGACGTGCTGGTGCGCAACACCACCTGGACCATGACCCGCGACACCACGCTCGGCCTGAACTTCACCGGCGTGAACTATTACGACGGCCAGGGCTTCATGGTGCGCAAGAGCCTCGACGTGACGTCGGCGCTCGAATTGTCCGGCGCTTCGGTCTGCGTGCAGACGGGCACCACCACGGAGCTGAACCTCACCGACTACTTCAAGGCCAATGGCATGGAGTATCAGCCGGTGGTGTTCGAGAAGCTGGAAGAGGTCAATGCGGCCTATGATGCCAACCGCTGCGACGTCTACACCACGGACGCCTCGGGCCTTTATTCGATCCGTCTTCAGCTGACGAATCCGGGCGACCACGTCGTGCTTCCGGAGATCATCTCCAAGGAGCCGCTCGGTCCGGTGGTGCGTCAGGGCGACGACCAGTGGTTCAACCTCGTCAAGTGGACGCTGTTTGCCATGGTCAACGCCGAAGAGCTGGGCGTGACCTCGGCCAATGTCGAAGAGATGAAGGGCTCCGACAACCCCAGCATCAAGCGCCTTCTCGGTGTTGACGGCAAGTTTGGCGAGTCGATCGGCCTGTCCAACGACTGGGCCGTGCGCATCATCAAGCATGTCGGCAACTACGGCGAGATGTTCAACAAGAACGTCGGCCCGGACACCCCGCTCGGCATCGAGCGCGGCGTGAATGCGCTGTGGTCGAAGGGCGGCCTGCAGTACGCCCCGCCGATCCGCTAATCACGGCTTACGATCCGGACCCGGCGCCTGGCGCCGGGTCCATTTGCATCACTTTCCGGAAACCTGAAAAATCAGGCCATAAACGCCCGAAAACGGGCGGGAGTATCGGGCCGGTGACAGACCGGTTCGGGCGAGGGGATACAGTCTGACATGACACCTGTGAGCTCTGCCACGGGCGAGCATGCGGGCGACGAAGCTGGGACATCCTGGTTCTACAACCCGCGGGTGCGCGGGATGATCTTCCAGTTGCTCGTCGTCGCCGCCCTTCTTGGGGTGGTTGCATTCTTTGCCTATAATGCAAAGACCAATCTCGAACGGGCCGGCATCGCCTCCGGCCTCGGCTTCTTTTCCGAACGTGCCGGCTTCGACATTTCGCAGACGCTCGTGCCCTATACGAACGACAGCACGTATTTCAGGGCCTTTCTTGTCGGCCTCGTGAACACCCTGCTGGTGGCATCGATCGGCATTCTCATCGCGACGGTGATCGGCTTCATTGTCGGCGTGGCGCGGCTTTCCAAGAACTTCGTGATCCGCCAGCTTGCGCAGCTCTACGTCGAGATCCTGCGCAACGTTCCGCTGCTGCTGCAGCTGCTGTTCTGGTACAAGGCGGTGCTGTCGGTCCTGCCGTCGCCGCGCCAGTCCCTGGAGCCGGTCTCGGGCGTGTTTCTCAACAACCGCGGCCTCATCCTCCCCGAGGTGATCGGACAGCCGGGAAGCGGACTGATCGGCTATGCGATCCTCTCCGCGATCGCCGGCGCCTACGGCATTTGGCGCTGGGCGCGCAAACGCCAGCTCGCGACCGGCAAGCAGTTTCCCAGCCTTCTGGTCGGCATCGCCCTGATCGTCCTGCTGCCGCTGTTGACCTTCTTCGTCACCGGCATGCCCGTCGATCTCTCCTATGCGGAGCTGAAGGGCTTCAACTTCGCCGGAGGCACCGTCGTCAATCCCGAGTTCATGGCATTGCTTCTCGGCCTGTCGCTCTACACGGCCGCCTTCATCGCGGAAATTGTGCGCGCGGGCATTCTCGCCGTCTCCCACGGCCAGACGGAAGCCGCCTTTTCGCTCGGCATCCGTCCCCGGCGCACGCTGCAGCTCGTTGTGATTCCGCAGGCGATGCGGGTGATCATCCCGCCGCTGACCAGCCAGTATCTGAACCTGACGAAGAACTCGTCGCTGGCGGTGGCGATCGGCTATCCCGACATCGTCGCGGTCTTCGCCGGGACAGTGCTTAACCAGACGGGCCAGGCGGTCGAGGTGATCATCATCACCATGCTTGTCTATCTGACGATCTCGCTGTCCACGTCGGCCTTCATGAATTGGTACAACCGCCGTGTGGCGCTGGTGGAGAGGTAAGGGCGATGGATACGGGTTCAGTCGCCTATGTGCGCACCGAGGACGCGCCGCAATACGCGCCGCCTTCGACAAAAACGGGTGCCGTTGGCTGGATGCGCGACAATCTGTTCGATTCCGTCGCAAATTCCATCCTGACGATTGTCGGCATCGCCATTCTGGCCTTGATCGTGCCGCCGGTGATCAACTGGCTGTTCATCGACGCGGTCTACACCGGTGACAGCCGGGATGCCTGCGTCGTGGAAGGGGCGGGCGCCTGCTGGGCTTTCGTCAACGCGAAGTTCGGCCAGTTCATGTACGGCCGCTATCCGTTCGAGGAGCGCTGGCGGGTCGATCTCACGGGGATCCTGCTGATCGCGGGACTGGTTCCCGCCGCCATCCCGCAGGTTCCGTTCAAGCGCGAGACGGTGCTTTATCTGATCGTGGTCTTCCCGATCGCCGGCTTCGTGCTGCTGACCGGTGGCAATGTCGACATCTCGGCCGGTTTCTGGGTCAGCTATGCGACGCTTTCGGGCGGGCTGCTCGCCATTGTCGCAGCGGTCTGCATCAACGCGAAGCTGCCGCTGGCGAGACCTCTGATCGGGGTCGGCCTTGGCGTTGCCGCGGTGGCATTGGTCTTCGCCATCGCGGCCTTCGACTTCGGACTTGTGTATGTCGAGACCCAGCTCTGGGGCGGATTGCTGGTGACTCTGGTCGTTGCCATTGTCGGCATCGTCGCCTCCTTCCCCGTCGGCATCGTTCTGGCGCTCGGGCGCAGGTCGCATCTTCCGGCCGTCCGGCTGATCTCGGTGATCTTCATCGAATTCTGGCGCGGCGTGCCGCTGATCACCGTGCTGTTTATGTCCTCGGTGATGCTGCCGTTGTTCCTGCCGGACGGCGTCAACTTCGACAAGCTTCTGCGGGCGTTGATCGGCGTCGCGCTCTTTGCCTCCGCCTATATGGCGGAAGTGGTGCGCGGCGGTCTTCAGGCGATTTCCAAGGGACAATACGAAGCCGCCGACGCGATGGGGCTGTCCTATTCGCAGGGCATGCGCCTGATCATTCTGCCGCAGGCACTGAAGCTGGTGATCCCGGGCATCGTGAACACCTTCATCGGCCTGTTCAAGGACACCAGCCTGGTGCTCATCATCGGCCTGTTCGACCTGCTGGGCATCGTGACGCTGAACTTCTCGGATGCGAACTGGGCGTCGCCGAACACGCCGGCCACGGGCTTCATCTTCGCGGCCTTCGTGTTCTGGATCTTCTGTTTCGGCATGTCGCGCTACTCCATGTACATGGAGCGGCGGCTGCACAGAGGGCACGCGCGTTAGCGCGTGTCCGTTCGCCGACCGGCATTCCACGCCACTTCGCCTTGCTTATTCAGGTTTGGAGCAACTAGACATGACCGACACTGCAGCCGCCGCCGTCACCCGTCCGACGATGCATATCTCGGACACCGACGTCGCCATCGAAATCAAGGACATGAACAAGTGGTACGGGGATTTCCACGTGCTGCGCGACATCAACCTCAAGGTCATGCGCGGCGAGCGCATCGTGATCTGCGGGCCGTCCGGCTCCGGCAAGTCGACGATGATCCGCTGCATCAACCGGCTCGAGGAGCACCAGAAGGGTCTGATCGCGGTTGACGGGATCGAACTGACCGACGACCTCAAGAAGATCGACGAGATCCGCCGCGAGGTCGGCATGTGCTTCCAGCACTTCAATCTCTTTCCGCATCTCACGATCCTGGAGAATTGCACGCTCGCGCCGATCTGGGTGCGCAAGATGCCCAAGGCCAAGGCCGAGGAAATCGCGATGCACTATCTGGAGCGGGTCAAGATCCCCGAGCAGGCGAGCAAGTACCCCGGCCAGCTTTCCGGCGGCCAGCAGCAGCGCGTGGCGATCGCCCGTTCGCTGTGCATGAGCCCGAAGATCATGCTGTTCGACGAGCCGACCTCGGCGCTCGATCCGGAGATGATCAAGGAAGTGCTCGATGTCATGGTGAGCCTTGCCGAGGAAGGCATGACCATGTTGTGCGTGACCCACGAGATGGGCTTCGCGCGCCAGGTCGCCAACCGGGTGATCTTCATGGACGCGGGCATGATCGTGGAACAGAACGAGCCGGAGCAGTTCTTTACAAATCCGCAGCACGAACGCACCAAGCTGTTCCTCAGCCAGATCCTGCACTGAGGAGCGGGCGGGCGGCGGTCCCCATATCGACGGCTGCGTGCCGCAAGCGCGCGACGACGGCGGGGGTGGACAGGTGAAACGGGCGGCGCCGGTGCATCGGCGCCGCCCGTTTCCGGTCATGGGGGAGGCTCCCGGAAGGCGGTTTCCCGAGCGCCGGCGATCGGATCAGGCCGGTTGACGCCCGGCCATCAGCAGCTTGAAGACGTCGACAGGGCGATAGGGATACTCCAGAAAGTCATCGACGCCGGTCTCGACCAGACCGCTGCGCGTGCCGTCCGGGAGTTGCGGCGGGGCGAGCACCACGATTTTCCCGCGGTGAGGGGCGCCGCCGGGTTTCGTCAGGTTTTCCAGAAAATAATGCACCACCTTGCTGTAGACCAGCAGGACGATATCGGCGGACGTCAGGCCCTGCGGCCGTTTCGCCAGGCCCTCCTGCGGCACCAGGGTGACCTTGCAGCCGAGTTCGTCGAGGGCGGAGCGGATCGGTTCGGTGATCTTCGGATTGGAACTGACGATGACGATCTCGAGCGGTCCCCTGGAGCGGGTCATCCGGCGCACCGCCTGCTCGATCTTGCAGAGTTGCTGCTTGTGGGCGTTGCTGATGCGTTCGACCTCCTTCAGCCGGGTCTCGACGGTGGCCAGCAACATGTCGTAGTCGATCGGTTTGGTCAGATAGTCGTCGGCCCCCAGGCGTTTGCCCTTGATGATGTTCTCGCGGGTGGCGAGCGCGGTCAGGAAGATGAAGGGCACGCCGGTGAATTCCGGATGGTCCTTGCGCACGCGGTCGAGCAGGTCAGGGCCGTTCATGACCGGCATCATCACATCGCACAGGATGAGATCCGGCTTGCTCTGGATGAGGGCGTCCAGCCCTTCCTTGCCGTTGCTTGCAGTGACGACCTTGTAACCCGCATCCTCGAGCTCCTCCTTGATGTCCTTGAGCAGGAGGGGTTCGTCCTCAATACAAAGAATCGTTTTTGTGTTCATGATGCCGCCTTGCTCGAACTTGAGAGTGCCATTTCGTTCCGCGGGTCGGGGAGGTGGACCTCCACGGTCGTGCCGTTTCCGACGGTGCTGGAGACCACCAGTTTCCCGCCGTGTTCGGTGACGATCATGTTGGCCATGTGCAATCCGATCCCGGTGCCGGCGATGCCGCTTGCGGTTGTCGCGCGATAGTAGCGATTGCAGATTTTCGGGATCTCGGAGGTCGGGATGCCGACACCGCGATCGGTGACGCTGATGACGGCGTGCCGGCCGTTGGCGCCACCGCGCACCTTTATCGGGCCGCCGCCGGGCGAATACTTGATTGCGTTCGACACGATGTTGTCGAGAGACTGTTCAATGAGGCTTGCGTCGATGCGCGAGGTTTCGGGCAGGCCGGAGAGATCGACATCGATCTGATGCGTGGTGCAGACCTGCGTGTGACGCGTGCAGACGGCCTCGACGAGCGCGTGCAGCAGCGTGTCGACGGGCTCGATCTCGAGTGCACCCGATTCGCCTTTCGAAAAGCGCAGGAAGCGGTTGATCAGATATTGCATCCGTTCGACGGATTCGCGGATGTGGCCGAGCCGTTCCACCAGGATGCCGGGATCGAGCGGCTGTCCGTCGCCGCGGGCCAGCGCCGCCTGCAACCGGCGCAGGAGGCGCTGGGCATTGCTGTCGATGATTGCAAGCGGTGTGCGGAATTCGTGCGATGCCATCGACACGAACTCGCGTTGCATCTCGTTGATTTCCTGTTCGTGGCGCAGCATTTTCACCAGCTTGTCGGTGTGCCGCTGCAAGGTGCGGTGCTGCTTCTTGAAGGTGGTGATGTCGGTGAACTTGTAGGTTACCGTTCCGTCGTCTCCGGTGGGCCGACAGCTGACCCGATACCAGACGGCCTGGCCGAAGCGGAACTCGCTTGGAATCTCCGGATCCTGGTCCAGCCCCTCGAGTGCCTCGACCAGTCCCGCGGGACCGTAACGGCTCAGGACCGGGAGGATTTCGGCGTCTTGGCGACCGAAATCCTCGCGATAGGGAAACAGGCGCTCGAAGGTCTCGTTGGCGAGGACGATGCGCCCGTCGCAACCGACGATGACCAGTCCGTCACGCACCGCATTGACCGCGTTGACAAGCATGTCGTGGCCCTTGCGCAGCTCGGCCGTGCGGGCTTCCAGACGCTCCTCGAGCCGGTCCCGTGCATCGGCGAGGTCCCGTTCCTGGCGCCTGAGCTCGGTAATGTCGGAATAGATGGTGACGAAACCGCCATCCTCCATCGGCGTGCCCTGGACGCGCAGGACCGTCCCGTCCGGGCGGGTGCGCTCGAAGTCGTGAGCTTGGCGCTGCGCGGCCAGTTCGAGACGGCTGCGGACCTGCTGCTCCCGGTCGCCGGGACCGTAGTCGCCGCGTTCGGCGTTGAAGCGGAACAGGTCTTCCATTGTCGGCATGCCCGCGAGCATCTCGTCGGGAATGCCGAGCATTCCCAACGCCGTGTTGTTGGCGATGACCAGACGCAGATCCGCATCGAAGACCGTGACGCCTTGGTGCACGCTGTCAAGAAGGTGATGCAGGACGGGGTACACCGTGCCTTGGTTAGCAACATGATGACGCATGTGACCAATTCCTTTTTAGGTCACTTACGTTGAGTCAGGTAAATAGGGAGCTAATTCTTCCGGAATGTTTGTTGATCTTCGACGTTAGGGAAATTCCGGGTAATCTGCGCCGGTCGAATTTTAACGATCCGCTTCACCTGTCCGGCATCAGGCCTGCGTCCCCATACCCTGACGAACGACACCGCACTGCCCCTGACGAACGACACCGCACTGCCGGGCTCGCTCCAGCCCGGCAGCGCGGTGTCGTGTCGCGGCTTGTGCCGGTCAGGGCGCGGTGAGCGCCTGCGCCGGGACGATGGCGGCCCGGGACGGCATCTTGCGTCCGCCTTGCGCCCAGAAATAGGACTGGCGTTCTTCCGTCGGGGTACAATTGTAGCGCTCCCGGTAGCATTTGGTGAAATGCGAGGTCGAGGCGAACCCGCAGGCGATGGCGACGTCCAGCACCGCGCGGTTGGTGCGGCGCAACAGGTCGCGGGCGGTTTCCAGACGCAGCTTCAGGTAATACTGACCGGGCGTGCAGTCGAAGTGCCTGCGGAAAAGCCGCTCGAGTTGCCGGGGGCTGAGGCTCACCGTCATGGCGAGCTGCTGGCACGACAAAGGATCCTCGATGTGCAGGTCCATGATCCGGATCGCGTCGAGGATCTTGATGTTGGAGATGCCCGTGCGGCTTTCCAGGTCGTGGCGTTGCGCGCTCTCGCCGGAGCGCATGTTCTGGTACAGCGCCACCTCGGCGACCTCATGCGCCAGATAGGCGCCGTGCTGGATCGCGATCACCCGCAGCATCATGTCGAGCGCGGCCATCCCGCCGGCGCAGGTGATGCAATTGCGGTCGATGGCAAAAAGATCCCCTGACACCTCGATATCCGGGAATTCCTCGCGGAACGAACGCAGGTTCTCCCAGTGGATCGTGCAGCGGCGGCCGTCGAGCAGGTTGAAACGGGCAAGCACAAAGGCGCCCGTACAGATCGCACCATAGGTACGCCCGCGGGAGTTCAGTTTTCGCAGCCGTGTTCCGAGTTCGCGCGGCAGCGGCGTGCGCTCGACGTCGACGCCCGAACAGATCAGCGTGATGTCGGCGTCGTCGAGATCCGCGATGCCGCCATCGACCGACACGGTGCAGCCGTTGCTTGCCTCGACCCCGGCGCCATCCAGCGAATATGTTTTCCAGGAGTAGTACTGCTGCCCCAGAACCCGGTTGGCCAGACGTATCGGTTCAATCGTCGACGTGTAGGCAATGAGGGAAAACTGGTCGAGAAGGATGATCGCGACCCGCTGGATTTCGCTGTTGTTCGCTGCCGACATGTTTTTTGCCCGCTTCAAGATGGCCCGGAAGGATTCCCATTATATTTTCGTTCAGTCTGTGCCTCGCCGTTGGGGCTGTCAAATAAAATTCAAGGCAATACATGCCCCGTCATGTATCTAATTTTTGTATATATGCAACATCGGTTTTTTATTGAGAAATTGTTTTTCATGTCACGTATTTCCACACCGGAACTTCGAAATCGCACATTCGATCCATCGGTGTGTCCGGTTCTCGGGCCGCTCCGGGGAAATGCGTATCGGTTGCGCGCGCCCTTGAGAATTTCGGATCTGGACCCGGGCTGGTCCGAAAATCTCTCCGACCTTCCGCAAGGACCAAGCCGGAGGCCGTGGCGGCGGTCTTCTATTTGCCGTAGCCGGATTTGTTCTGTTCACGGGCGTTGCGCAAGGGGATGGCGGCGATCTTCAAGCCCCTGGAAAGCCCCTGCGGGCAGTTTCGGGGCGGGAGGGCTTGCGGGCTGCCTGTCGCGACCGCGCGCTTCCATGGGCGCATGAGGGGGTATGTCGGGGGGCTGTGCCGCCGGATTCGCGGTGCGTACGTCGTTTGAACGCCACTACGTCAAGGATCTGGCGGTCAACGCGCATCCGGACGCCGTGCGGGCGTTCAATGCGACGCCGCCGGTGCGCCGCAAGTTCTTTGCCGGAAGCCGCGGTGCCTATCGGGCCGGGCATCACTATGTCGTCGCGCCTCAGCGCTGGGAGCGGACCGTGGACGGCAAGGTGTGGGTCGGCGTTTTCGC
The DNA here is from genome assembly GCF_000423705.1 of Stappia stellulata DSM 5886. Classification (GTDB taxonomy): domain Bacteria; phylum Pseudomonadota; class Alphaproteobacteria; order Rhizobiales; family Stappiaceae; genus Stappia; species Stappia stellulata. Next base: position 752,998 of record NZ_AUIM01000004.1, on the reverse strand, counting down.
CCATGAGATCGGCCATGCCATCGACCTCCACGGGCGCGGTCCGCGCGGCGGCAGGTCGCTGTGGCTGGCGCCGGCAATCCGCCGTGACCGCGCCGCAATGCCGCCGCGCCCGCAGCCGGACTTCGGACGGCCGCGGCGCGGAGAATTCGAGCGGGCGCTTTGCGCATTCCCCGATGCGGCGCGCGCGGTGCTTCTGGCATGGCTTCCGGCGGACGGCGCGGCGGGGCGTTTTGCCGTTGCATGGGCGGACGGGCGGCTGGAGGAGGCGATCGGCGGCTTTATCCGCCTGCGCCGCACGACTGCGGTCGTGTCCGCTTGCCGGGAGGACGCACGGCTGCAGCTCTATGCGCTGGCAAAGGTCGGGGATTTCATCGGCGCGGTCTACGACGGGCGGCGCGGCGGCGGGCATGCGCGCACCTATTACCGCGAACTTCCGCCACTCATTGGGCCGTCGCTGACCGTCGGCCATCCGGCGGAGGCGTTCGCCAATGCCTACGTCTGCGACGTGATCACGGGCATGGAGCTTCTGTCGTTCCTGGTCGCGAGCGCGGCGCCGCACACGCACGCGGCCTATCGTGTCCTGCTTCGCTGCATCGGGGAGGGGCGCTGTGCGCCGTCGCCGGACGATTTGCCCGTGCCCGCCGTGTAGCGCGCCCGAAGGCAACGAGCCGGCATGTCCGGTCAGGGTATTTGCGGTCGTCGAAGGGAATGGTGGGCGATACTGGGATTGAACCAGTGACCTTTCCGGTGTGAACGGAACGCTCTCCCGCTGAGCTAATCGCCCGCGCCTCGTGCGGCTGGTTGCGGCTTTCTAATGGAGGTCAGGGAGGAGCGCAAGGTGGTTTCGGGTCTGCCTGCGGATTTATCAACACATCGCCGGTGCGGCGACGAAGCGTCCGGCAATGCTACTGGACGGAGCGGCGGCCGGAGTTCGGCACGGATTTGATCGGGATCGCGGCGACCGTCTCGATCGACGCCTGCAGGCCGTTGTCGCGCATGTAGGTGCCAATCAGCTGCAGCGCCCCGTCGACGTCGCCTTCGAACATGCAACGGTTGATTTCCGTTGAAATGAACATGCGAGAGTTCGTGCTGGGTTTCATGGCGTCCTCTGTGCGGCGCTGCATCGAGCAGTCGGAAGGCAACAACCGGTGCATAGCGTGATTCCCCAACAAATCTCCGGGAAAGCCGGCCGGGATCCGAAAGGCCAATGCCTGGCGTGCGAGAGTGCATTTAACGTGCAGAATACACGTCAACGCAATTCAAGATTGCTCCCCGGCGGTTGTATTCTCCAAGACGGTTTATGGGGCGTTAGGCTTGGGGTCCGCAAATGTGGCTGACATGACACGGAAAATGGCGATGCATGGCGAAATGGGCGCGGCGCTCGGGCCGGGGCCGGTCGCGGACGCTGAGGATGCGCCGCGAAGCCGTTTTCTTGTCCGTCGGTCTTCACGAAGATCGGGGCTCTTCTTCGTCGCGAAAGGCGCGCGGCACGTCTCAGGGCACCAGGCCGAGGGCCGCGAGCGTTTCCGGCAATGTGTGAAACGCCGAAATGACGGCGTCGGGTCCAAGCTCTGCCACGGGAATTGCGGTGTAGCCGAAGGTGACGGCGATGACCGGGATCTGCGCGGCGCGGGCGGCGTCGATGTCGGTCTTGCTGTCGCCGATCATCACGGCGCGCGCGGGCCGGCCGCCGGCGCGGCTGATCGCGCCGAGCACCGGTTCGGCATTGGGTTTTGAAAGCGGGTAGGTGTCGCCGCCGACGAAGGCGTCGATGCCGGCGCTCAGGCCGAGCGTGTCCAGCAGCCGGCGGGCCAGTGTTTCTCTCTTGTTGGTGCAAATCGCGATGCGAAAGCCGCGCGCCCGGAGCGCGGTCATCGCCTCGACGGCACCTGGAAAGGGGCGGCTCTCGACGGCGATGTTTGCCCGGTAGTGGTCGATGAAAGCGTCCTGCAGCCTGTCGAGCAGCGCGCTGTCCGGTGCGACGACGCCGTTCAGCTCAAGTCCTTTTCCCAACAGCGCCCGGGCGCCATGTCCGAAGAGATGGCCAAGGCTTTGCGTCGTCACGCAGGCGTGTCCTTCGCGCGCAAGCACCGCGTTCAGGGCGTTGACCAGGTCATGTTTCGTGTCGACAAGCGTGCCGTCGAGATCGAACACGAGGACGGTCGGGGTCATGGGCGGCTCCGGTTGAAAGGGCGCGCCGTTATATACGCAAAACTCTCCGGGCCGAAACATGCTTACAGCTTGTAGGCGGTGCGGAAGCCGCCCCAGTGGTGCCCGTCGAGCACGATCGGGGCATCGACCTCGCGCATCCACACGATGGTCCCGTTGCCCATGTCGCGCGGATAGGTCTGGACCAGGAAGGGGCGGGTGTTTCGCGCCGCGCTCAGGCCGGCGCGGTCGTCGAAGATGCGTTTGTTTCGGCAGTTCGCCGCGTTCCAGGCCGGATCGTCGGCGCGTTGCGGCCTGGAATAGATCATGTTGTGGACGGGCAGGTAGCCGTTGCGGTCGACGGTGGCGCAAAAGGCCATGCCCGTCGAGGCGGCGAGGATTTCCTCCTGGATCGGCGGCAGAATGTCCTCGAGGACGGCGAGCGCCCGGTTTTCCATCTGCTGCGGATCGGTTCCCGCAATTGCCCGGTAGTCGGTGTCGAACAGCGCGTCCATCGTCAGGCGGCGTTCCTCCAGCGCTGCGCGCATCGCGGTTTCGACCCGTTCGGCGCCGCCACGGGCGCGCGCGATCAGCGGATCCAGTTGCCCGCGAACGTCGGCGAGCAGCGCCGCGACATTGGCGCAAAACGCGGCCGAAGGCTCCTGGAAGGCGCAGTGCAGGCCGTTTTCGGAAGTTGCGACAATTGCCAGATCGACGGTGCCGAGCCCATCGAGCTCCGCGGTGGCCGGGCCGCACTGGCTCCAGGTTTCGCCGTCCTGGGGCACCAGCAGCGCACCGCCTTCGGAAATGTCTCGGGTTTTTACCTTGAGGCTTGCGCCGCGCGCGGACAGGGTTCCGCAGCGCTCCGCCGGCAGGCGGTCGCCGGCGCGCCTGTCGCCAATCGCGGTCTGGCGGATCATCATGGTGAAGCGCTGGCCAAGGCCCGCGCCCAGCGCCATCATTCCCTCCGACGCGCCGCGGGCGGCCTCGCCGGCCCGTTCGGCGGTGTCGGTCGCGGAAGCGATGGTGTCGACCTTTTCGCTGACAGCACGCACGAAGTCGGCGGTCTGGCGGGCGGTTTCCCCGACCGAGCGCGAGGTCTCGAGCTGGTCGCCGACCTGGTCTGCCACCTTGGCGAAGCTCGGCAGGATTTCGCCGATCACCCCGATGATGCGGTTGACCGCCAGGATGCTGCCCTCGGCGGAGTGCTGCAGGCGGCCGATATTGGCGACGATCTCGTCGGTTGCCGTCTGGGTCTCCACCGACAGCGCCTTGACCTCGTTTGCCACGACCGCGAACCCCTTGCCGGCGTCTCCGGCCCGGGCGGCCTCGATCGTTGCGTTGAGGGCCAGAAGGTTGGTCTGCTTGGCGACATCGGAAATCAGCTGCACCACGCTGGCGATGTCGTCGATGGCGCCCTTGAGCTCCTCGATGCCGGCGTTGGCGGTGTCGGCGACCTCGCGGGCCTCCTCGGCGAGTTCCGAGGATGTGCGCACCTGCGCATCGATTTCGCCACTCGCCTCCGCCAGATGGGCGATTGCCGTCGAGAGGTCCTGCGCGGTGGTGTCGGCGTGGCGCGATTCCTCGCGAAGCGCTTCGGACTGGCCGCGAATGTCGGACAGCACGACGAGTTGTTCGCCGACCCTCAGTCCGAGCGCCTGTGCCTCATTGCCGATTTTCGCCGCCGCCGCCTGAAGATCCGTCTCCATCAGATCGAGCGTCAGCGATGTCTGGTGATCGCCGGCCAGCGATGTTGTGGTCACCTCGGCGTCGGGCGGGGTTTCCGGCTCTGTCACGACCTGCGAAATGCTTTTTTCCACGACGCCCTTGCGCTGTGAAACAGAAAAAAGGCGCATGACGATCCTCCCGGACGCGATTTTTGCTGGGCTGGCCAGCACCACAATACGTGCGATATTTAGATGTTCCGGTTGAAATTCCGGTTAACGCAACGTCGCTTTTGACGAATTGGCGGCGCGCCCTTTTTCGGCGTGTATTCTTTGCGGCTGCACCCCTGTGCTGGGTGTGGTCAGTGAGAATGCGCAGTCCCTTTGCCTTGCCGCCCCGCCATGCTACACCCGCCCCGCTGTTCCGCATCGCACGGGATCCGTGCGCGGGCGCGTTAACGAACGTCTTTGGACCGCGAATGTTTAAGGCCCGTTTCGGACCGGAATCATGAGCGGAATGCATGAGCGGGATTGAATGAGCGACGACTTCAAGCGACTTGCCGCCGTATCGGCCCTGGAAGAGGTCCGCAACGGCATGCGGCTGGGTATCGGCACCGGATCGACCGCCGAACATTTCGTGCGGGCGCTTGCCGAACGCGTCGCCGAGGGGCTCGAGATTGTCGGCGTCCCGACCTCCGAGCGCACCGCCTCCTTGTGCGAGAGCCTTGGCGTGCCGCTCGCCACCCTGGACAGTTGTCCGGAACTCGACCTGACCGTCGACGGCGCCGATGAGCTCGATGCCCGGCTGACCCTGATCAAGGGCGGCGGCGGGGCACTGCTGCGCGAGAAGATCGTCGCGCGCGCCTCGCAACGCATGCTGGTGATTGCGGACGAGAGCAAACAGGTCGCGACCCTTGGCGCGTTTCCGTTGCCGGTCGAGGTCGTGCCTTTCGGTCTGCGGGCCACGCGCAACGCCATCGAGGCGGCGCTTGCCACTTTCGGCCATGACGCGCCGATTTCGCTGCGCGGCGGGGACACGCCGTTCGTGACAGACGGGCAACACCATATTCTCGACATCGAACTGGGCCAGATCAAGGATGCCGGCGCGCTGTCGCGCGCGCTCCTCGATATTCCCGGTGTCGTTGATCACGGACTGTTCATCGGCATCGCCGATGCCGCTTATCTGGCCGGACCGGGAGGCGTGACCCGCCTCGTTCCGGTCACTTGAACCCTAGAAGGACCGCGGCGCGTTTCGCCAAGGGCGACCGCCTCTATGTCATGGAGTTTTCGATGTTTTCGACCCTTCGCCACAAATTGACTTCCGCAGCCTCCGCGCTGTTCCTGCTGGCGGCCGTTGCCGTGCCGGCGAGCGCGCAGGAGACCATCTCCGACGAGCACATCGCCGCCGCGCGCGAGACGGTCATGGCCGCCAATGCGATCCGCGCGTTCGACAATGTTCTTCCGCTGATGGCGGACCGCACGCGCACGCTCTTCATCCAGAGCAATCCGGCAAACACCACCGAGATCGACCTGGTGGTCAACGAGGTCGCGCTGAAGCTCGCCGAACGCCGTCCGGAGCTGAACCGGGTGGTCTACGAGGTGTGGGCCCGTCGGTTCTCCATCGAGGAGCTGAACCAGCTCGCCGAGTTCTACAAGTCGCCGCTCGGCCAGAAGTATTCCAAGGTCGAGCCGGAGCTCAGGGCCCTGTCGATCGGCGCGGCCAAGCAGTGGGGCGATGCCATTTCCACCGAGATGGTCACGCTGGTGCGCGAGGAGCTGAACAAGCGTCAGGCGCCGGAAGCCGAGACGAAGAGCGAATAATCGTCCGGGCTTTCCCCCAACGGCGCACCGGCGCAGGCAGTTGCTGCCGGCACGCATGCGCCGGTTGGCGCGCGTAACGGCACAAGACGAGGCATGGCATGAGCGACTTTGAGTACGACCTGTTTGTCATCGGGGGCGGGTCGGGCGGCGTACGCGCGGCACGGATTGCCGCCGGGCACGGCGCCAGGGTCGGGATCGCGGAAGAGTTCCGCTATGGCGGCACCTGCGTGATCCGGGGCTGCGTGCCCAAGAAGCTGTTCGTCTATGCCTCCAAGTTCTCCGAGGAGTTTGAGGACGCGGCCGGGTTCGGCTGGAACGTGGGAGCAAGCAGCTTCAACTGGGAACGGCTGATCGACGCCAAGGACCGCGAGATCGCGCGCCTTGAAAACGTCTATCGCCGCAACCTGGAACGCTCGGGCGTCGAGATGTTCGACAGCCGCGCGGTCCTTGAGGATGCGCACACGGTTCACATCATGTCGGATGACCGGCGGGTGCGGGCCAAAACGATCCTCATCGCCACCGGCGCGACGCCGAACGTCGATGCGGATCTTCCCGGCGGCGAGCATGTCATCACCTCCAACGAAGCCTTCCATCTGGCCGACTTTCCCAAGCGGGTGGTCGTCGCCGGCGGTGGCTATATCGCGGTGGAATTCGCGGGCATTTTCGCCGGGCTCGGTGCCGAGACGACGCTGATCTACCGGGGGGAGGAAATCCTGCGCGGTTTCGATGACGATCTGCGCAAGGCGCTTCACGAGGAAATGGAAAAGAAAGGCATCAGAGTCCTTTGTGGCGATGTCTTCACCTCGATCGAGAAGCGCGAGAGCGGTGATTTCGTCGGGCACACGAAGCTTGGCGAGGCCATCGAGGCCGACCGGATCATGTTCGCCATCGGGCGTCGTCCGAACACCGCGGGTCTCGGACTGGACGCCGCCGGCGTCGTGACTTCGGCCTCGGGCGCCATCGCGGTCGACGACCGGTCGCGCACCAATGTGCCGTCGGTCTACGCGGTGGGCGATGTCACCGACCGGGTCAATCTCACGCCGGTGGCGATCCGCGAGGGCCATGCCTTCGCCGACACGCTGTTCGGCGGCAAGAGCTGGTCGGCCGATCACACGATGATCCCGACAGCGGTGTTCTCGCAGCCGGAAATCGGCACCGTGGGCATGACGCAGGCCGAGGCCGTTGCCAAGCACGGGACCGTGGATGTCTACCGCGCGCATTTCCGTCCGATGAGGCACACGCTGTCCGGGCGCGACGAGAAGATGCTGATGAAGCTTCTGGTCGATCCGTCGAGCGACAAGGTGCTCGGCGTCCATGTGCTCGGTCACGATGCCGGCGAACTGGCGCAGGTGCTTGGCGTTGCCATGCGCATGGGCGCGACCAAGGCGGATTTCGATGCCACGATGGCCGTGCATCCCACCGCCGCCGAAGAGCTCGTCACCATGCGTGAGCCGACCGAGCGGGTCACGGCCTGAGCCATTCGGCGGTGGGTCGCCGGGTTTGAACATTGAGAACGCCTGGGGCGGGGTCTGAAGGATTTGAATCCGGACCTTGCGCCAGGCGTTTGTTTTTTCAGGTGAAGTCTTGATTCAAGTTGCGCGGCGGCGTCGAGCCCGTCGCGGGTTTGGCCATGTCGTGCCAGCCAGCCTTCCGTCGTCCGGGTATCTGCTTATTGACAGCATGTTGTCAAATCGTAAGCTTGTTGCATGAAGAGCACATCGGACAAGGGGCGCGCGGACGACAGCGCAAAGGCCCGTGACGCGACGCCTGCGCATTCGCCCGAAAGCGGGCTCGTGACGCAGGTGATCCTGGAAACCTTTCGCCTCAACGGGGCATTGCTTTCGGCGGGGGACGCGCTGGTTGGCGATCTTGGGCTGACGAGCGCGCGCTGGCAGGTGCTCGGGGCCGTTGCGCTGGAGGGCCGGCCGCTGTCGGTGGCGCAGATCGCCCGGCGCATGGGGCTGTCGCGGCAGGCGGTGCAGCGGGTCGTCAACGATCTGACGGCCGCCGGGCTTGTCGCCCTTGAGGACAATCCCGATCACAAACGCGCTCGGCTCGTGGTGATGACGGGCGCGGGGGAGGCCGCTTATGCCGAGGCCGACCGCCGCCAGATCGCCTGGGCGAAGGAGCTGTCCGAGGACCTTGGCGCGGAGGCGCTTGCCGCCTGCCTCGCCGTTCTGCGCCGGATTTCGGTACGTTGCGAAGGAGACCGTTGATGTCACATGCCAATCGGGCGCCTGGACCGCGCGCCAGTCGGCCGCTGTCCGTCTCGCCCCGCAAGATTGCCCATCGAACCGCCGGCCTGCTTGCCTTTGCGATGATCGCGACCTTCTGGGTCTCGACGGTCGTCTCTGAGCTTGTCGGATCGGCGCAGGCCGTCGCGGCCGTGAAGCAGGCGATCCTCTACGCGATGATCGTGCTCGTGCCCGCACTTGCGGTCGCCGGCGCCAGCGGGTTTTCGCTTGGCAAGGGGCGCAGCGGCGCGCGGATCGACGCGAAACGCCGCCGCATGCCGCTGATCGCGGCCAACGGGATCCTGATCCTCGTGCCGTCCGCCGTGTTTCTCGCGATGAAGGCGCGTGCCGGTATCTTCGACACGCCCTTCTATACGGTCCAGGCCGTGGAGCTTGTCGCCGGTGCGCTCAATCTCTTCCTGATCGGGCGAAACATCGCCGACGGGCTGGCCGTTTCCGGCCGCCTGCGGCGTGCGCGGCCCGCACACTAGCAGGGGGAGTGCCTTTGTTGCCCGACGGCGTCAGCGGTCGCGCAGGACCTTCAAAAGCGTGTCGATCTCGGCATGGGTGTTGTAGGCATGGACGGAGGCGCGCACCAGCGCTTCGAGCCCGCGCGCCGGAAGGTCGATGCGCGCCGATCCGGCACCGGAAACCGAGACGTTGATCCCGGCCTGTGTCAGCCGCGCCTTCGTGGCGGCCGGCGTCTCGCCATCGACCAGGAAGGTGACGATCCCGCAGCGTTTTTCGCCCTTGTCGTGCACGGCAATGCCGGGAAGCCGCGAGAGCTCGGCACGCAATGTGTCGCCAAGCTCCGAGATGCGGGCCTCCAGCCGGGCCATGCCGATCTTGCAGGCGAGCCGGGCGGCGACGCCAAGGCCGATCTGGCCGGCAAAGAAACGTTCCCAGTTTTCGAAGCGCCTGGCCCCCGCGACCAGCCGGTAGCGCTCCGCGTCCAGCCAGTCGGTCGATTCCAGGTCAACGAAGGGCGGCTCCAGCGTGTCCACGACCTCGCTGGAGACATAGAGGAACCCGGTGCCGCGCGGTCCGCGCAGGTACTTGCGGCCGGTGCCCGACAGCATGTGGCAGCCGATACGGGTGACATCGAGGTCGATCTGGCCGGCCGACTGGCAGGCGTCGAGCAGATAGAGCAGGCCGTGCCGGCGTGCGATTTCGCCAACGGCCTCCGCTGGATTGACCAGCCCTCCGAAGGTCGGAACATGGGTCAGCGCGATCAGCCGGGTGCGCGGTGTGATCGCCGTTTCCAGCGCGGCCAGATCGATCTGGCCGCTGGCATCGTCGTCGATCAAGTCGATCTCGATGCCGGCGCGCGCCTTCATCTGCAACAGCGCGACGAAGTTGGAGACGTATTCGGCCCGGCCGGTGATCACCCGGTCGCCGGGCTCGAAGGGGATGGAATAAAACGCCATGTCCCAGGCGCGGGTCGCGTTCTCGACATAGGCGATTTCGTCCGGACGCGCGCCGAGAAGAGCCGCGACGGCGGGGTAAAAGTCAGCCACGTCTGCTGCCGCCCGGTCCGCGGCCTCGTAGCCGCCGATGGTGGCTTCCAGGTCGAGATGGTCCTTCACCGCCGTGAGAACGGACGCGGGCATCAGTCCGGCGCCGGCGTTGTTGAAGTGGATCGTCGTCTCGCACGCAGGCGTTGCGGCGCGAAGGACGGCCGTGTCCGCGTCGCTCCAGGCGTTCGGTGCGCTGGTCATGGCTTTTTCGATCCTTTAGAACTTACGGCGCAGCGCAACAAACGGCATGCGCCGGAAAGGCGGGACATTTCATGCAGATTACCTATTTCGGCTACGGCTCGCTGGTCAACACCCGCACGCTGGGCGCCGAGGCGACGCCGGTCGCGGGGACGCTCGACGGCTGGCGCCGGGAATGGCGCGCCTGGTGGCGCGCCGACAGCGCCTCGCAGCGGCCGGGCGTGTGCACGCTGACCGTGCGGCGCGATCCGCAAAGCGCAATCCAGGGCGTGATGGTCAGCGAGCCGGCCGCGCGGCTGGCCGTGCTCGACGCGCGCGAGAAGCGCTATGTGCGCGTCACCGATGGCATTGCCGATGCGTTTTCCTGCGATGCGCGGGGAAATCCCGCGCCCGACGGTGCGTTTCTCTATGAAGCCGATACCGAGATCCGCCACAAGGGCGACGACGACCACCCGATCCTGCAAAGCTATGTCGACTGCGTGATGGCGGGCTTCCATGCCTTCTGGGGCGAGGCGGGCGTGCGCCGGTTTATCGCGACGACCGACGGGTGGGATGCGCCGATGCTCGCCGACCGGATGGCGCCGCGCTACCCGCGCGCGCAGGCGATCGATGCCGGTCTTCTGGCCTTTTTCGACGAGCTGCTGGCCACAGAGGGCGTGCGCTACATTCCGGCGTGAGGGAACGGCGCGCGCCGACACAAATGCCTTTTGGTCGCTTGCCTGGCCGGTGTGCTCTTGGCGTGCGCATGCGGCCCGCCGCGAGCGCCTGCCTGACGTCGAATTCGTAAGCTCTTCCGGAATCGGGTATTTCCTCGTGGTGCTCCCGAGCGTGACGCTGTCTCTCGAAGGCGCCGAAACGGCATGAGCACGTCGCAGCCGGACCATGAGGCGCGCGGGGCTCCCGCGCCGACCGACGCGAAAGGAGGGCGGCACTTGAAACGGCCCATAAATTTCGAGGCGTTCAGTCTCGGCGATGTCGGCGCGGTGTTGCGCGTCTCGGCGGGGATCGTGCTGATCTTCGTCGTCATGACGAGCCTCGCGCCCGACACCGTCCAGCGCGTCGCGCAGGAGCTCCTGCATGCGACCGCGACGAATGTCGGCTGGATGTACGTTCTGGTCACGACCGGATTTGTCGGCTTCATGCTGGTCCTGGCGCTGTCGCGGATGGGGTCCATCAAGCTCGGCCCGGCGGACGCCCCACCCGAGTTCTCCTTTGCGAGCTGGCTGGCGATGATCTTTTCCGGCGGGATGGGCGTCGGGCTGGTGTTCTGGGGTGTCGCCGAACCGATCATGCATTTCACCGATCCGCCGCTCGACGACGGAATGCCGCGCACCGTTTCGGCTGCGCAGACCGGCATGCGCTATGCCTTCTTCCATTGGGGCCTGCACCAGTGGGCGAACTTCACGCTGGTGGGGCTCGCCATTGCCTATGTCCGGTTCCGCCACGACAGCCACGGCCTGATCAGCGAGACGCTCCGACCGCTCATCGGGGATCGTGTGGACGGTGGCTGGGGCAAGGCCATCGATGTGCTGACCGTGGTGTCGACCGTCTTCGGCGTGGCAACGACCCTGGGGCTCGGCGCGCTTCAGATCAACAGCGGCATTGCGCGGCTGGCGGGGATCCCCTTCGGCTTTTCCGCGCAATTGGTGATCGTCGCCGTCGTCGGCGGCTTGTTCATGCTATCGGCCATGACCCCGCTCGACCGGGGCGTGCGGCTCTTGAGCAACGCCAACATGCTCTTGGCGGCGACGCTGCTCGGCTTCGTGCTGGTCTTCGGACCGACGTCCTTCATCTTCGGTGTGATGACACAGACCCTGGGGGAGTACCTGGGCACCATCATGCAGATGAGCCTCGTCACCTCGCCGTATTCCAACGGTGACTGGGTCGAGCAATGGACGCTGTTCTACTGGGCCTGGGGGCTGAGCTGGGCGCCCTTCGTCGGGAGTTTCATCGCGCGGATCTCGCGGGGGCGGACGATACGCGAATTCGTGCTTGGCGTGATGATCGTGCCGGTCGCGCTCAGCATGCTGTGGTTTTCGACATTCGGCGGGGCTGCCCTGCATTTCGAGATTTACGAGCATGCGGGCATCGCCGATGCGGTGGCCGCGGAGGTGCCGTCCGGTCTCTACGTCCTGCTCGAACAGCTGCCTGGCAGCAACGTGCTGACCCTGGCGTCGATCCTGCTGGTTGGCATGTTCCTCGTGACTTCGGCGGACTCGGCGACCTTCGTGCTCGGCATGTTCACGTCGAAGGGCGTGCTCAACCCCACCCGGGCGGTGCGGCTGCTTTGGGGCACGTTGCAATTGCTGATGGTCGTGGTGCTCCTGCTCACCGGCGGGCTGGAAAGCCTGAGGACCGCCTCCATCGTCGCGGCGTTTCCGTTCATGCTTTTGATGATCATGATCGCCGTTTCTCTTTATCGCGATCTGGCGCAGGAACTCGCGATGCGCGACGAAAAGGCGAGGATGCTCGACGTGCGCATCGAACGCTGGCTGCTTCGCGAATCCGAACGCGAGGCGGCCGAGAAGGCCGAGGCGGAAATCCACCCGACCGTCCCGGAAGAGGGCGGGACGAGGACGAACGCCACGGCGGCGAACGAAAGACCGGCTGAATAGGCCAGGGCCTTTGGTTCGGGGGACCGGACAAACAAAAAAGCCGGCGGAGATTGCTCCTCGCCGGCCTTTTTCATGACGCCCTGCTGACCGCTGTTACTCGGCCGCCTGCGGCAGGTCGTCCCGGTTGCCGTGCGCTGCTGCGTCTTCTTTTGCAGCCGCCTTCTTGCCGATGGGTGTGACATTGGCCGGCGCGGGGGTCGTTGAAACCCTTGTCCCGAAGGCGGCATCCGCTGGCGTCGGCGGTAACTGCGGTCCCGGTGCGGCCGGGGACGTCTCGGCCGCGGCGGTGCCGGTTTCCGCATCCCCTTGCGACCCCCTGCGCCGGGTGAAGAGGCGGCTCCAGACGGTCGGAACCGCCAGCATCGTCGGGATCATGATCAGCGTCAGGATCGTGGAGAACCCGAGGCCGAAGATGATCGCCGTCGACAGTTGCACCCACCAAACGGCGGTGATCGACCCCACCTCGATGACGCGGTTGAAAAAGTCGAAATTGACCATCGTCATCATCGGGATCAGGCCGGCGATGGTGGTGGTGGTGGTCAGCAGCACCGGCCGGACGCGCTGGGCCGAGGTCTTCAGGATCGCTTCTATCGGCTCGATCCCGTCGTCCCGGAAGCGGTTGTAGGTGTCGATCAGCACGATGGCGTTGTTGACGACAATGCCGGCAAGCGCGACGACGCCGGTGCCGGTCATGATGATGGAGAACTTCTGTCCCATCACCGCCATGCCGAGCAGCACGCCGAAGACCGACATGATCACTGTCGAGAGCGTCAGGATCGTCTGGTAGAAGCTGTTGAACTGGGTCACCAGGATGATGAACATCAGGAACAGCGACCCAACCATCGCCTTCACCAGGAATTCGCCGGACTCCTTCTGGTCTTCCTCGGCGCCCCGGAACGTCAGGAACACATTGTCCGGGAAGCTCTCGCCGTCGAGCCACGCCTGAAGCTCCTTCACCTTGTCGTCGGCGGTCGCTGCGCGCGTCACGCCGTCGTCGGTGGTGATGGTTGCGTCGCTTGCCACATTGGCCTTCACGTCCATTGCGTAGAGGCCGTCGCGGCGGGTGATCGAGGTCACTTTCTGCTGCGGCTGGCGGTCGATGAAGTTCGACAGCGGCACAAGTCCGAGGTCGGTCTGCAGACGCAAGCTGTCGAAACGGTCGAGCGTGCGCTCCGTTTCCGGCAGGCGCACGCGGATATCGACCTCGTCCTCGGAATCGTCGGGCCGGTACTTGCCGATCAACACGCCGTTGGTGACGAGCTGCACCATCGCGCCGACCGAGCCGATGCCGGCCTGGAAGCGGCCGGCCTGCTCGCGGTCGATGGTGATCTGCCATTCGATTCCGGGCAGAGGACGGCTGTCCTCGCGGTCCTGCAGGCCGTCCATTGCATTGACATGGTCGCGCACGCGGGCGACGGCGGCGACAGCGTCGTCGTAGCTCGTCGAGGTGACTTGCAGGTTCACATCCTTGCCGGTCGGCGGGCCACCCTCGATCTTGCGCACCTCGACCTTGATGCCGGGCAGGGGGGCGGTGCGTTCGCGGATTTCGGCGAAAATATCCTCCGCCTTGCGCCGGCAGCAGAAATCGGCCAGCTCGATGTTCAGCTCGCCGATAACGTCGGCGGGCTTGTCCTGGACCCCGCCCAGCATGTCGCCGCCGCCCCCGCCGCCGCCGGCGGTCGCGTTCATCACCACGTTGTCGATGCCCGGCACGGTGAGCACCACCGCTTCGACGTCGTCGACGAGGTCGAGCGCCTCGCGCACCGAGAAGTTGCCGCGTCCCGAAACCAGGATCACGGCGGCATCCGGTTCGTCGTCGACGAAGAACTCGATGCCCTGCATGTTTTGCTGGAAATACAGCGTTATTCCGCCCGCGATGGCGATGACCGCGCCAAGCGTCAGCACGTTGCCGAGCGCCGTTCCGGCGGCAAAGCTCAGAAAGCGGACGTAGGAACCGGTTGCGCCCGTCACCGTCTGAGGATCGAAATGCGCGTCCGCCGACAATTGCCGGGCGGCGGTCTGCTCCCGATCCGCCAGGCGTTGCGCCCGGGCGCGCGAGCGGGCCACGACCGGCTTGAACAGCCGGAAGGAGAGCACGCCAAGGCCGAGGCCTGCCGCGACGCCGAGCGGGATGAGCGCCGCCTGCGGAAGCCCGACGGGAAGGAGCGCCACCGCAAGGGCGACGGCAAGGCCGACCATGCCCGCCAGCACGGCGGCCGCATGGCGCCCGATTGCGGAGATCGCGCCCGACAGCACCACGCCGGTGACCGGCAGGAACACGAGCGCCGTCAGCAGCGAGGCGGAAAGCACGATCACCACCATGATCGGCAGGTAGCTCATGAACTCGCCCGCGACCCCCGGCCACAGAAGCATCGGCAGAAAGGCGGCCAGCGTCGTCGCCGTGGAGGAGACGATCGGCCAGAACATCAGCCTGGAGGCGCGGATATAGGCTTCCTGCGCGGGCATGCCTTCCGCGATCTTGCGGTCGGCGTATTCCACCATGACGATGGCCCCGTCGACCAGCATGCCGACGGTGAGCACCAGGCCGAACATCACCATGGTGTTCACGGTCATGCCGATTGTCGACAGGATCAGGAAGCCGATCATGAAGGACGTCGGAATCGAGATGCCCACGAGCAGCGCGGACTTCGGACCGAGCGCCCAGATCACGAGGATCATCACCAGGAAGATGGCGGTCATGATCGACGATTGCAGCGATCCCAGGATCTCGAAGATGTTTTCCGACTTGTCGAGCAGGTAGTCGACGCGGATCGCGTCCGGCCAGTCGCTGGTCGCGCTGTCCACGACCTCGCGCACGGAGGCATTGTTCTCGATGATGTTGGTGCCCTTGCGCTTCACGACGTTGATCGTGATCGCCGGCTTGCCGTTGACGCGGTTGAAACTCGTCGGATCCTTGAAGGTGCGGCGGATCTCGCCGATGTCGCCGAGCGTGACGACGCCTTCGCCCGATTGCTTGATCGGCAGCGAATAGACGTCTTCGGCGTTCTCCAGGAGACCGGGCACCTTGACGTTGAAGCGGCCCTGGCCGTTGTCGAGGAAGCCGGCCGGCACGAGCTGGTTGTTCTGCGACAGCGAGGTCAGCAGATCCTGTTGGGTGACGCGATAGGATTCCAGCTTCATGGAATCGATCACGACCTCGAGCAGCTCTTCCCGGTGGCCGGAAAGTTCCGCCTCCAGCACGGTCGGGACTGCCTCGATCTCGTCCTTCAGCCGCCGCGCGTGCTGATAGAGCGTGCGTTCGGGCACCGCGCCCGACAGCGCGACGTAGATCGTCGGTTGCAGCGCGAAATTCGTTTCCGAGATCGTCGGTTCCTCGGCCTCCTCGGGCAGCTTCGCCTTCGCCTGGTCGACCTTGTCGCGGACATCGGCGAGCGCCTTGTCCTTGTCGAAGGAGATGTCGAATTCCAGCACGATGCCCAGATGGCTTTCCGAGGCGACCGCAGTGATTTCCTTCAGGCCGTCGAGACCGCGCAGGGCGGTTTCCATCGGCCGGGCGAGCAGACGTTCGGCATCTTCCGGCGAAATGCCCTGCTGTGTCACGGAGACATAGAACACGGGCACGTCGATATCCGGGTCGGCTTCCTTGGGGATGGCGATATAGGCAAGAATGCCGGCTGTCACCATCACCGCCATGAGGGTGAGGACCGTGCGCGGACGACGCAGGATGCTTTCGAGCATGTCGATCATTTCGGCATCTCCGCCACTTGCCGCACCGCCTCGACGGTCTGGCCTTCGATTACGTAGTCCTGCCCGGCGGTGATCACAGAGAGCGTCTGCGGCAGTCCGGACACCCAGATGCCGTCCGTGTCGCCGCCCAGGATCGTGACGGGGTGAAAGACGACCGTGTTGTCGTCGGTCACTGCCCGCACACCGAGCGTGCCGGCGTCGTTGAGCGTCAGGATGCCCGAGCTCAGCCGGTGCGCCTTTTGCATCGCGAGCGGAACCCGCGCGGTGGCGGTGATGCCGTCGCGCACCGCGCCGTCGGGATTGGCGATCTCGATTTCCACGCGGAAGGTGCGGGTCGCATCCTCCGCCGCAGGCGCGATGTAGCGGATCGCGCCGTTGACGGTCTCGCCGGTGACCAGTTCGACCTCGGCCGCCTGGCCGATTTCAAGCTTGCCGACGTCGCGTTCCGAGACCTGGCCGATGGCAAGAACCGGATCGGCGTCGATCAGCGTCGCGCAGACCTGGCCCGTGGCGAGGATGGTTCCGGTCTCGACCATCGGGCTTTCCACCACGCCGCCGATCGGCGCGGTGATAACGGTGCGCGACAGCTCAAGCTGCTGTTCCTCAAGCATGGCGGCGGCGGCGTCCATGGCCGCCTTGAGTGCCGCGACGCGGGTTTGCGCCGTAAAGCCCTTGTCCTGCAGCTGCGTTGCGGCCGAGTGGTCGAGTTTCGCCTGCGCCAACCGCGCTTCCGCCTCCAGAACCTTGGCCTGCCGGGCTCCCTTGTCGAGCACGCAAAGCACGTCGTCGCGCTCCACGCGCTGACCTTCGGCGACCTTGCGTTGCGCCACGCGGCCCGTGGTTTCCGCGCGCACCGCCACCGATGCCTCGGCTTCCGTGCGGCCCCGGATCACCAGCACCGAGCTGCGCTCCTCGGCCGCAATGTCGCGCACGGCGACGCGAAACGGAGTGCCATCCTGCTCGCTGCTGCGTTCCGCCGGCGGCGGCGTGGCGTTGGCGGCATCGGCGCGCCCGCCCTCGATGTAGGTGCCGGTCCACATCCAGCCGGCGACGGCGGCGGTGATTGCCACCGCGAGAATGTGGGAAAAGCGGATCGTCATGACCTGATGTCTCCGGGGCGTTTTCTACTCGGCTGCAGCGGGAAGGGCTGCGGCGGTATGTTGGTCGAGGGTCTCGAGCCTTGCGCGGTTTTCGGCCAGGAAGGCAATGTCTTGACGGATGCAGTGACGCCCGTAGTCGAGAATGAAGTTCGTCGGTTCGTGGCCGCACTCCTGCGCGATGCCGTCGAGTTTGGCGAGTTCGTCATGCAGGTTCTGCATTCGATGGTCGATGGCCGAGCGGATGGTCTGCGGACTGACGAGATCCGCGCACATGGCAACGAGAAGGAACGGCGAACGGAAGGTATCTGGCGCGGGCGTTTCGCTCAGTGCCGCGATAAACGCGGCGCGACCGGCCTCGGTGATGGAATAGACCTTTCGCGACGGCTTGCCGCTTTGTGCTTCCTCGCGAACCGTCACCAGACCGTCGGCCTCAAGGCGGGCAAGGGCGGGATAGATCGAACCGAAGCTGGCGTCGACGAAATAGCCGTAGCGACCCTCGGTGGAGAGCTTGCGGATCTCGTAGCCGGTGGCGTCGCCAAAGTTGAGGATCGCGAGACACAGGGTCCGTACGCTCATGAGGTTCGTCCTTTCCGATTGCCGTCCCTGACCGGTCGCGTGCCAAGCGTCCGGTTCGCCGGCGCCCGCGGGACTGCTCTGCAATATTCGCAAGTCGTTATATATCGATCTGATATATCCTCGCTGTATATATAGGCTTGCGAAAATGACGCAAGACCCTGCGTAAATTTTCCCGCGGAGCCTTGAATTGGACGGCGGAGGCGACAGAATCGGGAAAGGATCGATCGTGCGGGGCCAGCGACAGGGCTGCGCCAAAGGGCCGCGTGGACATTAAATGGTCCCCGGCTACAGTTTTGTGTAGCGGCTTTCGCGGCGACATGCGTGCGCGAGACAGGTGGAGAAAACCGATGGCGATTGACGAAACCGGTCGAGACGCGACTTCGGGCGAGGCGCAGAGCACCACGCCCGGCAGCCTGCGCGGCCTTTGGGCCTCTCCCTTCTTTCGGCTTCTGGCGATCAACTGGCTGATCGGCGCCTTCGTCTCGGTGATGGTGCTGGGTGGCCTGATGTATTTCGACACGGCGAACCTGCGCAGCCTCATCCTCAATTCCGACAATCCGGTGCTGCCGATCGTCGTCCTGCTGTTCGGGCTGATGATCACGCTGTGTTCGGCGGCGATGGGAGCGGCCATCATGGCGCTGCCCGGTGAGGACCGCGGCGACAGCGGCGGCAAGGGCGGCACGCGCGAGCGCGCCGACGAGGGCTTCGCCGCCGGTCTGTCCGGGCTCCGGCCCGCGCTCCAGCCGGTCCGCGTGCGGGTGCGCTAAAACTTCCGATCGTGGGAATGTCTTGCATCGCGGTCGGGTTTTGGGTTTCTTCGCAACAGCATGCGATCACCCCCGCCGGGGGCGAACACGGGATCCATTTCCATGAGCGACATCTATCCGCGCGATCTGATCGGTTACGGACGCGAGACGCCCGACCCGCAATGGCCGAATGGCGCCAAGGTCGCGATTCAGTTCGTCCTTAACTACGAAGAGGGCGGCGAGAACTGCATCCTGCATGGCGACACGCACTCCGAGGCGTTTCTGTCGGAGATCGTCGGGGCGGCGGCCTGGACGCGCCAGCGCCACATGAACATGGAATCGATCTACGAATACGGCGCGCGTGCCGGCTTCTGGCGGCTGTGGCGGATGTTCACGAGCCGCGCCATGCCGCTCACCGTCTATGGCGTCGCCACCGCGCTTCAACGCAATCCGCAAGCGGTCGAGGCGATGAACGAGGCCGGATGGGAAATCGCCTCCCACGGGCTGAAGTGGATCGAATACAAGGATTTCTCGCGCGACGACGAGCGCCGCCACATGGACGAGGCGATCCGCATCCACGAGGAAGTGACCGGCTCGCGTCCGCTTGGCTGGTACACGGGGCGCTCGTCCGAGCACACCCGCGACCTTGTGATGGAGGAGGGTGGCTTCCTCTATGATTCCGACAGTTACGCCGACGATCTTCCCTATTGGGTCGAGGGCCCGTCGGCGCCGCATCTGGTCATTCCCTATACGCTGGATGCCAACGACATGCGCTTTGCCACGCCGCAGGGCTTCAACGCCGGCGACCAGTTCTTCACCTACCTGAAGGACACCTTCGACACGCTCCATGCCGAAGGCGAGGCGGGCGCGCCGAAGATGATGTCGGTCGGCCTGCATTGCCGGCTGGCGGGCCGTCCGGGCCGCGCGGCGGCGCTTGCGCGCTTCCTCGACTATGTCGCTGCCCACGAGGACGCCTGGGTCGCGCGCCGCATCGACATCGCCTGGCACTGGCATGCCCACCACGCCGGCTGAGGCGGGCCACATGTGTTCGGGCAAGCCTCGTTTCCTGGCAGAGAAGTCATGATTTGCGTCATCCCGGACGGAGCGTCAGCGCAGATCCGGGATCGGGGAGGCGTGGCCGGTTGGAAGTCGTCACCAAAAAGGCTTGTCTCCTGGCTCTCCGATACCGGGTCGCGGCTTGCGCCTTGCCCGGTATGACGCTGCGGCTAAGCTGAGCTGCTTCGTGTTGTTCAGGGGTATAGCAGTTTGACATCATCTCCTTGGTTCCCGGCAATGAAGTCGGCTGTCGATGGATAAGCACTCTCCTCCCGACGCCTGTGTCGCGGCGCTTGTCGACCGCTTGCAGGCGACGCAGCCGCTCAGGGTCTGGTCGCTGATCGTCACGATTTTCGGCGACATGGTCGCGCCGCGCGGCGGCGAGGTCTGGGCCGGGACGCTGTCCGATCTGCTTGCAGAAATGCGCATCGACGCGGCGGCCGTGCGGGCAGCCCTTTCCCGGCTCGCCCGCGACGGCTGGGTCGACCGGATGAAGGTCGGACGGCTCAGCTATTATCGCCTTTCCGCCGAGGGACACCGGGCCTTCGTCCCGGCGTTGGCGCGCGTCTACCGGCTGAGCGGCGATGCGCGGGCCGCAGCCGCCCTGCGCGTTGTCGTGCTCCCCGAGGGCGAGGAACGTGTCGCCTTGCGCGACGCAGCACTGAAGTCCGGTTACGGGACGCTCGGGCCGTCGGTGCTGGTCGGCACCTCCGCCAGTCCGCCGCTCGAGGGGGCGGGCGCGGAGCGCTGTATCCATCTCGCCGCCGAGGTGATCGGCGGATCCGCCGCCGAACTTGCAGCGCGCGCCTTCGATCTGGCGCCGCTGGCGGAGCGCTATCGCCGGTTCATCGCCGCCTTCACGCCGCTCGATGCGGCAATGGCGAGTGGGAGAGCCTCGTCCGATGCCCGCGCGATGGTGGCCCGCACGCTGCTCATTCACGACTATCGCCGGCTGATCCTGCGCGACCCGATGCTGGCCGCCGACCTCTTGCCGGCCGACTGGCCGGGCGCGGAGGCCAATGCGCTGACGGCCCGGATCTATGCCGCGCTTCGTCCCGGCGCGGAGCGCTGGATTGCCGCAAACGGCCGCTCCAGCAGCGGCGACCTGCCGGCCCGGGCCGCCGGGGACAGCGCGCGCTTTTCCGCTTAGTTTCGCAATTTCAGAGACTTGCCGCAGTGCATCGTATTATGTGACAAAAAATGCTTGAAGCTGGAAATATTCGTCACGTATAGTCCTTGCATGCCGGCGCGGGACGGGACGGATCCGCGCGCTTTTGTCCGGAAACGGATGACGGTCGGTTCGAGGAGGTTTCACCAGATGTACACCCAGGCACTCAATGCGCGCGACACCGAGGCAGGCGCCGTCGAGGACGCGGATCGCGTCGCGGCGTTTCAGGCGCGGGTCGATGCGGAAGAGAAGATCGAGCCGAACGACTGGATGCCGGAGGGCTACCGCAAGACGCTGGTGCGCCAGATCTCCCAGCACGCCCATTCCGAGATCGTCGGCATGCTGCCGGAGGGCAACTGGATTTCCCGCGCGCCGACCTTGAAGCGCAAGGCAGCGCTCCTTGCCAAGGTGCAGGACGAGGGCGGCCACGGGCTGTACCTCTATTCCGCCGCCGAGACGCTGGGCGTGTCGCGCGAGGAACTGACCGAGCAGCTTCTCTCCGGCAAGGCGAAATACTCCTCGATCTTCAATTACCCGACGCTGACCTGGGCCGACATCGGCGCCATCGGCTGGCTGGTCGACGGTGCGGCGATCATGAACCAGATCCCGCTGTGCCGCTGTTCCTTCGGACCCTATTCGCGCGCCATGATCCGCGTTTGCAAGGAAGAGAGCTTCCACCAGCGCCAGGGCTACGAGCTGCTGCTGGAGATGGTCCGCTCTTCCAAGGAGCAGAAGGAGATGGTGCAGGACGCGCTGAACCGCTGGTGGTGGCCGTCGCTGATGATGTTCGGGCCTTCCGACACCGACAGCAAGCACTCCGCCCAGTCGATGGCCTGGAAGATCAAGCGCTTCACCAACGACGAGCTGCGCCAGAAGTTCATCGACGCGACGGTGCCGCAGGCGCATTACCTCGGCCTGACCATTCCCGACGACAAGCTCGCCTTCAACGAGGAGAGCGGCCACTGGGAATTCGGCGAGATCGACTGGGACGAGTTCATGCGCGTTGTCGCCGGCAACGGCCCGTGCAACCGCGAACGGCTGGCCGCGCGCAACAAGGCGCATGCCGACGGCGCCTGGGTGCGCGAGGCAGCCCTTGCCTATTCGCAAAAACGCGCCGACCGCCGCGAGGCCGCCCGTCACGCGGCCGAGTGAGCGGCCGAACGATTTGCCCGAGGGAGAGACGCAGATGACCGAGAAAACCACACCGCTTTGGGAAGTCTTCATCCGTTCGCGCACCGGCATGGCGCATCGCCACTGCGGTTCGGTGCATGCGGGTGATGCGGAGATGGCGCTTCAGGCGGCGCGCGACGTCTACACGCGGCGCGGCGAGGGCCTGTCGATCTGGGTCGTGCCGTCCGCCGAGATCATCGCCTCCGACCCGGCGCAGAAGGACGAGATGTTCGAGCCGACCGCGTCGAAGATCTACCGCCATCCGACCTTCTACGAGATCCCCGAAGAAGTCGGAAACATGTGAGCGGCGGGAGAGAAGCGATGACCAGCGATCTTTTTACCTACACGCTTCGCCTTGCCGACGACGCCGCCATTCTGGGCCAGCGGCTGGGCGAATGGTGCGGCCACGCGCCGACGCTCGAAGAGGACATCGGTCTTGCCAATGTCGCGCTCGATCACATCGGCCAGGCGCGCAACCTCTATTCCTACGCAGGCGAGGTCGAGGGGGCGGGCCGCGACGAGGACCAGCTCTGCTTCCTGCGCAAGGAACGCGAGTTCGGCAACTGCCTGCTGGTGGAACAGCAAAACGGCGATTTCGCGCAGACGATCGCGCGCCAGCTGTTCTTCTCCGCCTTCATGCTGCCGTTCTGGCGCAAGCTGACCGGCTCGACGGACGAGACGCTCGCCGCCATCGCCGCCAAGGCCGAGAAGGAAGCCGCCTACCATTTGCGCCATTCCGGCGAGTGGACCATTCGTCTGGGCGACGGCACGGCGGAAAGCCGGGCGCGCATGCAAGACGCCATCGATCTGCTGTGGCCCTATACGGGCGAGCTCTTCGAGGCTGACGGCGTGGTGGAACGGCTGGTGGCGGAGGGCGTCGCTGTCGATCCCGAGACCCTCCGCGACGAATGGCGGGCGACGCTCGCCCGCGTCTGCGACGAGGCGACGCTGCCGCTTCCCCCCGAGGGCTGGATGCAGTCGGGCGGACGGTCGGGCCGGCATTCGGAGAGTTTCGGCCATCTGCTTTCCGAGATGCAGTACATGCAGCGCGCCTATCCCGGGATGCGGTGGTAGGCCATGACCACCGAACCGCAGACCGCCGCCATCGATGCCGCCGCGGCCCGCATGCGGGCCTGGGAGATCGCGGCCGAGGTGCCGGACCCCGAGGTTCCGGTGCTGACCATCGGCGATCTCGGCGTGTTGCGCGATGTGCGGCTTTTGGAGGACGGCGCGGTCGAGGTCGACATCACGCCGACCTATACCGGCTGTCCGGCCATGTCGGTCTTCACCATGGACATCGAGACAGCCCTCCTCAAGGCGGGTTTCCCGTCCGTGCGGATCAGGACGGTGCTGTCGCCGGCCTGGACCACCGACTGGCTGAGCGAGGAGGCGCGCGAGAAGCTGCGCGCCTACGGCATTGCGCCGCCGGCCGGAAAGGCCTCGCGCCGGGCGCTCTTCGGCGACGACGAGGTCGCTTGTCCGCGTTGCGGGTCGCTTGCGACCGAGAAGGTCTCGGAGTTCGGCTCGACCGCCTGCAAGGCGCTGTGGCGCTGCACGGCGTGTTCCGAACCGTTCGACTATTTCAAGTGTCACTGATCGAAATCTGACAGAACACGCCGGCCCGGCCCTTCACGGAGAGATGGCCCGCCGGTTTTGAGGGAGGAAGCCGCATGTCGCCGCGTTTTCATGCGTTGAAGGTCAAGGATGTCAGGCGCGAGACCGCGGAGGCGGTGTCGATCTCCTTCGAGGTGCCGGAAGATCTGCGCGAGGCCTATCGCTTTGCCGCCGGGCAGTATCTGACGCTGCGCACGATGATCGACGGCGAGGACGTGCGCCGTTCCTATTCGATCTGCGCCGGCGAGGACGACGGCGAGCTGCGCGTCGCGGTCAAGAAGATCGATGGCGGCGCCTTTTCCTCCTTCGCCAACGAGAATGTCGCGCCCGGCGACGAAATCGACGTGATGACGCCCTCGGGGCGCTTTCTCTTGCCCGCGCATGACGGCGGCAAGCGAACGCTGATCGCCGTTGCCGCCGGCTCCGGCATCACGCCGGTGCTTGCGATGATCCGCACGGTGCTGACCCGCGAGCCGGAGAGCGAGTTCTATC
This sequence comes from Stappia stellulata DSM 5886, assembly GCF_000423705.1. Classification (GTDB taxonomy): domain Bacteria; phylum Pseudomonadota; class Alphaproteobacteria; order Rhizobiales; family Stappiaceae; genus Stappia; species Stappia stellulata. The sequence continues at coordinate 729,171 of NZ_AUIM01000004.1, read as the reverse complement.
TGTTCTACGGCAACAGGACCGCGCAGAGCATCATCTTCAAGGAAGAGATCGAGAACCTGAAGGACCTGTTCCCGACCAGGCTCGGCGTCTTCCACGTGCTGTCGCGCGAGACGCAGGACGTCGACATGCTGTCCGGCCGGCTCGATGCCGACAAGCTTCAGGTGCTCCTGACCCACGCCGTGCCGGCGAGGGACGCCGACGGGATCTTCCTCTGCGGTCCGGGCGAGATGATCGAGACGGCGACGGGTGCCTTGTCGGCGCTGGGCATCGACGAGGCCTGCATCCACCGCGAGTTCTTCACGCCCGCCGACGGCTCCGCGCCGCATGCGCCCAAGCCCGCGCATGACGGCGCCGACACCGATCATGCGGCGACCGCCGAACTGATCATCGACGGCACCCGCGTATCCGTCCCGGTCAACGCGGGCGAGACCATCGTCGACGCCGCGATCCGCGCGGGCATCGAGGCGCCTTACTCCTGCAAGGGCGGCATGTGCTGCACCTGCCGCGCCAAGGTGGACAGCGGCGCGGTCGACATGGCGGTGAACTATTCGCTGGAACCCTGGGAAGTCGACGCCGGCTTCGTCCTCACCTGCCAGTCCCGCCCCGTCAGCAAGACGGTGGTCCTCGACTACGACGCGATGTAGGCTCTAGGAAGCGGGGCAGAAAGCTTGATGCGCCGTCGCCCGTTTCCCACACTGTGAGCCTTCCCATGCATGAGCGTTTCGTGCTCGTCACCGGCTGTTCCGGTGGCGGAAAATCCGCATTGATCGAAGAGCTTGCCCGCCGCGGTCACCGAACGATCGAGGAACCCGGCCGGCGTATCGTCCGCGAAGAACTGGCGGGAAAGGGTACCGCACTGCCCTGGACCGATCTCGCCGCCTTTGCCCGGCGGGCGATCCGCATGGCGGTCGCCGACTGGCGCAGCGCGCATGCCGGAGCGGGTGCCGGCGGCTGGACCTTCTTCGACCGGGGTGTGATCGATGCCGCCTCCGCCTTCGAGGCTGCGACCGGGCGCCAGGTTGTTGCGCCGCTCGCCCGCCGCTACCGCTACCGGCCGCTGGTCTTTCTCGCGCCGCCCTGGCCGGAGATCCATGCCGGCGATGATGAGCGCCGGCACGGCTTTGCCGCCGCGGTCGAGGAATACGAGCGGCTTGCGGATGTCTTGCCCACGCTCGGCTACGAGACCCGGCTGCTGCCGAAGCTCCCGGTCGCCGAGCGCGCGGCCTTCGTGCTCGCCGCGCTGGAGCGCGGCTGAGCCTGCCGCTCACGCTCACCCCTCCCACAGTTCGTCGTCGATGATGCGGGCGGCTTCCAGTCCGCTCAGATACGCTCCGTGGACCGTGCCGTGGTGGCGGAAGGTGGTGTGTTCGCCGGCGAAGAGCAGCGTCTTTTCGACAGGTCGCGCGAGGGCGTCGAAGTCTTGCGGTTCTGAGCCGAAGGCGGTGAAGGAATAGGCACCGCGCGTGAACGGGTCCTGCGACCAGCGGGTCAGGCGCACGTCTTCCGGCTCCGGCACCTCGCGCCCGAACATCGTCCGGACCGCGTCCATCGCGTCCGCCGTCATCTCGGCGTCGTGCATCGCCTCCGCCTTTGCGGCATAGGCGCCGACGCTGAAGCCGAGCAGGATGTTTTCCTCCGAGAACGTCCGGTAGTTCAAAAAGTAGTTCCAGCGGCCTTTCTCGGACGTCATCAGCCCGAAATATTGCGTGTCGACCGGCCAGTGGGCGTGGTCGAATTTCAGCGCGATCTTGGTGACATTGCCCATCTGCAGCCGCTGAAGGCGCGCCCGCATCGCCTGGGGAAGCGGCGGGTCGAAGGCGATTGTTTCCGCCTTGAGCACGCCGAGCGGGACGGTGCAGATCACGAAATGGGATTCATAGATCGCATCGCCTGCATGGACGGCGGCCCCGTCGCCGGCCTCATAGTCGACAGCCTCCACGACCGCATTGAGGCGGATGTCGAGCCCTTGCGCCAGATGGGCGGCAATCGCGTCATAGCCCTGCGTCAGGATCACATCCGCGCCGTCAAACGCCTCGTCCTCGTCGAAGTGGAGCGCGGAAAGCCGCTCCAGCGGCCCGCCCGTGTCGAACTCGGTATAGGCGGAGAGCATCCAGCGGGTGAGTGGGTCGCTCAGCGCGGCCGGGTCGATGGTGCGGATCGCCTCGGCAAGGGAGAGGTCGCTGGCAAGCGTCGCGTCGATCCGCGCCGCGAGTCCCTGCAGCCGTTGTTCCGCCGTGAAGACGGCGGCGCGCGACTGCCGGGTGCCGTCGGCGGCGAAGACGTCGAAACTGTCGTCGTCGGTGACGAAGGTCGGGCTGTTCACGGCCCTTGCCAGGTCGCTCAAGGGATTGCCGTCGGGGCCGTGGATCCAGCCGGCGCCGACCTCGAAGGACGCGCCCAGCGAGCGGTCGGTGCGCAGGCGCCCGCCGATCTTGTGCGTTGCCTCCAGCACGATAACGTCATAGTCCAGTTCGGTGAGGCGGCGCGCGGCGGCAAGGCCGGCAACGCCCGCACCGATCACGATGACATCGGCCTCGCGGACCTGCGCCCGTGCCTTTGCGGGGGGCACGCCGGCGAGGGACCCTGCGGCAAGTCCCGACAGGGCCGCGCCCGTGCCCCATTTCAGCATGTCCCGACGGTTGGGGACGGAAAGCCGTCCGTTGCGTGTCATTGTGGCGTTTGCGACCGTCTCCCGTTAACCACCTGCGAACCATAACGTTTAGTTGAAGATTCAACAGTATCCGCCATGGTGCTGACGAACAATGAAAAGGGACGGTTGATGGCGCGCTGGTTGAAGATGCGGGAGAGCAATATTGCCGTGGGGATCTATCTGATCTGTGCGGCGGTGGTGATCGCTTTCGTCGTGTCGAATGCGCATGTGCTGACGCGGGCCGGCGGGATCGCCGACGAGGTGCGCGCTGCCGACGAGCAGAACCTCGTGCGCAACGAGGTGGCCCGTCAGACGGAAATCCTGGCCCGGGACCAGTCGCAGATCTCGCATTGGGACGAGGCGGTGCGTGCACTGATGTCGCGCATCGACTGGGAGTTCGTCCGCGAGGAAATGGCGGACTGGCTGTGGGACGATTTCGGCATCCAGACCACCATCGTGATCGGACCGGACGATGCCCCGCGCGTGATGGTGTTTGAGGACGACATTCTCGCGGTGGCGGAAGCGCAAAGACACGTCGACCTGGCCTTTGACCTGATCGCCGCCGCCCGGGAGGTCTATATGGCCAAACGGCTGCCGCGCGGGGAACGGTTCACGATCCTGGCGCATCCGGTGCGCTCCCCGGTGCCGATCTATGTGTCCGATTTCCGGATGGTCGACGGCGACGTCAACATGATCGTCGCGCAGGCGATCGTTCCCGACGACGATGAGACGCTGCCCGACGGGCAGCCGAATGTGCTCCTGACGCTGAAGCCACTGACCTCGGCGATGATGGAGACGGCGGGCGCGAAACTCGGGCTGCAGGACTTCGCCGTCACGTCGGGCGACCGGGTGCCGGAAGGGGCCGGGGCCCTGCGGGTCAGCCGCAAGGCGGATGCCGATGCCCTCTACGCCTCCTGGACGCTGTCGCATCCCTCAACCGTGATCTGGAGCCAGGCGCTTCCGGTTCTCGCCGGCGTGGTCGCCCTGGCAATGCTGTCGCTCGGTGCGGTGGCTGTGCTTTACGGCCGGGCTCTGCAGCGCATGCAAAAAAGCGAGGCGCGCAACCGCTTCCTCGCCCATCACGATGCGCTGACCGGCTTGCCGAACAGGCTTTACTTCGACCGTCTGCTGGAAGAGATCCTGAGCCGGGGCGAACAGGACCGCTGTGCCGTGCTCTGCATCGATCTCGACCGCTTCAAGGCCGTGAACGACACCTACGGCCATTCGGCAGGCGACCAGGTGCTGCGCACCGTTGCGTCCCGGATCCTGGCCATTGTCGAGGGGCGAGGCATTGCCGCGCGGGTGGGCGGCGACGAATTCATCGTCCTGCTGCACGAGGGGCTAGGGCGAGATGCCGTACGTCTCCTGTGCGACGGTATCGTGGAGAGCATCTGCGCCGAAATCCCCATCGAGGGCGGACGCGCGAGCGTGGGCGCGAGCATCGGCGTTGCCTGGTGGCCGGAGGATGCGCGAACCGCAAAATCGGTGATCCGCAGCGCCGACGAGGCGCTCTACCGCGCCAAGGAAGACGGGCGCGGGCGCGCCTATCTTTCGCAAGATCAAGGGGCAGACGAGGCGGGGGCCGGGGATCTGCCGTCCGACGAGCGGATCGCGGCGCGGGTCGCGCCTCACACGCCGAGATAGGCCTCGCGCACCCGGTCGTCGGAGAGCAGTTCCTTGCCCGGACCGCTCATGGCGATGTCGCCGGTCTCGATGACATAGCCCCGGTCGGCAATCGACAGCGCGGCGAAGGCGTTTTGCTCCACCAGGAAGATCGTCACGTCGTCGGTGTCGCGCAGCCGGGCGATGATCTCGAACACCTGGTCGACGAGAACCGGCGCAAGGCCCATGGACGGCTCGTCGAGCAGCAGCAGCTTGGGCCGGCTCATCATCGCGCGGCCGATGGCGAGCATCTGCTGCTGGCCGCCCGACAGGCCGCCGGCCGGATTGCGCCGGCGTTCCTTGAGCACCGGGAAGAGCGCATAGACCCGCTCCAGATCGTCGGCGATGTCCTTGTCCTTGCGCAGATAGGCGCCCAGGCGCAAATTGTCCTCGATCGTCAGCGGCGTGAAGATCTGCCGCCCTTCCGGCACCTGGGCGATGCCGGCGCGCACGCGCGCATGCGGGCTGGCGCGGGTGATGTCCGTGCCTTCGAAGGAGACGCGCCCGCCGGTGACCGGTTGGACGCCCGAAAGCGCGCGCAGAAGCGTGGTCTTGCCGGCGCCGTTGCCGCCGACGAGCGCGACGATCTCACGCGCGCCGACATGCAGCGACAACCCGTGCAGCGCCTCGATGCGCCCATAGGCGGAGGTGAGGTCCGCGACGGAGAGGAGGGGGGCTTCAGTCGAGAGCAAGGTTTGCCTCCCGCGTTCCATGGGTTCCCAGATAGGCTTCGATCACCTTGGGGTTGGAGCGGATCTCCGCGCCGGGGCCTTCCGCCAGCACGCGGCCCTGGTCGAGCACCAGCACCCGGTCGGAAATGCGCATGACGAGCTTCATGTCGTGTTCCACAAGCACCACGGCGACGCCGTCGTCGGCAATGGTGCGGATCAGCCGTTCGATCTCTTCCGTTTCCACCGGGTTGCAGCCGGCGGCCGGCTCGTCGAGCAGCAGCACCTTGGGATCGGCTGCGAGCGCACGGGCGATTTCCAGACGCTTCAAGGCGCCATAGGGCATGGAGGAGGCCGGCGTGTCGGCGTAATCCGCCAGTCCGACGCGTGCCAGCAACGTGTCGGCGATTTCCGCGCTCTCGCGGTTCTGGGCAAGCGTCGAGGGCAGTGCGAGGAGATGGGCGAGCAGGCCGCGTTTCTCCTTCAGGTGACGGCCGACCATGACGTTTTCCCGCGCGCTCATGCGAAAGAACACCTGGAGGTTCTGGAAGGTGCGCGACAACCCGCGCTCGGCGAGGCGGTTCGGCTCCAGCGTCGTTACCTCGGCGCCGTCGAGCCGCACCTGGCCGGTCTTCGGCCGATAGACGCCGGAGACCAGGTTGAACAGCGTGGTCTTTCCCGCGCCGTTGGGGCCGATGATCGAAAAGACCTGTCCCGTCTCGGCGGTAAAGGACACATTGTCGACGGCGCGTACGCCGCCGAAGGCGATGCCGATGTCCTGGACTGCGAGGATGCTCATTTGCGCCTCCGCTGGATCAGCGCGGCAAGGCTCGGCACGATGCCCGACCGCAGCACGATCATGATCACCATCATCATCAGGCCGAGCAGCATGTGCTCGTATTCGTGGAAGGCGGTGAGAACCTGCGGCAGCACGACGAGGATCGCAGCACCCGCGACCGATCCGAGGATCGAGCCCATGCCGCCCACGACCACCATGGTCACCAGCTCGATGGAATGCATGAAGTTCGCCGTTTCCGGCGTGACGAAGCCGTTGACCAGCGCCAGCGCCGAGCCCGCGACGGAGGCATAGACGGCGGAAATCACGAAAACGCGGACCTTGTAGCGGGCGACATCGATGCCGGCGACGCGTGCGGCGACTTCGGAATCGTGCAAGGCCCGCAGCGCGCGGCCCGTGGGGCTTGCCACCAGGTTGACCGCGATCCATGCGCCGACGACCAGCAATCCGCCGGTGATCCAGTACCAGGTCTCCGCGCCGCGTGCGCGCCAGCCGAACAGCGTCATGCGGCTGACCGGCATCCCGTCCGGCCCGCCGGTCAGCCAGGCCTCGTTGGAGATCGCCATGGCGATCAGAATGCCGAAGCCGAGCGTTGCGACGGCGAGATAATGGCCCTTGAGCTTCAGGATCGGCCGTCCGACGACAAAGGCGATCAGCCCGCAGATCACCGCGCCGACAAGGGCGGCGAGGAGCGGATGCAGCGCGAATTGTGCCGGCAGCACGGCGACCGCATAGGCGCCGAGGCCGAAGAAGCCGGCGTGTCCCAGGCTCACCTGACCGGCATAGCCCATCAGGAGGTTCAGCCCGATCACGGCAAGTGCGGAGATCCACACAAGTGCTGCGACGCGCAGGTAGAAGTTCGAGGGCAGGGCGAAGGAGAGCGCCACGACCACGAGGGCGATGACGAGGGGAACGGCGAGACGATGAGAGAGGAGGGCCGGCATGGTCACACGCGCTCCACGCTGGCGCGACCGAACAGGCCGCCGGGCATGACGAAAAGCACGCCGAGGATGACGATGAAGGCGATGGCATCCTTGTAGGTGGAGGAGAGATAGCCGGCGCCGAAGGCCTCCAGCAGGCCGACGGCCAGTCCGCCGACGATGGCGCCGAGCGGATTGCCCATGCCGCCGAGCATGGCGGCGGCGAAGCCCTTGAGCGCCAGCAGCGTGCCGATGTCGTAGCTCGTCAGCGTGATCGGGGTCACCAGAATGCCGGCAATCGCGCCGATGGCGGCGGAGACGACGAAGGAAAAGCCGACGACGAAGGAGGTGTTGATGCCGACGAGCCTTGCCGCGAGGCGGTTGGCGGCGGTGGCGAGCACCGCCTTGCCGAGCAGCGTGCGGTTGAAGAAGGCCCACAGCGCCAGGACGATGATGCCGGCACCGGCGAGCACCCAGAAGCTTTGCGGCAGGATGGCGGCGCCGCCGAACCGGATCGGCGTATCGCCGGAAAACGACGGCAGCGAGTGAAACTGCTTGTCGAAGACGACCTGGCCGAGGCCGCGCAGGAAGATCGACGCGCCGATGGTGATGATGATCAAGGTGACGGGCGAGGCGCCGCGCGCCGGCTCGATCGCGAGCCGGTGCAGCGCCAGTCCGACCGCCATGGCGGCGGCGATGGCCATGAGCGCGGCCACGGGAAGGGGGATCCCGGCGGCGGTGAGGAACACGGTTGCCATGCCGCCGATCATGACGAATTCGCCTTGCGCGAAATTCACCACGTCGGAGGCGTTGTAGATGATGGTGAAGCCGAGCGCGACCAGCGCGTAGACCGCGCCGACCGTCAGGCCGGATACACTGAATTGCAGGAATTCGGGCATGGATCTCCGCCGCCACGTCAGGGGTGCGCGCGCTCAAGAAGCGCCGTCACGATGCGAGAGGTGAGGACCCGCCGCGCTTCAGGAGCGCGGCGGGGGAGTGCGGTTTTGCGCGTTATTCGACCAGGGACCAGTCGCCGTCCCTGATTTCCAGCATGCGGAAGGCGGACAGGTCGAGACCGAGGTGATCGTCGGCGGACATGTTGACGACGCCGGCGGTGCCCATGAAATCGGAGGTCTTTTCGATCTCGTCGCGGATCGCGGCGGGATCTTCGGAGCCTGCGCGCTTCATCGCTTCGACGAGGATCATCAGCCCGTCATAGGCATGACCGCCGAAAGTCGAGACCGGCTGGCCGGTCGCGTCCTCATAGGTGCTCTTGTAGCCGGTGACGACGGCCTTCTGCGGGTCGCTGTCGGGAAGCTTTTCGGCCACCAGAAGGGCGGAGGCCGGCAGGCGCACGCCTTCCGCCGAATCTCCGGCGAGATCGATGAACGACTTGGAGGCGACGCCGTGGCTCTGGTAGAGCGGCACGTCGAACCCGAGCTGGCTGTAATTGCGGGTGACGATGGCCGGCCCCTGGCCGAAGCCCGGGTTGATCACGGCCTGCAGGCCGTCCGCCGACTTGATGTTGGTCAGCTGCGGCGTCATGTCGGAATCCTTCGGCCCGTAGGTCTCGTCCGCGACGATCTCGATGCCGTAGTTGCCGACCACGTCGAGGCACTGGCTGCGCATCGACTTGCCGAAGCCGCCGGTGCCCGAAATCATGCCGATCCTGGCGATGCCGCGGGCCTTCATGTCGGTGAAGATCTTCTCGCAGGCCATGCGGTCGGTGTGCGGCGTCTTGAAGATGAATTCCTTGACCGGATCGATGATCACCACGGCGCCGGCGAGCGAGATGAAGGGAATGCCGGCGTCCTCGAACACCGGAACCATCGCCATCGTCGCACCCGTGGTGGAGCCGCCGACCATGGCGACGATGCCGTCGTCCTCGACGAGGCGGGTCGCGAAGGTGCGCGCCTTGTTGGCGTTGCCGCCGTCGTCATAGACGATCAGTTCCAGCTCTTTGCCGTTGACGCCGCCGTCCTTGTTGATCTGGTCGACGTAGAGTTCCAGCGTCTTGGCTTCCGGATCGCCCAGGAAGGACGCGGGGCCGGTCACGGCGAGCGAGGCGCCGATCTTGATCGTCTCGGCGGCGGTTGCGGTGCCGGCGAACATCGCCGCACCGGCCAGAAGGGCAGCGCCCCCGAGGCATGTTTTCATGTTGGTCATGGTTTCCTCCCAGATTCGGCCTTGAGGCCAGGTGTTGTTTTCACGCTTTCAAAACATCGGTCGTCCCTGTGCCGCGTCCCCCCCGGACGCGCGAAGACCGTTACGCCGCGACCGGGCGGCGCACGGTTGCCACGCGGAAGCGATTGGCAACGAATGCGCTGTCGCACAGACAGGCATTGCCGGCCGGGTTCGCGCCCGTAACGTGGTAGTCGGAGAAGGCGGCGTTCTGGTTGACGAAGACGCCGCCGGTCAGATTGACGGAGAGGCCGACACCGGCCTCCGCAAAAGCGTCCGCGGCCCGGTCGATCACGGCCTCGTCGGTCGCATAAAGCGCTGCCGTGATCGCGCCCTTGGCGCGGGCCGAGTTGGCGGCACGCGCGATCGCGTCGCTCGCGTCGTCCGTGGCGATGACGAAGCTGATCGGTCCGAAACGCTCTTCCAGATAGGCGTCTTCGTCCCTGGCATCGACGGCGAGGATCAGCGGTGTCGCCGTGCGCGCGCCGTCCATGCCCTCGACGGCTGTGCTCTCGCGCACCACCCGACCGAGCGACCTTGCCTTGGCGACGCGCTCGATGGTGGCGGGATTCTGGACCGCGCCGAGAACGCCGGCGGCACGCTGCGGATCGCCGAGCAGCTTGTCCATGGCGATCCTGATCGCCTCGGCCACCTCGTCGAAGGACTTGTGACCGTCGTCGGTCTCGATGCCGCCGCGCGGGATGTAGACGTTTTGCGGCGCGGTGCACATCTGCCCCGAATAGAGCGCCAGCGAGAAGGCGACATTGCCGGCCAGCCCGCGCAGGTTGTCGGTGCCGGTCACGACGATGGAATTGACGCCGGCCTCCTCGGTGTAGACGAGCTTGTCGCGCGCATTCTCGCGCACCCATTTGCCGAAGGCGGGCGAGCCGGTGAAGTCGACGATGGCGATGTCCCTGTGCGTCACCAGATCCTTGGTGATCGGCGCATCCGCATCGTCTGCGGCCAGAAGCAGCACGTTCGGATCGAAACCGGCCTCCGTGAGGACCTCGCGGCCGATTTTCACGGTCAGCGCCAGCGGCAGGATCGCGCCCGGATGCGGCTTGACGATCACGGCGTTGCCGGTCGCGAGGCTGGCGAAGAGGCCCGGGTAGGTGTTCCACGTCGGGAAGGTGGCGCAGCCGATGGCGAGCGCCACGCCGCGCGGGATCAGGCGGAATGTCTTGTCCAGAACGATCGGGTCCTTGGGGCCTTGCGGCTTTTCCCAGCGCACGTTGCCCGGCACCTTCGACATCTCGTCATAGGCATAGGCAAGCGCTTCCAGCCCGCGGTCCTGCGCGTGCGGGCCACCGGCCTGAAACGCCATCATGAAGGCCTGACCGGAGGTGTGCATCACCGCATTGGCGAAGAGAAAGCTCTGGGCATTGATGCGCGCCAGGATCTCCAGGCACACGCCCATCCGCGCCTCGACGCTTGCCGATGCCCAGCCGGCCATCGCCACCTTGGCGGCGGCAACGAGCGTGTCGGCCTCCGCCTTTGGATAGGAAATCGCCAGGTCGAGGCCGTAGGGGCTGACTTCATGGCCGACGGACCCGCCGGCTGTCGGTTGGTCGAGGTCGAAGGCCTTTCCGATCAACGCCTTGAAGGCGGCCTCGCCATCGTCCTTGGCGGTCTCGCCATAGACCTTGCCCGACGGCATCTCCGGATAGGCGGAGAAGAAGCCACGGGCGTGGATCGCCGCAACCGCCTTGTCCAGCGTGTCCTTGTGCCTGTCGAAAAACGCGGCCATGCCTCTCTCCCTTCTGGTTGCGCGCAAGACTGCCCGGCTTGCGATCCGTACTGATCGCGATGGTCGGACATGCCCTGAGGGCGCGCCGTCCCGGTCTGTCGCCGCGCATCCTGCGCCGCCGCCGCCGGGGTTCGAATGTTGGTGCTGCCCGTGATTGACAGCGCCCGATTGACGATCATAATAATTAACCGACCGGTTGGTCAGTCAAGTGAAAAATGACAAGCGACCGTTCCGCTCCCGATCTTTCGACGCACAAGCGTGCCGGCTGAAGGACGGTGCGGCGCCACGGGAGAGGCAGGCAAGGGAGGCCACATGAACGAGGGACAGACGGGCGAGGGGGCGATGGATGCGCCGGTTCTCGTCGAGCGGGACGGGGGCGTGCTGGTCGTCACGCTGAACCGGCCGGACAAGCTCAACTCCTTCAACGAGGCGATGCATGCCGAGCTGCGGAACGCGCTGGACATTGCCGAGACCGACGCGGAGGTGCGGGCACTGCTGCTGACCGGGGCGGGGCGCGGCTTTTGCGCCGGTCAGGACCTTGGCGACCGGGTCGCCTCCGACGACGGCACGCCGCCGGACCTCACCCAGACCATCGAGGCCAACTACAATCCGCTGATCCGCCGGCTGAAGGCCCTGCCGAAGCCCGTCGTCTGCGCCGTCAACGGTGTCGCGGCCGGGGCCGGCGCCAATATCGCACTGGCCTGCGACATCGTGCTGGCCGGCGAGAGCGCCAAGTTCATCCAAGCGTTTTCGAAGATCGGCCTCGTTCCCGATTCCGGCGGCACCTGGTCGCTGCCGCAGCTTGTCGGACTGGCGCGCGCCAAGGCGCTTGCCATGCTGGCAACGCCCGTGCCGGCAAGACAGGCCGAAGACTGGGGCATGATCTGGAAGGCGGTGCCCGATGCCGACCTGATGACGGAAGCGCGCAAGCTTGCGGGCTCGCTCGCCGAAGCGCCGACCTTCGGCCTCGGGCTGATCAAGCAGGCGATGGAGGCCGCGACCGACAACACGCTCGACGCGCAGCTCGATCTGGAGCGCGATCTTCAGGGCCGTGCCGGCCGCTCGCCGGACTACCGCGAGGGCGTGGCCGCCTTCATGGCCAAGCGTCCGCCGGTCTTCACCGGCAAGGATCCCGACGGAGAGGCATCATGAGCGCGCCCGTATCCGCCGAGGGTCTCGATCCGACCGCGCTCGCGCGGGCCTGCGCCGACGCCATGTGGGCCGACGACAAGGCCAGCCGGGGGCTCGGCATGGAGATCGTCGAGGTCGGCCCGGGCCGCGCGGTGATCGCCATGAGCGTGCGCGAGGAGATGGTCAACGGCCATGGCATCTGTCACGGCGGCTTCGTCTTCACGCTCGCCGACAGCGCCTTCGCCTTCGCCTGCAACAGCCACAACCAGTCGACGGTCGCAAGCCATTGCGCGGTGACCTTCCTGCGGCCGGGCAAGCTCGGCGAGCGCCTCGTCGCGACCGCACACGAGCGCTGGCGCGAGGGGCGCTCCGGCATCACCGACGTGACGGTGACCAATGCGGATGGCGAGACGATCGCCGAGTTTCGCGGCAACTCGCGCACGATCCGCGGCACGCTCATTCCGGAGACAGACACGGCCTGAGTTCATCGGCAAGACGGGTTGAGGAGTCCGTTTTGCGTTTTTCCGGCCGCCTGCGGCCGCCTCAAGATCAAAGTGAATACGTCGGGAGGACATCCATGCACGACCTATCGCCCAAGCCCGGCGATCTCGATCCCATCGAGACCGCATCCCGGGACGAGATTTCCGCGCTTCAACTTGAGCGCCTGAAGTGGTCCGTGCGTCACGCCTATGAAAACGTGGCGCATTACCGCAAGAGTTTCGATGCAGCGGGTGTTCATCCCGACGATCTCGAGACGCTGGCGGATCTCGCGAAATTTCCCTTCACCGCCAAGCAGACCCTGCGCGACAACTACCCCTTCGGCCTGTTTGCGGTGCCGCGCGAGGAGGTGGTGCGGGTGCATGCCTCCTCGGGCACCACCGGCAAGCCGACGGTGGTCGGCTATACGCGAAACGACATCAAGACATGGTCGAGCGTGGTCGCGCGCTCTTTGCGCGCCGCCGGCGCGCGCAAGGGGATGATCTGTCACGTCGCCTATGGCTACGGCCTCTTCACCGGCGGTTTGGGCGCGCACTACGGTGCGGAGGAACTGGGCATGACCGTGGTGCCGATTTCCGGCGGCATGACCGAACGCCAGGTGACGCTGATCGAGGACTTCAGGCCGGAAGTCATCATGGTGACGCCCTCCTACATGCTGGCGATCCTGGACGAGTACAAGGCGCGTGGGATCGATCCGCGCTCCTCGTCGCTGAAGCTTGGCGTTTTCGGGGCGGAACCTTGGACCAACGCCATGCGCGAGGAGATCGAAGAGGCCTTCGACATGCATGCCGTCGACATCTACGGCCTGTCGGAGGTGATGGGGCCGGGGGTCGCCAACGAATGCGTGGAGACGAAGGACGGGCTGCACATCTGGGAGGATCATTTCTATCCCGAGATCATCGATCCGGAGACGGGAGAGGTGCTGCCCGACGGCGAGGTCGGCGAACTGGTCTTCACCTCGCTCACCAAGGAGGCGATGCCGGTGATCCGCTACCGCACCCGCGACCTGACGCGGCTTTTGCCGGGAACGGCGCGCTCGATGCGGCGGATGGAAAAGGTGACGGGTCGCTCCGACGACATGATGATCGTGCGCGGCGTCAACGTGTTTCCCACCCAGATCGAGGAACAGCTCTTTCGCGTCGAAGGCCTGTCGCCGCATTATCAGGTGGAATTGACACGCACCGGGCGGATGGACGAAATGACCGTCCACGTCGAGGCGCTTGCCTCCCATGCCGACGATGCGCACCGGGCGTCCGCCGCGGCGGAGTTGCGCGCCCACCTGAAAAACGTGATCGGCGTCAGCGCCCGCATCCATGTCGCCGACCCGGATGCGCTGGAACGCTCGATGGGCAAGGCGAAACGGGTTATCGACAACCGCCCGAAGGAAGCCTAGGCGTTCGCACGCCAACTGGTCGGCAAACGGCGCGGCGGCGGCATCGCAGTCGCCGCGCGAGCAACGGAGAGAGACATGGCGCGGCCGCGCGCGGACGATTACGACGACAAGCGCAAGGCGATCCTGAAGACCTCGGCGGAGCTGTTCGCCGAGCACGGCTACGACCGCGCCTCGATGAACCAGATCGCCAAGGGCTGCGGCGTCTCCAAGGCGCTCGTCTATCATTACTACGACAACAAGGACGCGCTGCTCTTCGACATCATCCGCGACCACCTCGACGAATTGATCGCGGCGGTGGAGGAGGCGGCGCCCGAAACGGCCTCCGGCGAGGCACGGCTTCTTGGCTATGTCGGTGCACTGCTCGACGCCTATCGCGACGCCAACGCGGAACACAAGATCCAGATCAACGAAATGAAGCGGCTTCCGCCCGAGCAGCAGGAAGACCTGAAGGAGCGCGAACGCGCCCTGGTCAAGCTTTTCGCATCCGCGCTGACGCAGGCCGTTCCCGAACTTGGCAACGGATCCCATCTTCTGAAACCCGTCACCATGAGCCTGTTCGGCATGGTCAACTGGCACTATCTCTGGTTCCGCGACGGCGGTCCCGTCAGCCGCGAGGACTATGCCGAAATTGCAACCCGGCTCATTCTCGACGGGGCGCGCAGCCTTGCGACCTGACGGTCGACGCCGGGGTTTCGCAGGGCGTTTTTCCGTGATTGTGTTCTGAAATCCAGCGACCTATGATTGCGTCGTCTGATCGCAATGCCCCGGGCGGTCATGCCGGTTGCCGCCGTTGCGGTTGCGCCGGTCGGCCCTTTCGCCGGCCGGGCCGAAGCCGTCGCCAGCCGGGCAGCGCCAGACGAAGCCGCATCCATCATCCTTGTGCGGCGGGATCACAAGGGGCGTTCATGCTGACACGACGGCATCTGCTTGGGACGATTGCGCTCGCCACCACGGTCGGCGCGTCGGTTGCGGTACGTCCCACCAGTGCCAGAGCCATTCCGGATCTTGATCCTGTCCTGTCCGGGCGGTTTGTCGAGGACCGTGCGCTGTTTTTCCGCATGCGCGGCCTTTCGGGAACGTTGCTCGACCTTCGTTTGGGCTATACCGGGCCCTTCGGCTACGAGCGCGGGGCCTGGCGGCGGCGTGCGCTCGATGCCTGGCGGCAGGCCTACGGTCAAACGCCGGACGCGGGGTTTGCGACAGCGCAACGCGAGGTTCCCGCATTCCTGTTGCGCGCCGATGGCCGCTGGTTCGGCGATGCCGCATCGGAAACCGTCCAGCGCACGGCGGCGGGGTTTGCCGACTGGACGACCCGGATCGGTATCCGCGAGGACAGTCGCCTGTATGAGGACATGATCCTCGCGCAGGGTGCCATGGCGCTGCTTCTGTCGATGCGCACGCCGGAAGCGCGCGCGGCGCGCACGCTTGCCGTCTTCGACGGACTCACCTGGATCTGGCCGTTCTGCGGTGGTTGACGCAGCGCCCGGCAGGGGGGCGGCCGCGCTTCAGGGCCGCCTCTGGACCTCCCCGGGACGGGCCGTCATGATCGCGCCCGTCGGGGTGCCGCGAATCGTCCGCGCCCGGCATGCGCATCGAAAATCGCCAGGGGGACCCACATCATGCTGCAACTCGACCCGCAAGCCACAAGGGACGCGCTCGACTGGCGGGACCTGATCGAAGCGCTTCGAACGATGTTTCGCGACGGCTGCGAGATGCCGGTGCGCCACCATCACGATTTCGAGGTGCCGGGCGAGACGAGCGGAACCCTGCTCTTGATGCCGGCCTGGGTTCCGGGCCGCTATCTCGGCGTCAAGCTGGCCACCGTGGTGCCGGGAAACAGCGACCGCGGCCTGCCGGCGGTGATGGCAAGCTACATGCTCTCCGACGCGAAGACCGGTGAGCTGCGCGCCCTGGTCGATGGCGGCGAACTGACCGCGCGGCGCACGGCGGCGGCCTCCGCGCTGGCGGCCGACTATCTGGCGCGCGCCGACGCGCGCCATCTCGTCGTTGTCGGAACGGGCCGGCTGTCGGTCAATCTGGCGGCGGCCCATGCAACCGTGCGGCCGCTGTCGCGCATTAGCGTGTGGGGTCGCAATCCGGAGAAGGCGGCAAGCGTTGCGGAAGAGATTTCCGAAACGGTCGGCATTTTCGCGACCCCGACGGACGATCTGGAAGACGCGGTTGGCTCGGCCGACATCGTGACCGCCGCAACACTGTCCGAAACGCCGCTCATTCTTGGTGAATGGCTGCCGGCCGGCTGTCATGTGGATCTGGTCGGTGCCTTCAAGCCGACGATGCGCGAGACAGACGATGCGGCCGTGTCGCGGGCCCGCGTCTTCGTCGACACGCGCGCCGGGGCGCTCAAGGAAGGCGGCGACATCGTGCAGGCGCTTGAATCCGGTGCGCTCACCGAAGACGCGGTGGAGGGCGATCTCTTCGAACTCACCCGCGCCGTGACCCCGGTGCTGCGCGAGCCGGATGACATCACGCTGTTCAAGTCCGTCGGGGCGGCGCTTGAGGATCTCGCCGGCGCGATCCTCGCTTATGAAACGGCGTCCGCTGCCGACAAGCCCGAGCGCAAGCTGCCCTTGATGTGAGAGCGGGGATACGGGGCGCGGCCTGCGGGGACAACACCTTGGCAAAGGCGGTCAGCCGCCGCGCCTTTTGTCCCCGCGCGCGGAGCCGGGATTTCCCCGCGAGCGGGATGGGCCGGCGTCCGCGTCCGGTCCGCGCAATTTGCATCAACCCGGCTTGTTTCGGCCTCAAGTTTCGCAATTTTTAGCGCAGAACTTGTCGATATTGTCGTTGCCGCAATCTCGCCGGAAACCTGCCGTCAACCGCCGATGTGCGCGCGTCAGATATAGGTCCGCGCCTCGATCGGCGTAGCCTCGATGCGTCTGAGCAGCTCGTCCAGCAGGGCGGTCTCGGCCCGGTTCATCGCCGCCTTCGGGTTCCACACCACATGCACGTCGATCGCCGGCATGTCGTCATAGGGCGGCAGTTGCCACAAGAGCCCGTCCTCGATGTCGCGGCGCATCACGTGGATCGGCAGCGGGCCGATGCCGAGGCCGGCGATGATCATGCGCCGAACCTCTTCCAGATGGGCCGAGGTGCCGACGATGCGATCCTCCAGCCGTGCGTCGGCGCGCATCAGGGTGACGGGCCGCAGCGCGTCGCTCATCCGGTCGGTGACGAAACTGACCGAGGAATGGCCGCCGAGATCGGCCTTGGTCAGCCCGGTGCGGCCGAACAGCGGATGGCCGGGGCCGCAGAACAGTCCGAAGAACTCGCGATAAAGCCGCCGGTACTCGAGCCGCGGGCTCTTGTCGTGCACGAGGCAGACGCCGAGCGAGGCACGCCGCGACATGACGGCGGCCAGCCCGTCCTTGCTGGCGGAAATGTCGATGGAGAGCGTCGCGTGCGGGTGGGCGGTGTGAAACGCCGTCAGCGCTTCGTCGAAGACAGGGCAGACAACATGACTTGCCATGGCAATGCGCACGTGGCCGCGCACCTCGTTGGCGACCTCGCGCATCAAGGTGCCGAGCCGGAGAACCGCGCCGTGAATGTCGATGACCTCGCGCTGGAGCAGCGTTCCGGCCGCCGTCAGCCGGAAGCGCCCGGGCGAGCGGTCGATCAGCCGCTTGCCGAGTTGCTCCTCCAGCCGCTTCAGCGCGGAGGAGACCGACGGCTGTTTCAGCCCGAGTTGGTCCGCAGCTTCCGTGATGCTGGCCGATTCAGCCAGAACGAGAAAGGTGCGCAGGAGATTCCAGTCCAGATTGCGGGCGAGACGTTCGGGCGGCTGGTCGGGGGAGCGGGCGATCATAGGCTGTGTCTATTTCCAAGATAGCGATTATCTATTTGAACAATGATAGAGGGGGTGCCACCCTTCGCGCAACAAACGGGAGAGGGAAATCCGCTCATGACGGTTGAAGCGCGGGAGGCGCGGCAACCCTATCTGCTGCTCAGTCCCGCAATGGTCGCGGTGACGCTGCTGCTTCTGGTGCCGCTCGCTTTCATCGTCGTCTATTCGTTCTGGCTGCGCACGGCGACCGGCGCGGATCAGGCCGGTTTCTTCCTCGACAACTGGCGCGAGGCGCTCTCCGACGCCTTTTATCGCGACATTCTCCTCAACACGCTGAAGATCGCCGGGATCACCACGCTGGTCTGCGCTGTCATGGGCTATCCGGCGGCCTATGTGATCGCGCGCTCGCGCGGCAACAAGGCGGTGCTTCTGCTCCTCCTGATGCTGCCGTTCTGGATCAGCTACATCATCCGCACGATGTCCTGGATCAACATCCTGGGCGCGTCGGGCGCGATCAACTCCGCGCTGATCTGGGTCGGCATCACCGACGAACCGATCCAGATGCTCTACAACGAGGCGAGCGTCGTTCTGGGGCTGGTGCATTTCCTGCTGCCCTTCATGATCCTCAACATCTACGTCAGTCTCGACGGGATCGACACGACGCTTGAGGATGCGGCCTGCTCGCTCGGGGCGACGCGCTGGCGCACCTTTCTGGAGGTCACGCTGCCGCTGTCGCTGCCCGGGCTTGCCGCCGGCGGACTGCTTGCCTTCGTTCTGGGGGCGGGCACCTACATCACGCCGATCGTGCTCGGCGGACCAACGGACGCGATGTTCGCCAATCTTGTCTTCGAGGCGATCATCACCCAGCTCAACTGGCCGCTCGGGTCGGCGCTCTCCTTGATGCTTTTGGCCGTGCTCGGCGCGCTGGTGCTGCTTTACAACCACTTCCTCGGCATGGGGCAACTGATGAAGGGGCTTGGTTGATGGGGTGGCACCTGCTGCGCGGATGGACGGTTCTGGTCTATCTCTTCATGTTCCTGCCGATCATGGTGGTTGTGCTCTTGAGCTTCAACGCCAGCCAGTTCGGCAGTTTCCCGATGACCGGCGTGTCGTTTCGCTGGTTCGTCGAACTGGCGGAAAACGAGGCGATCCTGCGCGCCTTTCGCACCTCCATCGTGCTCGGGCTGCTGACCTCGGTGATCTCGACCACCATCGGCGTTCTCGCGAGCCTTGCGCTGGTGCGCTACAACGTGCCGGCGCGCAATGCGATCTCGACGCTCCTGATCGCGCCGATCCTGGTGCCGGAGGTGGTGCTTGCCGTGGCGCTGCTGCTCTTCCTCAACGCGCTGTCGGTCAACAAGAGCTTCGCCCTGCTTCTGGCCGGCCATGTCATCTTCACGCTGCCCTTCGTCATCCTGGTGGTGCAGGCCCGTCTCGTCGGCATCCGCCGCGACGTCGAGGAGGCGGCGATGAGCCTCGGCGCGAGCCCGATCCAGACCTTCTTCCAGGTGACGTTGCCGCTTCTCGCGCCGGCCGTTTTCGCCGGCATGCTGTTCGCCTTCACGATCAGCTTCGACGACATCACCGGCACGCTGTTCTGGAAGCCGGGCGGCGTCGAGACCGTCCCCACCCAGATCTTCGCCATGCTGCGCAATTCGATCTCTCCGGAGATCAATGCGCTCGGCACGGTGATGATTTTCCTGACGGCCGGGCTGCCGCTTGCCGGCATTGCAATCGCCCGGCGTCTGGCGCTCAAGCGCGGCGGCTAGAACCGCGCTGGCACCTCAAGACCCGCACTCCAGAGAGGACATTGTTATGGACAATACAAAACGTTACGAGCGATTGCGCGAACGCTACCTGAATGGCGGGATCGACCGCCGCAGCTTTCTCGGCCTGATCGGCGCCGCCGGGCTTGCCTATGGCGTGCAGACGCCGTTTGCGCGTGGCGCGCTGGCCGCGACCGGTGAGGTGCGTTTCGACGGTTGGGGCGGCGTGGTCTCGGAGGCCTTCCGCAAGCATGCCTTCGACCCCTACACGGAAAAGACCGGCATCACCGTGGTCGACGGCACCTTCGGCGGCGGCGACGAATATCTGTCGCGGGTCAAGGCCAGCCAGCCGGGCGAATACAATATTGCTCACCTCTCCGGCGTCTTCGACTATGCGCGCTATCACAATCTCGGGCTGTCATCGACGCTCAACGAAGACAATATTCCGAACCTGAAATATGTGATCCCGAAGCTGACCGACGTGTTCCGCAAGGTGACCGGCGGAACGCTGTCCTGCGTGCCCTACGACTACGGCACCACCGGACTTGCCTACAATCGCAAGCACATCTCCGACGAGGAGATGAAGGAAAAGGGCGCGAACATCCTTCTCGACGCGCGCTTCAAGGGCAAGATCGCCGGCTGGAGCGACTGGCGCACGCGCATCTGGTACGCCTCGCTGCAGACCGGTCAGGACCCGAACGGCGCCACCGACATGGAAGCGATCTGGGAGGCGCTGCGCACCCACCGCGATCTGCTGCTGAAGTACTGGAACTCCGGCGCCGAGCTGATGAGCCTTCTGGCGGAAGAGGAGATCTATGTGACCGAGGCCTGGTCGGGCCGCGTCTTTGCGCTGCAGGAGCAGGGCCACGACATCGGCTACATGGATCCGCCCAACGGCTTCGGCTGGCAGGAGTGCCTCTTCGTGATGAAAGGGTCTCCGATGGAAGCTTGCGAGGAGCTCCTGAACTTCATGCTGGCGCCGGAAACCTCCATCGCCGTGGCGGAAGGGCAGAACTATCCGCCGGCGCTCGATCCGACCAAGGTGGACCTGGGCAAGAAGATCCCGACGCTGCCGGCCTTCGATCCGTCCGGCACGCTCGACGGGCTGACCTTCGCCGATCCGGCCTATTGGAACGGCCACGAGCAGGAGTGGTCGAAGCTCTTCGGCCGCATCCAGAAGGGCTACTGAGCCTGAGCGGCGCCGGCGGGACCGCGCGACATTCGCACCCGCCGGCGCCGACATCTTCCAGACCCCTGACCGGAGTGAGCCCGTGGGCGCCGTCACGCTTCAAAACAT
Organism: Stappia stellulata DSM 5886; assembly: GCF_000423705.1. Classification (GTDB taxonomy): domain Bacteria; phylum Pseudomonadota; class Alphaproteobacteria; order Rhizobiales; family Stappiaceae; genus Stappia; species Stappia stellulata. Next base: position 708,660 of record NZ_AUIM01000004.1, on the reverse strand, counting down.
CGTCAAACGCTTCGGCGCCTTCACGGCGGTTCATCCGATGTCGCTGGAGATCCCGGAAGGCGCGTTCGTCAGTCTTCTGGGGCCGTCTGGCTGCGGCAAGACGACCACCTTGCGCATGATCGCAGGCCTTCTCGATCCGAGCGAGGGCGACATCCAGATCAACGGCCGCCGGATCAACGACGTGCCGATCCACAAGCGTAATCTCGGGCTCGTCTTCCAGAATTATGCGCTGTTTCCCCATCGCACGATTGCCGAAAATGTCGCCTTCGGCCTGAAGTTTCGCGGTGTCGACAAGGCGGAGCGCGATGTGCGCGTGAAGAAGGCGCTGGATCTCGTGCAGCTTCCCGATGTCGGCGACCGCTATCCCAAGCAGCTCTCCGGCGGGCAGCAGCAGCGCATTGCGCTGGCGCGCGCCATCGTCATCGAGCCGGATGTTCTGCTGCTCGACGAGCCGCTGTCGGCGCTCGACGCCAACCTGCGCGAGGACATGCGCGTGGAGCTGAAGCGCATCCAGCACCAGATCGGCATCACCACCGTCTTCGTCACGCACGACCAGGCCGAGGCCCTGGCGCTCTCCGACCGGATCGTCGTGATGAGCAACGGGCGTGTCGAGCAGGTCGGCGCACCGGAGGACGTCTACACGACCCCGGCGACGGAATTCGTCGCGCGCTTTCTCGGCGCCTCCAATATTCTGCCCTCGATCTGCACCGGCACCGATCAGACCACTGTCGCGCTCGACAATTCCGCCTTCGGCAAGCTGGTGCTGCCGCGCGAGCGCGCGCCGCATGTCACGGGAGCGGGCGCGGTCAAGCTTGCGGTGCGTGCCGAAAAACTCTCAATCGTCGCGCCGGGCGCGGCGGGTGCCGTCGGCGAGGAAGAGGTCAGCGTGCCGGGCGTGGTCGAGACGGTCGATTACCAGGGCCTGGCTGCGCGCTATTTCGTGCGCGTTGGCAACGAGCAGCTTCAGGCCATCAACATGATCGACGGAAGCCCCTTTGCGGAAGGAGCGGCGGTCGACGTACGGCTGCGCCCGCGCGATTGCACCATTCTGGCGGAGGCGGCGTGATGAGCGAGCGGGCCAGGAGCCATCTGTTCTACCAGAGCCGGCGGCGACGTCCGCAGCTCGACCGGGCGCGCGGCGTCTACATGTGGGATGTCGACGGAAAGCGCTATCTCGACGGATCGTCGGGCGCGATGGTCTGCAACATCGGCCATTCCAACGAGCGGGTGCTGGAGGCGATGCGCCGCCAGATGGAGAAGTCGACCTTCGGCTACCGGCTGCATTTCGAGACCGAGCCTGCGGAAAATCTCGCCCGCCTGACGGCGCAGCGCGCGCCGGAGGGGCTTGAGAAGGTGTTCTTCGTCTCCGGCGGCTCGGAGGCGGTGGAAAGCGCCATCAAGCTTGCCCGCCAACATGCCATCGCGACCGGCGCGGCGCAGCGATACAAGGTGATCTCGCGCCAGCCGAGCTATCACGGCTGCACGCTGGGGGCGCTGGCGCTCACCGGCTATGCGCCGTTGACCGCGCCCTTCGACCCGATGATGCGGCCGATGCCGAAAATCCCGGCGCCGCGCGCCTATCTTGACGGCCTCGACCCGAACGACCCGGCGACCGGCCATCACTATGCCGACATGCTGGAAGCGCGCATCCGCGAGGAGGGGCCGGAGACGGTGCTCGCCTTCATGGTGGAACCGATCGGCGGCGCCTCGACCGGCGCGCTGGTGCCGCCCGCCGGCTACATGCAACGCGTGCGCGAGATCTGCGACCGCTACGGCGTGCTCCTGATCCATGACGAGGTGATGTGCGGCGGCGGACGCACGGGGCGCTTCTTTGCCGCCGAGCACTATGGCGTCGCGCCGGACATTCTGGTGGTGTCGAAGGGGTTTGCGGCCGGCTATGCGCCGCTCGGCGCGATGGTGGCGCATGATCGCATTGTCGAGCCGGTGCTGGATGGCGGCGGTTTTCTGCATGGCTTCACCTATGCGGGCAATCCGCTGGCCTGCGCCGCCGGGCTTGCCGTTCTGGAAGAAATCGAGGCGGAGAAGCTGTGCCAGAATGCGCAAAGTGTCGGCGCGCTGCTGAAGTCGCGGTTGGTCGAGCTGATGGGGCGTCATCCGCTGATCGGCGACGTGCGTGGGCAAGGGCTGCTGCTTGCCTTCGAGATGGTCAGCGACAAGGACACGCTCGCGCCGCTCCCCCGCGAGCTGAACGCCCATGACAAGCTCGTGGAACATGCCTATGACGAGGGGCTGATCCTCTATTCGCGACGCACGCGTGGCGGCTATGAAGGGGATCACTTCCTCGTCTGTCCGCCGATGATCACCACGGCGGAACAGGTTGACGAGATCATGGAGGGGCTTGAGCGGGCGCTGAAGCGCTTCCTTGCCGACGCAGCACCGTATCTGCCCCGCGCCGCCTGAAGAATTTTGCCTGAAAGACCGCACTCGCATCATGACAAAAGCCATCATCACCTGCGCGGTGACCGGGTCGATCCACACGCCGACCATGTCGCCGCATCTTCCTGTCACAGCAAAGGACATCGCCGACCAGGCGGTAGAGGCGGCCGAGGCCGGCGCCGCCATCCTGCATCTGCATGCCCGCGATCCGGAGACGGGCCGCCCCTCGGCGCTGCCCGAGCATTTCCTGGCGTTCCTGCCCGACATCCGCGCGCGCTGCGATGCGGTCTTGAACCTTTCCACCGGTGGCAGCGCGGTCATGACCCTCGACGACCGGCTCGCCGCGCCGCTTCAGGTCGCGCCGGAGATGTGCTCGCTCAACATGGGCACGATGAATTTCGCGCTCTATCCGATGGCCGCGCGCTACGACAGTTGGAAGCACAATTGGGAAAAGCCGTTCCTGGAGGAGAGCGACGACCTCGTCTTCAAGAACACCCCGCGCGACATCGCCCGCATTCTCAACGATCTCGGCACGGAGCGCGGCGCGCGGTTCGAGTTCGAATGCTACGACGTCGGCCACCTGCACATGCTGCGGCACTTCGCCGACCGGGGGCTGGTGAAGCCGCCGTATTTCATCCAGTTCGTTTTCGGCGTGCTCGGCGGCATCGGCGCGGATACGGAAAACCTGATGCACATGAAGCGCATGGCCGACAAGCTCTTCGGCGACGACTACATGTTTTCCGTGCTCGCCGCTGGACGCCAGCAGATCCCCTTCGCCTCGATCTCGGCGGCGATGGGCGGCAACGTGCGCGTCGGGCTGGAGGACAGTCTCTTCATCGCCCGGGGCGAGCTTGCGGTTTCCAATGCCGAGCAGGTGCGCAAGATCCGCAGGATCCTGGAGGAGATGGGCCGCGAGATCGCAACCCCCGACGAGGCGCGCGCGATGCTCGGTCTGAAGGGCGCCGACGAGGTGGCGCTATGACACAGGACGGCATCTCCATTCGGCAGGCGAGCGAAGCCGACGCAGGCAGGTTCAATGACGCCCTGGCACGGCTTTCGAGCGATCTGGGAGATCCGCATGGCACACAGCCGGAGGACCTCTTGCGGCACGGCTTCGGTACCTTGCCGATTTTTAGCGGGTTGCTGGCGGAAACCGAAGACAGTGCCGTGGTCGGCGCGCTGTTGTCTTCGCCGATGTTTTCCACCGTGTCGGGCGCGGCGGGGCTTTATGTGTCCGATCTCTGGGTTTGCGAGACGATGCGCGGGCGGGGACTGGGCCGCAGGCTGCTGGCCGCGGCCATCGAGATGGCGCCGGCCGACTGGAACATCAGGTTCCTGAAGCTTGCGGTCTATGATGACACGCCGCGCGCAAGGGCGTTCTATGACCGGCTCGGCTTTGCGGCCACGACTGGCGAGACCGTGATGCGGCTCGATCACATTCACTTCGATGGACTGACGGATGAGACATGAAAGCGTTACTTGACGACCGACAGGCCCGCCACGACCCGAAGCACTTCATGGCCAACGGCAGGATGTCCGCCAATCCCGAACAGCCGAAGCGCATCGAGGTGCTGCAAGGCGGCGCACTGGCCGCCGGCTGCGACTTCGCCGCGCCGGAGGATCATGGCGCCGGGCCGATTGCGGCCATTCATTCGGCCGAATATCTGGTGTTTCTCGAGACCATCCACACCCGCTGGTCGCGCATGACGGACGCCTCCGACGAGGTGATCCCCAACATCCATCCCGACCGGCGCACGGCAAGCTATCCGCGCTCTGCCGTCGGTCAGGCCGGCTTCCATCAGACCGACACGGCGTGCCCGATCGCGGAAGGGACCTGGCAGTCGGCCTATTGGTCGGCGCAGACCGCCCTGACGGCGGCCGATCTCGTCGCCGGGGGCGAGCGAAGCGCCTATGCGCTCTGCCGCCCGCCGGGGCATCACGCCTTCGGCGATCTCGCCGGGGGCTTCTGCTTCCTCAACAACGCGGCCATCGCGGCCGAACACCTGCGCGCGCAGGGCCTCAGGCCCGCGATCCTCGACGTCGACGTGCATCACGGCAACGGAACGCAAGGGATCTTCTACGACCGCGCCGACGTGCTGACGGTCTCGATCCATGCCGACCCGATCCGCTTCTATCCGTTCTTCTGGGGGCACGCCCATGAACGCGGCGAGGGGGCGGGCCTTGGCTGCAACCTCAACCTGCCGCTCCAGCGCGGCACGGGCGATGACGACTACCTGACAACGCTGGAGACCGCCTTCGCGCATATCAGGGCGTTCGGAACCGACGTGCTGATCGTCGCGCTCGGCCTGGACGCGTCGGAAAACGATCCGCTGAAGGGGCTGGCGATCACCACCCCCGGCTTTGCGCGCATGGGAGCGGCCATCGCCGGCATGGACCTGCCGACCGTTCTGGTGCAGGAAGGGGGATACCTCTCACCGCAGCTCGGCGACAATCTCACGAGCTTCCTCACGGGCTTCAAGGGCGAGTAATGCAGTCCAGCGATTTTTTGATCATCGGCGGAGGCATCGCCGGCGTCGGCGCGGCCGCGCATCTGGCGGACAGCGCCAGCGTCACCGTTCTGGAAACAGAGGACGCGCTCGGCCGTCACTCCACGGGTCGTTCGGCGGCGATCTTCATCAAGAACTATGGCAACGCCACCCTGCGGGCGCTGAACGCGGCCGCTGAGCCGGTGCTTGAGAGCGGCGGTGATTTTGCCGAAACCGGTTTCCTGTCGCCGCGCGGAGAACTGGTGATCGCAACGGCCGAGGAAGTCGGCCAATTGGATGCCTATCTCGCCGAGGCCGACGGCATGGAGACCGTCAGTCCGTCCGAGGCCGTGCGGATGGTGCCGATCCTGCGCGAGGAGTTGATCGTCAAGGCCGCCCGCGAGCCAAACGCGCGCGACATCGACGTCGACCGTCTGCTTCAGTCCTATGCCCGCCACGCAAAGCACCGCGGTGCGCATCTGGTGCAGAATGCCCCGGCGACTTCCATTCGCCGCGAGGGCGATGCGTGGCGCGTGGAAGCGGGTGGCGAGGTCTATCGCGCAGCCGTCCTGATCAATGCCGCCGGTGCCTGGGGCGATGAGGTGGCCGGTCTTGCCGGAGCCGCGAAAGTCGGTCTGACGCCGATGCGTCGCTCCGCCGCGATCCTGCCAGCACCCGACGGCCATGACGTGTCGCATTGGCCCGCCGTGGTGAGTGCCTCGGAGAGCTGGTACGCCAAGCCGGAGGCCGGCAAGCTGATGGTCTCGCCGGCGGATGAGGATCCGGTCGATCCGCATGACGCCTGGCCTGAGGACATGGTGATGGCGGAAGGGCTGCACCGGTTCGAATGCGCCACCACCGTTCCGGTCACCCGTGTGGAGCGCACCTGGGCGGGCCTGCGCAGTTTCGTGGCCGACCGCTCGCCGGTCGTGGGATTTGCGCCGGAGACGCCGGGCTTCTTCTGGCTGGCGGGGCAGGGCGGTTATGGCATCCAGACCGCGCCTGCGCTCTCGCGCCTTGCGGCCGATCTGTGTCTCGGGCGCGGCCCGGTGCTTGGCGCGGAGGTGGTTTCCGCGCTAGACCCTTCCAGGCTTGCGCGCGCCTAGGCGTGCGTGGCCTGCAGTCATACGACTGATTTTCTTTTTCTTTCAACACCAGGGAACGCAGACATGTCGGATATCAAACGCCTCGAGATCGGCCGGCGCATGAGCCAGGCCGTCATCCACAATGGCACGGTGTGGCTTGCCGGCCAGGTCGGGGCGCCGGGGGAAAGCGTCACCGCGCAGACGCAGGGGATCCTCGCAAAGATCGAAAAGCTGCTGCTCGATGCCGGCTCGGACAAGTCGCACATCCTGAGCGCGACGATCTGGCTGGCGTCGATGGACGATTTCGCCGAGATGAACGCGGTCTGGGATGCCTGGGTCGACCAGACGCAGACCCCGGCGCGTGCCTGCGGCGAATCCCGCCTGGCAACGCCCGACTACAAGGTCGAGATCATGATCGTGGCGGCCCAGAAGGGCTGACCTCGGCTTTCTCATCGCGCTGATGTTTCGCGGCCGCATCCTGTTCGGGTGCGGCCGTTTGCGTTTCAGCCGTTCATCCCCGCGATGCCGCCTCGCGCCCGGCAACCCGGCCAAAGGCGATGGCCGTCAGCAGGCCGTTGCCCGACAGATAGCCCGACACATCCGGCCCCGAGACGCCGCAGGCGGCACCTCCGGCGGCAAAAAGGTTGGGGAAGGGGTGCCCGTCCCCGCGCAGGCCGCGGGCACTGTCGTCGATCATCAGTCCACCCTGGGTGTGGAACAGCGCGCCGGTGACCTTCACCGCGAAAAACGGCGCGGCGAGCGCCGGCTTGTCGGTGAAGTCGCGCGCGAAGGGGTCGGCTTCCACCCCGCACTGGAAGCGGGCGACGGACGCCAGCGTGACTTCAAGCGCCGCCCCGGGCAGGCCGGTCGCTGCGGCGATATCGGCAAGGGTTTCTCCCTCGCGGATCGCGCCGGCTGCAAGCGCGTCGCGGTAGTCGGGAAAGCCCGCGCGGGCAAAGTCGTGAATTCGCTCGTCGTAGATGTTCCAGGCGGTGCCGCCCGGCTGCGCGAGCACGGCGACGGCCTGTTCGGAATAGCCGCCGTGTTCGTTCGAAAAACGCTCTCCGGCCGCGTTCACCTGGATCGCGCCCTCCATCATCAGCGCCCAGGAGATCAGCACGCCATGGGGATGCGCCAGCGACCCATGGCCCTGATAGGCGGTGAGGTGACGGGTCTGGGCGCCGAGTTCCTCGCCCCAAAGCAGTGCGTCGCCGGTGTTGCCGGCATGGCCGTAGTAGAGCGCATCCGTCATTTCCGGGATGTGGCGCGCGACCAGATCGGGATTTCCACCATAGCCGTTGCAGGCGAGGATCAGCGCCTTGCAGCCGATGATTTCCGTCTGGCCGTCCGGGCGCTCGATCTCGACTGCCCGGATTGCATCGTCATCGCCGACAAAGAGACCCCGTGCCAAAGCCTCGGTCACGACGGGAATGTCGCAGGCCGCGGCGGCGGCCGAGAGCCGGGCCATGAGTGCCGTGCCGGTCTTCTCGGGGACTGCATGCATGCGGTGACGGCTGTGGCCGGGATAGAGAAAGTCGGTCAACACAACCCATTCGAGGCCGTGACGCTCCGCCAGCCAGTCGAGCGCGGGGCCGATTTCGCTCGACGCGAGACGCGCAAGCGCGGGCACGGCCCGGCCCTTTGCCTTGGCCTGTATGTCCGCCTCGAAGCGGCTGGCGTTGTCGTCCGCGATCCCGGTGGCGCGCTGGGCCCTGGTGGCGGGGGCGGGAATGAAGCCGGAGGACATCGACGTCGAGCCGCTCGGCGAGGCGTCCCGCTCCACCACGACGACGTCGGCACCGCCGTCATGCGCGGCGAGAGCGGCGACCAGTCCGCAGGCGCCGGCGCCGATGACGAGCACATCCGTCTCGATGTCGAGGCGCTCGGGCTGTGCGCGGCGGATGGCCGGCGCGCTCATGATCAGCGCCTGGCCAGTTCGCTGAGCGCCTCGGCGCAGGTCAGTGCGGTTGCAACCGTCGAGAGATCGCCAATGGCGCGCTCATGGGTCTCGCGCGAGAAGGCGGCGCTGCCGTCGGAGAGCACTGCGGTGGAGAAGTCGCGCACATGCGCATCGCGGACGGTGGAGGCGACGCCGCCGTTGGTGACGATGCCGCAGACCAGAAGCGTCTCGATCCCGGCCTTGCGCAGCACCCAGTCCATTCGCGTCATGTAGAAGGCGGAATAGGCGACCTTTTCCACCGTGAGATCGGCGGGTTGCAGCGTGTCGACCAACCGGTGTCCCCATTGGCCGGGACAGAAGTCGCCCTTGCGGAGGAAGGGGCGCATCTGCTTGAGGTGGTGCGAGATGAAGGGCTCGCCGCCCTTGCCGGGCACCAGCGTGAACTGGGTGGAGACGATCCAGCCGCCGGCCTCGCGCAGGGCTTCCGCAACGGGGCGCACGCGTGCGGGCAGGGCCGCGATCTCGGCGCTTGTCTGCCCTCCGCGCGCATAGGCGCCGTCTGGATGCAGGAAGTCGTTCTGCAGGTCGACGATCAGAAGCGCCGTGCGGCTCGGGTTGTGGAGGTTGACTGTCATGCCTGATGCGGTCCTGTGCAAAGTGGATCGGGAGACGAGCCTTCCTCTCTCCACTTGCGGGGGAGATGCCCCCGGTCGGGGGCAGAGGGGGGTGAGCCGCCAGGTCGGGGCCGGATGCCTGCCCCCCTCTGTCGGCGCTCAATCGCTTGTCCTTGCACATTCACGCGCATGTCCTACTCCGCCGGTGCGATCACGAGATTGCCGAAGCGGTCGACCGTGGCGTTCAGGCCCGGATCGACGAAGATCGTCGTGTCGGGCTGTTCCAGCAGGGCCGGTCCCTCGATCAGGGCTCCGACTTCCAGCGCCAGTCGGTCGTAGACGCCGGCGACATGATGCTTGCCGTCGACATAGACGGAACGTGTCGCCGTCCTGCACTCCCGTGCGGGCTTGCCGTCTTCCGGCGCGAAGAGCGTCATGTCGAGGCCGGGCCGTCGGCCGATCACCGCGATGCGGTAGTTCATCACCCGCATCGGGATGCCCTTGAGCAGTCGCCCGAAGGTGGCGCCATAGGCGGCCTCGAAGGCGTCGCGGATCGCGGCTGCACTGAGTCCGGTTTCAGGCACCTCGATGGGCACGCTCACCGTATGGGTCTGGCCCAGATAGAGCATGTCGAGTTCGATCACCCGGTCGACCGCGTCGAAGCTGACGCCGGCGGTGGCAAGCACCGAGGCCGTTTCGCGTGCATCGCGCAGGATGGCCTTGCCGAGTTCCATCGTGTCGATCTCCGACAGGATGCCGTTGACCGTCTGCACCCGGTCGTGGCGCATGTCGGCGACGACGCAGCCAAGCGCGGAGGTGACGCCTGGAAAGCGCGGGACGAGGGCGGAGGCAAGGCCGACCTCCTTGATCAGCGCGCCAGTGTGCAGCGCGCCGCCGCCGCCAAACGGCATGGCCGCGAAGCGTGCCGGGTCGTGGCCCTTCTCGATGGAGACAAGGCGGATCGCGCCGGCCATCTTGGCGTTGGCGAGCTTGAGGATCGCTTCGGCGGCATCTTCCACCGAAAGCCCGAGCGGCGTGGCGATGTGGCTCTCGATGGCGCCGCGCGCGGCGTCGATGTCGAGCCGGTCGAGCTTGCCGCCAATTGGGCGGTCGGGGTTGATGCGCCCGAGCACCAGATTGGCATCGGTGACGGTGGGCCGCGTGTTGCCGAGGCCGTAAGCCACCGGCCCCGGATCGGAGCCGGCGGATTCCGGGCCGACCCGCAGCAGGCCGCCGGCATCCACGGTGGCAATCGAGCCGCCGCCGGCGCCGATGGTGGTGATCTCGATCATCGGCGTGCGCACGACCATGCCGAAATCGATGGCCGTCTGCGCGGCAAGGGCCGCATCTCCGCCGGCGACGAGCGAGACATCGAAGGACGTGCCGCCCATGTCGCAGGTGATGATGTTGTCGAAACCGGCGGCCTCCGCGATCTTCGTTGCCGCGATCACGCCGGCGGCGGGGCCGGAGAGCGCGGTGCGTACGGGATAGCGTTTGGCGGTGTCGATGGACATGACGCCGCCGTTCGACTGCACGATGAGGATGTCGCCGGCAAACCCCTGCTCCTTGAGACCTGTCTCGAGGCGGTCGAGGTAGGAGGAGACCACCGGCTGGAGATAGGCGTTGAGCGTTGCCGTCGACAGCCGCTCGAACTCGCGGATCTCCGGCAGGATTTCGGTCGCCGCCGTCACATAGGACGTCGGCCAGACGGAGCGCACCGCTTCCACCGCGACGCGCTCGTTGTGGCTGTTGGCATATCCGTTGATGAAGAAGACGCAGACCGCCTCGCAGCCGGCTGCCGCCAGGTCGCGCGCGCGTGCCTCGACCTCGCCCGTATCGATCGCCTCAAGCACGGTGCCGTCGGCCAGCACGCGTTCGCGCACTTCCACCCGGTCGGGACGTTCCACCACCGGCGTGAAGGCGCCCTTCAGGCCCCAGGTGGTCGGGCGGTCGCGGCGGCGCATTTCCAGCACGTCGCGGAAGCCTTCCGTGGTGATGATGCCGGTACGCGCGCCCTTGCGTTCCAGAAGCGCGTTGGTGCCGACGGTGGTGCCATGCACGACCGTGCGAATATCGCCGAAGGTCTCGACCCTGGAGGCGATGCCCTCGATGAAGCCGCGCGACTGGTCGCCGCGTGTCGAGGGCACCTTGGCGGTCGTCACGCGGCCCGCCGCTTCATCCAGGATGAAGACATCGGTGAAGGTGCCGCCGACATCGACGCCGATTACATAAGCCGGCCTGCTCATTGCGCGGCCTCCCTTGAACGAAGCGTTTCGGTCCGGGCCGCGTCGACCGTGCCTTCGGTATCCAGCGCGACGCCATAGTCGGCTTCCGCGTGGTTCCGGCTGACGATGCCGAGCGCGACGTCGCGTGCAACGGCCTGCGGATCGCGGGCAAGCGGATCGCCATAGCCACCGCCGCCGGGCGTCTCCAGCTTCAGGCGCTCACCGCGCGCGATGCTGATGCCGACCATTTTCGAGGCCATCGGCGGCTGGTGCCAGCCGTCGGACTGCTCGTAGGAAAAGCGGTTCATGGCACCGGGAGATCCACCGACAACACCGAGGGGCGCGTGCCGTCCGCGCTCGCCGAAAAGAAAGACGTCGGCCTGTTTTTCCAGAAGCTCGATCTCGTAGATCGCCCCGAGACCGCCGCGCGTCTCGCCCGGACCGCCGGAATCGGGCCGAAGCGCCCATTGCGTGAAGCGCACGGGGTAGGCCGCCTCCAGGATTTCCAGCGGCGGGATCGTCGCGGTGGAGATCGGCGCGTTGCCGTGGTTCAGTCCGTCGCCCCCGGCATGCGCGCCGTGCCCGCCGCCGAAGAAGGAGAACATCACCCAGCGCTTGCCGTTTTCGCGGTGGCCTGCGAGCGACAGCGCGTTGATCGTGCCATAGGCGCAGGCCATTGCCGGCTCCGGCGCGATCTTCGCCACCGCCTGAAACACCACGTCGATCAGCCGCAGGATCGTCTCGGTGTAGCCGCCGACGGGCTTGGGCGCCCGGACCGAAAGCAGCGAGGCCTCGTCGATCCTGAATTCCACCGGCTCCAGCACGCCGGCATTGGCCGGCACATCGCCGAAGATGTGCTTCAGCGCGACGTAGCAGGCGGCAATCGTTGTCGAGCGGGAGATGTTGACCGGCCCGGCGCAGGCGGGCGAGGAGCGGGAGAAATCCATCACCATCGTCTCGCCGTCGATGGTGAGATCGAGCGCGATCTTGAGCGGTTCGTCGACGATCCCGTCGTTGTCGAGCCAGTCCTCGGCGGAGACGGTGCCCTGCGGCAGGGCGGAGATTTGCGCGCGCATCAGCTTGGCGGCGCGCGCCTTCAGCTCCACCAGGCAGTTGCCCACCGTCCGGGGGCCATAGTCGTCGAGCAGTTCGCCCATGCGCCTGGTGCCGAGATCGAGCGCGTTGATCTGGCCGTTGAGATCGCCGTAGAGCGACAGCGGCAGGCGCGAGTTGGCGGAGAGAATGTCGACCACGTCCTGGCGAAATTCGCCCCGGTCGTAGAGTTTCACCGGCGGGATCAGCATGCCTTCCTGGAAGCATTCCGTGGCGGCCGGATTGTAGTTGCCGGGCACATTGCCGCCGACGTCGTGCCAGTGGCCGACGGAGGCGAGAAAGCAGAACAGCTTGCCGTCGCGAAACACCGGCTTCACCAGGCGGAAATCGGAGAGATGCGTGCCGCCGTCATACGGGTCGTTGAAGATCCAAACGTCGCCGTCGTGGACGCCGCCGGATGTGGCCGCCTTGTCGATGACGGCCTTCACGGCGAAGGCCATGACGCCGACGAAGATCGGCAGGCCGGACTTGCCCTGCACAAGCGTTTCACCGGTCGTCGCGTCGTAGATCCCGTGCGAGGCGTCATGCGCTTCCGCGATGATCGGGTTGAAGGCGGAGCGGAAGAGCGTCGCGTCCATCTCGTCGGCGATCTGCTCCAGCCGGCCTTTCAGGATGGCGAGCGTGACGGTGTCGATGGTCATCGCGAGGGTCCTTCGGTGTCGTAGCGCCTGCCGGTTGCCAGCATGTCGTCGGTGCCGATCACGCCATTGAGGCCCGCGAAGTCGAACATGCGGTTGCGAAAGGCCTCGTTGGAGCCGTTGGCGACGAGGTTGGCGTAATAGTCGCGCGCGGTCGCGGCGATGGCGCGCACCACGCCGCCGGGAAAGATCACGAAGCTGAAGCCGAGATCCTGAAGCGCGCCCGCGCCGACGATGGGCGTCTTGCCGCCCTCCACCATGTTGGCCATCAGCGGAACGCGCCCGCCGAAGCGCTTCACGATCTCGGAGATCTGTTCCATCGACTGCGGCGCCTCGATGAAGAGCATGTCGGCGCCGGCCTCCAGATAGGCCTCGCCGCGCTCCAGCGCGGCGGAAAAGCCCTCGACGGCGATGGCATCGGTGCGGGCGATGATCAGCGTGTCGGCGTTCGTTCGCGCGTCGCAGGCCGCGCGGATCTTGCCGACCATCTCGCCGGCGGCAATCAGCGACTTGCCGCTGAGATGCCCGCAGCGTTTCGGGCTGGTCTGGTCCTCGAGCTGAAGCGCGTTGGCGCCCATGCGCTCGAACACGCGCACGGTGCGCTGGACGTTGAGGGCGTTGCCGAAGCCGTTGTCGGCATCGACGACGACGGGAAGCGCGATGCGGTCGCGGATCGCGGCGAGCGTGTCGGCAACCTCGCTCATCGACACCAGTCCGATGTCGGGGCGGCCGAAGCGGGTGTAGGCGATGGAGGCGCCGGAGAGATAGACGGCCTCCGCGCCGGCCTGTTCGGCGATCAGCGCGGACAACGCATCGTAGACGCCGGGCGCCAGCAGGATGTCCCGCTCGGCGAGGCGCTGTTTCAGGGGCGGGGGTCGGCGCATCGGTCATGCTCCTTGTTGCGCTCCTTGGCGAAGCGCTTCTTGAGATGCGGCACCAGCCCGCCGTCGGCGAGCAGCACCTGCAGATTGTCGGGCAGGGGATCGAGGGCGAGTGTTTCTCCCGCCGCCTCGAGCTCCAGGCGCGCAGCAGAGACATCGAGGCGGGCGGCCGCGCCGTCCGTCACCCTGCCCAAATCCGGTGCGGTGAGCACGGGAAGCCCGAGGTTGATGGCGTTGCGGTAGAAGATGCCGGCAAACGACAGCGCGACGACGCCGGCAAGGCCCAGATGCTTCAAGGCTTCCGCCGCCTGTTCGCGCGAGGAGCCGACGCCGAAATTGCGGCCCGCGACCAGAATGTCGCCCGGCCGGACCTCTTGCGCGAAGCCGGGGCGCACGCCCTCCAGGCAATGGGCGGCGAGCGCCTCGATGCCGCCTTTCATGTAGGCGCCGGGCGCGAGCTGGTCGGTGTCGACATCGTCGCCGAGAAGGAAGATGCGTCCGCTCATGCCGTGCCTCCGTCGTCCTGGAGGAAGGCGCGCGGATCGGCGATCTTTCCGGCAATGGCGGAGGCCGCCACGGTCAGCGGCGAGCCGAGCCACACCTGCGAGGATGCCGCGCCCATCCGTCCCTTGAAGTTGCGCGCGGTGGAGGAAATGCAGGTGACGTCCTCGCCCAGACGGTCGGTGCCATAGCCCGCGCAGATGCCGCAGGCGTTGGGCAGGATGCGCGCGCCGGCCTCCTCGAAGACCGCCATGATGCCGTCGGCCGCCGCGCGGTCCTGATCGCGCTTCGAGGCGGGTGCCACGAGGAGCTCCACGCCCTTTCCGAGCCTGCGCCCGCGCAGGATGGCCGCGGCGTTCCTCAGATCCTCGTATTTCGCGCCGGTGCAGGCGCCGATATAGGCAACATCGACAGGGGTTTCCGGCGCATCCGTGACGGGGGCGCTGTTGGCCGGCGAATGCGGGGCGGCGACCTGGGGCGCAAGGGCGCTCGCATCGAAGACGTGATGTTCCAGCACCGGCGCGCCGGGGTCCGTCGCGAGCGCGCTCCAGATCTCCTTACCGCTCATGTCCGCGCCGGCGGTCTCCAGGAACGCGGCGGTGGTGGCGTCGGGGGCGATCAGCCCGGCCTGGCCGCCAAGTTCCGCTGCCATGTTGGAGAGCGTCATGCGCTCCTGCATGGAAAGGGCCGCGATTGCCTCGCCGGTGTATTCCACCGCCTGATACTTGCCGCCGTCCATGCCGAGCCTGCCGCAGAGCGCGAGCATCATGTCCTTGGCGGTGACGCCCCGCGACAGCCGTCCGCGCCACTCGAGCAGGATGGTGTCGGGCACCTTGAGCCAGATTTCGCCGGTCGCCAGAACGCCGGCCATCTCGGTCGCGCCGACGCCGAACATATAGGCGCCGAAGGCCCCGCCCGTCGGCGAGTGGCTGTCGCCGCCGACGACCAGCATGCCGGGTCGCAGGTGCCCGCGTTCGGGCAGCACAACGTGGCAGATGCCCTCGCCATCGTGGAAAGCGACCTTGCGCTCCTTCGCCCACTGGCGGGTGAGTTCGAGAATGCGCGCGCCTTCGTCGGTGTCGCCTGGCACGAAGTGATCGGAGATCAGCACGACCTTCGAGGCGTCGAACAGGCCGACGCCGAGATCCTTGAGGATCGGCTCGACCCGGCGCGGGCCGCCGCTGTCGTGGATCATGGCAAGGTCGACGCGCGCCGTCACGATCTCGCCGGGCGTGACGTGATCGCGTGCGGATGCGCGGGCGACGATCTTTTGCGCAAGCGTTGTCGGTGAGGGGGTGTCTCCGGTCATCAGGCAAGCCCCAGGTAGGAACGTTTCAGCTCGGGATCGTCCATCAGCGTCGCGGTCGGACCCGAAAGGCGGATCTCGCCGTTTTCCATGACGAAGGCGCGGTCGGCGATCTCCAGCGACTGCAGGACGTTTTGTTCCACGAGCAGGATCGGCAGGCCGTCCTTGTTG
Organism: Stappia stellulata DSM 5886; assembly: GCF_000423705.1. Classification (GTDB taxonomy): domain Bacteria; phylum Pseudomonadota; class Alphaproteobacteria; order Rhizobiales; family Stappiaceae; genus Stappia; species Stappia stellulata. The sequence continues at coordinate 693,343 of NZ_AUIM01000004.1, read as the reverse complement.
AGCACGCCGATCAGGGAGAACATTTCCTCCACCAGCAGCGGCGAGAGGCCGATGGAGGGTTCGTCGAGGATCAGAAGACGCGGTTCGGCCATCATGCCGCGTCCGATAGCGAGCATCTGCTGCTCGCCGCCCGAAAGCGTCCCGGCCTTTTGGCCTGCGCGTTCGCGCAAGCGCGGGAAGGTGTCCATCACCCGGTCCAGATTGCGCGCGCGGTTGGGTTTGCCGCGCCGATAGGCGCCAAGCTCGAGGTTCTCGCGCACCGTCAGGTTGGGAAAGATGTGGCGTCCCTCCGGCACATGGATCAGCCCCAGATCGACGATTGTCTCCGGTGTGCGGTTCTGGATCTCCGCGCCGTCGAAGACGATACGGCCCGACCACGCCGGGATCAGGCCGGAGAGAACGGAGGAAATCGTCGTCTTGCCGACGCCGTTGGAGCCGAGCAGGGCGACGATCTCGCTCTTTCCGAGATCGAAGGAGACGCCGCGCAGCACCTCCACCGCGCCGTAGCCGGCGCGCAAGCCGTCGACAAGAAGCATCGTCTCGTTACTCATGCGCGCCTCCCACGGCGTCGGCCGCCTGTTTCGCCATGCGCTCGGCCATGCCCTTGCCGAGATAGGCCTCGATCACATGGGGGTCGCGCGTGACGTCCTGTGGCGCGCCTTCGGCGATAAGCTGCCCCTGATTGAGCACCCAGGTGTGTTCCGACAGGCTCATCACCGCCTGCATCACGTGTTCGATCAAAAGGATGGTCACGCCTTCGTCGCGGATCGCGCGGATGACCGGGATCACGTCGCGGATTTCCGAAGGGTTCAGCCCGGCGAGCACCTCGTCGAAGAGGATCAGTTCGGGGTCGGTGGCGAGCGCGCGGGCGACCTCGAGCCGCTTGCGCCCGGCAACGGTCAGCGCCGCCGCATCCATGTCGAGCCGATCGCCGAGCCCGACCTTGCGGGCGACGTCTTCCGCCTTTTCAAGCGCTGCCGCGCGCGAGCGGATCTTGAGGTGCGCGCCAACGGCGATGTTTTCGCGCACGCTCTGGCCGGCGAAGGGCTGGACGATCTGGAAGGTGCGGATCATGCCGCGTTCGGCGATCTCCTGTGGCGCCAGTCCGGTGATGTCTTCGCCGCGAAACCGGACGCTGCCCGCATCCGGCGTATGAAAGCCCGTGATCAGCGCGAACAGCGTGGTCTTGCCGGCGCCGTTCGGGCCGATCAGCGAGGTGATTCCACCCTGCGGTACGCGCATCGAGATGTTGTTGGAGGCCTGCAGTCCGCCGAAACGTTTTGAGATCCCGGCGACGTCCAGAATGGGCGAGGCGTCATGCATGGCGGTCGCCCTCCGTCTTGCGCCGTGCCGAACGGGTGAGGCGGGAGACCAGGCCAGACAGGCCACGCGGGGCGAAGAGGACCATGATCACCAGGATCGTGCCGTAGATGACGAGGCTGATGCCCGGCAGGTCGCCGATCACCTCGCGAGTGACTTCCGAGACCGCATGGAGCGCGACCGCGCCCAGCAGCGGACCGAAGAGCGTGCCCATGCCGCCGACGATGGGAACCAGCAGGCTTTCCACCGAAACGGCCGGGCCGTAGGCGATACCGGGATCGAGGTAGAGGAAGAACTGGGCGTAGAAAACGCCGGCGAGGCCGGAGAAGAGGCCCGACAGCATGATTGCCCGCATCTTGACGCGGAAGGGATCGACGCCGAGCGCCCGGGCGGCATCCTCATTGTCGCGCACCGCCATCAGTCTTGCGCCGAAGCGCGAATGGCCGATCCACCAGGCGGTCAGGAAGGCACCGAGCGTGATCGCCCACAACAGCCAGTAGAAGCCGGCCTTGGAGGCGAATTGGAGGTTCGCCGCGCCGGGATCGAGCGGGATGAGAATGCCGACGCCGGCACCTGTGAAAGGCACGGTGTTGGACAGGATCCGCAAGACTTCGGCGAAGGCCAGCGTCACCAGCGCGAAATAGGATCCGCGCAGGCCGTAGCGAAAGGTCGTGAAGCCGATGAAGGCGGCCACGCCAACCGCAAGGGCGCCGCCTGCGACCAGTCCGAGCCACGGATTGAGGCCGAGTTGCACCTGGAGCACCGCGACCGTATAGGCGCCGGTTCCGAAGAAGGCGGCATGGCCGAAGGAGAACTGGCCGCCGTAGCCGCCCAGAATGTTCCACGCCTGACCGAGAAGGGCGGCGTAGAGCGTCATGATGATGGTGGTGCGCCAGGATTCAGACTCCACGAAGAAGGGAAGCGTGAAGAGCGCGGCGAAGACGAGACCGAGAAGGGCGAGCTGGCGCATGGGTCAGACCTTGTGTCCAAGCAGGCCCGTTGGGCGAAAGACGAGAACGAGGATGAAGATCAGGAAGATGCCGAGCTGGCCCAGGCTTTCGCCGAAGAACAGGCCGCCGAGCGCTTCCACCACCCCGATGATCAGCCCGCCCAGAAGCGCGCCGACGAAGGAGCCCATGCCGCCGAGCACGACGATGGTGAAGGCGATCAACACGAAGCCGTGGCCGACCTGCGGGTTCACGTAGTAGCTCGGCAGGAGCAGGCAGGCGGCGACGCCAAGACACGCAATGCCGAGCCCGAAGCTCATGGCGAAAACATGCTCCACATCGATGCCGACGAGTTGCGCGCCCTTGCGCTCCTTTGCAAGCGCGCGGATCGCGCGGCCGAGATCCGTCTTGCTCATGATCAGCCACAGCAGGGCTGCCGTGATCAGCGCGCCGGCGAAGGCGACCACTTTGGGCAGCGGCAGGAAGGCGCCGAAGATCTCGACGACCTGGAAGCCATAGGGCACGTCGACGATGCGCGTGTCGGACTTGAACAGGAAGAGCGAGAGGTTCTCGATCACGATGGCGAGGCCGAGCGTCACCAGCAGGATGTTTTCATCCCGCCCGTGACTGGCGCGGCCGATGATCCCGCGCTGCAGTGCATAGCCGAGCGCGAACATGCCCGGCGGCACGATCAGAAGCGCCACGTAAGGGTCGATGCCGAACTGGACGTTGAGATAGTAGACCGCGTAGAGGCCGAGCATCAGCAGCGCCCCATGGGCGAAGTTGATGATGTGCAGCACGCCGTAGATCAGCGTCAGGCCGAGCGCGACGAGCGCATAGAGCGCGCCTGTCGTCAGCCCGTTCAGTACGGACGGCACGATGATCGCCATGTCGGGCATGGTCACTCGCAAGGCTTGTCGGATGAGAGGGGCGGGCGGGAGCGTCAGGCCCCGCCCGCTTCGATCCCGCGACCGGCGATCAGCCGCCCATCGGGAAGACCGTCTCGGCGGAGGCAAACTCGGCCGGGAAGATCACCTCGATGTCGCCGTTCTGCACCTGGGTGTTGACCGGCTGGGCGCCCGCGTTCTGCCCGTCGACCATCTTCGTCGCGCCATAGGGCATGTAGGACATGTCCATTTCCGAGGCGGCAAGGGCTGCGTTCACCGCATCCTTGTCGGTGGAGCCGGCGCGCTCGATGGCATCGACCAGTCCGAGAACGGCGTTATAGGCGAGGAACACCTCGTAGGTGTAGATCAGGCCCTTGGCTTCCGCCGCCGTCTTGCGCTCAAGCGCCACGTCCGACTTCGGATTGAACCAGTGGTTGCAATCCATGATGAGGTCGGCGGCCTCGGGGAATTCGTTGACGAACTTGTAATTCGATGCAGCACCTCCGAGCACCGAATAGATGCCTTTCGCCTCGATGCGTTGCTGGCGCATGGTGCGGGCGAGCAGCACATATTCGTTGTAGTAGTTGGCGGGAATGATCAGGTCCGGTTTCTGCGACTTGATCTGGAGCACGATGTTGGTGAAGTCGCGCGTCGGATTGGCGTGCTTGATGACATCGATTACCTCGATGCCTCTCTCAGGCAGGCGTTTGGAGAGCAGACCGGCGGTGCCGGTGCCGAACAGCGATTCCTCGTGGATGATCATCGCCGTCTTGGCCGGCGATCCGGCCGCCTTGTTGATCGTGTCGAGGTTGTCGACGGCAAACTCGGCGATCTTGCCGTAGCCGGGACCGAAGCGGAACGTGTTGGCGAGGCCGCGCTGGACGATCTGGTCGGAGACGCCGACGTCGACGACATGCGGCGTGTTGGTCTTGGCCGCTTCCTGCGAGGTGGCGAGCGAGATCGAGGAGGCATAGCCGGCGACGATGCCGTCGATGCCGGCCTCCGCCATTTTGGTTACCTCGGCCGCGCCGATTTCCGGTTTGCCCTGGCTGTCGGCAAGCACCGCCTCGACCTTGGCGCCGCCCATCGACTTGATGCCGCCGGCGGCGTTGATGTCGGCAATCGCCATCATTGCGCCTTCGCGGCATTGAGTGCCGGAAAAGGCGATGAAGCCGGAAACAGGGTGGATCAGGCCGATCTTCACGGGGGCGGCCTGGGCGCGCAGCACGCTCGGAAAGCCCGTCACGCCAAGGCCGAGGGCGGCGGCGCCGGTGGCCAGGAATTCGCGGCGGCGCAGGCCGCCCTTCAACGTCTTGTCAGTCATCTCAAACCTCCACTGACGGCCGTCTTCGCGACCGGTTGGCTGTCCCGGGTCCCTCTTTGCGCTTTTATCCTCCGCCGGCCGGGACCGGTGGAGAGCTTGTCGTGGTCCAGCGCGGGCCGCTTTCGGCGCGCACCCGGCGCATGGACATTTCGAAACGGTAGAGATCCGGCCGGTACAGGACGCGGATGTATTCAACGGGGCGCTCGGCGCGGTCGCTGACCACGCGGCGCACCTCGATCAGCGGCGAACCGGCCGGGATCGCAAGCACGGCGGCGACGTCCGTCTCGGCAACGGTCGCGGAAATCGTCTGGCGGGCGGAGGTGACATCCACCCCGGCGCGTTCCAGAAGGTGCAGCAGCGGCTGGACGTTGAGGTCGTCGGCGCCGTAGTGGCGGCCGATGTCGGCGGGCACATAGGTGACGAGATAGGACATCGGCTCGCCCTCGAGACGACGCACGCGCACCGCGCGTTGCACCTCGGTGCCGGGCTCCACCTCCAGGGCATGGGCGATCTCCTCGCCGGCCTGCGTGTAGGCGAAGGACAGGACTTCCGCCGTGGTCGACTGGCCCATCAAGGTGATGTTCTCCAGCCAGCCTTCGATGGACGACGTGACGGCAGGCGCCGGCGGGCGGTTGACGACGCGCGTGCCGCGCCCGCGTTCGCGGATGACGAGGCCGGCGTCCGCCAATTCGTTCAGCGCGCGCTTGGCGGTGATGCGGGAGACGCCGAATTCCGTGGTGAGATCCTGCTCGCTCGGCACGCGTTCGCCGGCCGACAGGTTGCCGCCATAGATGCGGTTGCGCAGCAGCAGGAAGATCTGGTGGTAGAGCGGGACCGGCCCGTTGGGATCGAGAATGCCGGATCCGCGCGCCGTGGAGGCGGTGTCGCTGCCCTGTGTCTCGGAAACGATCGGGATCGGCGGCGTGCTCACGGCTGGGCTCTCTTTCCGTTTGTTACGTTTAATGGTATGTCATTATATCATTATGTCAACCGGCTTCCGGCCGCCTGTCCGGATCTTGCGGGGGTGGCCGATTTCCGGGGTCGGTGAGGGTTCGGACCGGACAAGACGGGAAGCGAAAAGGGGGAGAGCGGCAATGCCGATCGTGCGGGTGACGATGATCGAGGGTTATGCGGAGGAGGTGCGCCAGCGGCTTGCGCTGCGGCTGACGGACGCTGTGCGCGGCACCATCGCCGCGCCGGCGGACGGGGTGACCGTCGCCATCGAGGAGGTGAGGCCGTCGAACTACATGCGCGGCGGACGGAGCCGCACGCCGGGCGTCGCCGTGCCCGATCCGGTCGATGTGGTCCGCGGGTTTCTCGCCGCGATGGAGGCGCGCGACCTGCCGCGGGCGCAGTCCTGTCTCGCCGACGGCTTCGAAATGGTGTTTCCCGGCGGGCAGCGGTTTTCGGCGCTTGCCGAAATGGTTGCCTGGGCCGGGACGCGGTATCGGCGCGTTTCCAAGACCATCGCCGGGTTCGATACCGGCTTTTCCGACGGCCGTGCGGTGGTTCATTGTCACGGCACGCTGAGCGGGGAATGGCTGGACGGGTCGCGTTTCGAGAGCGTGCGTTTCATCGACCGTTTCGAGGTCGAGAACGGGCGGCTTGTCAGCCAGAGCGTCTGGAACGATCTGGGCGAGCGAAAACGGGAGGGATGCGATTCAACCGATGTTTAGACCTTGGCGGTAAAGAAAGGGCTTCGTATGGGGGGCGTGAAGGTTCCCATGGTCTTTCTGTCGCGAGGTCGATCCAGCGCCATGTCCGAGTTTTCACTCTCTCCCGATTGCGAACCGAAAGGTGGCGCTGCGTCCTCCGTACCTCTCGACACGGTGCGCGGTGGGGCCTGGCCGGTGACGGCGATACGGGTCTGCACACTGGTCCTTCCAAGTCTCTTTCTGGCGCTGGTTCTGCTGTTGCCGGTGAAAGAGCCCAAGCTGATGTTCCTCGATACGCTTGCAGCGGCGGAATTTGCGGAGTCCTGCTGTCGGCCCTATTTCGGCTTCGTCTCGACGCTCGGCATCATGCTGTGGGTCGCGACCGCTGCGGTGTGCCTGTTTTGCGCGCTCGCCTTCGCGCTGACGCATCGGGCGCGTGCGGTCGTGTTGTTTGCCGGTGCCGCCGGATTGCTGTCGGGGTGGCTGGCGCTGGACGATGCCTTCCTGTTGCATGAGGTCGTGCTGCCCGAATTCGGGATCGCGCAAAATCTGGTCCTGGCGGCGAATGCCGCATTTGCCGTCGTCTATGTCGCGGCAAGCCATCGGATCATTCTCAACCACGACAAGTGGCTGCTTCTGCTGGCCTGCGGCGCACTTGCCTTCAGCATGGGCGTGGACACGGTGTTCCACAGCCTCGATCCTGTCCTCGTCTATGTCGAGGACGGGGCGAAATTCCTTGGCATCTTTTGCTGGATGAGTTTCCACGTCACAACGATGGCGCGGATGCTTGCGCAGCCTTCCGCTGCGGACGACGTCGGGTTCGGCGCGTCGCGCTGACCGCCTGCGCGCAGCCGGTCAGGCCGGCCTTTCAACCATCGCACACAGCATCTCGAACAGGATCGAGACGCCAAGCCATGCGGTGCCGCCGGAGGCGTCGAAGGGCGGGGAGACCTCGACAAGATCCGCGCCGACGATGTTTACGCCCGAAAGAAGCCGCGCCACCTGCAGCGCCTGGAAGGAATTCGGACCGCCGACCTCGGGCGTGCCCGTCCCGGGCGCATAGGCCGGATCGACGAAGTCGATGTCATAGGAGACATAGGTCGGGGCCTCTCCGGCGATCTCGCGGGCCTCCGCCATCACGTCCTCGACCCCGCGTGCGAAAAACTCCTCGATGGCGATGACCCGAATGCCCGCGGATTGCGCGAATGCCCGGTCTTCATTGTCGTAGGCGGTGCCGCGAATGCCGATCTGGACGCAGCGGTGCGGATCGAGCAGCCCTTCTTCCATCGCGCGGCGAAACGGAGTGCCGTGGGTGTAGAGGCAGCCGTCGAAATAGCTGTGATAGAGATCCGTGTGACTGTCGAAGTGGATGAGCCCGAGCGGGCCGTCGACTGCCAGTGCCCGCAGGATCGGAAGCGAACACAGGTGATCGCCGCCGGCGGTCAGCGGGCGGATGCGCTCCTGCTTCAGCCCTGCGTAGAACGCCGTCATGCGCTTGAGGCTGTCCTGAAGGTCGACCGGGTTCGGGCCGACGTCGCCGAGATCCGCGCAATTGGCCCGTTCGAACGGACGAACGCCGGTCGCGCCGTTCTGCGCGCGGATCATCGTCGACAGGTCGCGCAGCTGCCGCGGGCCATGGCGCGGCCCGGGCCTGTTGGTGGTGCCGCCGTCCCAGGGGGCGCCGACCAGCCCGATGTCGACAGCCTTGCGGCGCGGATGGTCGTTTTCCACGAGCGGGAGCCGCATGAAGGTAGGGACGCCTGCAAAGCGGGGCAGGTCGAACCCGGACACCGGCTGAAAGAACGGATCCGTCATTGAGGGGGCTCCAGCAAGAAATGGCTCGACGCGGTCCGCGATGCGATGCGCCGCGCACGGACGGCCGGCGCCGTCACGGCCCCCGACCGGTCCGTCAGACGGTATAAAAAAACCGGTACGGGGTCGAGATCCGTCGTCTCCAGGGGCGCTTGCGGAATTGTGCACTAAAAATCCAAAATTACTTTTAGATTTTTTTGTTTGTATAAAAGTAATATTTGAAAACATATGGCGAAATCTGAAATATTATATCAATAATATTTTCCAGAATGGCGCGTCGCAATTTTCATTTTTGCCGGAGATGTTTTTATAATTCATTGCCGTAGCTTGAATTCTGATCCTATTCCTTTACGTTTCATTTTCAAGTGGCCGGCAGGAGCGTGTTCTTCATGTGATGGACGCGTGCGTTAGCCACGCACTCATTCGCGCGATCGTGCCGCATATCCGGTGCGAGGCTGCAGGAGGACGTGTCCATTTCGCAGAACAGGAGTTACACATGAGCATTGATCCCGACAAAGGCTACATCGCGCTTCTCGGCTGGAGCCTGAACGCCATTGACGCAATCGACCGGTTCGATCGCAAGTACATCGTCGTCGCGCCGCCCTGGGCCGAGGAGTACTGTCAGCAGAACGAGATTCCCTACATGTCGTGGGATTTCGACCGGCTGAACGAGCGGTCGCACGAGCTTGCCCACCGGTTGAAGGAAGAGGGCGTCGACGTTGCCATTCCGCTGTTTGAGGAAACCGTGGAATGGGCGGGTGCAATCAATTCCGTGCTCATGGACAATCCGCGTCTTCTCGGCCAGTCGATGCTGTTCCGCGACAAGTCTTTGATGAAGCGGCGTGCGCAGCTTGGCGGCATTCGTGTCGGCGTCTTCGAGGAAGCGCACGATCGCGGCGACGTGATCCGCTTCCTGAAGCGCGTCAACCAGACGCTGCTGAAGCTCGAGGGCGATCCCAACGACCCGATCCACTTCAAGGCATTCGACAAGTCCGGCACGGCCGGCCACCGGGTGATCCGCACGCCGGAAGATGTCGACAACATCCCCGACGAGGAGTTTCCGGCCCTGCTGGAAAGCCATCTCGACGGTTGGGAGTTTGCGGTCGAGGCCTGGATCAAGGACCGAAAGATCCAGTTCCTGAACATTTCCGAATATGTGACGCTCGGCTATTCGGTGTTCGTGCCGGCGACGCCCGAGCTTGAGTCCTGGCGTGCCCGGATCACCGAGGAGGTCGAGAAGCTGATCGAGACCTTCGACATCGATTTCGGTTTCATTCATCCGGAATATTTCCTGACGAGCGACGGCAAGCTCTACTTCGGCGAGGTCGCCTATCGTCCGCCGGGCTTCAACGCGCTTGAACTGATCGAACGCGCCTACGGGTTCAACGGCTATCAGGGCATCGCCTTGATGTTCGACCCCAAGGCGACGACGGAGGAAATCGACGCCTTCTTCCCCGAAGAGGTGACGGATGCCAAGGGCTATGCCGGGTGTTTCGGCGTCTATCCGCGCCGGCGCGTCATCAGCCGGCTGGAAGTGCCGGAGGAAACCCAGAACCACCCTTATTTCGAGTTCCACGAACTTGCCTCGCCGGCGGAGCAGAAGGTCACGAAGCGCACTGCATTCGGCACCCACTGGGGTCTGGCCTATTTCTTTGGAGAGAATCCGCACAAACTGCGGGATCTCCTGAAGGCTCAGGAGGATCTGGATTTCTATATCTAGGGGCGTCTCCAGGCACGTCGGGGGCGATCGCTTGCACAAGGACGAATTGACCATGACGGAAACGAGGCCCGAGGCGGCACGGCTGGCCGATACGCTCGATGTGGCCATCGAGCGGCTTTCCGGAGCGCGGCCCTTCGCCAAGCAACGCCATCAGCGTCCCGTCCTCGATGTGGCGGCGCGTCTCGCTGCGGTTCCCGGCGGGCTGGACGCGCTCTACGCGCGCGGGCTTGCGATGGAGGCCGCCGGTCTCTTTCGCGGGTCCGACTGGGACGACCCCTCAAGGCTGTTGCCGCAGCTGGTCGGGCAGACCTTGCAAAGTCCGGACCGACTGACGGTCGCGCTCGAGGTGGCCAGCCTGCTGCGGCTGCTGGCGATCGCCAGCGGCGGCGGGGCGCATGTCAACGTTCATGCCGAACATGCCCGTCATTTCCTGACGCAGGTGCTGGCGCTCAATCTTCCGCATTTCTTCGACCAGACCAGCGAGGCGGACCGGCAGGACAGTGCAGGGACCGCCATGCGCCGCGATGTGTTCCGCTTCATCGCGGATCACATCGGCTTCCAGGACGTGCTCGGCATTCTGGTCACGGAGATCTGGCGCATCCTCGAGCAGAGGCCGATCCAGGTCGGCCCCGTGAAGGAGATGATCACCCAGATCGCCATCGCGCTGACGCGCGAGGATGGCGGGATCGGGCGTGAGCGCCTCGGCGCGGACCGGCTGGTCAGCGCGCTTTTCGGGCCGACAAACGAGTGCATCGACGATCCGGGGATCGATGCCTACCAGATGCGCCTGGAGCGGCTCGACGATACGGCCTTGCGCCGCGAGGCGTCCGGCTTCGCTCGCGCCATGCATGACACCGGCCTTGTGTCCGACTATCACGCGGCCTTCCTGCGCTGGGTGTCGAAGTACCGTGACGCGTCCTTCGCGCCCGAGGCGCTCGGACTTGGAGGGACGGGGCTCGACAGTTACAGGAAGTTCAAGCCGCTCGTCGACAAGCTGATTTCGGCGGCCGTGCATCCCCAGACACCGCAGGCCGTCCACGGACTGGCGATGCTTCTGGAACGCGGCGTGCTGCACAGCGCCCCGATCGCGCCGGCGCTGGAGCGTCAGCTCTCGATGACCTTGCAGCCGGCCGTCGCCGCGCGCATCGAACTGGCATTCGGCAATGCCGTTCCGGCGCAGACGCGTGTGCTTGCCGGGACGCTGGAGGTCATGGGCCAGCCGCTGGGCGTGGGGCAGGGCGCCACCCCGCCCTGCCAGTCCGCCCGCGCAATTGCCATGTGGGCGCTGAACGATCCCGACTTCCTGCTGCATCTGATCTGCCAGGTGGGCGAGTTCGATTCCCTGTTGATGCATTTCGAGGGGAAGGCGATTGCCTCCGGCGACCTGCCGGCCGGGCTTGCGGCCGGCGCGCCGATCGACGCCGATCCGGTCTCCGTGCTGCTGGTGCCGCATCTTGACCGCGTCTATGCCGAGATGGGACGGATCTGCGCCCCGCGCGGCGGCGACCCGCACCGCTGGATCAACCCGGAGTTCCACGGCTGGTGGGTGGCGCGCGACTGCGTCGTTGCCGTCGATGTGCTGACCGGGCAACTGGACGACTACGACGGCTTCGTCACCCGCTTTTGCCAAGGGTATCACCCGGCGTATAACGGCGGCCGGCCGGTGATCCATCCCCAGCCCGCAGGTATTGCGGTGACGGATGCCAGCGCGCGCTTCGTCGGCTGGCATGCAATTTCGATCCTGCGTGTGGCGCAGGATACGGAAGGGCGCACGCGCATTTATTTCTACAATCCCAACAACGACAGCGGTCAGGACTGGGGCGGTGGCGTTACCGTCTCGACGCATGGCAACGGCGAACGCCACGGCGAGGCCTCGCTCGTGTTCGAGCAGTTCGTCTCGCGGCTCTACCTGTTCCACGACGACCTCATTCGTCCCGCAGGGGCAGGGGCGCCGGTGCCTGCGGAACTGATCGAAAGCATTCGCACCCTGGCGGTGGACAGCTGGGCCGCGTCGCGCATCCCCCAGGACCTTGCGCTCGCCGGGGCGCAATAGCCGCCGGGTCGCGGACGCTCAGCCCGGGCTGAAAAGCGGAAAGCTGACGCCAAGCGCCCATGCGAGGCAAAGACCAAGCCCCAGGCCCGCTGAAAGCGCGCCCGAGCGCTGCGCCACCCATCGTCCCATCAGCCCCTGCACAAGGTAGAAAAGCACCAGCACGGGCAGGATGAGGAACAGGAACATCAGCCGCTCGGGATCGAGCGCCGCGGCTGCGCCAAGCGATACGAGCACGGCGGCCCGCGCGGCGATCCGGTGCCACCACAGGCCGTGTCCGGCCCGCGTCACGAAGCTGTCGGCGATCATGAACGGCACGGTGCCGACCGCCAGCGCGGCGATGATCGCGAGCCGTTCTCCGTTGGGCATGAAGCTTGCCGCATAGCGGTCCATCGCAAGGCCGAAGACGGCAATTCCCCAGATCGCGAGCAGGAATACTGCCGGCAGGGATACGGCCAGCGCTTTCGCCTTCCAGACATGCAGCAGCGCCAGTTGGGCAAGTCCGTAGAGCGCCAGATGGATCACCAGGTAGTCGGCGACGAGAACGGGCAGGAACGGGACATAGGAAACGACCGCCACCAGCGGTACCGTAACGGCCGGGACCAGGACTGCGGCCCAGAACAGGCGCGGGGAAATTTCCCGGGGTGGCCCGGCGGTCTGCGGCAGCAACATCGTAAGCGGCTTGAACAGGCCGACGATGCCCGCCATCAGCAGCAGGATCCAAACACCCGGCAAGACGATCCGGCCCGAAGACGTTCTGTTGAACGCACCATCCAGCCAGTTCCGGGTCTCGCGCAGGGCCGTTTCGCTGAACAAGACCCCGACATGCTCCACACCCGGCGCGACGACGGCGCGGCGCTGAACGTTGCCTGCGGTCGCGGTTTCGCCTTCGGCCGCGTCGGGCTGAACCTTCCGAAGATCGGCGAGGGCGACCGCCCGCAGTCTTGTCTCCCATTCGCCGCTGATCGCAAGAAGGCGCACCGGCCGGTCTGCCGTCACGGCCTGGGAAAACATCGATATCGCGACAACTGCATCGACGGGCGTGCCGGCGTCGCGCTCGGCGATGGCGGCGCGGACCAGAATGTCGGTCGCCATCGAATGACCCAGTAGCGCCAGGCCGGAAATTTCCGGCGTGAGAGCCCGGCCGGCTGCGATCACGCGGCGGGTTTCCGCAACCAGAAGCGCAGTTGTGCCGTCGATGGAGGTGACGTCGCCCGACATCGGGACCGGGTTGCGCCCGTGCCCCTCGAAGTCGAAGGCGAGCACCGTGTAGCCGGCGCGCGCGAGCGTCAGCGAATAGGCCTGCATCAGCTGGCGCGATCCGGCGAAGCCATGGGCGATGACGACGAGCGGGCCGGCCTCGCCAGGCTTTCGATAGAGTGTCGCGGGTGTCGTGCCGACCGACATCCCGGAGATGTCGAGGCCCGCGCGGCCACGCTCGAGATTGAAAATCGAGACGGCGATGGCGATGAGCGCGACAAGCGTGACGAGCCATCCAAGCAAGCCTCCGCGCGACGGCCGGTCGTGTCGGATGTGCGCGCTCATGCCTTTGGGAGCCATCGTGCGAGGAGGGCGGAAGGACTGACCATTGCGCCATCAAACCCCGAAAATCAGGGGGTGTCCACGCTGGCGAACAGTAAAACCTGTCAAGGGGTTCGTGTCTTGACGGTGGCGGACAGCACCTTTGGCGGTGTTGAGCAGGGTCACTTCCTCAAGCGCATAAACCAAGGTGATCTGCAGTGGGGGGTGTTTCGCTGCGCAACAGGACCGCGACGTTCATCCGTTCCGCCGCGCCGTCGCCCTCACTTCCTGCCGGGCGTTTTCGTTTCCCTCCTGCCCAAGTCGAGCTGTTGCTTGCAGCAACGCTCCAGCGCGATGAACCAGAAGGCGGCGCTGTCGATGCTGTGGAGGCTGGCGGAGAGGAGGCCATGGTTCTGGCGAAGCGCTGCCTTCGCGCCCTTGAACGCCTTGGCGACAGTGGAACCGGCCCGGTTTTTCGCCGCGACCGGCCCGGTCTCTTTGCCGGTGATGTCGGGGGGGGGCGTCATGGACGTTGGCGTGCAGCTCTTTGCGCTGGCGGCGCTCGTCCTCCATCCGGTCGAATTCGGGACGATCAGCCCCGACCTCTGGGGCTGATAGATCGAGACGCGAATTCAAGGGTCGGGCATGGGGGCTTCGATAGCAGTGCGCACGCGAAACCGGCCGCGCGCGGTGCGCGGCGCCATTTTCGCAACAAGCGGCGGGACGCGGCAACGCAAGATCGGCAATAATAGTTGTCGCCGACGGCCAGGCGGCGCGGATGAAAGGGCATGAGTGGCGATGCGCGACGACCGACTGCTGGAAATGCGGGTGTTTCAGGCGGTGGTGGACACCGGAGCCTTCACGGCGGCCGCGCACAGCCTCGGGGTCAGCCAGCCCTTCATCAGCCAGACCGTCCAGCGGCTCGAACAGCGACTTGAAACAAGGCTTCTGCATCGCACGACGCGCGGTCACCGACTGACGGCGGAGGGTGAGCAATTCCTGGCGGCGGCGCGCCGGGTGATCGAGACGGTGGAACAGGCGGAGGCCGACTGGCAGACGAACGAGGCCCGCGTGGAGGGCCATTTGCGGGTGTCGGCGCCCATCGCCTTCGGTCTCGACCGGGTCACGCCCCTGATGCCGGAGTTTCTGGCGTCCCACCCGGGTCTGTCGCTCGACCTGCGCCTGACCGACGACACGGAAAACCTGATCGACGACCAGATCGACGTGGCGATCCGCATGGGCCGGTTGCCGGCGTCCAGCCTGATGCACCGGCGGCTGTGCCGGTTGCAGAGGATCGTCGTGGCCGCGCCCGCGCTGCTGGAGCGTTTCGGCGTGCCGCAGACGCCGGCGGATCTGGAGCGCATGCCCTGTGTCGCCTGGGACGGAAGCCGCGACCACCTGAACCGATGGCGGTTCGTGGTCGGAGGCGCGCCGGTTGTCCTTCGCGCGGAGAGCCGGTTCAAGAGCAATCAGGGCATGTCGCTCTATCAGATGTGTCTGGCGGGCTTCGGCGTCATGCGCATTGCCGAGCATCTGGCGCGTCCGGCGATTGCTGACGGGCGGCTGGTGCAGGTGCTTGGCGACTGCACAAAGGTCGACGACGGCGCGATCTACGCCGTTTTTCTGCCGGACCGCCACATGGTGCCGCGCATCCGCAAATTCATCGATTTCCTGGTGACGGCCTTCAAGAGACCGCCCTGGGAGGATGCTGCGCCGCCGGTCTGACGGCTTGGCGACATGAACCGGCCCAAGGCGGAAAACGGAAACAGGTTCAAGAAATCACTGTGTAAAAAGCCACCGCATCAAACGCTCGCGGACGCAGTCCAAATGGCCGATCATCGCCTCGCGCGCCCGTTCCGGATCCTTCGCCTCAAGCGCCTTCAGCACGGCGATATGCTCGCGCGCCTGTTCCTCGAAATTCTGCTCCATCCGCACCATGTGGCACATGCGCGCCTTGTTGCGCAGGTTCTGGATCAGGCTGGCCAGAAGCGGTTTTCCGCTGCTCTCGGCGATGAACAGGTGAAACTCGTCGTCATATTCCCAGAATCGGTCGAACTCGATGGTCTTGTCGGCAAGAAGCTTTTCGGTCCGGTCCATCATGTCGGCGATGCGTTCCGGCGATGCCCGCCGCGCCGAATGTGCCGCGGCCTCGCCCTCCAGCAGGCGGCGAATCAAGAGAATTTCGAGCAATTCTTCTACCGCAACTTGCCTGATCACAATGCTGCCATTGGCTAATCGCTCAATGAGACCTTCCCCCTCGAGCCGATTTATTGCTGTTCGCAGAGGTGTTCGTGATGCGTTCAACTGCTCTGCCAGGCGCCTCTCCGTGAAGACATCACCGGGGCCGAGCTTCTGGGCAAAGATAAGGCTTCGGAGATATTGGTAAGCTTGCTCCGAGATGCTGCTTTTTTCTTCCTTTGCGTCGCTTCCGGTCTGGCTGTTGTCCAAGCTGGCCACTCCTCTTCTGCGGTCTGTGGACCGGCATCATGCGTCTCGACTTCTATAAACACGGCGGCACCGGAAGTCCATTGACACATGGCGCGCCGCTGGTATACCGCTGGTACTATAACTGGAATGCAAGGTGATGTGGTGCACGTGAGTTTCAAGCAAATGCAATTTTCCCCCGAGCCTCTCACGTCGGAGGCTTTTCAGCCTTTCGGCAAGGTTCTCGAGCACAGCGGCGCGGCACGTCGTCATATGATCGAGTCGAACTTTTCCCAGAAAAAAGAAGACCTTCGACAGGCCATATGGGTCTCCCGACTGCCCGATGCGTCGCAGTTTCCGCTCGTGATCGACCAGTTGGAACGGCACCCGCACAGCCACCAGGCATTCATTCCCTTGCTCGAGAAGCCGTTTCTGGTTGTCTGCTGCCCGGACCTGCCGGACGGAGCGCCGGATCTCGCGCGGACGAAGGCTTTCATCGCCGAGCCTGGGCAAGGGGTGATCTACCGCCGCAATGTCTGGCACGCCGGCCTCAGGGTTCTTTCGGCTCCAGCCGAGTTTGTCGTGGTCATGGCCCTGTCGGACAAGGACGACGATGTCCTTCTGGATCTGGAGACGCGGTTGCTCATCGGAGGCAATGCGGAAGGGAATGGGGAAGAAGCATGAGTGCGGATCGGCATCTGGAACGGGACTTCAAGGGATATGGATGCGCTCCGGTCGATCCGCGTTGGCCGGGTGGTGCGCGTATTGCCGTCAACTTCGTGATGAACATCGAGGAAGGCGCTGAGCCCTCGGTTCCCGATGGCGACGCGGCAAGCGAGACCGGGCTTACGGAAGGGGGGGCGGGGACCCTTTCGGGCCGCGACCTGGCCGCGGAATCGATGTTCGAATACGGCAGCCGCGTCGGCTACTGGCGTCTTGTCCGGCTGTTCGAGGAGCGCGGCCTTCCGGCGACGGCCATGGCCTGCGGTCTGGCGCTGCAGCGCAATCCCGAGATCGTGGAACACCTCAAGACGTCAAACTTCGACATCTGCGCACACGGCTGGAAGTGGGAGCATCACCGCGGCCTCGACGAGGCACAAGAGCGCGAGCGGATCGCCCGCACCCATGACGCGATCCGGGATCTGGTCGGGACGCCGCCGGCGGGCTGGTACTGTCGCTACGGGCCGAGCCTCAACACCCGCTCGCTGGTCGTCGAACATGGTGGGTTTCTCTATGACAGCGACGCCTACAACGACGAATTGCCCTACTGGACCGACGTGTCCGGCAGGCGTCATCTGGTGGTGCCCTACGGCCTTGCGATGAACGACGCGAAGTTCATCCGCGGCGGTATGGCGACCGCGAACGAGTTCTTCGAATACCTGCGTGATTCCTTCGACATGCTGTACCGCGAAGGCGGGCGGATGATGTCCGTCGGGCTGCATCTGCGCCTGTCGGGACATCCGGGGAGGGCTGCCGGGGTCGAGCGGTTTCTCGATCACATCATGCAATTCGAAGACGTCTGGGTCTGTCGGCGGGACGCAATCGCCCGTCACTGGCACGAACATCATGTTCAGAAGTGAGGAGGACTTTTCATGAAACATCTCTCTCTTGGCGCCGCTCTGGCGGCAGCACTTTTCGTGTCCCCGGTGGCGGCTCAGGATCATGATCCGGCAACGCCGATGGTGGTGGGGTCGGACTTCGGCGTGTCGCCCTGGATGGTGCGCAGCGCGTCCGGTCCGGAAGGTTTCGGTGTCGACATGATCAACGAGATCGGCAAGCGTCTCGACCGCGAGGTCGTGATCGAGGATATCAACTTCTCCGGCCTCTTCGCAGCGCTCTTCGCCAAGCGGGTCGAGTTTACCGTCAATCCGCTGAACATCACCGCCGACCGGGCCGAACGCATGCTGTTCACCGAGCCGTTCTTCGCGACAGGCAACGGCTTCATCGTGCGCGAGGGCGAGACGCTCGACGGCTTCGAGGGGCTGCGCGGCAAGGCCGTCGCAGTGAACCGCGGCACCATCTCCGACACCTGGGCCACCGAGAACGCCGAGAAATACGGTTTCGAGGTTCAGCGCTACGAGACCTTCCCGGATTCCGTCCAGGCAGTGATCACCCAGCGGGTCTTCGCCGCCTTGAACGAGATCCCGACCGCCGTCTATGCAGCGAGCCAGAATTCCGCGATCACCATCGGCTTCCGCGACTTCAACGGCCGCAACTTCGGCTATGCCTTCCGCCTCGAAAGCGAGGACTATCGCAACACGGTGGAGGCCGTCATCGAATGCATGAAGCAGGATGGCACGCTCGCGGGGCTCTACGAGAAGTGGTACGGCGAAACGGCCGCCGAGGACTCGCCCCTGCGCAAGGTCTATCCGGGCTACGGCGCGCCTGGCTTCAAGGGGTATGACGAGACCCCGCACGAACCGAGCTGTCAGTAGCAGAAGCAGCAGGCACCCACGGCGGTCCTCGACCGTCGCGGGTGTTTGTCAAAGGGGGTGGTCGTGGATCGGATCCTTGAGAATTACTTTAATCTCGCGGTCATGGCGCAGGCCCTGCCGACGGTGTTCGACGGGTTTCTGGTAACCGTTCAGGTCGCGCTCAGCGTCATTGCGATCGGTATCGGTGCGGGGCTGGCGCTCGCGCTGTTGCGCTGCGCGGAAAACCCGGTTTTGAACGGGGTCATCAGCCTCTATGTGGAGGTGTTTCGCACCCTGCCGCAGCTGGTCATCCTGATCTTCATCTTTTTCGGCCTGCCTTACATGGGCATCCGGTTCTCGCCCTTTCTTGCCGTGGCCGTTGGGCTCGGCGCTGTGCTGTCCGCCTTTGCCGCGGAAACCTTTTGGGCGGCCATCAACGCGCTGCCCAAGGGGCAGTGGGAAGCCTCTGCTGCGCTCGGCATGTCGCGGATGAAGTGTCTGTTCTACATCATCCTGCCGCAGGCTATCCGCCTGGCCACCCCGCTCATCACCAATCGTGCGATCGCAATCACCAAGGGCACGGCGCTGGGCGTCGCGGTGTCTCTTCAGGAGACGCTTGGGAGCGCGCAAAGTGTGATGGCAATTCTCGCCAATCCCTCGCCACTGACGCTGGCAGCCGGTTTCTACCTGCTGTTCTTCATCCCGTTGGTGATTGCGAGCCGGATCATCGAAAACCGCATGGCGAAGACGACGGGATAGGTCATGGAACTGTTTCTGCAGAACTTCGCGAATATCGATTCCCTGGTGAAGATCTGGCCGCTTTTGGTCCAGGGCCTGAGTCTGACGTTGCTCCTTTCGCTGGTTTCCCTGCCGCTCGGTCTGCTGGCCGGCTTGACGGTCGCCGTCACCTACAGTTTCGGCAACACGTTTTCACGGCGGCTGATCATCGTCATGATCGACCTGCTGCGGTCCTTTCCCGCGCTGGTGCTGCTTATCCTGATCTACTACAGCCTGCCGTTTTTCGGCATTTCGCTGCCGGGTTTCGCCGCGGTCGTGCTTGCGCTCGTCATCAACAACACGGGCTACTATGGCGAGATCTTTCGGGCGGGAATCGAGTCCGTGCCGCGCAGCCAGCACGAAGCCGCTGCCGCACTCGGGTTCGGGCGGGGCAGGGCGATGGTCTACCTGATCCTGCCGCAGGCGGTGCGCCGGGTGGTGGCGCCGCTCGCCAGCAACTCGCTCGAACTGGTCAAGATGACCTCGCTCGCCTCGCTGGTCGCATTGCCCGAACTGTTGCGTTCGGCGCGTGTCGCCCAGGAGCAGACCTACAATCCGACACCGCTCACCGCGGCTGCCGTGATCTTCTTCGTGATGCTGTGGCCCTTCTCGCGCTGGGTCTCGCAGATGGAGAAGAAGGCGCTGAAGGAAAGGGCATAAGATGCGGGTACTTGTAACCGGCGGGACAGGGTTCGTCGGACTGTCGCTTGCCGAATGTCTGTTGGCGCAGGGGCATGGGGTGCGTCTTCTCGCGCCCTCCGCGCCCGCCGGACTTCTGGAGGATCCCGCGCTTTCCGGGGTGGAGGTCCGGCTCGGAGATATTCGCGACCGGGACACGCTGGCCGAAGCGATGGGGGGCGTCGATGCGGTTGCACATCTCGCCGCCATCACCCCCGACAAGGCCTATGAGACCGAAAATCCCATGAGCGTGGTCGATGTCAACGCCGGGGGAACCGCAAGTCTCATGCACGGTGTTGCGCTTCATGCGCCGAAGGCCCGCATCCTTCTCGTCAGCAGCGTTGCCGTCTATGGCACCGGCGACCCTGTCGGAAACCGTTGGGACGAGGTTGCGGACCCGCTGGCGCCCGCCAGCCTTTACGGGATCACCAAACAGGCGGCGGAGCAGCTGGCGCGTTATCTCGCCCGTCTCAATGGCCTCGATCTCGTGATCGGGCGTCTCGGGCCCGTGTTCGGGCCCTGGGAACATGCCAGCGGGGTTCGGCCGTTTCTGAGTCCGCACACCCAGGCGCTGGCGCTTGCGCTCGCGGGACAGGAGGTCGTCCTGCCGCGTGCGCTTGCCGGAGACTGGTTGTACAGCCGCGATGCGGGGCGCGCCCTTGCTGGCCTCTTGTCCGCTGGAGAGGCGTCCGGCGGGATTTTCAATGTCGGCGCGGGGGCGATCAGCCGGGTCTCCGACTGGTGTGCGGCCTTGTCGAAGCTTCTGCCCGAGCTACGCTGGCGCCTTGCCGAGCCGGGAGACGCCGCCAACGTTCACCTGACGCTTGCCCGTGACAGGGCACCGCTGGCCGTGAATCGGTTGCACGCCCTTGTGCCCTTGCGCCCGTCCGGTTCGTTGGCGGACTGCGTTCGCGATCATCTGGCCTGGATGGAAAGTCATCCCAACGCCGTCCCCCTCAGGAGGAATGAACATTGACCGGTATCACCGCAGAGACGCCTGTGATTGAGCTGGAGCGAGTGGAGAAGAACTTTGGCGGCTTCCAGGCGCTGAAGGGCGTCGACCTGAACGTCGGAAAGGGGGAGCGCATCGTCATTTGCGGCCCCTCCGGGTCGGGCAAGTCCACGCTCATCCGCTGCATCAACGGCCTGGAAACCCACGACGGCGGTGTGATCCGCGTCGCTGGAAAGGTCCTCGACGGCAAGAGCCGGAGCCTCGACGAGGTGCGCCGCGAGGTCGGTATGGTGTTCCAGCATTTCAACCTGTTTCCGCATCTGACCGTCCTGCAGAATCTGACCATCGCGCCGATCAAGATCCGTAAGGTGGCGAAGGCCGATGCGGAGGAGATGGCGCGCGCCTATCTCGAGCGGGTCCAGATCGCGGAACATGCCGACAAGAAGCCCGCGCAGCTTTCCGGCGGCCAGCAACAGCGCGTCGCCATTGCGCGCGCCTTGTGCATGCAGCCCGAGGTGATGCTCTTCGACGAACCGACCTCCGCGCTCGACCCGGAAATGATCAAGGAAGTGCTGGATGTAATGGTGCAGCTCGCCGAGGACGGAATGACCATGATCTGCGTCACCCACGAGATGGGCTTTGCCCGCAGCGTCGCCAACAAGGTGGTGTTCATGGACAAGGGGCAGGTCGTGGAAAGCGCCGACCCGGTGACCTTCTTCACCAACCCGCAGAACGAGCGCGCCAAAACCTTCCTCAGCCAGATCATCCGGCACTGACGAAAGGCGAGACCATGGACCTGAATGGGAAGACGGCAATCGTTACCGGTGCGTCGTCCGGTATCGGACGCGCCATCGCGCTTCGCTTCGCACGCGCCGGTGCGCGTGTGGTGGCTGCGGACATCACCGAAGATGTGGTGGAGGGCGGGGCCCCGGTCGCGGGCGCGTTGGGCGAGATCGATCCGGCCAACCGGTTCCGGCAGGTCGACGTCACCGATGCCTCCAGCGTCGCGGAGCTTGTCGCGGAGACGGCGGAGGACTTCGGCCGGCTCGATGTGATCGTCAACAATGCGGCAATCGGCAGCCCCTTCGCGCTGGGCGAGACGGAAGAGGCGCAATGGGACCGCGTGATGAACGTGAACCTGAAGGGCGTCTATCTGTGCAGCCGGGCCGCGATTGCGCAGATGCTCCGTCAGGAGATCGTCAGCGAGGCGCGCGGGAGGATCGTCAACATCTCCTCGCAGCACGGCATGGTCGCGGCGCCGGGCGCCTTCGCCTATGGGGTCAGCAAGGCAGGCGTGGTCTATATGACGCGTCAGGTTGCCGCCGACTATGCCGATCGGCACATCATCTGCAACGCGGTGGCGCCGGGCAAGATCGTCACGGGGAAGGGCGGGCGCCCGTCCGAGCCGGACGTGCTGGCGTATTCGCGCAGCCGGACGCCGATGCCGCGCCTTGGACAGCCTGACGATGTGGCTGGCGCGGCGCTTTTCCTCGCCAGCGACGAAGCTCGTTACATCACCGGACACAACCTCTTGGTGGACGGAGGGTGGATGGCGGCCTGACACCAGGCCGCCATCCGTCTCAGATCCCCTTGATCATGCCGCCATCCGCGCGGTGCACGGAACCGGTGATGTAGGACGCCCGGTCGCTGCACAGGAAGGCGGCATAGGACGCGAATTCCTCGACGCGTCCGTAGCGCCCGGCCGGAATGTTGGCCCGTGAAGCGGCCCGCACCGCATCGATCTCCTTGCCGGAGCGCTCCGCAGCCCTGGTGTCGAGTTCGTCCACACGGTCCGTGTGAATGCGTCCCGGCGCCAGGCAGTTGACCGTGACATTGTCGCCCGCAACCTCGCCGGCCAGCGTCTTCGACCAGCCGACGACGGCGAGGCGAAGCGCGTTTGAAATGCCGAGATTGGGGATCGGCTGCATCACCCCAGACGAGACGACATTCACGATACGGCCCCAGCCGCGCGCGCGCATGCCCGGAAGCACATGCCGCGCCAGGCGGCAATTTCCCAGAAACATGATGTTGAACTGCGCCATCCAGACGTCGTCGGGAACCTCGGCGATCGGTCCCGGGGGCGGGCCGCCGCAATTGTTGATCAGGATGTCGATATCGCCGGCGGCCCGCGCCAGCGCCTCGATGGAGTCCGCGTCCGCCAGATCGCAGCGGATCGCCTCCGCCTGACCGCCGTTGTCCGCGATGGCTTGAGCTGCCGTGTCGAGCGACGCTTGTGTTCGTCCGCTCAGGACAAGCGATACGCCTTCTTGTGCAAGGGCCTGGGCGATGCCGTGTCCAAGGCCGCGTCCTGCTCCGATTATCAAGGCTTTTCGCCCCTTCAATCCAAGATCCATCCGTCTTTCTCCGGGTTTTCGTGGTGTTGCCGACGCCGCCTTCCGTTGACAGCGCCGCATGGCGAGTGCTAGGCATCCTAGTGGGATACCAGTGGAGTATCAACGGTGTCCCCAACGGTTTTAAGGGGGAGTACAGATGAAAACTGCAATGATCACCGCGTCTGTCGCGTTTGCCATGGCCATTGGAGGAGCGGTCGTCGGATCGGCCCAGGCGGCCAGTCTCGAGGAGATTCGCGAGAAAGGCGTGCTCAATGCGGCGACGAGCGGAAACCTTCCGCCGGTCAGCTACATGAACGAAAAGAACGAGCTGGTAGGCTACGACATCAATGTCGCGCGCTTCATCGAGAAGAAGCTCGGCGTGAAGATCGAGATCAATCGTCTGGACTGGAAGGGCATTCTCCCCGGTCTTCAGACGGGGCGGTTCGATGCGGTGTTCTCCAACGTGAACATCACGAGCGAGCGCAAGGACACCTTCACCTATTCCATTCCCTATTCCCGTGCCGCTGTGGTGGTGGTCAAGCGGGCCGGGCTCGACGACATCACCGGCTACAAGACGCTTGCCGGAAAGCGCGTCGGGGCGATCTCCGGCGGAAACGACGGCGAAATTCCGGCGCGGGCGATCTCCAAGGAATACGGCGAGTTCGAGCAGTTCAAGGGCTACAGCGGCTATGCCGAGATGCTGCAGGACCTGATGGTCGGCCGCGTGGACGCACTGATCATGCCGGACACGGCGGCCGGCGGCTTCCTGAAGTCGCGACCGGGTGTCGCCGAGATCGTCGGCGAGCCGTACATGGTCCGCTTCGTCGGCGTGCCCATGCAGAAGGGCTCGGATGCGCTGAAGGCGGAGATCGACACCGCCATCCGCGAAATGCGGGCGCAGGGGCTTCTCGATGCGTGGGGAGCGGAATTCTTCGGCATCGAGAACTTCAGCGATCAGCTCGTCGACGAAGTCCCCTGACCTGTCGGGGCCCGGCGTGCCGGGCCCCCAAATCTCCGTCCTGCTAACCTTTGAAAGTTCGGCTCATGGAACTCGATTTCTCGGTCGCCTGGACCTATCTGCCGGTCATGCTGGAGGCGACCCTGCTGACAATCATGTTGGCACTGGTCACCCAGACCATCGGCACGTCTATCGGCTTCGTTTTCGCCCTTGGACGAACGTCCCGCTTCGGCGTTCTGCGCTTTGCGGTCTGGTCCTATGTCTGGCTGTTTCGCGGCACGCCGGTCCTGCTTCACCTCTTTTTCGTCTATTACGCAGCGCCGCTGTTCGGTGTGACGCTGGATGCGCTTCCGGCCGCAATCATCGCGATGTCGCTGAGCTCGGCCGCCTACAACACCGAGATCCTGCGCTCCGGCATTCAGGCCGTGCACAAGGGGCAGATCGAGGCGGCGGAAGCGGTGGGCATGCGCTATGGGCGGATCGTCCGTCGCGTGGTGGCGCCGCAGGCGATCCGGATCGTTATCCCGCCCTATATGAGCAATTTCATTTCCCACACCAAGAACACCTCGCTGGCTTCCGTCATCACGGTGCCCGAGCTGATGCTGACGTCGCAGATGGTCTATTCCTCGACGTATCGCGCCATCGAGATCCTGTCGGTTGCCGGCCTGATCTATCTGGTGCTGACGTCCTGCCTGACCGGGTTGCAGCTCTGGCTCGAGCGTCGCACCAGCTATGAGGCGCGCGGCATGAGCCGTCGTCGCCGCCGGCAGTTCCTGGGCGCATCGGATGCGTCCGTGCGGATGGAGGCATGATCATGACACAGGCAGAATCTCCCATGATCGAGGCGCGGGATATCCGCAAGACGTTCGGCACGTTCCAGGCCTTGAAGGGCGTGTCCCTGACGGTCGGGCGCGGCGAGGTCGTGTGCCTGATCGGCCCGAGCGGGTCCGGCAAGAGCACGCTGTTGCGCTGTATCAATCATCTGGAAACGCCGGATTCCGGTGTCGTTCGGGTCGATGGCCAGCCGGTCGGAAGCGTGGAGAACAACGGGAGGACCACGCGCATGTCCGCGCGGCAGGTCGCGCAGATGCGAAGCCAGATCGGCATGGTCTTCCAGATGTTCAACCTGTGGCCCCATATCAGCGCCATCGAAAACGTCGCCCTCGGTCTGACCGAGGTGAAGGGCATGTCGGTGCCGCAGGCGGCGAAGATCGCGCGCGAGCAGATGGAGCGGGTGGGCCTCGCCGCGAAATGCGATGCCTTCCCCGAGCATCTGTCGGGCGGACAGCGTCAGCGCGTCGCCATCGCACGGGCTCTGGCAATGGAGCCGAAGGTGATGCTGTTCGACGAGCCGACATCAGCGCTCGACCCGGAACTTGTCGGGGAGGTGCTTCAGGTCATGGAATCGGTTGCCGCCGACGGCATGACGATGATCGTCGCCACGCACGAGATGGGTTTTGCCCGCAAGGTCGCGGACAAGGTCGTCTTCATGGACGACGGCAACGATGTCGAGGCGGGTGCGCCAGACCAGATCTTCGACAACCCGAAAAGCGATCGTCTCCAGCGGTTCCTCAACAAGGTTCTGGCGTGACGAAGACGGGCGGACGGCTTGCCGGGCAGCGGTGCATCGTTACCGGCGCGGCGGGGGCACTTGGGCTGGCGACCGCGCGGCGGTTCCTCGCGGAAGGGGCGGTCGTGGTCGGCGTGGATCTTTGCGCGCCGGAGTCCGGCTGGCCCGACGGCGTCATCGCGGAAGAGGGGGATGTCGCGGACCCGGCATTCGTCGAGGCAGTCGCCGGACGACACGGCGAAAGCGATGTCCTCGTGCTGTTCGCCGCGATGTCGCAGGGCGGCTCCGTGGAGGATACGACCCCGGCGACATGGAGCCGCGTGCTGCAGGTGAATGTCGTGGCGGCCGCACTGTGGATCGGTGCCGTGCTGCCGTCGATGCGCCGGGCAGGGCGCGGCGCGATCGTTACGGTCGGGTCGCAACTGGCACAATCCGGCGGGACTGGCAATGTCTCCTACATCGCGTCGAAAGGGGCGGTCGCCGCGCTGACCCGAACGGTTGCGCTGGAGTATGCGTCCCAGGGCATTCGCTGCAACTGCCTTGTCCCGGGAGCAATCGAGACGCCCTTGCTGCGCCGGTCCTTCGCTCGCGCGAACGACCCGGCGCTGGCTGAGCAGCGCTCCCTGTCACGCCACCCTGCGGGACGCTTCGGAACGCCGGAGGAGGTGGCCGCTGCCGCGCTGTTTCTCGCCAGCGACGAAGCATCCTTCACCACCGGCGCGATGCTGCCGGTGGAAGGCGGCTGGCTCGCCAGCTAGGAAAGGGAGAGACCCATGCGGGTTCTTGTGACCGGAGGCAGCGGTTTCGTCGGCGCGAATGTCGTGGAAGCGCTGGTGTCCGCGGGATGTTTCACGGTCGTACTCGAGCGCCCCGGAGCGCCGCGCTCGCCCGGCGCGACAAGGTTCATCGAGGCGGATATCGGCAATGCGGCTGCCTGCGAGGCGGCGCTTGAGGGTGTCCGCACCGTGATCCATTGCGCGGCGGTCACCCCTGCGGGAACGGCGGATGCGGAGGCGGTGCAACGCGCTTTCGCCATCAACCTGGCGGCGACGGCGGGGCTTGCGATGGCGTGCGAGCGTCGCGGCGTGCGCATGATCCATCTGAGTTCGGCGTCGGTCTATGGCGCAGCGTCGGGCGGACCGCTGGACGAGACCGGGACCTGGCCCAGACCCGTCGCGGCCTACGGCATCTCCAAGCTTGCCGCAGAGCAGTTCGTTCTGTCGCGGCGTGCCTTCCGCCTTGACGCCTGTGTCCTGCGGATCGGGTCCGTCTTCGGTCCCCACGAGCGGGGAACGGGCGTGCGCGACACCCTGAGCGCGCTTTATCAGGTCACGCGCGCGGCGCGGAGCGGGCGGGCGGTGCGGCTGCCGCGCGCCGGACGGCGCGACTGGATCTATGCGCGCGATGTCGCCGCCGCCGTCCTTGCCGCCGTGGGGCTGTCCAACCTGCCCGACGCGCCGGTGAACATCGCCGGCCTGGAGGAATGGAGCGTCGCCGACTGGTGCGAGAGCCTCGCGCGGCATGTGCCGTTCGACTGGCGGATCGGGCCGTCCGCCCCGAGCGTCGATTTTCACGGGCGCGACGACCGTCCGCCGCTCGCCACTCAACGAATGCGAACCCTGCTCGGGTTTCATCCGACCTACACACGTGACCGCGCCTGCGAGGATTACCTGCGCTGGCTGGAGGAAAACGAGGCGTCATGACGACTTACGACACGATCATCACGGGCGGGCTTGTGGCTGCGCCGGGCCGCGATCTCCTGTGCGATATCGCGATCAGTAACGGGCGGATCGCCGCCCTGGGACAGGGGCTGTCGGGGGCGGAGGTCATCGATGCGAAGGGCATGATCGTCACGCCCGGCGGCGTCGACGCGCATTGCCACATCGACCAGCTCACCTCCACCGGTGCGCGGACCGCCGATACCTTTGAAAGTGCCTCGCGGGCTGCCGCCCATGGCGGCACCACCACGCTGATGCCCTTCGCCGTGCAGCATCGCGGCTGCTCGCTCCGCGAGGCGGTGACCGACTACCGCGCGCGCATGGGCGACACCAGCCATGTCGACTGCGCGTTTCACCTGATCGTCACCGATCCGACGCAAGAGACGCTGAAGCGCGATATTCCCGAACTGGCGGCCGAGGGCTTCACCTCGGTCAAGATCTACCTGTCCTACGAAGCGCTTCGCCTCGACGACCGTTCGGCCCTCGATGTGCTGGCCGTGTGCCGCGCCGAGCGTCTGATCACGATGGTGCACGCGGAAAGCCACGACATGATCGCCTGGCTGACCGAGCGCATGGTGCAACACGGCTACGACGATGTGCGCTACTTCCCGCGTTCCCGCCCCATCGTGGCCGAGCGCGATGCCACCCATCATGCTATCGCCATGTCCGAGCTGATCGACACGCCGGTCCTCATCGTTCACGTTTCCAGCATCGACGCGCTCGATGAAATCCGTCGCGCCCAGGCCGGCGGACGTCCCGTGCTCGCCGAGACTTGCCCGCAGTATCTGGTTCTCGCGGATACGGATCTGGACCGTCCAGACTTCGGCGGCGCGAAATATTGCTGCAGTCCGCCGCTGCGCGACAAGGCGCATCAGGAGGCCCTGTGGAAGGGGCTTGCCGACGGGACGCTTGCCGTTTGCTCGTCGGACCATTCGGCGTTCTTCTTCGACGGGCCGGACGGGAAGAAGCGCAACGGCCACGGCGCGCCCTTCACCCGCATTCCCTACGGACTGCCCGGGCTTGAAGCGCGCATGCCGCTGATGTTCTCCGAGGGCGTCAGCGCCGGCCGGCTGTCGCTGCAGACATTCGTCGACGTCACCGCGACGCGACCTTCGGAGATCTACGGACTTGGCGCGTTCAAGGGGCGGATTGCGCCCGGATACGATGCGGATCTGGTGATTTGGAACCCGACGCAGACTGCGCGGATGTCTGTCGAGCTGCTCCACGACGGGATCGACTACACGCCTTACGAGGGGATCGACCTTGTCGGCCGTCCGGTGCGCACGCTGCTGCGGGGGCAAACGCTGTGTCACGCAGAGGAGTGGGTCGGAGGCGAGGGCGCCGGCAAACTGCTGGCCTGTGAGCGTCCGGTTCCGGAGGATCGGCCTGGACCGGCGCAGGCGTATTACGATGTGACGGCCAATCGGTTTTCCGACGGATTTTGACCTCGCCAACAGACGGCTGCGGGGTGTCGAGCTCTCCGCGCCGGTCGGCGGCGACCGACCAGTCCCCCGGCGCGACCGCGGGCACAGCGGTGACAGCTGCGCCCGCCGGCGCTCGCTCGGCAGAAAAGCCCCCATCGCGGCACAGTCCAGACAGACCCGGTGTTGCCTCTCGTGCATGGCACGATCGCGGGGAGAAAACCGGGCCTAGGTCTTGTCAAACCGTGCGACGAGAGCGTCGATTTGTGACTGCACGAGCCCCCGGGCAGGCAAGCCGCGTGTCAGAATCGCGAGCTTTGCCGTCTCCTCGAGCTCTTCCATGGCAAACACGGCCGCCGACAGATCCTTTGCAGCAACCACGGGGCCATGGTTCGCCAGCAACACAGCGGATCGCTGACCCGCGAGCCCGCGTACTGCATCTCCCATGGCCGGATCGCCCGGCAGAAAGAACGGAAGCAATTTCACCTTTCCCAGCTTCATGATCGAATAGGGCGTCAACGGCGGTAGCACATCGTCAGGATCTGTATCGGTCAGCATGGACAGGGCGACAGAATGTGTCGAATGCAGGTGAACCACCGCGCCCGTGGGTTTCCGGGTGTCGTAAAAGGCACTGTGCAGCGGGATTTCCTTCGTCGGCAAATCGCCTCCGAGGTGAACCATGTCTGCGCTCAGATGGCTGATCCGGGCCGGATCGAGAAACCCCATTGAACTCCCCGTCGGAGTGACAAGAACAGTGCCATCCGACATACGGGCGGAAATATTGCCGGAACTGCCCGGGGTCAGCCCCCGATCGAAGAGCGACTTGGCGAATAGGGCGATCTCTTCACGCAGACGGCTTTCTTCGCTCATGATGCGGCCAGCCTTGCGAGTGCTTCGGCGAAAAAGTCGGGTCCGCCGAAATTCCCCGATTTCAGCACGACCCCGATGTCGCGATTGCTCGGGCGCAGCATCGGTACACCGGCTGCAATGCGTGGGCCGATGTGAAAGGCATCGGTGTGCAGCCCGTTCACGACGGCGCCAGACGTTTCGCCCCCCGCGATGACCAGGCGCGCGATGTCGCGCTGCAGCAGCGCATTTGTGAGATCGGTGAAGAAGCCTTCGATGGCATGGGCGAGCGGGTCGCGGCCGTAACGGCCCTGCGCTTCCAGAACCTTTGATGGCTCCGCAGAGGAGTAGATCAGCGGCGCGGTGTCCTGCGCCAGGACCCAATCGGCGATATCATCGGCATCGGCGCCTCCCGACATTGCCATGTCGGGCGTGATCTGGCGGCTGGGTGCCTTTGCGGCATAGGTGGCGACTTGACCGCGTGTTGCGCTGCTGCATGACCCGGACAGAATGACGCCCGGTCCTGTTACCGCGGTCCAGCGCGGCGTTGCGGGGCTTGCGGCAAAATTCTCCGGCAGTCCGATGGCGATGCCGGACCCTCCGACCAGCAGCTTGCGGTTTCGACCTGCCTGGGCGATTGCGCGCAAGTCGATATCGCGGATCGCGTCAACGATGACCATGCACCGCTCGGTCGGCAACGCCTGTGCTATCGCATCGCCCCCCTGGAAGACAATCTGCGCGGGAACATGCGATACGGGCCAATCCGTCTGCGATGCCAGAACGCGGCGCAGATCCGAATCGCGCATCGGAGTCAGCGGATGGTCTTTCATGCTGCTTTCGGCAAGGGGCATGTCGTTGACGAACAGGTTGCCCTGATAGACCGAGCGCCCGCTTTCGGGAAAGGCCGGGCAGACCATGACCTGCTCCTCGCCCAATCGCGCTGCGAGCGCGCCTGCGACCGGACCGATGTTGCCCTGCGCCGTGGAATCGAAGGTTGAGCAGACCTTCAAGACGATCAGCTCACATCCCTGAGCCAGCAGCCATTCGCAGGCATCCAGCGACTGTCTGACGGCCTCATCGGCCGGGATGGTTCGAGACTTGAGCGAAACAACTCCGGCGTCGACATCGCTGGCTGCCGCTGTTTTTGGAAGGTCGACGTATTGCACACAGGACATCCCCCCTTCGGCCACGGTCAGCGCGATGTCGGATGCTCCGGTAAAGTCATCCGCGATAACACCCAGTTTCATAGGGAGGTCTCCGTGAGCGGACCCGGGCCGGGCCAGCGCATGTGATCATTGATGCTCAGGGCGTCGGTGCCGTGAGTGCCGCTGCACTGAAAGCCGTCGGCGCGCGCCCTGGAATTTCGCTCAGCGTATTTGACGGGGGCGGGCCCCCGGTTTCTCACTGGTCCACCTGCGCATAGGTGGCGACGGTCTTTTCGGCGATCATCGAAGAGGTTTCGGCGTCGAAGGCTCTGAAATGCGCGCTTTCCAGGTGGGCATCGAATGCGGCCCTGTCCGTGTACAACTCGTAGAGGAACACCTCGTCCGGCCGTGCAGCGTCGGTGGCGACATCGAACTGATGACACCCTTTCTCGTTCGTCCGCGAAGCACGGGCGTTTTCAAGCATAAGCGGCAGGAAGGTTTGCATTTTTTCCGGCACGATCCGGAAGGTGACGACGACTGCGAACATGTACGCTCCTTTCCAGGAAGAATGCATCGGCCATAGTCATGCGCCCATGACGCATGCGTTGCGGCAAGTTACGTGAGAGTTACTTGGCTTTTCGGTAATTCAGGCGTCGCCTTTGTTTTGCAAAGGCGGAAACACGGGATCCTTAG
Organism: Stappia stellulata DSM 5886; assembly: GCF_000423705.1. Taxonomy (GTDB): domain Bacteria; phylum Pseudomonadota; class Alphaproteobacteria; order Rhizobiales; family Stappiaceae; genus Stappia; species Stappia stellulata. Next base: position 662,178 of record NZ_AUIM01000004.1, on the reverse strand, counting down.
ATGGACCCTCTTGCGAAAGCCATCAGGTACCAGACCAGGGCAGCGACACCAATCGCGCCGAATATCTCCGGCCACCAGCCGAAGCCATAGACCTTGTGCTCTTCGTTATTGGTATCCATGCGGAATGTCCTTTCAAAGTCCTGGCAGCCAGAGTGCAATCTGCGGGAATGCCATCACAAGAGCCAGGCCGATGAGTTGCAGGCCGATAAAGGGCAGTACGGCCAGGAATATCTCCTGAAGCGTCACGTCTTTCGGCGCTACGCTCTTCAGATAAAAACACGCCGGTCCAAACGGGGGAGACAGCATGTAGATCTGAATGTTCATGGCGAACAGAATTCCGAACCATACCGGATCGTAGCCGAGCTGAACCACGACCGGGGCAAAGACCGGAACGGTGATGAAGACGATCGCAATCCATTCCAGGAAGGTCCCCAGAAAGAAGATGATCAGCATCATGACCATGATGACCACAATCGGTGCGACATCGAGCTCGGTGAGAAGGCCGCCCAGGAAGCGTGTGCCGCCCAGCAGATTGTAGATCCCGACCAGGCTGACCGCGCCGATGATCAACCACAGGATCGAGCCGGTGGTCAGCGTTGTCGCCCAGAGCGCCTCACGAATGCTCTTGACGGTCAGCTCGCGGCGTGCGGCGGCAACAATCAAGGAACCGATGGCGCCGATGGCGGCGGATTCCGTCACGGTCGCGATGCCCCCGTAAATCGAACCGAGAACACCGAAAATCAACAGGAATGGCAGGATCAGCCCCTTGAGATAGGAAAGCCGTTCCAGGAACGGGAGCTCGGCCTCGGGCGCATCGTAAGCCGGGCCCATCGCCGGATTCAGCCGTATGCGGATCAAGACATAGGAGACATAAAGGAAAGCAAGAAGCAGGCCCGGCCCGATCCCGGCGGTAAACAAGTCGCGCACCGACACGCCAGCTTCTGCGCCGTAGACGATCAGCACCACACTGGGGGGGATCAGGGTTGCCAGAGAGCCCGACGCACACAAGACGCCAATCGATAGCTTTCGATCATAGCCAAGCCGGAAAAGCTGCGGCAGGGCGATAAGCCCCAGGAGGACGATCTCTCCGCCCACGATTCCAGACATGGCAGCCAGGATCACCGCGACAAGGCAGGTCTGGACAGCAACGCCGCCCTTCATCCGCCCGCCGAGGATGGCCATGGAGTTGAACAGCTCCTTGGCGATCCCGGATCGTTCCATAACATTGGCCATGAAGACAAAAAAGGGCACCGCAATCAGGGTCTGCTTGTCCATGACCTTGGTGACGGCCGACGTCACAAGAATGAAGCCGTTCGAGCCGAAGGACAGGTAGGCCGTGCCGACGGAGATCAGCAGCGTCGAAGCCCCCAGCGGCACCCCGATCGCCATCAGGGTGAACAGCGCGGCCACAAGGTACAGTGTGATGAGTTCAATACCCATTATTCACCCCCGATCTCGGTGGCGTCGGGCAAATCCTGGGACGGGGTCAGAAGATTGGCCAGAAGCTGAAGGAAATACAAAACAGCCGCAACGACGAACATCGTCTTGATGTAGGTCGGCGATGGCGGATCGAAGGCGCTGCCCGTCGTCTGGGGAGATTGCAAGACCTTCACCATCGGCCCCCACAGCATGACGATCAGTCCCGCAACGCCCACCATCGACAGGGCAATGGCGACCTTCTTCATGCGCTTCCAGATCCTGTCGCCGACCAGGAGTTCCATTGTGGTGACGGTGATATGGCGTCGCTGCTGGGTGACAGCGCCCACGCAAAGCAGCCAGGCGGTGGCGACCAACATCATGATCGTCTCGGATGTCCAGGAGGTCGGCGCACCCAATGCGTAGCGCATGAAGACCTCGTAGACCGAAAGGGCAATGGCCGCGAGATAGAACACACCGCAAGCCTTGCCCAAAAAGACCGAGATCTTCCCCATGGTTTCTACGTACGCCTGCATCTCGCTCTCCCCGCGGTGTCGGGGCCAGCATTCGCTGCTGGCCCCTTTCGCTTGTTCAGCTCAATTCAAGAGCCCGATTTTCTTCATGAAGTCGTAGTGGGCATCCAGTGCCTTGCGGGCTTCGGGTGACTTGGCTGCGGTTTCTTCCCAAGCCTCGGACGCGATGGCGCGGAACTTGTCGCGTTCGGCCTGCGGCCAGTTGATGACGTTGATTTCGCCACTTGCGATATCTTTTTGCACCTGTTGCTTGTCCTGCAGGTCAAGCTGGCGGCGCAGGTCGTCATACGCGGCATAGAACCAGGTTTCGAGCACAAGCTGCTGATCGTCGGTCAAGCTTTCCCAAAGGTCTTTGTTGAGAGCGAACTGGCGGACCGCCATCGAATGGATGCCGGGATAGAGCGGGTTCGCTGCCACCTGGTGAAAGCCGGACGTCGAATTGTTGATGTAGGCCGATGCGTCCGCGGCATCGATCACGCTTTTTTCCAAGGAGGTGAAGACGTCGGAGAGGGACATCGACACAGGGGCTGCGCCCGCTTTCTGGAAGACGGACGCGGCCAGACCGGACGGGGAGCGGATCTTGACCCCCTCCAGATCGGCGACACCGTTGATTTCCACCTTGGCGACCAGGGCTTCTTTCGAGACCGCACCGCAACCGACAACGTGAATGGCGTCGGGCAGCACCGCGTCCCACAGCTCTTGCACGGCTTCGCGGCCACCGCCGTGACGGCAGAATGTCTGGATCTGCTCGGGAGAGTCATACCCTGCGATCAAGTCGCCGAGGATGGCAAAGGCGGGGTTGCGGCCTGTGAAATAGGCGATCGAGTTCAGATCTCCGCTGAGCACACCCGCCATAACAGCCTCGGGGGTCTCTTTGCGGTCGACGATCGAGTTGATCGGAAAGAACTCGACGGTGAGCTCGTCACCGGTCATTGCCGCCAAGCGGTCGCTCCAGTTCTCTTCGAGATACTTGTATTCAAAAGCGCCACTTTGCGCCGACGTTTGCAGCTTCAATACTGTCTCTGCGTTGACCGACGTAGCTGCAAGTGACAGTGCGGCCGCTGCTATCAGTGTCTTTTTCATGGTTTCTCCTCCCGCCCGCTTTCTGGGCCACCCCAACGGGTCGAATCTGTTGACCGGGCTCACTGAACCACCTCATAACAAATCCGTCAATGTATTCGTTGAGGTATTTGACGGCGCGTTCATTTGATGCATATTCAGGATGGGAACAGGAGAATCCAGATGGCCGAAGCCACCAAGTCCAGCAGGGTCGATGACGCCTATGAGCGGCTAAAGGAGGAAATCCGAACGAACCGGATGCCCTCTGGCTATCAAGCTCCAGAACCTGAAATCGCTGTGCGCCTGGGAATGAGCCGCACGCCGGTGCGCGAGGCGCTTATTCGGCTGGAAGCCGAAGGACTTGTGGAGTTGATCCCGCGCCACGGAGCGCGTGTTCTCCCGATCCGCGCGGCAGACATGCGCGAGATATATGAGATTCTAACTGCTCTCGAACCCGATGCAGCCGCACGACTGGCCGCGCGAAAGCCGTCGGACGAAGAACTGACGCAATTGGAAAAAGCGACGCGCGACATGGAAGCGGCGCTGGAAAAGGAAGACCTGGACACATGGGCCGAAGCAGATGACCGTTTCCACCTTGCCCTTCTGGAGCTGCAAGGGAATCGGCGGCTGAAGGGGTTTGTGATGTCGCTCTATGATCAGGCGCATCGTGCGCGGATCGTGACGATGCGCATGCGCGATCTGCCGCGAAAGTCGACCGAAGAACACCGCGAAATTCTGGAAAACCTGCGGAGTGGCGATGCCGAAGCCACGCGCCGGGTATTCCGAGAGCATCGCCGCCGGGCCGCTGACGAGTTGCTCGGCATTCTCGAGAAGTATCGGCTGGGACAGCTCTAGGGCGCGACCCCGACATGACGCTGTCACCGCATGGAAAATGCCGAAACGCCGCAGGCCGGCGCGCGCGGAGCGGCCGGTTGCGCGCTCAAGCGCGCCGGCGATGCCGGGCGAGGCCATTTTCATGTCCGTCGAACGCGATCGGACTTCGCCCTTTCCTTGTTTCTAAGTACTTGAGAAGTCGCATTTCTTGCGCTTTCACCGCTTGACGGGACGCAATCCGTCTCAAACCAAGACGGCCTCGTTTATGGGGCCAAACCCTAGCCTTGAAGGTACATCACACATGACTGAAAAATTGCGCATCGCCCTGATACCTGGCGACGGGATCGGTGTGGACGTTTCCAAGGCTGCGATGGCGGTGGTCGATGCGGCTATGACCAAAGCCGGCGCGACGCCTTTGACCTATGAGACGATCCAGGCTGGCGCCGGCTATTTTCAGGAGACCGGCCAAGACATCGAACCGGGCGGAGAAAAGCGTGCAGGCGAGCTGGACGCGATTTTCCTAGGTGCGATCGGTCTGCCCGCGGTGCGCCACGCCGACGGCACCGAAATCGCACCGCACCTGCGCCTGCGCGACCTCTTCGGGCTTTACGCGGGGGTGCGTCCCGTCAAGGCCTACCCGAACGCGCCGCAGCGCCTCGCCGATCCCCGTGCGGCTGGGATTGACATGGTGATCCTGCGCGAATCCACGGAAGGGCTGTTCTATTCGGCCGCAGTCCACGGCCGCTCGGATATTCGGGGGGACGATGAGGTGCGCGACACGATGCGCATCACACGCAGCACCACGGAAAAGCTGCATCGCTTTGGTTTCAAGCTCGCTGAACGCAGAAAGCAGCGCGGCCACCCGGGACAGCTAACCTGCGTCGACAAAGCCAATGTGTTTGCTTCCATGGCGTTTTTTCGCAAGATTTTCGATGAAATCGCCGTGGATTATCCCAACGTTGCAACCGGCTATAATTACGTCGATGCCATGGCGCTGGACATGATCCGCAAGCCCTGGGAGTTCGACGTCATGGTGATGGAGAATATGTTCGGCGATATCCTGTCGGATTTGGCGGGCGGCCTTGTGGGCGGCATGGGCATGGCGGCCTGCGCCGAAATCGGAGACGATGTCGGGCTCTTTCAGCCGGCGCATGGCTCCGCACCCGACATCATGGGTCAAGACAAGGCGAACCCGCTCGCGGCCATTTTGTCGGGCGGCTTGATGCTGGACTACCTGGCCGAGCAAACCGGCAGAGATGCCTTGTCCAAAGCTGCGGAGTTGATCGACACCGCAGTCTCAGACGGGTTCGAAGCCAACCGTATTCGTCCGATGGAATTCGGCGGGGACATGGGCACCCGGGCCGTCACCAACACGATTTTGGACCTCTTGCGCTAGGCGTCCGGCTTCGAAGATATCAGTGGGGGCCTGGCCGCGCCGGGACGGGGCCGGGGAACTTCCAGACGTGTGCGCCGTTGCCGACCAGAGCGGCTTGGCAATTGCCGCCGTCTGGTCGTCGGCAAAAAGCAACGTGCCCCGACCGCTCCAAAACCCGACAAGGTCTCGCGACGAACCGTGGGCAGACGCACCGCCTGTGTCTGTCCGCAGCTGGTGTGTGTGGTCCGGTCTCCCTCGCAGTGAATTGCTGTTTTTCACTTTTCTCATATCGCTGCATTTGCGGGATTTCGCTTTTGGTCAGCCGGGTGACGCTTGCGTGAACACGTCGCAAAATCGCGGCGACGTTGCTTCAAGCCTTGGAAAGAGGCTTGAATCGCGCGCTTCGATACGAGTGATCCCGAACGGACAATGATCCAGATGTCCGCGCGATTAGGGAGCCCCTCCACCGACAGCGGAAATCGACGTGGGTGACGTTTGCAGGGGAGCCTTCGCCCGTCCGCACCCTTGGCGAAAGCGGTGAGCGGGGCCGCTATGTCGATGTTGGTGACCGCCGCCTTGCCGCCGAACCGGTCGGAGGCCGGTTGGGTCAGGCGGTTTTGCCGCAACGCCTTGATATGGGGCGATGACATGGGACGGGGAACCGCAAGGAGAAGCGCGGCGAGACCAAGTGCTCTCGAATACGGGTATGCGCCGTCCCTGTCGTGAGGGGAGGGACGTTTTCCGTCCCGCCTGAATACTCTGTTCATGGCGCGGTGAACCGGATGCCCTCCGGGCGAGGAAGTTTCCCGGTCCGTCAACATGCTTTCAAGCGCGTTCCTGTGCGTCGCTTCAGGGCGTTCATCCAGGCGCCCCCCTGGCCGCCGGATCGTTTGGCGGAACGGGGGCGTTCCACTGATCGTTGGCAACGGCTTCAAAAACAGTTAGATCAGTCTGTAACTTCACGAGCATTGGACAGAGTATGAGCGCAGAGGCCAAATCGCCCCCTGTTGCAAAACCCCGGCGCACCCAGGCCGAGCGATCGCAGGAGACCCGGAACAAGGTTTGCGAGGCGACCCTTCAGGCGCTGGTCGAGGTGGGCTACGAGCAGATTTCGACCACGTTGATCGCGCAGAAGGCGCAGGTTTCGCGCGGGGCGCTGACCCACCAGTTTCCCACCCGCAACGACATGCTGGTTGCGGCGTTCGAGAGACAGGTTAGCGAGTGGCAAAACGGCTACCCCTTCGGGCTTGATCCGGAAAAGGAACAGCTTTCGGTAGACGAACTGATCGATGCGCTATGGGATAACATCTTCGCCAACGGCCGCTATGTCGCTGCGATAGAACTGATGCTGGCAGCGCGACAGGACAACGAACTCGGCCATGCATTGCGCGATATCCTCGTGTCGTGGATCCGCAAGCGCGACCGGATCACGGTCAGGCTTGTCGGGGGCGATGTCGACGATGCCGAGGCCGATTTGAAGGTGCAGTTGCACCTCTCCGTGCTGCGTGGCATCGCCATGCACCAAAGCTTCGATTCCGACCCTTTGACGGCCCAAAAGCTGATCGATTTGTGGAAACGGATCGCGCGACAGGCGTGACACGCGGCGCGTGTGCTCCCTTTTGAAAAAAACTTTCTCGTCAACCCGGCGCCGGAAGTGTGTAATCATTTCAGTCTCTTGCGTGATTGTGTTTTGCCGGCTTCTCGCTTGCCGCGTAGAGCTTTTGCGAATCAAAGGTTGATTTACGAACACCCCTGATTGCATGATGCGGACATCGCTGTTCGTAAGGTGTCGCTATGGCCTCACGAACGGGCTGGTGACACCGCCCGGTAGTACTGGGCTGCAAAGGGGAAGAATTCATGACCATCAAATTGCTTCTTGGCACCGTCGCGGGCCTCGGCCTCGCCGTCGCTCCAGCCCTGTCCGCCACCTGGGACCTGTCGAGTGAATATCCGGCCGGCTCCCTGCAGGGGCGGACCGCGGAGTTCTTCGCCAATGCCGTTACCGAAAAGACCGGTGGCGAGATCGAAATTGCCGTCCACCATGGCGCCGCGCTTGGCTACAAGAGTGTCGACCATTTCGATGCCGTGGGCGATGGCGCGCTACAGGCGGCGTCCTCGGCGTTTGTGTTCTGGACCGGCATCGATCCGATCTTCCAGCTCTCCTCGTTGCCTTTCCTCGCGCCCACCACCAAGGACGTTCATGACCTTTATGGGTTGTCCAAGCCCGAGTACGCGAAGGTTCTGGAAGACAGCAACCAGGTGCTCCTGCTGGCAACGCCGTGGCCGTCGTCCGGCTTGTGGGGGAACAAGGCCTTCACCGCGACGGCGGATCTTGAGAGCGTGAAGGTTCGCACCTACGACGTCGCTTCAACCGAAACAATGAAGAACGCGGGCGCCTTCCCGATCCAGATCTCCTGGGCCGACGTTCCCGCGCAGCTGTCAACCAATGCCATCGACGCGGTGCTGACCTCGCCCAATGGCGGCGTGGGTGTGCAGATGTGGGAAGAGCAATCGAACTTCACCAACGTGAACTATGCTTCCTCGCTGCAGGCGATCCATCTGAACCGTGACGCCTGGAACGACCTGAACGATGAGCAGCAGGCCGCCGTCAAGGAAGCTGCTGCGGATGCCGAAGCCTTTGGCTGGAACCTGCTGTCGGATGCAACCGCCAAGGACTTCGACACCATGCGTGAAAACGGCATGACCGTGACCGAGGAAATCCCGACAGAGTTCTCGGACGCGCTGACGGCCGCAGCCCAGCCCTTTATCGACCAGTGGGTCGCGAACACCGGCGAGCGCGCGCAATCCATCATGGATGCTTACAAAAACCGGTAATCCGTTCCCGGCTGGCGCGGGCCGCGTCTCCCTGCTGTCCGCGCACCTCTTTTCTCTTTTCCTCCCCGGAGCTCTGCATGACCCGCTTCTATTCCGGTGTGTTCCTCCTGTCGCGACTGGCTGCCGTGGTTGCCGCAGGCGCGATGATCTACATGGTCGGGCACATCGCATACGAGATTATCCTGCGGAGCTTTTTCGCGACCTCGACCTTCGTCCTCGACGAGTTTGTCGGCTACGGGATCGGTGTCTGCGTGATCTGGTCGCTGGGCTATGTGCTGGAACATGGCGACTTGATCCGCGTCGGGATCGTACTTGAGCATCTGCCCGCACGGGGGCGGGCGTTGTTTACGGCCGCCGCCGCATTGATCACCGCCGCCATGTCTGCCGGGCTCGCCTGGATGTTCTGGATCCGCGTGGCGCGTGCCTGGTCGCGGGGCACCGTTTCCTCCTCTGTGGCCGCCGTTCCGACCTGGATACCTGAAGGGGCAATCATGGTCGGGCTCTGCGTCTTTTCGCTGGCCGCCCTTGCACACGGTCTGCGCCATATCACCGGGCATCCGTCGCCCGCGCCGCGGACGCCGCTGGTTACCCCCGTCGAATAAGCCACCGTCCCCTTTTGGAGAGATGCCATGGACACGCTCCTAACTGCGGCCGCGACGCTGGCCTTCCTTCTGCTGTTCCTCGGCCTTGGCGTCTGGGTCTTCGTCAGTCTTGCCCTGGTTGCCACCACGTCACTGTTCTTTCTGCACGGGATGGACCTGTCGAGGATCGGTTCGATCGCGGCGGGCATCATCTACCGCTATTCCACGAGCTGGGAGCTGTCAGCCATTCCGATGTTCATCTGGATGGGGGAGATTATCTTCCGCACCGACATCTCGACCAGGCTGTTCCGGGGCCTGTCGCCCTTTGTCGACTACATCCCCGGCCGACTGCTGCACACCAACGTGCTGGGCTGTACTCTGTTTGCCGCAGTTTCGGGCTCGTCGCCCGCCACCACGGCCACCGTCGGCCGCATCACCACGCGTGAACTGGGCCGGCGCAACTACGATGACCGCCTTTCGCTGGGCTCGTTGGCGGGGGCCGGTAGCCTCGGGCTGCTGATCCCGCCGTCGATCGTGATGATCGTCTACGGTATCCTCGCCGAGCAGTCGATCTCTCGCCTGTTTGCCGCCGGCGTGCTGCCCGGCCTGATGATCGCTGCGCTCTACTCAGGCTACATCATGATCCGAGCCAAGCTGAATCCGGCGCTGGTGCCCGCGCAGCGCGAAGAGCGCAGTGCGATGGATTTCCTTCGTGCGATCTGGAATCTGGCGCCGTTGGTGGGGCTGATGACCATCGTGCTGGGATCGATCTATTCCGGTATCGCAACCCCATCCGAAGCGGCGGCCGTGGGGGTTGTCGCCGCCATCGTCCTTGCCGCCGTGACGCGCCAGATGTCGCTGGGGTTGCTGCGCGATACGCTTATGGGAGCGCTGCGGACCTCGACCATGGTCTGTTCGATCCTGATCACCGCAGCCTTCATGTCCACCGCCATCGGCTATCTGCATATTCCAGCGGATGTCGCGAAAGGAATCGCCTCGCTGCAGTTGCCGCCCTGGGGATTGCTGGTCGTGCTCTCGCTCTTCTACCTCGGGCTCGGCTTCTTTCTTGATGGCACCTCGATCGTGGTGATGAGCCTGCCGATCTCTCTGCCGCTGGCGCTGCAAGCGGGGTTCGACCCGATCTGGTTCGGCGTCTACCTCGTGCTGATGGTCGAGATGGCACAGGTGACCCCGCCGGTCGGCTTCAACCTCTTCGTGCTGCAGGGCATTTCGGGTCGCTCCATCGGTTATGTCGCCCGCGCCGCGTTGCCTTTCTTCGCGCTGATGCTGGTCGGGGTGGCGCTGCTGGCGATCTTCCCGTCCATCGCCCTGTGGCTCCCGAACTTCTTCTATGGATAAGACAATGACTTCTCCCGTTGACCTTGCCGCGTTGCTGTCCGCGCAAGCGCGGCACGATCAGCCCCACGCCCTGTTCCGCGCGGTACAGGACGCCTGCGCAGACCGCTTCGGCTTTCGGTTTCTGACGGTTTTGAAGAACCTCCCCGGCACGGGAAACGTGATGCGGATGCACAGCTCCGCATCGGATTACCCGGTGGGTGCGCTCAAGCCCATGGGGCTGACCGAGTGGGGCAAGATCGTTCTGGACGCTGGGGAAAGCTGGCTCGGAAATTCCCGCGAGGACGTGCTCTGGGCTTTCCCCGATGCTGAACTGATCCTCTCGAAGGGCTGCGAGGCTTGCGCCTGCGCACCGGCGATCTGGGCCGGTCGCTGCGTCGGTGTGCTTTCGCTGAACGCCGAGCGCGACGCCTATGGCCGCGAGGATCTGGCCGAGATGACCCTTGTCGCGCAGACCCTCGCGCCGGCGCTGATCTGACCCTTTGAAAGGATGACCCCGATGACCACCCTGTTGATCAAGAACGCTCGCATCGTGGACGGCACAGCGCCCGAACCGACCGCTCCGATGCAGATCGCCATCGAGGACGGGCGCATCCGCGAAGTCGGTGCCTCCGTTCGTTTCACCGCCGGGGAAGAGCTGGACCTTGCGGGTCTGACTGTCATGCCGGGCCTGATCGATTGCCACGTCCACACCATTGCGACCACGGCGAACCTCGGTCAGAACGCGGCCATGCCGTCCTCGCTGGTGGCCGCCAAGTCCTCAAGGCTGATGAAGAACATGATCATGCGCGGCTTCACCACCGTGCGAGACCTGGGCGGTGCGGATCGCGGCCTGCAGCAGGCCGTGGAAGAGGGCTACTTCACCGCGCCCCGCCTGGTGATCTGCGGCAAGGCCCTGTCCCAGACCGGGGGGCACACCGACTACCGCGGCCCCTACGACAACCGCGATGTCGGCTGGTACGCGCAGGCGCTCGGCACTTTGGGCCGGATCTGCGACGGCAAGCCCGAGCTGATGCGCGCGGCGCGCGAAGAACTCAAGGGCGGTGCGCAGTTCCTGAAGGTCATGGCCGACGGCGGCGTCTCTTCGCCCTCCGACCCGATCGGCTACCTTGTCTTTTCGGTCGAAGAGCTTGCGGCATTGGTTGAAATCGCCAAGGGCTTCGGCACCTATGTTGCGGGGCATCTTTATGACGACAAGGCAATCGTGCGTGCGCTTGACTGCGGCATCGACTGCATCGAGCACGGCAACCTGATCGGCGATGAGACGATCAAGCGCGTGGCGCGCGAAGGCGCTTTCGTCGTGCCGACCAACATTACCTACGATCTGCTGGCCCGTCGCGGCGCCGAGTTCGGCCTGCCGCCGGAGTCCGTGGCCAAGGTTGCCGACGTGCGCGAAGCCGGGCTAGAGCGCTTGGTCAAGCTGCACGAGGCCGGTGTGACCATGGGGTATGGCTCGGATCTTCTGGGCGGCATGCAGACCGAGCAGTCTGGCGAATTTCCGTTGCGCGGACGTTATATCCCGGCCGATGCGGTAATCCGCTCGGCCACGGTGGATGCGGCCAGGGTGCTGCGCATGGAAGGCGAAGTTGGCGTGATCGCCGCCGGTGCCCATGCAGACATCGTCGCGGTCGAAGGCAACCCGCTTGAAAACCTTGACCTGCTGACCGGACAAGGGGCCCACATGCCGCTGATCATGCAGGGCGGGCGCGCCATCAAGAAGGCGGCAAGCCTCTGAGGGCCTAGCACAAAACCCAGCCGGCCCGCTTTGTTGCCGGATGAAAGGTCAAGGGCAGGTCAGGGGGAACCCGGCGAGACCCGTCGGAGGCCGGGTCTGCCTCCTAGCTTCGCTCGATATCCCGGCGGAGGACGATCGAGGTTGTCAGGTCCTCGATGTTGTCCATCGCCGAAATCCCGTCGCGCAATTCGTTGAGCCCATTGATCGAGCCGACCTCGACCTCCACAACGAGATCGAGCTGACCGCTGACCGAGGATACCTTTCGGACTGCAGAGAAGCCCGCGAGGTGGTCGAGCACATCGAGCGAGGGGGTGCGCTTCAGGGTGAGAAGCAGAAAGGCGTGGATCTGCCCATCGTCGAGCTGGCCGATATCCGCGCGGTAGCCACGGATCACGCCCGCCCGTTCCAGCCGGTTTACCCGCTCGGTGGTCGCGCTTCGCGACAGGCCTATCCGTCCTGCAAGCGACTTCATCGGAATGCGCGCTTCCCGCGAGAGGATGCTGAGGATGGTCCGGTCGATCGCATCCGTGTCCTGCATGGGCGTCTCCTGACATGCCGCCGACAAGATGGCGGTTACAATAAACAGAGTGCCGGCATAACCGGCATAATGCCGGATGTGCCTGCCCTCCGTCCATGTAACTCTTTCCACAGGGAAGAGGACTGCCATGACCGACATGCTGAAGACGACCCCGGATTTCTCCATCGACGCCGCAGCCGCGGATCTCAAAGAGCACTATGGGCTGTCCGGTGTGTTGTCGCCGCTTGCCAGCGAGCGCGACCAGAATTTCAAGGTGGAGACGGCTGCCGGGTCCTTCATCTTGAAGATCGTCAATGCGGCCGAGCCGGAAATCGAGAGCGATTTTCAAACCGCGCTGCTTTCGCATATCGAAACCCATGCCGGCGATCTTCCGGTGCCGCGTATCCGTCCAACGCTTGCGGGCAAGAGCCTTGCCCGCACGACGAGCCCCGATGGCGTCGGCCATCGCATTCGGCTCGTCAGTTGGGTCGACGGCCAGCCCCTCGCCGAAACCGGCCGCAGCGATGCCGCGCTCGAAGGCCTCGGGCGTCTGCTCGGCCGGTTCAATGTCGCGTTGAAGGGCTTCATGCACCCCGGCGCGCTGCGTGAAATGGATTGGGATATCCGCCGGGCGGGTCTTTCCGTCGAGCGGCTGCACCATATCTCCGCCCCCGAGGATCGCGCCCTGCTGGAGCGCTTCCTCGCGCGGTTCTCGGCCCGCGAACAGCGCCTCGCAGGGCTTCGTGCTGTCGTCATCCACAACGACGCCAACGATTGGAATGTGCTGGTCGATGCCGCCGATCACGATCGCATCTCCGGCCTGATCGATTTTGGCGATGCGCTCTACACTCCGCTGATCGCGGAAGTTGCCATCGCTGCGGCCTATGCCGGTCTCGACCATGACGACCCCATCGGCGCGGCGGCCGCCATTGCCCGTGGCTTCCACGAGGCGTATCCGCTGCTCGAAGAAGAGCTCGATCTTCTCTATGACCTGATTGCCATCCGCCTGGTCATCTCGGTGACGATCTCCGCGTCACGCCGCAGTCACACGCAAGACAACCCCTATCTCGCGATCAGCGAACGCCCCGCCTGGACGTTGTTGCGGAAGCTCGACCAGATGAACCCGCGGTTCGCAACCGCCATCCTGCGCAAGGCCTGCGGCTTCGAGGCGACGTCCGGCGCGCGCGCTGTCACGGACTGGATTGCCGCGAACCGCAAATCCTTCGCGCCGCTGCTTGTCCGTCCGGCCGCATCCTATCCCGCAGCGCTCGTGCCCTACGGCGATCCGGCGCATCCGATGACCGTCAAGTCGGCCGCAGCGCAGCCGGACGAGGCGCAGGCCGTCTGGGAGGCCCATTGCCGCGAAAACGGCATTGAACTGGGTATCGGGCCCTTCGGCGAGGAGCGCACCGTCTATACGGGACAAATGTTCGTCTCGCGTTTCATCGAGAAGACGCGCCGCACCTGCCATCTTGGCCTCGACCTCTTCATGGCCGCGGGCACGGAGGTCTACACGCCGCTTCCCGCGACCGTCGTCAGCGTCGAGATCGAACCGGACCCGCTGGGCTATGGCTGCCTGATCGCGCTGCGTCACGAGCCCGAAGGCTGTGTCCCCTTCATCAGCCTCTGGGGCCATCTCGCCCATGAGGCGACGAACCGCCTGAAAGCGGGCGACCGCTTGGAAGCCGGTGCTCTGGTCGGCGAAATGGGCGCGCCCCGGGAAAACGGCGGCTGGGCGCCGCATCTGCATCTTCAGCTTTGCACCGATACGAGCCTGAGCGCGGCAGAAATTCTCGGTGTGGGGGAGATGCGCTATCTCGATGTCTGGACCGAGATTTTCCCCGATGCCAGCACCTTCGCCGGTATCGCCGGGGATTTTTACGAACGACATGGCCGCTCACACGCAGAAATCGTCGAGATGCGGCGTGAGCTGTTGTTGCCGAACCTGTCGATCTCCTACGACCGGCCGATCAAGTTCGTGCGCGGTGAGGGCGTCTGGCTGGTCGATGACGGCGGGCGCGCGTATCTCGATTGCTTCAACAACGTCTGCCACATCGGCCACGCCCATCCGGTCGTGGTGGAGGCGATGTCAAAGCAGGCCGCCACACTGAACACCAATACGCGCTACCTGCACGACAACATTGTTGCCTATGCGGAGCGCTTGACGGCGACCCTGCCGAACGACCTCACGGTTGCCGGCTTCGTCAACAGCGGCTCGGAGGCCAACAGCCTGGCACTCAGGCTGATGCGGGCGCATACCGGGCGCGAAAACGCAATCGTGCTCGACTGGTCGTATCACGGCACCACGCAGGAGCTGGTAGACATCAGCCCCTACAAGTTTCGCCGCAAGGGCGGCCTTGGCCAGAAGCCGCATGTCCATGTCGCCGCCGTCCCGGACAGCTACCGCGCTCCGGCGGACTGGTTCGGGGAAGAGCACGGCAGGCGTTTCGCCGAAAGTGTCGCCGACCAGATCGCCGCCATGCAGGCAAAGGGCGAGGCGCCCGGGTTCTTCATTGCCGAATCCATCCCGAGCGTCGCCGGGCAGGTCTTCCTGCCGGAAGGGTACCTGAAAGAGGTCTATCGGCTCGTGCGCGAGGCTGGCGGTATCTGTATTGCGGACGAGGTGCAGGTCGGCTTCGGCCGCGTCGGCAGCCATTGGTGGGCCTTTGAAACGCAAGGTGTCGTGCCGGATATCGTGACCATGGGCAAGCCGATCGGCGATGGCCATCCAATGGCGGCCATGGTGACGACCCGCGAGATCGCCGAGAGCTTCAACAACGGCATGGAATATTTCAACACCTTCGGTGGTAATCCGGTGTCTTCCGCTGTCGGTCTTGCCGTTCTTGATGTCATCGAGAGTGAAAACCTGCGCGGCAACGCGCTGACCATCGGCAATTACCTGATGGATGCTTTCCGCGACATGCAAACGCGCCACGCGGTGATTGGCGACGTGCGCGGCCTTGGTCTCTTCCTCGGCATCGAGCTGGTGACCGACCGCAAGAGCAAGGCACCGGCGACGGAGTTCGCCCGCGCCGTCTCCAACGGCGCCCGCCGCCGCGGCGTGCTTCTGGGAACGGAGGGGCCGCATGACAACGTGCTCAAGATGCGCCCGCCGATGATCTTTTCGAAACGTGACGCCGACCATTTGATTGCCGTGCTCGAGGACACCTTCACTGACGTCGAAAAGACGCTGAGCTAAGGCCAATCGCAACAACGACCAAGAGCATTTCAGTCGGGGAACTTGTTTCCCGACCGGGAGGGCGTGCGCCAAAAACTACTGAGGAGGAGACCCGAATGAAACTGAGAAACCTGATCATGGCCGCCACGATGCTTGCGACCGGTACCGCCGCCGAAGCCGGCACATTCGACACCGTCAGCGAGCGTGGCAAACTGCGTTGCGGGGTAAGCCAGGGCGTGCTCGGCTTCTCCGCGCCTGACGAGAACGGAGTATGGAGCGGTTTCGACATCGACTTCTGTCGCGCGGTCGCCGCCGCGACGCTCGGCGACCCGGACAAGGTTGCCTATGTGCCATTGTCCACGAAAGACCGCTTCACGGCGCTGCAATCGGGGGAGGTGGACCTTCTCTCGCGCCAGACGACCTGGACGCGCTCGCGCGACACCGATCTCGGCATCAGCTTTGCGGGCATCAGCTACTATGATGGCCAGGCCTTCATGATCGGCAAGGATGTCGGGGTGACGAGCGTCAAGGAAATCTCGGGCGCATCCGTCTGCACGGAGACCGGCACCACAACCGAACAGAACATGGCCGACTACTTCAGCGCCAACAATATCGAGTACCAGGTCATCGCCTTCGAGAAACCGGACCAGACGGTGCAAGCCTTCGCCACAGGCCGCTGTGATGTCTATTCCAGCGACGCCTCCGCGCTCTATGCCCAGCGTCTGTCGCTCAACGACCCGGACCGCTTCATCGTGTTGCCCGAGATCATCTCCAAGGAACCGCTCGGTCCGGCCGTGCGTCAGGGGGATGAACTGTGGTTCAAGATCGTGCGCTGGACGCTCTTTGCGCTGATCGAGGGCGAGGAAATGGGCATCACCAGGGAGAATGCAGCGTCTCTCGTCGAAAGCGGGACCGCCGCCCAGAAGCGTTTCCTGGGTGTCGAAAGCGGCGCGGACAAGTCCGTGGGGCTCGATCCCGAATGGACCTACCGGGTGATCTCCGCCGTCGGCAATTACGGCGAAATCTTCGAACGTCACCTCGGCAAGGACAGCCCTTTGCAGATTGATCGCGGTCTCAACCGGGTGTGGACCGACGGCGGCCTGATGTACGCACCGCCGGCTCGATGAAGTTCCGGCGCCGTGGAGCTCGCTCCACGGCGTTGGTGCCCAGCCGCTTCGACACCGCCGCGACCGGATAGCCGCGCCCGGTGATTTGCGCCATCGCAGCCTGCTTGCGATCTGGCCAATCCCGTTTGTGTGGATTGCGGATCGGTCGCCATCCTCAGATCGTCGATCTGAAGGTGGCGGCCGCATCGGCTTCGCCGCCGTGCCGAACAATCGGCTTTTTCCAAGACAAAAATGGCCGGTCTTCGGTACAAACGCGTTGCGTCTCGTCGCCAGCAGAGGCCTGCTGCTACCTGCGGCCCGAGACGGTCTTCAGTGGGCGGTCCATGAAACCTACGCGATTGAGACGCTTTTTGTCCGACGTCTCTGCATGAGTGTTCATGGGTCAGGCTGCTTTCCAGTGGCTGGCCCTGCGTAGCAGCCCCAGGCAGCCGTTACATGGCGATCTCTATTTTTTCATAGAAAAATTCAGTTTTCCGAAAATGGCAGCTCGATTGATTTGGCTGAATTTGAAATTTATTCAATAAAAATTTTCAAAATTTATGTTGTGATATGGAAGTTTTGTCAATTTAACGAGAGGTTTGTTTCGATTTGTATTTTTCTCTCAGCGCGTCGCGCCAATTTACATTTTTTGTTTGAGTTTTCCGGCTGAGGGATGTGCACTTTCATGTCGGCACAGTGGCGGGTTTGCTGTATGCTTGGATTCGTTTTCAGTCCTCCATTTTGAGCGGTTCAACTCAAGCCCCGACCGAGTAAAGCCAGACCGCATCCTGTTTCCGGGAGTTCAACAATGAGAATATGTGGCTGCGATTGCACCCGTCCGGTGTTCTCCTCCGATACGCCAACCGCGTGCAAGTGCTGCGCGCCGGAGACCCTTGCTGCCTACGCGCGCATCAACGCCGATATCTCGAGGCGTGAGATGCTAGGGGGCACGATGGCGACCCTCGGCATGTTCGCCGGCTTCGGCCTCGCGCCGGGGTACGCCCAAGGCGGAGCATCGGGCAGGGCCTTGCTCCTGGAAAACCTGCGCCTCTTCGATGGCGAAAGCCTGCGCCTGAGGGATGACGTCCAAATCCTGATCGAAGGTGACAGGATCTCCGCATTGGTGCCGCGAGGCGACGAGGTCCAGAATGTGGAACGCATCGATTGTGGCAACCGGGCGGTCATTCCGGGCCTCATCGACGCCCATTGGCACAGCACGCTGGCGGCTGTCAGCCAGTTGACGGCGCTGACGGCCGATATCGGCTATGTTCATCTTCTCGCGGCACGCGAGGCCGGCGCCACCCTGCGGCGAGGGTTCACCACCATCCGGGACGTCGGTGGGCCTGCCTTCGCGCTCAAGCGGGCCATTGACGAGGCCGTTGTCGAAGGTCCTAGGATCTTCCCCTCCGGCGCAATGCTTTCTCAGACTTCGGGACACGGCGACTTCAGACAGTTGAACGAGTTGCCGTCCGCACCGGGCACACTCAGCTACGCCGAAAAGATGGGGGTCTCCGCGATCGCGGATGGCGCCGACATGGTTCTTCTGCGCGCCCGCGAGCAGCTCATGAAAGGCGCCAGTCAACTCAAGGTCATGGCCGGTGGCGGTGTTGCGTCTCCCTATGACCCTTTGGACGCAGTGCAATACACCGAACGAGAACTCAGGGCCGCAGTCGAGGCGGCGAGCGACTGGGGGACCTATGTCTGCGCCCATGTCTATACCTCGGAAGGAATAAAGCGTTCCGTGCGTGCGGGCATCAAGAGCATCGAGCACGGTCAGCTCGCGGACGAGGAAACCGTGAAAATCATGGCCGATACGGGCGTCTGGTGGAGCCTTCAGCCGTTCCTGGCCGATGAGGACAGCAACAAGTATCCGGATGTCGCCAGACAGGATGCCCAGAAGCGCGTCGCGGAAGGAACCGTGAAGGCCTACGAGTGGGGAGAGCGCTACAAGGTCGACATCGCCTTCGGCACCGACATCCTGATGAACCCGGCGGGGACGGTGACCCAGGGCCGGCAGCTTGCAAAGATCACACGCTTCATGTCGCCGCTCGAGGCGTTGCGCATGGCCACCGGCAGAAATGGCGAACTGCTGGCACTGTCCGGCGCGCGTGCCCCTTATCCAGCGCCGCTGGGTGTCATCGCGCCGGGCGCCATGGCCGACCTGCTGGTCGTTGACGGCGACCCGGAAACGGACCTGGCGTTCCTCGGCGATCCCGAAAACAGCCTGCGTCTCATTCTCAAGGGCGGCCAGGTCGTGAAACAGACGCTCTGAGACACACATCCCTTGCTTCGCCCCCACTTTAGGCAGAATGACATGAAACCTCTCTTTTACCCGATTGCTCTCGCATTGGTTCTGGCCATCTTCTTCCCGGGGCCTTCACAGGCCTCGCCAGCCTTCCCGGTCGACGACGTCTGGCGGCTGGTGGAGCTGGATGGCAAGGCCGCCAATGCAGGAGAGGGAATTTCGCTGATGATCGGCGATGACGGCACCGCGTCCGGTCATGCCGGATGCAACCGTTTCACTTCGCGGGCCATTCTGGAAGGTTCAACGCTCTCCTTCGAGACCGTCGCGATGACGCGCATGATGTGTGCCGAGCCGCAAATGCAGCAGGAGCGGCGCTTCCAGGAGACGCTGGCGGAGGTCGCCCGATGGGACATGGCCGGCAGGGCGCTCATCTTTTTAGACCGGGAGGGCAACGAAAGACTTCGGTTCGAACCGCTTCTGACCGAGATCCGTTTCGAGCTTGCCCTGCCGGCCGGCACGCAGGTCGAGACCGCGACGATAAACTACAACTGCGAAGACCGGCAGCTTCAGGTCGATTACATCAACGCGGGCCCGGTGTCGCTGGCAATCCTGAACATGGCGGACGAGACCGTCGTTGCGGCCGCCGTGGTGTCAGCGTCCGGCGCGCGTTACGCAGGCGGCGAATATGTCTGGTGGACGAGGGGCGCGCGCGAAGCCTCGCTCGCACTGGCCCGCGACGGTGATGATACCCCCGAGTGGCACTGCCGCGCCGAATAGGCTGCAATCGATGCGATATCCCGCCTCCACCAGCCCGGGTCCGAGGACCAGCGTCGTGATGCCGGCATAGACAAGAAGCGGGTGACGTCCACGATGGTGGCCGCAGCCGGTCCGGAGAAAACGGCCGTATCTTGCCGCGCAGGCATAAACGCCACAGGGAAAACGGCTCCGATCAAGGTGGCGCTCACGCCCTGGTCCGCAAGGGCAGGGCGGGGCACCTCAACCTTCACATTCACCGACGTGTATGATACGTGTCCGGGGGCTAGGTAACTTGGTGTCGGCCCACTATCAAGTTTCTGTTTTCCCATCCATTTGTGATCCTGCCGGTGAAATTCATGACCAGACTTTCCTGGAGCTTGTTGTTTGCTGTTGCCGTGGTTTTGGGGGGGGGCGGCGCAAGTGGAGCCGATGAACTTCACGCCCGTGGAGAGAGTGAGCCGGAAAGCGCGCCCAAGGCTGTTTTTCAGGTCACCCCTTATGCCTGGGCATCCGGGCTCGCGGGAGACGTATCGCCCTTCCGCCGGGTTCCGACCGTGCGTGTCGAAAAGGCGTTCGCCGACATTTTCGAGCAGCTCGAGGTTGCGGGCTTCGTCAACCTTTACGGGCGGTACGGACGCTGGGTCCTGTCAGCGGACGTGATGTATGTGAACCTTACCGATAGCGAGACGTTCGGACCGCTTCCTTATATCGGCGCGACCGACGCCAGGTTCAACACGGCGCAGTTCTCGGCCACGCTCGCGGGCGGGTACCGCGCTGTTGACACCGGTCGTTTTACCTTCGATGTCCTGGGCGGTTTCCGGCACTGGCACCTCTGGAATAAACTCGAGGTCAGCGCCGCCGGAAGACAGTTTACCGTCAAGAGCGACTACGGCTGGACCGACCCTCTGGTCGGCGCAAGGGCACACGTTCATCTTACCGACGCCTTCTCGGTTCTGGCCCAAGGGGACATCGGCGGGTTTGGAGTTGGGGCGGACAGTACCTGGCAACTTCTTGTGACGGCCAATTACAAGATGAGCGAGAGACTGGCCCTTTCCGTTGGCTACAAGGCGCTGTCCGTCGACTACGATGCGGACGGGCACGTCTTTCAGTCCACGTTGTCAGGACCCGTCGCCGGTCTCACTCTGAGGTTCTGAGCGCGGTATTGTGCACTCCGCCAGCGCCGGCCTCGCGGCATTGCCGGTCCCTCACGATGTGGAAGGCCGATCTTACCGATAGGCGTCCTTTTCCCAGTCGACGCGGGCTTCCACCATCAGAAGCAGCGCACCGGCAAGGAAGCATGTCGCCCCGACAAGAAGGTTCAGGTTGGAGAGTTCCGGGATCCAGGCGGGCTCCCTGACGGCCGGAACATAGGCCAGTGTCGATGCGATCATGAAGGCGAAGCATCCGCTCAGGTTGATGGCCGCAATGCACCAGTCGAGGTCTCGCGGCCGGAAAGAAATATGAGCGTGGCCCGCTTCGATATAGGCAAGATACCCCGAGACGAGAAAACAGACAGAGCCGATCATGCCGGGGACCCAGATCATGAAGTCCTGCGCAAGCTGACCTGTGGGCGGACGTATCGCGTCGAAAGTGTTGAAATTGAACGCGATCGTGCCGATGAGCTGCGCGAGCGTGCACCACCAGCCCGGACTCGCGGGCTGCCAGCCGATCCAGCGGATTCCCTCTGTTTGCTCGACCGGAACGCCAATGCCGGCAAAGGCGGGCGTGTTGGCCGCCTGGAAATGCTGCAGGTAGCCGGCGAGGGTGAACGGGATGGACCCTGCGAAGAAGATGCAGTTGATTTGAAGACCCGAAAGGCTGGAAGGGACCAGCGACAGCAGGGATCCCAGCATGAAGAGCGACGCCCCGACAGCAAAGGTCAGCCCCATCCAACAGTTGTAGGAGGGACGATGCCAGAAGGGCCTCGTCTCATGCCCGGGCAGGCGAACGAGGCCCTTGCGGTGCTGGCGGGCCCGCCAGATGAATTTGCCGCCGTGCAGGCGGAATGACCGGCGGGTCACAAAGGGCCAGGCACCGCGCTGGTGAATCTCGACCGTCCCTCCATTGGTGGGCGAGGTGGCTTCCATATTCTCTCACACCTGCTTGCGGGGCGGAACGTCTGCAACCGGTCTGTGCCAGCTAGTGGTGGAACCCGGAAAAATCGTCGCTGCCGAGCGGAGTGCTCGGTTGATGCACGCCGAGATGGTCGATTGCCGCCTGCATGTCCTGGATGAGCTGCGCGCACAAGTCGAGGCTGACGCCGTTGCGGACCAGGATGCGCTGTACCGCCTGGCCCTGTTGGTTTGCCGGAAGGGTATAGGCGGGAACCTGCCATCCGCGCACGCGAAGCCTGTCGGCGAGATCGAAGAGTGAAAAGCCCGGATCGGTGTTATCCTTGAGCTTCCAGGAAACCGCAGGGATACCTCTGGCCGGATCTCCGTCGAAAACGATGTCGAACAGGCCGAGCCTGGAGATCTCTTCCGCCAGGTAACGGGCGCTCTTGTAGCAGGCACCGTGCACCTTTGCATAACCTTCGCGCCCGAGCCTCAGGAAGTTGTAATACTGGCAGACGATCTGTCCCCCCGGCCGTGAGAAGTTAAGAGCGATGTCCCGCATGTTTCCGCCGAGGTAGTTGACCCAGAAGACCATTTCCTCCGGCAGGTCCTTCTCCTCACGCCACATCACCCATCCAACGCCAAGCGGAGCCAGTCCAAACTTGTGTCCGGACGCATTGATCGAACGTACCCGCGGCAAGGTGAAGTCCCATTCCAGGGAGGGCGCACAGAACGGAGCCAGGAACCCGCCGCTGGCCCCGTCGACGTGAATGGGGATATCGAGACCGGTTTCCGCCTCAAGCCGGTCGAGCGCATCGCTCACCGCCTTCACGGGTTCGAATTCACCGGTGAAGGTGACACCGAGCGTCGGAACGACTCCGATCGTGTTCTCGTCGCAGTACTTCAGCGCCTCTTCCGGGGTCATCAGCAAGCGCCCGTCTTCCATCGGAATTTCACGATGTTCGATGTCCCAGTAACGGGTGAACTTGTGCCAGCAGATCTGGACAGGTCCGGTCACGAGATTCGGCCGGTCTACGGTTTTTCCCGCTGCCCGCCTGCGCGCCTCCCAGCGGCGTTTCATCGCCAATCCACCAAGCATCGCGGCTTCGCTCGAGCCGGTCGTCGAGCATCCCGTTGCCGTACCTTGGGGGGCATGCCAGAGATCGGCCAGCATCCGGACGCAGCGTTGCTCGATCTCCGCCGTCTGGGGATACTCGTCCTTGTCGACCATGTTCTTGTCGATGCAATCATCCATCAACTGATGGACTTCGGGTTCTTCCCAAGTCTGGCAGAAGGTTGCCAGATTCTGTCTGGCGTTTCCGTCCAGCATCAGTTCGTCGCGCACCGCCGCATAGACATGGCGCGGATCGCGTTCGTCCGTGGGAAACTCGGACTTCGGCAGAACGTGGCCGGCATCGCGCGCACCGTAGACCTCGTCAAAGATCTCTTGCCGTTTCTTGCTCATGAATTACTCCGGGGTCTTGAAATCCAACAAATATCAATGGGCGAATGGGACCAGTTTCTTGGTTGCATCAGTCTGCTCTCCGCCGAGCGCGGTCATCGGCAGGACCCGCATGTCCGTTTCGGAGGAGAGCGCTCCAAGATCGAAACGCACGTAGTTGAGGCTGCCATGGGGCCTGAGATGGAACTGCTTCCGGTCCAGGTCCGAGAGGTTGGTCCAGCAGGTGAATTCCGTGGCGTAGGCTGCCGGGGTGGCCTCGGCGAGGCCCGCCACCTCGAGATGGCCGCCCCCTTCTTCGGGGTAATCGATCGTCACTCCGCGTGGACGGTCGAAATTGTTCATGATGTGAGCAAGGGTCAGCACCGCGTCGTCGGGCGTATCGGCCTTCTCGGCGTATTGCGCATAGAAGGCGGCGCGCACGAACCGCCCGACCGAGGTGTTGGAGGCCGGCAGGCCCGTGGTCGCAATTCCCGAATCCGGTTGAACGGCATGGTAGTCGCCGAAGCGGGCACTCGATTTGTCCACATTCGTCAGGAATGTGTAGTTGTTCAGGTTGGTAATGTGCCAGGGAAACTCGGGCCCGTTCGTCATCACGCCGACTGGGTTGTCATGGAGCGACATGCAGCCGAGGTTGAATTCGATCACGAGCGAAGCTCCGCTCGCATCGTGCACCACGTAGTGAAATGGCGACTCGACGCCGCCCAGCAGCGCCAGCGGCTCCAGAAGCACGGGCTGCTGTTCAAGCAGCTGTCGAACTTCCGCGACACTGGAGCACTGGCTCAGCGCCCAGGTCCCGAGATCGGACGCGGACAGCACGGCAGTGGTGGTCTCGACCGCCAGCTTTCGGCCCCCTGCGGACGGGTAGGACAAAAGGCTGAATGTCAGGCCCTGATCGTTCATGCCTTCAAGGCATTTGAAATCCTGAGACGTCAACGGCTTGTCCGGGGAGGGCATCCGTCCGGGCATGCATACCCCGATCACGCTGTATTTGCCGGAATAGACAAGGTCGGGGTGCCCATCGATTTGCGACGTGTAATCGAGAGCCCTGGGGAAGAAGGCCACCTGATAAGGAAGATCCATCGTCAGTTCCAGGGTCCTGCCGAGATAGGCCTTGCCTGCGGCATCGCGGTAAATGAGAGATGTACACATGCTGCTGCTTTCAGTGGTTGGCGAGAATTTCGGTTGGAAAGGGGGACCTTCGGGCCGAGGCGACAGGGTCCGATTCGTTTCGTTGGTGCAGTGTCCGGCCCCATTTCATTGCGAGGCAAGGCCGGGAGCGGCGGATGAGGTCATTGCCCCGAGCGAAAACGCCAGCGATGCGGCGGCGACAAGTGCAGCGGCATGTGCATCCGCCTGCGCCTGACGGGCTTCGAGCAGCCCGGTATCGGCTATTGTCACATCCGTGATCGTGCCAAGACCGTTCCGGTAGGCGTCGAAGGCGGCGTCGTAGGTCAGGTTCGCCGCTGCTTTCAGCTCGGATGCGGCCGAATAGGCCTCTAGAGCCGAGCGCAGATTATCGGAGGCAATCACGATTTCGCGTGTGGCCGTCTGCCGTGTCTGTTCAAGTCCGGCGCGGGCCGCTGCCGTCTGCGATTGTGCCCGTTTCCGACTGGAGCTGCGTATACCCCCATCATAGATCGGAATGCTGATGCCTACGAATACTCCGGTCGAGCTGGACATGGCGCCGATATCAGGCAGATTGTCGACCTGAAATCCGGACTGGTTGGATGCGGCGACACCGCTCAGATAAACCTTCGGCAGGAAGGCTGCATCGGCCGCCCGTTCATTGGCCTTGCTGGCCTTGACGGCGGCATAGCTGGCGAGAACGTCCGGCCGTCTCGCCAGGGCGGTCTCGATGATCCGGTCCGTCGGCATGGCAGAGGCTGCCGGCAGACGCTGGTTCGCGACGGAAACGATGCGGATTTGCGATCTCGGAGAAACGCCGACGGCACCGATCAGCTCCTGGTAGGCGTCGAGGCGGGCATCTTCGGTCTGGACTCGCCGCAGCTTGGCTTGCGCCGCCAGTTGTTTGGCCTGGGCCACTTCAATTTTGGTCCCGGTGCCGTTTCGCATTCTCGCGTCCGCCGCTGACTTGACTTCGCGGCTGTTGCGCAAGGCCTGCTCGGCGAGCCTGACGCTGGTTACGGCAAGATCATAGCGATAATAGGCCTGGGTTACGGCGTAGATAAGCGCCTGGTGGGTCCCGTTGAACCCGACATTCGCGGCAAGGGCATTCTGCTTGGCCGCCTCCCGCCAGGCCTGGCGCTCGCCGAAATCGAACACGAGCCATTGCAGGGCGAGATTGGCCTGGGCTCCGCTAACCGTGGTCGTCAGATTTCGCGTGCGTCCTTCCAGATCGGGAAGCGGCGTTACGACTTCGCTCCAGCCTCCGATGATGTTTCCGGTTAGCACAGGCAGAAACGAAGCCTCGACCATGCCGACCGCCAGTGCGGCCTGGCGCGCATGCTCCCAGGCAATGCGCGTCGACGGATTGCTCTTTTGTGCCAGATCGATCAGTTGCGCGAGGTTGTAGGTCGCATTGACACGCACATCCGTGCCCTTGCCGAGAGCCTCCGGGTTTCTCGCGACGGAAAAGTCCGAAGCCCCGGCGGGCGCATCGGCGGGGTGCCAGGCCTGGTCGGGTGCTCGTGGCGCGTCGCGGTAGGAGTCCGCCACGCAGCCGGAGAGAACGACTGCGAGGAACATGCCTCGGCTCCAGACAGGCAGGCGCTTGGCGCTGGACCGGAATATTCGTCGCATAAAGCTCACCGTGTGGTCAGGAACGTGGCAGGCACACATCACGCGCTGCCCCGATATGTTGTTACCAGATCATGGCGGGGCGTGTTCGAACCGGTTGGCAGAAGACCTGGCCTGGCCTGAATTGCGGCCAGCGAGGTGCGTGCCCGGTCGGGCGAGATCGCGCCGCATGCCAGCGCTGTTGCGAGGATGCGCAACTCTTCGATGGCGTCGCGGAGACGGTTCCGATCCAGTCCGCGGGGCCGCAGACGCGCGGTCTCGAAAACAGAGGTCTCGATAAGCCGGTCCGCATCAGCGAGAACGGAATGGACCTCCGCAACGGCTTCGATGCACGCGGACCGCGACCTCCTTTCGGTCGCCAGTCCGAGCAGGACACCCGCCCTGGAGACCTTCTCCCCGGCAGTCTGAAGTGCACTTTTCGGCCAGAAGCGGGTGAAGATCAAGAAGACCACCAGGTTCCCGACCAGGATGCCGATGATCCTGTCACCTGCCTGTGAAAACTCGAAACTCGGTCCGAAATCGTTGAGCACCGTCAGCAGGAAGGCGAGTGCAACCTGGACTCCGGCGTAGTTGATCCGCTCACTGCCGGAAGAGATCCACGCACCTGCGAGAACACCAAGAAAGACCAGCGCCATCAGGCCTCCGATCGACGTAATGTAAGGCATGACGAACAGCAGCGACGCCACCCCGAGCGCGGCTCCGGCAAGACATCCGCCGATCCTCAGCAGCAACTTGTGCACGGTTTCGCCGACGCTGCCGAGAGACGCGACGTAACAAGTGATCATCGCCGTGTGGATGCCGTCCCAATGAATGCCTGTGTAGAGCAGGTAAGACAGCAGCGCTGCCGCCGACGTTTTCAGGGCAAACCGGAAATGTTCGGGATTGGTCAGCGCGTCAGCACGAACCACCTCGGGCGGCGAGAAGCCGGGTTGAGCGCCCCCATCCGGGGCAGCCAGTCTGGCCATGGTCTCTGTGAGCGGACCGTCAACCGGCAGCTCTGTGCCGCAGGCATCGGCGGGCTGCGCGAGTTCGCCCGTTTCAGCCTGGTCCGCCAACCGGTACAACGCGGCCGCATGTTCAGGACACGTTTCCGTGCCGGCCGCGTTTGCGTGACGGGACGCGTAGAGCAGCACCTGGTAGCTGGTGGCGACCGCGCCGGTCAGCCAGAGCGTCTCGGAACGCGGAGCCAGTCGCAATACCCGGGCCAGCATCATCTGCATCAGCAGTGCCTGATTGCCTTCGGCCAGAAGATCCTGGAGCGCTTCGGCATGGCTGCCGCCTTGAAGAACGCCGGCAGCACGGCGCAACCTCTCCACGATCTTTTCGCGAACGAGGCGTTGCGGTGCGGGGCCGGCGAGCAAGCTGAACAGGAACATCACGGCCATCGGCACGAAAACCATCTTCCAGGCCAACAGCAGCCCCTGGTCTGCTATCCCGCCGGAGGGAACATCGCTGACCAGCGTCAGGATGAAAGCAATGATGAGACCGATGATGGCCGCCTGTTCGCCAAGCATCGTGGCGGAGCTGAGATAGAGAAACACGAAGGAGGCGCCGAACATGAACGTCAGGCGCAGTGCCGGGGCGTCCGCGGTCGCCGAAATCAGGGGCACAATTCCCGCAACCACCAGAGATGCGAGAAGAACGAGTCCGACCGCCATGACGCAATTGTTGAGCGCGTCGCGCTTCATCAGGAAAATCACGAGATAGAGACTGATTGCCGCTTCCGGGACACGAAAGGTCATTGAAACAGCCGCGGCCAGAGAACAGACAAGCGCCACCTGCCAGGCAAGCTGGAACCGGCCGGGGAAGGGCATCAATTCCTCAACGACCTGGCGCCAGATGACTTTTGCGTTCCGCTCAGCAGGACGTGTCATGATGAATGACCGTGTTGGCGGAGGCGCCCACCCGCATCAGCTCTGCCGGCGGGTCGATCAGCCGGATCCGGACGGGAAAGCGTTGCTGTATGCGCACCCAGTCCAGCGACTTGGGCACGATCGGCAAGGAGATCGGAAGCTCGATGAGTTCCTTCGATGCGACACCCCAGCCGATCCCCTCCACGACGCCCCTGATCTCCCTCTTTCGGTCGGACAGGGCATAGACCGTCGCGCAATTTCCCACCGATATGTCAGGGAGGCTGGTTTCCAGATAGGCCGCCGAGGCAAACCAGGTGTCTGTCCGGATGAGTGTGAAGACGCGCTGTCCAGGCAGGACATGTTCTCCCGACGAGATCGTCAGTCCGGCAATACGACCGTTGTGAGGGGCACGCAGCACCGTGTTGGACAGTTCGTGTTCGGCAATTGCCAGGGCTGCCCGACGCGCGGCTACCAGCGATTCCGCGCCGGCTTCCGTACGGACCAGCGCCTGAGCCGCCTCAAGCTGCTTGAGCGCCTCGTTGAGACTGACCCGCGCATCTTTCTGCGCCGTTCGGGCAGTGTCCACCTGCTGGGCGGAGACATACCCCTTCTCCTCCATGGGAGAAAGCCGGTTCAGGGTTTGGGTGGCCAGTTCCAGGTTGGTCTCGGCCCGTTCCACCTGGTCTTCGGCGATTGCGACGTTCAGAAGTTGGGCCTGAATGTTCTGTGACTGATCGGCCTGGGCCGCGAGCGCGATATCGAGATCCGCGCGTGTCTGGTCGACCGTGAGCGCATAGGTCGTCCCGTCGATCTCGAAAAGGACGTCGCCCTTGCGCACCAAGGCGCTGTCGTTCACCGCGATGCGTGAAATGCGGCCTGCGGTCGATGGCGCAATGTGAACCACATCCGCGTTGAGGATGGCGTCGTCGGAGATGGAGACCTGCGAGGAAGACCAGTAGCCGAAATAGACCGCCGATGCCGCCCCGGCAATCAGGCCGACGCTGACGACGGTTCCGAGCGCTTTCGCTTTTCTGTTGGTCATCAGGTTGCTT
Source organism: Stappia stellulata DSM 5886 (assembly GCF_000423705.1). Lineage (GTDB taxonomy): Bacteria > Pseudomonadota > Alphaproteobacteria > Rhizobiales > Stappiaceae > Stappia > Stappia stellulata. The sequence continues at coordinate 633,474 of NZ_AUIM01000004.1, read as the reverse complement.
TCTCCATGCTCAGATCACCAATGTGTCGATGAGCGCGGAAAGACCGGCTACGAGGCAGAGATAAAGGGCGCCACGCCAGCGGAGGATGTCCTCAAGTCCGACGGTCACAAACAGGATCCGCGCGATGACCGTCAGACCGACCGCCGCCCCGAAGGAAAGCAGCCAGGACGGGAAATAGCTTCCGAACATCGGAACGCTCGGAGCCGCTGCGGCGGCCGAGGTGGCGGACAGTGCTGGAAGAAACAGGCCGGATACGGCGGCACACGCGCGTGATCGCGTTGCGGTCCAGGGCATTCCCTTCCTTTCGCTTGCTTGTTTCGGGATTGCTTTGGCCGTGCCGAAGCCTAGCTATCGCCGAAGTACTTGATGCGCAGCTCGTCGATCAACCCGTCTTCCTGGGCGCCGATCACCTCAATGGTCATCTGCCGTCTCAGAGGGCTTCCGTGCGGAAGTCCGAAGCCGTATTTCTCCGGCTGGAAGATCGGCCCGACCACCTTGAGCTCTCGCTGCGGATTCCGGTGAACGTAGTATTCAAGTACCGGCGCATCGCCGATGATCGCTTCCACCCAGCCCCTGTTGAGTGCATCGACGGAACCCTGGATGTTTCTGGTGGAAATCGATGTGATGATCGAATCCTGCGCGAACTCCTCGGCACTGCTGCCCTGGGCGACGGCGACGGTCTTGCCCTGCAGGTCGGACACGTTGTGGACGGTTCCCGTCAGCGAGAGGCTGGTCATCACGCTGGTGACCGAGGACGTGACATAGGCCATGACCGCAATGCCGCAGACAAGCCAGAGGCCCTGCCAGATACGGCCGATCCAGCCGAACAGGTTCTTGCGCTTGGGGGCCTTGCCCGAGGTGACGACGGACATGACCGAATAGAAGCTTTCGGCCACACCTTCCGTCCAGCTGTTTGAGAATTCCTTGTCGAACCTTCGATCGAAAAGGGTCATGCCGACAGTCGAAATGACAATAATCAATGCCAGCCAGCCGTAGGCTTTCAAAAACCCCGCATCATTCAATCCTTCGATAACCCCGCTCAATCCGACATGAGGTGTCTCGCTGACCATGATCCGCAAACCTGCATCGAACCAGGGCTGCGTGAAATCGAACCGGGCGGCGCGTCTTTCGGAAATGGTCAGATTGGAGACGGCAAGGTCCACCTCCTCGGAGGAGACGGCCTCGATCAGTTGCTTCACCGTATCGAAGGGCTTGTAGTCATAATCAACGCCGATTTCGCCGGCGATGAATTCCCAGAGATCGACCGCCATGCCGGTGACTTCGTCACCTTCGACCATGACAAAAGGCGGACTTTCGTGGATACCAACGACAATTCGCGGGTTTTCCTGAGCAGTCTCTTGCGCAGTTTCTTGCGCTCCCACCACTGACGAAAAACCGAGGACGACGAGAATTGCGGCGAGGAAACGCAGCATGACGCTCACCTTGAACTGGGAGACACGAGACAAAGAAGAATTGATGGAGAGGGGCATGAACGGACAGCGCGAAAATTGTGGCAAAACGGAAATCAACCGGTAGCGGAGTTCAAAAGCTGCACAACTTTTGCACGGAGTTCAGACATTCGGATTTAACCTCAGTTTGAAGGTCGCGTGCATTTGGGCCACCTGTCTGTTTCGGTCCGTGTGCGGCCAGCGCTCTCGGGACATGGAGAACTTTTCCATCATCGAGAAAAGGAAACCAGAAGGATGCCTCTTTTGATGATGGGTGTCGGTTCGATCATAACCGTCTGATTGGCGCTGTCTATCAACACGGGACATTTGCAAAGATCAGCCGCCGGCACACCGCTCTTTCCCGTTTCAAAGTTGTCAGGACCTGGTTCCCCCTAAATCCTTATTTCTTCGTGTCGATCTACTGGCGCATCAACGGCGCGAAAATCCTCAACTTCAACTTTCTGATTTTTGGGCTGGCTATCTGTGAAAGAGAGAGTCGGAGGGTAAGATAAAACAGCGGCCATAGCAAATCTACTAGCAGTGCGTTCGCGTTCGACTTAATTCGGATTTATTTTTTTCAATTAACATCAGAAAAAACAACAGGGATAATAGTAGTCATTGCCACGTTGGTGACGAGGGGCGAGTTGAAGGCCTTGTAAAATCGATCTCCGCGACCCGCGTTCTTGCGATTGATCGGATTGCAGAGGTCCGGGAAGAGGGGGCGATACGCGAGAGCCTTGATCGGTTCGACGTCGTCTGGAGATGCAGGGCGGATCAGCTCAGCCGGAACGGGGTCAAAGGGCACCGCGTCCGTGGACTGGGATTGGACTTGAGGTCGCGGACATGGTGCCGACGGATTTTAAATCCGAATTCGCTTGCAATATCAATTTCTTGGAAGGGTTGGCTGGGGAACCTGGATTCGAACCAGGACTAACAGAGTCAGAGTCTGCGGGTCTACCGTTAACCTATTCCCCAAAACCATGAGCGACAGGCGCCCGGGGCGCGTCGCTGTTCGTAGGCGGCGTTTTATGAATCTCGGCGGGCGCTGTCAAGGGTGGATCTTGTTCTGGTGTGTCTGTGCAGGACAACCTCGTCCGGCAAAGCGCTCCTGCCGCGTCTGGGCGAAACCGCAAGGGCTGCTGCCCGCAATGCATTGCGGGGCGCGCAAAGGATGGTAAACTGACGGCAACGAGAGACCGGACCGGGTCAGCGGCGTTCCGCGGCCCGGCAAGTCGAGGCGGCCCTGAACCGCCGGCAAGGACGAACAGTGAGCGAATCGGGAAAGATTGGGCCAGGCTCCGACCGGCCCCATCCCGACGCGGAAACGGACTCCGAAGCGCGCGCCGCAGGGCACCGCCGGGCGTTCGGCAGGAAGCGAAAGCGGCGTGGCAAAAAGGGCCATGTCGTCCAAGGTTCCGCGGAGGGACTTTCGACAGGCGCGCCGGCGACAGGCGCGCCGGACCGACCGGTTATGTCGGGTCCGGAAATGCCTGTATCCAACGGCACGGGTCAGTCCCCGCCGGCGCAAGCCGTTCGGGAGGAGCTGAGCGATGCGCACGGCCGGGGGCAGGGGCCGACGAAAAAGCGACGCGGAAAACGGCGGCGGCGGCCCAACCGCGCCGAACGCCGGGCGGAAAAGCCATCATTGCCCGATTCCTGCGACAGCCGGTCTTCGTCCTCCGGACAGACCGTTTCATCGCGCGATTCGAACGGCGTTCGGTTTGAGGGGCCGGCTGTTTTCGAGCAGAAGCATGGCGCGAGAGCTCATCGCAATGGTGCGGCGCGCGGTGCCGGTTCGTCCGGGAGCGGGCCTGATCCGTCCCGGCCGCCCTCCCGGATGCAGGACGTTCAGCCCGACCGGTCGCAACGCCCCGCGCGTGGCGGGCGGCGATCGGGCGGACCGCCCGTTCTGGATCCGGCGATCGCGCAGCGGCTTTATGCGGCGCTCGATCTCGGCACGAACAATTGCCGCCTGCTTGTCGCGCGGCCCGAGGTTCGCGGTTTTCGCGTGGTTGACGCCTTCTCCAAGATCGTTCGTCTGGGCGAGGGGCTTGGCCATCACAATCGCCTGAGCGAGCCGGCGATGGACCGGGCGATCGAGGCGCTTGGCTGCTGTCGCGACAAGATGCGCGACCGGGGCGTGGAGCGGGTTCGGCTGATTGCCACGGAGGCCTGTCGCGCGGCGGAAAACGGACCGCTCTTCATCGAGCGGGTTTTCCAGGAAACCGGTCTTGCCCTTGAGATCGCGACCCGGGAGACCGAAGCGCGCCTTGCGGTTGCCGGTTGCGCCTCGCTGGTCGATCCGGATGCCAATGGCGTGGTGCTCTTCGACATCGGCGGCGGCTCGTCGGAAATCGTCTGGCTCGACCTGCGCAACCGCTGCGGTGCGCGGGGCGTCGCGCTGACGCGGTTCATCCGCGACTGGACCTCCCTGCCGGTCGGCGTCGTCAATCTTGCCGAGCGCCACGGCGGTCGCCATGTTTCCGCCGACACGTTCGAGGCCATGGTGCAGGATGCGCGCCAGCATCTGGAAGCGTTTTCGCTCGGCCGGGAGCTGACGGAGGCGATCTGCGACGGAAAGGTCCACATGCTCGGCACATCCGGCACCGTGACGACGCTCGCCGGAGTGCACTTCGGACTGAAGCGCTACGACCGTCGTCGGGTCGACGGGGCGTGGATGGATTCCGACGACGTCACGGCAATGATTGAGCGTTTGCGCGCGATGCCCTATGAGGAGCGCGTGGGCAATCCCTGTATCGGCGCGGACCGCGCGGATCTGGTGCTTGCCGGCTGCGCGATCCTGGAAGCGATCCGCAGGCGTTGGCCGTGTCAGAGGCTGCGTGTGGCCGACCGGGGCCTGCGCGAAGGCATATTGATGGAACTCATGTCCGCCGACCGGGTCTGGCGGCGCAAGGACCCGCCGAAACATCGCGGACGGGGAAGGAAGCACAAATGAGCGGATCGGGCCGCGGCCGCGGCGATCGCGGCATGTTCGAACGGGTGAAGACCGCCAAGCGGCGCACCAATTCGTCGGCGCGCTGGCTGCAGCGGCAGCTGAACGATCCCTATGTCCGGGCGGCGAAGATCGACGGCTATCGCTCGCGCGCCGCCTACAAGATTCTCGAGATCGACGACCGACATCACATCCTCAAGACCGGTCAGCGGATCGTCGATCTTGGCGCTGCGCCCGGCGGCTGGTGCCAGGTGGCGGCGGCCAAGACCGGGTCGACCGACCAGGATCCGCGGATCGTCGGGATCGATTATCTGGAAGTGGAGCCCCTGCCGGGCGTCACGCTGCTGCTCAAGGATTTTCTGGACGACGACGCGCCGGAGGCCCTGCGCGCCGCCCTTGGCGGGCATGCCCCCAACCTGGTGATGTCCGACATGGCGGCGCCGACAACTGGGCACCGGCAGACGGACCACTTGCGCACAACCCATCTGTTCGAGGTCGCAGAGGAATTCGCGCGGGAGAATCTGGCGCCTGGCGGGGCCTTCCTGTCGAAGGTGTTTCGCGGCGGCGCGGAAAACGAAGCGCTCGTCCGGCTCAAGCGGGACTACCAGTCGGTGCATCACATCAAACCGCCTGCGAGTCGCAAGGAAAGCCCGGAACTCTATGTTCTGGCGAAAGGGTTTCGCGGCAGCGGCGACTGAATGGGCGAGGGCGAGGCAAAATGCCCGCGTCCATCCGGGAGTGAGGGCGTTATGTCGCTTTCCTTCCTGTCACGCCCGTGTTAATGACCCGCGCCAACTTCTCTTATTCGTGACGCTTCGTCCCCGGCGAGTTTTTTGCTTCCGGCGGCCAGGCGGTATTTCCTGAAAGGGGATTGGCACATGGCTGAATTCTACCAGTCGCTTCATGGCGCGGAAGCGCTGACCTTTGACGATGTGCTCCTGATGCCGGGTCACTCCGAAGTGCTTCCGGCAGAGACCGATCTCCGGACTCGCGTGACACGGAACATCGAACTCAACTTCCCCCTGCTTTCCAGCGCCATGGACACGGTGACCGAGGGGCGTCTCGCCATCGCGATGGCGCAGGCCGGCGGCATTGGCGTTGTTCACCGCAATCTCACCATCGACCAGCAGGCCGAAGAGGTTCGCAAGGTCAAGAAGTTCGAATCCGGAATGGTCGTCAATCCGTTGGTGATCGGTCCGGACGCGACTCTCCAGGACGCGCTGGACCTGATGGAGCGCTTTCGCATCTCCGGCATTCCGGTGGTGGAAAACGGCGGATCTGGCGGACAGCATGTCGGCCGCCTCGTCGGCATCCTGACAAACCGCGATGTTCGCTTCGCCTCCGATCCCAGCCAGCGCGTCTATGAATTGATGACCCGCGAGGGTCTGGTGAGCGTGCGAGACACGGTGAGCCAGGCCGAAGCAAAGCGTTTGCTGCACAAGCACCGCATCGAAAAGCTCCTGGTGGTCGACGACGCGCAGAATTGCGTCGGCCTGATTACCGTCAAGGACATGGAAAAGGCCCAGCTCAACCCCAATGCGTCCAAGGACGACCAGGGCCGGCTGCGGGTCGCCGCTGCGACAAGTGTCGGGCCCGAAGGCTTCGACCGCGCGGAACGCCTTGTCGATGCGGGGGTCGATCTGCTCGTCGTCGATACCGCGCACGGGCACTCCGAGCGCGTGCTGGAGATGGTGCGACGCTGCAAGACGCTGTCGAATTCCGTGCAGGTGTTGGCCGGCAATGTCGCGACCCGCGATGGCACGCTGGCGCTGATCGATGCTGGTGCCGATGCCGTCAAGGTCGGTATCGGGCCGGGATCGATCTGCACCACCCGCATTGTCGCCGGCGTCGGCGTTCCGCAGCTCACGGCGATCATGGAAGCCTGTGAAGCGGCGGCAAAGGCGGATGTGCCGATCATTGCCGATGGCGGGATCAAGTATTCCGGCGATCTTGCCAAGGCGCTGGCGGGCGGTGCATCGGCGGCGATGATCGGATCGCTTTTTGCCGGGACAGACGAAAGCCCGGGCGAGGTCTACCTCTATCAGGGGCGCTCCTACAAGGCGTATCGCGGGATGGGGTCGGTCGGCGCGATGGCGCGCGGTTCGGCCGACCGCTACTTCCAGGCCGAGGTGCGGGACGCGCTGAAGCTCGTTCCGGAAGGGATCGAAGGACAGGTGCCTTACAAGGGACCGCTCGAAAGCGTGCTGCATCAGCTCGCGGGCGGCCTGCGGGCCGCGATGGGCTATGTTGGTGCAGGCACGCTTCCCGAGTTTCGGGAAAAGGCCCGTTTCGTCCGTATTTCGGGTGCCGCATTGCGCGAAAGCCATGCCCACGACGTGACAATCACCCGGGAAAGCCCGAATTATCCTTCCAGCGTCTGACGCGGACATGAAAAACTCCGGGACGGTGTCCCGGAGTTTTTGATCACAAAGAAGCGGAGAGTGTCCGTTCCCACCGCCATCTTGCCGTTGGAACAGGTGCCGGTGCGGTCCGTCCTCAGCTGCCGGCGTCCGGATCGTTGGACTTGGTGTTGCGTCCCTTGCGCTTCACCTGCGACATCTCCAGAAGGCGATGGGCGCAGGCGACAAGGAGTTCGGGAGACTCGCCGCGCATATCCTCTGCGGCATATTCGAAATATGCCTTCCAAGCCCTGATTTCCTTGCTTGGATCAACTGTTCCGTCGGTTCTATCGGTCATCGCTTCCACCTCCAATTTACAACAGAGAACGCGATGCAACGTTATGGAAGCGTTATTCCTTTAGGGTGCAAAGACACGTGACAGTTGAGCGAAAGTTGTAAAATGATAGTATTTACGAGGTATTCCTACTTTGGGTTGTTGAGCTGACCTCTATTCGCGCTGATATTATTTTTGACTGCCGTGGGTCAGGCCATGGCAGAGGCGTTGGCAAGCAGGACCGGATCGGCTAAAGCAGCAACGATTGCAGATCGCGCTCAGGGGCGCGGCAGGCTTGCAACGAGAACGAGAATGGCGGCGTCGCCGTCAAATGTCCAACGGACACGGCAACAGGCCCGAAGCGTGCTTCGGTGTTGCCGACGAGAACACGGATTTCGGGGAGAGGGCATGAAGGACGGGGGCCGGCTGGCTGCGGCAATCGAGATCCTGGGCGATGTCGACACCCATCGACGGCCTGTGCAGGACGCGTTGAAAGACTGGGGGCGCCAGCATCGCTTCGCCGGGTCCGGCGACCGCCTGGTGATCGCCAATCTTGTGTTCGATGCCCTGCGCAAGCGTCTGTCGCTCGCGCATGTCATGCGCTCCTCGGAGCCGCGCGCGCTGGTGCTGGCGACCTATGCCCGCAGTTGGGGGTATGGCGCGGAGGAGCTGGCGAAGGTGCTGGATACCGATCGTTTTGCACCGGCGGCACTCGATCCGGAGGAAATCGCGCTTCTGGAAAGTCCGCTGGGTGCGGATGCGCCAGACCATGTGCGCGCCGACGTCCCGCTCTGGCTGTGGCCGCATTTCGAGGAAGCCTTTGCAGGTGATGCCGTAGAGGAAGGCGCGGCGCTTGCCGCCCGCGCGCCCATCGACATGCGCGTCAACCTGTTGAAGGGGACTCGCGAGCGGCTGCACAAGCGCCTGTCGCATCTCGGTGTGCAGGACACGCCGATTTCGCCGGTCGGCCTGCGCCTGGCCCCGCCGCAGGGCAAGGAACGGGTTCCGCATGTCCAGGCGGAGGAGGGGTTCCGCAAGGGCTGGTTCGAGTTGCAGGACGAGGCAAGCCAGATCGCGGCCCTCCTGGCCGCCTCCGTCGATCCGGCGCAGGTGCTCGACTATTGCGCCGGGGGCGGCGGAAAGACGCTGGCACTCGCCGGTGCGCTGGAAAACCGGGGGCAGATCTATGCCCATGACGTCAGCAAGTTGCGGCTTGCCCCGATCTTCGAGCGGCTGCAGCGCGCCGGCGCCCGCAATGTCCAGACCCGCGATCCGGAAAGCGGACGGCTCGACGACCTGGAAGAGCGGATGGACCTTGTCTTCCTCGATGTGCCGTGTTCGGGCACAGGGGTCTGGCGTCGCCGGCCGGATTCCAAGTGGCGGATCACGGCGAATGCGCTGTCGGGCCGCATGCGCGAGCAGCGCGAAGTGCTGGCCGAGGCGAGCCGCTATGTGCGTCCCGGCGGGTATCTGACCTATGCGACCTGTTCTCTGCTTCCGTGCGAGAACCAGACGCAGGTTCGCGCTTTCCTTGCCGAAAATCCCGGCTTTCAGGCTGAACCGCTGTTGCCGCGCTGGGAACAGGTCTTCGGGGCGGATGCCCGGAAGCCGCGCTTCACGGAAGACGGATTTGCGACCCTGAGCCCGGCCCGTACCCACACGGACGGCTTCTTCGTCGCGCTGCTGAAACGCGAGGGCTGAGAGCGCCCGGAGGGACGCATTCCGTCAATTGGCGGCGGGCCAGTTGCGATCACCTTCCGGCATCATGAAGACCTGGCCGGGATAGATCAGGTCCGGGTTGCGGATCTGGTCCCTGTTGGCCTGGTAGATCGTCGTGTAGCGCAAACCTTCACCGTAGCGGCGCTGCGAAATGGTCCAGAGATTGTCGCCGCTTCGGATGATGATGTTCGGGATCTGGCGTGCGCCCGTGCTGGCGCTTGCGCCGGCGCCGGCACCGGCCGTCCCGGTGGCACTCAGCGGGCGCAACACGATCGCATCCTCGGCCTTTTCGAAGGTCACCTGCGCACGTGCCACCACGGTTCCGCTGTCGGGGACAATCTGGTCAGCCCGAACGTCGACCTCGCCGGGCGCAATCTCGTTTTCGGTTTCCATCAACCAGCGACCCTTGCTGTCGGTCGTGGTCTCGCCGATCAGCGTGTTGTCGAAATAGACACGGACGTCGGAGTCCGGCTCGCCGGCGCCTGCGACGAACACCTTGCTGTCTTCCGTCTCCACCGCCTCGACCGTCACTTGCGGGGTTTCGCCGTCCGCGGCCGGCCCCGTCCGGAGGGGCTGCGCCAGCCGGTCGGCGGACGCGGGGCCGTTTTCGCCTGCGGGATCCGGCCGCGCCGGCATATCGCCCGGCGCTTCGCCGGCCGGTGCGGAGGATGATTGCGCTGCTTGTGCCGTTTGTGCGGGAGGCTGCTGCGTGTCGGGCGTCTCCGGCGCTTGCATGGTCGGTGCGGAGGCGGTGTCTCCTTCCGGTGTCCTGGCAGGGTCGGAGAGCGGCGTGTCGGCGGGGGACGTTCTTGTCGCCGTCCCGGATGGTGCGGGGTCCCCGGCGGTTTCGGGCGAAGGCCTGTCCAGGGCCGCCAGTTCCTGCGCGGGTGCGTCTGTTTCAGTGGGCGGTGTCGTGTCCGCCGTCTCAGCCGTCTCGGGCTTTTGCAGGACCTGCGACGGAGCGCCCGGCTCGTTGAGCATCACCAGGACATCGCCGGTCTCGGAGTTTTCGGGAACGGAAACGGCCATCGACTGTCGCGATTTGGATTTCATCGCGCCGGCCTCGTCCTGCGTTTCCAGAGTGACGGCATGGGCGCCGGGGTCGAGCGGCGTATCGAGGACGATTGCGAACTCGCCGGCCGCGTTCGCTATGCCCTTGCCGATCACCTTGCCGTTGGACAGGAGCGCGACGATCGCGCCGGCTTCCGAGCGACCGGCGACGACGGTCGAGCCGTCCGGCTCCACGCGCATCAGGTCGAAGGTCGGCTCGGCGGCGCTCTTGGCCGTGGCGGTGTCGACGGGCCGGGAGGAGCTGGCCGCTTCGCCCTCGTCCCCGGCAGCGGTGGTTTGCGACGTTTCGGGGACCGGGCTTTCGGACGCTGCCGGTGCCGAAGCGGACGGGCTTGCCGCCCCCGTGTCGTTCCGGGCATCGCCCTGGCGGGGCGCGACGTCCGAGGGGCCGGTGGCGATGCGTTCACCGCCGCGCTCTTGCTGAAGCTGCCAGAGGCCGACACCGAGCGCGCCGACGCCGACGATGCCGGCAAGAATAAGCAATTGAACGACAACTTTGCGCGACATGCCAGATCCGTTCCCTGTGGTCACAAGCTCATGAGGATCGCTCCTGACGGCCGCGCCGGCGCGGTCCCGGTCGATCCCTTGCCTTTTCTAGATGGTTATATGCTTATTCCGGGGGCGGCAAGCAACCGGTCCGTTCGAGGCATATTGACCAGCGTTCGCCGCGGTGCAAAACAGGGCGCATGAGCGATATGAAAACGATTTGCGTCTATTGCGGCACAGGAGAGGGCGCGACGCCCGCTTATCTTGCTGCGGCCACCGAGCTCGGACGCCGCATCGCGGCAGAGGGCCTTTCTCTCGTCTATGGGGGCGGGTCCATCGGGCTGATGGGCGCAGTCGCCCGCGCCACCCTGGAAAACGGCGGCCATGTCACCGGTGTGATTCCGCGCTTCCTCGAGGAGCGTGAAGTGATGATGCAAACTGTCAGCGACCTTGTCGTGACCGACGACATGCACGAGCGCAAGCGCATCATGTTCGACCGCGCCGACGCCTTTGTCGCGCTGCCGGGCGGCATCGGGACGCTGGAGGAGGTGGTTGAGGTGCTGACCTGGGGGCAGCTCGGCCGGCATCGCAAACCCGTCGCGCTCGCCGACATCAACGGCTTCTGGCGGCCGCTTGTGACCCTGCTGGAGCACATGCGCGCGGAAGCGTTCATCCGGCCGGGCTTTGAGGTTGCCTATCACGTCTGCCCGACGGTGGCGGACATCCTGCCGACGCTGCGAACGGCCTGCGAAGCCGCGGGCGAGGATGCCGGCGCCGATGTCGCGGATCTGGAACAGCTGTAGACTCGGCGTGATGGCCGATAAACGAAAACGGGTCCGTTCGTGAAACATCCGTATTAATAACGAAAAGCCCCGGAGCAATGACTGTTCCGGGGCTTTTTTATTGTTATGTTACTTGAAAGAAGCTCCGTAACTCCTTCGAAGGAAAGTCATAAAGCAGGCCCGTGTCCTTGTTTTCCGGTGCGACGAGGTCGAGCAGGTCGGGTGCGACTTCGCTGGGGTGCGCCAGCGTGCCGACGTTTTCGCCCGGCATTGCTTCGGCGCGCAACGCGGTGCGCATGGGACCCGGATTGAGCAGCATGCCGGTGATCGGCGTCTGGCGGGTCTCGGCGACGTAGGTGCGAAGCAGCGTTTCCACGGCAGCCTTGGAGACCGCGTAGGGCCCCCAGTAGGCCTTGCACGTGTGCGCGGCGTCCGATGTGAGGACGATGACGCGGCCGGCGTCAGACTGCCGCAGCAGCGGATCGAGTGAGCGCAGCAGCCGCCAGTTGGCGGTGACGTTCACCGCCATCACCTTGTCCCAGGTCTTCGGCGTCACATGCCCGAGCGGCGAAAGACCGCCCAGGATGCCGGCATTGGCGACCAGCACGTCGAGCTTTTTCCAGCGCTCGTAGATGGCGGCGCCCAGACGGTCGATCGCTTCGAAGTCGGTCAGGTCGACGGGGACGAGGGTCGCCTGGCCGCCGGCGCTGCGGATCTCGTCGTCGAGTTCCTCCAGGCCGCCGACCGTGCGGGCGATGGCGATCACATGCGCGCCTTCGCCCGCAAGCGCCTTGGCCGCGTGATAGCCGATGCCGCGCGAGGCGCCGGTAACGACCGCGACGCGTCCTTCAAAACGTTTTTGCATGCGTGTTTATCCCACTTCGACCAGGCGCGGCATGTGCGACACGTCGTCGTCATCGGCCATATCCGTCAGCGGTGTCGGATAGTCGCCGGTGAAGCAATGATCGGTGAACTGCGGGTTCTCCGTGTCGCGGCCGTCGTAGCCGATGGCCTTGTAGATTCCGTCGACCGTGAGGAACGCGAGGCTGTCGGCACCGATGTAATTGCGCATTTCCTCGAGGCTGTATTTGGCCGCAAGCAGCTTTTCGCGCACCGGCGTGTCGATCCCGTAGTAGTCGGAATAGCGGATCGGCGGCGAAGCGAGGCGGAAATGGACCTCGCGCGCGCCGGCCTCGCGGATCATCTGGACGATCTTCACCGAGGTGGTGCCGCGCACCAGGCTGTCGTCGATCAGCACGACACGTTTGCCCTCGATCTGTGCCCGATTGGCGGAGTGCTTGAGCTTCACACCAAGGGTGCGGATCTGCTGCGTCGGCTCGATGAAGGTGCGTCCGACATAGTGATTGCGGATGATCCCGAGTTCGAAGGGAACCCCCGAAGCCTCGGCATAACCGAGCGCGGCCGGCACGCCGGAATCCGGCACGGGAACGACCACGTCGGCATCGACAGCCGATTCCAGCGCAAGCTGGCGGCCGAATTCCTTGCGCACGTTGTAGACACTGCGCCCGCCCAGGATCGAATCCGGTCGGGAGAAATAGACATATTCGAAGATGCAGGGCCGCGCGGGCCGCCGGCCGAAGGGGAAGAAGCTCTCGATGCCGCTTGGCGTGCAGACCACGACCTCGCCGTTCTCGACTTCGCGGATGAATTTCGCTCCGATGATGTCGAGGGCGCAGGTCTCCGATGCCAGGATCGGGGCGCCGTTGAGATCGCCAAGCACCAGCGGACGGATGCCGAAGGGGTCGCGGGCGCCGATCAGCTTCTTGCGGGTGAGGGCGACCAGCGAATAGGCGCCTTCCATTTGCAGGATCGCGTCGATGAAGCGGTCGACGATCTTGCCCTTGCGTGAGCGCGCGACGAGCTGGAGCACGACCTCGGAATCCGACGTCGACTGGCAGATCGCGCCATCCTTGATCAGTTCCCGCCGAAGCGTCATCGCGTTGGTGAAATGCCCGTTGTGGCAAACGGCGATGCCGCCGCCGTCGAGTTCGGCGAACAGTGGCTGCACGTTGCGCAGGATCGTCTCGCCGGAGGTGGAATAGCGCACATGCCCGATGGCATAGGGGCCGCTCAGGCGGCCGATCGTCTCCGCATCCGAAAAATGGTCGCCGACGAGGCCCTGGTGACGCTCGGAGCGGAACTGGCTGCCGTCGAAAGTGACGATGCCGGCCGCTTCCTGTCCGCGATGCTGAAGCGCGTGCAGGCCAAGGGCCGTGATCGCCGCAGCGTCGTCATGTCCCAGAATGCCGAAGACGCCGCACTCCTCGCGCAGCGTGTCGCCGTCCAGCTCTTCGCGTGTAAACTCCAGCGTGGTGTTGCCGGCCATCGTCCTGCTCCTGATTGTCACGCCTGCGCCGGTGCGTCAGCGCCCGACAGCGTGAACCCGTTACCGGCGTCGCGCAAGCGGACGCCCGGATATCTCATGATCGCGTTCAACCGCGAAAGGCGGGAACGCAGATTTCGCGCAAGCGTGTCTGCCACTCAGTTGGTGGACGAGCCCGACGTCGTCAACTGTTCCAGCCCGCGTCGCTCGGTATCGGAATAGCCTTGTTCTTCGGCAGGTGCGGCCTGTCTTTGCGGCGCGCTCTCGCCGGACGGCTGTCCGGCGCCGTTGCGAATGCGGTTGAGGATCGCCTTTTCGGGGTCCTCGGGAAGCGCTGCCACGAGCCGGTTTCCGATCGAGTCGAGCATCGGCTTCGACTTTGCCGTGGCAATCCAGCCCGGCTGTTCCTGTGCGGGCACGAACCAGTTGAAGAACAGCATGGCGACGACGACCAGCAACAGACCGCGCAGGGCGCCGAATACGAAGCCGAGCGAGCGGTCCAGCGCGCCGATGCGGCTGTCCAGCACGAAGTCCGAGATGCGCATGGTGATGTAGCTCACCAGGATCAGGGTGATGAGAAAGACACCGGCGACCGACACCCCGAGCGCCACGCTTTCCTGGGCGATATACTGCTGCACGAAGGGCAGCACCTGCTTGTAGAGCAGAAAGGCGGCAACGGCGGCCGCGACCCAGGATGCGATGGACAGGACCTCGCGCACGAAACCGCGGATCATCGCGAGGATCGCGGACAAGAACATGATGACGAGAAGAATTCCGTCAAGAATGGTGATCGGCATTGCTCGGCACGGTCCCTGGTCGCAGCCCATACGGCGTGTTGGGCCCAGTCGTCCGCGTGGGCCCGGCGCGGCAAGTTTACTTCAAAGATCGCGATTCGCGTCCCGTGTGCCACGGAAGAAACGCGCCCGCTTTCCTGTCACGGCGCTGGCATCCGCGCAAGGCGGGATGCGGCTTCGCCTTTGTCTCGTTGCGTCCGTTACAGCGCCTCCGCACTCCGTTTACCCGGCGGGGTCTTGCGAACCCGACCCGGAGGCGATGCGCGCGACCAGATCGGCGAGTTCGGAAAGCCCGGAGACCTCACCGGTCTCGCCCTTGCCGTCCGCCAGATTGGCGTCTGGAACAAAGGCTGCGGTAAAGCCGAGTTTCTGGGCTTCCTTGAGGCGGTTCTGCGCCTGGGAGACCGCCCGTACGGCACCTGACAGACTGATCTCGCCGAAATAGACGCAATCGGCGGGCAGGGCAACCCCGCTGAGGGAGGAGACCAGCGCCGCTGCGACCGCAAGGTCCGCGCCCGTTTCGGTGACGCGCAATCCGCCGGCGACATTCAGATAGACGTCGTTTTGCGCGAAACGCACGCCGCAGCGGGCCTCCAGCACCGCCAGGATCATCGAAAGCCGCGCGCTGTCCCAGCCGATCACGGCCCGGCGCGGGGTGCCGAGCGGGGAGGGCGCGACCAGCGCCTGGATCTCGATCAGCAGCGGGCGGGTGCCTTCGAGCCCCGCGAAGACCGCCGAGCCCGGCGTGCGGCCGGAGCGTTCGCCGAGAAACAGCGCGGAAGGGTTCGCGACCTCGCTCAGGCCCTTGTCGGTCATCTCGAAGACGCCGATCTCGTCGGTGGCGCCGAAGCGGTTCTTGACCGAACGCAGGATGCGGTACTGATGCGCGCCGTCGCCCTCGAAGTAGAGCACAGCGTCGACCATGTGTTCGACGACGCGGGGGCCTGCGATCTGTCCGTCCTTGGTGACATGTCCGACGAGAATGACGGTGGCGCCGCTCGATTTCGCGTAGCGCACCAGCGCCTGCGCCGACGCGCGAACCTGTGTCACTGTTCCGGGGGTGGATTCCACCGTTTCCGTCCAAAGCGTCTGGATGGAATCGATGATGACGAGCGCTGGCGCGGGGCCGTCGGTCAGTGTTGCCAGGATGTCCTCGACGCTGGTTTCGGCGGCAAGCCCGACCGGCGCGTCCGTCAGCCCGAGGCGTGCGGCTCGCAGCCGCACCTGGTCGATCGCCTCCTCGCCGGAAATATAGACTGCGCGATGGCCGCCGCGCGCAACCTCGGCCGCTGCCTGGATGAGCAGCGTCGACTTGCCAATGCCCGGATCGCCGCCAACCAGAAGCGCGGAGCCGCGCACGAAGCCGCCGCCGGTGACGCGGTCGAGTTCGCCGACATGTGTTTCAATGCGCGGCGGCGCCTCGCTTTCTCCCGAAAGGCCGACAAGCGGCACCACGCGCCCCTTGCGGCGGCTGACGGGCGCGGGAGAGCCGCCGACGCCCGCGCCGGTGCGTTCCTCCACCAGGCTGTTCCAGTCGCCGCAACTGTCGCAGCGCCCGGCCCATTTTGCTGCGACCGCGCCGCAGGACTGGCAGACAAAGGAGGTCGAGCGCTTGGCCATCAGCTCTCGCCTCTTGCGGACCGAACCGGGAGATAGCGCCGCGAAAACCGGCGCCCGAGACCGGTCAGCAGTTCATAGCCAATGGTGTCGGCGCATTGCGCGGTCTCGTCGATCGGAATATTGGGGCCGAAGAGTTCGACAAAGGCGCCGCGACACGCAACATCCGGCGGCACGGCGCTCACATCGAAGGCCGACATGTCCATCGACACCCGGCCCAGAATCGGCAGCCGGTAGCCTGCGATCCAGGCGTCGGCACCGCGCTTGTCGTCCGTGGAGCCGCTGGCGCGCAGATAGCCGTCCGCATATCCGGCCGCGACCATGGCGACACGCATGTCGGCCGGGGCGGTGAAGGTCGCGCCATAACCGATGGTCTCGCCGCGCGTAAGCTCATGCACCTGAAGGATGCGGCTCTCCAGCGTCACCACGGGGCGCAGCCGCGCCTGCGGCAGTTCAGAGGCGCTGGCGCCGTAAAGCGTGATGCCGGGACGGGCAACGTCGAAGTGGTAGTCGCTTCCCAGGAAGACGGCGGCGGAATTCGCCAGCGAACGGCGGGCGTGCGGGAAAAGCGCGGTTGCCGCATGGAAGCGCTCGAGCTGGACCGGGTTCATCGGATGGTCGGGCCGGTCGGCGCAGGCCATGTGCGACATCACGAGATCGGGCGTGAATCCGGAGGCGGTCTCCGCGGCGACTGCCCGCGCTTCGTCGAACGACAGGCCCAGGCGGCTTATTCCGGTGTCGACATGCAGCCCCGCCGCCGCCGCTGCGCTTTGGGCGGAGACGAAACCGCGCCATTCGGCGACTTCGTCAACGGATCCAAGCACCGGGCGCAAGCCCTGGCCTGCGTAAAACGCCGCCGCACCCGGATAAAGCCCGTTGAGAATGTAGATCGTCGCGTCGGGAAGGCGCTTGCGCGTGGCGACGCCCTCCTGAGGGGTTGCAACGAAAAACGTCCGGCAGCCGGCCGTCCAGAGGGCGGCGAGGCCTTCATCCGATCCGAGACCGTAGCAGTCGGCCTTGACGGCCGCGCCGCACTCCGCATCGTCGCTTAGCCGCGCGTCGAGCGCCTGCCAGTTGGCGGCGAGTGCGTCCAGATCGATGGTGATGCGTCCGCCGTCGCCGGGGGGCGGGACGGCGCCGTCGCGGGCGGGAGAGCTGTGGTCGGTCAAATCCGTCTTGATCCATGGCGTGAATGGGGCCATTGCCCCGTCTCGTCGCTCGCCGGCGGGCGAGGGGCGGATAGCGCCGTGCCGTCAACCCGGCCGCAAACGCATGCGCGCATTTGGGCGCGCGGGCGCAGATGCGTCAAGCGCGCCGTCCGTCGCATGAGCGTGTCACTGATGCGGTTCGGGGAAGCGGTCCGGGTCGGCGAGGTCGGAGAAGCGCGTGAACTCGCCCTGGAAGTGCAGGTTGGCGGTGCCGGTCGGTCCGTGACGCTGCTTGGCGATGATCACCTCGGCGCGGTTGCGCACACGGTCGAGCTTCTCCATGTCCTCCGGCGTCGCTTCCTGGCCGATGGCCTTAGCGAGATAGTATTCCTCGCGGAACACGAACATCACCACGTCGGCATCCTGCTCGATGGAGCCTGATTCACGCAGGTCGGAGAGAATGGGACGCTTGTCGTCGCGCGATTCGACCTGGCGCGAGAGCTGGGACAGCGCGATGATCGGGACGTTAAGCTCCTTGGCAAGCGCCTTCAGGCCCGTGGTGATCTCCGTGATCTCCTGGACGCGGTTGCCCTGGTTCTTGCTGGACCCTGTAAGGAGCTGGATATAGTCGACGATCAGCAGGTCGAGGCCGCGCTGCCGCTTCAGCCGCCTTGCGCGTGCGACGAGCTGCGAGATCGAGATGCCGCCGGTCTGGTCGACATGCAGCGGCACGCTTTGCATCGTCTGCGACGCGGCGGCGAGTTTTTCGAAGTCGTGTTCCGAAATGTCGCCGCGCCGGATTTTCGACGAGGAGATCTCGGTCTGCTCGGAAATGATACGGGTGGCGAGCTGTTCGGCCGACATTTCCAGCGAGAAGAAGCCGACGACGCCGCCGTTGATCGTCTTCATCGTGCCGTCCGGCTGTTCCTCCGCCTGATAGGCTTCGGCGACATTGTAGGCGATATTGGTCGCAAGCGACGTCTTGCCCATGGCCGGGCGTCCCGCGAGCACGATCAGGTCCGAATGCTGAAGACCGCCCATCAGCCCATCCAGATCGCGCAACCCGCTGGCAAGGCCCGACAGCGCGCCCTCGCGCTGGTAGGCGGCGGCTGCCATCTCGATGGTCGCCGTCAACGCGTCGCCGAAGGAGACGAAGCCGGCGTTGGCGCTGCCCTTTTCCGCAAGCTCGAACAGGCGACGTTCGGCGTCGTCGATCTGCGCACCCGGCGGCATGTCGATCGGCGCATCGAAGGCGATGTTGACCATGTCCTCGCCGATGCGGATCAGGTTGCGGCGAATGGCGAGGTCGTAGATCGCGCGGCCGTAGTCTTCCGCGTTGATGATGGAGGCGGCATCCGCCGCGAGACGCAGGATGTATTGCGCCGCCGACATGTCGGCGATCTTGGCATCCTGCGCAAAGAAGGTCTTCAGCGTGATCGGCGAGGCGACCTTGCCGGCGCGGATGAGCTGGCCGGCCTTTTCATAGACCTCGCGGTGCGGCTCGATGAAGAAGTGGCCCGGCTCGAGAAAATCCGAGACGCGGTAATAGGTCTCGTTGTTGACGATGATGGCGCCGAGAAGCTGGCGTTCAGCCTCCGCGTTGTGCGGAGCCACACGCATCTGTGCCGCGGCGGTCGTATCGTTCGCCGGTGCCGTACCCTTCATCTTTCATCCCCTAGCAAGGCCTCTGTCGTATCGGGCCGGGGGAGGCGAGACAAGAGGCAGGCCAGGGATTCACGCCGATGATTCACGGTCCGTGAATCCACTGGGGACGACTTCGTGAATCCGCTTGACTGTGCGCGGCGGGTTGGTCCGCACCCCGCCGGCTCTGTCGCGGGGGGCGGGCATCGATAGGCGGTGGCATGGCCGTTACACGGCGATTCTGCCGCCGCCCTGTTTCGTCACGACGACCACGGCGGGGCGCGGCGGCATGCCTTCCTGAAAATCGGGCCAGCGGGTTGCGGGATCCTCGAAGGTCGAGGCGCGCTCGAACCCCTTGAAATCCTTGGTGCCGTCTGTGCCGGGTGCTGGACGGCGAGGAAGAGTGTCGTCTGGTCCGCCGTGAAATAGGGACCGCAAAGTTCGCCGCCGACGGGGCAGCGGAAGAAGAGCTTCGAGGAGCCGCGCAACGCGCCGTCCGTCTCCAGCGCGTAGAGCCCGTCGGATTTGCCCGTCTTCCCCCAGTTCGACCCCTGGTCGGTGGAGATCCAGAGACGGCCGTCTGCGTCGATGGCGCAATTGTCGGGAGAGGCGAACCAGCCGTGCCCGGAGGTCTCCGGCCCCCATTGCGCTCCGACCTCGGCAATTGTCGGGTCCCCGCATTTCACCAGGATGTTCCAGGTGAAGCTGCTTGCGGTATGGTTGGCATCGGGCGCGATCATCTCGACGATGTGGCCGAAGGCATTGTCGGCGCGCGGGTTGGCCGCGTCTTCCTGGCCTTCCTTGCGGCGGGTGTTGTTGGTCAGCATCATGTAGACCTTGCCGTCCGGCCCCGGCTGCACGTCTTCCGGCCGATCCATCGGCGTCGCTCCCAACGCATCGGCGGCGAGACGGGCGTCGATCAGGACGTCCGCCTGGCTGGTAAAGCCGTTCTCGGCCGTCAGCGGTCCCTCGCCATGGACGAGCGGCAGCCAGTCGAGCGAGCCGTCCTCGTGGAATTTGCCGACGTAGAGCGTCCCTTCCGACAGGAGCGTCATGTTGGCGGCGCGGTCATCGGAAACGGTGCCGGCGGAGACGAATTTGTAGACATAGTCGAAGCGGGCGTCGTCGCCTGTGTAGACCACGACGCGGCCGTCCGCGTTGACGATGGTTTCGGAGCCTTCGTGACGGAAACGACCGAGCGCGGTGTGCTTGACCGGCGTGGAGGCCGGGTCCATCGGATCGACCTCGACGACCCAGCCGAAGCGGTTCACTTCGTTGGGTTCCACGTCGATGTTGAAGCGTTCGTGATGCTGACCCCAGTTGTACCAGCGCCCCGGCGCGCCATAGCGCTTCAGGCTTTCGGCGTCGGCGCGCTCGATGCGCGGCTTGCCGTCCGCGTCGAGCGTGTCGGTCCAGAAATAACCGTGGAAGTTTTCCTCGGCCATCAGATAGGTGCCCCAGGGCGTGATGCCGCCGGCGCAATTGTTGAGCGTGCCGATCACCCTGATCCCGTCCGGATCCGCCCTGGTTTTCATCCGCGCATGGCCGGCGGCCGGCCCGTCGATGGTCATTTCCGTCTCGAGCGCCGTAATGCGGCGATTGTAGGGGCTGTCCAGAACCACGGACCATTTGCCCTCGGCGCCGCGCGCGATCTCGAACACCGACCCGCCGTGCGCGGCCATCTCGATGTCGACAAGCTCCCGCGTCATGTCGGCGAAGTCCTTGTTGTCCTGCC
This sequence comes from Stappia stellulata DSM 5886, assembly GCF_000423705.1. Lineage (GTDB taxonomy): Bacteria > Pseudomonadota > Alphaproteobacteria > Rhizobiales > Stappiaceae > Stappia > Stappia stellulata. The sequence goes on along the minus strand of NZ_AUIM01000004.1, from coordinate 613,063 downwards.
GGCCGATGCCGGGGAACATGACTTCCTCGTTGGTGTATTCGTGATTTACACAGACAAGCCCGTGCGATCCGTCTTCCGCAAGGGGGACGAAACCGACGTAGTCGTTGTTGTAGCCGAAACGCTTGAGTTGGCCTTCCGCCGACTGGGCCTGCGGGTCGAACGCGCCGACATCGGGAAAGAGCGGATCCCCCCAAGCGATCAGGACGTCGGCATCATAACCATCGGCGATGTGATGACGCTCGTCGTTGCCGCTTTCCAGTTCCATGAAGGCGAAGGTCGCGGACGCGGCGCGGGCTCCGGTCGCCGCGGTGAGGGCAGTCGTGCCAAAGAGGGCGGTTGCGGCGGTGACGCCAAGTGCGCCGCGCAGGATCGCGCGGCGGCCGTACCTGCGGTTGACGATATCGCCGAAGGTCGCGGCACGTCCGGGGCTCAGGACGGTGTTGTCGGCCTCTTCGAAGGCTTCCGCCCTGTTGCCGAAACCGTCCACGGATTCGCTTCTGTTCATCAGCGCTAGTCTCCCTCGTCTGGGCATGGCGCGGCGCGGCTTTGGAAATTCAAAGACCAAGTCTGGAGGACAATGATGCCCGGCTGTGGAAAACTCCAGAAGGTCAGGTCTTTCCGGCGCTCATGGCGCGACGGGCACGAAAATCCTTGCGACGCTGTACTGCGGTTTCGTGACAGCTCCGACAGATGGAGGCACCATGTGCGAAGACAGTCCGACACAGATCGCGCTCAGGGCTTGCACCTGTCATTGAAGTGTCGCTTAATGTTCATGTGAGCGACATTTATTGTTCATATGAAAACAATACGAAAAGCGGACGTTTCGTTCGGTGTGGCCATCCGGGCCCGCCTGCCGTTCCTCAACCGCACGTCGGGCAAAGGCCCGGTTATGGGAGCAAACACAATGGCTTATCGTAAGACACTCGCCGGGCTTGTCGCCGCGACAATCCTGGCCGGAAGCACCACGGCGTCCTTCGCCGCGACCGAAATCCAGTGGTGGCATGCCTTCACCGGCCGCTTGGGCGAGCTCCTCGCCGAGCAGGTGGAGAAGTTCAATGCCTCGCAGGACGAGTTCGTTGTCGTCGCGTCGCACAAGGGCAACTACTCCGAGGCGCTGAATGCCGGCATCGCCGCGTTCCGCGCCGGTGAGCAGCCCCATATTCTTCAGGTCTTCGAAGTCGGTACGGCGACCATGATGTCCGCCAAGGGCGCCATCGTGCCGGTCTACGAGCTGATGGAAAACACCGGCAAACCGTTCGATGCGGATGCCTATCTGGCGGCCGTGAAGGGCTATTACACGACGACCGACGGCGACATGCTGTCGCTGCCGTACAACTCCTCCACGCCGGTGCTCTACGTGAACCGCGATGCGCTGGAGGCCGCCGGTCTCGATCCGGACATGGATCTGTCCACCTGGGAGCAGGTCGGCACCGCGCTCGACGCGCTGAAGGAGAATGGCTCGTCCTGTCCGCTGACGACCGCCTGGCAGAGCTGGGTGCATCTGGAGAACCTCTCCGCCTATCACAACGTTCCCTTCGCCACGAAGGAGAACGGCTTTGCCGGCACCGACACCGAGCTCGCCTTCAACGGCCCGGTTCAGGTCGCGCACATCCAGGCCATGGGTGACTGGGCGAAGGACGGCAAGTTCATCTATGCCGGCCGCCGCAACGAGGGCGGTGCGCGTTTCCGCTCCGGCGAATGCGCGTTCTTCACCGAGTCGTCTGCCGGCTACGCCGGTGTGAAGGCGGAAGCCGAGTTCGCCTTCGACATCCGCGCGCTTCCCTACTGGTCCAATGTCGACGGTGCGCCGCAAAACACCATCATCGGCGGTGCGTCGCTGTGGGTGATGAGCGGCCATGAGGATGAGGAATACGCCGGCGTCGCCGAATTCCTCAACTTCCTCTCGTCCTCCGACATTCAGGCCAACTGGCACCAGAACACCGGCTATCTGCCGATCACCTCGGCTGCTTACGAGCAGACCAAGGAAGCCGGTTTCTACAAGGAGAATCCGGGCACCGACATCGCCATCATCCAGATGACGGGCAAGGCGCCCACGGCGAACTCCAAGGGCCTGCGTCTCGGCAACTTCGACCAGATCCGCGGCATCATCGACGAGGAACTGGAAGCGGTGTGGGCCGGCGACAAGGACGCACAGACGGCGCTCGACAGCGCAGTCCAGCGTGGCAATCAGCTGCTGCGTCGCTTCGAGCAGGCCAACCGCTGAGGGAAGAGCGCCGCCGGTGCAAGGCCGGCGGCGCCCCGTCTCCGACCATGCGGACGGCCCGGACACACTTCGGGCCGTCCGTGCATTCGGCATAATCATATAGAACCGCCTGAACGGTGCCTCGCGAGATGCAAAAACGCGTCGTCTTCAACAACCGGCTGTTGCCCTATCTGCTGCTTGCGCCGCAGATCGTGGTCACCTTGTTGTTCTTTTTCTGGCCGGCCGGGCAGGCGATTTATCAGTCGGCTTTCATCCCCGACCCCTTCGGGCTCAGTTCGCAGTTCGTCGGCTGGGGCAATTTCGAGTTCCTGCTGAGCGACCCCTATTATCTCGCCTCCTTCAAGACGACGGTCGTGTTTTCGACGCTGGTTACGGTGACCTCCATGGGCGCCGCGCTCTGGCTTGCCGTGATGGCCGACCGCGTGATCAAGGGGTCGAGCGCCTACAAGACGCTTCTGGTGTGGCCCTATGCGGTCGCGCCGGCCGTTGCCGGTGTGTTGTGGCTTTTCATGTTCAATCCAAACGTCGGTCTCGTTGCCTGGTACTTGAGTGCCGCCGGCTACGACTGGAACCACGTGCTCAACGACGGCGAGGCGATGGGCCTTGTGGTGGCCGCGTCCTCCTGGCGGCAGATCAGCTACAATTTCCTGTTCTTTCTCGCCGGCCTCCAGGCAATTCCGAAAAGCGTGATCGAGGCGGCGGCGATCGACGGCGCTAGCTTCGCGCGCCGCTTCTGGACCATCGTGTTCCCGCTTCTGTCGCCGACGACGTTCTTCCTGCTTGTCGTCAATATCGTCTACGCCTTCTTCGAGACCTTCGGCGTGATCCACACGATCACAGCGGGCGGGCCGCAGCAGGCGACGACGATCCTGGTCTACAAGGTGTTCTCCGACGGTTTTGTCGGACAGGACCTCGGTTCGTCGGCAGCCCAGTCGGTGATCCTGCTCGTGCTCGTCGGCCTGCTGACCGTCGTGCAGTTCCGCTATATCGAACGCAAGGTGCACTACTGATGAGCGGGATGGTCGAAAAACGCGGGCTTGGCACCTGGTTGACCCATATCGGCTTGCTGGTCGGCATCGCGATCATCTGCTTTCCGATCTACATGGCCTTTGTCGCCTCCACGGTGACGCAGCCGGAGATCGCCCGTCCGCCGATGCCCTTGCTGCCGGGCGCGCATTTCATCGAAAACTACACGGCCGCGCTGACGCAAGGCATCAATGCGCCCGTATGGCTGATGATCGTCAATTCCAGCGTCATGGCGATGGGGATCGCGGTCGGCAAGATCGTGATTTCGATCATTTCCGCCTATGCCATCGTCTATTTCCGCTTCCCGTTCCGCATGATGTTCTTCTGGCTCATCTTTTTGACACTGATGCTGCCGGTAGAGGTGCGCATCGTGCCGACCTATGAGGTCGTGGCGGGCTTCGGAATGCTGAACTCCTACACAGGACTGATCCTGCCGCTGATCGCCTCGGCAACCGCGACTTTCCTGTTCCGGCAGTTCTTCCTCACCGTTCCAGACGAACTGGCGGAGGCCGCGCGCGTCGACGGCGCCGGACCCGTGCGCTTCTTCCTCGATATCCTTTTGCCGATGTCGCGCACCAACATCGCCGCGCTTTTCGTGATCCTCTTCATCTACGGGTGGAACCAGTATCTCTGGCCGCTGCTGATCACCACCAAGCCGGAGATGAACACCATCGTGATGGGCATCAAGCAGATGTTTCCCTCCGGCGACGACATCGCCGACTGGCCCGTCATCATGGCGACCACGCTGATGGCCATGCTGCCGCCCGTGGCCGTCGTCGTCTTCATGCAGAGGCTGTTCGTGAAGGGCCTCGTGGAAAGCGAGAAATAGCATCCGATGGCGCAGATCGCCCTTTCAGACGTTCGAAAATCCTACGGTCCGACCGAGGTCATCCATGGGGTCGATGCCGAGATCGCCGACGGCGAGCTGATCGTCATCGTCGGCCCGTCCGGCTGCGGCAAGTCCACCTTGCTGCGTATGGTGGCTGGCCTGGAAACGATCACCTCCGGCGAGATCTCCATCGGCGGGCGCGTCGTCAACGATCTGGAACCGCGTGAACGCGACATCGCCATGGTGTTCCAGAACTATGCGCTTTATCCGCATATGAGCGTCTACGACAACATGGCCTACGGGCTGAAGATCGCCGGCGTTCCCAAGGCGGAAATCGCCGAGCGTGTCGAAGCGGCTGCGAAGATCCTGGAAATCGGCGAGTACCTGACCCGCAAGCCGCGGCAGTTGTCCGGCGGACAGCGCCAGCGCGTCGCAATGGGGCGCGCCATCGTGCGCGAGCCGGCGGTCTTCCTCTTCGACGAGCCGCTGTCCAATCTCGATGCCAAGCTTCGGGTGCAGATGCGCGTGGAGATCAAGACGCTGCAGCGCCGTCTCGGCGTCACGTCGCTTTATGTCACGCATGATCAGGTGGAGGCCATGACCATGGCCGACCGCATCATCGTCATGAACGGGGGCGTCGCGGAACAGGTCGGCTCGCCGCTCGATGTCTATCGCACGCCGGCGTCGACCTTCGTCGGCGGCTTCATCGGTTCCCCGCCGATGAATTTCCTGTCCGTCGAACGGCTGCGCGAAAGCGGTCTGCTCGGTCAGATCGGCACGAAGAACGCGCCGCCCGAAGAGGCGGTGACGGTGGGCGTGCGGCCGGAGCATCTGGCGTTCTGCAGCGAGGCGGACGCCGTGCTGACGGGCGAACTGGCGATTGCCGAAGCGCTCGGCGCGGAGACGCTCGCGCATGTGCGTCTGATCGACGGCGAGGCGATGATCGTGCGGGTGGAGGGATCGTCCAAGGTCCCGCAGACGGGCGCGCGCGTCCATATCACCTGCGCGGCAGCCGACCTGCATTTCTTCGGCGCCGACGGCAAACGCATCGCGGACTGAGGTCTTTGGGTATTTTCTGCGGAGTCAGGACGCCCGGCGCTTGCCGGGTGTTCGCCAGGCTGCCGGCGAAGGATACGAATGCTCTCCCGCGTCATACCGGGCAAGCGCAAGCGCGACCCGGTATCGGAGAGCCAAAAACCTATCCTGTCTAGGGCGTTGCCAGCCGCGAGGCGGTGCCTCCCCGATCCCGGGTCTCCGCTGACGCGGCGCCCGGGATGACGCCTTTTCGAGGCTTTGTCATCATCCTCGGCCGGGCGCGAGGCGCGCCCGGCTTTTTCGTGTCAGGTGAGCGTTTCGATCAGCCGCTTCATCAGCTGCATGCGCGGCTCAAGCGACGAGATGAAGATCCGCTCGTTGAGCGTATGCACATCATCGCCATCCGGACCGAGACCGTCGAGGGTCGCGACGTCGGCTGCGATGAAGTTGCCGTCCGACCCGCCGCCGGTTGTCTCGCCGATCAGCTCGAAGCCGATGTCGGAGGCAAGCGTCGCGGCGTGGTCGAAGAGCGCCTTGCTCGCCGCCGATTGCTCGAAGGGCGGGCGGTTCATGCCGCCGGTGATCGTGAGCGTCGTGTCCGGGGTTTTCGGCGTCAGCCCGGTAATCCTGGCGACCATTTCGTTCGCCGCTTCCACGGTCGGCACGCGCAGATCGATTTCGGCGCTGGCATGCTGGGGCACGACATTGGTGCCGGTGCCGCCGGTGATCTGGCCGACATTGACGGTGATCTCGCGGTCATAATCGGTCATCGCCTCCAGCGCGATGATCTGGTGTGCAAGTTCGGTGACGGCGCTGCGGCCCTGCCAGTGACGGGCTCCGGCATGCGAGGGCCGGCCCTCGACCTTCAGCGTGAAGCGTCCAACGCCCTTGCGCGCGGTGACGACGTGTCCGCCGTTGCGGGCGGGTTCGGTCACGAGGGCGTATTTCGCCCATTTGCCCTGCGCCTCGATCAGCGCGCGGGAGGTCGGGCTGCCGACCTCCTCGTCGGAGGTGTAGAGAATGCGGACGGGCAGGGGCGGGGCCGTACCGGATTCGGCGACCGCGCGCATGGCGGCCAGCGCATTGTAGGCGCCGCCCTTCATGTCGCAGATGCCGGGGCCATAGGCCGCGTCGCCCTCGATGTGGATCGGAAGGTCCGCGTCGACGGTGCCCTTGGGGTGCACGGTGTCGAGATGGCTCATGAACAGGATGCCGGGCGTCTCGCGGTCGCCCCAGGGCGAATAGACCAGCAGGTGATCGCCGTGGCCGTTGCGACCCGGAATGCGCTCGCTGGTGGCGCCGAAGGCGGCGGCCTGCGCGGCGACAAGATCCATCAGCGAGTTCAGGCCGGCGGTGTCCGGGGTGTGCGTCTCGATGCGAACCCAGTCGAGCAGGCCGTTCAGCAGCGCGTCGGTCGTTGAAGTCATGGAGTTCCTCTCTGGGCGACCGGGTCCTTTCCGCCGCACGAGGAATCGATGAGTCGCGTGAGGGGGGTGGCCCGGTTTTTTCATGTGGGGCGAGGGGCTGGTACGGCCCGTTTCGCCGGTGGTGAGGGTTCAATTGATAACCCGTCCCGTCTTGGGCTGCGAGCGAAAACCACGCGTTCTCAGTGGGGTGGGGGTGGACGTTGGCAAAATGATTCCGCGCGTTCGGAAAATGATTCAATTCCGGCGGGCTTCGGCAAGGGCGTCGCTGGGACGCGGTCCGGTGCGGCAATTCGAAATTGGATCGTGGCGGGCCTGCGGGTAGGGTCCGCTCCACACACACATCCTGACCGGGGAGGTCGCCTTGACCCGAATTCTCTATGAGCTTTGCGGAAACGATGCTGAGCGGCCTTTCAGCCCGTTTTGCTGGCGGGCCAAAATGGCAATTCTGCACAAGGGACTGGAGTTCGAGATCGCGCCGCGTCCTTTTACCGAAATCGCGGACATCGCGCCCGAGGCCGGCAAGACCGTGCCCATTCTGGTCGATGGCGAGCGGACGATTTGCGACAGTTGGGCCATCGCGGAGTATCTGGAGGACAGCTATCCCGACCGGCCGAGCCTGTTCGGGGGAGCCGGCGGTCGGGCGGCGGCGAAATTCGTCGACAGCTGGGCGAATGCGTCGGTAAGCGCATTGCTCGTGCGGCTTATCGTCAAGGACGTTCACGACATTCTCGCGCCTGCCGATCAGGCCTATTTTCGGCAAACGCGGGAGGCGCGCTTCGGACAGACGCTGGAAGAGGTGCAACACGACCGCGAGGCGCGGGTGGCGGAGATTGCAAAGGCGCTGGTGCCGATGAACATCATGCTTCGCTCGCAACCGTTCATCGGTGGCAACAATCCGCTCTATGGCGATTACAGTCTTTTCGGCACACTGCAATGGGCGCGCGTATCCAGTCCGCTGAAGCTCATCGAGGCGGACACGCCGGTGGCCGACTGGTTCGAACGCTGCCTCGATCTGTTCGACGGAAGCGCGCGCAGGATACCGGCGGCGGGTTAGCCGGCAAATTGCCCGTTTGAAACTGTCAGGCTTCGCCGCGCCTGTTGCCGCGAATCCATGGAAAACACTGGCGTGGTCCGGCCTTGCGGACGCCGATTTCCCCGGCTATACGACTGCGGCATCCGAAGACACGGATACGGAAATTCAATCGGCTGGCGAACCCGTGAGACGGGCGGCCGGCGGCAACCAGACAGGACCAGAACATCATGGCGATCGAGCGTACCTTTTCGATGATCAAGCCCGACGCAACGCGTCGCAACCTCACCGGCGCGATCACCGCGATGCTGGAAGAAGCCGGCCTGCGCGTCGTTGCTTCCAAGCGGGTGTGGATGTCGCAGCGCGAGGCCGAGGGCTTCTACGCGGTCCACAAGGAGCGTCCGTTCTTCGGCGAGCTCGTCGAGTTCATGTCGTCGGCTCCGACGATCGTGCAGGTTCTCGAGGGAGAGAATGCGATTGCCAAGAACCGCGAAGTGATGGGCGCCACCAACCCGGCCGATGCGGCCGAGGGCACGATCCGCAAGTCCTACGCGCTGTCGATCGGCGAAAACTCCGTGCACGGTTCGGACGCACCCGAGACGGCCGCTCAGGAGATCGCCTACTGGTTCTCCGAGACCGAAATCGTCGGCTGAGGCTTGCCTCATCCGATTTGAACTGCGTCAGGACCGGCCGTTTGGCCGGTCTTTTCGTTTGTGCCGCCGCGCACGCTTGACAGTCTTTCGCTGGAAGGAAACCCTGCGGTCGCACTTTCCCGACAACCGGAACCGCTCGACCCCATGACCGCTCCCGTCCTCAAGGCGTCCGCCTGTCCGCATGACTGTCCCTCCACCTGCGCGCTGGAGGTGGAGCTTCTGGCGGATGGTATGATCGGGCGGGTGCGCGGCGCGCGCGACAACGCCTATACCGCCGGCGTGATCTGCGCCAAGGTCGCGCGCTATGCGGACCGGCTGTATCATCCCGACCGTCTGACGAAGCCCCTGCGCCGTGTCGGGCCGAAGGGGGAGGGACGGTTCGAGGAGATCTCCTGGGATGTGGCCCTCGATGCGGTGGCCGAAGCCTTCCTGAAGGCGGAAGCCGAGCATGGCGCGCAGAGCGTGTGGCCCTATCACTATGCCGGGACCATGGGGCTGGTGCAGCGCGACAGCATCCACCGGCTTCGCCATGCCAAGGGTTATTCGCTGCAGTTCGACACGATCTGCACCAACATGGCCTGGACCGGCTATATCGCCGGCACCGGCAAGCTCGCCGGTCCCGATCCGCGCGAGATGGCGGTCTCCGACCAGGTGGTGATCTGGGGCACCAATCCGGTCTCGACACAGGTCAACGTGATGACCCACGCGGTCACAGCGCGCAAGACGCGCGGGGCGAAGATCGTCGCCATCGACGTTTATCCCACACAGACGGTCAAGCAGGCAGACCTCGGGCTCGTGCTCAGGCCGGGCACGGATGCGGCCCTTGCCTGCGCCGCGATGCATGTGCTCTTCCGCGACGGTCATGCCGACCGCGCCTATCTGGAACGCTTCACCGACTGTCCGGCGGAGCTGGAGGCGCATGTTGCGACCCGCACGCCGGAGTGGGCATCGGCGATCACCGGGCTCACGGTCGGGGAGATCGAGACCTTCGCGCGGATGATCGGCGAGACGAAACGGACCTACTTCCGGCTGGGCTATGGCTTCACGCGCTCGCGCAACGGCGCGATTTCCATGCATGCGGCGTCCTGCATCGCGGCCGTGACCGGCGCCTGGCAGTACGAGGGCGGCGGGGCGTTCCACAACAACGGCGCGATCTACACGCTCGACAAGTCGATGATCGAGGCGAGCGACTTGCGCGATTCCAGTGTGCGCCAGCTCGACCAGAGCCAGGTCGGCCGGGTGCTGACCGGCGACAGCGAAGCGCTGTGCGGCGGGCCGCCCGTGCATGCCATGCTGATCCAGAATACCAATCCGGTCTCGGTCGCGCCCGAGCAGGAACTGGTCAAGCAGGGCTTCGCCCGCGAGGATCTTTTCGTCTGCGTGCATGAGCAGTTCATGACGGAAACTGCCCAAATGGCCGATATCGTGCTGCCGGCAACGCAGTTTCTGGAGCATGACGACATCTACAAGGGCGGCGGCCACCAGTATCTGATGCTGGGCGCGAAGATCGTCGAGGGGCCGGGCGAAACGCGCGAGAATCTCGTCGTTCTGAACGACCTTGCGCGCCGGCTCGGCGCAACGGAACATCCCGGCTTCTCAATGAGCGCGCGCGAGCATATCGACTGGATGCTGAAGGCGTCCGACTTCGGCTCGCTTGAGGAAATCGAGCGCGACCGCTGGGTCGACTGCCAGCCGGATTTCGAGACCGCGCATTATCTCAAGGGCTTCGCCTGGCCGGACGGCAAGTTTCGCTTCCGCCCCGACTGGCCGAAGGTGCCGGCACCCAATGCCGGCCCAATGGGGCCCTGGTCTGAGATACCGTCTCTGCCGGACTATTGGGCCGTCGTGGAAGCCGCCGACGAGCTCCATCCCTTCCGGCTTGTGACCGCGCCGGCGCGCTCCTTCCTGAACTCGACCTTCAACGAGACGGCGGGGTCGCGCGACAAGGAAGGGCGTCCGGAGCTTATGATGCGGCCCGAGGATGCCGGGCCGCTCGGGCTTCAGGACGGCGATGCGATCCGCATCGGCAACGCGCGCGGGGCGGTTTTGCTGCATCTGCGCGTGACCGAAGGCCTCAAGCCGGGCGTGGCAATCGCGGAGGGCATCTGGCCGAATGAGGCCTATCCGGACGGCAAGGGCATCAACACGTTGACCGGCGCGGACGCGGTCGCCCCCTATGGCGGCGCCGCGTTCCACGATATCGCGGTGTGGGTGCGCAAGGCCTGAGGCCGCCTCAGGCGGCCGCAGCCTCCGCCAGATGTGCGGGAAGCATCGCGCGCGGTCCGAACACCTCGCGCTCGAAGCGCACGACGTAGTCCGCAAAGGCAGGGATTGCCCTTGCATGATGCGTCAGGGGCGTGTCGATGCGGCTCGACAGCATGTTGAGGAGCAGTCCGGCGAGAAACGCGTCGACGCTTGTCGGGCGGTCGCCCATGAAGAAGGGCTTGTCGTCTAGAAAGGTTGCAATGGCGTCGAGGTCCCTGCAGCCGAAGGCGTAGATATCTTCCGGCGCATGTCGCCCGATCCCTTGCATGTAAAGCGATTGGCGCAGGGCCTCGCGCACTTGTAGGAAGGCGTCGCGGCGGATCGCTTCGGGCAGCGTGCCGAAGATCATTTCGATGATCTCCGGTTCCCCGGCGGGATCGATCCAGCGGGCGTGGATCATCGCCCAGCGCAAATGCTCCTCCGCCATCTGGCGAAACGCCTCGGCCATCGACCGTTCAAGCTCGGTCAGGCCGGCGTCTATGCTCAGACCGTGATGCTCTTCCAGATGACGCTGGATCAGCGTGCTGTCGGGAATGATCCTGTCGCCGTCGCGAAGCACCGGGACCTTGCCGTGCGGAAGAACGGCGACATCGAGCACGTCCTCCTTGCGGTAGTCGCAGCCAGACAGCGCGAGCAGCGCCTCGACCTTGTAGACGAAGGGGGAGAGGCTGCGAATTTCCGCGCGAACCGGGAAGTCGAGGAGAACCAGCATTGGAAGCACCTTTTGTTGATCTGTCGTCGGTGCTTGTAGCAACCGGTTGCTGACAGCATACTGTCAGCATTCCACGCATAGGGGGCTACAATGCGCAGGGCCGACAGATTGCTGCAGATCATTCAGGTGATGCGGCGGGCGCGCGGGCCTGTCAGTGGCGGTGCCATCGCCCGCGAACTGGAGGTGTCGCTGCGCACGGTCTATCGCGACATCGTTTCGCTGCAGGCCTCCGGCGTGCCGGTGCGCGGCGAGGCCGGGGTCGGCTATGTGCTTGAGGACGGCTACGACGTACCGCCGCTGATGTTCACCGCGGAGGAACTGGAAATCGTGATGCTCGGCCTGCGCATGGCCGAGGCGCGGGGCGACGCGGCGATCGTGCGCGCGGCGCGCGATGCGGTTGCCAAGATTGCCTGCGTGCTGCCCGGCGGGTTGCGGGACGGTTTTCTCGATGCGCCGCTCTATGCGCCGCCGCCGGGCGCGCTGCCTGCCGACCGGATCGAGCTGGTGCGCCTGCGCGAGGCCCTGCGGTCGGGATACAAGGTCGAGATCCTGTACCAGGTGCCCGGGCGCGAGGCGGAGCGGCGTGTGATTTGGCCGATCGTTCTGGCGTTTTTCGAACGCGCCCGCGTGCTGGCGGCCTGGTGCGAGCTGAGAAACGATTTCCGCAATTTCCGGACCGACCGCATGCTGGAAATGACGGTGCTTGAGGCACGTCCCCCGCGCGGGAGGAAGCGGCTTTACGCCGAGTGGCAGACTGCGCTCATGGCGGAGCCGGATTGCCCACCGGTGGAAAATGCGGAAACCGCGGTGCAGGCGGCAGAATAGCGCGCGTCTCAGCTGTCCGGCACGATCAGCGGGGCGGGCATGGCAGGGTCGCCCCCGGTGGCGCGCACGCGCATGCCGTCGATCTCATAGGCGCCGGAGGCGACAAGCCGCAACGCCTGCGGATAGATCGCATGCTCGACCTCAAGCACCCGGGCACCGAGCGTTTCCGGCGTGTCGTCGTCGAGGACAGCGACGGCGCCCTGAGCAATTACAGGGCCGGTGTCCATCTCGGAGCGCACGAAATGCACTGTGGCTCCGTGGATCTTGCAGCCTTCGGCAAGGGCGCGGGCGTGGGTGTCGAGACCCTTGAAGGCCGGTAGCAGGGCCGGATGAATGTTGATCAACCGGTCGCTCCAGCGGTCGACGAACCAGGGCGTCAGGATCCGCATGAAGCCGGCGAGGCAGACAAGCTCGATCTCGCGGGCACGCAGTTCGGCGTCCAGTCGTTCCTCGAATGCCTTTCGACCGCCGAGGCCGCGGTGATCGACTGTCAGCGCCTCCACGCCCGCCTCGGCAGCCTTGTCGAGGGCCGGGGCGCCGGGCACATTGGCAACCACCGCATCGATCCGTGCCGGACAGGCGGGATCGGCGGCGGCGGCGAGGAGAGCGGTCATGTTGGAGCCGCGCCCGGAGACCAGAATGGCTGTCCGACGGCGCGTGGATGTGCTGGTCAAAGCGCCAGTGCCCCGTCGAAGATCACGACCTCGCCGTCGGCAGCGCGCGGCTCGAGCGTCCCGATGCGGCTGACGCTCTCGCCTTCGGCCGCGAGAACCTTTGCAACCTCGTCGGCTTGTTCAGCCGAAACGGCGACCACCATTCCGACACCGCAGTTGAAGGTGCGCAGCATTTCCGACTGGGCGACTCCGCCGGTCGACGCGAGCCAGCCGAAGACGGGCGGCACGCAGAGGGCGTTGAGATCGATCCGCGCGGCGAGCGTATCGGGCAACACGCGGGGCAGGTTTTCCGGCAGGCCGCCGCCGGTGATATGGGCGAGTGCCTTGATGCCTGGACCGGCCTTCAGCGCGGCAAGCAGCGGCTTCACATAGATGCGCGTGGGCGTCATCAGCGCTGCGCCGAGGCTCGTGCCGGGGGCGAAGGGCGCATCCGCATTCCAGTCGAGACCGGAGCGCTCGACGATCTTGCGCACCAGCGAATAGCCGTTTGAGTGAACGCCGGCGGAGCCGAGTGCCAGCAGAACGTCGCCCGCGACTGCATCGCCGCGCGGCAGGAGGTTGCCGCGCTCTGCAGCCCCCACCGCAAATCCGGCGAGATCGTAGTCCTTGTCGCCGTACATGCCGGGCATTTCGGCGGTCTCGCCGCCGATCAGTGCGCAGCCGGCGCGGCGGCAGCCTTCCGCGATGCCGGCGACCACGGCCGCTGCGGTCTCGATGTCGAGCGCGCCGCAGGCGTAATAGTCGAGGAAGAACAGCGGCTCCGCGCCCTGGACCACGAGGTCGTTGACGCACATCGCCACGAGGTCGATCCCGACCGTGTCGTGTTGAGCGCTGTCGATGGCGATCTTGAGCTTGGTGCCGACGCCGTCGTTGGCGGCGACGAGCACCGGATCGGTGAAGCCGGCCGCCTTCAAATCGAACACGCCGCCGAAGCCTCCGATCTCCCCGTCGGCGCCGGGGCGGGCCGTCGCCTTCACAAGAGGCTTGATCCGCTTGACGAGGGCGTTGCCCGCGTCGATATCCACACCAGCATCGGCGTAGCTCAAACCGTTGCCGCGCGGGGGATTTGCCTCGCTCATGGTCGTGTCTCCGAAAGCCTGATCAGGGCGCGCATACAAACACAGAAAGTCGCGAATGCAAGCAAAACCCGGGAACCTGTTCACAAGGTTGGTTGAGGACCGCCCGTGACCCTGCCCAATCTGATCACGATCGCGCGTCTGCTCGGCGTCCCGGTTGTCGTCTGGCTGATCGCCGACGGGCATTTCGCGACCGCGTTCTGGCTGTTCGTGCTGTGCGGGGTCTCGGACGGAATAGACGGCTACATCGCCCGGCGCTTCGACATGCAAAGCGAGTTGGGAGCCTATCTCGATCCCATCGCCGACAAGGCATTGCTGGTTGCGGTCTATCTCTCGCTCCTGTTTGCCGGAATGCTGCCGGTCTGGCTCGTCGTTGCGGTCACGGCCCGCGACCTGCTGATCGTCGGTGCGGTCAATCTGTCGTGGATCATGGACCGTCCGGTGGAAATCCGGCCGTTCCTCATTAGCAAGGCGACCACCGTTGCCCAGATCGTGACGGCGGCGACGATCCTGGGGAAAGCGGCCTTCGGGGTCCGCATTGCCTGGATGGAAAACGGCATGGTCCTCGCCACCGCCATCTTGACGTTGCTGTCGGCGGCTGCCTATCTGCGGGCGTGGATCCGGCACATGGCGGCGGCGGATCGCGTGCCGTGATGACTCTTGAAAGACATCCGGACGCACCAAAGACTTCGTGACGCATCGCTCCACCAACCGGCGAAGACGGGACGCAGCATCGTGACCTTGAAGCGGCAAATCTATTTCTGGCTCGGCTCATTCGCCGTGTTTTCCGCCTTCATCTATGTGTTCAGCCCGATCCTGCTGCCGTTTGTCGCGGGCATGGCGCTTGCCTATCTGCTCGATCCGGTCGCCGACTGGCTCGAGCGCCTGGGCCTGCACCGGCTGGCCGCGACCATCACGATCCTGGCAGTCTTCGTCATCGCCTTCCTGCTCATCCTGCTGCTCTTGCTGCCGGTTCTCGGCAACCAGCTTTCCGAATTCCTGTCCGAGCTACCGAAACTTGTCGGGGCCCTGCAGACACTGGTGACGGAAAATCTCGGGCAACGGGCCTTCGACGTTCTGGGCATCGGCAGCGCGGAAATGAAGTCGAGCGTTGGCGGGTTGCTCGGCGAGGGAGCGGGATGGATCGCGAGCGTCGCCAAATCCCTGTGGAACGGCGGTCAGGCGCTGCTGTCGGTGTTGTCGCTCTTCGTGGTCACACCCGTCGTTGCCTTCTACCTGCTGCTTGACTGGGACCACATGGTCGAGCGGGTCGACGGCTGGCTGCCGCGCCAGCATCGCCACACAATCGAGCGGTTGGCCGGGGAAATGGACGCGGCGGTCGCCGGTTTCCTGCGCGGCCAACTCAGCGTCTGCTTTTTGCTTGGGACCTTCTATGCCATCGGCCTGGCGGCGGTCGGACTGAATTTCGGCCTCTTGATCGGCATCGGCGCCGGGCTCGTCAGTTTCATTCCCTATGTCGGCGCGACGCTCGGGCTGGCGGTGTCGCTGGGGGTGGCGCTGGTGCAGTTCTGGCCGGACTGGGTCATGATTGGCGCGGTGCTGGTTGTTTTCGCGGTCGGCCAGTTCCTGGAAGGAAACGTCCTGCAGCCGAAGCTTGTCGGCAAGACCGTGGGGCTGCATCCGGTCTGGCTGATGTTCGCCCTGTTCGCATTCGGTTATCTCTTCGGCTTCGTCGGCATGCTGATCGCGGTGCCCGCGGCGGCCATGATCGGGGTGCTGGCGCGTTTCGCGCTGTCCCAGTACATGGCAAGCACGCTCTATTCCGGTCCGGGCGGCGCGGGGGCGGACGGTGAAAATGTCTGACCGGAGCCAACAGGCCGACAGCCAACTGCCGCTGGTGCTTCCGCATCAGGCGGCCCAGGGCCGCGACGATTTCCTCATCGGGGCGTCGAACGAGGCGGCCTTCGGGCTGATCGATGCCTGGCCCGCGTGGCCGGCGCCGGTCACGCTGCTCGCCGGGCCGGTGGGGTCGGGCAAGAGCCACCTGGCTCAGATCTGGCTTGCCGAAACCGGCGGCGCGTATGTCGCGGCGCCGCATCTGGGAGAAGCCGACATGGAGGCGCTGGTGGCGCCGGGCGCGGTTGTCGTGGAAGATGCGCATCGCGGCGTCGACGAGACGGCGCTTTTTCACCTGCTCAACCTTGCAAGGGATCGCGGCGCAACGGTGCTGATCACCTCGCGCACCTGGCCGGTGAGCTGGGGGCTGAAGCTTCCCGATCTCGCCTCGCGCCTGCGGGCGGCCACCCCGGTCGAAATCCTGGAGCCCGATGACGGTTTGCTGCGGCAGGTTCTCGTCAAGCTGTTCTCCGATCGCCAGATCGACATCGACCCGGCAGTCGTTGATTATCTCGTGGTGCGCATGGAACGCTCGGTGGCGGCCGCGCAGGCGCTGGTGGATGCGCTGGACCGGGCATCGCTTGCCGCCGGACGCAAGATAACGCGCCCGCTCGCCGCCCGGATACTTGCCGCGGGGCAATGAACGCCGCCGCCGCAAGCGGGTGCGCAGAAAGCTTTGCCAGGCGATGCAAAACCGTCAAACTGATCGGATAGATATGGGGTGAGGCGGGCGCTGTCGGTTAGCGGCGCCGCCGCGCAACAGGAGAGAGCAATGAACGACAGCAGCGCGACACCACCGGCAGCGGACAGCAAGACGGCCGCCACCTCCGCCGGCACTGATGCGCGCGCGTCGGACGCCGCCGAGGCGCTCGCGGGACATCCGAGCCGGTTCATCAATCGCGAACTGTCCTGGCTGCAGTTCAACCGCCGGGTTCTGGAAGAGGCGGAGAATCCCTCCCATCCGCTGCTTGAGCGGCTGCGGTTCCTGTCGATCTCAGCCAACAATCTCGACGAGTTCTTCATGGTCCGGGTTGCAGGGTTGAGCGCCCAGATGCGCGAGGGGGTCACGACACGCTCCCTCGACGGGCTGACGCCGGCGGAACAGCTTGAGCGGGTGGCAACCGCCGGGCTTGACCTGCAGGCCGAACAGCAGGACGTGTGGCGCGAAATGCGCAAGCTGCTGGCAGGGGAAGGCGTGGCGATTGTGGAGGGCGCGGATCTGTCCGCCTCCGACATGGTCTGGCTCGAGGAGCATTTCCTCGCCCATATCTTTCCCGTGCTGACCCCGCTGGCGATCGACCCGGCGCATCCCTTTCCCTTCATCGCCAATCTCGGTTTTTCGCTGGCGCTCGAACTCGCGCCGGAGAAGGGCGGGCGCGGTATGACCGCGCTTTTGCGCATCCCCTCCCAGGTGGAGCGCTTCGTGCGGCTTCCGGAAAGCGAGGCGGAGCCCGGTGCGCGCTTCATCACCATTGAGAATGCGGTCGGGCTGTTCATCACCCGCCTCTTTCCCGGCTACGAAATCCGCGGCAAGGGCGCCTTCCGGGTCGTTCGCGATTCCGATCTGGAGATCGAGGAGGAGGCGGAGGATCTCGTGCGTCTCTTCGAGAGCGCGCTGAAGCGCCGCCGGCGTGGATCGGTGATTCGCCTCGAGATCGAGGACACGACGCCTGCCTCGCTGAGCGAGTTTGTCGCCGAGGCGCTGGACGTCGAGCCGGAGCAGAATTTCCGGGTCGATGGCCTGCTGGCGCTGAACAACCTCTCGCAGCTCGTTTCAATCGACCGCGACGACCTCAAGTTCGAGCCGTTCACGCCACGGTTTCCCGAACGAATTCGCGAACATGGCGGCGACTGTTTCGCCGCGATCCAGCAAAAGGACATCATCGTCCACCACCCGTATGAGTCCTTCGACGTCGTGGTTCAGTACCTGCGGCAGGCCGCACAGGACCCGGATGTGGTCGCGATCAAGCAGACGCTCTACCGCACCTCCAACAATTCCCCGATCGTCAAGGCGCTCGCCGAGGCCGCCGAAGCCGGCAAGTCTGTCACGGCGCTGGTGGAACTGAAGGCGCGGTTTGATGAGGAGGCCAACATTCGCTGGGCGCGGGATCTGGAACGCGCCGGCGTGCAAGTGGTCTTCGGTTTCCTGGAGCTCAAGACGCACGCCAAGCTGTCGATGGTGGTGCGGCGCGAGCATGGCGAGTTGCGCACCTACTGCCATATCGGGACGGGCAACTACCATCCGATCACCGCGCGGATCTACACGGATCTGTCGTATTTCACCGCCGACCCCGAAATCGGGCGCGAGGCGGCGAAGATCTTCAACTACATCACCGGCTATGCCGAGCCGGTGGAGCTGCAACACATGATGGTTTCGCCAGTGACCCTGCGCCGCGAAATGACGGAAATGATCGCGGCGGAAGCGGAACACGCGAAGGCGGGGCGGCCGGCTCAAATCTGGATGAAGATGAATTCGCTCGTCGATCCCGGCATTATCGATGCGCTGTATGAGGCCAGCCAGGCCGGTGTGCAGATCGATCTGGTCATCCGGGGCATCTGCTGCCTGCGTCCCGGCATTCCCGGACTTTCGGAAAACATCCGCGCCAAGTCGATTGTCGGACGTTTTCTGGAACACAGCCGAATTTTCTGCTTCGGCAACGGGCACGGGCTTCCCTCGCCGCAGGCGATGATCTATATCGGCTCGGCGGATCTCATGCCGCGCAACATCGACCGGCGCGTCGAAACGCTCGCCCCGCTGTTGTCCCCGACCGTCCACGAACAGGTGCTCGATCAGATCATGGTCGCCAACTTGAAGGACAATCAGCAAAGCTGGCGGCTTCTTGCCGACGGGGGACATGAACGCGTGCGGCTGTCGCGAGGGGAAAAGCGCTTCAATGCGCACCAGTACTTCATGACAAATCCATCGCTTTCAGGACGCGGCAAGTCGCTGCGCAGTCACAGCCCGAAGTCGTTCGCGGAGCCGAAGGCGCGTGGCTGATGCGTCGCATACGCAGATCGTCCGCGGCCGGCTGAACGGCAGCGGGCCGGTTGCCGTTATCGACATCGGCTCGAACTCGATCCGTCTGGTCGTCTACGAGCGCCACGCCCGCACGCCCACCGTGCTGTTCAATGAAAAAGTGCTTGCAGGCCTCGGGCGCGGGGTCGGGGCCACTGGGCGGCTCGCCGACAAGTCGGTCGATATCGCCGTGCGGGCGCTCGCGCGCTTTCGCCGGCTGTGCGACCAGATCGGTGTCATCGATGTGTTCATCATGGCCACCGCCGCCACGCGGGATGCGGAAAACGGCGCGGCGTTCATCGACACGGTCGAACGGATTTGCCGCACCGATGTGCGCTTGCTGTCCGGGCGAGACGAGGCGCGCCTGGCCGCGCTCGGGATCGTCTCCGGGATGTGGCGCCCCGACGGGATCGTCGGAGATCTCGGCGGTGGCAGCCTTGAACTGGTCGAGTTGAACAACGAGGAAATCGGTCGTGGCCAGACCTTGCCGCTTGGCGGCATCCGGCTGCAGGAAGAGGCCGACGGAAAGACCGCCAAGGCCCAGAAGATCGCGGAGCAGGCGCTTGACGGCGTCGACTGGCTGCCGATCGGCGCGGGAAAGCCCTTCTATGCGGTGGGGGGCACATGGCGGTCGCTGGCCAGGTTGCATCTCTTCCAGAACGGTTATCCGCTGCATGTGATGCACGACTATTGCATTCCTGCGGAGGAGGCCATCGAGTTCTGTCAGCTGGTGGCGCGCCGCGATCCGGAAAGCCTGAGCATGATCGACGTGGTGTCGCGCGCCCGGCGCCAGTTGCTGCCCTTTGGCGCGGTGGTCATGGAGCGGGTGCTCAAGCGTTCCAAATCCGAAAGCGTCGTCATGTCCGCGCTCGGCCTGCGCGAAGGTCTCCTCTACGACCTGCTGCCGGAGGAGGTGAAACACCAGGACCCGTTGATCGAGGCGGCGCGGGAGCTGTCCGTCCTGCGCGCCCGCTCGCCAGCCTATTCGGAAGAACTGGTGGCCTGGACGGACAAGGTGTTTCCGGCGGTCGGGATCGACGAGACGGAATACGAGCGGCGCCTGAGGGCGGCCGGCTGCCTGCTGTCCGACATCGGCTGGCGGGCCCATCCCGACTATCGCGGCGAGCAGAGCCTCAACATCATCTCGAACGCAGGTTTCGTCGGTATCGATCATGCGGGGCGCGCCTATCTCGCACTCTCCGCCTTCTATCGACACCAAGGGCTTGTGGAAGATGGGCTTGGCCCGAGGATTCGCGAGCTGGCCCATACGCGACTGAAGGAGCGTGCGCGCATTCTCGGAGGCGCGTTGCGGCTCGCCTCGGTGGTGAGCGCATCGGTTGCCGGCATCCTGCAGCAGGTCGAGGTTTCGGTGGTGGAGGGGGAAATGGTTGTCGGACTACCCGCCGCCTATGCGGAGCTCGATGGCGAAAGGCTGCGCAAACGCGCAACGCAATTCGCCCGTCTGTTGGGACTGAAGGCGCGCGTCCTGGTGAATGGCTCCGTCTAAGCGGGGCTGGCGCGACGACCGGGCGTGCGGCGCCTTGGGCTGCCGAAAACGGCCGGGCGCTCAGTCTCCCGCTTCAGCCCTTTGTCGCGATTTGCGCTTGCGCGACGGCTTCGGCTTTTCCATCTGGACCGGCTCGGCCTGGTCGACGGCAACAATCCGCTTGCCGTTGAAGGCGAGGGCGACTTCACCGCGTTTCAGCTTGAGCGCGGCTTCCCCGAAAAGTTCCCGGCGCCAGCCCTTCATCGCGGCCACGTCGGCATCGTCGCTGGCGGCGATCTTTTCCAGATCCTCAACCGTCGCGATCACCTTGGCGGCCACACCCTGCGCCTCGCTGATCAGCTTCAAGAGCACTTTCAGCAGGTCGACGGCCGCTGCCGACCCGTCAGGCGCGATGCGCCCCTTGGGCACCTGGGGCAACTCGTCCCTGGGAATCGCCAGCGCACGCTTCACGGCCCCGAGAATTTCCTCCGCGGTGCGCGAGCGCTCGAAGCCGCGCGGGATTGTTCGCAGTGCGGCGAGCGCCTGCGTGTTCACCGGCTGCTGCGCGGCGATTTCGTAGATCGCATCGTCCTTGACGACGCGGTTGCGGGGAACGTTGCGGGTATGGGCCTCGCGTTCGCGCCACGCGGCAACCTCCTGCAACACGGCGAATTCGATCGGCTTGCGCACGCGCAGCTTGAGGCGCTTCCACGCGTTTTCGGGTTCGCTGCGATAGGTGCTTTCGGAGGTAAGGACCTCCATCTCGTCGCCGACCCAATGGGTGCGGCCCTGTTCGGCCAGATTGGCCTTGAGGAACAGATAGACGTCGCGCAGGTGGGTCACGTCGGCAAGCGCATAATCGAGCTGCTTGTCGCTCAGCGGGCGCCGCGACCAGTCGGTAAAGCGCGAGGATTTGTCGATCCTGACCGCTGTGACCCGGTGCACCAGTTGGTCGTAGGAGATCGAATCGCCGAAACCGCAGACCATCGCCGCCACCTGGGTGTCGAACACGGGATGGGGAATGAAGCCGCCGAGATGATAGACGATTTCGATGTCCTGGCGGGCGGCGTGAAAGACCTTCATCACCTTCTCGTCGCGCATCAGCTCGAAAAACGGTGCGAGGTCAAGCTCATCGGAGAGGGCGTCGACGATGACCGCCTCATCCGGGCTTGCCAGTTGTATGACACACAGCTTCGGCCAAAACGTCGTTTCACGGAGAAATTCCGTGTCGACCGTGACGAAGTCGTGTTGCGCGAGACGCCGGCAGATGTCGGCGAGTTCTGAGGTCTTGGTTACAATATGCATGGCGACCGCGACGTATATCGCAAGCGTGTCCGCTTGTCGCCACGAAACCGCCGCGAATGCGTCATGGATGCAATTGAGTTGCGCGGGCTGCACGCCAGGAGGCGGAAATCCCGCTTTGGGAACCCCCGGACGCCGCCTTGGCGAAGGTCGCCGGACCGGGCACGCACCTTGACTTTGTCGTGCTGGCGTGGCTTGTGCACGGCGCGTCAGGGCACCTCGACTCCTTTGGGGGCGGGGCAACCGATTCCATCCAAAAGCCGGGCCATCGAGGACGAAATGCATCGCTATCGCAGCCACACGTGCGGGGAACTCCGCGAAACCAACGTCGGTGAAGGCGCGCGCCTGTCGGGTTGGGTCCATCGTGTGCGCGATCATGGCGGCCTGCTGTTCATCGATTTGCGCGATCACTTCGGCATTACGCAATGCGTGGTCGATCCCGATTCCGAGGCCTTCAAGGTGGCGGAAACGGTCCGCGCCGAATGGTGCATCCGCATTGATGGCGAGGTGAAGCGACGCTCCGAGGAGACGGCCAACGAAGGCCTGCCGACCGGCGCGATCGAGATCTTCATCCGCGATCTGGAAATCCTGGGTGCAGCGCGCGAACTGCCGCTGCCGGTCTTCGCCGAACCCGAGTATCCCGAAGACATCCGCCTGACTTACCGGTTTCTCGACCTGCGCCGCGAAACGCTTCACGCCAATATCATGACCCGCTCGAAGATCATCGCCTCGATGCGCCGGCGCATGGAAGGCGAGGGCTTTGCGGAGTTTCAGACGCCGATCCTGACAGCGTCCTCGCCGGAAGGCGCGCGCGACTTCCTCGTGCCCTCGCGCATTCATCCGGGCAAGTTCTATGCGCTCCCGCAGGCGCCGCAGCAGTTCAAGCAGCTGTTGATGGTCTCCGGCTTCGACCGCTATTTCCAGATCGCGCCGTGTTTCCGTGACGAAGACCCGCGTGCCGACCGGTTGCCGGGCGAATTCTACCAGCTCGATGTCGAGATGAGCTTCGTCGAGCAGGAAGACGTCTTCACGGCCATGGAGCCGGTGATCCGGGGCGTCTTCGAGGAATTCGCCGAGGGACAGCCGGTCACCGAGGTGTTCCCGCGCATTCCCTACGCCGAGGCGATCCGCAAGTATGGCAGCGACAAGCCGGACCTGCGCAACCCCATCGAGATGCAGGATGTCAGCGAACATTTCGCGGGCTCCGGTTTCAAGATTTTCGCGCGCATGTTGGAAGACGACAAGAATGCGGTTTGGGCGATCCCGGCGAAGACCGGCGGCAGCCGGGCCTTCTGCGACCGGATGAACTCCTGGGCGCAGGGCGAGGGGCAGCCGGGGCTCGGCTATATCTTCTGGCGCGAGGAAGACGGGAAGGTCGCCGGCGCCGGCCCGCTTGCCAAGAACATCGGTCCGGAGCGCACGGAAGCGATCCGCGAGCAGCTCGGCCTGGAGGCCGGCGATGCCGCGTTCTTCGTGGCGGGCGATCCGAAGAAATTCGCCGATTTCGCCGGCAAGGCGCGCACCAAGGCGGGCGAGGGTCTCGATCTCGTCGACCGCGACCGCTTCGCGCTCGCCTGGATCGTCGATTTCCCGATGTACGAATGGGACGAGGACGAGAAGAAGGTCGATTTCTCGCACAATCCCTTCTCCATGCCGCAGGGCGGTCTCGACGGTCTCGAGAACACCGACCCTCTGGAGCTCAATGCCTGGCAGTACGACATCGTCTGCAACGGCTTCGAGATCGCGTCGGGCGCCATTCGAAACCACATGCCGGAAATCATGAAGCGGGCTTTCGAGATCGCCGGCTACGACGAGACGATCCTGGAAGAGCGCTTCGGCGGCATGTACCGGGCGTTCCAGTATGGCGCGCCCCCGCACGGTGGCATGGCGGCCGGCATCGACCGGATCGTGATGCTGCTGGTCGGCGCCAAGAACCTGCGTGAAGTCACGCTGTTTCCGATGAACCAGCAGGCGCAGGACCTGTTGATGGGCGCGCCCTCGGACGTGTTCCCGCGTCAGTTGCGCGACCTTCACATCCGTCTCAATCTGCCGGAAAGCGAATAAGCCCGTCCGCGCGCCACGGTGGCGCGCGGATTGTTCCGGGCAGCAGCAATCGGACCAAAAGTGCTGAAACGGCTCAACACCTGGCTGTTTTCCGATGTGGACGGAGCGCTCTTCCTGCTGCGCCGGCTGCTCGCGGAAAACGCGCGCGCCTATGCCTGGCGCTATGCGCTGGCGTTCGTGATGATGGGCATCGTCGCGGCCTGCACGGCGGCGAGCGCCTGGATCATGAAGGACCTGATCAACCAGGTGTTTCTGGAACGTGACGGGCGGATGGTGTGGGTGGTTGCCGGCTTTGTGCTGGTGATCTTCACGCTCAAGGGGGCGGCGGCCTACGGCCAGCTCGTAATCCTCGGCCAGATCGGTAATGCCATCGTCGCATCCACCCAGTCGCGGTTGTTTCGCGCGATCACCCGGCAGGACCTCGGTTTCTTCGAAGGTTCCGGCATCGGCGACCTCGGCACGCGTCTTTCCCACAATGCGAGCGCCGCGCGTGCGGCGCTCGATCTTGTCGTCACCGCGCTGGGGCGCGACCTCCTCACCGTGATCGCGCTCGTCGGCGTGATGATCGCCCAGGATCCGCTGATGAGCCTGATCGCGCTGGTCATCATGCCGCCGGCGATCTTGATGATCTCCGGCCTTGTGCGCCGGGTGCGACGGGTTGCGAAAACGCAGTTCGTTTCGATGACGCGCATCCTTTCGGTCGCGCAGCAGGCGATCTCGGGCATTCGCGTCGTGAAGGCCTTTGCCGTTGAGGACCGGCTGCGCCGGGAGATGGACGCCGCCGTTGCCGACGTGGAGACTCAGGCGAACAAGATGACGCGCCTGTCGGCGCGCACATCGCCGGTGATGGAAACGCTTGGCGGCATCGCCATCGCGCTGGTCATTCTCTACGGCGGATATGCCGTCATCGAGCTCGGCAGCGACCCGGGTGCCTTTTTTGCGTTTATCACCGCACTCTTGCTTGCCTACGATCCCGCGCGGCGGCTGGCCCGGCTGAACGTCAATCTTTCCGGCCATGTCGTCGGCGTGCGCCTGATGTACGAGATCCTCGACCGGCCGCCGGCGACAAGCGAGGAAGACGGTGGAGAACAGCTGAAGCTGTCCGGCGGGCATGTGCGCTTCGAGAATGTCCACTTCCGCTACGGCGACGCGCCGGCGCTGGAAGGGCTTGATTTCGAGGCCCGCCCGGGAGAGGTGACCGCGCTTGTCGGACCGTCCGGCGCGGGGAAGTCGACGGTGTTTGCGTTGCTTGAGCGGTTTTACGATCCGACGTCGGGACGGATAACGATCGACGGTCAGGACCTGAAAGGCGCGTCGGTTTCCGCGCTGAGATCGCAGATCGCGCTGGTTTCCCAGGACACGTTCCTGTTCGATCTTTCGGTTCGCGAGAACATCGCCATCGGACGCCCGGGCGCAAGCGAAGACGAGATCCGCCAGGCCGCGCGCGAGGCCAATGCCGACAGTTTCATCGAGGCGCTCGAGGCAGGCTATGACACGCGGGTCGGCGAGGGCGGAAACCGCCTCTCCGGGGGCCAGCGCCAGCGTGTGGCCATCGCGCGGGCGATCCTGCGCGACGCACCGCTTCTGCTTCTGGACGAAGCGACATCGGCGCTCGATTCGGAATCCGAGGCCAAGATCCAGACGGCTCTGTCGCAGTTGATGAAAGGGCGCACCACGCTCGTCATCGCGCATCGTCTCGCGACGGTGCGTGAAGCGTCGCAAATCGTCGTCATGGACAAGGGGCAGGTGCTTGAGGCCGGAACGCATGCCGCGTTGTTTGCCAAGGGCGGCCTGTACAAGCGCCTTTGCGATCTTCAGTTTACTGACAGCGATCCGGTGCCGGACTATGAACGGGGTCCCGCAGAGGGCAACTAGACATCCGGCGGTTTCCGTCCGTCCGCGATATTCCAGAGCACATCAAACAAAAGGGCCGGTCAGCAATCTGACCGGCCCTTGTCATGTCGACGCGAGAATGCGGTGCTTCTGCGTGGTGACGCAGATCCTCAGGGATTGGCGGCCACGGCCGCGTTCAACAGCCCGGGCAGCATCGACGGCGTGGTTGCGACCAGTCCCAGGATCTGCATCGCCGGCACCGGGCTCTTCGGCTCGAGCGTCAGGATCAGGTGGTCGGGGGCGACGAGAAAGGCCTTCATCGCGCCGTGCAGGCTTTTTCCGAACGGCGTGTCGCGCAGTGGACCGAGTGCGCTTGCGCCCTGATCGGCCAATGCAAGGGCCAGGGTTTCCGGCGACAGGTCCGCCGCCTTCGCCTGACCGGCGATGAAGGCCGAAACCAGTTTCGCGTCGCGGATCTCGAGACGGGCGTGATTGATTGTTGCCGTGGCAAGGGCCATTTGCGCCTGTGCCGGATCCTCGAACACCTTGCGGGGAATGCCGCCCACTTCCGCGGAGAAATCCAGCGATCCACCGCCATCGATCCTGATTGTCATCGGGTCGAGCGTCAGTGTCTTGTCGTCCGGATCCCAGCGAAGGCGCATTTCGTCTTCGTAGCGGAAGGAGGTCAGGCCGAGCGTTTCGAAGAGCTTGCGCGCCTCTTCCTCCTCGATCAGCGCCACGGGCATTTCCAGGCCTTCGGTCCGGACCTCGACATCCGTCGGAATCGGGGCGATGAAGTCGCGCATGGACAGCCGGAAGCGCTCCAGTGCGACGGTGCCACTGATCTCGTCCGAGACCACCGACATGTCTTCAAGCTCCAGTTCGCCAAGCGTGGGCACAACCGACAGCATCTCCACAAGGTTCGGTTCACGGTTTTGCCGGACGACGACCGCGTCGAAGAACGAGGCGAGCGGGGGCATCTCGAAATCCGCCATGCGGAAGTGCTCCAGATCGATGGCGGTGTTGTCTTCCGCCGCGCGCAGCGACAGTCCCGTCATCGTGAAATCGCCGAAGCCGCCATAGGATGTGTCGCTGGCCGAAGCGCTTTCCAGCGATGCGTTGACCTCATCCGCGGTGACGGCAAGGCCCGACAGGGTCATTGAGGCGATGGAAATGCCTTCGAGGCTAGTCATAACCTGTCGTCCGAGCGCGAGGCTCTCGTTTTCGTCATGGTTTTGCTCGAAGGTTCCGAGAACCAATTGATCCAGAAGCGGGAAGATGTCGAAGGGCCGGGTATCGGCATCGACCTTGGCGCCCTTTACGCCGAACTCCCGGATCGCGGCCTCGAAAAACGAGGAGGAGATGCTGATGTCGCTGACAGTGGAACTCGCCAGAAGGGTCTGTCCAACGGCCTGGTCGGAGTCGAGCGCGCCGATCAGGCGAAGGACGGGCTTGATGTCAATGCCGGTGGAAACGCTTTCTCCTATTTCCTGACGCAGCGTGAACACCTCGGTTCCGTCGTCCTGCGTCTCGACCCTGTTTTCGGAGAGTGACTTGCCGACCCGGTACTCCTCGAGGCGGCCATTGGCGAGGCCGGTCATGGAGATTTTCTCCTGACGCTCCGTCCCACGCGCACCGTCGGGCATCTGGCTGACGGCTTCGAGGGCGCGCACCGAGATGCTCTGCGCGCGGTTGCGCAATCCCGAGCGGATCAGCGGAATAAAGCGCGAAACGGGTTTTTCGGGAGTGTCTTCAAGCGTCCAATAGGCCTGATACATGTCTTTCGCGACCAGATCGTACTGGCGCACCGTCAGGTCCACAGGTTGCGGTTTTCCGTCCTCGGAGATGGATCCGGTCAAACGGATTTCGTGAACGCCGGGCTGTTCGAACCGGTCGAATGCGACGCCGTTGTCGTCTCGGCTGGCGCCGAAAAAACGGGTTTCGGGAGAATCGATGGACAGGTCCACGTCGATGTTTTCGCCAAACAGCGAGAAGTCAAAGGTCCACGACAGTTTCGCGCCCCGCAGGACGGCATCGGCCGGGCCTGTTTCACTCAGGCTTTCGTAGTCGGCCGTCGTTGCGCCGGTTGCGCGCGCCCAGGCGAAGAAGTCCTCGACAGTCTCGACCGCGGGGTTGGCAAGGGCGGAGGTTGCGGGCGCGCATAGCAAGATGGCCAGCGCGGCAATGCCGGATCTGGCGGCAGTGGCAGGACGCAATGTCATTGTCGGATTCCGTTGTTCCTCAGGGGCAGAAGTGAAACGGGAGGGCAGTGCCCTCCCGTCGCCTATCTCAGTCCTCGTTCGCGGTGATTGTCACACCGAGAATGTCCGGCAAGCTTTGCGGCGCCATCATCGCGGTTCCCAGGATCTGGGCGAAGGGCACCGGCGCCGCCGGCGTGGCTGTCGCGGAAAGAGATTGCGGGTCCTGCAGGAACGCGGTTGCCGCACCTGCGACCTTGGCCTGGAACTCCGCGTTGTTCAGCATCGACAGCATGAAGGGCAGGGCGCCGGTGAGCTGCTCGACAAAAGCCTCCCGGGTGGAGCCGGCTTCCTTGGCCTGGTTTTCCAAGACCCGGTCAACGAGGGAATCATTGTCGATGCGCAGGGTAACGCTCTCCACGAGCAGACCCTGCATCAGACCCATCGCCTGTTCGGGATTGTCCTGGGCAGCGTCCAGCTGTTCCAGAACCTCGCGGGTCAGACCGCTGATCCGCAGCGCGGCATTCACTGTGCCCGCATTTTCACCCGACAGCGTCAGCCGATCGATCGCCAGTTTGCCCGTGTCCGGCTTCCAGTCGGCATCCATCTGGAATGACAGCGTCAGGCTTTCGTAGCCGAGATCCGACAGGACCTCGCGTTCGTCGTCGTCGAGCGAATCGGCGGCGATCTCGATGCCCTCGACGCTGAGCGAGCCTGAGGTGGGCAGGCTGCCATCCATCTCGTCGATGACGGCGACGATGCGCGAGACGGGCACCCGGCCTTCGTCCGCCGCGTCGATGACGATGTTGGTCAGTTCCGCGCGCGAGTAGGTCGGGGCGATGGCGTCGGCGCCGTTTGAGGCTTTGACTTCCGCCGGGGAGGCGAGAACCGGATCGGAAATCACGATGCTTTCCGCGGTAACCGTTACGTCCTCGTCCTCATCGAGGTCCTCGATGTTGACGCCGCCCATGGTCAGCGTCGCGGCCGACAGGCCGCCGTCATCGGTCAGTTGCCCGTCGTCAATCGTCGTCTCGCGAATCGTCAGGCGCGACTTGGCCGAACCTTCCTCGATGGCGGTGCGCAATCCGCTGATGGTCACGCTTGCCCCGCTCTGCGAAACGCCGTCGTAGCCGGACACCGTGGCGTTGCCGGCTTCCACGATCTCCAGGAAGCGATCGGCGACGTCGTTTCCGGTCGCGTCGAAGGCAAGGGCCGGCGGGGCCAACAGAAGCGGGCAGGTGAGTGCCAGCGCAATCGCCGGACGTGAAAGGGTGTTGATCATCAAGACATCTCCAGAATGCGTGTTTTGAATGCTCCGCCCCTGCCTGCGGAGCACTACGATGCGCCAAGCGCCAGGCAAGGACAACCCTCGCCCGGCGACACTGCGCAACCAGATCCGGGTCAAAATGCGGCGGAAACCGGTTTTTCCGGCCATAGTGTACTGGCCGTCCTCACATTTTCCCGGTTTGGCAGGCTGGCTTCGTTTCCAAGGTGCTGAATCGCGTGGGCCGACGCCCCCCGCGCGAAGCGGAAGTGATCGCTCCACGAGGCCTGCGTGCTGGACAGCCAGGAATAGACATAGGCTCCGTGAAAGACATCGCCCGCGCCGTTGGTGTCGACCACCTTCGACGCAGGCACGTCGAGAGCGGGGAGATGCAAGGTCGGGCCGGTGCCTTCGTACCAGTACATTCCCTCGTCGCCGAGCGTGACGCCGCCGACGCGGCAGCCACGGCTGCGCAGGTAGTCGAGTGTTTCACCCACCGAAAGACCGAGTTGCTCGCAAAAGCGCGCCGAGACGATTGCCACATCGATATAGCGCAGGAGTTCTTCGGTGTTGTCGCGCACGGCTCCCCCGTCCAGTGACGTGAGAACGCCAGCCTCCCGGCAGGCCTGCGCGTAGTGGAGAGCGGCATCCGGCATGTGTCCGTCAAGATGCAGTGCGCGGCATCCGGCCAGGCTCAGATGCTGGAACGGGTGGAGATAATCGTCGTCGCGGCACCGCACGATCGCCCGCTTGCCGTCCTTGGGCATGATAAAGGAAAGGGAGGATTCCCTGACCTTCCGGCCGTGGATGGAGATGCCGTAGCTTGCCGCCATGTCGAGAAACATGCGCGCCAGCCAGTCGTTTGCCTGCGAGCACATGATATCGGGCGCGATCCCCAGCTTGGCGCAGGTGAAGCCTGCCGTGACGGCGTTTCCGCCGAAGCTTACGGCATAGTCGCGGGCAATCGATTTCTCATCGCCGCTCGGCAGTTTGTCCGTCAGAAAGGTGATGTCGATATAGGCCTGACCGATAAACAATGCCTGCATGGAAATCCCCGTTGCTCAAATTGCCGGTTTCTGACGTTTTTTGATCGAAAAGGACGTTATTTGTCAAAGCGTGCGTCCGGTCTTCAGGGGTCATTTACGAAGCTTCACCATAATGCGAAGGCTGCCTTAATCCGGGACCAACCGTGTCGCATCGCTATACCCTCTTTTTCAGGACCTTGATGATCGCGCTTGCGTTCGCGCTCGCGCCGCTCGTCGCGGCAAACTACATCCTAAACAATTATGCGGTCACCCAGGCGCAGGCCGAAATGACGGCCATCGCCGAACGCTACGTGCTCAGGGCCGAAAAGGCCATTGGCGATGCGGTGTCCATTCTCCAGACCCTGGACCAGGACGGGCTCGTCACCTGCGCCCCGACGGATCGCGCCGCGTTTCATGCGGGCGTCATCTCCGCGCCCTTTGTCCAGATGATCGGGGTCGTGAACGCTTCCGGCGTGCTGATGTGCAATGTCCCGGAACTGCCCGCGACCGGTGAGGCAGTGTTGCCGGTTTTGAAGTCCGACGCCCCGCTCGTTGGCATCGGCATGCGCGCCCGGGCCTTCGAGGGCACCCGCGTCGCGCTTGTGAGCTGGCGGATCGGCAACGGCAACCGCCTGCTTGCGGAAATTTCGCCGGTCGCGATCTCCATCGATCCGGGGCCGGACTATCTGCGGGCGCACCGTCTGGTCGAGCTTCATCTCGGCGACGGCGTCGTTTGGCTTCGCTCCGGCGAAACCGCCCAGCGCGACGGCAATGGCGCGGGCGAAGAGCTTGTTGCGGAGGTGCAGTCGACGAAATACCCGATGATCGCCGTGGTGACGGCGCCGGCCTCGGCCGCCGACAATCTGGTGCGCGACCTCAAGGTCGTCGCGGCGATCGCCTGCGTCGGCTTCGCCGTCCTCTTTGTGGCCGTCGGTGTCTGGTTCTCCTGGCGCCCGGAAAGCGAGGCTGAGGACGAGTTCGTCCAGGCCATCCGCAAGGGCGAATTCGTCCCCTATTATCAGCCCGTCATGGACATCGAGACCGGGCGCCTGCGCGGTTGCGAGGTGCTGATGCGATGGGCGCGGCCGGACGGTTCGGTGATTTCGCCAGGCGCCTTCATGACCTTTGCCGAGACATCCGGGCACATTTTCGAGATGACCCGCCAGATCATGCGCAAGACGCGCGAGGAGGTCGGCGATCTCTACTATCAGAACCCCGAGTTCAAGCTGTCGATCAATCTCTTCGCCGGCCATTTCGAGGATCGGCAGATCATAGAGGACATCCAGCAGATCTATGGCGGGTCGCAAATCGCCTTCCAGCAGATCGTGATGGAAGTGACCGAGCGCCAGCCTTTGTCGGACATGGAAACGGCTCGCAAGATCATCGCGGAGATGCAGGCCATCGGCGTGCGTGTGGCGCTTGACGATGTGGGCACCGGCCACGGCGGTTTTGCCTATCTGCAAAAACTCGGCATCGACATCATCAAGATCGACAAGATGTTCATCGACAGCCTCGGCACCGATGACAATTCGACCACCATCGTCGACACCATGGTCGAGCTTGCCGACAATCTCGGGATGGGCATCATCGCCGAGGGCGTGGAGACGATGGAGCAGATCGAGCGCCTGCGTGAACTCGGCGTCTCCGCCGCGCAGGGCTATATCTTCGCCCCGCCGCTTCCCGCCAAGCTGTTTATCGATCTTGCTCTGGCGCTTTCGGGCGGCCGGAGCGAAGACGATGGCGCGGACGATGTGACGACGAAAGACACGAAGGTCGCGTGACGCCGCCGCCTTCGACGGTGCCGGTCCCGCCCTGTCATCGCTTTTTCCGGAGTTCCTTGTGTCCGCCTGCCGTTTCGTTATGGTGGCGCCGCTTTCAGCGCAAAGGAGCGAGCCGTGGACCCTGTTTTTGGCCAGCAGTCGAGTGACGATACGGGCCGCGCCGGCTCGCGCCTCGGTCTGCGCACACGCGCGGTTGCCGTGCTGGCTGGCGCGCTGCTGGCCCTTGCCGCATGTCAGACCGCGCCGCAGGGGGGAGCTGTCGACAGCCGGACGCCCACGACGGTCGCTGCCGTGGAGACGGCGCCCTTGCCGGAAATGCCCGGTCAGGTCGCGGAACTGGGCCTTGTGCCCGGTGGGCAGGCAACGCCGCGGGCCCATGCCGCCATCGTCGTGGATGCCGCGAGCGGCGCGGTGCTCTACGAAGAGGCTGCCGACGGCCTGCGCTATCCGGCTTCGCTCACAAAGATGATGACGCTTTACCTGCTGTTCGATGCACTCGACAACGGCAGGCTTTCGCTCGACACCGCCTTGCGGGTTTCCCAAGATGCCGCGCGCCAGCCGCCCGCCAAGATCGGCGTGAAGGCCGGAACGACGATTTCCGCGCGTCAGGCGGTGCAGGCGCTTGCGGTCAAGTCGGCCAATGACGTTGCCGTTGTGGTGGCGGAAAACCTTGCCGTATCCGAGAGTGCCTTCGCCGCCCAAATGACGGCCAAGGCGAGATCGCTCGGCATGCGCCGCACGCGTTTCGTCAACGCTTCGGGCCTGCCGGACCCGCGCCAGGTGACGACGGCCCGGGACATGGCGATCCTGGCCCGCGCCCTGAAAAGCCGTCATTCGGCACGTGCGCGGGCCTTTACGGCCCGCTCCTTCACTTACAACGGGCGGACCTTCGAGGCGACCAACAACCTCTTGGGCCGTGTCGCCGGGGTCGACGGCATCAAGACCGGCTATATCAGCCTGTCGGGCTACAATCTCGCGGCTTCCGCCGGACGGGGAGGCAAGCGGGTGATTGCCGTCGTGATCGGCGGCGAGAGCGAGCGCGCGCGCGACAAAGAGGTCACGACGCTGCTGGAACGCTATCTGTAACAGACACCCGGTTGAGGCTCGGTCCTCTTGTGGTCAAATCGAGGCTATCGACATGCGTTCGGTCAAGGAGACCAGCCGGCGGTTCTGGAACAAGGCGGCCCGCAAATATGCAGCGCGCGCCGTCGGCGACGAAGCCGCCTATGCGCATACGCTGGAGCGGGTGCGCGCGCATATCGACGGGGTCGAGCGGGTGCTGGAGGTCGGCTGCGGCACCGGCACGACGGCGTTCAAGCTTGCCGGTTGCGTTGGCGCCTATACCGCGAGCGACCTCTCCGAGGAGATGATCGACATCGCACTGGAAAAGGCGGCCGCGGCCGATGACACGAAAATCCGCTTTCTCAGGGCCGCGTTGAGCGATCTGCCGGCCGAAGAGCTCCCTTATGACGCGGTGCTTGCCTTCAGCGTTCTGCATCTGATGGAGGATCCGCGCGCGGCCGTTTCCCGGATCGCGGATCGTCTGCGCCCGGGTGGCCTGTTCCTTTCCAAGACCGTCTGCCTCGGCGACATGAACCCGGTGTTCCGCTTCATCATTCCGGTGATGCGCCTGTTCGGCAAGGCGCCGCTGGTGCACTTCCTGACCGCGAAGGATGTCGAGGCGATCATTTCGGAGGGTGGCTTCGAGATCGTCGAGACCGGCACCTTCCCCAAGAGCCCGCCGGCGCGGTTCGTCGTTGGGCGGAAAACGTAAGGAGAGGCCGGCGTCGCGGCAGCATCTGGAAGGTGAGCCTTCGGTGAGCGGGCCGGGTGTCGGCGGGCCGCGAAGACAAAATGCGCAACGTGGCCGCGGCCGGCATGCTCGGGCGGCGTTTCGGTTCGCGCGAATTCACGGGTTTACATCGCCCGACAGACTTGCGAGCCTGTGACTCGAGCGACTGAGTGCCCGATGTTTCACCGGGCTTCGTCAAACCCACACCCTCCCGAAAGAGAACTCTTCATGACCCAAGCCAAGCCGGGCGACACGCTGCATCTTCACTACACGGGCACGCTGGACGACGGCACCGTCTTCGACAGTTCGGAAGGCCGCGAACCGCTGTCCTTCGAACTGGGATCCGGTCAGATCATCCCCGGGCTCAATGACGGTGTGACCGGCATGGAAGTCGGCGAAAAGCGCAAGGTGCGCATCGAGCCGGAAGACGCCTATGGCGCGCATGTGCCCGACCGCGTCCAGGCCGTCGACCGGGCGAATTTTCCCGACCATATCCCGACCGAGCCCGGCACCCCGCTTCAGGTGCAGACGCAGGACGGCCAGACCATGAACGTCGTCATCGCCGATGTGACCGAGGACAAGGTGCTGCTCGATGCCAACCATCCGCTGGCCGGCAAGGCGCTGACCTTCGACGTGGAACTCGTCAAGATCGCCTGAAGTCGGGCTGATTGTCTCCAGGGCCGGTCTCGGGATTGTCGAGACCGGCACCTTCACAATGAAAGCCCGCGCGCTTCGGTGTCGCACCGTGTGTGAGGCGAGCGGAAATGACTGCGGTCGGGCACGTTCAGTGTCCGACGCGAATCACACCCGAAGCCGGATCGTAGTCCCAGGCGTAGGCCAGAAATGCGTCGCCGTGGATCAGCACCGCTGTTTCCACACTGAGGTCGATCGCCAGGTCCGCGATGTTCGCGATTGTCTCGCTCTCGAGTTTGAAGTGCTGGCCGGCCTCTCCCGGCGCACGATCCAGAAAATTGTCGATGGCGACAGGGATCTCCGTGCTCGTCTGGTAGGCCATGACGACCGTGACGCCTTGTTGACGCTCCAGCCACCGGGCGGCCGGAGTTTCTCGCTGCCCGTGGATTTGATCACGTGTCGCGATTTCAGGGCGAAGAGCGCCAGGGACACTTGTGCGGCGACGGGTGGCGCAAGCGATAGAGTGAAGAGAGCGGCCAGGCTCCGACCTGCAAGAGACCCGAGCGTCGCTTTGACCCGTGCGCCCGTCCTTCTCGCTTCAGAAAACCGAGACAAGTAATCTTTGGGCGGAGATGCCGTGGCTGCGCGCTGGCATTCTGATTTCCGTCGTCATGTTTCGTCCCAACGGGGCGCGTGCGGAGCATCCGCGTGCTGCGATAGCAGATGACTTTCGCGCACATTTCCGGGTCGTTTTATGGGATGCTCAAGGCTGGCGCTTCCCCCCTTCGCGGAGGCGGAGCGTGTGACGTCCCCGACCGGTGAACACCGTGACGGGGACGCGCTCAAGGCTCACCCGCCGAGGATCAGGCGCGGCAAAGTGAGCGACAGGGCCGGCAGGAAGGTCGTCAGCAGCACCACGGGAAGATAGGCCAGGAAAACGAACACCAGCGTGGGCAACAGCATGCGCGCGAGCGGCACATTTCCGATCAGCCCGGCGAAATAGAGGATCGGAGCCGTTGGCGGGGTGATCAGTCCCATCCCGAGGTTCGTGGCGATGATCGCGGCGAATTGCACCTGATCGACGCCGGCTTGCTGCATCACCGGCAGCAGCAGCGGCGCGGCCAGCAGAATGCCGCTGACATCTTCCATGAACATCCCGACGATCATCAGGAAGAGATTGGCCATCAGCAGAAGGACGATCGGGTTTTCGCTGATCGCAAGAAAGCTCTCAAGGATCTGCTGCGGCACGTCTTCCAGCGTCCAGACCCGGCCCAGCATGGATGCGAAGAAGATCATCATCAGCAGCACGCCGGTGGTGCGTCCGGCGCGCCAGATCACGTCCGCCAGGTCGGTCCAGTCGATGTCGCGATAAAGATAGATCGACACGGGTATGGCGTAGAGAACGGCCACGGCGGCCGCCTCGGTGGGGGTGGTCACGCCGCCATAGATGAAGCCCAGGATCAGCACCGGCATCACCAGGCCCATGCCGGCCCTGCGTCCGCGCCGGGCCACCTCGCGCGCGAACTGGCGGGCATCGACCGAAGGCGGCGTCACAAGCGGCATGCGCCGGGTCAGCACGCGGTTCCAGAACGCCAGCAGCGTGCACAGAAGGAGGCCTGGAACCACTGGCGCCAGAAAGCTCGCCAGGATCGAGGTGCCGGTGACCCAGCCGAAAAGGATCATCGAGGCACTTGGCGGGATCAGCAGCGCCAGCACCGCCGAAGCCGAGACCAGCGCCGTGGCGTACCCGCGATCGTAGCCGCGAGCCTCCATGCGCGGGATCATGATGGTGCCGATTGCCGCCACCGCCGAGGAGGCCATGCCGGAGATGGCGCCGAACACCGCCGTCGCCATGATCACCACGATGCCCAGGCCGCCGCGCATCCGGCCGACAAGGCTGTCGGCCAGGTCCACGAGACGTTCGGCGATTCCGCCGCGGCTCATGATGCTGCCGGCGAGGATGTAGAGCGGAATGGCGATGACCACGATGGAGGAGAGCTTCGAATAGCCCGCTCCGATCAGAAAGCTGGCCGAACCGAAATCTCCGAACAGCACGAGAAAAAGCACCGCGCCGGCGAAACAGAAGGGCACCGGCACGCCGATGACCAGCAGAAGGGTCAGCAGCAGGGCGTCATAGATGATGATATCGCTCACGCCACCGCCTCCCCGTCGGCCGCCGGGCCCAGGACGAGGCGTCGGACGCGTTCTGCAAATTCAACGGTGAAATAGAGCGTCATCAGGCTGAGCCCGACGGGGATGATGGCATAGACCCAGGACATCGGCAGGCCGGTTTCCAGCGACATGGTGCCCCGGCCGATGGTGTAGTCGAGATACTGCCAGGCCCATACGGACATCCAGCCGGCCAGGACGACTGTGATCAGTCCGGCAAGGGCGCTGAGCGCCAGCCGGGAGCGGCCGTAGGGCAGGATCAGCTCCACCAGACTTGCCGAGATGTGCCCGCGCTCCCAGGCGCCGTGGCTGGCGCCGAGGAAATAGAGATAGACGGCGACGAAACTCGCCAGTTCCTCGATCCCGAAGATCGAGATGCCCATTACGTAGCGGGTGAAGACCTGGATGGCGATCAGCAGGGTGAGCGCCGCACCGCAGGCCACGAGCAGGATCCGCTGCAGGCGCAGCGTCCAGTTCCAGGCCGTCAGCGCGCCGCCTCGCAGAAAGCGGGGTGTGTTCACCGTGTCTGGCGAGGCGGCAAGCGGCGAGGCCGTGTCTCCCGCCGCTGTGGTTTCCGTTTCCGTCTCGTTCTGCATGCTGGCGCGTCCTCCCGATCGCTTTGTCACTGCCCTGAGGCAAGAAGCGGATCGCGCGGGGCCGCGACGATCCGCTTCGTCTCCCGAAATGGCGTTCGGATCACTCCACGCCGAGCGAGGCCTTCAGCTTGCCGAGCGTCTCCTCGCCGAGTTCGTCGGCGATGTTCGGCCAGACGTCGCGACGCACGATCGCCGCCAGCTCCTCAAGCTCAGTCTTGTCGAAGGTGACGACGTCGATGCCGGCCTCGCGCATCGTCGCCAGGGCGGCGGCGTCGGCCGCTGCGACATCCTCGAAACGTTCGGCGCTGACCTGCTGCGCCGCCTCCAGCAGCACCTTGCGATCCTTGTCCTCCAGGTTCGCATAGGTGGCGGAATTGACGATGAACCAGTCGCCCTCGAAGTGGGTGTTGTACTGGACCCAGGTCCTGGTGATGTCTTCGAAGGATTCCAGCGTCATGTTCGCCGTGCCGCCGACCTGGCCGTCGACAACGCCGGTCTGCATGCCGGTGTAGAGTTCGGCCCAGGGCACGGTCGCCGTGTTGTATCCCAGCCGTTCCAGCAGCACCCGGTGGGTGATGCCGCCCGGCCACACCCGCACCTTCAGGTCATGCTTGGCGTCGAAGTCCTTGACGTTCTCGACCGGCTTGGCGAAGCCCGCGCCCCCCATGCCGGCGCCGAACACGCCGAGCGGGGTCAGTCCCTGCGGCTCCAGTACGTCGCTGACGATGGAGAAGACCGCGCCGTTGGGCGACAGCGATTCCCGGGCGGTGTCGTAGTCGATGAAGGCATAGGGAAACCAGGTGATGGCGAGGCGCTTGTCGCTGCTGGTCGCCAGCGGCTGCATGGCCATGTCGACGGCGCCCTGAATGACCTGCTCGTAGACCTCCGTCCAGTCCCCGAGCTGGCTGGCGGGATAGACCTTGATCTTGATGCGCCCGTCGGTGCCCTGTTCGACCAGATCGGCAAAGCGCAGCGCCGCTGCCTCACCCTCGGAACCGGGCTTTTTCAGGGTCGACAGGCGCAGGGTTTCTGCCTGAACGCTGCCGCCCATCAGCACCGCGGCGGTCGCGGCGACAAGCGCATAGTTGGCGAGTTTCTTCGCGTGATGTCTCATTTGGGTGCTCCTCCAGCATTGCTCCACTCCTTCGCGCCGGTGCGGCGCGACCTCCGTGAGTGAAAATTGTGTGACCATACAAAGCGATCAATCAAACGCTATCAGTGATTTTTTTGGTCCGTCAATCGGTGATTAGCAAAATTTTTTGAAAGAAATCGGGGCGAACCCGATATTGCGTTGCGTGAGATATCGTGCTTGTCTGGCCTTTGTCTGGTGTTTACGTCAGACAAAAAGCGGTGCTATGCCATGAAGCGGATGGTCCGGGGGGGGCATCCCGGCCGCGTGACCGAGGACGCAAGATCCGCCGACGCGACGGTAGAGTGGCCGCACGGGTGTGCGCCGGTCGAACGGTTGGGCAGGAGGCTGCCGGTCGACCAGACGGTGGCGTGCCGGTTGAAACGACGGGGAAGAGAGGAGAGGGCTGCTGTCCGCACTGTTCGACAAGACCGCGTTCACCGACGCCGAGACGCCGATCTACCGTCAGATTGCCAATGCCATTGCCGCGAAGATCGCATCCGGCGAGCTGGTCGCCGGGGAGCGTTTGCCGTCGCAACGTGACATCGCGCGTCAGGCGGGGGTAAATCTGACCACGGTCACCCGCGCCTTTGCCGAGCTGCAGGAGCGGGGCCTGGTCACGAGCCGTCCGGGCCGGGGGTCGTTGATCGCCGCGGAGCGGGAGGCGGCGCATTTCAAATCTGCGCCGCTGGACGAGCAGGGCTACATCGACCTGTCGGTGAACCGGCCGGCGACGGCCGGCTATCTGGAAGCGCTGGCAACGCTCTTGCCGCGCCTGCCGGAAGACCCGCGTTACGCCGCGCTGCAGGATTTCCACGAACCGGAAGGCCCCGACTGGGCGCGTGAGGCGGTCGCCGGCTGGCTCGCCACGCAGATCGGGAGTGAGGCGCCGCCCCAGCGTCTGCTGGTGACAAACGGCGCGCAGCACGGACTGTCTTGCGTGCTGTCGGCAATTGCGCGACCGGGCGACGTCATTCTTGCCGACGCGGTGACCTATCAGGGCATCGGCGCGCTGTGCCGGTCGCTCGACCTCGTTCTGAAGCCGGTGGAGATGGACGGTGAGGGCATGCGGCCCGACGCCTTTGCCCGTGCCTGTACGGAACTGACGCCGCGCGCGGTGTTTCTGGTGCCGACGCTGCATAATCCGACTACCGTCACGCTGTCCGGCGACCGCCGTCGTGCCTTGGCCAAAACCGCCCGGAGCCATGGCGTTCTGCTGATCGAGGACGATGTCTACCGGCCGCTAAAGGACGATACGCCTCAGGCTTTCGCCGCCAGCGATCCTGACATCACGATCCATCTGGGGAGCTTTTCCAAGAGCATCGCTCCAGGGCTGCGCTTCGGTGCAGTGCTGGCGCCGCCCACCTTGGTCGGGGAGATCGCGGCGATGCTGCGCATCAATTGCTGGAGCACTGGGCCGCTGACGGCGCTGATCGCCGCACGGATGATCGAGGACGGGCAGGTGGAACGTATTCTGGAGGGGCAGAAGCGCGAGTTCGAGGCGCGACAGGTGCTCGTGCGCGAGATGTTGTGCGACGTCGACCTGTCGCAGGACCCACAGGCGCCCCACGCCTGGGTGCATCTACCGGAGCCGTGGCATGCCAATGCCTTCGTGCGTGCGGCCGGCCTGGCCGGGGTTGGCGTGCTGTCGGGCGAAGCTTTCGCCATCAGCCGCAATGCCGTGCCCCATGCGGTGCGGATCAACGTTGGCGCAGCGCGCTCGCGCGAGCAGCTGCGCGAGGCGCTGACGCGCCTGCGCGAGGTGCTGCGGGACGGCCGACACCTGCTCGAGCCGGTGATCTGATCCGCCGAGAGTTTCGGCGGGGGGAGCGCTCGGGGGCGCGATTTTCAGGATTTTTTGAAAACGGAAGGGATGTCCATGGCAGGTGCGTTGGACACGGAAGTGCTGGTGATCGGTGGCGGAGCCATTGGCCTTACAATTGCCTTGCGGCTGGCGGATGACGGGCGCGCGGTGACCTTGCTGGAGCCCAATGAGCCGGGCTCCGGCGCCTCTTACGGCAACGCCGGTACAATCGCCGAATATGCCATCATACCGGTCGGCACGCCGGGGGTGCTGCGAAACCTGCCTGATCTGCTGTTCAGCCGTGTTTCGCCGCTTTCGGTGCGCAAGGCGGCGCTGCCCACGCTGTTTCCCTGGCTGCTGCGTTTTGCCTATGAGTCTCTGCCGGGGCCCATGCGCCGCAACGTCGCCGCGCTGGCGCCTCTGCTCGCCGAGGCCGCCGGTGGGTGGCATGAACTGTCCGCGCAGATCGGGGCGGAGGATCTGTTCCGCCACAATGGTTGCGTTTACGCCTATACCTCGATGCGCGATTTCAAGGCCGCGGAAGCGGATATTGCATTGCGTGGCACTTACGGTATCGCGCAGGAGTTGCTGTCGAGCGACGCGTTGAGCCGGCTGGAGCCGCAGTTGCCGCCTTTCGAGGGGGGCGCGGTGCTGTTTCCCGGTGCGATGAGTATGACGGATCCGGGCGAGGCGATGCGGCGTCTCGCGGTGGCGGTCACCCAAGCGGGCGTGCGCATCCTGCCCCGGCAGGCCATACGGCTGGAACGCCGGAGCGCCGGCGTGCAGGTGACCACGCCCGAGGGCGCCATCACGGCGCGCCGCGTTGTGATCGCGGCCGGTGCGCATTCCAAGGCGCTTGTGGCGCAGGCCGGCGAGCGCGTGCCGCTCGACACGGAGCGGGGCTATCATATCGAGTTCGATATGCCGACGCCGCTCTTGTCGCGTCCCGTCTCGCCCACCTCCCGAGGCTTCTACATGGTGCCGATGCAAGGGCGTTTGCGTATTGCCGGGCTGGTGGAACTGGGCGATCTGGCCGCGCCGGCGAACGAGCGGCGGTTTGCCCAGTTGGAGGAGGGCGCGCGGACCTTCTTCCCGGATCTCGGCAAACCGAATCGGAGCTGGCTGGGCTTTCGCCCGTCGATGCCAGATTCGGTGCCGGTCATTCGTCCGGTGCGGGGCGCACGCGACGTGATCCTCGCTTTTGGCCATGGTCATCTGGGACTGACGCTGGCGCCCGTCACCGCTCGCATCGTTCGCGATCTGGTTGCCGGACGAGCGCCGGTCAATTGACTTGGTTTGAGCTGCCCCCTGATCGTCGGACAGGATCCGGGGTAATCTAAGCTACTCATTGTTCCTGATGACCGGGTTGGTTGATAGCATTTCTCTGCCAACAGACCAGCGCCGGCGGCTTGCCGCCGAGTGCTGACCGGGGCGCTGGCGGTTGGAGAAGGTCATCCATTTCCAAAGGGGGATCTTCGTCTCCGGTCCCGTCTCGCAGGCCTGCAGGTAGACGCACCCGTATTTCAGGGGCCGCGACAGCCTCTCGATGAAGCGGCTCAGAGATTTCCTCGTCGAGATCTCCACCGGCACGAATCTCACGGTTGTGCCAGGGCTCAATCCGGCCATCGCGCCGCAGGGCAGAGAGATGGCCCTTGCGCCTTTCCAGCGTGTCCTCATCGCGGTGCGAGCACGAAACACGGATCTTCATGGAAGATTTCGTTCACATTTTGTTCTTAATTTGTATTTCCGGACGCCCGAGAGCGTCCGGAATACTTGTTTTAAGCCGCTTACTGGCCGAACCGGCC
The DNA here is from genome assembly GCF_000423705.1 of Stappia stellulata DSM 5886. Lineage (GTDB taxonomy): Bacteria > Pseudomonadota > Alphaproteobacteria > Rhizobiales > Stappiaceae > Stappia > Stappia stellulata. The sequence goes on along the minus strand of NZ_AUIM01000004.1, from coordinate 571,533 downwards.
CATCCTATGCGGCCCGGGCCATCTGAGTGGCGGCCTCAGCTGCACCCGCTCGTCGACCCGCAGGTGTCGCACTTCAGGCAGGTGCCGTTGCGCACCATGGTGAAGTTGCCGCATTCCGCGCAATTCTCGCCTTCGTAGCCCTTCATCCGGGCCTGCGCGATCTGCTGCGCCTGGCTGGCGACCGGGGCGGGGGAGGCGGTGCCGACATCGGTCGCCGTTTCCGTCTCGGCATCGACGTCGCGCTTGAAGGCAGTGGCAACCGCGGCCGTGCGGCCATGGACGGACGTCGAGCTCAGCGTCGTGCCACCCTTGGCGGTCTCACTGCTGCCGAGCGCGCCGGCGGGTTCCTCGCCCGCGCCGACCACGCGGAAGCGCTCGGTCTGGCCGCGCACCAGGCCGCGCGACACGACGCCGCTGTGCCCCTGATCGCTGGCGCGGCCCTCGTTCGGTCCCGAACTCATGGCCGTGTTGCCGATCGCTTCCGGCGGCACATGTGCCAGATCGTTGCGGGCCAGGTAGGAGACGGCCAGCTCGCGGAAGATATAGTCGAGGATCGAGGTCGCGTTCTTGATGGCCTCGTTGCCCTGTACCATGCCCGCCGGTTCGAAGCGGGTGAAGGTGAAGGCGTCGACATATTCCTCGAGCGGCACGCCGTACTGGAGACCCAGCGAGATCGCGATGGCAAAATTGTTCATCAGCGAGCGGAAGGCGGCGCCTTCCTTGTGCATGTCGATGAAGATCTCGCCGAGGCGTCCGTCGCCGTATTCGCCGGTGGTGAGATACACCTTGTGCCCGCCGACGCGCGCCTTCTGCGTGTAGCCCTTGCGCCGGTCCGGCATCTTCTCGCGCTCGCGCACCGGGCGTTCGACCACCCGCTCGACGATGCGTTCGACGATCTTTTCCGCGACCTTTTCCACCCGCGCCGTCTGCGACTGTGCAACCAGCGCCTCGACCGCATCCTCCTCGTCGTCCTCGTCATCGGCAAGAAGCTGGGAATTCAGCGGCTGCGACAGCTTGGAGCCGTCCCGGTAGAGCGCGTTCGCCTTGAGCGCCAGGCGCCAGGACAGCATGTAGGCCTCGGCGCAATCCTCGACCGCCGCGTCGTTCGGCATGTTGATCGTCTTGGAAATCGCTCCGGAGATGAACGGCTGGGCCGCCGCCATCATGCGGATGTGGCTTTCCACCGACAGGAACCGCTTGCCGAGCCGGCCGCAGGGGTTGGCGCAATCGAAGACCGCGTAATGCTCTTCCTTGAGAAAGGGCGCACCCTCCAGCGTCATCGCACCGCAGACATGGGTGTTGGCGGCCTCGATCTCGGCCTTCGAGAAACCGAGGTGCGACAACAGGTCGAAGTCCGGATCGTCGAGCTTTTCGGTCGGGACGCCGAGCTTGCCGGTGACGAAATCGTCGCCAAGCGTCCAGCGGTTGAACACGAACTTGATGTCGAAGGCGGAGCCGAGCGACCCGGCGACCTTCTCCAGCGCCTTGGCGTCGAACCCCTTGGCCGTGAGGCTCCCCGGGTTGATCGCCGGCGCCTGGTCGAGCGAGCCGTGGCCGACGGCATAGGCCTCGATTTCCGCGATCTCGCTTTCGCTGTAGCCGAGGCCGCGCAGGGCCGCCGGAACGGCGCGGTTGATGATCTTGAAGTAGCCGCCGCCGGCCAGCTTCTTGAACTTCACCAGTGCGAAATCCGGCTCGATGCCCGTGGTGTCGCAATCCATCACCAGGCCGATCGTGCCAGTCGGTGCGATCACGGTCGACTGGGCATTGCGATAGCCGTGCTTCTGGCCGAGCTCCAGCGCCTTGTCCCAGGCGATCTTGGCCCGTTCCACCAGACGCGGGTCGGTGCAGGAGGCATGATCGAGCGGCACCGGATTGGTGTTGAGCGCCTCGTAGCCCTCCGCTTCGCCATAGGCGGCGCGGCGGTGGTTGCGCATCACGCGCAACATATGGCTGGCGTTTTCCTCATAGCCCGGGAAGGCGCCGAGTTCGCCGGCCATCTCAGCCGAGGTGGCATAGGACACGCCGGTCATGATGGCCGTCAGCGCGCCGCAGATCGCACGGCCCTCGTCGCTGTCATAGGGAATGCCGGAGGTCATCAGCAGGCCGCCGATGTTGGCATAGCCGAGGCCGAGCGTGCGGAACTTGTAGGACAGCTCCGCGATCTCCTTGGACGGGAACTGCGCCATCAGCACGGAGATTTCGAGCACCATGGTCCACAGGCGCACGGCGTGCTCATAGTTCTCCACGTCGACCAGGCCGTCTTCCTGGCGGAACTGAAGCAGGTTCAGCGATGCGAGGTTGCAGGCGGTGTCGTCGAGGAACATGTACTCCGAACAGGGATTGGACGCGCGGATGTCGCCGGAGGCCGGGCAGGTGTGCCAGTCGTTGATGGTGGTGTGATACTGGATGCCCGGATCGGCCGATGCCCATGCGGCGTAGCCGATCTGTTCCCAAAGCTCGCGCGCCTTCACGGTCTTGGCAATGGAGCCGTCCTTGCGGGCGGTCAGGTTCCAGTCGTCATCGTCCAGAACCGCCGACAGGAAGCCGTCGGTGACGCGCACGGAGTTGTTGGAGTTCTGGCCCGAAACCGTGAGATAGGCTTCCGAATCCCAGTCCGTATTGTAGGTCGGGAACTCGATCTTGGTGAAGCCCTGGCGTGCGAACTGGATGACGCGCTGGATGTAGTTCTCCGGCACCATCATCTTCTTGGCGGCACGGATCTCGCGCTTCAGGGCCGGGTTTTTCGCCGGGTCGAAACAGTCGCTGTCATGGCCCTCGCAGTTCACGCAAGCGCGCATGATGGCGGAGAGATGCTTCTGGCAGATCTTGGAGCCGGTCACGAGGGCCGCGACCTTCTGCTCTTCCTTCACCTTCCAGCTGATGTAGTCCTCGATATCGGGATGGTCGATGTCGACAACGACCATCTTCGCCGCGCGGCGGGTGGTGCCGCCGGACTTGATCGCGCCGGCGGCCCGGTCGCCGATCTTGAGGAAGCTCATCAGGCCGGAGGACTTGCCGCCACCCGACAGTCGTTCGCCTTCGCCACGCACGCGGGAGAAGTTGGAGCCGGTGCCGGAGCCATACTTGAACAGGCGCGCCTCGCGGACCCAAAGGTCCATGATGCCGTTTTCGTTGACGAGATCGTCCTGGACGGACTGGATGAAACAGGCGTGCGGCTGCGGATGCTCATAGGCGGTCGCCGAGCGCGTCAGCTCGCCGGTCTCGAAGTCGACGTAAAAGTGACCCTGGCTCGGTCCGTCGATGCCATAGGCCCAATGCAGACCGGTGTTGAACCACTGCGGGCTGTTGGGAGCGACCTTCTGGGTGGCGAGCATGAAGCGCAGTTCGTCGAAGAAGGCCTGGGCATCGGCTTCGCCGTCGAAATAGCCGCCCTTCCAGCCCCAATAGGTCCAGGTGCCGGCGAGACGGTCGAACACCTGACGCGCATCGATCTCCGAGCCGTAGCGCTCGTCCTCGGGGAGGTCGGCCAGCGCCTCGAGATCGGCTTCCTTGCGCCACAGCCAGGAGGGAACGGTGTTCTCCTCGACCGGCTTCAGACGGGCCGGAACGCCTGCCTTGCGGAAGTATTTCTGCGCCAGGATGTCGGACGCGACCTGCGAGAACTGCGTGGGAACGTCGATATTCTCGAGGCGGAAAACGATCGAGCCATCCGGATTGCGGATCTCGCTGGTGGCGACCCGGAACGGAATCTCCGCATAGGGCGATTGTCCGTCCTTGGTATAACGCCGCTCGATTTTCATCCTGAAGCCCCCTTGAGTGCATTCGGCCCGTTGAGGCCAGTCGTGAGTGATCGCGGTCTTGCCGCATGCCCGGTCAGCGGCGAACACGCCGCTCCTCGTCCGCGCGGTTTCGAAAACGCGGACGTTCAAGCTGACGGTGCCCTGTCAAAAGTTGCCGCGCGTGCGCCGCGCGATCCGTATGTCTTGAGTGTGCACCAAATATAGTATGCTGGAGCACGCCTGTCACGACATATCGTATCGACGAGTCGAGAAACTCCATCGGTCGTGAGCCGCCGCGCTCAAGCCGGGTGGTGTGACGTCGCCTGTCTGTGGAATGGACGCGGAGCGTTTCGCTCCAACCTTCATACGATCTGTCGGACGCTTGAAAGGTAGGGTGAATCGTTTGTTAGCGTCAAGCGGTGAAATCCATCTATTGTGGATCTGGTCCGCTGAGGCCCAAAATGTAGTGCCGGGGTGTGGATATCGAGGACGGGCGACCGCAGGGCTTGCGGACAGGCGCTTCGTCAGGGTCAGGCTGCGGACAAGGCCGGCGCGCCGGAGATGCCTTCCGGCTACGCACGCCCGTTTGACGACATGCGTTTCAGGCGCGCCGAGAATCGCCTTCGATCCCCTTCAGTCTATCACCTCGGTCATTCGACTTTTAGTGAAACTGTCGGAAAATGCGTCCCGTTGGATCAACGGGGAAACAATCCGGCTGTGTTTCACTCTTTGCGTACATGTCTCAAATGCAGGATGCGCTCGTGGCTCGAATGACACGGCATTACGCCTATGGTCTCGACATCAACGACCTCGATGTCGTGGTCGTCGATGATTCCAAACCGATGCAGACGATCCTGCGCTCTACGCTTCTTGGCTTTCGGGTGCGCCGGGTGCGGACCTTCGACACTCCTGAGGAGGCGCTGGAAGTGATGCGTCTCGATCCGCCCAACATGGTGATCACGGACTGGCGCATGAAGCCGACAAGCGGGATCGGGCTTTTGCGCAACATCCGCCAGCGCAAGATGGCGCCGCTGTGTTTTCTGCCTGTGGTGTTCGTGACGGCGCATGGAACCCGGACCCTGATCGATCGCATTCTGCGCGATGGCGCGCAAAACGTGGTGATCAAGCCGATTTCGCCCTCCGCGTTGTTTGAGCGGCTGAACTGGACATTGCGCGACAGCCGGCCTTTGGTGCTGGGCGAGAACGGCCGATATGTCGTCGACGGCGTGGCCGAAAGCCTGGACGAAAAGGCGCGCAAATGGCAGCAGATCGGTGGCGGTCGCAGCCTTGTCGCCTTGTCGCCGGCCCGCGCCGCTGTCGGCCCCAAGCGTCCGCCCGCCCCGCTCGATGAATTGCGCCTGCCCAGCGAAGCGATCGTTGCGGAAAGCCCGACGGCAGACACAAGGGCCGAGGACGGCCAGCCAGTCGCCACGGGACGCAACAAGACGGGATTCGCCAAGATCGCCCGCGTCCGTCGCGCCAAGGGCGCGGCGTGATCCGGGAGCATCGCGCATCTGGACATCAGCGGGACGACGAGGCATAGTCGCGCCGCCTCAACAGGCGGACTGGCGCTTGCGCCACGCCGAGGCGGCATGCCGCGAGATCGCGGCGTACCGGATGGTTCCCGAAAAAATGGCCGAAGTCGATGAAAAGCCTGCTGCTTCAGTTTTTTACCTGGTGGAACGGTGCGACGTGGGGCACCCGCTTCTTCACCTGGCGCAAGGGCGAATTCGTCGGGACCGATGAATTCGGCAACAGCTATTACCGCGAACGCGGCGGAAAGAAGCGCTGGGTCCTCTACAAGGATCTGGCCGAAGCCTCGCAGATCCCCTCGGGCTGGCACGGCTGGATGCATCACCGCGTCGACACACCGCCCAGTGAGGTCGACTACACGCCGCGGAGCTGGCAGAAGCCGCATTTGCCCAATGGAACCGGCACGCCGGCGGCCTATCGCCCGAAGGGGTCGATCCTGACGCCGGAGCATCGTCCGCAGGTGTCGGGCGATTATGACGCGTGGTCGCCGGACAGTTGAGCTGTTGGCCGGATCGGCAGGGCCGCATTCGATGGGTTTAAAGACAAAACGCCGGCTGATGTATCAGCCGGCGTTTTTTGTTTCTGAGTGAGGAGCGACAGGGCCTCCGGTCAGGCGACCTCGGTGTCGATCCCCAGACGGCGGTCGAGATAGTCGCCGCACTCGCCCATCAGCTCGTCCATGTGGTTCTCGAAGAAGTGGTTTGCGCCGGGAATGATCTTCTGGTCGATGACGATCCCCTTTTGCGTCTTCAGCTTGTCGACGAGGTTCTGAACGTCCTTGGGCGGCACGACCTTGTCGGCGTCGCCATGGATGATCAGGCCCGAAGACGGGCAGGGGGCCAGGAACGAGAAGTCATGCAGATTGGCCGGCGGGGCGGCGGAGATAAAGCCTTCCACCTCGGGGCGGCGCATCAGAAGCTGCATGCCGATCCAGGCTCCGAAGGAGAAGCCGGCGATCCAGCAGGCGCGCGCATCGGGATGAACGCTCTGCACCCAATCGAGTGCGGCCGCGGCATCCGACAGTTCGCCCTGTCCGTGATCGAAGGTACCCTGGCTTCGACCGACGCCACGGAAGTTGAACCGCAAAACGGCAAAGCCGCGCTTCGCGAACATATAATAGAGCTGATAGACGATCTGGTTGTTCATCGTCCCGCCGAACTGCGGATGAAGATGAAGAATCAGAGCGATCGGCGCCGTGCGCGACTTCGCCGGCTGAAACCGGCCTTCGATGCGGCCGGCCGGCCCGTTGAAAATCACCTCAGGCATAGACCACCTCGTGCATGGGGCTCGTGTTCCTTCTTGTGTCACGCGCGTCCGATTGTCGCCAGTCCTGCTACGGGCTATTGCGTAGTGTCGCCTTGACTCGGGAGAACGCCGTTCCTAAAACTTCTTTAGAATCGTTCGAAACTTCGCGGTCGAGCCGGTCACTTCGAACCCTTCGGTCCTTCGCGTGGCTTGCAGGCTTGTCTTATCCAGATCTCCGCGCCGAAATGCAAGGATTGCTTGGGTGTTTGGCCGCAACAGCATCGCTTTTCGTCATTTGCGCGGCCGCGGGAACGGTGCCGTCGAATGTATCTCAGCCGGGGTGACCCGGTCCGGCCAAGGGGTTGATGCCGCAATGGCGCAGGGCAAAGCCATCTATCTGGATCACAATGCGGGCGCAAAACTGCGGCTGGCGGTGGCGGATGCGATGCGCGAGCTGATCGGCTTCACCGGAAACGCCTCGTCCGTTCATGCGCCGGGCAGGGCGGCGCGGGCCCAGATCGAGGCCGCGCGGTCCGCTGTGGCCGCTCTTGCCGGCGTCGAGGCCACCAACGTCGTGTTCACCTCCGGTGCGACGGAGGCCAACGTCATGGCCTTGTCGCCGGTCTGGGTCGACGGACGTGGCAGTCGCGGCTTCGACCGGCTGTTGGTCGGGGCGTGCGAACATCCTTCGGTGCTGTCCGGGGGGCGTTTTGCTGCGGATGCGGTCGAAACGCTTGCGGTCGACGGGCAGGGGCGCGTCAATGTCGCGCGGTTGTCGCAGCGGCTTGGCGAACTGGCGGCCGAGGGGCGGTCCGTTCTGGTCAGCGTGATGGCGGCGAACAATGAGACCGGCGTGATCCAGCCGCTTGAGGAGATCGGCCAGGCGGCTCGCGAGGTTGGAGCGACGCTGCATGTGGACGCGGTGCAGGCGGCGGGGCGCATCCCGCTCGACCTTGCGCGGTGGCAGGCCGACAGCGCTGCGGTGTCCGCGCACAAGATCGGCGGCCCTCAGGGCGCGGGAGCCCTCGTGTTGCGCAATGCAGGCCTCCATCCCGCACCGCTTCTTACCGGTGGCGGGCAGGAGCGCCGCAAGCGTGCCGGAACGGAGAATGTACTGGCAATTGCCGGTTTCGGTGTGGCGGCGCGAATTGCGTTGGATGAAATCGCCGATTGGGAGCGATTGGGTGTGCTGCGGGATGGTCTGGAGCGCGATCTTCTCCATATAAGGGGGGAGACTTGTGTTTTCGGGCAAGAGGCACCGCGGCTTGCCAACACATCGTGTTTCGCGGCGCCTGGAATGCCGGCCGAAACGGTGCTTATCGCGTTGGACCTCGAGGGGATCGCGGTCTCTTCCGGGGCGGCGTGTTCGAGCGGGAAGGTGTCGTCGTCGCATGTTCTTGCGGCGATGGGCGTCGACCGGGACCTGGCACGCTGCGCGTTGCGCGTCAGCCTCGGGCCGGATACGGACGCGGACGAAATCGAGGCCTTTGTCGCCGCATGGCGACGTGTATCGGCCCGGATGGGGACAGGTGGCGCGGGGCGTGCCGCCTGATCCGATCGGGCCTTTTGAGTAGCTGCCGAAGGCGACGTCTCGTTGCTGACGGTTACAGTTCGACAACCCGCGGTCCTTGACACCGCAGTGGATGGAGACGGAAATGCCTGCAGTTCAGGAAACGATCGACCGCGTGCGGTCGATCGATGTCGATCAATACAAGTACGGCTTCAGCACCGATATCGAGTCCGACAAGGCGCCGAAGGGTCTCAACGAAGACATCATCCGGTTCATCTCGGCCAAGAAGAACGAGCCGGAGTGGATGCTGGAATGGCGGCTGGATGCCTACAAGCGCTGGCTGACGATGACCGAGCCGACCTGGGCGCGCGTCGAGTATCCGAAGATCGACTTCAACGACATCTACTATTACTCCGCGCCGAAATCGACGCCGGGACCGAAGAGCCTCGACGAGGTCGACCCCGAGCTGCTGGCGACCTACGAGAAGCTCGGCATTCCGCTTCAGGAGCAGGAAATCCTCGCCGGCGTCGAGCCGAAGAACCGCGTCGCGGTCGATGCGGTGTTCGACAGCGTGTCCGTGGTCACCACCTTCAAGGAAGAGCTGAAGAAGGCTGGCGTCATCTTTTGCTCGATCTCCGAGGCGCTGCAGGAACACCCGGAGCTGGTCAAGAAGTACATCGGTTCGGTCGTTCCGGTGACCGACAACTATTATGCGACGCTGAACTCTGCCGTGTTCACCGACGGGTCCTTCGTCTACATCCCGGAGGGCGTGCGCTGCCCGATGGAGCTGTCGACCTATTTCCGCATCAACGAGCAGAACACCGGCCAGTTCGAACGCACGCTGATCATCGCGGAGAAGGGGTCCTACGTCAGCTATCTGGAAGGCTGCACGGCTCCCCAGCGTGACGAGAACCAGTTGCACGCGGCCGTGGTCGAGCTGATCGCGCTCGACGATGCGGAGATCAAATACTCCACCGTCCAGAACTGGTATCCGGGCGACAGCGAGGGCAAGGGCGGCATCTACAATTTCGTCACCAAGCGCGGCGACTGCCGGGGCAAAAACTCCAAGATCTCCTGGACCCAGGTGGAAACCGGGTCGGCGATCACCTGGAAGTATCCCTCCTGCATCCTGCGCGGCGACAATTCGCGCGGCGAGTTCTATTCGATCGCCGTGTCCAACGGCTGCCAGCAGATCGACAGCGGCACCAAGATGATGCACCTGGGCAAGAACACCTCCAGCCGCATCATCTCCAAGGGCATTTCGGCCGGCAAATCGCAGAACACCTATCGCGGTCTCGTCTCGGCGCATCGCAAGGCGTCGAATGCGCGCAACTTCACCCAGTGCGACAGCCTGCTGATCGGACAGGACTGCGGTGCGCATACCGTGCCCTATATCGACAGCAAGAACGCAACGGCCGTCTTCGAGCATGAGGCGACGACCTCGAAGATTTCCGACGACCAGATGTTCTATTGCCAGCAGCGCGGGCTCAGCGACGAAGAGGCGGTTGCGCTGATCGTCAACGGCTTCGTCAAGGACGTGATCCAGCAGCTGCCGATGGAATTTGCCGTGGAGGCGCAGAAGCTGATCTCGATCAGCCTCGAAGGCTCCGTGGGCTGATGACGACGGCCGGCTTCATCGATCTCTTTGCGACCCCGATAGCGGGGGGCGTCGGAGGCTTTCTTGGAATGCTCTTCGTCGCGAAAGACAAGGGATTCACGCCGAAAATGGCGGTTGGAGTCGGGGTTGTCATTGCTGTGGTGCTGTTTGCCTACAAGCTTGCGACCCGGTGAAGGGATCGAGCCGCTTCGGCGCTGCGCGGTCCGCTTGCGCCACCTGATGAACCAGACATTCACGGCGGAGCCCGACCCGCACGCCGAAACGACATGAACGAGGATTACCCGATGCTTGAGATCAAGAATCTCCACGCCCGCATTGCCGACGACGGCACCGAGATCCTGCGCGGCGTCAACCTGACCGTAAAGCCGGGCGAGGTGCATGCCATCATGGGACCGAACGGCTCCGGCAAGTCGACGCTCTCCTATATTCTCGCCGGCAAGACCGACTATGAGGTCACCGACGGCGACATTCTCTACAATGGCGAGAGCCTGCTGGAGCTGTCGCCGGACGAGCGTGCCGCGGCCGGCATGTTTCTGGCGTTCCAGTATCCGATCGAGATCCCGGGCGTTGCCACGATGACGTTCCTGAAGACCGCGCTCAACGCGCAGCGCAAGGCACGGGGCGAGGACGAACTGACCACGCCGGAGTTCATGCGCCGGGTGAAGGAAAAGGCAGCCGAGCTGCAGATCACCATGGACATGCTGAAGCGCCCGCTCAATGTCGGCTTTTCCGGCGGCGAGAAGAAGCGCTCCGAGATCCTGCAGATGGCGCTGCTGGAGCCGTCGCTCTGCGTGCTCGACGAGACCGATTCCGGCCTCGACATCGATGCGCTCAAGGTGGTGTCGGACGGCGTCAACGCGCTGCGCTCGCCGGAACGGTCGTTCCTGGTGATCACGCACTATCAGCGCCTGCTCGATCACATCGTGCCGGATGTCGTGCATGTGCTGTCCCGGGGCCGGATCGTGAAAACCGGCGACAAGGACCTGGCGCTTGAGCTGGAGAAGAACGGCTACGCCGACTATGTCGGCGCGGCCGCGTGAGCGCGGGGGAAGCTGTCATGAACATGGAACTACGCACTCTTGAAACCAAGGCGGAAGCCGTGCTGGCCGAAGCCTATGAAACGGTGCGCGACGCCCTGCCGGGCGGGGCGTCCGTCGCCAAGCTGCGCGCCGAGGCCTTCGACGCCTTCCGCGCAACCGGTCTGCCGCACCGCCGGGTCGAGGAGTGGAAATACTCCGACCTGCGCGCGCGTCTCAAGGACGTGCCCGCCTTCGCCGCCAAGCGGTCGGATGCGGACGCGGAGGCCGTGGTCGCCTCTGCGGGCGAGGCCTATGAAGCGGTCGAACGCCACCGGCTCGTGATCGTCGACGGGCACTATCATCCGGAACTTTCGGATGTCGCCGCCCTGGCCGGCGAGGGCGTTACCGTGCGCCCCTTCGCCGAAGCACTGGCCGCGGAGGGCGGGACGCTGCTCGACCTCCCGGTCGTCGCGCGCGATGACGCGGCTGTCGGCCTGAACGCGATCTTCTGCGCGGACGGTCTCGACATGATGATCGCCGACGGCGCCAAGCTGACCAAGCCGGTGGAAATCGTGCATGTGTCGGGCGCAGAGGCTGCCAGCACCGCAGAGCGGATCCTGATCCGCGCTGGCGCGAAAAGCGAGGCGGTGATCCTGCAGACGTTCGTCGGGGGCGTGGAGGGCACTTTCTCCAACACGCTGACCGACATTCGTGCGGGCAAGGGCTCGGGACTGACCGTTGCGCGGTTGCAGGCGGAAGCTGCCGGCACGACCCACATCGCCACAGCGACGCTAACGCTTGCGGAAGAGGCGCATGCCAAGCTGATCTGTGCCGGCGTCGGCTCGGGCTTCGCGCGCCATCAGTCTTTCGTCGCTTTTGAAGGCGAGAATGCGCGTGCCGACCTGCTCGGGATCACCATGGTGCGCGACCGGCAGCATGTCGACCAGACCCTGGTCGTTGATCACGCGGTCCCCCATTGCGAAAGCCGCGAGATTTTCAAGACGGTGGTCGACGATGGAGCCAAGGGCGTTTTCCAGGGCAAGATCATCGTGCGCCCGCATGCGCAGAAGACCGACGGGCAGATGATGACCCAGTCGCTTCTGCTGTCGGAAAATGCGGACATGTCGCTCAAGCCCGAGCTGGAAATCTTTGCCGATGACGTGCAATGCGCGCATGGTGCAACCAGCGGTCAAATCGACGAGGATCTCCTGTTCTATCTCCGTGCGCGCGGCATTCCGGAAAAGGAGGCCCGCACCTTGCTCGTGTTGGCGTTCCTGTCCGAGGCCGTTGAGGAAATCAAGGACGAGATCGTCATCGAGGCGTTCGAGAATCGCATCAGGAGCTGGTTGTCAGCCGAGGAGTAAGACATGGCGTTGACTGCGAACCCGTCTGCCGACACGGCACTCCCCTACGACGTGGAGGCTGTGCGCCGGGACTTTCCGATCCTGTCGCGGGAGATCTACGGCAAGCCGCTCGTGTATCTGGACAACGGGGCGTCGGCCCAGAAGCCGCAAGCGGTCATCGATGCGGTTACGCGGGCCTATTCGCATGAATACGCCAACGTTCATCGCGGCTTGCATTATCTCTCCAACACCGCGACGGAAAACTTCGAGGCGGCGCGCGAGACCGTGCGCCGCTTCCTGAACGCGCCGTCGGTCGACGAGGTGATCTTCACCCGCTCGACGACGGAAGCGATCAATCTCGTGGCCGAATCCTACGGCTCCCACCACATCGGTGAGGGGGACGAGATCGTGCTCACGATCATGGAGCACCATTCCAACATCGTGCCTTGGCACTTCCTCAGGGAACGCAAGGGTGCTGTGCTCAAATGGGTCTATCTGCGCGAAGACGGGTCCTTCGACCTGGACGCATTCGAGCAGGCGATCGGGCCGCGGACCAAGATGGTTGCGATCACCCATATGTCGAACGTGCTGGGCACGGTTGTGCCGATCAAGAAGGTTTGCGAGATCGCGCATGCCCATGGCGTTCCGGTGCTTGTTGACGGCAGCCAGTCGGCCGTGCACATGCCGGTCGACGTTGAGGAGCTCGGCTGCGATTTCTACTGCTTCACCGGCCACAAGGTTTATGGCCCGTCGGGTATCGGCGTGCTCTGGGGCAAGATGGAGCTGCTGGAGAAGATGGCGCCCTTCAACGGTGGCGGCGAGATGATCCTCGACGTGACCGAGGACGGCGTGACCTACAACGCCCCGCCGCATCGCTTCGAGGCGGGCACGCCGCCGATTGTGCAGGCAATCGGTCTCGGCGCCGCGCTCGACTATATGGATGCCATCGGGCGCGACCGCATTGCCGCGCATGAGGCGCGCTTGCGCGACTATGCGCAGGAACGGCTCAAGCAGTTGAACTCCGTACGCATTTTCGGCGAGGCACCCGGCAAGGGCGCGATCATTTCCTTCGAGATGAAGGGGATCCATGCCCATGACGTGTCGATGGTGATTGACCGCGAAGGCGTGGCCGTGCGCGCCGGAACCCATTGTGCCCAGCCGCTTCTGGCACGATATGGAGTGACATCGACCTGCCGGGCAAGCTTCGGTCTCTATAACACCACCGAAGAGGTCGACAGTCTCGTCGCCGCCTTGCAAAAGGCTCAGGACTTTTTTGCGTGAGGATGCCATGAGTGAATATTCGACCATGACCGATACGGGTGTCGGAGAGCCGCAGGCGGAGATTTCAGGCTCCGGCGGCAGCGCCATCCCCGCGGAGGATCTGCAGCAGATCACGCAGGATATCGTCGGCGCGTTGAAGACCGTCTACGATCCAGAGATCCCCTGCGACATCTACGAGCTGGGCCTGATCTACAAGGTCGACATCGAGGACGACCGGTCGATCTCGGTCGACATGACGCTGACCGCGCCCGGGTGTCCGGTCGCCGGTGAAATGCCGGGCTGGGTCGAGGATGCGGTGAGTTCTGTGGCGGGTGTCGGGCCGGTTAATGTGAACATGGTTTTCGATCCGCCGTGGACGCCGGACCGCATGTCCGAGGAAGCCAAGATCGCGCTCAACTGGTATTGACCCGAGCCGCGCCCTATATTGAGATGCAGGGGCAGGACACATGGTTCTGTCCTGACTGATCGTGCCCGACGCGTCCGCCACCTGGGCGCGTTCCGGTGCACAGCCGGTGCCTGGCGCGGGATGCGCGAGGCACCAGAATTCCCCGGACTGCTGGATTGGACACCGCGATGGCATCGAAATTTCAAGTCCTGACGCTGACCGAAGCCGCAGCGGAACGCGTTCGCGAAATCCTCGAAAATGCCGACAAGGATGCGCTCGGATTGCGCGTCGGGATCAAGACGGGCGGTTGCGCGGGCATGGAATACGACATGTCGCTCGTCGAGGAGGCAAAGCCGGGCGACGACGTGATCGAGGACAAGGGCGTCCGGATCTATGTCGACCCGTCAGCCGTTTTGTTCCTGCTCGGGACCGAGATGGACCATGAGGTCACCAAGTTCCGCTCCGGCTTCGTCTTCCGCAATCCCAACGAGGTTTCGGCCTGCGGCTGCGGTGAATCCGTCTCGCTCAAGGCAGCGGAGACCGGAGGCGGTCAGCCGGCCGGCCCTGCGGGCTGAGAGGCCCAAGACACGTCTCGCCCCAGTGCGGTGGCGGCATCTGACCGATGCCGCAATACGGCGACGGAAGAGATCCTGAAGAGGCCTTCGCGGTGTTTGCGACTTTTGGGGTAAAGCGGGCGAAAGTGCTGCGATCCATGCCCGCTTGAGGTGCCCGAAAAGAGGTGTTCTCAGGCGACGCGGCTGTCGGCCAGAACGTCCGGGTCGGTTTCGCAGCGCACCAGATTGCGTCCGGCGGCCTTTGCGGCATAAAGCGCGGTGTCCGCGCGCCCGATCAGCGACTGAGCGGTATCGCCGGGCTTGAAGGACGAGACGCCGATGGAAATCGTGATACGGCCGAGGTTTTCGCCGGTCGAGCGTTTCACCAGTTCCTTCGACAACACCGCCCGGCGGATGTGCTCGGCGACGGTCACGGCCTGACGCAGCGACGTGTGCGGCAACAAGATCGCGAATTCCTCGCCGCCATAGCGGCAGGCGATATCGTGACCCTTGACGTTCTGCTTCACGGCAAGGGCGACGAGCCGGAGAACCTGGTCGCCGGTCTGATGGCCGAAAGTGTCGTTGAATTTCTTGAAATGGTCGATGTCGGTGAGGAGGAGCGACAGGGGCTCCTGGGACTCGCCTGCATCCTTCACGACGCGTTCGACGGTGTGATCGAAGTGCTTGCGGTTGCTCAGGGTGGTCAGTTCATCCGTCAGGGATTCGTAGCGAATCGCCTCCAGGCTTTCCTGAAGCTCCTCAATCTGCTTGCGTGAGTCCACAAGCTGATCTTCCAGAGCCTTGTTCGAGGCGGCCGTGCTTTTGGTCGCCTTGATCATGTGACTGACGACGCGCCTTAGCTGCGTCGAATCTTCCATGTCTTCCAGTTGCGATTGAACGCCGGCAAGCGACGCGCCGTATTCTGCGACGCTATCGACGCTCTGACCCAGAATCTCCACCATATCCTGGATTTCGTCGGAGATCTTTTCGCCGACCTCGTCGATACGGTCACCCAATTTCGTTGGCGACAGGAAGCCGTTGTAGATCTGCTGAAGCTGCTCGGTGGTGATCTTGCCGGTCGAACCGGCAATTTCATTCACCGCCCGGTTGAGCGAGTGATTGAAGCCGGCTGAGTAGGTGTACCAGAGCTCGTAGAACCGCGGATAGGCAGGAAGTTCATTCTTGCGAATGTACTTGATCGCTGTGTCGCCATAGACGATCGTTCGCTTGTGGTCGTCTTCCTGAGCCATTCGCGGTTCCAAACGTACATGCGGTCGAACCCAATACTCGGTCGCACCACAATTCCTTCGAGGTGGTAAGGATATTGGCCGCCAAGTTTTAAGGTACCGTTAAGGCTGATCAGTCGCACGTCTTCTTCTCCACTACGGCAGGTAGTCCCGAATTCTCCGGTTCAGGGTGCCGTGCGTCAACTCGCTTTCTTGGGCCGCGTATCACGCAGCAGGAAGGCCGGCACGTGGTCACCCAGCCCGATCACCGGCTCGTCATCCTTGCCGCCGTTTCCGCGCCGCCGTTTCGAAGACTGGCGTTTTTCTTCCTGTGCCGCGGGCTTGGGACCGCGTCCGCGTCGGGCAGGGGCCTTTTCGTCAGGCTGTTTGGCCTCGCGCTTCGGCTCGGGCTTTGGCGCGGCCTCGGCAACGGCATCGCCTTCGTTCTTTGCGGTCTCCGGCTCGGAAGACTTGCGTTCCCTGCCTCCGGCGCGCGTGCGGCGTCGCGGCTTGGCCTCGCCGTCAGATCCGCTCTCAGCGCGCGCTGTGCGCCCGCCGCTCTTGCGGCGTGCTTTCTGGTCGGCCGAGGCGCTCTCGAAGTCGATCGGGTCGCCATACCAGGGGAGAGGGCGTTCGATCAGTTTCTCGATGCCGGAAAGATACTTCTGGTCTCCGCCCGTGACGATCGAAATGGCCACGCCGCTGCGCCCGGCGCGACCCGTGCGGCCGATGCGGTGGACGTAGTCTTCCGCATGCGTCGGGAGATCGTAGTTGAAGACATGGCTGACATCGGGAATGTCGAGGCCACGCGCCGCAACGTCGCTGGCGATGAGCAGGGTCAGCTCGCCCTTGCGGAACTGTTCGAGCGTTGCCATGCGCGAGCGCTGGTCCATGTCGCCGTGCAAGGCGCCAACCGAATAGCCATGGCGCTGCAGCGAGCGGAACACCGTTTGGACGTCGCGCTTGCGGTTGCAGAAGACAATCGCGTTCTTGAGATCCTGCGCTTCGTCGACGAGCTTGCGAAGCGTTTCGCGCTTGTCGAAATCCTTGTTGCCGGACGAAACCACTTGCTGCGTCACCGTCTCCGCGGTCGATGAAGTCTTGGCAACTTCGACCCGGGCCGGGTTGTGCAGGAAGGTATCGACCAGTCGCTGGATCTCCGGCGGCATGGTTGCCGAGAAGAAGAGCGTCTGACGGGTCATCGGGATCAGTTTGCAGATCCGCTCGATGTCGGGAATGAAGCCCATGTCGAGCATGCGGTCGGCTTCGTCGATCACCAGAATGTCGACGCCCTGAAGCAGAAGCTTTCCGCGCTCTGTGTGGTCGAGCAGGCGTCCGGGCGTTGCAATCAGGACGTCGACGCCGCGATCCAGCTTGCGATCCTGATCGCCGAAGGAGGTGCCGCCGATCAGCA
Source organism: Stappia stellulata DSM 5886 (assembly GCF_000423705.1). Lineage (GTDB taxonomy): Bacteria > Pseudomonadota > Alphaproteobacteria > Rhizobiales > Stappiaceae > Stappia > Stappia stellulata. The sequence continues at coordinate 554,662 of NZ_AUIM01000004.1, read as the reverse complement.
AGGCAACATTGAGACGGTGGTTCACACCGTACTTGTTGAAGTTTTCCTCGACCTGGGCGGCGAGCTCGCGCGTTGGCTCGAGAATGAGCGTACGCGGCATGCGTGCGCGCCCGCGGCCCTTTTCAAGAAGCGTCAGCATCGGCAGCGTAAAGGACGCCGTCTTCCCCGTGCCGGTCTGGGCCAGGCCCAAAACGTCGCGGCGTTCAAGCACATGCGGGATTGCCGCAGCCTGAATAGGGGTGGGCTCGGTGTACCCGGCGGCCTCTACGGCGGCGAGTACTTTTTCGCTCAGTCCAAGTGAGGAAAAGGACATATTACCTTGATTGCATGATTGGAAACCGTACCGACGTCGCCCGTTTCGACCGACCCGGCTGCTTTGCCGCGCACACTACAGTTGGAAAATAAAATGTCAATGACGCAAAGTCGCCATACCAAGTGCGCCAAGAATTGCCGGTCATTCCATCCCGCCGCGGTGCTTTCAGTTACTTGCCGGCTGGAAGGTGTGATCCGACGGGGCCTCGCTCTCAAGGAAGAGTTCGTAGGTCGTCTCCTCGCCGTCCGGCGTTTGCAGATCGACAAAGGCAACAAGGCCATAACTGTCCATTTCGCTTCGCAAACCAGTGATTCTTGCGGAAAGCGCCCGCGCTTGTGCCACTTCGGCGGTTTCAGCGGACGTATTCGAAGACACGATGAACAAGCGGTCGGCGTTGCTTTCGCGAACCACGACGAAGGACAGGGGGGAGCCCTCCGCTCCGGGTATCCGCGACAACGCAGCAACGGTTTCGGGAAGCGTTTGCACGAGATCCTTCACTGGATCGGCCCGCGCGGCAAGGGGCAGGGACAGCGCCGCGGCAAGTGCGGCGACCGAAAGGACGCGGTACAGGCGGAGGCCGAAGTGTGTCTTGCGCATGGTCGCTCCTTGTCTGGCGCAGCGGGCGAACTGGGCTAAATCTAGGACGTTTCGGGGTCGCAAGGAAACCCCGTAAAGGGTGCGTCTGCACTTGAGGGGCGAGCCGTGGGGGGGGCTCACATCGCGGCGGCGAGGGCGACATAGCGGGCGGTCTTGCCGAGAGAGACGAGAATCAGGAAGCGCCAGAACGGCACCTTCAGAAATCCGGCCGCGAATGTCAGCGGGTCGCCGACGACGGGGAGGAAGGCGAAGAGCAGCGACCACGTGCCGTATCGGGCAAACCGTGATGACGCCCTTTCGATTTGTGCCGGTGTGAAGGGAAACCACCGGTGATTCCGCCAGGCGACGAGATAGCGTCCGATCGCCCAGTTGACTGCCGATCCCAGAATGTTGCCGCTCGCGGCAGCTGCGACCAGAAAAGAGGCCGGTACGTCTCCGGCGGCAAGGGCCGACAGGAGCATGATCTCGGAGGAAAAAGGGATCAGGGTCGCCGCCAGAAAGGCGCCGAGAAAGAGCGAGACGATCGTCATCATGGTGCGTATGCGCCTCGTGGTGCAGGCGAGGGGCGAAGGACGGCGTTCAGCCTGCCGGCTTTTCCCGCGCAAACAGGCTGTAGTCGTCGCGGTAGCGCTGCTCCGCCTTTTTCCGGAGGGACGGATCGAGGGTTGCGGCAATCCGCGCGATGCGCTGTTCGGCGCTGTCCTCGTGGGGGGGCAAGGGGCCGATATCGATCCCGCGGGCGGTCTGTGCGAGGGCGCGAAGGGCGCTCCAGTCGGCCTCCCTGTGTTCGAAGCGGATCAGAAGACGCGGCAACAGCTTGCCCTTGTGGAACAGAATGTCCGCCTGGCTGCGGAAAGCATTGGGGCTCTTGCGGTCGGGAATGCCGCACACGCAGGCGGTGAAGGCGTCGAAACTCATGCCTTCGCGAAAGCCGAGAAACCGCGCGGACGGGGGGACGGCACGCCCTGCGCCATAGTCGCGGGCGTAACAGGCGGCCAGCCGCATGACCGGATCGCGGATTGCCGCGAAAACCAGCGCGTCGGGATGACGCCTTTCCAGTTGGCGCGCCGACAGCAGCGCCATGCCGTCGGTCCAGTTTGACAAGGTGCCGGTGGCATAGCGGGTCGTCAACGGCGGTGCGACGCCTGGACCGGGCCCATGTCGGGCACTGAGCTCACGGAGCGCCTGACGAATGCTGTCGGTGGCGGAATGGGGGCAGCGCCCATAGGCCAGGCCGGTCCCCGAAAGCGCCAGATAATGGTGATCGTGCATCGGCCGGCGCCGGCGTTCGACTGCATTTTGGATGGCCCTGAGCACCGGTTCCTGCCCTCCCTTGCATCGCAATTCCGAGCGATCCGGTTCTCCGGCGCCGCGCGGATGGGGTCAAATATCGAGCTCCTCGGCGAATTGCGCGTTCTCCTGGATGAAGAGAAAGCGCGATTCCGGCTTGTTTCCCATCAGTCGTTCGATCGAGGATCGGGTGGACGCCCCGTCCTCCTCGAGAATCCGGACCTGAAGCAGCGTGCGTTTGTCCGGATCCATGGTTGTTTCCTTGAGCTGGGCGGGAAGCATTTCGCCCAGGCCCTTGAAGCGGCCAATGTCGACCTTGGCATTCTTGCGGAACTCGCTTTCGAGCAGCGCATCCTTGTGGGCATCGTCGCGGGCGTAGAGCGTCTTGCCGCCCTGGCTGATCCGGTACAGCGGCGGGGCAGCCAGATAGAGATGGCCGTTGCGGATCAGCTCGGGGGTTTCGCGGTAGAAGAATGTGATCAGCAGCGAGGCGATATGGGCGCCGTCGACGTCCGCGTCGGTCATGATCACGATTTTCTCGTAGCGCAGATCCGTGTCGCGGTAGGAGCTGCCGGTGCCGCAGCCGAGCGCCTGCACCAGATCTGCCAGCTGCTGGTTCGCCGCAAGCTTGTCCCGGCCCGCGCTTGCCACGTTCAGGATTTTTCCGCGCAATGGCAAAACCGCCTGCGTCTTGCGGTTTCTTGCCTGTTTGGCGGAGCCGCCGGCCGAATCGCCCTCCACGATGAAGAGTTCCGACCCCTGCGCCTGATTGGAGGCGCAGTCGGCCAGCTTGCCGGGCAGGCGCAGCTTGCGCACGGCGGTCTTGCGGGCGACGTCCTTTTCCTGCCGTCGCCGAAGACGCTCGTCCGCGCGCTCGACCACCCAGTCCAGAAGCTTGTTGGCCTGGTTGGGGGCTGCGGTCAGCCAGTGGTCGAAAGCATCGCGAACCGCGCTTTCCACCACCCTCGTCGCTTCGGACGTGGCGAGCTTGTCCTTGGTCTGTCCGACAAATTCCGGCTCGCGAATGAACACCGACAACATTGCGCCTGCGGAGGTAACGATGTCGTCGCCGGTGATGATCGACGCCTTCTTGTTGCCGACGAGCTCTCCATAGGCCTTGAGGCCGCGCAGCAAGGCGTAGCGCAGCCCCGTCTCATGGGTGCCGCCTTCCGGAGTTGGAACCGTGTTGCAATAGGAATGCACGAAGCCGTCGCCCGCGAACCAGGTGACGGCCCATTCGACCGATCCGTGTCGGCCGGTGTCCTTCGTGCGGCCGGCGAATGTGTCCTCGATCACCCGGCGTTCCTTGCCGAGAGCATCCTGCAGATAGTCGCGCAAGCCCCCGGGGAAATGGAAGGTCGCCTCGGCTTCGACCTCATCCTTTCCGGAGACGAGCTCCGGGGCGCAGCGCCAGCGGATCTCGACGCCGGAAAACAGATAGGCTTTCGACCGTGCCATCTTGAACAGCCGGGCAGGCTGGAAAGCAGCGTTCTTGCCGAAGATTTCCGGATCCGGGCGAAACCGCACGAGCGTTCCGCGACGGTTCTGGACGTCGCCGACGCATTCCAGCGGTCCGACCGGCACGCCGCGCTGGAAGCGCTGGCGATAGAGTTTGCGCGCGCGCGCGACCTCAACAATCAGGTCGTCCGACAGCGCGTTGACCACGGAGACGCCGACGCCATGCAGGCCGCCGGAGGTTTCATAGACCTTGCTGTCGAACTTGCCGCCCGCATGCAGCGTGGTCATGATGACCTCGAGGGCCGACTTGTCGCGGTGCTTGGGGTGCGGGTCGACCGGGATGCCGCGGCCATTGTCGGCGACACTCAGATAGCCGTCGGCCGAAAGCGACACTTCGATCCAACTCGCGTGCCCTGCGACAGCCTCGTCCATGGAGTTGTCGATGACTTCGGCGAACAGGTGATGCAGCGCCCGTTCGTCCGTTCCGCCGATATACATGCCCGGACGGCGACGCACCGGTTCCAGTCCTTCCAGAACCTCGATGTCTTCGGCCGTATACTCCGCGCTTTCCGAAAAACGCGAGCGTGCCGGCTTGCGTGGCTCGGTCGCACGGTTGTCCCGCGCCGGCGCTTTCGCCGCAGAGGATGCAACCGGGGGCACTGGCTCGGCTGACGGCCGGGTGGGTTGGCCGTTTCCGGAAAAGAGATCGTCGTCAGCGGTCATGTGTTGTCCAGGTCAGGGGAGGGCCGACGGCCCGAATCGCCCATGATTCTGCCAATGGAGCGGGTTTTGGCAAAGGATCTTGCGTCGTGGCGATTCTGCAAACCGTTTTTCAACCGGTCCGCGTTACCGTCTCTCCATCGGGGGAGGTGGTGCCGCAGGGCGCCAGAACGAAGACAGAGGAGGACGCCAGGATGCTCCATTCGTCAAGGGCGAAGGCCGGGAAAATCGATCTGATTGCTGCCGTGATGCTGTTTGCCAATGCCGTCCTGATCGTTGCCGTTGGGTGAGCCTCCCGAATGTGACCTCCACGCAACACCCGTGCAACCGTCTGTGCGGCTGGGGCGCAGGAGGGCCTTGATGCCGTGTTTCGGCCATTTTTGCGGACAGAAGGTGGTCGACAGGGCTTGTGACGGGAATGCGGCGATCTTGTCTTGGTGAAGTCAGGTCGCAGCCGCAGTCTTGCCTACAAGGCGCGGTATCACAGACCCCGTCATCTCGGTTTGTTTTCGGGATAGCGCGTGAAAACCGGAGACAGGGAAACTTCGGTTGATGCGGTCGAAAGAGGCGCGGTCTTCATCATTTTGAGGCCGCGTGCACAGGGAAAGAAGGCGCAGGCGTGCGGCAGGGACGAGCCCTTTCGTGCGTCGTCAGGCGGACAAAATATGCGGATCACTGTTTCTGGTTGTTTCAGCGTTGTCATGATGTGCGCAGCTCTTGCGGGACCTGCGGCCGCTCAGGATTCTGCCGCCGAGGCAGCGGCCCGGATGTCCGGGGCCGGACATGATCTTTCTCCCGGTGAGGCGCTGCGTGCCGGTACCCGTTTCTACTATGCCGGCGAGAAGGAACGCGCGCTCGATTCGCTCCGGTTTGCCGCTGAGAACGGGCATCCTCTGGCTGCGTGGAAACTCGGCCGGATGTACTCCCGCGGCGACGGCGTCAAGGAAGACGACATCAAGGCGTTCGAGTATTTCCGCGAGATCGCGTCCAATTACGCCGATGACAGCCCGTCATCGCCCCGCGCGCCTTTCATTGCCAGCGCATTCGTTGAACTGGGATCCTATTATCTCACCGGCATCAACGACAGCGCGATCCAGCCGAATGTGGCGCGTGCCCGCGAGATCTTCAGCTATGCCGCCTCCTATTTCGGCGATGCCGATGCGCAGTATCATCTGGGAATGTTGTATCTGGACGACAGCGACAGGGATGTGCGCATGGCGGCACGCTGGCTGAAGCTGGCGGCGAAGAAGGGGCATCTCAAGGCCCAGGCGCGCCTTGGCGAGCTGCTTTACACCGGCGATTTCCACGGATTTGACAACAAGGTGACCGGCCTGATGTGGTTGACCGTCGCACAGCGTCGGGCCAGTGGCGCTGAAGATGCCTGGATAATGGAGTTGCAGGAGCGCAGTTTCTCTCTGGCAGACGAGAGCGTTCGCCGTCGTTCCACCCGTCTTGCAGACACCTGGATGCAGGCGAACCCCTCGTTGATCGCCGACAGCGGGCAGTAGCAACTGTGCCGATATCCTGACCGCTATTGAACGTTCTTTCCGCGCATTCTTTCCGCAAACGAGAGGCCAGCTTTCGGCAAACACGATGCCAGTCCCGGGATCAACTCGTCCCGGGGTGGCCGTTCGCGGTCTTTTGCGGCATTTCGGAGGGTGGGACCAACAAACGAGTGGTCGGGCATCCATCCTCGAGCGGCTTCCATGTCGTGTTGTTGAGCAGCATCGAACAGCGGGCAAGCTGCATTCCGTTCGGTCCGCGCAGACAGACCGTCTCGCCCAACTGATAGTCCTGACCGAAGTAGCGGCACGTGCAGGACGCGCGGGCGTCTTGCTGCGAGGCGGCGCCGGCGGCGAAAAGGAGCAGGGCGGCCATTGCCGCCGTCAGTAGAACGCCACCACGCATGTGGCGATGTGTATGCCATGAGCCACGCATGGCACATCATAGCATAGTCTGGTGGCGTCCGCCTTTTTCCTCTACGTCAAATCGGATGCGGACCTGCGCCTGACAGATTGCGGCGCGGGGGGCGCCAAGAAGGTCAGTCGGCCAGCTCGGCCCAGACAGGCACATGGTCGGACGGTTTTTCCCATCCGCGCACATGGGCATCCACGCCGGTGCGTTCCAGGCGGTCGACCGCTTCTGCCGACAACAGCAGGTGATCGATGCGGATGCCGTTGTTCTTTTGCCAGGCGCCGGCCTGATAGTCCCAGAAACTGTAGACATCGTCGTCCTGGTTGGTGAGGCGAAGCGCGTCGCGAAGGCCGAGGTTTTCTAGCGCGCGGAAAGCGCGCCTGCTCTCCGGCTGAAACAGCGCGTCGCCGGTCCAGGCATCGGGGGTCTTCGCGTCGCGGCGCTCGGGGATCACGTTATAGTCGCCAAGGAGAACAAAGGCCTCTTCGCGCGCGAGGCAATCCTGCGCATGGCGATGGAGACGCTCCATCCACTTGAGCTTGTAGTCGAATTTCTCTGTTCCAAGCGGATTGCCGTTGGGCAGATAGAGGCATCCGACCCGCACTGGTCCCGATGCGGTGTTCACCCGTGCCTCGATGTAGCGCGCCTGGGTGTCTTCATCGTCGCCGGGCAGGCCGCGCGAAATATCTTCCAGCGGAAGGCGGCTGAGAAGGGCGACGCCGTTGAAGCCTTTTTGTCCGTGGGTCTCGACCGCATAGCCAAGCGCCTCGAAGGCGGCGGCGGGAAAGCCCTCGTCGACCGACTTGATCTCCTGCAGACAGGCGATATCGGGCTTGGCTTCTTCAAGCCAGGCGAGGGCGGTGTCGTGGCGCGCCTTCACGCCGTTGATGTTCCAGGTCGCGATCTTCAACGGATGTTCCTGATCAGGGGCTTCGCGCCGCGTTCGGGGGAGGCGAAAGGCGTCAGATGGAAAAGCTCGTTCCGCATCCGCAACCGGCCGAGGCCAGCGGATTGTTGATCTGGAACGACTGGCCCATGATGTCGTCGACATAATCGACCACCGAGCCACTCATGTACTGGAGCGAGACAGGGTCGACGAGAACCGTCGCGCCAGCCTCTTCGATCACGACGTCATCCTCTTCCCGTTCGGTGACGAGATCGTATTTGTACTGAAATCCCGAGCATCCACCGCCTTCGACGCTGATGCGCAGCATCGTTCCCGCCGGTTCGCCGGACAGGATACGGGCGATCCGCCGGATCGCCGACGGGCTGACCGAGACGCTGTCACCGGATGCGGAGACGACGGAAACGGCTCCATCGGTGGTCGCTTCGGAGACGGTCGTTTCGCTGGTCATCGCTAGACCTCACTGTTTGCGCCGGAAGGCGATCGACAAGGTGTCCTGCGCGAGACTGAATGCGGTTTTGCGCGCCGGTCGTCCAGACACGACAAAAGAAAATACCGCCGCGACTGTGCAAGACGTTACCTGATAGGTATGAACAGGGCGAGCTTGCGTCAACTGCATGAGGCCGGCAATCGCGCTCGAGAGACCATCGCGCGGAGACCGGCGTTTCACGGAGAGCCGATGACTGCCCCCCTTGGATATGGCGCCCAGCCGCGCGCAGCCTATGCAACGGACCCGGACAAGAGCGCCGGACGGCTTTTTCCCGAAGCGGAAAGCCCGACGCGCACACCGTATCAGCGCGACCGCGACAGGATTATCCATTCCACGGCGTTCCGGCGGCTGAAGCACAAGACGCAGGTTTTCGTCTATCACGAGGGCGATCATTTCCGCACCCGGCTGACGCATACGATCGAGGTGTCGCAGATCGCACGGTCGCTGGCCCGGGCCCTGCGGCTCGACGAGGATCTCGCGGAATGCCTCGCACTCGCGCATGACCTTGGACACACACCCTTCGGCCATGAAGGCGAGGATGTGATGGATGCCTGCATGACCCCCCACGGCGGCTTCGATCACAATGCGCAATCGCTTCGGATTGTCACCAATCTTGAGCGGCGCTACGCAGAATTCGACGGGCTCAACCTGAGCTGGGAGACCCTTGAAGGTCTGGTGAAGCACAACGGGCCGCTTGTGGATGCCGACGGTGCGCCGATCGGGAAATTCAAGGGCGGCGAGTTGCCGTTTGCGATCCGCGCGAATGCGACCCGCCAGGACCTGCGTCTCGACACCTGGCCGGGCGCGGAGGCCCAGGCGGCGGCCATCGCCGACGACATCGCTTATGACGCCCATGATCTGGACGACGGGCTGCGGGCAGGGCTGTTAAGCGTGGACCAGATCCGTGAGGTTCCCTTCTTCAAGGACATTCTGGGCGAGGTCGATGCCCGCTACCCCGACCTTGAGGAGCCGCGCCGCATTCACGAGATCGTCCGCCGGTCCATCACCCGCATGGTTGAGGATGTTATCGCGGAATCCGTCCGTCGGCTGACTGCGCTGGCGCCGGGTTCGGTGGAAGACATCCGCGCGGCATCGGGGGCGGTGGTCTGTTTTTCCGACGGGATGACGGTCTCGGAGCGTGCGGTGAAGGCATTCCTTTTTGCAAATCTCTATCGCCACAACAGCGTGCTTGCGGTTCGCAAACAGGTTGCCGCCATCGTGCGCGACCTCTTCGCCGCCTATATGGATTCGCCGGGCTTGATGCCCGAGGAGTGGCACCGGGACCTGCGACCGGGCGAGCCGGACCGTCTCGCCCGCCGCGTTTGCGATTTCGTCGCCGGCATGACCGACCGGTTCGCCGTCGACGAGCATCGACGCCTGTTTGACCATACCCCGGATTTGGGCTAGGCCGCCTGCCTGCCCGTTTCACAGCCAAGCCGCACGCAGGTCTGGGCGCAAGCCGCACCGGACCGGGCCGCGCCGAGAGAAGTCGCACATGAATATCTTCACCGAATATGCCGATCTGGTGCGTGACGCGATCACGCGGCTGTATCCCGACGGAGAGGTCGAGCCCGCCCTGCTGGCGCGCTGTGTTGTCGAGCCGCCGCGCGATCCCGCGCATGGTGACCTCGCGACGAATGCGGCAATGGTGCTGGCCAAGCCGCTGAAGACCAACCCGCGCGCGCTCGCCGAGCGCCTGAGCGCGGAGCTTTCCGGCAAGGGCGATATCGTGTCCGCCGAGGTGGCCGGGCCGGGCTTCTTGAACTTCCGTCTGGCCGATGCGGTCTGGACGCGGGTGCTGCGCGCGGTCTTGGCCGATGAGCGGGATTTCGGACGGTCCTCGCTGGGCGGCAATCTGAAGGTGAATGTGGAGTATGTCTCCGCAAATCCGACCGGGCCGATGCATGTCGGCCACTGCCGAGGCGCCGTCGTGGGCGACGCGCTTGCCTCGCTGCTGGATTTCGCCGGATACGACGTGACCCGCGAATACTACATCAACGACGCCGGATCCCAGATCGACGTTCTCGCGCGGTCGGCCTTTTTGCGCTACCGCGAGGCGCTGGGCGAGGACATCGGCAAGATCCCCGAGGGGCTGTATCCGGGCGATTATCTCGTGCCGGTCGGGAAGGCGCTGGTCGACAAGCATGGTCGCGCGCTTCTCGACATGGACGAGGAGACCCGGCTGGCGCTGGTCAAGGAAGATACGATCGCGGCGATGATGGATCTCATCCGCGCCGACCTTGCGCTGCTCAACGTCCATCATGACCTGTTCTTTTCCGAGCGCACCCTGCATGCGCGCGAAGGGGGCAACGGCTCGGAGATCGACAAGATGCTCGACGTGCTCAGGGAGCGCGATCTTGTCTACGAGGGCACTTTGCCGCCGCCGAAGGGACAGGTGCCGGAAGATTGGGAAGACCGTGAGCAGACGCTGTTTCGTGCCAGCAATTATGGCGACGACATCGACCGTCCGTTGAAGAAATCGGACGGCAGCTACACGTATTTCGCGGCCGACGTCGCTTACATGCTGTCCAAATACGAGCGCGGCTTCAAGGAGATGATCTTCGTCCTCGGCGCCGATCATGGTGGGTACGTGAAACGCCTCGAGGCGGTGGGCCGGGCCATTTCCGGTGGCGACTCCAAGGTGATCGTGCGCTTGTGCCAACTGGTGAAGCTGTTTCGTGGCGGCGAGCCGGTGCGCATGTCGAAGCGCTCCGGCGATTTTGTCACGCTGCGCGATGTGGTCGACGAGGTCGGTTGCGATCCCGTGCGCTTCATGATGCTCTTTCGCAAGAACGACGCGCCGCTCGATTTCGATTTCAAGAAGGTCACCGAGCAGTCCAAGGACAACCCAGTCTTCTACGTCCAGTACGGGCACGCACGATGCCGTTCTGTACTGCGGCAGGCGGGAGAGGAGATGCCGGGCGTCGACACGTCCTCCGGCGCACTGGCGAAAAGCGACTTTTCGCTTCTCACCGATTCGGGAGAGCGGGACATCGCCGCGCGCCTTGCGGCGTGGCCGAGACTTGTCGAAAGCGCAGCCGAAGCACACGAGCCGCATCGCGTTGCCTTCTACCTGCACGAACTGGCCAGTGCCCTGCATTCGCACTGGAACAAGGGCAAGGATTTGCCGCAATTACGTTTTATTAACCCTGAACATCGACAACTAACGTTGGCCCGCCTTGGTCTTGTTCATGCGGTCTCCCTGGTTCTCGCATCCGGCTTGTCCTTGTTGGGTGTCGCGGCGCCAGAGGAGATGCGGTGACGGCGGGAGGGTCCTGCGGCCGCGCGGATTGCGGTCCAATCCAGCGGGGAAGTCCTCACAATTATGTCCAACCGTTCGAACCATCCGGTCAGCGATACGGATCACCGCGGCGACCGGCGCGCGGATGACGGCCATGACGGGTTCGAAGAGGATCCGCTAGTCGAACTGGCGCGGATTGTCAGCGAGGGCAATGCGAAGTTCCGCCCGGTTGCCATGACCGAGCCGCGCTTCGACGCGCCTGCGTATCCGCAAGCCGATGATCCGGCCGATGGCGATGCGTCCGGATGGGATGCGCCAGAGCCGGACACGGCCGAGTGGGACGAGGCCCTCGAACAGCCGCGCGTTGCGCAGCCGCAAGAGCAGGCGCCCGCCACACCGCATTATTCCGATGCCTATGCGCAGCGCATGCAGCCGGGAGCGGTTTTGCCGTCCTCCGACTACGTCGAGACGCAAGAGCCCTATGACGAGGCGTGGCCGGATAGCCCGCAGGCCGGCGACTGGAACGACGACACGTCTTTTGCCGACGCGCCGCGCGCGCCGCAGGTCGAATGGCCGGACGGTCCGGTCAATCGTTCCGCGGACCTTGCGGGCGACGACGGACAGGATCCCTTCTATTCCGCTGCGGGCATACCGCAAGACGAGAGCGGCTATGAGCCGTTGGAGCCGTCATTCGATGCGCCGGCCTATCATGAGGATGTGCGCGCGGACGCGGGTTTTGGCGCGGACCAGGAGCGTGCCCGCGCGCTCACGGCCGATCTGAGCGCCTCCCTCGAAGACGAGCTTCTCGGAGGGCGCGCTGCCGAACATGATGCGCGCGCCGATGAGGCGCATGGCGACTATCAGCCGGACGAGCCGTTTGACGATCTTCTCATGGATGCGCCGGTGCGCGATTGGGCCGAGGATGTCCCGGTCGGGCAGGGCGCGCCATACGCAGAGACATTCAACGAGGATTATTATTCCGGCGTGGATGAGGCGCCGCCGCCGCCGGAGGGGTACGATCTCGATGCCGTTGCCCAGGCAATGCGCGAGGGCGATCCCCAGCTCGGCGGCCATGGCGTCTTGCCGCCCCATTCGGCCCAGGAACAAGAGGCTGCGCCGGAAGAAAAATCCCGTCGGGGCCTCGTCGCGGCCGCTGCCGTGCTCGGAATTGTCGTTGTGGGTGGCGCGGTTTTCGCCTTGTTCGATTTCGGTGGCTCCGAGGCGATCGGCCCGCCGCCGGTCATCACGGCGTCGGATGAAGCGTTGAAGGTGTACCCCGAAGGGGGGGAGGCTGAGCAGAACGGCCAAAGCAAATTGATCTACGATCGCGTCGGAGGCGTCGAGACCCCGCGCGAGGAACGGTTGGTGGTTCAGGACGAATCGCCCGTTGCATCCCTTCCGCCGGCACCTGTTGCCAACGGTGGCACCGAAACCCGCGTTCCCGCCGGACCACGCCGTGTCCGAACTGTGGTCGTACGGCCGGACGGGACGATCATTTCCGGTGACGACGCGGCCGCTCCGGCCGCACCCCCGTCTGCAGAGCAGACAGCGTCGCAAACCACGCCGACGCCGGCAGCGTCCCCGTCCGGTCAGCCCTCCGCGCCGCGCGTCACGACGGGAAATCCGACCGGAGACAATACGCGGCAGGTAACCACCACGCCCGTGACCGCCCCCGGCGCGTCCGCGCCTGTTTCGACCGCATTGTCGGGTGATGCTGCGGAAGTGCCCCAGAGCGTGACACCGAGCGTTTCGGGCGAGGTGCCGACCAATGTGCCGCGCACCAAGCCGGGCGATATTCAGACGCTTGCCGCGAGTGCCGCTCCGCCACCGGCAATTCCGGGCCGGACGGCTGGCGCCTCCCGCACTTCGGCTGCGCCGCTCGATCTGACGGGCAGCCAGCAGGGAGCGACGCGACCCGCGGCATCCACGCCGGCAAGCGGCGGGACCATTCCCGCGGGCGCCTATGTCGTCCAGGTGTCGTCGCAGCGCACCCAGGATCAGGCCCAGGCGGCATTCGACAACCTCCAGCGGCGCTATTCCGGCGTGCTTGGCGGGGTCACGCCGGTAATTCAGCGTGCGGACCTCGGAGATCGTGGCACCTTTTACCGTGTCCGCATCCCGTCCTCGTCGCGCGACGACGCGATCTCGCTGTGCGAGCGCTTGAAGTCCGCCGGCGGAGACTGTTTCGTGCGGCGCAACTGATCGCACAAGTGGGGGCGTTTCGCGTCGGTGAGCCGAGGCGAAATGCGCAGCGGACGAGACTTCCTGATGACCAAGGCATTTATCACCGGGTGCTCCGGCACCCGGTTGTCGTCGAACGAGCGCCGGTTTTTCGATGCCGAGCGGCCCTGGGGCCTGATCCTATTTGCCCGCAATATCGGGGACCACGCAGAGATCCGCGATCTCGTTGCGGATTTCCGCGAGGTCGTCGGCAATCCGGACGCTCCGGTGCTGATAGATCAGGAAGGTGGCCGCGTGCGTCGGCTCCGCCCGCCGCTGGTGCCGGATTATCCGGCGGGCGCCGTCTATGGCAAACTCCACGAGGCCGATGCGGAAGCGGGATTGCGGGCTGCCTGGTTGTGCGGGCGCCTGATCGGCGCGGATCTCGCCGATCTTGGCATTACCGTCGATTGTCTCCCTATCGTCGATGTGCCGAGGGGCGACACAAGCGACGTGATCGGCGACCGGGCTTATGGAACCGACCCTGGGACGATCTCCGCCATCGGGCGCGCGATCACAAACGGCCTGGGGGCGGCCGGGGTCCTGCCCGTGCTGAAGCACATTCCCGGTCATGGTCCGGCGACCGTTGACAGTCATTTGGCGTTGCCGGTCGTCGATACGGGGCTGGAAACCCTGCGCCGGGTCGATTTCGAGCCGTTTCGGGCCTTGCGGGATCTGCCGCTCGCCATGACCGCGCATGTGGTCTACACGGCAATCGACAGCGAAGCCTGCGCGACCTGTTCGCCGACGGTCATCGAAACGATCATTCGGGGCGAGCTGGACTATCAAGGGTGCCTGATGAGCGACGACGTGTCGATGAAGGCGCTCGGCGGATGCATGCAGGACCGCGTGCGCAGCCTGTTTCAGGCGGGATGCGACCTTGCTTTGCATTGTAATGGCGATTTTGCGGAAATGCAGGCGGTGGCGCAGGCCTCACCTGATCTTTGCGGGGCGGCGCTTGGTCGCAGCGATGCAGCGCTCGCCATGCGGGAGCCGGCCGCGCCAATCGATCGCGAAGCACGTGAAGCGGAGTTTGCGGCGCTGCTTGCCGGTATCGTATAACCTGCCCGAACGGAAACGGTGACGATCCTTGCCGGCAAGAGTTGGGGGCCAGGCGTGCAAGACTCCTTCTTCGAGGATGCAGATCGGCGCGGTGGCGCCGAGGGCGCGCGTGCGACTACCGATCCGTCGCTCGTCGTGGATGTCGATGGCTTCGAAGGCCCGCTCGACCTTCTCCTGACGCTTGCGCGCAAGCAGAAGGTGGACCTTGCCCGCATCTCAATCCTTGCACTCGTCGAGCAGTATCTGCATTTCGTCAACGAGGCGCGTCGGTTGCGGCTGGAACTGGCCGCCGATTATCTGGTCATGGCGGCGTGGCTTGCCTATCTCAAGTCAAGGCTGCTGATTCCGGAGCAGAAGGACGAGGATGCGCTCAGCGGCGAGGAGCTTGCCGCCGCACTTGCGTTTCGCCTGCGCCGGCTGGAAGCCATGCGCGAAGCATCGGCAAAGCTGATGAACCGAAACCGGCTCGGCCGGGATGTTTTCGCGCGGGGAGATCCCGAGACCCTCTCGATCGAGCGCAAGAGTCGTTTCGCGGCAACGCTTTACGATCTGTTGACCGCCTATGCCGCGCAGCGGCAGCGGACCTCCGTGACATCGGTGCATGTGCGTCGGCGCACGGTCTGGTCGCTGCAGGAGGCGCGCGACCTCCTGACGCGCCTGATGGGCAAGGAGATGGACTGGGCGCCTCTGGACGCCTATCTAGCGAAGTACATGGGTGACGGCGCACAGGCGAGCACGGTGCTGGCCAGCAGTTTTTCGGCAAGCCTGGAACTTGTGCGCGAGGGCGCTATCGAGTTGCGCCAGTCCGGCCCTTTTGCGCCATTGTATCTTCGCAAGCGCGCCGAACCGAGGCCGGGCGATGCGCGCGGCGATGACGACCCGGGATCTGAAGGCAACGAGGCGTAATGCGCGGGAACGACGAAGACCATGACGGCAGCGGCTCCCCCGTCGACGCGGACGGGACCGAGAGCGATCTGTTTCCGGCCGAGCGCTTCAGTGCCATGCGCATGATCGAGGCGTTGCTTTTCGCTTCGCGCGACATGTTGGGTGCAGACGAAATCGCCGCGCGGCTGCCGGGCAAGACCGACATCCCGGCCGTCATTTCGGACCTGCAGCGGGTTTATGCCACACGCGGCGTGAATCTGGTGGAGATCGCCGGCAAGTGGGGCTTCAGAACGGCGGAGGACCTGTCGTATCTGCTCAGCAGGGAACAGGTGGACGAACGGCGCCTGTCGCGGGCGGCACTGGAAACGCTGGCGATCATCGCCTATCACCAGCCGGTGACGCGAGCGGAAATCGAAGAGATTCGCGGTGTTTCCACATCGCGCGGGACGATTGACGTGCTTCTGGAAACGGAATGGATCCGCATGCGCGGGCGTCGCCGGACCCCGGGACGGCCGGTGACCTATGGCACGACCGACGCGTTCCTGGAACATTTCATGCTCGCGTCCGTCTCTGATCTGCCCGGGCTTGAGGAACTGCGAGGAACCGGGCTGCTCGACAGTGCCATTCCGGCAGGGTTCTCTGTGCCCGTTCCCGACGATTCCCGGGAATTGCGGGCGGAGGAGGACCCGATCGATGAAACCGAATTGTTCGACCTGATGGCGGAAGGCTCCGAAACGACTGATGACCATGACAGCTGACATTCCGGTTGCGCCGCCTGCAAAGAAATGGGGCGTGCGCGGAACGGCCGGGGCGACGATTGCCGCACGGCTCTCGTTCGAGGCGGTGAGCCACAGCTTCGCCGGTCTTCCGGCGGTGCGTTCGGTGTCGCTGTCCGTCGAACCGGGCGAGGTCCTGTGCCTGCTCGGACATTCCGGTTGCGGCAAGACGACCCTGTTGCGAATTGCCGCCGGCGTGGAGCGCCAGACCATGGGACGCGTGCTCATCAACGAGCGCGAGGTCGCAGGGCCGGAGCGCTTCCTGCCGCCTGAAAAGCGGGGCGTCGGACTGATGTTTCAGGACTACGCGCTGTTTCCCCATCTCACCATCGCCGAAAACGTGGCCTTCGGCCTGACGCATCTGGGAAAGGGCGATGCCCGGCATGCGGCATTGAGCGCGCTCTCGCGGGTCGGGCTCGCCGAGCATCATGCGGATTATCCCCACGCGCTTTCGGGTGGCGAACAGCAGCGTGTGGCTTTGGCACGCGCGATTGCCCCGCGTCCCGGCGTGCTGCTCATGGACGAGCCGTTTTCGGGCCTCGACCGCCGGCTGCGCGACGCGGTGCGCGACGAAACGCTTTCCGTCCTGCGTGAAACGCGCGCGACCTGCATGCTCGTGACCCATGATCCGGAGGAGGCGATGCGCATGGGGGACCGCATTGCGCTGATGCGAAAGGGGCGGCTCGTCCAGATCGGCAGTGCCGACGATCTCTACAATCATCCGGCTGACCTGTTTGTCGCGCGCTTTTTCTCCGAGCTCAACGAGGTCGACGCGACGGCCGGCGAGGGGGAGGTCGAGACCGTTTTCGGCCGTCATCCGGCACCGGGTGTCTCGCGCGGAATGACGGTGGATGTCTGCGTCCGTCCGCAAGGCGTGATTCTCGGGGAACCCGGCGAGGGGCGACCGGGTCGTGTCACCCGGCGGCGGTTCATCGGAGAGGTTGATCTGGTGGACATCGCAGTGGCCGGGCTGGAACTTCCCTTGCAGGCACGCATTCGCGATGGGGGGCGGTTCGTTGTCGGCATGGATGTCGGTGTGCGCGTCGACGATCGCGATGTGCTGGCGTTCGCGCGGGATGCGACGGATGTCTAATGCGACTGAGCGGCGGCCGTAAAACGGTTGGTTGCGATTGATCGCGCTTTGTTGCAATAGTGCCGCGCCGGCGCGCGTGCACCGGATCGACCAGGGAGTTGTCGTATGGGTATCAGTATTTGGCAGATCCTGATCATCGCGGTGATCGTTGTTCTGCTGTTTGGCCGCGGAAAAATCTCCGAATTGATGGGAGACGTTGCCAAAGGGATCAAGAGCTTCAAGAAGGGGCTCAACGAGGACGATGACGACGAGAAGGCCGACGATGGCAAGACCATCGACCACAAGCCGGAAGAGCCTGTCGCCATGAAGAAGTCCGAGGACAAGTCGCAGGCGGGTTGACCCCTTGTGGCTGACGGGGGCAGCGGAATCCGGCCGTCGCGGCCGGTCCTTGTCGCTCGTGAAGACCGCGCAAGCGCGTCTTGATCTCTTAAACGCGGAAAACGGACACCAATGTTCGATATCGGCTGGACGGAACTTCTTGTTGTCGCCGTCGTCATGATTCTGGTCGTCGGCCCAAAGGATCTGCCCCGGATGCTGCGCACCTTCGGCCAGACGATGGGCAAGGTGAAGCGGATGGCGAACGAGTTTCAATCGACGTTCAACGATGCCTTGCGCGAGGCCGAACAGCAGGCTGACATCGCCGACATGAAGAAGCAGGTCGAAAAGGCCGGGAACTTCGATCCGCTCGGCGATATCAAGAAATCCGTCAACATGGACAAGCCGGCCGGCAAGGCGAAGTCCGCCACGCCCGAACCTCTTGAAACCGAACCCGCCATCGACTTTTCGTCGCACGAAAGCAGCGAAGAGACGGGCGAACCGGGCGCGAAAGCGGATGCCGGAGAGCCTCAGGCGCCACCCGCCGATTCCAAGACGCGGCCGACCGGGGATGACGGCAAGGCATGACCGACGACGATATTGAGTCCTCCAAGGCGCCGCTGATCGAACATCTCATCGAGTTGCGCCAGCGTTTGCTGCGCACCGTGGTGGCGATCCTCATTGCATTTGTCGTGTGCTTCTACTTTGCCCAGGACATCTACAACATTCTCGTGATCCCGTTCGAACAGGCGGCGGGTCGCCAGGTGGAGATGATCTACACCGCTCCCCAGGAACTGTTTTTTACCCAGCTCAAGCTTGCGTTTTTCGGCGCATTGTTCATCGCCTTTCCGGTGATCGCTTCCCAGCTCTACATGTTTGTCGCTCCGGGCCTCTACAAGGATGAGCGCGGCGCGTTCCTTCCGTTTCTTGTCGCCACGCCTGTCCTCTTCATCATCGGTGCCTGCCTGGTGTTTTTCCTGGTGATGCCGCTGGCCATGGGCTTCTTCCTGTCGATGGAGCAGGACGGTACAGGCGGCCAGGCCAAGATCCAGCTGATGGCGCGCGTGAGCGAGTACCTCGGCCTGATCATGACGCTGATCTTCGCCTTCGGCCTGGTGTTCCAGTTGCCGGTTCTGCTGACCCTTCTGGGGCGTGTGGGGCTCGTGTCCTCCGAAGGGCTCAGGGCAAAGCGCAAGTATGCGATCGTGATCGGCTTCGTGCTGGCTGCCATTCTGACCCCGCCCGATCCGATCAGCCAGATCGGTCTTGCGCTGCCAACGATGCTTCTCTACGAAGTCTCCATCATCTGCGTCAGACTGGTGGAAAAGAAGCGGGCCGAACGGGAAGCTGCTCAAGCGGACACCTGATCGTCGCCGTATCTGCCCCGGTCGAGTTCCCGTTGCCGCTTGGCGCCGGCGCCGAATCCGGGGTTGATTGATGTTCGATATCAAGTGGATCCGCAACAACACCGCGGCCTTCGATGCAGCCATGGGGCGCCGGGGGCTGCCGCCACAGGCCGCGCAGCTGATCGCGCTCGACGATGAGCGGCGCGCCCATGTGGCCGCCCTTCAGGACGCTCAGGAACGGCGCAACGCGGCCTCGAAGGAAATCGGCAAGGCAAAGGCGTCCGGCGACGACGCCGGTGCGCAGGCGCTGATCGATGAAGTTGCCAAGATCAAGCAATTCATCCACGACGGCGAAGAGGTCGAGCGTGAGCTGACCTCCAGGATGGTGGATGCCCTGAGCGTGCTGCCGAACATGCCGCTGGACGACGTGCCCGACGGGGCGGACGAAAGCGCCAACGTCGAGCTTCGCCGCATCGGCACCCCGCGTGCCTATGATTTCACGCCGAAGGAACATTTCGAGGTCGGCGCGGCCGAGGCCGGGATGAGCTTTGAACGCGCGGGGCGCATGTCCGGCGCGCGCTTCGTGCTGCTTCAGGGGCAGATGGCGCGGCTTGAGCGTGCGCTCGGCCAGTTCATGATCGATCTGCAAACCGTCCACAACGGTTATATGGAAGTTTCCCCGCCGTTGCTGGTGCGCGACGAGGCGCTCTACGGCACTTCGCAGCTGCCGAAATTCTCCGAGGACCTGTTCAAGACCACGGAAGGCCGCTGGCTGATCCCGACGGCCGAAGTGCCGCTGACCAACATGGTGGCCGGAGAAACGCTTGCGGAGGCGGAGCTGCCGATGCGCGTGACCGCGCTGACGCCGTGCTTTCGTTCCGAAGCCGGTTCCGCCGGACGGGACGTGCGCGGCATCTTGCGCCAGCACCAGTTCTGGAAATGCGAGCTTGTCTCCGTCACGACACCCGAGAAATCCCTCGACGAACTTGAGCGGATGACGGGCTGCGCGGAAGAGATCCTCGCGAAGCTCGGCCTCGCTTACCGTGTCATGGCGTTGTCGACCGGCGACATGGGTTTCGGCGCCCGCAAGACCTATGACATCGAGGTCTGGCTTCCGGGTCAGAATGCCTATCGCGAGATTTCCAGCTGTTCGGCCTGCGGCGATTTCCAGGCCCGGCGGATGAACGCGCGCTACCGGCCGGAGGGCGAGAAGGGGCTTCGCTTCGTCCATACGCTCAACGGGTCCGGTATCGCGGTCGGGCGCGCGCTCATCGCGGTGGTCGAGACCTATCAGAATGCCGACGGCAGCATAACGGTGCCCGAGGCGTTGCGGTCCTACATGGGTGGGATCGAGAAAATCGAGGCGGTGTGATGCGCATTCTGGTCACCAATGACGACGGCATCCAGGCTGACGGCCTTGCCGTGCTGGAAGAGATTGCCCGCGCTCTGACCGATGACGTCTGGGTGGTAGCGCCGGAGACCGATCAAAGCGGTGTCGCGCATTCGCTGACCTTGCACGATCCGCTCAGGGTGCGCGAACTCGGCGACCGGCGGTATTCCGTGCGCGGCACTCCGACCGATTGCGTGATCATGGGTGTGCGCGAGCTTCTTCCCGGCCGGCCGGACCTCGTGCTGTCGGGCGTGAACCGTGGACAGAATGCCGCGGACGACGTGACCTATTCCGGCACGATTGCGGGCGCCATGGAAGGTACGCTGATGGGCATCCGCTCCATGGCGCTTTCCCAGGCCTACAGCTGGGGGAAGGGAGCGCGTGTGGACTACGAGGCAACCCGGGCCCATGCCGCGCCCCTGATCCGCAAGCTCTTGTCGTTTTCGTTTCCCTCCGACATCCTGCTCAACCTCAATTTTCCGGCCTGTTCGGCGGACGATGTGCGCGGGACCCGGGTGACGCGTCAGGGCAAGCGCAAGGTCAGCGAGCTGGCGGTTGACGCGCGCACCGACGGCCGTGGCGTGCCTTACTACTGGCTCGCCTTTCGCGGCGGCGAGGAGACACCTCCCGAGGACACGGATCTGGCCGTCTTGCGCGAACAGATGATTTCCGTGACGCCGCTCAAGCTCGATCTGACCGCCCACGATCTTCTGGGCGAGCTCAAGGACAAGCTGGCATCCTGATTTGGGGGCGGGCCCTTCGGTCGGGTTGTCGCGGACAGGACAGAACGCGGCACATGGCGCGGGAGAGATCCATTGACTGGGGCAGATGATCCTGAAGCAGGCCCGGAAGCGTCCGGCGGGCGGTCCTTGGTGCCATCCGATGTCACAGAGGCCGACCGCGAGGCGACCGCGGCGCTGATCCTCAAGCTGCGCAGCAAGGGGATCGGCAGCCAGAAGGTGCTGTCTGCGCTCGAGCGCGTGCCGCGACGGCTGTTCCTGTCCGCGCCCCTGCAGCGCCATGCCTATGAGGACAGCGCCCTTCCCATTGAATGCGGCCAGACGATTTCCCAGCCCACGATTGTCGCAATGATGACTGAAGCGCTCGATGTTGCGCCAGAGCACCGGGTTCTCGAGATCGGGACGGGTTCGGGTTATCAGGCAGCCATTCTCGGGCATCTCAGCCGGGACGTTCGAACCATCGAACGTTACAAGACACTCGCCGACCTGGCGCGGGCCCGGCTGTCCACGCTGAAGATCGACACCGTGCACGTCCACCATGGCGACGGAACGGAAGGGCTTGCGGAGAAGGCGCCCTTCGACCGGATCATCGTGACGGCCGCCACGCCGGAACTCCCGCAGGCGTTGATCGATCAACTGGCGGATGGCGGAAAACTGGTGGCACCGCGCGGCCCCGCCGGTGATGTCCAGTCTCTTGTGGTGATTGAACGAAAAGGTGCGACGACGGTCTCCCGCGACCTTGCGCAGGTGCGCTTTGTCCCGCTCGTGGAAGGGGTCGCGAACCGGCTGTGACGCCCGGTTGGTAGCAATTGTTTCGGGCCTTTCACGGTCAATTCGCTCGCGCTTAAGTCTTTATAAACGTTACCGGCATTTAATCAGTCTCAACGACCTCAGGTGTTTGAGTCCGAGTAGCGCCATGTCAAAGAAATATTTAAGATCCCCGTCCCGATTGCTCTCGCAGACTGCGATGGTGGTGCTTCTGGCAGCCGTCGCCGGAGCTTGCAGCGGGGGAGTGGAGCGGTTCGCCGATCCGATCTTCACCGGTAACACCGACAATCAGCGTGCCATGCTGAGCGGCACTTCGGCGTCGCAGCCGAGTTTCGACGACATCATGGCGGGCCCGTCCAGCGGACCGGCGCGGGTGGAGCGCACTGCGTTGCCGCCGGTGAACGGGTCCGGTGCCTCGATGGCAACCGGATCGGTTTCCAGGTCAGGCGCCACGCAAGGCCAGTCTTCTCGCAATGCTTCCGTTCCCACGCCTCCCGCATCGCCGTCACGGCCGGTGGCGACCGCCTCGGTGCAGACGCCTGTCCGCTCGGCACGCGACGAAGCGAGCCGTACGCTTGCAGCGACGTCAGGGCCTGTGGGCAATTCGGTTGCGCCGAAGACGGTTCGTGGCTGGACCACGGCAGGGGCGACCCAGGTGAGTGCGCGAAGTGGCGACAGCGTGGCCTCGATGTCACGCCGTTTCGGCGTGCCGCAGTATGTCCTGGCCGAAATCAACGGCGTATCGCCAAACGCCTCTCTGTCCGCCGGCCAGCGGATGGTCATCCCCACATATGTGCATGGCGCGACCGCATCGCGCTCGGGTGCACCTGTGAAGCTGCCGCCGGCCGGGGGCGCGCCAAGCGTGACGGGGTCGATCCCCGCATCGGCGGGTGCCGGTCTTGCAATGGCGTCTGCCCCGATCCCGCGGCAGAAGCCCGGCTCCGCGGTCAAGCTGGCGTCGCTTTCGAGCAGCGTTCCCGCGCCCGCTCAGGTCGCCACCGCCGCCCAGCCGCGGCGAAAGCCCGCATCATTGAGCTCGCGAACCGTCGAGACGGTCCGCGCTCCGACTTCGACCGCGACCACGGCCGCGACCGACGCGCCGCCGCAGATTTCCAGAACGGAATCCGCGCCCGTCAAACCGATTTCCGTCAATCGCGATGCTTCGGACGACAACGTTCGCCGATTCCGTTGGCCGGCCCGGGGGCGAATCATCTCAGACTTCGGAACAAAGCCTGGCGGAACGCGCAACGAGGGCATCAATCTCGCCCTGCCGGAAGGGGCCGACATCAAGGCCGTGGAAGACGGAACCGTTATCTATTCCGGCAATGAACTCAAAGGCTACGGCAATCTCGTCCTCGTGCGTCACGACGATGGCTGGGTGTCGGCCTATGCGCATGGCAGCCAGCTGCTGGTCAAACGCGGCGATGCAGTGAGTCGCGGGCAGACGATTGCCAAGGCCGGTTCAACCGGCTCGGTCACCCAGCCGCAGCTTCATTTCGAACTGCGCCGTGGCAACAAGCCGGTCGATCCGATGCAGTATCTGGCCCGTCTTTAATCGAGCCTGAAGGCTGCGATCTCGACTTTCAAACGCACGAGTGCTTTCGCGCTCGTGCGTTTTTCGTTGCCGGGACGCCGACAGGGCAGGGGGAGCTGCAAGCGGGCCGATCTGCGTTATCCACAGGGGTATTGATGCGATGGCGCGCGGCACTTGGACAATCCTCACAAAGCTGTGTGAGTGCCGCTTGACTTGTCGGGCGGGTCGACGTACATCAGCGCCACTCCCGGCGGCCACGTGTCGCCAGAGCGCAAGCGGGTGTAGCTCAGTTGGTTAGAGTGCCGGCCTGTCACGCCGGAGGTCGCGGGTTCGAGTCCCGTCACTCGCGCCACTTGCCTCAGTAACGGGAGCCCTTTGCCTGATGGCAAAGCGGGCGAGCGGGTGTAGCTCAGTTGGTTAGAGTGCCGGCCTGTCACGCCGGAGGTCGCGGGTTCGAGTCCCGTCACTCGCGCCACTCGCCCCATTTTTTCTTCCGAGATCAGAAACGCCCCTCACGGGGGCCGCAAGCTTGTTGTCTGCAGCGACGGCATCCGCCAAATGCCATGCTTTCACAACACCGGCCTTCCTTATGTTGCAAGCGCGGTCCGTGTTTGGAGGCGGCGGTCGTGATCGGACGAATGTTTGCCTTGCGGCGCTGTGGCGCAGGCTCTCCCGATGATCCTGCAACATGTACATGCGGGCGGTATTTGCCCCCTGTCGTTGACTTGAAACAGGAGGCCCCGCGCGTCGGGAGCGGCGATTGCCTCGCCCGGGCAACACCGGCGCCCTCGTTTTAGGTGGCGCTGTCCGCCATCGGTTTCGAGGAGAGCCTGTTGCAAGGTTCGCATGCTCTGGTGTGGAGTTGTCGTTCCGGCGAGGCCGACCGGGGCGGTACGGGAAAAAACTGCGTTTTGCAGCGGACCTGGATCTCCTCGTCCTCGCGGGTCTCGCCACATGAGCCGGCCCGCTTTCTGTCGGGTCTTCCAAACCGGGCCCTGCCGCTTACGCCCGGGGCCATGGCGCAGTCGGAGGCCTTCCTCGAGAGCGTCCGAGCTGGCGGCGGCTGGAAAATCCAGGGCAAGCCCGGCGGGGATGTCCGCGCCGTGCGGATGGCAGATTCGACAGGTCGAGGGGGCGGATGGTTTGTCGGCTGGGGGAGGGCGCAAAGGCCGTGTCGTCTTTGTTCGTCTGATCCAGGACGAGGCGCGCGAAGCCCGAGCCGTCGGGGATCAGGGCGTGCGACGCGCTGCTCGACGCGTGGCCGGAGCTCACGTAGCGCCTCTTGCGTTAATCCTTCCCGGGTTTTCGGCGCTGCGACGCAGGGACGTCTCGCAACCGCGAAAATGCCGTTCCGATTACACTGTCGTCGGGCTTGCGTTGCAGGGGAGCGTGGGCTAAGCGTGCCGGGTAAGCGCTGGTGATCGCGTCGTTGTCACCTGTATCACCGTCACGCTGGAAAGGCCCCGCCGCGCCGCGCTGTCGTGGGACACGCGCAGCCGCCAAGGGCCTGGCGCAAGGACATGTTTGGACATGGAAGATCTGCTGAGAGACTATGTGCCGATCCTGGTTTTCATCGGGGTCTCGCTGGTCATCGGTCTTGCCCTTTTGGTGTCGCCGTTTCTGCTGGCCTACAAGAATCCCGATTCGGAGAAGCTGTCGGCCTATGAGTGCGGGTTCAACGCTTTCGACGATGCCCGGATGAAATTCGACATCCGCTTCTATCTGGTCGCGCTGCTGTTCATCATCTTCGATCTCGAGGTTGCATTCCTGTTCCCCTGGGCCGTCTCGTTCGGCGATCTCGGCTGGTACGGCTTCTGGTCGATGATGACGTTTCTCGGCGTGCTGACGATCGGGTTCATCTACGAATGGAAGAAGGGAGCGCTGGAATGGGACTGACCTCGCAAGAGCCCCTCATTGCCCAGGCTCCGAAGGGCATTCTCGATCCGCGAACGGGAAAGCCTGTCGGCGCGGACGATTCGTTCTTCATCGAGATGAATGACGAGCTGTCCGACAAGGGGTTCGTCGTCACCGCCACGGACAATCTGATCCAGTGGGCACGAACCGGCTCCTTGATGTGGATGACGTTCGGTCTCGCCTGCTGCGCGGTCGAGATGATGCAGATGTCGATGCCGCGTTACGACGGGGAGCGGTTCGGCTTTGCCCCGCGCGGGTCTCCGCGCCAATCCGACGTGATGATCGTGGCCGGCACGCTGACCAACAAGATGGCGCCGGCGCTGCGCAAGGTCTACGATCAGATGCCCGAGCCGCGCTATGTCATCTCCATGGGCTCCTGCGCCAATGGAGGGGGGTATTATCATTACTCCTACTCGGTGGTGCGCGGCTGCGACCGGGTCGTTCCGGTCGACATCTATGTGCCGGGCTGCCCGCCGACTGCGGAAGCGCTTCTGTACGGGGTGATGATGCTCCAGAAGAAGATCAGGCGCACCGGAACGATCGAACGCTGACCGCCGGTCGGCCCCACGCCTCATTGCGTTAGACGGATCAGGGACATGGACGAAACGCTCGCTGAACTCGGCGAACACATTCAGGCGGCGCTTGGCGATACCGTCGACAGCGCATCTGTCGCCTTTGGCGAGTTGACGCTGGAGGTCCGCGCCTCGGAAATCGTGCAGGCTGTGCGCTTCCTGCGCGATGACACGAGCTGCCTCTTCGTCAACCTGACAGACATTTGTGGCGTCGACTACCCGAGCCGGGACAAGCGCTTCGAGGTGGTCTACCATTTCCTGTCGCCCAAGCAGAACATGCGTATCCGCGTGAAACTCAGGGCCGATGACGAAACGCCGGTTCCCTCCATCGTGGATGTTTTCCCGGGGGCGGAATGGTTCGAGCGCGAAGTCTATGACATGTATGGTGTGCTGTTTTCCGGGCACCCCGACCTGCGACGGATTCTCACGGACTACGGGTTTGACGGCTATCCGCTGCGCAAGGATTTCCCGCTGACCGGGTATGTCGAAGTTCGCTACGACGACGAGAAGAAGCGGGTCGTTTATGAGCCGGTGCGGCTCAATCAGGAATTCCGCGATTTCGATTTCATGTCGCCCTGGGAGGGCACGGATTACGTGCTGCCGGGCGACGAGAAGGCGAGCTGAGGGGCAAATATGGCTGACGAGAGGCTTCAGGGAGGCTGTCTTTGCGGTGCCGTTCGCTTTTCCGCGTTGCCGGAGACCCGCGAGATGGGCGTGTGCCACTGTTCGATGTGCCGGCGCTGGAGCGGCGGCATTTTCATGGCCGTCGCGTGCA
The DNA here is from genome assembly GCF_000423705.1 of Stappia stellulata DSM 5886. Lineage (GTDB taxonomy): Bacteria > Pseudomonadota > Alphaproteobacteria > Rhizobiales > Stappiaceae > Stappia > Stappia stellulata. The sequence goes on along the minus strand of NZ_AUIM01000004.1, from coordinate 528,345 downwards.
ATGATGTTGCAATGGCCGAGGGAAGCGTTCCCGGTGTTTACGGTTCGTCCGAGTACGGCGAACGGGTGTTCTGCGAGCGCTGCGGGTCTTCGCTGATGTGGCGGATGCGCGATGGATCGCACAGCAGCGTGTCCGCGCAAGCGTTCGATGATCCGACGGTCTTCACGTTCACCTCCGAGATCTTCATCGACGAAAAACCCGACAACTATTCGTTTGCCGATTCGACCCAGAAAATGACAGGTGCTGAGGTGTTTGCTCTCTTCGCGCCCAAGCAGGATCCTCAACATGGCTGAGGCTCAGGTCCGGAATTTCAACATCAACTTCGGCCCGCAGCATCCCGCTGCGCACGGGGTGTTGCGTCTGGTGCTCGAACTGGACGGCGAGGTGGTCACGCGGGTCGATCCGCATATCGGTCTGCTGCATCGCGGCACCGAAAAGCTGATCGAGCACAAGACCTATCTGCAGGCCGTTCCGTATTTTGATCGCCTCGATTACGTTGCGCCGATGAACCAGGAGCACGCCTTCGCCCTGGCCATCGAACGCATGTTGGATATTGAGGTCCCGAAACGCGGGCAGCTGATCCGCGTGCTCTATTCCGAGATCGGCCGCATTCTGTCGCATCTGCTCAATGTCACCACGCAGGCGATGGACGTCGGCGCGCTGACGCCGCCGCTTTGGGGCTTCGAGCCGCGCGAAGAGCTTATGGTGTTTTACGAGCGGGCCTGCGGCGCACGCATGCATGCCGCCTTTGTGCGTCCGGGCGGCGTTCACCAGGAGCTTCCCGGCGATCTGCTCGACGACATCTGGGATTTCTGCGACCCCTTCCTGAAGACGCTCGACGATATCGAGGGGCTGCTGACCGACAACCGCATCTTCAAGCAACGCAATGTCGACATCGCCGTCGTGTCGCTCGAAGATGCTTGGGCGCGGGGCTTTTCCGGCGTGATGGTGCGCGGGTCGGGGGCTGCATGGGATCTGCGCAAGTCGCAGCCCTATGAATGTTATTCCGAACTCGATTTCGACATTCCGATCGGCAAGAACGGCGATTGCTACGACCGTTACCTGATCCGCATGGAAGAGATGCGCCAGTCGGTGCGGTTGATGAAGCAGTGCTTGGAAAAGCTGACGGTGGAAAAGGGGCCGGTGTCGTCGAGCGACGGCAAGATCGTCCCCCCCAAGCGCGGCGAGATGAAGAAGTCGATGGAAGCGCTGATCCATCACTTCAAGCTCTATACCGAAGGCTATCACGTGCCCGAGGGCGAAGTTTACGCTGCCGTGGAGGCGCCCAAGGGCGAATTCGGCGTCTACCTCGTTGCCGACGGAAGCAACAAGCCCTATCGCTGCAAGATCAAGGCGCCCGGGTTCGCGCATTTGCAGGCGATGGATTTCCTGTGTCGGGGACACATGCTGGCCGACGTGTCGGCGGTTCTCGGTTCCCTTGATATCGTGTTCGGAGAGGTGGACCGGTAATGTCCGTTCGTCGCCTTCACCCTGAGCAGCCCGAGAGTTTCGCCTTTACCAAGGCCAATCTCGACTGGGCCCAGAAGGTCATCTCGCGCTATCCGGAGGGACGGCAGGCGTCCGCCGTGATCCCGCTGTTGTGGCGCGCACAGGAGCAGCATGACGGCTGGCTCCCGGAACCCGCGATCCGCTGCGTGGCGGACATGCTGTCGATGCCGCATATCCGCGTTCTGGAAGTCGCGACTTTCTACACGATGTTCCAGCTCGCTCCAGTCGGCAAGAAGGCTCATATCCAGGTCTGTGGCACGACGCCTTGTCAGTTGCGCGGCGCGGAAGACCTCGTGCGTGTCTGCAAGAGCCGGATTGCGGCACATGCGCACGAGCTGTCGGAAGACGGCGATTTCTCGTGGGAAGAGGTCGAGTGCCTAGGCGCCTGCGTGAACGCGCCGATGGTGCAGATCTTCAAGGATACCTATGAGGATCTGACCCCGGAAAGCCTCGAGGCACTGATCGAGGATATCGCCGCCGGCCGCGAAGTGACACCGGGGCCGCAGACGGACCGCCGGTTCGCCATGCCCGCGGATGGCGCGACGACGCTGTCCGACCTTGACGATACAACCGTCGGTGCCGATCCGGTCGCGCATGTCGTTTCGGGCGCCGAAGCGGCCTCGCATGCCTTTGCCGGGCAGGCGATCAATTCCGGCGGCCATGATTTCGACGGTTTGCCGAGGGCGCCAAAGAGCACGAAGGAAGCCGCACCCAAGCCCGCTCCCAAGGCCAAGGACGTCAAGCCGGAAGCGGTCGAGACGGCGGCTGCCGGGGCGCCGGGATCGGTGCAGTCCAGCCTGGATCTGACAGGCGAGGGCGTGCCGGAGAGCGAACCTGAACTGTTGAAGGGCGCGCGCAGCGGCAAGGCCGACGATCTGAAGAAGATCAAGGGCGTGGGGCCGAAGCTCGAGGGAATCCTCAACGACCTGGGCGTCTATCATTTCGACCAGATCGCCGGTTGGAACGAGGCCAACAAGGCCTGGGTCGACACGCGGCTCAAGTTCAAGGGCCGGATCGATCGCGAAGACTGGATCGCGCAGGCAAAACAGCTGGCGAACGGCGGGGAAACCGAATTCTCCTCGCGTGCCAAAAAGGGCGATGCGCCCTCCAGCCAGAGCTAAGGACAGGAGAGCGGGATGCTGTCTGATCAGGACCGGATCTTCACCAATATCTACGGTCTGCACGACTGGGGGCTCGATGGCGCGCGCCAGCGCGGCCATTGGGACGGCACCAAGGCGCTCCTGGACAAAGGTCGCGACTGGATCATCGAGGAGGTCAAGACCTCGGGGCTGCGCGGGCGCGGCGGAGCCGGCTTCCCGACCGGGCTGAAGTGGTCGTTCATGCCGAAGGAATCGGATGGACGTCCGGCCTATCTGGTTGTGAACGCGGATGAGTCTGAACCGGGCACTTGCAAGGATCGCGAGATCCTGCGCCACGACCCGCACACGCTGGTCGAGGGCTGCCTCGTGGCCGGCTACGCGATGGGGGCGATTGCCGCTTACATCTACGTGCGCGGCGAGTTCATCCGGGAGCGCGAGCGCCTGCAGGCGGCGATCGACCAGGCCTATGAGGCCGGGCTGATCGGCAAAAACAACAAGAACGGCTACGATTTCGAAATCTATGTGCACCACGGCGCCGGCGCCTATATCTGCGGTGAGGAAACCGCATTGCTGGAAAGCCTGGAAGGCAAGAAGGGCCAGCCGCGGCTGAAGCCGCCATTCCCGGCCAACGTCGGTCTTTACGGCTGTCCGACGACGGTGAACAACGTGGAATCCATTGCGGTGGCGCCGACGATCCTGCGGCGTGGCGGCACTTGGTTTGCCAGCCTCGGCAAGCCGGGCAACACCGGCACGAAGCTCTTTTGCGTTTCCGGTCACGTCAACAAGCCGTGCACCGTGGAAGAGGAAATGGGCATTTCCTTCCGCGAGCTTATCGACAAGCATTGCGGCGGCATTCGCGGCGGCTGGGACAACCTTCTGGCGGTCATTCCCGGCGGGTCCTCGGTACCCTGCGTGTCGGCTGAGAACATCATCGACTGCGGCATGGATTTCGACAGCCTCAAGGGCCTTGGCTCGGGGCTTGGAACGGCGGCCGTCATCGTGATGGATCGGTCGACCGATATCATCAAGGCGATTGCCCGGCTCTCCTATTTCTACAAGCACGAGAGCTGCGGCCAGTGCACGCCGTGCCGCGAAGGCACCGGCTGGATGTGGCGCGTGATGGAACGCATGGTCGAAGGCAACGCCTCCCGGGAAGAGATCGACATGCTCTTCCAGGTGACCAAGCAGGTTGAGGGGCACACGATCTGCGCGCTCGGCGATGCGGCAGCCTGGCCGATCCAGGGGCTGATCAAGAATTTCCGCCCGGTGATCGAGGCGCGGATCGACGAATTCACGGCGAAGCGGCGGTCCCCGTCGCCCGCAATGGCGGCGGCGGAGTAAGACATGCGCAACGCCGCGATCGACATGACACGACGTCCGGGCGCTTTTGCAGCGCCGGTCGTTAGCCGCGAGGGCTGCACCCGATGAACAAGGTTATCTTTGTCGACGGCAGGGAAGTCGAGGTTCCGCAGGACTACACGCTGCTGCAGGCTTGCGAGGCCGCCGGCGCCGAGGTGCCGCGCTTCTGCTTTCACGACCGCCTGTCCATTGCCGGCAACTGCCGCATGTGTCTCGTCGAGGTGAAGGGCGGACCGCCGAAGCCGGCTGCCTCCTGCGCGATGAACGTGCGCGACCTGCGTCCGGGGCCCAATGGCGAGCCGCCGGAGGTCTTTACCAAGACGCCGATGGTGAAGAAGGCGCGCGAAGGCGTGATGGAGTTCCTGCTGATCAACCATCCGCTGGACTGCCCGATCTGCGATCAGGGCGGCGAGTGTGACCTGCAGGATCAGGCCATGGCCTACGGCATGGACGGGTCGCGCTATTCGGAGAACAAGCGCGCGGTCGAGGACAAATACATCGGTCCGCTCGTCAAGACGATCATGACTCGCTGCATTCACTGCACGCGCTGCGTTCGTTTCACCACAGAGGTGTGTGGCGTATCGGATCTCGGGCTGATCGGGCGCGGCGAGGACGCGGAAATCACCTCGTATCTGGAAAGCGCGCTGTCGTCGGAAATGCAGGGCAACGTGGTCGATCTGTGTCCCGTCGGGGCACTGACGCACAAGCCCTATGCCTTTCAGGCGCGGCCCTGGGAGTTGAAGAAGACGGAAACCATCGACGTGATGGATGCCGTGGGATCGGCCATCCGGGTCGACACGCGCGGCCGCGAGGTCATGCGCGTACTTCCGCGTCTCAACGAGGCGGTCAACGAAGAGTGGATTTCCGACAAGACGCGCTACATCTGGGACGGGTTGCGCACACAGCGTCTGGACCGGCCCTATGCACGCATCGACGGCAAGTTGAAGCCGGTGTCGTGGGGCGAAGCCTTTGCGCTGATCGCGGAGAAGGTGAAGGCGGCGAAGCCCGAGCGCATCGGTGCGCTTGCCGGACAGTTCGCGAATGTCGAGGAGATGTTCGCACTGAAGGGCCTGATGACGTCACTGGGTGTCACCAATCTCGACAGCCGCTATCCGGGATCTCCGCTGGATCCGGCGCACGGCCGCGACAGCTATCTCTTCAATTCCACGATCGCGGGGATCGAGGATGCCGATGCGATCATGCTGATCGGCACAAATCCGCGCGTCGAGGCCCCCGTGCTGAACGCCCGTATCCGCAAGCGCTACACGCAGGGCGGCGTCCAGATCGGCCTGATTGGCGAGGCCGCGGATCTCACCTATCCCTATACCTATCTGGGTGCCGGGGCAGACACGCTTGCCGAGTTGGTAAAGAAGGCGCCGGCCAAGGCGGAACGACCGATGATCATCGTCGGACAGGGTGCCTTGAACCGTCCGGATGGCGCGACGATCCTTGCGCTTGCTGCGAAGGCGGCGAAGTCGCTCGGCGTGATCCGCGACGACTGGAACGGCTTCAACATCCTTCATACCGAAGCCGCCCAGGTCGGCGCGCTCGACGTCGGTTTCGTGCCGGGCGAGGGCGGTCTGGCAACGGCCGGGATGCTTGAACCGGGCGCGCTCGATGTCGCGTTCCTGCTCGGCGTCGACGAGGTCGATGTGCCGGACGGGGCTTTCGTGGTTTATCAGGGAACGCATGGCGACCGTGGCGCGCATCGCGCCGACGTGATCCTGCCGGGTGCGACCTACACCGAAAAGTCGGGCACCTATGTGAACACCGAAGGGCGCGTCCAGCTCGGCGAACGTGCCGGCTTCCCCCCGGGCGAGGCTCGCGAGGACTGGGCGATCCTGCGGGCATTGTCCGCACAGCTTGGCGCGCAACTGCCCTATGATTCGCTTGGCGAACTGCGGGCGGCGCTTTACGAGGGGTATCCGCATATGGCGGAAGTCGACAGCATCGCGGGTGGTGATGGGTCGGGCGTCGAGGCATTGGCAAAGCTCGACGGAAAACCGGAAACAACCGCGTTCCACAGCGCGGTGAGCGACTTCTACATGACCAATCCGATCGCGCGTGCGTCGGCGACGATGGCCGAGTGTTCGGCTCTCGCCAGGGCGCGTGCGGCAGAGGCCGCGGAGTAAACGGGGGCTATTATGGCGGACTTCTGGGCGGATTATCTTTTCCCGCTGATCATTATGTTGGCGCAGAGCGTTTTGCTGCTTGTCGTCTTGCTGTTGGTCGTGGCGTATATCCTTTACGCGGATCGCAAGGTCTGGGCGGCGGTTCAGATCCGCAGGGGACCGAACGTTGTCGGCCCCTGGGGGCTGTTGCAGTCCTTCGCCGACCTTTTGAAGTTCGTGCTGAAGGAGCCGGTCATCCCGGCTGGCGCCAACAAGGGGTTGTTCCTTCTGGCGCCGCTGGTGACGGTGACGCTCGCGCTTGCGGCCTGGGCGGTCGTGCCGGTGGCGGAAGGCTGGGTAATCGCGGACGTAAATGTCGGCATCCTGTTTATTCTCGCGATCTCGTCGCTGAGCGTTTACGGCATCATCATCGGCGGTTGGGCTTCGAACTCCAAGTATCCGTTCCTGTCCGCGCTGCGTTCGGCGGCGCAGATGGTGTCCTATGAGGTCTCCATCGGTCTCGTGATCGTCACCGTGCTCATGTGCGCGGGATCGCTCAACCTGTCGCAGATCGTCCTGTCGCAGGAGACGGGTCTTGCCTCCATGCTGGGCGTGCCGTGGCTGACGTTCCTGAACTGGTACTGGCTGCCGCTGTTCCCGATGTTCGTCGTGTTCTTCATTTCCGCGCTTGCGGAGACGAATCGCCCGCCGTTCGATCTTGCGGAAGCGGAATCGGAGCTGGTTGCCGGGTTCATGGTCGAATACGGCTCCACGCCCTACATGATGTTCATGCTGGGCGAGTATGTCTCCATCGCGCTGATGTGCTCGCTGACGACCATCCTGTTCCTGGGCGGCTGGCTTCCCCCGTTCGATTTCGCGCCTTTCACCTGGGTGCCCGGCGTGATCTGGTTCCTTTTGAAGTCGCTCCTGGTGTTCTTCATGATCGCGATGGTCAAGGCGATGGTCCCGCGCTACCGCTACGACCAGTTGATGCGCCTTGGATGGAAGGTGTTCCTTCCGCTTTCGCTGGCGATGGTCGTTGTGGTGGCTGCGGTCCTGATGGCGATGGGGTGGGCGCCGAGCAGTGCGTGACGAACAGAGAGGGTCTTGAATGTCGTTCTCTCTTGCAGGTTTGATTGGCGCGGCCATCGGGCTTTACATCGGTTGGATCGACTACAAGATCGTTGTCGGCGTGCTGAAAGGCGCCGCAGAGCGCCAGAACCAGAGGCTCGGGAAACAAGGGGTTCTCGATCGCTACATGGACCAGATCCGCTACCTGGTCCTTGGGGGCGCGCTGATCGGGTTCCCGCTGATCGGCTATCTTGCCGGCCAATCCCTGGCGGGGTAGCGACGGGAAGACCCGCCGGAGGTGGCGGGAACTGATTTGAACACGGGCGGGCGGGGTGTTCCCGCGTTTCGCCCGATCTGGAAACGAGAAACGAGGCTCGACGCCATGGCACTGCAACAGGCTGCCAAGTCGCTCTTGCTCAAGGAGTTCGTGTCCGCCTTCTTCCTGGCGATGCGCTACTTCTTCAAGCCGAAGCCGACGATCAACTATCCCTTCGAAAAGGGACCGGTCAGCCCGCGCTTTCGCGGCGAGCATGCGTTGCGCCGCTATCCCAACGGCGAGGAACGCTGCATCGCCTGCAAGCTGTGCGAGGCGATCTGCCCGGCGCAGGCCATCACCATCGAGGCCGGCCCCCGTCGCAACGACGGGACGCGGCGCACGACGCGTTACGACATCGACATGGTTAAGTGCATCTACTGCGGCTTCTGTCAGGAAGCCTGTCCGGTGGATGCCATTGTCGAAGGTCCGAATTTCGAGTTCGCCACGGAAACCCGTGAAGAACTTTATTACGACAAGGAAAAACTTCTCGCGAACGGCGACCGCTGGGAACGGGAAATCGCAAACAACATCGCCATGGATGCGCCTTATCGGTAAGGCGCGGGGAGTGGACGCCGGACGATGGCTGGTCTAAGACGAGGCCGTCTTGTTCGGGAACAAGCCCACTCAACATGGTGACGGGGGCACACCGCGACATGGTTCTGCAAGCCATCTTCTTCTATCTCTTCGCCGCGATCGCCGTGGCGTCCGCATTCATGGTGATTGCATCGCGCAATCCTGTGCATTCGGTGTTGTTCCTGATTCTGGCATTCTTCAATGCTGCCGGTCTCTTCATCCTGCTCGGCGCCGAGTTCCTGGCGATGCTGCTGGTCTTGGTCTATGTCGGCGCAGTGATGGTCCTGTTCCTCTTCGTGGTGATGATGCTCGACGTCGATTTCGTCGAGATGCGCCAGGGGGTCCTGCAATACATGCCGGTCGGCGGGCTGATCGGTATTATCCTTCTGGTCGAGCTGCTGCTCGTGCTCGGGGTCTGGGTAATATCGCCGGAGGTGGTCGGGAACACCGCCGCACCTGCGCCGATGCCGCAGGACGGTGCCAATGTCTCCGCGCTCGGACAGCTGATCTACACGCGTTACATCCTGTACTTCCAGACGGCTGGTCTCGTGCTGCTGGTGGCGATGATCGGGGCGATTGTCCTCACGTTGCGCCAAAAGGAAGGCGTGAAGCGTCAGGACATTTCCACCCAGGTGGGACGGACCCGCGACGCGGCCATCGAAGTGCGGAAGGTCGAAACCGGCAAGGGGATCTGAGGATCCCAGTAACGTTCATTCCGGCCGCGCAGCATCCGCTGCGTGTGTCAGCTTGCAAGTCTTAATCGGGGAGCATCGCGAGGCGCCCATGGAAATCGGTCTGTCACACTATCTGGCGGTCGCAGCTATTCTGTTCACGATCGGAATCTTCGGGATCTTCCTGAACCGGAAAAACGTCATCGTCATTTTGATGTCGGTGGAGCTGCTGCTTTTGTCGGTGAACCTGAACCTGGTGGCGTTCTCGTCTTTCCTGGGAGACCTCGTCGGCCAGGTCTTCGCGCTGCTGGTTCTGACGGTCGCCGCAGCGGAAGCGGCCATCGGGCTTGCGATCCTCGTCGTCTTCTATCGCAACCGCGGATCGATCGCGGTTGAAGACGTCAACATGATGAAGGGGTAGGGCCGCCGCCATGTATCAGGCAATTGTCTTCCTGCCCCTCGTCGGGTTCCTTGTCGCCGGGCTGTTCGGCCGGTCCATCGGCGCCAAGGCGAGCGAGTATATCACCTCCGGTCTCCTGATCGTTGCCGCGCTTCTGTCGTGGGTGGCGTTCTTTTCCATCGGTTTCGGCGAGACGCCGGTCGTGCGCGAAACGCTGCTGCGCTGGATGACATCCGGTACCTTCAGCGTCGACTGGACCATCCGTGTCGATACGCTGACCGCCGTGATGCTGGTGGTGGTGAACTCGGTGTCGGCGCTCGTTCACGTCTATTCCATCGGCTACATGCACGATGATCCGCATCGGCCGCGCTTCTTCGCCTATCTGTCGTTGTTCACCTTCGCGATGCTGATGCTGGTGACCTCCGACAATCTGCTGCAGATGTTCTTCGGCTGGGAGGGCGTCGGTCTGGCGTCCTATCTGTTGATCGGCTTCTGGTACAAGAAGCCGTCGGCCAATGCGGCGGCGATGAAGGCCTTCGTCGTCAACCGTGTGGGTGACTTCGGCTTCATTCTCGGTATTCTCGGCGTCTTCTATCTGTTCAATTCCACGGATTACGACACGATCTTCGCCAACGCGCAGGCGTTTGCGGCGGAAGAGCCCCGTACGGTTCTGACGTTCCTCGGCGCCGAGCTGTCGCAGGACGCGGCTTTGACGGTTGTCTGCCTGCTGCTCTTCATGGGCGCCATGGGCAAGTCGGCGCAGTTCCTGCTGCACACCTGGTTGCCGGATGCGATGGAAGGCCCGACACCGGTCTCCGCCCTTATTCACGCCGCCACAATGGTGACCGCGGGCGTGTTCATGGTGGCGCGCCTGTCGCCGATCTTCGAGCTGTCGCATACGGCAATGACGGTGGTGACGCTCTTCGGTGCGACGACGGCGTTTTTTGCCGCCACGGTCGGTCTCGTCCAGAACGATATCAAACGCGTGATCGCCTACTCGACCTGCTCGCAGCTCGGCTACATGTTCGTGGCGCTTGGCGTCGGCGGCTATTCAATCGCAATCTTCCATCTCTTCACGCACGCCTTCTTCAAGGCGCTCCTGTTCCTCGGTGCCGGCTCCGTCATTCATGCCGTGTCGAACGAGCAGGACATGCGCAAGATGGGCGGACTGCGGAAACACATTCCGCTGACCTACTGGATGATGGTGATCGGCACGCTGGCGCTCACCGGGTTTCCGCTGACTGCCGGCTTCTTCTCCAAGGATGCGGTGATCGAGGCGGCCTACGTTGGACACAACGCCTTCGCTCAATATGCCTTCTGGCTGACGGTTGCGGCTGCGGCACTGACGTCCTTCTATTCGTGGCGCCTTGCATTCATGACCTTCCACGGCAAGCCGCGCGCGTCCGTCGACGTCATGAAGCACGTTCACGAGAGCCCGCTGGTGATGACCGTGCCGCTGATGATCCTTGCCGCGGGCGCGCTCCTTGCCGGGTTCGTCTTCAAGGGCGTGTTCATCGGCGACGGCTATGACGCTTTCTGGAAGGGCGCGCTCTTCGTGTCGGAGGAAAATCACGTCCTTCACGACATCCACGAGGTTCCGCTGTGGGTTAAGGCATCGCCCTTCGTCATGATGCTCGGCGGGTTCGCGGTTGCCTGGATGTTCTACATCCGCTCGCCGGAGATCCCGCGCCAGCTCGCGGAACGGCACGACGGGCTGTACCGCTTCCTTTTGAACAAGTGGTACTTCGACGAGCTCTATGACGTGATCTTCGTGCGTCCCGCCATGTGGATCGGCCGCCAGCTCTGGAAGAAGGGCGACGGGGTTGTCATCGACGGCATGGGGCCTGACGGTGTCGCCGCGCGGGTCCAGAACGTCACCACCTGGGTCGTCCGGCTTCAGACCGGGTACCTCTATCACTATGCATTCGCCATGCTGATCGGCGTTGCCGCGCTGATCACCTGGTCCATGTTCTCCGTCGGGGGCGCTCACTGATGAGCAACTGGCCGCTTCTTTCCATCACGACCTTCCTTCCGCTCGTCGGCGTGTTTTTCATCCTGCTGGTGCGCGGCGAGGACGCCGGCGCCAAGGACAACATGCGCCGGGTCGCGCTGATCACGACGGTGTTCACATTCCTGGTCTCGCTCTTCATCTGGGGCGGGTTCGATCCGCAGAATCCGGGCTTCCAGTTCGAGGAAAGCAGCGAGTGGCTGGGCGGCAACATCGGCTACCGGATGGGTGTCGACGGCATCTCGATGCTCTTCGTCATCCTCACGACCTTCCTGATGCCCTTTTGCATTCTGGCCAGCTGGAACAGCATCCAGATGCGGGTGAAGGAGTACATGATCGCGTTTCTGGTGCTCGAAACGCTGATGATCGGCGTGTTCTGTGCACTCGATCTTGTCATGTTCTATGTCTTCTTCGAGGCGGGCCTCATTCCGATGTTCCTGATCATCGGCGTCTGGGGCGGCAAGCGGCGCGTCTATGCCAGCTACAAGTTCTTCCTCTACACGCTGCTGGGTTCGCTGCTGATGCTGATCGCGCTGATGGCGATGTACTGGGATGCCGGGACGACGGATATTCCGACGCTGATGGCGCACGGGTTCCCGGCCGGGATGCAGACCTGGTTGTGGCTCGCCTTCTTCGCTTCCTTCGCCGTCAAGATGCCGATGTGGCCGGTTCATACCTGGCTGCCCGACGCGCACGTGGAAGCGCCGACGGCCGGGTCCGTGATCCTGGCTGCGATTTTGCTGAAGATGGGCGGCTACGGCTTTCTGCGGTTCTCGCTGCCGATGTTTCCGCTGGCGAGCGAGGCCTTCGCGCCGCTGGTGTTCACCCTCTCGGTAATCGCCATCGTCTACACGTCGCTGGTGGCGCTTGCGCAGGAAGACATCAAGAAGCTGATCGCCTATTCCTCCGTCGCTCACATGGGCTACGTGACGATGGGCATCTTCACCATGACGGAGCAGGGGGTGCAGGGTGCGCTCTTCCAGATGCTCTCGCACGGTATCGTTTCGGGCGCATTGTTCCTGTGTGTCGGGGTCATCTACGATCGCATGCATACGCGCGACATTTCCGCCTATGGCGGCCTTGTAAACCGAATGCCGTTTTATGCGGTCGCCTTCCTGATTTTCACGATGGCGAATGTCGGTCTTCCGGGCACGAGCGGCTTTGTCGGCGAGTTCCTGACGCTGATGGGGGCCTTCCAGGTCAACACGTGGGTCGCGCTTATCGCGACCAGTGGCGTGATCCTGTCGGCAACCTATGCGCTGTTCCTCTACAAGCGCGTGGTCTTCGGCGCGCTCGACAAGGAGAGCCTGAAGTCGATCATGGATCTCAGCCTACGCGAACGGGTGATTATCGTGCCGATGATCATCCTGACGATCCTGTTCGGTTTCTATCCCGCACCCATCCTCGACGCGACGGCCGCGTCGGTCACGGCGCTGGTGACCAACTACCAGGCGGCGATCGAGGCCGCGAATTCCACCGCCTTGCTGGCGCATTGACGGGTTGAGGACGAGAGACAAGCCATGACTGCTTACAATCAACTCCCGGACCTTTCACCCGCGCTGCCGGAGCTGTTTCTCGCAGGCGGCGCGCTGGCGCTGCTGATGCTCGGCGTGTTCGGCGGACGAACCGCCGTGCGCTACGTGACGGCATTGTCGGTTGCGCTGCTGGCCGTTGCCGCGCTTCCGCTGCTCCTGCCGGCGCAGTTCGGTATTACGTCCGCGTCGACCTTTCACGGGGCGTTCGTGCTCGACGGCTTCGCGATCTATCTCAAGATCCTGACGCTGATCGGTTCCGGCTTTGCTATCGCCATGTCGGTGGCATTCGCGCGCAACGAGAATTTCGAACACTTCGAATATCCGGTCCTGATCCTGTTGGCGACACTCGGCATGATGCTGATGCTGTCGGCCAACGACATGATCATCCTGTACCTGGGCCTCGAGCTGCAGTCGCTGGCGCTTTATGTCATTGCGGCCTTCAACCGGGACAGTGTCCGCTCGACGGAAGCGGGTCTGAAGTATTTCGTTCTCGGGTCGGTCTCGTCGGGCATGCTGCTGTATGGCATGTCGCTGGTTTACGGCTTCACCGGAAACACCGGTTTCCCGGAGATCGCCGCTGCCATCACCGCACAGGGCGGGTCGTCGCTTGGCCTCGTGTTCGGTCTGGTGTTCATTCTCGCCGGTCTGGCTTTCAAGGTGTCTGCGGTGCCGTTCCATATGTGGACGCCGGACGTCTACGAGGGCGCGCCGACTCCGGTCACCGCCTTCTTTGCGGCCGCGCCCAAGATCGCAGCGATGGGCATGCTGACGCGGATCGTGATAGACGCCTTCGAGCCCGTGACACATGACTGGCAACAGATCATCGTCTTCGTTTCGATCGCCTCCATGGCGCTTGGCGCATTCGCTGCGATCGGTCAGCGCAACATCAAACGGCTGATGGCCTATTCCTCCATCGGCCACATGGGATTTGCGCTGGTCGGCCTCGCGGCCGGAACGCAGGCCGGTGTCGAAGGTGTCGTCATCTACATGACCGCCTATCTCGCAATGACGCTCGGTGCGTTCGCCTGCATCCTGTCGATGCGTCGCAAGGAAGGCATGGTCGAGGAGATCTCCGATCTCAGCGGTCTTGCGCGGACCAACCTGCCCATGGCGGTGCTGTTGGGGATCATCCTGTTCTCGCTGGCCGGGATTCCGCCGTTCATCGGATTTTTCGCCAAGTTCTACGTCTTTCTCGCGGCGGTCGAGGCGGGGCTTTATCCGCTGGCGATCATCGGCATCCTGTCTTCGGTTGTCGGTGCCTATTACTATCTTCGGATCGTCAAGGTGATGTTCTTTGACGAACCGGCGCGCGCCTTCCTGCCGATGCCGGTCGAGTTGAAGTTCACGCTTGGGCTGTCGAGTGTCTTCGTCATGTTCTTCGTGGTGTTCGCCGGCTCAATCGTCGAGATGGCGGCGGCTGCGGCCGGGACGCTGTTCTGACTTCCGGGCTGTCGTTCGACGGGCGCGCGTCTCCGGTTCGAAACGTTCCAGGGTATCGCGTGGCCGGATACGAGGCGGTTACCTCGACGAGTGTCGTTGCCCTGGAAAAGGCGCGGGCGGGCGATCCGGGCAACCTCTGGATCGTCGGGCAACGGCAAACCGGTGGGCGGGGGCGGCGTGGTCGGCCCTGGGTGTCGGAGTCGGGCAATCTCTACGCGTCGCTGCTTCTGATCGATCCGGCCGAGCCGGCGCGGCTGGCGCAGCTTCCGCTGGTCGCGGCCCTCGCCCTTGCCGAAGCGGTCGACCGGATGTGCGGAACCCACAAGCTGGCGCGACTGAAATGGCCGAACGATCTGCTCGTGGACGGAGCGAAGATATCCGGTATCCTGCTGGAAGCAGCAGCGCTTGCCGATGATCGGCGGGCTGTGACGTGCGGATTTGGCCTGAACCTGGCACATCATCCGGAGTTGCCTGACTATGCGGCCGCGGATCTCGAGGGGCTTGGTTACCGGGTCGCGCCGGACGTCGCGTTTTTTGCGCTGGCGGAAAGCGTTTCCAGTCAGCTCGCCCGCTGGAGGAGCGAGCCGTTCGCGGGCATCCTGTCGGACTGGCTGGCGCGCGCGCAGGGCATCGGGCTTCCGATACGCGTCCGCTTCGAGCGGACGGAACTTCATGGGACCTTCGTCGGACTCGACGAAGAAGGACGTCTTTTGTTGCGCGGCGAGGACGGGTCGATGACGACCGTCTCCGCCGGCGATGTGTTTTTTTGAAACGTGCAGGCATGACTGCGCGCCGCCTCGGGCGGTCAGATAGGAGTACAGGATGACGGGCGATCAGGAGCTCGTATTCGTCGCGCTCGGCGGTCTCGGCGAGATCGGCATGAACATGGCGCTCTACGGCTATGGCCCCGCTCACGAGCGGCGTTGGCTGATGGTCGATTGCGGTGTGACATTTGCCGGCCCGGACCTTCCGGGCGTCGACATTGTCGTTCCGGATATCAGCTATATTGAAGACAAGCTCGACCGGCTGGACGGCATCGTGATCACGCACGCGCATGAAGATCACTATGGCGCCTTGATCCATCTCTGGCCGCGCCTCAAGGCACCGCTCTACATGACGCCCTTCACGGCCGGCCTGCTCGCCGCGAAGACGAAAAGCGAGCCGGGCGCGGACAAGATTCCGGTGTCCGTCGTCAAGCAGGGCGACCGGATCTCCGTCGGACCGTTCGATGTGGAAATGGTGGCGATGTCCCACTCCATTCCCGAACCCTGCGCGCTGGCCATTCGAACGCCCGCCGGAATGGTGGTGCATTCGGGGGACTGGAAGATCGATCCGACGCCGGGAATCGGCCGGCCGATTGACGTCGAACGCCTTGCCCAGCTTGGCGAGGAGGGCGTGCGCGCCCTGATCTGCGATTCCACCAATGCCGTGCGCGACGGGGTCAGCCCCAGCGAAATGGATGTCGCGGCGGATCTGACCCGGGTGATCCAGGGGGCGAAGCGGCGCGTTGCCGTGACGACCTTTGCTTCCAACGTGGCGCGGATCCGCTCTATCGCCTTGGCGGCCAAGGCGGCGGAACGCGATGTCGTTGTCATGGGGCGGTCGATGCATCGCGCCATCGAGGTCGCGACCGAGCTTGGCTACATGGACGACCTTCCGGCGTTTCTTTCCGAAGATGCCTATGGCTATCTGCCGCCGGAGCGTGTCGTGCTGCTTCTCACTGGAAGCCAGGGCGAGGAACGGGCGGCCCTTGCGCGGATCGCGGCCGGCGATCATCGCAATGTCGCGTTGTCGAAGGGCGACATGGTCGTCTTTTCCTCGCGCACGATCCCCGGGAACGAAAAGGCCGTGAACGCGATCGTCAACAGGCTTGCCGAAGCGCGCGTCGAGATCGTGACCGACCGGGACGCGCTGGTCCATGTGTCTGGGCACCCGCGTCGGGGAGAATTGACGCAGCTTTACGACATGCTCAAGCCCCAGGCGCTGATTCCCGCGCATGGCGAGGCGATGCATCTGAAGGCGCATCACGACCTTGCCAAGGCGCATGGGATCAAGAACACAATGATCGCCCGCAACGGCGATCTGGTTCGCCTTTCGCCGGGCCGTCTCGATATCGTCGACGAGATCCCCGTCGGGATCGAGGTCAAGGACGGGATGATCTTCGGCGACCCCGAGGAGACCGGGGTCCAGGAGCGGCGCAAGCTGTCGTTCGCGGGCGCGATCGTCGTCTCGGTCGTGGTCGATGCGCGCGGCGATCTGGTCGGGGAGCCGCAGGCCGCGTTGTTCGGGCTTCCGGAAACCGATGAGGAGGGTGACGACATGGAAGACGTCGTCATCGACGAGGTCATTCATGCGCTGGAGAGCATTCCGAAGAACCGCCGCAAGAACCTCGATGTCGTGGCGGAATCCGCGCGCCGCGCCGCACGGGCCGCGGTCCGGGACTGCTGGGGGAAAAAGCCTCTGACCCAGGCATTGGTCGCACGCGTGTGACGATTTGGGGGCTGGCCGGCGACGGCCCACCCTACCACTATGGGGCCCTGCAGCACCGCGAAATGGCGGGGCGACGAGACGAGCGGGAGGTTTGAATGATTGGACGGTTGAACCATGTTGCGATTGCGGTGCCGGATCTGGAAGCCGCAACGGCAATGTATCGGGACACGCTCGGTGCGAAAGTCTCCCAACCTCAGCCGGAGCCCGATCACGGTGTTACCGTGGTGTTCATCGAACTGCCCAACACGAAAATCGAGTTGCTGGAACCGCTTGGGGAGGGATCGCCGATCACCGCGTTTCTGGACCGCAGCCCGTCCGGCGGCATCCATCACGTGTGCTATGAGGTGGAGGATATCGTCGAAGCGCGCGATCGGTTGACGGAAAAGGGGGCAAGGGTGCTGGGAAGCGGCGAGCCCAAGATCGGTGCCCACGGCAAGCCCGTGATTTTCCTTCATCCGAAGGATTTCAACGGAACGCTGGTGGAACTCGAGCAGGTGTGACGCCGCTGAAATCGCCGGCGCGGGAAGCGGGCCTTGCGGGCCGCCGAGCAACTGACAGATCAAGCCCTGATTGGATTTAAAGCACCGTGTCTCTTGTCTCTTCTCTGGCCATCTTCTTCATCATCTGGTGGATCATTCTCTTTGCGATCCTGCCGATCGGCGTTGTCACGCAGGAGGAAAGCGGCGAGGTCACGCCCGGCACGGAGGCGAGCGCTCCGGGACGACCGCAGCTCTTGAAGAAGGCCCTGATGACGACAGTGATCGCCGCCGTCATTTTCGGCGCATTTTACTGGCTGAAGGTTCATTCCGGGCTGACCCTCGACGATCTGCCCTTCAAGCCGCCCAGCGGTTAGCGGAACGTCGCACAGTCTGCGGAGCGGGTGTGAAGGGGCGGCGGGTATCCCGCCGCCGCCGCGTCACGGACGGGTCGGCTCGTCGAAGAAGGGCGCCGGCTTCATCAGTCGGTTTGTCTGGCTTTCCAGCGCGCCGAGATCGGCGCTGCGACGCAGGTAATCCAGCCAGTCCGGATCCGCCCACATTTCTGCCCGCCGCGCTTCGCGGTCGCCTGCGTCCTCATAGGCCCAGATGTGGATGTATTCGTTGGGATCGCCGGTTTCAGTGAGCAGAAACGCCACCGGCTGTCCGAGATGCCGTGTTTGCGGTGCCTTTCCGTGTTTTTCGTAAAGCGCCAGATGTGCCGCCAGCGTTCCCGGTCGACATCTGTAGGTTCGAACATCAATAAGCATTTCCAACTCCGTGTAAGTGAAGCGATGGAGACGATTTAAAGCTCGTCAGTTTGGACATTTTCGATGACATGGCGCCTGCGCAACCTCCCTTGCAATGCATGAGCGCATCCTCTCTTGCGACGCCGAGCGGCAAGATCTGCGATATCGGCCTTCGCTCCCGATTTGGTCCGCACGGACAGGGCTTGTCGGTCGCAAGGCCTGTCGCCCTTTGCCGGGTTCACGGAACGGCTGGCGGCAGGTGAATGACTGTCAGAATTGCAATCTCATTCGACACGCTTTCTGAACGACCGTGATGAAGCCGTTATTCTGGACGGGTCCGAAACCGGTTGCAAACAATGTGCTTTCGAAGCTCGGGCTTGCAAAAAAAGCGGGTGGAATTCACGCATCGCCTGATACATTGCGAAATGACGAATTCGGCGGTGATCGGAAGATTCTGACGGATGCTTGGCGAAATGGGTTGATGCGAGCCGTCATCCGTTCTCGTGCATCTTGTCACGGGCTTCGGACGCCGGTAATGAACCGGAACCACTCACTCGCTAAGCTGAAGAGGCGTGCAATGGGCGACTTCGAACGGGCTCGCACTCACATGGTCGACAATCAGTTGCGGACCAACGACGTAACCGACCATGGCATTCTCGACGCCATGGCAAGCGTCCCGCGCGAACGATTCGTGCCGGCCTCCAGGCGCAGCATTGCCTACAGCGATTCCGACATTCCCCTCTCTGTCGGCGACACCCAGCGCTATCTGATGAAACCGCATGTCTTTGCCAAGCTCATTCAGCTTGCAAAGATCGGACCTGACGACGTCGTTTTGTGCGTGGGTTGCGCGTCCGGCTACAGCGTGGCGGTCCTGGCGGAGCTCGCGGGCTCGGTCGTCGGGCTCGAGGCAACCGCAGACGCGACGGCCGCTGCGTCGGATCTGCTGGTCGATCTCGGGATCGAGAATGCGGCTGTCGTCGATGGCGATCTCGTCACCGGCGCGGCCTCGGAAGGACCGTATGACGTGATTGTCATCGACGGTGCCATTGAACATTTGCCGGATGCACTGACCGCGCAGATGAAGGACGGCGGTCGCCTCGTTGCCATCGAGGGCGTGGGCGGCGCGGGCGTCGCGCGGCTCTACGTACGTTCCGGCGAGGCCGTTTCGGGACGCTTCGCCTTCAATGCAACGGCTCATGTTCTGCCAGGCTATCAGGCCGCAAAAGAGTTCGTCTTTTAATCTGGAACGGTGCTGAGAGTACGGCCTGCACGGAACCGGGTGACGGCGCGGTCGCGTCTCCGGCCGCTTGCGGGAATCGGGCGCGCGCATCCGCGGATATCTGCCCTTGCGGCAGGTCAGCGTGCGGCGGTTTTCCGATGCTCGGGTGTGTTGCCCCGAGGACGCATCCCGGCCGGAATAGTCGGTGGGCGGGCTCTGCGCGGTTGTCTCGCGGGAGGAGCGCGGTAACAGTATGCTCCGGTTGGCTGCGGCGCGGTGCCAGGACCAACTCCCGGTTTGGTCATGTTGCGATCCCTTCGGCGTTCTCGGTCGAGGGCGGGCTGACCGGATGACGATATTCGCCGTCGCTTCCTTGTCTATGCGCCAGGGAAACGACGGTTCGCAGACCAGAATGTCAAAAACGGCACGGGTCTGAAGGTGAATGAGGCGGCGGCGGACGCTCTGTCCGCTAAAAACAGAAAGACCGTCGTGTGCCATTCGTGGCGTCAGACGGTCGGACAGAAGTCAACAGGGGTGCTCAACGTGAAACGCAGTGGTTACTGGCTTGGTGCGGCCGCTCTTTTCGTGCTTTCGGGAGCGGTTCCTGGCATTGGCCATGCCCAGTCAATTGACGAGGCCCTGGCACAGACTTACTCCAACAACCCGACGATCAACGCCGCACGCGCAACCCTGCGCTCCGTTGACGAGCGGGTCCCGCAGGCCCTGTCGGGGTGGCGTCCGCAGGTGTTCGGCCGGTTCGACGTCGGCGCCCAGTACTCCGATTCCGTGCCTGGACGTGCGAGTTATCGCAATACCGCCACTGCCGGTCTTGCCATTACCCAGAATATCTTTCGCGGGTTCAGGACGGTCAATTCTACGCGTCAGGCCGAAGCTGTGGTCAGGTCGGAGCGTGAAAGCCTCCGCGCGACGGAGCAAACGATTCTCCAGCAGGCGGCCACCGCCTATATGGACGTGATCTCGAACACGGCAATCGTCTCGCTGCGCCGCAGCAGCCTGGAATTCCTGTCCGAGCAGGTTCGCGCCGCCGATGACCGCTTCGAGGTGGGGGAGGGCACGCGCACCGACGTCTCCCAAGCCCGTGCCCGTTTTTCCGAGGCCCAGTCGGATCTCAATCTTGCAATGGCGAATGTGAACACAAGCCGCGCGATCTATCGGCAGCTTGTCGGAGCCGATCCCAAGCGGCTGTCCGCGCGCACATCGATTTACGGCCGTTTGCCGAAGGGGCTGGACGCGGCGCTGGGGGCGGGGGCGGCCAATCACCCCTCGATCTTGTCCGCGCAGCATCTTGTGGATGCGGCCGTGTTCGCCGTGAAGACGACGGAAGGCGAGCTGTTGCCGACCGTGACGCTGGAAGGCAACCTTCAGCGCCAGTGGAATCCGCCGACGTCCTCGACCGTCGATACGGTGGATTCCGCAAGCATCTTCGGAAGGGTCTCGATCCCGCTGTATCAGGGGGGCGCCGTGTCCTCTCGTGTCCGTCAGACGAAGGAAGACCTCGGCCAGACACGCATCCAGCTGGATGTCGCGCGCGACCAGATCCGGGCCTCGATCGTCTCGGCCTGGGGCCAGTATCAGGCAGCTGTCGCATCGATCGCGGCAGCGCAGGATGCGGTCTCCGCCAACCAGCTTGCCCTTGAAGGCGTGATCGAGGAACAGCGCGTGGGACAGCGCACGACACTCGATGTGCTGAATGCGCAGTTCGAGCTCGTCAACAGCCGGGTCAGCCTCGTTACGGCCCAGCGCAACCGTACGGTCGCGGCCTATGCGTTGCTCGCAGCCTCGGGCGCGCTCACCGCTGACCGCCTCGGTCTTGCCGTCGCGCGTTACGACGAAAAGGCGCATTACAAGAAGGTTCGCAACAGCTGGTTCGGGCTCAAGACGCCTGACGGTCGCTGAACCGCGACGGGACGCAAGGGTCACCCGGTGTTTGCCGGGTGCGGAATCGCGAAATTCGGTCGAAAACAGTGCTTTCTTGTGCTTGACAAGAGCAAAGCAGCGGATTCGTCGTTGCGTTGTGCTTTTCCCTTCGCCTTCGAACGCGTTATATTCTTCACAAGTGAGTCGCGCGACGGCATGAGGCGACAGCCTCTGCCATAGTGCCCGGGCATCGGTCCGGTCATCGCGGTAGTCGAGTACGGGGATCGGTATGGCCAACGCCAATCAAGCTCAGGAACCCTCCATGGAGGAAATTCTGGCGTCTATTCGCCGGATCATTTCCGACGAGGAAACGCCGGCAGCCGAAGCCGAGGACAATGTCGATGCGCCGGAGGCCGTGGCCGACGAGGACGGCTCCGCGGAGATGTCTCAGGACGATCTCGACAAGCTTTTTGATTCCGACGAAGACGAGGTCGAGCTCGGCGAGCCGGAACCCGAGTTCGCCCCGGAACCGGAGCTCGCCCCTGAACCGGAAGTCGAGGCTGAAGCGGATGACGTTCTCGAGTTGACCGAGGACCTTGCCGTCGACGATGCCGATGATGCTTTCGATATGGTCGAGGGACTGGCCACCGCCGAGGAGCAGATCGGCGATGTCGCCTTCATGGAAGAGGAACCCGTTGCAGAGCCGACGCCGGAGCCCTCCGGCGAGGCGCAAAGCGCGAGCGACCGGTTCACCGAGGAACTTCTTTCTCCGACCGCAAACCAGGCGGTGCATTCGGCTTTCAACAACCTTGCCGGCACGATCCTTTCCAACAACGCCAGGACGCTTGAGGATCTGGTCAAGGAAATGTTGCGGCCGATGCTCAAGTCCTGGCTGGACGAAAACCTCCCTCCCATGGTCGAACGCCTCGTACGGCAGGAAATCGAGCGGGTATCGCGCGGCCGGTAGGAAGGACGGATGTCCTTTCGCGCTTCTTTCCGCGCCGCCCTATCGGGGCGGCGCATTTATTTTCCGCTCATGTATCCAGCGCCTTGCTGTTGCCCCCTTTCCGGCGACGGTTGACTTGGCGCCGCGCCTGCGAGTAACCACGCGTTCAGTTTTCAGGATCCGAGAAAAACAATGCTCGACAAGTCATATGATGCCGCCAATGTCGAACCTCGTATCGCGGGGGTCTGGGAAGAGGCCGAGGCCTTCAAGGCCGGCGCCGGCGCCGATCCGGGCGCGGCGTCCTATTCCATCGTGATCCCGCCGCCCAATGTGACGGGTTCGCTGCACATGGGGCATGCGCTCAACAACACGCTGCAGGACATTCTGGTCCGCTTCCAGCGCATGCGCGGCCGCGATGTCCTTTGGCAGCCGGGCATGGATCATGCCGGGATCGCCACACAGATGGTCGTCGAGCGACAACTTGCGGAGCGGAACGAGCCCGACCGCCGCGCGATGGGGCGCGAAACCTTCGTTGAGCGCATCTGGGACTGGAAGGCCGAGTCCGGCGGCATGATCCTGAACCAGCTCAAGCGCCTGGGGGCATCGTGCGACTGGTCGCGCGAACGCTTCACCATGGACGAGGGGCTGTCGAAGGCCGTTCTCGAGGTGTTCGTCGGCCTGTTTCGCGAAGGGCTCATCTACAAGGACAAGCGCCTCGTCAACTGGGACCCGCGGTTCCTGACGGCGATTTCCGACCTTGAGGTCGAGCAGCGCGAGATCAAGGGCAATCTCTGGCACTTCCGGTATCCGCTGGAGGCGGGCGCAAGCTTTCAGGCGCCGGTTGCATGGGATGAGGACGGCACGCCGACCGAGTTCGAGACACGCACCTACATCACCGTGGCGACAACGCGCCCGGAGACCATGCTGGGCGATACAGCGGTTGCCGTGAACCCGGAAGATCCGCGTTATCGTGACCTTATCGGCAAGAGTGTTGTCCTGCCACTGGTCGGCCGATCCATTCCCATTGTTGCCGATGATTATGCCGATCCGGATGCGGGGTCGGGCGCGGTCAAGATCACGCCGGCGCATGATTTCAACGATTTCGAGGTCGGCCGGCGGCACAAGCTGCCGATGATTTCGGTCCTCGACCGTGAGGCGAAAGTCTGTCTGCGCGACAATCCGGAATTCCTGGACGGTCTTGCGGAGACCGATGAACTTGCCGCGACGATGGATGCCTTCGAGGGCGGCGACCGGTTCGACGTGCGCAAGCGCCTTGTCGAGGCAATGGACGAGAAGGGTCTGCTCGACCGGATCGAGCCGCATGCGCATATGGTTCCGCACGGCGACCGCGGCGGCGTTCCGATCGAGCCCTTGCTCACGGACCAGTGGTATGTCGACGCCAAGACGCTGGCAAAGCCGGCGATCGCCAGCGTGCGGGAGGGGCGGACCGAGTTCGTGCCCCGCAACTGGGAAAAGACCTATTTCGAGTGGATGGAAAACATCCAGCCGTGGTGCATCTCGCGCCAGCTGTGGTGGGGGCATCGCATTCCCGCCTGGTACGGACCCGACGGAAAAATCTTTGTCGAACGCTCGGAAGAGGACGCTGTCGCCGCTGCCCAGACCCATTACGGCAAGAGCTGCGAGGTGATCGCCCAGGATGACGCGCTCGCGCGCTGGGAGGAGGGCGGCGCCGACACAGCGGCCGTTGCGCTCTACCGCGACGAAGACGTGCTCGACACGTGGTTTTCCTCCGCGCTGTGGCCGTTCTCGACGCTCGGCTGGCCCGACAAGACGCCGGAGCTTGCCAATTACTATCCCACGAGCGTTCTGGTTACCGGCTTTGACATCATCTTTTTCTGGGTCGCCCGGATGATGATGTTCGGCGATCACTACATGACCACCGAACCCTTCAGCACGGTCTACATCCACGCCCTGGTCCGAGACGAGAAGGGCCAGAAGATGTCGAAGTCGAAGGGCAATGTCATCGACCCGTTGGCGCTGATCGACGAGTTCGGGGCGGATGCATTGCGCTTCACGCTGGCGGCGATGGCGGCGCAGGGGCGCGACATCAAGCTGGCGACCAGCCGCGTCGGCGGCTACCGGAACTTCGTCACGAAGCTGTGGAATGCGGCTCGCTTCGTCGAGATGAACGGCGGGACGCGCCCCGAGGGCTTCGATCCGGCCGGCGCGCAGGAAAGCGTAAACCGCTGGATCGTTACCGAAACGGGGCGTTGCACCGCGGATGTCACCGAGGCCCTGGACGGCTTCCGCTTCAACGAGGCGGCGGGCGCGGCCTATCGCTTCGTCTGGAACACTTACTGTGACTGGTACCTGGAGTTCGCCAAGCCGATCTTCGCCGACGGCTCGGACGCGGCAAAGGCGGAAACCCGCGCCACCGCAGCCTGGGTGCTCGACGAGATCCTGAAGATCCTGCATCCCTTCATGCCGTTCATGACCGAAGAACTGTGGGCACGCACGGTCGAAGAGGACGGCGCGGGCAAACCGCGTCCACGTCTTCTCGCGCACACCCGCTGGCCAAGCTCGCTCGGTGGCGATCCCGATGCCGCGGCGGAGATCAACTGGCTTGTCGACCTGATCTCGTCGGTTCGCTCCGTGCGCGCGGAGATGAACGTCCCGGCCGGCGCCAAAGTGCCGCTCGTGGTCACCGGCGCAAACGAAGAGACCAGGCGGCGGCTCGAGACGCATGAGGCGCTGATCCTCAGGCTGGCGCGGGCGGAAACCGTTTCGCTGGCCGAGGCCGCGCCGCGTGGCGCCGTGCAGATCGTCAGCGGTGAGGCGATGATCTGTCTCCCGCTCGCGGATGTCATCGACATCGAGGCGGAGGCCGGGCGTCTGGCGAAGGAAGCGTCGAAGCTCGACGGCGAGATCGCGCGCATCGACAAGAAGCTCGGCAACGAGGGATTTCTTGCCAAGGCACCGGAAGCGATTGTCGTGGCGGAGAAGGAGAAGCGCGACGAGCTGCTTGAGCGCAAGACGCGGATTGCCGAGGCGCAGGCACGGATCGCGGAGTTGACGGCGGCGTGAGGCCGTCGCCGATCGGAGTGGAATTCATGACGAACATCACACGTCGCACCGCCGGGGTCCGCGCTCTTCTGCTGGGGGCAAGCGCCTTGCTCGTTGCGCTGAGTGCACCGGCGTCGGCGGAAAAGATCGAAAACCCCGTTGCTGTCTTCTCCGGTCTCGACAAGATCACCGGCCGGATCATCGCCTTCGACGTCTACATCGGCGAAACCGTGCAGTTCGGCGCCCTTCAGGTGACGCCGCGCCAGTGCAACACACGTCCGCAGACGGAAACGCCGCAGACGACCGCCTTTGTCGAAGTCGATGAAATCACGCTCGACAACGAGGTCCGGCGCATCTTCACCGGCTGGATGTTCGCCGCGAGCCCGGGGCTGCATGCCGTCGAGCACGCCGTGTACGATGTCTGGCTGACCGACTGCAAACAGGCCTCGACCGTGGCGCCCCCGGAAAACTACAGCGGCCCGCCGATTTCCGAAGAGGCGGCAGCGGGCGACGATCCGTTGGCTGGAACGGCACCCAAACTGGGGGCGGGCGAGGTGATTCCCAGACTCAAGCCCGAGCCGTAACCGGTCGCCCGGTGACGTTCATCCGCCATCGGATGCAGCATTGCGTTGTGTCGTCGTGTCTTGGATCCACGTCGTGATCGTTGCGATTGCCGCGTCGCTATAGGCGTGTCGGCCAAGGACGACAAACGCCGCTGCTGCCCACCAGGGCATGTCCTGCGGCCGCTGGTAGTTGAAGAGCCGGCTCCGCAGCAGGGCGTGGGTGGCGTCCGGGATCACCACGACGTGGTTTTGCGGGTTGTTGGGCAGGATCAGGCGCGTGTAGTCCCTTGCGTTCGTGACGGCATCGACGTTCAGGTCGTCCTCTCCCCAGACAGCCAGAAACGGGGCGTCGCTGTTTTCCAGATTTGCTGCGGCATCGGCGTCGCGGTTGCGAAGGACGAAACGCGCGCGGGCCCGGGAGATGTCGAAAAGTCTTGCCGCGGCATCCGGCCTTGCCGCTTCGGGAAGATCCTCAAGCGCCGCTTCGTCCTCTGTCTGCCGTGCGATCTCCGCCGCAATCTCCTCCCTCGACCATCCGAGACGTTGCAATCGGCGTCGCGTCAGATAGTCACCCTGCCGTTGCCAGTTCACCGCGCCGCCGACCAGAACGTAGAAGGCGCCTCCATCGTTTTTCGCGGCAATTTTCGGCAAGACCCATCCGGCCTGCGAAAAGCCGAGATAGCCGGTGCGCCCGATCCGCGCTCCGGTCGTTCGTTCGACCGCGTCGCGCGCGGCCCGGGCTTCAGCCGCGCGATCTTGCATCGACTGATCGTGCCAGTTGCCGGCACTTGCACCAACTCCTGGCTTGTCCCAGCTGAACACTCCAATCCCCGCATCAAGGAGGGCATTGAAGAGCGGTCCATATCCGTCGGCCGAATATCTGTCCTGGGGGCCGTCGCCATGGACCACGAGAACGACCGGCGGTGGTGAGGAAGCGGATCCGGGAAGCAAAAGCGTGCCCGCAACCGGCCCGGAGTCCGTCGCAAAGACGATTTCTTCCTGCTCATGATCCGAGAGGTCGAAATCCGACATGCCCGCCAGAGCAATAAGGAGGAAAGCCGCAAGGGTCGCGGCCGCGAGCATCACGCCAAGTCTCTTGCCGGTCATCCACCGGGTCCCCCGTTTTCTCGCCCGCGGCGGCGCTGCGGTCATGCGACGTCGCAGGTTGAACCGCGGGCCGATGCAGCGCCGGGGGTCAATTCTTGAGGTGTTTTCCAAGCTGTCCGGCCAGGTCCTGGATGAACTGGAACGCAACGCGTCCTGACCGGCTTCCGCGGGTCGTTGCCCATTCCAGCGCCTTCGACCGCAGCTCCGCCGGTTCGATTTCCAGCTCGAAGTGCCCGGCGTAGGCATTGATCATATCCAGATAGTCGTCCTGGCTGCATTTGTGGAAACCGAGCCACAATCCGAAGCGATCGGACAGAGACACCTTTTCCTCCACCGCTTCGCCCGGGTTGATTGCCGTGGATCGCTCGTTCTCGATCATGTCGCGCGGCAGGAGGTGTCGGCGGTTCGAGGTGGCGTAGAAGAGCACATTGTCCGGCCGCCCTTCGATCCCGCCATCGAGGGCGGCCTTCAGCGACTTGTAGGACGTATCGTCATTGTCGAAACTCAGATCGTCGCAAAACAGGATCGTGTGATGCGGCGCCTGTTTCAGGGCGCTCATCAGCTCCGGAAGCGTTTCGATGTCCTCGCGGTGGATCTCAACGAGTTTCAGGCGGGTGGCATCGCCCTTGTCGGCAAACTCGCGATTGATGAACGCGTGAACGGACTTGACCAGCGACGACTTGCCCATACCCCGCGCGCCCCAAAGCAGCACATTGTTGGCGGCAAACCCCTTGGCGAACCGTCGGGTGTTTTCGACGAGCTGGTTCCGCGCGCGGTCCACGCCCTGCAGCAGGGAAATATCGATCCGGTTCACGCGTGCGACGGGCGTCAGGCTTGAGGTGCCGGCACTCCACACGAAGGCGTCGGCGGCCGCAAAATCCGGGATTTCGGGAGCGGGGGGAACCGCGCGGGAAATCAGCGAGATCAACGTGTCGAGGCGTTCGGTCAGAGCCTGAAAGTCGCTCTTGTCTTGCGAAGAGGTGGTCATCGTGTCGGGCCGTGTCCAAGGTTTTCCGCGCGCAGTCGGGTGCTTCGGAGGAGGAGGGCGGGACGCACGTCCTAGCATGGAGCGCGGGCGCGGCGAAAGACGTGCGGCGACGGGCGGTCAGCGGGTCGGTTCGCCTTGCAAAGCCGTACGCGGCTTGTATAGTCCGCGCGATCTGAGGTTCAGTCGTCGGACGAGGGCGAGATTGCGTTACGGCGCAAGGCGCGCCGGGTCCGATCAAGGAGAGTTTCATGCTGATTACGCCTGCCTATGCCCAAGGGTTCGGCGGTGCCGGTGCACCCGACCTGTTGATGTCCGTTCTCCCCTTCATCCTGATCTTTGTGATCATGTATTTCCTGATCATCCGCCCGCAGCGGCAGCGGATGAAACAGCACCAGGAAATGGTCGCTAACCTGCGCCGCGGCGACACCATCGTGACGGCTGGCGGCATGATCGGAAAAATCGCCAAGGTCGTGGACGACGCCGAAGTTCAGGTCGAGCTTGCGGAGGGGCTCAAGGTCCGGGTCGTGCGCAGCATGATCACCGAAGTGCGCTCGAAGTCCGAGCCCGCGAAGGACAACGGCTGATCCCAAACGTCCGACTTCCAATCCTCTCCGCTACACCCGCGACAGGGTGAGGCGGGGATACCAGAGACGGCCACGCCATGCTTTATTTCGCACGCTGGAAGATCGTTCTGATCGTCCTCGTCATCCTGTCCGGCGCAGTGTCCACACTGCCCAATTTCCTGTCGTCCGACACGCTGCGGGGACTGCCCAATTGGCTTCCCAAGAACCAGATCGTGCTGGGTCTCGACTTGCAGGGCGGGGCCTATCTTCTCTACGAGGTCGACCGGAACGACTACGTCCGGAAGCGGCTTAACACGCTGGTCGGCGATATTCGTCAACGGCTTCGCGACGATCCGCGCATTGGCTACACCGGGCTTGGCGTGCAGGCGGACGGCGCCCAGGTGCGCATTCGCGACCTGACGCGGCTGGACGAAGCGCGCCAGCGGCTCAGCGAACTGACCAACCCGCTTGTCGCCAACATGTTCGGCGGACAAGCGGTCGAGGAATTCGGCATGACCGTCAGCGACGACGGCCTGATCCGCTTCGCCTACACCGAGCAGGGCCTGTCGCAGCGCATGAGTTCGATCGTGCAGCAGTCGATCGAGGTGATTCGCCTGCGTCTCGACGAATTCGGCACGACGGAACCGTCGATCCAGCGCCAGGGCGAGGACCGCATTCTCGTTGAAGCACCGGGCGAAGGCGATCCGGAGCGACTGAAGGATCTTGTCGGCCAAACCGCCCAGCTCACGTTCCATATGGTCGATCAGTCGATGTCGGCGGAACAGGCGATGCAGTCGCGCCCGCCGGTCGGCAGCGTCGTGATGTATTCGCCGGACGATCCGCCGTTTCCCTATCTTCTCGAGGAAGCGCCGCTTCTGTCGGGCGAGGACCTGATCGACGCGCAGGTGTCCTTCAATCCGGAAACCAACGAGCCGGTCGTCAATTTCCGGTTCAACACGTCGGGTGCGCGTACCTTTTCGGTCGTGACCCAGCGCAATGTCGGACGTCCCTTCGCCATCGTGCTCGACAACGAGGTGATTTCCGCGCCGGTCATTCGCGAACCCATCACCGGTGGTTCGGGCCAGATTTCGGGTGACTTCACCGTCGAAAGCGCCAACGATCTCGCGGTGCTGCTGCGCGCCGGCGCGTTGCCTGCAAAGCTCACGGTCGTGGAGGAGCGCTCCATCGGGCCGGGGCTGGGTCAGGATTCGGTCGATGCCGGCCGGGTTGCATCGCTTATCGGTGCGGCGCTGGTCATCGCCTTCATGGTGCTCGCCTATGGCCGGTTCGGCGTCATCGCCGACCTGGCGCTTATCACCAACGTGCTGCTGATCTTTGGTGCTCTCACGGCGCTTCAGGCCACGCTCACCCTGCCGGGCATCGCCGGAATCGTGCTGACCATCGGCATGGCGGTCGATGCCAACGTCCTGATCTTCGAGCGTATCCGGGAGGAGGCGCGGGCCGGGCGCTCGGCCATCAGCGCCATCGATGCGGGTTACTCACGTGCGCTCGGTACGATCTTGGACGCCAATATCACCACCCTGATCGCCGCCCTGATCCTGTTCCAGCTCGGCTCAGGCCCGATCCGCGGATTCGCGGTCACGCTGGCGATCGGCATCTTCACCACGGTGTTTTCCGCTTTCACCGTCTCGCGGCTTCTGGTTGCGCTGTGGGTGCGTTGGCAGCGCCCCAGCCACCTGCCGATCTGACCGACGGGGACAAAGACCATGTTGCTCAAATTCATCCCGGACAACACGCATTTCCGCTTCATGCGGTTCCGGACCATCTCGTTTCCGTTCTCGGCTGTCGTCTTTCTGGTGTCGATTGCGCTGTTCTTTTCCGTCGGGCTGAACTTCGGCATCGATTTCAAGGGCGGCACGGTCTTCGAGATGAAGACCAACGAATCGCCGGCTGACATCGGCGGTATTCGTGAGCAGCTCGCGACGCTCAATCTCGGTGACGTTCAGGTCCAGCAATTCGGTGCGCCCGACGAGGTGCTCGTGCGCGTTCAGGAGCCCGAGGGTGGCGAACTGGCCCAGCAGGCGGTCGTTTCACAGGTCCGCGAGACCTTCGGCGAGAGTGTCGAGTTTCGTCGGGTCGAGGTCGTCGGGCCGCGCGTGTCGGGCGAGTTGGCGCAGGCGGGCATGATCGCCGTCTCCGCATCGCTGATCGTGATCCTGTTCTACATCTGGTTCCGGTTCGAATGGCATTTCGCCGTCGGTGCGATCCTCACGACGATCAACGACATCGTCGTCACGGTCGGGTTGTTCGTCGTTCTGCAGCTCGAATTCTCGCTGTCGTCGATTGCGGCGATCCTCACGATTATCGGCTATTCGCTGAACGATACCGTGGTGGTCTATGACCGGATTCGGGAAAATCTCAGACGGTACAAGAAGACACCGCTTCCCGAACTCCTCGACCGGTCGATCAACGAGATGCTGTCGCGCACGGTGATGACGTCCGTCACCACGCTTCTCGCGCTTCTCGCGCTGTATTACTTCGGTGGCGAGGTCATTCGCTCCTTCACGCTGGCGATGATCTTCGGCGTGGTGATCGGCACGTATTCGTCGATCTTCCTTGCCGCTCCGTTCCTCATCGTCCTGAAGCTGCGGGCCTCCAAGGTGGTCGGCAACGATGGCGATTCGGGCGGATCCGACAAGGATGCCGAGACGGCTTCGGCCTGATAAGCGAGAAAGGGACAGCCAGTGGCACAGCGTGGCGAAGGCATCGTTGTCCGCGATGCCCATTTCCCCGATCGGGCGCCGATAGACGCCTACGGCAACGGCGGGTTTCGCTTCGCGGAGATGTCGCATCGCGGATCCATCCTGTGCGTTCCGACCGGGATTTACGGTTTTGCCGCGACGCGCCCGGACGAACTGACGCCAGAGGCGCTGGAGAAGGTGCTCGACGAACGCGAGAACGTCTCGGTTCTTCTGGTCGGCACCGGCGAGGACCTGCGGCCGCTGTCGCCGGCGTTGCAGGACGCCATGCGCGAAGCGGGGATCAGTGCCGACCCGATGTCGACCGGTGCGGCGGTGCGCACCTATAATGTCCTGCTTTCCGAAGGCCGGCCGGTGGCTGCCGTGTTTTTGGCGGTGGACTGAACCGGCTTCGGCCCTAGGTGTTCCCTGATGAACTCGGCCTCGATCCCGGACGTGCGCTATTGCCTGCAACACGTCCGTCAGCATGATTTCGAACGCTATGTCTCTCTGCTTTACGCTCCTGAGCCGGAACGGGCAGCATTGGCCGCGCTCTATGCATTCAACGTCGAGATCGCCAGGGCGCGCGAGGTTGTCTCCGACCCGATGCCGGGCGAGATCCGCTTTCAATGGTGGCGCGATGCGCTGAGCGCGCCCGAGGGCGCGGAGATCGACCAGCATCCGGTCGCCGGCGCCGTGCGGACGGTGATCGCGAGGTATTCTCTCCCGCTGTCCGCCTTCGAAAACTTGATCGATGCGCGGGTGTTCGATCTTTATGACGATCCGATGCCTGGCCTCTCCGATCTGGAGGGCTATGCCGGAGAGACCTCTTCAGCCCTGATCCAGCTGGCCGCGATCATTCTGGCCAAGGGCAGGGACCCCGACACTGCGGAGGTGGCGGGACATGCCGGTGTGGCCTACGCCCTGACGGGGTTGATGCGAGCGTTGCCCTGGCATGCGCGACGGCGCCAGCTTTATCTGCCGGCCGATCTGCTCGACGCTCACGGCGTCGACCCCGAAACGGTTTTTTCCGGTGAAACAACGCCTCGGCTCCACAATGCCTTGCGCGAATTGCGTGCCGTTGCGCATGGCCATCTTGCGCGCACGCGCGCGGCGGTTGCGAACGTTCCGGTTTCGGTCGTTCCGGCGTTTCTGCCAGTCTGCCTTGTCGAACCGCTGTTGGACCGCATGGAGGCGCGGGGGTTCGATCCCCTTCATTCCTCTGCCGAGCTTTCGGCCTTGCGCATGCAATGGACGATCTGGCGATCCTGGCGTAAGGCGGCAAGGCGGACGAGCGCGTAACCTAGAATTTATTATCGGCCGATAGTGTCCCGGTGATTGATCGCTTCTTTGTTCCAAGGGCCATGCCATGTTTCCGTTTCGCTCTGTCCTTTCTCGTTTGCGGCGCGCTGGATTCGCCGGGGCGCGCGCGGTGTGCCTCGCCGGTGCGATCTCCGTTTGCGGGGCTGCATCCGCGCAGGAGCCGTTGATCGATTCGGCAACGCAATCGTCCGATACAGCACCTGATGAGGCACGCGAGCAGGTTCCCGACCTTCAGACGTTGCTGCGCGACTATCCGATCTCGCCGCCGGATACCACGAGCCCTCGGGCGTCGCTGGAAAGCTTTATGGTGCTGATGACCGAGGCAAGCCGGGTCTGGCAGGAGGTTCGCAACGACTTTCGCGACAGCGGCAACGCTTTCATGTCGGACGCGCAGAAGCGGCAGGTCGAAGTGGTTCGCCTGCTGATCTCGAAGGCCCGCGAGATCTTCGATCTGGGCGATATTCCTGAGACGGCACGCACCGCGGTTGGCGTGGAAATCGTCCTTCAGTTTCAGGAGATTCTCGACCGGATCTTTTTGCCGCCGCTGGACGAGATCCCGGGTGACAGGGCCGGGTCCTTCCTCCACGCAAAGGAAGTCTCCGACTTGCCGGAGCGCTGGACCATTCCCGGGACCAGCATCGTCTTCCAGCGCAGCGATGCCACCAAGGGCGATCTGAAGTACCTCGTCTCGCGCGAGACGGTCGACCGGATTCCGGAAGACTACGAAAGCGTCAAGATGTTCCCCTCACGCTCCGACAAGGGGGAAGATTTCTACGACTACTACATCTACACGCCGGGATATCTTGTCGCTCCGCGCTGGTACGATCTCATTCTGGCCGGCCCCAAATGGCTTCAGAACCATTTCATGTCGCAGGCCTACTGGCAGTGGGCGGCGCTCTTCTTGATGGTTCTGGTTGCCATTGCGATCCCGGTCATGCTGCAGCGCTGGAACCGTTGGCGTGCCGTCCCCCTGTCGGAGGTTCACCGGCGGTTGCGCGGCTTTCAGCAGCCGCTGCTCCAACTAATCGTCGTGATTGCGTTCCGTTATGTGGTGGACGAACAGATAAACATCACGGGTGCGCCGATGATCGCCATCGGGACTTTCTCCTCCGTGGTGTTGTGGGTCAGCCTTGCCTGGCTCGCCTATCAGTCCGTCGATCTGCTGGCGAGCTATGTAACCAAGAACCCGGCCATGCCGACGGCAAGCCTCGACTCCAGTCTGTTGCTCTCGGCCTTCCGACTGTTCGGTCTGGCCTTCGCGATCATTACGCTTGGATATGGAGCGACGCGGATCGGCATTCCCATCTACGGTGTCATCGCCGGTCTCGGTGTCGGCGGTCTGGCGGTCGCGCTTGCCGCGCAGCCGACCCTGGAAAACCTTATCGGTGGCGTGATCCTTTATGCCGACCGGATGGTAAGGGTCGGGGAATACTGCGAGTTCGAGGGATTCGCCGGAACGGTCGAGGCAATCGGCATTCGCTCCACGCGGCTGCGCGCTCTCGACCGCACATTGATCACTGTGGCCAATTCGGACCTGGCCAAGCGCAAGATCGTCAACTTCAGCAGGCGCGACCGGTTTTTGTTCCGTCATGTCGTCGGTCTGCGATATGAAACCGGGCGCGAACAGGTGATGAGCGTCGTTCGTGAAATCCACGGCTTCTTCTCCGCGCACCCGAAGGTGCTCGACCAGATGGCGTTGCGCGTGTCGCTCGTTGGCTATGGTGCCTATTCCGTCGACATTGAAATCTTCTCCTACATCTCGACCTCCGATCGGGACGAGTTCCTGATGATCCAGGAGGAGCTCCTGCTCGAAGTCGGGCGGCTCATCAAGGAGAACGGGTCGGACTTCGCGTTCCCGTCGAATGTGACCTATCTCGGCCGTGATTCCGGTTTGCCGTCGGCGAAAGACGAGAAGCGCCCGCAGGGCGCGAACAAGGCGTCCTTGCGTGGTGACCGGATGGACGACCTGATGGAGACGGCAAGCGAGGCGTGACGCGGTTCGGCCTGCGAGCGAAAACGAAATCGGCCGGTGAAGCGCGTCTTCACCGGCCGATTTCGTGATGTGCGTGTGGAAGCGTTTATTCAGCCGCTTGCCGCGTCGGAACGCTTGAGGCGATCCAGGTTTCGAAATCTGTGCGGGCGCGGCCTGTCATCGCGCGTTTCTTCGCCTTGCCCTTTTCCTTGCCCTTGAGCTTGCGGCCTTCGTCGTCGACCTGCGGCGCTTCGATCGGGGGGAAAAGTCCGAAGTTGACGTTCATCGGCTGGAACGAGCCCGGGCCAGGGTCGTCGCGCAGAATGTGCCCGCCGGTGATGTGACCGAGCAGCGCGCCCATCGCGGTGGTCGGGGGCGGCGGCGGGCAGGCGGTGCCATGCCGTTCGGCGGCGGCGAACAGGCCGGCCATGCAACCGACACTCGCCGATTCCACATAGCCCTCGCAGCCGGTGATCTGTCCCGCAAAGCGCAGATCGGGGCGCGCCTTCAGCCGCAGCGTCCCGTCAAGAAGCTTCGGCGAGTTCAGGAACGTGTTGCGGTGCAGACCGCCGAGACGGGCAAAGACAGCGTTTTCCAGCCCCGGAATCATGCGGAAGATCTCAAGCTGGGCGCCGTGCTTCAGCTTCGTCTGGAAGCCGACCATGTTGTAGAGCGTGCCAAGGGCATTGTCCTGGCGCAGCTGGACCACCGCATAGGGCTTTTCGGTCGGCTTGTGGGCGTTGGTCAGCCCCATCGGCTTCATCGGGCCGTGGCGCAGCGTTTCCCGGCCGCGCTCCGCCATCACCTCGATCGGCAGGCAGCCATCGAAATAGGGGGTCGACTGTTCCCACTCCTTGAACTCGGTCTTGGGTCCGTCGATCAGCGCATCGATGAAGGCGTCATACTGCACCTTGTCCATCGGGCAGTTGATGTAATCCTTGCCCGATCCGCCGGGGCCGACCTTGTCGTAGCGTGACTGAAACCAGCAGACGTCGAGGTCGATCGACTCAAAGTGCAGGATGGGCGCAATGGCATCGAAGAAAGCCAGCGCATCCTCTCCCGTTGCCTCAAGGATCGCACTCGACAGGGCAGGCGATGTCAGGGGGCCGGTCGCGACGATCACACTGTCCCAGTCCTCGGGCGGCAGTCCGTCGACTTCACCGCGCTCGATGGTGATCAGCGGATGATCCTCGAGCGTTTTCGTGACCGCTGCGGCAAAACCGTCTCGATCGACCGCGAGCGCGCCCCCCGCCGGAACCTGGTGGCTGTCGGCTGCGGACATGATAAGCGATCCGGCCGCGCGCAGTTCCGCGTGCAGCAATCCGACGGCGTTGTGGTCGGCATCGTCGGAGCGAAACGAGTTGGAGCAGACCAGTTCCGCAAGGTCCTGGGTCTTGTGGGCATCGGTGCCGCGGGTCGGTCGCATTTCATGCAAGACGACCGGCACACCGCGGCGGGCCATTTGCCAGGCGGCTTCAGATCCGGCGAGGCCGCCGCCGACTACATGGACAGGCTTCATCATCAATCCCTTTGCGACACCCTGCGCGTTGACGAATACTGTATACCTCGGTTCGAGACCGCTCCCATAGCGCGTCCCCTTCCTGGTGGCAATCGAACCGCGAACACCTGTTCGTACTTGGTCGAAAACGGAAACGATTCGAATGAAAAGATCTTCGGGCGCGATTGCGCTTGCCGGCCTTCTGCTGGCTGCGGCATGCGCCGGTCAGGCCGCCGGTCCTGCGCGTTCCTGGTACGCAGCACACGATGGCGTCGCACCGCGCGCCGACAGGATCTATGTCTGCCATGCGTTCGGCTGTGCGCGCAAGACTGCGGTCAGCTATTCGGGCAAGGATCTTGCCATGCTTCGCCGCATCCTGGCGAAGGGAAGGGCTTCGCCCGCCGCCGAGCGCAAGGCCATCGCCGAGGCGGTTGCCTGGGCGGAGCGCAAGGCAGGCCCGATTGTCGGATCGGAAGGCGACGTCGGCGGTTTCGATTTGCACAATTCCGGGGTGCCGGGGCAGATGGACTGCATCGACGAGGCAACAAACACCACCAGCGTGCTGCTTCTTGCCGCCGACAGAAAATATCTTGCGCACCATACGGTCTCTCGCCCTGTTGCGCGCGGGTTCTTTCTTGATGGGCGATATCCCCATGCCACCGCTGTCGTCCGCAGTTCCGACGGCTCGGCTTACGCGGTCGATTCCTGGCCCGAGGCGAATGGAAAGAAACCAATTGTGCAGCCGCTTGATGCCTGGTTCGCTGAACGAAGCTGACGGGGCGCACAAGGCAACGCTTCGCGCCGTGACGGTGCGCCGGCTGCCTGCTGTGACCTGACGCCGCAATTGCAACCGGAAGACGCATTTTTCGGCAGTCGCCGCGGGGGCATGTCGGTCTGACCGAGCGGATCTTCCCCTGACTTTACTGAACGAAAAGCTGCGGAATTGGTGCCGGGCAGAAAAAAAGCAAGGCACAAGGCCTTGCTTTTTAGGTTTCGCGTATCAAACCTTCATGCATGTCTAGTCATCTAGGATGTTTGACATGGGCAGCGACTTCGAAAAGCGCGCCAGAAGGCTCTTCCTCCCAAGACTCAGACCGCGATGTCTGCTTTTGCAGCAAAGTAAGCCTTGCAACTTCTCTGCCTTGTTATCGCCGCAGACATTAGCGCATCGTTGTCGTCTTGTCATCATTTTGTGCAACCTGCGCCCAAATTTTTTGCGAAGTCCCTCTTGAAATGCCTGATTGCATTTCAGGGTCGGGTGCCGGGGACATTCGCCTGCCCGAAATTGACGCGGGCCTTGTCTTTTTGCGATGCATGCGCTTTGACTGCCGCTTGAGAGATTCCCGCGCAAGACGTCGACCGCGTTGCCTCCATCGCCGGCCGGTCGCGCTTGCCCAATAGCCGAGTGTCCCGAATGCGTCTGTCCCGCTTTTTTCTTCCGATCCTGAAGGAAACGCCGAAAGAGGCGGAAATCGTCTCCCACCGGCTCATGCTGCGCGCCGGACTGATCCGCCAGGAGGCGGCCGGGATTTATGCCTGGCTGCCGCTCGGGTTGCGGGTTCTGAAGAAGATCGAGCAGATCGTTCGCGAAGAGCAAAATCGCGCAGGCGCCAATGAACTGCTCATGCCCACCGTCCAGCCGGCCGATCTGTGGATGGAAAGCGGGCGCTACAATGCCTACGGCAAGGAGATGCTGCGCATTCAGGACCGTCAGGACCGGGCGATGCTCTACGGGCCGACGAACGAGGAGATGATCACCGAGATTTTCCGGGCCTCGGTGCGCTCCTACAAGGACCTGCCGCTTAATCTCTACCATATCCAGTGGAAATTCCGCGACGAGCTGCGCCCGCGCTTCGGTAT
The DNA here is from genome assembly GCF_000423705.1 of Stappia stellulata DSM 5886. GTDB lineage: Bacteria > Pseudomonadota > Alphaproteobacteria > Rhizobiales > Stappiaceae > Stappia > Stappia stellulata. The sequence goes on along the minus strand of NZ_AUIM01000004.1, from coordinate 490,897 downwards.
CATGCGGGGGCGCGAGTTCCTCATGAAGGATGCCTATTCCTTCGACCTCGACAAGGAGGGCGCGCGTCATGCCTACAATCGCATGTTCGTCGCCTATCTGCGGACCTTTGAGCGGATGGGACTGAAGGCGATCCCGATGCGGGCCGACACCGGGCCTATCGGCGGCGACATGAGCCATGAATTCATCATTCTTGCCTCCACCGGCGAGAGTGAAGTGTTCTGTGACAAGGCCATTCTCGATCTGCCGGTTCCCGGGGAGGACACCGACTTTGAGTCCGACCTGACGCCGGTGATCGACGCCTGGACGGCGCCCTATGCCGCCACCGATGAGATGCATGATGCCGCCGCCTATGCAGAGGTCGCGGAAGATGCGCGCATGTCGGCGCGCGGCATCGAGGTCGGCCACATTTTCTATTTTGGCACGAAGTACTCCGAGCCGATGAACGCGAAGGTCGCGGGTCCCGACGGCGTCGAGGTGCCCGTGCACATGGGGTCCTACGGCGTTGGTGTATCGCGGTTGCTTGGCGCGATCATCGAGGCGCATCATGACGACGATGGAATCGTCTGGCCGGCATCCGTGGCGCCCTTTGATGTCGGACTGGTCAATCTGAAACCTGGCGATGCCGCGACGGATGCGGCCTGCGCCGATATCGAGGCGCAGCTCGCCGCCGCCGGTCTCGATGTCCTTGTCGATGACGTCGACACGCGCGCCGGGGCCAAGTTCGCGACCATGGATCTCATCGGCCTGCCGTGGCAGCTTGTGGTCGGTCCGCGCGGACTGAAGGAGGGGACGGTGGAACTGAAGAACCGCGCCAGCGGCGAGCGCGTCTCGCTTTCGGCGCAGGACGCCGTCAACCGCCTGAGCGGCGATCGTGGGGCGGCGTGAGGTTGAAGAATCGGGCGCCGGGGCGCGAGAGGCAGGAATGACAGACGGCGCGGCCGCGACGAAGGACGTTGGCGAAACCCGCATGTTTGCCGGGTTCGAGTGGATGCTCGCCGGCCGCTATCTGCGGTCGCGACGTCGGGAGACCTTCATTTCCGTGATCGCCGGCTTTTCGTTTCTCGGCATCATGCTTGGCGTTGCGACGCTGATTATCGTCATGGCGGTAATGAACGGCTTTCGTGGCGAACTGCTCTCCAAGATCCTTGGCATCAACGGGCATCTCCTGGTTCAGCCGATCGGCAGTGAACTCGACGACTACGATGCTGTCGCAGCGCGTATCGAGAACCTCGAAAACGTGACCTTCACGCTTCCTTTCGTGGAAGGGCAGGCGCTTGTTTCGGGTCCTTCCGGTGCGTTCGGGGCACTGGTGCGCGGTGTGCGCGGGGTCGATCTACGCAAGTTGCCGCTTGTTGCCGATACGGTGACGGCCGGGACGCTCGATGGCTTCGACGAGGGGCAGGGCCTTGCCATCGGCACCCGCATGGCCCAGCAACTCGGCGTTACTGTCGGCGACCGCATCACCGTGGTGAGCCCGCGCGGCAATGTCACGGCGCTTGGCGTGACGCCGCGTGTGAAAGGCTATCCCATCATTGCGATCTTCGAGATCGGCATGTCCGAATACGATGGCACCATCGCCTTCATGCCTTTGTCGGAAGCGCAGCTCTATTTCAATCAGGAAGGTATCGCGACGGGCATCGAGGTCTTCACGGAGGACCCGGATCTTGTCGGGGAGATGCGGCCCAGGATCGAGGAGGGCGCGGGGCGGCCGGCATTCGTGAGCGATTGGCGGACGCGCAACATGACGTTCTTCTCCGCGCTGGAGGTGGAACGCAATGTGATGTTCCTGATCCTGACGCTGATCGTGATCGTTGCCGCGCTCAACATCATTTCCGGCATGACGATGCTGGTGAAGGACAAGGGGCGTGACATCGCGATCCTGCGTACCATGGGCGCAACGCGCGGCGCGATCCTGCGTGTGTTCGTCATTACCGGCGCGAGCATCGGGATTGTCGGCACGATCGCCGGCTTTCTGCTCGGCTTCGTGGTGTGTCTCAACATCGAAAGCATTCGCCAGGCGATTTCCTGGATGACGCGCACCGAGCTTTTCTCGCCGGAACTTTATTTCCTGAGCCGATTGCCGGCGGAAATGGATCCGGGGGAGACGTTTTCCGTCGTGGTGATGGCCATGGTGCTGTCTCTGCTTGCGACACTCTATCCGGCATGGCGCGCGGCGCGGCTGGATCCGGTTGAGGCATTGCGGTACGAATGACGACGGAACAAGGGTATAGGCAGGAAGACCAGGCGGCGGCGTTGCCGCTTGTGTTGTCCGGGGTCTGCAGGAGCTTTCGCGAGGGCGAGGGCCAGCTGGAAATCCTGCGCGATGCCGATCTTTCGTTGAACCCCGGTGAACTCGTGGCGCTTGTCGCCCCCTCGGGGGCGGGCAAGTCCACGTTGCTGCATATTGCCGGACTTCTGGAGCGCCCGGACAGCGGCGAGGTTCTGATCGGCGGCGTTGCCTGCGAGGGGCTGGCCGATGCCGAGCGCACCCGCATGCGCCGGCTCAGCCTCGGTTTCGTCTACCAGTTTCATCACCTTCTGCCGGAATTCACCGCGCTTGAAAACCTGATGATGCCGCAGCTGATCCGTGGTCTCGACAAGGGCGAGGCGCGCGCGCGCGCAAGCCAGTTGCTCGACTACATGCGGCTCGGGCCGCGCGCCGATCACCGCCCTTCGGAATTGTCCGGCGGCGAGCAGCAGCGGGTGGCGATCGCCCGCGCGGTTGCGAATGCGCCCCGCATTCTTCTGGCGGACGAACCGACCGGAAACCTGGATCCGGTCACCTCCGCCTATGTGTTCGACGCGCTTGTCGCGCTGGTGCGCGCATCCGGCCTTGCGGCCCTCATTGCCACGCACAACATGGAACTCGCCTCGCGGATGGACCGCAGAATCACGCTGCGCGACCGGCAGGTCGTGGAACTCTAAGTCCGGCAGGTCGTGGAACTCTGAACCGCGATCAGACCGGCGACTGCGATGCGGGGAGCACGATGCGATGCGCGCGCCGTACCGACGTCGGCTGCGCGGTTCACGACAGCTTCATGGCCACCATTCCGGCAACGATCAGCCCCGCGGCAAACAGTCTTTGCAGCGACAGCTCCTCGCCGAGAAATCCGATCCCGACGACGAACGCCCCCACCGCGCCGATGCCCGTCCAGATCATGTAGGCGGTCCCGAGCGGCAAGCTGCGCATGGCAATCGCGAGCAGCGTGAAGGATCCGGCCATCGCGGCGAGCATGAGAAGGGTCGGGCCGGGGCGTGTGAACCCGGCGGACAGCTTCATCGCGAAGGCCCAGACGACCTCGAGCAGACCGGCGACTATCAGAAGGATCCAGGACATGGCGCTCCCCATGACCGGGTCGTCCCGGTGAATTTGCCCATGGTGGGGAGGTCGTCCTCTTGATCCGGTCAAGATCGGGATTGCGGGCGCAAACGTCAAGGGCGCAATGACGGACCTTCCGGACTTCCGCGAAGCGGATGGCAGTCGCGGGGCCGGATCTCTTCAAGAATTCACATTCGCTTTACCATGTTTCCGCTGGCGCGGCCGGCGAAGGAGGTGGGGGGTTGCAAAAGGAACAAAACATGAACATTATGATTCCATCGAGGGTTAGAGACGCGGGAGGGCACCATGCTCGACGATTTTCGAGAGACACTTCAGGACCTGGCGGCACTTGGATCCCTGGTTTTGATGGGAGCGACGATGCTGATCTGGAGCGATGTGCTGGTGGAACTCGCCCGGATATGAGGCGCCAGTGCCCCCCTTTGGCGGTTGCTGTGGAGCAGCGGGCGGTTTCTGGGGAAGGCACCGGGCGGCCTCTCGACATCGACTGACGCACCATCGACACTCGAGGTCCTGTCAGGTTGACGGATCGCGGGCCGGCGCTCGGCTTGCCTCGAGGGTCGAAGAGGTTTCATGTCCGACGTCGGTTTCGTGCATCTGAGGGTTCATTCGGCGTTTTCGCTGCTTGAGGGCGCCTTGCCGATCGGTCGGCTTATCGATCTGGCCCGCGCCGACGATCAGCCGGCAATCGCGATCACCGATACGGCCAATCTTTTCGGCGCACTGGAGTTTTCCGAAAAGGCCTGGGGCGCCGGTGTGCAGCCGATCATCGGCGTGCAGATACCGGTCGATTTTCAGGATGGCGGGATCAAGCGGGGCCGGGACACAGTTCATCTGAGCGATGTCGTGCTGATTGCAGCGGACGAAGCGGGCTACGCCAACCTGATGGACATCGTCAGCCGGGCCTATCTGGACACCGATCCTTCGGTCCAGGCGCATGTCACGGCTGCACGGCTTGTGGCGCATGCCGAAGGTGTCATCCTGTTGACCGGCGGGGTGGCCGGGCCCGTCGGGCAGGCGCTGGTGGCGGGCGATGCGGAAACGGCGCGGGCGCGGCTGGAGACGCTGAAGGCGGGCTTTGCGGACCGGCTCTATGTCGAGATCCAGCGGCATGACATGCCCGAGGAGATCGCGACCGAGGAGGCGATGGTCCAGCTCGCCTATGCGCTTGAGCTTCCGCTCGTGGCCACCAACGAGCCCTTTTTCGCCCATCGCGACGATTACGAGGCGCATGATGCGCTGATCTGCATTTCAGAAGGCCGGATGCTCGTTGAGGACGACCGGCGCAGGCTGACGCCGGAGCATTGCTTCAAGACACGCGCGGAAATGCTGGCGCTTTTCGCCGACCTGCCCGAGGCCGCCGCCAACACGGTGGAGATCGCGCGGCGCTGCCATGCCCGCCCGTTGAAACACGCGCCGATCCTGCCGCAGTTTGCCGGCGCCTCCGACGATCCGGAGGCCGCCTTTCGGGCCGAGGTTGACGAATTGCGCCGCCAGGCGAAGGAGGGCCTATCCGCGCGGCTTGCGGCCCATGGTCTGGCTCCGGACGTCTCGGAAGACGAGTACTGGTCCCGTCTCGATTACGAGCTTGGCATCATCGAGCGGATGCAGTTTCCAGGTTACTTCCTGATCGTTGCCGACTTCATCAAGTGGGCGAAGGCGCATGACATTCCGGTTGGACCGGGCCGCGGTTCCGGCGCCGGTTCTCTGGTCGCGTGGTCGTTGACCGTTACCGACCTGGATCCAATGCGTTATGCGCTTCTCTTCGAGCGGTTTCTCAATCCGGAACGTGTGTCGATGCCGGATTTCGATATCGATTTTTGTCAGAACCGCCGCGAGGAGGTCATCCGCTACGTCCAGGAAAAATACGGACGTGCGCAGGTGGCGCAGATTATCACCTTCGGGACGCTGCAGGCGCGCGCCGTGTTGCGCGATGTCGGCCGCGTCCTGCAGATGCCTTACGGGCAGGTCGACCGGTTGTCCAAGATGGTGCCGGCCACGCCCGGCCAGCAGGTGACGCTGGAGCAGGCGATCCGTGACGAGCCGCGCTTGCAGGAGGCGCAGCGCGACGAGGAGATCGTCGCGCGTTTGTTGGCGATGTCTCAGAAGCTCGAAGGCCTCTACCGGCACGCCTCGACGCATGCCGCCGGCGTGGTGATCGGCGACCGGCCGCTGGAGCAGCTCGTTCCGCTCTACCGCGATCCGCGTTCCGACATGCCGGTTGCCCAGTTCAACATGAAGTGGGTCGAGCAGGCGGGGCTGGTCAAGTTCGACTTTCTCGGCCTGAAAACCCTCACGGTGATCGATACGGCTGTGAAGCTGATCGCCGATAAGGACATCACGGTCGATATCGCCGCTTTGCCGATGGACGATGCCGCGACCTACAGGCTGCTCGCGGCCGGTGAGACTGTCGGCGTGTTCCAGCTGGAAAGTCAGGGCATGCGCCGCGCGATCGCGGGCATGAAGCCCGACCGGTTCGAGGACATCATCGCTCTGGTGGCGTTGTACCGCCCCGGTCCCATGGACAACATCCCGGTCTACAATGCTGTCAAGCATGGCGAGCAGGAGCCGGATTGCCTGCACCCCCTGCTGGAACCGATCCTGATCGAGACCAATGGCATCATCGTCTATCAGGAACAGGTGATGCAGATCGCCCAGATCCTGTCGGGCTATTCGCTCGGCGAAGCCGATCTTTTGCGTCGAGCGATGGGCAAGAAGATCGCCGCGGAGATGGAGGTTCAGCGCGCACGGTTCGTCGACGGTGCCGTGGAACGCGGCATCGACAAGGGGCAGGCGGGCTCGATCTTCGATCTCGTGGCGAAATTCGCCAACTACGGCTTCAACAAGTCGCATGCCGCAGCCTATGCGCTGGTCTCCTATCAAACGGCCTGGCTCAAGGCCAATCACCCGGTCGAGTTCATGGCGGCGTCGATGACGCTGGACCTTGGAAACACGGACAAGCTGAGTGACTTCTGCGTCGAGGCGCGTCGCATGAAGGTGGACGTCCTGCCGCCTTCGGTGAACCATTCCGGTGTGCATTTCTCGGTCGAGGGCGAGAAGATCCGTTATGCCATGGGCGCGATCAAGGGCGTCGGGGAGCAGGCGGTGGAGCACATCATCGAGGTGCGCGGCGACAAGCCTTTCGCCAGCATCGGGGATTTCGCAACCCGCATCAGCGCGCGACAGTTGAACAAGCGGACGCTGGAAAGCCTCGTCAATGCGGGCGCATTCGATGCGCTTGAGTCCAACCGTGGACGTCTGGTCGCCGGGATGGACCGGATCCTGGGCGTCGCGCAGCGCACCGACGAAGAAGCGCTGAGCGGGCAGAACGACATGTTCGGCGGCAGCGAGGGCGGCGAGGCGGTTCATCTTCCCGATGCGCCGGACTGGATGCCGGAGGAGCGCCTGCAGCGCGAACAGTCGGCGATCGGCTTTTATCTGTCGGCGCATCCGCTCGATTCCTACATGCCGCTTTTGGAGCGGATGCGGGTCCAGATGTGGGCGGATTTCTCGCAAGCGGTGAAACAGGGCGCCACGGCCGGTCGTCTTGCCGGCACAGTTCTTGGTCGGCAGGAACGCAAGACACGTTCGGGAAACAAGATGGGGATCGTTCGCCTGTCCGATCCCACGGGCCAGTACGAGGCCCTGCTGTTTTCCGAATCCCTGCAGCAGTACCGCGATGCGGTTGAACCTGGAAGATCCGTGGTTCTCCTCGTCGGTGCCGACATGCGCGACGATGAGCCGAGCCTGCGTATCCAGTCGGTGAAGCCGCTGGAAGAGGCCGCGACCCAGGTCCAGCGAAGCCTGACCGTGTATCTCAACCATCCGGATGCGGCCCGGCGCCTGCAGCGTCATCTCGGCGAGCGTGGCGATGGGGACGTAAGCATCGTCGTGCTGGTCGATGGCGGGGCGCGCGAGGTCGAAGTGAAACTGCCCGGACGTTTCCGCCTGTCGCCCCAGATCGCCGGGGCCATGAAGACAATTCCCGGTGTCGTCGAGGTCCAGCTCGCATGAGCCGCGAAGACCATGCGAATCGCGGCTGACCGGCTGGACCGGCTGTCTTGAGACCGGCCCGGCGTTTGCCGGGAGGAGAGGGCGGATCCCGGGTATGTCGCGCAGGTCTTGGTGCGTGTGGGCCCGCCGCAGTTCGCCGGATCGTCCCGTTTGGCGCATCTCGCGCACAGGGAATTGGCGATGATGCCCGCGCGGGCTTGAATTGCCGGGCGACGACGACTATAACGCGCGCATTCCACACGCAGGGTCGGTTTTCGTTCTTGAACGGGGTCCATCCGGTGTAAGCGCGCGAGCGCTGCCACGCCCTGCGGAGGTATAACCGGAAAATCAAGGAGTTGCACGGCCATGGCCCTGCCCGAATTCTCTATGCGTCAGCTGCTGGAAGCTGGTGTCCACTTCGGTCACCAGAAGCACCGTTGGAACCCGAAGATGGGCGATTACATCTTCGGTGTCCGCAACAACATCCACATTCTCGATCTCGCGCAGACCGTTCCGCTTCTGCATCAGGCGCTGAAGACGGTGTCCGACACCGTGGCCGCCGGCGGTCGCGTGCTGCTGGTCGGCACCAAGCGTCAGGCCCAGGAAGCTGTCGCGGACGGCGCGCGCCGGTCCGCGCAGTATCATGTCAACGCCCGCTGGCTTGGCGGCATGCTGACCAACTGGAAGACCATCTCCCAGTCGATCCAGCGTCTGCGCAAGCTGGAAGAGACGCTCAGCAACCCGAGCGGCCTGACCAAGAAAGAGCGGCTCTTCATGGACCGCGAGCGCGAGAAGCTCGAGCGCAACCTTGGCGGCATCAAGGACATGGGCGGTCTGCCTGACCTCCTGTTCGTGATCGACACCAACCGCGAGGCGATTGCCATTCAGGAAGCCAAGCGTCTTGGCATTCCGGTCGCGGCCATCGTCGACAGCAACTGCGATCCGGTCGGCATCGACTACCCGGTTCCGGGCAACGATGACGCCGGCCGTGCCATCAGCCTCTATTGCGATCTGATCGCCCGCGCTGCGATCGACGGCATTTCCCGTGCCCAGGGCGGCATGGGCATGGACGTCGGCGCAGCCGAAGAAGCCCCGGTCGAGCCGGCGCTTGAAGCGGAAGCTGCGGCCGAGGCTCCGGCCGAAGCGGCTCCGGCCGAAACGGCCGCTGCCGAAGAAACCCCGGCGAAGGTCGGCTGACGAAACCCGAGCGTTGCCCGGCAGGCCGCAGTGCCTGCCGGCGAAGCGTTTGTGCGTTTCTGTCATCAATCCTATGTGAGGCCTCGGCTAGGAATGCCGGGGTAAACACCCGTCAACGAGGCGATCTATGAGCATTACCGCAGCGATGGTGAAAGAGCTCCGCGAAAAGACCGGCGTGGGCATGATGGACTGCAAGGCAGCCCTTGCGGAAAACAACGGCGACATGGACGCAGCTGTCGACTGGCTGCGCACCAAGGGGCTGGCGAAGGCCGCAAAGAAGGCCGGTCGCGTCGCGGCCGAGGGGCTTGTCGGCGTTGCATCGGACGGCACCCGTGCCGCTGTGATCGAACTCAACTCCGAAACCGACTTCGTGGCTCGCAACGAGGCGTTCCAGGCACTGATCGCCGGCACGTCGCAGGCGGCGCTTTCCGTCGATGGCGATGTGGCGGCGCTTGCCGACGCTCCGTTCCCGGGTCGGGACAAGACGGTTGGCGACGAGATCAAGGAAGCGATCGCAACGATCGGCGAGAACATGTCGCTGCGTCGCGCTGCCGCGCTTTCGGTCGATAACGGCGCCGTGGCAACCTATGTCCATGGCGCGATTGCCGACGGCATGGGCAAGATCGGCGTTCTCGTCGCCCTGGAATCGACCGGCGATGCCGAGCAGGTCAATGCATTCGGTCGCAAGATCGCGATGCATGTCGCTGCGACGAACCCGCTGTCGCTCAATGTCGCATCGCTGGATGCCGACGTTGTCGAGCGCGAGCGTCAGATCTTCTCCGAACAGGCACGCGAATCCGGCAAGCCGGAAAACATCATCGAAAAGATGGTCGAAGGTCGCCTGCGCAAGTTCTACGAGGAAGTGACGCTTGAGAAGCAGGCGTTTGTCATCGATCCGGACAAGACGATCGAGCAGGCCATCGAGGCCTTTGCAAAGGATCTCGGCAGCCCTGTCACACTGACCGGTTTCGTCCGATTTGCCCTCGGCGAGGGGATCGAAAAGGAAGAAACGGATTTCGCGGCGGAAGTCGCCGCGGCGGCAGGCAGTTAAGCCCCGACAAAGGCGCCGGTCATTCCGGCGCCTTTCTTCTGTCCGGCACCGTCGCTCCACTGTGCAGGGGCACGTCACCTTGCCGGGCCACATGACAACAAAACCGGCCAACCCAAACGGCGAGACAAAAAGATGACGAGACAACTTCGCTGGCGGCGGGTACTTGTGAAACTGTCGGGCGAGGCCCTGATGGGATCGCAGGAGTTCGGGATCGACCCGGAAACTGTCGGGCGCGTGGCCAAGGAAATCGCCGAGGCGGTGAGCCTCGGGGCCCAGGTCGGGGTCGTGGTTGGCGGCGGCAACATCTTCCGCGGCGTCGCCGTTGCGGCAAAGGGCGGAAACCGGGTGACCGGCGACCACATGGGCATGCTGGCGACGGTCATGAATTCGCTGACGCTTGCCGATGCGCTTCGCCGTCTTGGCGTTCCCGCCCGTGTCCTGTCCGCTGTTCCCGTTCCCTCGATCTGCGAGACCTTCACCCAGCGCAGCGCCGAGCGCTACATGGAAGACGGCGACGTGATCGTCTTTGCCGGCGGCACGGGCAATCCGTTTTTCACCACCGACAGCGGTGCTGCATTGCGTGCGGCCGAAATGCGTTGCGATGCCTTCCTGAAGGGCACGAGTGTCGATGGCGTTTATTCCGACGACCCGAAAAAGGTGCCTGACGCCGAGCGCTACGACACGCTGACGCCCGGCGAGGTGCTGAACCGAGACCTGAAGGTGATGGATGCAACCGCCATTGCGCTTGCGCGTGACAATGCGATTCCCGTGATCGTCTTTTCCATCCGCACCCCCGGCGCGCTTGTCGACGTGATGAACGGCGCGGGGCTTTATACCGTCATTTCCGACTGACTGCCGCAAACGGCTTTCGACAGCCGGAGCTCTGCGGATTGCCTTGCCGTTTCCAGCGTTGTTTTGCGGTCTCGGGCGGGGCCGACGTGCGGAAGCGCTTGCGTTTCCGCCGCGCGTCATGGAAATAAGACGCAATGTGTTTGGTCGATCGGCCTTGGTCCGGTCGCGTGAAATGATGAGAGAGGACACTATGGCCGATCAGGATGTCGATTTTGGCGATCTCGAGCGTCGGATGACCGGGGCGATTGGCGTCCTGAAGACAGATCTTGCGGGTCTGCGTACCGGTCGGGCATCCTCCAGCATGCTGGATGCGATTTCTGTCGAAGCCTACGGTTCTCCCATGCCGATCAACCAGGTCGCCACGGTCAGCGTTCCCGAGCCGCGGATGATCTCGGTTCAGGTCTGGGACAAATCGATGGTGGGCGCCGTCGAGCGGGCGATCCGCGAATCGAATCTGGGTCTCAATCCGGTTGTGGACGGCACGAACCTGCGTCTGCCGATTCCGGAACTGAACGAAGAGCGGCGCAAGGATCTGATCAAAGTCGCGCACAAATACGCGGAGCAGTCGAAGGTGGCGGTGCGTCATGTCCGTCGTGACGGCATGGAAACGCTCAAGAAGCTGGAGAAGGACGGCAGCATCAGCGAGGACGACAGCCGGGTATCTGCCGATCGCGTGCAAAAGATGACCGATGGAATGATCGCCGATATCGACGCAATGCTTGCCAAGAAAGAACAGGAAATCTCCCAGATCTGATTGCAGATTGCGATTCGATCACAACGAAAGGGAGCAGGGGATGACGGTGACGGCAGGCCTGAACGTATCCGAGCAGGTCAGCGCGGCGGAGCGTGTCGACGTTCCGCGACATGTCGCCGTGATCATGGATGGCAACGGGCGATGGGCCGTCAAGCGCGGCCTGCCGCGTACGGAAGGCCATCGCGCCGGCGTTACCTCCCTTCGCCGCACCGTTCGCCATTGCTCCGACCGGGGCGTGCAATTTCTCACGCTTTTCAGCTTCTCGTCGGAAAACTGGAACCGTCCCGCTGCGGAAGTGGGGTTCCTGATGGGGCTTCTCGAGCGTTTCGTGCGGCGTGACCTGGCGGAAATCCACCGTCAGAACGTTCGGGTCACGATGATCGGGGAACGTGAGGGGCTCGATAAACGAATTCTCGGTCTCATCGAGGAAGGCGAGGCCCTGACGTGCGACAACACCGGTATGACGCTCGTGGTCGCCTTCAACTATGGTGGCCGCAACGAGATCGCCAGGGCGATCCGGCGCATTGCCGGGGAGGTTGAGGCAGGTCGGCTCAAGGCGGAAGATGTGACCGAGGCGCGCATTGCGCAATATCTCGACACTGCCACGCTCCCCGACCCGGACCTGATCATCCGCACCAGCGGCGAGCAGCGCTTGTCGAATTTTCTGCTCTGGCAGGCGGCTTATGCGGAGTTCTACTTCCCGGACGTCCACTGGCCGGACTTCGATGAATGCGCGCTTGAACAGGCGTTTGCAGCCTATGCCGCGCGGGACCGTCGCTTTGGCGGCTTGTCCGCGAAAGTCGCGAGATGAGCGAGGGACCGCTGCCCGTTCCGACGTCCGACATCAGGCGCACTGAACTCCGGCTGCGCGTGATATCCGCGCTTCTTCTTGTGCCGGCCGCGCTTGCGGTGACCTATGTCGGCGGAGTCTGGTTTGCTCTGGGCGCGGGCGCCTGTGCGCTCATTTTGCTGCGCGAGTGGTCCCTTATCGTCAAGGCGCAGAACGCACGTATTGCCTGCGCGCTGGCCTATGGAACGGTGACGGTGGCCGTGATCGCCGCGAGCGCAGGTGAGGTTGCGGCCGGATTTGCGCTTCTTCTGGTCGCCACTGCCGCTCTTGCCTTGTCAGCCGTTGCGATGGGTCAAAGGCACATCCTGTGGCTTGCCGGCGGCGTAGCCTACGCCGGAAGCTCCGGCGCGGTGCTGGTCGTGCTGCGCGAGGGAACCGCCGGCCTTGCGGTCATCGTCTTTCTGTTCGGCGTCGTCTGGGCGACCGATATCGTCGCCTATTTCGTCGGCCGCCGCTTCGGCGGGCCGAAGCTTTGGGTCCGGGTCTCGCCGAAAAAGACATGGAGCGGCGCCATTGGCGGGTTTGTCGCAGCCGTGGCAATCGGCTGGCTTGGCCATCAGGTGACCGGCCGGGCGGGCATGGGGGTCTGGCTCCTCTTTGCTGCAGGGCTTTCGGTGTTTTCCCAGATCGGAGACCTGTTTGAATCCGCGTTGAAGCGCCATTTCGGCGTGAAGGATTCCGGGCACATCATCCCCGGGCACGGCGGTGTCATGGACCGGCTCGACGGGCTGGTCGGGGCGGGCGTTCTTGGATACGCAGTCGCCGCTCTCCTGACCGGGTCGATGGTCGATCCGGTTGGCCAGATCATTTCAATGCGGGGATACTGACGCGTGGTTGGAAATGGAAGCCGGCAGTCCCCTGGCGGAGGCAACGCCGACGCACCGCTTCGCCTGAGCGTGCTCGGCGCCAGCGGATCCATCGGCACCAGCACACTGGATCTCGTCGCCCGCAATCCAGGCCGGTTCGACATTTGTGCGCTCACGGCGAACACGAATGCAAAAGCGTTGGCCGCAGCGGCGATCCGGGTCCGCGCCGAGCATGCCGTCGTGGCGGATGAAAGCGCCTACGGCAGCCTGAAAGATGCGCTTTCCGGGACCGGGATCACCTGCGCGGCGGGGCCCGCGGCGGTCGAGGAGGCCGCAGTGCGACCGGTGGACATGCTGGTTGCCGCCATCGTGGGGGCGGCTGGTCTGGCTCCGACGCTTGCCGCTGTGCGGCAGGGCACGGCAATCGCTCTCGCCAACAAGGAATGCCTTGTCTGCGCCGGCGATCTCTTCATGTCGGCCGCGCGCGCTTCGGGGGCGACGATTCTGCCCGTCGATTCCGAACACAATGCGGTGTTCCAGGTGTTCGAGCAGGGCAACGTCGAGCAGATCGAATGCCTCACGCTCACTGCGTCTGGCGGGCCCTTCAGAACACACACGCTTGCGCAAATGCGTGCGGTGTCACCCGAGGCCGCGTTGAAGCATCCGAACTGGAGCATGGGCGCGCGGATTTCGATCGACAGCGCGACGATGATGAACAAGGGTTTCGAGATCATCGAGGCGCATCATCTTTTTCCTCTGCGGCAGGATCAGCTGGAGGTTCTGGTTCACCCTCAATCGGTTGTTCACGGAATGGTACAATATTCCGACGGATCCGTTCTTGCGCAGCTCGGAGCGCCGGACATGAGAACCCCGATTTCCCATTGCCTGGCATGGCCGCGCCGGATGTCCACGCCCGCGCAGCGCCTTGATCTTGCCGCATTGGCGACGCTCACCTTCGAGGTGCCGGATCCTGTGCGCTTCCCGGCATTGCGGCTTGCGCGCGCGGCGATGGCCGATGGGGCTGCCGCGTCGGCTGCGCTCAATGCGGCGGATGAAGTGATGGTGCGGGCGTTTCTCGACCGCAAGCTCGGGTTTCTCGGTATTGCGGAGACCATCGAACGCGTACTCGAGCGCATGTCGGCCTCCGGTGAGCTCGGCGAGGCGCGCTCCGTCGAGGACGTCATGGTCGTGGATGCGGCGGCCCGGCGGTACTCGCTCGATGAACTCGCGCGTGTCGCGCACTAGATGCTCGACAATGACGCCCGGTTAAAGACAGTCCGGGCCTGGTCGAATTTCCACGATGGCCTCGTGCCGGCGGTGCGGGGCGGGCGAAACCCGCCAAAGGAGACAAAATGGAATTGATCGGATCGCTGTTCGGGTCTGTCGCCGGATATATCCTGCCCTTCCTCTTCGTATTGACGATTGTGGTCTTCTTTCACGAGCTGGGACACTTTCTCGTTGCGCGCTGGTGCGGCGTGCGGGTCGTTGCCTTTTCCGTCGGCTTTGGACCGGAACTTTTCGGGCGGAACGACAAACACGGGACCCGCTGGAAACTGTCGGCAATTCCGCTCGGCGGATACGTGAAGTTCGCGGGCGACGAAAACGAGGCAAGCGTTCCCGATACCGAGGCACTTGCGAAGATGAGCGACGCGGAACGCGCGGACGCCTTTCAGACCAAGAGCGTCGCACGTCGGGCCGCGATCGTGGCCGCCGGTCCCTTTGCCAATTTCCTGCTGTCCATCGTGATTTTCGCGGTCCTGTTTTCCACCATGGGTCGCCCGGAAATTTCGCCGCGTGTCGACCAGGTTCAGGAAAATAGCGCTGCCGCCGAGGCTGGCCTTGAGCAGGGCGACCTGATCCTCGCGATTGACGGAGCCCCGGTCGAGACCTTTGCCGATCTCCAAAGGGTGGTCAGCGTTAGCGCGGATGTCCCGCTCAACGTGACCGTGGAGCGCGGCACCCGGACCCTCGACCTCGTCGTCACCCCCAACAGGCGGGAAATCCGCGACCGGTTCGGCAATGTCCAGCGGGTCGGCCAGCTTGGCGTCAGTCGCAGCGCCAGTCAGGAAGACGTCATCCTGCGCAGCTTCGGTCCGATCGAAGCGGTGGTCGAAGGCGGCAAGGAGACCTGGTTCGTGGTGTCCCGGACCGCCGGATACATTGCCGGGATCGTGACGGGGCGCGAATCCGTCGACCAGCTCGGCGGTCCGATCCGTGTGGCCCAGATCTCGGGGCAGGTGGCAACCCTCGGGTTCGCGGCGCTGCTGAACCTCACCGCGATCCTGTCCGTCAGCATCGGTTTGCTGAACCTGATGCCGATCCCGATGCTCGACGGCGGGCACCTGCTTTTCTATGCCGCCGAGGCGTTGCGCGGGAAGCCGCTCAGCGAACGAACGCAGGAATATGGTTTTCGTATCGGGATTGCGATCGTGCTCTTCCTGATGGTGTTCGCGACGTGGAATGATGTCCTCCATCTCAGTTCGCTTTGAATGGACTGCGTGTCGCGCGTGCAACGCTTTGTCGCGAAACGCGGAAACGCGGTCATGTGTGGTTGCGTCGTTGGAAAAAGCCTGTAAAACGACTGACGGATATAGAGAATCTGACTGTCCCGGTGAGGGTGCGCCCCTCGTTTGTGCCGGTTGACGGAAAACCGAAGGCGAAGCGTCTTTATGCAGTGTTTGCAGAACCTGACCAGAACGATCCTGGTAGCCGCCATCCTGAGCGGATTCGCGCCGATCCTCACCGGTTCGCTCCCCGTGATCGGTGTCGTGGAGGCTGCTGCCGCTACGGTCAGCCGCATCGTCGTGCGTGGGAACTCCCGCGTCGAGGCGTCCACGGTGGAGAGTTACCTGACCATTCGGCCGGGTCGGCCCTACGGTCCCTCCGATGTGGATGAATCCCTGAAGACGCTTTTTGCCACCGGGCTTTTCGGTGACGTTTCGATCAATCGCCAGGGCAGCTCCCTTGTGGTGACCGTGACGGAAAATCCGATGGTCAACCGGATTTCCTTCGAGGGCAACAAACGTCTGAACGACAAGATGCTGACGGGTGTCGTGCGCACGGAAGAGCGCTCCATGCTCACCAGCGCCAAGGTTCAGTCCGACGTCCAGAACATTCTCGAGGCCTATCGCCGCTCCGGTCGCTATCGCGCCACCGTCGAGCCGAAGATCATCGACCGGTCGAACAATCGTGTCGACCTCGTGTTCGAGATCAACGAGGGCGATCGCACGGGCATCGAGCGCATCACCTTCATCGGCAACACCAAGTTCAGCGACGGCCGTCTGCGCGATGTGATCCGCACGCGCCAGAGTGGGCTGCTCAGCTTCCTGCGCACGACCGACAACTTCGATCCGGATCGTCTCGATGCCGATCAGGAGCTGCTGCGCCAGTTCTACTATCGCTACGGCTATGCCGACTTCCAGATCGTGTCGGCTGTCGCCGATCTCGACCGCGAGGAAAACGTCTTCTACGTGACCTTCACGGTGGAAGAGGGTGAGCAGTATACCTATGGCGACATCGATCTCCAGACGTCGCTGTCGAGCGTCGATCCGGAAGAGCTGCGTCGCAAGATCCGCACGGACTCCGGCGATACCTATTCCTCGCTTGAGGTGGAAAAGACGCTTGAGGACCTGACGCTTGACGTGTCGCGGCAGGGCTATGCCTTTGCACAGATCCGCCCGCGAGCGACCCGCGACTATGAGAACCGCACGATTTCGCTGACCTACTACATTGAAGAAGGTCCGCGTGTTTACATCGAGCGGATCAACATTCGCGGAAACGACCGGACACGCGAGTATGTCATCCGTCGCGAATTCGACTTGGTGGAGGGCGACGCCTTCAACCGCGTCCTGCTCGACAAGGCCGAGCGCCGGCTGAAGGACCTCCAGTTCTTCAAGGATGTCCGCATCACCACGTCGCGCGGCAGCTCGCCCGATCGCATCGTCATCAATGTCGATGTCGAGGAACAGGCAACGGGTGAGGTTGGCTTCGGTATCGGTTATTCCACGTCGGACGGCGTGATCGGCGATGTGACGATCAGCGAGAAGAACTTCCTCGGACGCGGTCAGTTCGTAAGCGCACGCGTCGGTGTCGGTTCGTCGACCCAGTCCTACGAGTTCGCCTTTACCGAGCCGTATTTCCTGGGGCGCCGGATCGCGCTGTCGCTGGACGCCTATCGCAAGTCCTTCGACCGCAATGATTACCGTCGTTACAAGCTTGAGACGACAGGTGGTTCGATCGGTCTCGGTCTGCCGCTGCGGGATGACGAGCTTCGGTTGAACCTCGTCTACCGTATCTTCGATCAGAGGCTGACCGAGGATCCAACCCGCCAGTACTCGAACGGACTGGAAACCTCTCTCGGTCGCAATCTGACGTCGTCGATCGGTTATGCCCTGGTCTGGGATACCCGCGACAGCCGGATGAACCCGCGTGACGGTTTCTACTTCAAGTTCGGGCAGGATTTTGCAGGGCTTGGGGGCGACAGCCGCTACATTTCGACCACCGTCGATGCGCGTGCCTACAAGGAACTGCTTCCCGAGTGGGGCGTGATCGGTATCCTGCGGGCCGGCGGCGGCAACATCATGGGCATCGGTCGTGACCTGCGCTCCTCCGATCAGTTCCAGCACAGCGACAATTGGTTGCGCGGCTTCGAACCTCAGGGCATTGGCCCGCGTGACCGCCTGACCGGAGATTCGCTCGGTGGTCGCTGGTATGTGCATGCAAATGCCGAAGCAGAGTTCCCGATCTTCGGTCTTCCCAAGGAGCTTGGTCTGTCAGGCGCCGTGTTCACCGACTTTGGCGCGGTTTGGGATGCGGATCCGGCGATTGTACGCTGTGTCGAGACGACCAATGGATGCGGCGGAAATCAGAATGGGGCGTCGGTATTGTCGAACGGCTTCTCTCCCCGGATTTCGGCGGGTGTTGGTGTCAAGTGGGCGTCACCTTTCGGTCCGCTGCGCGCCGACTTTGCCTGGCCGCTCCTGAAGGAAACCGGCGACCGCACCCAGTTCTTCCGGATCGGTGGCGGCACCCGTTTCTGATCCTTTGACAATGCAGATGCTTCATCCGGCCGCCGAATCTTCGGCGGCCGGCTTTGCTGTGGTGACCCGATGAGCGATCCTTTCTTTTTCGACCCTTTTGATGCCGTCAGTGTCGCGGACGTGGCCTCGTGGGTCGCAGGCGACCTTCCCGGCGGCGGCGGCGAGACGTCGATTTCCGGCGTCGCGCCGCTTGAGGATGCCGCCAGCGGCGATCTCGTCTTTTTCGACAACACCAAGTATCTGGCGGAGCTTGAGGTTACACGTGCTGCGGCTTGCTTGGTGTCGAAGCGGCACGTGGCGAAGATCCCGGAAGGCGTTGTCGCCATCGTTGTGGCAGAACCCTACAAGGCCTGGGGCATCGTGCTCGGGCGTCTCTATCCCACGGCGTTGCGCCCGCATGCGATGGATGCGACCGGCCGCGGGATTTCCCCGAACGCGCGCGTCGACGACAGCGCGGATCTGGAAGACGGCGTGTGTATCGAGGCTGGCGCCAGCATCGGACCCGGTGTCGAGATCGGTGCCGGCAGCGTGATCCAGGCAAATGCGGTTGTCGGCGCCGGGGTCCGGATCGGTCGAAACAGCACCGTCGGAGCGAACGCTGTCTTGCAGCACGCCTTGATCGGGGACCGGGTGATCGTTCATCCCGGTGTGTGCATCGGTCAGGACGGCTTCGGCTTCGCGATGGGGCCGGGAGGGCATCTCAAGGTGCCGCAGATCGGCCGTGTGATCGTTCAGGACGACGTCGAGATCGGTGCGAACACGACGGTGGATCGCGGTGCCAACCGCGATACGGTGATCGGCGAGGGCACGAAGATCGACAACCAGGTCCAGATTGGACACAACGTCGTAATCGGGCGTCACTGTGTGATTGTTTCCCAGGTTGGCATTTCGGGCAGTGCGACGCTTGAGGACTATGTTGCGATTGGCGGCCAGTCCGGGGTCCGTGGCCACGTGACGATCGGCATGGGCGCGCAAATCGCGGCCGTGAGCGTGGTCGAAGCGGATGTTCCGGCCGGGGCGCGTTATGGTGGTGTGCCGGCGAAGCCGGTCAAGGTCTGGTTCCGTGAGGTAAAGACCCTGGCCAAACTCGCTGAACGGGGACTGGGGACGCGCGACAAGGATTGAGCGCGTCGGACAAGGGCATCTTGAGGACGTCGAAATGAGCGAAGGCGACAAAAACACACTCGACAGCGCCGATATCATGCGGATCATGGAGCTTCTGCCGCACCGTTATCCGTTCCTGATGGTCGACCGGATCATCGACATCGACGGCGATAACAGCGCCGTGGGCATCAAGAACGTAACGGCGAACGAACCCCACTTCATGGGGCATTTTCCCGGCCAGCCGGTCATGCCGGGGGTGCTTCTGATCGAGGGTATGGCACAGACCGCAGGCGCCATTTGCGTTCATTCACGCGGCCAGTCGGGGAGCCCCAAGCTGGTCTACTTCATGACCATCGACAAGGCGAAGTTCCGCAAGCCCGTCCTTCCGGGGGATCAGGTGCGCTTCGAGATGCGCAAGATCCGCAACCGGACGAACATCTGGAAGTTCGAAGGCATTGCGACGGTCGATGGCACCAAGGTTGCCGAAGCCGAGATCAGCGCGATGCTCGTGGACGGCGCGTAAGGCAGACATTCATGACAGCAAGCATTCACGCATCGGCCGTCGTCGAGGATGGCGCACAACTGGGGGACGGTGTCTGCATCGGACCGTTCTGTCATGTCGGACCCGATGTTGTGCTGGGCGAGGGCGTGGAGCTCAAGTCGCATGCTGTCGTGGCCGGGCGTACACGCATCGGCGCGCGCAGCACGGTGTTCCCCTTCGCCTCGATCGGACATCAGGCGCAGGATCTGAAATACCGGGGGGAAGCTGCGACGCTGACCATCGGATCGGATTGCGTCATGCGCGAGGGCGTGACGATCAATCCCGGGACCGAGGGCGGCGGTCTGGAAACCGTGATCGGTGATCGCTGTGCCTTCCTCGCCAATTCGCATGTCGGTCACGATTCGCGACTTGGAAACGGCATCATTCTGTCCAACAACGTGATGATTGCCGGGCATGTAAGCGTCGGTGACAATGTGATCATGGGAGGCGGGGCAGCCGTCATCCAGTTCACGCGCGTTGGCGACAACGCCTTTGTCGGGGGGCTCGCCGGGCTGGAGAACGATCTCATCCCCTTCGGCATGGTGATGGGCAACCGGGCGCGGCTCAATGGTCTCAATCTGGTCGGTTTGAAGCGCCACGGATTTGCCCGCGAGGAAATCCATGCCCTGCGCAGCGCCTTCAAGGCGCTGTTCGAAGACAGCAACGGCACCTTGCGACAGAGGGCCGAAAAGATTGCTGAAGCCCATGCAGATCGTGCGCTGGTGCTGCGGGTGACCGACTTCATTCTGGCCGAACCTGAACGGCGGTTCTGCACACCGAGAAGCGACGGATAGGCGGTCATGACCATGGGCGAGCGGCCCGCATCGGGGGCACTCCCGCTTCCTGTCGCGGTCATCTGCGGGGGCGGTCGCTTGCCGGTAGAGGTTATCGCGTCGGTTGTGGAGAGCGGTCGGCGGGTGGTCGCCGTCGCCATCAAGGGCGAGGCTGACACAGGCGTCGATGCCTACAATCCGGCCTATCTCGGCTGGGGCCAGATCGGCAAGCTTGCGACGCTTCTGGAGCGCGAGGGGTGCCGTGAAATCGTGATGATCGGCAGTGTCACGCGACGTCCGGAGCTGCGTGAGATCGTCGGCGACCTGGGCACGATGCGGCGCCTGCCAAAGATTGTCGCCTCGCTTGCCGGCGGCGACGATTCCATTTTGAAAAAAATCATCCGGTTGTTCGAGGATGAAGGGTTTCGCGTGATCGGCGCTCATGAAGTGGCGCCGGGGCTGCTGGCCCGGTCCGGAACCATCGTCGGCAAGGATCCGGGTGCAGCTGCCGCTCTCGACCTCAAGCTTGCCCGCGAAGCCGTTATTGCGCTCGGTCGGTTGGATATCGGACAGGCGGCGGTGAGTGTTGCGGGGCGGGTGATCGCGGTTGAGGGCGCCGAAGGCACGGATGCCATGCTCGAGCGGTGCCGCGCGGTGCGGGAGCGCGGGCGGGTCAAGGGCCGGGGCGGTGTGCTCGTGAAATGCGCGAAACCCGGTCAGGACATGCGGGTGGACCTTCCGACAGTCGGTCCGGAGACGGTGCGGGCGGCCGCGAATGCCGGCCTGTCGGGCATCGGCATCGAGGCCGGTCGGGTGCTGATCGCCGAAAGGGCGCGAACGGAAGCGCTTGCGCGGGAAAACTCGATATCGCTTTGGGGGATCGACCCGCTTGAAGAAGCGCATGAACCGCGCGAGGCCGCGAAATGAACGACCAGCCGGAGACGCCGCTGTCAGTCTATCTTGTGGTCGGGGAGGAATCGGGCGACCAGCTCGGCGCCGGCCTGATCGAGGCCCTCACGGCGCAGGCCCCACAGCAGATCCGCTTCCTGGGCGTGGGCGGAGAGCGCATGAGTGCGCAAGGCGTCACATCTCTCTTTCCCATCGAAGACATCGCGGTGATGGGATTGTCCGCAGTTCTGTCGCGCCTTCCGCTGATCGTCAAACGTGTCTATCAGACCGTCGATGACATCGTGAACCGCAATCCGGATATCGTCGTCATTATCGACAGCCCGGATTTTACCCACAACGTCGCGAAGCGGGTTCGCAAGCGCGCGCCGCATATCCCGGTTGTCGATTACGTCTCGCCATCCGTCTGGGCGTGGCGGCCGGGGCGGGCCCGTCGCATGTCGGCCTATGTGGACCATCTCCTTGCCATTCTTCCGTTCGAGCCTGAGGTGCATGAAAAGCTCGGCGGGCCGGCGACCACCTACGTCGGCCATCCGTTGATCGAGCGCATCGACAGGCTGCGGCCTGCGGCGGGCGAACGTGCGCCGCTCGCCGGGAACGGGGCTCCGGTTCTTCTGGTGCTTCCAGGCAGCAGGCGCAGTGAAATCAGCCGGCTTCTTGCCGACTTCGGAGCTGCGATGGCAATCCTCAAGGACGCCGTTCCCGACATTGAAGTCGTGCTGCCGGCAGTCCCGCATCTCCGTGAGCGCATTGCCGAGGAAACGGCCAACTGGCCGGTAAAGCCGCAAATCGTGAGCGGGGAGGCGGAGAAATTTGCCGCGTTTCGCCGTGCGCATGCAGCGCTTGCTGCGTCCGGAACCGTCACACTTGAACTTGCGATTGCCGGTGTGCCTATGGCGGTCGCCTACCGCCTCGATTGGTTCTACCGTCGGATCAAGGACTTGAATCGTTTTATTCCGATTGCGACCGTTACATCTATGGTGTTGCCGAACATCATCCTTGGGGAGAACGTGGTGCCGGAATTCCTGGATGACGGCGCATCTCCGGATGCCCTTGCCGCGACGCTGGAACCGCTTCTGCGTCTTTCGCCGGAGCGCGCGGCGCAGGTCGATGCCTTCCGTCGCCTCGACGCGGAAATGCAGCTGGGAGAGGGCAGGAGCCAGGCGGGAGAGGCGGCGCGTATCGTTCTTGAGGTTGCGGCAGCAGGGCGTGCAACGAGATCCCGCCCCTGATTGTCTGCCTGTATGCGGGGCAGCCTTCTCCCTCGCGCCGAAGATGGGAGGCAGCCGCCGGCGCGGACAACATCGCAAGGCGGCCAATCGCCCATTTGCGGGTGCGGGGCAAGCGGGTCGCCGACCGGAACCTTTCAATGTCACCATGGTGAAAGCACGAAAAAAGGCCGCCCCGAAGGGCGGCCTCTGTTTTCGTTTTGGCGAAGCCTGATCGCGCGATCAGCGACGCTGCGGGATCGGCACATAGTCGCGCGGCGCCGCACCGGTGTAGAGCTGGCGCGGACGGCCGATCTTCTGCGACGGATCCTCGACCATTTCCTTCCACTGCGCGATCCAGCCGACCGTGCGCGCCAGTGCAAAGAGCACCGTGAACATGGTGGTCGGGAACCCCAGAGCGCGCAGCGTGATGCCGGAATAGAAGTCGATGTTCGGGTAGAGCTTCTTCTCGACGAAATACTCGTCGCTCAGCGCGATACGCTCCAGCTCCATGGCAACGTCCAGAAGCGGATCGTCGCGCATGCCAAGCTCCGCCAGAACCTCATGCGTCGTCTTCTGCATGATACGGGCGCGCGGATCGTAGTTCTTGTAGACCCGGTGACCGAAGCCCATCAGACGGAACGGATCGTTCTTGTCCTTGGCGCGGGCGATGTACTCCGGGATCCGGTCGACCGAGCCGATCTCGGCCAGCATGTTGAGCGCGGCTTCGTTGGCGCCGCCGTGGGCCGGGCCCCAGAGGCAGGCGATGCCGGCTGCGATGCAGGCGAAGGGGTTTGCGCCCGAGGAGCCCGCCAGACGCACGGTGGAGGTGGAGGCGTTCTGCTCGTGGTCTGCATGCAGGATGAAGATCCGGTCCATCGCACGTGCGAGCACCGGGTTCACCTTGTATTCCTCGCAAGGCACGGCGAAACACATGTGCAGGAAGTTCGCCGCATAGTCGAGATCGTTGCGCGGATACACGAAGGGCTGGCCGACATGGTACTTGTAGGCCATTGCCGCGATCGTCGGCATTTTCGCGATCATGCGAAGCGACGCCACCATCCGCTGGTGCGGATCGGAGATGTCCGTGCTGTCGTGATAGAAGGCGGAAAGTGCGCCGACCGTGCCGACCATGATCGCCATCGGATGCGCATCGCGACGGAAGCCGGTGAAGAAGCGGCTCATCTGCTCGTGGATCATCGTGTGGTAGGTCACGCGATTCACGAAGTCGTCCTTCTGCGCCTTCGTCGGCAATTCGCCGTAAAGCAGAAGGTAGCAGCTCTCGAGAAAGTCGCCATGTTCGGCAAGCTGCTCGATCGGATAGCCGCGGTACAGCAGCGTGCCTTCGTCGCCATCGATATAGGTGATGCCCGATTCACACGACGCGGTGGACGTGAAGCCCGGGTCGTACGTGAAACATCCCGTCTGGCTGTACAGGGACGCAATGTCGACTACGTTCGGGCCGACGCTTCCCGGGCGGACCTTCAGGTCCCACGACTTGTCGCCAATTGTCAGCTTGGCATTTGTATCAGTCATTCAGGCTACCCCCTGGTAAGAATGCGCCGTTGCTGCGTGGCCGCGTCTCGAGAGAGGCAGGAAACCGGCCGGCCATGCTTGGCGGGAGGAAAAGTCGATTGTTGGGTATCCCATTTGTAAGGTCCTCGCAAGCGCACACCCTTACCGCTTTGGTCATAGAGTGACGCGCCGTTCACCTTTCCCCTGCGGCAGGTGCGCCGGGTTGAGGGCTGGCCTCACGACACGGCCTGATCGTTAATGCGCGCAAGCGATTCCTCGCGTCCAAGCACATCAAGCACATCGAAAATCCCGGGCGAGGTTCCCTTGCCGGTGAGTGCGGCGCGCAGCGGTTGCGCCGCTTTTCCAAGCTTGAGATCGGCGTCTTCGGCATAGGCGCGTACGGCAGCTTCCGTGGTTTCCGCGTTCCATGTCTCGAGCGCGGCAAGCCGTTCATGAAGACCGGCGAGCGCGGCGCGCGCGCCTTCTGCGGCCAGGAGCTTTTCCGCCTTTTCGTCGAGTTCAAGCGGGCGGCTGGCCCACAGATACTCCGCGCTTTCCAGCAGCTCGACCAGGGTCTTGGCGCGCTCCTTCAGGCCCGGAAGGGCGGCGCGGAACATTTTTTCGTGTGTGCTGTCGGACAGCCAGGCCTGGACGGCCTGTCCGCCTTCGGCATGAGGCAGGAATGCCACGAAGTCGCGCATCAGTTCCTCGCTTGTCTGGGCGCGCATGTAGTGACCGTTGAGATTCTGCAGTTTTTGCATGTCGAACCGGGAGGCCGACTTTCCGATCGCGTCGAGGTCGAACCACTCGATCAATTGTTCGGTCGGGAAGATCTCCTCGTCGCCATGGCTCCAGCCGAGCCGTGCGAGATAATTGCGCATCGCTGCCGGAAGATAGCCCATCGCGCGATAGGCTTCCGCGCCAAGCGCGCCGTGGCGCTTGGAAAGTTTGGCGCCGTCCGGGCCGTGAATGAGCGGAATATGCGCCATCGTCGGCACGTCCCAGCCCATCGCCTTGTAGATCAGGGTCTGGCGGGCCGCATTGGTCAGGTGATCGTCGCCGCGCACGATATGGGTGACCCCCATGTCGTGATCGTCCACCACGACGGCGAGCATGTAGGTCGGGGACCCGTCGGAGCGCAGCAGGACGAGATCGTCGAGCTCTTTGTTGTTGAAGACGACGCGGCCCTGCACTTTGTCGTCAATCACCGTCTCGCCGTCGAGCGGGGCCTTGAGGCGGACGACAGGCTTCACGTCAGCGGGGGCCTCGGACGGGTCGCGGTCGCGCCAGCGTCCGTCGTAGCGCGGCGGGCGGCCTTCCGCGCGGGCGGTCTCGCGCATTTCGGCCAGTTCTTCCTGGGAGGCGTAGCAGGGATACGCCTGTCCGGCGTCGATCAGGGCTTTCGCCACCGCCCGGTGGCGGTCGGCGCGCGCATACTGGGAAATCGGCTCTCCGTCCCAGTCCAGCCCCAGCCAGGTCAGACCGTCGAGGATGGCGTCGATCGCGGCATCCGTGCTGCGGCTGCGGTCCGTATCCTCGATGCGCAGCAGCATCCTGCCGCCGAAGCGCTTGGCGTAGAGCCAGTTGAAGAGTGCGGTTCTTGCGCCGCCGATATGAAGGAAACCGGTGGGCGAGGGGGCGAAACGCGTGACCACGGGGGCGCTCATGACAACTGCCTTTTGTTTATCTGACATCGATGACGGTTCTGTCCGTGCCTGCCTGCAACCCGGGCGACACGAATTCCCGTCTTGCGCGAACCTGAGTTGCATTGCACGCTCACGTCCTGGCGCGGGGTTGGGTTCCCTTAGCATAGCGTCCGATCTCGCCAAAGCCTGAATACGGCGCGGCGGACCGGCTCGAGGGCCCTGTTTTGCCGACGGCGCTGAAAGGGGCGTGGCCGATGCCGGGCAGCGACAAGGCGGGTGTTGAAAAGGGCGCAAATCGCGACGTCGGCGACGGGCAGCCGGCGTTAAACCCGGATGACGCTCCCGGGCGCGACAGCACCGACGCGGGTTCCGGCGCGCAAGAGCGCGTGCGTGCGTCGCTCGCAATGCTGCTTCGCTCGCGTCTTCTGTCGCGCAAATCCGGTCGAGACGCCGAGGCGGCATGGTACGGCGGGTTCGCCATGGCTGTGCGGGCGGACCTGGATCGCGGACGCGGCCTGGTGTGGGCCTGCATCGCCTTCGGTCTCGGGATTGCCGGGTACTTTCAGTTGCCGCGCGAGCCTTCGCTTCCGGCGCTCCTGGGCGTTTGCGTCTTTCTCTGGGGGCTGTTTCTGTCGGCGCATCGCAATGGCCGCGCCGCCGCACTGCTTCTCGCATGCGCGGTCGTGCTTTCCGGAACCGCTGCGGCGAGCCTTCGCACCGTGCTTGTATCGGCGCCGATCCTCGAACGCGCGCGGAGCGTCACGCTTTCGGGGTTCGTGGAGCGTGCAGAGACGCGCGCCGGTGGTCGCTTGCGCCTGACCATCCGGGTTGTCGACGCGCCGCCGCTGCGGGGCGACAGCGTTCCAAAGCGTGTGCGGGTGAGTGTGCGCGGTGCGGACGCCGCATTTGAGACCGGAAACGCGGTTCGCCTGCGCGCAAGGTTGATGCCACCGGCCCCGGCCGTGATGCCGGGCGGATACGATTATTCGTTTCGCGCGTTTTTCGATGGAGTGGGCGCCAGCGGCTTTGCCTTCGGCGCGCCCGAGAAGACCGATCTCGGGCCCGTGCCCCGCGACCTGAGGCTGATGGCCGGGATCGACGGGCTGCGCCGCACGATTGCCGAACGCATCCTGCAGACGCTCGGCACGGGCGTTGCCGGCGGGCTGGCCGTCGCGCTGATCGTCGGCGACCGGTCGTCTATCCCGCCCGAGACCACCGAAGCGCTGAGGACAGCGGGGCTTGCGCATATCCTGGCGATTTCCGGCCTGCACATGGCGCTGTTTGCCGGGGCGGTGTTCTTTTCCGTGCGCGCCGTCCTGGCGCTTTCCGCCCGACTGTCCCAAAACCGGCCGATCGACCTGTGGGCGGCGGGCGCGGCGCTTGCCGCAGCCACCTTCTATCTCGCGATCTCGGGTGGATCGATCGCCACGCAGCGGGCCTTCGTGATGATTGCGCTCGTTCTTGCCGGCAGACTGCTCGGGCGACGGGCCCTGACGTTGCGCAATGCCGCCCTCGCGGCTTTTTTCATTCTCGTCGTCACGCCGGAGGCGCTTCTCGACCCCGGCTTCCAGATGTCCTTCGCCGCCGTGGTCGCCCTGATCGCGGCCTATGAGGAGATGACCCGTCGACGCGCGCGCACCAATCCGCGCGATCAGGCCGCTCGCGGACTTGTCATGTCGGCGATTGCAAATGTCGCACTCTGGCTCGGTGCGATCCTGATGACCTCGCTTATCGCAGGGGCTGCAACGGGTGCGATCGGTGCTTTTCATTTTCACCGGATCGCCCCGCTCGGGCCACTGATCAATCTCGTTGCCATGCCGCTGGTGACCGTCCTCGTCATGCCGATGGCGGTGCTGGCCCTGGCGTTGCTGCCTTTCGGGCTGGAGGTGTTGCCGCTGTCGGTGATGGGGTTGGCGCTGGAACAGGTCGCGGCGATCTCGAGTTGGGCGCAGGCGGCAACGCCCGGCGAAGGGGTGATCGGCATGCTCCCGTTGTCCGCCATTTTGCTGGTTGTGACCGGCGGTGGCGTTCTGTGTCTTGCGCCGGCGGGCTACAGGCACGTCGCGCTCGTGCCGCTGGTTTTCGCGGGGTTGGCTCTTGCGCTCCACCGCCCGCCGGACATGCTCGTCTCGGCAAACGGAAAAGCCATTGCCGTTCGCGACAGCACAGGGCGCTTGCAGGTTACCGCAAGGCCTTCGAGTTTTCTGGGGGATGTCTGGCTCAGGGCCGATGCGGTGACGGCGACCGAGAGGAACAACCGGCACCTGACACGCCGGCGCATGGCCTGTGACGACCGGGCCTGCATCGCCTCCGCCTACCCCGGGGGCGGCGCGAGGGCTGCTCCGGCCGGCGTCAAGCCCGCAGATATGTTGTCGGGGACAGACACCGCCGGTATCCGGCCGCTGACTATCTCGCTCGTATCCGATCCTTCGGCCTTCGCGCAGGACTGCGTGAGGGTGGATGTGATCGTCACGGCCTTGCGTGCGCCCGTGAGCTGCGCGGCACCCCACGTCTTCGACGCAAGCAGCCTTGCCCGCACGGGCGCGATCGCGATCTATCTGGAGCCGAGACAGGGCGCGCCGCCGCAAGTCATGCTTCGCTCCAGTTACAGCGCCCTGCGCCCATGGACGCCCAAACGTCAGCCGCGCCCCTGATCCGCCCGGAGACCGGTCAGTAGCGACGGAAGAGAGAGATCAGCTTGCCCTGAACGCGGACACGGCCCGGACCGAAGATGCGCGTCTCATAGGCCGGGTTGGCCGCCTCGAGCGCAATGGATTCGCCCTTCTTGCGCAGCCGCTTGAGCGTGGCCTCCTCGTCGTCGATCAGAGCGACGACGATGTCGCCGCTGTCGGCGCTGTCCGACTTGCGGATGACGACGGTGTCGCCGTCCAGAATGCCAGCGTCGATCATGGAATCGCCGCGCACCTCAAGCGCGTAATGCTCGCCGGACCCGAGAAGGTCGGCAGGCATGGAGATCGTGTGGCTGTGGGACTGGATCGCCTCGATCGGCACGCCGGCGGCGATGCGCCCCATCACCGCTATCGTCACGCTGTCGGTGTCCGGAACGGCAGGCCGGGCGGCAGCGGGCGGCGTCTTGCCGCGCGAGCCTTCGATCACGGAGGGCGAAAATCCCTGGCTGCGCGGTGCGGCGAGCCCCGGCGCGACCGATTCCGGCAGCTTCACGATTTCGAGCGCGCGCGCGCGATTGGGCAACCGGCGGATGAAGCCGCGTTCCTCCAGCGCCGTGATCAGGCGATGGATGCCCGACTTGGAGCGCAGGTCGAGGGCATCCTTCATTTCGTCGAAGGATGGCGGGACACCGGTTTCCTTGAGACGCTCATGGATAAACAGGAGCAATTCGTGCTGCTTGCGCGTCAACATCCGACGGGATCCCCAATGCCATTCGACTCAGACTACGGACAAATCATGAACATAGTCTAGCCGTTCTCGCCTTGTTCCACAACCGGCTCAGCGCCGGGAGATGCGAATGACGGGGACGGGGGTGCCTGCGGGAAGGGCGGGGCCATGCGGCGGCCGCACGATCAGGGCATGGGCGCACGCCAATGTGGCGAGCATTGAAGAATCCTGTCTTGCGAACGGCTTGACGCGTTCGGTGCCATCGCTGTCGATCTCGAGGCTTGCCCTGAGATAGTCCTCGCGCCGGTCGTTCTTGCCGACATCGACGGCGAGCGGGAGTTGCTCCGAGAGGCGTTTGCCGCGCGTGCGGCCCGAGAGAGCGGCCAACAGCGGCTTGAGGAACAAAAGCGAACAGACAAGGCTCGAGACCGGGTTTCCGGGCAGGCCAAGCACCTGCATGTCGCCGATCCGCCCCGCCATCAACGGCTTGCCGGGGCGCATGGCAATGCGCCAGAAGGCGAGATCCATGCCCGCCTGTCCAAGGGCGTCCTGAACTAGATCGTGATCGCCGACCGAGGCACCGCCAAGGGTCACAAGGATATCGGCCTTCGCCTCCCGTGCGGCGGCAATCTTGCGTGCCAGCGCATCGGGGCGGTCTTCGGCGATGCCCAGATGAATCGGCACGCCGCCGTTGTCCTCCACCAGTGCGCCGACGCCGATGTGGTTGGAGGCGATGATCTGGTCGGGACCGGGATCGGCTCCGGGCGGGACAAGCTCGTCGCCGGTCGCGAGAATTGCGACGCGCGGGCGGCGATGAACCGGCAGCGTCGCGTGGTTCATCGCGGCGGCCAGCGCAAGTTCCGTGAACCCGAGCGTCTGCCCCGCTCCAAGGAGCTTGTCGCCCTCGCGAAAGTCGAGCCCGGCCGGCCGGACGTACCGGCCTTTTTCGGCGGTTTCAAGGGCCGTGATTTCGGACGTTTGTGCGTTCTGTTCGGCGTTTTCCTGGATGAGGATCGTGTCCGCGCCCCGGGGAAGCGGGGCGCCGGTGAAGATCCGCACGGCCTCGCCCGGTTGCAGGTTGCCGTCGAAGCCATGGCCGGCCGGTGCCTCCGCGATCACGCGCAGCCGGGCTGGAACGGTGGCAATGTCTGCGGCGCGCACCGCATAGCCGTCCATGGCGGAAGCGGAAAACGGCGGCTGTGTGCGCCTGGCCTGGATGTCTTCGGCGAGCGTACGCCCGTTCGCCGCGTCCAGGGCGACCGCCTCGACGTCAAGCGGCAGCACGCCGTCGAGCAGCCGGGCCAGCGCCTCGTCGACGGAAATCAGTGTCATGCCGCGGTCCAGTCGCCGGATTTTCCGCCTGACTTGGACAGAACGCGCACATTCTGGATCACCATGCCCCGGTCAACCGCCTTGGCCATGTCGTAAATCGTCAGGCAGGCGAGCGAACAGGCGGTCAAGGCTTCCATCTCGACGCCGGTCTGGCCCGCGAGTTTGGCGTAGGCGGTCACTTTCAGTCCCGGCAGGCTCGCGTCCGGCTCGATGTCGACGGCCACCTTCGACAAGGCGAGGGGATGGCACAGTGGGATGAGCTCATGCGTGCGTTTCGCCGCCATGATCCCGGCGATCCGGGCAGTTGCGATGACATCGCCCTTCTTGGCGTTGCCGGACAGGATCATCTCCAGCGTTTCCGGTTTCATCCGGACATAGCCTTCGGCGGTTGCCTCGCGGGTGGTGATGTCCTTGGCGGAGACGTCGACCATATTGGCGGCGCCTGTGTCGTCCAGATGGGTCAGTCTTGCATCGGTGGGGGGCATGGTGCGTCCTGCTCGGCCGGGGGCGTCAGGCGAGGTTACAGCGCGGCGGCCGGGGCAGGCGCCAGCAATGCGCGCGTTGCCGCCGCCACATCCTCCTGTCGCATCAGGCTTTCGCCGATCAGGAAGGTGGAAATTCCGCAGCCCCGCATGCGGGAGAGATCGGCCGGTGTGAAGAGGCCCGATTCCCCGATGACCATCCTGTCGGACGGGACCAGCGGCGCCAGTTCCTCGCTGGTTTCAAGCCGGGTTTCGAAGGTCTTCAGATTGCGATTGTTGATGCCGATCATGGGTGAGGAGAGGCGAAGCGCGCGCTCCAGCTCCTGTGCGTCATGGACTTCCAGCAGCACGTCCATGCCAAGTTGCAGGGCGGTTGCTTCCAGTGCGGCGGCCGTTGCGTCGTCCAGTGCCGCCATGATGATCAGGATGCAGTCGGCCCCCCAGGCCCGCGCCTCATGCACCTGATACGTGTCGTAGAGGAAATCCTTGCGCAGGACCGGAAGCCGGCAGGCATCGCGCGCCTGGCCCAGAAACTCCGGCGCCCCCTGAAAAGACGGACCGTCGGTGAGTACGGACAGGCAGGCCGCGCCGCCGGCCTCATAGGCCCGTGCCAGTGCCGGAGGATCGAAGTCGGCACGGATCAGGCCCTTGGAGGGGCTTGCCTTCTTGATCTCGGCGATCAGGCCATAGTCGCCCTTTGCCTGACGGGCCTGAAGAGCGTTGAAAAAGCCGCGCGGGGCGGGCGCAGTCGACGCGTGGCGCTCGATCTCCGGCTGCGGGACCCTTGCCTTGGCGGCGGCGATCTCTTCGCGCTTGTAGATCTCGATGCGGGCGAGAATGTCAGCCATTGCCGTCTTCCTCGTTCGAGACCTGGATCAGGCGGGTCAGACGCTCCAGTGCCGCGCCGCTGTCGATGGCTTGCGCGGCCTGGACCACGCCTTCAGCCAGATCGGCGGCATGTCCGGCGACCAGCAGCGTCGCGCCGGCATTCAGCAGGACCGTATCGCGATAGGCGTTGTGCGTGCCCTCCAGAACGGCCTTGAGCGCTGCGGCATTTTCCGGCGCTTCGCCGCCTTTCAGGTCTTCCGGGCGGGACACGGAAAGGCCGACGTCCGGCGGCGAGATCTCGAAGCTGCGAACCGTGCCGTTCTCGAGCGCGGAAACGCTGGTCGGTCCGGTGGTGGTGATTTCGTCCAGTCCGTCGGACCCATGGACCACCCAGGCGGCCTCGGACCCGAGAGATGCCAGCACATGGGCGATGGGCTCGACCCAACGCTTGGCGAAGACGCCGACCATCTGACGTTTCACGCCTGCCGGATTGGACAGCGGGCCCAGCAGGTTGAAGATCGTGCGCGTGCCGAGTTCGGCCCGGGCCGGGCCGACGTGCTTCATTGCCGAATGGTGATTGGGCGCGAACATGAAGCCCAGGCCCACCTCGCGTATGCAGCGGCTGATCTGCTTGGGCTTGATGTCGATGTTCACGCCGAGCGCCATCAGAACATCGGCAGCGCCCGACTTCGACGACAGCGACCGGTTGCCGTGTTTGGCGACCGGAACGCCGCAGCCCGCGACGACAAAGGCGGAACAGGTGGAGATATTGTAGCTTCCCGAGGCGTCTCCGCCGGTGCCCACCACGTCGACGGCATTGGCCGGAGCATCGACGGGCAGCATTTTCGCCCGCATGGTCGTGACCGCGCCGGCAATCTCGTCGATGCTCTCGCCCCGAACGCGCAGGGCCATCAGGAAGCCGCCGATCTGGGACGGAGTCGCGGCGCCCGACATGATGATGTCGAATGCCTGGCGGGCCTCTTCGCGCGAAAGCGGTGTGCCGTCGGCTGCCTTGGCAATCAGGCTCTTCAGATTGCTCACTGCCTCGTCCTTTCAAACTCGCCCGTCACCCGGGGCGGTTGCCGTTGGCGAACCCTGTCCGCCGGCGACCGACCGTCGGCGGGCGGGCGGGCTTATCCGCCGCCCTGACCGATTAGAAGGTTGATGTTCGACTGGTTCACGCTGACGCCGAGCGCGGCCTGGCGTTCGCTGACGTATTCGCCGATCACCGAGTTCTGGAGTGCTTCGCCGAGGCGCTCGTCGAGCGCCGCGATCTCGCCGTCCTGGCGGAAGAACGCCGGTGAATTCACCGATTCCACCCTGAACACGATGCGGGCGCCGTCGCTGTCGCGCGCGGCCCGGCCCGTGGTGCCGACCGGTCCGGAGAACACGCCCTCGATCGCCGCGGCGGGGAAGGCGTCCGTCTCTGCGTTCCGGCGCAGCCCTTCGGCCGTCGCCACTTCCAACCCGCGTTCCTGCGCAACGCTTTCAAGCGAGGTGCCGGCGTCAATGGCCGAGAGGATCTCGGTTGCCATGGTGTCGAGGCGTTCCGCCCGCTGTTCGCGGGTCCAGGCCGCGACCACCCGGTCGCGCACCTCGTCGAGGGTGCGGTCACGGGCCGGAATGACATCGGTCACCTCGAACCAGACGAAACCCGTACGGCCGAGTTGAAGCGGATCGGTCTCGATGCCGACATCGCTTTCGAACGCATCGGAAACGAGATCGGCGGCATCGGGAAGATCGACGTCGGTGCCGTCCATGGCCGTGCCGGCGGTGTCGAAGGCAGGTGGCGTGTCAAGCGTCAGCGAGAAGCGGTCCGCGACCTCGGTCAGCGTGGCGCCGCCGGCGCGGGCATCCTCGATTTCGTCGTGCAGATCAAGCACCTCCCGCTCGGCGAGCCGAAGGGCGATTTCCTCACGCAACGTCTCGGCGACCTCCTCGTAGGGCGTCTTGCGGGCCGGGGTCACCTCGGCGATCTTGACGATGACCGGCGAGAAACGACCCTCGATGATGCCGGAGACCTCGCCCTCGCCAAGCGAGAACGCCGCATCGGCAATCGCGGGGTCGATCAGGTCGGATCGCTTCATCGAGCCGAGATCGATCGCCTCGATGGTCGTGCCCCGATCCTCGACAATCTCCTCGAAGCTCTTGCCTTCCGCCAGTGCCTGGCGCACGGCGTCTGCCTCGTCGGCGGAGGGAAGAGCCAGCTGGAGGATGCGACGCTCCTCGACTTCGCCGAACCGGCCTCCGGCCGACTCGTACTCGCGTTTCACGTCGTCTTCGCTGACTTCGCCCGGGCGCGCCACACGGTCCGGCGTGATCTCGAGCAGGGAGACCTCGCGGTACTCCGGCGCGCGAAACGCGGCGAGGTTTTCCTCGAAATAGCTGGCGAGTTCGTCCTGGCCGGGTGTCGGGATCTCGCCGGCGGTGTTCTGGTCGAGCTCGATGTATTTTGCGCTGCGCTCTTCCTTAGCGTGCTGGTTGAACGCTTCGAGCATGGGTTGGGGCGTGGCCAGCCCGCCGCTGATCGCTTCCGCGATCTGAAGGCGTTCTTCCAGAAGCCGGCGTTCCTCGACGAATTGATCCTCCGTCAGGCCGTTCGCCTGAAGGATCTGGACGAGACGGGCGCGGTCGAAGCCGCCGTCCGGCGCCTGGAAGGCCGGGGCTGACTGGATCAGCCGCACCAGTTCCTCATCCGTGACGCCGAGATTGAGGTCTGCCGCCGTCTGGTTGAGGGCCGCTTCCGCGACAAGGCGCCCGAGCACCTGTCCGGGAAGTCCGAGCGAAGCGCCCTCGGCCCTGGAAAGGGGACGCCCGATGCGTCGACCGATCCGGTCGAGCTCGCGGCGATAGGCCGTATCGAAGTCCTCGACGGAGACCTTCTGGTCGCCGACCGAGGCCACGCGGTCGCCCCCGACGTTCAGCAAATCGCCCGATATGCCCCAAATCGCGAAGCTGATCACGAGCAGGCCAATCAAGAGTTTTGAAATCCAGGACTTTGCGCCAGCGCGCAGAGTATCGAGCATTGCGGAATCCGTAGGTTCTAGGGCGAACAATTAGGAGTGCGGTCACATGGCCACATCCGGAGCGGGCGGATCATAGAGACGACAGCGGCTACGGGCAAGGCGGCGAAACCCGCCGTGTCACCATCTTGAACAAATTCGGAATTCTGCTAGCACCGGCTCCTGAAAGACAGGTTCGGTGGCCCCATATGAACGCGGAGGCCGCAGCGCGCCTATGGAAAAGAAAACGGGGTCCCGAATGTCGAAGGTTTCAAAGCCGCTGGTCGCCGGCAACTGGAAGATGAACGGCCTGGGGGCCGCGCTCGAGGAACTGACCCGCATCGCGGACGACGTGCGCGCAGGCGCGGGGGCAGTGGATGTCGCAATCTGTCCGCCGGCGACGATGATCGCGGCGGCGGTCCAGAAGGTCTTCGGAAGCGGCGTGCACATTGGCGGGCAGGACTGCCATGCCTCGGCAAGCGGTGCGCATACCGGCGACATTGCAGCGGAAATGCTCGCCGACGCCGGCGCTTTCTATGTCATCGTCGGCCATTCGGAGCGTCGTGCCGATCACGGCGAGGACGACGCGACGGTCAACGCCAAGGCACAGGCCGCGTGGCGCGCGGGCCTGACGGCGATCGTCTGCGTTGGCGAGACGGAAGCCGAGCGCAAGGCCGGGGAGGCGCTTGCCGTGGTCGGGCGCCAGCTTGCAGACAGCGTTCCGGAAGGCGCCACGCCGGAGACGCTCGTTGTCGCCTATGAGCCGGTGTGGGCGATCGGCACGGGCCTGACACCGACCGCGGAGGACGTCGCGGAGATGCATGCCTTCATGCGCCGCGAACTGGTGCAGCGGTTCGGCGGGGCCTTTGCGGCGGTCCGGCTGCTTTA
This sequence comes from Stappia stellulata DSM 5886, assembly GCF_000423705.1. Taxonomy (GTDB): domain Bacteria; phylum Pseudomonadota; class Alphaproteobacteria; order Rhizobiales; family Stappiaceae; genus Stappia; species Stappia stellulata. The sequence continues at coordinate 455,435 of NZ_AUIM01000004.1, read as the reverse complement.
TGGCGGCTCGGTCAAGGCGGGCAATGCAACGGAGCTTCTGGGAATCGATGACGTCGACGGTGCGCTTGTCGGCGGCGCAAGCCTGAAAGCCGCCGATTTCCTGCCGATTGTGGCCGCCGCGGGATAAGGTTGCCGTTTCCCGCCGGCGGGATGGCCATCAAGGGTGGAAACCCGGCGCGCCTTGGTGTAGAACCCGGCTCAATTCCTTTCTCAAAGACTGGTCCTCGATGGAAACCGTAATCATCGTCATTCACCTGATGGTCGTGCTCGCGCTCGTACTCGTCGTTCTCCTGCAACGCTCCGAAGGCGGCGCGCTCGGCATGGGTGGCGGCGGAGGCGGCGGTGGCGGCGGCATGATGTCGGCGCGCGGCAGCGCCAACATCCTGACGCGCGCCACGGCAGCGCTGGCCGTCGTGTTCTTCGCCACCTCGCTCGGTCTCGCGATCATCGCCAAGAACGGCGAACGCCCGGCCTCGATCCTCGATGCCGTCCCGGGGGCGCCCACCGCACCTGCAGGGAACGACGGGTCGAGCGGCAATGGCATTCTCGACCAGATCAAGCCGGCTCCGGCCCCTGAGGGTCCCCAGGTTCCGCCGGCTCAATAGGGCGGCGCGGGCGCCTTTATCGTCTCTTCGCATGCCCCGCGACGATCTCGCGGGGCATTTTCTTGTGTGTTAAATACCGACGGGCGTTCGAATCAGCGCTCGCGGCGATATGGTATTTGTCCATGGCGCGATACATCTTCATCACCGGCGGCGTGGTGTCCTCACTGGGCAAGGGGCTTGCGTCTGCGGCCCTCGGTGCTCTCCTCCAGGCCCGCGGCTACCGGGTCCGTCTCAGGAAACTCGATCCCTATCTCAATGTGGATCCGGGCACGATGAGCCCGTATCAGCACGGGGAGTGCTTCGTCACCGACGACGGCGCGGAGACCGATCTCGACCTGGGGCACTACGAGCGGTTTACCGGGCGTCCGGCGAACAAGCGCGACAACATCACCACCGGGCGCATCTACCAGAACATCATCGCCAAGGAGCGCCGCGGCGATTACCTGGGCGGAACGGTCCAGGTCATTCCGCATGTGACCGATGCGATCAAGGCCTTCGTGCTCGATGGCAACGAGGACTTCGACTTCGTGCTGTGCGAGATCGGCGGCACGGTCGGCGACATCGAGGCGCTTCCGTTCTTCGAGGCGATTCGCCAGCTCGGCAACGAGTTGCCGCGCGGCCATGCCGTCTACATTCACCTGACCCTGATGCCGTTCATCGCGTCTGCCGGAGAACTGAAGACAAAGCCGACGCAGCATTCGGTGAAGGAGCTGCGCTCCATCGGCATTCAGCCGGATATCCTGATGGTCCGCTGCGACCGCAAGATTCCGGAAAGCGAGCGCCGCAAGCTGTCGCTGTTCTGCAACGTGCGCGAAGGCGCGGTGATCCCGGCCTACGACGTGAAGTCGATCTACAACGTTCCGATCGCCTATCACGAGGAAGGGCTGGACGAGGAGGTTCTCGCGGCCTTTGGCATCACCGGTGCGCCGGCGCTCGACCTGTCGCGCTGGACCGAGATCTCGGAAAACCTTGCCAACCCGGAAGGCGAGGTGACGATTGCGATCATCGGCAAGTACACCGTGCTCAAGGATGCCTACAAGTCGCTGATCGAGGCGCTGGTGCATGGCGGGATCGCCAATCACGTGCGCGTCAATATCGAGTGGATCGAATCGGAGATCTTCGAGAAGGAAGATCCCGCGCCCTGGCTGGAAAGCGTGCACGGCATCCTGGTTCCCGGAGGCTTCGGCGAGCGCGGTGCGGAAGGCAAGATTGCGGCTGCAAAATTCGCGCGCACGCACGGCGTTCCCTATTTCGGCATCTGTTTCGGCATGCAGATGGCGGTGATCGAGGCCGCCCGCAACCTGGCCGGAATCGGGGAGGCGAATTCGACGGAGTTCGGCGATACGCCCGAGCCCGTGGTCGGTCTGATGACGGAATGGGCGCGCGGCAATACGCTTGAAGTGCGCCAGGAAGACGGTGAACTCGGCGGAACCATGCGTTTGGGGGCCTATCCCGCCAAGCTGGAACCCGGCTCGCGTATTTCCCAAATCTATGAGAGCGAGGCCATCTCCGAGCGTCACCGTCACCGCTACGAGGTGAACATCGCCTACCGCGAACGCCTCGAGACGGCCGGTCTGACCTTCGCCGGCACATCGCCGGACGGGGAATTGCCGGAGACCGTCGAGCTTCCGGAACACCCCTGGTACATCGGCGTGCAATATCATCCGGAACTGAAATCCCGGCCGTTCGAGCCGCACCCGCTGTTCGCCTCCTTCGTCGCGGCTGCTGTCGAACAGAGCCGACTGGTGTAACGTCCCGTCACCGGGCGTCTGTCCGACCCGTCGGCCCGAGCCGATCAGAACAAGAAGAGGTGCGCATGCCCGCACGCGGATTCGACCATCTGGTCTGGGCCGTCACGGACCTTGATGCCACGGCTGCCCGGCTCGAAGCTCTCGGCTTCACGGTGACGCCGCGGGCGCGTCATCCCTGGGGGACGGAGAACCGTCTGGTGCAGCTTGACGGGTTCTTTCTCGAGTTGCTTGGTGTGGGCGAGGGCGCGGATATTCCCGAATCGGAAGGCGATGTCTTCTCCTTCGGTGCGTTCAACCGCGACTTTCTGAGCGCCCGCGAGGGTGGGTCCATGCTCGTGCTGGAAAGCCGGGATCCCGAGGCCGATCGCCTCGCTTTCGAGCGGGCGGGGCTTGCGGTCTATGCCCCGTTTTCCTTCGAACGGGAGCAACGGCTTTCCGATGGCGGCAGCCGAAAGGTCGGCTTCGACCTGACCTTCACCCGCGACCCGAACGATGCGGTCAACGGCTTCTTCACCTGCTTCAATCGCTACCCGGAAAACTTCTGGTCGGCCGATTACCAGATCCACGCAAACGGGGTTCGCACGCTTAAGGCCATCGTTGTCGTGTGCGAGGAACCGGCGATGCATCACATCTTCTACTCGGCCTTTACCGGCGAGCGGGAAATGCGCGCCACAAGCCTCGGAATCACCATCGCCACGCCCCGGGGTGATCTCAGGCTGATGACGCCGCAGGCCTATGAGCGGCTATTCGGCGAGAGCGTGGAGCTTGTCGACCGGCAACCGCGCATCGCCGCCGCCCTGTTTTCCGGCGGGAATCGGTCGCAAATCGAGGCCCGTTGCCGGGACGCCGGGCTCGAAACACGCGTCGCGCCGGAGGGACTGGTCGTGCCGGCTTCCTTAGGGGCCGGATTGGCGCTTGTTTTCCTGTGACATTGCTGTGTAACGTTTTCAGGTCATTCGTCCGTGTCCTCTCGTGGCGGTGACCGTTCATTTTCATGGAGTTTCAAGATGGCGATCGCCGGATCCTGGATACGACCTTTGGCGATTGCCGTCGGGTTTTCGGGGGCAGTAGCTGCCTGCAGCCCGTCAGAGGAGGCTGCCGCGCCGTCCGCCCCGCCGCCGTCTGTGACCGTTGCCGCGGCTGTTAGCCAGGAAGTTCGCCAGTCCGCGGAGTTCGTCGGCCAGATTGCAGCGGTCGACAACGTCAATCTGATTTCACGCGTGTCCGGATTTCTGAACAGCAAGGAAGTCAAGGACGGCGCGACGGTGAAGGCGGGCGACCTGCTCTTCACCATTGAACGCGCGCCTTACGAGGCATCGCTTGCGTCGGCGAAAGCCGAAGCCGCACGTGCCGAAGCGGAAGCAGCCCTCAAGGCCGCAGACCTGGAACGCGACAAGGACCTCTTTGAAAAGGGGCACGTCTCCAAGGCCAAGTACCAGGCGACGCTGGCGGCCAAGGAGCAGGCGGAAGCCGCCGTCGATGCGGCCAAGGCCGCCGTTACCCAGGCCGACCTCAATCTTTCCTACACCGCCATTCACGCGCCCTTCGACGGCCAGCTCGGCAAGACAAATTTCAGTGTGGGCGATGTCGTGGGACCGTCGTCCGGCCCAATTGCCCGTCTGGTGCGGACCGCGCCGATGTACGTCAGCTTTTCGATTAGCGAGAAAGACTATCTGGACGCCATTCGCAGCAATGGCACCTCGCCGGAAGACCTGAGGGAAATCGGAAACCACCCCGATATTCATATCGTCCTTCCCAATGGCCAGAAGTATCAGGAAGACGGTGAGATCGTTTTTGTCGACAATGCCGTCGATCCCGCGACGGGGACGATCGCCATTCGCGGCCGGTTTCCGAACAGTGACAGGCTTCTGGTCGCCGGGACCTTCGTCACTGTCGTGATCGAGGCAGGCGAAAGCGCCGAGGAAATCGTGATACCGCAGTCCGCGGTGCAACGGGACCAGAGCGGTCCCTTTGTGCTTGCCATCGGCAGCCAGGAAAATGTCGAGCAGCGTCGCGTTAAGCTGGGCGAGCAGATCGACACCAAATTCGTGGTGAAGAGCGGATTGCAGGAGGGCGAGAGGGTTATCACGGAAGGGCTGCAAAAAGTACGGCCGGGCGTTCCGGTGAACGCGGTTCTTGCCGACGACAAGTCGGAGTAGGCCCGGATGTTTTCACGCATCTTCATCTATCGGCCGAAGTTCGCGCTGGTCATTTCCCTCGTCATCACGATTGCCGGCGTTTTGGGGTATTTGTCGCTGCCTGTCGAGCAGTTCCCCAATATCACGCCGCCGGTTGTGAACGTTTCCGCCAGCTACAGCGGTGCCAATTCGACCGTGCTGGAGGAGACGGTTGCGGCGCCGATCGAGGCGCAGGTCAACGGCGTCGACAACATGATCTACATGTCGTCGAACAGCAGCGACAACGGCAGCTACTCGCTGAATGTCACATTTGCGGTTGGAACCGATCCCGACATCGCGACGGTCAACGTGCAAAACCGCGTCAGCCAGGCGACCAGCCAGTTGCCGAGCGACGTCACCAAGAATGGTGTCACGGTCCAGAAGGCCAGCACCAACATGCTTCTGGTGGTGACGCTCTATTCCTCGAACGACGATCATGACGAGGTCTTTCTGTCCAATTACGCCTCGATCTACCTGAAGGACGCGCTGGCGCGCGTTCCGGGGGTGGGCAAGGCGGATGTCCTCACCGACTTCGCCTACGGCATGCGGATCTGGCTGGACCCCGATCGTCTGGCAAGCCTTGGCATGACGCCGTCGGATTTCATTTCCGCCGTCAGAGACCAGAACGTGCAGGTCGCGGCCGGCCAGATCGGGGCGCCGCCGGTGCCCGAAGGGCAGCAGTTCCAGTATACGGTGACGGCCCAGGGGCGGCTGAGCACCGCTGAGGAATTCGAGAACATCATCCTGCGCACCGGCGCCGACGGTGCGGTCGTTCGTATCCGCGACGTCGCCAGGGTTGAGCTGGGATCCCAGTTTTATTCCGCAAACGGACGCTTCAATGGCACGCCCTCCACGGTTCTGGCCGTGTATCAGGCGCCGGGGGCCAACGCCCTCGCGGTGGCGGAAGGGGTCTTGTCGCGTCTGGAAGAGCTTTCCAAGGCGTTTCCGGAGGACATGTCCTACGGCGTTCCCTTCAACACGACCAATTTCGTCGAGAAATCCCTTCAGGACGTGGTCACGACGTTGCTTCTGACGTTCTCGCTGGTGGTCGCTGTCGTCTTCGTGTTCCTCGGCAACTGGCGGGCGACACTGATCCCGCTGGTGGCGATCCCGGTGTCGTTGATCGGGACATTCGCGATCCTTCTCGCCGCGGGAATGTCGCTCAACACGATCTCCTTGTTCGCGCTTGTCCTTGCCATCGGTATCGTCGTCGACGATGCGATCATCGTGGTGGAGAACGTCGAACGGATCATCGCCGACGAGGGGCTTTCGCCGCAGGAGGCGACCGCCAAGGCGATGGGGCAGATCACGACGCCGATCATCGCAACGACGCTCGTTCTGCTCGCCGTCTTCGTGCCGACGATGTTCATGCCGGGCATCACGGGCCGGCTCTATTCCCAGTTCGCGACCACGATCTCCGTGGCCGTGGTGATTTCCTCGATCAACGCGCTGACGCTGTCCCCGGCGCTGTGTGGCCTGATCCTCAAGCCGCGAAAGGGACCGCCGACGGGTATTTTCGCGGTGTTTGAGTCTGTCGTGGACCGAATGCGGAACGGCTATGTCGGTATCGTGTCGCGGCTTCTCCCGCGATCGTTCCTGGGAATTGGCGCCGTTGCCCTCGCCATCGGGCTGATCGTCCTGCTCGGCGGCCGGCTCCCGAAGGGGTTCCTGCCGCTTGAGGATCAGGGATACCTGATGGTCGACGTGCAATTGCCGGATGGCGCGGCGCTGCCGCGGACAACCGCGGTGACCAAGGACATCGAGGGCCGGCTGGAAGGGATCGACGGCATCGAGAACGTCGTGACCGTGAACGGGTTTTCCATCCTGAACTCCGGTCTTGCGCCGAACACAGCGCTGCTGATCGTCACGCTTGAGCCCTGGGAAGAACGGGAGACACCCGCGCTCAGTGCCAACGGGATCCTTGCCCAGCTCTGGCGTGAATTCGCCACCATCTCGGGGGCGAATATCATCGCCTTCAACGCGCCGCCGATTCCGGGTCTCGGGACCACGGGCGGTGTGGAAATGAAGATCCAGCAAACCGGCGGAGGGACGCCGCAAGACCTTGCCTCCGGAATCGGCTCAATGGTCTATTCCGCCAATCAGAGGCCGGGAATCGCGCAGGCCTATTCGACATTCCGGGCCAATGTGCCTCAGCTATTCGTTGATCTGGATCGCAGCAAGGCAAAGCTGCTCAAGGTCGGGATCGGCGATGTCTTTCTGACGCTGCAGGCCTATCTCGGATCCTACTATATCAACGATTTCAACTTGTTCGGGCGCGTCTACAAGGTGATGATTCAGGCCGAGGGCACCTTCCGTGACCGGCCGGAGGACATCGGCCGTTTGTATGTGCGCTCCCAGGACGGCAACATGGTCCCCTTGCGCACGCTTGCGACGGTGGAAAACACGCTCGGGCCGCAGATCCTCAACCGGTACAACATGTTCCGGGCAGCCTCGCTGAATGCAGAGCCGAAGGCGGGAACCTCGACCGGTGTCGTGATGGCACAGCTTGAAGCCGCGGCACAGGAAGCCTTGCCCTCCGGCTACAAGTACGAGTGGACCGGCTCCGCCCTGCAGCAGCAGGGCACGGGCGCCATCGTGATCTTCATTTTGCTGCTTGCCATCCTGTTCGCCTATCTCTTCCTGGTGGCCCAGTACGAAAGCTGGACGATGCCGGTCGCTATCCTGATGTCGGTGACGGTGGCGCTTCTCGGCGCCTTCGTCGCGGTGCTGGTGACCGGGCGTGACGTCAATCTCTACACGCAGATCGGCATGATCATGCTGGTCGGGCTTGGTGCCAAGAATGCGATCCTGATCGTCGAATTCGCGATGGAGGAACGCGCGGCCGGCAAGTCGATCATCGAGGCCGCGCGGGCGGCCGCGCACTTGCGCTTCCGGGCGGTGATGATGACGGCGCTGTCCTTCCTGCTTGGCGTTGTTCCGCTTCTGGTCGCCAACGGCGCGGGGGCGGCCAGTCAGCAGGCCATCGGATTTGCTGTGTTCGGGGGAATGCTGTTTGCCACGCTCTTCGGCGTCATTTTGATCCCGGTCCTCTATGTGGTGATGCAGATCCTGCGCGAACGTGTGAAGGGGCAATATCGCGGTGCCGATACCGAGCGCACTCCGGAGGACCTCACCCCCGGCAAGGAGGCCGCGCCGCAGGCCGGTTGACATCGTCTTCGGGGCTCACATGACAAAGACCCGCCGCGCTCCTCTCGGGCCGGCGGTTTTTTTGTTTTCTGAAGGAGTTCGGGCCAGCCACATGCCGGATTGGCGCGGGCGTTTCCTGTCCGCAGTTGAACCTGGGGTAGATGAGGCGAAGGGTGTACGACCGGGCTTCGTTTTCCTCAGCCGCGAATTGGTTCCGCGCCTGTGAGGTTGGCCATACAGCAGACATGTGTTGTGGTCAGTTGGCATATCCTGGTTGAGCAGCGTCTTATAAATGCTGATTAACACTTGATAATCTGCTATGACCGCCCTCCTGGAAACACGAGAATGGCCGAGGACACTCCTTGAAGAAGGAAACTTCCCTGAACAGCCTGCGTCGCGGCTTTCTGATCCTCGAAACCTTTGGCGTTGGCGAGGACAGTCTGAGCAATGCGGAGATATCGGCGCGCACCGGAATGCCGAAATCGACCGTTTCGCGGCTGACCAGCGTTTTGTGCGACATGGGGTACCTCAGTCCGGCGCTTGAGACCGGCGGTTTCCGCATCGGTGCCGGGGCCTTGCGCCTGGGCTATTCGGCGCTGGCGAGCATGAACATTCGCCAACGCGCTCGCCGGCCCATGCAGGAGCTGGCGGACCGGGCTTCGGTTTCGGTGTCACTGGCCATCCGGCAGGGCGTGCATATGCTGTATATCGAGCAGGCGCGCGGGGCGGCTGCCGTCACCACTCGGCTGACGGTCGGCGACCGGCTGCCAATTGTCGTGTCCGCCATCGGCCAGGCCTATCTGGCTGCTTGCGATGGAGGGGAGATCGCCGAAATCGCGGAGCTGCTGGCGGAGAGCGATCCGCAGGCGGCGGCCACCCTTGGCGACAAGGTCACCGACGCCCGTCGGCAAATCGCCGAGCAGGGGTTTTGTCTGTCAATGGACACCTGGCTGCCGGGCATTCATGCCATCGCCGCGCCGGTGCTCGATCTGGATACAAAGACGCGCATGGCGGTCAATTGCGGCGGGGTGGCCACGCTGTTGCCAAAACAGCGGCTGCTGGAGGATCTGGGGCCGGCAATCGAAGCGCTCGCCTCCCACATCTCGGCGCTGCCGCCGCGCGCGCTGGTGGCCGAGGTCGAGGCCGGGCGGCAGGTCTGAAGCCCTGGCTTGTTGTTTCGGTCAAAAGAAAACCGGGCTGACATCTGGAGATGACAGCCCGGCTTCAAAGCGGATCAGCGGTCGATGGGGCCGGTGATCAGAAGCGTCCGCAATCCAGCGTGATCGTTTGTCCGGTCATTGCTTCGTTGCGGGAGAGAAACACGATTGCCTCTGCGACATCCGATGCTTCCACCCAGCGCTTCAGCGTGGTCGCCGCCAGCGAGCGTTCGGTGCGGCTCTCCGGCCAGGTTTCGGTCCAGGGCGTGCGGGTCAGGCCCGGGGCGACCGCATTGACGCGGATGTTCGGGCCCAGTCCCTTGGCTAGATTGATGGTCATGTTGACCAGCGCCGCCTTGCTGGCCGCATAGGCCATGGAGCTGGCGCCGCCGCCGAGGCCGGCAATGCTGGCCGTGTTGACGATGGCACCGCCGTCGCGCAGATGCGGGGCGGCGGCGCGCGCGCACCAGAACGGCCCCATCAGGTTGGTGTTGAGGATCTTGTCCCAGAACGCATCATCGAGACGGTCGAGGTCCGACATGGGGATCGGTTCCAGGGTGCCGGACGTACCGGCGTTGTTGACCAGAACGTCCAGCCCGCCAAGGTCGGCGGCTGCGGTCTTGACCATGCTTTCCGCCTCGGTGCGGACGGAGACGTCACCGGGGGCGGAGAGAACGCGGCCTTCGCCGTGCTCCTCAGTGAGACGGACGATCAGCGCCGGGGCATTCTCATCCCCCGGCAGGTGATTGATCGCAACGGTTGCCCCTGCGGCCAGATAGGCCTTGGCGGTGGCAAGGCCAATGCCTGAGGAGCCGCCGGTCACCAGGACCCGGGTTTGCGCGGAAATCTGCATCAGTTCAGCGAAGCTCCAGGATTTTGCGGGCTTCGGCGGCATTCGCGGTTTCCTTGCCCAGACCTTCCAAAATCTGGACGGCACGGCGCACCAGCGAGGCGTTGTCCGGTGCCAGGACGCCGCGCGACAGGTAGAGATTGTCTTCCAGTCCGACGCGCACATGGCCGCCACAAACCGCCGAAAGAGCCACGATATCGAATTCCTGCCGGCCGATGCCGAAGGCGGCCCAGTTGGCGTTCTGCGGAAGCTGCGACTGCAGGAACAGGTGGGACTGCGGCGTGGCATCCGCGCCATAGGGGATGCCGAGGCAGATCTGGAACAGCGGGGTGCCGGTGAGGGCGCCCTCGGCGATCAGCTTCTTGGCGAGCACGATGTGGCCGATGTCGAAGACTTCCAGCTCCGGCTTGGTGCCCGCGTCCTCGACCAGCCGCGCCATGGTGCGCAGATGCGCGGGCAGGTTGAGGAAGGCATGCTCGCCGAAGTTCATGGTGCCGATGTCCAGCGTGCACAGTTCCGGCTTCAGCTCCAGAACATGGGAGACGCGCTCTTCCGGAGAGCAAAGTGTCGTACCCGGACCGCCGACCTGCATGTTGTCGGCGGACGGCACGTAGCGTGCGCCGGCACCGGTGGTGAGGTTGAGGACGATGTCGACATCCGCGTCGCGGACGCGCTCGACCACTTCACGGTAAAGGGCGATGTCCATCGAGGGCGCCGCGGTTTCGGGGTCGCGCACATGAATATGCGCCACCGCTGCGCCGGCCTTGGCCGCGCCGATGGCCGAATCGGCGATCTGCTTCGGCGTTACGGGGACCGCATCGCTCTTGCTGGGGGTGTCGAAGGATCCCGTGATCGCACAGGTGATAATGACTTTGTCGGCCATACGCGTTCCACTCCGGAAGTTCAAAAAATCTGAATCGACACGGCACGGCGCACGAACATGCGCGGCGCCACGGCGCGGTAGCTGTGCCACAACCTTAACTGTTCCGCAATATGGAACAGTGTGCCATTTTGTGCTTTCCCAAGTTGTGATTTTGTGCAAGCTGCCTATAGGAGGGACGAATCCACCCTTCGACGGGTAATTTGTCAGCCGAGAGGAGAATGACTTGAACCGCTATTCGAAAAACGCATTCGCTGCCGCCGCTCTTGCCGCGACCATTCTGGGTACGGCATCGGTTTCGGCACAGGAACTGCCCAAGACCATTGCGTGGTCGTCCTATGGCGTCGGTGGCGCGAGCTACAACCAGGCCGTCGCTATCGGCAAGGCAATGAAGGAAGAGCTGGGTGTGAACCTGCGCATCCTGCCGGGCAAGAACGACATCGCCCGCACCATTCCGGCCCGTGCCGGCAAGGTGCATGCGATTGCCGGCGGCGTTGCCAGCTACTTCGCTCAGGAAGGCGTGTTCGACTTCTCCGGAACCGACTGGGGGCCGCAGCCGATCCGTATTGTCATGACCTCAATCGGCGATACCAATCTCGGGCTCGGCGTTGCCAATGATATTGGCGTCAAGACCCTGGCCGATCTCAAGGGAAAGCGCGTTGCCCGTATCAAGGCGGCTGCGGCGCTGAACTACAACACCGAGGCTCTGCTGGCTTCCGCCGGCCTGACCTGGGATGACGTTGAAGTGGTCGAGTTCTCCGGATTCGGCGATTCCTGGGACGGCATCATCTCCGACAAGGTGGATGCTGCCTTCGCCCTGATGGCGACCGGCCGTGCCTACCAGCTCGAAGCCTCGCCGCGCGGCCTGATCTGGCCGGAAGTTCCCGAGGACGACACCAAAGCCTGGGCCGCGCTCAAGGCCAAGGCGCCGTATTTCGTCTACAGCGTGGGCACCGAAGGTGCTGGCGTCAGCCCGGAGAAGCCGCATCACGGCGCGCTCTACCCGATGCCGCAGCTGATGGTCTACGCCAACCAGGATGACGATCTGGTCTATGCCATGACCAAGGCGATGGTCGACCTTTATCCGAACTACAAGGACGGTGCACCGGGTGCGTCGGGTTGGGCTCTGGAGCGGCAGAACTTCAAGTGGGCCGTTCCCTACCATGATGGCGCCATCCGCCTGTTCAAGGAAAAGGGCGTGTGGACCGACGAGATGCAGGCGCACAACGACCAGCTGATCAAGCGTCAGGACGTTCTGGCCTCGGCCTGGACCGGTTTTAAGGCGAGTGCGGGTGCTGACCTGTCCCGCGATGCTTTCGAAAAGGCCTGGCTCGACGCTCGCGCCGCAGCTCTGACCGAAGCCGGTATGGAGCCTGTCTTTAGATGACAACGACGGGCGTCGATGCGCCCTCGACTGAGGAACGGAACGATACGGTAGCGGAGTCTCTCCGCTACCGGACTCTGACCGGGACTTGGCGCGTCGTTCTGGTCCTCGCCACGATCGCTGCGGTGGGGGTTGTCGTCAACCAGCTGTTCAATCTGCAATTTCTGATTGGCTATACGCTGGTGGGGTCGTCCTTCCTCTATCTGCTTGCGCTCTTCATCCTTCCGTTCATCTTCATCGTCGCCCCGGGGAGCGCTTCTGCTCCGCGCGACAGGGTGCCGCTATACGATGTTGCGCTGGCACTGGTGGCGGCGGGCATTCTGCTGTTCTTCAACTTCAACAGCGAAACCATCGTCATGGCCGGCTGGGAGTACGTGGCTCCGGTCTCGGCCCAGATCGTCGCAGGGTTGTTCTGGCTTCTTCTGATCGAGGCCAGCCGCCGGGCCGGTGGCACGGCGCTCGGCATCATCGTTGCGACTTTCTCGCTCTATCCGCTCGTCGCGGATCTGCTTCCCGGACCCATCCAGGGATTCCCGCAGGAGCCGGAGACGGCTGCCGGTTTCTACGCCTTTTCCAGCGAAAGCGCCTTCGGTATTCCGATGCAGGCCTTTGGCGGACTTGTCGTCGGCTTCATTATCTTCGGCGCGGCCCTGCAGGCGACCGGTGCCGGCAAGGTGTTCATGGATCTGTCCTTCGCGATCCTGGGCACCGTGCGCGGGGGCGCGGCCAAGGTCTCGATCTTTTCCAGTGGCCTTCTGGGGTCGATGAGCGGCAGTGTCATCACCAACGTGCTGACCACCGGCGCCATGTCGATCCCGGCAATGCGCAAGACCGGCTTTGACAAGGAACACGCCGCCGCCGTGGAGGCCTGTGCCTCGACCGGTGCGGTCTTGATGCCGCCGATCATGGGCGCGACGGCCTTCATCATGGCCTCGTTCCTGCAAATTCCGTATTCCGACGTGGTGATCGCCGCGATCATTCCCTCGGTGCTCTACTATCTGGCGCTGTTCCTTCAGATCGACGCCTATTCGGCCCGTCGCAAGCTGAAGGGCATTCCGCGCGCGGAACTGCCCCGGGTGCGCGACGCCCTGAAAGGGGGGTGGCATCACATCTTCGCCTTCGCGCTGTTGATGTGGATGCTTCTGTTCCTGAAGCAGGAGGCTGCGGCGCCGTTCTATGCAACCGTCGTTTTGCTGGTGGTCAATCAGATTTTCGGCAAGCGGTTGAACTGGTCCGCCGCCACCAATCTGATCTATGACATCGGCCGCACGCTGGTGGAGTTGACCGCGATCCTGACCGGTATCGGCCTGATCATCGGTGCGCTGGTCGTCACCGGTCTGGCCGGAACTCTGGCCACGGATCTGATCGTTCTGGCCGGTGGCAGCGCGGTGCTGATGCTTCTGATGGGCGCGATCACCAGCTTCCTCCTCGGAATGGGCATGACGGTGACCGCCGCCTATGTGTTCCTTGCGATCATTCTGGCGCCGGGGCTTGTCTCCGCCGGTCTCGATCCGCTGGCGGTGCATTTGTTCATCCTCTACTGGGGCATGCTGTCGTTCATCACCCCGCCTGTTGCGCTCGGGTCCTTCACTGCGGCCAGCATTGCCGGCGCCAGCCCGATGCGGACCGGCCTGACCTCCATGCGGCTCGGCAGCATCATCTACTTCGTGCCGTTCTTCTTCGTGCTCAATCCGGCGCTGATCCTGAAGGGAACGCCGCTGGAGATCGCCTACATCTTGGGAACCGCCGTCGTCGGTGTCTTCTTCATCTCCGCCGGCACCCAGCGCTATCTGGTCGGCTTCGGCTCCCTGGGACGCGGCGTCGCTGGCTTGGTTGCCCAGATCCTGATGCTCGTGTCCGGCCTTTGCCTGCTCTATCCGGGCGGCGTTGGCGGGGTGTCGTCGCAGCTGGTGCTGGCTGTTGCCGTGGCGGCTGCAGTTGTCGCCATCGGGTTTGCCTGGGTCTTTCCCGAGCGTGCCGGGCCGGAGCGTGCAGGGGAGGGGGCGTAGAATGCGTGATCCCGATATGATCCAAACCGTGGCCGTGATCGGCCTCGGGACGATCGGTACCGGCTGGGCCGCCCGGTTCGCCGCCGCCGGACTGCCGGTGCGAGCCTTCGATCCCGACGCGTCACAGCGCGAAGCGCTGCCGGAAACGATCCGGCAGCTTCTGGTCGAGGGCGGACACGGCGAGGCTGCCGAGGCGATGCAGATCAGCCTGCATGACACCCTCGAGGGGGCGGCCGCCGGTGCCGATTTCATTCAGGAGAACGTGCCGGAACGCCAGTCGATCAAGGCCGATGTCCTTGGCCGCCTGGATCGGGCCGCGCCCGCTGAGGTGATTATTTCCACCAGCACCTCGGGCCTGATGCTCGGTCAGTTCCAGGAGGCACTTTCCGCCCCCGAACGGACGGTTGTCGGTCACCCCTTTCACCCGGTCTACCTGATGCCGCTGGTCGAGGTGGTGCCGGGACCGCGTACCGCACCTGAGGCGGTGGATGCCGCCGCCCGCTTTTATGAGCGGGTCGGGCATGTGGCTGTGACCTTGCAAAGGGAAGCCCCCGGCCATCTGGTCAACCGCCTTCAGGCGGCCCTGTGGCGGGAGGCGGTGGCCTGTGTCGAGGATGGCATTGCCTCGGTCGAACAGGTCGACAAGGCGGTGGTCAACTGCCTTGGCCCGCGCTGGTCGGTGGTCGGCCCGCACATGGCCTTTCACCTCGGCGGAGGACAGGGCGGCCTGCGCCATTTCGTGGAGCAGCTCGGCCCCGGGATCCAGAAGCGCTGGAACGATTTCCGCACGCCGGATCTTGCCGCGATGACCGACACGCTCGTGCGCGGTGTCGAGGAAGAGGCCGGGGGCAGGGATCTCGACACCTTGCAACGGGAACGGGATCGCAAGCTGAGCGCCTTGCTTGCGCATCTGGCCAGCTGACCCTCTTGTCGGCGTGGCCCCTTGCGGTTGCGCCGGCCCCACACCTTTTCGCATTGCCGTAAACGCCGGGCTCTCCGGCAAGAGGACTGCACACCCATGACTGACCAGACGGAGCCATCGGTCGTTTACGACGCGGGCGATGGCTATGCAAAGCTGACGCTGAACCGCCCGAAAACGCTCAATGCCTTCACCCCGGACATGCATGCCGGGCTGATGGGGGGGCTGGCGCGGGCGGAGGCGGATCCCGCTTGCCGCGCGGTGCTGATCACTGGATCGGGCCGGGGCTTTTGCGCCGGGCAGGACCTGCGCGACCGCGATCCGCGCAAGATGGACGGACCGCCCGATCTCTCCGACTCCGTCGGGCGCTACTACAACACCCTGGTGCGGCGCATTCGCGAGTTCGACAAGCCGGTGACCTGCGCCGTCAATGGTGTGGCGGCCGGCGCCGGGATCGGCATTGCGCTTGCCTGTGACATCACGCTCGCTGGCGAGGACGCGCCCCTGGCCATCGGCTTTTCCCGCATCGGGCTGGTGCCGGATGCCGGCACCAGTTGGACGCTGACCCGCCGCCTGGGCGAGGCGCGGGCCATGGGGCTGGCGCTCACCGGCGGCCGGTTGAGCGGACGCGAGGCCGCCGATTGGGGCCTGATCTGGCGGGCCGTGCCGGGCGAGGATCTGGCCACTGAGGCCGAAAACCTGACCGCGCAACTGGCGCGCGGCCCGGCGCAGGCACTGCGCCTGACCCGAAACGCCATCCGCGCCGCCGCCGATCAGCCGCTCGACGACCAGCTTGAGCTGGAGCGCGGCTATCAGGGGCAGGCGGGCCGGAGCCCGGATTACGCCGAAGGCGTTCTCGCCTTCCTGGAAAAACGCAAGCCTTGCTTTGCCGGGGCGCATGACGAAGCGGAGCACTCAAAATGACGGATGCCTTTCTCTGCGAAGGTTTGAGAACCCCGATCGGCCGGTATGGCGGAGCGCTGTCCTCGATGCGGCCCGACGATCTTCTGGCCGGCGTGCTGCGCGCGCTGATGGAAAAGGTGCCCGGGCTCGCGCCGGATGCCATCGACGATGTGATCATGGGCTGCGCCAACCAGGCCGGCGAAGACAATCGCAACGTGGCGCGCATGTCCGCACTCCTGGCCGGGCTGCCCGAAAGCGTGTCCGGAACCACCATGAACCGGCTGTGCGGCTCCGGGCTTGATGCGGTGGCGACCGCCGCCCGTGCCATCAAGGCAGGCGAAGCCGAGCTGATGATCGCCGGCGGTGTGGAAAGCATGAGCCGGGCGCCGTTTGTCATGCCCAAGGCCACAAGCGCCTTCAGCCGCGCCGCCGAGGTGCATGACACCACCATCGGCTGGCGCTTCGTCAATAAGCTGATGAAAGAGCGTTACGGCGTCGATTCCATGCCCGAGACCGCCGAGAACGTGGCCGAGGATTTCGGCATCTCCCGCGAAGACCAGGACGCGTTTGCCTTCCGGTCGCAGCAGCGGGCCGTCACGGCGCGCAGCGCCGGCCGCTTCGCGCAGGAAATTGCGCCGGTGTCCGTGCCGCAGCGCAAGGGGGATCCGGTGATCGTCGAGCATGACGAGCACCCCCGCGAGACCAGCCTTGAAAAACTCGCCGCTCTGCGCACGCCCTTTCGCGCCGGCGGATCGGTGACGGCGGGCAATGCCTCTGGCGTCAATGACGGGGCGGCCGCGCTGATCGTCGCCTCCGCGGAGGCGGTGAAGAAATACGGCCTCACGCCGCGTGCCCGCATTGTTGGTGCGGCCAGCGCCGGCGTTGCCCCGCGCATCATGGGCTTCGGGCCTGCCCCGGCGACCGAGCGGCTTTTGGCACGGACCGGCTACAAGATCGACGACATCGACCTGATCGAGCTGAATGAGGCCTTCGCTGCACAGGCGCTGGCGGTGACCCGGCATCTCGGGCTGCCCGATGACGCGGAGCATGTGAACCCCAACGGCGGCGCCATCGCTCTTGGTCATCCGCTTGGCATGTCGGGCGCGCGGCTGGCGCTGACGGCGTCCCAGGAACTGCAATATTGCGATGCACGGCTCGCCCTTTGCACCATGTGCATCGGCGTCGGCCAGGGCATTGCCCTTCTGATGGAGCGCGTGTGATGAAGCTGAGCGATCCCGTCACCATTTCCCAAAAGGGCGATCTGACGATCGTCACCATCGACAATCCGCCGGTCAACGCCACCTCCCAGGCGGTCCGCGCCGGGCTGCTTGAAGCCGTAACGCGTATCGAGGCGATGCCGGAGGTTGCCGCCGTCGTCCTCGCCTGCGCCGGGCGGACCTTCGTTGCCGGTGCCGACATCACCGAGCTGGGCAAACCGCCGCGCGAACCGCATCTGCCCGATGTGATCGCTGCCATCGAAGCCAGCCGTGTGCCGTGGGTCGCTGCGATCAAGGGCGCGGCGCTTGGCGGCGGGCTGGAAATTGCCCTCGGCTGTCATGGACGGGTTGCCGCGCCCGGCGCCAAGCTCGGCTTGCCCGAGGTCACGCTGGGGATCGTCCCGGGGGCCGGCGGCACCGTGCGTCTACCGCGCCTGATCGCAGGTGCCGATGCGCTGGACATGATCACCACCGGCAAGCCGGTCAGCGCTGAAAAGGCAATGAAGACCGGACTGGTCGATACGGTGGCCGGCGACGACCTGCTGGATGCGGCGACGGAGCGTGCTCGTGCGCTTGCCGCCGAGGGGCGCCCGGCGCCGCTGCTGGATCGGGATCCGGTCGCCCCGCTGTCGGACGCTGAGTGGGACGCTGCTGCCGAGCGCCTGCGCAAGAAATCGCGCGGGCAGGTGTCTCCGCTGGAGGCCCTGGCCGCGCTGCGCGATGCGGCGACATTGCCGGCGCGCGAGGCGCTGACCAAGGAGCGTGCGCGCTTCCTGCGTCTGTCGGCGAGCGACGAAGCCGCCGCGCTGCGGCATGTCTTCTTCTCGGAGCGCCGCGCCGGTGCCAGCCTGAAGGCGGCCGACGCCGCACCCGCCGATCTTGCCCATGTGGGCGTCATCGGTGGCGGCACCATGGGCGCGGGCATTGCTGCAGCCCTTTTGCTGTCGGGATCGCGCGTCAGCCTGATCGAGCGGGATGAGGCGAGTTGTGCCGCCGCAGCAGGGCGCGTTACGGGGATTCTGGACGGAAGCCACAAGCGCGGCCTGCTCGACGATGCCGGTCTGGCCGATGCCTCCGGGCGGCTGGAAACGGGCAGCGACTATGCCGCCCTTACGCCGTGCGAACTGGTGATCGAGGCGGTGTTCGAGGACATGGACGTCAAGACCGAGGTCTTCGCCCGTCTCGATGCGATCATGGCGCCGGACGCGATCCTTGCCAGCAACACCTCCTATCTTGACGTCAATGCGCTGGCAATCCGCACTGCCCGTCCGGAGCGGGTGATCGGGCTGCATTTCTTCTCGCCGGCCCATGTGATGAAGCTCTTGGAAGTGGTACGCACCGACAGGGTGTCGGACCGGGCGCTGGCGACGGCCGGTGCGCTGGCCAAGCGTTTGCGCAAGACGCCGGTGGTCGCCGGGGTCTGCGACGGTTTCATTGGCAACCGCATCATGAGCGCCTATCGCCGCGAATGCGACTTCATGCTGGAAGAGGGCGCGCTGCCCTGGCAGATCGATGCGGCCATGCGCGGCTTTGGCTTTGCCATGGGCATTTACGCGGTGCAGGACATGGCCGGGCTCGATGTCGCCTGGGCCATGCGCAAGCGCCGTGCTGCGACCCGTCCGGCGGATGAGCGCTATTCGCGGATTGCCGATCGCCTGTGCGAGATGGGCCGTTTCGGACGCAAGACCGACGCCGGCTGGTACCACTATGAGGATGGCAAGCCGGTGCCCGATCCGCTGGTCGAGGGGATCATCCTTGAGGAAAGCGAACGCCTTGGCATTGCCCGGCGCGATTTCAGTGAGGCCGATATCGTCGCACGCATCATGTCGCTGATGCAGGCGGAGGCCCAGGCCGTGCTCGATGAGGGCATCGCCGAAGGCCCCACCGACATCGATGTGACGATGATCCTTGGCTACGGCTTCCCCCGGCACAAAGGCGGGCCGATGTTCCTGGCCGGGCGGGTTTAACCCCGCGCGCAGCCTCCAGTGTATCTCGGTTGGCGGTGGCTGGTCCATCGCCAACCGAACCTGGCGAACCGCATTGCGCGGTCGCTTTCGGTCAAAGTCTGCGCGCTTTCGTTGCGTACCCAGCAGGCAACCAGATCCCCTTTCGAGAAAACCTCAACGGATACGGGCACGCAGGTCGGCCATGCGTGAGACCCGCCCGCCTTGTTCAGGCCGGACGCTTTCAACCGCCCTCCATTCCAAGGGGGGAGGTACCGTCTTGCCGGATCATGAAAAGCGCCGCCTGCCTGTTCAATTGCAAACTAGCGCCGAACAACCGGCGGGCCGGTGCGCCCCTGTTTGTCCGGCTATCGCCTGTGGCGTTTCTCGCGAAGGCTCAGCTTGAAGCGGAACAGGGCGACTTGGTTCGGCGAAACATGCCGGGACTTTCTCCCGTCCATCTACGAAATGCCTTGTGAAAATTGGCGGAGGAAGAGAACCCGAGGTCCTCTGAAATTTGCTCGACGCTTTTTTCTGCTTTCAGAAGT
The DNA here is from genome assembly GCF_000423705.1 of Stappia stellulata DSM 5886. Classification (GTDB taxonomy): domain Bacteria; phylum Pseudomonadota; class Alphaproteobacteria; order Rhizobiales; family Stappiaceae; genus Stappia; species Stappia stellulata. The sequence continues at coordinate 435,945 of NZ_AUIM01000004.1, read as the reverse complement.
TCGCGCATGGCGATGTCACGACGCAGGCTATCCTTGATCGCCTGGAAGGATGTCTTTTCGTGATCAAGGCGCCGCATCAGGGTTCGCGGTGTCATCCCGAACGATGCGGCAGCATCGGCCAGCCGGCATGCCTCCCAATCCGCTCGGTACAGAAACTCACGCACGCGCAGCGACTGTGCATGTTCGCGGTAGCGCGTGAAGATCCAGTCTCTCGGCGCCCGCGTCACGAACTCGACCAATTCGGACTTGCTGCGCGTCAGCGGCGGACCAAGGGCGGCGGCGTCGAACGAGATCTCAGAGCGCGGGGCTTCGAAATCAACCCGCGCTGGAAAGATCACGGCGTAATCCTCGGAAAAATCGGGCCGGGCAAAGACAAAGCCAATGGAGCGCACTGGGACCTCATACCCGGCGAGCCAGGAAACCAGCCCATGCGCCAGCTTCAGGATCAGGAGATGGCCGAAACGCTGAACCTGCTGATTGCCAATCGGCACCAGCGAGAGGGTGATCCGGTCCCCGTCCTGCTCCAGTTCGAAGCGGAAATCATCGAGCAGGAGATTCCAGAAGGTCGAGAACCGATAAAGGGCGGAGGGCAGCGTATCGGCCTCCAGCACGGTGGTGAGAAGGTGCTGCAGCGCGCGCGCACGGATGGGACGGCTCCACAGTCCCATCATCTCATCCCCGCTCTCGACGGCGGCGATCTGATAGAGAAGGACAATCTGGTCCAGGGTCACTCGGGCGTCAGGGTGGGCGGGCATTTCTTCCAGCCCCGAGCGCTGCAGCAGCGCGCGCATCTGCACCTTCGAACAACACCTGCGCAACGCCTCCAGCCAGTCTGAGATCAGGCGGCGCGAGACGGTTGTGGGGCTGACGGGATCCAAGGTGGCTGTCATGGCAATTGCGGTGCGGCCTTTGTCACTTTTGGAAATGAAAATGTCATTCGATGACGTTGAGGCGGCATTTTAAGCGGAATAGGTGTCACATAACAACAGAGCGGGGAGGGGGTGGGATGATCTGCCAGGCACCGATAGATGACATCATGTTCAATATCCTGCACTTGTCGCAATGGCCCGAGGTCGGCGCCCTGCCGCGCTATGCCGGTATTGATCACGGCGACATCCGGGCCGCACTCGACGCCTTCGACCGGTTCTGCACCGGTGTGGTCGCCCCGCTGGCACAGGCGGGGGATGTGGCGGGGGCACGTCTGAGCGAGGGACGGGTGGTCATGCCCGACGGGTACGGCGCGGCCTACGAGAGGTTCGTTGAAACCGGCTGGCAGAGCCTTTCACACCCGGTCGAGTTCGGTGGAATGGGGCTGCCTCGTGCGGCCGGTGCGGCGGCGACGGAAATCGTCAACGCCGCCGACATGAGCTTTGGCCTCTGTCTGCTGCTGACGGACGGGGCCATCGATGCGCTGTCGGTCAACGGCTCGCCGGAGCAGCAGGCGCTCTACCTCGAAAAGCTGATATCCGGGCGCTGGACCGGAACCATGAACCTGACCGAGCCGCAGGCCGGGAGCGATCTGGCGCGCATCCGCACCAGCGCCACCCGCCGGGAGGATGGCACCTACGCGGTGTCCGGGACCAAGATCTTCATCACCTACGGCGAGCATGACCTCAGCGAGAACATCGTTCACCTGGTTCTGGCCCGCACCCCTGGCGCACCGGCTGGCGCGCGCGGGCTGAGCCTGTTCGTGGTGCCGAAATTCCTGCCGGAGCCCGATGGCGCTCCCGGCGAGCGCAATGCGGTCACCTGTGGCAGTCTCGAACACAAGCTCGGCGTTCGCGCCAGCCCGACGGCGGTGCTGAATTACGAGGGCGCAACCGGTTTCCTCGTTGGTGAGGAAAATCGCGGACTGGAATATATGTTCGTGATGATGACCTCGGCCCGCTTCGCGGTGGGCGTACAGGGCGTTGCTATCGCCGAACGCGCCACGCAGCATGCGTTCGCCTATGCCCGCGAGCGTGTGCAGAGCCGCCCGGTCGATGGCAGCTCGGCCGACAGCGTGCCAATCATCCAGCATCCGGAGACGCGCCGTACGCTGATGCGGATGCGCGCTACGGTCGAGGGCTGCCGCGCGCTCGCCATTGCGGCCGCCGGCTGGCTCGACCTGGCCGAGAACGGCGACGAGGCCACCCGGCACGACGCCACGGCTATGGCGGAGTTTCTGGTGCCGCTGGTCAAGGGATACTGCACCGAGAGCGCGGTCGAGGTCGCCTCGCTGGGGCTACAGGTGCATGGCGGCATGGGCTTCATCGAGGAAACCGGTGTCGCCCGGTTCTACCGCGATGCGCGCATACTGCCGATCTACGAGGGCACCACGGCGATCCAGGCCAACGATCTCCTGGGACGCAAGGTCCAGCGGGATGGCGGGGCCACCGCGCGACGCTTTGCCGGCATGGTTGTCGAAACCGTTCATGCCCTTGCCTCGGGCGATGCGCAGGCGCAGTCGGTGGCCGCCCGGCTGGACATGGCCCGTGCGGAGTTCGAAGCGAGCCTCGATCACCTGCTCGCAACGCTCGGGCGGGATGCCAACGCGGCCTATGCGGGCAGCGTCCCGTTCCTGATGCTGAGCGGCAACCTGGCCGCCGGGTGGCAGTTGGGCCGTGCAATGCTGGCGGCCAAGGCGGCACTGGCGCGCGACGAGACTTGCGAATTCATGACAAGGAAGTGCGCCACCGCGTCCTTCTATTCCCACAACATCCTCGTGCAATGCGCGGCCGACCGCGCCCGCATCACCGAAGGCGCCGCCAGCCTGCTGGACGCCGCCCTCTAGACCGTAAACCGAATGGGCACTCCGCGTGCCCGCCTCAAGGAGCTTCACATGTCTCAGGACACCCGTTTCGACGGCTATATCAATCTTTTGATCGAACTGCGCAACAATGGTGTTGCCATCGTGTCCCTAAACCGCGCTGCCAAGCGGAATGCGCTGGACCTGGCAACCATCGACGAACTGGTGCGCTTCTTCGGCTCGGCCCATCGCGATGGGGTGCGCGCCGTGGTCTTGCGGGGCGAGGGAGACCACTTCTGCGCCGGGCTCGATCTCATCGAACACTGGAAGGCAGATCGCACCCCGGACGAGTTCATGCATGTCTGCCTGCGCTGGCATGAGGCGTTCAACAAGATGGAGTATGGCGGCGTGCCGGTGGTCGCCGCGCTCAAGGGCGCAGTGGTTGGCGGAGGACTGGAACTGGCCGCCGCCGCGCATGTGCGGGTGATGGATCAGACCACTTATTTCGCCCTTCCCGAAGGGCAGCGCGGCATTTTCACCGGCGGCGGAGCCACCATCCGGGTCAGCGACCTGATCGGCAAGGCCCGGATGATCGACATGATCCTGACGGGGCGGGTCTATCAGGGACAGGCGGCCGTCGATCTGGGGCTTGCGCAATACATCACCGAGGGATCAAGCTTCGATATGGCGCTGGACCTGGCGGACAAGATGGCGGCGAATTTGCCTCTGACCAATTTCGCTATCTGCTCGGCGATCAGCCATCTGCAAAACATGTCCGCCATGGACGCTGCCTATGCGGAATCCGTGGTGGCAGGGATGGTCAACACCCAACCGGCTGCACGAGAACGGCTTGAGGCCTTTGCCAACAAGACGGGTGCCAGAATACGTCCCAACAGTTGATCTGGTGGCAGTCCAGGCACGCGATCGGGCCTTGCCATGGCAGGGCCCGGTCCGCAGCGCCGGCCGCCCGGACTGACGATGATAATCTCTAAGTCATTGGGAAAAATGGTGAGCCGACAGGGGCTCGAACCCTGGACCTACTGATTAAAAGTCAGTTGCTCTACCAACTGAGCTATCGGCTCACTCACCGGGGGTTCTATAAACGCGGGAAGATGCAATCGCAACCCTTGGATCGGCCTCGCAGGAGGCCGCCTTGGAGTTTTGCAAGGTTTCTTGTTTCGGCCCGTTGCGCCGCAAGGCGCTGTCCCTGGCGACCAGGCCATGATGTCCGCGCGCCGGCGTGGCGGGGATACGCCGGGATCCGGGGGGCGGGCCCACGTCCCAACCCTTCGGTGAGCTGAAGTTGCGGCCGCTTGCCTGCGTGCGGGACCTCTCGGCCTCTCGGTATTCCCGGCATTTACGCTTTGTGGACAACTCTGTGGTGGTATAGGGTTTCAGTTGGAAATGGATGACGGTCGCGTCTCTGCCGACATGGTGGGACAAGCTCCTGAAAAAGCATCATTCGTTTCCTGTACCACGATGCAGCCGGACGGCCCTTCGGCTGCAACAACGGGTAGAGTGATGTCGGATACCTTTGAGGACAAACCGGATGGCGACTCGGACACGATGGCCGATGCCGCGGGGTTCGAGTTCCTGAAGGGGCACATTGCCGCGACGATGGCGCTCATCCACGGACTGATCGCGCAGAATGCCCTCGATCGCCACGCACTGGATTCCTTTTTTACCGATTATCTGGCACGCCTCCCGCACACCCGAGAGACGCTTGCGCTTCGACTGGTGATCGATCAGTGGCGACAGGGACTCAGGGACGGACAGGACGAGCATCAGCTGCGCCGGCATTTCCTCGAGGTCGTGTCCGGCGGCCGCAAAGGCGAGTAAGCCTATCCTGCAGGCCGTATCGGTCCCGGGGCCGCGATTTCCATCCTCGCGTCACACGCATCCCGTGCGTTCCCGCATCCGGGAAAGAGCTTGGAAAAACGAGAGTTTTCTGTCTAACCTAACGGCGACTGCACACGTGCGGTCACGCGGGTGGCGGTTTGTTGCCGCCCGCAACTGGATTCGGGACGAACGCGGTGCGCAAGGCATTCCGGTCGCATGGCCCGCTTGAGAAGGTCTCGCGATCTTCGGGCCATATACACGTCCGCCGCCGACCGCGATCGTTCCGGATATTCGACCTGCCTGCCTGTGGCCACTTGGTTGGTCGGGAGGGGAGGTCGGTTGCAACAGTCAATCTGCAGCCAATAAACGGGAGGCATTGCAGTGAACATTCTTAAGACGACAACGCTCGGTCTTGCGCTGGCCGGCAGTCTCGCCTTTTCCGGCGCGGCCCAGGCCGAAACATTCATCACCATCGGCACCGGCGGTCAGACCGGCGTCTACTATCAGGTCGGCGGCTCGATCTGCCGCCTGGTGAACCGCGGATCGAGCGAGCACGACATCAAGTGCACGCACACCACCGGCGGATCGGTCGCCAACATCAACGGCATTCGTGCCGGCGATCTCGACATGGGCGTTGCCCAGTCGGACTGGCAGTATCATGCCTATAACGGAACCGCCCCGGATACGTTCCCGGACGGCAAGTTCGAGGAGCTGCGCGCCGTCTTTTCCGTGCACCCCGAGCCGTTCACCGTCGTGGCGCGTGCCGATTCCGGCATCGAGACCTTTGACGATCTCAAGGGCAAGCGCGTCAACCTCGGCAATCCGGGCTCCGGCGCCCGCGCGACCTTCGAAGTCGTGATGGACAAGATGGGCTGGTCCACCGACGATTTCGCGCTGGCCGCAGAGCTGAAGTCCGCCGAACAGGCGGCAGCGCTTTGCGACAACAAGATCGATGCGATCGTCTTCACCGTCGGCCACCCGGCCGGCACCATCAAGGAAGCCACGACGTCGTGCGAATCCAAGCTGATCACCGTCGACAACGACGTGATCCGCAAGCTCGTCGACGACAACGCATTCTATGCGATGGCGACGATTCCGGGCGGCATGTACACCGGTACGGACGAAGACACCACGACCTTCGGCGTCGGTGCCACCTTCGTCTCCTCGAGCAACACCTCGCCCGAGGTCATTTACGAGGTCACCAAGGCGGTGTTCGAGAACTTCGACCGCTTCAAGAAGATGCATCCCGCCTTCGCCAATCTGAACGAAGCCGACATGATCAAGAACAACCTGTCGGCCCCGCTTCATGAGGGTGCGGTGAAATACTACAAGGAACGCGGCTGGATGTAATCGGCACGCGGCCGGCGCGGGAGGTCGATCCTTCCGCGCCGGTTGTCTTTCTGGGGGGGGGACGTTGGAACGTCGGCCCCGCCACACCGCCCGGCGATGCAGCGGCGGTGATGTTTGAAGACGCGCAACTGGGGGGGGCAGCGCAATGACCGAAGAACCTGCAAAGGGTCAGTATAGTTCATCGGACCTGGACGATCTGGTCGCATCCGTCGACACCGGCGGTCGAAATCCCGTCAACCATCAGGTTGCGCTGCTGATTTCCGGACTGGCGCTGGCCTGGTCGCTGTTCCAGATCTGGATTGCCTCGCCCTTGCCCTATGTGATCGGGGTCGGCGTCTTTTCCGGCCGCGAAGCGCGCCCCATCCATCTGGCCTTCGCGCTGTTTCTCGCCTTTCTCGTGTTTCCGGCGTTCCGCACGTCGCCGCGTCGCTATGTGCCGCTGAACGACTGGCTGCTGGCAATCGGTGCGTCGGCCTGCGCGCTCTATCTCTTCGTGTTCGATACCGAACTGGTGCAAAACATCTTCGGGTCCCGCCTCGCGGACCGGCCCAACAATCCCAACACCACGGATGTGGTCGTTGCGGTTTTTGGCGTCATCTTCCTGCTTGAGGCGACCCGCCGTTCGCTCGGCCCCCCGCTGATGATCGTGGCGATGGTCTTCCTCGGCTACACCTTCCTCGGGCCTTATGCGCCGGGACTGCTTGCCTGGAAGGGCGCGAGCTTCAACGCGGTCGCCTATCACCAGTGGCTGTCGACGGAAGGCGTGTTCGGCATCGCGCTCGGCGTGTCCACCGATCTGGTGTTTCTCTTCGTGTTGTTCGGGGCGCTGCTCGACAAGGCCGGCGCCGGCAACTACTTCATCAAGGTCGCCTTTTCGCTGATGGGCCACTTCAGCGGCGGTCCGGCGAAGGCCGCGGTCGTTGCCTCGGGAATGACCGGTCTGATTTCCGGTTCGTCGATTGCGAATGTGGTGACCACCGGGACCTTTACGATTCCCATGATGCGCCGCGTCGGCTTTTCACGGGAAAAGGCCGGGGCCGTCGAGGTGGCGTCCTCCGTCAATGGCCAGATCATGCCGCCGGTGATGGGTGCCGCCGCCTTCCTGATGGTCGAATATATCGGGATTTCCTATTTCGAGGTGGTCAAGCACGCCTTCCTGCCGGCGATCATCTCCTACATCGCGCTGGTTTATATCGTTCATCTGGAAGCGCTGAAGCAGGGCATGGAAGGCCTGCCGCGCGCCGGCGAGGTCAAGCCGCTGAAATGGGCGTTGCTGTCCTTCGGCATCACCATGGCCGTGCTCCTGGCCGCCGCCAGCGGCGTTTACTACCTGTTCCTGGCGTTTCAGGCGCTTGGAACCTCTGAAATGCGGCTGTTGGCGGTCGCGATTGTGCTGGCCATCCTGTTCGCCTTCGTCAAGCTGGTTGGGGCCCGCGTGGACGCCGACAGTCGTGGTCGCATCCTGTCGACCGGTGCGATGGTGATCGGCGGATCGGCGGTTGCCGCGTTCGGGCTGTTCTATTTCATGAACGTGCTGCAGTCGTTGGCGGGCGAGGCGACCCTGTGGGTCGTCTCTGTCCTGATCATCGCGGTCTACGTCGCGCTCATCCGCTATTGCTCGGCGTTTCCCGAGCTTGAGATGGACGATCCCAACAAACCGGTGCTGCGCCTGCCGGAGGCGGGGCCGACGGTGAAATCCGGCCTTCATTTCCTGCTGCCGGTCTTTGTCCTGATCTGGTGCCTGATGGTGGAACGCCTGTCGCCGTCGCTGTCAGCCTTCTGGGCAACCGCGCTGATGATCTTCATCCTGCTCACACAGCGACCGCTGTTCGCGATGTTCCGCGGGCAGGACCTTGGCGGAACGGCGGGGCAGGGCTTCTCGGAGCTGATCGACGGCATGATCGCGGGTGCGCGCAACATGATCGGCATCGGTATTGCCACGGCCGCCGCCGGCATCATCGTCGGCGCGGTGTCGCAGACCGGCGTCGGTGCCGTGCTTGCCGCTCTGGTGGAGTTCCTGAGCCAGGGACAGATCCTGCTGATTCTGCTCTTCACCGCGATTCTCAGCCTGATCCTCGGCATGGGGCTGCCGACGACCGCCAACTACATTGTCGTGTCGTCACTGCTCGCGCCCGTAATCGTGGCGCTCGGCCAACAGAACGGGCTGATCGTACCGTTGATCGCGGTGCATCTCTTCGTGTTCTATTTCGGCATCATGGCGGATGTGACGCCACCGGTGGGGCTTGCGTCCTTCGCGGCGGCGGCCGTGTCCGGCGGCGACCCGATCCGCACGGGCTTCGTGGCGTTCTTCTATTCGCTGCGCACCGCACTCCTGCCGTTTCTGTTCATCTTCAACACAGACCTGCTTCTGATCGACGTCACCTTCATGGAAGGGGTGATCGTGTTCATCGTGGCGACGGCGGCGATTCTGGTGTTCACCGCGGGTGCACAGGGCGTTTTCCTGGTTCGTTCGCGTCTTTGGGAATCGGCGGCGCTGATCCTCGTGGCCTTCACGTTGTTCCGGCCCGGTTTCTGGATGGACATGGTCTATCCGCCGTTCAACATGGTCGATCCGGTGAACATCGAGGAGGCGGTCGGCAACGCGCCGCCGGGATCGGAACTCCGGGCGACGGTGGATGCCTTCGACGATGTCGGCGATCCCATTACACTGACGATGATGATCCCGGTCGGCAACGAACCGACGGGGGCGGAGCGGCTCGAGGCCTTTGGTCTTGAAACGCTGGTTCAGGACGGCAATCTCATCGTCGACAATGCCGTCTACGATTCGCCAGCCCAGGCGGCCGGCTTCGATTTCGACCAGACGATCAAGACACTGGCCGTCGCCAGTTCGCAACCGCCGCGCGAGCTCTTCTATCTTCCGGCGCTCGCGCTTCTGGGTGTGATCTACATGTTGCAGCGCCGGCGTCGGCGAAACGCCGCCGAGCTGCGCGCAGCCGCGAAGGGAGAACCGGCATGAGTGCGCTCTTCAAGCATGTCCTGGCCTGCGTCGACCTTGGCGATGTGGCTTCCTCCAGGCAGGTCGTTCTCGCCGCGCGGGAAATCATGTCGCCGGAAAGCGTGCTTCACATCTTCACCGCCGTTCCCGATTTCGGGCGCTCCATCGTCGGGTCGTTCTTTCCCGACGACTTCGAGACGACCGCCATCGACAAGACGCGCGAGGAACTGCACGGCTTTATTGACGAACAGGTTCCAGATGGCATTCGCGTCCAGGCGGTGATCGGCCACGGCAACATCTATGAGGAAATCATCGAAGCCGCCGAAAAGGTCCAGGCGGACCTGATCGTGATCGGGTCGCATCGTCCAGAACTGAAGGACTATTTGCTTGGGCCGAACGCCGCGCGGGTCGTGCGCCATGCGCCGGTTTCCGTGCTGGTGGTGAGAAAGACCTGATCGTCTCGCTGTCACGCTGCCCGGCCGGCTTGCCGGAAGCAATGACTGCGCGGCCGGGGAGGGCTATGCGTCCCGCGAGAAGGCGTGTGCGGCGAGAATGCCGCGCAGGCTGCCCTCGATCAGCCATGCCAGTCCGGCGCGCGCACCGATGGCAATCGAGATCATCACCACGGGCGCGGATACCGACAGTGTCGAGGCGGCGGTGATGCCCTGTCCGATGGTGCAGCCGTAGGCCATCACGCCGCCGGTCCCCATCAGGAAGGCGCCGACGATGTGGCGGCGCAACTCGCGCACGTCGTCACAGGCTTCCCAGCGGAACTCGCGCTTGAAGAGCGCGCCGGCAATTGCCCCGGCGACCACGCCGACGACAGAGCCGATCCCGAAGGTCACCGTCGCCCCGGAGAAGGTCATCATATAGACCAGTGTGTCGCCGAGCGGGCGCACGAAGGTAAAGGATTCCAGTCGTTGCGGCGCGAAGGGATCGCTGCCGACGAGGCCGGTGGCGAGCCAGCCGCCGACAATCGCGAGACCGACCGCAACGCCGCTGACGACAAGGCGGGTCTCCGCCCGGAAACTCGCGTCCTTCAGCGCCCAGAACGCGAGGCTGGCCGCGATCAGCAGTCCGATTGCCGGACCGGTGTCCAGGCCGGTAAACGCATCGAAGATGCCGTCGAGCGCCATGCCGCCGGTCGCCTCGAACGACAGGATCCAGGGATCGATCGCCGCCTGGCGAACGACGCCCGTCAGGCCGCGCATGGCCATATAGGCGGAGACGGCCATGACCAGGAAGGTCACCACGGCCCGGAGATCTCCGCCGCCGATGCGGGCAAGCGTGCCGTAGCCGCATGTGCCGACAAGCGCCATGCCGACGCCGAACATCATTCCGCCGAGCACGGCTCCCAACCAGGGAAAGCCGCTGGACAGATAGATGGAGTGATGGAAGTCCAGGATCCCGAGATGCGCGAGTGCCTGTGACAGCGCGGTCGCCACCGCGATCGCAAGCGCCCAGCTGCGCAGCCTGCGCTTGTCACCGCCGAGAAAGGCATCCTCCAGCGCACCCATGGTACAAAACCGCCCGACGCGGGCGGCCAGACCGAGCACCAGTCCGCCGGCGAACCCGTAAATGGCAACCGTTTGTGCTGTGTCAACGTCCATTGCCCGCGCCTCCCGATCGCGTCGTCAACGGATGTGTCGCGCGCCTCTTTATGGGCGGTGTGCGGATTGGCCGGTCCTGTCAGTCCCGGCAGAAAACATCGTAGACCGATTCAATGATCTTGCGGGCGTCTTCGTTTGCCAAGCTGTAATATACTGTTTTGCCCTCTCGCCGTGTGGACACGAGCTTGTCCATGCGCAAACGCGCCAACTGCTGCGAGACCGTGGGCTGTCGCAAGGACAGGAGCGCCTCCAGCTCGGTGACGGATTTCTCGCCTTCCGCCAGGATGCACAGGATCAGAAGCCGGCTTTCATGGGCAATTGCCTTGAGGAAATCGCTCGCCGTTTTCGCCCGGTCGATGATTTTCTCGAGATCAGAAGAACACTCGAGATCCTGAGTGCTGGGAAGAGACACGATGTGATCCTTGTTGTACGTCGCCCGGTGTTCGGGCAATCCAATAGCAGTGGCAGCTTCGCGTTCCGGCACAGGCCGAACCGAGACGCATCCGGGCCTGCGTGCTTGCGACGGTTTGCATATACTGCCATCCGGCCGCGCTGGGAAGCCGGTGCCTCTTCATCCAGGGGAGGGCGTGTCCGTGCGCAAACGTGCGCCATCCCCGGTGCGCTGTCTGAATTTTTCCACCATCTGGCCGAGCAGGCCCCAGAAGAAATCCTCGCCCGGATAGCCGCGAATGCGGCCGTACTCGCGTCCCTCGTGCACGAGCGCGAAACTCGGTGTGAAAACCTCCCGCCGCAGCCATGCGAGGTCTTCCGGCATCTTCTCGTGGATGTCCACCCGGCGCAGGGGCGCGAGCTTGCCTTCCTCGGTCTTCGGATAGATCGGGCCGATTTCCGCGTTCCAGCGCTCGCACCACTCGCAACCCCGCTGCTCGAACATGACGAGTTCCGCTGCCTTTGCCGGGAGCGAGGGGAGGATGACGGACGCAAGGAGCAATGCAAGTGCTGCGAGTGCGTATCGGGGAAAAAAGCGTGTTACGGGTCTGATCATGGAGCGTGCGATGTCCGCTTGGTTGCGTGGCAGGCGAGCAGGGCATTTGCAGTGTAGCGCAAAAGAAACTGGATCATATGCAAAAATAGGAATACGAATCCGGGACGTGAGGTCACATTGTCGTGTGATGAGCGGGACGGCACGGTGCATTGGATGTCAAACGCGATATGTTGCGCCGTCCGCCCCGGTGGTTGCCGCAAGGCCATTCGGTTCTCCCCATGTCTCGGGGCGGTGTTGTCCTGCCTGCGAACGGATTTTCTGCATGTTTCAAGAAGTCACACTCATCGGTTCGTTTTTTGCCGGTCTCCTGTCTTTCGTGTCGCCCTGCGTTTTGCCGCTTGTGCCGCCCTACCTCGGGTTTCTGGCCGGCGTCTCGCTTGACGAGCTTACCGGCGAGGGCGTCGAGCGCGCGGACCCGCGCCGGGTCTTCTTTGCCTCGCTTGCCTTTGTTCTCGGGTTCTCGACCGTGTTCGTCGCGCTGGGGGCAAGCGCGTCCTTCATCGGTCAGTTCGTCACGCAGTACATCCAGATCTTCGGCTATATCGCCGGGGTGGCCATTATCATCATGGGGCTGCATTTCCTTGGCGTGTTCCGCATCGGCCTGCTTTACCGCGAAGCGCGCGTCCATGTGGAACGCAAGCCCGCCGGCCTGATCGGGGCCTATGTCATCGGCCTGGCCTTTGCCTTCGGCTGGACGCCGTGCGTCGGTCCGATCCTCGCGGCGATCCTGTTCGTCGCCGGAAGCGAGGAATCGGTGCTGCAGGGAGCGACGCTGCTCGGGGCCTATGCCTTGGGAATCGGCGTGCCGTTCCTGGTCGCCGGGATGTTCGCCGGACCCTTCATGCGGTTCATGTCGCGGTTTCGCAAGCATATGGTCACCGTGGAACGGGTGATGGGCGTGGTGCTGATCCTGACCGGCATCGCCTTCATGACGGGCCAGATGGCCGCGCTGTCGTTCTGGCTGCTCGAAACCTTCCCGACGCTTGGCACAATCGGCTGACGTTACGTCGCTTTCAGGGCTCCGTCTCCCGGCGTCGCGCGGGTTGTGCGACGCCGCGCGAACGCGTGTGCGCCACGCAACATGAGTGCGATCGACCCGGACGGGCAGGCATCCGCCGTCCGATGTATTCTGATAATCGAATATGTGAATTGATCCGGGCATAAGTTGCTGCTACGTTTCCCGCATGCGTCGTGGATCAACGGCCGATCAAAAAAATCAAAGGCCGGGTTCGCCGGCAGAGGGAAGGAAAAACGCCCATGAGTGTCATTCGCCAAGGCACGATAGCCGCTTGCGTGCTCCTGCTCGGAGTTGCCACGGCCTCCGCCAGTGATATCGCCTCCTTTGAGGTCGTGGACGGAACGATCCCCCAGCCCCTCACGGATGTGGCCGGCGACCCCGTTGCCGGCAAGCAGGCCGTGGTCGACCGCAAGCTCGGCAATTGTCTCGCCTGCCATACCGCGGCGGATCTTGCGAACGAGCCGTTCCACGGCGAGGTGGGGCCGCCCCTTGATGGCGTTGCCGATCGCTGGGACGAGGCGACGTTGCGCATGATCGTCGTCAATCCCAAGATGGTCTACGACGGAACGATCATGCCGGCCTTTCATCGTGTGGAGGGCTTGAATCTCGTGATGGACAAGTTCGCCGGCAAGCCGATTCTCACGGCGCAGCAGGTCGAGGACGTCGTCGCCTATCTGAAGACCCTTTCGGAATAAGAGACGCGCAATGAATGCATCCGCCCCTCGTGTGCGGGCGGATCCGCTCAGAATGAGGATGCACAGAATGACTATTACTCGACGCCAGGTGTTTGCCCTGGGAGCCGGTGTCGCCGCGGTCGCCTTGACCGGCCTGCCGCGCGTAACGTTTGCCGAGGAAGACAAGGTCCAGGCCGCGATCGATGCCTTTTCGGGTGGCGCGACGCCGGAGACGGCGAATGTCTCCCTGACAGCGCCGGAAATTGCCGAGAACGGCAACACCGTGCCGATCAGCTTCGCCGTGGACAGTCCGATGAGCGACGATGACCACATCACGGAAGTGACCTTGCTTGCCGCCGGCAATCCGTCCCCGGATGTCGCGACCTTCCATTTCACGCCGATGTCCGGCGCGGCGGAAGCCACAACACGCATGCGGCTCGCCAAGACGCAGGATGTCATCGCGCTCGCGAAAACCTCCACGGGCAAGGTCTACATGGATCGCAAGACCGTCAAGGTGACGATCGGCGGCTGCGGCGGCTGATCCGGTCAAAACGCCCTTATTCGAGACATACACAGGCAGGAGGGCCACATGGCCAAATCGAAACCCCGCGTAAAGGTGCCCAAGACGGCATCGAAAGACGAAGTCATCACCATCAAGACGCTGATTTCGCACAAGATGGAATCCGGGCAGCGCAAGGACAAGGACGGCAACGTCATCCCGCGCCAGATCATCAACAAGTTCACGTGCGACTTCAACGGCAAGACCGTGTTCTCATGCGACCTCGAGCCGGCGATCTCCGCCAATCCCTACCTTGAGTTCAGTGCCAAGGTTCCGGAATCCGGCACGTTCAAGTTCACCTGGTTGGATGATGATGGGTCGGAATACTCGACGGAATCCAAGATCGCGGTCGAGTAAGCGCGGTTTGGCTGGCGGCCGCGGTGCCGCCAGTCCTGGTTCTGGAAGAAAACAAAGATAACAAGACGAACCGAAGGGTTCGCGCTGGAGGGAAAGCCACAATGAGGAATCTCCCGGGTATTTTCGTCGCCGGCGCTGCCGCAACCGCCATACTGGCGACGAGCGGTGTGTTGGCCGACCAATCCAACCTGCCAAGCATCGATGGTGTCGAGTTGAAGACACGCGCCGAGGCGCCGAAAGACCATCCGCTTCCCGAAATCATTTCGGGTTTCGAATTCCGTACCAAGGAAACGCAAGCGCTGGAGCTGGACGATTTCACCAATCCCGGTTTCCTGCTGGTGGAAAGTGGCGAGGAGACATGGTCGACCGCCGAAGGCTCCGCCGGAAAGTCTTGCGAGAGCTGTCACGGCGACGCAGCGGAAAGCATGAAGGGCGTGCGCGCCGCGATGCCGAAGTGGAACGAGGCCGCCGGACGTCCCTTCACCCTGGAAAACCAGATCAACGAGTGCCGGACCGAACAGATGGGTGCCGATGCCTGGAAATGGGAATCGGACGACATGCTGGCGATGACGGCCTACGTCGGTCTTCAGTCGCGCGGCATGCCGGTCGATGTCGACATCGAGGCCGGTGACATGATGAGCTGGTGGGAGAAGGGCAAGGACTTCTACTACACGCGCTTCGGTCAGCTCGATCTGGCTTGCGCCAATTGTCACGAAGCCAATTACGGCAACTACATCCGTGCCGACCGTCTCAGCCAGGGGCAGTCGAACGGGTTTCCGACCTATCGGTTGAAGTGGCAGAAAATGGGCTCGCTGCATCGCCGCTTCAAGGGCTGCATGGACAACATCCGCGCCGAGGCCTTCAAGCGCGGATCGGATGAGTTCGTCGCGCTCGAAACCTATCTTGCCTGGCGCGGCGAGGGGCTTTCCGTGGAGACGCCGGCAGTGCGCAACTGACGCCGGAAAATCCGCAAATTTGACAGTGGCGGCGGGGCCGGGTCCGCGATCCCGCACTGCGCCGCCGCCGTTGACCGACCGGACACCGGTTTCGCGCTCCCGTGCGCCGGTGGGGCCCGGTCCGACAGCGATCCCCCGGGATCGAAAAAACACCGTATCGGAACTGGTTCGCTGGCGGTGATCTCGCCGGAACGGCGGAGCCATGTCCTTTGAATGATGCCTCCAGAAGGTGGATTGCAGGATGATTTCCAGACGTGAATTCCTGATGGCAGCCGTGGCGACATCGGCGATGGTCGGTGGCTCGGGCTTTGGCAAATGGAGCCGGCTCGCGGCCCAGCAGGCGCTGCGTGAAGACGATATCCTCGGGTTCCAGCCGCTTGGCAATGTCACGCTGGTGCATCTCACCGACATTCACGCCCAGCTCATGCCGGTCTATTTCCGCGAGCCGTCGATCAACCTCGGCGTTGGCGAGGTCAAGGGACTGCCGCCGCATGTGAGCGGCGCCGATTTCCTGAAGCTCTATGATATTCAGCCCGGCTCTCCCGCGGCCTATGCTCTGACGTCGCAGGATTTCGACGCGCTGTCGCAGACCTATGGTCGCATGGGCGGGATCGACCGCATCGCCACCGTGCTGAAGTCGATCCGGGCGGATCGCGATGCCAACACGCTGTTTCTCGATGGCGGCGACACCTGGCAGGGCAGTTATACCTCGCTCAAGACCGGCGGCGCCGACATGATCGAGGTGATGAACGCCCTGCGCCCCGACGCGATGACCGGCCATTGGGAATTCACCTACGGCAGCGACCGCGTCGAGGAAATCGTCGCGGATCTGCCCTTCGCCTTCCTGGGCGGCAACATTCGCGACACCGAATGGGACGAGCCTGTCTTCAAGGCCTACAAGATGTTCGAGCGTGGCGGCGTGAAGATCGGCGTCGTCGGTCAGGCGTTTCCCTATACCCCGGTCGCCAACCCGCGCTGGATGTTCCCGAACTGGTCGTTCGGCATCCGCGAGGAAGACGTCCAGGCGAATGTCGACGCGGCCCGTGCCGATGGCGCCGAGGTGATCGTGATGCTGTCGCACAACGGCTTCGACGTCGACCGCAAGCTGGCAAGCCGCGTGTCGGGCATCGACGTCATCCTGATGGGTCACACCCACGACGCGCTCCCCGAACCGGTGAAGGTCGGCAAGACCTTGCTGATCGCCTCCGGGTCCAACGGCAAATTCCTGTCCCGCCTCGATCTCGACGTGCGCGAAGGCGAGGTGAAGGACTTCCGCTTCAAGCTGATCCCGATCTTCTCCGACGTGATCGCTCCCGACGCGGAGACAACCGCGCTGGTCGAGAAGGTGCGCGCGCCCTATGCCGACGAGCTCGGCCGCGAACTCGCGACGACGGAATCGCTGCTCTATCGCCGTGGCAACTTCAACGGCACCTTCGACGATCTGATCTGTGACGCGCTGATCGATCAGCGGGATGCGGAAATCGCGATGTCGCCCGGCTTCCGCTGGGGCACAACCGTGCCCTCCGGTCAGGCGATCACCGTGGAGGATCTCCACAACGCCACCTCGATGACCTATCCGCAGGCCTATCGCTCTGAAATGAGCGGTGCGCTGATCAAGGAGATCCTCGAGGACGTGGCCGACAACCTGTTCAACGCCGATCCCTATTACCAGCAGGGCGGCGACATGGTTCGCGTCGGCGGGATGGCCTACTCCATCAATCCGACGGCCGGCATCGGCAGCCGGATTTCCGACATGACCTTCCTCAAGGACGGCTCGCCGATCGACCCCGATCGCAACTACGTGGTCGCCGGTTGGGCCAGCGTCAACGAAGGCACGGAAGGTCCTGCGATCTGGGATGTCGTGGAGGGGCACCTCAAGGAACGCGGGACGGTCAAGCTGGAAGGCAATCGTGCGGTCAAGGTCGTGGGCATGTGACGGGTCTCTCGCGGACCCGTCTGCGCCTTCAATGTTCATGTATCTGAATAAATGGATTTGATCCGATCGAACCGGAGAGAGAAAATGTCGAAATCTGATACGCCGGAGAAAGGCATCGCCAGTCCCTCCAGGCGCAACCTCCTCAAGGCGGGGCTTGCGGCGGGCGGTCTGGCCGCGACGGCCGGATTCGCGCGGGCAGCCGAGCCGGATCCCTACAACCTGCCGCCCAATGTCGCCGACTGGAGCCGCTATCTCGGCGTTGGCGTCGACAACGCGCCTTACGGCATGCCGTCCGAGCATGAATCGGAGGTGGTGCGGCGCAGCGTCGAATGGCTGACGGCCTCGCGCGAAAGCTCGATCAATTTCACCCCGCTGCATGATCTCGACGGCATCATCACGCCGAACGGGCTGTGCTTCGAGCGTCATCACGGCGGCGTCGCCGAGATGAATCCGACCGATTACCGGTTGATGATCAACGGCCTGGTCGACAAGCCGCTGATCTTCACGCTGGAGGACTTGAAGCGCTTCCCGCGTGAGAACCGGCTCTATTTCCTGGAGTGTGCGGCCAATTCCGGCATGGAATGGCGCGGCGCCCAGTTGAACGGCTGCCAGTTCACGCATGGCATGGTCCACTGCGTGATGTATACCGGCGTGCCGCTGAAATACATTCTGGAAGAAGCGGGCCTCAAGACCAACGCCAAGTGGATCATGCCGGAAGGCGGCGACGCGGCCGGAATGAACCGCTCCGTGCCGATCGAAAAGGCGCTCGACGATTGCATGGTCGCCTTCAAGATGAACGGCGAGGCGCTGCGCCCGGAGCAGGGCTATCCGGCCCGTCTTGTCGTTCCCGGCTGGGAAGGCAACATGTGGGTCAAATGGCTGCGCCGCATCGAGGTTGGCGATCAGCCGTGGCATGCGCGCGAAGAGACGTCGAAGTACACCGACCTTCTCGCCAGTGGCAAGGCGCGTCGCTTTACCTGGGTAATGGACGCAAAGTCCGTGATCACCAACCCGAGCCCGCAGGCGCCGATCACCCACGGCAAGGGCCAGACGGTGCTGACCGGTCTGGCATGGTCCGGCAACGGCCGCGTCACGCGGGTCGATGTCACGCTCGATGGCGGCAAGAACTGGCATCAGGCGCGCATCGACGGGCCGAGCCTGCCCAAGGCGCTGCACCGCTTCTATTTCGAGTTCGACTGGGACGGATCCGACCTGCTGCTGCAGTCGCGCGCCTATGATGACACGGGCTATGTGCAGCCGACCAAGGACGAGCTCAGGGCCGTGCGCGGCGAGAATTCCATCTATCACAACAACGGCATTCAAACGTGGCACGTGATGGCCAATGGAGGGGTCGAAAATGTCGAGATTTCTTAAGGTCCTCACGGTTGCCGCCGGCGTTTCCCTCGTTGCAGGCGCGGCCGGCGCCGGCAAGCTCGGGCTGGGCACCGAGGCGACGCCCGAAGAGATTGCGGGATGGAACATCGATGTCCGCCCGGACGGCCAGGGTCTGCCCGAGGGACGCGGAACGGTCGCCGAGGGCGAGGTGGTCTTTGCCGAGCAATGCGCGGTCTGCCATGGCGATTTCGCCGAGGGCGCCGGGCGCTGGCCGGTGCTCGCCGGCGGCTGGGACACGCTCAAAAGCCAGCATCCGGTCAAGACGATCGGGTCCTATTGGCCCTATCTGTCGACGGTCTATGATTACATTTACCGGTCCATGCCGTTTGGCAACGCACAGAGCCTGACGCCCGACCAGACCTATGCGATCGTCGCCTATCTCCTGTACATGAACGATGTGGTGACGGACGACGAGTTCGAGCTTTCGAATGAGAATTTCACCTCGATCCGCATGCCGAACGAGGATGGCTTCATCGAGGACGACCGGCCCGACACGCCGCTGGTCTCCGAAGTCGAGCCTTGCATGACCGATTGCAAGGACGAGGTGAAGATCACCAAGCGGGCGCGCATTCTCGACGTGACACCGGACGAGGACGGCGACACGGCGGGGATCAGCGTCGACTAGGATAAACGCCGGTCGGATCGGCGAACAGGGAGAACGCGGCATGCGGGGATCAGGCGGATGGGCATTGGTTCTCGCGGCCGCGTTTTTCGTTGTCTCCAGCGGGGACGCCCCGGCCAGCGATCCGCTTCTGGAGCAGGGCCGCAAGATCTTCCGCAAGTGCCAGTCGTGTCATCAGGTCGGCGTGAACGCCAAGCACACCGTCGGTCCCTTTTTGAACGATATCTACGGCAGGCGAGCCGGAACGCTTGAGGGTTACCGGTACTCCAGGGCGATGGAACTGGCCGGACAGGACGGACTGGTGTGGAGCGAGGATGCGCTCTCCGCCTATCTGGAGGATCCCAAGAGCGCTGTGCGCGGAACCAAGATGAACTTCGGCGGCTTGCGCGATCCGGACGACCGCCGCGCGGTTGTGGCCTTCCTGCGCCAGTTCTCGCCGGGGGCGGCGAACATCCCCGAGACCCCGCCGACCGCGCCGCTGAAAAATGCCGACCCTGAGGTTCCGTCGCACATTCTGGCGCTTGAAGGCGATCCGGACTACGGTGAATATCTGTCATCGGAATGTGTGACCTGCCACCAGGCGGATGGCGAGGACAAGGGCATTCCCTCCATTACCGGATGGCCGAACGAGCGCTTCGTGACGGTGATGCATGCCTACAAGAGCAAGAGCCGGGACAATCCGGTCATGCAGTCCATTGCCGCCAGCCTGTCGGATGAAGAGATCGCCGCGCTTGCGGCCTACTTCTCCCGCACGGGTCAATAACGGGAAGCTGACCATCGTGAGGATGGGGATCGCTGCGCGTTTTTCGGGAGGATGCGACATGACGGGAATTTCGAGACGCCATTTCACGCAAGGACTGGGCGCTGTCGCGGGCGCCGGCGTTCTGGCCGGTCGCGGTCGCGCGGCCTTCGCTCAAGGACGGCCGAAGGTGGTGATCATCGGCGGCGGCGCCGGCGGCGCGACCGCGGCGCGCTATCTCGCCAAGGACAGCGAGGGCGCGCTCGACATCACGCTGATCGAACCGACCAAGACCTATTATACCTGCTTCTTTTCCAACCTCTACATCGGCGGATTCCGCTCGTTCGACTCCATCGGTCATTCCTACGCGACGCTGGCCTCCGACTATGGCGTCAATGTCGTCCACGACTGGGCAACCGGGATCGACCGCGATGCCAAGGAGGTGGCGCTGGCCTCGGGCGGGCGGGTTTCCTACGACCGGCTGGTGGTCGCGCCGGGCATCGACTTCGATTACGACAGCGTGCCGGGCTATTCGATCGAGGCGGCCGGGATGATGCCGCATGCCTGGAAGGCGGGCACGCAGACGGCGCTCCTGAAGAGCAAGATCGAGGCGATGCGCGAGGGCGGAACCTATGTGATGGTCGCTCCGCCGAACCCCTATCGGTGCCCGCCGGGGCCCTACGAACGCATTTCGATGGTCGCGCACCATCTAAAATCGACAAATTCTGGCGCAAAAATTGTGATTCTTGATCCAAAAGAAGCGTTTTCAAAGCAGGCCTTGTTCATGGAAGGCTGGGAGAAGCACTATCCCGGAATGATCGAATGGCTGCCGAAATCGATCATCGGCGACATCATCAACGTGGATGCGCGCGCGGGGACAATCGAGACGGACTTCGACACGTTCAAGGCCGATGTCGCCAATGTTATCCCCGCACAGACCGCCGGCACCATCGCCCGCGACGCCGGGCTCGCCAATGACAGCGGTTACTGCCCGATCGAACCGGCGACGCTGCGCAGCACCATGGATGCCGCGATCCATGTGCTGGGCGACAGTTGCATCGCCGGCGACATGCCGAAGTCTGGCTTTTCGGCAAACAGTCAGGCCAAGGCCGCGGCCATGGCCATTCGCGCCGACCTGCTGGATGCGAAAGCCTTCCCGCCGCGTTTCTCCAATACCTGCTGGAGCCTGATTTCGACCGACAACGGCGTGAAGGTCGGGGCGCGCTATGAGGCGGGCGAAGACAAGATCGCCAAGACCGACGGTTTCATCAGCCAGACCGGCGAGGATGACGAGCAGCGCAAGGCGACCTATGAGGAATCGCTTGGCTGGTACGCAGGCATCACGACCGACATGTTCGGCTGACGGCGGCATTTTCCGGCACGACAATGGGGGTGGTCCGTCGGACCGTCCCTTTCTCGTCGGGTCGCAAGGCCGTTCAGGCGCGCCCGGCCGCGGACCGGCTGCGCTGTCCGCTCAGGCGATCGGTGAAGGGAATGCGTGCGATGAGCCATGGCGGCGCGGTTGCCAGCACCAGGCCGCTCATGATCAGCACGAAGCCCGCGAAGTGATAGGCATGCAGCTCCTCGCCGAGGAAGATCACGGCCATCATCACGCCGTAGGGCGGCATGAGATACATGAACAGCCCGGTGGTCGAGGGACCCACGACCTTGATGCCGTACTGGAAACAGGAAAAGGCGAGGACGGAGGACACCAGCGCGATGCCGAAGATCGAGAGCCAGGCGTCGCCGGAGGTTGGAAACCGGCCGGTTTCGGCGATTTCGACAAGGGTGAAGGGGAACAGTGTGATCGCGCCGGCTAGCGCGAGCGCGGCAAAGAGCGAGAGCGTCGGGATCTCCGCCAGCGACTGGCGCTTCAGCAGCACCGAATAGACCGCCCAGCTCAGGGCGGCGAGCGCGAAGATGATGTCGCCGACGTTGAATTCCAGCGCGAGAAGCATGGAGAGCGACCCTTTCACCACGATCGCCACGACGCCAAGGATGGCCAGCACGATGCCAATGCCCTCGCGAAGCCCGACCTGGCGTCCGCGAAACAGCCATTCCAGCAGGACGATCAGGATCGGCGCGGAGGTGTAGATCAATGTGCCGTTCGTCGCCGTGGTGTAATTGAGCGCGAAATAGACGCCGGCGCCGCAGAACCACATGCCGAGCAGTCCCATCATGCCGAGCAGAGTCCACTGCCGCAGCAGGATATCGCGGTGGCTCACCAATCCCTTGTGGGCGAAGGGCAGCAGGATCGCGAAGGCGAGAACCCAGCGCAGGAACGCCAGAGTCCAGGGTTCGACGCTCGAAATCGCCGCGCGCCCGATCACCAGGTTCGATGAGAAAAACAGCGGCATGACGAGCAAGAGGGCAAACGCCCGGTGCCGTTGGTCGGCGGAATCGAACATCGATTGAACCTGCGCATGAGATCACGGGCCGGGTTCGGCCGCCGCAAGGCGGTCAGCCGCGCCGCGTCAGCGACGTGCCGCCGTGTCCCTCGGGAAGAGGGTCGGTTGGCAAGTGATATCGCCGGAGGCAAGGTAAACGCAAGCGGCAGCCGCATCGGCGGCGTTGGGAAAGGGCCCCGCCATCAGCCGGATGTCGTCCGGGCTTTGCGCATCCTCGACGTATCGCGCGAAAATCCCGGCGGGAAGAGCCGGTTGGGTCTCGCGGATGTCCGCCCAGCGCGCTTCGGCTTCCTCACGGTTTGCGAATCCACCGAGATCGAGCGCGAAGTCGCTGCGTGCGATCCGGTTGCCGCTCTCGCCCGATATGCGACCGGCGGCGCCGGACACGGGCAGCGCGGTGGACGACGGCTTTTCCTCCGGACGCGGACCCGGCGTGGCGGACGCGGCCGGATCGACGGTCTCGGCGGTCGGAACCGAGGCCACGCTTTTCGGGGCGGGCACGCCTGGCAGGGCGACGATGCGCACCGGTTCGCTCAGGCTTGCGGGAAGACCTTCCTCGGCGAAACGGGCTTTTTCCGGCTTGTCGGGGGCATGCCTTGTTGCCGGATCGACCGGCGCGGGCAGGGTCTCGACCGGAACGGGTTTTCCGGCAATCGCCTCGACGGCGGCATCCATCTTTTCCTCGAAGCCCGTGGGGGCGGGCGAGGGTGTGGCGGGCGCGTCGTCCTGCACGTCGTCGCGTTGTTCTTCGGCGAGAATGCTCCTGCGTTCCTGAAGCACGGCGACCGTTCGCTTGAGGGCGGCAACCTCGCGGCGCAGGGTTTCGACTTCGCCCTGGATCCGGTGCCTGGCCTGGGCGGCATCGACGCCGCCGGCGGATGGGTAGATCTCGAAACCCGCTCCGGATTTCGATCCGATCGAAGCCGTGGTGCGCACGTCTCCCGCCGGCGGGAGCTGCGTGGCCGAGAACCGCGGCGCGGAGGGCACGCCCGGCCGGGTCAGGAACACGGAGGAAAGGCCGACGATACCGAACAGCAACGCCGCGCCGCCCCACAGCGAAATGCGCCCGGTGTCGCCGAGCTTGCGTCCCCGGATGGGCGCTTTCTTGCTGTGTTCGAGCGGTTTCACGCGTTGGGTCCCTGAGAGGTTCTCATGCAGGTTCTAGAAAACCCCGAACAGGGTTAACAAGCGATAAAAGTCGGCGATTGCGCGATCAATATCGCGGTTTGTACCGCGCGGATGGTGCCGCATTCGCTGTCTGTCACGAACTGAAACAGGTTTTGATTGTGCGCGAAGGATCTTCGGGCACTAGAAGGGGCTGCAAATCTGGCGCGCAGGGGCGCGGCTTGAGCAATTCGGAGACAGACATTCATGTGCGGAATCGTTGGGATCCTGGGAAGCGGCGATGTGGCGGGGCAGCTCGTGGACGCGCTGAAGCGACTGGAATACCGGGGCTATGATTCGGCGGGTGTCGTCACGGTCGACGAGGGCACCCTCAGCCGGAGCCGCGCGCCCGGCAAGCTGAGGAACCTTCAGGAAAAGCTGGAGCGCTCGCCCTTGTCGGGAGCCACGGGGATCGGCCACACGCGATGGGCAACCCATGGCGCAGCGACCGAAAACAACGCTCATCCGCATGTCGCGCCCGGCGTCGCGGTCGTGCATAACGGCATCATCGAGAATCACCTCGAATTGCGCCGGGAGGTCGAAGCGGACGACGCGCGCCTTTCCAGCGAAACCGATACGGAAGTCGTGGCGTTTCTCGTGTCCAGGGAGATTCAACGGGGGCGGTCGCCAAGGGACGCCGTCGCCACGGTGTTGCCGCGTCTTTCGGGGGCGTTTGCGCTCGCCTTCGCATTCGAGAACGAGCCGGATCTCCTGATCGGTGCGCGTCGGGGATCGCCGCTGGCGGTCGGGCACGGCGACAACGAGATGTACCTGGGATCTGATGCGATTGCGTTGTCGCCCTTCACCGACCGGATCATCTATCTGGAAGAAGGTGACTGGGTCGTGTTGTCGCGCGCCGGATGCGAGATTTTTGACCAGGCCAATGAGCCGGTCACCCGGAAGACGATCACCAGCGAGGCCGTGTCCCAGACCATCGAGAAGGGAAACTATCGGCATTTCATGGAAAAGGAGATCCATGAGCAGCCGGAGGTGATCGGCCACACAGTGTCGCGCTATCTCGATCTGTCGACGATGACGACCGTGCTGGATGCCGGCAGCGAGGTGGATTTCACCGGTTTGAACCGGTTGATCATTTCCGCCTGCGGAACCGCCTATTATGCCGGGCTGGTGGCGAAATACTGGTTCGAGCGCATCGCGCGGCTTCCGGTGGAGATCGATGTCGCCTCGGAGTTCCGCTATCGCGAGGCGCCCTTGAGCGACAGCGACATGGCGGTGTTCATCTCGCAGTCCGGCGAGACGGCGGACACGCTTGCCTGCCTGCGCTACTGCAAGGCGCAAGGCGCGCGCACGGGCGCAATCGTCAATGTGCCGGAATCGACCATTGCCCGCGAGGCGGATCTGGTGTTTCCGACGATTGCCGGACGCGAAATCGGGGTTGCCTCGACCAAGGCCTTCATCTGCCAGCTCTCGGTTCTGGCGGTGCTTGCCATTCATGCCGGTCGCCAGCGCGGACATCTCGACGATGCCCGGGCGGCCGAGCTGGTGCAGGCGCTGTCGGAGTTGCCGGCGCAGCTCAGCCGCGCGCTGGCGATTGAGCCGGAAATCGAGAAGCTCGCACAGCCCTTGTCGCGGGCGCGTGACGTTCTCTATCTCGGGCGTGGCACGAGTTTCGCGCTTGCCATGGAAGGCGCGCTGAAGCTCAAGGAGATTTCCTACATTCACGCCGAGGGCTATGCGGCCGGCGAACTCAAGCACGGTCCGATCGCCCTGATCGACGAGGATGTGCCGGTGATCGTCATCGCGCCGCACGACGGCCTGTTCGAAAAGACGATGTCGAACATGCAGGAGGTGGCTGCGCGGGGCGGAAAGATCGTGCTGATCACCGATCAGGCCGGCTTTGCCGCCTGCAGCACGCCGACATGGAAAACCATCGTCCTGCCGAATGTTCCGGAGTTCATCGCGCCGATCGTGCATTCCGTGCCGGTGCAGCTTCTGGCCTATCACACCGCGGTGTTCATGGGCACGGATGTGGACCAGCCGCGCAATCTGGCGAAATCCGTCACTGTCGAATAGACGGGCGGGTTGGCCGGAGACCAAAAACGCCGGCGAGAGCCGGGCGTTTGAGAGTGACGAAAGACCCTGAGGGGGCGTCGTCCCGGCCGAATGCAAAGAAAGCCGGGATCGGGGAGGCACAGACTGTCGGTGTCTTCCAGATTGAGAAACATGCGCTTCGGGCTCTCCTATACCGGGTCGCGCTCCCGCTTGCCCGGTACGACGCTCGGAGCAGATCCACTTTTGTCGACAATCTGAAACGCCCGGCCTTGGCCGGGCGCTTTGTGTTTTTGGCGAGGCGTTGCCTCAGTTCGCGCCTTCATCCTGCGGGGCGTCTTCTCCATCTTCGTCCTCATCCTCTGCGGGCCTGGGGCAGAGCATTCCAAGAGATCCGACGGAGACGCAGGATCGACACCAGGTGATGCCCTGCGTTTCCTCCTGACGCAGCAACTCTTCCTCGCTCATGCCCTCCGGTGCGGGAATGCAGCTTCTGCCGCAGGGCTCCAGCGACGGATTTTCCGCACTCAGCAGGCTGTAGAGGCGGCCCGAGGCGCACAGCGCGTCGTCAGGGGCAAAATCGCCGTCGCCGGAGCGCCGGCCGGTATCCGCCGCATCATCGTCCCGCGCCGGCGTTTCGTCCTCCGGCTCCGGTTCGGCCGGCGTCGCCTCGTCGGGCTGGCAGGCCTGGAACAGCTTTGCCAGGGTTTCCGGATCGCTGTAGGGGGCCGACGCGTCTCCCAGGTCGTTCTCCGAGCGGAACGCTTTCCAGGCGCCGCGGGTCTTGCGGCCCGAAACACCGTCGACGGGTCCCGCGTCGTAGCCGGCTTCTTTCAGGCAAGCCTGGATCCAGCGGATGTTTTCACTGCCGCTCGGGGTGGGGTCCTCCTTCTTGCAGCCGGTGCCGAAGGAACGATAGCCCTTGGCGCAGACGCAGCGGTTGCGGCTGTCGGAATAGACGAAGGGGAAGGTGCAGGACTGGCTGTCGCGGCGCACGCATTCGCCCCGGGAAACGATATAGCCCGAGGGGCAGATGCAACCGCCGGCACTGCGTGAGTATTGCCACGGGGCCTCGCAGGCCTGCGGGCGCACCACCGGCGGAATCGGGACCGGCAAGATGCAGCGTCGCTGCGCGGGTGAATAGACATACGGCAGACGACAGTTCGGCCGGCGCGGCGGCGTGACGCAGCGGCCGTTGCGCAGAACGCGCGGCGGGCGGCAGACAGTCGGGCGCGGCGGCCTCACGCAGCGCCCGTTGCGCATGACGCGCGGCGGTGCGCAGACGTTGGGGCGCGGCATCACACAGCGGCCGTTGCGCATGACGCGCGGCGGCGGACAGAGGTTGGGGCGTGGCAGCACGCAGCGGCCGTTGCGCATGACGCGTGGCGGCGAGCAGGCGTTGGGGCGCGGCAGCACGCAGCGCCCGTTGCGCCGCACGCGCGGCGGGGCGCAAATCAGCGGGCGCCTATTGGGGTCGATGACTGGTCCGTTGGGCCGGATGTCGATGATCTGCGCGTTTGCCGGGCGCAGGCCGCCTGGAAGGGTGAGGCTCGACAGGCAGATGGCGAACACGG
This sequence comes from Stappia stellulata DSM 5886, assembly GCF_000423705.1. Lineage (GTDB taxonomy): Bacteria > Pseudomonadota > Alphaproteobacteria > Rhizobiales > Stappiaceae > Stappia > Stappia stellulata. The sequence continues at coordinate 409,044 of NZ_AUIM01000004.1, read as the reverse complement.
CAAGAAGGCTCGTGACACGACCGGGCCACCGGGATCGTCCGCGTCGAGGGGCTTTGCGTTCCCACGTCGTTGCGTCGGATGGCGTGCGGGTGAACATGACGTTTCCTCTCGTCTGTTTCTTGCCCGCAGACACGGCTTGGCGAAAATCGGCCGGGGGCGGGGTTCGTGAAGTCTGCGCCCGCACGCGCCATCCGGCCGTGATCGGCATCACAGAGTGTCACACGCCCGTGATCGTTGGTAAACGCACAAGACCCACCTGGACCGGAGCATCAGCCCTTCGGCGAAGCCGACGGGCGCGACAGGACGTAGGCGGCACAGGCCATCAGCACGAGCGCGAGGAAAGCGGCAAGCGGCACATCCGGCCGCACGGTCAGGAAAAAGACCAGGTAGCCGCTGGCCATGCCGGCGACGGCGGCGATTTTGGCCGGAACGGAAATCGCCCTGTTGGCGCGCCACGCGCGGATCGCCGGGCCGATGCGCGGATGGTTCAGGAGCCAGCGCTCGAGCCGGGGCGAGGAGCGGGCAAAACAGGCAGCCGCCGCGATAAAGAACACGGTCGAGGGCAGGATGGGCAAGAACGCACCGATCATGCCGATCGCGATCAAGCCGCCGCCGAGGCAGGCAAAGACGATCCGGGTGGCGCGATCGTGGCGGGGACGCCGGCGTCGGGCGGGCGGGGGTGGCGAATTTCTCGTCATTTTTCGCCTATCGATTCCCCAATCGCTCGAACTGCATTATGTATTGCGCGATACACCAGATGCAGGCAAACGCGGAATGTCCATTGCGCAAGATCTGGCGCGCAACTTGCACTGTGATCGTTCATGACTCACGCAGGGTACGACAGGACAATGAGCGGCGAAACGACTCCCGGACACACTGAAGACAGCGGCGGCAAGGTGCCCCGGCCGCGCCCCGTCACGCGGCTGAGAAACTATTTTCTGACCGGGCTGGTGATTGCCGGTCCGCTCGGCATCACAGCTTATCTTACCTGGTCCATCGTTCAATGGGTCGACGGATGGATCAAGCCGTTGATCCCGGGCGTGTACAATCCGGACACCTATCTTCCGTTCCCGATCCCCGGGATCGGTCTGATCGTGGCCTTCCTCGGGCTGGTGGTGATCGGCTTCCTGACCGCCAACATCGCGGGACGGACGCTGATTTCCTATGGCGAATCCCTTTTGGGTCGCATGCCGGTCGTCCGCAACCTCCACAGCGGGCTTAAACAGATCTTCGAGACGATCCTCGCCGAGCGCTCCAACAGCTTCAAGAAGGCGGCGATCATCCAGTATCCGCGCCCGGGCCTTTGGGCGATTGTCTTTATTGCAACAAACGCGCGCGGCGAGGTCGCGCACAAGCTCCACGACTACAACGAAGATGTCACCGCCGTGTTTTTGCCAACGACCCCGAACCCGACCTCCGGGTTCTTGTTGTTCGTGCCGCGCGAGGAGATCATCGAACTGGACATGACCGTCGAGGCCGCGGCCAAGCTGGTGATTTCCGCCGGTCTCGTCAGCCCCGACTGGGACACGGTGCTGCCTCTCAAGGATGCCAAGACCGCGCCTGGCACGGACCGCGCGCTGGAAACGGCGGACTGACGGCTGTCGTCTCCGCTCAGCCGGCGCGCAGCAGGCGGATCGCCTCGTCGCGCGAGAAGAGATAGAGCAGCACCCGCAAGGCCTGTCCGCGGGGGTTTGTCAGCTCCGCGTCCGTCTCCAGAATGAGCCTTGCGTCGTCGCGTGCAACTTCAAGCAGGTCTGCCTGTTCGGCGGCATCGGCGATGCGGAAGCCCGGTGATCCCGACTGGCGCGTGCCCAGGATCTCGCCTTCGCCGCGCAGTCTGAGGTCTTCTTCGGCAATCAGGAAGCCGTCGTTGGTCTCGCGCATGATCGACAGGCGCGCGCGTGCCGTCTCGCCAATCGGCGTCTTGAACAGGAGCAGGCAGGTCGAGGCCTCCGATCCGCGTCCGACGCGGCCGCGCAGCTGGTGCAATTGCGACAGGCCGAAGCGCTCCGCGTGCTCGATCACCATGATGGTGGCGTCGGGCACGTCGACACCGACCTCGATCACGGTGGTCGCGACCAGAAGTTGGACCGGACCGTCCTTGAAGGCGGACATGGCCGCAGCCTTCTCGTCGCTTGTCATGCGCCCGTGAACGAGCGCCACGCGGGGGCCGAGGAGCTGTTGCAGCACCTCGAAGCGCTCCTCCGCAGCCGCGAGGTCCGATTTCTCGGACTCCTCCACGAGCGGGCAGACCCAATAGGCCTTCTTGCCGTCGTCGAGCGCGGCCCGCAGGCGCGCCACCACATCCTCCATGCGCTCAAGCGGGACGGTGACCGTCTTGATCGGCTGACGTCCGGCCGGCTTTTCGGTGAGACGGGACACGTCCATGTCGCCGAAGAAGGTCAGCACCAGCGTGCGCGGGATCGGGGTCGCCGTCATCACCAGCATGTCGACGCCCTTGCCCTTGGCGGAAAGCGTCAGGCGCTGGTGCACGCCGAAGCGGTGTTGCTCGTCGACGATGGCAAGGCCGAGATTGGCGAAGTCGACATCGTTCTGGAACAGCGCGTGCGTGCCGACGATGAGATCGACCTCGCCGGCCTCAAGCGCGGCGCGGGTCTCGCGCTTGTGTTTCGCGGTGTCGCGTCCCGTCAGGCAGGCGATGCGAATGCCGGCGGCCTCGCACAGGGGCGCAAGCGAGAGGAAGTGCTGCCGCGCCAGGATCTCCGTCGGTGCCATGAACACGGTCTGCGCCCCGGCCTCGATCGCCGCCGCCGCCGCCATCAGCGCGACGATGGTCTTGCCGGCGCCGACATCGCCCTGCAACAGCCGCAGCATGCGCACCGGCTCCTTGAGGTCGCTCTCTATGTCGCCAACGGCAGCCTCCTGGCCCGAGGTCAGCGAATAGGGCAGGGCGGCAAGGATCTTTTCCTTCAGCCGTCCGTCGAACCGCCGGGCGATCCCCTTGGTCTGGCGCATGGACCGACGCACAAGTGCCAGGGCCAACTGGTTTGCCAGAAACTCGTCATAGCTGAGCCGCATGTGCGCGGCCCTGGCCTCCTCCTCGCCCAGCGCTTCGGCGGGAGGTCGGTGCAGGACGCGAAGCGCGGCATGCACGCTCGGCCATTCGGTCTTGCGTGCATGCGCGCCGTCAAGCCAGTCGGGCAGGTCGGGCACAAGCTCAAGCGCTGCCGCCATCGCCTTTTGCAGCATCTTGGAGGACAGGCCCTGCGTCAGCGGATAGACCGGTTCGACCAGCGGAAGGCTTGCCGCATCCTCCGCCATCACCATGTGATCGGGGTGGATCATCTGCGGCTGGCCGTTGAACCATTCGACGCGTCCCGAGACGACCATGTCGGCGCCGACGGGAAGCGTCTTTTCCAGCCAGCTCTGGCGGGCGTGGAAGAACACGAGGGAAATGTCGCCGCTGTCGTCATGTGCCAGAATGCGATAGGGCGCGCGGCTGCCGCGCGGCGGGGCCTGGTGCCGGTCGATGTGGACGTCGAGGGTCACGATCGCGCCTTCCTCGGCCCGCGCGACACCGGGCCGCAGGCGGCGGTCGATCACGCCGGTGGGCAGATGCAGGAGCAGGTCGATCACATAGGGTTCGCGGTCGCCACCGACTCCCAGCAACGTTGCAAGATGGCGCGCGGTGCGCGGACCGATGCCCGGCAGGGCCGAGATGGGAGCAAAGAGAGGATCGAGCAGCGTGGGGCGCATGGGATCTTCGGGGTCTCGCGCTGTTTCGGGCGGTTTCGGGAGAGCCGCGGGTTGCAGGTCGGTCTGGCATTGCCGCGGCGCATTGAGTTTCGCGCCGGGGCCGCTATAACCCGCGAACCCGTGAAGTTCTGTCAAGTGCAAGCGCCAAAATCAAACACGAGCGCGAGGAAGACCATCATGCCCGATTCACCGGACCCGACAACGCACGGCTTGCCGGACCCGCAGGATGCCCGGCGCAAGCGCATGCTCTACCGGTGCCAGCACCGGGGGATGAAGGAAATGGACATCCTGCTTGGAAACTATGCCAAGGCCCATCTGGACAGCCTTGGCGCGGACGATCTCGACACGCTGGAACGGCTGATGGATGTGCCCGACCAGGACCTGTTCTCCTGGATGATCGGAAGCGTTGCGGTCCCTGCGACCTACGATACGCCGGTGTACCGGGCAATCGTGGCGTTTCAGCGAACCGGCTGACGGCCGCGCCTCCCTGGCGCGCGTGCGGCATGTCGTCCGGAGGCGAAGACAGACAAGGCGGTGATCCGCCTGAATTTGCGCAAGGATATGCGAGTTGCTTGAGAAGGTGCTTTCGCAACGCGGCAATGCCGTCGTCACCGGGGTTCCAGACGGGGCGGAGGCGCTTGTGCTCGGCCGGCTTCTGGCCGATGGCGCGGCCGGATTGCGGCTTGTCTTCGTGGCGCGCGATGCCGCTCACGCCCGGTCCGTCCAGGAGGCGCTGGGCTATTTCGCGCCAGCCGCCGAGGTGCTCGACCTTCCGGCCTGGGACTGCCTTCCCTATGACCGCGTGTCGCCCAATCCGGCCATCGTGGCCCGGCGTCTGACAACGCTCGCCCGTCTTGCAAGCGCCGAGCCGCTCGCGGCTCCGACGGTGCTGATGACCACGGCCAATGCGGTGCTGCAGCGCCTGCCATCGCGCGATTTCGCCGCCAGCCAGTCGTGGCGGGCGAAACCCGGGAACGTCATCAAGCTCGCCGATCTCGTGGCCTGGCTGGAGACGAACGGGTTTGCCCGGGCCTCCACGGTCCAGGACACTGGCGAATACGCCGTGCGCGGCGGCATCGTCGACATCTATGCGCCCGGCATGGAGCAGCCCGTCCGGCTCGATTTCTTCGGCGACACGCTGGAATCGCTGCGCTCCTTCGACACCCAGACCCAGCGCACTACAAAGCAGCTCAAGCGGCTCGATCTCGTCGCGATGAGCGAGGCGGTCCTGTCGCAGGAGGCGATCTCGCGCTTCCGCAAGGGCTATGTCGCGCGGTTCGGCGCATCCGAGCGCGACGACATCCTCTATCAGTCGATCAGCGAAGGCCGTCGCTACGCCGGCATGGAGCACTGGCTGCCGCTGTTCCATGAAACGCTGGAAACGATCTTCGACTATGCGGGCGAGACGCCTTTCGTGCTGTCGGCCGCTCTCGAGGACGTCGTGCGCGAGCGTCAGGAGCAGGTTTCCGAGCATTATGCGGCCCGTCGCGAGGTTCGCGAAAGCAGCGGGCGCACCGGCTCCGTGCCCTACAAGCCGTTGCCGCCGGAAGCGCTCTATCTCACCGACGCGGAGTGGGCGGCCGGCCTGGCGGACGGCACCTCGCTCCGGCTATCGGCTTTCGACGTGCCACCGGGCACCGGCGTGACCGCCGTGCCGCTCGACGGTCGTCAGGGCCGCAGTTTCGCCGCCGAGCGCGCCGCCGGCGACGTCAATGTGTTCGATGCACTGACCGCCCATGTGTCGGCCCGGCGCAAGGCGGGAAACCGCATCGTGATTGCCTGCTGGAGCGAGGGCTCGCGCGAACGCCTGTCGCATGTGCTGGCCGATCACGGTCTGGACCGCACGGTTCCGGTGGCAAGCGATGCCGATGCGCAAGCCCTGCCGAAAGGCATGACGGCGCTTGCGCTTTTGGGTGTGGAGCAGGGCTTCGAGGTCGGCGATCTGACGCTGATCTGCGAACAGGACATTCTCGGCGACCGGCTGGTGCGCCAGCGCCGGCGCAAGTCCTCCGGCGCCAATGTGCTGACCGAGGCCTCGAGCCTGTCCCAGAACGATCTCGTCGTCCACGCCGAGCACGGCATCGGACGGTTCCTCGGGCTGAAGACGATCGAGGCGGTGGGCGCGCCGCACGACTGCCTTGAACTGCAGTATGCCGGCGGCGACAAGCTGTTCCTGCCGGTGGAAAACATCGAGCTCCTGACCCGTTACGGGTCGGAGGACACCGAAGCGCAGCTCGACAAGCTGGGCGGCGGGGCCTGGCAGGCGCGCAAGGCGCGCATGAAGAAGCGCATCCTCGAGATCGCCGACGGGTTGATCAAGACGGCGGCGGCCCGGGCGCTCAAGACCGCGCCGGCGATCTCGCCGCCGGAAGGCGCCTATGACGAGTTTGCCGCCCGCTTCCCCTATGACGAGACCGACGACCAGCTGAACGCCATCGATGCGGTGTTCGAGGATCTCGTGTCCGGCCGGCCGATGGACCGGCTTGTCTGCGGCGATGTCGGCTTCGGTAAGACCGAGGTCGCGTTGCGCGCCGCCTTTATCGCGGCGATGACGGGCCGGCAGGTGGCCCTCGTCGTGCCGACGACACTGCTTGCGCGCCAGCACTACAAGACCTTCGCCGAACGGTTCCAGGGCCTGCCGATCCAGGTCGCGCATGCCTCGCGGCTGGTGCCGGCCAAGGAACTGTCGGCAACCAAGAAGGGGCTGGCGGACGGCTCCATCGACATTGTCGTCGGCACCCATGCGCTGCTCGGCAAGGGCGTTGCCTTCCGCGACCTCGGTCTGCTCATCATCGACGAGGAGCAGCATTTCGGGGTCAAGCACAAGGAGCGCCTCAAGGAACTCAAGTCCGAGGTCCATGTGTTGACGCTCTCGGCCACGCCAATCCCGCGCACGCTGCAACTGGCGCTCACGGGCGTGCGCGAACTGTCGCTGATCGCGACGCCGCCGGTCGACCGCCTGGCGGTGCGCACCTTCATTTCGCCGTTCGATCCGGTTGTCGTGCGCGAGGCGTTGCTGCGCGAGCGCTATCGCGGCGGGCAGAGCTTCTATGTCTGTCCGCGCGTCTCGGACCTCGCCGACACCAAGGCGTTTCTCGACGACGCCGTGCCGGAGGTGAAGGTGGCGGTCGCCCATGGCCAGATGCCGCCGGGCGAGCTGGAAGACGTCATGAACGCCTTCTACGAGGGCAAATACGATGTGCTGCTGTCCACCACCATCGTGGAGTCCGGCCTCGATATTCCGACCGCAAACACGCTGATCGTGCACCGTGCGGACATGTTCGGCCTGTCGCAGCTCTACCAGCTGCGCGGGCGTGTGGGGCGGTCCAAGACGCGGGCCTATGCGCTGTTCACGGTGCCGGCCAACAAGTCGCTGACCGCAACGGCCGACCGCAGGCTGAAGGTGTTGCAGTCGCTCGATAGTCTGGGGGCGGGCTTCCAGCTCGCCAGCCACGATCTCGACATTCGCGGCGCCGGCAACCTGCTCGGCGAGGAACAGTCCGGTCACATCAAGGAGGTGGGCTTCGAGCTCTACCAGCAGATGCTGGAAGAGGCGGTCGCCTCGCTCAAGGACGGGGGCGATGCGGGGCTCGAGGAGGCCTGGTCACCGCAGATCCAGGTCGGCACGCCGGTGCTCATCCCGGAGAGCTATGTCGCCGATCTTCCGCTGCGCCTGTCGCTCTACCGCCGTCTTGCCGATCTTGCGGCCCCCGAAGAGATCGATGCCTTCGGGGCGGAGCTGATCGACCGCTTCGGCCCGCTGCCGGACGAGGTCGAGCACCTTTTGAAGATTGTTTACATCAAGGGCCTGTGCCGCAGGGCGAATGTGGAAAAGATCGACGCCGGGCCGAAGGGCATCGTCATCGCCTTCCGCGGCAACGCGTTCCCGAACCCGGCCGGTCTTGTCTCCTACATTGGCGAGCAGGGCGTTCTGGCCAAGATCCGCCCGGACCAGAAGGTGGTGCTGTCGCGCGACTGGGAGACGGCGGAACAGCGCCTCAAGGGCTCGGCGGCGGTGCTTTTGAAGCTCGTGCGACTGGCGGAGGCGGACAGCAAGGCGGCGTGAGCGCCGCGCGGGCCTGAAAACGGCGGCCGGACACACGGGGCAAAAAAGCTGTATCCGGCCGCGATGGATGACGCGTTGGAAACGCCTCATTAAGGCTGTTGGGCGATGATGATCCGTATCGAGCGGTTCGTATTCAGTCAGGTCTCGTCGCCCCGTGTTTGTCAAAACAACCCGTCATCGTCGCAAGACCCTCTGGCAACGCCTCGTCGCACCGACGGTCGCTGCCCTTCTGGTCGGCTATTTTGCGTTTCACGCGCTCAACGGCGAGCTCGGGCTTGTCGGCAAGGCGCGCCTCGACCACCGCTATGCCAAGCTTCAGCAGGAATTCGCGACGCTCAAGGCCGAGCGCGACGAGCTGTTGCGCAAGGTCGTTTTGCTGCGGCCCGAGAGCCTCGATCCGGACATGATCGACGAACGCGCGCGCGCCAGCCTGAACCTCGTTCACCCCAACGAGCTTGCCATTCTGCGCCCGTCGCCCCGTCTCTAGTTTAACCGAAATCCGATTGAAATTCCGTTTTGAACCATTTTTTGGTTCAACGGATATTATCTATGATATTTCAAATGGTTGAATGTTGCATTCTGCCCTCCGCGTCACCTTTCATTGACTTTTGCAATGGAGTACCTTCCGCTGAGTTGCTGAAGGGGAAACGCGGCCTCCATGTGGGGCTTTTCAAGCGAGATGAGGGTCATGGCTGCAACGTCAAGGAAGACCACCGGCACACGGGCGAAAAGCACGAGCCGGTCAAGAGGTGGGGCGGCCAAGGCGTCGCCCGCGATCATCGAATTCGACAAGGAGCAGGAGCTGGCCGCCTATCGGCACATGCTTTTGATCCGCCGCTTCGAGGAAAAGGCCGGCCAGCTTTACGGCATGGGCCTGATCGGCGGTTTTTGTCATCTCTACATCGGACAGGAAGCGGTTGTCGTCGGCATGCGCATGGCGTCGAAGGACGGCGACCAGATGATCACCGGCTATCGCGATCATGGCCACATGCTGGCCATGGACATGGACCCCAAGGGCGTGATGGCGGAACTGACCGGGCGCCGGGGCGGCTATTCCAAGGGGAAGGGCGGCTCCATGCACATGTTCTCCAAGGAAAAGCAGTTTTACGGCGGGCACGGCATCGTCGGCGCGCAGGTGTCGCTTGGCACGGGCCTCGGCTTCGCCAACCGCTACCGCGAGAACGGCGCGGTCGCGATGACCTTCTTCGGCGACGGCGCCTCCAACCAGGGCCAGGTCTACGAGAGCTTCAACATGGCGCAGCTGTGGAAGCTGCCGGTCATTTATGTGATCGAGAACAACAAATACGGCATGGGCACCAGCGTCGAGCGCGCCTCGGCGACGACGGACCTGTCGCAGCGTGGCGCGTCCTTCGGGATCCCCGGCGAGCAGGTCGACGGCATGGACGTGCGCGCCGTGATGGCGGCGAGCGAAAAGGCGCTCGAGCATTGCCGCACCGGCAAGGGGCCGTACATCCTGGAGATGATCACCTACCGCTACCGCGGGCACTCCATGTCCGACCCGGCGAAATACCGCTCCAAGGACGAGGTGCAGAAGATGCGCACCGAGCACGATCCGATCGAGCAGGTGCGCAAGCGGCTTCTGGATAACGAGTGGGCGAGCGAGGACGACCTCAAGGCCATCGACAAGAAGGTGCGCGAGATCGTCGCCGAGTCCGCGGAATTCGCGCAAAACGATCCGGAGCCGGATGCGTCCGAGCTTTATACCGATATTCTTCTTTGAGGGTGGGGACGCACGATGCCGATTGAAATCTTGATGCCGGCCCTCTCGCCGACAATGGAAGAGGGCACCCTGGCGAAATGGGTGAAGAAAGAAGGCGACAGCGTCACCGCGGGTGATGTGATCGCCGAGATCGAAACCGACAAGGCGACGATGGAAGTCGAGGCTGTCGACGAGGGCACCATCGGAAAGATCCTCGTTGCGGAAGGCTCGGAGAACGTGAAGGTCAACACGCCCATCGCCATGTTGCTGGGCGAGGACGAGGATGCGTCCGCGCTCGATTCAGCCTCCGCCTCCGCGCCCGCGCCCGCGCCCGCGGCCAAGGAAGAGGCGTCCGCGCCGGAATCTTCCGCCGGACCGGAGGCCGCGCCCGTCTACGCACAGCCTGTCGCGCCGGCGCCCGACGATGCGCAGGACCCCGACATTCCCGAAGGCACGGCGATGAAGACCTCGACCGTTCGCGAAGCGCTGCGCGACGCGATGGCGGAGGAAATGCGCCGCGACGGCGATGTGTTCCTGATGGGCGAGGAAGTCGCCGAATACCAGGGCGCCTACAAGATCTCGCAGGGCCTGCTCGACGAATTCGGCCCCAAGCGCGTGATCGACACGCCGATCACCGAGCATGGCTTCACCGGTCTCGGCGTCGGCGCCGCGATGGCGGGCCTGCGCCCGATCGTGGAGTTCATGACCTTCAACTTCGCCATGCAGGCGATCGATCAGATCATCAACTCCGCCGCCAAGACGCTCTACATGTCCGGCGGCCAGATGGGCGCGCCCATCGTGTTCCGCGGCGCCAATGGCGCGGCGGCGCGCGTCGGTGCCCAGCACAGCCAGGACTATGCCTCCTGGTATGCGCATGTCCCGGGCCTCAAGGTGGTGCAGCCCTGGTCGGCCGCCGATGCCAAGGGGCTGCTGAAGGCCGCCATCCGCGATCCGAACCCGGTCGTTTTCCTGGAAAACGAGATCCTTTACGGCCAGTCCTTCGAGATCCCGGACATGGACGATTTCGTCCTGCCCATCGGCAAGGCGAAGATCGAGCGCAAGGGCAGCGACGTCACGCTCGTCTCCTGGGGTATCGGCATGACCTATGCCACCAAGGCCGCAGACGAACTGGCCTCGCAGGGGATTTCGGCCGAGGTCGTCAACATGCGCAGCATCCGTCCGCTCGACATCGACACGGTGATCGCGTCGGTCAAAAAGACCGGGCGTCTCGTCACGGTGGAAGAAGCCTATCCGATGTGCTCGGTGTCCTCCGAGATCGGGTTCCAGGTGCAGCAGCTGGCGTTCGACTGGCTCGATGCGCCGATCCTGCGGGTGACCGGCAAGGATGTTCCGATGCCCTATGCCGCAAACCTGGAAAAGCTGGCGCTGCCGACGGTTGCGGAAGTCATCGATGCGGTGAAAGCCGTCACCTACACGGACTGAGGCGAGGGACAGACGATGCCGATCAAGATTTTGATGCCTGCCCTGTCTCCGACCATGGAAGAGGGCAATCTGGCCAAATGGCTGGTCAAGGAAGGCGACAGCGTCACCTCGGGTGACGTGATCGCCGAAATCGAGACCGACAAGGCGACGATGGAAGTCGAGGCCGTCGACGAGGGAACCGTCGGCAAGATCCTTGTTTCCGAGGGCTCCGAAGGGGTGAAGGTCAACGAGGTGATCGCGCTGCTCCTGGAAGAGGGCGAGGATGCCTCCGCGCTCGAAGGTGCCGACAGCGGTATCGGCGGCGATGGCGGTGGTCCGAAGGCCGATGCGGAACCGGAAAAGGCGAAAGCCGACTCCGCGCCGCAGGGCGATGCGAAACCGGCGCCTGCCGCCGCAGCGCCCGAGCTTGCCAAGGCCCCGCCGCCGCCGGCTGCCGCCGATGGCGGGCGGATTTTCGCCTCGCCGCTGGCGCGTCGGCTTGCCGCGCAAAACGACCTCGACCTCAAGGCGCTGTCGGGCAGCGGTCCGCACGGTCGCATCGTCAAGCGCGATGTCGACAAGGCGGTGTCTGAAGGCACCGGCAAGGCAGCCGCGGCTCCCGCCGCCGCCGAAGCGCCGAAAGCCGCCGCTCAGGCACCTGCCATGGCGAAGGGCCAGTCGAGCGAGCAGATCCTCAAGAACTTCGAGGATGGCTCCTACGAGCTCGTTCCGCACGACGGCATGCGCAAGACGATTGCCCGTCGCCTGCAGGAATCCAAGCAGACCATCCCGCACTTCTACGTCACGGTTGATTGCCGTCTGGACGATCTGCTGGCACTTCGCGCCCAGCTCAACGCGGCCGCGCCGACCGACAAGGACGGCAAGCCCGCCTACAAGATCTCGGTCAACGACATGACCATCAAGGCGCTGGCGCTGGCGCTGCGCGACGTTCCGGCCGCCAATGTGTCCTGGACCGCCGAGGCCATGGTCAAGCACAAGCACGCCGATGTCGGCGTTGCCGTGTCCATTCCTGGCGGGCTGATCACCCCGATCGTGCGTCAGGCCGAGATGAAGCCGCTGTCGGTCATCTCCAACGAGATGAAGGACATGGGCGCGCGGGCCAAGGCCAAGAAACTGAAGCCCGAGGAATACCAGGGCGGCACGACGGCGGTTTCCAACATGGGCATGATGGGCGTGCGCGACTTCGCGGCGGTGGTCAATCCGCCGCATGCGACGATCCTGGCCGTCGGCGCCGGCGAAAAGCGGCCCGTCGTCAAGGACGACGCGCTCGCCATCGCCACGGTGATGACGGTCACGCTCTCCACCGATCACCGGGCCGTCGACGGCGCGCTCGGGGCGGAGCTTCTCGCGGCCTTCAAGCAGTACATCGAAAACCCGATGTCGATGCTGGTGTGAATGCCAGGCGGCGCGCGCACGTGACGCGCGCCGCATCTTTTCAAGGATTGCCGTTCTACCGGAGCGCGCGCCCCGCCGCAGCGGCTCCCATGATCCATCTGGAGGGGACTTCATGAGCGCGACGTCATATGACGTGATCATCATCGGCTCGGGACCGGGCGGCTATGTGACTGCCATCCGGGCGGCCCAGCTCGGACTGAAAACCGCCATCGTGGAGCGCGAGCACCTGGGCGGCATTTGCCTCAACTGGGGCTGCATTCCGACCAAGGCGCTGTTGCGCTCCGCCGAAATTCTCGACCATGCAAATCACGCCAAGAGCTTCGGCCTGACGCTCGAGGGCAAGATGACCGCCGACGTCAAGGACGTGGTCAAGCGCTCGCGCGGCGTCTCCGCCCGTCTCAACGGCGGCATCGGCTTCCTGATGAAGAAGAACAAGATCGACGTGATCTGGGGCGAGGCGAAGCTGACCAAGCCCGGCGAGATTACGGTCGGAAAATCCTCGAAACCGGTCGTCGAGCCGCAGCACCCGGTTCCCAAGGGCGTGAAGGGCGAGGGCACCTATACGGCCAAACACATCATCGTCGCGACAGGCGCCCGCCCGCGCGCGCTTCCCGGCATCGAGCCGGACGGAAAGCTGATCTGGACCTATTTCGAGGCGATGAAGCCGGACACGTTGCCCAAGTCCATCGTCGTAATGGGGTCGGGGGCCATCGGCATCGAGTTCGCCTCCTTCTACCGCTCCATGGGCACGGAGGTGACCGTCGTCGAGGTGATGTCGCAGGTCATGCCGGTGGAAGATCCGGAGATTTCCGCGATTGCGCGCAAGGCGCTTGAAAAGCGCGGCATGAAGATCCTAACCGAGGCGAAGGTCGCCAAGGTCGACAAGGCGGCGAATTCGATCACCGCCCATGTCGAGACCAAGGACGGCAAGACGCAGACGATCACCGCCGACCGGCTGATCTCCGCCGTCGGCGTGCAGGGCAACATCGAGGGGCTTGGTCTGGAAGGCCTCGGTGTAAAGACGGACCGGGGCTGCATCGTCATCGACGGCTACGGCAAGACCAATGTGCCGGGCGTCTACGCCATCGGCGATGTCGCCGGCCCGCCGATGCTCGCGCACAAGGCCGAGCATGAGGGCGTTGTCTGCATCGAGAAGATCGCCGGCCTGCCGAATGTGCATGCGATGGACAAGAACCTGATTCCGGGCTGCACCTATTGCAATCCGCAGGTTGCCTCCGTCGGCATCACGGAAGCCAAGGCCAAGGAGCAGGGCCGCGAGGTCCGCGTCGGGCGCTATTCGTTCAACGCCAACGGCAAGGCCATCGCCCTTGGCGAGGACAACGGCATGATCAAGACCGTCTTCGACAAGAAGACGGGCGAGCTGCTCGGCGCGCATATGGTCGGCGCGGAAGTGACCGAACTGATCCAGGGCTTCGTGGTCGCCATGAACCTGGAGACCACCGAGGAAGAGCTGATGCACACGATTTTCCCGCATCCCACGCTTTCGGAGATGATGAAGGAAAGCGTGCTCGACGCCTACGGACGCGTTCTGAACGCCTAGCAGCGCAAAAACGCCGGGCAGTGCGTCTCTTGAGTTGAGCGCCGGAACCTTTACGCTCGGCACGCGCTGTCGGGCGCACACACGCAAAGCGGGGACTTCGATATGGTAATCGAAAATATTCTGATCTGGTGCGTCATCGGCCTCGTTGCCGGTTGGCTGGCGAGTCTGGTGCTCGGTGGTGGCGGGTTGATCCGCTATCTGATCTCCGGTCTGATCGGTGCGTTCGTCGGCGGCTTCCTGTTCAATCTGCTTGGCATCGACATCAATCTCGGCAATGCCATCGTCAACCAGATCGTGGTCGCGACCGTCGGTGCGATTGTCGTCGTTTTCATCGCCAGGCGGATCGGTTGATATCGGGCAAGGTCGCGGCGGGTTCGCTCTGCTGATCCGTCGCGGCGACGGGTCAGCTTCGAGGCGCTCGTCCGCGTCCATGCCGCCTCTGGCAAGCTGAATAGAAATCCTGAAAGGAGTGCGCGATGGGCCTGATCATGTGGATCATCATCGGCTTGATCGCCGGTGCGGTCGCCTACCGCGTTCTTGGCGGGCGCGGCGGCTTTGTCGGCAGCCTCGTCGTCGGTCTGATCGGCGCGCTTGTCGGCGGCAAACTCGCGGAAATCCTCAGGCTCAACATATCGGGCGGGTTCATCGACCAACTGGTGCTGTCGACCGTTGGTGCGATCCTGCTTCTGTTCCTCTGGCGCAAGATCAAGGGATAAGACAGTGTCCGACTTGCTTTCCCTCGACAGCTATCCGGCGCGGGTGCGCGAGAAGCTGCGCTATTGCGATACCGACAGCCAGGGCCACGTCAACAACGCGGTCTTTTCCGAAATGCTGGAAGCGGGGCGGGTGGCGCTGTTTTACGACAGCGAAACGCCGCTCGCAGACGAGGGGTGCGCTTTCGTGCTGGCGCGCCTGGAGCTGGACCTTATGGCGGAGCTTTTCTGGCCCGGGCAGGTCGATGTCGGCACGGGGATCGTGGAGATCGGACGGAGCTCGATGACGCTTGCGCAACTGGTGTGCAAGGAGGACGGCACGCCTGTCGCGAAGGCCCGGACGGTGATTGTCCAGCTGAACCAGACCGCACGCAGGTCGCAGCCGTTTTCGGATACGGCGCGCGAGATGCTTTCTCGCCACGCACTGCCGCCCGAGATGCAAGGCTGACATGCAGCGAAACTCTTGACCTTTCTCTTCAACAACGACAGTTAGAGGCCATGGTAACGATCCTCGATACAGTCTCGCCCGACACGGGCGACGCACAGCGGCCCCGGCACCCGGAAAAGGCGCATCGGCCCGACAATCCGATTCAGCGCAAGCCGGCATGGATCCGCGTGAAAGCGCCGACGTCGCCTGTGTATCGCGAGACACAGAAGGTCGTGCGCAACAACAACCTCGTGACGGTCTGCGAGGAGGCCGGCTGCCCGAATATCGGCGAATGCTGGTCGAAGAAACACGCCAGTTTCATGATCCTGGGCGACACCTGCACCCGCGCCTGCGCCTTTTGCAACGTGCGCACCGGCATGCCGGGGCCGGTGGACCCCAACGAGCCGGCCGGCGTCGCGGAAGCCGTCGCGACCATGGAGCTGCAACATGTGGTCATTACCTCGGTCGATCGCGACGATCTGGACGATGGTGGCGCGCAGCACTTTGCCGACGTGATCGGGGCGATCCGCGACCGTGCGCCGGGCACGACGGTCGAGGTCCTGACACCGGATTTCCTGCGCAAGCCAGGCGCTCTGGAAACCGTCGTCGAGGCTCGGCCCGACGTGTTCAATCACAATCTGGAAACGGTGCCCTCGAAGTATCTGACGGTGCGGCCGGGCGCGCGCTATTTCCACTCGATCCGGCTGTTGCAGCAGGTCAAGGAGCTGGATCCGGCGATGTTCACGAAGTCCGGCATCATGGTCGGGCTTGGCGAGGAGCGCAACGAGGTGCTCCAGCTGATGGACGACCTGCGTTCCGCCGATGTCGACTTCCTGACCATCGGGCAATATTTGCAGCCGAGTTCCAAGCACCATGGCGTTGCGCGTTTCGTTACGCCCGACGAGTTCAAGGCCTATGAGAAGATTGCCTATGCCAAGGGCTTCCTGAAGGTCTCCGCCAGTCCGCTGACGCGCTCGTCGCACCACGCGGGCGAGGATTTCGCAGACCTTCGCCGTGCCCGCGACGCGAAATTGGGCGTTCAGGGGGGCGCTTGAACGCCGGTACCGGGCGCCGGGCGGTCACCGCGCCGGTTGCCTTCGGGAAACCACGTGCAGCGCCGCACGGTTTCCAATTGCGGATTCCGCATTCCGTTCGACCCATCGCTACGTCGTGAGTGCCGATGCCGTCCTTCAAGACTGTCCACAAGGTTGACCATTCCGCCGGCGACATGTTTTCGCTCGTGGCGGATGTGGAAAAATATCCAGAGTTCGTTCCGCTTTGCGAGAGCCTGCATGTGCGCGGGCGCAAGGCGCTCGATGACGGCCGCGAACTCCTGGTCGCCGACATGACGGTGTCCTACAAGCTGTTCCGCGAGACTTTCACCAGTCGGGTCACGCTTGAGCCGGAGGCGGATCGCATTCTTGTCGAATATCTCGACGGGCCCTTCCGGCACCTGGAAAACCACTGGACCTTCCGGCCCCTTGGCGAAGACGCCAGCGAGGTGGGCTTCTATATTTCGTATGAATTCAAGAACCGTGCGCTCAGTGCGTTGATGTCGGCCATGTTCGACCGGGCCTTCCGGAAATTTTCAGATGCCTTCGAGGCGCGCGCGGACGTCGTTTACGGCGGCGGCTGACGGCTCAGCGGCCGTGGAAGGAGGGCGTGGTTCGGCCGGAGTTGCTGAAGCTGGAAAACGCTTTCTTGATGTTGATGAAACGCTGACGCTTGTTCGTTGCCGCGTCACTGGCACGCATCACCGTGAGATTGTCGTCTTTGACGCCGATATCGGCGAGTTTGACCTGCTGGTCGGGATCTTCGCACACACGGAACCAGCCGCTGCCGCCGTTGTATTCCAGGCCGACATCGCGCCCTTCCTCGGCCTCGTAATTCATCCATGCGACCGTTGCCGCCCTTGCGAAATACGGGCGTCCGCACAGGGCGATCTCGTGCAGCGTCGAGCCGTTGCGGTCAAACACCCGGTGGCTGGAAGAGAAGGTTCCGTCCGACTGGCGCGAAATCATGTGGTATTCGCCTGCCGCCGCCATGGCGGGCGAAAGGGCGGCAAGAACGACAGTGAGGCGAAAGATGTGCATGACGGATTGATCCCTTGGCATGCAACCTAGATGCGCAGAGCGTGGTTGCGAATCAATTATCGAAAACAGGAGATTGTCGGTCTGGTGAATGCTGTTTTCGACTAAACGTTCAACTTTGAAAGACCTTCGAGAGCGACCGCCACGCTGGCCAGGCGGATTGCCGACCGCGAGAGATCGCCAAAACGACGTTCCGCATGGACCGTGGCCCGCCCCCTTGCGGCGAAGCCGAAATGAACGAGGCCGACCGGCTTTTGCCCGGACCCGCCGCCCGGGCCGGCAACCCCGGTGACGGAGACGGCGACATCGGCGTTCGAGGCTTTCAGCGCACCGGACGCCATCGCCAGGGCAACCTCCCGACTGACCGCGCCATGTTCGCCAATCAGCGTTTCCGCGATCCCGAGCAGATCCGTCTTGGCGGCGTTGGAGTAAGTCACGAAGCCGCGTTCGAGGACGGCCGAAGAGCCCGGTATTTCGGTCAGCAAAGCCGCGATCAGCCCTCCGGTGCAGCTTTCCGCGGTGGCGATCGTGCGACCCGTGCGGGTGAATGCCGCGATCAGGTCTTCCGCGCCGGGGCGAAGCGGGGTCAGGTCCGTCATGTCGAAACTCAGCTCTCGTCGTCAGGGAAGAGGGGCAGGCGGACCGTGGCGGAGGCAAGGGCGGCAATGCCTTCCCCGCGTCCGGTGAAACCGAGCCGCTCGGAGGTCGTCGCCTTGACCGACACGCGCGAAAGCGGAATGCCGCAGATCTCGGCAATGCGCGCGCGCATGGCCTCGCGGTGCGGTCCGATCTTGGGTTCCTCGCAAACGATTGTCGTGTCGAGATGGGCGATGGCGCCGTCGCGCGCCCGCACGCGTTCCGAGGCAAAGGCCAGAAAGCGGTCGGAGGAGACCTTGTGCCAGGCCGGATCGGAGGGCGGAAAATGGTGGCCGATGTCGCCGTCGCACAGCGTTGCGAGAAGCGCGTCGGTCAGCGCGTGCAAGACCACATCCGCGTCGGAATGGCCTTTCAATGCGCGGTCGTGATCGATCCGGATGCCGCCGAGCATAACGTGGTCGCCGGTCTCGAAGGCATGTACGTCATAGGCGCTGGCGACGCGGGTGTCGCCGCGCGCGGCCCAGTCTTCGAGGGTCAGTTTCCGGTCGGCCTGCATCAGGTCCTCCGCCGTCGTGATCTTCACATTCGCCGGATCGCCGGCAACGAAACGGACCGTCTCGCCGGCCCATTGGGCGACGGCCGCATCGTCGGTGAGGTTGCTTGCCCCGTTGCGCGCGGCGCGTTCATGCGCGCCGAGAATGGCCGCGAAGCGGAAGCCCTGCGGGGTCTGGGCGGCGCGCAGCGGCGTCCGGTCGACGGTTTCGGCAACAGACGCAAGGCCGGCGCCGTCATCCTGCGCGCGTTTCACCGTATCGACGACCGGCAGGGCCGCGATCACGCCGGTTTCGCCAGCGGCAAGCGCGCGAACCGTGGCATCGATGACGGCCGGGGTCACGAACGGGCGGGCGGCGTCGTGGATCAGGACGGTTTGCGGGTCGTGCGGCTCAAGGGCGCGCAGGCCTTGCAGAACGGATTGCTGCCGTGTTTCTCCGCCGATCACCGGCGGCAAGAGGGCGCAGGCGAGGGAGAGGCCGGACACGCTGGCGTCATAGAGCGGCATGTCGTCGCGGTGGATCACAACCTGGATCGCGTCGATCGCGGGTGCCGAGGAGAGCGCGACAAGCGTGCGCGCGAGAACCGGCACTCCGCCGATTTCACGGTACTGTTTGGGCGCATCGCCGGATCCGGCCCGCGATCCGCGCCCCGCGGCGACAACGAGGGCCGCCGTTTCGATGGACGGACGACGCGAAGCCGAAGGCGCTTCATCTGCAGGCATTCAGGCACTTTCCCGGGTTGGAGATCCTGTCTGCGTTTTGAAACTTTCCACCGGCGATCTCAAGGCTTATGTGCGGGAGCTGAAATTGTCACTTGCGGGCGCAAGGCGGATGTCTATTCTATAGGCAGAATGGAAAGTGCACATCATATGAGCAACGCAAACGCGCAATCGGCGAAAGGCACGCTGGCGATCGGTGGGATCGCGGTGCCGAACCGCGCCTTTCTCGCGCCGATGTCCGGGGTGACGGACATGCCGTTTCGCCAGCTCGCGCATCGCTTCGGCGCGGGGCTTGTGGTCTCCGAGATGGTCGCCTGCGAACAACTCGCCGCCGGCGATCCCGAAACGCAGATGCGCAGCGAAGGGGTCGCGGGCGCATTGCACGTGGTTCAGCTCGCCGGCCGCGAGGCGCACTGGATGGCGCATGGCGCGCGTCTGGCGGAGGAGGCCGGGGCCGATATCGTCGACATCAACATGGGGTGCCCGGCCAAGAAGGTGACCTCGGGCTTTTCGGGCTCGGCGCTGATGCGCGATCTCGATCACGCGTTGCGCCTCATCGAGGCGACGGTTGCGGCGGTGCGCGTTCCGGTCACGTTGAAAATGCGACTTGGCTGGGATCATGACACGCTGAATGCGCCGGACCTCGCCAGGCGCGCCGAAGACGCGGGCGTCAGCATGATCACGGTCCATGGACGCACCCGCTGCCAGTTCTACAAGGGAACCGCCGACTGGGATGCCATTCGCGCCGTGCGCGAGCGCATTTCGGTGCCGCTGGTTGCCAATGGCGACTGCCGCACGGCAGACGATGCCCGCGAGATGATGCGCCGCTCCGGCGCGGATGCCGTGATGATCGGCCGGGCCTCCTACGGCCGCCCGTGGCTTGCGGGGCAGATCGGTGCGGACCTGGCCGGCAGGGTTGGCGTCGAGACCCCGCAGGGGGCCGCGCGTGCCGATCTCGTGTGTGAGCATGTCGAGGCAATGCTTCACCACTACGGACGGGACAAGGGTCTCAAGCTCGCACGCAAGCATGTCGCCTGGTCTCTCGACGACATGACACCGGCGATGCCGGTTGCGCTTCGCAAGGCGGTGCTGACATCGCACGACCCGCTTTTCGTGCTGTCGACCCTGCGCGACTGGATCCTTCACGGCAGCCGGGAGGCTGCTGCATGAGCGATATGCCGACCAACCCCGGATCCCGCAGCGAAGGCGCCTCGACGCCGATTCTCGACGCGCTGCCGCATCCGCTTCTGCTGATCGATCCGCAAGGGCGCGTGGCCGAGGCGAACATGGCTGCGGAGAGCTTCTTCCGCGCCAGCGCGCCGGTGCTGCGACGCCATCCCATGTCGCATTTCGTGCCGTTCGGCAGTCCGCTGCTCCTGCTGATCTCGCAGGTGCGTGATCGTGGCGCGCCGGTCAACGAATACAAGGTCGATATCGGCTCGCCGCGGATCGGGTCGGAAAAGATCGTCGACATCATCGCGGCGCCCGTCGCCGATTCTCCAGGCTCCGTCGTTCTGATGCTGCAGGAACGGGGAATGGCGGAAAAGATCGACCGCCAACTGACCTCGCGCGGCGCGGCGCGGACCGTTTCCGGCCTTGCGACCATGCTGGCCCATGAGATCAAGAACCCGCTGTCGGGAATCCGTGGCGCGGCCCAGCTTCTGGAGGGATCGGCCTCCGACGAGGACCGGGCGCTGACCCGGCTGATCATGGACGAGGCCGACCGTATCGTGAAGCTGGTCGACCGGATGGAGGTGTTTTCCGACGACCGTCCGATCGAGCGCGAGCCGGTCAACATCCATGTGGTGCTCGATCATGTCCAGCGACTGGCGTCGTCCGGGTTCGCCCGCAACGTAACGATCAATGTCGACTACGACCCGTCGTTGCCGCTGGTGTTCGCCAACCGCGACCAACTGGTGCAGGTCTTCCTGAACCTTTTGAAGAATGCCTCGGAGGCGGTCTCCGGCGGCCACGGAGGCGAGATCACGCTGACGACGGCCTATCGGCCGGGCATTCGCCTGTCGGTGCCGGGATCGCGCGAACGCGTCAGCCTGCCGCTGGAGTTCTGTGTACGCGACAGCGGCCCGGGCGTGCCGGAGGACCTGCTGCCGCATCTGTTCGATCCTTTCGTGACCACCAAGGCGAATGGCTCGGGGCTTGGTCTGGCGCTCGTCGCCAAGATCATCGGCGATCATGGCGGCGTGATCGAATGCGACAGCCAGCCCGGGCGGACCGTGTTCCGCATCCTGATGCCGGCCTACGCCACCCAAGACGAAACCTGACACCAAGAGATCCGACACCGGGGAACCCGAAAACATGCCGACCGGTACCATTCTTGTCGCAGATGACGACGCCGCGATCCGCACGGTGCTCAATCAGGCGCTGTCGCGGGCGGGTTACACCGTACGTCTGACCTCCAATGCCACCACCTTGTGGCGCTGGATCAGCTCGGGCGACGGAGATCTCGTGGTCACGGACGTGATGATGCCGGACGAAAACGCCTTCGACGTTTTGCCGCGCATCAAGAAGATGCGGCCCGATCTGCCGGTTATCGTGATGAGCGCGCAGAACACCTTCATGACCGCAATCCGGGCGTCGGAGAAGGGGGCGTATGAATATCTGCCCAAGCCGTTCGACCTCAAGGAACTGACCAGCATCGTCAGCCGGGCGTTGTCGGAGCCGAAACGCGCCCAGGTCGATGCGCCCGAGGACGGCGGCGAAAGCATTCCGCTGATCGGTCGTTCGCCGGCGATGCAGGAAATCTACCGGGTCTTGGCCCGCCTCATGCAGACCGACCTGTCGGTGATGATCAACGGTGAATCCGGCACCGGCAAGGAACTGGTTGCGCGCGCGCTGCACGACTACGGCAAGCGCCGCAACGGCCCCTTCGTCGCGATCAACATGGCAGCCATCCCGCGCGATCTGATCGAGGCGGAGCTTTTCGGCCACGAAAAGGGCGCCTTTACCGGCGCTCAGCAGCGCTCGGCCGGACGGTTCGAGCAGGCGGACGGCGGCACATTGTTTCTCGACGAGATCGGCGACATGCCGATGGAGGCGCAGACCCGGCTGCTGCGCGTGCTGCAACAGGGCGAATACACCACGGTCGGCGGACGGGTGCCGATCCGCACGGACGTGCGCATCGTCGCTGCGACCAACAAGGACCTGCGCCAGCTGATCAATCAGGGGCTGTTTCGCGAGGATCTTTATTACCGCCTCAATGTTGTGCCGATCCGGCTCCCGCCGCTGCGCGAGCGCATCGAGGACATTCCCGATCTCGTGCGTCACTTCTTCGCTTTGGCGGAACGCGAGGGGCTCCCGGCCAAGCAGATCGAGAATGCCGCGATCGACCGGATGCGGCATTACCGCTGGCCGGGCAATGTGCGGGAACTGGAAAACCTGGTTCGACGATTGTCCGCGCTCTATCCGCAGGACGTGATTTCCGCTTCGCTGATCGACCAGGAACTCAGTCAGCCGGCCGCGCTCCCCGATGAGGAAGAAAACGGGACAATCGACCTTTCAGGGTCCGTCGAGCGCTATCTCAGTACCTATTTTCAGACATTCGGCGACGCGTTGCCGCCTCCGGGTCTCTACCACCGGATCCTCAGGGAGGTGGAATATCCGCTGATCGGCGCGGCGCTGGCTGCCACGCGGGGCAACCAGATCAAGGCGGCGGAACTTCTTGGCGTCAACCGCAACACACTGCGCAAGAAGATCCGGGACCTCGACGTCCAGGTCATACGTGCGAACAGATAAGTGGTTGCGCCTGTCGCGCAGCATTCACAATGCGATCGGTCTGTCGTAATTTGGCAACAATGTGTGGTAAGGGTGCCGCATCTTTGCGCCGGTCCCGCATGGACCGATTCCAGACAATGGTTGCCCGACCTTGACCGCCGAACGAACGAGCGCCGCCGCCTATCAGGCAGACCATGGCCGTACGGGGCTGCGTGTCCGCCGGCTCGGTTTTGCGCTTGTGATCGTGTCCCTGATCTCGATCACCTTCACCTTCTTCCTGCTGATGGGCGCGACGCCGATTCCCCCAGACGGGCCTGTCGCCCAGGTGGCGATGGTGATCAACGGAATCCTGGTCGCGGCCTTGATGTTGCTGATCGGGCTGGAACTCTTGTCACTGTGGCAGGCGCGTCGCCGCGGCCGGGCGGCCGCGCGCTTGCACGGGCGGATCGTCACGCTGTTCAGCTTCGTGGCCGCCGTTCCGGCGATCCTTGTCGCCATTTTGGCGACGATCACGCTCGACCGCGGCCTCGATCGCTGGTTCGAGGACCGCACGCGGCTGATCATCGACAATGCGCTGACGGTGGCGCAGGCCTATCTTCAGGAACATGCGCGGGTTCTGCGCGGTGACCTGATCGCCATGGCGAACGACATCGACCGCGCCAAGGCCGTTTATGAGTTCGAGCCGACGCGTTTCGATTCCTTCTTCCAGACCCAGACATCCCTTCGCGCGCTTCTCGGGGCCTTCCTCATGAAGTCGGACGGCACAGTGATAACGCGGATCATCGTCAACCCGGACATGGACGTCCTTCTGCCGCCGAACCAGGCTTTCGAACAGGCAAGCCGCGGTGAACCGGTGATCATCGCGCCCGGGGTGTCGAACCTCGTTGGCGGCGTCATGAAGCTCTCCGCCTATGACGACATGTATCTCTATGTCACCCGGGCGATGGACAAGCGCGTGGTCGACTACATGCGGCTGGCGGAGGAGGGGGCCAACCAGTACACGCGCATGGAACAAAGCCGTTTCGGCGTCCAGGTCGCCTTTGCCCTTGTCTATACCGGCGTGACGCTGGTGCTCCTGCTGTCGTCGATCTGGATCGGTTTCGGCTTCGCCAACATGCTGGTCGCGCCGATCCGGCGCCTGATCGGCGCGGCGGACCAGGTGTCCAAGGGCAATCTCTATGTCCAGGTCGAGACCGACAAGTCTGCCGGCGATCTCGCCAATCTGGGCGCGACCTTCAACAACATGACGGCTCAGTTGCGCGGGCAGCGCGACGCACTCCTGGCCGCGAACGACCAGATCGACCGCCGCCGCCGGTTCACCGAGGCCGTGCTGTCGGGTGTCACGGCCGGGGTCATCGGTGTCGACGACAGCGGGCGCATCACGCTGGTGAACCGCTCGGCCCTGTCGCTCGTCGGGGTCAGCGAGAGCGCGCTGCTGGACGAGCCGCTGGCGCAGGCGGTGCCGGAGCTCGCCGACATCGTCGCGGATGTGCTGGCGCGGGCCGACGACCGCATGAGCGAGACGCAGGTGTCGCTGCACCGGCACGGCCGCGAGCGCACCGTCAACGTGCGGGTGACCAGCGAACAGTCGACACGCAGCGAGCACGGTTTTGTCGTCACGCTGGATGACATCACCGACCTTGTCACTGCGCAGCGCACCTCCGCCTGGGCCGATGTCGCGCGCCGGATCGCCCATGAGATCAAGAACCCGCTCACGCCGATCCAGTTGTCGGCCGAACGGATCCGCCGCCGATACGGCAAGGTTATCGTGGAGGATCGCGGGGTTTTCGACCAATGCGTCGACACAATCATTCGCCAGGTCGGAGACATCGGGCGCATGGTCGACGAGTTCTCCTCCTTCGCGCGCATGCCGAAGCCGGAAATGGAGGTTTCCGACCTGCGCACGACCGTGCGCGAGGCGGCCTTCCTGCAAGGCGTGGCCAATCCCGACATGTCGATCAAGACCGATCTGCCCGACAAGGCGGTGAAGGTGCGTTTCGACCAGCGCCTTGTCGGCCAGGCGCTCACGAATGTGATCAAGAACGCGGCCGAATCCGTCATGGCGCTGCCGCAGGATCAGGTGGCGGACGGGCGCGTCGACATTCATCTGGCACAAGAGGACGGCAAGGTGGTGATCGATGTCACCGACAATGGCATCGGCTTGCCGGTCGAAAACCGTCAGCGGCTGCTCGAACCCTATATGACGACCCGCGAAAAGGGCACCGGCCTTGGTCTCGCGATTGTGAAAAAGATCATGGAAGAACACGGCGGCGGCATCGAACTCCTCGATGCCCCCGGCGACACGGCAGATTCAGCCGGCGGGCGCGGCGCCACGGTTCGGCTCACGCTCGCAGTTGAGCCCGTTCCGACCCTTGCGGTCGACGCGGATCAGGTCCCTCCCACCTCGGAAACGGTTGCGACAGATGGCGTATGATATTCTGGTAGTCGACGATGAAGCCGATATTCGCGATCTCATCGCCGGCATTCTCGATGACGAGGGCTACAACACCCGCACCGCCTCCGACAGCGACACCGCGCTCGCCGCGATACAGGAGCGTCGTCCGTCGCTTGTGGTGCTCGACATCTGGCTGCAGGGCAGCCGTCTGGACGGTCTCGATCTGCTCGATGTGATCAAGGAACAGGACCCGGACCTTCCCGTCGTCATCATCTCCGGCCACGGCAACATCGAAACGGCCGTGTCCGCAATCAAGCGCGGCGCCTACGACTACGTCGAAAAGCCCTTCAAGGCCGACCGGCTCGTGCTGATCGCCGAACGGGCGCTCGAGGCCTCGTCGCTGCGCCGGGAAATCCGCCAGCTCAAGCAGCGAAGCTCCGACGCGCTGGACCTGCTTGGCAACAGCAGCGCCATGGGCCAGTTGCGCGGAACCATCGAACGCGTCGCGCCCACCAACAGCCGCGTCTTGATCACCGGACCGTCGGGATCGGGCAAGGAATTGACGGCGCGTACCATCCACACCGCCTCGCAGCGCGAGAAAAGCCCCTTTGTCGTCATCAATGCCGCCACGATCACCCCTGAGCGGATGGAAGAGGAACTCTTCGGCATCGAGGGCGACGATGGGCGGATCCGCAAGATCGGCGCCATGGAAGAGGCGCATGGCGGGACACTCTACATCGACGAGGTGGCGGACATGCCGCATGGCACGCAGGGCAAGATCCTGCGCGTGCTTGTCGACCAGACCTTCACCCGCGTCGGCGGGGCGGGCAAGGTCAGCGTCGACATTCGCATCCTGTCGTCGAGCGCCCGCAATCTGGAGCAGGAGATCGCCGAGGGGCGCCTGCGCGAGGACCTGTTCCACCGGCTCGGTGTCGTGCCGCTGCATGTTCCAGCCCTTGCCGACCGTCGCGAGGACATTCCCGAACTCGTGCAGTTCTTCATGGAACAGATTTCACTCAGTTCTGGCCTTCCGATCCGCCGCATCGGCGAGGACGCGATGGCGGTCCTGCAGGCCCATGACTGGCCGGGGAACGTGCGCCAGTTGCGCAACAACGTCGAACGGTTGATGATTCTCACCCGCGCGGATCCGGATGCGGTGATCACGGCCGACCTGCTGCCGGGCGAAATCGGCGCGGACGCGCCGAACCTGCCGACAAACGGGGGCGGTGAACACCTGATGGCGCTTCCCTTGCGCGACGCGCGGGAGTTGTTCGAGCGCGATTATCTTCAGGCGCAGATCAAGCGTTTCGGCGGCAATGTCTCGCGCACGGCGGAATTCGTCGGGATGGAACGCTCCGCCTTGCATCGCAAGCTCAAGTCGCTAGGACTGTCGTAGGCACGTCGGGGGCCGGGGCTCCCGTGCGCACCGGCATGCGATGAAGGAAACCGAACGATGAGAGTGGTGATTTGCGGGGCCGGCCAGGTGGGTTACGGCATCGCCGAGAAGCTCGCCGCGGAGCAAAACGACGTTTCCGTCATCGATTCGTCGCCGCGTCTGATCAATGCGATCCGCGACACGCTCGACGTGCGCGGCTTCGTCGGCCATGGCGCCCATCCGGATGTGCTGGCCCAGGCCGGCGCGGATCAGGCCGACATGCTGATCGCCGTCACATTGTATGACGAGGTCAACATGGTGGCGTGCCAGGTGGCGCATTCGCTGTTCAAGGTGCCGACCAAGGTGGCGCGCGTGCGTGCGCAAAGCTACCTCAAGCCGCAGTGGAGCGATCTGTTCTCCCGCGACAACATGCCGATCGACGTGATCATCTCGCCGGAAATCGAGGTCGGCGAGATGGTGCTTCGGCGTCTCGCTCTGCCCGGCGCTGTGGAGACCGTGCGGTTTGCCGACGATCAGGTCGTTGTCGTCGGCGTCGTGTGCCGGGAAGACTGTCCGGTGGTGAACACGCCGCTGCGCCAGCTCACCGAGCTGTTTCCCGACCTCGGCGCGGTGGTCGCGGGCGTTTTCCGCGGAAATCACCTCTTTGTTCCCAAGAGCTCCGACACGCTTCTGGTCGACGACCTTGTCTATGTGATTGCCCGCCGCGACCGGGTGCGGCGAACGCTCGCGATCTTCGGCCACGAGGAGCCGGAAGCGACCCGTGTGGTGATCGCCGGCGGTGGAAACATCGGTCACTACGTCGCGCACATGCTCGAGCAGCGCCAGTCGACGGCCAAGGTCAAGATCGTCGAACATTCCCGCGAGCGTGCGCTGAGCATCGCCGACACGCTGAAACGCACGGTGATCCTGCATGGCAGCGCGCTCGATCAGAACCTGTTGCTGGAAGCCGACATCCAGGACGCCGACACGTTGATCGCGCTGACCAACGAGGACGAGGTCAACATTCTGTCCTGCGTCATGGCGAAGAAGCTGGGCTGCAAGCGCAACCTGTCGCTTCTCAACAATCCGAGCTATCCCACATTCGCCCATGCACTGGGGATCGACGCCTTCGTCAATCCGCGCCAGGTGACGATTTCCAAGATCCTGCAGCACGTGCGGCGCGGGCGCATTCGCGGCGTGCATGCGCTGCAAAACGGCGCAGCCGAGGTGATCGAGGCCGAGGCGCTGGAAACCTCGCCGCTCGTCGGCAAGCCCCTGCGCGATACCGAGCTTCCGGACGGGATCCGCGTCGGCGCCATCTTCCGTGAAGGCACGGTGATCACCCCCGACGGCAGCACGATCATCCGCGCGCACGACCGGGTAGTGCTCTTCGCGATCGCCGAGAGGGTGCGCCAGGTGGAGCAGATGTTCCGGGTCAGTCTGGAATTTTTCTGATACGCATCAATATAGAAGAATGGCTTGGGGGCTGTCGCGCGCGGTCCCGGCCGTCAGGACCCGGATACAAAGGACCGGATGAACGATGTCAAGAATCGCCTATGTCAACGGACGCTATGTCCGCCATGCCGAAGCAGCGGTCCATATCGAGGACCGCGGTTATCAGTTTGCGGACGGTGTCTATGAGGTCTGCGAGGTCTGGCACGGCAAGATCGTCGACGAACGGCGTCATTGCGACCGGCTCGAGCGCTCCTTGCGGGAGCTGGCGATCGACATGCCGATGACGCGGGCCGCTCTTTCGCAGGTCATGCGCGAGGTGCTCCGCCGCAACCGCGTGCGCAGCGGGTTCGTCTATCTCCAGGTGACGCGGGGCGTGGCCCGTCGCGACCATTACTTCCCGTCTCCGGACACGCCGCCGGCCCTTGTCGTCACGGCCCGCAATGTGGCGCCGGAAACGGGCGACAAGGCTGCGGAAAAGGGCGTTGGCGTGATCACCGTTCCGGAAAACCGCTGGGACCGCGTCGATATCAAGACCGTCGGGCTTCTGCCGAACGTGCTGGCCAAGCAAAAGGCCAAGGAAGCCGGCGCCAAGGAGGCCTGGTTCGTCGATTCCGACGGCTATGTCACCGAAGGCGGATCGACGAACGCCTGGATCGTCACCAAGGACAATACGCTCGTGACCCGACCGGCGGACCACGGCATCCTGAAGGGGATTACGCGACAGGTTGTTCTTGATATGATTGAACGAAACGGTTTGTCCTTTGATGAAAGGCCCTTTACCGTAGCAGAGGCAAAGGAGGCAAAGGAAGCCTTCATCACTGCCGCCTCGACGCTCGTGATGCCGGTGGTCCGAGTTGACGACGCTGCCGTCGGCAACGGTCATCCGGGCGAATTGTCCCGCGAGCTTCGTCGGCAGTTCCACGAAGTGAGCGAGCTCGAGCCGGTCTGATAGGAACAAGGTGCCGGCCATGACCGCCGGTGCCGACACGGAACGTCCTGTGCTTCGCTCCGAGCAAGATCGCCCGGACCCGGAAGGCTCTTTTTTTGAGCTGTGGCGCCTGCAAAAACGGGCAGAAAATCGGTTCCGGATAGGATAGAGTCCCGGTCAAGCTCCGGAATCCTATTGGCGGTTCCCGGGTGTGATCGACGGAGAGACAGAACATGGCGTCGGGGCAGGCGACCGTCTCACCGGATCTCAAGCGAAGCGCAGTAAAACGACCAGGCGAATGCAGGAAATAATAAAACATGGCTGACCGCGCACAGAATCTTCAAGACACTTTTCTTAATCATGTCCGGAAACAGAAAACGCCGCTTACGATCTTTTTGATCAATGGCGTCAAGTTGCAGGGTGTTGTGACTTGGTTTGACAACTTTTGCGTGCTGCTGCGGCGGGACGGGCATTCCCAGCTTGTCTACAAGCACGCGATTTCGACAGTGATGCCGAACGCACCGGTTCAGCTGTTCGATCCGGGCGACGAGACGGATGAAAAGGCGGCGAGCTGATTGAAAACCCAGGAACGGCCAAAAACCGACGGCCAGGCGGCGGCGTCGTCTGATCACGCCTTCGACGGTCCGCGCGAGACAACGGGCGCCCGTGCGGCGGTGGTGGTGCCGGTGCTCACCCATCGCGGAGACGCGAGCGCGGACGCGAAGCGACGCTCGCCGGAGGCCCGGCTTGAGGAAGCCATCGGGCTTGCGGCCGCCATCGAGCTCGAAGTCGTATCCTCCGGGATCGTGAACATCGCCACGCCGAAACCGGGCATGCTGTTCGGCAGCGGCAAGGTCGAGGAACTGGCGGCGATCGTCCAGGCGGAAGAGATCGAGCTTCTGATCGTCGATCATCCCCTGACGCCGATCCAGCAAAGAAACCTGGAAAAGGCACTCAAGTGCAAGGTGCTCGACCGGACCGGCCTGATTCTGGAGATTTTCGGTGCGCGCGCCAGCACCGCGGAAGGCACGCTGCAGGTCGAACTCGCGCACCTGAAATGGCAGAAAAGCCGGCTGGTGCGCTCCTGGACGCACCTTGAGCGCCAGCGCGGCGGGCTCGGCTTCATCGGCGGGCCGGGCGAAACCCAGATCGAGGCCGACCGGCGGCTGATCCAGGAACGGATCACACGGTTGGAGCGCGAGCTCGCGCAGGTCAGCCGGACGCGGGAGCTGCACAGGCAAAAGCGCAAGAAGGTGCCGCAGCCGGTTGTCGCGCTCGTCGGCTATACCAACGCCGGCAAGTCCACGCTGTTCAACCGCCTCACCCGGTCCGAGGTTTTCGCCAAGGATCTGTTGTTTGCAACGCTCGATCCGACGCTGCGCCGGGTCGCGCTGCCGCATGGGCGGGAAATCATCCTCTCCGATACGGTGGGGTTCATTTCCGACCTGCCGACGCATCTGATCGCGGCCTTCCGTGCGACGCTGGAGGAGGTCACCGAGGCCGACCTGGTGCTGCATGTGCGGGACATTTCGCATGAGGACACGCAGGCGCAGGCCGCCGATGTGACCACCACGCTCGACCTGCTCGGGCTGGGCGAAGACCGCGATGTCACCGTCGTCGAGATCTGGAACAAGATCGACCTTCTGCCGCAGGAGCGGCGGGACGGTCTGCTTGCCGCCAATGGCGCCGCGACGGAGGCGGTTTCCGTCTCAGCGGTCACGGGCGCGGGCATGGACGACCTGCTGGCCCGCATCGAGCTGGAGCTTTCGGCCGGCAGCGTGGTCTTCGATGTGTCGCTTTCCGCCGATGACGGCGAAGGGATCGCCTGGCTGCATCGCAACACCGACGTCCTGTCGCGCGAGGACGCGGAGATGCTGTGCCACTTCCGGATTCGCGTCGCGGAGCGGCGCAAGGGCGAGGTCATGCAGCGGTTTCGGGGCAGGCTGGACCCGGTGGGCGGGCCGGCCGAGGGCTGATTGACGGCGTGCCTGCGGGGTCTTTGGCCGAGACCGGTATCATTCAGCCCGGTGACGTTTCGCTTCCTGCCAGGCGGCTTCCATCTCTTCCAGGGTGAGATCGTCCAGCGCCCGTTGTTGCCGGTCGGCTTCGCGCTCGATTGCGGCAAAGCGGCTGCGGAATTTGCGATTGGTTCGCTTCAACGCTTCTTCCGGGTCGATGTCGAGATGGCGCGCGAGATTGGCGACGGCGAAGATCAGGTCGCCGAGCTCATCCTCCATCCGGTCGGTTCTGCTTTCGCTCTCGGCTGACGCGACTTCCTCGGCCAGTTCGTCGATTTCCTCGCGGATCTTGTCGAGTACCGGACCGGCCGCGCCCCAGTCGAAGCCGACGCGCGCGGCCCGTTTTTGCAGCTTTTCCGCCTCCGTCAGCGCGGGAAAAACGGGCGGAACCGTGTCGAGATAGCCGGGCGCCTCGGCGTTGAGTCCAAGGTCGGCGCGCTGTTTGGCGCGGTCCGCTTTTTCCCGATCCTTGATCCGCTCCCAGGCACCCTTGGCCATTCCGGCGGAGCGTGCGGTCTCGTCGCCAAAGACATGCGGATGGCGGCGGATCATCTTGGCGGTGATCTCTTCCACGACGTCGCCGAAGTCGAACTGGCCGTGCTCGCTTGCCATCTGCGTGTGATAGACGACCTGAAGCAGAAGATCGCCCAGTTCCTCTCGCAGGTCCACCGGATCGCCCCGGTTGATCGCGTCCGCCACCTCGTAGGCTTCCTCGATGGTGTAAGGCGCGATGGTCGCGAAGGTCTGTTCCAGATCCCAGGGGCAGCCGGTCTCCGGTGTGCGCAGGGCGGCCATGATCTCGATCAGACGTTTGATGTCGCGGGCAGGGGTCACAAAATACCTTCAGATCGTTGCGAGCGTGTTCCCGACGTAGCATTCGCACAGCCGCGTGCAAAGCAGGTTGGCGGACGAACAAGTTTCTTCACGAGGCGATCTGGCGCGCCGGGCGCGCTCATGCGAAACAGGAAAAATGAGCGAAGGACCACAGGACGGGCTCGACGTCGGGCGCGGATACATCATTCCGGCCAGGGAGCTCTCGGAGAGTTTCATCCGGGCCTCGGGACCGGGCGGACAGAACGTCAACAAGGTCGCGAGCGCGGTGCAGTTGCGTTTTCACCTTGGCGACAACACCAACCTGCCGGAGGACGTGAAGCGCCGGCTTGCGCGGCTGGCCGGCAGTCGGCTGACGCTCTCCGGCGACATTCTCATCCAGTCGGACCGGTTCCGCAGCCAGGACCGCAACCGTGAGGATGCGATGGAGCGACTTGCCGAACTTGTGCGCAAGGCGTTCGAGCGGCCCAAGCCGCGCAAGGCGACCCGGCCGACCAAGGGCTCGAAAGAGCGACGGCTGAAGGCAAAGAAGCAACGCGGCGCCATGAAGAAACTCAGATCCGGTCCCATCGATTGAGGCGACGGTCGACGAGCGACCATCACGGGGAGGTGCGGGCATGTACATCGGGATCGACATCGGCACGTCCGGCGTCAAGACGGTGCTCACCGACGAAGATGGCGCTCTCATCGCCCATGAGAGCGAAGCCCTGAGCCTGTCGCGCCCGCAGCCGGGATGGTCGGAACAGGATCCCCGCGCGTGGTGGGAGGCTGTCTGCCGCACGCTCGACCGTCTGTCGACCAACGCATCCGCGGCAATGGCCCGGGTCACCGGGATCGGCCTGTCCGGGCAAATGCATGGCGCAACCTTGCTCGACGTGCGGGACAGGGTCCTGCGGCCCGCGATCCTGTGGAACGATGGACGCTCGGATCGCGAATGCGCGGCGATCGATGCGCGCGCGGATTTTCGCGGCATTGCCGGCAATCTCGTCATGCCGGGTTTCACCGCGCCCAAACTGGAATGGGTGCGCCGGCACGAGCCGGAGATTTTTTCGCAAATCGCCAGGGTTCTGCTCCCCAAGGACTATGTCCGCCTCCTGCTGACCGGCGGTGCCGTCTCCGACATGTCGGACGCATCGGGCACGCTGTGGCTCGATGTCGGCAAGCGCGCCTGGTCGGAGGCGTTGCTGGACGCCTGTGGCCTGTCGCCGGCGCAAATGCCGGAATTGGTCGAGGGCAGCGATCCATCGGGGGCGGTGCTTGAAGAGCTCTGCGCGCGCTGGGGCTTCGCCGCTCCTCCGGTGGTGGCCGGCGGGGCCGGCGACAATGCCGCCAGCGCCTGCGCGCTCGGTGTCATGCGGGAAGGTGAGGCCTTCCTGTCGCTTGGCACGTCGGGCGTTCTTTTTGCCGCGACCGACGGATTCCGTCCCTTTGTCGAAGACGCCGTTCATGCCTTTTGCCATGCCTGTCCGCAGACCTGGCACCAGATGGGCGTCACGCTCTCGGCCAGCGACAGTCTGGAATGGCTGGCCACGATTACCGGCGCCGACGTCGCTGTTCTGGTCGCGGAAGCCGAGGTCTTGCGGGTGGAAAGGTCCGGTCCTTCACCGGTTCTGTTTCTGCCGCATCTGTCGGGCGAGCGCACCCCGCACAACGATCCGTCGGCGCGCGGCGCCTTTGTCGGGCTTGAACGCGGTGTCGGCCGGGCGGATCTCGCGTTGGCGGTGATGGAGGGGGTTGCCTTTGCGCTGCGCGATTGCCGGGATGCGCTGAACCGTGCGGGCACGCAGATACGCCGGCTGACAGCCGTCGGTGGGGGCGCGCGATCCGCTCTCTGGCTATCCATCCTCGCGGATGTTCTGGAATGCGAGATCGCGCGCCCGGTGCACGAGGACTTCGGCGCCGCCGTCGGCGCGGCGCGGCTTGGCGGGGCGGCAGCCAGCGGCGGATACGCGGCGCAGTTCTTTCCCGCGCCCGAGATCGCCAAGGCGGTCAAGCCAAACGCGGAGAGGGGGCAGGCCTATGCGCCTGTTCGCGCGCGTTACCGGGCGCTTTATCCGATGCTGGCGGCCTTGCCTGACTGAGCGCAGTCCGCCTGGTGTCGACAAAAAAAACCGCCGGGCAAGCGCGGCCCGGCGGTCCTTTAATCGCAGTTCGGGCCCTTTGAAGAAGGCTAGCGGCCGTTGACGCCGTGGCGGGCAGCCTGCGAGGCGCCGGGCTCACCGACGCGGAAAGCGCCGAAACGGGCGCGCCTGGAATCGTCGCCGGCGAAACCGAGGTCGGACAGCGTGCGCGGATCTGCGTCCGCGACATGAAGGGGGTGGACGCGGGAGGCAACGCCAAAAGCATTGCCGAGGACTTTGGTCAGATAGGACATTGCGCTCTCCTGAGTGCCTGGTTTTTCGGGCCACGCACCAGCCCTCGGCCGGTTGCGATACGCTGGATATGTGCGTATTCGACCTGTCAATCAAACCAAAAGATCTTATATGATAGGTCAATCTGGTTGATGTGTAAGATCTGGAGGCCAATTGTGGATATCGGGCCGGGAAAAGGCACCGCGCTGATCGAAACCGACCTTTACCGGACGTTTCTGGTGATTTCCGAAACGGGAAGTTTTTCAAGAGCTTCTGAAGTTGTCGGACGCACGCCGTCAGCGGTGTCGATGCAGATCAAGAAACTGGAAACCATACTTGGCGTTTCCCTGTTCGCGCGCGAGGGGCGCAGCGTTCGCCTGACCGCGGAAGGCGAGGCCCTGCTCGGATACGCAAGACGGATCCTGATGTTGAATGCCGAGGCGGTGGCGCTTTTTCGCGCGCCAGCGATCGAGGGGGAGGTGCGCTTCGGCGCTCCCTCCGATTTCGGAACGCGGTTCCTGCCCAATATCCTCACGCGCTTTGCACGAACGCACCCCGGCGTGAACGTCGATGTCCACCTCGACGGCAGCCCGCAGTTGCTTCACAAGCTCAAGGAGCGCCAGCTCGACCTGATCCTTTACACCGTGCGCACCGACAGCGACCTCGTGCGCGGAGGAGAGATCGTCCATACGGAGCCGCTCGCCTGGGCGGGCCTGGAGGGCGGCGTCGCCTACAGTCGCGATCCGCTGCCGCTTGCGCTCTCGGTCTCCGGCTGTCCATGGCGCAAGGCGGCGCGCATCGCGCTCGACAAGACCGAGCACCCTTATCGCATTGCCTACCAAAGCTTCCACAATGCCGGACAGGAAGCCGCATTGCTGGCCGATCTCGCCGTTGCGCCCTTTCCGGCCAGTGTCATCGCGCCGCCGCTGCAACGTCTCGACGAGCGCCACGGACTGCCCGAGATCGGCGACTATAACCTGATCCTCAAGGAAGGCGCCAAGGCGGGAAAGGCGACGGACGCCTTCGCACGCCATGTCGTGGAATGTTTCCGGGAAATTTCGAATAGCTAAAAATGCCACTATATCAATGTATTAAAAAGTTTTTTTCATCAATTTTCGCAGCGGCCATCCCCGGTATTTGTTCCAAGCCGGACCGACTGGTTTTCGTGTGCGTTCGCCGGCGCTGCAAGTACGGTGGCAGAATGGTCGAAAATTTTCTGGTAGATTAAGTCTTTTTATATCAATTGACTAAGCGGTATTTTTAATCTGATCTCTCAGGAGATACGGGAGCTGTCGGCGCTATCGGCGGGTCGTTTCGCCGGTCGCCGCATCAGGGGGTTTGCTGCACCGCACAGCAATGACGCCGGTCCTTGTGGTGACGGGCCGCGAACGGCGATTCGACGCGCCAGGGCGCGGTCAGGCGCCTCGATCGGAAGATTGTTGCAAACAAACACAATCGGCCCCGACTTTTTCCAGTGCGGCCTACTTCCCGCGAGCGCGAGTGGCGGGATGGGCAAATACTGTTGAATGCCGTCCATGCGGAGCGCGGCGACCCGTCTCAACGCGCCGGCGCCATTCTCGCGACGCGGCGGTTTCTTGCGCAAATCCGGGCCCTTTGCTTCGGTTTGACGAAGATTCAGGCTCATTGCCGGGCCGGGGGGCATTTGGCGTGGCGACCGTCAAGGCATCGGGCACTGGTGGCTCTTGAGATGTTTTTGGCGATGTACGACGTATTCCCCATGAATGGATGGAATATCTTGTTCGAGAGAATGCTTTCTTTTCGATCTTATATTAAATCATGAAAGAATAATCGGATTCAGATGTGCCTTTTAGCGTATTTTTGAGGCTGTTTTTCGCGCGGGACTGTCAAGGGTGGCCGGCTCTTTTCTGGCGCGATGCGGGGGAGATGGCAAAGTTCCGGATTGGGCTTTGCATATGCATCCGTTTTCATTGTTTACTTACAGGGATATTGCGAGGTGCGTGGTTCGACCGACCGCCTCGCGCCCGGTCCGCGCAGAACCCCCGGTTTCCGCGCGACCCTGTTAGAAAACGGATCTCCCGTTCGGGTGAAATCCGTGTGACGTCGAAACATGAGGAAAGACAGGGCCAATGTCGAACAAAGACACGTCGAACACACTCCATCCGAAAGTGGCGGACGCCCGTTGCCAGATGGAATCTGGAAAGCTCAATCGCCGTGAGTTCGTCCGGTTTGCCGCGCTTCTGGGCGTCGGTGCCGGGGCTGCCTACGCCATGGCGGGACTGCCGAACCCGGCGGTTGCCCAGGATGCGGCGAACCTGCCGTTTCCCGCGGACGATCCCGATGCCAAGGCGGGCGGGATTTTGAAAGTGGCGATGCAGGTGCAAAAGATCGACGATCCGGCGACCTTCTCCTGGACCCAGGCGTCCAACCAGGCGCGGCACATGCTCGAGCATCTGGCGATGACGGGACCGGACAACGTCACCCGTCCGATGCTCGCGGAGCGCTGGGAGGCATCCGACGATCTCAAGACCTGGACCTTCTACCTGCGCAAGGGCGTGAAGTGGCACAATGGCGACGACTTCACGACCGAGGACGTGAAGTTCAATTTCGAACGCTGGACGGATCCGGACCTCGGCTCTTCCAATGTCGGCCTGTCATCGATCTCGGCGATGGTCGAGGAAGTCGACGGCAAGAAGAGGCTGATCGACGGCGCCATCGAGGTGGTGGACGATCACACGATCCGTTTCCATCTCGCCAAGCCGGTCCTGTCCTTCCCCGAGGATATGTACAACTATCCGACCGCCATTGTTCATCGCGGCTTCAGGGCACCGCTCGACGATTCCCCGAACGGCACGGGCGCCTACCGGATTGCGGAGAATGTGGTCGGTGACCGATGCATCCTCAAGCGCGTGACCGAGGCCGACGGCCAGCCCTTCGAGTACTGGGGCGGCAAGGTCTATCTCGACGAGATCCATTATTACAACTTCGATGCCGACAACCAGCTCACCGCCTTCGCCGGACAGAGTGTGGACGCGATCTACGACTTTGGCGTCGAGCAGATGGAGCTGGCCAAGGCGATCGACGGGCAGATCATCTCCGCCCGCACCGCACAGAGCCTGTGCTGCCGCATGCGGGTGGACGCGGAGCCCTTCACCGACGTGCGCGTGCGAAAGGCGATTGCCATGGCGGTCGACAATTCGCTCATCAAGCCGCTGGTCTATCCGGAAGGCGGCGACGTCGGAGAGAACTATCACGTCGCGCCGGTTCATCCCGACTACCAGGCTCTGCCGCCGATCAGCCGTGACGTGGAGGGCGCCAAGGCGCTGCTTGCGGAGGCCGGGTATCCGGACGGTCTGGAGGTCACGATCGACGTCGGCAACACGGACGGCCCCTGGCACCAGACAGTGGCCGAGGCCATGCGCGACCAGCTCAAGGACGCCGGTATCACGCTCAACATCAACGTGATCCCGGCCTCCAAGTACTGGGAAATCTGGACCCAGACGCCGTTCGGCGCCACGGCCTGGACGCACCGCCCCCTCGGGACGATGGTGATGTCGCTCGGCTACCGCACCGGCGTGCCATGGAACGAGAGCGGCTTCTCGTCGGCCGAGTTCGATGCCGCGCTTGACGAGGCCGAGGCAACGCTCGACGTCGAGGCACGCAAGCCTTTGCTCGCCAAGGCGTCGAAGATCCTGCAGGATTCCGGTGTCGTGGTGCTGCCGATCTGGCGCCCGATCTACTGCATGGCGTCAAACTCTGTGCATGGCTATCCGGCACACCCGACACAGTACCATCAGTTCAACAAGGTCTGGATGGGCTGAGACGGCCGACGGGGCGGCGATCCGTCATGACTTCCCGTGGCCGGCCGCAAGAAGCCGGCTGCGGGGCTTTAGGTCCGGACGCCCGCTCGGGCGGCCGGTACGAGGGGCATGCCTCGCAGGCGCGGCGAGGCGGCGACACGGTGGGCACCGATGTTGAAACTGATCCTGCGCCGCCTTGCTCAGATGGTTCTGATCATGGCGGTCTCGTCGCTATTGCTGTTCGCGATCTTCGACACTCCGGAGTTCAAGAAACGGCTGGCAGTCCAGGAACTCGGAGGATTTGCCGTCTCGGC
This sequence comes from Stappia stellulata DSM 5886, assembly GCF_000423705.1. Taxonomy (GTDB): domain Bacteria; phylum Pseudomonadota; class Alphaproteobacteria; order Rhizobiales; family Stappiaceae; genus Stappia; species Stappia stellulata. The sequence continues at coordinate 370,864 of NZ_AUIM01000004.1, read as the reverse complement.
CCTGACCGAGGACAGCTACCAGAGCTGGCTGGCAAAACGCGGCCTCGACGTTCCTTTTCACGAGCGCTACGTCAACTGGGTGGGCAACATCCTGACCGGCGACTTCGGCTTCTCCTTCGAGAAGAACAGGCCGGTTGGCCCGCTCCTGGCCGACCGGCTGGTCAATACGGGTATCCTGGCCTTCTTCGTCTTTGCGTTGATGATACCGCTTTCGCTCGTGCTCGGCGTTCTCGCCGGCATGAAGGAGGGATCCGTGCAGGACCGGACGATTTCCTTCGTTTCGGTTTTCACGACCAGCATTCCCGAGATCGCCAGCGCCATCCTGCTCACCGTGATCTTTGCCCTCGGACTTGGCTGGCTTCCGGTGAAATCGGCGATGATCGGGGGCTTTTCCTTCCGCGAGCTGGTCTTGCCCGTTCTTACACTGGTGATCTACGACTTTGGCTACGTGGCGCGCATGACACGCGCTTCCATGGCCGAGGTAATGACCTCCCAGTACATCCGTACCGCGATCCTCAAGGGGATTCCCTACCGGCGCGTGGTGATGAAACACGCGCTGCGCAACGCGCTGATCGCCCCCTTCACGCTGATCGTGCTGCAGCTCAACTGGCTGCTGTCGGGCGTCGTGGTGGTGGAGGTGTTCTTCGAGTACGACGGATTCGGCAAGCTGTTGCTGGAGGCCGCGCTGTTCCCGGACGTGGAAGTGGTGCAGGCGTGCACGCTTGTGGCCGTGGCCGTAGCGGTCGTCTCGCAGATCATTTCCGACATTGGCTACACATTCCTCAACCCGCGCATTCGCTTCGCATGAGGACCGGAGACAAAACGTCATGGCTGTGACTGAACTCGATGCCGGCCCGTCCTTTCTCGATCGCCTGTCGCGGCCGAAGCCGCTGATCGTGCTGGCGGTCCTGATGTGGATCCCGCTGACCGTCTACGTCATGTTCGGCGACCGGCTGGACGGTTACGCCGACACGGTCCTGTTGCCGGCGATCCCCGCGACCCTGGTGCTCTATATACTCGGCGTGCGTGCCTTTCGCGAAAGCTGGGTGGCGGTGCTCGGACTGAGCCTCGTCTTCTTCTGGTTGCTGATGGCGGTGACCGCGCCTTATCTGCCGCTCATGGACCCCAACAAGCCGATCGCGCCTTTCACCACACCGTTTTCGGAAAAGCGCGACGTGTTTTTCTGGCTCGGAACGGACTTCAAGGGCCGCGACATGCTTTCGCGCGTCATCTGGGGGTGCCAGCGGGTGATCGTGTGGGGGGTAAGCGCAACCATGGTTGCCTATGTCGTCGGCGCGCTGTTCGGCCTGGTCTCGGGCTACCTCTCGGGCTGGTGGGACGAGATCATCTCCTTCTTCGCCAATGTGCTTTTGTCGTTCCCGGTGATGGTGCTTTTCATCGTGATCCTGAACTATCTGGGGCCGTCGGGATTCAACATCGTGGTCGCGGTCACTTTCGCCTCCGCGCCGGCAATCATGCGCATCGTCCGGGGGCTGGCGCTCGACATCAAGACACGCGATTACGTGTTTGCGGCACAGACGCGCGGTGAACACCCGCTCTACATCATGATTGTGGAGCTGCTGCCCAACGTGCGCGGGCCCATTATCGTCGACGCCTGCCTGCGGCTTGGCTACACCACCGTCGCGATCACCACGCTGACCTTCCTGGGACTGGGACTGCAGCCGCCGGATCCCGACTGGGGGCTGATGATCCGCGAAAGCGCCAAGACGGCGATGCTTTGGAAGTTCTCCTACATGCTGCTCGTGCCGGCACTTGCCGTGTCGAGCCTCATTCTCGGCTTCAACCTGATGGCTGACGGTCTCAGGGAAATGAGCCTGCGTGACTGAGGAAGGATCCGTCATGAGCGACCAGATCCCGGTTCTGGAGTGCCGGAACCTGAGCATCTCCTATTACACGCGGGCCGGAGAGATCCCGGCCGTGGTCGACTTCAACCTCAAGCTGATGCCCGGCGAGGCGCACGGAATCGTCGGGGAATCGGGCTGTGGCAAGTCGACCGTCGCGCTCGCGATCATGCAGTACATGGGCACGAACGGCGCCATCGTCGATGGCGAGATCCTGTTCGAGGGGCGTGACATGCGCACCATGAGCGCGGAGGAGCTGCGCCATATCCGTGGCTCCAAGATCGCAATGGTCTACCAGGAGCCGATGGCCTCGCTCAATCCGTCGATGCTGATCGGCGAACAGCTCGCGGAAGTGCCGGTCTATCACGAGGGCATTTCACAGGACGCGGCGATGGCGCGGGCAGCGGAGACTCTGGCGAAGGTGCGGCTTCCCGATCCCAGGCGCATTCTGAAGTCCTATCCGCACCAGATTTCCGGCGGACAGCAGCAGCGCGTGGTGATCGCCATGGCACTGCTGTCCAATCCGCGCCTGCTGCTTCTCGACGAACCGACGACCGCGCTCGATGTCACCGTCGAGGCCGGCATTGTCGAACTGATCAACGAGATCTCGGAAGAGTTCGGCACTTCCATGATCTACATCTCGCACAATCTCGGGCTTATTCTGGAGACCTGCGACCGGCTGACGGTGATGTATTCGGGCGAGGCCGTCGAGGTCGGAGACATTCGCGATGTCTTCGACGAAATGCGCCACCCCTATACGCGCGGGCTGTTCGGATCGATCCCGCTGCCCGGCGCCGACAAGAACGCGCAGCCGCTCGTTGCCATCCCGGGTCAGCTACCCCTGCCGCACGAACGGCCTCAGGGCTGCAACTTCGGTCCGCGCTGTTCGTTCTTTCGCGGCGGGACATGCGATGTCGGCAAGCTGAAGATGCATGCCGTCCCGGGCGACGATGGCCACAAGGTGCGCTGCGAACGTTTTCAGGCAATCGACTGGGAGCGGGATCTTCCCAAGGGGGAGGCAAAGGAGCCCGTTCCGGCCGGGGACATCGTGCTGTCGGTCGAGGAGATGACCAAGCACTATGTCATCGACGACGGCGGCATGGCTTTTCTGAGCGGCCCGCCACGGACCGTGAAGGCAAACGAGAAGCTGACCTTCACCGCGCGCGAGGCGGAGACCGTCGCCATCGTCGGGGAATCGGGCTGTGGCAAGTCGACGTTCGCCAAGGTGCTGATGGGACTTGAGGACGCGACGGCCGGCAAGGTCATGCTCGGAAACGTCGAGCTTGGCGACCTTCCCGTGGACAAGCGCGACCGCGAGACGGTCTCCCGGCTCCAGATGGTGTTCCAGAATCCCTTCGATACGCTCAACCCCTCGCACACGATCGGCAGCCAGATCGGCCGGGTCATCCGCAAGTTCGGTGTGGCAAAGGACGATGACGAGGTTGAGGAAATCGTCTACCGGCTGCTCGATACGGTGAAGCTGCCGCGCGATTTCGCCAAACGCAAGCCGCGCCAGCTCTCCGGCGGGCAGAAGCAGCGCGTCGGCATCGCCCGGGCCTTTGCCGGAAACCCGAAGGTGGTGATCGCCGACGAACCGGTGTCGGCGCTCGATGTTTCCGTGCAGGCCGCGGTCACCGAACTGCTGATGGACATCCAGCGTGAAAACCGCACGACAATGCTGTTCATCAGTCACGACCTGTCGGTGGTGCGTTATCTGGCGGACCGGATCGTCGTGATGTATCTCGGTCAGATCATGGAGCAGGGGACGACGGACGAGATTTTCGCGCCGCCCTATCACCCCTATACCGAAGCCTTGCTCGCGGCGGTTCCAATCGCAGACACGCGGATCGAGAAGCGCAGCATCGTGCTCAAGGGCGAAATCCCGTCCCCGGCCAATCCGCCGAAGGGGTGCCCGTTTTCCACCCGTTGCGCCTATATGATGTCCGGCGTGTGCGACACCCAGGCACCGCCACTCAGGACATTCCAATCCGGTCACCAGATTCTGTGTCATCTCGAGCCGGCAGAGCTGGAAGCGATGGAGCCGGTGATCAAGCCCAAAGCCGCCGAGGCGGCCGAGTAGCAGAGAGCAGACAAAGATGACGACGATCGGCAGCATGGACGAACTCGAGGCGCTTTACGGCCCCACGGTCGAGGCGGCCACGGTCAAGGAGATCGACCATGTCAGCGATGCCTATGCGCGACTGATCGCTGCGTCTCCCTTCGTTGCGCTTGCGACCTCGGGACCGGAAGGGCTCGATTGTTCGCCACGCGGGGACGCGGGAGCGGTCGTGCGCATCGAGACGCCCCGGCGTCTGGCGCTGCCCGACCGGCGTGGCAACAACCGCATCGATTCGCTGCGCAACATCCTGCGCGATCCACGGGTGGCGTTGCTGTTCCTGATTCCGGGAAGCGGAACCACCTTGCGCGTCAACGGCCAGGCAAGCATCAGCGTCGACAAGGAGCTGCTCGCCTCCTTTGCAGTCGACGGGAAGGCGCCGAGATCCGTCATTCTGGTCGATGTGGAGCGGGTCTATTTCCAGTGCGCGCGCGCCATCGTGCGCTCAAGGCTTTGGGAGGCGGAAACACGCCGCGATCCGGCCGACTTGCCGACGCCCGGCGAGATCCTCTCGGAGCTGAGCGAAACCCGCGTCGGCGGTGCCTCCTATGACGCGGCGTGGCCGGAACGGGCCCGCAAGACGCTGTGGTGACGGAATATCAGGTTTCCGGCTGGCAGATCTCGTCGCGCCGGATGGCGGCCATGGTCTTGATCACGAGCATGGCGATCACCCCGAGCAGAACGACGTAGGACACCAGCATGACCCCTTGCTGGAAGCCGTTTCCCGTTTTTTCCGCGAACAGCGCTGAGGCGATGGTGAAGGCGGCCACCGGGAACGAATAGGCCCACCAGGACATGGTGAAGGGCAGGCGCAGCAGTTTTTGGACCTGCGTCAGGGTGATCAGGACGAACATCAGGCCGCAGTAATAGAGCAGCCGCGCGACGGCATCGATTTCGCCACCGTTGATCTGGTACCAGGCGACGAAGCCGGCCGAGGGGGGCGCGATCATGATCACCAGCGTGGGAAGCAGGCGCTCGGGCAGCGGGTTATGGAAGATAAGCCGGTTAAAGACCAAGGTGAGGAAGACGAGCCAGAACAGCATTCCGACCGAGAAAAAGAACCAGGACACCTCAAGATAGCCAAGTTGTACGCCGGCAACGGGCACCAGCACATTGCCGACGGCTGGAATGAACCAGGCCGGCGTGAGGTGCGCCTGTTCGAATGTCCTGTGGCTTATCCATGCGGAGACCACGCCGAGCGTGATGCAAAGATGAACGGCCGCCGCCGGAATCCAGATCGCGCGGGCAAGCGGCTCGCTTACCGGCAACATCCCGGCCGCAATCAGGAGCGCGCCGATGGTGATCGCGGGAAAGAAGGCGATGCGCACCGGATGGTTCCATTCCGCCCGCAGGTCCGCACGGTGTCGCAGCCCCTTGAGCACGAAAAGGACTGAGATTGCGCAAAAGACCAGCGCCGTTGCCCCGATCAGGCCGGTGCTGGCAAAAGATCCCGCGCCCAGAAAAAGCTCGACGCGGCGGGTAGCGAGCGCCAGGCCGGCCAGTCCCATCACGACGGCGAAGAAGGTGACGGGGAAATGGGCAAGCCTTGAGGTCGCGGCGGAGTGATCGGCGGTTGGGGCGGACATGGGGTCTCGGTCTGGCATCGGGCGGGGGCTGAACGCAGAGCATTGCGTGAATGCGAACATAGACAGGCTTTCAGCCCGCCGTTCAAGTCCGACAGGCGATGGCTTTTGACAAATGCCCGAGCCAAGGCCGCCGGTCGCTTGACGCGAAGGGCGTGGCGAAGGATGACTTGCCGCAAGACTTTTTGTTCCGCTCGAGGGTTTCCATGTCATCACCTTTTCGTCTCGCCATCGTCCTTGCCGCCGATCCCGGTACACGCATGGCCTCAAAGTGGCCGCTGGCACTCCACGAGGTGGGCAACCTGTCGCTCGTGGGGCATGTGCTTGCAAGTGTCGCGGGCGCGGGGATCGAGCGGACGGCGGTGATTGTCGGTCCCGACATGGAGGAGCTTGCGGCGGAAGTGACCCGGTGGGCACCAAATGCCAGCTGTCATGTGCAAACGGAAGAACAGGGTGGCGCGCAGGCGCTTGCCGACGCCCTGGCCGCCCATGGCGAGGTGCCCGATCAGGTGATCGTCCTGTCCGCCGACCGGCCGTTCATCACGGACGAAACCCTGGTGCGGCTGTCGTCGCGCCTTGGCGAGGGGGCCGATGTGGTGATGCTCGGGTCGCGGGAGGGGCAGCCGGAAAACGTTCGTCCCAGCGGGATCATGGCCCTCGCCGGGGACCGGTTTGCGGAAACCCTGTCCCGGATCGATGCCGAGCCCGGCACGGGGGCGGGCGGTCTTTCGGATGTGACACGCGCCGTTCAGGCGCTTGGGCTGGCAGTGGTCAGCGAGATCGGCGCCGACGCGGAAGTGCGGCGCGTCGGGACGCGGGCCGACCTTGCGGCGGTGGAAGCGCATTTCCAGGCCACGATGCGCGCCGAAGCGATGGCGGCCGGCGCAACACTGATCGCGCCCGATACCGTGTTCTTTTCCCATGACACGACACTCGGGCAGGATGCGGTGATCGAACCGAATGTGGTGTTCGGTCCCGGGGTTGCGGTTGCCGATGGCGCGCGTATCCGCGCCTTTTCCCACCTGGAGAAGGCGATCGTCGGCCAGGACGCGACGGTTGGCCCCTATGCCCGGTTGCGGCCCGGTGCGAAGATCGGAGACGCCGCCCACATCGGCAATTTCGTCGAGATCAAGAACGCAACGGTCGAGGCCGGCGCGAAGGTCAACCATCTCAGCTACATCGGCGATGCGCGCGTCGGCGAAAAAGCCAACATCGGCGCCGGCACGATCACCTGCAATTACGACGGCTTTCTCAAACATCACACTGACATCGGGGCGGGCGCCTTCGTCGGATCGAATTCCACGCTGGTTGCGCCGCTTTCAATCGGCGACGGTGCCTATCTGGCGGCCGGCGGGGTGATCACGGCCGAGGTGCCGGATGACGGACTGGCGATCGCGCGCGCGCGGCAGGTTTTGAAGGAAGGACGCGGCGCGCAACTGCGCGCCCGGTTCGCGCGCGCCAAGGCGGAAAAAGCCGGAAAATGACGGTGGCCTGCCGCGTCCGTTTCCAGGCACACTCCTCAGGAGGAGCAGGATGACACAGCCAGTATCCGGTGGCTGCGCCTGCGGCGCAGTGACATTCGAAATCACGGGATCGTTCGAGGCGTTCTTCCTGTGTCACTGCGCGAGATGCCGCAAGGACACCGGGTCTGCCCATGCGGCGAACCTGTTTTCCTCCTCCGCCACAATCGAATGGCGGACGGGGCAGGAGCGGGTGAAGACCTACAGGGTCCCAGATTCCCGGCATGAAAAGAGTTTTTGCCGGGATTGCGGCTCGGCGCTGCCGGGTCTTCAGATGGACGGCACGCTTCTGGTCGTGCCCGCCGGGAGCCTCGACAGCGACATCGGCATGCGTCCGACCGCGCATATCTGCTGCGCGAGCCGTGCGGATTGGGACGACAATCTGGAAACCGTGCCGCGGATCGACGGGCTGCCCGGGTGATCAGCGCCCGCGCGCCAGCCCATGCGCCACCAGCCGGTCAATGACCTGCGCATAGTCGATGCCGCTGGCGGACATGACCTTGGAATACATGCTTATGTCGGTGAAGCCCGGAATGGTGTTGAGCTCGTTGACCAGGATCTCCATCGTGTCTGTGACGAAGAAGTCGGCGCGCGCCATGCCATCGCACCCAAGCGCGCGAAACGCCGTTTCCGCCATCTCGCGCATCCGGCTTTCCACCTCTGCCGGCAGTGTCGCAGGAATGCTCAGCGCGGCGCCATCGGCATCGATGTATTTGGCATCGTAACTGTAGAAGCCATGCTGCTCCGCCGGCGCGATTTCGCCCGGACGCGAGACCACCAGGCTTCCATCCGGGTTTTCGAGAATGGCGAATTCGATCTCACGGCCCTGGACGAACGCCTCGACGATTAGCTTGCGGTCGTGTTTGAACCCTTCGGCGAGTGCCGCCCGATAGTCCTGCGCATTCTCGACCTTGCTCACTCCGACGGAGGAACCCTGTCGTGCCGGCTTGACGAATACGGGCAGGCCCAGCCGGCTTTCGACCTCCGAAAAGGGGGGCGGGGTGGTGACGTGGGCCGTGACGGAGCGGGCGGTGGGAAGCCCCGCCTCGTTGAACAGGCGCTTGGCGACGTCCTTGTCGAGAGCGGCTGCGGATCCAAGAACGCCGCAACCCACGAGCGGAACGCGCGCCACCTCGCACAGACCCTGAACCGTTCCGTCCTCGCCATGAAGGCCGTGCAGCACCGGAAAGAGGATATCGATCCCGGGCAACTCATGCGCGGCGGCTTGATCGGGAACCGCCAGGATCCGCCCGCGCCCGCCCGGCACGAGACAGATTTCGGTCCCGCGCGAGGGAGTGTCCAGCGATCCGTCCTCATAGCTGCTCAACAGCCATTGACCCGCTCGGGTCACATGGATCGGAACGGCATCGTATTTCCCCGGATCGAGCGCCTGCAGGACATTCCTTGCGGACATCACCGACACGTCATGTTCGGCGGAACGTCCGCCAAAGAGCACCGCAATGCGCAGCCTGCCTGTGGGGGATGTCACGAAAACCTCCAGGGGGTCGGGTCGAGACAGCGGTGCCGGAGCGAAACGGGCGTTGGCGAGGTGCAGCTCATATCTTGTAGAAATCCCGGTACCAGTCGACGAAGGCCTTTACGCCGTCCTCGACCGCGGTCTTCGGGCGGAACCCGGTGGCCGCGCTCAGGTCGTCGACATCGGCCCAGGTCGCCAGCACGTCTCCTGGCTGGAGCGGCATGAAGTTGCGTATGGCTTTCTTGCCGCAGGCCTTTTCGACGGCCTCGACATAGCGCATCAGCTCCACCGGCTCGGAATTGCCGATGTTGTAGATGCGGTAGGGGGCGGAACTCGATGCGGGATCGGGCGTCTTGCCGTCCCAGTCGGGATCGGGGGCAGCCGGGCGATCCGCGATCCGCACGATGCCCTCGACGATGTCGTCCACATAGGTGAAGTCGCGCACCATCTGGCCGTTGTTGTAGATGTCGAGCGGTTCGCCGTTCAGGATCGCGCGGGTGAACTTGAACAGCGCCATGTCGGGTCGCGCCCATGGCCCGTAGACGGTGAAGAAGCGCAGGCCCGTCAACGGCACCTTGAACAGATGCGCGTAGCTGTGCGCCATCGCCTCATTGGCTTTCTTCGTGGCGGCATAAAGCGAGATCGGATGATCGCCGCCGCGATGGGGCGAGAGCGGCATATCCTCGTCGAGACCGTAGACAGAAGAGGTCGAGGCATAGACGACATGATCGACGGCGAAATGCCGGGCGCATTCCAGGATCGTCAGGAAGCCGGTGACATTGGCATCAATATAGGCCTGGGGCGCGTCGAGCGAATAGCGCACGCCGGGTTGTGCCGCCAGGTGGATGATGCGTTCCGGGGCATGTTCGCGCATCAACGCAAAGACCGCCTCGCGGTCTTCCAGCGAAATCCGCGCCTCGGTGAAGTGGTTGTTGGTCTTGAGGTTCTTGACGCGGGCTTCCTTCAGCTCCGGGTCGTAATAGGGGCTGACGCAATCAAGGCCGATCACATGCCAGCCGTCGCGAAGCAGGCGCTGGCTGACGTGATAGCCGATAAAACCGGCCGAACCGGTCACGAGGATCTTGCGCATGATGTTCCGTGAGGCTCAGACCTTGAGAAGGTCATTCAGGACTGGGCGGATCTGGCCGGCGAGCTCTTCGTCCTCCAGGGCATAGGCGATGTTTGCGGCAAGGAAACCCGACTTCGAACCGCAGTCGTAGGTCTGCCCCTCGAACCGCAGGCCGGTGAAGGTCTGCTCCCCCATGAGCGCCAGCATCGCGTCCGTCAGCTGGATCTCGCCGCCGGCGCCCGTGCCCTGTTTCTCCAGCAGCTCGAAGATGCGCGGCTGCAGGATGTAGCGGCCGTTGATGAAGAGGTTCGACGGCGCTGTGCCGGGCTTCGGCTTTTCCACCATGCCGGTGATCTGCACGGTGCGCGCCGTCTGGTCGCCCTTGACCTCGACAATGCCGTAGTTGTGGGTCTGGTCCTGCGGCACGGCCTCGACCGAAATCACATTGCCGCCGGTGTTCTCGTAGACCTCCACCATCTGGCTGAGGCAGCCGGGGTCCGATTTCATCAGCATGTCGGGCAGGAGAATGGCGAAGGGCTCGTTGCCGATCAGGTCGCGGGCGCACCAGATGGCGTGACCGAGCCCGAGCGGCTCCTGCTGACGGGTGAAGCTGGTGCCGCCGGCGGCGGGGCGGATCGCCTCCAGCAGGTCGAGCGCGTCCTGCTTACCGCGTTCGCGCAGCGTGTCCTCAAGCTCGTAGGCAATGTCGAAGTGATCCTCGATCACATGCTTGTTGCGCCCTGTGACGAAGACGATGTGCTCGATCCCCGCCTTGCGGGCCTCGTCGACCACATACTGAATGATCGGCCGGTCGACGATGGTCAGCATTTCCTTCGGCAACGCCTTTGTGGCCGGCAGGAACCGGGTGCCCAGACCTGCGACGGGCAGGACGGCCTTGCGAATTGTCTTCTTCTGCATGAACGGGGTTTCCGGTATTTGCATTCAGGAACGGGCACCTGCGCGAAAACCGCGCGGGTCTTTCTGTCTATCGCGAATGCAATCGTGAACCAAGCTGCTCTTGCATTGTTCCCGTTTGGCCGAGCGCGGGCAGGGGCGCATGTCTTGCGCGCGCCGGCCGCTCGCAGTACTCACGGGCGGGGCGAACCATGACGAGCCGCAAGAAGGATAGACCACCCGCCATGACCATGACCTGCAACAGCGCCGTCCGCGTCGGCGACGTCACCTTTTCCCAGACGGCACCCCTTTCGCTGATCGCCGGTCCCTGCCAGATGGAAAGCCGCGCACATGTGCTGGAATGCGCCGCGGCGGTGAAGGAAATCGCCGACACGCTCGGCATCGGCGTTGTCTTCAAGGCCTCCTTCGACAAGGCCAACCGCACCTCGATCGCCGCATCGCGCGGCGTCGGCCTCAAGGACGCGCTTCCGGTCTTCGCGGAGATCCGCGAAACCTATCGTATGCCGGTGCTGACCGACATTCATTCCGTCGATCAATGCGCGCCCGTGGCCGAGGCGGTGGATGTGCTGCAGATCCCGGCCTTCCTGTGCCGGCAAACCGATCTCTTGATCGCCGCAGCCGCGACCGGGCGCGTGGTCAACGTCAAGAAGGGGCAGTTCCTGGCGCCCTGGGACATGAAGAACGTGCTCGCCAAGATCGTCGATAGCGGCAATCCCAACGTGTTGCTGACCGAACGCGGAGCCTCCTTCGGCTACAACACGCTGGTCACCGACATGCGCGGGCTTCCGATCATGGCAGCCACCGGCGCGCCGGTGATCTTCGACGCGACCCACTCGGTGCAGCAGCCGGGCGGGCAGGGCGGCTCCTCCGGCGGTCAGCGCGAGATGGTGCCCGTGCTGGCGCGGGCGGCGGTTGCCGTCGGCCTGGCAGGCCTCTTCGTCGAGACCCATCCGGACCCGGACAATACGATCTCGTCCGACGGGCCGAACATGATCCCGCTCAATGCCTTGCAGGGACTTCTTGAAGATCTGATGGAATTCGACAAGGTCGCCAAGGCGCGCCCTGTCACCCTTTGAGCGGCGCTCCAGAGCGCGCGCCGCCCCGCCACGCCCTTCCCCTTTTGTCCGTCCTCGGCTAGAAGCGCGGGCAAGATCTTTCAACGCTTGGGCGCGCCATGCGCGCCTGCCTGCCCGGCTAGCCGGACGCCCATTTCAAGGAGACGCCAATGACCGCCATCGTGGACATCATCGCACGCGAAATTCTCGACAGCCGCGGCAATCCCACCGTCGAGGTCGATGTCCAGCTGGAAGACGGCGGCTTCGGCCGTGCGGCCGTTCCCTCCGGCGCCTCCACCGGCGCGCATGAGGCGGTGGAACTGCGCGACGGCGGCGCGCGCTATCTCGGCAAGGGCGTTGAAAAGGCGGTCGACGCGGTCAACGGTGAGATCTTCGATGCCATCGGCGGGCTCGATGCGGAAGACCAGCTCAAGATCGACGAGGCGATGATCGACCTCGACGGCACGCCCAACAAGGCGCGCCTCGGCGCCAACGCCATCCTCGGCGTGTCACTGGCGGTCGCCAAGGCCGCCGCCCAGTCCGCCGGCCTGCCGCTTTACCGCTACGTCGGCGGCACCGGCGCGCGGCTTCTGCCCGTGCCGATGATGAACATCATCAACGGCGGCGCGCATGCCGACAATCCGATCGACGTCCAGGAATTCATGATCATGCCGGTCGGCGCGCCGACCTTGCGTGATGCCGTGCGCATGGGCGCGGAGGTGTTCCACACGCTCAAAAAAGCGCTGAAGGATGCGGGCCACAACACCAACGTCGGCGACGAGGGCGGCTTTGCGCCCAACATCGGCTCCACCGACGAGGCCATCGGTTTCGTGATGAAGGCCATCGAAAAGGCCGGTTACCGTCCGGGCGAGGACATGTTCCTGGCGCTCGACGCGGCCTCCACCGAATTCTTCAAGGACGGCAAGTATCACCTCGACGGCGAGGGCAAGGTGCTCGGCCCGGACGAGATGGCTGCCTATCTCGCCGATTTCGTCAATCGCTACCCGATCATCTCCATCGAGGACGGCATGGGCGAGGACGACTGGGCCGGCTGGAAAGCGCTGACCGACATGGTGGGCGACAAATGCCAGCTCGTCGGCGACGATCTCTTCGTCACCAACTCCACGCGCCTGCGCGAGGGCATCGAGAAGGGCGTCGCCAACTCCATCCTCGTCAAGGTCAACCAGATCGGCTCGCTGACGGAAACGCTCGACGCGGTCGAGACGGCGCACAAGGCCGGCTACACGGCGGTGATGTCGCACCGCTCGGGCGAGACCGAGGACGCGACCATCGCCGACCTGGCGGTCGCCACCAACTGCGGCCAGATCAAGACCGGCTCGCTCGCCCGCTCCGACCGGCTCGCGAAATACAACCAGCTCATCCGCATCGAGGAAGAGCTGGGCGCCCAGGCCCGCTACGCCGGCCGCTCGATCCTCAAGGGCTGAGCGGAAAAGGGCGGCCACGCGCCGCCCGGCCTGGTTTTGCTGCGAGACTGATGTGAAAGCCGCCGGAGAAATCCGGCGGCTTTTTCGTGTGTGCCCGGTCGACCCCGACGGGCAGGGGAACGGCGATCCCCCTCAACGGCTCGATGTGATCACTCTCTCAGCCGCAAACCACGAACGCCCCCGGCTCCCCGATCCCGGGTCGCGGCTGTGCCTTGCCCGGGATGACGCCGGGGCGAAATCGTTGTGCGCGTCAACACCTTACATCCGGAGCCGTCATCCCGGCCGAATGCAATGAGAGCCGGGATCGGAGAGCCACCGATCCCACCGTGATGCACCGCCGACGCACCCCCACGGAGGTCATCCCCGACTTGATCGGGGATCCATTGGCACCCGTATCGGTCGGGAGAATCCTCTGCGATTGCCGCTCGCCCCGCGCTGACTTCCGCCGCTCTGGAACCGATTGGACACCAGATCTCCGGCTGCGCCTGCGTCCGGTGTGACACAGATGGGGGCGGTGTGTCCAAACGATCTGCGGCCTATAAGGCCGCCGACAAGAAAGGTATGTCGCACCACTCTTACGATACTGACGACACAATCACCGCTGAACTAGCGGTAACCACCAACAGCGGACAGATCAATACAGAATCGCTCGCACGTTCCGACCGACCGGCTGACGGAAGATGCCCGATTGATACGATTCGAGGTGGAAATAGACGCACAAGCGCGCAAAGTGTGGCGTGCTGTGGCTGAACCACAAGTCTGGAGGCAGTCCTACCATGCTCGCGACTGCACTACTTATTGTTTTTCTTCAGCGGACTTTGTACTTTCTGTGCGAGCACGGATGTGCTTCAGAAGAAATCGTGAAATGCCAGGAGCTGTTCCTTCCCGAATTTCCTTCGACGGAACCAACTTGTCTGTTGGGTTAAAGGCGAGTTGCTCCAGAACAAGCGCTGCGATTTCCTCCGCGTATTGCGGTGCCTGTTGTTTAAAACCTTCAACCGCAACCGCCATGGAATATTTATAAGCATAGTGCTCTCGCAGCCTGAACAAAGAAGAGTGCCGGATTGCAGCAAACGAGACAAGCCAAGCCGCGGGAAGCAAGATTGCGACACGAGAAAGAACTTGTCCGAAGTACTTCCAGCCACTGTCTGCAGGAGTAATCGCAAAATCTGCTGCGGAAAGTAGCAAATTCGGAAAAATTGCAGTAAGTATGGGCGAAATTATTGGCAGGGTAACAAAGGCCAGCAACGGAAGAGCTGATATCATCAGGAAAACGATCCCAACGTAAAATGCTCCACGAGCCCATCGAAGCTCTGAAGTGAGTTCATTCTTTATGTTTGAAAAGTTTGATGCAAGTCCGGCAACTGTAGCCGATGATAGCATCTGTTCCGACCTCTCAATCAGCCTTGCGACGTCCTCTCGTTGCTTGTCGAATGAACTAATGAGTTCTTCGAGCTTTGCTGTTCCAGTGGAAAATTTTTCTTCTCGTTCGTCAATTTGTTTTTTGAACTGATTGAAAATATTTTGATATGATTCGACTGATGTCTGTAGATTTTCAGCCTCTGTAGAGATCGCGTGAATTGATGCCTTCTCTTGCGTTGCTTGCGCTAGATATTCTGAAATTGTTTTTCGATCATTGTCACCATCATTTTTAAGCCGCGTTATTTCTGCAAACTGAGTTTCTGCATTCGTTTCAATTTCTGTTATTTTACTCTTAGAGACAGAGACTTGTTTGATGGACTGTTTGAGGGTTGATATTTGATCATTGGTATCATCAATGACCGTTGACAGCGCATTCGCAGCAGCTTGGAAGCTGTACGATGCTCGCGGTTTAAGAATAAAAAGGCTTTCAAAAAATCGCTGCAGCAGCAACTCGCACGTGTTGTGCAAGGTTTTGAATTCTCCCTGCATATTGTTATTATTACCGTTTCTTGCGAGCGCATGAAAACTTGAGTAGTCAAAAGATTGCAGGCCGCCTTGAGAATTTTTTATGTTTTCTATACGATTTATAATAGTTAAGATTGCTTCTTCCGTTTCTTCTAGTGATTTCTGTAGATTAACTAGAACCGAAAGAGGTGCGAGGTTTGGTCGAGTGGCTTTATCGAATTCTGTAATTATCCCGCCGGCTGAATGAATGCGAGACACAATTTGTGATACAGAACTATCAGTTCCTCGAATTGGCTTTTTCACATCGAAGGGGTGACTGTTAATGTCTTCAAAATGTGAGAGAGAGTTAAGTAAATTTTCTGCTTCTATAGAAAGAGATTCAGATTTTTCTATGATGGTCTTAATATTATTTTTGCGCACAACAGTATCCAATCAAATTTTGACGCGTTTGTTTTTCTTCGTTATTTCGCTTCCAAATTCATTGGGAATTCATATTTCAAAAATCATGTATTCCTTCCTGAGAAGGCAACAGTTCAAGCTACTACGCCCTCCGAAATTAGCCGGTCATCGAAAATGGATTTCAGTGCGCCGATGAAGTTTAATCTCATTTTATAAACAATTACCGATACCCACCATAGCTGCAACCCCTCACCACACAAACCCCAGCGAAATCCCCCCGACCAATATCAAACTCACCGCCCAGACCAGATCCAGATTGAACCAGCTCCTCGACAGGAACCGCAGGCCGAGCCAGTGGTAGACGCCGGCGGCGATGAGGCCGCCGGAGAGGGCCATGGCGAGAGTGTGGGCGGTGGCAACAGTGAGGGCGATGCCCGCATTGCCCGTCATCAGGCTGGAGGCGGCGGCGTGGCCGGGATCGGTTTCGATCGTCCGGCAGATGCCGAGATAGATCGGCACCAGCATCAGCCCGGCGCCATGGGCCATGGCGACGAGGAAGGACCAGAGCGCAAGCCGTGTCGGCGGCACGCGGGCGAGAAAACGCGGGTGCCTTCGGTTGATCAGCAGATAGAGCCCGAGCGCGATGACGAGACAGGCGGCGGCGATGCGGATTTCGCGCTGCCATTCCACCAGCACCAGAAGCGCGGAGAAGGGGAGCAGGATCGCCGTCATGGCGAGAAGATGCCCGCCGGCAAGGGCCGCGAGAGCCTTGTAGAGGCTCGCGCGCGAGCGGTCCATCAGGGCCGCGGAGACGGCGAGCGGCCATCCCATGCCCGGATTGACCCCGTGATAGATGCCGGAGGCGACGACGGCGCCCCAGAGCGCCGCCGCCGTGTCCATTTCCGCCACGCGTCAGACGGAGGGGTAGCAGAAACTGTCGGTCGAACAGTCGCCGCCCTCCAGCCGGATCTGGTGGCTGCGGTAGCCCTTCGGGAAGTCGATGTAGAAATCCTCGGCGAGCGTCAGTCCGCCGCTCTCGCCGACGTGGGCCATGACCATCTGCCCGCCCTCGTCGTCGGGATAGAACTGGTCGTCCCAGGTGGAATAGAGCGAGTTGGTCCAGTAGACGCGCTTGCCGTCGCGGCTGACCTCCACCATCTGCGGGCCGTAGGCGAAGGGCTTGCCGTTCGGGTGCGGCGTGCCGCGCGCGATGCCGCCGATCTCCACCTTGCCGGCAAGCGTCGGGTTCATCGGGTCGGAGACGTCGTATTGATGCATCTCGCCCAATCCCCAGCAGGCGACATAGAGATATTTGTCGTCAAGGCTGAGGTCGATGTCGGTGACGAGCGGCGGCACGGCCGCGAAGCCTTGTAGCAGCGGCGGCAGGTTTTCCGCCGCTTCCGGGCGGGGATCGATGGTGAGGGTCTTCTTCGCCTCGAAGGTGCCGTCGGGTTTGCGCCACCAGGTGAAGATCGCGCCCTGCAGGTTGGTGGTGTCGACGACGACGCCGCAAAAGCCGTAGTCCTTGGCCGGGTCGTGGGCCGGGCGGATTTCCAGCGCCATCTGGTGGTTTTCGCCGAGATCGATGGTCTGGACGTTGCGCCGCTCGCGCAGGTTCCAGAAATGGATGCTGTGGCCGTATTTGTTCGACAGGAGATCCTCGGCGACGATGCCGTTCTCGAACTGCGGCGGCAGGCCCCATTCGGAGCTGATCATGTAGTCGCGCGGGAGGTTCCACCAGAAATCATAGTGCTTGTCCTGCGCGCCCCGGTCCATCTCGTAGCGGCCGAGGATGTCGAAGGTCTCACAGTCCATGATGAAGATGCCCGGCGGCCCGTCGGTCCCGTCCTTGCCGCCGCCGCCCAGCGTCGAGACATAGATCCCTTCCGGCCCGCAATGGATGGTGTGCGGGCGCGAGTATCCCGTCTTGGCGAAGACCTCCTCCGGCTCGATGATCTTGTGGATCTTGGCCTTGAGCGGCTCCTTCACGTCGATCACATAGATGCGTGAGGAGCGAATGCCGGGAACGATCAGGTAGCGGCGTTCGAGAAAGGCGTGGCCCGTGAGCGGCGACAGCGCGGAGGAACAGGCGTTCCAGCCGAAATGGTGAAACTCGTCGCCGGTGTTCGGCATGATGAGCTGGTGGACGATCTCGCCGTAACTCGGCGATTTCGGATCGACGTCGACGACGGCGAGCCCGTCCGGCTGCGATGCGTCGGGGCTCAGCATGAGCGTGAAGGCGAGCGTTTCCGCCGGCGCCTGCATGGCGAGTTTCGGGGTCGCGTGAAATGTGGGGTCGGGTCTCAACGTCATTACCGGCTCCTCCCAGGATCTGGCCAGTGTCTGGGCGCCAGGTGTCTTTTCGACGTTTTTGCCAGCACCCGAAACGCGAGTGTGGCACAGTTTTCACACGTGGAGAAACGATCTGTTACGCTAGGGAAGGCGCGGCCCGGAGGGCTGTTTTCCGGAGCCGGTCAGGTTTCGGAGCGCGGAGTGGGCTTGCGCTGTGGGTTGACGGATTGCGCCGCGCGGGTCAGCCCGTCTTCGTCTCGTGCGCGTGCTTTATCGCGGCGGCGAGGGTTTCCGGCTTTTCCGCCCCCATCACCAGGAACCGCTCGTCGATGATGAAGGCCGGAACGCCGGTCACGCCGATCTCGCGGGCCTTGTCGAGATCCTTGCGGATCTTGTCGATGTCGGAATCGGTCGGCAACAGTTCCGCCACAAGATCCGACATCATGCCGACGTCGGCGGAGGCCTGGATCAGCGTCGCGCGGTCGGTGAGATCCGCGCCTTCCAGGAAATAGAGCTGGAACAGTCGCTCGGCCATTTCGCTCTGCGCGTTGTCGGCGCGCGCCCAAAGGATCAGGCGGTGGCAGTCGAGCGTGTTGGGGGACACCTTGATCTTGTCGAAGGCGAAGGGAATGCCTTCGGCCGCACCCGCGTCGCGGATCGGCGCATAGATTTCCTCGGCCCGATCGGGGCCGCCGAATTTCTCGTTCAGATAGCTCTGGCGGTCCTTGCCCTCGCGCGGAATCGTCTCGTCGAGCTGGAAAGGCAGCCAGCGCAGCTTGACCGGAATTTCGGGCACGGTGGCGAGCGCCTTTTCCAGGCGGCGCTTGCCGATGTAGCACCACGGGCACATGACGTCGGAGACGATATCGATGTGCATCGGGTCTGCTTGATCCATTCCGCTGTGTCCTTTCCGGCCGTTCGGCTTGTCGGTGTCCCTCGGGCCATCGCACGCAAGGCGCGCACGGCGATTAGGCGAAGCTGGTGGAAGCGAGGATCGCACCGACGCGACGCGTCAGGCCGGCGGCGGCCTGCACGTCGCGCAGAACGATCCTGTCGCCCAATTCCTCCACCCTAGCAACAAAATCCTCCTCGCGCGATGCGGCAAGGAGGGTGGAGCGCACAGGATCGCCCACGACCGGCGCGAGCGGATCGTCGTTGGCGGCCGCCGGACGCAGCGGCGCGGGGTGGAGATCGGCAAGCGTCATCAGGAGCGGGACGCGCCCGCGTCGGCTCAAAGCTTCGCGCAGGCGCCCGAGATAGGCGTCATGGGCGGCGCGCGACAGCAGCGTTTCCTCTTCCAGATAGACCGCGCGGAACCGGCGCAGCGCCGCATTCGACAGCGCCCGCCGCGCGCCGGCGGCGAGAAGCGCGCGCAGTCGGACGCCGAGATCCTCCGGGGCGACATCGCGCCGGACCACATCGTTGCAGCCCGCGGCCAGGAGCGTTTCGATGTCTTCCACGGTTTCGGCCATGGCCATCACCGGCAGGCTGACATGGCGCGGATCTGCGCTCACCCGTTCGATTACATCGAGCGCGCGCGCCGTCGGCATGTCGATGAAAAGGGCGCGACTGCCGGCTTCCTGTAGTCGCCGACAGACGGTTTCGGCCGCAAGCACGCCGGTCAGGTTTGCGACAAGGCCGGCCCGCTCGAGCGCGGCACCCGCCTGCTGCCCAAGCCCCGCAACCATCAGTCCGCCGGGCCGGTGAGGGGCTGCAACGGTTTCCCCCGGCAAGGCGCCGAGCGTCATGCGGCGCAGGCGGGCTTCCTCCATGCGCACCGACTGCCGGATGGTCTCGCGCAGACGGGTGGCGAGAAGTGCAGGCGAGGTTTCCGGGGGGAGGAACGCATCGGGCAGACGCCTCCAACCGGTGTCCGCGCCCGTGCCCGCACGGGTGGCAACCACCAGCGGCACGTCGACACCCTCCGCGCGGATGCTCTCGCGCAAGCGCTCGATCCGGGCCACGACTTGCGGGTCCGGCCCCTTGCCGGCGACCAGAAGCAGGGCATCGGGGGCGGTGCGCGTTGTCGACCAGATCTCCTCGGCCTCGGCGAGGTCCGGCACGGGGCCTTCCGGCCAGGCCGCGCGCAAGGCGTCCGCGCGCTCGACCGATTGTGCGCCCGTCGCCGCAAGCGCGATCACGGAAGCTGATGACACGTCGTCGTGCTGCATGGCGCTCAGGCTACCGCTGCGGCGCGACCCTGGTCGACGCGCAGCGCCAGGGCGGCACGGTCGACCGTTCCGTTTTCCCGGCGCGGCAATGCGGCGAGCGACAGGACGCGGTGCGGGATCTCGCCCAGGCCGGCGCATTCGGCATCGAGATAGGCGAAGAAGCCCTCGACATCGAGCATCAGGCCGCGCTGCGGCACCAGGGCCGCGTAAAGCCTTGCACCGAGAATGCCGTCCTCCACGAGGAAGGCTGCAGCTTCTTTCAGTCCCGGAAAGGCGCCGAAAAGAGCATCGAGGGCGGGCAGGGAAGCGACGCCGGGAAACGAGGTGCCCGGCATGCCGAAAGCGGCGATCCCGTTGTCGTTCTGGCGCAACGCCAGCAGCGTGTCGACATAGCCCGCCTTGTCGGTGGGGATGCGCACCTTGCAGGCCGGCCAGGCGCTGTCGGCCACCATCGCGCCACGCACCTTGAGGGTGTTCGGCTGGTTGTCGGTGTCGACCGCGATCTCGAGCAGCGCCGGGCCGTTCGCCGCCGTGGAAGGCGACATCACACGTCCGGCGCCGAAGGAGCGGGGCAGGGCGCTGCCGTCGCGCTTGCGCGCAATCATCGCGAATTCGTCCGCGATGTGAATGTCGGTCACGTCGCGGTTGGTCTGGTGGTGCGTGGCTGCGGGCGAATGGGCGTTCCACACCGGCACGATGCGGCAGTCGCCGTTGGTCATGCGTCGTTCCAGCTGCGGCATCAGCGAGCCGGGACACAGGACCATGTCCGCGTCGACCGCGTCGGCATGGGCCGCGAGCTTGCGCAGGGAGCGCGGATGGTGGAGGTGCAGCGTTCCGCCGCTCAACAGCCAGGGCATCAGGCCGGCGCCGATCCCGGCCATGCCGGTGAGCGCATAGGGCACGACGGCGACCGGCGCCTGGGGCAGCGAAAGTTCGAGATAGGGCATCAGGCCCGCCGCGATCCACTGGTTGTGGCTGCGTGCGATCGGCAGCGGCTCGCCGCTGGTGCTGTGGGTCCAGGTCAGGGTTGCCACGTGATCGGCGGCATTGGGGTCGCGCCGGCCGGGGGGCGGCGTCATTTCCGCCGGAACCTCCTTCAGCACTTCGGCAAGCTCGATCAGCCCGTCGGCGACCTCGGTTCCAAGACCGAAAACGAAGCGCAGCGAGAACATCTCCGCCGCGGTGTCCCGGGCCTCGTGGCCGATGTTTCGACCGCCGAAACCTTCGCCCGCAACAAGTGCCTTGGCGCCGGCGCGCGACAGGGCTGCGAGGACGTTTTTCTGGCGCCAGTGCAGCGGCAGCGGGGCGACGACCAACCCGGCGCGCAGGGCGGCCAGAAAGGCGATGACCGCTTCCACCGTGTTGGGGCTTTGCAGGCCGACCACATTGTCGGGCGTGAGGCCGACGGCCGCGAAGAAGGCGGCGAGCCGGGAAATTTCCTCGTCCGCCTCGGCATAGGTCAGCCGGCGGGGCGTGCCTTGCATCGCGTCCGCGCGATCCTGCGGGTCGCACAGGGCGAGACGTTCGGGATGTGCGGCTGCGGTCTTGCGGAACAGGGCATCAAGCGTCACCCGTCCCCAGATGCCGCTTTGCCGATGCGCTTCGATGGTTTTTTCCGGTGTGAGTATCATTGTGCGTCGTCCACAATCTGTTCGCCGCCGTCGGCGGCCCACCATGCCTCAAAACGCGGTCCGAACACGGGATGGTGTTCGGGACGCAGGATCGTCTTCCAGCGGGCCACCCAGACCTCGGGAAGATGAAACAGCGGCACCGCATAGGCGCCGGAAATCAGGACCCGGTCGAAAGCCCGCACAGCAGCGACGAAATTTTCGCTGTCGCGGGCGGCCAGCATCGCGTCGATCATCGCATCGGCCGCCGGATCGCGCACGCCCGCGTAGTTGAAGGAGCCGTCCTGACCGGCGGCAGCGCTTCCCCAGCGGTAGCGCTGTTCGTTGCCCGGAGACAGCGACGCCGGCCAGTTGTTCAGCACCATGTCGAAATCGAAGGTCTGACGCCGGCGCTGGTATTGGGCGCCGTCGACGCTGCGGATCTCGGCGTCGATGCCAATCGTCTTCAGGACCCGTTGATAGGCGAGGGCAAGTCGCTCCTGATCCTTGGTCGCCACCAGGACCTCGAAGGCAAGCGGCGTACCGTCAGGGCCTTTCATCGTGCGCCCGTCGATGGCGTATCCCGCCGTCTTCAGCGCACCGACGGCGGCCCTGAGCACCTTGCGGTCGCGACCCGACCCGTCGCCCTGCGTCGGCCGCCAGGTCCCCTCGACGACATCGTCGGGAAGGTCCTCGATCCAGGGCGCCAGCAGATCCCGTTCCAGCGCATTCGCCGGGCGGCCGAGCGAGGAGAGGACAGAGTTGTCGAAATAGCCGCCGGTGCGGGCGTAGAGGTCGTAGTAGAGTGTGCGGTTCACCCATTCGAAGTCGAACAGCATGGCCAGCGCCCGACGCACGCCTACGTCGGCGAAAACCGGCCGGCGGGTGTTGAAGACGAAACCGTACATGCCCGCCGGCGTTCCGAGCTCAAAGGTCTCCTTGACGACATCGCCCGCCTCGACGGCGGGAAACGAAAGACCGGTGACCCAGCGCGCTGGGTCGGCGACGGGAAGGATCGAGACCAGCCCCTTCTTGAAGGCTTCCTGAAGCGTGTTCTCATCGCGGAAATATTCGATCCCGACCTCGTCGAAATTGTAGAGGCCCTTTCGGATCGGAAGGTCCTTCGCCCAATAGTCGGGATTGCGTCGATAGACGATCCGGCTGCCGGGATCGACCTCCTCCACCCGATAGGGTCCGGAGCCGACCGGCGGGGTCAGGGTGCTCTTGTCGAAGGTCTCCGGATCGATGGTGTGACGGGCGAAGATCGGCGACAGACCCAGGAGCAGCGGCAATTCACGGTCGCTGCCATCGGCAAAGACGAAGCGTATGGAGCGCTCGCCGGTCTTGTCCATGGAGACGATGCGCGAATAGCGCGCGCGGAAATGCGGACGTCCCTTGTCGCGCAGGATCTCGAAGGAAAAGATCACGTCCTCGACCGTGACCGGCTTGCCGTCGGAAAAGCGCGCCTGCGGATTGAGAGTGAATTCGATCCAGTCGCGTTCCTCGGGCATGCGCACCGATTCGGCCAGAAGCCCGTAGAGCGCGAAAGGTTCGTCCATGTTGCGCTCGAGAAGGCTCTCGAACACCAGCGCGCCGAACCGTGCATCGCGCAATCCGCGCGCCGATGTGGTTCCGCCCTGAACGATGAACTGATTGAGACTGTCGAAGGTGCCCTGAACGCCATAGGTGATGGCGCCGCCCTTGGGAGCATCCGGATTTGCATAGGGCAAGTGCTTGAAATCGCGGGCCAGGGCGGGTTCGCCATGCATGGCAATGCCGTGGGCGGGCGCGGGGGGCTGCCCGTCGGCGGCGACAGCGGCAGACAGCAACGTGCCGGCGACGGCGAGCGCAAGCGGAACGCGGCTGCATGCGCGGAGAATCAGCAACATGTTTCGTGACCTTGGCTTCATGGTTTCCTTGTAGCGTGCAATCACTTTGGTATGGTTAACAAGGCGTCAAAAATCCGGTCGGCATCCTCACCGCCGACAAGAGTGCGTCCGGTTCGCGCGCCCGGCGGCGGCGGGAGCCGCACCGTCGAGTTTCGCAACGAATCCGATGGTTCGCCTGCGTCTCTTTCTGGATATTTGCCGCGCTTGCCTGTAAAGATGCGCGCGTGACCGTCTGGGCCAACGTCTTGCCGCATTCGTTGCGCACACGGTTGGGTCATATGGCACGACAGAATTTTCGGCGCCTGCAGGCGGAAAACGTTCGCCACGCGCGCTGCAACGACACCAGGGACTTAGGGACGCATTGTATGGCTGAGAGTTTCAAGAACCGTTTGATGGGCATGTCGCTTGCCGCCGCCATGGCGGTTGGGGCAGCGACCGGCGCAGCCGCGCAGACCGTTGAACCTTCGGCGGACACGCCCTGGGTCAAGCTCTGCAACACGGATCCGGAGTCCAACAAGGAAATCTGCATCGTGACGCAGGAGCTGCGGACCGATACGGGGCAATTCCTTGCCTCCGTCGCCGTGCGCGAAATTGCCGGCGAAGCGCGCAAGACGCTGCTGGTCGCCGTTCCCCCGGGCATGCTGATCCAGCCGGGCCTCCGGGTGCAGGTCGACGGCGGCAAGCAGAGCGAAGCGAAGTACAGCATCTGCTTCCCCAACGCCTGCTATTCGGAGCTGGTGATCGACGAGGGGTTCGTCAATTCGATGAAGGCGGGCGGGAACCTCATTCTCACGACGCTCAACCAGCAGGCCAAGCAGGTTCCCTTCCAGATGACGCTGACCGGCTTCACCAAGATCTATGACGGTGATCCGATCGACGCGGCCGCCCTTCAGCAGAAGCAGCAGCAGCTTCAGTCGGAACTGCAGAAGCGCGCCGAACAGGCCCGCCAGAAGCTGATCGACAAGCAAAACGAGGCAACCGGCGCGAACTGATCGCGACACGGGTTTCCGTAAAATGAAAAGGCCGCCGGAGCGTTGCTTCCGGCGGCCTTTTTCTTTGTTGTGAGAGGATCACACCGACGACGGGACGTCGGATTTCAGCCCCGGTCAGTGAAGCTCGACATCGCGGGGCAGATAGGATCCGTCGTCCTGCTGTTCGAAGATCTCGTCCACCTGCGGGTGACGCACCGGTTCGCCCGTCTCGTCAGGCACGAGGTTCTGCTCGGAAACATAGGCGACGTATTCCGTCTCCGCGTTTTCAGCGAGCAGATGGTAAAAGGGCTGGTCGCGCGCCGGGCGCACGTCGTCGGGAATGGATTCCCACCAATCCTCGGAGTTGGAAAACGTCGGATCGACGTCGAAGATGATCCCGCGGAAGGGGTACACCCGATGACGCACGACCTGACCGATCATGAATTTCGCGGTTCGCATCTTCATCTTTGTTCAATTGCACATTGCCCTGCGCATACGCTTTTGCACGGCGCGTGACAAGCCGTCATGCCCCCGTGAAGCCGAGTACGTTCCGCGGCCGGCGGCAAAAGCCCGGCAGCGGACGGGCGTGAGCCGACGCTACAAACCGTAGAGTTCGGCCAGATCCGGGTCCTTGGCGGCGACGATGCGTGCAAGATCGACGATTACCTTTGCCTGCTTCCAGGTGGCGTCGTCCTGCATCTTGCCGTCGATCATCACCGCGCCGGTTCCGTCGGGCATGGCCTCCAGGATGCGCAGGGCGAAGGCGACTTCCCTCGGCTCCGGGCTGAACACCCGCTTGGCGATGTCGATCTGGTTCGGATGCAGCGACCAGGCGCCGGCGCAGCCCATCAGGAAGGCGTTGCGGAACTGGGCCTCGCACGCGGCGGCATCGGAAAAATCGCCGAAGGGCCCGTAGAACGCCTTGATGCCGGCGGACATGCAGGCATCGACCATCTTCGCCACCGTATAGTGCCACAAATCCTGCTGATAAGCGGTGCGGGAGGTCGCGCCGGCTTCGTCGGACAGAACCGCATAGTCGGGATGACCGCCACCGACCCGCGTGGTCTTCATTGCCCGTGACGCCGCGAGGTCGGCGGGGCCCAGGCTCATGCCGTGCATGCGCGGGCTTGCCGTTGCGATGGCGTCGACGTTCTTCACGCCCTCGGCCGTCTCCAGAATGGCATGCACCATGATCGGACGGGTGACGCCGGCGCGGGCTTCGAGCTGCGCAAGAAGCTGGTCGATGTAGTGAATGTCCCAGGGACCTTCGACCTTGGGAAGCATAACAACGTCGAGTTTGTCGCCGACCTGGGTGACGATCTCGACCAGGTCGTCCAGCACCCAGGGGCTGTTGAGGCAGTTGATGCGTGTCCACAGACCGGTCGTCTTGAAATCGGTCTCGCGCGCCATCTGGATGAAGCCCCGGCGCGCGGCCTCCTTCTGATCGGCGGGGATGGCATCTTCCAGGTTGCCGAGCACGACATCGACCTTCGAGACGAGGTCCGGAACCTTGGCTCGCATCTTTTCCACATGCGGGGGAACGAAGTGGATCATGCGCTCCAGTCGCACGGGCAGGTCGCGCAAGGGAGCGGGGGCGCCGATCGCCAGCGGTTGATAAAACGCGCGCGGTGTCTTCAAGTCTTCCTCCCGATACAGGTTTTGATCGGAGCCGGCGCGGCCCGCTCCTGTCATTGCGGAGAGACTAAACGCAAATTGCTGCAGTGCATATAGATCATGGGATGTACTGGCGTGCGCTTCCCGGTCGGCCAGTCAGGCCCATTTGCGCGTGATCCACATCCATTGCGACGGATGTTCGCGAATCCAGGTCTCAAACAGCGCGTGATAGGCCCGGGTCGCATTTTCCGCATCGCGCTTTCGATCTCCGGTGCGCTCGAATTCCAGAACGCGCGCCTCGATCCGAAACCGGCTCTCGGGCAAGCGGACCACGCGACAGGCGATCATCGGGACCCTGGCAGCACAGGCGATGGAGGCGGGAAACAGCGTTGCATAGGCGTCGTTGCCGAAAAAGGGAAGCACCGTGCCCCGACGGTCCTGAAGATCCGCCAGCATCGCGATGCGCCCGCCGCCGCGCGTCATGGCCAGCAGCCGGCGGGCGGTGTCGTGTCCCTTCGGGAGCAAACCGCCCGGATAGAGGCGGCTGCGAAGCCCGTAAAGGATGGATTCGGTGCGCCTGTTGGATAGTTTCTTGTAGACTCCGACCGGTTCCCAGTCGCAGGCGAGGGCGCCCATCGCCGTCACTTCCCAATTGCCGGCGTGCATGGAAACGACCACCGCGCCTCCGTCGCCAACGACCTTTTTCACGTCGTCCAGATCATATTCGAAGCGCGTCGGGTCCGCGACGATCCGGTCGAGCTGAAGGGTCTCGGCCGCGATACGCCCCAGGTTCTCCCACATGTCGCGGGCAATGCGTTCGCGCTGGGGTGCGGTCAGGTCGGGCAGGGCGCGCTCGAGGTTTTTCAGGGCGCGCTCATGGCGCTTGTTGAACGGCGCAAGCATGCGCCATGCCTTGCCCATCACCCGGGCGGCGACGGTCGGCGGCAACAAACGAAAGAGTGCCAGCACTGCGGAAAGGCCCGCCCATTCGCTCGCATGTCGCAAGCGAAGAAGGAGGGGCAGCCGGGCAGGAGCATCCCCATCCGGGCCGTTGATTTGCCGTCTTGCCATCATGTTGCGCGCAAACAGTCCCTTGTTTCTGGTGGCGTCCGGCCAGCGTTGACCCGCATCCGCGAACCCGTTAGGCCTGCGGTGATTAACCAAGCGCCGGGACGAAGGCAACATGGGCGCTCTTTGGACGCCCGCCCGGTCCGCTGGAGACCCCGATGGAAAACGTAATTTCTCTGGCGCTGCCTTTCTTCGGCCTGATCTTTCTTGGCATAGCCGCAGGCAAATTGAAGAAGATTCCGGCCGAGGGGCTGGCCTGGATGCAGTTCTTCATCATTTACATCGCGCTTCCGGCGCTGTTTTTCCGCCTGCTCGCCAAGACGCCGATCGAGGAACTCACCAACATCGGATATGTGGCCGCCACGACCTTTGCCACTTATTGCGCCTTTGCGGTCGCCTTTTGCGTTGGCGTGTTCGCCTCGCGCGGCAACATTCCCGAGGCAACGATCCAGGCGCTCGCCGGTTCCTATTCCAACATCGGCTACATGGGGCCGGGCCTGACCTTGGCCGTGCTCGGTCCCGCCGCAGCCGTGCCGACCGCGCTGGTTTTCTGCTTCGACAACATCCTGCTCTTCACGCTGGCGCCGCTGATGATGGCAATCGGCGGGACGGAGAACGAGCCTCCGCTCGCAACCGCCCTGACCGTGTTGCGCCGCATTTTCACCCACCCCTTCATTCTTGCGACCATCGCGGGTGTCCTGGCGGCAGCGGTCGAGTTCCAGCCGCCTCAGGCGATCGACACCCTGCTGACCTTCCTCAGCAATGCGGCCGCGCCCTGTGCGCTTTTCGCGATGGGCGTCACGGTCGCGCTTCAGCCGCTGGGGAGAACGCCACTGGAGCTTCCGGTCGTGCTTTTGGTCAAGCTGGTGGTGCATCCGATCATCGTGCTGCTGTTGCTGAACTGGGTCGGGGGCTTCGATCCGGCCTGGGTCGCGACGGCTGTCCTGATGGCATGTCTGCCGCCGGCGGCGAATGTCTTTGTCATTGCGCAGCAGTACAATGTCTACGTCCAGCGGGCCTCGAGCGCGATCCTGATCGGCACCATCGCCTCGACGGTGACCGTCTCCGCCTTTATCTACCTGATCACCGAAGGGCTGTTGCCGCTGAAGTAGCAATGCCAGGTTTCGCGCGAGGTCCGGCCATGAACGAACAACCGCTTTCCGGTGTGACGGTGGTCGATTTCAGCACCTTGCTGCCCGGTCCGCTTGCCACGCTCATGCTCGCGGAGGCCGGCGCCACCGTGATCAAGGTGGAACGTCCCGGCGGCGAGGACATGCGTTTCTTTCCCCCGCGCTCCGGCAATATCGGCACGCTCTTTGCCATGCTCAATCGCGGCAAGCGCTGCGTCGAGCTCGATCTCAAGGCCCCCGAAGCCCGCCAACAGGTTTTCGATCTTGTCGATACGGCGGACATCGTGGTCGAGCAGTTCCGGCCGGGCGTGATGGCACGCCTCGGCTTGGGGGCCGATGACTTGTGCGCGCGCAACCCGCGGCTGATTCATTGTTCCATCACCGGGTTCGGACAGTGCGGACCGCGTGCGATCGACGCCGGTCACGACGTCAACTACATGGCCCTGACGGGACTTTTGGCGCTGTCCTGCGGACCGCCTGAAAGTCCGGTGTTGCCGCCGGCCCAGCTTGCCGACATCGGCGGCGGGAGCTTTCCGGCGGTGATCAACATCCTGCTTGCGCTCCTCCAGCGGGACAGGACGGGGAGGGGCAGCCGGCTGGATATCGCCATGTGCGATGCGATGTTCACCTTCGCGCTCTTCGCGCAGGCGCAACTTACCGCGCTCGGGCGCGCACCGACCAATGGCGCCGACCTGCTTACCGGGGCTTCGCCGCGCTACAGGCTCTATCCGGCGGCCGACGGCCACCTGATCGCTGTGGGCGCATTGGAGGAGAAGTTCTGGCAGGCGCTTTGTGACGCTGTGGAGCTGCCGGAGGCGCAGCGCGACGACAAGACCGATCCGGACGCCTGTGCGAAAGCAATGGCGGCCCGTATCGCCACCCGCACCGCAGCCGAATGGGCGCCGATCCTGGCGCGGGCCGATTGCTGCGCCACGCCGGTTGCCACGCTGGAGGACGCGTTCCGCGATCCGCATTTTCAGGAGCGCGGGCTGTTCGACTTCACGGTGCAAGCCGGCGAAACGCCGATCCCGGCGACGGTCGTGCCCATCGACCGCGCGTTTCGCGGCAGTGCCGGGACAGCCGATCCGTCCTGAGTCCGGGTCAGGACTATCGCAGCGACAGGCCGCGCATCAGTCGCGGGCGTGCCATCACCGGCGCGATGCCCTCGCGCATCATCAGCCTGCGCAGCGGCGGGATGCGTCCGGCGAGATAAAGGCCGACGCTTCGCAATGCCTGGACCGGAAGCAGATCGCTCAGGAGCGAACGGTTGAGCAGGTCGACAGCGGTCGTGCGCGTGGCGATGTCGGGACGACGGGCGCGTTCATATGCCTGAAGAGCCCCGTTGGACCCGATATCCTCGCCGCGCCTGCGTGCGGCGACCAGCACCTCGCCAAGAGCTGCGACATCGCGCAGGCCGAGATTGAGCCCCTGTGCGCCGATGGGCGGAAACACATGCGCGGCTTCCCCGACAAGCGCGCAGCGGTTCGCCGCGACGGTGCGCGCGGTCAATCCGCCGAGCGGATAGATCTGGCGCTTTCCCACGACCGTCATCTTGCCGAGAACCGAGGCCGAGCGACGCTCCAGCTCAACCGCAAGGGCCGCGTCATCGAGGGCGGCGAGATAATCGGCATCCTCTGGCGAAACAACGCAGACCAGCGAGGACTTGCGTCCCTTGAGCGGCACCAGCGTGAAGGGGCCGGAGGGGGTGTGAAACTCGGTCGAGTGATTGTGGTGCGGAACCCCATGCTCAAGCGTCAGGACGAGTGCCGATTGTGGATAACGCCAGTCCTTGACCGCGATGCCGGCGGCTGCGCGGACCGGGGAATTGCGTCCGTCCGCACCGACAGCGAGCCGCGCGACGATGGTTTCGCCGGTGTCGGTGGTCAGTTCCGCCCGGTCGGCCAGTGGCGTGAGGGACGCAAGCCTTGCCTCGATGCGCAGAAGGTCCGGTTCATCGGCGCAGGCTTTTGCGAGCTCGCGGTTGAGATCGCGATTCTCGATGTTGTAGCCGAAGGCGGGCAGTTCCAGTTCGGAGGCATCGAACACGACCTCGGGCGCGCGGATCAGCCGTCCCGTGCCGTCGACGATGCGCATGTGACGGAGTGCGGCCGTATGGGGTTCGATCGCCGCCCAAAGATCGAGCGTGCGCAACATCTCGACAGACGATTCCAGCAGCGCTGTGGTGCGGTCGTCATCCGCCATTGCGCCCGGGGCGATCAAGGCGGTCCTGAAGCCGTGGCGCGCGAGCAGGAGCGCCATTGCCATGCCCGACGGGCCGGCACCGATAACGGCGGCATCCACCTGCGTCGGCGTCTTGGCGGTATCGGGCGCGGCGGCGCTTGCACGTCTGGCCATGAGAAGTCTCCGTTGCGGGGGCATGCCTTGCCCGTCAAGATGACGCGCGCGGGCGAATTTGCAAGTTCGCGGCACGCGCATAAGGTCGCATCCGTAGGCATTCGTATCCGATTCCGCCGACAGGGATGGTAAAGCGGCGGCACAATCGTAACGACCCATGCCGGCATCGGTTGAAAAGGGTCGGGGACAAGGGCGAACAATGAACGCTTTTCCGGAAAAGACCGCGTCTGCTGACGCTGGTGTCGTGCATCCGCTTCGTTCGCTCGCGCGCCGTCCGCGCCTCGCCGTCTTTCTGGCCGTCGGGCTTGCCGCGGCGGCGGGCTGGATCTACCTGGCGGCGATGGTCGCCGACATGGTTCCGGCGATGGACATGAGCGAGCTCGGGCCGGGGATGGCGTTTTTCAACAGTTTCAACATCTTCGCCGGCCTGCCGGCGGAGGCGCGCGCGGCACTTGCGATCATCTGTCTGCCGGAGGGCACAACGACCTTCGGAATGCCGGCCTCAGAGGTCTGGAGCCTGTCGGACGCCTGGCTGGTCTTCGTGATGTGGGTGATGATGGCGCTGGCGATGATGCTGCCGAGTGCCGCGCCGATGATCGCCTCCTTTGCCGAACTGCCGCAACCGATGCGCGGCAGCGCGCGCCGGACGCCCCCCGTTGTCGTGCTTGCGCTGGGGTATCTTTCGGTCTGGGTCGGCTACGGCGTGCTGGCGACCGCGGCGCAGGGAGCGCTGACGGCGGCGCGGATGATGTCTCCGATGATGTCGCCGGCGACCATGGTGCTCGCCGGAACCACGCTGATCGCCGCCGGGATCTATCAGTTCACGCCGGCCAAATTGGCTTGTCTGTTGCGTTGCCAACGACCGATTCCGTTTTTCATGGAGCGCCGGCCCGAAGGCTATGGTGCGGTCTACCGCTTGGGCATCATCCAGGGGCTGTTGTGTCTGGGCTGTTGCTGGGCATTGATGACGGTGATGTTCGCGGTCGGGATCATGAATGTCGTGTGGATTGCCGTGCTGGGCTTCCTGATGGCGCTTGAAAAGACCGTGCATCGGCTCTGGATTCCGCGCGCGATCGGGATTTTCCTGGTTGCCTGGGGGCTCTTCGTGCTCGCGCTTTCCGATGCCGGGCAGGCCCTTTTGGCGGCGTAGCGGCCGGTTTCGGCGTATTCCGCTTGACGATTCGGGCAAAAACGCATGAGTTCGGTTGCAGATCGCCTCAGTTGAAGGCATACGAAAGGGCTGGGGGAATTCCAAGGCCCGCGCCGGTTTGCGGCCGGCATGACATGAGGCGACGCCGGTGGCGAAAGGCAAGTTGGCGGATCCGGAGACGGGCGTGACGCAGCGGCTGAAAAGCGCGCACCCGCTGTTTTTGATCCACATCCTGACAGCGCTTGGCGCGCCGGTCGCACTGCTGGCGCTTCTCGCCGGTGCGCAAGGCGACTGGGCGATGCTTTTCGTCTGGCTCGGGCTTGCCCTGGTCATTGACGGGATCGACGGCCCGCTGGCGCGGCGGTTCGACATCGCAAACCGCATGCCGCAATGGTCGGGTGCCTCCCTCGATTTCGTCATCGACTACGCGACCTACGTCTTTTTGCCGGCCTTCGCCCTTGCAGGCAGCGGCATGGTCTCGTCGCCGTGGAACTGGATCTGCGGCGGGCTGATCGTTTTCACCGGGGCGCTGTATTTCGCCAACAATGGGATGAAACAGCCGGACGGCTCCTTCATGGGGTTCCCGACCGGCTGGAACATGGCGGTTTTCGGACTGATGGTGCTGTCGTCCTCCGAAGTTTTCACGATCGTCAGCATCTTCGTCCTGTGCGCTTTGACCTTCGCGCCGATCCGCTTTGTGCACCCGGTGCGCGTCGCGCGCTGGCGGCCGCTCACGCTCTTCGTCACACTGCTCTGGTTCATCGGCGCAGGACTTGCGATCGTCAACGGCCTGTCGGCGGAGGGCCTTGCGAAATGGCTGCTGGCGGGGTCCAGCATCTATCTTCTTCTGGTTTCGGCCGTCCAGCAGTTCCTCGACGCACTTCGCTGATCCAAACCGATCCGGGCCTGCGCTCGCGGTGTGGCGAACACCGGGCGGCCGGCCGCCGAGGCGTGAGCCACGCCCGTGACGCATGAGGCACTTCCATGATCGACCTGCTCTCCGATCCGGCCGTCTGGGCGAGCCTTCTCACCCTGACGGTGATGGAAATCGTCCTCGGTATCGACAACATCATCTTCATTTCCGTCATCGTCGCCCGGCTGGAGCCGAAGACCGCAAAGCGCGCCCGCCAGATCGGACTGGCGCTGGCGCTGATCTTCCGCATTGCGCTCCTCTCCGTTCTGACGCTGCTGATCGGCCTGACCGCGCCGGTCTTTTCGGTGCTGGGCGAGGCGATCTCCTGGCGCGACCTTATCTTGCTTGCCGGCGGTCTCTTCCTGCTGGTGAAGGCCACCCACGAGATCCACAAGGGGATCGAGGGCGCGCATGACGAGACGGGAACCGCGGTCGCGGCCGGTTTCGGCGCGGTCATTGCGCAGATCATCGTCATCGACATGGTTTTTTCGGTGGATTCCATCGTCACCGCCATCGGCATGGCCGAACATATCGAGGTGATGGTTGCCGCCGTGGTGATCGCGATGATCGCGATGTATGTCGCGTCCGGACCGATCTCCGATTTCGTGCAGAAGCATCCGACGACCAAGATGCTGGCGCTTGCCTTCCTGCTTCTGATCGGCGTCGCGCTGATTGCCGACGGCCTGGGGTTTCATATCCCGCGCGGCTACATCTACTTCGCCATGGCGTTTTCGGCCGGCGTCGAGGTCATCAACATTCTGGCCGCCTCGCGGCGCAAGGCGAAACGTCAGGCGGCTTCCGGCAAGTAACCGGCGAGATGGTCAGCGCTCCGGCGGGGTCCAGTCGTTGTCCGCGCGTCGTTTGCTCACGGCGCGCAACGCTAGACCGAGCGTGACGCCAACGCCGATTGCCACGGTCAGGTCGACCAGAACGGTGAGCACCAGCGTGAGAAGCAGAAGCGCGGTGTCGGCGGCCGGACCCTTCGCGTAGGCGGACCAGCGATGCGGCTCGCTCATGTTCCAGGCCGTCACCATCAGCAGGGCTGCAAGGGCGGGCATGGCAAGATAGCCGGCCATCGGCGCCGCGAGCAGCATCACCGCCAGGATCACCATGGCATGGACGATGCCGGCAACGGGCGTGCGACCGCCGGCCTTGATGTTTGTCGCCGTGCGGGCAATTGCCCCGGTCGCGGGAAGGCCGGCGAAGAGCGCCGATGCGATGTTTGCCGCACCTTGCGCCGTCAGTTCCGCGTTCGGGCGGTGCCGGCCCTCGATCATCCGGTCGGCGACCATCGCGGAAAGAAGCGATTCCACCCCGGCCAGAAAGGCGATCACGAAAGCGGACGGCAGCAGTTCGACGATCCGGTCGACGGAAATCGTCGGAAGTGCGGGAAGAGGCAGGCTTGAGGGCAGGGCGCCGAACCGCGAGTCGAGCGTATCGACCGGCAGTGCGAACACCACCACCAGCCCCGACGCCACCCCGACGGCGACAATGAGACCGGGAAAGCGCGGCGCGAGGCGGCGCAAGCCGACGATCAGCGCAACGGCGACCAGTGCCACGCCCAGCGCAGAGGGGGCGAAAGTGTCGCGCGCGGACCAAATGGCGGACAGCCGGTCCAGAAACTCCGCCGGCGCGTCGCGAAGCGTCAGTCCGAGAAAATCGGGGAGCTGGCTGAAGGCGATCACGATGGCGATGCCGATGGTGAAGCCGTTGACGACCGCTTCCGGCACATGGGCGATGAGATTGCCGGCCCGAAAGTATCCGGCGATCAATAGAATGAAACCGGCCATGAAGGTGGCGAGCACCAGTCCGTCATAGCCGTGATCTGCGATGATTGCGTGCACGACGACAATGAAGGCGCCGGTCGGCCCGCCGATCTGGACCCGGCTTCCGCCGAAAAGCGAAATCATGAAGCCGGCGACGATTGCCGTGACCAGGCCTTTTTCCGGGGAGGCGCCGGAGGCGATGGCGATCGCCAGGCTCAACGGCAATGCCACCATCGCAACCGTGACGCCGGCCAGAAGGTCGGCGAGGAACAATGGCAAACTGTAGGTTTTCAGCGTGGTGAGAATTTTCGGCTGGCGCATGAAACATCGAATAGCACCGCGACACGGGTGCGCGCCAGCGCTCTGGATGTGCGCCATGATGACGCAAAGCGCGCGTCGCGGGGCTTGCCCGGCGTCGGTGCCCGCCCCATGATCCGTCCAACCGGTTATTTCTCAGGGAGAGAGACAAAAATGATTCACGCGATCAGGGTGCATGAAACGGGCGGTCCGGACGTGATGAAGTGGGAAGAGGTCGAGATCGGCGACCCCGGCGCGGGCGAGGCGCGCGTGCGCCATACCGCCATCGGACTGAACTTCATCGACACCTACTTCCGCTCCGGCCTCTATCCGGCACCGGCGGGCACGCCGTTCACTCCCGGAAACGAGGGGGCGGGCGTCGTCACCGCCGTCGGCGAGGGCGTGACCCATGTGGCGCCTGGCGACCGCGTTGCCTATGTCGGGCCGCTCGGCTCCTATGCGGAGGAGCGCCTGGTCCCGGCCGACCGGTTGGTGGTGATCCCGGACGGCGTCGATGACAAGACCGCCGCCGGCATGATGCTGAAGGGCATGACCGCACGCTATCTGCTGCGCAAGACTTACAATGTGACGCCGGAAACGACGCTCTTGTTTCATGCCGCTGCCGGCGGCGTCGGGCTGATCGCCGGG
Organism: Stappia stellulata DSM 5886; assembly: GCF_000423705.1. Classification (GTDB taxonomy): domain Bacteria; phylum Pseudomonadota; class Alphaproteobacteria; order Rhizobiales; family Stappiaceae; genus Stappia; species Stappia stellulata. The sequence goes on along the minus strand of NZ_AUIM01000004.1, from coordinate 335,665 downwards.
CAATGGGCGGCGAAGATCGGCGCAACGGCGATCGGAACGGTCGGTTCGGCGGAGAAGGCGGAGCTCGCAAGGGCCAATGGCTACACCCATGTGATCAACTACCGCACGGAGAATTTCGTCGAGCGGGTTCGCGAGATCACCGACGGCAAGCTGTGCGACGTCGTTTACGATTCGGTCGGCAAGGACACCTATCCGGGTTCGCTCGATTGCCTGCGCCCCCTGGGGCTCTGGGTGTCCTTCGGCCAGTCGTCGGGACCGATCACCGACTTCAATCTCGGTCTGCTCGGGCCGAAGGGCTCGCTCTTCGCAACGCGCCCGACGCTCTTCACCTATATCGCCTCGCGGGCCGATCTGGAGGAGACTGCCAACGATCTCTTCGGTGTGGTGCGCTCGGGCGACGTGAAGATCCAGGTCAACCAGGAGTATGCGCTGAAGGACGCCGTGACGGCGCATCAGGACCTTCAGGGTCGCAAGACCACCGGCACCACGGTGCTCGTGCCCTGATGCTGCAAGGGCGGCCGGGCGGGGCGTCCGGTCGCGACGGCGGCGGGACGCGGGAAAAAGCGGGTGCCTGAAAATGGACAAGTCACGGCATCTCTACGGGCCGGCCCTGCGGTATTTCGCGGCTGTCGCCCAGGCCGGCTCCATCCGCGCGGCGGCACGCGACCTCAATGTCGCCTCCAGCGCGGTCAACCGGCAGGTGCTCTGGCTGGAACGGGCGCTGGGACATGCGCTGTTCGACCGGCTGGCCCGCGGCGTGCGGCTCACGCCGGCCGGCGAGATCCTGCGCGCTCATGTCTTGCGCACGCTGTCCGACTTTTCGGCAACGGCGGGGGAGCTGGATGCGCTCACCGGAATGCGCAGCGGTGCGGTCAGTATCGCCAGTGTGGAGAGCGTTTCGGAGACCCTGCTGCCGGCCGTGGTCGGCGAATTCCGGCGCCTTTATCCCGGCATTCACGTTGCGATCCGCATCGCGGGTTCGGTGCAGGTGGCCGAAGCGGTCATCGCCGGTGAAACGGACGTCGGCTTCTCCTTCGAACCACCCGAGGACCCGCGTCTGAGCGCCGCCTTTCGGCGGGATCTTGCCATCGGGGCGGTGATGGCGCCGGGACATCCGCTGGCGACACTTCAGCCGCTTCATCTGACGGACTGCTTGGCGTATCCCTTCTGCCTGCCGACGCGCGACCTGTCGCTGCGCAAGCTCATTGACGTGGCGATGCCGGCGGATGCCCTGGCCGGGCAGGCGTTCGTTGAGACCAATTCCCTGCGCATGATGAAGCGCCTGGCGGCGGGCGGGGAAACGCTCGCCTTTCAGACGATGATCGGGCTTGAACGCGAGGTTTTTGACGGCGCGCTCGTGTTTCGTCGACTTGCCGATACCGCGCTGGCGGCGGATCGTTTCACCGTGCTGACATCGTCGCATCGGGGCCTGAGCCACGCCGCCCAGGCATTTTTCGATCATTCGGTGGCCGCAGTCGGTGATCGGCTTTCTCAAATCGATGCCGATACGGCATCATAGGGTGCGCGAATCTGTTCTGGTCCCTCGATCATGGCTCATGCACTCTTTCAAGGCATGAACAATTCATGGTCACTGTCGGGCCGGGTTGCCAAACACGGGAAACACTCATGGGACGACTGACGACACATGTTCTGGACACAGCCCTCGGTCGCCCCGCGAGCGGGCTGGCCCTGTCGCTGTGGCTCCGCGAGGACGGCGGCGACACTTTCCGGAAACTCTCGGATGCCGTGACCAATGACGACGGGAGGGTCGATGGCCCGATCCTGAGCGAGGCCGACTTCCGGCCCGGCATCTATGAGCTGCGCTTCGAGGCCGGTGACTATCTCAGGCGGACGGTCGCCGCTCTGCCGGAACCGCTGTTTCTGGACGTGATCCCGTTGCGCTTCGGCATTTCCGATCCCGATGCCCACTATCACGTGCCCTTGCTGTTGTCGCCCTACGGCTATTCCACCTATCGCGGGAGCTGACAAATGCGCAGCGCCATCCGTTTCCTCCACCGCGGCCAGCTCGTCGAATTGAGCGAGGTCGGTCCGAACGAAACGGTGCTCGATTATTTGCGTCTGCGCCGGGGACTGCCCGGCACCAAGGAAGGCTGTGGCGAGGGGGATTGCGGCGCCTGCACCGTCGCCGTCGGCCGTGCGGTTGCGGGGCGGATGGTCTATCAGCCGGTGAATTCCTGCATCCAGTTTCTCGGCATGCTGGACGGTGCGGAACTGGTGACGGTGGAGGACCTCGCCACGGACGGCAGGCTGCATCCGGTGCAGCAGGCGATGGTTGACTGCCACGGCTCGCAATGCGGCTTCTGCACGCCGGGCTTCATCATGAGCCTGTTCACGCTCTATCACGCAGCCGATGTGCCCGCGACGCGCAAGACGGTGACCGACTGGCTGGCGGGAAACCTGTGCCGCTGTACCGGATACCGGCCCATCGTGGACGCTGCGCTCGGCACCTGTTTCGATGTGCTCGACGATGCCTTTTCGCGGCGGGCAAGCGAGACAATCGCCGCCCTGTCCGCGCTTCAGGACGGCGTGGATGTGATGATTCCGGCCGGCGGCGGGTTTTTCGCGGCGCCCGCGTCCATCGATGCGTTGGCAGCGCTCTATGACGCGCATCCCGATGCCACCATTCTGGCAGGGGCGACCGATGTCGGATTGTGGGTCACGAAACAGTTGCGGGACCTGCCGAAAATCATATGGATCGGCCGGGTCGCCGAACTCGAGGGTGCGGAGGAAACCGCCGGCGGCGTCTTGATGGGCGCGCGCGCGACCTTCGGCGACACCCATGACTTCATGGCGCGGATAGATCCGGATCTCGGGGAATTGTGGCGGCGGATCGGCTCGCGACAGGTGCGGGCCTCCGGCACGGTTTGCGGAAACATCGCCAACGGCTCGCCGATCGGCGACAGCCCACCGGCGCTGATCGCACTCGGGGCGACGCTTGAGCTGCGCAAGGGCGCGGACGCCCGGACACTGCCGCTCGATTCCTTTTTTGTCGATTACGGCAAGCAGGACCGCAAACCGGGAGAAATCGTTACGGGTCTGTATGTTCCCAGGCTCGACCCAAACCATGCCTTTCGCTGTTTCAAGATCTCGAAACGGTTCGATCAGGACATCACCGCCGTGCTGATGGCGGTCCGGCTGACGCTGGTCGACGGGCGCGTGACGGAGGCAAGGGTCGCCTATGGCGGCATGGCGCCGACCCCGAAGCGCGCGGCGGGAACCGAAATCGCACTGATCGGCGCACGACCCGACCAGCCTTCGAGCTGGGCGGCGGCGCTCAAGGCGCTGGCGGAAGACTTCTCGCCGATCAGCGACATGCGGGCAAGCGAGGAGTACCGTCAGGAAGTGGCACGCGCCTTGCTGGCGAAGGCGTTGGTGGAAATCGGCGGAACGCCGGACGAACGCACCCGGATCACTGGCGCCCGGCGCGAGGAGGCCTCCCATGCCGCTTGAGGAAATCGACGGAGAAACAAGGGCTTCGTCATCATCCGGCGACGCACTTGCACGCGTGGGGCAACCGACTCCGCATGACAGTGCCATCAAGCATGTCAGCGGTGGGGCGACCTATGTCGACGACATTCGCGAACCCGCCGGCACGCTGCATGTGGTGCCGGGCTGGGCAGGTGACGTTGTAAGGGGCACGATCACGGATCTGGATCTCGATCCGGTGCGGCAAAGCCCCGGTGTCGTCGCGGTTCTGACGCATGCGGACATCCCGGGCAAGAACGACGTGGCGCCGGCGCTTGGCGACGAACCGATGCTTGTCGAGAGCGAGATCCTCTATTGGGGGCAGCCGGTCTTCGCTGTGATTGCGACGACCCGGGATGCGGCCCGGCGGGCGGCCCGCAAGGCGCGGATCGTCGCCGATCCGCTAGCGCCGGTGCTGACCATCGACGACGCGTTGTCGGCCGATGAAACCGTTCTTCCGGACTATCAGTTCCGAAAAGGCTCGCCGGAGACGGGGCTTGCCACCTCGACCGCCAGATTGCGCGGCCGCATGGAGATCGGCGGGCAGGAGCATTTCTATCTCGAAGGTCAGGTGTCGCTCGCCGTGCCAGGCGAGGACCGGGATGTCTTCGTTCACACCTCGTCGCAACACCCGAGCGAAACGCAGCATATCATCGCACGGGTGCTCGACGTGCCGGATGCCGCAGTGACCGTCGAGGTGCGCCGCATGGGTGGCGGTTTTGGCGGCAAGGAAAGCCAGGCCAATCACTGGGCAGCGCTTGCAGCGCTGGCGGCGCGTGTCACGGGGCAGGCCTGCAAGCTGCGCCTCGACCGTGACGACGACATGATCATGACCGGCAAGCGGCATGACTTCCGGGCGCAGTGGACGCTTGGACATGACGAGGACGGGCGCATTCGCGCAGCCGAAATGCTGTTTCACGCAAGATGCGGCTATTCGGCGGATCTCTCGCTTGGTGTGGTCGACCGGGCGATGTTTCATGCCGATTCCAGCTATTTCTACCCAGATGCGCTGATTCATTCACGCAGGCTGAAGACCAACACCTGTTCCAACACCGCGTTTCGCGGTTTCGGCGGACCGCAGGGCATGCTTGCGGCCGAACGCATGATGGACGAGCTCGCCATCACCGTCGGCAAGGATCCGCTCGATGTGCGAAAGCTCAATTTCTATGGTGCCGACCGCGACACCACGCCCTACGGAATGCATGTCGAGGAACACGCGACACTGCATGCGCTCGTGGAGCAACTCGAGACAAGTGCCAACTACCGCGCGCGACGTTCGGAGATTGTCGCCTTCAATGCCCGCAGTCCGATCCTGAAAAAGGGGCTGTCGCTGACGCCGGTGAAATTCGGTATTTCCTTCACGCTCAAGCATCTCAACCAGGCCGGCGCCCTGGTGCATCTTTACACAGACGGGTCGATCCATCTGAACCACGGCGGCACCGAGATGGGGCAGGGGCTGTTCCAGAAGGTCGCGCAGATCGTCGCCGAGATCTTCGGCGTGACGCTTGACCGGGTGAACATCACCGCGACCCATACAGGCAAGGTGCCAAACACCGGTCCGACGGCGGCCTCCTCCGGAACCGATCTCAACGGCATGGCCGCGCAGATCGCGGCGGAAACGATCAAGGCGCGACTGGTCGCATTCGCAGCGGAGCAGCACGGCGTTTCGCCGGACGACATCGCGTTTCGCGACAATCAGGTGCTTTTCGGAAACGAGGCGATGCCGCTCGGGGCGCTGGCGCGTGCGGCGCATCTGGCCCGCATCCAGTTGTCGGCGACCGGGTTCTATGCAACGCCGACCATCACCTGGGACAGACCGAGCGCGTCGGGCCGGCCATTTCACTATTTCGCCTATGGGGCGGCGTGTTCCGAGGTCACCATCGACACGATGACGGGCGAGATGCGCGTCGACCGCGTCGACATTCTCCACGACGTCGGCAAGTCGCTCAATCCGGCCATCGACATCGGCCAGATCGAGGGCGGGTTCGTGCAAGGCATGGGCTGGCTGACGACGGAGGAGCTTGTCTGGGACGAAAGCGGGCGGCTGCGCACGCATGCGCCGTCGACCTACAAGATCCCGACGGCATCGGATGTTCCGGAAGCCTTCAACGTCGCGCTCTATGCCTCGTCCGGCAACCCGTCCCCGACGGTCTATCGTTCCAAGGCGGTGGGCGAACCGCCGGTGATGCTGGCGATTTCCGTCTTCAGCGCCATTCATGATGCGGTTGCAAGTCTTGCGCCCGGCGTGTTGCCCGACCTCAACGCGCCGGCGACAGCCGAGGAAATCCTGCGTGCCGTCACTGTGATGAAACGACGGAAGGCCGCGGGATGAGCGTCTGGGCCTCGGTTCTGGCACTGCTGAAGGACGAGCCCGCCTGCGCGCTTGTTACGGTGGTGCGTATCGAGGGTTCTGCCCCCCGCGAGGTTGGCGCGCGCATGGTCGTCGATGCGGCGCGGCGGTTTTCCGGCACCATCGGCGGCGGCATGCTGGAATATCAGGCCATCGAGGCGGCCGCGGCCGGTCTGCAAAACGATCCGAGCGACAGCTTGCGGCTCGACCGGATGTCGCTCGGACCGGACCTTGGCCAGTGCTGCGGCGGTCGCGTCACGCTTGCGGTCGAGACGATCACGCGGCGGCGGTGCGACGAGGTGGAGCGTCTCTCCCGCCTCGAGGCGCAAGGGACATTCGTCACGCAAATGACGATCCCGGACGCGGGTGTGTTTCCCCGGCGAACGCTCGTTGATGCGGGATCTTCCCTTCCTTGCGGTGTGGATGCCCGGCTTGGGGACGGTCGACTGAGCGAACGTTTCGGGATCGACAGGACCCCGGTGTGCCTGTTCGGGGCGGGGCATGTCGGCAAGGCGCTGGTGCTCGCGCTCGCCCCCCTTCCGTTTTCCCTCGTGTGGATCGACAACAGGCCGGATATCTTTCCCTCGCGGGCGCCGGCCACCGTACGCATGGTCGCGGCTGCCGACCCGCTGCCCGAAGCGAACGGCCGTTGCAAGGGGGCGGAAGTCCTCATCATGACGCATGACCACGCGCTTGATCTTGCCATTGCGGATGTCGCCTTGCGCCAACCGGACGTTGCCGGCGTCGGAATGATCGGCAGCGAGACGAAAGCGGCGCGCATGCGCTCGCGGCTTGTATCGGCCGGGCACGAGCCACGCAGGGTTGCCGAGGTGTTTCGTTGCCCGATCGGTCTTTCCGGACTTGCCTCGAAGGCGCCGGCCGCCATCGCGACTTCGGTCGCCGCTGAATTGTTGATGCGCCGGGAGCGGCGTGAGCCTGTCCACAATAAACGCCGCAACAGTCTTGCCGGGAGCATCGCAGCCATATGATAAGGGGCGGGGGGATCACATGACAGTGGACGACACAACGGACCCGCAACAGCGGCAGGCCCACCAGCGGCGCGGAACCATTCTTCTTGAAGCGCAGGGCATCACCAAACGCTTCGGAGACATTCTCGCCAACGACGATGTGTCCCTGACCCTGCGCGCCGGCGAAATTCATGCCCTGCTTGGCGAGAATGGCGCCGGAAAATCGACGCTGGTGAAGATTCTCTATGGCGCGCTCGATCCCAATTCCGGGGATCTCGCCTGGCAAGGGCAGACCGTCGGAATCGCGTCGCCGGCCGAGGCGAGGGCTCTTGGCATCGGCATGGTGTTTCAGCATTTTTCGCTGTTCGAAGCGCTCACTGTCGCTGAGAACATTGCGCTTGCCCTGCCGCCGGGCCAGTCGTTCCGGGAGTTGTCCGACCGCATTCGCACGGTGTCGCGCGACTACGGACTGACCCTCGACCCGTCCGCGATCGTTGCCGATCTGTCCGTCGGCGTGCGGCAACGCATCGAGATCGTCCGCTGTCTTCTTCAGGAACCGCGGCTGATCATCATGGACGAACCGACCTCCGTGCTCACGCCGCAGGAGGCGGACCAGCTGTTCGTCACACTGGAGCGGCTCGCATCGGAAGGTTGCGCGATCCTCTATATCTCGCACCGTCTGGAAGAGGTGCAGCGCATCTGCCACCACGCGACCATCATGCGCCACGGCAAGGTCGTGATGGAATGCGATCCGACGCAGGAAACTGCTGGGTCGCTGGCACGGCTCATGGTCGGCAGTGCGGTGCATGATTTGAAACGCGGCGTCGCGCCGCGCGAGGGCAATGTGCACCTTGCCCTGAAGGGCCTGAGCGCCGATGCCGAGGGACCGTTTTCAGTCGCCATCGACACGATCGGTCTCGACGTTCACGCTGGGGAAGTCGTTGCGATCGCCGGCATCGCGGGAAACGGACAAAGCGAGCTTTTCGAGCTTCTGTCCGGCGAGCGGCTTGCCACAATCGATACGTCGGTGATGATCGGCGGGATGCCGATGGGTCGTGCCGGCATCACGAAACGTCGCAGGGCAGGGGCCGCCTTCGTTCCCGAGGAACGGTTGGGACATGGCGCGGTTCCGGGCCTCAAGCTGTCGGAAAACCTCGTACTTACCCGCCACGGAACAGGGGACGGCCTGGTGCGTAGCGGTTTCGTCAAGACGGGGCGGGCAGGCGAGCTGGAACAGAAGATCAAGAAGAATTTCGATGTGCGCATGTCCCACGACGATCCGGAGGCGCGCGCACTGTCTGGCGGAAATCTGCAGAAATTCGTCATTGGCCGGGAGCTCGACCGGCGGCCGGACCTTCTGGTCGTCAATCAGCCAACGTGGGGCGTCGATGCCGGGGCGGCGGCGCTCATTCGTCAGGAACTGATCGATCTGTCGCGCCATGGGGCGGCTGTGCTGGTGATCAGCCAGGACCTCGACGAGATTTTCGAGATTGCCGACCGGGTCGCGGTGATTTCGCGAGGCAAACTCTCGGAGGCAATCCCCTCGAACAAGCTGACGCGGGAGCGCGTGGGGTTGCTCATGGGCGGTCTTGAGGAAAAAACCGGAGGCGCGGGCGATGCGGCTTGAGCTGGAAAAACGCGCCGAACGCTCCACCGCGATGGCGCTGCTGTCGCCGGTGATCGCGATCACGCTAACGCTGGTCACGGGCGCGGTGCTGTTTGCCGCCCTCGGGCAGAATCCGGCCGTGGCGCTTTACATGTTCTTCGTCGATCCGCTGACGGCGTCCTGGTCGCTTCAGGAGCTTGTGGTGAAGGCGACCCCGCTCATCCTGATCGGTGTCGGTCTGGCGGTCTGCTTCCTGTCGAACACCTGGAACATCGGCGCCGAGGGGCAGTTCACTGCCGGCGCGCTCGCGGGCTCCATGCTGCCGATCCTGCTGCCCGGGTTCGAGAGTTTCCTGACCCTGCCGCTGATGCTTGTGATGGGAATCGCCGGTGGCATGTTGTGGGGCGGAATCCCGGCGATCCTGAAAGTGCGCTTCGGAACGAACGAGATCCTCACCAGCCTGATGCTGGTCTATATCTCGCAACTGTTGCTGGATTGGCTCGTTCGCGGCCCCTGGCGCGATCCGGAAGGGTTCAATTTTCCCGAAAGCCGCGTGTTTTCGGAGGCCGCGACATTGCCGGCACTGGCGGACGGGCGCATGCATGTCGGGGCGATCTTCGCGGTGATTGCCGTCATCGCGCTGGCGGTCGTGCTGATGAAGACGCTGAAGGGCTTTGAGATCAGGGTCCTGGGGCAGGCGCCGCGCGCCGGGCGGTTTGCCGGGTTCTCGCGCAACAAGATGATCCTTTTTGCCTTCCTGCTGTCGGGGGGACTGGCGGGGCTTGCCGGCATCAGCGAAGTCTCCGGTTCCGTAAACCAGCTCACGCCGGTGATCTCACCGGGTTACGGGTTTACCGCAATCATCGTTGCGTTCCTCGGCCGGCTCAATCCGATCGGCATCTTCTTTTCCGGCTTTCTTCTGGCCCTTTCCTATCTGGGCGGGGAGGCCGCGCAGGTCACGCTCGGGATTTCCGACAAGACCACCCGCGTCTTTCAGGGTCTTTTGCTGTTCTACGTGCTCGCCTGCGACACGCTGATCCTCTACCGGATCCGTTTCGCCCGGCCGGGCGTCACCGCCAAGGGAGCCTGAGCGATGGGTGCGTTCGAATCCATTCTTCTGACCGTCATCACGGCGGCGACCCCCTTGCTGTTGGCGGCCATCGGCGAACTCGTCGTGGAGCGGTCCGGCGTCTTGAACCTCGGCGTCGAGGGCATGATGATCGTTGGCGCGGTGATGGGCTTTGCCGGCGCGCAAGCCACCGGATCGCCTTACTTGGGGGCGGTTTTCGCACTGCTGTCGGGCATGGGCATGGCGCTTCTGTTCGGCTTCCTCACGTTGCATCTGGTCGCAAATCAGGTGGCGACGGGGTTGGCGCTGACGCTGCTCGGGCTCGGTCTGTCCGGCATGATCGGCGAGGCCTTCGTCGGACAGCCCGGCATTCGGCTGACCGGAATCGACATTCCGGTCCTGAGCGACCTGCCGCTGGTCGGACGTCTCCTGTTTGGCCAGGACGTGCTCGTCTACCTGTCGTTGATCCTGGTCGCGGGGGTCTCCTATGTGCTGTTTCGCACAAGGGCCGGCCTCATTATTCGCGCTGTCGGCGACAACCATGCCTCCGCGCATGCGCTCGGTGTGTCCGTTATCAAGGTACGCTACCTGGCGGTCCTGTTCGGCGGAGCCTGCGCCGGCCTTGCCGGTGGGTATCTCTCGCTCGTCTATACGCCGCAGTGGGTCGAGGGCATGACGGCCGGGCGGGGCTGGATCGCCCTGGCGCTTGTGGTTTTCGCCACGTGGCGACCGGTTCGCGTTCTTGCCGGGGCCTATCTTTTCGGCGCGGTCGGGATCCTGCAATTCCATGCCCAGGCGCACGGCGTGGGGATTCCCTCACAGTTTTTGTCGGCGCTCCCCTACATCGCGACCATTGCCGTGCTTGTCATCATCTCCCGGAACCGCATACTGACACGGGTCAACACTCCGGCCTGCCTGGGACGGCCGTTCGTGCCGGACCGCTGAATCGGCGCGGGGCGACCGGAAACATCAAGACACCGGTCCAATGCCGGGCGACATAACAGAGCAGGGGACGGCACCGAATACAAATCTGCGTGCCGGAGAGGCGATGAACGCCGGCGCAGAATTTCGAAAACCATCGCATTTGCAAACGGGGAACAGGAGCCTCACATGAAAAAACTTTTCGGGATCGCGCTTGCCGCGGCACTCGGCCTTGGGCTGACAAGCGCGCAGGCCGAGGACAAGCTGAAGATCGGCTTCATCTACGTCGGGCCTATCGGCGACTATGGCTGGTCGTATCAGCACAACCAGGGCCGTCTCGCCATCGAGGCTGCCTTCGGCGACAAGGTCGAGACGACCTATATCGAGAGCGTCTCGGAGGGCCCGGACGCCGAGCGTGCCATCGAACGTCTTGCGCGTGACGGTGCGAAGATGATCTTCACCACCTCCTTCGGCTTCATGAACCCGACCCTGAAGGTCGCCAAGAAGTTCCCGGATGTCATGTTCGAGCATGCGACCGGCTACAAGCGGGCGGACAACGTGTCGACCTACTCGGCACGCTTCTACGAAGGTCGCTACGTCATCGGCCAGATCGCGGCGAAGGTGTCGAAGACCGGGACCGCCGGCTACATCGGCTCCTTCCCGATTCCGGAAGTCGTGCGCGGCATCAATTCCTTCATGCTGGGCGCGCAGTCGGTCGATCCGGACTTCAAGATCAAGGTCGTGTGGGCCAACTCCTGGTACGATCCGGGTAAGGAAGCCGACGCCGCCAAGGCGCTGCTCGACCAGGGAGCGGACGTGATCAGCCAGCACACCGACAGCCCGGCGCCGCTGCAGGTCGCAGAGGAGCGTGGTGCGGTCGGCTTCGGTCAGGCGTCCGACATGATCAAGTTCGCGCCGAACGCGCAGCTCACCGCCATCGTCGACGACTGGAGCGTCTATTACGTCAACCGCGTCCAGGCCGTACTCGACGGCACCTGGAAGAGCGAAGACGTCTGGGGCGGTTTCTCCGAGGACATGGTGCTGATGGCGCCGTTCACCAATCTTCCCGAAGACGTGGCCAACGAAGCCGCCGCGATGACGGACAAGATCCGCAGCGGCGAGTTTCATCCTTTCACGGGTCCGATCTACAAGCAGAACGGCGATCTGGCGGTCGAGGATGGCATCATCCTTGACGACGGAACGCTGCTTGGCATGAACTGGTACGTAAAGGGTATCGAAGACCAGCTTCCGCAGTAAAAGACAAAACGAAGCGGCGGCGGACCGATGTCCGCCGCCGTTTTCCGTCCGGTTTACGGACATTCTGCCGATCCGCCGGGCGCAGCGGGTCGGTGTCACGGTCCAAAGGGCCTCGCGCCGCGACCGGGGCAATCCCGGCAAGGATCCGGGTAATGACTGCCGCAGACGACGCGCGCTTTTCCAGGCAAGTGGACTTTCTCAAACAGCTCATTCGCGTGCCGAGCGAAAATCCGCCAGGGGACATGACCGACTTCGCCGAGGCAACGGCGGCCGCCTTGCGCGATCTCGGCTTCGAACCCGAATGGCACCCGGTGCCGGAGCCTTTCGTCCGCCAGGCGGGCATGCGCAGCGTCGTCAACCTCATCGTGCGGCGCAGTTTCGGCGACGGCGGCCCGGTCGTTGCGCTCAGCGCCCATGGCGATGTCATTCCGGCGGGTGAGGGGTGGAGTGTAGACCCCTTCGGCGCGGAGGAAGCCGGCGGCGCGCTTTACGGTCGCGGAACGGTGTTCGGCAAGTCCGACATCAGCGCCTATGTCTTCGCGCTTCTTGCCGTGTCCGACGCGCCCGACGGACTGAATGGCACGGTCGAAATTCACATCACCTGCGACGAGGAAGCCGGCGGCACGCTCGGACCGCGATGGTTGTTGGGGCAGGACCTCAGCAAGCCGGATTGCGTGATCGCCTCCGGTTTCAGCCGGTCCGTCACGACCGCACACAACGGATGCCTGCAGATCGAGATTGTCGTGCGCGGGCGGGCCGCACATGCGGCGGCGCCAGATGGCGGGGTCGACGCGCTCGAAACGGCAACCGGAATCCTCTCCGCGCTTTATGGCGAACGCGACAGGATCGCCGCAAAACGCAGCAAGATCGACACCGACATGCGGCCGCTCCTGACCATCGGCGTGATCCAGGGCGGGGTGAACACCAACGTCGTGCCCGATCGCGTGGCGCTGCGCGTCGATCGGCGCCTTATTCCCGAGGAAACCGGCGAGGCCGTCGAAGATGAGCTGTTTGCGCTGGTCGAGGCGGCGGTGGCGCCGCGCGAGGGCCTGGAGGTCGAATGCCGCAGGCTGCTGCTCGCTGAGCCGTTGAGGCCGGTCAAAGGCGCGGACACGCTCGCCGACATAGTTCAGACAGGCCTGCGCGAACGGTTTCCGGATCCGGGATCCCACACCACCGGTTCACCGTTGTTCAGCGATGCGCGCCATTATGCCGACGCCGGCATTCCCACGGTGCTTTATGGATCCGGTCCGGTATCGCTGGAGGCAGCCAATGCCTATTCGGCAGATGAACACGTGCAGCTGGAGGATCTTCGCGGCGCGACGGATGTGGTCGCCGCAGCCTTGCGGATGTTGCTCGACAGCGATCCGGTATCGCAGGCGTAAGCGCGGTGTCGAGCCAGCGCCATAGAAGGGCTGCGCATCGCTTTCCGTTCTCAAACGTCCGGTCAAAGGGCGCTCGCAAGGGGAAAATCCGGCAAGCGGATCGAATACGCCTAATTCGCATAATATATATTATGGAATATTTTTTGATTGAGACACGACGCCGATGGAGGTGCCGCCGGTCATTGGAATGCGTTTGATGCCGGGCACTTCGAACAGGTTCTTCAGTCCAGCCCCTTAGCGCGTTCGTCTTCGACTGTGCCCGAACCCGGCGCGCTCACGGGGCGACGCTTTCCTCCAGAAGTGCGTCGCGGTCCGTCGCCTCGACGACCTTGCGCGCCAGCGCAAGCGAGAAACCCTGTCGGCAGAGCGATGCGATTTCCTTGCGCTGTCGCTCCGGATCGGCTTCGCCCTTGCGCCAGGGTCCGAAGCGTTTCTTGCGTGCGGCAACGCAGGCGGCGGCGAGATCCGTCGTCTCGTCACGCGCCAGCAGCGTCTCGGCCATATCCTGGGAAATCCCCTTGGTCTGCAACACCGCGGCAATGCGACGGGTCGAGCGGCCCTTGCGGCGCTCGGATGCAATCTTCGATTCCGCATAGAGCCTGTCGTCGACGAGGCCGGAGGCTTCGCAGCGTGTAACGACAGCATCGATCATATGCGCGTAATCGGCCGGATCTTCCTCAAGCGCTGCGCACACGCGCCACACCTTGCGTTCGAGCACCCGGTGCAGATTGCCGGCGCTCGATCCGTATCGATCGAGATAGTGCAAGGCAGCGCGCATCAGCCGCTCTTCGGTCGGTGCGCGCATCTTGCGGCTCATTTCAGTCCGTCACCTGCGGCTCCGCGAAACCGCATCCCGTCGAAGGCCGGCACGACGCCATCCGGCAGTTCCCGCGTCAGCGTCGCATAATCCATGTCCACATGCATGTTCGTCAGGATCGCGGATTTCGGCTTGAAGGCACGAATGTTTTCAAGCGCATCGTCGAGCGAAAAGTGGCTCGGATGCGTTGTGCGGCGCAAGGCGTCGATCACCCATGTGTCCAGGTCCTCGAAGGCCGCCTGCGCTGTGTCCGGAATGCTTTTGACATCAGGCAGGTAGGCGACGTCACCGAAGCGAAAGCCCAGGGCGTTGATGTCGCCATGCGCCACCTCGACGGGCTGGAACGGGATCGGCCCGCCGGCACCATCGATCACGTAGCGCTTGCCCGCTTCGATGCGATGCTCCTTCAGGATCGGCGGATAGCTGGAGCCTTCCGGCGTCCTGAAGCCGTAGTAAAACAGATCGTGGGCGCGATCCGCCGTCGTTGCATCCATATGCACGGGAATGAGCTGGCGATGGGTGATCGCCAGCGGCCTGAGATCGTCGATGCCGTGCAGGTGATCGGCATGGGCATGGGTGAGGAGCACCGCATCCAGATAGGTCACCCGGGCATCGAGCAGTTGCTGGCGCAGATCCGGCCCCGCATCCACCAGAACGGTGGTGGTGCCGCCCTTCCCCGTCCGCTGCACCAGCAAGGCGCACCGCTTGCGGCGATTTTTCGGCTCATCCGGATCGCAGTCGCCCCAGATGTTGCCGACACGCGGCACGCCTGCGGAGGAGCCGCAGCCGAGGATCGTGAACTCCAACTCGCCATCCTGGCTCATTGCGCAGCGGCTCCCGGCACTTTCGAAAACAGGCGGAAGAAGTTCTCGCTGGTCTGACGGGCCATGTCTTCTTCCGGCACGCCGCGGGTTTCGGCGAGCACCTTGTTGGTATGGGCGACATAGGCCGGCTCGTTGCGCTTTCCGCGCCAGGGCTGCGGCGCAAGATAGGGCGCGTCGGTTTCGACAAGCAGCCGATCCGCCGGCAGATCGGCGGCGATCGCCCGCAACTCATCGGAGCGTTTGAACGTCAGGATGCCGGAGAACGAAACGTACAAACCGAGTTCGATGCCGGTCATTGCCAGATCGCGCCCCGACGAGAAACAATGCAGAAGTGCCGGAAATGCGCCCTTCTCCGTTTCCTCGGTCAGGATCCGGGCCATGTCGGCGTCGGCGTCGCGAGAATGGATGACGAGCGGCAGGCCGGTTTCACGCGCGGCGGCGATATGGCGGCGCAGGCCTTGTGCCTGCGCTTCGCGCGGCGCCTTGTCGTAGAAGTAATCGAGCCCGGCCTCGCCGATGGCGACGACTTTTTCATGCCCCGACAGGCGCACGAGATCCTTGGTCGTGACCGCCATTTCGGCGTCCTCGCCCGCATTGTGCGGATGGGTCCCGACGGAGCAATAGACGCAAGGATACTGCTCGGCAAGCGCGCGAATTCGCTCGAATTTCGCGACCCTTGTGCAGATCGTCACCATGAGGTCGATCCCGGCCTCGTTGGCGCGGTCTATGATCGCGTCGCGCTCGGCGTCGAAATCGGGAAAGTCGAGATGGCAATGGCTGTCGACCAGCATCAGGCGTCTCCGCTGTCGGTTGTCTCGGCCTCCACGTAACGCGGGAACACGCCGGCGGGTTTCGGCAGCTCGGTGCCGGGCGTCAGGCGCCCGTTCGTGCCGAGGCTGTCGAAACCGCGCGCGTTGCCGTCGACTTTCAGGAGATCGAGCAGCTTTTCCGCGCTTGTCGGCACCACCGGCTGCGCCAGGATTGAAACCTGCCGGATCACCTCGGCGGTTACATAGAGAACCGTTCCCATGCGCTCGGGGTCGGTCTTTTTCAGCGCCCAGGGCTCCTGACCGGCGAAGTAGCGGTTGGCCTCGCCGACGCAGGCCCACACGCAGGCAAGCATCTGGTGGATCGCCTGCCTGTCCATTGCCGCACGCGCGGTCTCCAGCATGGCATCGGCCTGGGCGAGGATCGCGGTGTCCTCGGCGCTCAGGTCTCCGGGCGTCGGCAGCGTGCCGCCGCAGTTCTTGCCGATCATCGAAAGCGAGCGCTGCGCCAGATTGCCGAGATCATTGGCGAGATCCGCATTGATCCGGTTGACGATGGCATCGTGGCTGTAGTTGCCGTCCTGTCCGAAGGGGACCTCGCGCAGGAAGAAATAGCGAACTGCATCCAGGCCGTAGTGGTCGATCAGCGCGAAGGGGTCGATCACGTTGCCGACCGACTTCGACATCTTCTCGCCCTTGTTGAACAGGAAGCCGTGAGCGAACACCCGCTTCGGCAGCTCAATGCCCGCCGACATGAGAAAGGCCGGCCAATAGACCGCGTGAAAGCGCACGATGTCCTTGCCGATCACATGCAGGTTTGCCGGCCAGAAGCGCCAGCGCGGATCGCTCTCGTCGGGAAAGCCCGCGCCGGTGAGATAGTTGGTGAGCGCATCCACCCAGACGTACATGACGTGACGCTGGTCGTCCGGCACGGGCACGCCCCAGTCGAAGGTGGTGCGCGAGATCGACAGGTCCCGGAGCCCGCGCTTGACGAAACTCACGACCTCGTTGCGGCGGTCGTCAGGTCCGATGAAATCCGGGTTGGCCTCGTAATGAGCGAGCAGTCTGTCCTGATAATCGGACAGGCGGAAGAAGTAGCTTTCCTCCTCCACCCATTCCACGGGCGATCCTTGCGGCCCGTAGCGCACGCCATCGTCGCGAAGCTCGGTTTCGCTTTCCTGGTAGTAGGCTTCGTCGCGCACAGAGTACCAGCCCGAATAGCTGTCCTTGTAGATGTCGCCGTTGGCGGCCATCCGGCGCCAGATTTCCTGGCTGGCGGCGTGATGGCGCGGCTCCACTGTGCGGATGAAATCGTCGTTCGAGCACCCGAGCGCCCCAACCATCTCCTGGAACCGCGCCGCATTGCGGTCGGCAAGCTCGCGGACCGGGATGCCCTCCCCGCGCGCGGTCTGCAGCATCTTCTGCCCGTGCTCGTCGGTGCCGGTCAGGAAGAGGACATCGCGCCCGTCCAGACGCTGAAAGCGGGCGATGGCGTCGGTCGCGATCGCCTCATAGGCGTGTCCGATGTGCGGCACGCCGTTGGGGTAGGAAATCGCCGTCGAGACGAGAAAGGGTGATCGGTCGGTCATGAACGTGTTGTCGATCCGCAGTTCGGTGGCAAAGGAAGGGCGCGGCGGGCTCCCGCATCCCGGTCAGGGCATCCGCGCCGTTTCCGCCAGATCGCGAAACACGTTCAACACGAGTTGTTTGCGGTCAAGGTTGAAGGCATCCGCCTCGCGGGCGGCGCGGTTCGTCTTTTCCCATACCTCGGCTACCCTGACAAGGCGCTGCAATGCGGGGCCGGATGCCGGATCGAGCCTTGCGTGCAGATGGTCTGCAACCAGATCCTGAAACAGCGTCCACGCGTCCTCCGCTCCGTTGCGCGACACCGCGTCTGCGAAGCCATGCACCTGCGCCACATCGACATCGGGAAGCTGCCTTACGAGCGCGGAAAATCCGTCGGCCAGTTCGATGGCATCGCTGGAGGCCAGCGTGATTGCCTTTCGCAAGCTCCCGTCGGCGAGTTCGGTGGCCCGTGCCGACTCGCGGGTGTTGGTGTCGGCGATGCCGAATTCCGCCAGACCGGCCGCGACCTCCCCGTCTGCGAGCGGCTTGGTCGACAGCATCCGGCAGCGCGAGCGGATGGTGGGCAACAACCGGCCCGGCGCATGGGCCAGAACGAGAAACAGCGAGCGTTTGGGCGGCTCTTCCAACACCTTCAGCAATGCGTTTGCCGCGTTCTGGTTCATGTCGTCCGCAGCGTCGACAATACAGATCCGCCACGACCCTTGTGCCCCGGTGGAGCCGAAGAACGGCACGGCGCGGCGCACTTCGTCGACGGTCAGGTCCTGCTTGAACTTGTCCTTGGACTTGCGCTTCGCATCATAGGGACGCTTGAGGTGCAGGATGCCCGGATGTGCGCCGGCGGCAACCTTGCGAAAGGTCGGGTCTTCGGGCGACAGCCAAAGATCGGACGCCGCTCGTGCTGCTTCCGATGAGGGGTCGGGGTGCGCAAGCACGAAGCGGGCGAAGCGGAACGCCAGCGTCGCCTTGCCGATTCCCTTGGGGCCCGAGAGGATCCAGGCATGATGCATGCGTGCCGAGCGGTAGGCGTCGAGCAGGACCGTTTCCGCCGGCGCGTGACCATACAGGAGCGTGCGTTCCCGAGGCAGCGGAATGCCATCCAGCGCGTCCGCTTCAAAAGCATGTGCGTCGTGCTGCTCCATTGGTCTAGCCTCCGATCCGGTCGCGGTCGGCATCGGGCGCGGCGGGGCCGGCATGGCCGAGATCGACGGGAAAGCGCGCACGCACCGCCTGCCAGATTTCTTCCGCCACCGTATCGGTTTGCGCGCTTCCGTCTACCACGACGAATCTTGCCGGCTCGGCTGCGGCGAGATCGAGAAAGAGCTGGCGACGGCGCATGTGCACCTCCCGTGTGTCGGTTTCGAACCGGTCGGGATCGGCGGTCGATCCGGCCGCGCCGCTGCGCGCGGCGACCCGCGACAGGCCGACATCGGGCGATACATCGATCAGGATCGTCATGTCCGGGCGGTATCCGCCAATGGCAACCGCCTCCAGCCGTGCCAGAAACGCGGTATCGACACCGGCCTCGCCCTGATAGACGCGGGTGCTGTCGGCGAACCGGTCGCACAGGACCCAGCGCCCGGCACCAAGAGCCGGGCGAATGGTTTCATCGACATGATCGGCGCGGGCGGCGGCAAACATCACCGCTTCCATTTCCGCTCCGAGCGGCTTGACCTTGCCGGACAAAAGCAGATCGCGGATGGTCTCGGCGGTTGGCGACCCGCCCGGCTCGCGCGTTACCAGGGCTTCAATCCCGGCCGCGGAAAGACGGTCCTTCAAACGGGCGATCTGGGTCGACTTTCCCGCCCCCTCTCCCCCCTCGAAGGTGATGAAGCGGCCGGGTCTTGGCCCGGTAGCGGGCGCATTCCCACGTGCGCGGCCGCGTTTTTCATCCTTCATCAAGCCACCATCCGAACAGGGTTTCGCGCAGGGCGTCGGCGGCCCGGCTGGTCACCGTGCCCCGTTCAACCGCCTCGGCGGTTGTCAGCGGCACCCGAAAGACCACATTCCGGTCGCGCATCACCCGCAGTTCACCGACAGTCTTGCCGCGTTCCACCGGCGCCTTCAGGGGACCGGTATAGACCACCCTCAAACGGTAGTCGCGCTTGCTACCACGCGGCAGCAGAACGTCCACAGGCTCGCGCGCCAGAAGGTCTACGCTCGGTTGCGTGCCGCCGAAAACGCGGGCCTGTGCGAGCACCGCGCCCCTTTCGAACAGGACGACGTCCTCGAAGTCCTTTTCCAGGCTGTCGAAGAGAGCCTTCAGCGCGTCGATTCGCGCATCGGCGGAGGGATGTCCGGCAACCACCCCGATCAGGCGGCGGTTTGCCCGGATGAGCGAACCGACGCCGTTGTAGCCGGATTTGTCGCTGGAGCCGGCGGCCAGCCCGTCAACCCCGGCAATCCCCCCGATCAGCGGGTTCTTGTTGCGTTGGAATATGCCGTTCCAGGTAAAATCGGGAAGGCTGAAAAGCTCGTAGCGGTCCATGTGTCGGGACAGGATGAAGCCCGCCAACCGTCCCAGGTCGGCGGCGGTGGTGACAGCGCCGGGCGCGTCCTGACCGGTCGGGTTCGCAAACCGGCTTCCGGTCATGCCGATGCGTTCCGCCAATGCGTTCATGCGCGCGGCAAATGCGTCTTCGCTGCCCTCAAGTCCTTCCGCAAGGATGATCGCGGCGTCATTCGCATTCTGGACGAGCAGCCCTTTCAGCAAGTCGAGGACGGGCACCTCGCTTTTCAGCGCCGCGAACATCGTCGCGCCGCCGGAGGGAGCGCCGCCGCTGCGCCAGGCATG
Source organism: Stappia stellulata DSM 5886 (assembly GCF_000423705.1). Lineage (GTDB taxonomy): Bacteria > Pseudomonadota > Alphaproteobacteria > Rhizobiales > Stappiaceae > Stappia > Stappia stellulata. Next base: position 315,837 of record NZ_AUIM01000004.1, on the reverse strand, counting down.
TTCGCTGACGGGGAACGCGGTGTCCTCGGCGATCTCCCCGGACGACAGCGCTTCGAAGACCGCGGCGGCGGTCATCAGTTTGGCGGTGGAGCCGGGTTGGATGGCGACACTTGCATTGCGGCTGTTCAGCAGGGTGCCGGTGCTGAAATCGAGAAGCAGCGCTGGCGGTTCGGCTTTCTTGTCCTCGGCTGTGTCCTGCGCCAGGGGCGGCGAGGTCGCTGCAACGAGGAAGAACAAGGCGGCAAGCGCTGAAGACCACGTACGCCCAATCATTTCGACAACACCTTCATGGCCTGACGTCACGACGAAAAGCGTCCCGGCCGTTTCGGACCGGGACGTAGAACATAACGGCCATGTGTGCCTGCGCCTACCGGCTTGTCCACATGCTGATCAGCGTGTCTTGTCTGCGAGCTCGGACAACGAAGATCCGCCCTCGATTTCCGCAAACGCACTGTAGGCCGCCGCGATCCGGCGGTCAGCCACATAGGACGAAATCGCCGATCCGGCAACGAAGGTCCCGCCGGTCTCGCGGCTGCCGATGCCGCCGGGCAGAGCCTGAGACCCGGAGGCGGCCGGGGTGTTGTAGCCGAGCGCGGGCGACGTTTGGCCGGCCGCACCGGAAAAGCCGTTGAGCGAGGCAACACGCACGGCATTTTCGCCGGCTTCGAAGGCGATGGCCGGATCGAATGCGGCGGTGACCGTGTTGGAGAAGCTGGCGTTGCTGGCAAGGGCAGCGCCATAGGGGCGACCGCGCGGCACCGGCGCCGGTCCGACAAGGCCGGCCGGCGGCGTCGCCTGCGCCAGCAGGGTACCCGGCTGCGTCGCGCCGGGCGCCACGGCTCCGGGACCGCGATAGGAGGCCATCAGATAGGATTCGTCGAGACCGTCCAGACGGGCGCGTCCGATGTATTCGACCTTGACCTTGGCCACACCCTTGGACTTGTAGTCCAGCATGGTTGCGGCGCGTTCCGACAGATCGATCGTGCGCTTGCCGTGGAACGGCCCGCGGTCGTTGACCCGCACGATCAGCGAGCGGCCATTGGTCACATTGGTGACGCGGGCATAGGAGGGAATCGGCATCGTCGTGTGCGCGGCGGTCAGGGCGTTGCGGTCGAACACCTCGCCATTCGCGGTCTGGCGACCGTGGAAGGTCGGTCCGTACCAGGATGCAAGCCCGACCGATTCGTAATTCGGATCGTCCTTCGGGCGATACCATTTGCCGGCAATCTTGTAGGGCTTGCCGACCATGTAGCGCCCGCCACCCTTGGGAACAGGCTTGTTGTCCGCGACGACCTTGGGACTGGCTGCCACGCCATACTTCTCTTCGCTGAACTTCACCTTCTTCTTGCCTGTCGGCGCCGAGCTGCAGGCAGCCAGAACGAGGCAAAGCGCTGTGACAGCAATAGCGGGAGCCGGTTTGCGCCCACCGAAAAAACCGCCGGCGACGGTTGAAACCGGTCGCGGAAAGGCGCGAAGAAGGCCTTGTGAGGAGCCCGGTGCCCGGCGAAACTCCGCCGGATCCTTGCCTGTCGTCATGTTGCCGCCCTACTCGATACTCTTGCCGGCAAACGAGGCGATGTGTCCGGCGCGACTGGCGCACCCGCACCCGGTTCTTCCGGGGGACAGGAAACCACCCCTCGCCTTTTCCGGCCAAGGTCGGCTTTCCCGCAAGACGACACCGCAGCGCTCTACGCACCGGCGGAACCCTGATTGCGTCGCGATGCGGCCCCCCTAATGGCGCATCACAACCCGTCTAGCATGGGATCCCTTACCGCAAGGTGAAAGCCGGGTCGAGCGAAACAGGCTTCGGTCATGACGTTTTCAACATGGGTGTCGCCTTTCGGTCGCACTGCCGAAGTCACACCGTCAGTTTCCGATTCGCGCGCGGCCGTTCAATCCGTCGTCCCGGGTCCAGTAGAGCGTGCTCCCCTCGCCCTTCGAGAGGGTGAAACAGAACTGCTTGCCGTCGTACCAGCTCTGCCATTTCTGGCAGAGGCGATTGCCGCGCACCCACCAGCGTCCCTCGTCGTTTGGCTGCATGAACCGGCCGAGTCCAACCGCGTCGCCGGAGCCGTCGACCGTGCCGTTGGTCTGGTAGTAGAGCGGAAACTCGCCGCCAAGGGGCGTCTTCAGGTAAATGCGCTTGCCGGACACCACCTGCTTGATTTCGCTTTGAGAGAGCTGGGTATTGGCCTGCGCTGTTGCGGACAGGGCTGCGCAGGACAGCAGTCCGATGGCCACCAGACCGCTCTTCATGAATGCTTCGGGCATGATCGTCTCCCTTGATCCTCGTCACTTCCAGCCATAGAGGCCGGGACGGAATTGCTTGCCTGCCCGGGTTACGCCCGCGCGACGGCGCCGGATCAGGGAGGCCAATGACGCTTTTGTGATGCGGGTCACAGTCCGATTGAAAGAGTTGAACTAGAACCGGGGCCATGGCGCGTGCCCCCGCGCCATACGCCGGCACTCCGGCGCTACCGCCGATCCGGTCCCTGCCTCGACCTTCCGGATCGGCGGTTTTCCTTTGCCCGCAACGCAGCGGGGCGATCCCACTTGACAATGAAGAGCCACCCGGCCAAACGGGAGCCAACGGAAGAGTGGCCGAGTGGTTGAAGGCACCGGTCTTGAAAACCGGCAGGCGGGCAACCGTCTCGTGGGTTCGAATCCCACCTCTTCCGCCATAGTCAAATACTGAATCCGTCCAAGGTGTAACGCGCAAGAACACATGGCACAGAACCGGGATTAGGTGAGAATTGGCGAAAACAGCCGAAAACCATTGATATTGAATAATTATTCGAGATTGCCCGTGCGCATATCTGAAAATTGGCGCGCAAGATCAAATGGCACAAAACGGCGGCAAGCGCGAAATCGCGGCGAGAAAGATCAGCAGAAAACCGCCAATCTGATGCCAGAGGTGGGAAATCTGCTTCCCACCTAAAAACCCCGGTTTTCCGCCGTTTTACATTTCGAAGTGGGAACTCGCGATCTGCTCGCGTCCCGCCGCCTTCGCATTGAGAACTCTGACCAACGCGCAAGAGTTTGAGTTCCCGGAAATCCGCCAATTCCGTTCAGAAAGTCTGACGCGACGCGCGCCCTAAATTGACGCAACTCGACACCCGAATAGCGTGCATTTACGGATTGTAAAACTTGCCAGCGATGCAATTATCAGTAGCACTGGCAACCGAACTGCCATCAAGCCTGCTGTTTACCGGTTCCGGGTTCTTCGGTGGCTGCTCGCAGTCGTTTTTTCAAACGGGTTTCCAACCAGGTTAGAAGCGCCATCAACTCGTCCGCATCGGATGGGTCCTCGGCGCGTGCCAGGAGCGCATTGTAGGCGTCAGCCTGCTCGTCCAGAACGGCATCCGGCGGAAGCTTGATCCCTTCTTCCTTGTGGACCCGCGTTACAAGACGGCCGACCTTGCGGAACAATGCCGGGTTGATCGAAGGCGCCGCGCTCGCCGGAGCCTTTGACGGATCGGCGAACATCTCACCCGCGCCTGTGAGGAGCCAGTTTACATCTATTCCGAGCTTCTCACGGTACGCAGCTAGCACGTGCGCTGTCGGCACATTCTCGCCGCGCTCATACAACGCAAGAGAATCTTTTCCAAATCCCAACGACTTAGCGAACTCCGCGCGAGGCGTATCGCCCAAGCGTCGGCGAACCTCGCGCAGCCGAAAACCGAGATCGGTCTTCGGGGGGCTTTCGGGTCGAGCCACTACACCCACCATTAAATGAAAATCCTCATTTACAAAAAGAGGATCATCATTTATCCCTGTTTTATCGGCCCGTGATTTAGGGCCGTTGTTTCACATCAACCGTTCAAAGAAACCGGCCTGTTACCGCAGGCCGGTTTCGAAAGGGGTAGCCCATGAAGCCCGGAACGCCTCCCGCCTGGGACCAGCATTCCATCAAGGCCGAGCTGCACCGGCGTGGCATGACACTTTCCGCGCTGGCCGAGAGCATCGGAATGAAGCCCAACAGCTTCGGCCACATCTGGACGCGCAAAAATAGCAAGGCTGAGAAGGCGATTGCCGACTTCCTTGAGGTGCCCGTCGAACAGCTCTTTCCCGATCGGTATCCGATCAAGAAAACCCGCATTCTTTCTAGCAGGTATGCGCGGCGTGCCACCAGCGGCAATCGCGGCCAGGACCGCGCGGCGGCATGAACCTGTCGCCACGCGAAATCCTCGCCAAGAAGCGGGAGGCTCAGGGGGCCTTGCTCGCGGAGGTTACGGCTGATCTGGGCGCCAAGATGCACGACCATTTCAGGGCCGCCGTCCGCGATGCGGTGCGCGAGGTCCTACCGGAGGTTCTGGACGAGCTTCGCCAGACGGAAGGATCAGGGCGATGAGCCGGCGGGTTTCCTCGTCGGCGAAGGCGCGCACATATGGCGGCGTGCCCTCCGGCCAATCGAATAGCGCGCGCTCGGCCACCTCTCGGGCAGCGGTGGTGACGCCGGGCTTTATCCCCTCAAGGCCGGCAGCCAGGCAGCGCAGGATCACATCGCGGACGTTCTCGCGGTGCTCGCGCAGCCAATCCATGTCGGTCTGTTCCATCAATCATCTCCATCGTTCTTTCGCCGCCCAACCGGCCACCTGCCGAGAGCGTAGTACCGCCCCGATTGATCGGGACAGGCAAAACGTCCGTCGGCGCCCTGACAAAGGAGTGTCGAAATGACGGCTCTTCCGTCTGCAAACCGCGCTTTTCCTGACAACAGTCTCCCGGTGCCGGGACGGTCTCAAAAGGCCGTGTTGCTGAAAGTCTCCGCCAGCGGCGAGACCTATTTCCACAAGGGCAAGACACATCAAATCGAGGCCGACGGCGGCGGAACCATCGTCGTTGCTGAGACCAGTTTTTTCGAAGGCGACGCGCACCGGTTCGGCTCGCTCTGCGAAGCCCAAGCGGAAGCCGACTGGCTCAATGCGCGCGGGATCGGCGGCGCACCCTGGCACGCAATCGAGGTGCCGGCCTGATGAGATCGCGCGACCTGCGTCAGTGGTCGGGTGGCGGGGCTACCCGCGTTTCCTCCCCAACTGGCCGGGCCGTGCGGCGGCAGGCCCGGCCGCTTTTCGGGGACAACAAGATTACCGGGATGAAACACATGACTGCACACACCATCAGGGATCTGGATCTGGCTGCAATCGACGCGACCGATCGCCTGCGCAAGGCCCTGCCGGCGCGCGTCGAAGCCCTTGCGGAAGATCTCGATCAACGCGGACTGCTGACGCCTATCGAAGCGGTCGGACCGAACGACGATGGCGGTTATCGGTTGATCTATGGGGCGCACCGGCTTGCGGCCGCACAACAACTCGAATGGGCAACCATCCCGTCCATTGTCCATGCACCTGAAGCCTTCGCCGACGAAGCCCAAACCCGTCTTCGGGAGATCCGCGAGAACCTGATGCGGTTCGAGTTGAACCCATTGGAACGGGCCGTCGCGATTACCGCATGGCGGGACATCTACGAGGCCGCGCATGGCAAGGTGAAACCGGGTCGGAAGCCGAAAAAAGCGGATGCCGGAATTAGTGCAAACATTGCACGAATTCAGCCGAGCGGGGATCTCGACGATCAAAGTGCTAAGTTGGCAGTTTGCTTCTCGGAGGCAGCTCAGGCCGCATTCGGCCTGAGCCAGCGGGCGATCTATCTGGCGCTCCAGATCGCAACGATCTCGCCCGACATCCGCGACCGCATCGCCGACAGCCCGCTCGCCGGCAACCAGTCCGAACTCCTGAAACTCTCTGACCAATCGCCGGACCGGCAAGCGCAGATCATCGGTCTCATTCTGGCGGAGCCACCCACGGCGACAAGCGTCGACGAGGCAATTGCCGTGATCGACAAGACCCAGCCGGCACAGACGCCAAAGCCTTGGGAGAAGGTGTCGGATCGGTTCTCACGGCTCAAGCGAGCGGAGCAACATCGCTTCTTCGAGGCGCATCGTGACGCCATCGACCTCTGGTTGGCGGAGCGAGGCTAACCGTCATGTCCCGCCGTCGCGATACCCAAACGCAAGATCTGTTTTCCTGGACCCCGCCGCAAGTCACGGTCGGGCTCGGCGAGGAACAGTCAAGCCGTGGTGCGCTCGACAGTCAGATTGCACGCATGGTGTCGCGGGGGCTGCGCGAGGCACGCGAGGGCGGTGTGTCGCGTGCGGAGATCGCCCGACAGATATCCGAGACACTCGGGCGGGCGGTTTCTGAGACCACCCTCGACAAATGGGCGTCCGAAGCATCCGAGGAACATCGAATTCCGTTGGACGCATTCATTGCCCTGGTTGAAGCAACCGGCTGTCAGGGACTGCTTGGGGCGATCGTCGAGCGCTTCGGGTTGGTCGTGGTCGATGCGCGCTATGCCGACCTGATCGAATTGCACCTAATCGAAGAGCACGAACGCGACGTCGCGGCGCGCAAGGCCTCCCTTGAAGCCAAGTGGAGGGCGCGGCGATGAAGGAATGGTTCACCGCACGCGAGGCCGCCGAACTCGACCTGCCGGGATTGCCCGAAACGGAAAGCGGCATTCTTCGCGCAGCCGAGCGCGAGAGCTGGCACGAACACCCATTCTTGTCTCGTACCCGGAAAGGCCAGCGCGGCGGAGGCCGCGAGTACCATTTCCGGCTCTTCCCGACCGAAGCGCAGCTTGAATTCACGCGGCGCGCGCTCGCCGTGCGCCGGGAAGTGACACGGGACGCCGACGGCAATACGAAGCTGACCTTCAGCGGCACCGAGGCCGCACGCGTCAACCGGGATGCGCGCCTTGCCATCGTCAAGGCGTTCGAGAGCTTCTCGGCCGGCCTGACTCTCGGCCTGTCGTCCCGGCTCCAGATCTTCGCCGATCGCTACAACACCCACTCGATCGAGGTCGAGGACTGGATCAGGGATACCGTTCCCCAGCTGTCCAAGCGCTCCCTGCAAAGGTGGCGCTCCGCGAAACGCGCCGGCAAGGCCGATGCATTGGCAGTCGATCGCTCCACCGCCCGCAAGGGCAAGGGCGTTCTCGACACGGCAAATGGCGGCGCGGTCCGAGTCTTCATTCTGGCGCTGGTCGCCCATCAACCGCATCTTTCGGCCGATCATATCCGCACGCTGTGCCGGGACGAATTCGGCGAGACGCTGCAGGTGGAGCGGCAGGGCCGAATGGCATCCGTCGAAACCCCGCCGGTTCGCACGTTCCAGCACTTTTTGAAGCGGCTTAAAGAGACCGAAAAAGTCGCGCTGACGAAGCTGTCCAACCCGGACAAATACCGTTCCACGATGGCGCCCGCCGGCATCGGCGCGCTGCGGCACATTCGCGAGCCGAATGCGCTTTGGCAGATCGACGCCTCACCGGTGGATGCGCTTTGCACCGACGGACGGCATGCGATCTACGCCTGCATCGATATCGCAACACGGCGCACGCTCTTCTATGTATCAAAGACCCCGCGCGCTTCCGCCGTCGCCATGCTGCTGCGCCGTGCCATTCTCACCTGGGGTGTGCCGGACACGATCAAGACCGACAACGGGTCGGACTTTATCGCCAACGACACCAAACGCCTGTTCGCCGCGCTCGATATAGAGATGGACGTTTCCGACGCCTATAGCCCGCAGCAAAAGGGCCACGTCGAGCGCGTCATCAAGACCTTCCAGCACGATTGCGCCACGCTGCTGCCGGGGTTTGTCGGCCACAACGTCGCCGACCGGAAGGCGATAGAGGACCGCAAGAGCTTCGCCGACCGTCTCGGCGCGGATACCGCCGATCTCTTCGACGTGTCCATGACCGGACTGGAATTGCAGCGCTTCGCCGATGCCTGGACGGAGACGCGCTACAATCACCGCCCGCACTCAGCCCTCAAGGGCAAGACGCCGGCTCAAGCCGCGATGGCTTCCGATGCGGAGATCCGCACGGTCGATGCGCGCGCCCTCGACATCCTGCTCATGCCGGTCGCCGGCAAGGACGGTCTGCGGACGGTTACCAAGCAAGGCATCCGGATCGATCACTTCCATTACGTGATCAACGCAGCCCTTCCCGGCACCCAGGTCTTCGTTCGCATGGACCCCAACGACGCCGGGCGCGTGATTGTCTTCGACGCCGGCGACGGGACCTTTATCGACGAGGCGATCTGTCCCGAGCTTGCCGGCATCCACCCGTCGACGGTGCTTGCGGCCAAGCGCGAAGCACAGTCTGAGACCCTGGACGCCGCAACACGTGAAGCGAAGCGGCACATTCGCGAGATCACCAAGGGTCGCCCGCTGATCGAACGGGTTCTCGACGTTGCTGCGCGCGACGTTCCGAACGTGGTGTCACTGCCCAGGCGCGAGAGCGAACACACGACCGCCGACATTCGAAACGCGCTGGATGCCGTTGCCGAGCCGGCGGCTCCCCAAAAGAGCACCCGTGAAGCCAAGGCAATGGCCGAACTGCGGAGCGAACTTACGGCGCCGGTTCCCGAGCGGGCGAAGGTGACCCCCATCCGGTCGCAGGAGACGCCACAGCTCCGGTTCAAGCGCGCGCTCGATCTGGAAGCGCGCCTGGAGGCCGGTGAGGAACTGGAAACAACAGAGGCCATGTGGCTCGGCGGCTATCAGGCCGGCCCCGAATACCGTGCGCTCGCGTTGATGAGCGAGGACTTCGGCGGCTGAGCGCCGCCCACAAAAAAAGAGCCCCGGCGAACCGGAACCCTTCAAAGTCAAAAGAGGATGTTTTGATGACTGGAAATCTGGCGATGGTCAAGAGCGAAGCGCCCAGGCGAGGCTCGATCGCCCCGCTCAAGAACGTCATGACGCTGATGATGTTGATCGAGACGCTCAAGGATCGCGGCGTCGGTCTGCCGGGGATCGGCGTCTTTTCTGGCGACAGCGGCTACGGGAAATCGGTCGCGGCGCAATACGCCATGAACAAGACGGGCGCCGTCTATATCGAGGTTCGTCACTACTGGCGACAAAAGCGGTTTTGCGAGGCGCTTCTGGAAGAACTCGGGCAACCGCGTCCGCGCGGCACGGTGGCGGCGATGATGGATGAAATCATCCACCGCATGGGAGACGCCCCCAATCGGCCGATGATCATCGACGAGGCCGACAAGCTCGTCGATGGCAAGATGATCGAGTTCGTCCGCGACATCCACGAAACGACGCAAGCGCCCGTGGTCCTGATCGGCGAGGAACTCTTGCCGAAGAAGCTCGAAGCCCACGAGCGGGTGCACAACCGGGTTCTGGATTTCCGGCTGGCGCAGCCCTGCGATCTCGAAGACGCCACGACGCTTGCCGGCTTCCTCGTGCCCGAAGTGGCCATTGCCGAAGAGCTGCTCGACGACATTCGGAAGCAGACGGCCGGCAAGGCGCGGCGCATCGCGACCACCCTGCATGAGATCGGACAGTTCGCCCGCAACCACGGTCTCAAGGACCTCGACCGGACCTCCTACACCGGGCGGATCTTCACCGGCGAGACCCCCATCCGGCGGCGCGGAGGGCGGATCTGATGGCGGCGGTCCTCAAGCTCAAGTCGATCAAGGGCCGTCCCGTCCTGCGCGGCTACGAACACGTCTGGTCGGTCATTCTCGAGCTCACCCGCGACGGCGCGCCCTTCACGAGACACGACGTCGATCAGGCGAGTTGCGACCCCGGCGATAGTTCCGTGAGTGACTACCTTCGCAGACTGCGCGCAGCCGGAGTTATTGTGGCGGCCGGGCAAGCTGGCACGGATCCGCGATACCGGCGCACGGTCTACCAACTTGTTGAGCGTCGAGCCGAGGCGCCGCGCCTGCGCAGGGACGGCTCGGAGGCTCCGCCGTCTGTTCAACAGCTTCTCTGGAACACGATGCGCAACCTTCTGCGCGACGGGTTTAATGCGAAAGAACTGGCGGCGTTCGCCTCGACAGACGACCGCCTGATCAAGACGGTGTCGGTGCATAGCTACATCAAACACCTCGCCCAAGCCGGTTACCTGCATTGCCTGGAGGCAGGACGGCCGCGCCATCTGACCAAGTGGCGCCTGAAACCCTCCATGAACACGGGGCCGAAGCCTCCGAAGATCCTCCGGACACACGCGATCTACGACCCGAACACGAACAACCTGCACGGCGAACCGGTCGCCGAGGAGGTGTCGCCGTGAACGTGACAATCCCGATGATCGACAAGGCCGGCAACGCCTGGGCGGGGTCGCCGCCCGACTGGATTGCCGAACTCGCATCTCTCGCGGACCGCGACGGGCTTTCCGGTGCCGGCAAGCGCATCGGCTACTCGCCCGCGGTCGTCAGTCAGGTGATCAACGCGCGCTATCCCGGCGACCTTGAGAAGGTCGAGGAACGCGTGCGCGGTGCGCTGATGGGGCTTTCGGTCGACTGCCCTGTGCTTGGCGACCTGTCCCGCAATCAATGTCTCGACTGGCAGAAAAAGCCCTATGCGTCGACGTCCGCGCACCGGGTGCGGATGTTCCGGGCCTGCCGGTCCAGCTGCCCGCACTCGCGTGTCAAGGGAGGCGTCGATGCTGAGCGATGAACTCCGGAACATGCGCGCCATGGTCGATGCCGCAACGGACGAGCGCGGCGAGCTGCACCTCAGCGCCATGCAGACGCAACTGGCGAAGAGCGCGCTGCTCGACCTTCTGAAGCGGGCGAACAGTTTGGAAAGCTGTCAGGTCGCCGGCCCGGCGCGGATCACCGAGGCGGACATGCAGACCGGCAAGGTGGTTCGACTGCCGATCGTGCCGCGTCCGGTTCCGCATTCCTCCGGCGATGGAGGGTCGGTTGCATGAGCGAGCTACACGATCTTGTCGATGAAATCGTCGATGCCGTCTTCGATGGCACACGGCAGGACACGCCGGCAACGATTGCCGCAAAGGAAGTGGCAGCGCAACTCATGACCGGCCAGACCCGGCGTGCGGATCTCGTCGCGGCAATCGCTCGGCTGGTCCACGCGGTCAATCTGGAGCTCGCCTATCGCGAGGAAATGCAAGCGCTCTACGGCGGGCCGAGCCTTGAAGAGCAACTTGCGGCGGAGCCCGCGCCACCGCCGGCGCCCCAGCCGTCAAGTCCGCCCCCTAAACCGGCAGCCAAACCGCCGCGCGAGGCGATCTTCCGCCGCTACCGCGAAGTGCCGGTCTTCCATCCCCCTGCGGGACGCGGCGATCCGAACCAGACCCTTTTGGGCGACCCGGCTCCGGGCCGCTCGGCCCTCGATCAACGCAATGGAGACTACCTATGACGGAGACAGTCAACGCAGCCGATGACGGTACGATCGATGTCGGCGGAAAAAGCTATATGGCGGATGCCAAGGGCGCACTCGTGCCGCTCGAAATGGTCAAGCCCGCGCACAAGCTTGAGGACGAGTTGGTGCGCAAGATCATGCGCTACGCCGACGATCTGTCGGCGCAGATCGCTCGGTTTCGCGGCCACACGATGACGGACCTCGGCGAGTTCGACGCGCTGCTCGCCCAGGAGTACGGCGTAACCAAGGGCGGGCCGAAGGGAAACCGCACCTATCAAAGCCACGACGGGCTGATGAAGGTGCAAGTGCAGGTCTCCGATTTCATCGACTTCGGCCCGCAACTCCAGATCGCCAAACGGCTCCTGGACGAATGCCTCAACGAATGGGCGGCCGACAGCCGGCCCGAGATCCGGGCCGTTATCACGCGCGCCTTCAACACCGACAAGGAAGGCAAGGTCAACCGCGCCGAGATCTTCATGCTGTTGCGGCTCGATATCGAGGATCCACGCTGGCAGGAGGCAATGCGCGCGATCCGGGACGCCATGCGGGTGACCGGCTCAAAGGAATACGTCCGCTTCTACCGCCGCGATCGCGTTACCGACCGCTGGCAGGCCGTCACCATCGATCTTGCGAGGGCCTCGTGATGACCGGCCGCAACACCTCCACTGTCCAAAGCTTCGCGGATCTCGCGAAAGCCATACAGCGCGACACCGCGCCCGCTGGTCGCAAGCCCACGCTTCGCTCGCCGTCCCGAAGCCGGCCGGAGCAATCGCATGCGGCTCTGTCCTCGCACTTCCTCGCAAATCGCTGGGGATGGTCATGAGCACGCTCGCAACGATCCACATCGCGAAGAAGCAGCTCGGCCTCGACGACGAGACCTATCGGGATTTTCTGGCGCGCGAGACCGGCAAGCGCTCGGCAGCCGATCTCACCGAAGCCGAGCGGCGCAAGGTGGTTCTGGCATTCGAACAACAGGGCTTCAAACGGTCTTCGAAAGGCGGTTCAAGGCCGCGTGCCGATCGCTTGTCCGGGCCGTATGCTGCCAAGTTCCAGGCGCTTTGGATCGCGGCCTGGAACCTCGGGATCGTCGACAACGCCTCCGATGCGGCGCTGATTGCGTTCGTCAAACGTCAGACCGGGCTCGATCATGGCCGCTTCCTTCGCCATGGCGACGATGCGGGCAAGGTGATCGAGGCGCTCAAGGACTGGATGCGGCGGGAAAGCGGCGACGCGAGCCTGTTCACCCGGGACAGGCTTCGCCCTCCGCTTCTGAACGATCACCGCATGCAGATCCTGCTGGCGCAGTGGACCCGGCTTGTCAGACTGGATGCCGCGCCCGCCGCCTCGATCGACGCATGGGTGGCGCGGATGCAGCCCGGCATCGCCTATGCGGACCTCTCCAAGGATGCCTGGATCGATCTGATGAACGTTCTTGGCGCTAAGCTGCGCGCCGCTTTGCGCAAGGTATGATCCATGCCGTCCAGCGCCTCCGACCACGCCTATCTGCCGGACCTTCTGGCCGAGATTGCCGAGGTCGCGGGTCTCGATGCGGCCCTGAAACTGGCGGCGGCGCGCGGCGGTCAAACCGTCTACATCCCGAGCCGACCGGACCCGGATCACTGGCTTTGCCAGACGGTCGGGCTACCGGCTGCGGAGAAGATCTGCGAGCACTTCCGCGTCCGCAATTCCGGCGGGCGCTTCCTGATCCCGATCGCCCGGACGGCGAGCGCACGGCGCACGCTTGTGAAGGCGCTTGAAAACGGCGCATCGGCGCGGCAAGCTGCGGCAGCGGCGGGAACCCATGAGCGCACCGCCTATCGCGCAAGGGCGCGCATTCGCGCCAAGGACCCCAATCAGGACGACCTTTTCTAGCCTGCCGCTGACAGTGTCAGTCTCACCTCGCATCGGTCGATCCGCCACCGTGGACCTCATCCAACGAGGCCGGGGCGATCCACATGCCGATCATTTCCAAATTGAGCCCGCAGGGGGCGCGCGAGATCGTCGCGCATGAAGGGTTCGTCAGCCGTACCTATCGCGATCCGGTTGGGGTTCCGACGATCGGAACCGGCTTTACCAACCGGTCGGCAACCTTCAAAGCCTATTGGATCAAGACGCGGGGACGCCCGCTGAAGTTCGGCGACACGATCACGCGCGAAGAGTGTCATCGCATCCTTCCCCAGGTCACCGATGAAGAATACGGCGCCGCTGTCGTGCGCCACATCAAGCCGACCCGTCAGCACCACTACGACGGCGCGGCCTCCGTTTGCTTCAATCTCGGTCCGCGCGCGGCCACATGGCGGTGGGCGAAGGCGCTTGCCAAAGGCGATGCCCGTACCGCCGCCGAACTGCTGCGCAAGACGGGCACCACGGCGGCCGGCCGTCGTCTGCCTGGCCTGGTAAAACGCCGTCAGGCCGAGGCGCTGCTGATCCAGCGCGGGATCTATTCGACATCCAAGGCGATCAACGTCCCGCCGCGCGCCGACGTGGCGCGCGCGTCCAGCGCAAGCGACGAGCTGCGGCACTATCAGAGCATTCTTGCCAAACTTGGCCACTACGACGGCGCGCTCGACGGATTGGCCGGACCGAAAACGACAAAGGCCGTCTTCGCTTTCCAGAAGGACCACCCGCACCTCAAGACCGATGGCGTGCTCGGCCCGGCAACAGCCGCCGCGCTGGAACGTGCGACGGCCGCTGGCGAGGCCGGCACGACGACCGGTGTCGGGGCTCTTGTCTCCGGCGCCGGTGTTGCCGCCGCCCAGAGCGGCGCGCCGGATTGGGTGCTGTGGGTTGCCGGCATCGGGCTCGGGTTGGCCGTCCTCGGCGGCACGGTTGTCGCCTGGCGCTATCGCGACGAGATCCGCCACCGCCTGTCCGGACTGGTCAAACGGGGAGCGTCGGCATGAGGGGGTTCCGCACGCTGATCGTCAACACGCTCGTCGCGCTTCTGCCGATCGCCGCCGAAGTGCTGCGCTTTCTCGAGGTCTTCGACTGGCACCTCTACCTGGAGCCGCGCGACGCGCTGTGGGCTATGCTGATCGTCGGCGGCCTCAACATCTTCCTGCGCCGGATCACGCGGACGCCGATCGGGGGTGACGCATGAGCTGGCTTCTCTCCGTCGTCCTGCGCTTCGCGTCCTCCGGTCTGGTCGAGCGCACGCTGTCCTATCTGGAACGCCGACAAACGGAAGAAACCGGCCGCGAGAAACTGCGCACACAGGTCGAGATCGAGACGATCCGCGCGGCCGTTGCCGAGACTAAGGAACTCGCGAAGTTCAATTCCGCAAAGCTGGAACACGCGGCTTTTTGGGGCTTCGCGGGTCTCTTCGTTCTCCCGCTCGGCGCATGGTGGGCGGCCGTCATCCTCGACAGCATCTTCCGCTTCGGCTGGGGCGTTGCGACGGTCCCCATTCTGGAAGCCTGGGGCGGGCAGATGATCCAGTGGCTGTTCTATGTCGGCGGCGGCGTCGCTGCTCTCCGGTCGCTGCGGTAGGTGCTCATGTGGTTCGACTGGTCGAAGCTGAATGCGTTCCTGAGCGTCATTGCCCTTGGCATCAGCTCTGCGGGCGTCGTCTACACCTGGCTTACACGCGGGTCGCGCAAGAACACCCAGGCGATCGCGGCGCTAGAGGCCAAGGTCGAGCAACAGCAAGCGCGGGTCGATCGGGTCGAAGCCAAGCTCAACACGCTTCCCGACCGCGACGATCTCCATCAGCTCGACAAGCAGATCGAGGGAATGAGCGTTCGCTTCGGCGGTGTCGAGGACACTTTAAAAGCGCTTCAACGCGTGACCGAACGGATCTCCGATTATCTCTTGAACAAGGAGGGCAAGCGTTGAGCTTCTCCGAACACATCGCGGGCGACTGCCGTTTGATCATCTTGCGGGCTCTCTCCGAAGAGACCGATCACCGCCTCAACGAAACGCTGCTCGTGCGCGTGCTGGAAACCTTCGGGCACCGCAAGTCCCGCGACTACGTCCGCACGCAGCTCCACCGGCTCGCGGAACTCGACGCGGTGAGCCTGTCGGAAGCCGGAACCGTGCTGGTCGCCGGCTTGCGCCGTGCCGGCCTCGATCACGTCGAGCGCCGCGCCTATCTGGAAGGCGTCGCCAAGCCCTCGCCGGTGGATTGATCATGAGCAAGGGGCGCGGCCGGCTGTCGGCGATCGACAGGCTCCCGGAGGAATGCGAGGACGTCGTTGCCTGGGCGGCGAAGGAACTGACTGCGCGCGACCGCACGCAAGTCGAGATCTACACCGAGTTCCGCGAGAAGCTGATCGCCATCCAGGGCGAGACCGGCGCCGGCTTCGACGTTCCGTCCTTCTCGTCGTTCAACCGCTACAGCGTGAAGCTTGCCGCCATGGCGCGGCGGATCGAGGAAACCCGCAACATTGCCTCCGCACTGAGCGACCGGCTCGACGCCGGTGCGTCCGACGATCTCACGATCATCGCGGCCGAGGCGATCAAGACGCTGATCTTCGAGATCCTGCAATCGGCCGGCGACGGCGGCCTGTCGACCAAGGGCGCGCAGGAACTCGCCAACGCGCTTCGGGCAGCCGCCGCCGCGCAATCCGTGTCCACGTCGCGTCGCCAGAAGGTCGAAGCCGAGTTCGCCGAGAAGGTCGAGGAAGTCGTCGACACGGTGAGCAAGGAAGCCGGTTTGTCGGCGGAAGCGGTTGAACAACTCCGTCGCGAATTCCTGGGCGTTCGCAAATGAGCGAAGAGCCTGGCAAATCGCGCGATCCCGATCTCTTCGCCGGTCCGCCGATGCTGGCGCGCGAAGACGATCAGCTGCCCGGCGACCTGCCGCGCGGTGCCGAGGTGCCGGACGATCTCGATCCGCTCGCGGACGGCATCCTGATGCAGCACCAGATCGACTGGATCGCCGACAAATCAGATTTGAAGCTCGCCGAAAAGGGCCGCCGCACCGGCATCACCTTCGGCGAGGCGCTCGACGACACATTGATCGCCGCCTCGAAGCGGTCCGCCGGCGGCGACAACGTCTTCTACATCGGCGACACCAAGGACAAGGGCCGCGAGTTCATCGGCTATGTCGCGAAGTTCGCAAAATCGATCGGCGAAGAGCTCGCGGCGATCGAGGAATTCCTGTTCGAAGACCAGAAGGCGGACGGCTCGACACGGATGATCTCCGCCTTTCGCATCCGTTTTGCCAGTGGCTACCGCGTCGAGGCGTTGTCGTCGCGCCCGGAAAACATCCGCGGGCTTCAGGGCATTGTCGTGATCGACGAAGCGGCGTTCCATCAGGACGTGCGCGGTGTGCTAGATGCGGTCAACGCGCTCCTGATTTGGGGCGGCAAGATCCGCGTGATCTCGACGCACAACGGCGTCTTGAACCCCTTTAATGAACTGATCCGCGAAGCGCGCGCCGGCAAGGTCCCGTTCTCCGTCCATCACATCCCCTTCGCCACCGCCGTTGCAAACGGGCTCTACAAGCGCGTCTGCCTGATCAAGGGGATCGAGTGGACAGCCGAGGGCGAAGCCGAGTGGGAAGCGAAGATCCGGGGCGCCTATGGTGCGCGCCAGGCGGCCATGCGACAGGAACTCGACGCTATTCCCGCCGAGGCGGAGGGCGCGGCACTGACCCGCGTGCAGATCGAAGCCTGCATGGCGGATGGCATCCCGATCGTGCGATGGGCCTGTTCCGACGATTTCAAGAACGCGCCGGAACACATCCGCAAGGCCGACACGCGCGACTTCTGCGAACGCGAGCTGAAACCCCATCTGGAAAAGCTCGACCCGCTGTTGCCGCATGTCTTCGGCGAGGACTTCGCGCGCAAGGGCGATCTGACGGTGATCAACGTCATGGCGATCACCCGTGCGCTCGTGCGCCGCTCCGGCCTGATCGTCGAGCTGCGCAATGTGCCCTTCGACCAGCAGCGCGACATCCTGTTCTATATCGTCGATCGCCTGCCGCGCATGTCAGGCGGCGCGCTCGATGCCACCGGCAACGGTGCTTACATCGCCGAGGTTGCCGCCCAGAAATACGGTCCGTCGATCGTCGAGGTCAGCCTGTCGCGCGCCTGGTACCAGGTCGAGATGCCCGCCTATATCGAGGCGTTTTCCGATCGCACCGTGATCCTGCCGAAGGACGACGACATCCTGCGGGATCACCAGGCGCTGCAGTATGTCGACGGCATCATCAAGGTTCCCGACGATCACAGCGTCAACGGCGCGGACGGCATGAAGCGCCACGGCGACAGCGCGATCGCCTCCGCGCTCGCCTGGTACGTAAGCCGTCAGGATCTGCCGGAGTTCGACTACACGGCCGCGCGGCATTCCCCACTCGCGCAATTCGGGCAGCAAGTCGGCCACAACGGTGGACCGCCGCTCGACGATGACGACGACTTCGCCCGCGTTGGCGGGATCAATCCATCACGCTCAGGAGGCTTGTGGTGAGCACCTATCAGCTTGTCGATCCGCAGGGGCGGCCCGTCTCCTCCACGTCGCTCCTGAAGGAAGAGGCCGCGCCGACCCTGACAGGCGTGCGTGCGCTCTGGAGCGATCCCGTTGCCTCCGGCCTGACACCGGGCAAGCTTGCCCGCATCCTGCGCGATGCGGTCGAAGGGGAGCCTAGCGACTATCTGGCGCTTGCCGAGGAAATGGAGGAACGCGATCTCCACTACGCCTCGGTGCTCGGCACCCGCAAGCGCGCGGTGCTGGCGATCGAGCCGGCGGTCAATCCGCCCGACGGCGGCGCGACCGACGACAAGATCCTCGACGCGGTGCGCGAGCTTGTCGAAGCGCCGGAATTCGAGACAATGCAGATCGACGTGCTCGACGCGCTCGGCAAGGGCTTTTCCGTCGTGGAGATCCTGTGGGAGTATGGGGCAGAGTGGCGTCCGCGCGGCTATGCCTGGCGCGATCCGCGACACTTCCAGTTCGACCGCAAGACGGGTCGCGAATTGCGGCTGCGCGAGGACGGGTCGATCGAGGGGCGCGCCCTGTCGCGCTATTCCTTCATCCGCCATGTGCCAAAGCTCAAGTCCGGCCTGCCGATCCGGGGCGGTCTGGCGCGTCTGTCCGCCTGGGCCTTCCTTCTGAAATCCTACACGCTCAAGGACTGGGCCGCGTTCCTGGAAGTCTTCGGCATGCCCTTGCGCGTCGGCCGATACGGACGCGGCGCGACGCCGGACGAAAAGCGCGTGCTCCTGCGTGCCGTGCGCGATCTCGCCTCCGATGCCGCCGCGATCATTCCGTCCGGCATGGAGATCGAGTTCATCGAAGCCAAGGGCGGCAGCGGCAATGCCGTCTTCGGCGCGATGGCCGATTACCTCGACGCGCAGATTTCCAAGGGCGTGTTGGGTCAGACGATGACCACCGACGACGGTTCGTCGCTTGCCCAGGCGCAGGTGCATGAAAACGTCCGCTACGACATCCTGCGCGCCGATGCGCGCCAGCTTGCGGCGACGATCAACCGCGATCTGATCCAGCCCTTCATCGCCTTCAACTTCGGTCCGCAGGAACGCTACCCGACCGTCGACCTGCCGGTGGCCGAAGCCGAGGACATCAAGACGCTGTCCGACGCGCTCACCAAACTGGTGCCGCTCGGGCTCAAGGTCTCGATGGCGGAGGTTCGGGAGAAGATCGGCCTGAGCGAGCCGGAGGAAGACGCGGACGTGCTCACGCCGGCGGCAAAGCCAAAGGCCGACCGTCAAGACAGGCCGGAAACGGACGAACCGGAAGACGAGGATGCCGACGATCCGGCAACCGCCCGCGCATGCCCGTCCTGCGGCGAGGTGCATGCGACCGCTCGCGGGGGCGAAGAGCCGGACGAGCTCGACGAACTCCTGGAGGGCGCGCTCGACGAATGGGGCGCGGATCTCGCGCCGGTCATGGATCAGCTCCAGGCGGAGTTCGCCGCAGCCAGCTCCTATGAGGATCTCAAAGCACGGCTCGACCGGCTGGCCGGCACGCTCGACGTCGGACCGCTGGCGCGCAGGATCGTCGATCTCGCAATGATCGCGCGCGGGCTGGGCGATGCCGGCTGATCTGCCCGACGAGTTCCTGACCGCCTCGCCGGAGGTCACGCGCTATTTCCGGGAGAAAGGATCGCGCCCGACCTTCGATTGGCGCGACATCGCCCCGCGCGAACATGCCTATGCCTTCACCGTCGCCAAGTCCGCCGGCTTCGACGTGCTCAAGGATCTGCGCAAGGCCGTCGACGACGCCATCGTCAACCGCGTGCCCTTCGAGGACTTCAAGGCGCGTTTGACACCGACGCTGCAGGCGAAAGGATGGTGGGGCAAGCGCTTCGCGAAAGACCCGGCCGACGGCGTCTCCAAATACGTGCAGCTCGGCAGCCCGCGCCGCCTGCGCACGATCTATTGGGCGAACATCCGCACAGCCCATGCCGCTGGCGAATGGGAGCGGACCCAGCGCACCAAGCGCTTCCTGCCGTACCTGGTCTATACGCTCTCGCTCGCCGAACGCCGCCGGCCCGAACACCGCGGCTGGGTCGGCGTGATCCTGCCTGTCGATCATCCGTTCTGGGACACCCACTATCCGCCGAACGGCTGGGGCTGCAAATGCGGCGTGCGCCAGATCTCACGGCGCGAGGCGGAGCGTCTCGGCTACGACCCGGAAGCCGGCGGGCCTCAGATCGTCATGCGGCCCTGGCGCAACAGGCGCACAGGTCAGACGGTGAAGGTCCCGGTCGGCATCGATCCGGGCTGGGACACCAATCCCGGCAAGACGCGTGGGCAGAACGTCGCCGAGCTGCTGTCCGGCCGGCTTGACGAGCTGTCGACACCGGCGCGGCGTGCGGCGATCGCCGACTTCACGGCGTCGCCGGCGTTCAAGGTCTTCGTCCAGGACGCAATCGAAGTTGGCCTGAAGCGCGCCGCACGGGTGCCTGCGCTCAAGGCGGAAGGGCTATCGGGCCGCGACATTGCAGCGCGACTGAATGGCGAGCACGGCTTCGCCATGACCCGCTTTCCGGTGGCGATCGCGCCGGGGCGCTTCGGAGACGACTATCTGCCTGTGATGATCGACGCGGCGACCATCGGCCATGCGGCCGATCACAGGCGGGTGGTCGATGTCTCCGCCTGGCCGGACTTCGGCGACATACTGAAACGCGCGCGGCTGCGCCGCGACCTCGCCGGCACCATGCGTGCCTTCGATCCCGCGACCGGTCTGTTCATTGTGCTGGATCCGCACGGCGGGCACTGGCGCTTGCGCACGCTGTTCCGCCCACGCGGCAAAGCGCGCTACTTCGAAAAGCAACCCGGAACGGCTCTGGAGTGAAGGGCACACGGGCAGAAGGTCGCAAACCCTTCGCCAACGCATGTGGCCGAGCGCGCCCGGAGGCTTGATTTGCCCGTGTGCATAACTGAAGATACCGGCAAAAACAAAAACTTGCAAAACCCAAAGGGAGATCAACGACTGATAGGCAACCTACAATCTTACGTCTGCTTCCCGCCCCCAACGCCGCCGTTCCGTGGTCAGACTACTAATACCGGAAGCTTCCCTTTAATCTGATCTTACATTCGCGCCCGCTGGAAAATGGCGACCGGGTTGATGCCGTTGTATGTGTTGGCATAAGCTAAAGTCATCGAACAGGCTCAGAGCTACTCGAGGAGCGTCAACCGGCTTTTCATGCCAAGTGATGCTTTTGCCTATAGAATATCTGGATACTTAAGAAGATTAGAGAAACTTCGGGGAAGGTTGGAGCCGTGTCAAAAGGGAAAACTGTCAAGCGACAGATTATATACGATCGACCGGCTGAGACAGATGCATTTACCGGTGGTGGGCATGCTAGAACAGCTAACGGCCTCGCACGATTAATCCGCGAATTTGATGGCGAAACACGTGCGATCGGCCTTGAGGGCCGCTGGGGATCGGGCAAGTCCTCTATCGTTGAGATGGCAAAGAAGACGCTTGAAATTGAGGCTCATCAGCAGAAGAAGAATTCGAACAATCGTGCATATCACATCTTTACGTATGATCTGTGGGCACACCAGACCGGCAACTTCCGACGAACGTTTCTGGAGCAACTGATCGCGTGGCTAAAATCTCAGCCGCAAAGTGACCGTCAATCTCTGAATAAAATCTACGATCAAATCACAAATCGAACTATCAATACGCGAACAAGCAACGAAAAAACGTTTACTTTTTTTGGTCTCATCGTTCTTATTTTCATACTCCTTCTGCCACTTATATATATGTGGCTCAGCCCCTTTGCATTCTCCAACAAGAGCGCCATCGCGAGTGGCTATGGAGTATTCGCGAGGTACGGCGTCTGCATCATGGCGGCCTTGATCACAGTTCACATCGTCTACATGTGGTGGAATGGGAACGGATACCGGGGTCCATATTACCTGATCAAGCGATGGTGGAACGACGAGCCGCGTCCTCAGAGAGGGGAAAACATGTCGATGCTCGCCGCGATCTCGCGTACGCTTTCCTTTTTCTCGAAAGATGCGGAAACCACGCATCTTGAGCAACGCATTCGCGAAATTGATCCCTCGCAGCACGAGTTCGAGAAGACTTTCAAGGACATTATCGGGGGTTATCAGACAAAAGAGCGGCGCATCATCATCGTGTTTGACAATGTTGATCGTCTTCCGAACGACGGAATACAGGACGCGTGGGCGAACATTCGCGCAATCGTCTCGGCGGACCGCGCCAGTGATGGCACTGAGAGAAAGGTCACGTTGATTATTCCCTACGATCGTCAGCACATCCTAACTGCGATCACGACCGACCTAACTGCAATCACGACCGACGCTGACAAGAAAGTTCAGGAAGACCTCCTGCGCAAGTCGTTCGACGCCATCCTGTTTGTAGCAGCACCTGTTATCTCCGATGCGTCTGCTTTCTTTGCCCTGAAACTGTTGGAAGCCCTTGACGATCAAATCGATAAAGAGGTCGGTTATCGAGCGTACAAAATTTTTGACATTTCTTGTCAGGGATCGTTGTCCACTCCCCGCCAGATCATCGCGTTCATCAACGCGGTAACAGGCCTGTGGGAACAATGGGAAGGGCGCATTCCCATACCCACGATCGCGCTTTTCATGGCAAATCGTGAAAAGCTTTCAGTTGATCCGACATCGCTTCGCCGGCCCGACGAAATTGATGAGCGACAACGCGACCTGGCCGATGACCCAGACCTATTCAAGCATCTGGCGGCGCTAGCCTATAATGTAGATCCCGACCTTGCTCTGCAGGTGCTCTTAGACGGTCGAATTGAATTGCTATTCACAGGCATCACACCCGAGGATGAGGTAAACGCGATCATGGACTCGCCTGGCTGGGATACAATCTTGCCAGACGTCTACAGAGACAAAGCGAAGATCTGGGCGAGTACATCCGCGACACAGTTCAGAAATGCGGTTCGCAACCTCTCAAACCTCAATGCGAGCCCCTCCAACAGGCTTGAAAGTAAGCGGGCCTTGCTGGGAGCGCTGGGAGAACTAGTTGCCGTCTCTCCTGCTTCTTGGAGCGAGCAGGAAGACTTGTTGAGACTGTATGAGCTGTGCGATCGCAGCGAAGGGCGTCAATGGACGCTGGCACTGGCCGCGTGGCTGCAGCGCTCTTTGCCCAAGAGAGAGGAACGCGGTTTCTCTCACGGTCGCGATTGGATCTCCTTCGTCGGCAAGATGCACAAGGTGCTCGTGACGGAATACGGCGAGGATGAAGCACTGGAACTGATTTCAAATATTGAATTCCCCGAAAGCGACGAATTTCTCATCGGCGTCGCATTCGATGCAGACCTAACGGGTCTACGCCTAGCAAACTTCAAGAATCGACCGAAAACAAAGGACCTAAACGGAGCGTTGGATTCAAGGCTTATCGAAAATCCTGAGGAGTTTTACTATGCTTGGCCCGAGCTGCGCGCGCTGTTAGGAAAAGGACAGGCGGCCACATTTGCAGGAGCCTTGAGTGCTCATTTACAGGAAACAAAGGTCGAAGATATCGACGACCTTATCATCATGCTAAAGTCCTATAATAAGCTTATAACAGATAGTACAATGACCAGTGCGTTGACGACGGCACGCCAAGACTTGGTTAGTGATGGCGCCCTCTACCATCATATTGAAGCTATTCGTAACTCAAAAAATGACCGAGTGGATGAAGGGCTGGCAGCGGCCTTTTGGTTGATTCTGGGTGAAACAGAGGGAAAGGCGCCGGAAGTAACCAATCTTCAGGCTCACGCCTTCGGTGACCTCAATGCGCAACGAGATTGGGTGAATAAGGCTATACGGGACGCAGAGATTGGTGACGGGTCTGTCAGCAAACTATCCGAGTTGATCCGAGACGGTGATACGCTTGAGGCTTGGATCGACTGGGCGGCGGCCGCCCCCCGCGAGACCCGTCTCGTTCAGAACGCCATTCTGAAAGTCATACAACGCAACGATTTCGCACCACCTCCGCCTTCGGCCCTAGCAACACACTATGAGTTTCTCAAAGAGCTGCTGGGTGAAGATATGGAAGCTCTCCGAGCACGTACCGGCATCGTGAGAAAAACCGAGGAATGGACATCGTTGGCACCCCCGGATCTTCCGCTTTCCCTGATCGCCGACAATGCCAAGCGCCAGGAACAGGGTTGGCAGGCCATGTATACCACGATCGATAAATGGCTAGTCGATCAAGACGCCGACACATTGACGCAATCGCTGCTCGATGAGACGCGTCTCGTTGATGTCTTGCGCCAACGTGTAATAGACGCCAAGCTAACCCTTCCACCGGACAAAATAAAAACAGCTATCAAGGATCATGTCCTGGGCATGCTGTCCGGCGAAAGACCGTCGCGAAAAGACTTTGATTCCGTCTGGCGTGCTGTTCCAGTCAATTCAAGAGCAGGCTTGGCGAAAGATGTGCTGGACCTTCTGGACAACACGGTTGTCACATCCGCGGGTATAGACGTTGCGCTCACCTGCTATTCCGAGCTGCTTGCACAACTTCCACTAACAAAGCGCTCCGATGTTGCTGCCCGAAAGATCATACTGCCTTCGGTGGAAGCAGCGCTGAACGGATCAGCCACAGCACTTGATTTCTTGAAAGACAACGAACGACAGATGCGGCAGGTGCTGAAGGGAGTAGAGGAACCTTCAATTATCGGAGAACTTTGTGACCATCTCGAAAGCCGTACTTCTTCCGATGAGGACGAGGAGAGTGATAGCGTGCGCCAGCGTATACGTGAAATTCTTGCTCTCTCATGCTCCCAGTCAGAAAATTCCGAAGGAGACCAGCCCGAACAGTAAATGATACCGGCCGAGCAGTCGAACTGGGCGTGCGGGAATTATGATTTCGAAATCTGTACTAGACGGATTCGGATCTTGTGGCGGAGAGACGGCGATGGCCAAATGTGATGTGTGCGGCAGCAGCGCCGAGGCGGGTAGGCGCGGTGACATGCGGCAGTTTCGATGCAACCGATGCGGCCCCTTCATGATCACCGGCAGTGCAGTGGCAGTGCTTAGAGGTCGTTTCCACGAGTCGAACGGCGCCGTCAATGAACTCGTTGTAGCCAAGGTCAGTCACTACATCCGTCTACATTCTTCCGAGGACGAGTGGCTGGAAATCCATTCAAATATGATCGACGACATGGTAGCGCAGAAACTGCCATCGCCGAAACAGCAGCGAGAAAACCTGTTACGTTGGATGGCAGAACAGGCCGGTGAAGATCACTTCAAAGCCATAGCATTCTCAGGAACCGACATCTGCTCCATCATAGGCGCTGCATCCCCAGATGCGGCGAGCAACCTGATTGATGATGCCGAAAAAAAAGGACTGATCGAGTTCGTGCCCGACGACAACTATCGATTGACCGGTGCGGCTTGGGATCACTTGGAGGCCACGGAGCGCCCGTCAGCACGTCGCTATTCGGGCGACAACTTTGTAGATTCCGCAAGGATTGCGGAGCTCCGAGCCATCGAGAGCGATCAATTCGATTTGTCTCGTCTCCTAAGAATGTGTGAAGAGCTCAACGATGCTTGGCGTTCCGGCAGGACGATTTCGACGGCCATGCTTGCCCGCGCGATCGTAGACCACGTGCCACCCATTTTCGGTCGCAATAGTTTCAGTCAGGTTGCAAGTAACAGCTCCAAATCGATAAAGGGCTCGCTCCAGCAAATCGAAACGTCGCTCCGCCACATCGCGGATGGTGCATTGCACACACACATCCGAGCGAGGGAGAATGTTCCTACGCCGACACAAGTCGACTTTAGGCAAAACTTCGATGTCCTATTGAGCGAAGTGGCGCGAAACCTCCGCTAGTTCATCTTCGAACAGACGGCAATCGCAACTCGCGAATCGGCGGGCATCCCAGCGCGGCGCAGCAGCTTGATCAACGCCGCAGCGGACTTTCCTGTTACTATGGTTTCGTCGACGATGAGTATCGATTTGATCGAGGGTTCGTAGCCGTTCGGCGAATGCACAAACTCGCGCTCGACCAGATCATCGACGGTCGTCTCACTGTTTTGCGCCTTGATCTCACCCTTGCGGGTGAACGTCTCGGTGAAATCGCGGACGGGCCATTTGCCGAGGATCGCATCACGATATGGCTGCAAATCGTTTCTGGAACTTGGCGGGCAGACGATTGCATCGAAGCAAAAGCCACTCGCCTCGATTTGTTGCACCAGAACGGTCTGAAACTTCGGGATCAACGCATGGTAATTCACCTGCACCGAAGGCACATAATTGTTTTTAGTTCGCATTACATTGAAATATATCCCGGCAGTTCCTGTCCCCTCCGTGACGTGAAAAACGGTAACGGTCTCTCCGGTTGGCAACTCAATAGAACTGACTGTCATGTGTCTCTACCCTGGATATCTCACATTGAAGAGACTATCTGGCTCAGGCGAAATGGCCATCCCTCGCGCCGGGCGGTGGTATAAGTCTTGAATCTCCCTGGGGTTGCTAGACACTCCAACTCCTAGCGGCTGACAAATTCCTGCATATCGTATCGCCAACTCACCAACGCTCTGAACCTCCGTCGATTTCGCTTCATGAGGCGCTTCCGGTTGTGCTCCGCCTCAATCCCCGCCGCCACCCCCAAACGCGCGTCCTACCCCCTTTAAACCCCCTTTAACGGCGAAGCTGTCGCCGGGGCGCGGGTGCGGTTTGCATCGTGCGGGTGGTGAAGCCGGGAAGTGACGTTTTCGACCGGATTTGATCGCCGGTCCTGGCACTCATCCGCCTGACACTGTCAGGGGCGCGGGTGTGCGGTGCGTCCTGCACGTTGTCGCCCATGACAACGCGAACCGCAACCGCCCTTTTTTCGACAACCGCCATCGCCTCCGAGACCGGATCGGCGGCGCCCGCATGGGTGCAGCTCTTTCCGGCCGGGCCGGAGCTGGTTGCCCGCGACGGCCGGCGCTGGCGCCTGTCCGATCCCGCGTCGGTGATCGCGGCCTTTGAGGCCAACGGCGCGCCGCTTCCCATCGACTATGAACACAGCCAGGCGCACCGCGCGCCGAAAGGCGAGACCGCGCCGGCAGCCGGCTGGATCACCGCGATGGAGATCCGCGACGGCGCGCTTTGGGGCGCGGTCGAGTGGACCGACAAGGCCGCCGCCATGATCGTGGCGCGCGAGTACCGCTTTTTGTCGCCCGAGTTCCTTCACTCCAAGACCGGCGACATCCTCCGCCTTGCCGGTGCCGGCCTGGTCAACCGCCCGGCGCTGCGCATGGCCGCGCTCTCGCGCGCCGAAGATCCCGCTTCCCCTGATGCTTCAACAGATGCTCCCTCCAACCTCCCGGAGACCCCCATGGACCTCACAGCCCTTTGCCGCGCGCTCGGCCTCGATGCCGGCGCTTCGATCGACAACATCCTCGCCGCCGTCGAACGCCTCAAGACCGAACACCAGACGGCGGTTGCCGCCGCCCAGGCGCCGGACATGGAGCGTTTCGTTCCGCGCGCCGACTACGACCAGGCGATCGCCCGCGCCGATACGGCCGAGACGGCGCTTGCAGCCGAACAACGGAAGATCCGCGAGGCGGACGTGAATGCGGCAATCGAGGACGCCGTGAAAGCCGGCAAGATCGCCCCGGCCTCGCGCGATCACTACCGCGCACTTTGCGCCCAGGAGGGCGGTCTCGACCGGTTCAAGGATCTGGTCGGAACCCTGCCGGTGATCGGCAAGCCGTCCGATCTCGACGACAAGGACCTGGCCGCCGGCAAGTCCGCGTTGACCGATCAGCAGCGCAGCATCGCCTCAAAGCTCGGCTTGTCCGACGAGGACTACGCCGCGACCGCCTGAGGCGCGCCGCAGCCCTTTGACCCACGGCGCGCCGCGCCCGACCGGAGATCCACCTCATGGCCCTCATCAAGGAACGTCAGACCCGCATGCGCCTGCCCGAGCGCGAAAGCCACCCGGTCGCGGCCGGTGTGAAGATCCTCGCCGGATCGCTCGTCGTGCTGGAGGCCGGGTTCGCCAGGCCGGGGCGCACGGCAACCGGGTTGATCGCGCTGGGGCGCGCGGAGCGCACTGTCGACAACACCGAAGGTGCTGCTGGCGAAGCCCGGATCGAGATCCTGCGCAAACGCGCTTTCCAGTTCGACAATCTCGACGCCGATCCGGTCGGCCAGGCCGACGTCGGCACGACCTGCTTCATCGTCGACGACGAGACGGTCGCCAGGACCGACGGCACGGGCACACGTTCGTCCGCCGGCCGCGTTGTCGCCGTCGACCCCGCCGGCGTCTGGGTCGAGGTCTAGCGCCCGGCCGCGCCGCCCGAGTTTCCCTTCTTCCGCAAGGACCGCATCCGATGCTCATCAACCAGCAATCCCTCGACGATCTCTTTCGCGGGTTCTCCCGCGCCTATCAGAACGGCTTTGCCGAGGTGAAGCCGCACTGGCCGCAACTGGCGACCATGATCCCGTCGTCGACCCGCGAAAATTCCTATGCCTGGCTTGGCAAATTCCCGAAGCTGCGGGAATGGATCGGCTCGCGCGTCTACGAAACGATGGCAACGCACCGCTACACGATCGTGAACCGCAAGTTCGAGGGCACGGTCGAGGTCGAGGCGGACGATATTTCCGACGACCAGATCGGGATCTATTCGCCGCTCTTCACCGAAATGGGCCGTTCTGCCGCAGCGCATCCGGACGAGCTCGTCTTCGAAATGCTCGACCAGGCCTTCGAGGCGGAGTGCTACGACGGGCAGCCCTTCTTCGACACCGATCACCCGGTGATCGACCCGGAAACGCGCAAGGAAGTGTCGGTTTCCAACATGCAGGCCGGCGCGGGCGTGCCCTGGTACCTGATGGACACGACCCGCGCCTTGAAGCCGCTGATCTACCAGAAGCGCCGGGACTACCGCTTCGTGCGCAAGGACGATCCAAAGACCTCCGACCGCGTGTTCGACCAGGACAAGTTCACCTATGGCGTTGATGGACGCGCGGCGGCCGGCTTCGGGTTCTGGCAGATGGCCCATGCGTCGAAAGCCGACCTCACCAAGGAAAACCTGCGCGCCGCTCGCCGGGCCATGATGGACCTGAAGAACGAGGCGGGCCGGCCGCTCGGCGTGAAGCCGAATGTGATCGTCGTCGGCAGCACCCATGCCGATGCTGCTCGCGACCTGATCCTCGCCGAACGCCTGGCGAACGGTGAGACCAACACCGACCGGAACCTGCTCCAGATCATCGAGATCCCGCATCTCGCCTGAGCCTGACGGGCGCGCCGGCCGCGCCCGTTTCTCCTCGCCCTGATCCCGATCCTGCTCACAGGAGGCCGCCATGCCCCCCGCAACACCGTCGCCCGCCGCATCCGAAACCTCCGAACCGGCACAGCCGAACGCGGCCGAGCCGCAAGCCGCCAACGATCCCAAGGCGGCCGACAAGCCCCAGGCGGCCGACAAATCCAAGCCCGCCGCGAAAGCCGCAAAGCCGAAGGCATCCGCCAAATCCGCGCCGAAGCCCGACGCCGGCAAGTCGGAACCGCCGTCCGATTGTGGCGAGGTTCTGGTGGTGACCGCGCGCCGGCCGCGCCGCCGGGCGGGACGGGCCTTCGGCAAGGAACCGACCGAAATACCGCTCGCCGATCTGAGCGACCCGGACCGCGTCGCGATCGAAGGCGACCCCGCACTCACCGTGAAGATCCAGCCGGCCGACTAAGGCCGGCCCGTCAACCGCCACCCCGGAGCGCATCGTGATCTACGCCAGCCAAGCCGACATCGAAGAGATCTGGGGCGCGGACTTTCTCGCGGACATCCTGCCCGAGGATGTCGATCCGGCGGCGGCGATCACGCGCGCCCTTGAGTTTGCGGCCCGCGAGATCGATGCGCATATCTCGGCGCGCTATGAGCTGCCGCTTGCCACGCGTCCGGACGTTCTGATTTCGCCTTGCGCCAATATCGCGGTCTATGTCCTGGCGAACCGCCATGCCGCGCTCACGACCACGATCGAGGATCGATACAAGGATGCGGTCGATCTCCTGAAGCGCATCGCCGAGGGCAAGGCCGGCCTTGGATCGGCCGAGCCGAAGATCTCGGTCGATGGAACATCCAGCGACAGCGGCGCCGCCTTCTTCGCCGAACCGCGTATCTTCGGCCGGGGGCGGTCATGACCGGTATCGCGATCCGCATCGATGACAGCGATCTTGCCGCGCGCCTGGTGCAAATCGAAGGGCTTGCCGACGCGCCCAAGGACGAGCTTGCCGACGGCATCGGCCGGCTTGTTCAGGAACAGACCCGGCGCCGCATCGAAGAGGAAAAGACCGCGCCGGACGGAACGCCCTGGAAACCGAACCGCGCCGGGACCTCGATCCTTTATGCCGAGGGTCACCTGTCGCGCTCCGTCGACTACGTCGCCTCAAGCCATGGCGTCACGATCGGCTCAGGTCTCATCTATGCCCGCATCCACCAGGAAGGCGGCACGATCAAGCCGAAGAAGGGCAAGACGCTCCGCTTCATGGTCGGCGACGCCGCCGTCTTTGCCCGCGCGGTCACCATGCCGGCACGTACATGGATGGGTCTTTCGGCCGAGAACCGCGCCGACATCGAGGCGGCGGTGCGTGATTGGCTCGGGAGCGTGCTGCAATGAGCCGGATCAACGCCTTTCGAAGCGCCGTTGAAACCAACTTCAAGACCGCTTTGCCGACCCTTAAAAGCTGCGAACTGCAGCTCGGCCGCTTCGATCTCGACGAGCTGGAGCGCAATTCGATCCGCACGCCGGGCCTGCGCATTGGCGTCCTGCGCGCACCCGTCCAGTCGAACGCCGACGGATCTTATGACCTTCCGCTGGAATGCGCGGCCTTCGCAATCGTGCAAGGCTCAGAGCCTGCGCGCGACAATGATGCCTGGGCGATGGCCGAGGCCGTTCTCGCCATTCTGTCACCGCGCCAGCGCTTCGGCCTGGACAGCATCGGTGCGCCCTCCAAGCTGCGGATCGCGCCCGTTTTGAGCGGCAAGATGGACCGGCGCGGCGTTTCCGTGGTTGCGGTCGAATGGACGCAGGTTCTGCGCAACGCGACCGCTGGCGTCTTCGCCAATTCGCCGACCATAGACCTCATCTTCGAGGTGAACGGCGAGGCCTTCGTTCCGGATGCGGAGGTCGCGCCGTGATCCCGACCGTCGCCCGCGAGATCCGAACCCTGCGCAAGTCGGTCGACGCGCTGAACCGCAGGGTCGCCGCGAGCCACATGACCGGCAAGGTCGTGGAGATCAAGGGCAACAAGGTGCGGCTGGAGTTGATGCCGGCGGACAGCCGCACCGGCAAGCCGTTCTTGTCGCCCTGGGTGCAGGTGCAGGAAAGCGCCGGCGACGGCGTCGGCGGTTATTCCACCCATGTGCCGGTCGCCGTCGGCGAGACCATGCGGCTTCTCTCACCACACGGCGAAGTCGGGCCGCAATCGCTGGCCGTGCGCGATGGCTACACGACGGATAACCCCCGGCCGACCGACGATGACCAGCGGTTCGTCATCAAGCACGGCGATGCCCGTATCGAGATCACCCGCAATGCGATCGAGATCGGGATCGGCGGGGCGGCCTTGCGCATCACCGCCGACGAGCTGGTGACCACCGCGCGCACCCGGCTCAACAACGGCACCCGCAAGGTTCACCACGTCGACGCCCGCGACGAAGCCGGCCACCGCGCGATCGAAGGCGCCGACGACGTGCTCGTCTGACCCCATCCACAGGAGACCCGACATGCAGAAATCCTACCGCGTTCTCGAAGCCGCCGGCCCCTGGGTCGCCGGCGTGCGCAACCCCGGCAAGGGCAAGACGATCAAGCTCACCGAGGAACAGGCGCAATATGCGGTGATCGCCGGCGAGCTGGAGGACCCGGCCGCCGACAAGGCCAAACCCGTCGACGCCGACAAGCCGGCAGCGAAGGCGAAGGGCTGACCCATGCGCACCGGGGTCGACGCCAGGACGGGACGCGTGTTGACCGGCTGGGACCATTGCGTCCAGTCGATCGGCAAGGTCATCACGACCCGCGTCGGCACCCGCATCATGCGGCGGGACTTCGGCTCCCGCGTGCCCGAGCTTCAGGACGCGCCAGCCAATCCGCGCACGCTCCTGGAGCTTTATGTGGCGATCGCCGATGCGCTTGAAGACCCGCGCAACGGGGAACCCGGCTTCCGCCTGCGCACGATCGACATGATCGAAGGCGGGCGGTCCGGACGCTTCGTCTTCAGGCTTGATGGCGTCTTCTATCCGGCCGGTCATCTTGGCGACTACAGCCTTCGCGAGGATCGTGTCGCCGACGTTCTGGTGGGGGCCGCATGACGATCCCGCAGCTTCCCGCCCCGGCGATTATTGAAGAGCTGGACTATGAGGCGCTGCTGGGAGCGCTCGTCGAGGACGCGCGGGCCCGTCTTGCCGAGGTCGGCATCACCTGGAACGTCGGCGGACTGGAAACCGATCCGGTGACGATCATCTGCCAGGCCTTTGCCTATCGCGAATTGCTCCTGCGCGGGCGGATCAACGATGCGGCCCGCGCCAATCTGCTCGCGTTCGCGCGCAACTCCGATCTCGACCACCTGGCCGCCTTCTACGATGTGGCGCGGCTTGTCGGCGAGGATGATGCGCGGCTGCGCGAGCGGGTGCGGCTGACGATCCTCGGTCGCTCCGCCGGTGGCCCGGCCGAGCGTTACAAGGCCGTTGCGATGGCGGCGGACGTGCGCGTGCGCAATGTCGCGATCTGGCGAGACGGCCGCGACCCGACCGTGCGGATCGCAGTTCTGTCGACCGAAGCCGACGGCGTTGCCGATCAAGGCCTGCTCGACACGGTGCGCGCGGCGCTTGAAGCGCCGTCCGTGCGGGTGGTCTCTGATCGTTTCGAGGTTGCCTCGGCGGTTCGCAAGTTCGTCGATGTGACCTTGCGGGTTCGGCTTGCGCCGGATGCGCCGCAGTCCGTGCTCGATGATCTGCCGACGATCCTCCAGGAGGCCTGGACGGCGGAAGCGCTGCTTGGGCTGGATCTCACGGCTTCCTGGCTGGTCGCGCGGGCCATGCGACCCGGCGTGAGCCGCGTCGAGGTGGTCGCTCCGGCGGAGGACGTCGTCGCCGCGCCGACCGAGGCAATCGCGCTCCAGTCGATCACGATCGAGGACGGAGGCCGCGGGCGATGACGACGACGCTGGTTCCCTCCAACTCAACGCCGCTTGAGCGCGCGCTCGACCTGACCGGCGCCGGCGCGATTGCCGGCCTTGAGCAGGCGGCGGATGCCATCGCGGGCTGGAAGATCGTAAACCCGCAACCGGCGCTCGCACCCTGGCTCACCTATGAATACGGCCTCGGGCCGCTCAGCCCATACGTTCCGAACCTCTACGACCTGCTAGACGACGGCATTCGGTGGGAGCGGTTGCGCGGCACGCATGCCGGCATGGCAATGGGGCTCGGCTTTGTCGGTTACTCGGCTGAGATCGTCGACCCGCCCGCGCGACGGCTCGCCTGGGCGGATTATCAGCTCACCTTCGACCGGGTGCGTGACGACGAGGCGGACCTTGTGCCGATCGACGGCGTGGCACGGCTGTCGCAGCCGGCGCGTTCGCAGTTCCGGCGCGGCGTGCACGGCTATGACATTCCGGCCGTCGAGGCGTCCTGGACGCGGACAAGCGCGTGCATTCTCGGCGACGACAGCGGCGTGCATCTCCCGGAGACCGGAGGGCTGGACGGGCCGAAATGGTCTTATGGGCGCAGCTATCCGTTCGCCGTCACCTTGAGCGAGGCGGAGCTGACAGCGCTCGGGATCTGGATCCCCGGCGACGGATCGTCGGGCCTGCGATGGGCCGATATCCAGACGCCATGGTCCGAGATCACGCAGACCTGGGCGGAGCTTGGATCGCCGGGAACCCGCAACGCTCAGATGGCACAGACGTTGGCGGCCTTCGGCGCCTATGTTGGCTTCTGGCGCGGCGATGCGTCGCTGATCGGTGCGCGCCGGGCCAAGGCGATTGCGCAGGTCGGCGTCGTGCCGGCCGCGAGCGAGATCTTCCGCCTCGGTGGCGAGAGCCTTGCGCCGACCACTGGCGGCGACCGCGTCTATGTCGAAGCCTTGACCGGCTTCGGCGATGCTGCCGGCGAACAGGTGGCCGAGGTCGGTATCCTGTGCGGCGCGCATCATACGAACCCGGCAAAGCCCGGCGCGTTGTGGATCGACGCGGCGGATCTCGTGACGCCGCAGGCGGCGGTCGCGCGCACACCAGTCTCGATTGCGCTCGGGCGGACGGTCCGCGAGCGCGTCACCTTCCTTCTCGATTTCGAATGAGGATCGAATGGCCTTCGAACACACTTTGATCGCGGACGCCTTCGACCGCACGCCGGCCAAGCCGGACGTCACCGACGTGGTGTTCCGCGAGGGCCACTTCCTGCAGGGCGCCGAGCTGAACGAAGCGCAGTCCGTTTTGCGCGGCCGGATCAAGCGGGTCGGCGAGCTGTCGGCGCGCGACGGCGACCGGATCGACGGCGGTGCAATTCTCGTCAATGAAGCGGCCGGGTCGGTGTTTCTGGAGGCGGGCCGAGTGTTTGCCGCCGGCGACGTGCGCCCGGTCGATGAGGCGACGCTCGTCGGCGTGCCGATGGCCGGCGACGTCGTGATCGGCGTCCGCCTTGTCCAGGACGTGGTGACCGAGATCGAGGACCCCGACCTGCTCGGCCTGGCGCCGGGCACGGCGGCGGAAGGCGAAGCCGGCGCCGCGCGCATCGTCGAGACGCTTCAATGGGGCTTTGCCGGTGACGGAGAACCGGGCGAGCTGTACCCTGTCTATCGCCTCCAGAACGGCGTGGCGCTCGACCAGACGCCGCCGTCGGATCTCTCCGAGACCGTTCAGGCGATCGCGGCCTATGACCGCGACGTCAACGGCTCCTACATCGTCGACGGCTGCCGTGTCGCGGCGCTCGGGATGGTCGGCCTTGACCAGGTCTTTGTGATCGAGGCCGGCGTCGCCAATGTCGACGGCGTCAAGTTCCAGCGCACGGCGAGCTTGCGTCTTGCGGTCGAGGAACGCTTCGACGTCGAGCGCGTGGACGCGGAACAGCACAGTTTCGATGACGCGGGCACGGGCACGGCGACCTTCGCGTTGCGCTTCCCGCCGCTCGCCAACTTGGTGACGGCGCTGGTCACCAAGGAAGTGACCGAGACCGTCACGCACGGCCCGAGCGCGGGCGCGATCGACGCGCTTGCCAATACGAGCGTTACGGCGCTGGTCGAGGTTGCCCAGGGCGGCACGACCTATGTGGAAGGCGCCGACTATCAGCTCAACGCCGACCGCGTCGACTGGACGCCTGGCGGGGCGGAGCCGGCGCCGGGCTCGAGCTACACGGTCAAATACCGCTACCGCGACGCGGTCGCGCCGGTCTCGACGACTGACACAAGCGTGACGCTCGCCGGTGGCGTCACCGGCGGCGAGGTGCTGCTGACCTATGATTACAAGCTGCCGCGCATCGACCGGCTTTGCCTCGATCCGGATGGCCGGGTGGTCTACATCGAAGGCATTGCAAGCCGCTCGCGCGCGGTGCCGCCGGCGGTCCCGGAGCGGCATCTGGCGTTGTGCCAGGTCGTCAACTCCTGGACCGGCGCGCCGACCATCATCAACTCGGATGTGCGCCCGCTCACCGTCGCGGGGCTTTACCGGCTCTATGCCCGCCAGATCGATCTCTACAATCTCGTCGCCTTGGAGCGCTTGCGCCGCCAGATCGACAGCCGCGAGCCGGTCGCCAAGCGGGGCGTCTTCGTCGATCCCTTCACCTCCGATCGCTATCGCGACGGCGGCATCGCACAGGACGCAGCCGTCTTCGAAGGGTCGTGTCAGTTGGCGATCGACCCGACCGTCTTCTCCCTGCCGATCGCGGCACCGGTGATGTTGGACTGGACGGCTGAGACCGTGGTTTCGCAGCCGCTCTCGACGCGCTGCCGGCTGGTCAATCCGTATGCGAATTTCACCCCGATCCCGGCCGAGTTGTCACTGACCCCCGCTGCCGACTTCTGGACGGAGGTCCGCACGGAATGGGCCTCGGCCACGACGCGCACCTTCGGCTCCGGCAATCGGGCGCGCACCACGACGGAGGCGGAAGAGGTCGATCAGCGCGAGGAACTGGCCGAGTTCCTGCGGCCGATCTCGATTGCCTTCACGGTGTCGGGTTTCGGTGCCGGCGAGATCCTGGACGCGCTCACCTTCGACGGTATCGACGTGACGCCGGCGCCGGCACTCGTTGCCGATGCGAATGGCGAGGTGACCGGCACCATCGCGGTCGCAGCGGAAACCTATCCGGCGGGTCGCAAGCTTGTGCGCGCCACCGGCGCCTCGGGCACGTCGGCCTCGGCGGTCTTTGTCGGTCAGGGGCGCATCGACATCACCATCATGCGGCAGGTGACGAATGTCACCCGGTGGAGCGATCCGCCGGTGTGGATCCCGCAACAGCAAGACGCATCGGCGCAGAACCTGGAAGGCGGGTCGGTCGACCCGCTTGCCCAGACCTTCATCCTGCCCGGCGGCGTGGGCCGGCATCTGGCGAGCGTCACCGTCACCTTCTGCGCGGTGGGCGATGCGGCCAATCCATGCCTTCTGGAAATCCGCACGGTTGCTCAAGGCCTGCCGACGGCTGAGATCCTGACGCAGGCGTTCGTCGAGATGTCGGCGGTCGTGATCGGGCAACCGCACACGATCGCGCTCCCCGAGCCCGTGTGGTTGCCGGCGGGCCGTGAGGTCTGCTTCGTCCTCAAGTCGGACGATGACGCACATGCGATCAGCTCGGCTGCCGTCGGCGATTTCGATGCGGCGCGGCAGGAACGCGTCGCGGCTCAGCCCTATTCGGTTGGCGTGATGCTGTCGTCGTCGAACGCCCGCACCTGGACGCCGCATCAGGACGAGGACCTGACCTTCGCGCTCGACGCCGCACGCTTCGCGCCGACGACGAAGACGGTCGCGCTCGGCACCGTGGACCTGGTCGATTGCACGGATCTGGTGATCCGCGCAGCCGTCGATTTGCCCACCGCCGCCTGCCGTGTCGTCTTCGAGGTCGTGCGGCCCGGCGGCGAGATCCTGCGGCTCGTGCTGGATCAGGTGGTCGAACTGACCGAACGCCTGACCGAGACGGTGACCTTGCGCGCCGTTCTTACTGGTACGGAGACGGCGGGCCCGACGCTCTTCCCCGGCGCGCAACTCATCGCGGGCAGCCTGCGAGACACGGCGACCTATGTGAGCCGCGCATTCATCGTCGACGGCGCGACGCGCTTGCCGGTCTGGCTCAAGGCCAATCTGCCGGCCGGGTCGACTGTCACCGTCGAGCTGCAGGACGCGGCCTCCGCCTGGCAGGCGATCCCGCTCGACGAAACCGAGGCGCTGGAACTGGCCGGCTGGGTAGATCGCACCCACGAAATCGATGTCGCCGATCCGCAACCGACGTGGGGGGCGCAGACCCGTGTCCGGTTGACGCTCACCGGCGGGCCGGCGGCGCGGCCCTCGCTCGCCGACCTGCGCGTCGCGACGATCTAGGAGGCGCGAATGCCCACACCAACGACAGCCAATCGCGGCTATCCACTGCCGCACCCGGAAAACGAACTGGATACGGACGTCCAGCGGCTGGTCTCGGCGCTGCAATCGATCGACGGGGACGTGGCGTCCCTGCTGATTTCGGTGTCGCAAGCGGCGCTTGCTTCGCACGGTCACGTCATCGGCGATGTGACCGGGCTCCAGGCGGCGCTGAATGACAAGGCGGCGGCCGGTCACACGCACGCGATCAACGATCTGACGGATGTCGACATCACCGGTGCGCCAGCCGGCCGCCCGCTCACGACGCAGGCGGGCGGCGGCGTCGGCATCGGGCCGGCGCCGATGACGCAGGCACAGGTCGACGCGGCAATCGCGGCGGCGATCGCAGCCCTTGCGGATGCCGCCCCCGCAACACTCGACACGCTCAACGAACTTGCGGCCGCGCTTGGTGACGATCCGAATTTCGCGGCGACGATGACGGCGGCACTGGGCGGAAAGGCATCGACCAGTCACACGCATACCACTGCGGAGGTTAGCGGACTGGATGCAGCGTTGGCCGGGACCAATGCCGACGTGGCAAGCAACACGGGGCGGATTGATGCTCTGGAGAGCGCCCCCGATGGGGCCACCGTGCTTGCGGCGCAAGACACCGCCGGTACGACGGGAGTTGACATCACCGGAATTCCTGCCGAAGCGAAGCTGATCAGAATTACATTTGACGCGATCGAGATAGGCTCCAGCACTGCGTTCTATCTTTTGCTTGGTGACTCCGGTGGTTTTGAGACCTCGGGTTATCGGTGTGTCGCCCAAGGAATCGACGGAAGCAATGAATTGACGTTGGGCAGCACCAGCTCATCTTTCTACTTGTACCTAACGCATTGGCCGTTTGCGAACGCCGACCATGCGGGGTTCCTTACCCTGACCAAACACGAGGGAAATACTTGGACGGTGGACGGGAAAGTAAGCAACGCCGGCCCAAGTCCGACATTCTCAAACGCATATGGTAAGAAGACCCTAAGTGGAGTTTTGGACCGTGTGCGTGTCTATCTGGGCGCAAACCCAAGCGTAGAGGGTCGCATTCAAGTCACCTGCTTTACCTGATTGCGGAGCCGAAACATGGCCTACACTGCTGTTATTTCTTGGGACACGACAACCAACCTAATCTCGAAGTTTATGAACTTTGGGACAGAAATCGAGGCCCAAGCGCATGTAGAGGCGTACGGGCGCCCCGGCGCATTCGTCGCACCCGCCCCTGATGGGCCGGCGTCCTCATGGGTTGTCGACCCCGACAACCTAGGGCTGACCTCGTCTTGGGTGGAGCCGTCTGTCGATCTCCACGCTCACCTTGCCGAAATCCGCCGCGCTCACGAGACGGGCGGCGTGACTGCCACGGTCGGATCGGACGTGATCGACGTCGCAACCGACCAGGAGGGACGGACGAACCTGCTCGGGGCGCGTGTTGCCGCCGAACAGATGCCTGATTTCACCACCGTCTGGTCCGCAAACAACGGTAGGTTCGAACTCGACGCCGCCGGCATCATCGCTTTGTCGAATGCCGTTTTGGCGCATATCAACGGCGCGTTCATCGCACAAGCTGCGATAGTCGCGCAGATCGATGCGGGCACCTTGACGACGCCGGAAGAGGTTGAGGCGGCGTTTGCGGCAGAAGTGGCCGGCGCCTGACCCGCGTTGCCCGAACGCCCGTTTCATGGCAGCGTGAACGGCGTTCGAAAGCCCTTTGAGGCGTGCTGCTGACACTGTCAGGGGCGCGAGGTTCCATCCCCGAAACGTAGGTTTGCACTGACCCCGAACACGAGGATCAGCGTATGCCCACGGCTCCCTTCAATCACGGCACTCGCGTTCTGCGGCTTGGCGAAAGCCCGCGCCCGATCGCCGTCTCCGACGTGTCGACCCTTGGCGCGCTCGTCACCGCGCCCGATGCCGACAACACGGCATTTCCCCTCGACGAACCGGTTCATCTCTACACGCATGAAACGGAGAAAATCGCCCTGCTTGGCGCGACGGGAACCGCGCTCGATGTGATCAACGCGGTGAAGGCGCAAGGGATCGAAGGCTCCATCGTCATGGTGCGTGTCGCTGAAGGCGTCGATCCCGATGCGACGCGGGCGAACATGGTCGGCGCGGCCGCGTCGCAAACCGGAGCCCATGCGCTCACCTACGCGCTCGGGCATGTCGGCGTGGAGCCGGATCTCCTGATCGCACCTGGATACGCGGCCGGGCAGATCGCCAGCGCCAAGAACCCGGTCGCCGACGCGCTGGAACAGGTCGCAAAGAAGCTTCAGGTGATCGCCATCCTCGACACCGGCGGCCCGGACCGCGACGAAAGCCTTGCCTACCGCGCCGACTTCTCCGACCGCTTCGCCTATCTGGTCGATCCGATGGTGAAGGTCGCGTCGGGTGCAAGCGTCGTCGTGAAGCCGGCGGCTCCCTTCGCGGCCGGGCTCTTCATCAAGCGCGACAAGGAAAAGGGCGGACCGTACTGGTCGCCGTCCAACCAGGAAACGGGCGGCATCCTCGGGATCGCCCGGCCTGTCTCCTACTACGACGGCGAGATCGACCACGAGGCGAACCTCTTAAACGAAAACGGAATCGCCACCTTCATTCCCGCGCGGCTGTCGCAGGGCGCCGGCGGCACTTTTGCCGCAAACGGGCGCATCCTGTGGGGCAATCGCACGACGTCCACCGATCCGCTCTGGCAGTTCGTCAATGTGGTGCGCACGCGCGCCCTGATCGAGAAGACCATCGCGCGCTCCTTCCGCTGGGCAAACGACCAGAACCTGAGCCCGCAGCTCGTCATCGCGATCATGCGAAGCCTGGACCAGTTCCTCGACGAGCTGAAGGCGATCGGCGCGATCCTTGGCGGGTCCGTCTATTGGGACCGGGACGTCAACACCAATGCCTTGCTTCGCTCCGGCAAGCTGCGCATCGAGTTCGACGCCGAAGAGGCCCCGCCGCTTGAGGATCTGACCTTCGGCTCGCGCCGCAACGAGGTCTATTTCGACCTGCTCGCGGATGAGATCGAACGCCGCATTTCCGTTTCGTTCGAACGCGTCGGCGAAGCCGCGTAACAGGAAAGGACAAGGCCATGTTGCCCATTCTTCGCGGCTTCACCCTGATCGTGAACGACAGTCTCAACCTCATGATCGAGATCGAAACCCTGCAGCTTCCCGGTCTGGAAGAGATCACCGAGGACTACCAGCCGGGCGGCGGCGACCTTCAGGTCCAGATCGCCGGTCTCGGCGTCAAGGCGCTGGAAGCCCCGTTCAAGCTGAAGTCTCACTCCGCCGATGTAATCGGCCTCTTCGGTGGCCCTCCCGGCGTGCGCCACAACTTCACCGGCAAGAAGTTCATCGTCGACGAGATGGACGGGACGGAGATCGAACACGCGATCGACATCACCGGCCGGCTGATCTCGGTCGCCGAGGAGGAAATGTCCGGCGGAAAGGCGTCCGGCTACGATCACAAGATCGGGTCGATCACGCAATATTCGCATATGGCCGACGGCAAGGTGCTGCACCGGTTCAACTTCGCAAGCGGCGGCTGGATGGTGCGCAACGGCGTGCCCGTCAACGAAGGCCGCCGCCGCGTTCTCTTCTCCTGACCTTTCAAACCCGGAGCCTTCCCGTGAGCGATCCCGTGACCGAACCCAAGCGCCAGATCTCCATTCCCCTGGACTTTCCCGTCGACGAAAAGACGAAAGACGGGGACCGCACGCATTCCTCGCTCACCATGAAGCGGCCCCGAACCAAGCACGTGAAGAAGCTGGTGGCGCTTCTCGGCGCGGACTTCCCGGCAAAGCTTTTCGGCGCGGCCGGAACCGGCAAGGCTGCCGATGCGGCAGCCGACAAGGCGGCGGCCGAGGCGCTCGCGCTCCTGACCGAACCGGAGCGGCTGGACGGATTGACCGAGATCCTCGCCGACATGTGCGGGGTCGCGGCGACGGTGATCGACGATCTCGATCCCATGGATCTCGTCGCCGTCGGGCGGGCGACGCTGGATTTTTTTCCCGCGCTTATGAGTGCGTTCGCGTCGCAGAGTTCATGAGCGACCTGGCGGCGGTGCATCATTGGCCGCCGTCCGAGATCGAAGCGCTCGACTGGTGGGAGTTGCTGGCTTATCGCCGCGATCTTCCGCGCGCCCTGAAACTCACCGGCCGGATCATCTAGGAGGCGCGCATGTCCGGCATGAATGTCTCGCTGCTAATCCAGTTCCTGACCAAGGGCGCGGACAAGGTCCGCAACGAGGTCGGCGGCATCCGCAAGCAGTTCCAGGGCCTGCGCGAGGGATTTTCGGGCGCCATCCGGCAAGGCTTTTCCGAAAGCAACATCGACACCGCGCTCAACAACGCCGAACAGCGATTGACCCGGGCGCGCGGCCGGCTGATGGATGCGGTCGGCATGGCCGTCGCGCTCGGTGCGCCGGTGCGCGCGGCGATGCAGTTCGAGGAGGCTTTCGCCGATCTTGAAAAGGTGCTCGATGCGCCGGCGCGCAAGCTTGCCGAGATCCGCCAGGGTCTGATCGGCATGAGCCGCGAGATCGCGCTGTCCTCGACCGGGCTCACCACGATCATGGCCTCGGCCGCGCAAGCCGGCATTCCGACACAGGAGCTGGAGCGGTTCACTAAAGGGACCGCTCGGGCCAAGGTCGCCTTCGACATGACGGCTGGCGAGATCGGCACCCGCTTCGCCAAGCTGCGCAATGTCTACAAGCTCAACCAGGACCAGCTCGAGCTCTACGCCGACAGCGCAAACCACCTGTCCAACAATTTGGCGGCGACGGCGGCGGAGATCACAAACTTCGCCAATCGCGCGGCGGGCGCGCAGCGGACGCTTCGGCTCACGGCCGTCGAAATGAACGCCGTCGGCGCGGCGATGGTCGCGGCCGGCATCATGCCGGAAACCGGCGCGCGCGGTGTTTCGGCACTTTCCAACCGGCTGGCGCAGGGATCGAACAAGGCGAAATCCGCGCTCAAGACGGCGGGGCTGTCCTACGCGGACTTCATGGCATCGCTGGAAGACGATGCACCGGCGGCCCTTTCCGACCTGTTCGACCGGTTGTCGAAATCGCCGGACGGC
The DNA here is from genome assembly GCF_000423705.1 of Stappia stellulata DSM 5886. Lineage (GTDB taxonomy): Bacteria > Pseudomonadota > Alphaproteobacteria > Rhizobiales > Stappiaceae > Stappia > Stappia stellulata. The sequence continues at coordinate 273,676 of NZ_AUIM01000004.1, read as the reverse complement.
ATGAAGGCTCTGATCGACCTCGTCGGCCAGGACTTTTCCGACGATTTCTCCAAGCTCCTGAACAATCCGGATCTGTTGCGCCAGGCCTTCGCGCTGGTGGGCAACGAGGCCGACTATGCAGGGTCGGCGCTGGAAGAGTACGAGAAACGCGCGGAGACGACGCAAAACAAGCTGGAGCTTCTGCGTAACCGACTTGCCGCGCTTGCCATCGTGCTCGGTGATCAGCTTCTGGAACCGCTCGGCCATGCGGCCGAGGGTCTGGGCGCGCTGATCGACCGAGTGTCCGCTTTCGCAGAACGCCAGCCGGAATTGACTGAGGCCATCGTCCTGGGCACGGCCGCGTTGCTTGCCTTCGGCATTGCCTCGCGGCTTGTCGGCTATGCGCATGCCCTGATCGCCGGACCCTTGATCAAGCTGATCTCCCTGTTCTGGCGCTTTGGTGCGAGCGGTCGAAACATCTCGCTGGTGGCGCGCTCACTGCGCGGACTGCGCAGCGCGGGACGCGGGTTCGGCTGGCTGGCCGCGCAGGCCGGTCTGTTCCTGGCGTCCTTCGGTCCGAACAAGGTGAAATCGGCTCTTGCCGGGCTGCGCATGCTTTCGACCTTCGGAAAGGGCGCGGCGATTGGCGCGGTCTTCGCCGGCCTGAAGACCGCCGCCACCACCGCGCTTGCGGCAATCTCGGCGGCCGCCTGGCCTGTGACGGCCGCGATCGCCGCTCTGGCTGCCGCTGCCTTCTTCGTCTGGAAGTATTGGGAGCGATTGTCGACCGCCGTCTCCGGCTTCTTCCAGGGGCTGGGCGAGGCCTTCGCGCCGGAAATCGAGGCGGTCAAGGCCGCCTGGAACGGCTTTGTCGACAGTGTCGCCGCACGCGCTCGCGAGATGGCCGAGGCTATCGGGATCAACGTCGATCTGGTCGCGGCCTATTTCGCGCGGATGTTCGACTTTTCAGGCGCTCTTGAAGGCCTCTCAAAGGCCAAACAGGCGGTCGCCGACTTCTTCTCGTCACTCTTCACGCAAGAGAACTTGAGCGCAGGAGACGCGGCCGGGATCGAGGCCGCCGGCAAGCGGATCGGCGAACGGCTTGGCGAGGCGATCAAGGCCACGCTGCGCGACTTTGTCGGGTTCGGATCCGCGATCGTCGACGCAATCATGGAAGGGTTGGAAGGGTCGTGGGAGCGGCTGTCGGCCTGGTTCCAGACGCAGGTGGACGCACTCAAGGAGAAGCTGAAGTTCGATTGGTCGTTTTTCGGTGGGGGGGGTGAAGGACAGGAGAGCCACAACGCAATTCGAGAGACGCTGAAGAGTTCTTCCAGCGGCAATCAAACATCCACGCCTTTCCCAGCTGCGCCGCCCGACCCGATCCCGCCGCTTCAGGACTACCTTGACAGCCTGCCGCCGGCGAAGGTCGAACAGGAGGTCTCCGCCTCCGTCACCGATAGGCGGCCGCCCGAGGTCAATGTCACCGTCAACCAGTCGATAACGGGCGTCGTCGATCCGGTCGCCGCCGGGCGCGCCGCCAATGCCGGCATCGAGGCCGCCGTGCGTCGCGGACGGACCGGCGCGCTGCATGATGGGACGGAGTAGACCATGGCCGTACCGCTTCTCGCCCTCGGACGCCACGTCTTCGAGATCCTGCCGCTCAATTTCCAGTCGATCGAGCGCGAGACCGAAGCGCGCTGGCCGTCAATCGAGCGCTTCGGCCGGGCACCCGGTCGCCAGTTCACTGGGATCGGCGAGAACCCTGTGACGATTACCGGCCTTCTCTACCCGGAAGAGTTCGGCGGCCGCGACGAGTTCGAGGCCATTCGCGCAACACAGATGGCGGCAACACCAGTGATGATGGTCGGCTGGACGGCCGAGACCGCCGGCCGCGTGTTTGGCCGCGTCGTCATCCAGCGCGTGTTCGACACGCAATCGATCATCTCGCGCGCCGGCCAGGGCCGGAAGCTGGAGTTTTCCATTGAGGTCGCGCCGCATGCCGGCGACGGCGCGCCGGGAGGGCTGTTCAGATGACCGTGCTCCCGGCCGAGACCGTACGCGTCACCAAGCCCGACGCGACGCTTGATCTGATCGCCTTCGAAAACGCGGCGCTGCGGCTTGGCGACACCGCGCGCGCATCCCGACTTGCCGGCTACGTCGAGGCAATCCTCGAAGCCAATCCGGAGCTGGTCGCGGCCGGGCCTTTGCTGCCCCTGGGAGCGACAGTGCACCTGCCCGAATGGCGGATCGTCGAAGACAAGCAATCCGTGAGGCTTTGGGACTGATGCGCGACAAGCCCTTCATCGACGTGACGGTCGGCGGCAAGCCGGTGAACGCGGTTTTCTACGAGCGTCTCAGCACGGCGACGATACGCGACGAGGTCGGCCAGGATGCCGATACGGTGGAGCTGGTGTTCGACGACGCCCGCAACGAGGTGGCAGCCCCTGCACCCGGCGCGCTGATCGCAGTCTCTTTTGGCTTCCGGGGCATCGGCTCCTGGAAGATGGGGCTCTATACGGTCGAGGGCCTTGCCTTCGAAGGCGGACCGGACGGCGAGCGACTGACGATCTCCGGGCGATCGGCCGACATGCGCTCCGATCTCAAGGAACCCGTTTCCGAGCATTTCGACAACGCAACCGTCGGGGATCTCGTCCGGGAGCTTGCCGGCCGGCATGGGCTCCAGGCGGTCGTCAGCCCGGCGCTCAGTAACGAGATGCTCCCCTATATCGCGCGGCTTGACCAGTCGACGCTCGACTTCGGAACCCGGATCGCCGACCGCTTCGGCGCGCTTTTCGCGGTCAAGGACGGCAAGATGCTGCTGGTCAAACGCGGCTCCGGATCGGCATCCGGCCTGTCCCTGCCGACGCTTGCCATCGCCAGGTCGGACTGCCGCGACTGGAGCTTCGATATCGATCCGCGTCCGGAATACGGCTCGACCTCGGCCAAATGGTATGACCGCGCAACCGGAAAGACCGAGATCGAAACCGAGCCGACCGGCATGCAAGGCCCCGAGCGCCGTTTGCGTCATGCCCTGCCGACACAGGCCGAGGCCAAGGCGGCGGCGAAGTCGGAAGGCGAGCGGCTGTCGCGCGCGACCGGATCGGGCAGCGTCACGCTTGCCGGCCTGCCGGAAGCCCAGGCGGAGACCGATGCGCAGCTCATAGGCTTTCGCCCCGAAATCAACGGGCGCTGGCGGGTGGCGAGCGTGGAACACAGCTTCGCCGACACCTACACCACGATCATCGAACTGGAAGCGCCGGAAGGCGGGAAGAAAGGAGGCCAGGAGTAGGAGAAGCGCCCTGTGAGGAGCGGGGAGCCCGGAATGCAACTTCCGGACCGTGGGGACCCAACGCCAATCGAACCCCCACACGCTGCAAGTGAACCTCAACAGCGACCCCGCCGCTTCTGCTGACCGGAACGATCGGCAGCGGGGTTGTTTCTATGTGAGGTACAACGTGGAGTCCATCCGATGCGCGAGCTGCCGTCGTCTCTTGATGAAAGCGGCACCGCGCGCGATATCTGACACGATCGAAATCAAGTGCCCGCGCTGCGGCACGATCAATGCCTTGAGGCCTGTCGAGCCCCAACCAGAGCGCGCCGGCGAAAGCCGGAAAGAGCTGCCGGACCAAGGGATAGGGACACATGGCCAAGGACGATAACACCCTCCCGCCGCTGGACCCGAAATCGCCCGGCATTCCTAAGGGCAAACGCTACCGCGAGCAGTACGGCGTCATTGCCGTCTGTCCGGATGAAGGGTCGCAACGCGCGATCTACGAGGGTTTAAAGGCGCTTCAAACCGCGCGTCTCAAGGTGGTGGTGACATGAAAATCAAGATCCGCCACCGCTGCGACGACTTTGACAGCTATCGCGCCGCGCGCGTCAAATCGCTCTTCAACGTCGAGACTGGCGCGAATGTCGAGATCTCGGCCGAGCTACCGATCGAGGATCGCGACTGGTCGATCGGCCTGGTCGTCGGCCCTTCCGGGTCCGGCAAGACCTCAATCGGACGCAAGCTGTTCGGCCCGCGCGCCTTCTATACACCAAAGGGCTGGCCGGCCAACGCGCCGGTAATCGACGCGATCTCACCCGAAGGCCGGTTCGACGACGTTACCGCTGCGCTGTCGGCGGTGGGGCTCGGATCGGTGCCGGCCTGGCTGCGGCCCTACCGAGTTCTGTCCAATGGGGAGCGGTTCCGGGCCGATCTGGCGCGAATTGTTTGCGAGCAGCCGTCCCGGATCGTGATCGACGAGTTCACCTCAGTCGTCGACCGGCAGATCGCGCGCATCGGCGCCCATGCGTTCGCGAAGGCCTGGCGGCGCACCGGTGGTCGGGCGGTGCTTCTGTCCTGTCATCGGGACATCATCGACTGGGTTGCGCCCGACTGGATCTATGACACCCGAACGGGGCACTTCACCGGGAGGTATCTTCGACGACGGCCCGCGATCAAGCTCGACATCTACGAAACCGACTGGCGCTTCTGGCCGCTATTTGAACCACATCACTATCTGACGCTGCCGAAGATGATCGCGGCCACGTGCTACGTCGGCTTCGTCGGTGATGAGCCGGTGGCGCATGTGGCCGTGTCGACGCGACCGGGGCTCGTGGAAGCCCGCGCGTGCCGGTTGGTGATCATGCCGGAATGGCAGGGCGCAGGCGTTGGCCTCCGGTTCCTCAATGCCATCTGCGCACGTTGGCGGCGCGGCGAGAACCGATACGCCAAGCCAGTGCCAACGTTATTCCACACCTCCCATCCGGGTCTCGCCGCCGCGCTTCGACGCAGCCCCTTGTGGGTGCAGGTATCGAGCACGCTCTTCGGGGCAAACAAGGCCGCGTCCATGCGGAGCATCCGACGCACAAAGAACGCAGGCGCTGGATACGGTGGCCACTTCCGGGCCGTGCAGGGCTTTCGCTACGTGGAGGGGTGCGCATGAGGATTGCGATCGTTGGTCAGAAATGGTTTGGAACTGAGGTGTTCAAGGCCGCCGGGGCCTATGGTACCGTGGACTATGTCATCGCGCCCGAGGCCGGCGATCGCTTGGCGCTTGCGGCGCGCGCCGCGCGCGTCGATGTTCACGTACGGCCGTCCGGGCTGCGCAGGCCCTTCGATCTGCCGGCCGTGGACGTTCTGATCTCCGCGCATTCGTTCCTATATGTGCCGGCCTGGCTGCGCGGGCGTGCGTCCTGGTCGATCGGCTATCATCCGTCGCTTCTGCCGCTTCATCGCGGCCGCAACGCCGTGGCAGCGGCGATCGCGGCGGGCGACCGCGTGACCGGTGGAACGGTCTATCTCCTCGAGGGTGGCTATGACACCGGATCGGTCGTGTTCCAGGACTGGTGCTTCATCCAGCACGGAGAGACAGACGCCGGGCTTTGGCGTAGGGCATTGGCGCCGATGGGCCTCGAGCTACTCGAGAAGGCGCTTTCGCATCTCGACGATCACGGTCGACTTGATGCCGCGCCACAGGAAGCGTTGCACCGCAACCGGGTGGCCTCTTGATCGCCCATCTCGGCGTGTGTCAGGCTCAAAGTGGTTTTGAAGCGGGGTGTAGTCCCCCGAGAAATGAGATTTGAGCCATGACATTTCGAGCCGCCTTCCTCCTCGCCGCGCTGTGCGCAACGATCGTGCCCCATCAGGCTGCGGCCATGCCCGACGCTACCACGATGAAACGGCTAGAGACGGTCGGCTTCTACCTCGGCGCTGCTGACCATTGTCGGATCGATATCGAGACAGATCGTCTTCGAACCTACTACGAACAAAGGGGCGCGCTCGACCCTGTTGTATTCGGCGCGGTGGATCGTTTCGTTCGGGCCGGGTCGATTGTGCGCCATCAACCGGGAAGCGCTCACTGCGGACTTGCGGAAAGGATCTTGAGGGCGGAAGAGATCATCGATTGATGACCGTTTGAGCCGCGCTCAAATGCCGTCCCCCGACCCGAAATCGGTTGCCATTTGATCTTGCGCGAAATGCCATTTGTTTTTGCGCGCTACACAAGGGTCCCGATTGGGCCCTTTTTTTGTTTTAAAGGGCGTTGGCAGGGCTATCCGCCCTTCGGAGACCGGGCGCTTGACGCAGCTCGGGTCTCCGAATGGCCCGTGTCTCTCTTCGAGCGCCCCTTGTTGGTCACGGGACGGCGTAAAACATCCGCGTAATTTCATTGAGTTGGCGCGTTCAAGGGGGCGTCGCGTTCGCGGAACAATCCGGCGACCGAAACAGACACGAAGGCGCAGGACGGCCGGGAGGACGGCTCTGTGGCGGTCTATCGCCAGGTCAGCGTGGCAGTGCAGGTCAGCGTGGCAGTGCAGGTCAGCGTGGCAGTGCAGGTCAGCGTGGCAGTGTGCGCGATCCGCAAGAAAGCGCTGAAGACGGATCGGTTATCAAACGACAATAATTTCAAGCAACGGGAACGGATGCGGATGGACCACCAAGCCTACTCGAACGGAATTCAGATAGCGCAACTCGAGGATGGCCTGCTGATACAACAAGGTGGCGAAGCCTACGTTGCGCGACCCTGGTGTCTCACGTCCGCGGTCGATCATTTGATCAGGACAGCAACTGCCAGTGGGTTGGACTAGATGATCCGCTCAGATCACCCGCTTCGAAAAGCGCGATGGCCCAATGCGCGAGGCGTTGTCTACTTGGCTTTCTCGGCGTCTCCTGATCTGCAGTAGACTGTCGCGATCGACACATTTCGCCCGGCGCGCGGTGACTTCGGTTGTGCCGTTTTTAACGGTAAGCATCACGCGCAGTTTGTTACGAGGGGCATCCCGTTTGTCTTCGAGGGGCGCAACAAGACGTCGGGGCATCTGGTCGTTGCCAGAGATTTCGTGATCCCCGCCCTTGTTGACCTGGCGCACTTCGATCACAGCGTCTTGACCCTCAACAGGACGCTACATCAAGGGGATGGCTTCACAACCGAATACGTGATCCAGCACAGAATTATCGCGAATTGGGAGCAGACGCCTTGGGCTGGACGTTACAACCTTGTTCAAGACGAATTCCCGGCCGACGGCGGGTTCATATCTCGGCGGATCGACATTCTGGCACGTGACCGGTCCACAGGAGATTGGCTTGTAATAGAGCTAAAGCGCGCCGAAGCGAGGTCCGAAGCCGTGGAGCAGGTGGCGGATTACTTGCTCGCCTCGGGAAGCGAGATGCCTTTGTTGACGGCAAATTGGACGGAGTCTTCGTCGCCGAGCGAATCCCGACCTCTGTCCGCTCATTGGCAAAGACCGAGGGCATCACGGCGTACGAAATTGTGTGGCCGATGCAGCTGACGCGTGTCGCCTAATCTGCCCAAGAAATTCGCCCCCTGATCAGTCGAACACCTGCCCCGGCATGTTGGTGCCATGGCGGGGCCGCGACATCGGTCAGTTTCAACAGGGTCACGGCGGCCATATCGCGCTTGTAGACCAGTTGCTTGAGCGCCTACGGCGCGAGATAGGCGAACCGCGGCTGTGGGCAGAGCGTTCGGGTAACGGGCGTGCTGCCCAAAGACAAATCCCACCTTGCCGGGGACAGACAGACCTGTTCCGGTGCCGCCTCCTTTAGACTTCGCGCAAGGCGCCGCTGGCGGACTGGATGAATGCTGGCGTTTCCGGCTCGGACGGAAGCGCGCGGATCGACCAGGGCGAGGCGTTGCGTCGCTCGCCCTGATAGGGAGCGAACGTCCTCGTCGTCTCGCCAGACGCGCGTTATCGCAGAAGCAATGCGGGATACCAACTGACGGCCACGACCTGGTCGAAGATCAGTATGAGGACCGCGAGACAGCCGAGTGCATAGGGCACGGCAACCCTCCATCCATAGCCACCCCAGACGAGAATATAAAGCCCTGCAAAGAGCGGCAGCGCGATGCGCTGGCCAAGAAGGATCGTAACGCCGACAATGGCCAGCATCCAAAGGGCGAAATGCAGGACAGAGCCGAGCGGCTGCGGTGACGTGCCCCCACCCCTGCCTGCGGCATGATCGGCCTGAAGATGGCAAATTGAGACAACCAGGGCCGCTACGGCGAGCGCCGCGCCGGAAATGCCGGTCATGAACGGAAAGCGGGCGCTGTTGGCGGGCCAGTCCATGGCAAGGACCGCTGCACCGACAAAGACGCCGGTGAGGATAACGAGCGGCAGGAGCTGATCGAGCGGCCGCGCAGCAAGCATGCCCGGCCGTGGTACGCGAGCGCCAGAGACATCCGCTGGAACGACGCTCCGCCTCCGGACGTGGATCCAGATCGAATAGGCGAGCGATACGACGACCATGACCGCGAGCACCGTGACGATCGGCCGGGCGATCCAGCCATATCCGTTATAGGCGGAAAGCGAGATGGCGAGCGCATTCTCCATGATGGGGCCGAGAATGATGCCGAGAACCAGCGGTGCGCGCGGGATGCCGCCGCGCTTCATCAGATAGCCAAGCGTACCGAACAGGAGCAGCACGCCCCAGTCGCCCATATTGCTGGTGGCAAGCCAGGCGCCCATGAACAAAAACAGGCAGACGCCCGGCACGATGAGATGGCCGGGCACGAAGGTGAGCCGCACAAGATAGCGGCTGAACAGGAAGAGAAGCCCCGCCCCAAGCACGTTGGCGATCACCATCGTCCACATCATGGACAAGGTGATGTCGAGCTTGGTGGTCAGCATTTGCGGGCCTGGCTGCAGGCCCTGGATAAGCAGCGCGCCGAGGAGGATCGCCATCGGTGCGCTGCCGGGAATGCCAAAGGTGACCGTGGGGATGAGGGCGGCGCCCTTCTGGGCGTTGTTGGCCGCTTCCGGCGCGATCACGCCGCGGATGTCGCCCTCGCCGAAACCGGACTTGTCCCTGGAGCTTTGCACAACATGGCCGTAGGCGATCCAATCGACGATGGAGCCACCGAGCCCCGGCAGCAGCCCGACGTAGCAGCCGATCGCGCTTGAGCGCAGGACGAGCCACCAATTGCGGACGGCATCGCGCACGCCGTCGATCATCCGTGACCGGGTCTCGGTCCGGTCGACGCGGGAGATCGAGGTATTGCCGACGGCTAGCGCGAGCACTTCCGGCAAGGCGAACAGGCCAAGGATCACCGGAATGAGTGGCAGGCCCTCGAACAGATAGATGACATCGAAGGTGTAACGCGGAATCGCGTCGGTCGGTGAATAGCCGATGTAGGAGATCAGGAGCCCAAACAGCGCGGAGACGAGGCCGAGTAGGATCGAGCCCCCGGACAGCGACGCCACCATGGTTAGCGCCAGGATGCCAAGCATGAAGAATTCGGGCTGGGCAAAGGCGAGGATGACCGGCTGCAGGACCGGGATCGACAGACCGAGAAACAGCGCGCCGAGCAGACCGCCGACGGCGGAGACAAAGAAGGCGGCGCCGAGCGCCCGCGCCGCCTCACCCTTCTTCGCCAGCGGATAGCCGTCGAGGATGGTGGCCTGGGATGCGGAAGTGCCCGGAATGCCGAGCAGCACCGAGGCCAGCGTGTCGCTCGTCGTAGTAACGGCGTACATGCCGAGCAGGAAGGCGAAGGCGGCAACCGGCTCCATGGTGAAGGTGAAGGGCAGCAGGATCGCCATGCCGACGAGGCCAGACAAGCCCGGCACCGCACCGAAAAAGAGGCCCAGGATCGTGCCCAACAGAAGATATCCAATGGCCGGCCAGGCCAAGACGGCGGCAAGGCTGCTCAGGATCAGGTCATACATTGCGGTCTCCGTGACACTTTCCGGCCCCCGGGCCGCGGTCATCGCGAATGGGCCGGCGCCGCGTGAAGCCCGCCCGCTCCACGCAGCCGGAGGTGATGCAAGTCGGGCGATCTGGCTCGAAACAAGGCCCGGACCAGCCGGGCGACCGCCGTGCGATCGCCCGGCCGGAGCCGGTCAGTTGTCGGAGCCGGCGGCGATGTAGTCGCTGAGGAACTTCACCAGGTCGGCGTCGATGTCATCCAGGGATTCGATCAGCGCCATCGTCTCCTCGCCGTGCGAAATGACCGGCTTCGCCTGGAACGCCTCCTCGTATGCGCTAAGGAATTCCTCATCGGTCTCAAGCGCCTTCCAGGCCTGACGCAGGGCGTCGACCGCTTCATCGGGCGTGCCGAGCGGGACAAAGGAGCCGCGCTGTAGGCTGGTCTTCAGATTGTTGACCGCCTCGAAGACCTCATAGACCTCACCGGAGGGGTTTTCGCCGTGGACGGACCGGTAATAGTCTCGGAATGTCGGGATGTCGGGCAGGCTCGCATTGAGGACGTCATTCCCCGTCGCATCGACGACCGCATAGTAGAATAGCGGCATGGCAATGCCGGTCTCCACCATCGACGGCACCACGGAAGACCGGTAGCTGGCGATCGAGCCACAGGAATACTGCGCCTCGTTCTGAAGGACTGCGGCAGAAGCTCCAGCCAGTCCCTTGTAGCCGGTCACATAATTGTAGTCGACGCCCAGCACGTCGAGCGACAGGCGCATGCGGATGTCGTGCGTGCTGGTGGGACGGATTCCGGACGCGTTGAAGGTCTCGGCCTGCAGGAGATCGGCTGGCTCCTCAACGCCTGGTGGCGTGTCGCGGCGCACGTAACAGATCTGCGGCACGGCGAGCGAGGACAGCCAGATAAAGTCCTTGAAGCGGGTATCGAGCCCCGCATCACCGAGGACTTCGGTGAAGACCGGCGGCGAGAAGATCGCGACGGTCAAACCGTCCGGCCTGACCACATCCGCCATGTAGTTCATGCCAATCATCCCGCCGGCACCGGCGCGGTTTCGGGCGACAATAGTTGGATTGCCTGGAATGTGCTTGCCGAGATGCCGGGCGATCAGCCGAGCCTCGACATCCGTCGGTCCGCCGGCGGAATAGTTGATCAGGACCTCGATGGTCTTGCCCTCGTAGAACGGCGTCTCAGCAAGGGCCGGCACAGATGCCAGTCCCATGGCAAGCACCGCCGTCGCGGCGATCCTCTTCGTTGCACTCATGGCTTTTTCCTCCTCCTCACAATTCATCAGCGACGCTTGATGCGGGTTCGCGCCATCGGGACAGCGGCCCGCTTTTTTCAAACTGATGACAGTTTTGAAGAGTCCTTCAAGAAACCAAGAAATGTCAATTCGTATACATTTTGTTTTTCTTGAGATTTCTGCGAAATGGAGATGGGGGTCGCTGGCGCTTTTGAGACCAACCTAGCTTTTCTGTTGACACTTTGGATATCTTTGAGCTCACATTCGGGAGCGTCAGGCAGCGAAGGAGGAGCGCGCGACATGGCTCAGAAACGGGACGACGGTCACGCTGCGAAAACTCAAACCGACAGACAGCGCTTCGATGTCGCCTATTCGGATCTGCGTGACTGGATCGTCGAGGCGGAGGCACTCGGGGAGTTGGAGGTGCTAACCGGCGTCGACTGGCAGGAGGGCATCGGCGCAGCGACCGAACTCGTTAGTCACTCGGATTCAACGCCGGCTCTCCTGTTCGACGAGATTCCGGGCCACGCCAAGGGCTTCCGGGTGCTCACCAACATCTTCGGCGGACAGCGCAAGGCGATGACACTCGGCTTTCCCGCCCACTACGACAAGCAGGCGCTGAGCAATGGCTTCTCCGAGATCTACCGGCCGAACGAAGCACTGATCCCGCCGAGGATCGTGGAAACCGGGCCAATCCTGGACAACGTGTTGGAGGGGGACGCCATCGACCTCGACATCTTCCCGACGCCGCTCTGGCATCCGGGAGACGGCGGCCGGTATATCGGCACCGGCAGCTTCAATCTGACCCGCGACCCCGATAGCGGCTGGCTCAATCTCGGCTGCTATCGGGTGATGCTAAACGATCGCCAGAGCCTGTCGTATAATGCCGGTCCGGGCAAGCACGGCCGCCTGCACCATGAGAAGTATGCCGCGCGTGGCGAGCATATGCCGGTCGCCATCGTCGTCGGCGGCGATCCGCTCACCTTCCTTTTGTCGGGGATCGAAGCCCCGGCCGAAATCAGCGAATACGACATTGCCGGCGGCATGCGGGGCCGGCCGCTCGAACTCGTCCGTGGCCGCCATACCGGCCTGCCCTTCCCCGCCAATGCCGAGATTGTCATAGAAGGCTATGTCGACCCGGAGGCAGTGGTGCCCGAAGGCCCGTTCGGCGACTGGACCGGCACCTATACGGAGGCGGGCCGCAAGCGGCCGCTTGTCCGGGTGTCGGCGATCTATCACCGCAGCGACCCGATCCTGCTCGGCTTCATTCCTCAGAGCCTGCCGGATGAATATTCGCGTTTCCGGGCGATTACGCGAACGGCGATCGTGCGGCGTAACATCGAAGCGAGCGGCATTCCCGGTATTGCGGGTGTTTGGTGCCATGAAGTGGGCGGGGCCCGTATGCTCACTGTCGTCGCCATCGAGCAGCGCCATCCCGGCCATGCCCGCCAGGCAGGTCACATTGCCTCCCAGTGCCACGCCGGCGCCTACGGCGGCAAGTGGGTGATCGTCGTCGACGACGATATCGACCCGTCCAATCTGGACGAGGTGATCTGGGCTGCGCTGACTCGCTCCGATCCGGTCACCTCAACGGACTTCATTCGCGGCGCCTGGACCTCGCCGGCCGATCCGCGCATTCCGCCGGAACAGCGCGCAGCCGGCGACATCACCAATTCCCGCATGATCATCGATGCCTGCATACCGTTCCACTGGCGCGATCAGTTTCCCGAGAGCTCCCGGCCGACCCAGGAACAGCGGGACGCGGCCAGGGCGCGGTTCGGATATCTTCTGCGGTGAAGGCCGCTTCGCGCCAGGAATGGCACGAAAAGCCCACGCACCGCTCGAGCAGGCAAAGGCGCCGACGCCCCCCCGCATGAAGCCCTCGGTGTCAGTCGAGCGGCACCCAGCGGGGCGGCGTCGAGCCGGCATGGCGCGACAGGGCAACTCGATACTCATAGCGGTCGGGGCGGTAGAGCGAGCGGATAAACTCGACAGGCCGGCCGACCGTGTCGCGCACCACCCGCCACATGGAGATCAGCGCCGCACCAACCGGCACCTCGAGACGGTCGGCCACCTCGCCGGCCGCATTGACGGCCGAAAGGCCCTGCTCCACCCGGTCGACGCGGATTCCGGCCGCTTCCAGCGCTGCCAGCACCGGCCGGTTTCCGAGCCGATCCGGGTCGATGATGGCGGCTTCGGGAAAGCGCACATGGCAGGTGACATGAGAGATCGGGCCGTCCGGGCGGTGGCGCACCCGCACCACCTGCAGGACGTCCGAGCCGCCGGCGACTTCCAGGCGGCGCGCAACTTCGGCATTGGCGGCGACGGTGGCGATGCGGATCGGTTGAACCGTGGTGACGAGCTGGAAGTCGTTGATGTTTTCCATCAAGCCGCCAAAATTGGACCGGTCGCTGCCGCTGAGGACCGCGTCGTTGACAAAGGTGCCTCGGCCGCGCTGGCGCCAGATGAGACCTTGTTCCTCCAGGAGCGCCATGGCCCTGCGCACCGTGACGCGCGACACGCCATAAAAAGCGGACAGTTCAGCCTCTGTCGGGAGGGGACGCGGCGGCGGCCAGACGCCGGCCATGATCTTCTCCCGCAGCGCTGCATAAAGCCGATAATAGAGCGGAATTTCACCGCCCGCCGGCCCTGCCGCGGACGATTGCGGCCCTGCCGGGCTCTGCGATTCCGACCTTGGCTCGCCGGCGTCGGTGACAAAAAGCGGCGTGCGGAGCGTCTGGATCGGCATGATTGTCTCGCGAGCTAGGGGCGCGGGCTTGACTGGAATGCGATGCGTTTTGCGCACCGCATTCCAACATTATCCCAGGTCGGCCAGTTCCGGGCATGACCGGCGGAGCGCCTGCGAGGCGGCGATGCCCGCCTGCCCCGTCAGCCACCACGCGCCACACAGATTGGAGGACAGGACAGGCCGGTCAATCTCCGCGCGGGCCGCCACGATGGCGGGAATGGTGATCATGCCAGTGCCGCTCATAACAGTGGCATCGGCATCGTTGAAGGGCACCCGCTCCAGGAGCGCAACGACATCTTCCGTCGTCAGGTCGTAGGCCCGGAAGTCCTCCTGGTCCTTGATGACATGACGCACGGAGAAGCCGGCCGCCTCCCAATAGGCGACAGCCTTTTCGGTTAGCCAGCCGGGATAGGGAGAGACCAGATTGAGGCTCTGAGCGCCGAGCGCGACAAGCGCCTTGCGAATCGCCAGGCTCACGGTCAGCACCGGCGCGCCGGCCGCCGCAGTCAAGCGAGCGGCGAGGTCCTCGTCGCCGTCGGGACCGAGCCGATAGCTCGGGCCGGTCAGGCCGACCAGCAGCGAGGACGGTTTGAGCGCTCCAAAGCTCCCATAGAGATCGTCATAGTTGCGAACATAGCCTTCGTTGCGGGTCTCAAGCCGCGTCGAGGCGGACACCGGAAGACGCGTCGTATAGAGGGTCACCCCGGCCGGCAGAAGATATTGCAGCTCCGGTTCGACCGTCGGATTGGCCGGCGGTGTTGCCACGGCAACCCGTCGGGAATGCTCGAGTTCGGGTGGTACGACTGCTTTCAGTTTCACCGTTGTCGTCATTGCATGGCCTCCCTTGACGTAGCGCCGGCGCCGAAGGGGCGCGGCGCGATATCCAGCATGGCGCCCTCCACCAGAAAAGCCCGGGTGGCCTCCGGATCGGCGGCGCGCATGCGAACGGTTTCAAGCCATGTCGTGGCGTCGCCGACACTGCGGTCGGTGCGCGGGATCAGGAAGTCGGTGGCGATGCGGTGACGCTCTTCGGCATAGGCATCGAGGGCGTTAAGATCACCGGTCTGGATCGCCTCTGCCATTGCACCGGCGAGATACCAGGCGTCATGCAAACCACAGTTCATGTTCATCCCGCCGCGGGTATTGGTGACATGTACGCTGTCGCCGGCGAGAAAAACCCCGCCGTCGCGATAGCGCGCCGCGACGCGCTTCGAGGCCGAATAGATGTCGGTATTGATGAGCGGTGGCAGCCGCTCGGCCATGGGCAAGACCTCGCGCAACCGGGCCAGCATCCATTCGGGCTTCAGCGCCTCCTCGTCGGGCACGGAGACCGGCAGGCGGATGATGATCCGCCAGCAATCCGGCATGCGCAGCAGGCTGATCGACTTTTCCCCATTGAAGACATAGGTGACCGGCGCCAGACCCGGCAACCAGGCCTCAAGGTCCATGTCGGTCATCAGACGCAGAACCTTGGTGGAATAGGCGCTGCCGTCGAAGGCGATGCCGAGCCGGTCGCGAATGGCCGACCGCGCCCCGTCGGCGGCAATCAGATAGAGGCCGCGGACCGTCTCGGACCCGGCTGGCCCGGCGACGACCGCCGTCACGCCGCCATCCTCGTTCACGGCGTCCACGACCTCGGCGCCGAAGCGGATTTCGGCATGATCATGCTCCGCGAGCCGGTCAAGCAGGAGCGGCGTGACGCGTGACTGTTCGAGATGCAGACGGAAGGGATAGCGCGTCTCGTTGGCCAGAAGCCCGAGATCGTACTCGGCGATGATGCCCGCCGCGTCCGTTCGGTACTGGATGCGATCAATGCGCTGGCCGGCGGCCAGGACCGGCGCGATGACGCCGAGCGCATCAAGGATCTCGAGCGTCGAGGGATGAAAGGTCGACGCCTTGGACGCGGCCGTCAGGCGGCCACGCTTCTCCAACACCAGCACGGGCACCCCGCGATCGGCTAGTGCGACAGCTGCGGCCAGTCCGACCGGGCCGGCGCCTGCCACGATCACCCGGTTTGCCATGTCGGTTTGCCGTGTGCCTGAGTGCATCCCTCTCCCTCCCGCAGATTTGTGCGGCCCCGCTGAAGCGGCAGAACCGCGCATGCAGCCAGTCTGGCGCATGACTTTTGAATGTCTTTACTGTCAACAGTTTTGCCGATCAGATATGGCCCCGCAAGTCAAAAGAAGCAAAAGAATGCGGATTTTTTAGTTTTTCACCCCAAAAAAGTCCTTCTACACGCAGATTTCGAAGCAAACCAAATGTATTGTTGGCACTTATGGTCGAATCTATTGGTCGCGAAAAGTCGCCTAACTGCCTGGTCCGGCATCGGCAGATTGCGGGCGATCTTAATCACCTTGAGCGCCTCCGTGAGCGCTCCGGCGAGCGGCAAAGCGCATCGCGCGGCATCGGCCTCGGCGAGCAGGATGGTCATGTCCTTCTCCGCCCACTGCCAGGCGCCAGCGCCGCGCGCAGGCGCTCGCGGTCGATGCCCATGGCCTCGGCGAGATCGAGCCCCTCGACCATGGCCGTGAGACAGGCCCAGAGGATCATGTTGCTGACCATCTTGGCGGTCCGGCCGGCGCCGAGCGGGCCGACATGAAAGATATCGGAACAGAAGCCTTCTAAGACTGGACGACATGCGGAGATCTCGGCATCCGTTCCGCCTGCAAACATCAGAAGCGTGCCGTCGGGGGTAGCTGCTTCGTCCCTCGCGACCGGGGCGTCGATCAGCGTGGCTCCGGTGCCGACAAGGCGCTCGCACAGTCGCTTGATCGCGGCGGGAGGAATGGTCAAAGCGAAGGCGATTGTAAGGCCGAGCGAAGCCGCCGGCACCAGGCCGTTGTCACCGAACAGGACCGCCTCCAGACCCACTTCGAAGCCAACCATGACTACAATCAGGTCGCAGCTTTGGCCGAGTTCGGTGGGAGTGACACAGATTGACACGCTGGCGCACCGCGCGGCTTTGGCCGTTCCCGGGTTTGCGTCCGCAACATGAACGTCGAAGCCGGCGCGGTGGAGACCGAGCGATCTTCTCTCCAGCCCGACCACCCCGACAGCCCGTATTGTCAATCCTGTCCGGGGTTCAAAATGACAGCCGCCTGCCGGAACAGCTGTCGGCGTAGGCCCGATCCGGCTGCCTATCCGAAGCGGGCACCATGTTCGGTGGAGAGGTCGTCCTCAAGCCATGCCCGGTCGTCTTTCGACATGCCCATCTTGGCCGCGACGGGGGCCTCCGGCACTTCGCCCGCACAAGGCTGGTGGCCGGTCATCGACATGCAGGAGCCCCAGGCCGGCCAGAGGAATCCTTGTCATGGGCCTCGCGGTAGACTTCGGGCACGGTCGGACAGTCGCGACTCGCCGGGTTGCGCCCAAGGTTTCCCCTCTCGTCGTTGAGGTTCTCAGTGAAGAGCGGGATCGCCTTGCCCTCCTCCATCAGCGGCACGACCTTGGTCAGGTCACCAATATTATTCTGACCATCGAGATCGACCTCGTCGCGCTCGAACGATGGCAGGTGTTGGACTTGCCCGGAGAGCCGTTGATCGCCCGCACGCCGGAATCGAGCGCTCTATGCCGTCTTCCTGTCGATGGAGGCAGGAACACCGGCGCTGCCATGGATGAGTTCGCCCTCGCCGACCACGATGTCGGCGGCGCTCTCGGTGCCCAAATCAGCGTCTCGCCGCCCGGCGATGCGTGTGCCGAACCACACGATCTCCCTATACTGTGCCGAGCCGGCGCAATGGCCCCGGCACCATTCGGGTGGAGACGAATTTCTCCTGCGTGTAGAAGCGCTCGCTGGCCTCGCCGCCCTCACGGCCGACGCCGGAGTCCTTGAAGCCGCCGAAGGGCGCGCGTAGATCGCGCATCATGGTGGCGTTGACCATAACACCGCCGGAACGCAGGCGCGGAACGACGGCGTTGACGGTCGGCAGATGGTCCGACCAGACATAGGACATGAGGCCGAAATCGGTGCCGTTGGCGATCGCCGCGGCTTCGTCGACCCCTTCGAAGGGCAGGAAGGTGGCGAACGGACCGAAGATCTCTTCCTGCGCCACGCGGGTCTCATTCGATGGAGCGACGACGGCCGTCGGTCTGACGAAATAGCCACTGCCCAGGCTCTCGTCGCGGAGGCCGCCCGTCACGAGCCGGCCGCCCTCTTCGCGCGCCAACTCGGCATAGGAAAGGACGTGGTTCATATGCGCCTCGGTGGCCAGCGGGCCCATCTCGGTCGCCTCGTCGGTCGGATCGCCGACCCGGATGCGCTCGGCACGCTCGGCGAACCGCGCCACAAAGTCGTCGAAGACCGGCCGCTCCACCAGAATGCGCGAGCCGGCGAGACATTGCTGGCCGGCATTGGTGTAGATGGCGAGCAGCGCGCCATCGAGCGCATCATCGAGATTAGCGGAGGCAAAGACGATATTGGCGGACTTGCCGCCAAGTTCCGTCATGCAGGGTACGAGATTGCGCGCCGCAGCAGCCATAATGGAGCGGCCGGTCTCCGTGCCTCCGGTGAAGGAGACGAGGTCGACGCCCTGATGGGCGACGAGCGCCGCGCCAGTCACCGGCCCACGGCCATTGACGACGTTGACGGCGCCCTCCGGCAATCCCGCCTCGTGAAGGAGTTCCACCAGGCGCACCAACGCCATGGGCGTCTGCTCGGACGGCTTCAGGACACAGGTGTTGCCGAAGGCGAGCGCGGCGGCGACCTTCATGGCGCCAAGCGAGATCGGCGAATTCCACGGCGCA
Source organism: Stappia stellulata DSM 5886 (assembly GCF_000423705.1). GTDB lineage: Bacteria > Pseudomonadota > Alphaproteobacteria > Rhizobiales > Stappiaceae > Stappia > Stappia stellulata. The sequence goes on along the minus strand of NZ_AUIM01000004.1, from coordinate 255,300 downwards.
AGTAGCGCGGCGACGCCGACGGGCTCGCGCGCCACAACGGTGCGGAAACCTTTCACCTGGTCATAGACGGTCCCGGACGACTGACCGATATAGTCGGCAAAGAATCGGAAGCAATAGGCCGTGCGCTTGAGATAGCGGGTGAGGAGATCATGTATCGGCTTGCCGGTATCGAGGCATTCGAGGCCGGCGAGCAGCGGGATGTTCTGCTCGATGACCTCGGAGAACCGGCAGAGATATTCCTGCCGCTCCTCCACGCTGAGATGTGGCCAGGGTCCATGGTCGAAGGCGCGGCGCGCCGCCGCGACGGCACGGTCAATATCTGCGGCATCGTCCTCGACGAGCGTCGCGACCCGGTTGCCGGTTGCCGGATAGAAGACCGGAATTTCGATTCCACCGCCGCGGACCGGCGCTCCATCGATCAACGCCGTCACCGTGTGCCGGATATCTCTTTCATCAAGCGGCAGCCTCATCGTCCCTCGCCCGTCGTCATTTACTTCCCCCCGTCGAGTGTCGACACTTTAGAACAAAGTCTCGCCAATCGACCCCGTCATATCACCCCGCAGCCACGCCGTGACGTACGCTCCCGGAGCCAGCAGGCCTTGCGTAATAATAGCGCTTAGAATTCACAATTCTGTTGACACTTTGCTATCATAACGCCGTGACTCGGGTCAATATGCCGCACCGACAATTCACCCTCTCCGGGCCGTACAGGCGCTGTAGTCGTGTGATCGCATCCGGAATTCGATACGTCGGACGCAGCGTCATGCGGAACGAAAAGCTGCAAAGCAAAATTAATTATCTGATTTTGTTGCTTTACTAGACTTTTTCCAATCCCCGCAATTGATCCTGTTCGCGCAGAAGCGCGTCAATCTGGGCGAGACATGGAAAGCCCGACCCGGGTGCAGCTGTTCCGGCGCCCAACGCCGCTTCACACCAAAAGTGTTAACATTACTGGGCGCTTGATCAACCCGCAGGGTCCGGCAATCCCATGGGTCGCGCGCCCTCCCAGGCGAAACCCGGCGGCGTGTTCATCCGGCCGAGGGCCCGCTCCAGACCGTCGGCGATCCGCAGAAGGCGTGGCTCGCCATGGGGACGCGCCGAGAGCTGTACGGCGAGCGGCAAACCGGTGCTCGACAATCCGACGGGCATGGACAGGGTCGGATACCCAAGAACATTGAAGGGCGTGCGCATATGGCGCCGGTAGGTCTCACCGAGCGCGGCCTGATCGTCGATCCGACAGGGAAGCGCGAAAGAGGACAGCCCGATCACGGCATCGACCCCCGTTGTCGCGCGCCGGTAGCGCGCGATGAGTTCGCCCCGCGCCTGTTGCGCGGTGATGAAATCGGACGCGCCGAGCGACGCACCTGCCCGCAGCTTTTCGCGGCTGATGGCGCAATAGTCGTCCGGTCGTTCGGCAAGCCAGGCCTGATGTATCGTATAGGCCTCTGCGCGGTGGATCGTCAGTGCCGTGGTCTGAAACGCGGCAAGGGGCGGAAGATCGTCGATCGCGACGACCTCGGCGCCGACGTCGCGCAGGGCGGCAAGGGCATTCCCGAAACCCGCCTCGATATCAGGATCGATCGCCCCGGCCGCTTCGTGAAAGGAGGCGAGCGTGCCGATGCGCAGCCCCTTGAGCCCGTGCCCGAGTTCCGCACCATAGGAGCCGCCCCCTCGGGCGGGCTCGGCGACGACGTCCATGATGAGCGCGCAGTCCTCCACCGTGCGGGTCAGAGGCCCGACATGATCGAGCGAAAAGGCAAGAGGGAAACAGCCCCGGCGCGGCACCACATCATAGGTCGGCTTCAGGCCGACGAGACCGCAAGCCGTTGCCGGGCTGCGCACCGATCCGAGCGTATCCGTGCCGATGCCCGCCATTGCGAGGCCGGCGGAGACCGCAGCGCCCGACCCGCTGCTCGAGCCGCCCGGATGATGGTTCCGGTTCCATGGATTGCGGGCCGGAGGGAAAGGCAGGTCGAAGGTCGGACCGCCGGTACCGAATTCGTGCAGGGCGGTCTTGCCGAGAAGGATCGCTCCGGCCGCTGCGAGCCGGACCACAACGGCGGCATCCGTGGCCGCCGGCTCTTCGGGTACGATGCGCGAATGGCACGTTGTGACCATGCCCGCGACGTCGAAGATATCCTTAAGGCAATACGGGATGCCATGCATCGGGCCATGGTCCGCGCCAGCACGAAAAGCGGCATCGGCACGCTCGGCCGCGGCAAGCGCCGGCTCCTCCAGGACAACCAGATAAGCATCGATCCGATCATTGAGCCGCGCAATTCGCTCGAGATGATGCAAGGTCAGGTCTACGCTGCTGATCGCGCCGGCGCGCAGCATCCGGCCGGCCTCGGCGATGGTCGGATACGCGATCATGATGCGTCCGGCTCATTGTCCGGCACGAAGCGGTAAGCCGGCTCGGCAGTCGGAGCGAACGCAACTCCGGGTTCAAAGGGCCCGCGGTGATCGCGCCTGCCGCTCGGTCCGGCCGACCGCTCCGTGGCAGCTCCGATAGAGCCGGCCTGCCGGACATTGGCGGTCGACTGCCCTGCCCGTCCCTGCCGGGTCGGCTCCGGCCCGGTCTCCCGATCGCCGGCGCCACCCCCGCCGTCGATTGTGTCGCCATCGTCTGCCGCCATGTCCAATCTCCTTTTCGTCTCCCTCGCCCCCCCCGGACCAGCATGATGCTCGCCCAGAACCAAAGGATTTGGGAGCTTGGGCCTTTCCATTCAGCACACCCTTGCTTAAACTGTCGACACTTTGCGCGTGATGTATCGTAGCGTCAACCAGACTGACACGAGCCTGCAGGACATCGCGAAGGACACAGAGGGAGACAGAGTATGGATTGCGAACGACCAAGCTGGCAGATAAGCGATGCCGCAGCGCATGACGGCCAGCACAAGATCCATGCCGTCATCCAATCCCAAAGGGCGCGGCCGTTCAGGCGACCGGTTTCCGGTCCGCCTGGAGCGATCCGCGCATGTGCAGCCCTTCGTGAACGGGGCCTCTCTGTCCGCGCCAACGTTCCACCAAGCATGCCTCCCGCCGTCGCGAACCCCATCCATCCCGATCTGCGCATGACCCCTTCATGACCGCATCGTCGCCCATGATCGTTGGAATTTCGGGAGCCTCCGGCGTGATCTACGGGATCCGGGCTCTGGAGATCCTGAGCGCGCTCGGTATCGAGACGCATCTCGTGGTCACCAAGTCTGCGGAAATGACCATGCGCTCCGAAGTCGACATCGCCCCGCGCGACGTGAAGGCGCTCGCCAATCACTGCCATCCGATCGGCGATGTCGGCGCATCGATCGCCTCGGGATCGTTCCGCACACGCGGCATGCTGATACTGCCGTGTTCGATCCGCACGATGAGCGAGATCGCCACGGGCGTGACATCGTCGCTCATGACCCGCGCCGCCGACGTCGTCCTCAAGGAGCGTCGCAGGCTTGTGCTCGGCCTCAGGGAGACGCCCCTCCATCTTGGCCATCTGCGCTCCATGACGGCCGTTACGGAGGCCGGCGCCATCGTTGCGCCGCTGGTGCCGGCCTTTTACAATCGCCCGCAGGAGATCACACAGATCATCGACCATTCGGTCGGCCGGCTTCTCGATCTGTTTGATATCGATGCCGGCGTTGCCGGCCGCTGGACCGGACGAAGCTAAGCCTTGGCCGGTCGCTGGCGCACGGTCGTCGTCGCCACTGCAACGCTCTTCTTTGCAGCCGCCGGAGGGCGCGGCGCGAGCCTTCTCGGTTTGCCCTCGCCGTGGCTCCCTGGTTCCCAACCGGCACGGCTCTCCTAACCGTGAGGATCTCCGGAGTGCGGGAGAGCCGCCGGCCGCGGACTCGCGCGACCGTCCATCAGGTATGGACCAACGAAGATATATCGGAAACAATATCTTCGCGAAGGTGTCCGTCCCTCAGGCTGAAGCAGCGCCGGGTCGTGAACCCGCGCGAGATGCGGATCCGGGCTGAGGGCGCCCATCCCGCCATCGTCGATTCCCGCCAAGCCGCCGTTTCCGGGGGGAGGAATTGCTTGCCGGGTCGCTCGCGCCGATAGCGGCACACAGGTTCGACCGAACAAAACCGGGACATCCGCGACAGTCCGGCCTCCGCCAGCCGGCGCGCCACGCTGGAGCGCATCAGCCACTTGAACACCGTGCGCTGAGAAATGTCATACGCCGCCGCGAGGTGGCCAAGTGGATCGCCCGTCTGATGACGAGCTGCCATCCGGGTTCCCCCTGTCAGCCAGCTCTGTCGTAACAACCAGCTTCAGGCGGTTGGTCCCCAGGAACACCCTTATGGGACATCACACATCACACCTAGGGCGCAGCGGCAGTCTCTGGTCCATCGCGCCGCAGATGACGCCATACGGTCAGTACGACGAGGCCCACCGCCGTCAGCAGGAGCACGAGCGCGACCTCGCTGCCCCACAGCGCCGTTAGGTCACCGCGGGAGATCAGCATGACGCGCCGAAAATGCTCCTCGAGAAGCGGTCCGAGCACGAAGCCGAGGATAAGCGGCGCCATCGGGTATCGGTTGCGCGACAGCACCCAGCCCGCCACGCCGATGAGGATCGCAAGCGCGACATCGAAAAGGCTGCTGCGGGCGCTGTAGACGCCAAGAAGGATCAAAATGGCGATCAGTGCCGACAGGTAGTAATGCGGGATGCTGGTGATGCGGGCCCACAATCCGATGAGCGGCAGGTTGAGCGCCAGCAGCAACAGGTTGCCAATCCAGAAGCTCGCGATGAGTCCCCAGAAGAACTCCGGCTCCGAGGTCATGAACTGAGAGCCGGGGATGATGCCGTGAAGCGTCATTGCGGCAAGCAGGATGGCCATCACCGCATCGCCTGGAATGCCGAGACTCAGCGTGGGGATGAAGGCCGACTGGACCGCCGCGTTGTTGGCGGCCTCGGGCGCGGTGATCCCCTCGATGGCGCCCTTGCCGAACCTTTCGGGCGTGCGCGAGACCTTCTGCTCCAGCGAATAGGCGAGGAAGGCCGCGACCGTTGGCCCCGCACCGGGCAGCGCCCCGATCAAGGATCCAATCGCCGTTCCGCGGAAGCACGGGCCATACATCTGCCGGCGTTCCGCCCGGCTCGGCAGCATGGTGCGCAGCTTGTAGCTGTGTGCTGCAGGCGCGGCGACCTGCCGGCGGCTGACGTTCTCAAGCAGTTCGGAAACGCCGAACAGCCCCATAGTGAGAACGAGGATACCGATGCCCTCCGTCATCTCGGGAAAACCGAAGGTGTAGCGCATGGCTCCGGTCGTCATATCCATGCCGAACGTGCCGAGCAGGAGCCCCAGGACGGTCATCGCCGCGCCCTTTGCGACGCTGCCCGCGCCCATCGAGAGCGCCGCGACCAGCCCGAGTACCATGACGGCGAAGTACTCTGCCGATCCGAACTGCAAGGCGAGCTTCGCAAGCACCGGAGAAATGCCCATCAGAAGAATGATGGCGATGCTGCCGCCGATGAAGGATGCAATCGTGGTGACAAAAAGCGCCGTGCCCGCCCTGCCCTGCTGCGCCATTGGATAGCCGTCGAGGCAGGTGACGGCGGCCGTCGAGGTGCCCGGTATGTTCAGCAGGATCGCGGCCGTCGAACTGCCGTACTGGGAGCCGTAGAAGATGCCGGAAAGCATGATCAGCGCAGTTAGCCCGTCAAGCCCGAAGGTCATCGGCAGGACGATCGATATGCAGGCCGCGGCTCCGATACCCGGGAGCGTACCGACCAAGGTGCCCAGAAGGACCCCGACGAAGCAGAAGAGAATCTGCTCCGGGCCGAATGCCATCATAAATCCCTGAAGGACGTTATCCATCTTGCCGCTCGGTTCGGTTGGGGGGGACGGTCGCGAAGGCTGCCGCGTCAAAGCGGCAGGCCGAGCGCCATGACGAAGAGCAGGTAGCAGAAGGCGGTCAGCGCGCAGGCGAAGAGGGCGGCGCGTACCGGCGACCGCAGGCCGCCGATCAGGCATACAACGGCCGAGCACAACACCGATGCGACGACGAAGCCAACGCTTTCGAAGAGGAAGATCCAGCCGGCCAGAACTGCCACGAGGGCGGCCGCACGTTGCAGCCCCAGCCGCGCATCGGGATCGACCGGCGCCTCGTTCGCCGTCGGGCGCTCACCGCGCGTCCGGACGGCACGGACGAGACGGCCGGCCGGCGCAAACGCCAACACTGCGCCGGCCAGAAACAGCCCGATCGAAAGAATGAAAGGATAGCCGCCTGCTCCAGGCATGCGCAAACTGCCGACGCCGTAGGTTCCCGCCTGCCACATCGCCCAGCCGGCGCCGCCCATCAGTGCCAACGGCACTGCGAGCTCGGCCAGCGCGTTTCGATCCGGTCGCTGCGGCAACGAGGCACACTCCCGTTCAAGACGAGGCGGCGGCGAAGCGAGTGCCGCGTGATCGTCGGACGACTCGTGGCCGGATCCGGACGGGTGCGGCCCGTCCCCCGACCCAGGCACCACAATTTTTTGCGACAGCGCAGGAAAAATGTCAACACTTTGAACCAAAGAGATTGCTTGACTCCAAAAAATCACCATCAAGGGATGTATTTTTTCAGAAAATCATGGCGTTCAAGATGTCTTTGTATCGGACGCCCGCCTTCTGTTGACAGTTTACCGCCGCGCTTCAATAATCTCAGCATCTCCACCGCCCCGCCGAAAACCGGCGCGACACCCTTCCGTAAAGATCGCCGCGACGCCCGTGCGGCAACAGCGAAGACGAGGACCGATGACGAGATTCCCCTTCCCCGACACCCGGATTTCCAATCGTTTCGCCTGCGTTGCGAGGGCGTGCAATGTCTGATCCGTCGCCCCCCTCCACGTCAGGGACTGTCGAGGCCGACATCGCAGTGGATGTGCTGGTGATCGGCGCAGGCGGCTGCGGCCTCGTCGCGGCCATCGCCGCCCATGAGGCCGGCGCCGACGTTGCGGTTGTCGAGAAGGGCCACGCCATCGCCGGCAACACGAGCCTTTCGAGCGGCTCCATTCCCGGCGCCGGAACGCGCTTCCAGGTGGAGCGCGGAATATCCGACGATCCAGCGCGGTTCGCCGCCGATCTTTTCCGCGTCAGCGGCGATCATGATGCACCGCACCTGACGCAGCGTCTTGCCGAGACCTCCGCTGAACTGGTGGAATGGCTGGTGGATACGGCCGGCGTCGACCTGGAATTGATCGACACCTATCGGCACGTCGGCCACAGCGTGCATCGTCTGCATGCGCCGCGCGACAAGCGTGGAACGACGCTGATGGAAGACCTCCAACGAGAAGTCGAGCGCCGCGAAATCCCCATCGCATTCGGCAACCCCGCCACCTCGTTGATCACCGCCGAGGGTGCGGTGGTCGGCGCGCAGACGGAAAACAACCGGCGGGAGCGCGTGCGGATCTCTAGCAAGGCAACAATCTTGGCGGTCAATGGCTTCGGACGGAACCGGGAGCTGTTGCGCCGCTATTGCCCGATCGCCGTCGAGGCCGAGTATGCGGGCGCCGCGACGTCGGAGGGCGAGGCCCTGCGCTGGGGGCTGGGACTGGGCGCAGCCACCGGCAATCTCGGCGCCTATCAGGGCCACGCCTCCTTTGCCGATCCGCACGGCGTTCTTGTTACCTGGACGCTGGTCGAGAAGGGCGGGATAATCGTCGACGCTTCCGGAGCCCGTATCGCCGACGAATCGGTCGGCTACTCGGCTTTCGCCGAACAGGAGCTCCGGCGCGCCGGTCCCTTCTACGTCATTTACGATGCTGCCATTTGCGACGCCGTGGCGCGGAATCAGGAGGAATTCGGCAAGCTGGTCGAGATCGGCGGCGCCGTGGCGGCCGATGACGCCGAGGCGCTCGCCGCGCGCATCGGTTTCGATCCGTCGGTTCTGGCGGACACGCTCGGCGCGGCCCGCGCGGCAGCCACGGGCGACGCGCCCGACCGCTTCGGGCGAACCGCCTGGGGCAACGGGCCGCTCGGCCAGCCACTGCGCGCAACCCGTATCACGCCCGCACTGTTCCACACACAGGGCGGTCTAGCGGTCGATGCGACGGGGCGCGTGCTCGATGTCGACGGTCGCCCGATTCCCGGCCTCTTCGCCGGTGGCGGGGCCGCCGCAGGCATCAGCGGCCGCCAGGGCAGTGGCGGCTACGCCTCCGGCAACGGCCTCCTGTGCGCCCTCGGTCTTGGCTTCATCACCGGCCGGGCCGCGGCTGCGCCGGTCGGCGGCGAGACGCGGCGGGAGGCATCCTGATGGCGAAGGATAGCGAGACGCCGGGGCTGACACGGCGCCTGGCACAGTTTGCCGGCACGGCGCGGCTGGCCGATCTGGACCCGGCAGACCAGCGCGTCGCGACCATGCAGGCGCTGGACAGCATCGCCTGCATCCTGGCCGGCAGCACCACGCAGAGGGTGGCTGCGAGCCTCGAGTTGGCCGCGACCCTCGAAGGCTCGGTTCCGGCCGAGAACGCCGTCCCGGTCGTCGGTCTCGGCACGCGCGCCGGTGCACTCAGCGCCACCTATGCGATGGCTGCCGCCTGCCATGCACTGGAATACGACGACGGCAACCGCGAGGGGTCCGTGCATCCCGGGGCGGCGGTCGTTCCTGCGGCGCTGGCCGTCGCCTACCATCGGGATGCGTCCTATGGCGAAACGCTTGACGCGATCATGGCCGGTTATGAGGTTTGCATCACCGCCGCCGAGATCATGAACCCGCAGGCAATGGCGCGCGGCTTCCAACTCACGCCGGTCGGCGGCGTTCTTGGAGCGGCGGCGGCGGCCGGACGCCTTCTTGGGCTCGATGCGGACGGCATCGAGCGGGCCATCGGCGTCGCCGGTAGCGCGTCTTCGGGGACCTTCGCGTATCTCGCGGGCGGCGGCGACGTCAAGAAGCTGCATCCGGCCCATGCGGCACGCAGCGGCGTGCATGCCGCCTATGCCGAGGCAACTGGCCTCGTCACCGGCCCGCGCGCGGTCCTGGAAGGCCCGCGCGGCCTGATTTACGCCTTCGCCGGGCTAGGTGTGGAGGCCGTGCAACACGCCGCCTACGGCGGCCAGCGACCGGCGATCTGTCGCAGCTATATCAAGCCCTATCCATGCTGCCGGCACGTGCAGTCGGCGGTCGAGGCGCTGGCCGCGATCGTCACCGAACACGGGCTTACCGGCGAGGCTGTCGCGCGCATCGAGGTCGAGACCTACGCAGCAGCCATGGCGCATGCGCCCCTGCCCTGGGACACGTTCGAAGTCGCGCAGCTCTCCTTCCCTTATCTGATGGCGGTGACCGCCACCCACGGGACAGTCGGCCTTGCGCATTTCGACGAGCGGCATCGGACCGATGCGGCGCTTGCCGACCTAGCCGCGCGCACCGTCATCCGCGAGGCGTCCGATCTGTCGGCGGCCTATCCTGCGGAAAGCCCGGCGCGGGTGCACGTGACGTTGAGGGATGGCCGCAGCTTCGAAAGGACCACGCACCATCCGCCCGGCGCGCCCGAGGCGCGCATGAGCGACGCGGCCTTCGTGGCGAAATTCGCCGAATGCGCGCGTCTGGCGCCGCGACTGCCCGACCCCGATACGCTCCTTTCCACGCTTCTTTCGCCCGAGCTGTCGACGTCGGGTACTCCAATGCGCCGCGTTATCGACAAGCACCTGGTTCCCGCACCCTAGCACGCCGGTCCGCGAGCCGGCAGGGGACAATCCATCACCCGCTAAGGCAAGCAAATAGGAGAGCAGATGAAACTCAGGACCATTTTAGCAACCCTCGTGGTCGGCGTCGGCCTGAATGCCGCTCCTGCGATGGCCCAGGACGGCTACCCCGACGGCGACGTCACCATCGTCGTGCCGTTCGCTGCGGGCGGCGCGACCGACTACTTCGCCCGGCTAACCGCCGATTACCTGTCACGCACGCTCGGCGCGAACTTCGTGGTCGAGAACCGAGCCGGCGGCGGCGGCAACATCGGGTCCGACATGGTGGCCAAGTCGACGCCAGACGGTCGCACCCTGCTGCTCGGAGCGGCTGGAAACATCGGCATTAACCCGAGCATCTTCGCCGACATGCCCTACGATCCGACGACGGATCTCGTCGCGGTAGCGCCGGTCGCCGGCAGCATGAACGTGCTCGTCGTTCATCCCTCGATCCCGGCGGAGACTGTGGGCGAGCTGATCGAGCACGCCAAAAGCGAGGAAGGAGGCCTAAACTTCGCCTCCTCGGGAATTGGCGGCACTCTGCATCTGTCGGGCGAACTCTTCAAAATGCAAGCCGACGTGTCGATGATGCACATCCCCTATCAGGGAAGCGGCCCGGCGATGGTCGATTTGCTGGCGGGCCGTGTGCCGATCATGTTTGACAACATCCCCTCCTCGCTGCCGCACATTCAAGACGGCAAGCTGCGTCCTCTCGGCGTCACCGGTCCCGACCGATCGCCGGCGCTGCCCGACGTGCCGACCATCGCGGAAACCGAACTTCCCGACTTCAGCGTGGTCACTTGGTTTGGCCTGTTCGCGCCGGCCGGCACGCCGGAGCCCATCGTCGAGAAGCTGAATACCGCGCTAACGGCAATGACTGGCGATCCGAAGATCGTTGAGCAGATCCGCGCGCGCGGCTCGGAGCCGATGAGCATGACGCCAGCCGATTTCCAACATCTCGTCCGCGACGACGTGGCCAAGTGGGCCAAGGTCGTCGAGAACGCGGACGAGCCGATCAGTCGCTGACGCCATTGCCGCGCCCGGGTTCCGCAGTCCGGGCGCGGTGTCGTCACCACGCCAATTGCCATTGAGAGGCCGTTGAATGGACGCATTTTCCTCGAGCTTGATCGAACTGGCCGAGGCCTGCCGCGACACGCGTGCGACCGACCTGCCGCAGCCAGTGCGCGACCGCGCCGCACGCGTCATCGCCGACGACATCGGAGCGATCCTGTCGGCGGCGAGCGAACCCGAGATCGCCGCGGTTCTGGCCGCCGCCGTAGAGCGCGGCGGCCCCGCCGAGGCGACCGTCTACCTGCCCGGCCTGCACCGCGTGGTCTTCGAGGACGCGCTCTATGTCAACGCCATGGCCGGTTGCTGGTGCGAACTCGACGAGGGGTATCGGCCCGTCACCTGCCACGCCGGCCTATACGTCATGCCTGCGCTGCTGGCAGAGGCGGACCGCAGTGACCTTAGCCTAGACGAGGTACTTCGCTGTCTCGTGCTCGGCTACGAGATCTGCGCGCGTTTCGCCGAGTGCTTCCGCTTCCCCACGCCGCGCGTGCACGCGCACGCCCTGTTCGCGCCGGTCGGCGCGGCTGCCGCCACGCTCCTGGCGCGCGATGCATCGGCCGAGGCGCTGGCGCGCGGCATCGCCACGGCCGCCACGCTGGCATCGGTCGGGCCGCGCACGCATCTGGCGCGCGGATACCTGTCCCGGAATATGTGGGCTGCAACGGGGGCCGTATCAGGGTGGCAGACAGCTGGCATGGCCGCAATCGGAATCGGCGCCGGTCCGGAAGCGCCCCACGACGTCTACGGCGAGATCCTGGGCGGTGCCGGGCGCACGGCGGCGCTGACCGAAGACCTGGGCACCCAGTGGGCGATCACGAAGGGCTATCACAAACTCTACGCCTGCTGCCAGCACGGCCACTCGGCGGTGGAGGCTGCCCTGGAATGCGCCGCCGACCCCGCATTCAACCCTGACGCCGTTCGCGCGATCGAGGTACAGACCCATCCCCTGGCGCTCGGCCTCAGCAACCGCGAGCCGCAGACGATCCTGGGCGCCAAGTTTTCGATGGAACACATGGTCGCCGCCGCCCTGCACTATCGGGAGGGTGGCCAGGCCGCCTTCTCGAGCGCCACACTGAACGACCCGGCGCTCGCCCGGCTACGCAACCTCGTCACCCTCGGCCCTATCACGCCGCCGCAGGACCCGCGCTTCGACCGGCCGTCGCGCCTAATCCTGCGGATGGCCGATGGCTCGGCACTGGAGCGGACCTGCCTTGTGTCGACGGGAAGTCCCGACAAGCCGTTGGCGGAGGCGGCCTTCCTTGCGAAACTCCGCGAGGCCGGCGGGGCCGTTTTGCCGGGTCTTGCCGCCTTCGCCGAAACGGCGAGCCGCAGCGCGGGCGACCGCGCATGGCGCTCGGTCGTGGAGGACATGCGCCGCACGCCGAACGAACGCACGGCGGAGTAGAGCTGAGGGGCGATTGGCCACGCGCCGTCGGATCAGGCGCACATCACTGGCCTCTGGTGCGTCGTCGAGGCTATCGCCATCGGCGCTCTGGGAAGTCCGCGCGCCGCGATCACCATGCTTGCGCGCCACTTCGGCTTCGACGCGCTCGAGACCGAGGGGGCGATCAACTTCGTCATGCGCAGCCGGGCCGCCGTCGCCACCATCGCACCCGACGATCTGGTCGCCGCCGGTGAGGCCGACGTGCTGGAGCTGACGCGCGGCCAAGAGCCCGAACTGCCACGGGCCCTGAAATGGCAGATCGCCCGGGCCGACGAGGCTTACGATGCGGTCCTCGTCGAGGCGCGGCGCATCACCGTGGGCACCACCCGCGTTGCCTCGGAAAGCTTCCCGATGGCGGTGCCGCCCGAGGAGGCCGAGCGGCGCTGCCGCCGTGCGCTGATGGAGGCGTGGGTGGGCCGATAAACCGCAGCGTTCCGTCTGCCACCCTCGTGCCTCGCGCTCGATCCGGCCGACGTTGTCCGGCTCGCCCACGACGGGCGACTGGTCCGATCTGCGGCTCGTTTCCATCACCGACGCCGAGGCGCGCGACATAGAGATGGTCCGCCAGGGCCGGGCGGCCAACAATCTACCGCCCAGCGATCCGCGCGCCGCGTCGCTGACGCGCGCCGTCGTGTTCGGCGCGCAGGATGCGGTGCTGGTGGACCTGCCGCAGCTGACCGAGGACCAACCCACGCACCGTCCGCTGGTCTCGGAAGTCTGCGCGGGCCCCACATCGCGCATCGATCTCGGCAATGCGCTTGTGGTCGATCTGCTGACCGGTACGCTGGAAAACGTCACCGATCTGACGCTGTTCGGCGGCGCAAACGCATTCGCCATCGAGAGCGCAGCCGTGCATGGGAGATCGTGTAAGCGGACTCGGCGGAATTGCTGGCGCCCGGCCGGCTCCGGCTGACCCACTTGCTGCGGGGGCCGCGAGGCACAGAAGGTGCGATGGGCAACCCCGGGCCGGCGGGGGCGCGGTTCGTGGTGCTGGACTCCGCGCTGGCGTCCTGGCCGATAGCAGCGGCCGATCTGGGCATCCCGTGGAACTGGCGCATCGGTCCAGCGAGCCGTCCGGTCAGCGACGAGACTTGTGTGGGGCAGACCTTCACGCCCCCGGACGTCGGTCTCCGACCGTGCTCCATAGCCCATGTTGAGCAGCCATGGCGCACGCCGCGCACGCCCGGCGATTTAACGATCCGCCGGACCCGCCGGCCGGGTACACTCGCGGTCTAGAGCTGGGACTGGCTGGAGGTAAGGCTGGCCGAGGAACTGGAAGCCTACGAGTTCGAGATCATCGACGGTGCCACCGTGAGACCAGCGCGGTCTGTACCGCCGCCGACCAGACCGCCGACTGGGGCGCTCCGTCCTGAACTTGCCGTTGAAGGACACGATGAACGCATTGTCCGCGGGCTTGCCCGCACGTGAGAAGTCGGGATCGACGCCACGCTGATAGGCCCATAAGTCAAGATCATGGGAGATGAACTCGGAGCTCTGGTCAACCCGGATCGTCTTCGGGGCGCCGACCAACCGACATGTCCGTTCCAGCGTCACCACGACATCGTCTCCACGGTAGCTGAACCGCGGATCGACCACCGGGGAGAACCGTAAAAAGGTATCGACGACGGTCAGTATGCGGATCTTGCGACCCGTCGCCATTTTCTCGCTCGTGCCATGGTTGGAAAAGCACACGTGCACTGCGATCATAACGGGCGGCGCAGAGCCCCATCGCCCCGATCAGCCGGGGCGTTTCGGTTTGCTGCTTTTGTGCTTTGACGGTTTGCCTCGAGCCTTGTCCGGTGCTGCCGGTTTGCGGGGCGGCTTGCCATCCGGCTTGAACTTCGGTTTTGCGGGCCTTGGCGTTGGGCGGGCCTCGCCGGCCGGCGCGATCCTGATGCCCTTTTCAAGGCTGCCGGGCTGCCTGATCTGTTTCGCGTAACCGGCGGCCTTGTCACCGGAAATCTCGAAACGGGTTTCGGTATCATCGATCCTGATCGCGCCGACATCGCGCTTTGTGACGCCGCCGGCGTTGCAGATCATCGGCAGCAGGAATTTCGGATCCGCACGCTGTCTGCGCCCAAGCGAGATGGTGAACCAGACACCGCCTTCCATATCCGGGCCGCGCGGCTCGCGCCGCGACCCATGATTGTCTGCGGAGCGGGGAACACGCGCGGGGCCCCTGCTCTGCAAGGCTTCGGCGGGAAGCGGCACGAGTTCCTCCGGAACAGGGTGCGCCGCCAGTTGCTGGCGAAGGAACGCCGCTGCAATGCGCTGCGGCCCGGCCCGCTCCAGCAGTTCGGCCACAAACTCCGTCTCCGCATCGTCGGGCAGTTCTGCCGAAACGGCGGCATCCAGAATCTGCCGGCGATAGCACTCCTCGATCTCCGTAATGCCGGGCGCCGACCGCACGGTTGCTGTCAGCTTTGCCAATGCCAGCACGCGCTGAGCCGCGCCACGCCGGTTTTCCGGAACGATGAGCACGCAGATGCCCTTTCGGCCGGCACGGCCGGTCCGCCCGGACCGATGCAGAAGGGTCTCCGGGTTGCTTGGCACGTCGGCGTGGACAACGAGATCAAGACTGGGAAGGTCGATGCCGCGCGCCGCGACGTCGGTCGCCACACAGACACGCGCGCGTCCGTCGCGCATGGACTGCAGCGCGTTCGACCGCTCCGATTGCGCCATTTCCCCCGATAGCGATACCACCGAGAAGCCGCGATTGACGAGGCGCGCGGTAAGATGGCGAACCGCTTCACGTGTGTGACAGAACACCAGGGCGCTTTTGCTGTTGGATTCCAGCAGCGTATTGATGATGGCGTGTTCCCGTTCGTGGCGCCGCACCAGCATCAGCTGATACTCGATGTCGGCATGCTGTTCGGTGGGCGCGGTTGTCGCGACGCGAACCGCATTTGTCTGCACCCTTTTGGCCAGTTCGGCGATGCCGTGCCGCACGGTTGCGGAGAACAGCAGTGTCCGGCGCTCCTTCGGGGCCGCGCCGAGGATGAATTCCAGGTCGTCGCGAAACCCGAGGTCCAGCATCTCGTCGGCTTCATCGAGCACCACCGCGCGAATGGCGCTCAGGTCCAGCGCGCCCCGCGTGATGTGGTCGCGCAGGCGGCCGGGCGTGCCCACCACAAGATGAGCGCCCTGCTTGAGCGCACGGCGTTCGTTGCGGATATCCATTCCGCCCACGCAGGTCGCGATCCTGACTTGCGTCGCCGCGTAGACCCAATCGAGCTCGCGTTTTACCTGAATGGCAAGTTCGCGCGTCGGGGCGATGATCAGTCCCAGCGGCGCGGCAGCCGTGTCAAAGCAGGTCGCGCCGCCAAGCAGCGTCGGCGCGATTGCAATGCCGAAGGCAATCGTTTTTCCCGATCCCGTCTGCGCCGAGACGAGAAGGTCGGCGTCGCCATACTCCTCGTTCGTCATCGCCAATTGAACCGGCGTCAGTTGGTCATAGCCTTTCGCCGCGAGGGCGGAAGCCAGCGCCGGATGAATTGCGGCGGTCGAGGATGCGAGGGGGGTGTCGGTCTTCAACGTCATGGATACCATCTTAATGGGGAAGGCAGCTCAATATCAGAGCGCGGGCGCTTTGGGCAGCGTTTGTTTGCAAGGTTCTGCCTATTGGCGGGCTGACACGGCGCCAAGACACCTCGCTCTCGACGTTGCACATGTCGCCATGCGGCTGCCGCCAGCGGCTCAATTCGCGGCCAGAAGCACCACGCCGGCGGTTACGGCGGCGGCGGCGAACACCCTGCTTTTCCACGGACGTTCCCCGAAGATCAGGACGCCAATCCCTGCCGCCACCACGACGCTGACCTCGCGAACGGCCGAAACGGCGCCGAGTGGTGCCAGAAGATTGGCGTAGATCACCAGCGCATAGGCACTGACCGCGCTGACGCCGGCAAGAAGCGTGTAGGTCGCAATCGGCCGCGCCAGCGGCCGCAATTGTCCCCAGCGCCGGCGTGCGACGACAGCGACCACCAGCGCCTCCGACACGAAGAGCCAGCCGGTATAGCCGAAGGGACTGTCGGAGAGACGCACGCCGATGCCGTCGACGAGACTGTAGCTCGCGATCACCACGCCCGTGGATACCGCTGCGCCAAGCGCGGCCGGTTGTGCCGCCAGCGTCCGGCGGCCGGCAAAGGACAGCAGCGCGATGCCGCCGGAAATCAGCGCAATGCCGGCGGCCGCCGGGAGCGACAGGAATTCGCCGGCGAAGACAAACGCGCCGATGCTCACAAGGAGCGGAGAAAGGCCGCGCGCGATCGGATAGACCTGAGACAGGTCGCCGATCCGGTAGGCCAGGAACAACAGGATGTAATAGAAATAGTGCAGCGCTGCCGACGCCGCGATGTAGGGCCAGCTCTCAGGTGCGGGTGCCGGCGCGACGGCGATCATTCCCGCGCCGACGACGGTGTGGGCGATGGCGACGCAGGCGAGGATCAGGGCGCGGTCGCTGCCGGCCTTGACCATGGCGTTCCAGGCGGCATGAAGAACCGCGGCGGTGAGGACGAGCGCAAGCGCGAGAGAGGACACGCCTTGCGCCTCAGCAAACGGCGCGGATGGCGTCGCGCACGATGTCGAGCGCCCGGTCCAGGTCCGCGCGCTCAATCGTCAGCGGCGGCGACAGCGTCAACACGCAACCCTGCGAGATCTTGAAACTGAGGCCAGCGTCGAGACAGCGGTAGTAGATCGCTTCCGCCAGATCGTTGCCGGGGGTGCGTTCGGCCCGGTCGGTGACGATCTCCACGCCGAGCATCAGCCCCCTGCCCCGAATGTCGCCGACGATGGAACAACCCGCCAGATCCTCGTGAAGCCGGGTCATCGCATGGGCGCCGAGCTTCGCGGCGCGTTCAACCAGGTCTTCGTCCTCGATGATCTCAAGCGTCGTCAGCGCCGCGCGCGCCGTCACCGGGTTCTTTTCATGGGTATAGTGGCCAATGGCATAGTCACCCGCGACATTCAGCTCGGAATTCGCGATCACGGCAGCAATCGGCAGGATGCCGCCGCCGAGCGCCTTTCCCAGCACCAGGATATCGGGGACGACCTCGTCGTGCTCGCAGGCGAAATAGCGCCCGGTCTTGCCAAGGCCCGTCGGGATCTCGTCGAAGATGAGCAACGCCCCGCGCCGTGTGCAGGCTTCGCGCACCGCCTTCCAGAAGCCGGGAGGCGGAACGTAGGGGACGGCGCGCATCGGCTCGGCGATTACCGCCGCGACGTCGCCTTCGCGCTCCAGCACATAGTCGACCATCTTGGCGCAGGCGAGGCCGCAGGTCTCCGGTCCGGCATGATTGTAGGGACAGCGGTAGCAGGCGAAGGGCGCGACATGTTCGCTTCCCGGCAGCAACGGTCCGGCGATCCCGGAGCGAAACGTGTGCTCTCCCCCAACGCTCGCCGCGCCGAAACCCGCGCCATGAAAGGCATCCCAGAAGGAGACCGTCTTGAACCGTCCGGTGGCGGCGCGGGCAATCTTGAGGGCGACCTCGTTGGCGTCCGATCCGCCGGTTGTGAACAGGCAGCGCGACAGCGCGCCCGGCGCGATGCTTGCGAGCTTTTCGGCAAGCTCCACAGCCGGCTCGCAGGTGAAACGGCGCGGCGCGAAGGGCAGCGCATCCATTTGCGCCCGGATTGCCGCCTTCAGCCGGGGATGTCCGTAGCCGATGTGATGGACGCTGTTTCCGTGAAAATCCATGAAGCGACGGCCGGCGACATCCTCGATCCAGATCCCTTCCGCCCTGGCAATGGCCGACAGGCAGGGCGAGGACAGGCTTTGATGGAGGAACGCGTTTGCGTCGCGCTCAAGCAGCGCATCCGTGGCCGCATGGCGGCTCGCGGCCCGCCAGGCCGCGCGGGCGGCAGAGGTGTTTGCCTCGCCTTCCGTATGCGCCCTTTTCGCAACCGCACCACCATCCGCGTTGCCGTGGTTCGCCGCCATCGCCCTCGTCCCTTCGCAATTGATTCAACAAACAGAAACGATCCCCGCGGCGCCTTGACGCCGCGGGGACCGGAAAACGCCCCAGACGCTGTCGCCCCTCACCAGGGAAGGGAGAACGTTTTGATGTTGGTATAGCTTTTCATCGCCTCGATCACGCCCTCCTTGTAGCCAAGACCGCTGTCCTTGATCCCGCCGAAGGGCGACATCTCGATCCGGTAGCCGGGAACTTCCCAGATGTTCACCGTGCCGACGTTGAGCCCCTTCACATAGGCCGTTGCCCGGTCCATCCGGTTGGTGCAAACGCCCGACGACAGACCGAAGGCGGTGGAGTTGGAAATCGCCATCACCTCCGCGTCGTCGCCGGAGACACGCACAACCGGGATCACGGGCCCGAAGGTTTCCTCCAGCACCAGTTCGCTTTCATGGCGCACGTGGTCGACGACGATGGGCGGCAGCAACGCGCCTTCGCGGCCCGGATGATAGCGCACCTTGGCCCCCTCCTCCGCAGCCTTTGCGACGCGCGCGTCGAACATTTCGGCAGCCCCGGCATGAACGACAGTGCCGAGATCGGTGTCCGGGTCCATCGGATCTCCGAAGACGATCTTGCGCGCCCGCTCCTCGATCATTTCCACCAGCCGATCGGCGATCTTCTCCTGTGCGAGAATGCGTTTGACCGCCGTACAGCGCTGGCCGGAGTTCTTGGTTGCCCCGGCGACCGCAAGATCGGCGGCCTTCGCAAGATCCTCTTCACCGAGATCGTCGAGAACGATCAGCGGATCGTTGCCGCCAAGCTCCAGCACCGTGCGCTTGTAGCCGGCGGTCTCCGCGATCATCTTGCCGACCGGCACGCCGCCGGTGAAGGTCACCAGCTCGATCTCCGAATTGGTGATCATCTCCGCGCCGATGTCCTTGGGCAGGCCCGTCACCACGGACAGCATCTCGGGCGGAAGCCCCGCGTCATAGAGCACGTCGGCCAGCATGAGCGCGGTCATCGGCGTCAGCTCGGTCGGCTTGACGACGATGCAATTGTTGGTCGCGACCGCCGGCGCCACCTTGTGCGCCACCATGTTGAGCGGATGGTTGAAGGGCGTGATCGCCGAGATCGCGTTGAGCGGCTCGCGGGTGGTGAAGATCTTGCGCGCCTTGCCGTGCGGGGTCAGGTCGCAGGAAAACACCTCCCCATCGTCGATGATGCACATCTGCGCCGACAGGGTGAACACGTCATAGGCCCGCCCGACCTCGTAGAAGGCGTCCTTCTGGGAAATACCGAGTTCAAGCGTGATCGTTTTCGCGATCTCCGCCTTGCGTTCGACCAGAAGCTCGGCCGCCCGAAACAGGATTTTCTGGCGTTCGTAGCGGGTGAGCGTCGGCTTGTAGGCCGCGGCGATGGCGAAGGCCTCCCGAGCATGGGCAGCCTGACCCGCCGGCACGGTGCCGATCACGGCATCGGTATAGGGGTAGCGTATTTCGATCACGCCGTCGGCATCGACCTTGCGGCCGGCGATGCGCATCGGTTCGTGGCGCAGCGCCAGGCCGCGTTCGCTCTTGTTCATGTCCGTCACTCCCTGAAGCATCCTGCGGCCCGGTCGTTTCATCCGTGGTCGCACAAACCGCGCACGCACAAGAGGCTCGGCTGCCCCGCATCTTCGATTGACGCGGAGGCAGCCCCTTGGCGCGCGGCGGCTCAGCTGGCCGCGGCCATCGCCGCGATTTGAAGGGCGTCGAAATTGCGCAGCTCGGGCGCTTCGCTCAGATTCGACACCACCCGGTTGACGATGAAAGGCACCGCCTGCTCGGTCAGGCCGCCATGGCTGCGCAAGGGTTCCTTGAGCGCCGACAGGTCGTGACGCGACGCGCTGGTGCCGAGCGTCTTGTTTTCCGACGAGATCAGCACGAGATCGCCGATCCGGTCGCCCGGCAGCTCGAACCGCTTGCAGGCCTCCTCCCGGTCGACCACGAGGTCGATGCCCTCGATCGCCGACAGCCGCGCGATCATGTCGGCCACATCCGCGCCTTCCGGCAGATAGGTGGTGGCGAAGGAACCGAGCGCGCCATGGTGGACGACGTAGGGATCGGTGATCGGCAGGATTACCCGGGCCGCGTCCTTGCCCAGCCAGGTGTCGAACAGATCCTGCAGATAAATCACGTCAGGTTCGCCGTCGGCCGTGTGCTTCGGCTTCATGCCGTGGTCGGCCGTCACCACGATGGCGGCGCCCATTGCGTCCAGTTCGGTCAGATAGCGATCGAACATCTCGTAGAAGGCATTCGCCTGCGGCTCGCCCGGCGCATATTTGTGCTGAACGTAATCGGTTGTCGTCAAATACATGACGTCCGGCTTGAACTCCGCGAGAAGCTTCACGCCAGCGGCGAAGACGAATTCGGACAGCTCCGCCGAATAGACCTCGGGCACCTCACGGCCGAGCCATGCGCTGGCATTGTCGATGCCATGTTCGGCCTTGGTCGTGGTGTCGGACTTCTCCGAGGAGAAGCAGATCGCACGGCCCTCGTCGAAGGCCAGGCCATGTCCCAACAACGCGCGCAGCTTGTCCTTCGCCGTGACCACGGCGACCCGGCAGCCGGCATCGTAGAAGCCCTTGAAGACCGTCGGCGCACGCAGGAAGCGCGGATCGTTCATCATCACCTCTTCGCCCGTATCCGGATCGAACAGGAAATTGCCGCAGATGCCGTGCACCGCGGGCGGACGACCGGTGGCAATCGACAGGTTGTTGGGGTTGGTGAAGCTGGGAATGACGGAATGTGCGGTGCGCACGGTTCCGGTCTCGCGGATGCGCTTCAGCGTCGGCATCAACCCGGCATCGATGGCGGCATCCAGATAGGCCGGCTCGCAACCGTCGAGGCAGATGGCGATGGCCGGAACGGTCGGACGCGGATAGGCGCGGTCGTTGACGTGGATGGGGAACTTTGACATCTGGTTCATGGAAACGCTTGTGCTTTCTTCTGATTGGGAGATCTGGGATCAGGCAACGAGCTTGGTGCGCTCTTCCAGCGCGATGCGCGGCGGCACGGCGCTCTTCACGCCCATTTCCTCAAGGCTTTCGGCGACGGCCGCCACCACCCGGCGCATGACGGCAGGGTCCATCCGCCCGATGCAGCCCACGCGGAAACTGTCCACCACCGTCAGCTTGCCCGGGTAGATGACGAAGCCCTTGGCCTTCATCCTTGCGTAGAAGTCCTGGAAGCCGAAGGCGGGGTCGTCGGGATTGAAGAAGGTGACGATAATCGGCGACAGCCAGCGGTCCTTGAGCAGGGTCTCGAACCCGAGCTCGCGCATTCCGGCAACGAGCGTGTCGCGATTGGCCGTGTAGCGGGCGAGCCGGGCGGCGACGCCGCCTTCCTCACGATGCTGGCGCAGCGCCTCCACGAAGGCGGCGACCACATGGGTCGGCGGCGTGTAGCGCCACTGGCCCGTCTTTTCCATGTGCGTCCACTGCGCATATACGTCGAGACTGAGCGACGGACCGACGCCCTTCGCCGCCTCGAGCGCCGACTTGCGCGCGATGATGAACCCGAAGCCCGGAACGCCCTCGATGCATTTGTTGGCCGACGACACCATCGCCTCGAAGGTGATCTCGCCCACCTCCAGCGGCACGGCCCCGAAGGCGCTCATGCTGTCGACCAGAAGCTTGCGGCCATGGGCGGCAACCGTGTCGGCGATTTCCTTCAACGGATTGAGGATGCCCGAACTGGTCTCGCAATGAACGATGACGACATGGGTGATCGCCGGATCCTGCTCCAGCGCCTGCGCAACTTCCTCGCCGCGAGGCGGCAGATAGTCGCCCTTGTCGATCTCCGAAAAGTCCCGTCCCAGATACTGAAGCGTCTGGACGATCCGCTTGCCATATGCGCCGTTGCTCAACACCAGCGCCTTGCCGTCGCGCGGCAGGAAACTGCCGAGCATCGCCTCAACCGAAAAGGTGCCGCTGCCCTGCATCGGCACGCAGTCGTAGTCTTCGCCGCCGGGGCCGATCAGCGAGAGCAGCGCTTCGCGCATCTGTGCCGTCATGGCGCGGAAATCGTCATCCCACGACCCCCAGTCGCGCAACATCGCCTTCTTGACCTCATGTGAGGTTGTCAAAGGCCCCGGGGTCAGGAGATAGGGTTCTCCGCAAAGCGGAGCGGGCAACGCGGCCGGCGTGCAATCGGTCGACATCGAACTAAGCCTCCAGGCAAGAAAGTCGGCCAGAGCGGAAAACTGCAGCCCGCCACACCAACGGCGGGCCTGCTTCCAATCTCGGTCCGGTAAGCCGGTGTGGATCCGGCTACCTCGCACTGAAGATGATGCGCGGTGGATATTCATTTGTAAAATCGCTATTTCAGATGGTTTTGAACGATTTTACTTATACATCATTCGGCGGCCGTCGTGGCGAGACGGCTTTCGAGCAATTCGCCGCTCTCGCGCAGGACGGGATGGGCAATCGTCGCAATCAGCGAGTTGATCTGCTTGTAATGCCGGATCGTTTCCAGATGGATCTCGCTGGTCTCGATGGCGTCGATACTGCCCTCGCGCAACCGCGCGAGGTGCCGGGCGCTGCTGTCGCGTTCCAGCTGGCGAAAGCGGTCCTTCTCCTCGACGATCTGGCGGGCGGTTTCCCGGTCGCCGGAAACGAGCAGGTTCAGCGTCAAATGCAGATTGGCGAGCACCCGCTGATGCAGGTCGGTCAATTCGCGCCAGCCATCGGGGGTGAAGCGCAGCCGTCGGTCGCGTTTCTTCTCGGCCAGCGACAGCAGGTCCTTGACGATGATATCGCCGACGTGCTCGAGGCTGATGGCATGTCCGGTAAGCTCGAAGCAGCGCTGGGAATCGGCCGGGTCGAGGCGCTTGCGCGCCACCTCCGCAAGGTAGAGCTTTATTTCCGCCTGCACCGTGTCGAGCTCGTCGTCGAGCGCACGGGTCTGTGCGATCCGGGTCGGAGAGCCGCTTTCATAAAGCTCCATCACCGGCGACAGCATTCGCTGCAGTGTCTCGCCCATGCCGATCAGTTCGCGCGTCGCACCGGCAATCGCCAGATTCGGCACATCGATCGCTTCGCGCTTCAGCGCGCTGATGCGGTTTTCGGCCGCGTCCTCGTCGCGTCCTCGCGGATCGGCAAGGATGCGCTCCACAGCTCGCGACATCTGCACGCAGAGCGGCAGGCCGAGGAGAACCAGCGCCGCATTGAACAGGACATGTGCATTTACGATCTGTTCCGCCGCCGTGGCGCCCAGAAGGGACAGCGGCGGATCGAACAGGACCAGAAGCCCGAGCGCGCCGAACGACCCCGTGGCTCGGAACAGCATGTTGCCCACCACGATGCGACGCGCTTCCAGCGTCCCGCCGCGCGTCAGGCCGAGCGCGATCAACCCGCCGCCGAAATTCGCGCCGAGCGTCAGCACGATGCCGAGTTCCGCAGGCAGGACCTGTTGCGCGGCCAATGTGACGAACAGAAGAATCGCACCCACGCTGGAATGCACGGCCCAGGTGAACAAAGCGCCGAGCAGGAATGCCGTCAGAAGGTCGCCCGACAGATAGTCGACGATCAGCGAGAAGAAGCTCCCCTCCCGCAAGGGCGCGGTCGCTTCTCCCATGAGCCTGAGCGACAGGAGCACCAGGGCGATGCCGATCAGGATCCGCCCGCTTTGACGCTGCTCCCGGCTTCGGCCTTTCAGGAACAATCCACCGCCGATGACCAACGCAATCGGCATCAGCCAGGAGATGTCGAAAGACAGGATGCGCACCACAAGCGCGGATCCGAGATCCGCACCGAGCATGAGTGCAAGTCCCACGGCG
This sequence comes from Stappia stellulata DSM 5886, assembly GCF_000423705.1. Lineage (GTDB taxonomy): Bacteria > Pseudomonadota > Alphaproteobacteria > Rhizobiales > Stappiaceae > Stappia > Stappia stellulata. Next base: position 231,404 of record NZ_AUIM01000004.1, on the reverse strand, counting down.
AGCGGCAACAGCCCGCTCGCTGCAAACCCCGCCCCCAGGATCGCCACCGCGGTCGAGCTTTGCAGCACGACCGCCGCCCCGACACCGATGGCCGCCGATTTGACCGCGCCCGTGCGTGCCCGGCCGATGGCGCGGCGAAGCCCGGCGCCGTGCGACCGCTCCACGCCGGTACGCACCATCCGCACGGCGAACAGGAGGAGCGTCACCGCTCCCGCCAGATGCAACAGCATCAGCGAAACAGTCATGACCCAGTCCTTCTTGTTGTTCCCGGTCGCCGCGACCAGAAGACGGAGACCGGCGGGCCGGGCGCACGCTTTGGTGCGCCCCCGGCGTTTGCCGGTCCGGGCCCTTGTTGAAGCGCGGCCCCTCGAAAGGCACCGCGCTCATTGGTTTGCACGCCGGATGCCCCGTCCTAAACGGGGAAGCCGGCGAATCCCCGGCATCGTGCCAATCGGTCCGGGCCGTATTGAGGCAAAACGCCGGTTGCCGCGGCGCGATCAGCCCGGATCGCGCTGCCGCCAGGCGCTCGACCGCGCCAGGAGCGACCGGGTGACCACCACCTGCAGGAGTTTCACGCTGACCGACGTCAGGACGATCATGATCGCCATGGCCGACGCCGGGGCCTGATCGCCCACGTCATCCATGTTCAGCACCGCGATCGATGCCAGTTTCGTGTCGGGTGCATAGAGGAACACCGCCGCGGACACCGTCGTCATCGCGTTGAGGAAGAGGTAGATCGCGACATTGAGGATCAGCGGCAGACAGATCGGCACATGCACCCGCAGCATGGTCTTGTAGGCGGGCACTTTCAGCGACGCCGAGACCGCCTCGAACTCCTTGTCGAGCTGTTTCAACGCGGTCACGAAGGACAGATGCGCCACGGTGTAAAAATGCACCACCGTCGACAGGACGAGGATCGCCATCGTGCCGTAGATCCCGCTGAGCGGATTGGTTGGCGTTGAAAAGAAGAAGACATAGGCCAGGCCGAGCACGAGACCGGGAACGGCCATCGGGATCATCGCCAGCATGTGCAAGAGACCGCGGGCGAAGGGCAGCGTATCGGCCTTCTCCACGAAATAGGCGCCGAGGAAAATGACGCAGGTGCCGATCAGCGCCGTCCAGGCCGCCATTTCCAGCGAATTGGTGAAAGAGCTCCAGCCGTTCGGATCGACAGCGTTGAAATCGTAATGCGCCAGCGTCAGGGTGAGATTGTAGGGCCAGTAGGTCACCAGCGACGCGAAGACCGCGGTCGCGAGAATGCCGACCAGGAACAGGGAAACCAGCGAGCAGAAGACGAAGAACGCCCGGTCCCGCCCCTTGCTCGGCTGCGGCGCATAGGGCACGGCACGCGCCGACATTTGCGCCACCTGGCGCTTGCGCACCACCCGGTCGACCGAAAACGAGAGAATGGCCGGAAACAGCAGGATCAGGCCGACGACCGCGCCCATGGAGAAACTCTGCTGGCCGACCACCTGCTTGTAGATATCCGTCGCCAGCACATTGAAGTTGCCGCCAATCACCTTGGGCACGCCGAAATCCGTGATTGTCAGCGTAAAGACAACGAAGCCGGCACTGATCAGTCCGTAGCGCGCACCGGGAACGGTGATCGTCCAGAAAATCCGCCAGCGCGATGTTCCCATGGCTTCAGCCGCTTCATACAGCCGCGCGTCGGCGCTCGACAGGGCCGTCACCATGATCATCAGCACGTGCGGAAACACATAGAAGGTGATGCCCAGAACAATACCGATCGGGCCATAGACCGAGTTGCCGAACAAAAGCTCGCGGATCATTCCCTGATTGCCGAGAAGATAGATCAGCGCGATGGCCGACAACAGCGACGGCGCCAGAATGGGGATCATCGCGATGGCGCGGAACAGGCCGCGCATCGGCATGCAGGTGCGGGTCAGCGCATAGGCATAGCCGAAGGCGAGGCCGCAAGCGATCACCGTGACGGTCAGCGCGATCTGGATCGAGTTGAACAGCGACTGGACCAACCCGGCGGAGGAGAAATAACGGACGAAATTATCCAGTCCGACGAAGGTCCCGGTGTCGTTCTGCAGGCTCTTGAGGAAGATCGTGACCAGCGGCGCGGCGACGAAAATCAGCAGCAGCGCGACACCCAGCAGCAAACCGAGTGTCGACACCAGACGTCCCCGGTCGACCGACGGAAACGCCGGGCCTGCGCTTGCCTCGAAATCCTGTGCGCTCATGCCCGCTCCTCCGTCGAGGATTTGACGAGCCCGGCGGTGCGTTCGTTGCCGGGATAGATGCAGATCCGGTCGCGCGGCAGGGCCAGCGACAAGGTGCTGCCCGCGTCAACGCCGAAATCGCGCAGCATGTTGGCCGAAAGATCGGCCTCGAAGACCGCTCCGTCGAACCCGTTCACCCGCACCCGCGCGCGGCTGAAGGCGCCGAGGAAATCGACGCTTTCGATATAGCCCTGAAGCTGGTTCTCGGTCGCATCCTCCAGTCCGCGAAACATCACGTCCTCGGGCCTGAAGCTGACCAGAACATCGCCGCTCAGCCCGTCGACCTGTTTCGGGTCGAGTTGCAGCGTGCGCGACCCGATCCGCACGGTTCCATCGGCCTGCGCCGTGCCGTGCAACAGGTTCATGTGCCCGACGAAATCCGCGACGAACGCGCTTTGCGGGTCGGTATAAACCTGCATCGGTGTGCCGACCTGCTCGATATTGCCCTTGCTCATCACCACCACGACATCGGCCAGCGCCAGGGCTTCTTCCTGGTCGTGGGTGACCATGATGGTGGTTACGCCCAGCCGTCGCTGGAGCTGTTTCATTTCGTGGCGCAGATCGACGCGCACCTTGGCGTCGAGGGCGCTGAGCGGTTCGTCCAAGAGCAGCAGGCCGGGCTGCATTGCGAGCGCGCGCGCCAGCGCCACGCGCTGCTGCTCGCCACCGGATAGCGCCGCAGGATATTTCGGTCCGGAAGACGGCAGATGCACAAGGTCCAGTAGCTCCTGCACCCGTGTGGCGATTTGCGCCCGCGGCAGACCCTGGTTGACGAGGCCGTAGCCGACGTTGGCGTTGACCGTCAGGTTCGGGAACAGCGAGTAGGACTGAAACACGATGCCGAAGTCGCGCTGCGATGGTGGCAAGTTCGAGATATCGCGCCCGTCCTGAATGATCCGGCCGGAACTCTGTCGCTCAAGTCCAGCGATTGACCGCAACAAGGTGGTCTTGCCGCATCCCGACGGACCGAGAAAGCAGACGAAGGTTCCGCGTTCGATTGTCAGGGAGATGTCCGTGAGTGCCTGAAAGTCACCGAACCATTTGGAAACGTTGTGAATTTCGAGGAACACATCGTCGCTGGGCACATCTTGCGGAGCAATAGATGCAGCCGGACGGACACGGTTGGGGCGTTTCGCTACCATGTTCATGAGCGGCGAGTCCTTCCGAAAGAATGGGGTGCGTCGTGGAAAAGTCCGGCCGGCAGGGCCGGCCGGACAGCGGCGAACCGCCTTACTTCGGCGCGGACTTCGAGCCGTACCGTTTTTCCCATTCGTCCAGGATGCGCGCCCGATTCTCCGCCGCCCAGGCGAAGTCGTTGTCGATCATCTTTTCCTCGATGTTGGCGGGGAAATGCTCGACAGCGGTGGCGATGCCCGGCATGGCGACGACGGCATAGGCCTCGTTGTACATCCGGTTGGCCTGCTCGGTGACCGACCAGTCCGCGAGCGCCTTGGCGCCGGCCTTGTTCTTGGCCGACTTCATGATGGCGAAGCTCTCAAGATCCCAGCCAAGACCCTCTGACGGGGCAACCACCTCGACCGGAGCGCCTTCGCCCTTGAGCTGCGCGCCCTTGTAGGCGAAAGAAATGCCGATCGGATATTCGCCGCGCCCGGCCATCTTGCAAGGGGCGGAGCCGGAATGGGAATAGATGCCGATATTTTCGTGCAGCCGGTCCATGAAGTCCCAGGCCTTTTCCTCGCCCCAGATCTGCATCCAGCTCGACACATCGAGGAAACCCGTACCCGAGGAGGCCGGGTTCGGCATGATGATATGCCCCTTGTAGACCGGCTTGGTCAGGTCTTCCCAGGTCGCCGGCATCGGCAGGCCCTTGGCCTCTGCCTCATAGGTGTTCACGCAGACCGACGCGACCCATGCGCGCTGACCGACCCAGCGCGGCGGATCCTGCTTGTCCATCAATGCCGGCGATAGCTTGTCCATGCCCGCCGGGGCATAGGGCTCGAGCATGTCGCGCTCGGCCATCATCAACAGACTGGTGGCGGCAAGTCCCCAGACGATGTCGGCCGGGGAGTTCTCTCCTTCCGCCAGAAGCTTCGCGGTAATGACGCCCGTGGAATCGCGGACCCACTGGATCTCGTAGTCCGAATTGTCAGCCTGGAAGGCTTCCGCAAAACCCGCAAGTTCCTCCGGTTCGACGGCCGTGTAGACGGTGATTGTCTCGCGCGCCGAAACGCTGAGCGTTGTCGCGAGCGCTGCGGCGGCGGCCAGACCGGCCACGCGTCCGAAAGTCTTTGATACCGTTCCCATTTGTGGCTCCCCATACGGTGAAGGTGAGTAAGGCGCGCAAGTCCGGCTGCTTGTTGTTGTTTGCCGCTTTGCGACACGCGGAACCTTACACCACCAGCAAACGATCGATCATTACCATAAGTCAAATCGCTAATTCTAATAGAATGGATCGAATGAATCGATGTATCGTTCCCTTGGCGATTCACCCGCCCGACCAGCCTGCCTTGCCAGAACCCACCAGAAGGAGACCCCGATGCGCTACGTGCAACTGCGAGCCTTTCACAACGTGGCGATCTCGGGGGGCTTTTCGAAGGCCGCCGACGCGCTGGGCCTGACCCAGCCGGCGGTCTCCGATCAGGTCCGCAAGCTGGAGGAAGAGTATCAGATAATCCTGTTTCATCGTAACAAACGTCAGGTGTCCCTGACCGACTCGGGTGCGCGGTTGCTGGAGATAACCCGCCGGATGTTCGATACGGAAACCCAGGCGATGGAGTATCTGTCCGAGGCCCGCGACCTGCGCACCGGCACGCTGCGGATCATTGCCGACAGCGCGCTGCACCTGCTTCATCTGCTGCCGCCGTTTCGCCAGCGCTATCCCGGTATCGAGATTTCCATTCGCAGCGGCAACACCGAGACGGTTCTGACGGCGCTTGAGGATTATGCGGCCGATGTCGGTGTGCTTGGCGAGGTGATCACCCGTCCCCGCTTCAAGGCGCTGCATCTGGGCAGCGAAGCGATTGTCGCCTTTGTCGCCAGGGAGCACCCGTGGAGCGAGCGATCCGGCGCGACGCTTGCAGAGATCTGCACAAAGCCGTTGGTCTTGCGGGAAAGCGGCTCGAAAACCCGACAGAAGTTCGAGGAGGAGGTCGCGCTGCGCGGGCTCAATGCCAATGTGGCGATCGAGGCGGAAGGCCGCGAGGCGGTGCGCGAGATCGTCGCCACCGGCCTTGGGGTCGGTGTGGTCTCGCGCGCCGAGTTCGGCCACGATCCGCGCCTGCGCGAAATCGTCATCACCGATGCCGACATGCGCATGGAGGAGGCTCTCCTGTGCCTTGCGGAACGATCCCAGGCGAAGCTGATCTCCGCCTTCTTCGAAATCGCAGGCGATGGCCTCCCCCTGACACCGGGAGGCTGATCACCTCTTGATGCGCGCGCCGGCAGGATCGTAGGCCGGCTTGAGCGACGCATGGGCCGGAAAGCGCGCGCCGGCGATGTCCACTTCCCAGGAACCGTCGGCAAGGAAACGCGCGTCGATGGCCGTATCGCATTGGATCATCGCCAATCCGACCGGACCGCCGGGCGCATACCCGTAGGCGGCGGAACGCAGATAGCCGACCGGCTTGCCGTCGCGCAGCACCAGCTCCCCGCCCCAGGCGACCGCTTCGCGATCCTGCACGACGATCTGGACAAGGCGGCGATGCCGCGGCAACCCGCGCAGCGCCGACAACGCCTCCTTGCCGATAAAGCCGTCCGGTTTGTCGAAGTCGACCGCGAAGGCGAGCCCTGCCTCGAAGGGCGTGACGTCCGGATCGATGTCCCGCCCCCAGGCCCGGTAGCCCTTTTCCAGCCGCAAGGCGTCGAGGGCGTAATAGCCCGCATCGCGCAGGCCGAGATCCGCGCCGGCCTCAAAGAGGGCGTCATAGACACCTGTTGCGAAATCCGCAGGCACGTAAAGCTCGAAGCCGAGTTCCCCGACATAGGTCATGCGGTTCGCCAGAACCCTGGCATGGGCAAGGTCGATCTCCCGGTTTTGCGCAAACGCGAAGCCCTCGTGCGACAGATCGGCATCGGTCAGCCGCGACAGGAGTTCGCGGGACTTCGGACCCATCACGCTGAGCACCGCATGGGCGGAGGTCACATCCGTCAGCGTGACGGCAGCCCCCATGGGTATCTGGCGGCCGATCCAGTCCACGTCGCGCACCGCTTGGGCCGTGCCGGTCACGAGGAGAAAGCTCTCCGGCCCGCGCCGCAATACGGTCAGGTCGCTTTCATAGCCGCCCCGGGCGTTGAAAAGACCGGTATAGACCGAGCGCCCGACCTCGACATCGACATTCGCTCCGCAGATCCGGTTGAGCACGGCGGCCGCATCCGCCCCCTGGACCAGAAGTTTGGCGAAGGAGGTTTGATCGAACACGGCCACGGCCTCGCGCACCGCCTTGTGCTCACGCGCGACCGCCTCGAACCAGTTCTGCCGACCGAAGGAATAGCGGATCTCCCGCGCCTCTCCTTCGCCGGCAAAGAAATTGGCCCGCTCCCACCCCATCTTGGAGCCGAAGACCGCGCCTTTGGCCGAGAGGCGGTCATAGAGCGGCGACTTGCGCAAGGGGCGTGCCGTTTCCAGTTCCCGGTTCGGCCAGGGCATGGCGTAATGCAGGCCGAGGGTTTCCTTGACCCGGTCATGGAGCCAGCGGGGGTTGTTGTTGAAGCGGTCGAAGCGGCGAATATCGACCGGCCACAGGTCCTGCGTCGGTGCGCCGTTGACGATCCATTCGGCAAGCGCCTGCCCTGCTCCGCCGGCACTGGCGATGCCCATGGAGTTGAAACCCGCGCCGACGAAGAAGTTCCGCAGGCCCGGCGCCTCGCCGAGGATGAAATTGTTATCCGGCGTGAAACTCTCCGGGCCATTGTAGAATTGCCGGATCTCGGCTTCGGCCAGCGCCGGCACCCGCTCCAGCGCATGCTCCATCAGGATCTGGAACTGGTCCCAGTCGTCCGGCAGGAGCTGGAAGACGAAGTCGTCGGGGATGCCGTCCATCCCCCAGGGTTTCGCCTCAGGCTCGAACCCGCCCATGACAAGCCCGCCGACCTCTTCCTTGAAATAGATGTACCCGTCGGGATCGCGCATGACAGGAAGGTCCGGATGCACGCCCTCGATTTGTCCGGTCACGATGTACATGTGCTCGGCCGAATGCAGCGGCACATCCACGCCGCACATTTGCCCAACCTTTCGCGCCCATTGCCCCGCACAGTTGACGACGGTCTGCGCTTTCACCGCCCCGCGATCGGTGACCACGCCCGTCACCGCACCTGCCGCCGTCGAGATGTCCACGACACGCACGCCCTCGACGATCCGCGCCCCGCCGCGCCTTGCGCCGCGCGCCAGCGACTGCGTGAGATCCGTGGGATTGGCCTTGCCGTCGCCCGGCAGCCAGACCGCGCCGGCAAGATCCTCGGTCGCCATCACCGGCCAGAGCTTTCCGGCCTCCGACGGGCTCAGCACCTCGATATCGACTCCTTGCGCAAGGGCCGAGGCCGCCGTGCGCCTGAGCACCGTCATGCGCTCTTCGCTGCGCGCCACGGTGAGCGAGCCGCAATTCTTCCAGCCGGTCGCCAAACCCGTTTCCGCTTCAAGGCTGGCATAGAGCTCGGTGGAGGCGCGGATAAGGCGTGTCATGCTCTCATGCGAGCGCAATTGCCCGACCAGCCCCGCAGCATGCCAGGTGGTTCCACCGCTCAATTGCCCCTGCTCCAGGAGCAGCACGTCCCGCTTGCCAAGTTTCGTCAGATGATAGGCAAGGCTCGCCCCGACGATCCCTCCGCCGATGATGACGATCTCTGCCTGCGATGGCACCGCGTCCTGCGACATGAATTGTATCTCCCTCACCTTCCAACCCTCCCCCGGCGCTCGCGTTGTTCCACGCCCGACGCACCGGGATCGTCCGCCGAACGGACATCTGGACAGCCTGCATTCTTTGCAAAATTTTGCAATTCTTTTCTACATTTGGCAATTTTGTGCTATAGAACATCTTTGCCAAGCATGCGACCTTTGCAAATGTGCTTGAAACCGGACGGAAGCCCCCGATGCGCGAGACCTCCCTCATGCCCGCCGAACATCGCCGCGCCCGGATTGTCGACGAGGTCGAACGCCGTCAAACGGTGACGATCCGGGCATTGAGTGAACGCCTTGGCGTTTCCCGCGAGACCCTGCGCAACGACATTTCCCTGCTCGACGAGGCCGGCCGCCTGCGTCAGGTGCGTGGCGGTGCGATGATCCGCGACCGGGAAGAGCCGCCGGTGGGGGAGCGTGTCCTTACCAATCCGGACGGCAAGCGCGCGATTGCCGCTGCCGCTGCCGCGCTCATTCCCGACGGCGCAACCATCTTGCTGGATTCAGGGTCGACCACGCGCTTGCTGGCGGAACGCCTCGTCGAACGGGTGGCAACGGGCACCCGGCTGAGCGTTTTCACCAACGATCTGAAGATCGCGCTCGCATTGCATCCGCTTGGTGTCGCGGTGCATGTACTGGGTGGCCGTCTCGCCGACGGCGAGGAATCCACCGGCGGGCTGGATGCCATCGACATGCTGAGCGGTTATAGCGTCGACCTCGCTTTCGTCGGCGTTGGCGGACTCGGTTCCAGATTGCCGATCTCGGATTTCAGCCGCGAGGCCGTGGCCCTGCGCGCGGCGATGCTCGCAACGGCCCGCACCCCGGTCCTGCTCGCCGATCACACCAAGATCGACCGGCCCGCGCCTGTGCGTCTGGCGCCGCTTCCCGAGAACCTGCGCCTCATCACCGACCGTCCGCTTCCCTCCCCCTTGGCCAATGCCCTCGCAAAAGCCTCCGTGCACGTCGAATTGGGACAACCCTGACGACCCGGCTGTCGCCCCTCATGCGGCAATCAAAGATCAGAACAAAGCCACGGTGACGTCCGAAAGGCCCCAGCAAAAAACTGGTCGATAATTGAATACCTTCACGAAACCGCCAGGAATCCCGATAGTCATCTTCGCGGAATGCATATCTATTACAGTTCATCGCGGATTGGTTTAGTCTCTACCGCGTTCGCGGAGGTCCTTCTGGATGCCTGTTTCGGCAAGGGCGACACCAGAATCTGTGAAAGTGCGTGGCCCGGCCTTGGATGGTTTATGAGCCGACGATCTCAAGGTGCAGCCGGGCGTTGAGCCAGAAAACGGCTTGAAGGCCGAACTGAATGCGCTGTCACCGAAGACCCCGAGGTCCTGCGCTGTTCGGGCAATGCCTGCGCCATCTGCCAGCATCTGGAAAACCTTCGAGAGCCGTCATTGTTATTGCCACCGCTGACAGGACATGCTTGTCACTTGTTCCAACCTGGGTCGTCAGGCGCACCGGCCGTGAGACGCATGGCAGGGGCAGAAAAGCGGGAATACGTGATGCCGCCTTGACCTCAGTCAACGAGACGGCAAGCAGGCTCCTGCCCGCACACGCCCGCATTCGGCACCGGAGATATTGACGCCAGACAAGGCTTATGAAAACGCAACGGGACCTGTGAGGCTGGCAGCCACACCCAAAACCCTTGTTCACCTTGAATGGACTGCGAGCTTGTCAGAACACCGGGACAGCTTCGCTGATTCCGCCAGATCAAAAATACAAACAAGACCGAGACAGAAATGAACACCTTGACCGTGGCAGCGATTGCGCTGCTTTCACTCCCGACGGCGCTGGCTGCACAAGGCATCACCGACAAGCAGGTCGCGGACATGGCGCGTAACAGCTTCGCACCGGTGATGGCCGAATACGATATCCCCGGATTGGTGGTCGGTATCACTTTTCGCGGTGAACAGCATTTCTACGCGGCCGGGCTTGCTTCACGAGAGGGTGAGGTTGCTGCATCGCAGGACACGCTTTTCGAGCTCGGGTCAATCAGCAAGATCTTCAATGCAACGCTTGCGGTGCAGGCCGACCAACAAGGCAAGATCAACCTTGATGCACCCGTATCGGATAGCCTGCCAGACCTGAAGGGGTCCGCCTTTGACAGCATCGAGCTTGTCGATCTCGCGACCCATATGACCGGTGGCTTGCCGTTGCAGGTCCCGAGCGAAGTGCAGGATGTGCCTGAACTGATCAACTGGCTGTCTGATTGGCAGCCGCCTCAGCCCGGGGCCCGCAGCTACTCAAACGTCAGCATTGGTCTTCTGGGGCACATCACCGCCGACGCGATGGGCATGCCCTACGCCCAGGCCGCCGAGGAAGTCCTGTTCCCGGCCCTGGGCTTGACCAGCACCTACGTCAACGTTCCGGACTCGGCGATGGATCGCTACGCCTATGGCTACGACCGTAAAACCGACGCCCCAATCCGCGTTAATCCCGGCGTGCTCGCGGACGAGGCCTATGGTGTAAAATCCACAGCTCACGACATGGTGCGCCTGCTGGAACTCGAACTAGGTCACGGTGAAGTCGCCCCTGAGCTTTTCAAAGCCCTCGAAAGGACGCGGGAGGGTCGCGCCGAGACGGCCTATTACACCCAGGGCATGATCTGGGAGCAATATCCGTGGCCTGCCAAGCTGGACGCTATGGTGGCTGGCAACGGGTCCGATTTCATTCTGTCTCCCCAGCCCGCCTCCGCCATCACGCCGCCCCAGCCGCCGCAGCAGGATGTCATCCTGAACAAGACCGGATCAACCAATGGCTTCGGTGGGTATGTGGCGCTGTTGCCATCACAGGATCTTGGCATTGTTGTTCTTGCCAACCGGAACTACCCCAATGAAGCTCGAGTCCGAGCGACTTACAAGCTGATAGAGGGCCTTCTGGCCGCTCAAGAATAGCGCATAACGAAAAGCGTTTTGGAAGATGCCGACAGCGCCCGAACGACCGGTCGAATGTCGTTCGGGCGCTGTTTGCTATGGCGATATCAACAGGCTGGATGGTGTCCCGCAGGCGGTCGCGACGTTTCGACCGCCGACAGGTGTCAGTCCCTTGGCCCCCAGAGCGGCATCGATCCCGCCCCTGCCGATGGCGCCGACTTCGGCCGGTAGAGCCGTTGCAAGGTGCCGATCATGTCCTCGAACGTCTTGTCGAACTCGACGCAGGTCTTGTCCGTCGGTCGGAGGTAGGTCGAACGGCCCTTTCGCTCGCTTGTCAGGAACCCTGCCTTTTCCAGTTCGCGTATCTTGCGGTGGACGGTGGAGAGCGGCAGATCAAGAACCCCGGCCAGCGACGACAGGTCATAGAGCCGCTCCTGGTTCTCCCCGACGATCACGGTTCGAATGATCAGGGCATCGAGCGGCCCACCCCACAACCCGGTTTCGATTGCATAAAACCGGTTCAGGCATTCGATAATCTGCGTCTGCACGATACGGCGTAGTTCTTCCGCTGTCTCTGGCGGGAAATCCTGCCGGATGTTCATTCGCGTTGCTTCCGCATGTCTTGTCCCCCGCCGCTTTTCCTGCATATCGGCATTTCTGCGGAAGGCTAACAGCTCCTTTCCAGAATGGAAACATCCAAAGCCCGGGGAGCGACGTCGCATGCTATTGGAAATACAGGGCGAAATGCGCCGAGGCGAATGACTTCACTGCCCCAGGGCCAATGACGAAGACTCGCCAAAGGCGCCGGAAACTGCGCAAGGCGGAGGAGAAAAGCATGACGAAACATATTCTTGTAGTCGGAGGCGGCATCGGGGGGACGATGACCGCGAACAGTATCGTCGCCAAGCTCTATCCGGAAATTTCGCGGGGTGAAGTCAAGGTCAGCATGTTGTCCGACTCCCCTTGGCATTACTACAAACCGGCGTTCATGTACGTGGCGTTCGACATGTTTTTCGAGGGCGAGCTGCGCCGCAAGCAACGGTCGCTCTTGCGTCCCGAGATCGATTTCAATGTCGACAGGGTGACCGAATTCGACTTCGCCGGATCCCGTGTGAAAACCGCCAGCGGCAAGACCGTCGGCTACGATTACATCGTCGTGTCGACCGGCTGCCTCCCGGCCCCCGAGCGCATTCCCGGCCTCAAGGAAGGCGGCGATTATTTCTACCAGTACGACCCGGCGCGCCAGCTTGCCGAAAAGCTGCGGAATTTCGAGAAGGGCCGTATCTTCATCACCGTGAACTTCCCGAAGACGCCGAATGTCCCGCATCAGTGCGGCATCGCGCCGATGGAAACCACGCTGATGGTCGACGAGTACCTGCGGCGCAAGGGCGTGCGCGATCAGGTCGAGATCGTCTACACCTATCCGACGGTCTCGCAGCTTCTGCGCAACTGTTTGTTCCTTCAAGAGGAAGTCTGCGAGGTCCTGCCGCCGGTCTTCGAGAGCAAGGGCATCAAGTATCAGCGCGGCTTCACCCTTGCCTCCGTTGATCCGGGCAAGAAAATTGCCGTTTCGGAAGAGGGCAAGGAAGAGGAATTCGACATCCTCATGTGCACGCCGCCGATCCGCGCCGTCGATGCGGTCCTCGAGAGCGGCATATCCAAGGCGCCGAACAACGAAGGCTGGCTCCCCACCGACCGTCAGACGCTGCAGCTGGAAGGCCACCCCAACGCCTACATCATGGGCGACACGGTCGACCTGCCGATCAGCAAGGCCGGAGGCTCCTGCCACAACCAGTGCCCCGTGATCGCCAACAACATTGCCGGCGATCTGCGGCTCGGCCGTCCGGTCGATGCCTATGACGGCCGCGTCCAGGCCGTCGCCCAGATGGGTCTCGAGTTGGGAATGCCGCTTTGGTACGACTACGACGAGGATGTGCATCCGACCCCGCCGACCAAGGTCGGCGGATTGCTTCGCAAGGCATTCAACAGGGGGATCTACTGGTCAGTTGCCCGCGGCATCATCTGATCACGGTGGATCGCCGACAACCTTTGGGAAGGAAACACAATGAGCACATCCACGACTGAAACGACAGAAACCAATGCAGCCGAGCCGCTTGTGGAGCGGATCGCGCAGAGTTCTGCACAGATGGACGACGCAACGGAAAAAGGCCTTGCCGAACTTCTGGAAAAGGTCGCCCCGTTGCTGCAGGCTGGACGGTTTCACAACGTCGTCGACCTCCTGTCGCTGGCATCGGACGCAGTGGACATGGCCGATGACGCCATGATCCAGAAGCTGATGAAGGCCTATGAAGAAGGTATTGGCGCGGCCTGGTCGCTCAGCAATGCCGCTCGCTATGCCCAAGCCGAGGCGGCCACCTTGCCCGTGCCGACCCTGTTCGGTCTGCTGCGTGCTGCCGGCGACGAGGACGTCCGTCGCGGTCTGCATTTCGGGATCCGCTTCCTCGCCGTATTGGGCAGCCGAATGAAGGACGACGGCGAGGCATGACCGCAGATGCGGACCTTGCCGCTCTTTATCAGGAGCGGGTGCGGCATTGGGCTGCAAGGGTGCGCAACGATCGCCGGCTTTCGCACCCGGCGATCACCGTTACGAAGAACAGCCCGATTTGCGGCAGCGCCCTGACACTCGATGTCAGGGCGGATGGCCGGACGCTTGTCGAACTGGGCTATCGGGTCCGCGCCTGTACCCTGGGAATGGCTGCGACGGCGGTCGTCGTCGCCAATGGTGCGGGGAAACCTGTAGAGGAGATACTCTCCGCCGGGAAGACGTTGCGACGCCTCCTGGCCGGCGAGGATGTTGATTTCCCTCCCCCGTGGAACGCACTTGAGATGTTCGTCGCCGCCCGGAGCTTTCAAAGCCGGCATGGATCGATCTTGCTTCCCTTTGAAGCGATATCGGACGCCTTCGACGAAACCGACCCCACCTGAGTTTCGGCCCCGCCGACCTGGCCAGACAACCGACGCCTGTCGGCGCCCCCGGGGACCCGGCGCGATTGCCGTCCTCCTTCCATGCGGTGATTTGTGAACAGGTTTCGACAAGTGACGAGCGCGGCGTTTCGTTGGGACATTCGTCCCTGAAGCAGCCGGTGAAGCTCTGGGCTAAACCGTTCTGCACCGGCTTGCCGGGCTGGATGCAAGGACGGTCGAAACAGGACTCCCGCATCGCTTGAGACCCGCCCTGCGGGGCAATATCCGATCCATGGCACGCCGGGGCGAGGCGCTGCCATGACCGGACCTCAGGTCACGCGCCATACGGTGCCCGGTCGATAGTCTCCAACGAAAAACGATCCTTGCGCCGCTCCTCCTTGCGGATGGCGTTTTCGAAGGACCGGCCGACCTCACGCATCACGACAGAGTGCAGCGCAAGGCGGCCCGGAGCCGCCGCGCCTTCGGACCCGAGGCGTGGCGGCATCGCCGCCACAAGGGTTAGAAAGTCACCCGCCCGTGTTCGCCCACATCGGGCATGCTGTCTGTCATGTTGGCCTTGGCGATCTCATAGAGATAGGCGGCACCCCCATCCGTGGCCCAGATCTCACCTTCATGGGGGCTGAATTTCACCAGCCGCACGGCGTCGTCATTGCGCCCGTTGGGGAACCAGGCGGCGGCCATGGCAGACCAGAGTTCATCGAGCTTGGCGGCGTCGTTGGTTTCCTCGAGCTTGCCGGCGATGTTGGCGTAGAAATTCGCCTTGGGGTCAGTCACATAGAATGACGCCTCTCCGCCGGATTTTGCTGCACGGTCAGCGGCCGAGCCCGCGGCGGTAATGAACCAGATCGCATTCGCCTCCTGGTCGGGCATGGGCGACATCGGCACCGGCCTTTCGCTCTCTGCAGCCAGAAACCCGGCGCGAACGTCGTCGAGGCGGTTCCAGAAACTCTGTTTGAGATCGGTATCGGTCATAAACGGTCTCCTTTTCTCGTTGTCTCATTGCCGGGGCACAGACACGGATCCTATTGCGAACGATGAGAAAACGCCCCGGGCCGGCGCTTTGTTCCGTGAATGATGCCGGTTCGCCACGCGAGCTCATGGGAGCTGTGGTTTGCGGGCGGCTGGAGCGTACTTCGCGGGCGTTTGTCCAGCGCCGGTGTTCGGGGAAGACCGGGACCGCCCCGGTCTCGACCCGGCCGCAGCGGGCTCGTGTCCCGGCCCCTGACCGATTTGCGGGCGTTTGCCCAAATGTTTTGCAGTGCAATAAGTAATTGCATTATGCAATTGACATGCAAGTAGGCTGCTAATAATCCTGAGTGAAGTTGGTTGAATTTGGCGTTTTGGACACGTGAAACGTGCCCCCACACGCAGCCTGCCGCCCGAACCTGGCCGTGTCGTCTGAGGGCGGTCGTCGCCGGGTGCCGGCAAGCTCCGGTCGAAGGATCTCGCGGAGTGCGCCAGGGATCGGGATTGCCAACCGCTCGGATGAGAAGCGGACGGATAAAAACACCGGAGGAAATCTGTCAGCACCGCCGATGACGAGCGGCCGCAGCCGTTCGACGTTCAGAAGGACACTTGCGATGTATGCCGATGCGAAAACAGCCTCCACGTCCGTCGAATTCGTCGGAAAACGCTCTTCCGACTATCGCGATGCGCTCTCGCATTACGCCAATGTCTGGCTGCCCGACATCGCCTGCATGAAACGATGTCTGAAGCCGTTGCCCGGGGAACGGATCCTCGAGGTCGGAGCTGGAAACGGGTACTTCAGCACGGCCATTGCCGATTGCGTCGGTCCCGAGGGGCTTCTGGTCGCAAGCGACCCTTCCGTCGACCAGCTCGCCGGCCTGGAGGCCGAAAGCGCGCATGGAAACATCCGGGTCGTGCCGGCCCCGGCCGACGTGCTCGACATTCCCTTCAGCGGGTTCGATGCGATCTGGAGCCGTGGCGCGATCCATCATGTTGCCGACAAGACATCGGCGTTCGCCCGCTTTGCCGATCTGGCGCGGCCCGGCGGCCGGCTGGTGATCGCGGATATCTTCGCCGGCACCCCGCTTGCCCGTTACTTCGATGGCTTCATCGCCCGCAGTTGCAGCACCGGACACGAGGTGGCGTTTCTGTCGCGCGAGTTCGCCGACAGCCTGTGCGCCCTCACCGGCTGGGGCTCGCCGCGTTTCGACGAGGTGATCACGCCGTGGGAGTTTCGAAACCGCGAGGATATCGGGCGGTTCCTTCAGCTCCTGTTTTCCGCCAAGCCGGAATACACGGCGGAAGACTGTCTTGCCGCCGCCGACCATTATCTCAGCGTGAGCGAAACCGCGTCCGGCTGGGCCCTGATGTGGCCGATGACCGTGATGACGGCCGTTCGTCCGGCGCATGGTTGACGGACCATGGCGAGAAACCTCTCCATGCCGCATCTCCGCAAGACCAGAGGCGCTGCCGGTCTGCAGGTCGCGCCGGGAAAGCCGGCCGCGCGGCAGCACCGGCCCCGCCCCGTGCTTCGGATAAGGGCCTTGCGCGGCGATCAAGTCGAATTGAAATCGCTGCGTCTCGACCGAAAACGCGTGGCGTTGCGCTATGGCGGGCGTGGGGGCGACGCGGACACGGTGCCGCCGGCGATCATCCCCGGGGCCGTCAGCCCGACGACCGTGATTTATCATGGCAGTGTCGGCGCCTTCGCCCATATAGCCAGCCAGTCGGCCTTTCCGAACTCCCGCAGCATTGGTTGCGACAATCTGTTCGACGTTGTCGAGGCCGTTCGCAACGGCCGGGCCGACGTGGCTGTTCTTCCTTGCGAAAACATTCTCGCCGGGCGTGTTCCCGACATCCATCTCCTTCTGCCGGATGTGCGCCTGGCGATCGTCGGGGAGATCTTTCTGCCCATCGAGTTGCATCTCGTGGCGCCGCAGGGATGGCGCGCCAGCGAAATCCGCCGCGTGCATTCGCATCCGGTGGCCCTGAAACAGGTCCGACGGTTCCTTGCCACCCACGGGCTTTCCTCTGTTGAGGAAAACAACACCGCGACAGCGGCCGCCCTCATCAAGCAACGCGGTGACCGGGAAGCCGCGGCGGTTGCCTCCGCCCTTGCGGCCGAAACCCACGGCTTGACGATCCTCAAGCGGAACATCGCCGACACGCCGTTCAACATGACGCGGTTTTATGTGCTGTCGGCAAGGTCGGTCGTGCCGGCGGCGGATCGGCACGACATCATGACCAGCCTGTTGTTCGAAGTGAAAAACGCGCCCGGGGCCCTGTTTCGCGCGGTCGGCGGATTTGCCGAAAACGGCATCAACCTCACCAGGCTGGAAAGCTACCTCCTGGACGGACAGTTCGTCGCCACACGGTTCCTCTGCGAGTTCGAAGGCCATCCCGACCACGACCGGGTGAATCGGGCGCTTGCGGTGCTCGAGCGCCAGACCACGCGCCAGACTGTGCTGGGTGTTTTTCCAATGCATGCGACCGGTGCCCGCGTGCGTGCCCGAAACCGGCAGTCGTCGCACCTCGATAGCCTGTCCGGGGGCCGTCCGTGATGGACAGGCCCCAGGCTCTTGAAACCGCCTCTCGGGACGCGCTCGCCGCAGCGCTTGGCATGCTTGCGCCGCTGCTGGGCGAGCGGCTGTCCACCGCGATGCCTGTGCGCGACCAGCACGGACAAGACGCAAGCTATCTTCCCGCCGTGCCGCCGGATGCCGTTGCCTATCCGGTGGATGTCGACGAGGTCGTCTTCATTCTCAAGACCTGCCATACCCACCGTGTTCCGGTGATCCCCTTCGGGACGGGCACGTCATGCGAGGGGCATGTCGCCGCACTGCACGGCGGGATCTGCCTCGACATGTCCCGCATGAATGCCATCGAACCGGCAAGCGTCGCCGACATGACCTGTCGGGTCGGTCCCGGCGTCACACGCAAGACGCTGAATGCCTGGTTGCGCGACAGCGGTCTGTTCTTTCCCGTCGATCCGGGCGCGGATGCCTCCATCGGGGGCATGATCTCGACCCGCGCGTCAGGTACCAACGCCGTGCGCTACGGGACGATGGCCGATCATGTTGTCTCGCTGGACGTGGTGCTCGCCGATGGAACGCAGGTCCGGACGGCGAGCCTCGCCCGAAAATCCGCAGCCGGCTACAATCTGAACCAGCTGATGATTGGCGCGGAAGGAACCCTCGGCGTCATCGTCTCGGCCACCTTGCGCCTTCATCCGATCCCCGAAGCGGTCGAGACCGCTCTGATCGCCTTTCCGTCCTCCGCGACCGCCATCGACTGCGCGATTGCCATCATGGGATCCGGCCTCCCGGTTGCGCGTATCGAATATCTCGACGACGTCCAGATTCGCGCGGTCGAGAGCTATTCGAAACTCGGGCTGAGCGCGGGCGACACGCTCATCGTGGAATGCAGCGGGGATCCGGACACCGTTTCCCGGCAGATGGCGTGGATCACGGAACTTGCCGCGGATTTTGCGCCCCGCACCGTTACGACGGCCCAAAGCCTGGAGGACCGAAACCGGATCTGGCAGGCGCGGCATGATGCCTGGTGGGCGGCCATCGCCTTGCGACCCGGGGCGAAGGGGATCCCCACCGACAGTTGCGTCCCCGTCTCGCGCCTCGCCGAAGCGGTCGAGGCGGCCCGAACCGATTGCGCGGACCTCGGCCTTACCGCGCCAATCTGCGGCCATGTCGGCGACGGCAATTTTCATCTCTGCGTCGTTTTCGATCCCGACAACGATCTCGAGGCACGAAACGTCGAAACGCTGCTTGAGCGGCTGTCGCGGCGGGCCATCGCCCTGGGCGGGACGATAACCGGGGAACACGGGATCGGCTACGGCAAGCGCAGCTATCTGGCCGAGGAGCACGGCATTGCAGGGCTGCGCACGATGGCGGCGGTCAAGCGCGCGCTCGACCCGCGCAACATCATGAACCCCGGCAAGATCATCGCTCCTGGCGACCTGCCGCCGTTCGACTGATGGGGAGGACAACACTTATGGCAAACGACCCGCATTCCATTGCGGATTTCCGGGATCTGGCGCGCCGGCGGCTGCCTCGGTTCGTCTTCGATTTCATCGACGGGGGGAGCGGGAGCGAAAACACGCTTGCGGAGAACCGCCGCGCGCTCGACCGTATCCGCCTGCTCGGATCGGCGCCCACGGATGTCAGCGACTGTTCGGGCGCCGTCACCCTGTTCGGTCGGCGCCACGCGTTTCCGGCAATCATCGGCCCGACCGGGCTGGCGGGAGCTGCCTGGCCGCGCGGCGACCTCGATCTGGCGCGAGCGGCGTCCGCCAGCGAGATCCCCTTCGTGATGAGCACGGCCGCCACTGCGACGATGGAAGAGGTTGCCGCGGCCGGCGATGGCGCAAAGTGGTTTCAGCTTTATCTCTTCAAGGATCGCAAGGTCAGCAAACGACTGGTTGAAAGAGCGCGGACCCTCGGTTTCAGGGCCCTGGAAGTGACGGTCGACAACGCCATTCCCGGGCGGCGCCTTCGCGATGCCAGAAACGGCTTTTCCCTGCCGTTTCGCTGGACGCCGGCAAAGCTTGCAAGCCTTGCCCTCCACCCGGCGTGGAGCCTGCGCATGGCGCGGGCCGGAGCGCCGAAACTGGAGGTCATGGCGGCGGAGCTCGGTCTTCAGCAGACGGATACCATCGCCGAGCTGATGCAATCCCAGCTCGACGGATCGGTTGGGTGGGAAGACATCAAGTGGGTCCGCGACACCTGGGACGGTCCGTTGATCGTCAAGGGCATGCTCGACCCGGGACAGGTGTCCAAGGCGCTCGAGATCGGTGTCGACGGGCTGGTGGTGTCAAACCATGGCGGCCGGCAGCTGGACGGCGCCGTCGCGACCATCGACATCCTGCCGGAGTTCCGCGCGCAGGCCGGGTCGGACCTGACCCTGCTCGTGGACAGCGGCTTCCGCACGGGATCGGATATCGCGCGCGCCCTGGCGCTCGGCGCGGACGCCGTGCAGATCGGTCGCGCCACGCTCTACGCGCTGGCAAGCGGCGGAGAGCAAAGCGTTCGCCGGGCGCTCGCCATCCTCAAAGCCGAATTCGAGATCGCACAGATGCTTATGGGCGCGCGAACCCTGTCCGATTTCGATGCGTCCATGCTGCGACCTTCCCGTTCCCTTGCGACGCGGGAAACAGGTCGGCGGACACACGATCCCTCACCGGAAAACGGCCCTCTTTCCCTTGTCGCCGGCGAGCGACAGGGCGCCCTGCCCTGACAGCGGGGCCCGGGCAAGCTCTCGTCATTCCAGAAAGACAAACACAGAAGGGAACAGTCAGATGCTTCGACAGAAACTGGCCGCATGTGCTGCGGCTGTCCTCATGTCCGCGACCGCGCTGCCGGCACTCTCGGCGGAAATGACCAAGGTCGCCATTACCTACATCGTCGATCATCCTGCCATCGACGCGGCCCGCATGGGCATCGTCGATGAACTGGCGGCGGGCGGCTACAAGGAAGGCGAAACCCTCGACATCCAGGTTCAAAGTGCGCAGGGCAGCATGCCGACGCAGCTGCAGATCGCCAAGGCCTTCGCGGGTCTCAAGCCCGACCTCCTGATCGCGATCAGCACTCCCTCCGCACAGGCGCTTCAAAGCGCGGCCGGGGATGTTCCGGTTCTCTTCGCCGCCGTGACCGATCCGGTCGAGGCGAAGCTGGTCGCCAGCATGGAGGCGCCCGGCGGAACGATCACGGGGACCAGCGACAAGCAGCCGTTCGGGCCGACCCTGGAGTTGATCAAGACCCTCGTCCCGGACGCAAAGACGATTGGCGTGATCTACAACGCAGGCGAGGCAAATTCGGTGTCCCAGGTGGCGGCGCTGAAGGTCGCGGTCGCGGAAAGCGGGATGACGCTTGAAGAAAGCACCGCCTCCCAGACAGCCATGGTGGCCGATGCCGCCGTCAGCCTTGCCGGCCGTGCGGACGCGATCCTCATCCCGACCGACAGCACCGTGGTCGCGGCCGTCGAAAGCGTTGTGAACGTGGGCAAGAAAGCCAAGGTTCCCGTTTTTGCCAGCGACACGAACTCGGTCGAGCGCGGGGCGCTCGCCGCACTCGGATTCGACTACTACAAGCTCGGCCGCCTGACCGGCCAGATGGCCGTTCGCGTCCTCGCGGGAGAAAGCCCCGGTGCGATCCCGGTCGGCGTTCTGGACACGCAGGACCTTTATCTGAACACGACCTCGGCGGCGGCCATGGGGGTGACGTTGTCCGGCGACATGCTGGATAAAGCCAAGAAGGTTGTTGAATAGAATGAGCGCGCTGGCTCTTTCCGGAGCGATCGAAGCAGGATTGCTTTTCTCGCTCGTGGCGCTTGGGGTGTACCTCTCCTTCCGGGTCCTCAGTTTTCCCGACCTCACGGTCGACGGCAGTTTCCCGTTGGGGGCTGCCGCCACCGCGGTGGCAATCGTTCACGGGATCAATCCGTTTCTGGCGACTGCCATCGGAACCCTTTCGGGATGCTGTGCAGGGTTCGTCTCCGCCTATCTCAATGTCCGCTTCAAGATCCTGAACCTTCTCGCCGGGATCCTGACAATGGTGGCGCTTTACTCGATCAATCTCCGGGTGATGGGGCGTCCGAACATTTCCCTTTATGGCGAGGAAACGATTTTCACCCCTTTCGCGGAGATACTCGATTTCGGCCTGTGGACGACAAGTGCCGTTCTTCTCGTCATCGCGCTCGCCATGAAGTTCTTCGTAGACTGGTTCCTCGGAACGCAGGTCGGCCTTGCCCTCAGGGCCAGCGGAGAAAATCCGGTCATGGCCCGGGCGCAGTCGGTCGATAACGGCCGGATGACCATCGTCGGAATGACGCTGAGCAACGGGCTTGTCGGCCTGGCGGGGGCATTGTTCGCGCAGAGTCAGGGCGTGGCGGATGTGTCTTTGGGCATCGGCACCATCGTGACGGGTCTTGCGGCGCTGATTATCGGCGAAACCCTGTTCGGTTCGATCAAGGTCGCCTGGGCAACCTTCGGCTGCCTGATCGGTGCGGTGCTGTATCGCCTGTTCATCGCCGCGGCCCTGAGCGCCGGGTTCCTCGGCATTCAGGCACAGGATCTCAACCTCGTCACTGCCATCGTCGTCGCGGTCGCGGTCATCCTGTCCCAGGCGCGGCGCAACAGCAGGTTCAAGCTGTGGCCGAGATTGCGGCGCCTTTTCCCCCAACCGCAACCGCAAAAGGGATAAGCGAATGCTTAGTGTCTGCGATGCCTATATCACCTTCAATCCCGGCACGCCGCTCGCCGTTCCCGCGCTTCGCGGTGTCGATCTCGACATCGCGGAAGGAGAGTTCGTCACTGTGATCGGGACCAACGGCGCCGGCAAGTCGACGCTCCTGTCGGCCGTGGCCGGAGATGTGCGCCTCGACCGCGGCGGCGTCTACATCGATGGCCACGACGTGACCGCACGGCCAACCGAACAGCGTGCCGGCATGATCGGCCGGGTGTTCCAGGAACCGCGCGCCGGCACGTGCAGTTCGCTGACGGTTGAGGAAAACCTTGCGCTTGCCGCAAGCCGTGGCGGACGGCGGCGCCTTCGCAACGCGCTTGGCGGATCGCGCAAGAAGCGCGAGCTTGCAGAACAGCTTTCGCGGCTGGGAATGGGACTGGAGGACCGGCTCGGCGCCATGGCCGGAACGCTGTCCGGTGGTCAAAGACAGGCGCTCAGCCTGTTGATGGCCACCCTGCTCCCGATGAAGATCCTGATCCTCGACGAACATACCGCCGCTCTGGATCCAGGGGCGGCGGCGACCGTTCTCGAGCTGTCGGCGGAGATCACCGGAGAACAGAAGCTGACGGCCCTGATGGTCACCCACAGCATGCGCAATTCGCTCGACTTCGGCTCCCGGACGATCATGATGAACGCCGGTCGTGTGCTGCTCGACATTCACGGAGAGGAGCGAAAGGGCTACGACGTTCCTGATCTTCTCGACCTCTTCAAGAAGACCACCGGCACCGAAGTCGAGGACGACCAGCTCATCCTCGCCTGACCGCGACAATCCAGGCGTCCCGGCGCCAACCGCCGGGGCGTATCTCCCTTTGCAGAAGGCCGCCTAGATGGCGGCGCGTTCGCGCTCAAGCTCCGCGACCAGCAACCCCGGCGGGTTCTCCGGCACCATCTGACGCAGTCTGGACACGCTTACCTGCGCAAACAGACCGGCGGCGGCATAAGGCTCGGCGTCCAGAAACCGCTCGACCGCCTCGCGGCTTTCATGGGAGAGCACCATCAGGCTTCCGATGACCCGCGCGCCGTCGTCGCTCTGAAGCGGCCCGCCGAACACGACAGCGTCGCCATGGGCGATCATGTATTCAAGATGTTCGGCGCGGGTGCGCTTGCGCAAGTCGCCGGCATCCGGCCGGTCGAGACAATGAATGACATACGGCATTTCGGGTTTCTCCGTCTTGACCAGGCACGCTGCCGGTCAGGCCTCCTCCGCTGGCGGCCGGGGACAGCGGGCTTTCGCGGTCGCCCGCGCGAGGCCTTGATGATGTTTGTCGAACAAGGGCGATTAAGCCGTTGCCTTTACGCATTTAAGTGCATATAGTTGCACTATGCAAACAATTAGCAATCAAAAACCATCCGCCACGAAAAGCGACAGTGCCACGCCCGGGAGTGGGAACAGCGAGTTGCTGCAGCTCGAAACCTGGCTCCCATACAGGCTGTTTCGCATTTCCACCCGTGTCGCGGATGTGCTCAACGCCTTTTACGGTCCCAAATACGGGTTCTCCAGGTCTGCGTGGCGGACCATGGCGATTATCGCGAACCGCCCCGGTGCCAGCGCCAAGGAAATCTGTCAGGCAGGCGGGCTCGATCAGTTCTCGGTCTCCCGCGCGGTCAAGCAGCTTGTTGAGCTGGGGTTCGCGCGGCGGACCTCCGGCCGATCGGACCGCCGCTACGCGGCGATTGAACTGTCCGAGAGCGGCTGGGCGGCCTTCACAGAAATCTCGAATGTCGCCAAACGCCTCGACGCGGACCTGACAAGCGCGGTCTCGAGTGAGGAACTGGCGTTGCTCGACGGCATTCTGGCCCGGCTGGACAATGCAAGCGCGGGCATTCTAGCGCGCGGTTGGCGCGGCGCAACGGAGCCGGTCGCGGATGAACCCGGCGCCCCCGCGGCCAAACGGGACGCTTGATCGGCCCGCCTCGCCCCACCCGCTTCGGCTTTTCGGGCGCGGTCGGCGACACTTTCAGGAAGGAAACCATGGGCGCGTTTCTGTTTGCAGCCACGGCAATCCTTTGGGGCAGCAGTGCCATCGTCACCGGTCAGCAGGCGGTGTCCGGCGCTCCGGAAGTGTCGGTCGGCTACCGCATGGCGCTGGTGGCCCTTGTGATGTTCGCCTGGAGCGTCCTGCGCGGACAAAACATCAGCTTGCGCCGGACGGATCGCCCCTGGGTCGCGCTCCAGGGCATCCTGTTCTTCGGTCTGGCCTTCATCTCGTTCTACCATGCCACCACGCTGATCACGTCGGGCATCGCCGCGCTTGTCCTGTCGACGTCCTCCCTGTTCGCGGCTCTTGTCGGCTGGCTTTTTCTCTCTGCTCCGGTCACGCTGCGCATGCTGATCGGCATCGTTTCCGGCATTGCCGGTCTCGGCGTGATCGCGATGCCGCAACTTGCACTGGTCTCGTCCAGCGCCGAGACGATCGGCGGCGTGGCGTTGGCGCTTGCCGCCGCCGCCTGCACCGGATGCGGCACCGTGGTTGCCATGCGCAACCAGCGCGCCGGGATACCCATTCCCGTGCTGATCAGTTGGGCGGCGCTTTTCGGCGCGCTGTTTTCCTTCGCCCTCGCCTATTTCGGTGGCTTGAGTTTCAGCGTGGATGTTTCGCTGACGTATCTCGCCGGCCTTGCCTATCTGGCGATCATCGCCTCCTGCATCACTTTTTTCATGTATTTCAGCCTTGTGCAGCGGATCGGCGCGGCCAGCGCGTCTTACACGCTGGCGCTGGTGCCCGTGGTGGCCCTGCTGCTTTCGGCCCTGTTCGAGAACCTTCGGATCGACGCCTATGTGGTGTCGGGCGGCATCGCCGTCCTGCTCGGAAACATTCTCGTGCTGAGCGCTCAGGGCAAGCGCCCGGCGCCGGCCGCGCGCACCTCATGACGGAGGAAATGATCCCATGACCAAAGAGGTTTACGGCACCCATCCGGCGGTGCCGCTTTCGGCCGCGGTTCGCGCCGGTGATTTCATCTTTCTGTCCGGCCAGATCCCCTTCGGCCCTGACGGCGACCTTGTGCGCGGGGACATCGAGACGCAGACCCGTCAGGTCCTCGACAACATCGCGGCCGCCCTTGCGCTGGCAAATGCCTCGCTCGCCGATGTGATCAAGACCACGATCTGGCTGACCGATCCGGCCGATTTCGGCCGGTTCAATGCCGTCTACGGCGCCTATTTTCCCGAGCGGCCGCCGGCGCGCTCCTGCGTCGCGTCGCAACTGATGGTCGATGCCCGCGTGGAAATCGAGGCGGTGGCCTACAAGCCCCTGCCCTGACCAGTCGCACCGACCGGCCCGGGCCATGTTGCATGGCCCGGGCCCTTGATCGCGATGGTGTCTTCGCCTGAGCGTCAGGCGGCCTTGCGGTGGGAGACCGCATCGAGGACAAGCGCCGCCGTTTTCGCTGCGGAGGCCGGATTCTGGCCCGTTACGAGATTTCCGTCGCTGACCGCGAAGGGCTCGAAGTCGGCGCCGCTGACATAGTCCGCGCCGAGGTCCCGCAGCCGACTCTCCAGCAGGAACGGAACTGCCGCGTCCAGTCCAACGGCGCGTTCCTCGCTGTCGGTGAAGCCGGCGACCTTGCGTCCGGTGACGATGGACGCCCCATCCGCGCGCTTTGCGTTCACCAGCCCTGCGGGACCGTGACACACGGCCGCCAACACTTTTCCGCTCTCGAGTGTCTCCTCGACAAGACGGGCGAGCGCCGCGCTTTCGGGATAGTCGAACATCGTGCCATGCCCGCCGGGAAGAAACACCGCGTCATAGTCGGCGACCTTCAGCGTGTCGAACCGTGGCGTGGCGGCGACGGCTTCGCGCAGGAGCGGGTCCTCGAAGTAGCGCTCCACAGTCGCCTCGTTCTCGCCCTTGGGCGCGACGCTGCGGGCGTCGATCGGGATCGCACCGCCGGAAATCGACGCCAGCGTGACGTCGGCGCCGGCATCGCGGAAGGCATAGTAAGGCGCGGTCAGCTCTTCCAGCCAGACGCCGGTCGGCTCGTCGGACGGCGCCATTGTAGCGGCAGAGGTCGCGATCATCAGGATCTTGGGTGTGTCGGTCATGCCCGGCTCCCATTCTGGTTGCGTTGTGTGTGACCGGGATATGGTGGGGCCTGTGCCTTTCAAAAAATAATTCCTGTCGCCCAAAGACATAAAATATCTTATATCTCTCGCCATGTCCCTCAGTCATCTGCGCAGTTTCATCGAGGTCTATCGTCATCGTTCGTTCACGGCCGCTGCCCGCGCACTCGGGCTGACCCAGCCGGCGCTCTCGCAACATGTCGCCAGTCTCGAAGGCCAGCTCGGACGACCGCTGTTCGACCGGCATGCCCGTGGCGTCCTGCCGACGGCGGCCGCGGACGATCTTGCCGCACGGCTTGGCAGTTCGCTCGACGACGCGGAAACAGCCCTTGCATCCGCACAGGCGCGCTCCGCCATGTTGACCGGGACGATCCATCTGGCGGGGCCGGCCGATTTTCTGGCGGAAGGCTGCGCCCCCCTGCTGGCGCGTCTGCAAAAGGCCGGACTGACGGTGCGGATCGACGTGGGCGGCCGCGAGGCGCTTTACGAAAAGCTTTTCAGCGACGAGGTCGACCTTGCCATTACGGCCTCCGCCCCCGTCGATGCGCGCCTCGATCATGCCCGGATTGCCGAGGAGCGGCTGCTTCTCGTGGCAGCCCCCGGGGCGATGCGCGTCATCGACGCCGCACGCGATCTGGAAACGGGACTGCAGGCCATCCCCTGCGTGGCCTACGATCTCGACCGGCCGCTGGTGCGGTCCTGGCTTGAGCAGAACGGGATTGCACTGCCGGACGTGTCCCCGGCCTACACTGCGCCCGACCTGCGTCTGCTTCGAGGGCTTGTGAGCGAAGGCGCGGGGTGGACGGTCTTGCCCGATTACCTGTGCACAGACGCGTTGCGCGCGAAGCGTCTGGTTGCGCGGGCCGCGCCGGTTTCAACACCCGTGAACCCGCTCAACCTCGTCTGGGCGCGCAGCGCCTTGCGGCACCCACGCATTGCCTTTGCCAGAAAGACCCTGCTTCAGGCGTCCGCCTGAGCGCGCTCCCGGCGGATGGGAGTGAACTCATGATCGGCTTTCCGCGGCGGTTGACGCGTTCAGGCATTCCTTGGGCGCAAAACGCTCCACCGTGTCAAACCTACGCCTTTGACAGAAACCGGCGGCGAACGAACCCCAGCGCCATCGACACATTCTGAAATATTACAAGTGTATTTACCCATAAACTGCTTTATTCGTCATCGATGATGCTGTGCACGTGACGTTTAAACACTCCTTCACGACTCATTATATAAAATAACTCTCCATAATCGGAGATCGCAATGTCGACATCTGCGCTCTTAAAAGTTGTATTTTGTTTCGGCTTTCTGGCGGGGGCCGCCTGTCCGGCTGTCGGTTCACCGGAAACCACGACGATAGAGCAGCTTCAGGCGCGCACGGCCGGCTCGACTCTCGAAGACTTGCGGCGGGATGTGGTCCAACTGGCAGTTCTTGCGCGTAAATTCGTGGCTGACAAAGGACTGGTCGAAGCACTTGACGCCTTCAAGGAGACGCCCTGGAGGCGGAAGGCGAACGGCCTTCATGTCTGGGGGGTGACGGTCTCGGGAGTGAGTTGGTATGATGTTGGACATCCGGACCTTGTCGGTATCGACGTGAGCAACATCACGGATATCGAGGGCCGCTACTGGGCGCGTCTCGCGCGCGAATCCGCCGACGGCAGCGGAGCGGAGGTGTTTTCCCTCCTGTTTCCCCATCCTGAAACCGGCCTTTCGGCCCGCGGCCTGCATACATGTTTTCTGCTGAAGGACGGTCAGCGGATCCTGTGTGCGGGCGGGTTCAAAGATGCTCGCGGATAGGTCCCGGTTCCGTATCCGGTTTTCCAACTGGTCGATCGTCGTGCGCGTGATGGCCGCGCCGATCGTCATGCTTGTGACGCTCGCCCTGCTGTCGTTTGTCGGCTGGCAGACGTTGAAGACGCAACGTGCGATGATCGCCGCCGGCTACGAGGAATTGCAGCCGGTGCTCATCCATGCGGCGAATGTCCCGCAGGAACTCGCCCGCATTGAAGCACATCTCTACAAGCTTTCGGCCTGGGGCCAGATCGGCGTGGAGGGCTCAGAGCTCGAATCGACGATCAAGACCATCAACCGGAGCCTGCGCACGCTAAAGCTGGACATCAACGCGCTCGCCGGCGCCGGGCTGGCAGGCGTCGACGAGCTGCAATCCGCCTATGGCGACTACCGCAAGAACACCAAGAACGCGATGCAGTTGATCCTGCGGAATGCGACGCTTGGCGCGGTGGCCACGCGGGGCGGCCATGCCGTCTACCTACGGGCCTCGGAAGCGGCCCGCCGGATTTCGGAAAATGCCCGCATGCGGTCGCGGGCGAGAACGGCCGCCACGATCGAGGCGGCGGACCGTCTGGCGCGAGATTTCATCACGGCATCGACCATCGCCGGCCTCCTTGCGATCGTCATCAGCCTCGCTGCGGCCCGCACGATCGTGAACCCGATCCATGTCCTGGTTCGCACGATACGCTCTCTCCTCGCCGGCGATCTGGCGGTGACTGTGCCCTTTATCAGCAGGACGGACGAGTTCGGCAGGATTGCCCAGTCCGTCAAGGCGCTTCAGGACGTACTGATCGAGAACCGGGCAACTGCGGACCAGCACGAGGTCAAGCAGGCGGAGCTCGAGTATATTGCAACGCATGACGCCTTGACGGGTGTTGCCAACCGGAAGGCCTTCGACACCTTCATGAATGCGGCGCTGGCCGCCTCCCCCGAGGCCGCCGGCGCCCTTGTTTACATCCTGCTCGACCTCGACGGCTTCAAACCGGTCAACGACACCTACGGCCACGACGCCGGCGATGCCGTGTTGAAGCGCCTGGCAAAGCGGCTGGAACGCAGCGCGCGGCCGGGAGACCTGGTTGCGCGCATCGGCGGCGACGAGTTCGGCATTCTCCTGCCAATGCAGGACGGGCGCTACGACCCTGAGGCGATCGCCAACCGGTTCCTCGATTCCGTTCGGGCACCGGTTGCGTTCAACGGTCAGGAGCTTCATGTCGGCGCGAGCATCGGCATCGTTCGCCGCTCGGACGTCGAAGGCGGCACGGCCGCGTTCATTGCGGCCGCCGACCAGGCAATGTACATCGCAAAGCAGGAAGCCGGCCCGTCCTTCCACGCCTTCAGGCCCAACTCCGCGGCAATGCTGTCCGACCTGGCGGAGCGGCAGGAACTGGAAGCCGCGATCGGTTCGGGTGAGTTCGTCGTCTGCTATCAGCCAAAGGTCGACCTGCGCAGCGGCGCTGTCGTTGGCTTCGAGGGACTGGCCCGCTGGAAGCATCCGGTGCGCGGTATCCTGACTCCGGCGATCTTCCTGTCGCAGATCGGCAGACTCGGCCTTCAAAGGGAATTCTCCGAAGTGATCGCCCGCCAGGTGATTGGCGACATCGCGGCATTCGATGCAGTGGGCCGCTCGGATATCGGCTTGTCGTTCAATCTGGAGGACAGCGTGCTGGCGACCTCGTCGGGCGTGGCTGCTCTGGAAGGTCTGCTTGCCGCGCATGTCTCGGTCGCCCCGAGATTGACGCTCGAAATCACCGAAAAAGTGTTCGTGTCCCGCTCATCCGCCGCGATCCGGGCCCATGCTGTTCGCTTGACGAATCTGGGCGTCCGGATCGCGGTCGACGATTTCGGAACGGGCTACGGCACGTTGCGCCACCTGCGCGCCTTTCCCTTTCATGAAATCAAGATTGATCGCGAGTTCATATCCTGCATCGGGCAAGACCGGTCGATGGAAGTAATCATCGACGGTTTCATCTCGATGGGAACCGGACTTGGCGCGGACATCGTCGCCGAAGGCATCGAAACCGAGGCACAGGAGCGTTATCTGGTTCAGCGCGGTTGCCATTTCGGCCAGGGTTACCGATACGGCATCGCCCTGCCGCTGGACGAGGCCCTCGGCCTGGTGCGGCGTGGCGCTGCCGTTTCGCGGACCGGATAGGCCGACGGGTGGCTTCCACGCCCCCGGTTGCCGGAGACTCTGACGTGTCGAAGCAGATAGCCCTTGTTGCAGGCTTCACCGTTCCGGCATCATGAAGTCCGATTCCGTTCATCGAGGGAGTGGCATGTCTACACGCAAGATCCGGACAACCGCAGCAGCCGCGGCCGCGTTCGCCGTTCTCATTCAACTCGGCACGGCCCTGCCCGCACACGCCGCGACGCCCTGCGGCGGCGATTTCCAGGCGTTCCTCGCCGGTGTGGCACAGGAGGCGCGTGCGCAGGGGCGCTCGGAGGCGGCCATATCGGCAACCCTCGACGCGGCACGGATCGACCGCAAGGTGCTGTCGCGCGACCGCGCGCAAGGCGTGTTCAAGCAGACATTTCTCACATTCTCCAAACGATCGGTCAGCGGATACCGGTTGAAACAGGGCGCTGCCAATCTGCGCAAATACAAATCGACCTTTCAAAAGGCCGAACGTGACTACGGGGTGCCCGGTCCCGTCATCGCCGCGTTCTGGGGTCTGGAAACGGACTACGGTGCGGTACAGGGCGACTTCAACACCGTCAGTGCGCTGGCAACCCTCGCGCACGATTGCCGGCGCCCGCAGCTGTTTCGTCCGCAGCTCGTCGCCGCAATCGAAATGGTGGAACACGGTGACCTCGACCCCCGGCGCACCACCGGCGCATGGGCGGGCGAAATCGGTCAGGTCCAGATGCTGCCGGAGGACATCATCCGGTTCGGCATCGACGGGGACGGCGACGGCCATGTCGACCTGAAGAAAAGCGCGCCAGATACGATCATGACCGCAGCCCGGTTTATCAATCATCTCGGCTGGCGCCGGGGTGAACCCTGGTTGCAGGAGGTGGCGTTGCCATCGTCTCTCCCCTGGGCAAAGACCGGCCTGCACTTCGACATGACGGTCGCAGACTGGTCCGGGCTCGGGGTTCGCGCCAGAGAGGGCAGCCTGCCCGCAGCCTCGCTGCCGGCCGCCCTGTTGCTTCCGCAAGGAAAGGATGGACCAGCGTTCCTCGCCTATCCGAATTTCCGGGTCTATCTGGAATGGAACCAGTCGTTTATCTACACGACGTCGGCGGCCTATTTCGCGACCCGCCTGAACGGTGCCAGCCGTTATGATGCCGGCAATCCCGGAGACGGGCTTTCCGATGCCGCGATGAAGGACCTGCAGACCCGGCTGCGGAACAAGGGATATGACGTGGGCAAGATCGACGGCATTCTCGGTGCGGGAACGCGGGCGGCCGTGCGCAGCGAGCAGGCGCGTCTGGGTCTTCCGGCCGACGGCTGGCCGACACGGGCCTTGCTCAACCGGTTGTAACCGGAGCCTTCAGGCGCAGCGTTCCTATGCACCGTCGGACGTGGTCTCACCGTCGGCGGTGCTGCCGGAATGAATGAACCGGATTCCGGCCTCATCGCCGTTGAGCCAGACCAGTTCGGCTGCGACCTTGATGTTCTTGCGGGGAAACTCGAACAGAAAATTCTGACTGAGAGCGATGGCGCTGCCTAGCCGGACCCGGCATCCGGTGATGCTCAAATCCTCCACCATGCAGGCGATAGACACACCCTTGTCCTGGATGATGCCCGGCACGGCGCAATCGACACGTGGCGTCGATCGAACTTCCCCGCGCACGGTGGGCTTTTTCAGCACGCTGCCCCGCTCCTTGTTTCAAACCGGCCCGTTCGGGCACTTTTTGCAAGCTTTCAGCGTAACCTGTCGCCGTCAACAAGGCGTAAATCCGGCGTGCGTTTTTGCAAGGCGCGCCGGTGGATGCCCGGCAGAGGCATCCGGCCGCCGTTCCGCTGCGTAACAAGAGCGACCAACAAAGGGAGGCCACCATGTCTGGATCGACGTTTCGAGGAACTGCCACCGGGTGTCTGCTCGGTCTGACGCTCATGCTTGCCATGCAAGGCAGCGCCATCGCGCAGGATGCCGCACAGCTCAAGGGGATCGTCGAAAAGCAGATCACCGCATTCCGGGCGGGCGATGCGGACGCCGCCTATGGCTACGCTGCGCCGATGATCAAGCGCATGTTTCCCAGTCCGGACCAATTCATCGACATGGTGAAGCGGGGGTACGCCCCGGTCTACGACCCGTCCTCCATCTCGTTCGGCGAACTCCGCGAGACCGCGCGCGGCCCCGTCCAGGAAGTTTACGTCACCGATGCGAAGGGGCGTAAGTGGCTTGCGCTCTACAGCTTCGAGCAGCAGGCGGACGGGACCTGGAAAATCTCGGGATGCGTGTTGACGGCAAGCCCCGGCGTTTCCGCTTAAGCGGCGCGCGCCGACCGGGTTACTCGCGCGGGGACAGGTCGCCGCGGGCCCAGCCCTCGCGGGTCTCACGCCGAAAATCCTCGAAGGTTCCGGCTTCGATGGCGTCGCGAATGCCCTGCATCAGGCTTTGATAATAGGCGAGGTTGTTCCAGCTCAGCAGCATGGCTGCAAGCCCCTCGCCCGCCTTGACCAGATGGTGCAGATAGGCGCGGCTGTAGTCGCGCGCGGCCGGGCACCCCGACGTCTCGTCGAGCGGGCGGGGATCTTCGGCATGGCGGGCGTTCTTCAGGTTGATCTTGCCGAAACGTGTGTAGGCAAGTCCGTGCCGACCGGCGCGCGTCGGCATGACGCAATCGAACTGGTCGATGCCGCGCGCAACGCTCTCCAGAATGTCTTCCGGCGTCCCCACCCCCATCAGGTAGCGCGGTTTGTCGACCGGCATCGCGGGCGTCGTTTCTTCAAGCATTCTCAGCATGACATCCTGCGGCTCGCCGACCGCGAGGCCGCCGACCGAATAGCCTTCGAATGGCATCTCTCCGAGCGTTTGCGCGGAGATCACCCGCAGGTCCGGCACGTCACCGCCCTGCACGATCCCGTAAAGCGCCTGACCGCGCTCCGGGCCGCCCATCGTCTCGAACTGCTGGCGCGAACGCTCCGCCCATCGAAGCGACAAGCGCATCGCGCGCTCCACATCCTCGCGCGGCGCAGGCAGCGCAATGCATTCGTCGAGCTGCATCTGGATGTCGGACCCGAGCAATTGCTGGATTTCGACGGAGCGTTCCGGCGTCATCACGTGACGCGAGCCATCGATATGGCTCTGGAAGGTCACGCCCTTTTCGTCGAGCTTGCGCAATTGCGCCAGCGACATGACCTGAAACCCGCCGGAATCGGTCAGGATCGTATGCGGCCAGTTCATGAACGTGTGCAGGCCGCCGAGGCGCGCAATCCGCTCCGCGCCCGGACGCAGCATCAGGTGGTAGGTATTGCCAAGCACGACATCGGCGCCAAGCTCGCGCACCTGTCCCGGATACATCGCCTTGACGGTTGCCTGGGTGCCCACCGGCATGAAGGCGGGCGTGCGCACCAGGCCGTGCGGTGTCGCGATCTCGCCGCGCCGGGCCATGCCGTCCTGCGCGATCAGACGGAAGGAAAAGCGGTCGGTCATGGGGCGTCCTTGGGAAAGAGCAGCGAGGCGTCGCCGTAGGAATAGAAGCGGTAGTCCTGCGCGATCGCATGGGCATAGGCGGCGCGCATCTCATCCAGTCCGCTCAAGGCGCTGACAAGCATGAAGAGCGTGGAACGCGGCAGGTGAAAATTGGTCATCAGCGCGTCGATGGCCCGGAAGCGGTATCCGGGCGTGATGAAAATCGAGGTCTCGCCCGAGAAGGCAGCAAGGCCGCCCTCGCCCTGGGCGGCGCTTTCCAGAATGCGCAAGGACGTTGTGCCGACCGCGACGACCTTGTTGCCGCGCGCGCGCACGGCGCGCAGCGCCGCCGCCGTCTCGGGCGAAATCTCGCCCCGCTCCGCATGCATCTTGTGATCGTTCGTATCGTCCGCCTTTACCGGCAGGAAGGTTCCCGCCCCCACATGCAGCGTGACGAGATGGCGTTCGATGCCGCGCGCGTCGATGGCCGCCATCAGCTCGGGCGTGAAATGCAAGCCGGCCGTCGGGGCCGCGACCGCGCCGTCTTTTCTGGCGTAGATCGTCTGGTAGTCGTCCCGGTCGGCGGCGTCCTCGCCGCGTTTTTGCGCAATATAGGGCGGCAGGGGAATATGGCCGACGGCGGCAATCGCCTGGTCGAGATCGGGTCCCGCCAGATCGAAGGCCAGCAACACCTCGCCCGTGTCGCGCTTTTCCGCGACCGTGGCATCGAGCGTGCCGAGAAGGCAGGTCTCGCCCTGCGCTTCACCGAAGCGGACACGGTCGCCGACAACCAGCTTTTTCGCCGGGCGCACGAAGGCCCACCAGCGGTCATCCCCGGCTTTCAGGTGGAGGGTCGCACCGATGCGCGCCACCGCTTGCCCACGCGTGCGGGTACCCTCAAGCTGAGCCGGGATGACCTTCGTGTCGTTGAAAACAAGCGCATCGCCCGGTTCCAGCAGCGACGGCAGGTCGCGCACGCCCCGGTCTTCCAGCATCGTCGCGCCGCCGGGACGCACGACAAGCATGCGCGCGGCATCGCGTGGACGGGACGGACGAAGCGCAATGCGCTCGTTGGGAAGGTCGAAATCGAAGTCGTCGACGCGCATGGCGGCTCTGGGCTCAAGGGGCTGGCGTCAGAGATCCCACGCCCGGTTCTGGAAAACGAGCCGGTAGCCGTCGGGATCCTCGAAGGTTGCTCCCGCGACCTCCCAATAGGGATTATGCGCGGGCACCGGCTCATACCCGTGTGCCGTCATCCGGTCAACTGCATGGCGCCATTCGACCGGGTCGGGGAGATAGAGAACGAGAAGGTGTTCGGGGCTTTGCGCCCGGGGCGCGATCTGGCCTTTTTCCAGGACAAACTCCAGATGCCAGGGCGCAGCGGGATAGCCGAGGATCGTTCCGGAAAAGCCGTCATGGTCCGAAAACGCGGCAAGGCGCCGGAAACCGGCGCCTTGCACGTAGAAGCGCTCGAGAGGCGCGAGGTCGTTGGTCGGTCGGGCCACGCGAAGGACCGGTGCAGTTTCCTTGGCTTCATTCATGGCACGAACCTTTCCAATCAGGCGTCGGCGGCAACCTTCAGCGACGTGATCTTGTCGGGGTTTTGAACCGGCTCGCCGCGCTTGATCTTGTCGACATTGTCCATGCCGGAGATCACCGCGCCCCAGGCCGTGTACTGTCCGTCGAGCCAGGGTGCATCGCCGAAACAGATGAAGAACTGGCTGTCGCCGGAGTTGGGATCCATCGCGCGCGCCATCGAGCAGGAGCCGCGCGTGTGCTTGTGATCGTTGAACTCGGCCTTGAGCTTGGTGCCCGACCCGCCGGTGCCGGTGCCCTGCGGGCAGCCCGTCTGGGCCATGAAACCGTCGATCACGCGGTGAAACACGATGCCGTCATAAAACCCGTCGCGCACCAGCTCCTTGATGCGGGCGACGTGGCCCGGCGCCAGATCCGGCTTCATCTCGATGACGACGGGCCCTTGCGTGGTTTCCATCAAGAGGGTGTTTTCCGGGTCCTTGTAGTCCGTCATGCATATGCTCCTTGTTCATGCGTCTTGGGATTGGGTCGGACGCGGCCGTCAGTCGACGTCGGCCGCAACCTGCAACTTGATGATCTTGTCGGGGTTTTGAACCGGCTCGCCGCGCTTGATCGCGTCGACGTGTTCCATGCCGTCGACCACCTCGCCGAAAACCGTGTATTTGCCGGTCAAATGCGGGGCGGAGGAGAACATGATGAAAAATTGCGAATTGGCGCTGTCCGGATCGTTCGTGCGCGCCATTCCCAGCACGCCACGCTCGAAGGGCCGCGGAGAGAATTCGGCGTCGAGATCGGGGCGATCCGATCCCCCGGTTCCGGTTCCGGTCGGATCGCCGGTCTGCGCCATGAACCCGTCGATCACGCGGTGGAAGACGATCCCGTCATAAAACCCCTCGCGCGCGAGCGATTTGATCCGCTCCACGTGATTTGGGGCAAGATCCGGACGCAGGCGGATGACGACGCGTCCGTCCTTCAGGTCGAGATAGAGCGTGTTTTCCGGATCTGCCGGCTGCGCGCCCGCGGACAGGGTCACGCCAACCAGCAATAGCAGCGCCCCGATGGTGGAGAAAATACGCGAAATCATGTGACCTCCTGAAAGGTGCCGGGTCCCGTCAACCGAGACGGCGGGCCAGGCATTCGACGACATGCGCGGGAACGAAGTGTTTGACGTCGCCCCCCATCTTGGCGATCTGGCGCACCAGCGTGGCGGTGATGTGGCGAACCTCCGGCGAGGCCGGCAGGAAGACGGTTTGCACCTCTGGCGCAAGAGACCGGTTCATCCCGGCCATTTGCATCTCGAAATCGAGGTCGGTTCCGTCGCGCAGGCCGCGAACCAGAAACGCCGCGCCATTCTGGCGGGCCGCCTCGATGACCAGATTGTCAAAGGAAATCACCTCGAGTCGCGCGGCATCCTTTGCCCCGAAAGCCGCCTCGGCAACCGTGGCAAGCATCTCGACGCGCTCCTCGAACGCGAAAAGCGGCGTCTTGCCGGGATGGATGCCGATGGCAACCACGACACGATCGGCCAGGTCCAGTGCATGGCGCAAAATGTCGATATGGCCATTGGTCACCGGGTCGAAGGATCCGGGATAGAGAGCGGTGCGAGTCATTTGCCCTGAATAGCCGGGGCGGGCAGCCGACACAAGCGGATCCGGCACAGGATGTTGCCCATCTGCCACGCGCCAGGAATTTATTTAACGCAAGGTCACTTTGTGCTAGACTGTTGCTCATAAACATAAGGAGGCGCAAAATGCGTGGCATTGCTTTCCTGAGCCTTGGCGGGCTTGCGACCGCGATTGCGGCTGTTGCCGTATTCGGGGTCGGGATCACGGTGTATTCCAGTTCTCCCATCGACGTGGCTTCGATCAAGAAGGGTGACCGGCTCCCCCGCACCGTCCAGGTCGCCTGCGGCGGCGAGACGATGGTCGACACGGCGACCGGTTGCGCGGATATCGCCCGCACGCTCGCCCCGGCCGCAAGCGGCTCCTTCCGTACCACGGCCATTACCGGCGGACAGACCACGGTTCTCGTCCGCAAACGTGTTTCAGAGTGATCCGAAACTTCCTGACCTCGGACCTCTCGACAGTGTGACGGCGGCTCCCCCGATCCGCCGTCACATTCCCCCGACCCGATACGGGATCCGCCTGACGCCCCGGCCGGCCCGCGTTCGACCGGAGCTTCGTAACGGGGGCATCCATCGTATCGAATGTCTGGCCGGGCGGAATGTCTGCGCTGACGCCGGCGCGGCCGAGGCCGCAGCCGCAGCCGCAGCCGCGAGGCATGGCAGATCACGACGCGGGAAACTCCGTCATCTGCGCCTCGTCTTTTGCGGATCGCCCCTCCCGACCGGATTTTATCGGCCTTCCCCTTGCGGGCGACGGTCAGATCGAGCGGCCAGGCCGACAGGTTCACACTGCGCGCACACAGTGTTCACGGTTTTCTGACTGTCATGCTCTTGTTACATGACCGCAGATCGTCCATATCCCTCTCATGATGACGAATTATGAAAAATATCACCCATACAGCCCGGTCGCCCTTTGGGTGTCCGGCGTCCTTGTCTTCAGCGTGACGCTTGGAGCCGGGGTTGCGGCAATTGGCAGTCACGCGGATGCGATGCCGCGCCCGGAACGACTTGCTTCCGTTTCCGAAATCATCGAAGAGCGCGAGGATTGCTCCGGCGTGATCTTCCGGGATGCCGATCCCGCGTGCTTTGCCGTGCGCGACAATCCGCATCCCGACACCGTGCAAGCGCGAAACGACCGCAATCTTCAAGATCCCGGAGAAGCCGCCGGATCGTGACGCGCGTCACGGTTCCCTTGCCGTGCCCGGTGCAGTGTGGAGACATCAAAAACACACAGCAGGGACACAACGGCAATGACCTTCACCACCGACGCCCCCAAGACCTCCCCCGACAAGAGCTACCGAGACGTCGTCCTGGCGGCCGCCGCCGCGCTCGCCGTCTTCGCAGCCATCGCCACCGTCACGCAGACGGTCAAAATGGCCGCAGCCAGCGATGCAGCACCGGTCGCGGTCACAGCCAAGGCAGATCGCGTGACGGCCGCGCTGCCGGCCGCGTGTCAGGGAGAAGCCTGGGGCGACTGGTCGGCGGAATGTCTGGCCGAAATCAGCGGCACCGCAAACCCGCGTCAGGTCCGTTTCGAAACCTTCGAGGCTCGCGACGTCCAGGGCAAGACCTCCGTTCTGGCCCGGGTGCCCACCCGCTCCTGATCCAGACCTGACCTTGGGCAGGTTTCCGGCAAGCGACCGGCACTGCCGCTGAACTGCAAAAGGCGACGCACTGGAAACCAGGCGTCGCCTTTGCTGTGTCTGGGCTGTGTCTGGGCTGTGTCTGGCGCCGGCACTGGCGCGGCTTGCGACCCGACAGGCCGGGACTTACTCGGGTTCGTCGTCCGGACCGGACGCCCCGTCATCCGCGCTGGACGAACCGTCCGCCTCGCCAGGATCACCCGCACGGTCCTCGCCGCCCGCGTCCGACGCGCCCTCTGCGCCCTCTGCGTTGCCCTCGACCGTCTCGAGGTCGCCATCCTCGGCATCCTCGTCGGAGATGCGCGATACGGAAACGACTTCCTCGCCCTCAGCCGTGCTGAACACGATCACGCCCTGTGTCGCGCGGCCGGCGATGCGGATCCCGTCCACCGGGCAGCGAATGAGCTGGCCGCCGTTGGTCACCAGCATGATCTGGTCGTTCTCTTCCACCGGGAAGGAGGCAACCAGCGGACCATTGCGATCCGTCACCGCCATCGCGGTGATGCCCTTGCCGCCGCGCCCGGTCACCCGGTACTCAAACGACGACGAGCGTTTGCCGTACCCGTTTTCCGAAAGCGTCAGAATGACCTGCTCCGCAGCACTCATCGCCGCATAGCGCTCCTGCGACAGCTCGCCCTCGGCAACCGCATCCTCGTCTCCGCCGACCACCGGATCGACCGTCTCGTCGCCCTCGCCCCGCATCAGGCGTCGTCTGCGCAGATAAGCCACGCGTTCTTCCGCCGTACAATCGAAGTGGTGCAGGATCGACATGGAGATGACGTGATCATTCTCGGCCAGATTGACACCGCGCACGCCGACCGAATTGCGTCCGGCAAAGACACGCACGCCCGTTACCGGGAAGCGGATACACTGGCCAAGCGCCGTGGTCAGGTGAACGTCGTCATATTCGGTGCAGGTGAAGACGCCGACGATACCGTCGCCCTCCTCCAGCTTCATCGCGATCTTGCCGTTCTTGTTGATCTGGGCGAAATCGGAAAGCTTGTTGCGACGCACCGTGCCGCGACGGGTCGCGAACATCACGTCGAGGTTCGCCCAGGCCTCCTCGTCCTCCGGCAGTGGCAGGATCGAGGTGATCTGTTCGCCCTGTTCGAGCGGCAGCATGTTGACGAGCGCCTTGCCGCGCGAGGTCGGACCGCCGACCGGCAGGCGCCAGACCTTCATCTTGTAGGCAATGCCGCGCGAGGAGAAGAACAGCACCGGCGTATGGGTGTTGGCAACAAAGAGACGCGAGACGAAATCCTCGTCCTTCGTCGCCATGCCCGAGCGCCCCTTGCCGCCGCGTCGCTGCGCCCGGTAGGTGTCGAGAGGCACGCGCTTGATGTAGCCGGCATGGCTCACCGTGACGACCATGTCCTCGCGACGGATCAGGTCCTCGTCTTCCAGATCCGCGCCGCCATCGACGATCTCGGTCCGGCGGGGCGTCGCGAATTCCTCGTGAATCTCCGTCAGTTCCTTGCGGATGATGTCGAGAATGCGCGAGCGCGAGCGCAGGATATCGAGGAAGTCCTGGATCTCCGCGCCGATCTTGTTCAACTCGTCGGCAATCTCGTCGCGTCCGAGCGCGGTCAGGCGCTGCAGGCGCAGATCGAGGATCGCGCGTGCCTGCTCTTCGGAGAGCCGGTAGGTGCCGTCCTCCTGCACCATGTGGCGCGGATCGTCGATCAGCCGGATCAGCGGCTCGACGTCGCGCGCCGGCCAGTGCCGTTCCATCAACTGGGCGCGCGCGGTCGCGGGATCCGGCGCAGTGCGGATGAGGTGGATCACCTCGTCGATGTTGGCAACCGCGATCGCCAGACCGACCAACACATGGGCGCGGTCGCGAGCCTTCTTCAACAGGAAGCGCGTGCGCCGGCCGATCACCTCCTCGCGGAAGGCGATGAAGGCGCTCAGCATGTCCTTCAGGCCGAGCTGCTCCGGCCGCCCGCCGTTGAGCGCCACCATGTTGCAGCCGAAGCTCGTCTGCAGCGCGGAGAAGCGGTAGAGGTTGTTCAGGACCACTTCGGCGACGGCATCGCGCTTCAGTTCGATCACGACGCGCATGCCGGTGCGGTCGGATTCGTCGCGAATGTCGGAAATCCCCTCGAGCCGCTTGTCGCGGACGCTTTCCGCGATGCGTTCGATCATCGTCGACTTGTTCACCTGATAGGGAATTTCGGTGACGACGATGGCGAAGCGGTCCTTGCGGATCTCCTCGACGTCTGCCTTGCCGCGCATGACCACCGATCCGCGCGCGGTTTCATAGGCCGAGCGAATGCCGGCGCGCCCGAGGATGATGCCGCCGGTCGGGAAGTCGGGCCCCGGAACGATCTCCATCAGTTCCGCCGTGGTCATCGCCGGATTGTCCATCAGCGCGATGGCCGCGTCGATTACCTCTCCCAGATTGTGAGGCGGGATGTTGGTCGCCATGCCGACGGCGATGCCGCCCGCGCCATTGACCAGAAGGTTGGGGAACTTCGCCGGCAGGACGACAGGCTCGCTCTCGGAGTTGTCGTAGTTGTCCTGGAAGTTGACCGTATCCTTGTCGATGTCGTCGAGAAGGCGCTGTGTGACTTTCTCCAGACGACATTCCGTGTAACGCATTGCCGCGGCCGGGTCGCCGTCGACCGAGCCGAAGTTGCCCTGCCCGTCGATCAGCGGCAGGCGCAGGGAGAACGGCTGGGCCATGCGCACGAGCGCGTCATAGATCGCGCTGTCGCCGTGCGGGTGATATTTACCCATGACGTCACCGACCACGCGGGCCGACTTGCGGTAGGGCTTGTTCCACTCGTAGCCGTTCTCGTGCATCGAATAGAGAATGCGCCGATGCACCGGCTTCAGCCCGTCGCGAACGTCCGGCAATGCGCGGCTGACGATCACGCTCATCGCGTAATCGAGGTAGCTGCGCTTCATTTCGTCGGTGATGGAAATCGGCCGAATGTCGGACGGAAGTCCGCCCGACGGTGCGCTCGTGTCGCGGTCTGCCAAGGGGGTATCTCACATCTGTTGAAATCGTCCGATTCTTATAGCCGATTCCGGCGCTTGCGACAAATTCAAGACCCCAAAACCCCCGGCTAATTATATATACATATCAATGCCTTGTTCCGACGTTTCGCGAAACTGAAAATGGGTCGCGGGAACGGGGTCCCGACAGCTCCTGTTTTGCCTGCTATAAGCGGATTGTCGGGAATCGGAAGATCGGGGGGACGATGCTCGGGGACTATCTTCTAAATGCGTTTGCAACGCTCTTCGTGACCATCGATCCGGTGGGGCTTGCGCCGATGTTTCTGGCTGTCACCGCGGGCGCCACGCCGGCCATGCGCAAGCGTGTCGCAATCCGCGCCGTGCTGATCGGCGGCGGCATCCTCTTCCTGTTTCTGGTGGCGGGAAAGAACCTGCTCGGTGCGCTCGGCATCTCGGTTCCCGCCTTCCAGATCGCCGGCGGGCTGCTGCTGTTGATGATCGCCGTGGAGATGGTGTTCGAGAAGCGCAACCGGCGAAAGTCGGAGACCGCCGAAAAGGCCGTCGCCCATCACGACGACCTGCAGGACGTCGCCGTGTTTCCGCTGGCGATCCCGTTGATCGCCGGACCGGCCGCAATCAGCGCCGTGATCCTGCTGTCCTCGCAGGCGCCCGATACGATCTCCGTCCTTGGCCTCGCCTCGGTGATCGCGGTGATCGTTGCGACCTGCTACCTGTCGTTCCTGCTCGCCGACCGCATCGAGCGGCTTTTGGGCGATACCGCGGCCATGGTGATCACGCGCCTTCTCGGGGTGCTTCTGGCGGCGCTGTCCGTGCAATTCATCGCCGATGGCGTCATCGCGCTGATCGCCGCAGCCAACGCGTGATCGCGGCGACCGCCTATCCCAGTTCCAGCGTGGTGATGCCGTAGGTGCGGCCAAGGTCCAGCTCGGGCGCTTTTCCGCGATACATGCGCACCGTCTCGAATTCCGGCGAGAGCTCGTGCTTTTCAGCAAGGTCGCCCCCCGCCTCGTTCGACGCCGGGACATCGAGAAAGACCATTTGCCCGCGCACCTCTCCCGCCAGTGCCTGGAACAGCGTGTCGGCAATCTCCGGCGTATCGGCCAGAAGCGGGCCGATCTTGTAGCCCTCCCGGCATTGCCGGATCACCCCGTAGCCGCGCAAGACGCCGTCCTCGACGAAGACATACCCGCGCCGCCTGGCGGCCATCGGAGTGCACCAGGCATCCAGGAAGCGCTCGCGTGACGTGGCGAAGAACGGCCGGTCATAGGCAAGGACCGAGGGCATCACCCCCTGCCCAAGAACGGCGACACGAGGATCCATCGGCGGTGAAACCGATGAAATGCCACCGTGGCGGAACGTGCGATAGTCGCTTTCGAATCCCGTCAGACGATAGGTCGCCTCCTGAGCCGGAACGGCGTCGAGACCGATCGTGCGTCCCTTGAGGTGATCGAGCGCACGGTCCCATAGCGGCCGCGCCAGCCCCCGCCCCCGCCAGTCGGGATGGCAGATGTAAAAACCGATGAAGCCGAAGTCCTCACCGTAGCGCACCGCCGAGATCGACGACACCGGCGTGCCCCCGCTTTCGCCGACAAGGAACCCGCCCGGGTCGGTCGCCAGAAACGCCGCCGCATCCTCAAGGCCGGGGTTCCAGCCCTCGTCCGCCGCCCAGTCCAGGGCGCAGTCCAGATCGGTCGTCTCCATCTGGCGGATCACGAGGTCTGGGGACATGGCAGCGCTCCGGCGTGAGGAATCGGGGACCGGATCAGGACCCCGGTGCGTTCAGCAACTGGTAGACGACGGGATCGTCGGGGCAGGTCTCGGCGCCGCATTCCAGAACGGTCGACAGGGTATTGGCGGCAGCAAGCAGCACGATGAGCGCCACGGCAAGGGTGCCGAAGGCCGGCCATGCGGCCCGGTCACGGGGATCGCGTGCCTCGGCGGGCGCGGGATCGCGCAGGAGCATCATTGCCGCGCTGGCGGCAATCGCCACCACGAACACGATGAACGCCCAGGTGTAGAAATGCAGCCCGAGGAAGGGCGCGCCGAAGCCGGCATCGCCCGGCTCGATGTGCAAAAGGACCTGACGCATCGCGAACCCCGCGCCGGCCAGCCCCGCAAGCACCGTGATGCCGTAGTGCGCGGGATGCGGTCCGCGCGCGACCGTGAGCACCGGACCGATGGCCAGCAACAGAAACCCCGCGCGTTGCAGCAGGCACAGCGGACAGGGCAACTCGCCGCCGAAAATCTGATCCGCGAAGGCCACCAGCAAGACGGCGGAAATAGCAAAGAGCGCGGCGACGTTGAGAAGACCCTCGGTCTTGTGGGAAATCATTGCAAGACCTTTCAAAACGACAGCGGGAGCGCGTCGGAGGCGTGATGAAAATAGACGCCGACGGCAACAATGAAGCTGACGGTTGCAAGGCCAAGCGCGGCAGGCCTGGAGCCGCGCGCGGCCACGACGAGCGTCGCTGTCAACAGAAGGA
Organism: Stappia stellulata DSM 5886; assembly: GCF_000423705.1. GTDB lineage: Bacteria > Pseudomonadota > Alphaproteobacteria > Rhizobiales > Stappiaceae > Stappia > Stappia stellulata. The sequence goes on along the minus strand of NZ_AUIM01000004.1, from coordinate 187,550 downwards.
AAAGCGCAGTCAGATACATCGGGTCACAGACCTTGGGGCAGGAGCTGGCCGGACGCGCGCTCGGGGTCCGCTCTTGCGGCCCCTCGGCGTCCGTTGCCGTTTTCATACCGCCCTTTGGCGCGTCAGTCGAGGACGACGCTCATCGTTCGTCCGCCAAAGCCGTGAACGCTGTCGCGGGCGCGGATGTCCACCGTATCGATGCCTTCGGGTATCTCCACGCCCGAAAGGGATCGGGTGAAGGGCTGTTCGTCGACATGCGGATGGGCCAGCACCCGTTTTCCGAGCACGGTTCCGTCGGGCGCGACGACCTCCCACAGGTCGGCGTAGTGGTCCCAGCCCGCGTCGGCGTGGGCGAGGGTGACGTCGAAGCGCCAGGTGCCGTCGCCGGCCTGTCGCGCGTCGACCGCAACGACATCGGCCTCGCCCGCCGTCGAGGCCTCCGGAAGCCCCAGGGACAGGACAACCAGCGCGGCGAGGAATGCTGCGCTGAAATCGAGTTTCCTCGGCATGGTCGATCTCCCGGGTTGATTTTGACAGGTGTCTCGGCCTTGACTACCGCTCACGGCACGGACGCGCGAGTCACAAGCGCGTCACCGCCCGCGCCCGTACGGCGCTTCACGTGTTAGACAGGGGACGCCACGCATGGCCGCCACCGGCTCGAAGAAAGTCATTTATGCCGCACTTGTCGGCAACGGCCTGATCGCGATCACGAAGTTTTTCGCGGCCGCCTACACCGGCTCCTCGGCGATGCTGTCGGAAGGCATCCACTCGCTGGTCGACACCGGGAACCAAGGGCTTCTCCTCTACGGCCTGAAGAAGGCGGACAAGCCGGCCGACGAAAAGCACCCCTTCGGCTACGGGGTGGAGCTTTATTTCTGGGCCTTCGTCGTGGCGATCCTGATCTTCGCCGTCGGCTCCGGCATCTCGATCTACGAAGGTGTCCAGAAGATCCTGAATCCGCATCCGATCACCTCGCCGATCATTGCCTATGTGGTGTTGGGCCTGGCCATCGTGTTCGAATCCGTCGCCTGGTGGATCGCCTACAAGGAGTTCGACCGCGTGCGCGGGCAACGCGGCATCCTGCAGGCGGTGCGCGAAAGCAAGGATCCGGCGGTGTTCACCGTTCTCTTCGAGGACACCGCCGCCATGGCGGGCCTCATCGTGGCGCTCCTGGGGTTGCTGGGCGTGCAATACCTCGGCCTTCCCTGGCTCGACGGTGCCGCCTCCGTGACGATCGGCGTGATCCTCGCCCTGACGGCCGCCTTTCTGGCCTATGAGACCAAGAGCCTGCTCGTCGGCGAGGGGGCCGATCCGGAAACGGTGGAAATCATCCGGGGTCTGGTCGAGGCGACGCCGACGGTGTCGCGGATGAACGAAATCCGCACGCTGCACCGCGGCCCGCAGGACGTGCTGCTGGCACTCTCCATCGACTTCGAGGACAATCTGACCGTCGGCAAGGTCGAGGAAGCGATTTACGCGCTCGAGGTCTCGATCAAGAACCGATTCCCCATCGTGCGCCGGGTGTTCATCGAGGTGCAGGCGACGCGGCACCACAAGGAGATGCTGGAAGCCGGCCGCAGGCACGACGATGCCGGGACATAGAGCGGCGGCGAATCACAAACCGAACAGCACCTGATGCAGGATGCGACCGGGAAGGAGCGTGAAGGCGCCGGCAATCCCGAGCGCGCCGATGACGAATGAGATCATGGCGTTTCGATGCCGCCGGATCTGCCCCTTGCGGGCGGACAGGACGGCAACGGGCAGCATCGCGATCACCCAGACAGACAACAGGTGAATGCCGCTGAAAGGTCCGAGCACGGGCATCGTGTGGATCCAGAGCGACGAGACCGCGACGATCCCCATCGCTGTCACCCAGCCATAGCCGAGGAGCCTGTGGGCTGCCGTGCCCTTCCCGCCTGCAAGCTGAAGGGGCGTCAAGGCCAGTGAAATCAGGGCTGCAACGGCATGCAACTGGATGGCAGGCGAGGCATTCACCAAAGGCGCGAGCGTCATGACGCTCCCCGTGTTGCACGCGCGAGCGCCGCCCATGGATCGATCGACCAAAAGCCGCGCGCGGCCCCTGACGGCGATGGCAGCACGTGGATGCGGGTGGTTTCGATCTTTGGACCTTGAAGGCCATAGGCCAGATCGCGGGTCGGGCAGCCGAAATACAGCGCCGCGGCGCGTTTGCTGGTGAAGGCAAGTACGCCGGGCGCTGCGGCTGCAATGCGTGCTTTCAGACCGTCCGCATCGCTGCGCGCGGGATCGATGTCATGATCGGGACCGACATGCTGCTTAGCGATATCGGTGAGACCGATCCCGAATGCCGGCAATTCGCGGAATTCTTGCGGAGAAAACAGACGCGGTGTCAAACCGATCTCGGCCAGGGTCCGCCAGAACCGGTTGCCCGGTCCGGCGTAATAGGCCCCGACTTCGGCGGACCGGCGCCCGGCGCCGGTTCCGCAAAAGACGACGTCCAGGCCCGGCTGCAAGACATCGGGCAGGACGGGCGCGCGCGACGCATCTGTCTCGCGCGCGTTCATCGTCAAAACGGAATTTCGTCGTCCATGTCGCCGCCACCGCCGCCGCCGAAGCCGCCGCGCTGTCCGCCGCCGGAGGAGGATCCGCCACCCGACGGTCCGCCCTGGTCGTAACCGCCGCCCTGGTCGTAGCCGCCTCCGCCCTGCTCGACGTATCCGCCGCCACCGCCGGAGCGACCGCCGCCTCCGCCGCCCTCACCGCGGCCGTCGAGCATGGTGAGCGTGGCGTTGAAGCCCTGAAGCACGACCTCGGTGCTGTAGCGTTCCTGGCCGGACTGGTCCTGCCACTTGCGGGTCTGCAACTGACCCTCGATGTAGACCTTCGAGCCTTTGCGCAGATAGTTTTCCGCGACCTTGGCAAGACCCTCGCTGAAGATCACAACGCGGTGCCACTCCGTGCGCTCACGGCGCTCGCCGGAGTTCTTGTCCCGCCAGTTTTCCGAGGTTGCCAGACGCAAGTTCACCACGGGGCGCCCGTCCTGCATCCGCCGGACTTCCGGATCGGCACCCAGATTGCCGACCAGGATCACCTTGTTGACGCTTCCCGACATCCTCGTCTCCTCAAATCTGTGCTGTCTGCCTGTTGGCCCCGACCATAGGCGCAAGCGCCCGGCGGTGCCGGGCCAATCTGCGGCTTTTCCACAATCGCAAGGCCATTCAATACGAATGTTCCGTATTCGTTCCATATCCCGAGCCACGAAACAAGCGAGAAAACATGGAATCCTTGGCAAGTCCGGTTAAAAGCCCCAGATGACTGCGAGGCGACATGACGCCACGTTCCCGCCGACGGGCTTGCGCGCCGGATCATGTTCCTTTTATGTTCACGCAATCGGGTTCGCTCCCGCCCGCGTAAGCTCTTTCCGGAATGAACGGCGTATCCGCATCCCATTCGGGGCGGATCACGTCGTCGCAAGACCGTTCGCGCATCGTGCGACACATCACACTCGGCACTGCCACCAGGGACCCATCCATGGCCAAGAAGCGTTCGACCGCCCCCTCCTCCATCACGCCGCCGCCCGCGGACCGGCGCCTGATCACCGTTCGGGGCGCGCGCGAGCACAATCTCAAGAATGTCGATGTCGAGCTGCCGCGCGACAAGCTGATCGTGATGACCGGCCTGTCCGGCTCCGGCAAGTCGTCGCTGGCCTTCGACACCATCTATGCGGAAGGCCAGCGCCGCTATGTCGAGAGCCTCTCGGCTTACGCGCGCCAGTTCCTCGAGATGATGCAAAAGCCGGATGTCGACCAGATCGACGGCCTGTCGCCGGCGATTTCCATCGAGCAAAAGACGACGTCGAAGAACCCGCGCTCCACGGTCGGCACCGTCACCGAGATCTACGACTACCTGCGCCTGCTGTTCGCGCGTATCGGTGTTCCCTATTCGCCGGCAACCGGCCTGCCGATCGAGAGCCAGACGGTGTCCCAGATGGTCGACCGGGTGCTCGCGCTTGAGGAAGGCACGCGGCTTTATCTGCTGGCGCCCATCGTGCGCGGACGCAAGGGCGAGTACCGCAAGGAACTCGCCGAATTGATGAAAAAGGGTTTCCAGCGCGTCAAGATCGACGGCGAATTCCATGAAATTCCGGATGCGCCCGCGCTCGACAAGAAGCTGAAGCACGACATTGACGTCGTGGTCGACCGGATCGTGGTGCGCGAGGACATCGGCGGACGGTTGGCGGATTCGCTGGAAACGGCGCTGGGCCTCGCCGACGGGATCGCAATCGCGGAACTGGCGGACAAGCCGCTGCCGGAGCCCGCGGGCGACGCGGTCCTGCAAAACCGCAACGAGACGCACGAACGCGTCGTCTTCTCGCAGAAATTCGCCTGCCCGGTTTCCGGCTTCACGATCTCCGAGATCGAGCCCCGGCTGTTTTCCTTCAACAACCCCTTTGGCGCCTGCCCGACCTGCGACGGACTGGGCACCACACTGGCGTTCGAGCCGGAACTGGTCGTGCCCGACCACACGCTCAGCCTGCGCCAGGGAGCGGTGCTGCCCTGGGCGAAAACCGGTTCGACCTCGCCCTATTACGCACAGACGCTGGAAGCGATTTCCCGGCATTTCAAGGCATCCATGACCACGCCCTGGGCGGAGCTGCCCGACGAGGTCAAGGACACGATCCTCTTCGGCTCGGGACGCGAGAAGATCGAGTTCACCTATGACGACGGCGTGCGCAGCTACCGGACGGCCAAGACCTTCGAGGGCGTCGTCGGCAACATCGAGCGGCGCTGGCGCGAGACCGATTCCGAATGGGTGCGCGAAGAGCTGTCGCGCTACCAGTCCGACCGGCCCTGCCCGGCCTGCAACGGCAACCGTCTGAAGCCCGAGGCGCTGGCGGTGCGCATCGCCGAGCGTCATATCGGCGACATTGCGAAACTTTCGATCCGCGAGGCGGGCGACTGGTTCGAGGCGCTTCCCGCGCATCTCACCGACAAACAGACCACCATCGCCGTGCGCATTCTCAAGGAAATCCGCGAGCGGTTGAAGTTCCTCAATGACGTCGGGCTCGACTATCTGTCGCTGTCGCGCAATTCCGGCACGCTGTCGGGCGGCGAAAGCCAGCGCATCCGTCTTGCCTCGCAGATCGGATCCGGCCTCACCGGCGTGCTCTACGTTCTGGACGAACCGTCCATCGGCCTGCACCAGCGCGACAACGCGCGCCTGCTCGACACGCTCAAGCATCTGCGCGACCTCGGCAACACGGTGATCGTCGTGGAGCACGACGAGGACGCGATCCTGACCGCCGATCATGTGGTCGACATCGGTCCCGGCGCCGGCATTCACGGCGGCGAGATCATCGCGCAAGGAGCGCCCGCCGACATTCTGGCGTCGGATGCCTCGCTCACCGGACAATATCTCTCCGGCAAGATGGACATTCCGATGCCGGCGGAGCGGCGTCCGGTCTCCAAGACCCGCCGCATTCGCGTGTCGGGCGCGCGCGGCAACAATCTCAAGGATGTCACGGCGGACATTCCGCTTGGCACCTTCACCTGCATCACCGGCGTGTCGGGCGGCGGCAAGTCGACCTTCCTGATCGACACGCTCTACAAGGCGGCCGCGCGCAGGCTCAACGGCGCACGCGACAATCCGGCGCCGCACGATCACATCGAGGGGCTGGAGTTCCTCGACAAGGTGATCGACATCGACCAGTCGCCGATCGGGCGCACGCCGCGCTCCAACCCGGCAACCTACACCGGCGCCTTCACGCCGATCCGCGAGTGGTTCGCCGGTCTGCCGGAAGCGAAAACGCGCGGCTATGCGCCGGGGCGCTTCTCCTTCAACGTCAAGGGCGGGCGTTGCGAGGCCTGTCAGGGCGACGGCGTCATCAAGATCGAGATGCACTTCCTGCCGGACGTCTATGTCACCTGCGACGTATGCAAGGGCAAACGCTACAATCGCGAGACGCTCGAGGTCGAGTTCAAGGGCAAGTCCATCGCCGATGTTCTCGACATGACGGTGGAGGAAGGCGCGCGCTTCTTTTCCGCCGTGCCGTCGGTGCGCGACAAGCTGGAAACGCTCGCCCGCGTCGGTCTCGGCTATATCAAGGTCGGCCAGCAGGCGACGACACTGTCGGGCGGCGAGGCACAGCGCGTGAAGCTTGCCAAGGAACTCGCCAAACGCGCCACCGGACGCACGCTCTACATTCTCGACGAGCCGACCACGGGACTGCATTTCCACGATGTCGCCAAGCTTCTGGAGGTGCTGCACGAGCTGGCCGACCAGGGCAATACGGTGCTTGTCATCGAGCACAATCTCGAGGTCATCAAGACGGCCGACTGGATCGTCGATCTTGGCCCGGAGGGTGGCGATGGCGGCGGCATGATCGTCGCCGAAGGTCCTCCGGAAACCATCGTCGAGACGCCGGAAAGCTACACCGGCCGGTTCCTGCGCGAGGTGCTTGAACGTCGGCCGGCACACAGGTTGAGCGCGGCCGAATAGCAAGGCCGGAAAAACAGGCAACCGGCGCGGCGGACCGGCGCGGCGGATTTGGCCGGGATTCCGGTTGAAACGGCGAGACTCCCGGGTTTCCGCCCGCCGTCCGCCGGCTGGGCATGCGCGCCGCGCCTGGGCGTGTCGCTCCGGGATGGTGCAATGCACAATCCGCACGCCAGCCATGCAAACAATGCACTTTTTATCATCGCGCGAAAAACCTACTTCAAGGTCATCGAATTCGGGCGGCGCCAACGGCACAGCCGGGCACTTGCTCACCACCCCATCGAGGCCAACATGTTTGACTCACTTGCACGCAAGTACCGCAGCTGGCGGACTTACCAGACCACCGTCTCAGAGCTGTCGCGCCTGTCCACGCGCGAGCTTGACGATCTCGGCATCGCTCGCGGCGACATCTCCTTCGTCGCCCGTCGCGCTAGCCGATAACAGCTCACGATCAAAGAGATAGACCTCCTCCCCTGTCTCTTTGGCGTGTTCGGGCGGGACCTCCTCCTCCCAATCCCGTCCGACCTTTGCGTCGCCCGCCGGTCCTCCTCCCTCCGGCGGGCGTTCGCATGTTTTACGAGCCTCGCGAGCTGCGGCGCCCTTGCTGACCGACTGCGCAAACCGGGTGTCTTCCGGCTTGCATAATCTGCATGGCGGTCATGCCGAAAGAGCGCATTTCGCCGCGACGGACTCACCCCATATCAAAGCCAGAGAGACGTGCTGCGGCGCAACATGCACCGGGTGGCACGCCTTACCCCAGATCCCGATGATGGAGTTTCCCATGCTCGACACTCTCGTGCGCAAATATCATTCCTGGCAGTCGTACCGCCGCACCTATGACGAACTGTCCCGGCTTTCGAACCGTGAACTGAACGACCTCGGCATCGGCCGCGGCGACATCGATTTCATTGCCCGCCGCAACATGCGCTAATCTGTCGCGGCCCTTCTTCGGGTCGCTCTATATGTGCTCAAAAAAGCGCCGCCCGACTTGATCGTGTGGCGCTTTTTGCTATTTGAAACAGCACGTTGTGGTTGCATGCAGTGCAACATTCACGAAATTGAATTGCTGCCCGCTTGTCGCGGGTCAGCTATGCAGGAACAGCTCTGGAATTGCCTGCGCGAGTCACCCATATGTTGCTCATCGGGTTCGGGCGCACCTCCTCCCAGCGCCTCGGGTCCGACCCGACCGGCATTTCTCCTCCCGATGCCGGTCACATTAGAAAACGACGCCCACCGGTCCTCCTCCCTCCGGTGGGCGTTCGTTTTTTAAGCCGTCTCCCCAACATCTTGCCGTCTCTCCCGATCTGCCGCATGACTCAAAGGTCGCAGCCGCGCTCTTCGTCATTTGCAGTCCTGAGATCCCGCATGCCGATTTCCGCCGAAAAACCGCCGTTTCCCGCCTTTTACGACGATCTGGATCTGACCCTTGAAGAGATCTTCAAGCGGCTCAGCGATGGCGTGCGCAACCGGCGTTCAGCGTTTCACACACCGGCGCTTGCAACGGTCACCCCTCAGGGCGCACCGGATGTCCGCACAATGGTTCTCAGGGGCGTGGAGACATCGCCCTTGACGCTGCGGTTCCACACGGACATTCGAAGCGGGAAAGTCGATCAGGTTTCGCAGAATCCGAACGGATTTTGCGAAATCTACGATTCGAATTGCAAAATTCAGCTCAGATTGACCTGCAGGATGACCGTTCTCGGCGATGGCGAAACGGCCGAGCGCGCCTGGTCGGAGACACGCGCGATGAGCCGTGCCTGTTACCAGATCGAGACCGGTCCCGGCACCGAAATCCCCGCGCCCGGTGCCGCTGTCTACGCTCCGGAGCGCCTGGACGAGGGACGGGCGAATTTTGCCGTGCTGATGGCCGAGGTAATGAAAATGGAGTGGCTCTATCTCGCGGCCAGAGGCCACGCTCGGGCGCGCTTCGAACGGGGCGCAGGCGACTGGACGGGATGCTGGCTCGCGCCCTGAGACCGCCTCACCGTTCCTTGCGGGTGCTGCCAAGCACGTCGAGATAGGCTTTCTGCATGTCGGAGATCCGGCCCGCAACCGCCGCATTCGCACTGAAGGCGTTTTCCGCCTGCATCATGTCGACCATAGCGCCGGCCATGTCCGGCGAAAAACCGATGGCGCGGGCGCCGCGTACCGGCTCCGGGCCATCGGTGGCCTGGACGCCCGCCCCGGAGGAGCCCTGCGCTGTTTGCGCCAGACGATTTCCGGCCTCCGCCCCGGCCGCGACGATGCGGCGCGCGGAGGTTTCGAAACGGTCCTGCGCGCCCTTGAGGCCCGCGATTGACGTCATGAGTGCCGACATGACGGTCAGTCTAGGGTCGAATGTGTTAACGCTGGTTTTCCATTGTTCGTCGAAGTCTACGAATCGCCCGTTCCCTTTCCCGCGCGCACGGGCCACGAAAACCGGATCCGACACGCATGCTCCTGACGCTTTCCCTCACCGGCCCGTTCTTTGCCGTGGTCGCGCTCGGGTTCTTTGCCGCACGAAAGGGCTGGATGCCGGACGGCGCGGTGCGCAGTCTCAATGTCTTCGTCTTCTATTTCGCGATGCCGGCGCTGATCATCCGGGCGCTGGGACGTCAGGACATCTCCTCCGCCTTCGACGGCCCTGCCATCATCGTCTGGGGACTGGCCGGATTCCTTGCCTTCGCGCTGGCGATGGCGGTGATGCGGGTCGCCTTTGCCGCGCCGCTGGCCGAAATGGCGCTGGCGGGCCAGGCGGCCTCCGTTGGAAACATCGGCTTTCTGGCGCTGCCCTTGATGCTGGCGGCCTTCGGCGACATCGCAGCGCCGCCGATCGCGATCGCGCTGATCATCGATCTCACGGTGCTGATCCCGCTGTCCATCGGCCTGCTGGAATGGAGCAGCGGCAAGAGCGGTGGCACGACCCGAATGCTGGCCGGCGTCGCGCGCGGCGTGCTCGTCAATCCCTTCATCCTGGCGATGGCCGCCGGCGGCGCATTGTCGCTCTCCGGCCTGACGCTGGCAGCTCCGGTCGACCGGTTCTTCGTGTTCCTCGGCAATGCCGCCGGCGCCACTGCATTGTTTTCCCTTGGCGTTTCGCTGGCGGAACGACATGTCGGGGGGGACGGCCGGGCCATCGCAATTCTGGTTGCACTCAAGCTTCTCGTCCACCCGGCGCTGATCTATGCGCTTGCCCAATTCTTTGGACTGGATGCCCTGCAAACGGGTCTCTTCATGGTGATTGCGGCGATGCCGATCGCCGGCAATGTCTTTGTGATCGCCGAGCAATACGGCGTTCTGGTCCAGAGGCTTTCGACGGCGATCCTCCTCTCCACGGCGCTTGGCGTGGTCACCGTTTCGTTTGCGGTCATGGCGGCCAAGGGCTGACAAACCCTGCCGTGCGACCCATATCCCTTTGACTTGCCTTGCGGGCGCCCTCCACTGCCCGTGTCTCATCGTTCCAAGGAAGATCCATGCGCGATCCGCAAAACCCGCTTCTCACCCCCTGGACCGGTCCCTACGGACTGCCACCGTTTTCGCGTCTCGAACCCGCGCATTACCTGCCCGCCTTCGAGACGGCGCTCGCAGAGGCGCGTGCCGAGATCGAGGCAATCGCAAATGCGGAAACACCGGCCACCTTCGACAACACCGTCGCGGCTCTGGAGCTTTCCGGCGAACGGCTGACGCGGGTCGCGTCGACCTTCTTCAACCTGACAAGCGCCAACACCTCGCCGGACCTGCAGGCAATCGAGCGGGAGCTCGCACCGAAGCTCGCCCGGCACGCGAGCGAGACGCTCCTCAACCAGGCGCTGTTCGCGCGTATCGAGCGTCTCTGGGAGACGCGCGACCGGCTGGATCTCGACATGGAACAGGCGCGCGTGCTGGAGCGCTATTACGCAATGTTTCAGCGCGCCGGGGCGGGGCTGGACGCGGATGACCGCGCGCGCATGAGCGTCATCACGCAGGAACTGGCTGTCCTCGGCACGCGATTTTCGCAGAATATCCTGGCCGACGAGGCCGCCTATCACCTCGTGCTGGAGGGCGAGGAAGACCTCGCCGGCTTGCCGTCCTTCCTGCGGGAGGCCGCAGCGGAGGCGGCCGAAGAGCGCGGGCTTTCGGGCCGCCACGTCATTACGCTGTCGCGCTCACTGATCGAACCGTTCCTGCAATTCTCCACCCGGCGCGACCTGCGCGAGCACGCGTTCAAGGCCTGGAGCGCCAGGGGCGAAAACGGCGGTGACACCGACAACCGCGAGATTATCGCGCGAACCCTGGCCCTGCGGCGCGAGCGCGCGCAACTGCTCGGACACGAGAATTTTGCCGACTACAAACTCGACGACAGCATGGCCAAGACCCCGGAAGCGGTGCGCGACCTGCTGGAAAGCATGTGGACGCATGCGCTCACCAAGGCCCGCGACGAGGCGCAGACCCTCCAGGAACTCGCCGCTCAGGATGGCGACAACATCGAGATCGCGCCCTGGGACTGGCGGTTCTATGCGGAGCGCGCGCGCCAGCGTGACCATGCCATCGACGAAGCGGACCTGAAGCCGTACCTCCAGCTCGACTCCATGATCGAGGCCGCGTTCGACACGGCGACCCGCCTGTTCGGACTGACCTTCGAGGAGCAAAGGGGACTGGATCTTTATCATCCGGACGTCCGCGCCTTTTCGGTTCGCGACCGAGACGGCAAGGACATCGGGCTCTTTCTCGGCGATTACTTCGCCCGCGCCCCGAAGCGCTCTGGTGCGTGGATGAGTGCATTCCGCAAGCAGCAGAAACTCGCCGGCGACATTCTCCCGATCATCGTCAACGTGATGAATTTTGCCAAGGCGCCGAAGGGTCAGCAAACCCTTCTGACCTTCGACGACGCGCACACGCTGTTCCACGAATTCGGTCATGCGCTGCACGGTCTGCTGTCGAACGTCACCCATCCGGTCCTGTCGGGAACGTCGGTGTCGCGCGATTTCGTTGAGCTGCCGTCGCAACTCTACGAGCATTGGCTCGATCAGCCCGAGATCCTGCAGCGCTTCGCGGTGCATGTGGAGACGGGAGAGCCGATGCCCGACGATCTGCTTGAGCGCGTTCTGGCCGCGCGGACCTTCAATTCGGGCTTCGAGACAGTGGAGTATCTCGCCTCGGCGCTGTTCGATCTCGACGCGCATACGGCACCTGCTGAAATGACCGATGTAACAGCGCTGGAAAGCGGAACGCTGACCCGGCTCGACATGCCTGCGCAGATCGCCATGCGGCATCGGCCGACGCATTTCGCCCATGTGTTTTCGGGCGAAAACTACGCATCGGGATACTACAGCTACATGTGGTCGGAAGTGATGGACGCCGACGCCTTCACCGCCTTCGAGGAAGCGGGAGACATATTCGATCCAGGGACGGCCGCACGGCTTTTGGCGCACATCTATTCCACCGGGGGACGCCAGGACCCGAAGGACGCCTACATCGCTTTTCGCGGCGCGCTGCCGAACACAAGCGCCCTGCTCAAAAAGCGCGGTTTTGCCTGAAGAGACGGATCGTCGGCGGCGCGCAGGTCGCGCGCCGCCGAAATCAAATCAGAGAAATTCAACCTTGCCGGTCGCAATGTCGTAGACAGCGCCGACAACCTTCACCCGCCCCTCGGCGACCGCTTCGGAGACGATGGGCGTCGCAGCCTTCAGCTTTTCGACGTTGTAGAGCACGTTTTCGCGGGTGGATGCCTCCAGCGGATTGGCCGGCTTCTCCGCAAGCGCCCGTTCCACGCCGGGCTTGAGAGCGCCAACAAGATCGGGCAGATGGCCCGGCAGCTCCGTGCCGTTCTCGATGACATCGATCGTGGCGGAAATGGCGCCGCAATTGGTGTGTCCAAGCACGACAAGAAGCGGAATGCCGAGGACCGCCACGCCGAACTCGATGCTCGCCAGCCCGTTCATGTCGACGAAGTTTCCGGCAACCCGCAGAACGAAAAGATCACCCGGACCCTGATCAAAGACGAGTTCCGGTGCCACGCGGGAATCGGCGCAGGACAGCAGACCTGCGAACGGATACTGAACCCCGGCGCGCGCGAGCCGCCCTGCCGAGAAATCCGTGTTCGTCGAGGTATTGGCGACATAGCGCGCATTGCCATCCAGAAGACGTGTGAGCGCCTTGTCGGGATCGATATCATTGGGCGCGGCCGGTGCTTCGTCCGCGAAGGCTTGACCAGGGAGGGCAAAGCCACCGGCGAAAGCGGTCGAGGCGGCGGCCGCACCGAAACCGAGCAGGCCACGGCGCGTCATGTCGGACGAATGATCGTTGCACATAAAAAGACTATCCTTGTACGTCATCGCTTTGGCCTTACCGGAGGTTCCGGAAATCGGCATGCGACGGGCGGCCGGCCGTGCCGGCCCCGCGACCGCAGACCACCGTGAAGCCGTGGTCATGCGGCAATGAATGTACGGTCGCGCGATATGCACGCTGTTTTACCGTGCCAAAGTCTTTATCAGGAATTTTGGTATTGCAATCATCTAAACCGCTGATTGAGCGGAATTTCCCGATGTCGTATCCAAATGATTATGCTTTCAAATCAACATGTAGGTGTCGACCGGTCTCGCGGTGTCCCTTACGTCGCGTCTTCCGGTGCCGTTGCCAGCAACCCCTCGATGTAGGGCGCGAAACTGTTCCAGCACTCCAGGACGAAGGTGTCGGGCGCGGTACGCCAGAGCGTGATCTCCGCCTTGGTGAACAGCGTGCGCGTCACCTGCCCGACGGGAAAAACGCTCTCGTCGAGATCCAGAAACACCTGCGTGTTGAGCAAGCGGGCGGCGCCGGGGCCGCTGACGATCAGCGCGACGTTGCGCTCCGACACGTCGACCAGCGCATGCGGGATCGTCGCCAGGGCTGTCTCGACCTCGTCGAAAAGGCTCCTGGCGAGGCTCCAGGGCACGTCTTGCGTTTCCGTTTCAGGTGCCGCGAGCAGCAGCCATTCGTCCGGGCCGAGCCACAGGGCGGCGCGCTTGCCAACCGGGTTGGCGGCGAGCGGGGTCATCGGCAGCGAGGCGCCGAAGGCCGCACCCGCCTTGCCGGCCGCCGTTGCATCGCCGCGAAAGGCAAGCCGGGCAAGCGGTGCCGCACGAGTGACCGAAACGTCGGAGCGCTTGAGAACGCTCGCGCCGTCGGCGGCGGCGGGCGAATAAAGGGCGAGATCAGACATTGAGCCGGGTTCCTTCCGGATCGACGAAAACGGGCCGGACGACCTCGACGGCGATCCCGCCGTCGGGCATCGGCACATGCAGGGTCTCGCCGATGCGGGCCCGTCCGCCCGCGATCATGGCAAGCGCGATAGGGCGCCCTGCGGCGGGCGACCGATAGGACGAGGTGACATGACCAAGCGCGGAAGTGCCGCGCGCGGGAGACCGTTCCACGGTCACTTGCGCGCCCTCCTCAAGCAGCGTCTTGCCGTCCTTCGTCAAGAGGCCGACCATCTGCTTGCGCCCCTCGGCGACGAGATCGGGCCGGGCAAGCGAGCGTTTTCCGACGAAATCCGGCTTCTTCTTGCCAATGGCCCAGGTCATGCCGACATCGTCCGGCGTCACCGTGCCGTCGGTCTCCTGTCCGACGATGATGTAGCCCTTTTCGGCGCGCAGGACATGCATGGTTTCCGTGCCATAGGCGCAGCCGCCGAGCTTCTCGACATTCGCCCAGACGGCCTCCCATATCGCACGGGCGCGCGACGGCGGCACGTTGATCTCGTATCCCGCCTCGCCGGTGAAGCTCATGCGGAACAAACGGCAGGGTATACCGCCCATCACATGCCCCTCGCGCACAGACATATGCGGGAAGGCATCGCCCGACAGGTCGATATCGTCGACAAGCGGGGCAATCGCCTCGCGTGCCTTCGGCCCCTGCACCGCGATCACAGCCCATTGCTCGGTCGTCGAGGTGAGCCAGACGTCGAGGTCGCTCCATTCGGTCTGGAGGTAGTCTTCCATGTGGGCGAGCACGCGCGGTGCGCCGCCCGTCGTCGTGGTGACGTGGAAGCGATCCTCCGCCAGCCGCCCGACGACGCCGTCGTCCATGATGAAACCGGCCTCGTTGAGCATCAGCCCATAGCGCAGCTTGCCCACCCCGAGTTTCGTCCAGGGGTTGGTGTAGATGCGGTTGAGGAATTCGGCCGCATCCGGGCCGACGATCTCGATCTTGCCGAGCGTGGTCGCGTCGAACAGGCCGACGCTCTCGCGCACCGTGCGGCACTCGCGCGCGACCGCGTCGTGCATGTCCTCGCCGCCCTTCGGAAAGTACCAGGCGCGTTTCCACAGCGCGACGTCCTCGAAGGCCGCGCCCTGTTTCGCCGCCCAGTCGTGGATCGGCGTCTTGCGCACCGGATCGAACAGATCGCCGCGCGAGGTGGTCGCCAGCGTCCCGAAGGTCACCGGCGTATAGGGCTGGCGAAAGGTGGTGAGCCCGACCTGCGGGATCTCGTTGCCAAGCGCGCCGGAGGCAATCGACAGCGCGTTCATGTTCGACAGACGGCCCTGGTCGGTCGCCATGCCGGTCGTCGTGTAGCGCTTGATGTGCTCGATGGACTGCATGCCCTCGCGCACCGCGAGCTTGACGTCCTTGGCGGTCACATCGTTCTGGAAATCGACGAAGGCGCGCACCCGCGCGGCGTCGCGGTCATGCGGCACGGCGCCAAGCCACCAGCCGTCGCCGGCCTCGCCACCGGTTGCGGCGAATTCAGGCGTGTCGCCTTCATGTCCGACGGCGGTTGCCGCCGCAACACCGGCCCGGGCACCGTCCGCGAGAACCTCGGCAAGCCCGTCGACGCCCCGGCAACTTCCGGCGGAGCCTTGCGCCTGGACCGGATCGCCGGGGAGGAAGGCGCCCTTGTCGGCCTGCCAGTCGAGCTTGCCGCGCGCTTGCGAATGCAAGCTGACGTTCGGAGTCCAGCCCCCCGACATCAGCAGGCAGTCGACGTCGACCTCGCCGGCGGACAGGACGCCCGCGTCCGAGATCCGGCCGAGGAGGACGCGCTTGACGCGCGTCTTGCCGATGACACCGGTGACCGCGCAGCCGCGTTCCACGCGAACGCCGAGCGCGGCCGCCCGCGCAACAAGATCTGCCGGCGGATCGGCGCGCAGATCGGCGATCACCGCTATGGCGCCACCGGCCTCCGCGATATCGAAAGCCGCGCGCCACGCACTGTCGCAGGCGGTCGCAACGGCTATTCGCTTGCCGGGGAGCACGCCGTAGCGGTTGGCGTAGATCCGCCCGGCCTCGGCCATCATCACGCCGGGGCGGTCGTTTTCCGGGAAGACCAGCGGGCGCTCGATGGCGCCGGAAGCGATCACCACCTGCTTGGCGCGCACCTGCCACATGCGCTCGCGCGGACGTTCAGGATCGGGTTTGGCCAGGTGGTCGGTGACACGCTCGGCGAGCGCGAGGAAGTTGTGGTTGAAATAGCCGAAGACCGTGGTGCGCGGCAAAAGCGTGACGCGCGGATTGTCGCCAAGTTCGGCGAGCGCGCCTGCAAGCCAGTCCGATGCCGGCTTGCCGTCGATTTCCGCGCCGCGCTCATGCAGCAGGCTGCCGCCGAATTCCGCCTGTTCGTCCGCGAGGATCACGCGCGCACCGCTGCGTGCCGCCGCAAGGGCTGCGGCAAGGCCGGCCGGTCCGCTGCCGGCGACCAGCACGTCGCAATGGGCATAGGTGTTGGCGTAAGTGTCCGTGTCGGGCTTTTTCGGCGCCCTGCCGAGACCGGCGGCGGACCGGATGAAGGGCTCATAGACCTTGTTCCAGAAGCTCTTCGGCCACATGAAGGTCTTGTAGTAGAAGCCCGCGACGAAGAGCGGCGACAGCTTGTCGTTGACCGCGCCGATGTCGAAGGACAGCGACGGCCAGCGGTTCTGGCTTTCGGCTGCCAGCCCGTCGTGGATCTCGACCTGCGTGGCGCGCAGGTTGGGCGTCGCCTCGCCGCTCAAGTGCCGGGCCTGGCTCCGCGCCACGCCGACAAGCGCATTCGGCTCTTCCGAGCCGGCGGTGACGATGCCGCGCGGCCGGTGATACTTGAACGAGCGGCCGACCAGATGGACGTCATTCGCCAGAAGCGCGGAGGCCAGCGTGTCGCCGGCAAAGCCCTGGTAGCGCTTGCCGTCGAAGGTGAAGGAAACGGGCGCCTCGCGGTCGATGCGCCCGCCTTCCTGCGTGCGGTTTCGTTGCGTCACTGTGCGCCCTCCCGGGCCAGGGCCTCAAGGTCCGGGCAAGGCTCGCCGGTCTTGTAGACGCAGACGAAGCTGTCGCTCACGGTGTGGCGCACCGCGTTGAAGAAGCGTCCGCACCCGTGGACGTGGCGCCAGCGCTCCGCCAGAAGGCCCTTCGGGTTGCTGCGCATGTAGAGAAAATCGGCCCATTGCCGATCGTCGAGATCGCCCGGCTGACCGGGGCGGTCGATATGCGCCTCGCCGCCGCAGCGGAACTCGATCTCCGGGCGTTCGATGCCGCACCAGGGACAATGGATGAGAAGCATGGGTCCGGCCTCAGTGTGCGACGGCGGCCGCGGCCGCCTCGTCGATCAGGCGACCGGTGCGGAACCGGTCCAGCGTGAAGGGGGCGTTGATTCGATGCGGCTCGTCGCGCGCGATGGTGTGGGCGAAGACATGCCCCGAGCCCGGGGTCGCCTTGAAACCGCCCGTGCCCCAGCCGCAATTGACGAAAAGCCCCGGCACCGGCGTCTTGCCGATGATCGGCGAGCGGTCCGGCGTGACGTCGACGATCCCGCCCCAGTTGCGCAGCATGCGCATGCGGCGGAACATCGGAAACAACTCGCAGATGGCATCCACCGTATGGGTTGTGATCTGCAGGCCGCCGGTCTGGCTGTAGGAGACATATTGGTCGGTGCCGGCGCCGATCACCAGCTCCCCCTTGTCGGACTGCGAGAGATAGGCGTGCACCGTGTTGGACATGACCACGCAGGGAAAGCACGGCTTGACCGGCTCGGAGACCAGCGCCTGCAGCGGGTTGGATTCCAGCGGCATGCGCACGCCAGCCATGTCCATCACCACGCTGGTGTGACCGGCGGCGACAACGCCGACCTTCTTCGCGCCGATGAAGCCGCGCGAGGTCTCGACACCCGACACGGACCCGTCGGCCGCGCGGCGGATGCCGGTCACCGCGCAATTCTGGATGATGTCGACGCCATATTGGTCCGCGCCGCGCGCATAGCCCCAGGCAACCGCATCGTGACGCGCGACGCCGGCCTTGCGCTGCAGCGCCGCCCCCATCACCGGATAGCGGATGTTCTTGCCGATGTTGAGCGGCGGGCAATAGGCCTTGGCCTCCTCCGGCGTCAGCCATTCGTTCTGGACGCCGGCGAGCCGGTTGGCGTGGACGTGGCGCTTGAACACCTGAACGTCATGCACCGTATGCGCCAGCATCATCACGCCGCGCGCGGAATACATGATGTTGTAGTTCAGTTCCTGCGACAGGTCCTGCCACAGGTCCATGGCTTGGTCGTAGAGCCCCTCGCTCTCCTCCCACAGGTAGTTGGACCGAACGATGGTGGTGTTGCGCCCGGTGTTTCCACCGCCGAGCCAGCCCTTCTCCAGCACGGCGACATTGGTGACGCCGTGTTCCTTTGCCAGATAATAGGCGGTCGCCAGTCCATGCCCGCCGGCACCGATGATGATCACGTCATATTCGGGCTTCGGGTCGGGCTTGCGCCACTGGTGGCCCCAGTCCTGATGGGCGTTGACCGCCTTGCGGGCCAGTTCCCAGAACGAGAAACGGGTCATGCGAACCTCGGTTTGGTGGCGCGAAAGGCGTGCCCCTTCGCACATCGTCCCTGATTTGTGCCGCTCCCCGAACGCGGGCGCTTGCATAAAACCGACATCGGGGCGGCCCAATGCGTCGCAGGCAAACAGGTTGCCCGCCCCCTCACCCCTTGCGCTGCATCAGGGCGGCAAGACCGGCAAGGGCAACCGATGCCCAGGCCAGGATCAACAACCCGCCGCCAAGCGGCGCGGCGAAGGCGAATAGACGGTGCCCCAGAAAGGCGCGCGCGCTCAAGTCGCCGGCAAACAGGACCAGCCCCACGGCGGCGGCACATGTTATCGCAAGGGCCGCGCCGCGCGGCGCCAGATGCCGGGCAAGGCTGAGAAACAGGAACAGCGGCGCATGGGCGATCAGCATGCGCGCAGCCGGATCGAGCAGCGCGCCGACCGGCGAATGCGTGGCCGCCGCCGACAACCCGACGCCCAAAAGCCCGCAAAGCCCGGCAAGCACCAGCGGCGCGGCCTTCGGGCCATGCGACAGGGTATCGGGCGCGCTCATCACGCGTCCTCCCCGGCCCTTTGGAGCGAGACGTCCGCCGCACTCCAGGCCCCCGGCCAGACCTCGGCTCCGCCGGCGCGAAGGCGGCGGATCTCGGCCACCGGCACATCGACGACCAGATACGGCTCTTCGCCGGCCATACCGTCGACGGGCGCAAGCTCGGCGCCAATCCCGGTGTAACCGAGGCTCGGTTCGCACGGGAGATAGAGGGCGGCTCCCGAGACATTGGTGTCGTTCTGGGTGGTGCCGGGTGCGGCGCCCACGACACCGCAAACGGCAACGGCGCCCAGAAGCTCCACGGCACGCGCCTTCGCGCAGCCGAAAACACGATGATATCCGGCAAGGCTCGAGGTCATGGAGGGGACCAGAAGCACATCCGGAGCGTCCTTCGCGATCAGGCAGGAAAGCGCTGGCATCTCGACGTCGAGGCAGATCAGCATGGCCATGCGCACGCCCTCGATCTCGAACAGCGGCACATGCGCGCCGGGCGTCAGCAACCAGGTCTCGGGGTCTTTCTCGAACGGGGTAAGCGCAAGCTTGTCGTGGACGACCTCGCTTCCGTCGGCGAGCAGCGCGAAGGCGCGATTGACGTAACCTTGCGCACCGACGGGCGCGGGCCACGGCATGGACCCGGCGAGCAACGAGATCCCGTGTCGGACGACCATGCCCTTCAACGCCGGAAGAAGCGCATCCGCTTCGCCGGCCATCCATGCGAGTTCTTCCGTCGGCCGGAGACCGTCGGGCTTCCAGGCAAGGAATGCCTCACTCAGATATTCGGGAAGAACGAGCAACCGCGCGCCGTCCTTGCGCGCGCGCTCAAGACGCGCATCTACACCGGCGAGAAAAGCGTCGCGCGATGAACCGCCCGAGCCGAGATTGTAGGCGCAAAGCGCGAGGCGAAAGGAATCCATTGTCATGGGAGCGGATGCTGACCGCAATGCCGCGCAAATTCAAGCGTCGCAGGCGTTGAAACACCCGGCCCGCGTCGAATTGACGTCAGCGCAAAAGCGGTCGCGTCAGTCCTGGGAGGACAGGATCTTGCCGGCCATCAGCAAGTTGGCGAGCACCAGACCGGACCGCAACGGGGAAACCGCGGCGTCCTTTTGCGGCATCACGCCCACGACACCGCGCGACCGCAGCGTCTGCAAGGCGTGATCCGCATTGTCCGCTGCCCGGTCGACATCCGACATAAGCTGGCGCAGCTGTGCCCTGGGAGACATGATTCCATCCCGCTTTACCCATCCATCCTCAGGGTATGGGGACAGCCTTTCCGCTTTGTTAATGGCCCGGCAAATACTGCCGGCGACCCGGCAATTCGTTCACATGCGGCTCTGGCGCGGGTCGGCGGCATCCAGCACGCGAAACTGCACACGCTCGCGCCCCTGCCAGGTGTCGAGCGAAAGACAACCGGCGACATGCAGCGGATCGCCACGCTTTTCCAGCAGCATCTTGCCGAGCGGCGTGTCCGCCGCCTTGAAGGCAATCGCCTTGAGGCTGCCGCCGCCGCCATCGGCCAGCGTCAGGCGGACGTGCCCCTTGCCGACGGTATCGGCGTAGGACACGCGGTGGCTCGGGAGCGCGAAGACCGGCTCGGGGTGCCCGGCGCCGAAGGGGCCGGCCTGCTCAAGCGCATGCACCAGATCCGTGCTGGCGGCCGATGCCGTCAGCGCTCCGTCGATCTTCAGTTCGTTTTCCGCACGCGCGGTTTCCACCTGTGCCGCAAGCGCGGCGTCGAGAAAGGCGGAGAGATCGGCAAGACGGTCGCGCCGGACGGTAAGGCCCGCCGCCATGGCGTGGCCGCCGCCCTTCTCCAGAATGCCCTCGTCGACCGCCTTGCGCACGGCGGCCCCGAGATCCACGCCGGGAATGGAGCGCCCGGACCCGGTGCCCTTCCCGTTCACGTCATAGGCAATGGCGAAAGCGGGCCGGCGATAACGATCCTTCAGCCGCGAGGCCACGAGACCGACGACGCCCGGGTGCCAACCGTCGGAGCCGGTCAGCAGGACGCTCGGATCGCTCGCCTCGACGCTGACAAGCGCCTGGGCGTCGCCCTCCTCCAGCATGATGGCTTCCAGCGCCTGACGCTCGCCGTTCAGCCGGTCGAGCGTTTCGGCAATACCGCGCGCCTCGTCCATGTCGTGCGTGGTCAGCAGGCGCGCGCCAAGGGCGGCATCGCCGATGCGCCCGCCCGCGTTGATGCGCGGCCCGACCAGAAAGCCGAGATGATAGGGCGACGGCGGACCATGGACACGCGCGACATCGCAAAGGGCGGCAAGCCCGACATTGGCGCGCGCATGAAGCGCCAGGATACCCTTGCGCACAAAGGCACGGTTGAGGCCCTTGAGCGGAACCACGTCGCAGACCGTGCCAACGGCCGCGAGATCCAGCAAGGACAGGAGATCCGGCTCGCGCCGGGTCTTGAACAGGCTCCGGCGGCGCAATTCGCGATTGAGGCCCACCACGAACAGGAAAGTGACGCCGACGGCGGCAAGATGCCCGAGGCCCGACAAATCGTCCTGACGGTTCGGGTTGACCAGGGCGGCGGTCGGGGGCAGGTCCTCGCCGACCTGGTGATGATCGAGCACCACCACGTCGAGGCCGACGTCCCGGGCATCCGCAAAGGCCTCGAAGGAGGTGCTGCCGCAATCGACGCAGACGAGCAGATCCGCGCCCTCCTCCCGCAACATGCGGATCGCGGGACCATTCGGTCCGTAGCCTTCGATGATGCGGTCGGGAATGTGGATGCGATTGCGGATGCCGAGCGCGGAGAGGTAGCGGCTGAGCAACGCGGAGGATGTCGCCCCGTCGACATCGTAATCGCCGAAGATCGCGATGGTGTGGCCGGCCTGAATGGCATCGGCCACGCGCGCAACGCCGGACTCCAGGTCCTGAAGCACGGAGGGATCCGGCATCAGCGCCTTGACGGTAGGATCGAGAAACGCGTCCGCGCCGTCGATCGTCACGTCCCGGGCGGCGAGCACCCGGGCGACGACTTCGGGAATGTCACTGCGCTGCGCAATCGCGAGCGCAGTGGCATTCTGCTGCGGGCTGAGCCGTTCACGCCAGACACGTTCGCCGACGGAACGGCCGACCCCGAGCACCTGTCGGCGCTGTTCACGGTCAACCGGAAGGGTCGGGCTCATGCGCGGCGTCCGTCTTGCGGCCTGGGCGCGGTGCGCCTCAGTCCAGGTGGAATTTCTCGACCTGCGTGTGACGCGCCTTGATGTAGCGCACCGTGCCGGTGGTGGAGCGCATCACGACCGTATGGGTGGTGATGTCGTTGCGGCCGAAGCGAACGCCCTGGAGGAAGTTGCCGTCGGTCACGCCGGTGGCTGCGAAAAGCACGTCGCCGGTCGCCATCTCTTCCATGGTGTATTTGCGCTTGATGTCGGAGATGCCCATCTTGTGCGCGCGTTCCACCTGCTCGTCGCGGGTGATTACCAGCCGGCCCTGCATCTGGCCGCCGATGCAGCGAAGGGCCGCGGCCGCCAGAACGCCTTCCGGCGCACCGCCGATGCCCATGTAGATGTCGATGCCCGTCTCGTCGGGGTCTGTCGCATGGATGATCCCGGCCACATCGCCATCGCCGATCAGACGCACGGAGACGCCGGTCGCGCGCAGGTCCTCGATCAGGCGCGCATGGCGCGGACGGTCGAGCACGCAGGCGGTGATCTCGCCGACGGGAACGCCCTTGGCCTTCGCCAGCGCCGCGATGTTGTCGGCGACCGGCGCGTCGAGATCGACGATGCCGGCGGGATAGCCCGGGCCGATGGCGATCTTGTCCATATAGCTGTCGGGGGCGTTCAGGAGACCGCCCTTCGGTGCCAGCGCGATCACGGCCAGCGAGTTCGGCAGGTTCTTGGCGCAGATCGTCGTGCCTTCGAGGGGATCGAGCGCAATGTCGACGGCCGGCCCCTGACCGGTTCCCACGGTTTCGCCAATGTAGAGCATCGGCGCCTCGTCGCGCTCACCCTCGCCGATGACCACTGTCCCGTCGATGGGAAGGCAGTTGAGTTCGCGGCGCATGGCGTCGACGGCGGCCTGGTCGGCGGACATTTCGTCGCCACGACCGCGCAGGCGCGCGGCGGCAACGGCGGCGCGTTCGGTCACGCGGGCCAGTTCCAGGGTCAGGATGCGGTCGAGAGCTTCGCTATGCGCGGCGTCGGAGGTGGACATCGGATTTCCTCAAATCGGGGTCAACAAGGGGTCAACGGAGCTTTTCGATGCGGATCATCTGGGGCGTGCCCGCCACCACATTCCTCGCGGTGATCGTCCCCAGCGCCCGTTTCACGGCGGCTTCCGTGGTTTCATAGGTTGTCAGGATCACCGG
The DNA here is from genome assembly GCF_000423705.1 of Stappia stellulata DSM 5886. GTDB lineage: Bacteria > Pseudomonadota > Alphaproteobacteria > Rhizobiales > Stappiaceae > Stappia > Stappia stellulata. The sequence goes on along the minus strand of NZ_AUIM01000004.1, from coordinate 164,473 downwards.
CTGCGGCGCATCGCCATGCGTCTCCGCCTCCGCGTGAATGCGGGCGCGGTCGCGCTGCACGATGGATTCAAGCGAGATGCCCTCGTCCGCCATGATCTGCGCGATTTCGGCAAAGGCGCCGGAGCGGTCGTAGACCGCCAGACGGATATAATAGCCCCCCTCGTGCATGCGCATCCGCGCCGCCTGGTAGGGGGCAAGCTCATGCGCCGGCATGCCGAGCGTCGGCACCGACAGGCCGCGCGCCACGTCGACAATGTCGCCGAGCACGGCGGAGGCCGTCGCGCTGCCGCCCGCACCCGGGCCGACCAGCACGACCTCGCCGACGGCGTCGCCGTCGATCGCGACCGCGTTCAGCACACCGTCGATGCGCGCGATGGCGGAGGCCTTGGGCACCATCGTGGGATGCACGCGCTGCTCGATACCGCTGTCGGTGCGCTGGGCAACGCCGAGCAGCTTGATACGGTAGCCAAGCTCGCTGGCGGCCTCGATGTCGGCGCGGGTAATGGAGGAGATGCCCTCCAGATAGATCTTCTCGCTGTTGATCTGCGAGCCGAAGGCCAGCGACGTCAGGATCGCCAGCTTGTGGGCGGTGTCGTTGCCCTCGATGTCGAAGGTCGGATCGGCCTCTGCATAGCCGAGACGCTGGGCGTCTGCGAGGCAATCGGAAAAGTCGAGCCCGTCCTGCTCCATGCGGGTCAGGATGTAATTGCAGGTGCCGTTGAGAATGCCATAGACGCGGTCGATCTCGTTTCCGGCGAGCGACTCGCGCATGGTCTTGATGACCGGAATGCCGCCGGCGACGGCCGCCTCGTAGGACAGGCTGACGGAATGGTCTTCCGCAAGCCGGGCCAGCGCGACACCGTGTTTGGCGAGAAGCGCCTTGTTGGCGGTGACCACCGACTTGCCGGCGGAAAGGGCTGCGCGCACGCTGTCCTCGGCCGGACCGCTGTCGCCGCCGATCAGCTCGACGAACACGTCGATATCGGGCGAGCCGGCAAGCGCGACGGGATCGTCGAACCACGCCATGGCGGAGAGATCCGCGCCCCGGTCGCGCGTGCGGTCGCGCGCGCTCACCGCGCTGACGCGCACGGGACGACCGCAGCGCGCGGCCAATGCCGACGACCTGGTTTCCAGAAGGTGCAACAGGGAGGCGCCAACCGTCCCCAAGCCCGCGACGCCAACGCGCAGTTCAGTGGTCATAAATCCGCAATCCGTTTGTGAGCCGTGAAGGCGCAGGCGCCGAACGTGCCGCGCCTAACCCGATACCTCGATGGGGATCACGTTGTGCAACGTTTTGTCTGCGGTTTCAAGGAAGCGCCGCAGCCCTCGCGCCGCCTGGCGAATACGCTGCTCGTTTTCCACCAGCGCGATGCGGACATGGCCGTCCCCGTATTCGCCAAAGCCGAGCCCCGGCGCGACGGCAACGTCGGCATGTTCGATCAGGAGCTTTGAAAATTCCACCGAGCCGAGATGGCGGAACTTTTCCGGAATCGGCGCCCAGGCGAACATGCTTGCTTCAGGCGCGGGCACCTCCCATCCGGCGCGCCCGAAAGATTCCACCAGTGTGTCGCGGCGCTTCTTGTAGATCGCCCGCGCCTCGACGATGCAATCGTCCGGCCCGTTCAGCGCGGCGGTCGCGGCCACCTGGATCGGGGTAAAGGCGCCATAGTCGAGATAGGACTTCACCCGCGCCAGCGCCGAGATCAGCCGCTCGTTGCCGACAGCAAAGCCCATGCGCCAGCCCGGCATCGAATAGGTCTTCGACAGCGACGTGAATTCCACCGCGACATCGATGGCGCCCGGCACCTCGAGGATCGAGGGCGGCGGCGTCTCCCCGAAATAGATCTCGGAATAGGCGAGATCGGAGAGCACGAAGATGTCGTGCTTCTTGGCGAAGGCCACGACGTCTCGGTAAAACGCGAGATCGGCGACCGAGGCGGTCGGGTTCGCCGGATAGCACAGGATCATCGCGATGGGCTTGGGCACCGAATGCACAAGCGCGCGTTCCAGCGCGTGAAACACCTCCGGTCCCGGCTCGGAGGGAATCGCCCTGAGCACCGCGCCGGCCATCAGGAAGCCGAAGGCATGGATCGGATAGCTCGGGTTGGGCACCAGCACGACATCGCCCGGCGCGGAGATCGCCTGCGCCATGTTGGCGAAGCCTTCCTTGGAGCCGAGCGTCGCGACGACCTGGGTGTCCGGGTTGAGCTTCACGCCGAAGCGGCGCTCGTAATAGGCCGCCTGCGCGCGGCGAAGGCCGGGGATGCCCTTGGACGAGGAATAGCGGTGCGTCCTGGGGTTCTGCACCGTCTCGGTGAGCTTTTCGACGATGTGCTTCGGCGTCGGCAGATCGGGGTTGCCCATGCCGAGGTCGATGATATCGGCGCCGCCGGCGCGCGCCTTGGCCTTCAGCCGGTTGACCTGCTCGAAGACATAGGGCGGCAGGCGCCGGGTTTGATAGAATTCTTCCATGGTTCGATCCTCGCCCGCAGGCTGCAGAACGGCGCGCGCGGCCCCGCGTTGTCCGTTCGATCCGTCATGTCGCGATCCCGCGCGCTCGGCGTCCCGGGTCGCGGGGTTCTAGCAGGCGCTTGGTGCGCATGCACCGGCAAAAACGCCCGGTTGCCCTGCAATCTGTGCAAAGCCGCCCGCCGGGGACGTCACTCCTCCGCCGGCCCTTCGATATCGCGAATGGCGCGATCCGCGTGTTCGGCCCAAAGTCGTTTCAGCGCCTCGGAGGACGTCGTGGCTCTTGGTGTCGCGATCGCGTCGCGGCTGCGGGCAAGCGCCTCAAGACGCGAGCGCTGCTCTTCCGCTTCCTCGTAGGACATCAGCCCGCGCGACACCGAGGGGGCGCCGCTCAGCACACCGGCCGGCGCGCTCCCCGTCGGAGCGGCAGGCGATTGCAAGGCCTGTTCCAGCGGGGTGCCGGAGGACGTCCCCGGTTCCGTCTGCGCGACAGCGGAGGCCCCGGACGACAGCCTGTCTTCCGGCGTCACGGAGGACGCGGCTCCGGACGACACATAGGGATCGCCGCCCTCAAGCGCCTCGAACAAGGTGCCCGACGGCGCATAGGCGCAACCGGCGAGCAAGCCCGCGGCAACGATAACAAGGCCAAGTCTCATCAAGCGCCCTCGCGACAAATCGGCTCCGTCCTGATAAAACCGCAAGCGACCGGCTTGCAACCGCTGCGGCGTCTACGACATTGTAAGCGCTTTGTCCAACTTGTCAGCAGCGCGTCACCGAGCGCTAGTATGCCGGCAAGCGGACAAGCTACCAAATCAATACCCGGGCACGGCACAACGCCGCCTGCCCGGACCGACCACGCGGAGGGCGCAGTCAGGATGACGGACGACCACAAGAATCCCCTTCTCCATTACATCGTCAACAATCCTGAAGCCTTCGCACACAATCTCGCCCGCATCGTGGAGAACGCGGGCAAGGCGATGGCCGCCTATGTCGAGCCGCGCGAAAGGGGCGAGATCAAGCCGGAAATGGCGGACGAACTGACCGTCATCTTCAAGACGCTGGGCCAGGTTGGCGAATACTGGATGTCGGATCCGCAGCGCGCCATCGAGGCGCAGGGGCGCCTGTGGACCAAATATATCGATCTGTGGAACTCGTCGCTCAAGCGCATGATGGGCGAAGCCTCGACACCGGCGGTCTCCGCCGACCCGCGCGACAAGCGGTTCGGCGATCCGGAATGGAACGAAAACCAGTTCTTCGATTTCGTCAAACAGATCTACCTGATCACGTCGCAGTGGGCGGAGCAGCTCGTCGTCGAGGCTGCCGACCTCGACGAACACACACGCCACAAGGCGGATTTCTACGTCAAGCAGATCGCCAACGCGCTGTCGCCGTCGAACTTCGTGCTGACCAATCCGGAGCTTCTGCGCGAAACGCTGGAATCGAACGGCGAAAACCTCGTGCGCGGCATGAAGCTGCTTGCCGAGGACATCGAGGCGGGCAAGGGCGAGCTGAAGATCCGCCAGTCCGACCCGACCAAATTCAAGGTCGGCAAGAACCTCGGCATCACGCCGGGCAAGGTGATCGCGCAGAACGACGTGCGTCAGGTGATCCAGTACACGCCGACCACCGACACCGTGCTGAAACGACCGCTGATGATCGTGCCGCCGTGGATCAACAAGTTTTACATCCTCGATCTCAATCCGGAAAAGTCGTTCATCAAATGGGCCGTCGAACAGGGCCACACGGTCTTCGTCATTTCCTGGATCAATCCCGACGAGCATCAGGCGCAAAAGAGTTTCGAGCACTACATGCGCGAGGGCATCCTGGAAACGCTCGACGTGATCAAGCGTGCCACGAAGCAGGACGAGGTCAATGCGATCGGCTATTGCGTCGGCGGCACGCTTCTCGGCGTCACACTCGCCTATATGGCGGCCACGGGCGACACGCGGATCGCATCGGCGACCTTCTTCACAACGCAGGTCGATTTCACGCATGCCGGCGACCTGCAGGTCTTCGTCGACGAGGAACAGATCGAGGCGCTGGAACGGCGGATGGGCGAGAAGGGCTATCTCGATGGCACGAAGATGGCTTCGGCTTTCAACCTGCTGCGGTCCAATGACCTGATCTGGCCGTATGTGGTCAACAACTATCTGAAGGGAAAGGAACCCTTCCCCTTCGACCTGCTGTACTGGAATTCCGATTCCACCCGCATGCCGGCCGCCAACCATTCCTTCTATCTGCGCAGCTGCTATCTGGAAAACCGGCTGAGCAAGGGTACGATGGAGATCGGCGGAAAACGGCTCGACCTCGGCAAGGTCAAGATCCCGGTCTACAATCTGGCGACCCGCGAGGACCACATCGCGCCGCCGGAATCCGTGTTTCTCGGTTCGCAGTCCTTCGGGGGGCCGGTCGACTTCGTGCTGTCGGGTTCCGGGCACATCGCCGGCGTCGTCAACCCGCCGTCACGCAACAAGTACCAGTTCTGGACGGGACCGACCCCGACAGGAGAATACGACGACTGGCTGGCCAGGGCCGACGAAACTCCGGGGTCCTGGTGGCCGCATTGGGATGCGTGGATCCGCGCGCATGACGACACGACGGCAAAGGCCCGCAAACCTGGCGCCAACCGCATGAAAATCCTGGAAGATGCTCCCGGGAGCTTTGTGAAGGCAACGTCCTGAAGTTGTATTCGTCGCGAAATTCGCCCGTCTTTGCGTGGCATTCCGCGTCACCGTGCGCTAGACTTTCCGCCTCAGTCGGGGGGGCGGCCGTTTTGCAGCCCGGAAAGCCGGACCGGAACCAGCAGAGCCGACGATGCAAAGACCGACCATGCCAGACCAGATTCCATCCGAGCCGATGCAACGACGGGCCCGGGGCTATTCGGCCTATCGGCCGATGAACGCCGGGCGACTGCGGTTGCTGGGAATGGACTCCGCGGTCTGGCAACGCCATGCCAGCGGCTGGAGCGTGTGGACCCGCTTTGCGACCCTGCCCTTCCTGTTCCTGGCGGTGTGGGCGCACGGCTGGTACGGCTGGCCGACGGCGATTGCGCTTGTCGCTGCGGTTTGCGTCTGGCTATGGCTCAATCCCAGGATCTTTCCGCCGCCCAGACGCCTCGACAGCTGGCATGCGCGCGCCACATTCGGCGAGCGGGTCTGGCTCAACCGGGGAGTCGTTCCGATCCCGCCGGCGGACAACCGGCAGGCCGTCATCCTGTCACTGGTCACCGGCGCCGGTTTCCTCGTCGGCATGTGGGGCGCGATTGCGCTGCATGTTCCGGCAGTGATCGTCGGCACGCTGCTCACCTACGCCGGAAAGCTCGCCTTCCTGAAGAGCATGGCGCGGCTTTACGACGTGATGCGAGACGCCCACCCCGTCTACCGGTCCTGGACGGTGGTTCCGGTAAACGACAATCTTCCCGACAGCGGCTGCCACAGCAAGACGGGTTCCTGACGGCCTGCGGTGAGCTGTGTCAGACGTCCCTTGCGGAGGACGCGGTGGATGTCGCCGCGGAGCGTTCCGCTTCTTCCACATCCGTGTCGTAACCGGGATCCAGCGTTCCGCACAACCGGTCCCAGACGGAAAAGAAATTCGCGAAATTGTAGCGAAAACGCGAATGATGCCGGTCGTGGAAGGTCACGCAGACCATTGGCGAGGGACGGCGCACAAACGGCGAGGCATAGAACTCGAACCCCGAGTGGCCAATCGTTCCGTTGAAGTGATCGACCAGCCGATGCGCGATCAGGACCTCCACCGGGATCGGCAGGATGAACACCGCCCACAGATAGTAACTCTGCATGACAAAGGCATCGACAAGGTCGTCGCTGTAGGTGCTCCACACCGTCGGCGCCACGGAGCGATGATGCTCGGCGTGAAACCGGTAGAGCCAGCGCGTGTGCATCAGCCGGTGCCCCCAGTAGAACCAGGCATCGAAGGCGACGACCGAGACGGCGAACATGAGGATTGCCGACCACCATGTCAGCGGCAGCGGCGCGACGAAGGTCCATCCCTTGACCGACGCGAAGACGCCACCGGCGAGACACCCGGCCGTCACCGTCAGCGACACAACGCTTTGGCGGATCTCCGTCCACATGCGTTTTTCGCCACGCCGGTTCTGCTGGATCCGCCGCTCGGGATGCCGGTTCTGGATTGCGACGAGCACGGCCCCGGTCGCGAAATAGAGCGCCACGTTGATGCCATAGGCAACCGCATAGAACGGCAGAAATTCAAGCAGGACATCGAGCATCGCGGTTCAAGAACTCCCTTTCGCCCCCCAGTGCTTAGGGCGCGGGACCGCGCGGTGCAAGGCCGGAGACCTGCGTCATTGCCCGCGGGTCAGCACCCGGTCGAAGCGTTCCAGGGCCCAGTCGACATCGTCACGGGTCAGAACCAGCGGCGGCGCGATGCGGATCGTGTGATCATGCGTGTCCTTGGCGAGGATCCCCTCGCCTCGCAGCGCCTCGCAATAAGCGCGCGCGCCGCCGGCTTCCGGATGCAGCTCGACCGCCAGCATCAGCCCGCGCCCGCGCACCTCGCGGATCGCATTCGAGCGGATGCGCGACAAGCCCTCCTTGAAGTAATCGCCGACGACGGCCGCATTCTCGATCATCCCCTCCTCGACCAGCACCTTGAGGGCTGCACGCGCCACGGCGCAGGCAAGCGGATTGCCGCCAAAGGTCGAGCCGTGCTCGCCCGGCTGCAACACGCCCAGGACCTCGGAGTTGGAAAGCACGGCCGACACCGGGTAGAAGCCGCCCGACAGCGCCTTGCCGACGAGCGTCACATCTGCCTCGATCCCTTCATGCTCTTCCGCCAGCAGCTTGCCGGTGCGCCCGAGGCCCGTCTGGATCTCGTCGAGGATCAGCGTCACATTGTTGGCCGTGCAGATCTCGCGCACCTTCGCAAAATAGCCCGCCGGCGGGATCAGGATGCCGGCCTCGCCCTGGATCGGCTCGACCAGAAAGCCGACGGTGTTCGGCGTGATCGCCGCCTCAAGCGCCGCCGCGTCGCCGAAGGGAACGACGCGAAACCCGGGTGCGAAGGGGCCGAACCCGGTGCGCGCCGCCGGGTCGGTCGAGAAGCCGACGATGCCGAGCGTACGGCCGTGGAAATTGTTGTCGCAGACGATGATCTCGGCCTTGTTCTCCGGGACGCCCTTGACCTCATAGCCCCATTTGCGCACCGCCTTGACGGCGCTTTCAACGGCCTCCGCGCCCGAGTTCATCGGCAGGATCTTGTGTGCGCCGGTGAGGCGGGCGAGATCCTCGTAGAGCGGGGCAAGCTGGTCGTTGCGAAAGGCGCGCGAGGTCAGCGTCAGCTTCGAGGCCTGGGCGACCATCGCGTCGCGGATCACCGGATGGCAGTGCCCCTGGTTGACGGCGGAATAGGCCGCCAGACAATCGAGATAGCGGTTGCCGTCGACATCGTGGACCCAGACGCCCTCGCCCCGCGACAGCACCACGTCGATCGGCTTGTAGTTATGCGCGCCGAGAAGGTGTTCGGCGGCGATATAGTCTTCCGGCATGCGGCTCATGTGTCTCTCCCGGGATGATCGGTCGTCTGTGAAGGCCTGTTGCGGCGCAGGCGCGCGGGTTGTCAGGCAAAGGCCTGCGTGGGTCTGTCCATGACGTCCTGGCCAAAGAGGCTCGCCACCAGTTCCGCAAGGGCGATGGCGCTGCGGCCGCGCTCGTCGAGGAACGGGTTCAGCTCCACCACATCGAGCGAGACGGTGACGCCGGCATCCTCGAGCAACTCCATGACAAGATGCGCCTCGCGATAGGTCGCCCCGCCGGGAACGGTTGTTCCCACACCCGGAGCAATCTCGGGATCGAGGAAATCCACATCCAGCGATACATGAAGAACGCCGTTTTCCGATTTGATCCTGTTCAGGAATTCCCGCATCAGGACAGATACCCCGTTCTCATCGATCTGGCGCATGTCGCAGACGGTGACGCCACGCTCGCGCAGCAGGCGGCGCTCACCCGGATCGATGGACCGGGCTCCGAAAACGCACATGCGCTCCGGCGCGACGGTGGCCCGCGGCGTGTCGCCCATGACGGGCGCCAGCGTTGCCTCTCCGGCTGCGAGCGCCAGCGACATGCCGTGCATGTTGCCCGACGGCGAGGTCTCGGGCGTGTTGAAATCGGCATGGGCATCGAGCCAGAGCACGAACAGCGGACGGCCCTCTTCCTGCCAGTGCCGGGCGACCCCGCTTACCGACCCCATCGACAGCGAATGGTCGCCGCCGAGAAAGATCGGCAGATTCCCGGCGGCGGAAATGTCATGGGCCCGCTCGCACAGGGGCCGGACCCAGGCGGCAACCGTTTCCGGAAAATGGGCCGCCCCTTCGAGACGAAGCGGCCCGACCGACGCCTTGTCGAGCGGCGCGAGGTCGCCCAGATCCTCCACCGGCCACCCAAGCGCGGAGAGGCGCCCTTCCAGATCGGCGACGCGCAGCGCCGCCGGCCCCATGGCCGCACCCCGTCGTCCCGTTCCCGCCTCGAGCGGCACACCCAAAAGGGCGATCGGTCGTTTCAATTGATTGGGCATCGACACATCTTTCCTTTCGCAGTCCGGCACCGCGCACAGGGGCAACCGGTCCGTTTTGCACACGGACAAAGGCAACCGATGCGGAGGATGCGCGTGCGGGGCGTTGACGGAAAGTCGGTTTATCGACACTTTCGATATGGAATTTGAGCAATATGGCAGATGCAATCTAGCAAAGTGACAAACATGGATGATCTCGACCGCCGGTTGATCGCGCTCTTGCGGCACGATGCCCGCCTGCCCGTCGCCTCGCTGGCCGCCGATCTCGGGGTGTCGCGCGCCACTGTGAAGGCGCGCATCGACCGGCTGATCGACAGCGGCGTCATTCAGGGGTTCACCGTGCGTCTGCGCAGCGCGGAAGCGGGCGGGCGGGTGCGCGCGATCATGATGATCGAGGTCGAGGGGCATCGCACCGACGCGATCATCCGCCGACTGTACGGGTTTCCCGAAGTGCGCGGGCTGCATTCCACCAACGGGCGCTGGGATGTCGTGGCGGAACTGGAAACCGATACGCTGGAGGCTTTCGACCGGCTTTTGTCGAGCGTGCGCACGATGGACGGCATCGCCAGTTCGGAGACGAGCATACTCCTGTCGGCGCGCAAGGGCTGAGACCGCGTCCGCGCTGCGGACAGAAGAGCCCGCCCAAACGAAAACGGCCCGCCAGAGGCGGGCCGTTCGAAATCGCAACAAGCAGGCTGAAAATCAGCGCTTGGAGAACTGGAAGCTCCGGCGAGCCTTGCGGCGGCCGTACTTCTTGCGCTCCACGACGCGGCTGTCGCGCGTCAGGAAGCCTTCCTTCTTGAGCAGGCCGCGAAGCTCCGGCTCATAGTAGGTCAGCGCCTTGGAGATGCCGTGACGAACCGCACCGGCCTGGCCGGACAGACCGCCGCCGGCGACCGTGGCGATCACGTCGTACTGGCCATCGCGATCAACGAGCACGATCGGCTGGCGCAGGATCATCTGCAGCACCGGGCGTGCGAAGTACTCCGAGAAGTCCTTCTTGTTGATGATGATCTTGCCGGTGCCCGGCTTGATCCAGACGCGCGCGATGGCGTCCTTGCGCTTGCCGGTGGCATAGGCGCGGCCCAGCGAGTCAAGCTTCTGGACATGCACCGGGGCTTCCGCCTCGACGGTGCCGATGGCGCCGCCCAGGTCTTCGAGGGACTGAAGCTCAGCCATGATTACGCCCTCTTCCCGTCGTTCTTCGCATTCACGGACTTGAAGTCGACCGAAACCGGCGACTGTGCCTCATGCGGATGAGTGGAACCGGCGTAGATCCGGAGGTTCTTCAGCTGGGTGCGGCTCAGCGGCCCGCCCGGCATCATGCGCTTGACGGCCTGCTCAAGAACGCGCTCGGGGTGCTTGCCCTCGATGATCGCGCGCGCCGTGCGCTCCTTGATGCCACCGGGATATCCGGTGTGCCAGTAGTACTTCTTGTCCGTCAGCTTCTTGCCCGTCAGAACGGCCTTGTCGGCGTTGATGACGATGACATTGTCGCCGCAGTCGATGTGAGGCGTGAAGGTCGGCTTGGTCTTGCCGCGCAGCGTGTTGGCGATGAAGGCGGCCAGACGGCCGACGACAACGCCTTCGGCGTCGATCAAGATCCACTTCTTATCGACCTCGGCCGTTTTGGCGGAGTAGGTCTTCATGGGTGCGATCCGTGTTTGTCGTGGACCGGACAACGCCTGGCGGCGAAACCGGCCCGAATGCCATGCAAAACAGCCCCGAACCGGGACCGCGTGCTGTCGACAGGGTGTTTACGCCCGGCGGCGAAGACTGTCAATCCACATAATTCGACATGCGACGTGAATTATATAATGAAATCAATACCTTGAAAAAACGGTATCATTTTACCACACGAAATCGGACTGAGTCAGCGCGGCGGGATCGAATAGGTCGCCGTGGCGTGGGCGACCGGGTCGCCGCCATCCGCGCCGGTGATCGCGCATTCCACGACGGCGAGCCGCTTGCCGAGCTTCAGGAGCCTGCAGGTGGCGACGAGATCGCCGGGCCCGGGCTTGCGCAGGAAGTTCATGTTGAGATTGGTCGTGACCGCAAGCGCGACCGGGCCGATATGGGCCAGGATCACCACATAGGCCGCGAGGTCGACCAGCGTCATCATCGTGGGGCCGGAAATGGTGCCGCCGGGGCGCAGGTGCCTCTCCTGCGGCGAAACCGACATGACGGCGCAGCCCTCGCTGACCTCGCGGATTGCGTAAATCCGCCCGTCGGCGTGAACCTGCGGAAACTCGCGATCGATGAAATCCTCAAGCTGCGCTATCGTCATCACTGGCTGCAAGCGACCGTCTCCCCCCCGAACTGATCTTCCCTTCTCGTTAACGGAAGGGCAAAGAGGCGACAAGCATCATGATGTTATGCTTCCCGCTTTCTGACCGCGAGGCTTGTCGTTATAAAGGGGCCAATTCGCCTTATGGGGAGAGCCGCCATGGACAGCGCCACACAGCCGCCGCTTGTTGAAACCCGCCAGGGGGGCGTTCTCACGCTCACCATGAACCGGCCGGAGCGAAAGAATTCGCTGTCGGAAGAAATGATGGAAGCGCTGCAGAGTGCGCTCGATGCCGCCCGCGACGACCCGGAGGCAGGCGTGATCGTGCTGTGCTCCACCGGAAATGTGTTTTGCGCCGGCCACGATCTCAAGGAAATGACGGCGGCGCGCGACCACGCCGATCGCGGCCGGGCCTATTACGCCGAGGTGATGACCCGCTGCGCGCATCTGATGCAGACCATCGTCACCCACCCCAAGCCGGTGATCGCCGAAGTCGACGGCGTGGCGACCGCCGCAGGCCTGCAACTCGTTGCGTCCTGCGATCTGGCGATTTCCAGCGAGGATGCGCGCTTCTGCACGCCCGGCGTCAACATCGGCCTGTTCTGCTCCACCCCGATGGTGGCCTTGTCGCGCAATGTCTCGCGCAAGCAGGCGATGGAGATGCTGCTCACCGGCGAGATCATCGACGCAAGCACGGCGCGCGAGTTCGGGCTGGTCAACCGGGTGGTGCCGCAGGCCTATCTGAAACAGGTTGTCGCGAAATACGCGGGCACCATCGCCTCCAAGTCGCCGCTTACGCTGAAGATCGGCAAGGAAGCCTTCTACCGGCAGGCCGAAATGCCGCTCGACGAGGCCTATCGCCATTGCGCGCAGGTCATGGTCGACAACATGATGGCGCGCGACGCGGAAGAAGGCATCGGCGCCTTCATCGAAAAGCGCGAACCCGTCTGGACGGGCGAATAGACGTCCCCTCCCCTTCCAGCCTGCACGAGCGCCATCCGTGACCCACGACAGCTACTCCGACGCCTTCATTCGCGACGTTCTGGACACGACGAAGACCATCGCCATGGTCGGCGCCAGCGCCAACACCGTGCGCCCGTCCTATTTCGTGCTGAAATACATGCTCTCCAAGGGCTACCGCGTGTTTCCGATCAATCCGGGTCAGGCGGGCAAGGAAATCCTCGGCCAGACGGTCTACGGGTCTCTGGCCGATGTGCCGGAACCGATCGACATGGTCGACATCTTCCGCAATTCCGAGGCTGCCCTGGGTGTGACGCAGGAGGCGATGACGCTCAAGCCGCTGCCGAAGGTGATCTGGATGCAGCTTTCCGTGCGCAACGACGAGGCGGCACGCCTGGCCGAAGAGGCCGGCATCAAGGTGGTGATGGACCGCTGCCCGAAGATCGAATACGGGCGGCTGTCCGGGGAGATCGGCTGGACGGGCGTCAACTCGCGCATGCTCTCCTCCAAACGCCCGAACCTGAAGGCCGGCTTTCAGCATCGCGGGTTGGGCGGAAAGCCGTCAGACAACTGACCCTCATCGTCACCAGCGCGGAAAAGCCCCGCCCGGGCACCGCAACGAATGCGGGCCGGAACGGTGGCGTTCGACCGCACGCGGCTTGCGGATTTGACGCAAGCCATGAGCGCCGTGCACTGTGTCGCCATGGCACGGTGCGCCGACCTGTCCGCCTTGAAACAATGACTGTGAGACTGTTCGCGTGACGATTGTTTCCAAAAAGCCCCGCAAAGGGGCGCCGCCGGAGGGCTCCACGCCCCGGCCGAAGCGGGTGACCGATATCATCGGCTGGCGCGAATGGGTCGCGCTGCCGGACATCGGCATCCCGGAAATCAAGGCCAAGATCGACACCGGCGCACGCACCTCGGCCCTGCATGCCGTCGACCAGCAGGTGTTCGACCGCGGCGGCCGGACCTGGGTGCGCTTCAGGGTGCCCGCCTCCAGCAAGCATCGCGACATTCCCGTCGAGGCCCCGCTGATCGATGAACGCGACATCAAGAACACCAGCGGTATCCCCGAACGCCGACGAATCATTCGCACAACCCTGCTGCTTGGCCGGCATCACTGGCGGATCGACCTCTCCCTCGCCAATCGCGAGCAGATGGAGTTCGACATCATTCTGGGACGCACGGCGATCCGCAGCCGCGGCGTGCTCGTGCATCCCGGCAAATCCTTCGTGGCAGGCTCGCCGCAGCCGCCTGTCTTGACCGGACGCGCTATTCCGCCCGCCGGTTTACCGGGAGACGTTCAATGAAAATGGTCATGATGGCCCGCAACCCGGACCTCTATTCGCACCGCAGACTGGTCGAGGCCGCGCAGGAACGCGGCCACGAGATCGACATCGTCAACACGCTGCGATGCTACATGAACATCGCCTCGCGACGGCCGGAGGTCTATTACAACGGCGAAAAACTGCCGCAATACGACGCGGTCATCCCGCGCATCGGCGCATCGGTGACCTTCTACGGACTGGCCGTGCTGCGCCAGTTCGAGATGATGGGTGTCTTCCCACTCAACGAATCCGTCGGCATCGGCCGCTCACGCGACAAGCTGCGCTCCATGCAGCTGCTCGCCCGCGACGGCATCGGCCTACCGGTCACGACCTTCGCCCACGATCCGCGCCAGACGGAAGAGGTGCTGAAGCTTGCCGGCGGCGCGCCGCTGGTGATCAAGCTCCTGGAAGGCACGCAGGGAATCGGCGTGGTGCTTGCGGACACCGACCGTTCGGCGAAATCCGTCATCGAGGCGTTTCGCGGCGCGGGCGTGAACATTCTCGTGCAAGAGTTCATCAAGGAAGCCGGCGGCACCGACATTCGCGCACTCGTCGTGGATGGCAAGGTGATCGCGGCGATGAAGCGCACCGGCGCGGAAGGAGAATTCCGCTCAAACCTGCACCGCGGCGGCAGCGCCCAGGCCATCCGGATTTCGCCCGAGGAACGCCAGACCGCGATCCGCGCGGCAAAGACGATGGGCCTGAACGTGTGCGGCGTCGACATGCTGCGCGCCAACCACGGCGCGGTTGTCATGGAGGTGAATTCGTCGCCGGGCCTGGAGGGCGTCGAAAAGGCAACCGGCATCGACGTCGCCGGCAAGATCATCCAGTTCATCGAGAAAAGCGCGAAGCCCGGCAAGACACGCACGAAAGGCAAGGGGTGAGCACGGACAGCCGGAAACGGAAAGACCGCCCGCCGTTCGAGATCGGCGACTTTACGGTCGAAGCCGGAACGCGGCGCACCGTCGACCTGCCGGTCAGCGTTCTGTCGGATCACACGCCGGTCTCGATGTCGGTCCATGTCGTGCATGGCGCGCGCCCCGGGCCGACGCTGTTTGTCAGCGCCGCGGTTCACGGCGACGAGATCATCGGCGTGGAAATCGCGCGCCGGCTGTTGTCGATCGACAGCCTAGACAGCCTGCGCGGCACGCTTCTGGTGGTTCCGATCGTCAACACCTTCGGGTTTCACAACCACTCGCGCTATCTGCCCGACCGCCGCGATCTCAACCGCAGTTTTCCCGGCAGCGCGCGCGGATCGCTCGCCGCGCGGCTGGCGCAGCTCTTCATGTCGGAGGTGGTGGAGCGCTCCGATGTCGGCATCGACCTGCATTCGGCCGCCATCCACCGCACAAACCTGCCGCAGATCCGCGTCTCGCCGACCCGGCCGGAAACGCTGGCGCTGGCCGAAGCCTTTGGCGCACCTGTCCTGCTGGTCTCGCCGCTGCGCGACGGATCGCTGCGCCAGGCCGCGCAAAAGCACGATGTCGACATCCTGCTCTACGAGGCCGGCGAAGGGCTGCGGTTCGACGAGTTCGCCGTGCGCGTGGGGGTCAGCGGCATCCTGCGCGTCATGCGCAGGCTGGGCATGGTCGGTCCGAAAGGAGTGACGCGCCCCAAGCTCGCGTCGCTGCGCGGTCGCTCGACCACCTGGCTGCGCGCCCCCGCGGGCGGGCTGTTGCGCGCTTTCAAGACCATCGGCGACAGTGTTTGCGAGGGCGATGTCCTTGGCATCGTTTCCGATCCCTTCGGCGAACGGGACCGGCCGGTCGCGGCGACGACGGACGGGCTGATCATCGGCCGCACCAATCTTCCGATCGTCAACGAGGGCGACGCCCTGTTCCATGTGATGCGCGTTGCCCAGGGCGACGCGGAGCCCGCGCTCGCCAGTCTAAACGAGGAAATCGGCCGCGATCCGCTGTTCGATGAAGACGAGATCATCTGAGACGCAGGCGCTCATCGGGATGGAAGCTGTCTTCGTCACAAAATGCGCGGTGACGAAAGTATCTGATCCTAATCCGACTGAGGAAAACGACCGCGCTTTGCTTTGACGCGCTTCCCCCCTTGCGCCAGTATGCCGCCGGCTTTCCGACATTTGTCGATTGAGGAGAATTTCATGTCCGACCGCATTCCCGGTTTCTCGACGCTCGCCATCCATGCGGGCGCCCAGCCCGACCCGTCCACCGGGGCGCGGGTGACGCCGATCTACCAGACGACCTCTTTCGTGTTCGACGACGTCGACCATGCCGCCTCGCTGTTCGGCCTTCAGGCCTTCGGCAACATCTACACCCGCATCACCAATCCGACGACGGCGGTGCTGGAAGAGCGCGTGGCAGCGCTAGAGGGCGGCACGGCAGCGCTTGCAACCGCGTCCGGGCACTCCGCCCAACTCCTCACCTTCCATGCGATGATGACGCCGGGCGACAACATCGTCGCAGGCAACAAGCTTTATGGCGGATCGATCAACCAGTTGAACCATTCGTTCAAGAGCTTCGGCTGGGAGGTCCAGTGGGCCGACGCCACGGATCCGGCGAGCTTCGACGCCCTGATCAACGACAAGACCCGCGCAATCTTCATCGAGAGCCTCGCCAATCCCGGCGGCGTCGTCACCGACATCGCGGCCATTTCGGAAATCGCGCGCAAGCACAACATTCCGCTCGTCGTCGACAACACGATGGCGACGCCCTACCTGTGCCGTCCGATCGAGCATGGCGCGGACATCGTGCTGCACTCGCTGACGAAATTCATGGGCGGACACGGCAACTCCATGGGTGGCGTTCTGGTCGACGGCGGCACCTACGACTGGTCCTCCACCGAAAACTATCCGATGCTCTCCAAGCCGCGCCCGGAGTATTCCGGCATGGTGCTGCACGAGACTTTCGGCAATTTCGCCTTCGCCATCGCCTGCCGGGTGCTTGGCCTGCGCGATCTCGGCCCGGCGATCTCGCCGATGAACTCCTTCATGCTGCTCACCGGCATCGAGACCCTGCCGCTGCGCATGCAGCGCCACTGCGACAATGCGCAGAAGGTGGCGGAATTCCTTCAGGGCCACGACAAGGTCGCCTGGGTGTCCTACGCCGGCCTGCCGGGCGATCCCAACCACGAGCGGCAGCAGAAATACATGCCCAAGGGCGGCGGCGCGGTCTTCACCTTCGGCGTCAAGGGCGGCTATGAAGCCGGCGTTGCCGTCGTGACCAACTGCCAGATCCTGTCGCATCTCGCCAATATCGGCGACACGCGCTCGCTGATCATCCACCCGGCCTCGACCACCCACAAGCAGCTCACCGAAGAGCAGCGCGGGGCGGCCGGTGCAACGTCCGACGTGGTGCGCCTGTCGATCGGCCTGGAAGACGCGGAAGACATCATCGCAGATCTCGAGCAGGCGCTGGCCGCCATCGACGGCTGAGCAAGACAGTCTCAGACAAGACGCAAACAGGCCGGGCAATGCCCGGCCTGTTTCGCATTCGTAGGCTGCAGGCGTCTTAAACGGCTCGTGCCGCGAAGCGGGCCCGCGCCCAGACCTCGATGCAGGCCGCGATCACGACAACGATGAAGCCCTGGTGTGCCAGTGCCAGCCAGAACGGCACCTGCCCGAGCAGGGTCGCGATCCCGATCACCATCTGGACGGAAATGGCGAGAACGAGCACCGGCGCGGCCGTCGCGAGGTGTCGCGCGGCCGGGTTGCGCATCACCGACACCCAAAGCCAGACGGCGGCGATTGCAAGCGCATAGGCGGTCATGCGGTGCTGGAACTGGACGGTCAGCACGCTCTCGAAGTGATTGAGCCACACAGGCGTCATCGTCCACAGCCCGGCTGGGATGAAGGCCCCGTCCATCAAGGGCCAGGTGTTGAAGGCCAGGCCCGCCTTCAGCCCGGCGACCAGGCCACCGAGAAAGATCTGCACGAACAACAGCGCGACGATTGCAGCGGCGGCGCCGGTGTAGGCGCCCTTTTTCATCGCGGGCCGGGGCACCGTGGCCGGGATCAGCGCGAGATAGCGCGCCAGTCCGAACAGATAGGCGAAGATCAGACAGGCAAGTGTCAGATGGGTGGCAAGCCGGTACTGGCTGACATCGACCCGGTCGGCCAGGCCCGAGACGACCATCCACCAGCCGATCACTCCCTGCATCCCGCCAAGCACGAAACCGCCCACGAGCCACGGCAGCAACCCGCGCTCGACGCGACCGCGTGCCCAGAACCAAACCAGCGGAACGAAAAAGGCGACGCCGATCACCCGTCCGAGCAGCCTGTGGCCCCATTCCCACCAGTAGATGAACTGGAATTCGGCGAGCGACATGCCCTTGTTGACGAGCTGGTATTCGGGGATCTGGCGGTATTTCTCCAGCTCCTCCTCCCATTCCGCGACGGAGAGCGGCGGGATCACGCCGTGGATCGGCTCCCATTCGGTGATCGACAGGCCGGAATCGGTCAGCCGTGTCGCACCGCCAACCACGATCATCGCGAAAACCAGCAAGCACATCGCATAAAGCCAGATCCGGATCGCACGGCGGTCGCGCGAGATTTTTTCGCTGGAAGGTCCGGTGGAAAGAGAGGTATCGAAGGGAACGTCGCTCATGCTTTGATCGCTCGCAGGGAAAAACGGGCCGCCCGGCGGGTGGTCACCGGAACACTACGGTCGGTTATAGGCGGCACGGGCGCTTGGCAAGGGCTTGACGAATGCCTGTGATGTGACACATCCCCACGCCACACGCCCCGCAACGGAGAACGCCATGCCCCCTCGCCTGCGCAAATTCATCGGAATGATCATGCTCGTCGTCTTCGTGATCGTTTATGCCTTCGTGGCGATGGTGATCGGCGACATGACCATGCAGAACCGTCCGACGGGCGTGCAGTTTCTCTATTTCGCCGTGGCCGGCCTGTTGTGGACAATCCCGGCCGGCGCGATCATGTGGTGGATGGACAAGCCGGAGCGGCTCGAGGCCAAGGCGCGGGCGCAGGCGCTTACGAACACGTCCGACGCAGACTGACCCCGTCCCGGATCCTGCGCAGCATGTTGTAGATCGGAAACGGCGCGCCGTTGAGATATTGCGAAACGATCGCGGCATCCTGAAAATAGCCGTTCATCGATACCCGCGGCATCGCGAAGCGATCCGCTTTCCTTTCGAGCATGCCAGGATGCGTGGTGAAGGCGGCGCGAAAGTTGAATTGCGAGACGACCTCCTGCGACTGGTGATTGACCGCCGCCTCGAAACCGTAGGGATAGGCAAAGACCTGCGGCGTCACGCCGAGCTCGGCGGCAAGCCTTTCCAGTCCGGCTGCGATATCGTCCTGCATGCGCGTGCGCGACAGGCGCGCCAGCGCGAAATGATTGTGCGTGTGCGCACCGACCGTGAAAAGCGGATCGCGGCACAAGCTGCGCAACTCGTCCCAGTCCAGAATGAGCTCATCGGCGAGCGCGGCAAGGTCCAGCCCGTGAACCGCCGCAAGCCTGCGCAGCTCCACCCGTTGGGACTCCTCGCCCAGCTCCTTGGTAAACCAGTGCAGCAGCCGGTCGTAGATGCGGACCTTCCCGTCCCGGGTGCTTGCATCCAGGGTTCGCATGCGCTCGCCGATCGGCGTTTCGATGGACGAGGCCCCCCGCACGATCCGTTCCAGGGCTTCCCACCAGATCTCGCTGCTACGGTCGACGAAACCGGAGGTCACGAAGATGGTGAAGGGTACTTCGTGCTTTCGCAGCACCGGATAGGCATGGATCAGATTGTCGCGATATCCGTCGTCGAATGTGAAGGCGCACACACGCTGGGCCGCCGGATCGTCGGTCTCGACATGATCGAGTGCTTCCGCGAGCGAGACGATGCGCAGCCCCGCCGCGCGCGCCTGCACGATGGTGCGTTCCAAAAACTCCGGAGTTACGGTGAGATGCCGGTTCGGCGCAAATCCGTGCATCCGGCTCTGGGGACGGACGCTGTGCAGGGTGAACACCAGACCGCGATGACCGGTGAGCGGCGCGAGCAACCGTCCCATCCCGCTTGAATGCAGGAGGCGACACCCCGTTGCCAACATTTGCCGTCGCATGTCCATTTGCGAAACCGATTCCGAGTGCAATCGGCTCGACCCTATCGACGTTTTCTTTAGAACTCCTTGCTATTCAAGATTGTAGTAGAGGCCAGCCGATGCTCCGGCAGGTGTTTTCAAAGGTTGAGCACATGTCCAACGCCCTCGCCCGGTCCGCAGACCTGTTCCAGTCGCACGACTGGGAAGAGATGGACCTGGAAGCCATGAGACTGGATGCCATGCTTGAATCCGGAGAGTTCGTCATCCGCGCAGCATCCGATCCGGCCGAGGTCGAGGCGGAATGGCGAGCGTTGGAAATCAATGCCTTCGGCACCCTGTTCACCACCTATGACTGGCTGTCGTCCTGGTACCGGCTCGTGGGCCGACCGCGCGGCATCCGCGCCCTGATCGTGGTCGGCGAAATCCGGGGCGAACCTGCTTTCCTGCTCCCGCTCGGATTGACCGGGAAGGCAAAAGGCACTTTTACCATCGGACGGTTTCTCGGTGACTTCCACGGCAACCAGAACAGCGGACTTTGGCGCAAGGACATTCTTGCCGGCATTCACACCCATTCGTTGCACAAGGCGCTGGTCGAGCTGGGCCGGGCGCACGGGGTCGACCTCTTTGACCTGAAATACGTTCCCTCAACGATCGACGAGCGCATCCATCCGCTGATCGACCAGCACGCCATCGAAAGCCTCAATTCGATCCATGCCTTTCCGCTGTCCCCGGACTTCGAGACGATCTATCGCGCCAGACGCAGCGCCAGCGCACGCAAGAAACTGCGCGCGAAGGAACGCAAGCTCTCCGAAACCGGCGCCTTGCGCTATGAACGCGCGGTCGATGCGGCGACCGCATCGCATTTCCTTCACGCACTTGTGGCGCAACGCAGCGCCCGCCAGGCATCGCACGGCATTCCAAACGTGTTTCATCACGCCGATGCCCATGCATTCCTGGAGGATCAGCTCCAACGCGCCCTCGCCGACGGCTCCGACCGTTTCATGATCCATGCGCTGCTGATCGACGGCACCGTTCGCGCGACCTATCTGTCGGGCATGCGGTTCGGGCGGTTTCATGCCTATACCAACAGCATCTGCGAAAGCATCGCCAACCACAGCCCCGGAGACCTCCTGCTGAACGCCGTGATTGCCGACGCCTGCGCGCTCGGTGCGACAACCTTCGACTTCGGGCTCGGCGCGGAGCGCTACAAGACCGCATGGGCCGACAAGGAGCTCCTGATG
The DNA here is from genome assembly GCF_000423705.1 of Stappia stellulata DSM 5886. Taxonomy (GTDB): domain Bacteria; phylum Pseudomonadota; class Alphaproteobacteria; order Rhizobiales; family Stappiaceae; genus Stappia; species Stappia stellulata. The sequence goes on along the minus strand of NZ_AUIM01000004.1, from coordinate 143,629 downwards.
GACGTCGAGGTGCCGGTGTCGACCAAGGGACGGATCGCCTCGTCGGCCATCCAGGCGCTGCGCCGGATCAAGCGGCGGATCCGCAGCTCGCCAAGGCTTTGGGGACTGGTGCGCAAGGTTCGCAAGCTCAAGGCCTGACCCGCCCGGAGTACGGTCGATACACAAAGGCCCGCCGCATTGTCATGCGACGGGCCTTTTTTCGTGAACGCGAAGGCGTGGCCTCGCCTCAGGCAGCCATGTCCGGGTGCCGGCGCGCGGTCTCGCCCTTGCGCTGCACCGATTCCACCGCAACGGGCGCGCCCGTCTGGTCCTCCAGCATGCGGAGCGCGTCCTCCAGTTCAGGCCCTGCCGGCGACCCGCCCGTTGCAACCACCACCTGGTCGGCCATGGCGAGAATCTGGGCGCTGATCAGGGAATCGTCGATCAGGCCGAGATCGAAGAAGACCTGATCGTAGGTGTGATCGATGGCGTCCATCAGCATCTCGAAGCGTCCAGCCTCGGCAAGATCGTCGTCGATCAGCCGGCGCCCCGATTCGATCACATGGGCGCGCGAGGCTGCATCGCGATAAATGACGCCGGCAAAGGATGCCGTTCCTTCCAGCAGTTCGGCAAACCCCGGCACGGCTTCGGCATCCGCAAGATCGGGACGAACCTCCAGGAAAAGAGGCATGATCCCCTCTTCCGCCGCCTCGCGCACGAGACGGAAGGTAACTTCCTGTGCAACCTCGTCGCTGTCGACGCTCAGGACGGCAACCCGGCGCGGACGCAGGTGGTCGAGAGCCGGGGGCGCGACCGGCGACGGGACGGGCACCGCGGCATCGGTCGTGGACCGCGGCGCGGACACCGGGGCGATGTCCTGACCGGACGTGTCGAGCGTGTCGCCGACAGGTTCGTCGTCGGCCGTCTGCCCGGCTGTCTGCCAGTCATGATCGAACCCGCTCCCGGCAGAACCGCCTTGTGCGGATCGGTAGCCCGGCGCAGCCGTCGACGGCATGGCGGCGGCGGCCGGCGGCTCGGACGCGCCCATGGGCAGATGACGGAAGGCCCGACCGGACAGGAACTGCCCGAGGATTGCCCAGAGGCTGCCCAACATGAACACAACAAAGGTCAGGACCGAGGCAATCGGCACAACCTTTGGCGAATAAGGCTCCAACGGCACCGTTGCACGCGAGATCACGCGGGCATCCGCCCCGAGCTGCGGGGCATTGCGACGGGTGTCGGCCTCGCGGTAGCGGGTCATGAGCTGATCGAGCTGGGTCGCCTTGACCTGCGCTTCGCGCTCCAGTTCGCGGAGGCGGATTTGTTCCTCGTTCGATTTTGCCGCCCGCGTCTTGAATTCCTCGAGCGTCGCCGTGAGCGAGGCAACGCGATCCTGCTGGACGCGGGCCTCGTTCTCGAGACCGGCGGCGATCTTTGACGCCTCGCTGCGAATCTGGCGCTCGATATCCGCAAGCTGCGAGCGCAGCGCCCGGATTTGCGGGTGATTGGGCAACAGCGTCGTCGACAACTCGGCGATCCGCGACTGCAATTCGACCTGGCGTTCGCGCAGACGCTGCACGAGCTGCGAGTTGATCACCTCGGCCACGCTGTCGAGCGACGCGCCGCTGTCAAGTTGCCGACGGATGAGATTGGCACGTGCTTCGGCCTGGGACTGCGCGGCGCGGGCGTCGGACAGCTCGGTCCCGATCTCGCCAAGTTGTTGCTGGTCGAGGGTCTGGTTGTCCGCGCCCAGCAACAGGCCGGCCATCGACCGGAAGGCCTCGACCTTTTCCTGTGCTTCCTTGACTTCCTGACGCATGCGCTCGATTTGCGGCTCAAGCGCGGTCGCGGCGAAATCCGTCGTCTCGCGTTTCACCGACGACTGAAGGTCCAGGTATTCCTCGACCAGCGCATTGGCGACACGCGCGGCCCGCTCGGGGTCCCGCGAGGTGAAGCGGACGGAAATCACTCGGGATCCGTCGACCCTGTAGACTTCCAGATTCTCGTAGAAAACCTTGAGCACACGCTCTTCGGGAGAATTGCGCCCGGGATCGCGCATCAGTCCAAGGGCAACCAGCGCGTCGCGAAAGAGGTTCGATTTCGGTCCGGCCTCGAATTCGGGAATGGACGCGAGATCCAGCCGCTGCGCTACCCGACGCAGCAGATCGCGGGACATCAGGAGCTCGACCTGGCTGGCGACACCCTCATTGTCGAGCAGCGCCCGCTCTTCCTCGATCCCGCGCACATCGCCGGGATAAACGGCGTCGGAGGTCTGAATCAGCACCTTGGATTCGGCGCGGTACTTGGAGGGAACGAACTGGAGGAGGACAATGGTTGCAATGGCGACGGCGACACACAACGGCAGAAGCCACCGCAATGCCCGCTTGAGGGCACCGGCCAGAGCAGACAGGTCGATCTCGACCCTTTCATCCGCGTCATGTACGTGCGGCTCAGTCATTCGCTGTACTCCCAGGAACCATGCAAGGAGTGTGCGCGCATTATGGTAAGCGGACCGTTAACCGCACTCTCAAGAGCCAGTGAACACGTTCGTCCAAAATGATCCCGGCGGATTCACCGCAAGTTAACCACGTTGCGGGAAATACTGGGTCAGCCTCTTCGGGAGTTCAGTATGATTACGCGCCTTGCCATTGCCATGTGTCTGGCCCTTACGGTCGCCGCCTGCGGCGGCTATCGTCAGCCGCCAACGGCATTCCACGAGATCCTCACCAAGCCGTACCGGCTTGATTCCAGCGACCAACTGCGCGTCATCGTTTTCGGACAGGCCGACCTCAACAACACCTACACCGTCGACCAGGCCGGCTATATCTCGATGCCCCTGATCGGCAGTGTCGCCGCGCGTGGCCTGACGCTGCGCGATCTCGAGGCAACCATCACAAAACGCTTGAAAAACGGGTACTTACGCGACCCCGACGTGTCGGTTGAAGTGGCGGTGTACCGCCCGGTTTTTGTCATGGGTGAAGTTACCAATGCCGGTCAGTACCCCTATGTTGCGGGCATGACGGCCCAAAACGCAATCGCCACCGCCGGCGGATTCTCGCCCCGGGCCCAGCAAGGCAATGTCGATATCACGCGCCAGATCAACGGCGAGGTTCTCAGCGGACGCGTTCCGATCACCGATCCGGTGCGCCCAGGCGACACGGTCTACGTCCGCGAGCGATTCTTCTGATCGCCGACGCACGGCCCGCTTGGCCGGCGCTTGTTGAGTTAACCTGAGACTCACTGCTCCCTGTTAGTGTCTGGCGTGCATGACCTGAAGTCATAATTCAGGCGTGCGCAAGCTAGAGACAGGGAGTTTCTCATGGCTACCGCGCCCTTGCGCATCGTTCATATCGTTCGAGCGCCGATCGGCGGGATCTTTCGCCATATCGCGGATCTCGCCCTCGCCCAGACCCGTGCCGGCCATCAGGTCGGCGTCATTTGCGATGCCTCCACGGGCGGCGCATTCGAGGCGGAGGCGATTGCCCGGCTCGCCCCGCAGCTCGCCTTCGGGGTCGCCCGGTTCCCGATGCGCCGACAGGTCACCCCCGGCGACCTGCGTTCCGCCCTCAGCCTGTACCGCCATGTACGTGACCTGTCGCCCGACGTCCTGCATGGCCATGGCGCCAAGGGCGGCGTCTTTGCGCGCGCCATCGGCTCGGTGCTCCGGCTGGGCGGCCGCAAGGTGACGCGAATCTATTGCCCGCACGGCGGCAGCCTGCACTACGATCCGACCCGGCTGGAAGGGCGGATCTATTTCGGGCTCGAGCGCCTGCAGCAGCGCTTCACCGACGGTCTTGTTTTCGTGTCCGACTACGAATACGCGGCCTATGAATCCAAGGTCGCCCACCCCTCGATTCCAGCGCGCGTCGTCTACAACGGCCTGACGCCGGACGAGTTTTCCGCAGTTTCCGCCGACGAGGACGCGGCCGACTTCCTGTTCATCGGCATGTTGCGCGATCTCAAGGGACCGGATCTCTTCATTTCAGCCCTGCGCGACCTGAAGTCGATCTACGGTGTCACCGCCAGTGCGCGGATTGTCGGCGATGGCGACGACCGGCCGCGCTACGAGGCGATGGTTGCCGAGTTCGGCCTGTCCGATCACGTGACCTTCACCGGCGCCCTGCCCGCGCGCGAGGCCTTCCGCAAGGCGCGCTGCGTCGTCGTTCCCTCCCGCGCGGAGGCCATGCCCTACATCGTGCTGGAGACCGTTGCCGCGCAGGTCCCGCTGATCGCGACCCGCGTCGGAGGCATTCCGGAAATCTTCGGTCGTTTCGCGGACCGCCTCGTGACCCCGGGGTGCGTGACGGAGCTGGCCGCGGCGATGGCGTCTGCACATGCGGACCCGGATGGCATGCGCAAGCGCGCGGAAGGCCAGCGAAAATGCCTGTCCGAAACCTTCAACGTCGAGCTGATGAGCGACCGTATCACGTCGCTCTACATGGAAACACGCGCCGCACGCGGCCAATCCTCCCCGTCGCGAAGCGCCGAAACACCCGTAATGGGGTCAACCGCCGTTCTTGCCCGAAACAAGACATCGCCGTCCGGCGATTCGGATTGAGCGGGGAAACGCACAGACCATGACCCAGAATCATTCCGCACAACTCCTCAAAGACGTCTTGCCGGCTGCCGCATCCGAGGACAAATCCCAGATCGCCGGCGGTGGCGGCTCGCAGGCCGGGGGGCTTTCGCCCCGCGCGCTCGAGGTGGCCGCCAGCCTTCAAAAGTCGGTGATCTCGCCGGCGGTCTTGAGCGGACTTGTCCGACTCACCGACATCGCGATCGTCGCCACGATCGGTCTTGTCTCGGTGACGGGCGGGTTCAGCGGCCAGACCGCAACCACCGATGTGCTTGCAGCCCTGGGAATCGCACTGCTTCTCACCGCGACCTTCCTGCAGGCGGCCGACTGCTACCAGCTGCCGGTGATGCGCAACATCATCTCCCAGGGCGCACGCACGACCATCGCCTGGACGCTGGTGTTCGCGGCGCTGTTGATGATCAAGACCTTCGGCGGCCTGCTCGACGGGATTGCCGATGCGCATTTCTCGATCTGGTTCGGCTTCGGCCTTGCCACCCTGCTCACCGCCCGCTTCGCGGTTTCGCTGTTCGTTCGCAAGTGGACGAAGGACGGCCGGCTGGAACGTCGGGCGGTCATCGTCGGCGGCGGCCAGGCGGCTGCCGACTTCATCCACGAGGTCGAAAGCCAGCCGAACAACGACATTCGCATCTGCGGCCTGTTCGACGACCGCAAGGGATCGCGTTCGCCGGAGGTTGTCGCCGGTTATCCGAAGCTCGGCACCGTAAACGATCTCGTTGAATTCGCCCGGGTGGCCCGCATCGACATGCTGATCGTGACGATCCCGCTGCGCGCGGAAAAGCGGCTTGCGGACTTCCTCAAGACGCTGTGGGTGCTGCCGGTCGACATCCGCCTGTCGGCCCATACCGACAAGCTGCGCTTCCGCGACCGCGCGTCCTCCTTCATCGGGACGGTTCCCTTCGTCGACGTCGTCCACAAGCCGATGGCCGACTGGGACTCGATTGCGAAACGGGCTTTCGATCTCGTTTTCGCCTGCCTGATGATCGTTCTCCTCGCGCCGGTGATGGTGGCGACAGCCGTCGCGATCCGGATGGAGAGCAAGGGACCCGTGCTCTTTCGCCAGAAGCGCTACGGCTTCAACAATGAAGTCATCGACGTGCTGAAGTTCCGCTCGATGTATCACGAGATGGCGGATCCGCTCGCCAAGAAGGTCGTCACCAAGAACGATCCGCGCGTGACCAGGGTCGGCCGTTTCATCCGGCGCACGTCAATCGATGAATTGCCGCAGCTCTTCAATGTGGTGCGCGGCGATCTCTCGCTGGTGGGCCCGCGCCCGCATGCGGTGAACGCCCATACCGACGAAAAGCTGTGGGACGAGGTCGTCGACGGCTATTTCGCCCGCCACAAGGTCAAGCCCGGCGTCACCGGCTGGGCGCAGATCAACGGCTGGCGCGGCGAGGTCGACACGCCCGAGAAGATCGAAAAGCGCGTGGAGTACGACGTCTATTACATCGAGAACTGGTCGATCCTGTTCGACCTGCGCATCCTCTTCCAGACGCCCTTTGCACTGCTGAAGACGGAGAACGCCTATTGAGCACGACCATGCCCCCCGGGATCTTCCCGGCGACAGCTGCGACGATGCGGCATGGCCCCGGCCTTGCCGCATCCTCCGTCGCGACCGTCGCGCTTTGGGTCGTGGTCTTTCTGGGCGGCTTCGTGCTGAACGAGCCCGCCCCCTACGAGCTGGCGATGCTGGTCGTGATCAGCGGCTGGTTGCTGAGCGGTCCGCGCTTTGCAACCGCACTCGCGCCGCTTGTGCTGATCATCACGCTGTTCGTCACCGGCGGGCTGATCGCCACACTGATGTCCGACGACTTCGGCGAGGCGATCCTCTATATCGCGGTGACGGGATTTCTGGCGCTCACCACGGTGTTCTATGCCTCGGTGATCGCCGCTGACCCGGCACGTCTCGATACGGTGCGCAAGGCCTATACCGCGAGCGCGCTTGTCGTCGCCCTGACCGGGATCGGCGGCTATTTCGGCTTGCTGCCCGGCGAGGTCTTCACGCTCTACGGCCGCGCGAAAGGCACATTTCAGGATCCCAATGTTTTCGGGCCGTTCCTCGCCCTGCCCTGGGCCTTCCTGCTGCACGGAGTGCTGACCCGCCCGTTTCGCCGGATGCTCTGGCCGGCCGCGGCCCTCGCCCTGCTCAGTTTCGCAATTCTTCTCAGCTTCTCCCGGGCCGCCTGGGGGCTTGCCGCCTTTTCCGGCATCGGCATTTACGCGCTGGTTTTCATCACCTCAACCGACGGGCGGCAACGCGCGCGCCTTCTGGCGATTGGGGCCGCCGCCATCCTCGCGGTCATAGCGATGATCGTCGTCGCCCTGTCGGTCGATTCCATTTCTGGAATGCTGTTGCAGCGCGCGAAGCTGGTGCAGGATTATGACACCGCCCGCCTCGGGCGTTTCGCGCGCTACGCACTCGGTTTCCAGATGGTGGTCGATCATCCATTCGGTCTCGGTCCGCTTCAGTTTCGCAACTTCTTCCCCGAGGACGAACACAACACCTTCCTCAAGGCGTTCACCACATACGGCTGGCTCGGCGGCGTCGCCTATCTCGCGCTGGTGTTCTTCACGGCAAAGCAGCTCGCCGGCCTGGTGTTTCAGCCGCGGGTGTGGCAGGGCGCGGCGCAATGCATCTTCGTGGTTCTGCTCGGCCACATGCTGATGTCCTTCGTCATCGACACTGATCGCTGGCGGCATCTCTATCTGCTCTACGGGCTGGCCTGGGGGCTGATCGCGGCCGAATACAGCCTGCGGGCCCGCCGGCGCGACGGGGCGCGCCGGGCCGTCTCGGGCTGAGCGAACCGACAATCCCCAACAGCCGCTTGCGATCCGTCGGGAAGCGCTTGCGCGCCCCGCGCGAAGCGGTTAGGAAGAGCGGGTTCGGCGTGCCGGACAGTCGGGCAGTAGCGCAGCCTGGTAGCGCACTTCACTGGGGGTGAAGGGGTCGTCGGTTCAAATCCGGCCTGCCCGACCATTTTTTCCAATTCCGTCGATCCTCGACCTGAAAACCGGTTGCCGTGAACCACGGCGCCCGTTGCGGGCACGTGGCCCAGGCACACTCCGGCATCGCGCCGTTGCCTTCGGTTGCAATTAAAATCTCTTATGCAACCAAATCTTACCCGATTTTCTTCATGTCCTTTGTTGTCACCGGACCTCCAGGGACGTTAAATGGAGCGCACCTGAGGGGCGTAGCGCGGGGAGGATGCGATGCGGATCAAGCAAATGCCACCGACCGCCCTGCGCGGACAGGCCGGCGCGGCGATCGACACGTTTCACAGGTGGTGGATCGAGACCGACGGCACGATGCGCGCGGACATGCCGCATTTCGCTCGCCAGGTGTTCCTGAGCCCGGAAACCGACGGCGAGCGCATTCCGGAAATCGGTTATCTCGGCCGCGGCTCCTTCATTCACGAAGTCATGGGCGGCAAGTTCGGCGCGGATCAGGCGGCCGCAATCCGCCAGGCAGATCCACGGTTCGAGGCGTCCGTCGCCGCCGGTTTTGCGATTGCATCGACCGGCCGCGCGGTTTGCGACGAAGTGGAGATGGAGGTCACGCCTCCGGGCATGACCTCCCCGCTCCACGTTGCCTATTACCGGATCATCGTCCCGGTGAAGTTTGCCCCGGAAACATTTGCGCTGGTCAATCTGACGCTTCCGCGAGACGACTGGCGCGCGAAACACATTCGGCCAGATACAGCGCGTCCGCGCGTGAACTGACCAGGAAGGCGTCGTCCTGCATGCGCCCCGGGGCCGGATCGTGCCATATGGTGGCAAGCGGATATTGGCGGCATGCGCCATAAATATACCCGAGCCCAAGCCGGACATGCTTGTCCCGCGCCAGCCCGACCGACCAGTCCGGCGCCCACGACATCATCGACAAGAACAGCGAGATCTGCGCACCAAGGGCAAGCGCGCGCCGGGACTTGCCCGTGGATCGGAAGGATTCCGCTGTCAGCGCCTCTCCCGAATAGCAGACACGCCCCCGGATTTCCTCCATCGGCTTGCACGACCAGGTCTCATCCAGCAAATCCTCCCCGTAAGGGCGATAGAACCGGGCCAGCCGGTTTCGGTGATGCTCCAGAAAGGACATGTCGCCAGTGTCGAACACTTGCGAACAGTAGAACACCACGGGCCGGCCCTCGTGGAGGAGCGTCAGGCAGAAGCTGTCTTCCCGGTTGAACTCAAAATGCTGGAGCTGAAAATGCTCCGTTACATGCTTTCCAGAAGCTTCGATATTGTGAACGATGGCGCGAAAGTCCACATCGACCCGGTATTCCAGATCCATTTCATTAAGTCTTGCCGACAGAATGTCCCTGGCCCTGGCGAAGACATCCGTTTTGAGAGGTCCGATTGTCATGATCCAATCCCTAAATCATTGGTGGTAACGGACCTTTTCGACGGCCGGAATCGGCTTACGTCAATGCGGACTGTTAAAAAAGCCAATGAGAGGATCACAAATCCCGCCCGGACGGCACGCATCCTTTCCAAGCGGCAAGCGGTGTGTCCACGATGTGTTTATTTCGGCTCGCCACAGGTGAGGCTCCGCTGGGGAAGCAAGCCCGCCCCCTTTTCGCCGCTCCCAAATGGCGGGGACGCAACAGGTGATCCGCTCCGAACGGGAGAGACCCCGAGCCTTTCTTCCTCCGCCGGCCGGCGCAGTGTTTGGGGCGTTTCGGTCATTCCCGACGCCCTATCCGCCCTCTACCTGGATCAACCGGACGAGGTTCCCGCAAGGGACGTCCAGGACAGCCATATACGAAGCCAACGATGTTTTCCGAGCGGGATATCCTTCTTGAGCTTGAACCCCAGCTTGCCGGGGTAGAACTCAAGCGCTCGCGCCCGATCCTCGACAAACACGGCAAGCGTGGCGGAGCAGCTCCAGGCTCACGGCATGTGCCTTTGAGCGCCCTTTCCAGGCACTCTCGAGCCATCCGGCCCGCTCCAGCATGGAAAGATGCCGGGATATTGTTTGACGCGACAGGGAGTTTCCATCCGCAGATGTCGGGGAAGCGAACATCTCGAAGAGGGACCGGTTCGGCCGACGTCGCAACGACGCCAGGATGCGGCAGCGCTCCATAGGCGCCCAAAATGCAAAAGATTGCTGCATGTCAAACCGGCGTACGACGGTCTCGGGACACGCCGTGCACGTCACTGGGTTTTCTTGATATTGCCCATGATTGCAATGGCGCGGGCGACCATGTCTTCCACCGCCTTGTCGGAAATATCGTATGTCCTGGCATAGGCGGCCATTGCGAGCGCGACCGCCTGCAGGTTGTTTTCTTCCGCGAGCTCGCTGTTTTCGCAAGCGGTCAGAACCGCTTCCCCAACCAGGACTTCCTCGATATCGCGTTCGCTCACGTAGAATCACTCCTGCACAATCATCAAGCCTGGCAAGAACTTCTCAATTTCAAACACCGATGGCTTTTGCACACACCCCCAATAGCTTCAGGTTCTACAAGGAGACGGCAACCGCGACCAGTTCTTTCTTTCGCGCCGGGCGCTCGAAAACGGCAGCTCCCGCCTTCGCCATAGCAGCGGGTTTCGTCGCGCCACCGACGTCCGCATGGGCGAACCGGCCGCTTACCTCGAAAAGCAACTGAAAGCCTTTCGCCAGGGCACGCGCACCCGCGAGATGATGAGCGTGGTTGCGAAAAGCCTCGACGATCAGTCGATCGCCGATCTTCCGGCCTGGTCCTTTGCGCACAAGGTGGAGACCGCACTTCCTGCGGGCGTATCCGTCGACGATGCACCGCAGGCCTGCACCGCATGTCACGGCGCGGAGGGGGTCGGCCAGCTCGGGAACGTGCCGAATCTGGCAAGTGAAAGTGCAATCTACATCGATACGCAGCTCAAGGCGTTTCGCCTTGGAAAGCGGACCGACGACGTCATGAGCGCCATTGCGGCGGATCTCACCACCGAGGAGATCCGCGCCCATGCGGACCGGAACGCTGCAATCGAGTTGAACATCATCGACGCGCATTGACGGACCGAGGGGCAAGCCGCCCTCGCCGGCCCGCGCACCGCCCGGCAGCCGTTGTCAGCGTGCCTGATCCAGGATGCGCTTGCACTCCAGAAGCTCAAACAGCGTCGCCTGCAGCCGGCGGATGTCGTCCTTGGAAAGGTTTCCGGAGGCGGCGACCTCGACCCGCTCGCCGAGCAGTCGCTCCATCAGCCGAAGGCCGGCACGCGCCTGGGCCGGTTCACCGCCCTCCACAGCGTCTGGAAGAATGCCGCGCGGGAGATCCGCGTCCTGTTCGTCGGCAACCGATGCAGCGGCGCTCCCTGTCTCGCCACTCGCCTGCTGCGTCTTCGTCCTGCGATCGGGAGCGGACCGCGCGTTCGCCGGCGCCGAACCTTTCGAAGGCGGAGAGGCCACGCCCTCGTCGGCGCCGGCCACCTGGGCGGCAAGAGCCGCGAGCGGAAGGCCGTCCTCGCGCCAGACCTGCATGACGAAGCGCGCACCCTGTTCCTTCAGGATGCGCTGCACGCCCTTGATGGTATAGCCCTCGCCATACAGGAGGTGGCGGATCCCGCGCAGCAGATCGATGTCGTCGGGACGATAGTAACGCCGTCCGCCGCCGCGCTTCAGGGGACGAATCTGGCTGAAGCGGGTTTCCCAAAACCGGAGGACGTGTTGCGGAAGATCGAGATCCTCGGCGACCTCGCTGATCGTGCGGAAGGCGTCTGGGCTTTTTTCGGTCGACACGGACTTACCAGTCTATCGTCGCAATGGAATTCAATCGTCGCCGGATGGCCCGATCATCGTCTCGTTGATCTTCTTCTTCAAAACGTTCGACGGTTTGAAGACCATGACACGGCGCGGAAGGATCGGTACTTCCTCGCCGGTCTTCGGATTGCGGCCGATGCGTTCGCCCTTGGAGCGAACAACGAAGGATCCAAACGAGGAGAGCTTCACAGATTCACCGTCAACAAGACAATCCGCAATCTCTGATAGGACTTTTTCCACCAGTTCCGATGACTCGGATCTGGAGAGACCGACCTTCTGGTATACAGCTTCGCACAAGTCAGCCCGTGTGATTGTCTTGCCGCCCATGGTCCCTCCTTGGCCGAGCACCTGCCCTAGCGGAAATAGGGATAGTCATTCTTGCCGACAAGCGTATTGGCTTGCGCCCCGGCGGTCAACAGCGCCGGGCAAGTCCGGCACGAAAAACGCACGACATACAAGCGTTTGACACATTACCAGCGCAGAAGCGACGCGCCCCAGGTGAAGCCGCCGCCCATCGCTTCCAGCATGATGAGGTCGCCGCGCCTGATGCGCCCGTCGCGCACGGCGGCATCGACGGCAAGCGGGATGGAAGCCGCGGAGGTGTTTCCCTGGTCCTCCAGGGTGATCACAACCTTGGCGGGGTCGATGCCGAGTTTCTTCGCGCTGGCGTCTATGATCCGCCGGTTGGCCTGATGCGGGATGAACCAGTCGAGCGCGTCGGCATCCGTGCCGGTTGCGGCGAAAGCATCCTCGACCACATCGGTAATCATCGACACCGCGTGGCGGAACACTTCCTTGCCCTGCATGCGCAGATGGCCGACGGTCTGCGTGGAAGACGGCCCGCCGTCGACATAGAGCTTGTCGCGATGGTTTCCGTCGGAGCGCAGGTGCGACGTCAGGATGCCCCGGTCCCCTGCGGTTCCCTCGCCCTCGACCGCTTCCAGCACCATGGCGCCGGCGCCGTCGCCGAACAGCACGCAGGTGGTGCGGTCGTCCCAGTCGAGAATGCGCGAGAAGGTCTCCGCGCCGATGACGAGCGCGCGCTTTGCCATGCCGCAACGCAGATAGGCATCCGCCGTGGAAATCGCATAGACGAAGCCCGAACACACCGCATGAACATCGAAGGCAAAGCCTTTGGTCAGACCGAGTTTCTGCTGCACGGTCACGGCAGACGCCGGAAAGGTGTTGTCGGGTGTCGCGGTGGCGAGAATGATCAGATCGATATCCTGGGCCGTGAGACCGGCCGCCTCGAGCGCGCGCGTCGCCGCCTCGACGGCCAGATCGGAGGTGAATTCGCCCTCGGCTGCAATATGGCGCGCCCGGATGCCGGTGCGCTGCACGATCCACTCGTCGGAGGTGTCGACCATCTCCGCCAGTTCCGCGTTCGTCAGTCTGCGTTGCGGAAGATAGCTGCCCGTGCCGACGACAATGGAGCGCTTTACTGTCACTTATCACCTTCCGATCCGTCTCGCGCACCGAAACGGCCGCGATGGTAGTGCTTCAAATCATTGGAAATCTTGTGCATCAGGTCATTGCGGGCCATGTCGTAAGCCAGCTCGATCGCCGAGGAAAACCCTTCCGGATCCGTCCCGCCGTGACTCTTGATGACAATGCCGTTGAGGCCGAGAAAGACACCGCCATTGACCTTGCGCGGGTCGAGTTTCGCGCGCAGCACATCGAAGGAATCGCGCGCAAGCAGATAGCCGAGCCTCGCCCGCCAGCTGCGGTTCATCGCGGCGCGCAGATACCCGCCGATCTGCTTGGCCGTGCCTTCGGCGGTCTTCAGCGCGATGTTGCCGGCAAACCCCTCCGTGACAACCACATCGACCGTTCCCTTGCCCAGGTCGTCGCCTTCCACGAACCCGTCATAGGTCAGCGTGTCCAGATTGGCCTCGCGCAGCAGACGACCGGCGGTGCGGACCTCTTCCAGCCCCTTGACCTCCTCGACGCCGATGTTGAGCAGGCCGACACTCGGACGCTCGATGGAGAACAGCACCCGCGCCATCGCCCCGCCCAGAAGCGCGAAATCGATAAGTTGCTGCGCATCCGCACCGATCGTCGCGCCGACGTCGAGCACGATCGATTCGCCCCGCGCCGTCGGCCAGATCGCGGCAATGGCCGGACGTTCGATATTGGCCATGGTGCGCAGGCAGAACTTCGACATCGCCATCAGCGCGCCGGTGTTGCCGGCGGAGACCGCGACATCGGCCTCCCCGGTCTTCACCGCGTCGATGCTGCGCCACATGCTGGATTTCCACCGCCCCTGGCGAAGCGCCTGGCTGGGCTTGGCATCCATCGCCACCGATACGTCGCAATGGTGCAGGCTCGCGGTGTCGCGCAGCCGGGGGTGCGCAGCCAGCAGCGGCGCGACCACGTCCTTGTCGCCGAAAAGCGAAAAGACGATGTCCGGGCGACGTTCAAGCGCAAGCGCGGCGCCGTCCACGACGACTTTTGCCCCGTTGTCGCCACCCATCGCATCTAGTGAAATTCGAACCGTTTGAGCCATCGTCCGCTTTGTTTCCGGCCGTTTCTTGTCCTGTCGGCGACATGTGCTGCTGGCGGCCCGGGCCACCGGGCCAGGCCGCCCACCGGCGCTACAGTGTCCAGGTCTGGCCCGGCACGCGGACCGCACGGTCTGCGTCACGGGCCCGGCGGACGCCGAGGCGTTGGCGAACATACCCGTTTGCCACCGCGAAACAACCGCTTTCTCCTTTCGCACCGCAATGCGATCAACGCTGTACCGGATCCTCACCCATCGGTCTTCTTGAGGTCCGCAAGGACGGCAAAAGGAGACGGGCGGCCCGCACCGGCGGCTTTTTCGCCCTCCTCGTCTTCATCCGCACGATAGGCGTCGGGCACCTTTGCCTCCGGCGCGCGCGGGTAGAGATCGAGAGCAAGGGCGAATTGTTCGCACAGCACCGCGCCCAGATCGAGATCGCGACCGCTCAGCGGATCGGGGGGATCCTCGCTGAAGGCCTCGACCTCGATTTCAGCCGTCTCGTCGGCTTCGCTCGCACGCGGATCGAACCGGCGGGAAAAGGTCTCGTCGATCACCTGCTCCACCGGCGCCAGCGTCACGACACACGGCTGTGTCGCGCGGGCACGCAGATGCCCCTCGACGGCGATTCCGTCCTTTCGCCAGGGACGCAGGCGGAACACGCAGCGCATGTCCTGCAGGTCCAGAAGGCCGTAGGTCTCGATCAGCCGGGCGCGCTCATTCGCATCGGGCTCAAAGGTCAGTTCCTTCTCCTGATTGCCGAGACGGGTGACGTCGAACAGCCGGGTCACCGGAAATGTCTTCACGATCATGGGCCGATCTCCCTTTATTTTGAAAAGTCCGTTGCGGCCGGCCAGTCCGGGCGGCCCTGAAGAATTTCGTCCGCCGGCTGCCCGTCCAGGGCATCGGCGGCGGACCGGATGTAGCGCGCCATGGCAAACGCGGCCTCCGGCTTTTGAGTTTCGGCAAAGAAATTGCGTTCGACAGCCCCGGCAAGCGATTGCGTCCCGCCGTCCTTGAGCGCCTGGCCGTAGACGGCCGCGCGTCCGTAGAAGGCTTCGGCCATCTTCTTCACCTTCTTGGGCACGGTGACGTCGCCAACGCCCATCTCCCGCAAAGTCCCGTCCATGTCCTCGAAGAACAGATCGAAGAGGTCCTGCGAAAAGGCGCTCTCGACCTGCGATCCGCCGCGCAGGCGCTCCAGGACAAGAATGGTGTGGAGCACCACCAGTTCGAAACGGCCGTCGACTGTATCCGGCACATCGAGGCTGGCGTAAAAATGCGGTTGCCGTGCCTGCGCCACGATCGCGGTGTAGGTCGCAATGACTTGCGGGGGCGTGCGCCGGCGGAACAGACCGAATATCATGGTTTGCCTTCGTCTGGAGCGAGGTTGCCAAGTCGCCTATCGCAGGTTAGGGACTTTGCCAAGGATGCACGGTCCACGATATCGACCGGCGTTTGCCCTTATGTCGGGCTTTGCAGCACGGAAAGCAACAGGACACGTTTCAATGAAGAAATGGCTTCGCGGTGCACTTGTGGTTGGCGTGTTGGGATTGCCGCTCGGCGGATGCTTCACCACGACGCTCAACCACGGTCATGTCATTCCGGCCGAGCGCGTGCGCGACATTCAGGTGGGCTCTTCGCGCGAACAGGTCGAACTCCTGCTCGGGTCGCCCTCCACCGTGTCCCGGCTGGACGGCGACGCCTATTACTATATTTCGCAAACCAAGGAGACGACTGCGTTCCTGGCTCCCGAAACGGTCGAGCAGCGCGTTGTCGCCATCTACTTCGACGAGGACGGTTTCGTGCGCGACACCGGCTATTACAGCCAGGAGGACGGCAAGATCGTCGACATCCTGACGCGCAAGACCCGGACCGGCGGCTCCGATTACGGCTTCCTCACGCAGATCCTGCGCGGCGCCCAGAACCCGAGCCTCGGCCTTTGATCCGGACGACCCCGCAGGGGTCGGCCTGACCGCAAATGCAAAACGCCCGCAGCATCTCGCCGCGGGCGTTTTTCGTCTAGCCGATGGGAAAGCCGCCCGCCCGAACGGACGGGGGCTCCCGTGTCAGCCGTGCGCCAGCACCGCCAGCAGCAACAAGGCGATGATGTTGGTGATCTTGATCATCGGGTTCACGGCGGGTCCCGCGGTATCCTTGTAGGGATCGCCCACGGTATCGCCGGTCACCGAGGCCTTGTGCGCCTCGGAGCCCTTCTCGTGCTTGACGCCGTCCTTGTCGACGAAGCCGTCCTCGAAGGACTTCTTGGCGTTGTCCCAGGCACCGCCACCGGCGGTCATGGAAATCGCCACGAAGAGACCGGTGACGATCACCCCGAGCAGCATGGCGCCAAGCGCCGCGAAGCCTTGCGACTTGCCGGCAATGGCCGCGATCGCGAAATAGATCACGATCGGCGACAGCACCGGCATCAGCGACGGCACGATCATCTCGCGGATCGCCGCCTTGGTCAGCATGTCGACGGCCCGGCCGTAATCCGGCTTTTCCGTCCCCTGCATGATCCCCGGCTTTTCCTTGAACTGCCGGCGCACTTCCTCCACGACGGCACCGGCCGCGCGGCCCACGGCGGTCATCGAAATGCCGCCGAAGAGATAGGGAAGCAGGCCGCCGAACAGCAGGCCGACGACGACATAGGGGTTCGACAGGGAGAAGTCGACGCTCACCCCCTCGAAGTAGCTGCCGGGCGCTGCATTGGCCGCGAAGAACTTGAGATCCTCCGTATAGGCCGCAAACAGAACCAGGGCGCCGAGACCGGCGGAGCCGATCGCATAGCCCTTGGTCACCGCCTTCGTGGTGTTGCCGACCGCGTCCAGCGCATCGGTGGTGACGCGCACTTCCGCCGGAAGGCCCGCCATTTCCGCAATGCCGCCGGCGTTGTCGGTTACCGGACCGAAGGCATCGAGCGCCACGACCATGCCGGCAAGCGCCAGCATCGTGGTGACCGCGATGGCGATGCCGAAGAGGCCGGCCAGGTTGAACGCCGCCAGGATGCCCACGATGATGATGATCGCGGGAAGCGCGGTGGCCTCAAGCGAGATCGCAAGCCCCTGGATGACGTTTGTGCCATGCCCGGTGACCGATGCCTGTGCGATGGAGCGCACCGGACGATAGTCGGTTCCGGTATAATACTCCGTGACCCAGATGATCAGGCCGGTGACGAGCAACCCGACGAGGCCGCAGTAAAACAGCTGCTGTCCGGTGAAGCTGACGCCGCCGGAGGTCGTGTACTCGGTGGAAAAACCCAGCCAGAAAAACACGACGGCGAAAAGCGCCACGGCGGAGAGCACGGCCGTTGCGACAAACCCCTTGTAGAGCGCGCCCATGATCGAGTTGTTGGCGCCGAGTTTGACGAAGAACGTGCCGATGATCGAAGTCACGACGCAGGCTCCGCCGATCACAAGCGGCAACAGCATGAGGTCGGTGGCGGCGCCGCCGGTGAAGAAGATCGACGCGAGCACCATCGTTGCAACGACGGTTACGGCATAGGTCTCGAACAGATCGGCAGCCATGCCGGCACAGTCGCCGACATTGTCACCGACATTGTCGGCGATGGTTGCTGGGTTGCGGGGGTCGTCTTCCGGAATGCCGGCCTCGACCTTGCCGACGAGATCGCCGCCGACATCCGCACCCTTGGTGAAGATGCCACCGCCCAGTCGCGCGAAGATCGAGATCAGCGAGGCACCGAAGCCGAGCGCGACAAGCGCGTCGATTACCGTGCGGCTTTGAGCGGCGAAGCCCATGCCCTCTGTCAGGATGGCGTAGTAGACGGTCACGCCGAGAAGCGCGAGACCGGCGACGAGCATGCCGGTGACCGCGCCGGACTTGAAGGCGATTTCCAGCCCTGCGGCGAGCGAGCTGCTGGCCGCCTGCGCGGTCCGAACGTTGGCCCGCACCGACACGAGCATGCCGATATAGCCGGCCGCGGCCGACAGGATTGCCCCGATCGCGAAGCCGATGGCCACGAGCACACCGAGCAGCCAGGCCACGAGTGCGAAGATCACGACGCCGACGATGGCGATCGTCGTGTACTGACGGTTGAGATAGGCCTGAGCACCTTCCTGGATGGCGCCGGCGATTTCCTGCATGCGTTCATTGCCGGCGTCCGACGCCATGACGGACTGGACTGCCCAGATGCCGTAAGCGATGGAAAGCAGACCACATAAGATGACAAGTGTGAGTTCGAGCATTCTTCCCCCCAATGAAGGACGCGAAATGGGCCTGTGTTTGTTTTGCTTCTGGCCCGGAGGGCTTCGACGGTAGCCGTCCTGCGCCTGTCGTCAAGGCGCAGTTTGGCCAAGGGCACCGGATCGGGGGAATCAGATGCCACGGCCTGCGATTTCCGACGGGAGGCGTCCGGATCAGACCCGGGAGGCGGATCGCTCCGACAGGACTAGCCATGCGAGAAGAATCACGCAGAGCAACGTGAAGGGGAAAACGAGCCAGTTCACGGTCGCCCATCCGAAGGTATGCAGCAACGCGCCGGACGAAAACGATGCGGCCGCGACGAAGCCGAAGACCAGGAAGTCGTTCACGGCCTGGACCTTGTTGCGTTCGGCCGGACGATAGACATCGGTGAGCATCGCCGTCGCGCCGATGAAACCGAAGTTCCAGCCAAGCCCGAGCAGGACCAGGGCGATCCAGAAATTTGCGACATTCACGCCTGCCAGGGCAACGACGGCACAGCCGGCAAGAAGCGCCAGGCCGACGGCGACGATGCGTTCGCGCCCGAACCTTGCGATCAGGTGGCCGGTGAAGAAACTCGGCCCGAACATTGCCAGCACATGCCACTGGATCGCATGGGCCGCGTCTGTCTGCGTCAGCCCGCAGCCGATCATGGCGAGCGGCGTCGCCGTCATGACGAGGCTCATCAGGGCGTAGGAGGTGATCCCGCAGGCCGCGGCGACGATGAAACGCGGCTGCACCATGATCTGGCGCAACGGACGGCTCGCACCCGCAGCCACCGGCCCGCGCGCCGGGCGGGGAATGGAGATGAAGGCCAGGATCACAAGGCTTATCAGGGCAAGGCCGGCCTGCGCGATATAGGTGCCTGCAAACATGATCGGGTCGAAGAGATCGGCCGTGTTGATCACGGTCTGCGGACCGATGATCCCGGCCGCGACGCCTCCGGCGAGCACAAAGGAGATCGCCTTGGGGCGAAACGCATCGCTGGCGGTATCCGCGGCCGCAAAACGGTACTGCTGCACGAAGGCGCTGACGAAACCGCTGGCCATGACGGCAAGGCAAAACAGGATAAAGTCGGCCTGGAAGATCGCATAGGCGGAGACCAGCCCGGACAGGATTCCAAGCATCGCCGAGCCGACAAAACCGGCGCGCCGCCCGAAGCGGTGCATGATCGCGCCGGCAGGCAACGTGCCGAAGGCCGTGCCCAGCACGAAACTCGAGACGGGGAGCGTCGCAAGCGACTTGTCGGCACCGAGCAGGCTTGCCCCGACAAGCGAGGCCGATGCAATGACGATGGAGGCCGACGCGCCGCCAAGCGCCTGGGCGATTGCCAAAAGGACCGCGTTGCGGCGCGCGAGGCGGTCGTCGACAAGGAAATCGGTGGCGTTGGCGGCTGCGGTCATCGTCATGTCCGGCTGGGGTGCCATGGCCAGTTCCGGGCCGAAAAACAGGCCGTTCAATGGGCGCAAGCGCATGGCAGCGATGGAATGTCGACACCCGGTTTAGGACGCCAATGCGAAAAGCGCAAATCGCCTTGTCGCGCGCCCCGAACCGGCCACCCGATCTTCCCCTACGGCAATTCGACGGCGATCAGGCGTCGCCGCTGTCCGGTTCCGATGCTTGACCTGCCTCTTTTGCCGGTGCCTGTGCGCTGAACTCCTTTTCGCGGAATTCGCGAGCCAGCCGGTCCAGCACACCGTTGACCATACGCGGCTCGTCGCCATCGTAAAACGCGCGGGCGACGTCGATGTATTCACTGATGACGACGCGGGCCGGCACATCCTTGCGCTTCATCAGTTCAAGCGCACCGGCGCGCAGGATCGCCCGAAGGGTCGTGTCGATCCGCTTCAACGGCCAGCCGGCGACAAGCGCGCGGTTGATCACCGGATCGAGGGTGCGCTGCTGATCGACAACACCGCCCACCAGATCCCGGAACCATGCCGGGTCGGCCTCGCGGTACTGCTCGCCATCGACTTCGGCGCCCAGGCGAAAGGCTTCGAATTCCGCCAGCACGTCGGCAAGGTTCACCCCGCCGACGTCCATCTGATAAAGCGCCTGAACGGCGGACAGCCGCGCGGCACCGCGCTTGTTTGCGGGACGCGGCGTGTCGGCGGGTGCGGGCGTGGGATCGGACATCGACGTCAAACTCCGAGCTGGTCCCGGACGGCGATCATGTCGAGCGCCGCCTGCGCCGCCGAACCGCCCTTGTTCTTCTGCTTCACATCTGCGCGCGCCCAGGCCTGGTCGCTGTTTTCGACGGTGAGAATGCCGTTGCCGACAGGCAAGGCGGCATCGACCACCAGTTCCATCACAGCACGAGCCGATTCATTGGCCACGATGTCATAGTGAGACGTCTCGCCGCGAATGACGCAGCCAAGCAGAACCGCGCCGTCGAAGTCGGCGACACCACCTTCCATCGCCGCCAGTGCCATGGCGAGCGCGCCGGGAATCTCCAGAACGCCGGGGACGGAAACGCGCGTCACCTCGGCACCATTGGCGTCAAGCACGTCCATCGCGCCGCTCAGAAGCGCATCGGCGATGTCGTTGTAAAAACGGGCATCGATAACCAGGATCTTCGGGGTTGCCATATCGCCTCTTCCACCTTCAAAGCGCGCAAGACCGAAAGCCTGAGGCCGGTCAGCTGCGCGCGGGATCGAAATTTGATGTCGCGGTGTCTTGCCGCTCAGCCCCGTCGCCGGTCGGCGATGGACGATCCGCCGAACGGCAAATCGACGCGCGCGACGGCCGCTGTCAGGGTGCCGGTAGGAACCACGCCTTGCCCCCTTTGTCCAGCCCGGATTGCCGATGCCTGCCCTGCGCCCGGCGCAGGAACCCTCCGCTAGCGGTATTCGGCAAGCCGGGCCGCGTAACGCGCCATCATGTCGACTTCCAGATTGACAAGATCGCCGGCCTTGCGGTCCGCCCAGGTGGTGGCCGTCAGCGTATGCGGGATCAGGAAGACGGAGAAGGTGTCGCCATCGACTTCGTTCACCGTGAGCGAGGTGCCGTCGAGCGCGACCCCGCCCTTCCTGGCGATGAAGGGGGCGAATTCGGCCGGCACGCGAAAGCGGAAGCAGACGGAATCCGGATGGTCAGTGCGCTCGACGATCTCCGCGGTCGCATCGACATGCCCCTGGACGATGTGGCCGCCCAGCTCGTCGCCGATCTTCAGCGACCGTTCGAGATTGACCCTTGCGCCAACCGTCCAGTTTCCGACCGTCGTCAGTTTCAGCGTTTCGGCGGCCGATTCAATCTCGAACCAGTTTGTTTCGCCGTCGCGGCCCTTCGCGGTGACCGTATGGCACACACCGTCGCAAGCGATGGACGCACCGATGTCGATCCCGTCGGGATCGTAGACCGTGGCGATCCGCGTCCGCAGACCGGCCGGAATCCGCGAAATTTCGGCGATGCATCCAATGTCGCTGATGATTCCGGTGAACATGGGTCACTCCATCCTTCGAAGGTAGCGCGTCATCGTATCGTCCCCGACCGGCACCGTTTCCAGCGCCGTGTAGCGGTCGATCTCGGACAGGGCCTCGAGGCCCCGGCCGGCGAACGGGAGAATGCCGCCCTCGCCCACCCGCATGTCGCCACGCGAGATTATCACCTCGTCGGCGAGGTCGCTCTCCACCAGCGCATTTGCGACCGTCGCGCCGCCTTCCACAAGCAGGCGCGTCAGGCCGCGCTGGCCGAGCGCGCGCATGGCGGCCTGCGGGTCGATGCGACCGTTGACCGGCGTCGCGAGGCGTATGACCGTGCATCCGGACGCCGAAAGCGCCGACACGCGGTCTGGATCGGCCTGCGCGCTCACCAGCACCCAGACGGGAACCTCGCGGGCGGTCCGGACCAGGCGAGTGTCCAGGGGAAGCCGCGCCGATGTGTCGAGAACAACACGCACAGGAGAGCGGTTCGCGAGCCCGGGGAGACGGCAGGTGAGCGCGGGATCGTCGGCGATTGCCGTTCCCACCCCCACCAGGATGCCGTCGCATTCCGCGCGCAAGACATGGACCCGGCGGAAGACGTCCGACCCGGTGATCGGGATCTGCCCCTCGCCTTCCCGCCCGATGAACCCGTCGCGGGAAACGGCGAGTTTCAAGATGACATGCGGACGCCCGGCGAGGACCCGGCGAACATGCCCGGCGTGATGATCGGCGCAGGCATCCCGCAAGACACCGGTGACGACCTCCACACCGCGGTCGCGCAGCATCGCGACACCGCGACCGGCCACGCGCGGATTGGGGTCGGGCAAGCCGATCACCACCCGCGCAACGCCCGCGTCGGCCAGCGCCACGGCGCAGGGACCGGTTCGCCCCTGATGGGAACAGGGTTCCAGTGTGACATAGCAGGTGGCCCCCCGCGCACGTTCGCCAGCCTGGCGCAGCGCGATCACCTCCGCATGGGCGCCACCGGGTGGCTGGGTAACGCCCTGCCCGACAACCACGCCCCCGGATGCGGGATCGCTGACAATCAGGGCGCCGACAGACGGATTGGGCCACACGCGGCCAAGCCCCCGCCGGGCGACGGAAAGAGCGGCAGCCATGAAACGCGCATCGACGGCCGTCATGGGATCATGAGCACTTCGGTCCACCGGCTACCCGTCGTTGAATGTCGTGGCATCGGGGCCACTCATCTCGTCGAGAAGCGCTTCGAAGTCCTTGGCTTCTCGGAAGTCCTTGTAGACTGAAGCGAACCGGACATAGGCAACGTCGTCGAGGACCTTGAGACCCTCCATCACCAGATTTCCGATATCCGCGGCCCGCACGTCGCTGTCGCCGGAGCTTTCCAGCTGGCGCACGATCCCGCTGATCATCCGTTCCACCTGATCGGGATCCACCGGACGCTTCCGGGTGGCAATACGAACGGACCGTTCCAGCTTTTCCCGGTCGAAGGGGACACGCCGTCCGGTCCGTTTGACCACCGTCAGTTCGCGCAGCTGAACCCGCTCGAAGGTGGTGAAGCGACCGCCGCACTCCGAACAGATCCGGCGGCGACGGATTGCGGTGTTGTCTTCCGTTGGACGCGAATCCTTCACCTGCGTGTCATCGCAACCGCAATATGGGCACTTCATGTGTCACTCGGCTCCGAACCGGATTGCGCCGCCCGTTTCGCCAGAAAACCTCGCGGGGCGGCGCAACGCCGGGATTGTCACAGGGACCGGGCGCGCGACGGCGCCATCGTCCGTCTCAAAGACCGGAATAGATCGGGAAGCGGTCGGTCAGTGCGACGACCTTTTCCTTCACCGCCGCCTCCACGGCCGCATTGCCGTCTTCGGAGTTTGCGGCCTTCAGACCGTCCAGCACCTCGGTGATCAGCTTGCCGATCTCGCGGAATTCCTGCTGGCCGAAACCACGCGTGGTGCCGGCCGGCGTGCCGAGGCGAATACCGGAGGTGATCGTCGGCTTCTGCGGATCGTTGGGAACGCCGTTCTTGTTGCAGGTGATGTTGGCACGCCCGAGCGAGGCCTCCGCCGACTTGCCCGTCAGGTCCTTGGGGCGCAGATCGACCAGCATCAGATGCGTGTCGGTCCCGTCGGAGACGATGTCCAGTCCGCCTTCGCGCAGGGTCTCGGCCAGCACCTTGGCATTCTCGACGACGTTGCGCGCATAGACCTTGAACTCCGGACGCAGCGCCTCGCCGAAGGCCACGGCCTTGCCGGCGATCACATGCATCAGCGGACCGCCCTGAAGCCCCGGGAACACCGCGGAATTGATCTTCTTGGCAATGTCCTCGCGATCCGTCAGCACGATGCCGCCGCGCGGACCGCGCAGGGTCTTGTGCGTGGTGGAGGTCGCGACGTCCGCGTGCGGGAACGGGCTCGGGTGCGCCCCACCGGCGACGAGGCCGGAGAAATGCGCCATGTCCACCATCAGATAGGCACCGACCGCATCCGCAACCTGGCGGAAGCGCGCGAAATCGATTTCACGCGAATAGGCCGAGCCGCCCGCAATGATGAGCGCCGGCTTGTGTTCGCGGGCCAGTTCCTCAAGCGCGTCGTAGTCGATGAGGCCGGTCGAGGTGTCGAGGCCGTATTGCACCGCGTTGAACCACTTGCCCGAAAGATTGGGGCGCGCGCCGTGGGTCAGGTGACCGCCGGCGTCGAGGCTCATGCCGAGGATCGTGTCGCCCGGCTTGATCAGGGCGAGGAACACGGCCTGGTTCGCCTGGCTGCCCGAATTGGGCTGCACGTTGGCGAAGCCGCAGCCGAACAGCTGCTTGACGCGGTCGATGGCGAGGTCCTCGGCGACGTCGACGAACTCGCAACCGCCGTAATAGCGACGGCCCGGATAGCCTTCCGCATATTTGTTGGTCATGATCGAGCCCTGCGCCTCGAGCACGGCGCGCGAGACGATGTTCTCGGAGGCGATGAGTTCGATCTCGTGGCGCTGGCGTCCGAGTTCGCGGGTGATGGCCGAATGGATTTCAGGGTCCGCGTCCGCAAGACCGCGCGTGAAGAAGTCCGGATAAATCGGCGTGTCGAGCGTTGAGTCGGTCATCGACATCGTCGGTCCCCTCTTTCGTGAACTGATCAGAACGCAAGCAAATGCTTGGGCAAGGCGCGCGGGCGAAACGTGTCTCCGTCACCAACCGGGCGCGGAAGACGAACAGGTGCCGCTGTCAAGGGTTTCGCAAATAGCACAGCCCAGTTGGCGAACCAAGAGCGAAGACCGGCATGCAACGGTCTCAGGGCGCCATCGACAGCCGCCGCGTCAGTTTGCGCAAGGCCAGTTGCTGCAGGTCCGCCTGGCTCGCCTGCCGGGGCCCCAGCACGACGACCTCGATCCCGGTGGCGGCGTCAATCGCCGTGACCCGCACCTGTCGTCCAACCGGAAAAAACTCGAAATACACCTCGCCCGTCGGGCCACCCGACTGGCTCATCCGGCCGTTCCGCTCACAGGAACCCGGCGCAACCGCGGCGCGCGGAACAGGGCACGACGCTCCGTTTCAGGGAAAGGGTCGCTCATGCGCTGTCTACTGATAGGCCGAGACCGCGGTGCTGGCGCCGTCAAGCGCCAGTCCGTCGCGGTCGTAGATATCGTCGCGGAAATGCACCACACCCTCGGCCGTCGCCCATCCGGTGACATAGGACATGTAGAGCGGGATCTGCGACTGAAGCCGTACGTCCTCACGCTCGCCGCTGCGGATCGTTTCGTCCACCCGGGCGCGATTCCAGTCCGGCGTCGTGCTGGCGAGAAGCCAGGTGATCAGCTCACGCACGTTCTGCACCCGCACGCAGCCGGAGGAATGGAACCGGTAATCGGATCCGAACAGGGATTTCGACGGCGTATCGTGCAGATAGACCTGATGCTTGTTGTGGAAGTTGATGCGAACCGACCCGAGCGAATTTATCTCGCCCGGCTCCTGGCGGAACTGGAACTTCGTCGCCTCGTCCGTTCCCCAGTCGATCTGCTGCCAGGAAAGCTCGTTGCCCTTCCAGTCGAAAATCCGGATCCGGTTCTTCTCCAGATATCGCGGATCCTCGTTCATCTTCGGGATCAGGTCCTTGCGGATGATCGAGACGGGCACCGTCCAGTACGGATTGAAATTCAGCTCGTAGATCTTGGAATTGAGGATCGGCGTCTGCCGGTCGATCTTGCCGACGACAGCGGTGTGACGCGACCGCACGCGACCATTCTCGACCGCCTCGATCTCGGCCGCCGGAATGTTGACCATCACATAACGATCGCCGAGGAAGCCGGACATGGAGCGCAGGCGCACCATGTTGGTCTCAAGCTGCGAAAGGCGCACAGCCGCGGGAACATTCATGGCGTTCAGCGTGCTCTTTCCGACGACGCCGTCGGGCGTCAGACCGTGACGGATCTGAAAGCGGCGAACGCCGGCATCGACGTAGGAATCGAAGGTGTCGGACATGCCGGCGGTCTGCTCGAGGTCGCCGGAGACCATCAACCGGCGACGCAGCGAGATCACATTGTCCTCGCGCGCCCCGAGACGCATGGCGCGGCGTCCGCTCGTCACCTGCGGCCAACCGCCGTTCTGGACGATCGATGAGTAGCGCTGGATCGCGGTTTCGACATAGGTCGCGGTATCGGGAGAAAGCGTCGGAGAAGACGATTCCACAGCCTGGAGACTGCGCATCGTGTTGTCGAACTGGTCGCTCCATTCCACACGCTGCTGCTGTTCGATCAGAGCCTTCAAGGCAGCGTTTTGCGCCAGCGCCGGGGTCGCGGACACCCCGGAAAACAGGACCGAGACGGCGCCAAGCAGCGAAACGCCAAGCAGGCCACGCCGCATCCGGGCGCGCGTCGCACCGTGTTTTGCCGACTGAGATGCCACCATGTTCATTCCGTCCCGCCTTGCCGTATCGTGTCAAACAGAGGTATCGCCACCGGATTAACAAATACTCTCTCCCGAAACGGGAGAGCCGACAGCAACAGCCTGTTTTGCGCCGCAATCCTTAACGCATGGTAATATGGCACATTCATGTCGCAGCGTCCGCCGCGTCCGCGCCGGAAAACCGCACATGGATCGCCACCGTTTTCTGTCGTGAAACGCATCGGGCCGCTCCATGAGGATGCGGCCCGATCGTCAAACCAGTCAGGTTTCGCGTGCGCCTGTCGACGCAGTCGCCTCAAAGGCGATAGAGAATCTGGTCTGTCCAGAAGCGCTCCAGGCGGCGCAGGGACCGGTTGAGAACCTTGAAGTCCTCGGGGCCGATCTCGCCGACCTGCTCCACCGACAGCATGTGCCGCTGGTACAGCGCGTTCACCTTCCCGGCGACATCCTTGCCCTTCTCCGTCAGGCTGACGCGGACCGAGCGACGGTCGGTGCGCGAGCGCTGGTGGTGAATGAAGCCGAGGTCGACCAGCTTCTTGAGATTGTAGGACACGTTCGAGCCGAGATAGTAACCGCGCGTGCGGAGTTCGCCCGCCGTCAGTTCGGCATCGCCGATGTTGAAGAGGAGCAGCGCCTGCACGCTGTTGACGTCGGAGCGCCCCTCGCGGTCGAATTCGTCCTTGATCACGTCAAGGAGACGTCGGTGTAATCGCTCGACCAGAGTCAGTGCCTCAAGGTAGAGCGGCTGGATTTCATCGCCGTCTTCGGCTTGCAAAGCCGCGTCGACCGCTTTCGTTGCCGTCATCATCTGTTTGCGCCTCATGTATTGTTTGCGGTGCGTTTTTTCTCACCTTGATGCAAACCCTACACGCCGGCCTCTAAAATCCGCTTAAAAAGGAGACTAAATCGTCGGTTAACGCGCAAATGCATTGCATATTGATCGAATTCACGAATTCTTAACTGTAAATATTGCCGAGTTACGCGGTTTTGAACTCGAATACATGAAAAATGGTGCCGAACGGCGCCTGAAAAAAAATCGAGATTCCCGATGCGCGACAGATGGAAAAAAGACTGAAAATCATTCGCCTAGGCATTTTTCACGAGGAAAAAAGCCGCGCCGACGACATGCCGGCGCGGCAGGTAATCCGAGACCGAAGATACCCTCGCCGCGTCAGGCGGTTTCCGCGCCACGCAGGAAGCGGATGATGCCGGAGAAATCCGTGTCCGCTTCGCCCTGGTTGCAGAACAGATTGTAAAGAGCTGAGGCTTCCGCACCGAGCGGGGTCGAAGCGCCGCTGGCGCTGGCAGCCTCCTGGGCAAGCTTGAGGTCCTTCAGCATCATCGCGGCGGCGAAGCCCGGCTGATAGTCCCGATTGGCCGGCGAGGTCTCGACCGGACCGGGAACCGGGCAATAGCTCGTCAGCGACCAGCACTGGCCCGATGCCGTCGACGAAATGTCGTAGAGCTTCTGGTGATCGAGGCCGAGCCGCTCGGCCAGAACGAAGGCCTCGCACACGCCGATCATGGAAATCCCGAGCAACATGTTGTTGCAGATCTTCGCCGCCTGGCCGTTGCCGGGCCCGCCGGCGTGAACGATCGTCTTGCCCATGATCTCGAGATAGGGTTTGGCCGCCTCGAAGGCGTCGTCCGGGCCGCCCACCATGAACGTCAAGGTGCCGCCGGCCGCGCCGGCGACACCGCCGGAAACGGGGGCATCGACCATCGCCATGCCGGCGCCGGCCGCCTCCTTGGCAACGGCGCGGGCACTGTCGACATCGATCGTGGAGCTGTCGATCATCAAGGTGCCGGGGCGCGCATTGGCGAGAATGCCGGCGTCCCCGCCATAGACCTTGCGCACATGCGTGCCGGCGGGAAGCATGGTCACGACCACATCCGCGCTCGACACGGCCTCGGCCACCGATTCCACCGGCTTGCCGCCGGCCTCCTTCAGGCGCGCACGCGCGTCGGGCGAGAGATCGAGCCCGCAAACCGTGTGGCCGGCCGCCACCAGATTGGCGGCCATCGGCCCGCCCATGTTGCCAAGCCCGACAAATCCGATCGTTGTCATGGATGAAACCTCCCCGTTTTCGATGATTGAGCGTGTTCTTGTCGCGCGATGCGCGTCACCTTCGCTGCTCCCGGTCACTCAGATACAGAAGCACCAGATAGATCGCGATGGTCGTCAGGTAGAAGCCGATTTCATAAGGCCGACGCCCGAAGACATCGGAAAAGGCCGTGTGCATCACCACCTGTGTCAACGCGCGGGTGAGCCACATCACCGTGCCCCAGGAGACGGTCAGCCACAGACCGATGGCGGCAACGAGATCCAGAACCGCGAAAAACACGGTGGCCGCCTGCCATTCGATCGGCATGTCCCAGAACCAGACCCCGCGCCAGGGCACGATCCCGACAATCCGGGCCCAGTGAATGAGACCGCCGCCGATCAGAAGCACGGCCATCGCGCGCAGATACCAGATCAGCGCCACCGACCATGCTGGCCGGTTCTTCCAATAGTCTTGTAGCAAAGCGTTCATGTGATCTCCGGCCCCGCCGCGCCCGGTCAGCGCAGCCCGGCGCTCCTTTTATCAGACATCGAGATCGCCGCCATCGGGAAGCTGGAAATAGCGCTCGATATCGGCCGGCTGAACATCGGCGATCCGTTGCGGCTTCCAGTCGGGCTGATTGTCCTTGTCGACGATCACCGCGCGCACGCCCTCATAGAAGTCATGCCCCTTCAGAATGTGGCTGACGATCCGGTGTTCGAGACGCATGCAGGCCTCGAAATCGAGATCCGCTCCCTTGCGCAATTGCACGAAGGCAAGCGCGAGGCTGGTCGGCGACTTGGTGCGGATCGCCGACAGCTGCTTCGCCGCCCATTCGCCGTCGCCCCCCTCGCCGGCCACCGCATCCAATGCCGCGAGCACCTCTTCCAGCGTGTCCTTGCCGAAGACATCCGCGCAGATTGCCGAACGGGCCGCGAGCGGCGCTTCGTCCGCTCCGAGGTCGGAGGCCGTGCGCGCGAAGGCCGCAAGGGCCTCGTCGGGATGCGCGCCTTCGCAAAGGGCCGTGGTGAGCGCATCCAGGTCGGACGACGTCACCGCGTGGGTGAGAACCCCGGCCCACAAAGCGTCGGCCTGCTTGAGGCGGGCGGCACTCAGCGCCGCCATCATGCCGGTGTGATGCGGCATGCGCGGCAGGAAATAGGTTCCGCCGACATCCGGAAAGAAGCCGATTCCCGTCTCGGGCATGGCGAACATGGTGCGTTCGGTGCCGACCCGGTGGCTGCCGTGAACGGACACGCCGACGCCACCGCCCATGACGATACCGTCGATCAGGGCGACATAGGGCTTGGGGTAGCGCTTGATCTGGACGTTCAAACGATACTCGTCGGCAAAGAACCCGACCTGCGACGGATCGCCCGCCGTGCCCTGATCGTAGATCCTGCGGATGTCGCCACCGGCGCAAAAGGCCTTTTCGCCCGCCGCCTGCACGACCACGCAACGCACCTGGTCGTCTTCGCGCCATTCCTCGAGCTTGGCGGCAAGCGCCAAAACCATGCCGTGGGAGAGCGCATTGAGCGCTTTCGGCCGGTTCAGGGTCACCAGTCCCGCATGGCCGCGGATTTCGAACAGGATCTCGTCTTCGCTCATCAAGTCCTCACAACCTTGTCGCCAAACAGGATCAGCACGGCGAGGATCACGCCGTAGCCCCAAAGCATCATCGCCGCGAACAAAACGTCATACTCCGGCGGAATTTCCGGAAACACCCGCGCGAAGGCGAGCGTCGCGGCCGCATCGCCCAAAAGCCCCGGCATGACAACACCCGCCGCAAAACGCGCGCTCTTGCCCGGTTCGCAAAAGAGCCGCGCCGCCAGCAGCGCAACCGCGCTCGCCGCAACCCCGCCGACGACGAGCGCAACCACATAGGCAAGCCCGGGGCCGACCAGAATGTACTGACCGAACAGACGGAAGACGAGGCTTGCCCCGATCCACCCCAAGATGCCCACGATCAATCCGCGCCGCATGTTCCCTCGCCGTTCCGCGATTCCGCCCGACCGTTCGCTCAATCCTTCAGGAGGTCCCGCGCGATGATCATTCGCATGATCTCGTTGGTGCCTTCCAGGATCTGGTGCACGCGCACGTCGCGCAGGAAGCGCTCGACCGGATAGTCCCGCAGATAGCCGTAGCCGCCATGCAATTGCAACGCCTCGTTGACGACAGAGAACCCTACATCCGTCGCCATTCGCTTGGCCATGGCCGCCATGCGGGTTGCGTCCGGCGTCTTGGCGTCGACGAGCGTCGCGGCCTTGTGCAGCAGCAACCGCGCGGCTTCAAGCTCCGTCGCCATGTCCGCGAGGCGAAACTGAAGCGCCTGGAATTCGGCGAGCGGCTTGCCGAACTGCTTGCGCTCCTTGAGATAGGAAATCGAGCGGTCGAGACAGCTTTGCGCCGCCCCCAGCGAACAGGCGCCGATGTTGAGGCGGCCGCCGTCGAGACCGGCCATGGCGATCCTGAAACCGTCGCCCTCCGCGCCGATGCGATTGGCAGCGGGCACCCGGCAATCGCTGAAATTCACCTGCGCGGTCGGCTGGCTCTTCCAGCCGAGTTTGGCTTCCTGAGCACCGAAACTGAGGCCCGGCGCGTCCTTTTCGACCACCAGGCAGGAAATCCCCTTCGGCCCGGCGTCACCGGTGCGCACCATCACGACATAGATGTCGGAGCGCCCGCCGCCGGAGATGAACGCCTTGGAGCCGTTGAGCACATAGTCGTCGTCGTCGCGGACCGCGCGCGTGCGCAGGCTTGCCGCATCCGACCCCGATCCCGGCTCCGTCAGGCAATAGCTCGCGAAATGCTCCATTGTGCACAGCGCCGGCAGAAAGCGCTGGCGCTGGGCGTCAACGCCGAAGCGGTCGATCATCCAGGCGGCCATGTTGTGGATCGATATATAGGCGGCGGTGGAGGTGCAGCCGGCGGCCAGTTCCTCGAAGATCACGGCCGCGTCCAGACGGGTCAGCCCGGACCCGCCGACATCGTCTCCGACGTAAATGCCGCCGAACCCGAGTTCGGCCGCCTTGCGCAGCGTCTCTTCGGGAAAACGGGAGGTCTCGTCCCATTCACGCGCGTTCGGCTCCATCTCGTCGCGGGCGAACTGGCGTGCAACGTCCTGAAACGCGCGCTGGTCCTCGCCAAGGGTGAAATCCATCGAACTGCCCTCCTCCCGTCGCGTCGACGCGGGGGAACTCGCGCGGCGACCTGCCCAGTGGGATTATCCGCCCCCCGCGCCTGCGTCAATTGCGACCCGGAATTCCCTCTCCCCCGCCTTTCGGCCGCGGGCTTTCCGATGCTAATGTCGCGGCTTCAAGGTCAAACGTCTTTCCCGGAGTAGAAGCATGACAGCGCCCCAGCGCCCCGCGAGCGGTCCCGCCACCGTCGATGCCGTTGTCGGAGGCCGGCGCATGCGCCGCAACCGCCGCACCGACTGGTCGCGACGGATGGTTCGCGAGAACACGCTGACGGTGGATGATCTCATCTGGCCCTTGTTCGTCACGCGCGGGTCGAATGTCGAGGAAGCCGTCCCGTCGATGCCGGGCGTCATGCGCCACAGTGTCGACCGCATCCGCGCGCAGGCGGAGGAAGCCGCGGCGCTTGGCATTCCGGCAATCGCCCTCTTCCCCAACACCGACCCGGAGCTGCGCGACGCGCGCGGATCCGAGGCGCTGAACGCGGAAAACCTGGTGTGCCAGGCCTGCCGGGAAATCCGCGCGGCGGGGCTTCCCGTCGGACTGATCACCGATGTCGCCCTCGACCCCTACACCAGCCACGGACATGACGGGCTGATGGAGGGCGAGACCATCGTCAACGACGAGACGGTGGAGCAACTTGTCGAGCAGGCGTTGCTGCAGGCGGATGCGGGCTCCGACGTGATCGCCCCCTCCGACATGATGGACGGGCGCATCGGCGCGATCCGCGCAGCCTTGGACGCCAACGGGCATCAGGACGTGCAGATCATGTCCTATGCGGCAAAATACGCCTCGGCCTTCTACGGGCCGTTCCGCGATGCGGTCGGCACCAACACCACGCTTGTCGGCGACAAACGCACCTACCAGATGGATCCGGCCAACACGGATGAGGCGCTGCATGAGGTCGAGCTCGATCTCGAGGAAGGCGCCGACATGATCATGGTCAAACCCGGAATGCCCTATCTCGACATCATTCGACGGGTGAAGGACGCCTTCCGGCGCCCGACCTTCGCCTATCAGGTGTCGGGAGAATACGCGATGATCTGCGCCGCAGCCCAGAACGGCTGGCTCGACCGCGACCGCGCGATGCTGGAAAGCCTGATGGCGTTCAAGCGGGCCGGTGCAGACGGCGTCCTCACCTATTTCGCGCCCGAGGTCGCGCGTCGCCTCAAGGGCTGACGCTTTTCGCCGCGCGACCTGTTCTCACGGAGCGATGCGCGCAGGCCGCGCGTCGCGCGAAAGAAGGCTGGCCAGAACCTCCAGGCCGGCCTCGAAGCGCGTGTCATCGGCGACATTGGCAAGACAAAGCCGCACCGCCTGCGGTGCGTTTCTCGGTTCCACGCAAAAATGCCGGGCCGGGCTGACCCGCACACCCCGGGAAGCCGCTTCCGCTGCAAAGCCGTCCGCCGTCCAGTCGCCGGGAAGCGGAAGCCAGGCAATGCCGCCCGAGAGGCGGTCCGCGTCCAGTCCGGGAAAGCGGGTGCGACAGCAATCGGCGCGACGGGCAATCCCGGCGCGCAATGCCGTGCAGCGCGTCTCCATCCCGGGCTGCTCCAGAACCCAGCTCGCCGCATCCGCAAGCAAGGGCGAAACCATCAGGCTGGTTGCATTCAAAACCGCTTCGACGTGGCGGATCATGTCAACGGACCCTGCGACATAGCCGACCCGCAGCACCGGGGCGACGCTCTTTGAAAGACCGTAGACAAGCACGGTGCGCTCCGGTGCGATGCCGGAAAACCCCTCCGGCGCGTCGGGCACCAGAAAGCCGTAGATCCGGTCCTCCACGATGGTCAGGCCCTGACGCACCGCAACCGACGCGAGATCCGCGCGCCGCGCCTGCGGCATCGAAACGCCCGTCGGGTTCTGCACATCCGGCATCACCACCGCCAGCGAGACGGGATGGCGCGCGCAAACCGCCTCGAGCGCGTCGGCGCGCATGCCGTCTTCGTCACCTGCGACCGGATACAACGGGATCCCGAGCGCCACGGCCGCTCCGATGATGCCCGGATAAGTGACCGCGTCGCAGGCAATTCCGCCGCCACGCCCGGCAAGCGCCTGAAAGACCGCCGACAGCGCCGACTGCGCGCCATGGGTGATCACCACCTCCCGCGCCGCGAGGCCGGGACGCCAGCGCGCGAGAAAGCGTGCAGCCGCAACGCGGTCCTCCTCCCGTCCCGCGGGCGCGGCGTATCCGGCCGGCACGGCGCCCGCCGCAAGACGGGCCGTCGCCCGTTCGAAGGCCGCGCCGACCAGCGGCGTGGCGTCATGCATCTGGAAACCGTTGACGGCAAGGTCGACGATCCCGGCCTCGTCCCCGGTCGACGCCGTGGCACGGGGCGGAAAGGCGGACCGCCGGTCTGGCCCGCCGACGAAGGTGCCCCGCCCGACCTCGCCATGGGCAAGCCCGGCCACCACCAGCGCGCGATAGGCCCGCGCCACGGTTGCCGGCGCGCAGCGCAATTGCCAGGCCGCCTCGCGGATCGGCGGCAGACGTTCGCCCGCCGCAAGCGTGTGGTCGGCGATCCGCGCCCGCAAGGTCGCCTCGATGGTCCTGGCAGTCGCCGGCCCCTCGGCGGTGGCTTGGGAGAAAATTGTCATGAGTACAATATAAACATTGTATCACATTTTGTCTCATTCATTTTGGGCGACAGAACGTACAATTCCAGCGCCGGGAGATGGCGGATGCCCTCCGATTTTTTCATGCCGCTCGCCCAGTACGGCGTGCTCGTCCTGTTCATCGTCGCGATGGTCGGTTCTCCGGGACCGGCAAACATGTCGCTGATGGCAAGCGGACTGGCGTTCGGCGCCCGACCGGCGGTCCCATTCCTGCTTGGCACGATGAGCGGCTTCCAGATAATCTTCTGGCTGAACGTTCTGGGGCTTTACGCCCTCCTGCAAAGCGCGCCGCAGGTGTTCCAGCTGCTGCGCTGGCTGTGCATCGGCTACATTGTCTATCTCGCCTGGACCATTGTGCGCTCGGGCAACGGCGTGGCCGGCGACGCCCGGCGGATACCGGGATATCTGCGCGGGCTTTGGGTTCACCCGCTCAGCCCCAAGGCCTATGCAATGCAGATCGCGGCGATCTCGCAATTCGTCTCGCCCGGGCGCTATCTCGCCGATGCGCTTCTCGTGTCGCTCACATTCTGGGTGCTCGGCGGCATCCTGAACGGCCTGTGGCTGCTGGCCGGCGGCCGGTTGCGGATGGCCGCCGGCCAATCCCGTTTGCTGTATCGGCTCAAGATCGCCCTGGCCGCCGTCATGGTCGGCTCGACCATCGCGAGCTTGCAAATCATCCCGGCTTGATGGCACAGGAAGGGTCCCGGACCCTTTCGCGGTGACCCTGTCATGTCGGTTTCGCTCGATTCCATCCGCGCCGCGGCCCAGTTGATCTCCGGGGCCGTGATGCGCACGCCGTGCCTGCCGGCCCCGAAACTGTCGCGCCTCACGGGCGCGGACGTCTGGGTCAAATACGAGAACCTGCAGGTGACCAACGCGTTCAAGGAACGCGGCGCGCTGGTGAAGCTGTCGGCGCTTTCGCCCGACGAGCGCCGGCGCGGCGTCATCGCCATGTCGGCCGGCAACCACGCGCAGGCGGTTGCCTATCACGCCGGACGGCTCGGCATTCCCGCGACCATCGTCATGCCGAAACCGACCCCCTTCGTGAAGGTTGCCGCCACACGCGGCTATGGCGCGCGGGTGGTTCTGGCCGGCGAGATGCTGGCCGACGCGCATGCCGAGGCCGAGCGGATCGCGGAAGCGGAAGGCCTCGTCTGGGTGCACCCTTATGACG
Source organism: Stappia stellulata DSM 5886 (assembly GCF_000423705.1). GTDB lineage: Bacteria > Pseudomonadota > Alphaproteobacteria > Rhizobiales > Stappiaceae > Stappia > Stappia stellulata. The sequence goes on along the minus strand of NZ_AUIM01000004.1, from coordinate 108,305 downwards.
ATGAAGCGATCATCTGCGGCCAGGGCACCATCGCGCTGGAAATGCTGGAAGACCATCCCGGCCTCGAGTGTCTCGTCGTTCCAGTGGGCGGCGGCGGCCTGATTTCCGGAATGGCAACGGCCGCCAAGGCGCTGCGCCCCGGCATCGAGGTCATCGGCGTCGAGGCCGCGCTTTACCCATCGATGAAGGGGGCGCTCGACGGCGAGACCGTCCAGTGCGGCGGCGCAACGCTCGCCGAGGGGATCGCGGTCAAGAACGTGGGAGAGCTGACGCTGGAGATCGTGCGCGAGAGCGTCGACGACATTCTCCTGGTCGACGAGGCAGCCATCGAACAGGCGGTGAACGCCTATCTCACCCAGCAAAAGACAATGGCGGAAGGCGCCGGCGCCGCCGGTCTTGCCGCGCTGCTCTCCCACCGCGAGCGCTTCGCGGGCCGCAGCGTCGGGCTGGTCATGTGCGGCGGCAACATCGACCCGCGGCTGCTGTCGTCGATCATGGTGCGCGGGCTGGCCCACGAAGGCCGCCTGCTGTCGATCCGCATCACCACGCCGGACCGCCCGGGCGTTCTGGGCGATATTTCGACCCTGATCGGGTCGCTTGGCGGCAACATCCTGGAAGTCTCGCACCACCGGCTGTTTCTCAATGTTCCCGCGAAGGGCACCACGCTGGACGTCACGATGGAAACGCACGACCGGACCCATGCGCAGGAGATCCTCACGGCGCTGGAGGGGCACGATTTCAGCGTGCGCATGCTGGACCTTGGCGAATCGCGCCTTTGACCGGGCAGGCCGGGTCGATTTGACAGCGCCTTGCGCAATCCCCACCTGAAGGCAGCAACCGCACGAAAGGACAGCATGACCTCCCCTTCCCCGCATCACGAGATGCAAGACACCACCGCCTTCGGCGCCTTCAGCGATCCGAGGCTGTTTGCCAGCGTACGCACAAACCGGATCTTCGCCTTCGTCATCGACGCGATCCTGATCGGCGTGCTGACGCTCATGGCGACGGTCCTGGTGTTCTTTCTCGGCATCTTCACGCTCGGGCTTGGATGGCTGCTGTTTCCCATCCTCTGGCCGGCCGTGGCCCTCGTCTATGTCGCGCTGACCCTTGGCGGCCCGACAAGCGCGACACCGGGCATGCGTGCGATGGGTGTCACCATGCGCATGGTACGGGGCGACCGACCCGACATCCTGATCGCCGGCATGCATGCGCTGCTGTTCTGGTTCTCGATCTCGCTGCTCACGCCGCTGGTGCTGGCGGTTTCGCTGTTCAACGGCGAGAAGCGGCTGTTGCACGACCTCGTTATCGGCACGGTCGTCGTAAACCGCGCGGTCGACCCTTGAGCGGAGTGCCACGTACGGTTTGATGCGCCCGCCCGAAGACCGGCGACTGGCAAAACTTTCCTGGATCAAGCGCTTTCGGGAAGCATTCCTTCTTTGCGAAGCGTCCCGCGACGGATAGAAAGGTTGTGGCGTACGTCGCGCCGCGCGCCTTTGCGTGGCCGGAAAGAGGATATGGGCCGACCGCATGCTGCCAGCCGATCCCGCCATGATCCTCACGTTCGTGGTGATCGTCGCCACGATTGTGCTCTATGCGATGGAGCGTTTCGCGCTCGAGTATGTCGCCCTGGGGTCGCTCGTCGCGCTGATGGTCATCTTCACGGTCTTTCCCGGCGAAACCGGAATCGGACCGGGAGAGCTCCTGGCCGGCTTCGCCAATCCCGCGCTGGTCACCGTCACCTGCCTGCTGATCGTCGGTCAGGCACTGTTCCAGACGGACGCGCTTGAAAAGCCGGCGCAATTCATCGTCAGGGCGACCAAGCGCGCGCCGCATCTGGCCGCCGCGCCGATCCTGATCGCCGTCGCGGTGATCAGCGGCTTCCTGAACAACACGCCCGTCGTGGTGATGTTCCTGCCGATCCTGTCGGCGGTGGCCGCCGCGCAAGGCAAGTCGTCCGCCCGGCTGCTGATGCCGCTCTCCTTCATTGCCATTCTGGGCGGCATGACGACCCTCATCGGCTCCTCGACCAACCTTCTCGTGGCCGATGTGGCGGCACGCACCAGCGACGTGCGCCTCGGGTTTTTCAGCTTCACCGGGCTCGGCCTGATCCTGGCGGCGGTCGGCGGCTGCTATGTGCTCTTCGTGATGCCCTATCTGCTGCGCCCGAGAAAGACGATGGCGGACGAGCTGCAACCCTCGTCGGGCAAGCAGTTCATCGCGCAGATCCACATTTCCAACGGCCATCCCCTGGAAGGCACGACCGCGGTCGCCGGGCTGTTTCCGGCGCTGAAGGACATGACCGTGCGTCTGGTCCAGCGCGGCGAACGACCGATCCTGCCCCCCTTCGAGAATGTGACCCTGCGCCCGGGCGACACGCTGATTGTCGCCGCCACACGCTCCGCATTGACCGCCGCGCTGGCACGCAGGCATCCCTTGATGGGGACCGAAAGCGAGGAGAGCGGCGAAACCGATCCCCCGGTCCCGCAACGCTCCCTCACGCTCGCCGAAGCGGTTGTCGCCCCGGCCTCACGGCTGAGCGGGCGCACCATTTCCCAGAGCGGCTTTCACACCGAGACGGGCTGCGTCGTCATGGGCGTGCAGCGGCGCTCGCGCATGCCGCGCATGGCCATGACGGAAATCCGCCTGGAACCCGGCGACGTGCTGCTCCTGGCCGGCGGCGCGGAGGAAATCCAGAAACTGCGAACCTATCGCGACGTTCTGCTGCTCGACTGGTCGGCCGCCGAAGTTCCGCCGCGCCGCCTGGCGCCCCGCGCGCTGACGATCTTCCTGATCATGGTGCTCCTGAGCGCAACCGGCCTTGTCCCGATCGTGACCGCGTCCGTCGCCGCGACCTTCGCGTTGATCGCCACCGGATGTTTGAACGTGCGTCAGGCACTGCGGGCCGTCGACAGCCGTATTTTCATGCTGATCGGCGCCTCCATTGCCTCCGCGACGGCGCTGGAGGTGACCGGCGGCGCGCGTGTGATTGCCGACGTTCTCGTCACGCAGCTCCAGAACCAGCCGCCGATGGTGATCCTCTCCGCACTGTATTTTCTGGTCATGACGCTCACCAACCTGTTGTCGAACAATGCGACCGCGGTGCTTCTTACGCCAATCGCCGTCAACATGGCGGGGCCCACGGGTCTGCCGGTGGAAGCCTTCGTCACCTGTGTGATCTTCGCGGCCAACAGTTCCTTCGCCACGCCCATCGGCTATCAGACCAACCTCATCGTGATGGGTCCGGGCCATTACCGGTTTTCCGATTTCTTGATCGCCGGCACACCGCTTGCCATATTGCTCTGGCTGACGTTCACTCTGGTTGCGCCCGTGTACTATGGCTTTGCCATGCTGTAGCAGGCGAGGAGTGGAGACCCAACGACCGTGACGCGGCACCCGACCGATACTCCGCAATTCTATCTGACCGCCCCTGCGCCCTGCCCCTATCTGGACGGACGCCAGGAACGAAAGGTCTTTACCCACCTGGTGGGATCCAAGGCGCAGACGCTGAACGAGGTCCTCACCCAGGGCGGCTTCCGGCGCAGCCAGAACATCGCCTATCGCCCGGCCTGCGAGGACTGCAAGGCCTGCGTCTCCGTGCGGGTGCGCGTCGACGACTTCCGCTGGACGCGGGCCTTTCGCCGGCTGCGGCGCAAGAACGCCGACATCATCGGAACGGCAGCCGCACCCGCGCCCTCATCGCAGCAATACGACCTCTTCCGCCACTATCTCGACGCCCGTCACGCCGACGGCGGCATGTCGGACATGACCGTGCTCGACTATGCGATGATGGTGGAAGACACACACGTGGAAACCATGCTGGTCGAATACCGCAAACGCGGACCCGACAGTTTCCTCAACGGGCGGGGCGACGGACCGCTTCTTGCCGTCGCGCTGACGGACATGCTGAGCGACGGCCTGTCGATGGTCTATTCCTTCTTCGATCCCGATCGGCGCAGCCGCAGTCTTGGAACGCACCTCATCCTCGACCACATCGAGCGCGCGCGGGCGCTGGGCCTGCCCTATGTCTATCTGGGATACTGGGTGCGGGGATCGCCGAAGATGGACTACAAGTCGCGCTTCCAGCCCCAGGAACTCCTCGGCCCCGAGGGCTGGGTGCCCGCCCCGCCGACGGATGAGGATAATCCGCCAACCGGACAATGACCGCGCCGCGGTCCGCCCGTCACCGGGCGGCGGCGTCGATTTCGTCGCGGATCGCCGAAAACACGGCCCGGAACATGTCCCGGGTCAGGCGGCCGGTATTGGTGTTGTAGCGCGAGCAGTGATAGCTGTCGAAAAGCACCGGCGTGCCCTCTGGCGCATGGCGCGCGGCGTGGCCGAAGGGAAATGCCGATTTGCGCTGCTTCAAAGCCGTGAGCGTGGCGTCATGCGCGATCCGCCCGAGCGCCAGGATCACGATTCCCCCGCCGAGACGGGCAATCGTTTCCTCAAGATAGGGCAGACAGGTCCGGATTTCCGCACCCGTCGGCTTGTTTTCCGGCGGCACGCAGCGCACCGCGTTGGTGATGGCGGCGTCGACGAGCGTCAGTCCGTCGTCGGGCCGCGCCTGATATGTGCCGCGCGCGAACCCGAAATCGACCATCGTCTCGTAGAGCAGGTCCCCGGCATAGTCGCCGGTAAAGGGACGCCCCGTCTTGTTCGCCCCCTTGAGCCCCGGGGCAAGCCCGACCACCAGGAGGCGCGGCGCCGGCGCCGAGAACGTCGGCACCGGTGCGTTGTGCCACTCCGGATTGCGGGCGCGGTGCATTTGCCGGAATTCCACCAGCCGCGGACAGGCCGGGCAATCCCGCGGCGGGTTCAATGGCAAGGACATGCGCGCGACCGATCAGTAATCGTCGTCTTCGTCGTCCGTCTCGACGCGCCGCGGACGGTCGGCGCCCGGACGGGCCGGACGTTCACCCGGATCGCGGCCGACCTTCTTGGACAGCGTCGCGAGATCGATGAAGTGATCGGCCTGGCGGCGCAGATCGTCGGCGATCATCGGCGGCTGTGTCTGCAGGGTCGACACGACGCTGACCTTGCGCCCCTTGCGCTGCAGCGCCTCCACGAGCGAACGAAAGTCGCCGTCGCCCGAAAACAGGACGATGTGATCGACGTGCTCGACGATTTCCATGGCATCGACCGCAAGCTCGATATCCATGTTGCCCTTGATCTTGCGGCGCCCGCTGGAATCCACGAATTCCTTCACCGGCTTGGTGACGACCTTGTATCCGTTGTAATCGAGCCAATCGATCAGGGGACGAATGGAGGAATACTCCTGATCCTCGATCAGGGCCGTGTAATAATAGGCGCGCAGCAGATAGCCCGTCTTCTGGAACTCCTGGAGCAACATCTTGTAGTCAATATCGAAGCCAATTGTCCTGGCGGTCGAGTACAGGTTGGCGCCATCAATGAACAATGCAACTTTTTCTCTGGGATCGAACATCACTTTCAATGCCTTTCACTGTAATGCAGGGCGGCCTCCGACAATCCGGAAAATATACCATATTAAGGAGCGGCCGTTCCGGTTTTCCGGCTTCGCCCGACCGCTCGTCCAAGAATATATCCACGACATCCGTCTCGAGGATCGACCTGCCTACTCCAGGACATTTCTGCCCCGGCGTCACGTGCCCGTGAAACACCCGTTTGATTTTTTCGGTGCTTCGTTTTTATCCAGTCGCCTAGTAGGTTTCCGGTTTAATCAAGTTCCCTACACCATTTCCGCAGGAAACAGCAACAGAACTTCATTACTCTTCCACCGTGAGTCGCACAAAGACACAACCGGAAACGATGATTAACTTAGAAACAAATAATGCGCGGGGGCTTCCGCAAGGCTTGCCATTGCCCTGTCAAGGCAGTACATATCGCGGCTTGCCGATCACAGTTTACGGAGAATACCAATGGCGCGCGTGACCGTCGAAGATTGCATCGACAAGGTCGAGAACCGCTTCGAGCTGGTGCTTCTGGCGAGCCATCGGGCGCGGATGATTTCCAGCGGCTCGCCGCTCACCATCGACCGGGACAACGACAAGAACCCGGTCGTGGCGCTGCGCGAAGTGGCCGATGAAACCGTCAGCCCGGAAGATCTCAAGGAAGATCTGATCCACTCGCTTCAGAAGTACGTCGAAGTCGACGAACCCGAGGCGGATGCGGTCCCCATGGTTCCCAATGCATCGCAGCAAGGCGGTGGCACCGAAGTGAACACCGTCGACGATTCCGCAGTGGAATTCGACCGCATGTCGGAAGAAGACCTGCTGCGCGGCCTCGAAGGCCTTGTTCCGCCCGAGCGCAAGGACGACATCTGACCGGATACGCCGTCTGCCGCTCGTCACGTCGTATTTTCCGGGGCCGGCCCCTGCCCGTCCCGGACTTCTTGCTTTTCATCCGGCGCATCTTGATGCGGGCGCAGCGGATACGTGAGGCGTTACCGCGATGATGCGGCAGTACGAGCTGGTCGAACGGGTCCAGCGGTTCAACCCCAACGCTGACGAGGCCCTACTCAACAAGGCCTACGTCTATGCCATGCAGAAGCATGGCACGCAGATGCGCGCATCGGGCGATCCGTATTTTTCGCATCCGCTCGAAGTCGCGGCGATCCTCACCGACCTTCGCCTCGACGACGCCACCATCGCGGTCGCCCTCCTGCACGACACGATCGAGGACACCTCCGCCACCCGCGACGAGATCGACCGCATGTTCGGTCCGGAAATCGGCAAGCTTGTCGACGGGCTGACCAAGATCAAGCGGCTCGACCTGGTGTCGAAACGGGCCAAACAGGCGGAAAACTTTCGCAAGCTCCTCCTCGCCATCGCCGACGATGTGCGCGTTCTGCTGGTCAAGCTGGCCGACCGCCTGCACAACATGCGCACGCTCCATCACATGCCGGAGCACAAGCGCGGACGCATTGCCGAAGAGACGATGGAGATCTACGCGCCGCTGGCCGGGCGCATGGGCATGCACGACATGCGCGAGGAGCTGGAGGATATCTCCTTCCGCACCCTCAACCCCGACGCCCATGCCACGATCACCGAGCGGCTCGCCGCGTTGGAGCAAAAAAACCAGAGCCTGATCGGCGACATTGAAGCGGACCTGACGCATCGGCTGGAAGAGCGCGGCATTGCGGCAATCGTACGCGGACGCGAAAAACGCCCCTACTCGATCTTCCGCAAGATGCAATCGAAGTCGATCGCCTTCGAACAGCTCTCCGACATCTACGGCTTTCGCGTCATCGTCGGCACCGTGGAGGCCTGCTACCGGGTGCTTGGCGTCGTGCACACCACCTGGCCGACCGTGCCGGGCCGGTTCAAGGACTATCTGTCGACGCCGAAGCAGAACGACTACCGCTCGATCCACACGACTGTCGTGGGCCCAAGCCGGCAGCGCGTGGAACTGCAGATCCGCACGACGGCGATGGACCGGGTCGCGGAATATGGCATCGCGGCGCATGCGCTCTACAAGGACGGGGAGCTCGGCGGGCGAAACATCGCCAAGCTCGATGAGGAAAGCCGCGCCTATGAATGGTTGCGGCGCACGATCGAGATGCTGTCGCAGGGCGACACGCCCGAAGAATTCCTGGAAAACACCAAGCTGGAGCTTTTTCACGACCAGGTGTTCTGCTTCACGCCGAAGGGACGGCTGATTGCGCTGCCGCGCGGGGCGACCCCCATCGACTTCGCCTACGCCGTTCACACCGACATCGGCAACACCTGCGTCGGCGCCAAGATCAACGGCCAGATCATGCCGCTCGTGACCGAGCTGCGGAATGGCGACGAGGTCGATATCGTCCGCAGCCAGGCCCAGACACCGCCGCCGGCCTGGGAAAACATCGCCATCACGGGCAAGGCGCGGGCCGCGATCCGCCGGGCGACGCGGGAATCGGCGCGCGAGCAATATGGTTCCCTCGGCCGGCATATCCTGGACCGCGCCTTCCTGCGCGCCGGGCATTCGCTGACGGACGAGCGTCTCGCCGGGGTAATCGGGACGACCGGCCACGGCAGCGTCGCGGATCTTCTGGCTGCGGTCGGGCGCGGCGACATGCGCGCGCATGATGTCGTCGCCGCCGTCTATCCCGACTACCGCGACGACCGGCTGCAGACCATGCCGGTGGCGGGCGAGGAAGGCTGGTTCGATCTGGAAGCCGGAAGCGGGATGAAATTCCGCGTCCCCGACGCCGGCGCGACAGACGAGGAAAACGGAGCCCCCGTTCTGCCGATCAGCGGCCTGGCGGGCGACCTTCCGGTGTCATTCGCGCCCGATGGCGGAGCTGTTCCGGGGGATCGCATCGTCGGCATCCTGACACCGGGGGTCGGCGTCACCATATATCCGATACAGTCGCCCGCGCTGCAGGCGTTCGAAGAAGAAACCGACCGCTGGCTTGACGTGCGCTGGGACATGAGCAATGACGCCCATGAACGGTTTCCCGCCCGCATTGTGATCGCGGCGCTCAACGAACCGGGATCGCTGGCGACGATCGCCGCAACCATCGCGGATCTGGAAGGCAACATCGACAATCTCAAAATGCTGAAAAGGGCGGCAGATTTTCATCAAATCCTCATCGATCTTGAGGTATGGGATCTGAAACACCTCACTCGGATCATGAATCAGCTGCGAGCCAAACCGAATGTGTCGAGCGTAACCCGGGAAATCGGCTGACCTGCTATCGCCTGGCGCGAGACGACAAAGAAACACACGATGCTTTTCAAACGCCGCATCTCACCCAATCATCTGGAAAGACTGCGCGTCGCGGTCTGGCCGCGGCACAGTTTCGCTCGTTCCGCCCGCTATTTCTCGAAGCGCGTGCTGCGCCTGACGGCCTCTCCCAACGCAATTGCACTGGGGTTTGCCGCCGGGGCCTTCGCCTCGATCACGCCGTTCATCGGCCTGCATTTCGTTCTCAGTTTCGTGCTCGCCTTCATCATCGGCGGCAACATGCTTGCCGCGGCGCTCGGCACCGCAATCGGCAACCCGCTCACCTTCCCGCTGATCTGGGCGTCGACCTACAAGGTCGGCGCGCTGATTCTCTACGGCGAGGCGAAAACGCTCGACCATGGCGCCCTCGACCGCCACCTCGAAGGCGGCTTCTTCGAGCGGTCGCTCGATACGCTGCTGCCGCTGATCAAGCCGATGCTTATCGGCGCCATGCCGCTCGGACTTGCCATCGGCCTTTCTTCCTACTTCCTGGTCTACTACAGCGTGCGCACCTATCAGCGTTCGCGGCGGGTCCGCCTCGCCGCACGACGCGGCCTTGCCGCCCGAAAGAACGGCGAAGCGGATCTCGACGCGCAGTCCTAACGCGGCCATATTGCCCATCGTGCGGCGTCGGCCGTGCCTTTACGATTGCTTTCGGGAGACTGTCATGACAAGCCAGCGCCTGCGTCTCGGCGTCAACATCGATCACGTCGCAACCATCCGCAACGCCCGCGGCGGGACGGTGCCGGATCCGGTGCGCGCAGCCCATGCGGCCGCGCGCGCGGGCGCCGACGGGATCACCGCGCACTTGCGCGAGGATCGCCGCCATATTTCGGATGCGGACATCGAGCGGCTGAGCCGCGAGATCGACCTTCCACTCAATTTCGAGATGGCGGCAACGCCCGAAATGCTGGCGATTGCACTCAAGGCCAAGCCGCATGCGGCGTGTATCGTTCCCGAAAAGCGTGAGGAACGCACCACCGAGGGCGGGCTGGATGCCCGCGGCCAGCACAATCAGCTTGCACCGATCGTCTCGGAACTCGCAGAGAACGGCAGCCGCGTTTCGCTCTTCGTCGAGGCGGACACCGCCCAGCTCGATGCCGCCGTCTCGCTTGGCGCAGAGGTGGTGGAGCTTCACGTCGGACGATATTGCGACCTCTTCGCAGAGGGCGATCACGCTGCTGCGGCAAGGGAACTCACGCGTATCCAGGACGCCGCGCGCTACGGCGCCTCCGTCGGACTTGAGGTTCATGCGGGCCATGGCCTCACCTTCGACTCGGTGGCGGAGATCGCGGCAATCCCGGAACTGGTCGAACTCAACATTGGCCATTTCCTCATTGGCGAAGCGATTTTCATCGGCCTGGAAGCCGCAATTGCCAAGATGCGCGAGCACATGACCCTCGGCCGGACCCGGGCGGCCTGATCCATGATCGTCGGCATCGGATCTGACCTGATCGACATTCGACGGATCGAAAAGACGCTGGAACGGTTCGGCGAACGCTTCGTCATGCGCGTCTTCACCGAGGAGGAACGGCGGCGCTCCGACCGTCGCCGCTTGCGCGCCGCCTCCTATGCCAAGCGGTTCGCGGCCAAGGAAGCCTGCTCGAAGGCCCTCGGTACGGGCATTCGCATGGGGGTGGCCTGGCGGGAAATGGGCGTTGTGAACCTGCCGTCCGGCAAGCCGACAATGCAGCTCACCGGTTCGGCGGAATGCCGACTGGCGAGACTTGTGCCGGACGGCTTTCATCCGCGCATCGACCTGACGATCACGGACGACGAACCGCTGGCGCAGGCCTTCGTGGTAATCACCGCATGGCCGGCCGACTGGCCGCAGGCGCTTTCGCCGGCCACGAACGACCGCTGAGGCGATGCGGCGCGCGCGGCTTTGCATTGCGCCGGCGAAAGCGAGCCGGTACAAGCCAAGATGCACACGCGGTCTCACCTCCTCACGCGTGCGCGCAAGACGTTACCGTCGAAACGATGCACGCCCGTGCGGCGGCACACAGTGGCGCGTCTTTCCTGGCCGGCCGCCCCATGAGCCGGTGGATATCGGCGGCCGATATGCGTTCAAGTCGCGAAGGATCAAATGAGCGTGTCTGAAGACAAGAAAAGCAAAGACGGTGGAATCTACGAGACCACCAAGGTGCTTGTGCAGGCGCTTGCGCTCGCGCTGATCGTGCGAACGCTGCTGTTTCAGCCTTTCAACATCCCCTCGGGTTCGATGATGGACACGCTGCTGATCGGCGACTACCTGTTCGTCTCGAAATACAGCTACGGCTATTCGCAATATTCGTTTCCCTACGGGCTGATCCCGATCGAGGGCCGGATCTGGGCCGAAGAGCCCAAGCGTGGCGATGTCGCGGTGTTCAAGCTCCCGCGTGACAATGCCACCGACTACATCAAACGCGTGATCGGCCTGCCCGGCGACGAGATCCAGATGATCGACGGCGTGTTGCACATCAACGGCACCGCCGTGGAACGCACCCGCATCGACGATTTCATCGCCACCGATTCCTTCGGCAGCGTGCGGCGCGTGCCCCGCTTCCGCGAGACCCTGCCGAACGGCGTCACCTACGACACGCTCGATCTCACCATGCGCGGGACCTGGGACAACACCCGCGTCTACAAGGTGCCGCCGGGGCACTATTTCATGATGGGTGACAACCGCGACAATTCCACCGACAGCCGCGTGCTTTCGGCGGTCGGTTATGTCCCGTTCGAGAATTTCGTCGGCCGCGCCGAAATCCTGTTCTTCTCCGTCGACGAGGAGGCGTCGGCCTGGATGTTCTGGAAATGGCCCTGGACAGTGCGGTTCAGCCGCCTGTTCCGGACGCTGTGACCGGTCGCCCCACCGCGCGGACACCGTATCGATGAACGCCAACACAGCGCAGCGCAGCGCCGAAAAAACCCTGGAAGCCCGCCTCGGCCACACGTTTTCCGACCGGTCGCTCCTGACGCGCGCCCTCACCCACGGCAGCGCCACGGCCAGGGGCGACGCCGGGACGAGCTACCAGCGGCTTGAATTCCTTGGCGACCGGGTTCTCGGGCTGGCGGTGGCCACCATGCTGCATCACAGCTTTCCCCAGGCCGAGGAAGGCGAGCTTGCCCGCCGGCTCAACCAGCTTGTGCGCCGCGAGACCTGTGCGGATGTCGCCCGCGATCTCGAAGTGGGCGAGGCCATCGTCTTCGGCGACAGCGAGGCCCAGACCGGTGGACGCAAGAAAACCGCAATCCTCGCCGATGTCTGCGAGGCCGTGATCGCGGCGATCTATCTGGACGCCGGCCTCGCAGCGGCGCAAACTCTCATCGAGCGGCATTGGGGACCGCGCATGACCAATTACAGCGGTCCGCTGCGCGATCCCAAGACCATGCTGCAGGAATGGGCGCAAGGGCGCGGAAAGACCGCGCCACGCTACACAATGACGGACCGGAGCGGTCCGGATCACGCGCCGCGCTTTACCGTGCGCGTCGACATTGACGATACGGAGCCGGCCTTCGGGACCGGCGGATCGAAACGCCTTGCCGAGCAGCGCGCAGCCGAAGCCGCGCTCGTGCGTGAAGGCCTGTGGACGGAGACAGAACCCACGTGAACGACACGCCAGACGAGACCGCCGGCCCGGCCGGTGAACCGAATGAGCCCGAAGCGATCGCCGCGTCCGAGACGCGGGCGGGCTTCGTCGCGCTGATCGGGGCGCCGAACGCCGGGAAATCGACGCTGCTCAATGCCCTCGTCGGGGTGAAGGTCTCCATCGTCACGCACAAGGTGCAAACGACACGCACGCTTGTGCGCGGCATCGCCATGCAGGACGCCTCCCAGATCATCTTCGTCGACACGCCGGGCATCTTCCGGCCGACCCGACGGCTGGAACGCGCGATGGTGGACACGGCCTGGGGCGGCGCGCGGGAAGCGGATATCGTGGTCCTGCTCATCGATTCCAAGAAAGGCATCGACGAGCGCGCCGAGGCCATTCTCGACCGGCTGGCGGATGTGAAACTGCCGAAGGTGCTGGTTCTCAACAAGATCGACATCACCAAGCGCGATCACTTGCTCGACCTTGCCCAAAAGGCCAACGAGCGCGTTGCCTTCGACGAGACCTTCATGGTGTCGGCGTCCAAGGGGTTCGGCCTCGACAAGCTGATGGACCATCTGGCCGCCGCCGTGCCGCCAAGCCCATGGCTCTACCCGGAAGACCAGGCATCGGACCTGCCGATGCGCATGCTCGCGGCCGAAATCACCCGCGAAAAACTGTTCCTGCGGCTTCACCAGGAGCTGCCCTACATGTCGACGGTGGAAACCGAGAGCTGGCAGGAACGCAAGGACGGCTCGGTGCGCATCGAGCAGACGATCTATGTCGAGCGGGACAGCCAGAAAATGATCGTGCTCGGCCAGGGCGGGCGCACGATCAAGGCGATCTCGCAGACCGCGCGCGGAGAGATCGCCGAGGTGCTCGGCTGCCCGGTGCATCTCTTCCTCTTCGTCAAGGTTCGGGGAAACTGGGCCGACGATCCCGAGCGCTACCGCGAGATGGGGCTGGAGTTCCCGCGCTGACGTCTGGCGCACGGAGCGGAACGGCGAGCGACCATGGAATGGAGTGACGACGGCATCATCCTCGCCACCCGGCGTCACGGGGAATCGAGCGTCATCCTCGAGGTCATGACGCGCGGACGCGGGCGGCACATGGGACTGGTGCGCGGCGGTCGCAGCCGCAAGATGCAGGCGGCGCTCCAGCCGGGCAATACGGTCGACCTGGTGTGGCGCGCGCGGATCGACAATCATCTGGGCACCTTTGCCGTCGAACCCGTGACGCAGCGTGCCGCCGACCTGATGAGCGCGGCGAGCGGCGTCTACGGGATCCAGGCGCTGGCGGCGCTCCTGCATCTCCTGCCCGAGCGCGATCCCCACCCCCAGCTGCATGCCGGGCTGACGGCGATCCTGAACCATCTGGGGACACCGGCCATCGCCGGCCCGCTGATGGTGCATTTCGAACTTCAGGTGCTCGCCGAGCTCGGCTTCGGTCTCGACCTCGCCGAATGCGCCGCGACGGGACAGCGCAGCGACCTGATCTATGTGTCGCCGAAGTCCGGCCGCGCGGTTTGCAGCATCGCCGGCGCGCCCTATGCCGACAGGCTTTTACCTCTTCCGGCCTTTCTGCGGGCCCGGGACAACCCGGAGGTCGCCACGCCCGGATCCGAGGTCGATCCCCAGTCGCTGGCCGATGCATTTCGCCTGACCGGCTACTTCCTCGACCGGCATGTCTACGCCCCGCGCGGCGTACCGGTGTCCCCGGCGCGCGACGGCTTTATCGAAGCGGTGCGCCGCGCGACCGCCGAGAGCTGAAAAGCGCCGGTTTGCCTCGCTTAACCGCCGGCAATGCGTTGCGCGATTCGGTGAATGGCTGTAGCCAAGGCGTATGGGAAAAGACCTGATTCCGCCTGGCGGCATTGAGCCGATCAATCTGCGCGACGCGCTCGAGGAGCGCTATCTCGCCTACGCGCTTTCGACGATCACCCACCGGGCCCTTCCGGACGTGCGCGACGGGCTGAAACCGGTCCACCGCCGGCTGCTCTATGCCATGCGCCTGCTGAAGCTCGACCCGAACGCGGGCTTCAAGAAATGCGCCCGCGTGGTCGGCGACGTGATGGGTAAATACCACCCGCACGGCGACCAGGCGATCTATGACGCCTTGGTCCGGCTGGCGCAGGATTTCGCCGTTCGCTACCCGATGGTCGACGGCCAGGGCAACTTCGGCAACATCGACGGCGATAGCGCGGCCGCCATGCGTTACACCGAAGCGCGGCTGACCGACATCGCCATGCGCACGCTCGACGGACTGGACGAGGACGCGGTCGACTTTCGCGAGACCTACGACGGTCTCGACCGCGAACCCGTGGTTCTGCCGGGCGGTTTTCCGAACCTTTTGGCCAATGGCGCCGCCGGCATCGCGGTGGGGATGGCGACCTCGATCCCGCCGCACAACATTGGCGAACTCTGCGCGGCCGCGCAGCTTCTGATCAAGACCCCCGATGCCTCCACGCAGGAGCTCCTCACACACGTTCAGGGACCGGATTTCCCGACCGGCGGCGTGCTGGTGCGCAATGACCCGGCGTTCCTGGAAGCCTATGAGACAGGACGTGGCGGCTTTCGCGTGCGGGCCCGCTGGGAGGTCGAGGATCTTGGGCGCGGCACCTGGCAGGTGGTGGTCACGGAGATCCCCTATCAGGTGCAGAAATCCCGGCTGATCGAGAAGGTCGCCGAACTGCTGCAAGCGCGCAAGCTGCCGCTCCTCGACGACGTGCGCGACGAATCCGCCGAGGACGTGCGTCTCGTGCTGGTGCCGCGCAGCAAGAATGTCGACGCCTCGCTCTTGATGGAATCGCTGTTCAAGCTGACGGATCTGGAAAACCGGTTTTCGCTGAACATGAACGTGCTGTCGGGCGGGCGCGTTCCCATGGTCATGGGACTCCGACAGGTTCTGCGCGAATGGCTCGACCATCGCAAGGACGTGCTGGTGCGCCGCACGAACCACCGGCTCGGCCAGATCGAGCACCGGCTGGAAGTGCTTGGCGGCTACCTGATCGCCTATCTGAACCTCGACGAGGTGATCCGCATCATCCGCGAGGAGGATGACGCCAAGGCGTCCCTGCGCGCCGCCTTCGAGCTCAGCGACGTTCAGGCCGAAGCGGTCCTCAACATGCGCCTGCGCGCCTTGCGCAAGCTCGAGGAAATCGAGATCCGCAAGGAGCACGACAAGCTCACCGCAGAGCGCGAGCAATTGCTGACGCTGCTCGGGTCGGACACCCGGCAATGGACGCGGATCGGCAAGCAGATCGCGGAACTGGCGAAGGTCTACGGCCCTGAAACCGCGCTCGGCAAGCGCCGCACAACTTTCGGCGATGCAATCGACATCGATGTCACCGACATCCATCAGGCGATGATCGAAAAGGAACCGATCACCGTCATCGTGTCGGAAAAGGGCTGGGTGCGTGCCCTCAAGGGCCACCAGAACGACCTCTCCTCCCTGTCGTTCAAGCAGGACGATGCGCTGAAATTGCATATCCACGCGGAGACGACGGACAAGCTCTTGGTCTTCACCACCGGCGGCAAGTTCTTCACCCTCGCCGCCGACAAGCTTCCCGGCGGGCGCGGTCATGGCGAGCCGTTCCGGCTTATGGTCGACATGGACGAGGGCCACGACGTGGTGGACGTCTTCGTGTCGAGGGGCGACCGCAAGCTTCTGCTCGTCTCCACGGAGGCGCGCGGTTTTGTCGTCAATGAAGCCGATGTCATCGCCAACACCCGCAAGGGCAAGCAGGTGCTCAACGTCACGACGCCCGGCGAAGCGAAGCTTTGTGTCGCCGCGACGGGCGATCATGTCGCGATCATCGGGCGAAACCGCAAGCTGCTCGTTTTCCCGCTGGCGCAAGTGCCGGAGATGAGCCGCGGGCGCGGCGTGCGGCTGCAGCGCTATCGCGACGGCGGCGTCTCGGATGCGGTCGTGTTCAACGGGGCGGATGGCCTTGGCTGGGTCGACAGCTCCGGGCGCAGCTTCAACCGAACGCTTGAGGAACTGACCGACTGGCGCGGCGACCGCGCCCAGGCCGGTCGCCTGCCGCCGAACGGCTTTCCGCGGTCGAACAACTTCGGGCGGCGGACGCTGTAGGGCGCGGCCCGAAAATGAGGACAGCCTGATGATCCCCCCGTTCCAGTTCAACACCACTCCCAGGATCGTGTTCGAAACCGGCGCGGCGCGCGATCTCGCGGGGCATGCAAACGTTCTCGGCAAGCGCGTTCTGGTGATCTCCGACGCAGGCCTGATCGCTGCCGGTCTGCTCGACGCCCCGCTTGCCGGCCTCAACGCCGCCGGCGTCGAAACCCGGGTGTTCGCCGAGGTCGTCGCCGATCCCCCTCGTGCGGTGGTGATGGCGGCGGCGAAAGCCGGACGGGACTTTGCCGCAACCGGCGTGCTCGGTTTCGGCGGCGGCTCATCGCTCGACGTCGCCAAGCTCGCCGCGCTTCTTTGCGTAAGCGACGAGGAGCTGGACGATGCCTGGGGCGTCGGCAATGCGAAGGGCCCTCGCCTGCCGCTCGCCCTTGTGCCCACGACCGCCGGCACCGGATCGGAAGTGACGCCGATTTCCATCGTGACAATCGAGGACGATGAAAAGCGCGGCGTGGTCTCGCCGGTTCTGCTTCCCGACATTGCCGTTCTCGATGCCGAGCTGACCCTTGGCCTTCCCGCCCATGTCACGGCAGCAACCGGCGTCGATGCCATGGTTCATGCGATCGAGGCCTTTGCCTCGCGCTCGCCCAACAACAACCCCGTCTCACGCGCCCTCGCCGAAGAAGCCCTGCGGCTTCTTGGCGCCAACATCGAAGCCGCGGTCGCCGACGGTGCGAACCTCGACGCGCGCGCGGCCATGCTGCTCGGCTCCCTGCTTGCGGGTCAGGCCTTCGCCAATTCTCCGGTCGCGGCCGTCCATGCGCTCGCCTATCCGGTCGGCGGTCGTTTTCATGTGCCGCATGGTCTGTCGAATGCGCTGGTGCTGCCGCATGTCCTGCGCTTCAACGCGCCGGAGGCGGCGAAGGAGTACGCGCAGATCGCGCCACTCGTGTTTCCGCAACTCGGCCGATGCGAGGGGGTGCAGGACTGCGCCGCACGCTTTGCCGAGGAACTCGGCGCGCTCAACGCAAGGCTTGGATTGCCGGCGGGCCTCAGGTCGGTCGGGATCGGCGAGGACGATCTTGCCGGGCTCGCGCGCGATGCGATGAAACAGACGCGCCTGCTGGTCAACAATCCGCGCGAGCTGCGCGAGGCCGACGCGCTTGCAATCTATCGCGCCGCATACTGAAATCCGGCGAGACCGTCTTCCAGCCAACGGGGATATGCATGAGCCAGCGCCTTGAGCCGTTTTCGCGCGACAGGTTTCAGGTCTTTCGCGAGATCCCGACCCGCTGGATGGATGTCGATACCTATGGGCACGTCAACAACGTCGAGTATCTGAGTTACTTCGACACCGCCGTGAACGGCTGGCTGATCTCGCGCGGCACCCTCGACCCGCGCTGGTCGGAACGGGTGTTCCTGGTCGTCGAGACGCAATGCAGCTACTTCGAGGAACTGGTGTTTCCAGACACGGTGCATGCGGGCCTAAGGGTCGTGCGCCTTGGCGGCAGCTCCGTGACCTACGAAATCGGCCTGTTTCGAAACGATGGACAAAGCGCCTGCGCGCAGGGCCGTTTCGTGCATGTGCAGGTGGATGCAAAGACCCGTAGACCGGTGAAAATCAGCGGCGAACGCCGCGCGCTCCTGGCGTCGATCAGCGTCCCGTGAATATTCTCTTCAATCAACAGGCTGGAACAGCTTCTTAAAGAGCTTTATCAACTTTAATCCACACGCAGCGCACAGGATATTCACGGCTTTGCCACCGTGGATCCCCAAGGTTATCCGGCTGTTTTCAACAGCCTTGCTTTTTCCCTGCCCCAGTCGCGCTTCTTCTCGGTCTCGCGCTTGTCATGCAGTTTCTTGCCGCGAGCCAGGGCCAGTTCGAGCTTCGCCGTTCCCTTTTCATTGAAGTAGAGGCGCAGCGGGACGATGGTCTTGCCGTCCTTTTGCACGGCAGCGGACAGGCGCGCGAGTTCGCGCGCATGCACAAGAAGCTTGCGGCGACGGCGCGGCTCATGGTTGAAGCGGTTCGCCTGCAGGTACTCCGGGATATAGGAGTTGATCAGCCACAACTCCCCCCGCTCGTTGCTGGCATAGGATTCCGCGATGTTCGACTTGCCGAGACGCAAGGCCTTCACTTCGGTTCCGGTCAAGACGATGCCGGCCTCGAGCGTGTCCTCGATCTCGTAGTTGAAGCGCGCCTTGCGGTTTTCCGCAACGATCTTGCGGCCGCCTTCGTTCGCCTTCTTCTTGGCCATGGTAATGCCCGAGCGCCGGCGCGGTTTCAGGCCGCGCCGGTGCTGTCCTTGTTCAGTTGAGCAGGCCCGCGTGCGTCATCGCATCGCGGATCGCCGCCTGGGTTGTCTCCGATACAGGCACGAGCGGCAGCCGCAACTCGTTGTCCAGCTTGCCGATCAACGAAAGCGCGTATTTGACGCCCGTCGGGTTCGGTTCGATGAACAGCGCGTTGTGCAGCGGCGCCAGCCGGTCCTGAATGTCGAGCGCCGCGCGGAAATCGCCGGCGAGGGTCGCTTCCTGGAACTGGGCACACAGGCGCGGCGCAACATTCGCCGTCACCGAGATGCAGCCCGTGCCGCCATGCGCGTTGAAGCCGAGCGCGGTGATGTCCTCGCCCGAAAGCTGGACGAAATCCGGGCCGCAGACCTCGCGCTGACGGCTCGCACGCGACATGTTCGCGGTCGCGTCCTTCACGCCCTTGATGTTCTTGCAGGTGGCAAACAGCTCCGCCATCGTCTCCGGCGTCATGTCGATCACCGAGCGACCTGGAATGTTGTAGATGTAGATCGGGATATCGACTTCCTTGTCGATTGCCCGGTAATGCGCCTTCAGCCCGGCCTGGTTCGGCTTGTTGTAATACGGCGTGACGACGAGCAGCGCGTCCGCCCCGGCCTTCTGCGCGAAGGTGGCGAAGTCGATGGCCTCGACGGTGTTGTTGGAGCCGGCGCCGGCCATCACCGGCACGCGTCCGCCGACGGCCTCGATGCACAGATCGACCACGCGCTTGTGCTCGGCGTGGCTGAGCGTCGGGCTTTCACCGGTGGTGCCGACAGGCACGAGCCCGTGGCTGCCCTCTTTGATCTGCCAATCCACGAACCCCTGGTACGCTTTCTCATCAACCGCTCCATCGCGAAACGGCGTGACGAGTGCGGGGATGGATCCCTTGAACATGACGGTCCTCTTGGAGTGTGGATCAGGTGACGGGCGGAAGGCCCGGGTGGCGCACAATAGTCGCCGCGCGCTGGCGACGCAACACGCACCGTTCTCCTGTCTCGACGCTCTTTCAATCGGCGTTCGGCCGGGACTATCATGCCGTCAAACACACGGGGGAAATGCCTTGGCGCACAAAACACAACCAGGTCGTGGGGCGACTTCCGGGACGAATGAATGCACGTCACTGCGACGCGCGTGGCTTGGCGCTGACGGGTTGCGGCTTGGCGCGACGACATGGCGCCCGCTCTCCGCCCGCCCCCCTTTGCCGCAGGTTGTTTGCCTTGCCGGACTGTCGCGCAACGGGCGCGATTTCACCGACCTGGCGGAAGCCCTCGCAGTCGACGGCTTCGAGGTGACCGCCATGGACTACCGGGGCCGCGGCCTGTCGGAGCGCGACGCCGACTGGCGCAATTATTCCATCGAGCGCGAAGCCGACGATATCGACTGCGGCCTCGATGCGCTCGGGATCTCGCGCGCCGTGGTCATCGGCACCTCGCGCGGCGGCCTGCATGCGATGCTGCTTGCCCTTCGTGCGTCAGACCGGATTGCCGGCATCGTGCTGAACGACATCGGTCCGACCATCGAACGCAACGGGCTGCATCGCCTCGCCGGGACGATTGGCCACACGATGGATGCGCCCGACTGGCCGTCCGCGGCCGCCCGGCTCCGCGAAACGCTGGCGCCGCAGTTTCCCGGCCTCGACGCGGCCGGCTGGGAGCGCTTCGCGCGGCAGTTGTACGTGGAGACCCCCGACGGGCTGCGTCTCGACTATGACGCGACGCTGCGCAACACGGTGGCGGATCTCGACGCGGGAACGGAGCTTCCGGACTTCTGGCCGGTCTTCGACGCGATCCGGACCACGCCGCTTCTTGCGCTGAGGGGGGCCCATTCGGACCTGTTGAGCGAAAAAACCCTTGCTGAAATGCTGCGCCGGCACCCGGATGCGCAGGCTCTCACCGTGGACGACGAGGGCCACGCTCCGCTTCTGTGGGACCGGGAAACCCAGGGGGCGATTCTGGACTTCGCGTGCCGCTGCGCCGAGGACGCCGGCTGACCGCTAGCGCAAGTGCACCGTCACGCGCGCCGAGCGCCCGTCCGCGTCGATCACCGAGATCGTCGAGGTTCCGGGCCCGTCCGGGGTCAGCGTCAGCGAGCGGGCGTGCGCGCCGCTGGCGACCGGGGCGCCATTGGCGAGCCAGACGAAAGGACCGCGCCCGCGCCGGGCCTTCACCACCAGCGGCATCGCGGCACGGGTCATCGCGGCGTCGCCAAGCCCCAGTTCGATGACGGCGCCATCCGGGGGATAGAAGATCTCGGGCGCGGCGGATGCGCCATTCTCTGCGCCACGCCGGGCGCGGGTGCGGGCATGGCGCAACGGAGCCGGCACGGGATCGCGACCCGCCAGTTCGGCGAGCGGCGGCGGCGCAAGCCGGATACGCTTTGCGGCGATGCGCTGAAAGGCCTCGAACAGGACGGGCGCCGCGGTGTCGAAGCCCGTCATGCCCGGCACCGGCGTGCCGTCGGCACGGCCCGTCCACACGCCGACGACATGCCGGCCGTCGTATCCAACCGCCCAGGCATCGCGGTAGCCGTAGGATGTGCCGGTCTTGTAGGCGACGCCCTCGCCCCGGGCGCTTGCCGGCGGGGGCACCTCGGACAGGATCTCGCCGATCCGCCAGGCGGCGGTCCGCGACAGGACACGCCGGGTGTCCGCCGCGCCGACGACGGGCGGCACGCCCGCCCCTTGCGCGATCCGCAGCGCCACCGGCGCGCCGGCGTTGGCGAACCCCGCATAGAGCGAGACGAGGTCCGAAAGGGTCAGGCCGAACCCGCCGAGCGCCACGGCAAGGCCCGGCGCCACATCGCCCGAAAACCTCGGGTTGGCGCCGGCGCGGCGCAATCGGGCGACGAAACGGGAAACCCCGACCGCATCCAATAACGCCACGGCCGGAACGTTCAGCGAGGCCTGGAGCGCGTCGCGTACCCGGACCGTTCCCTGGAACGAGAGGTCGAAATTGGTCGGACTGTAGCCGCCGAGCGTGGCCGGCCGGTCGTCGATCAGGCTGTCGGGGTGGGCGATCCCCTGCTCGAAGGCCAGTCCGTAGATAAGCGGCTTGAGCGTCGAACCGGGCGACCGGATGGCCCGTGTCATGTCGACATGCCCGCGCCGGGGCTCGTCGAGAAGGTCGGGCGATCCGACATGGGCGAGAACCTCGCCGCTCCGGTGATCGGCGACGATCACGGCCACGGAAACATGCGGCCCCAGACGCCGTGCGCGGGCCTTTGCAAGCTGCTCCATTCGCGCCTGCAGGTCCGCGTCGATGGTCAACCGGACCTCGGGGCCGGCGTCCCGCGCGGAAATGGCATCGCGTGCCGCGTGCGCGGCAAGGCGTGGAACCTCCCGGCGCAGCGTCGGCACCGGCTCGCGCGACGCGGCAGCGACCTGGTCGGCGCTCAACACGGCGCGCGCTTCCATCACCGCGAGGACGCGGGCGCGCGCCTCGCGCGCGGCTTCTGGAAACCGGTCGGGGCGGCGCAGTTCCGGCGCTTGCGGCAGCGCCACCAGCAGCGCGGCCTCCGCCGGGGTCAACCGCGACGGCTCCTTGCCGAACCAGGCGAGCGTCGCGGCCCGAACCCCTTCGATGTTGCCGCCGAAAGGCGCGCGCAGCAGATAAAGGCCAAGGATTTCGTCCTTGGTGAGGTCGCGCTCCAGCGCCAGCGCCAGAACGATCTGCCGCCATTTCGATGCGAGGCCACGCGTCGAGCGCTCCATCGTCAGACGCGCGGTCTGCATCGTCAGCGTCGAGGCCCCCGACACGATCCGGCCGGCCGCAAGCGACTGCGCGCCGGCGCGAAGAACCGCGCGCGGATCGACCCCGGCATGCGCATGAAACCGCCGGTCCTCATAGGCCAGCAACATGCGGATGTAGAGCGGGTCCACATCGTCCAGCGAAACGGGAAGCCGCCAGCGGTCATCCGGCGTCTGGAAGGCCCGCAGCAAGGCACCGTCGCGCGCCAGCACCGCTTTCGAGACGGCAACCGGAGCCATGGTCCGCACCGGCGGAACGGAGGCAACCTGGGCGACCAGCAAGACGGCAAGCGCCACCCCGCCGACCAGCACGGCCGCCGCCCCTGCGGCGGCCCATCTTGCCAGCCGGCGAAAGCCTCGTCCGCCCGTCGGGCGCCGGCGCTGCGTTTGCGGTTTCATCGTTGACCGCTACTGCCTGGGACCCAGCACCTCGAACCGCCCGGCCCCCGTGCGTCCGTTCATGTCCGGCCGGTACATGTCCTCCACCGTTGCCGGCGGCAGCGCGAAGCGGCCCGGCACCGAGGCGCGGGCAAGATAGGCGAAGGTGTAGCTGTCGCCGTTCAGCCGCGTCTCGTCCACCGCAACGACGAAGCGGTCGTCGCGGAATTCCACGTGTTCGGCCGTGTCGACGCTGTCGAACCAGTCGAGCGCGCCGACATCGCCTGAGCGCACCAGTCGGGGATTGTCGATGGTCAGGCCCGCCGGCAGGCGGTCGACCACCATCACCCGTCCGCGGCCCGGCCGCTCGCGGGTGACGGTGAGGACCACCGCCATGCGCGTGTTCACGGCGACCGCGGCGGGATCGACCGGGTTTCCGTCGAGGTCGAAATAGTCGCGGGTGATCGTGTAGCCGGAGCTTCCGGCGGCTTCCGGGGTCACCGGCTTGCCGCTCACCGTGACAACGACATCCTGCGGTGCATCGCCCCGGTTCACGACCGACACCGGATCGGCGAGCAGATCGGCACCGTCGAAGCGGCTCGCCAGCGCGCCGCTGACCGCATTGCCGTTCAGGGCGAAGGGCGTTTGCGCCGCTGTTTCCCTGAGCTCATGGCCGGCAAGCAGCAGCCAGGCCATGTCCTGGGTGGAAAGCGCCGTGGCCGCGTCCTGGCGGTCACCGACCTGGCGTGCAAGCGCCTGTGTGTCGATCCCCTCGAGGCTGGCACGGGTCGCATAGGCAAGAACGCCCGCCGCATCGCGCAGCGTCGTTCCATAGTCGTCGCGGTAGCGGATGGAATCCGCCTGTTGCATCACGCCCATGGCCGCGTCAAAGGCAAGACGCGCCCGGGTTGTCTCGCCATAAAGCGCGAGCGCCGCACCGATCTGCGCCTTGGCAAGCGAGGAGCCGAAGGCATCCAGCTTCACATCGGCATAGTAGCGAAGGTCGCCGAGCGAGGCGCGGCTCGCCCGCGCCAGCACATAAAGCGCATAGGCGACCCCTTCGCCTCCGTCCTGGAAGTCGGAGGCATAGGCAACCCTGTTTTCGAGATTGTCGAGGGCGGTTTCCAGCGACCGCTCGGGCACATCGTGATTGCGCTCTCGCGCCCGCAGCAGGAAATCGGTCACATAGGCGTCCAGCCAGGTGTCGTTGCCGCCATAGCTGTTCCACAGACCGAAGGAGCCGTTCGCCCCCTGGTTGCCCAGCACACGGGTGATCGCCGTCTGGACGCGTTCGCGCACATCCGCATCGGCGTCGAGACCGGCAGCGATCGCCATTTCGTTGACATAGAGCAACGGAAGCGCCCGCGACGCGGTCTGTTCGGTGCAGCCGTAGGGATAGCGGTCAAGCGCGGCCAGCAGGCCCGGCACATTGATGCGCGCGAGTCCGCCGTCGGCGACGCTCACCCGCGTCGTGCGCGGCTGAAGACCGGCGAAGGTGCCGGCATCGAGCGAGAGGCTGCCGCCGGGTGCAAGCGTCACATAGGAGCGGCGCGTGACCGGGGGCGTCGTGTCCCGCACACCGAGCGACAGCGTCTTCTCGCCGACCGGACCGTCGGGACCGCTGAGGCGAAGCACCAGCGTTGCGTCTCCGGGCTGATCGCCGGCACGGATGGGCACCCGAAGGCTGCTGCGTTCACCAGCGTCCAGACGCAACTTCCGGCGGTTCGCGCCGAGATCCGTCGCAACCGGTCCGGTGATATCCGCGGTGACCTCATAGTCTCCCGCCGCGCCCTCGACATTATCGATCTCGACAAGCAGGCGCGATTCATCGCCTGGCGCGAGAAAACGCGGCAGCGTCGCGGTCATGACCAGCGGATCGCGCACGGTGACGTCGCGTGTCGCTTCGCCGACGCCGCCCGCGCTCCATGCGACCGCCATCAGCTTGAGCGTACCGTTGAAGTC
The DNA here is from genome assembly GCF_000423705.1 of Stappia stellulata DSM 5886. Taxonomy (GTDB): domain Bacteria; phylum Pseudomonadota; class Alphaproteobacteria; order Rhizobiales; family Stappiaceae; genus Stappia; species Stappia stellulata. The sequence continues at coordinate 83,579 of NZ_AUIM01000004.1, read as the reverse complement.
GGGAACGTCGAAGGACACGCTTGCGCGCCCATCGCCATCGGTTTCCACCACTCCGGAGAACAACGCGACCGGCGCTTCCTGCGGCGGCGGAGCGGCAAGGTTCAGTCCCATGCCGTCGCCGCCGGAACGCACGCGGCCGCGCTCGCCCGCCGTCCGGTCGATCAGCTGGCCGTAGAAGTCGCGGATGTCGACCCCCAGACGGCGCTGGCCGAAGTACCATTTCGACGGTTCGGGCGCTTCGAAGCGGGTAAGGTTGAGGATCCCCACATCGACGGCGGCAATCGTCAGATAGGCAGGCTGTCCGTCGTTCTGGCCGGACACCTGCACCGAGACGTCGAGGGTCGACCGCGGCCGAATTCGCTCCGGCGCCTCAAGCGTCACCCGATGCCGGCGGGCGCCCGGGTCGACCGTCAGCCATTGCAGCCCCAGCGCGCGCGAGGGCATGCGGTTTTCCTTCAGATCCATCGGCTGCAACAGCGTGGCCGTGACATAGGCCCCGCTGCCCCAGTCGTCCGTAACCTCGAATGTCACCGCGCTCTCGCCGGCCGTAACCGGGATCGCACGGCTCTCGAGAAGCCGGTCCGACATGACGGAGACAAGCGCGATGCCATCGGCCCTCGGCGTCATGCGCAAGGTGGCCGTCTCGCCGACCCGGTAGGCGTCCTTGTCGAGGCCGACCTCAAGTACATCGGGTGTCTGGGACGAGGCCGACGACACGTACCATCCGGCGTTGAATTCCACACTGGTCGCCATGTCCGGCCCGGAAACCTCCAGCCGGTAGCGCCCCCAGTCGACCGGAACGGACAGACGCGCCGGCGCATCTGCGTCGATATCCAGCGTGCCGCTCTCAACCCGCCGCGATGTGGTCACCGGCTCGTAGGACCAGCGGCTGTCGGAGCGATACCACTGATAGCGGGTGTCGAGTTTCGACAGGCTCCAGCTCACGCCCTCAGCCGCCATGCGCTCGCCGGAGGCGGCGACGGTCAGGATATCGAATTCGGCCGGACCGCCTTCCTCCACGCCGCCGTCGAAGGCCGGTTTGACGCCAATGCGCGGACCGTCGGCCAACACCGGCAGTTCCAGGTTCCGCTCGACGAACCGCCCGCCGGCCTCCACCAGCCGCGTCACGATGCGGGCGCGGTATCCGGCAGTCGTTGCCTGCAGGTCGGGAAGCGCGGGCACGAATTGCACCCGCCCTTCGCCGTCCGTCTCCAGGCCGTCGGGAAGGCTGGCGCGATCGGGGTAGATCTGTTCGTCCGCGAGCCCGAAGGTATACCCCGCACGACCGGGCATCTCACGGGTCGGCGTGAGGATCACCTCGCCTTCAAGCCGCTGACCGGAGGCCGGAGCGCCGTAAAGAAAGCGGGCCTCGATGGAAACGCTCGGAGGATCCTGCGGATCGAAGGCCTCGGCGTCCGTTCGCGGCGTGAAATCCACCCGTTCCGGCTGGAAATCCTCGACCAGGAACGAGGTTTGCGCCAAGGGGGACTCCTTCGGGTCGGCATGAATTCGAAGGCTCCAGCTGCCCTGCTGTGCGCCGGCCGGGAGGTCGAGCGCATGCGCCCGGCCGCCGTCGCCGGCATCCGCCACGACGACGCGGGCGTGTTCCACCCCATCGGGGCGGTCGTAGATGAAGGTCAGGGGAAGGTCCGGCCGGGCATTCGCCGTCCGGTCACGTGCCATCGCTCCGGCATGCACCGTTTCGCCGGGCCGGTAGACACCGCGATCGAGCCAGGCGAAGACATCCACCGGGCCGGGCGCGGCACGGCCCGAAACGCCGCGGTCGCTCAGGTCGAAGGCGGGAGACGTCACATCGAGAAAGGCGTAATCGCCGTCCGGCGTCTCGACGCTGACAAGCGCCGGCGCCAGACCTCCCGTACCGCGTGACAGGCCGGGGGCGAAGCGCGCAAAGCCGTCGGCATCGCTTTCAACCTCGCCGAGAACGTCGTTGTTGACCGCGACGAGACGCACGGAAGCGCCCGACACCGCAGTTGCGTCGGACAGCGCGCGCACGACCGCCGTGACCCCGTCCGCACCGGAATAGGCGGTAATGCCGATGTCCGACACGAGGAACCACTGCGTGGCCCTCGGGCCCCATTCGTTGGTCTTGTCGTCGGCGGCACGCGCCACCATCGCATAGATACCGGGCGCCATCTCAAGTCCGAGATCGGCGACCGGGATTGCGGTCGTTACATCCTCGTTGAGCGGATCGCGCGTCTCGATCTCGCCTTTCCAGACCTGTTCGCCGTATTCATCCCGCAATTCCTCGGCGCGACGCGGATCGAGCTGCGACAGCACCCGTTTGTCACGCAGGGCCGACGCAAGCCCACGCTCGCCGATCCGGTATATCTCGGCCTCGACCGTCGATGTGTTCACCGACACGATGGGGATGGTCGCCCCCTCGCCGGCCGGCAGCACATAGGCACGCCCGAGGAAGCGTACGGAGGGACTGCGATCGCGCACATAGGCATTGATCGACGCGGACTTTTCCAGCGTCTCGCCATCGGCTGCGGGAACGCCCTGGCGCACCAGCACGGAATAGCGTTCGCCGTGACGCACGCCGTCGATGCAGATCTGCGCTTCGTCGCTCTCGACCGAGAACGGGCCGGCCCCGGTCACGCGCACGAAAGGCTCCATGTCGGCGCTGCGCTGAAGCTTGTCGGAAAAGACCACGCAGATACGCGGCGCTGCGGAATCGGCATCGACCTGATGATCGAGAATGCGAAAGCCGTGTTCCGCGACCAGATCCTCGTAGCGTTTGCGCAATCCGGGTTGGTCCTCAAGGGCAAGCGCCGCCCGCCACGCCTTGATCGCCGGCTTGTAGAGCTGCCGCTTGATCAGCGAACTGCCAAGTCGTTCGAGGGCGGCCGCCTGCCCGAGCGGGTCCACCGAAGCGAGATAGGCATTGATGGTGGCCGAGGTGCCGTCTTCGCGCACCTGGTTGCGCTGCTGCCAGTCGTCCGGCTCCTGTTGCAAAAGGCTGTCCGACAGCCCGATCCACAGATCATGGCGTTCGGGGGCAAGCACCAGGGCGCGTGCGAACTCCGCCTGGGCCTCTTCCGCCGCGCCCCGCGACAGGGCTTCCCGGGCCGCGCGGGCCTGCACGGACACATCGCCCTCGCCTGCCCGGTACACCCGGGGCAACTGTCGGGCGAAACTTGCGGCGGTGTCCAGCAGCGTGCGGGGCAAGAAGGACAGTTCGCTTGCACGTTCCTGCGTGAGGTCCTCATCACGCGCCTGAACCACAACGACACGCCCCGCAACCGCCCCGGAGAAGGATTGAAGACTGCCAACGCCGGATTTCAGGAAACACCAGCCGGCCGAGGTGTTGAAGGTGAAAGCCTTGCACTGAAGGTCGTCGACGCAGGCCGCCTTGCAGGCGTCCAGGTCGACCTCCTTGAGCGTCCGGTAATCGGCGCCGAAGTAATCCGCCTCGTCCACCGTGACGATGCGGCGATCCGTTGCGGACGCATCGACCGAGCCGCCCAGGAATGCGGTCCCCGCCACCACCAGAACGGCGAGCGACCGGACAAGCCGGGATTCGCGTCCTGCATGCATGCGACGTTTCAACATTTCTCTTACTCCCGGGGACAACGGCACCAAAGTCTCAAGTCGATCACGCAATCTTGACAAGTCCAAGACCCAATTCGAAAAAACACGCCAATCCGGACAAAACGGCTCCGCCGGTCACCCGTCCGACCCGGCGGCTTGCCGCCGCTCGTCAAGGACATCGGCCAGCGCGCGGGCTTCGCGGACGAGAACCTCTACGCTGGAGCGGAAGTCCTGACCAGCCGGATTTCCAGCCGCGGCACGTTCCAGGGAAACAGCGTTCGCGGCAACGCCGTTCGCCCCGAAGGTCGCGGCGAGCGATCCGATCACGTGACTTGCCGCAGCCGTCGTCGCGGCGTCCCCGGTCGTTTCGAGACGGTTCGCCTGGCCCCGGAGGTCAATCGCGCATCTTGCATAGATGCTGTCGCGCATGTCTTCCGGCAGATCCTGGTCAAGCTGCCTGAGCTTGGCCTCGTCGATCAGGGCATCGGGCGCCGCATCGCCGTTTGGGGAGAGCGCGGCAACCCAGCGCTCGCGGCCCGCCGCGCCGCCTCCCAAAACCTCCGCCAGCGTCCGGCGCAACTCGGCCCCGTCCACCGGCTTCGTGACAAAGGCGTTCATGCCGGCTCCCAGCGCCTTGTCGCGTTCTTCCACAAGCGCATGCGCGGTCAGCGCCACGATGGGTATGTCCGCCTGCGCAACCGCGCCGGCCCGAATGCGCCGCGTTGCCTCGATGCCATCCATCTCCGGCATGGACACATCCATCAAGACCGCGTCGAAGTCGTCCCTCGCCAGTTGCGAAAGAACCTCCTCGCCGGTTTCCGCCGTACGGTAACGACATCCCCAGCGATCCAGAAGGCTGCCGGCCATCATCCGGTTTGTCGCATTGTCTTCGGCAAGCAGGATCATCGCGCCGTGCAGCACGCGAAAGTCGGGTGCCCTTTGTTCGGTTTCGCCATCGTCGACTTGCGAGCGGTCCGCGCGTGCAAGATCGAGGCCTACGAGGAAACGGCTTCCGCCCCCCTCACGCGGCTCCAGAGAGAGGGTTCCGCCCATTCCCTCCACGAGCTCGAGACTGATCGCCAATCCCAGCCCCACGCCTTCGCTGCGCGTCCCGGACCCTTCACGGCTGGTCACGAAGCGCGAGAACACCTTTTTCGGGTCTTTCTTGTCAATCCCGACGCCCGTGTCTTCAACCTCGATCAGGATCGGAACCCGGGTCGCCGCTCCGCCGACGATTGCGTGGCGCAGACGGAATGTTACGCTCACGCTGCCGTGCTGCGTGAATTTCACCGCATTCGCGACCAGGTTTATCAGCACCTGCCGGATCCGTCCGGCATCGCCGACAAGCGCCTCGGGAACGTCCGGGCCAATCGTCACATCGAGAAACAGCCCTTTTTCCGCGGCCCTGGCCGCGAACAGCGCGCGTACGGCCTCCACCAGCGTCCCGGGATCGAATGGTGCATCGAAAAACGCGAGCCGGCGCGCTTCCAGGCGGGAAAAGTCGAGGATGTCGTTGAGGATCTGAAGCAGGGCGAGTGCCGCATCCCGCGCCGTTTCGATGTGGTTCTTCTGGTCCGGCTGCAATGGGGTGTGAAGAAGCAAATCGAGAAGGCCGAGCACGGCATTGAGCGGTGTGCGGATCTCGTGGCTCATCATTGCGAGGAAATCGGATTTTGCCCGGTCCGCCTCTTCCGCCTGCAAGCGCGCCTCCTCGAGCGCAAGCGTCTTGCTGCGCTCCTCGGTGATGTCGCGCATGAACGCGATGATCACCGGACCGTTTTCTCCTTGCACCGAGTTGAAGCCGACCTCCATCAGGAGTTCATCGCCGTCGCGCGTCAGGGCCCGGGCCTGGACCCTTTTTCCCTCGGTCTCGGATGGGGGCGTCTCGAGGATCGTGCGGATTTGTTCGTCATAGGCCGCGCGATGGCGTTCCGGCACGAGCAAACCACCCGCTGCAACCCCGACGATATCGCTGCGGACATAGCCGAACATCCGTTCGGCAGCCGGGTTGAACTCCAGGATATGATCCTCTGCATTGATGACGATGATTGCGTCGAGCGCACCGCCGACCACCGCGCGCAACTGGCCTTCGCTTTGCCGCAGCGCCTCCTCGCGACGCTTGAGTTCGGTAATGTCGATGCGAAACCCGACCGTCTGGCCATCCGGCATCCGCCGCTCGAACACACGCAGCCAGCGCCCGTCACCCAGATGTTGCTCGATCGGACGCGCCGGCGGGGAGCGATGCAGGCGCAGGCGGTCCGCGATCCAGCCCTCGGGATCGTCCAGCGCGTCGGCATACTGACCGAGCGCCACGCCGTGGCGCAGCATCTCCTCGAAACGAAGGCCGTGCGTGATCACATCCGCACTCAGCGCGTAGAGATCGCGGTAACGCTGGTTGCAGACAACGAGACGGTCATCGGCATCGTAGAGCACGAAGGCATCGGGGAGCGCCTCGATGGCACCGCGCAAGCGGTCCTGCGCTTCCCGCAATTGTCGTTCCGTTTCCTTGCGCCGGGCGATATCGCGCACCACGGCAACATAGAGCCTCGCGTCGTCCGTTTGTACGCTGTTGACCGCCACCTCCACTGGGATGCTGTCCCCGTCCAGCGCAAGCCCGTCGAACTCGACGGTCGGGTTCGGCGTCTCCAGTCGGGGCGGCGAGGGAAACAGGTGGGACGCAACCGGGCCATCGGCAACAGAAGAACCGAAAAGCGACACCACGGAGCGGCCGACAAGAGAGCGACCGTCCTTGCCGAACATCCGGACCGCAGCGGGGTTCGCGCTTTCGATCCATCCGGCGGTGTCATAGATCAAAACCCCTTCTCCGATGCTCTCGATCACAGCGGCAAGCCGGGCGTCGCGCTCGCGCGCCTGAGTCCGGGCCGCCGCCAGATCCTCCAGTCGCCGCACTTCCGCCTGGGCGGCCGCGGCCATGAAGCGCGCCATCTGGTTCTTCTGCCGCTGCCGGTTCAACAGGATGCCCAGCAGGAACAGGCTCGAAAGCGCGGTCGCCACAGCAGACAATTCGATCGTGTCCTCAGCGCGCAGGGTGTGCGCGTCGATCCGCGCGCTGGCGATGAGCATCGCGCCGGCACTGTCCTGCTGCCAGTCCATTCCGGGTGGCTGATTTGCCGCCATCCCGTCAGGGGAATGACAGGCAAGGCATTGTCGATCGTGGACCAGCGGAAGAGCCACAAGCAGGTCGATGCCGTCTTCGCGCGTCATGCTTTGCGCATGCATCGACCGACTTTCGTCAAACAGCGCAATTCGCGCATCGAAGGCGAAATCGATCGGATCCGAGGGATCAAGCGCGCCATTGGGCGGCACAATCGAGAGGCTCATGTCGATGTCGGCGCTCTGAGCGTCCCGGTCGGACCCCGCCCGTCCCGGCCTTGAGGGCATGCTTTCGCCCTGCGAACGCACGACGCTGTGATAGAGACCGTGACGCTCGACGAGGTCGGCTTGCGCTTCGAGTACCTGGATCGCCTCGTTGACGTAGTCGGCGCGCATGTGGTCGACCACCACGAATACCGCACTCGCGCATAACGCCAAGACGCCAACGATCAACACGCCTGCACGCAGCCTTTGACCGGGGGATGCTGAAGGCATTGTCGGAGACGCTCCTTTGCCGGGTCCGCCACGCGGGGTGCACGCTCGCTCAACCAGACGAGACAATCACAAATCGGCGCCGCACGCATCTGTCCGTTCGTCGCGCCCGCGCGGCCGCGTCGCGTTCAAAAATGTTTCGGAAGACACCACCCGCCCGTTCGCCTAACCAGAGGCAGACGTCCGCACTCAAGACAGGAGATCCTCATGCCGGACCTGAGCACCTTTCCGATCACTGCCCGCTGGCCGGCGACCATGCCCGACCGCATCCAGCTCTATTCCCTCCCCACACCGAACGGCATCAAGGTCTCGGTCGCGCTGGAGGAGCTCGGCCTCCCCTATGAGGCCCATCGCGTGTCGTTCGACAGCGACGACCAGACGACGCCGGAATTTCTGTCGCTCAATCCCAACAACAAGATCCCCGCGATCATCGATCCCGACGGCCCGGACGGCACGCCGCTCGGTCTGTTCGAAAGCGGCGCGATTCTGATCTATCTGGCGGAAAAGACCGGGCGCCTCCTGCCGGCGGATCCGCGTCGCCGCTATGCGTGCCTGCAATGGCTGATGTTCCAGATGGGCGGCATCGGACCGATGTTCGGGCAGTTCGGCCATTTCCACAAGTTCGCGGCCGACAAGGTCGAAGACCCCTACCCGCGCGAGCGCTATCTCAACGAGACCAAACGGTTGCTTGGCGTTCTCGAAAGGCATCTGGAGGGCCGTGCCTACATCATGGACGATGAGTACACCGTTGCCGATATCGCGATCGTGCCCTGGCTTCGGACACTTGGCGGCTTCTACGAAGCCGGCGAGATTTCCGGCCTCGACAGGTCGGCCAATGTCCAGCGCTGGATGAAGAGCTGCCTGGAGCGGCCGGCCTTCGAGCGCGGTCTCACCATCCCGGTCTGAGCGGGACCGGCGCATCGGTCGCCCAAAGGGAAAACCCCGAACCAATGCCGCGCGGATGCGAAACGCAATCCGTATTCGCGCGGCTGCACGGGGGCGTCAGTCGGGCGTCGGGATCTCCGCGCCGACCGCGGGAACGTCATAACCGCGCCTGACCGCGGGGCGGTCGGCGACATCCAGATACCATCGCCGCACATTCGCAAAGGCGTTGAGGTCCACGCCCTGCCATTCGAAGCGGCTCGCCCACGGCCAGATGGCAATGTCGGCAATCGAATAATCGCCGGCGACGAACTCATGCTCGCTCAGTTGCTTGTCGAGCACGCCGTAGAGGCGGCGGGCTTCCCTGGCATAACGATCTTCCGCATAGGCTGCCTTGCCGGGATTGAAATGCAGAAAATGATGCGCCTGGCCGAGCATCGGGCCAAAGCCGCCCATTTGCCACATCAACCATTCGATCACCCGAAGCCTTTCAGGCCCCTCGCCCGGCAGGAAACGTCCGGCCTTGTCGGCCAGATACAGCAGGATCGCGCCGGATTCCATCAGGCTGACACCGGCCTCCCGGTCGACGATCGCCGGGATCTTGCCGTTGGGCGAGATATGAAGAAAATTCGGCCGGTACTGCTCGCTGTTCAGAATGTCCACGGGAAACACCGTGTAGGGAAGCTCGCACTCCTCCAGCATGATGGAGACCTTGCGCCCGTTCGGGGTGGTCCACGTGTACAGATCGATCATTGCCGCCTCTCTGCCATGGCGCTTCTGACGCGTCGTCTTGCCATTTCGACACAGTCCTGCCGACCATTCAAGCCGATTGCATCGCCCATCCGAATTGCACCGCCAGGACCGGTCTGTCATACCCTTGTCATACATTGCCGAGAATTTCAGCGCGACTGTTCACGCTGATTGGACAGTGAATTCAACATCACGTGCTTGATGATCCCTTACGCACGGACGATCTGTTGACGACGCCACCGCGATTGCGGTTTCCGCCAAGACACGACCTTCAAGAGGGTTCTCATGATCAAGTTCCGTACCGCTGCCACCGTGGCGGCGCTGTTGTTCGCCACACCGCTCGTGGCCGAGCCGGTCGCCTACGAGTTCGACAAGTCGCACGCCAATCTCGCATTTTCCTACGATCACCTCGGCTATTCCACGACCGACGGGCGCTTCGGCGACTGGGACGGTGACTTGCAGATCGATCTCGACACGCCAGCCAATTCCAGCATCAACATGACCGTCGACGTCACCAGCCTCGACACCTTCTGGGCGGAGCGCGACAAGCACCTCAAGAGCGCCGACTTCTTCGGGGTTGCCGCGCATCCGACCGCGACCTTCACCTCCACCAGCGTCGAGAAGACCGGCGACAACACGCTCGCGGTGACCGGCGATCTCACGATCAAGGGCATCACCAAGCCGACGACCTTCGAGGTGACGGTGAACGCCCAGGGCGAACATCCGATGGAAAAGACGCCGGCCGTCGGCCTCGACGCCACGACCGTGGTGAAGCGCACCGACTATGGAATGGACATGTTTGTGCCTTATGTCGGAGACGAAGTGACGATCTCCTTCAGCGCGGAAGCGCTTCAGGCCAAGTAGGCCCGCCTCACCGGACACGCGGCGCGACCCCGACCGCGTGTCCGGACCGGGACCCGGCCCATGGAGACCATGATGCAGATACGCAATACGTCCACAGGCTATGGCAGCGCCGCCATTGCCTTTCACTGGATCATGGCCGCGCTGATGATCGGCCTGTTCGCGGTCGGAAAATACATGACCGGCCTCGACCCGACGGCCCCGGACACTTTTGCCATCTACCAGTGGCACAAGTCCTTCGGCTTCGTCGTGCTTGCGCTGGCCGCGCTCCGCCTCCTGTGGCGCCTTGTCAATCCATCGCCGGCGCTTCCCGCCGACATGCCCGCCTATCAACGCATCGTCGCGCATCTGAGCCACGCCGGACTTTACGCCGTTCTGTTCGCCCTTCCGATCTCGGGCTGGCTGATGGTTTCCGCATCGCCCTGGGGCATTCCGACCGTGCTCTTCGACGTGATCCCGGTTCCGCATCTGCCCGTACCTGAGGTGTTGGGAACCAAGGCGCAGGCGGAGGAATTCCTGAAAGAGGTGCACGAGCTTCTCGGGTTTGTGCTGCTTGGCCTCGTCGCGGCCCATGTCGCGGCGGCGCTCAAGCATCACTTCCTCAACCGCGACACAATCCTGAAACGAATCGTTTCGACGGGGCCCGCCCGCGCCAAACCGGCCCGGCGAGGCTGAAGGTTGCGCTCAGGCGCAAACGGCCCACCCACAACAGGAGACGTCATGTCCCGCTTTTCGACGCTCAAACGGCTCGCCGCCGCGACCGCGCTGCTGACGGTTGCCGTCCCCCCCGCATCCGCGACGACCTGGTCCGTGGACAAGGATGCCAGTTCCGTGAACTTTGTCGCGCAGCAAAACGGCGCGCCGCTCGAGGGGCGCTTTCAGGATTGGAGCGCAGACATCACGCTCGACCTGGACGCGCTCGACGCGGCGACGATTTCCGCGACCGTCCGGCCGGGTTCCGCGCAAACCGGCCAGTCGCAGGTCGACCAGACCCTGCCCGGCGCCGCCTGGTTCGCCGCCTCCAGCTTTCCCGAGGCGACATTCACCTCCAGCGACATCGTCTCGACCGGTGACAACGCCTATGAAGCGCGCGGCACCTTGACCATCAAGGGCAAGAGCGAACCGTTCACCCTCCCCTTCACCCTCGCCATCGACGGGGATTCGGCGCACGCGCAGGCAAGCGTGTCGCTCGCCCGTCTGGTCTTTGGCGTGGGGACGGACGTGTCGCCGCCGGCCGTTGCCGACCCCGTGACCGTGAACATCGACATCACGGCAACGCGCTGACTTCAGGGGCGCGCGGCCATCCCAAATCTATCCGGCGTATCCCTTGGCGCGGGCTGGCCGAATAGCGTAAAAGGCGGCATCCTTTTCCCCCTGATGCAGGTCGAGATCCGTGATGTCCGAACAAGAAACCCCCGCCTATCGCCATGCGTCCCTCTTTCCGCTTCAGGAAGACGCAACGCCCTATCGCAAGCTTTCCGGCGATCACGTGCGCGTGGACCGGTTCAACGGCGAGGATGTTCTGGTGGTCGAACCGGAGGGCATGCGGCTTCTGGCCGAGGCGGCCTTCGCCGACATCAACCATTTCCTGCGGCCCGGGCATCTGGCGCAGCTGCGCAAAATCCTGGATGACCCGGAAGCGACGGAAAACGACAAATTCGTCGCCTTCGACCTGCTGAAGAACGCAAACATCTCCGCGCATGGCGTTTTGCCGATGTGCCAGGACACCGGCACCGCCATCGTCATGGGCAAGAAGGGGCGCCGGGTCTGGACCGACGGCAGCGACGAGGCGAAACTGGCGGAAGGCGCGCGCGACGCCTACTTCAAAAAGAACCTGCGCTATTCGCAGCTCGCACCGATTTCCATGTTCGAGGAGAAGAACACCTCCAACAACATGCCGGCCCAGGTCGAGCTCTACAGCGAGGGCGAGGACGCCTACAAGTTCCTGTTCATGGCGAAGGGCGGCGGCTCGGCCAACAAGACGTTTCTCTATCAGGGCACACCCTCGCTGCTGACCCCGGAACGACTGATCGACTTCATCAAGGAAAAGATCCTGACGCTCGGCACCGCCGCCTGCCCGCCCTATCATCTGGCCATCGTCATCGGCGGCACCTCCGCGGAAATGACGCTGAAAACCGTGAAGCTCGCCTCCGCCCGCTACCTGGACGGACTTCCCGATGCCGGCTCGGAGCTCGGCCACGCCTTCCGCGATCACGAGATGGAAGCGCAGATCCACAAGCTGACGCAGGACACCGGCGTCGGTGCGCAGTTCGGCGGCAAATACTTCTGCCACGATGTGCGGGTGATCCGCCTGCCGCGGCACGGCGCCTCGTTGCCGATCGGCATCGGCGTCTCCTGCTCCGCCGACCGCCAGGCGCTCGGCAAGATCACCAAGGACGGGATCTTCCTGGAGGAGCTTGAGCGCGAGCCGGTCAAGTATCTGCCGGAAGTGACCGACGAGACCCTGTCCGACCACGTGGTGAAGGTCGACCTCACCCGGCCGATGCCGGAGATCCTCGAGGAACTGTCGCGCCATCCGACGAAGACACGGCTGTCGCTCACCGGCCCCGTGATCGTCGCGCGGGATCTGGCCCATGCCAAGCTGCGCGCGCGGCTTGAGGCCGGCGAGCCGCTTCCCGACTATTTCAAGAACCACCCGATCTACTACGCAGGCCCCGCCAAAACGCCGGAAGGTTATGCGTCCGGATCGTTCGGCCCGACAACAGCGGGGCGGATGGATGCCTATGTCGACCAGTTCCAGGCCGCCGGCGGATCGATGGTGATGCTCGCGAAGGGCAACCGCTCCGCCCAGGTGCGCCGGGCCTGCCAGGCGCATGGCGGGTTTTACCTGGGGTCCATCGGCGGACCGGCCGCGCGTCTTGCCCAGGACTGCATCAAGAAGGTCGAGGTCGTCGAGTTCGAGGAACTCGGCATGGAAGCGATCTGGCGAATCGAAGTCGAGGACTTCCCCGCCTTCATCGTGATCGACGACAAGGGCAACGACTTCTTCAAGGAACTCAATCTCGGTTGAGCGGTTCGCACCGGGAGGCATCCTCACAAGGTTGTGATCCCGGTCACGGCTCCATACCAAAATCTGGCTACAGTTGTGCCTCCACGCCCCTTTGCATTAACCGCTTTGCAAGGGACAATACCGAATACTGTCAACAGGCCGCCGGCCGTTGGAAGGATGGTTTGCTTGACCACCGGATGGGGATCTTGAAATGCGTTTATTTCGTTTGCTAGCAATAACCGTGGCTGCGGCGGTCATCGCCACACCGACCCTCGCCGCGCGTTACTTCGACCCGGCGACCAAACAGTGGATCGACTACACTGCGCATGGTGTGCCGAGCGGGAAGTCGCCGATCCCGCGCAAGCGCGTGCGATATGACGGGCCGTACAAGCCCGGCACCGTCATCATCGACACCAGCGAACGCCGCCTCTACCATGTGCTGGGGAACGGTCGCGCCATGAAATACGGCATCGGCGTCGGCCGCGAGGGGTTCCAGTGGGCCGGCACCCAGCGCATCAGCCGCAAGGCCGAGTGGCCGGGCTGGACGCCGCCGCCGCAGATGCGTGCCCGCGAACGCCGCAAGGGCCGCATCCTTCCCGCCCATATGCCGGGAGGACCGAACAACCCGCTGGGCGCGCGCGCCCTGTATCTCGGCAACACGCTCTACCGCATCCACGGCTCCAACGAGCCCTGGACCATCGGCACCGCGGTCTCGTCCGGCTGCATCCGCATGGCCAACGACGACGTCAAGCACCTCTATGACAAGATCAACATCGGGGCGAAGGTCGTCGTCAAGCGCTGACGGGTCTCCCGCACTGCGCCACAAGACATCTTGAGAACGGGCCGGCACAGCGCCGGCCCTTTTTCGTTGTCCGGAACCGAAGCTCCGTCCGGCCCCCGAGGCCTTGCGACTCCCGTCTGCGGAAAAAACGCGGTACCTTGCAAAAGGGACGCGATGTTTCGGCGGAGGTCGGAATGAAACAGGACGAAAGACGCCCTCACCTGCGGCGCGGCGCTTCGGGAAGCCGGTTTCCCGAAGCCGCGGCGCGCCTGCACGCCGTCCTGCTCCTCTTCGCAACGGCGGTGCTGCTGCCGCTCCAGGCTCGGGCGGATCCGGCACTTGCAAACCGGGGCGAGGCGCTGTCGAAGCTTCATTGCGCGCGCTGCCATGTGGTTTCGCCGGACGACCGGATGAGCGGGATTTCCTCCACGCCGTCCTTCATGATCATGGTCAAGGCGCTCGACGACTGGCGGGACCGGTTCGAGACATTCCACGCGCGCCGGCCGCATCCCGCGCATATCCGCTTCGACGGAGACGCAAAGCGTCCGCCCGACCAGCCCGCGACGATCGAGGAAATGGTGCTGAAGATCGACGACGTCGAAGCGATCGTCGCCTATGCGCAAAGCCTGAAAGACCCCTGAGCAACAGGGCGGTGGCGGGGCCGCCTCAGCCGAGCACGACAACCTTGGCACCGACCTTGACCCGCGAATGCAGGTCGATCACATCCTGCTGCCACATGCGGATACAGCCGGAGGACGCATTCGTGCCTATGCTGCGCGGCTGGTTCGTGCCGTGAATGCGGTAGAGCGTGTCGACATTGCCCTGCCAGAGATACAGCCCGCGCGCGCCGATGGGATTGCGGGGGCCGCCATCCTGACCGTTGCGGTATTTCTCGAGCTTCGGGTCGCGCGCGATCATCTCGTCGGGCGGAAACCACTTCGGCCACGCACGCTTGAAGCGAATGGTCGCATCGCCCGACCAGGCAAAGCCCGCGCGTCCCACGCCGATGCCGTAGCGCAACGCCCGTCCGCCCGGCTCGACCAGATACAGGAACTTGTTCGCCGGATCGACGATGACCGTTCCGGGCTCTTCTCGGGTCACGTATCGCACCGACTGCCGCAGGTATTTCGGGTCGAACTCCTGCCAGGGGACGGCCGGAATGCGAAAGCCGCCGTCGGTGCGCGCGGCATAGGCAAGCGCGTAATCCGGCGTGCCATCGGCGCGCGGGGTCAGGCCGGCGGCCTCGATGGAGCGGCCCCTCGACTGGCATGCGGCAAGCAGAAACGGCAGGCCGATCACAAGGGCGCGACGGGTCAGGAGACCTCCTTCGCGAGAACGACGTTCATGACCTTGGCGCACGACACAGATCTCCGATGGGTCCAGACCCCGATTATTGGCCTGATTCCGCCGCTTTGTCGACGCGCAAGCGCGGCTCCGGCCGCGCGATCAGCGTTTCGGGTCCCGGGAAAGCCCCTTCGCCTCCAGGTCCTTCAGATACCCGCCCCACATCTCCTCGCGGTTGGCCCCGAGCTTCAGGAAATAGTCCCACGAGAAGATCCCGGTGTTGTGCAGGTCGTCGAAATGGATGCGCACCGCATAATTGCCCACGGGCTCGATCTTCATGATGCCGACGCCGCGCTTGCCCGGAACCGTCTGCTTCTGCGCGGGCGAATGGCCCTGCACCTCGGCGGAGGGCGAACACACCCGCAGGTACTCGGCATCGAACGTGTGGCTTTCGCCCGTGTCGAAGGCAACGGTCAGTTGCGTCTTGTCCTTGGCGAGACGGATCTCTGTCGGCCAGGGCTTGCTGTCAGTCACGGGAAAGATCCTCTCCATCAAAACCGCCCCTGTCGGGGCTGCAAACACGCTGCGGACCATAACGTGTCGACGGCCCGCGGCAAGCCCGTCGCGCTGCACTCGCTCATCATCGCCTCCGCAGCTCATGAGAAGGGCGAATTCGCCGCTCGCGGCAATTGACGCGAGGCGCCATTCCGCTACCTTGCCCTGAAGAACACAAAGTCGCACCTGTTGCGGCGGGCCGCATATCGGGATTTGGCCGCAGCACGCAGGCGCGCCTTCACCCAGTTGAGGAAACGGAAATGTCCCAGCCGATGATCGACCCCTTCGGACGAGAAGTCAGCTATTTGCGCGTGTCGGTGACCGACCGCTGCGACTTTCGCTGTGTCTATTGCATGGCGGAAGACATGACGTTTCTGCCCAAGCGCGAGGTTCTGAGCCTGGAGGAACTCGACCGGCTGTGCTCCGCCTTCATCGAGAAAGGCGTGCGCAAGCTGCGTCTGACCGGCGGAGAGCCGCTGGTGCGCAAGAACATCATGAGCCTGATCCGCAGCCTGTCGCGCCATCTGGACAGCGGCGCGCTGGAAGAGCTGACCATCACCACCAACGGCTCGCAGCTGTCGCGCTTTGCCCAGGAGCTCTACGACTGCGGCGTGCGCCGCATCAATGTCTCGATCGACACGCTGGACACCGCGAAGTTCAAGGCAATCACCCGCTGGGGCGATCTCGGCAAGGTGATGGACGGATTGCGCGCCGCAACCGCCGCCGGGCTGAAGGTGAAGATCAATATGGTGGCGCTCAAGGGCGTCAACGAGCATGAAATCCTGCAGATGATGCAATGGTGCCACGAGCAGGGCTACGATCTCACACTGATCGAGACGATGCCCCTCGGCGAGATCAACGAGGACCGCACCGACCAGTACCTGCCGCTCTCCACGGTGCGCGCGCGCATGGCGGAAGCCTTCACGCTGGACGACATTCCCTACAAGACCGGCGGCCCGGCCCGCTACGTCAGTGTTGCGGAAACCGGAGGCCGCGTCGGCTTCATCACGCCGATGACCCACAATTTCTGCGAAAGCTGCAACCGGGTGCGGGTCACCTGCACGGGCATGCTCTACATGTGCCTCGGGCAGGACGACAGCGCGGACCTGCGCGCGGCGCTGCGTGCCTCGGAAAGCGACGAGCTGCTGAACGACGCCATCGACGAGGCCATCGGACGCAAGCCGAAGGGGCATGACTTCGTGATCGACCGGCAGACCCGTCAGCCTGCGGTGACCCGGCACATGAGTGTCACCGGCGGCTGAGGCCATGGCAAAAAACAGGAGCGGGCCCGAAAGCCCACTGCTCGACCGACCCGTCGCGCGCCTGTCAGCTCTGGCCGTGGCCGGTGCAGCCGTTCTGGCCATCGTGTGGATCGGCCGCGTTGGCTTTGCCGGTGTTGCCCTCACCCCGTTCGAACACCTCGCCCCGGACGATGCCGAAGCCCTTGCCCAAAATCCGCAACTCGCCGCCTGCCTCACGGAGCGCATCGGCGCGGTGGACCAGATGCGCAAGGATCGTGTGATCGACGACACGCAGCATGACGCTTTCAAGGCGCGCGCGGTCAGCTACTGCCGGGCGCAGTTCCCCCCGCAGCGGTAGCGCGCCGTCCGCCCCTGCCCTGCACACGCCGGGGGGATGCGGCCGGCGGCAGCGTCAAAGGGCTCTCAGCTGAAGCGCATCCGCTTGCGCGCCGGTCGTGGCGGCTGATCCGGCTGCCTGTCCGCCGCGCCCTCCCGGACCGGCCCGGCCAGGGGCCTGCCGCTCTCTTCCGCGAGGTTCGCATCCGGGATCGCCTCGCCCTGCAACGGCTGCGATGCGCCGGCGTCGGCCAATGTCTCCGCCTGCGGCTCCGGCCCCGCTTCGCCTTCCGCTTGCCCGACATTTGCGTCATCCGAAGGCGCGACCGCGGCTTCCGCGTCCAGCGCCGGCGCATCCGCGTCGGCCACCGCCTTTGCAGCCGTCTCGGCCTTGTCGCGCTCCTCCATCCAGCCGTAGCCATTGCCGACCTGCCAGGAAGACTTCAGCGCTCCGACAAGCGGTTCGACCGTGCGGAAATCCTGATCGTAGTCATTCAGCCCGTCGACACATGCAAGAACCGGGTTCGAGCGCCACAACTTGCGCAGCGCCGCATTCTTCAGCTGCTTTGAAACACCGTCTTTCAAGAAGACGGAATAGTCGGACTCGAATTCGAGCGTCTCCAGGTCGACGGCCTCTGCCGCTGCCTGGTTGGCCTCTTCGATGCGGGCGGTCTCGGCTTTCGCCTCCGCGGCCTCTTCCTCTCGCTGCGGATCGGTGCCGGCCTGCGCCTCTGCCCCTTCCTCGCGCTCGCGCTGAACGGCGCGCTTGCGCTGGGACCAGCGGCTCAGAAATCCGGTCTCCCCGTCATTGCGCGTGTCGTTTCGGTCGGCACTCATGCGCCCCCCTCCTCCGGTCCCCCGTCGGAATTGAAGATGGGAGCCTTGCCGAAAATCTGCCGCTCCTCCACGGCTTTCGTGCGGCGACGCTTCTTGAAGGCCGGCGCCTCGGGAATCGCGGCGAGGAAGCGCGCCATCCAGGCAACGGTGGCCGGCGGCATCGCAACCCGCTCGACCAGACTGTCCGGGCGCTCCAGAAACCCTTGCGCTTCGTAGGGATCGGCTGTCACTGCGAACACGCGCCAACCCGGTTCGCGAGAGCCGTCGGTCGCTTCGAGCAGCGCCCACACGCAAGGTTCGCCGGTCTCGATGTTGCTGTCGTAGGCCTCGACCATCTTGTGATGCAGGGTCAGCGCGTGGGGCGCCGACAGATAGCGCCTCGTCTCGCCGTCGCGCGCGATCTCGCGCCATCCATCGGTCGGCGGCGCATCTGCGATGACCTCGGGGACGGCCCAGACCCAATCGACCCATCGCGATGTTGCCGGACGACGCTCCAGCACGACCCCGAGCATGGCTGACACTTCCCGTTCCACGCAAAACTCCCAGATCCGTTGTCCGGCACGCTCGGTGCCGGCTTTGCCCGCCTTGCGGACACCCGGTGATTTTGGGGCCTGGAACGCGGAAAGACAATGTCTGTCGCGCGCCGCAAACGCTGCGTCCTCTCGCCGGCTTGCCGATTTTCGCGAAAGGCAATCTCGGTTAGGAAAATCCGGATCATCTGCGCTATCTTCGCGGCAAAACGACAAGCTGAGGGAACGCGCCGCCGGGCGGCCCGGCGTTTCCGCGACGGAGGAATTCATGACCGCGACCCAGCCAAGGGTTCTCCTGTGCGATTGCGAGAAGACCATGCGCCTCGATCCCGCACGGATCGAGGGCATCGATGCGGAGACCCCCATCCACACGCAGTTGTGCCGTTCGCAGCTCGCCGCCTTCGAAAAGGCGCTCGCCAGTGGTGAACGGCTCGTCATAGGCTGTACGCAGGAAGCTCCGCTTTTCGACGAAGTGGCGGAAGAAAAGGGCGCGACCCAGCAGCTCGACTACGTCAACATTCGCGAGCGGGCCGGATGGTGCGCACGCGGGACCGATCCGCACCCGAAGATCTCGGCCCTTCTCGCGGAAGCCGGGGTCACCGGAGAGCCGGCCTCCCTGCGCTCGATCGATTCCGACGGCGTCTGCCTGATCTACGGCAAGGGCCAGCAGGCGCTCGACGCCGCACGCGCGCTTGAGGGTCGGCTGTCCGTCTCCTTGCTGCTCAGCGACGCCTCCGACCTCGTTCTGCCCACCATCCTCGAGGTTCCGGTGCATGCGGGGCGCATCCGCACGGTCACCGGGTCTCTTGGCGCCTTCTCGGTGACGGTGGATGCATACGCGCAGATCCTGCCGTCCTCGCGCGGCGCCGCGCAATTCGCGATGCCGCGCGACGGCGCGAAATCGGCTTGCAGCCTCATTCTCGACCTCTCCGGCGAGACACCGCTGGTCACCGCGCCCAACAAACGCGACGGCTACATGCGTGTCGATCCGAAGGATCCGGCTGCGGTGGCACGTGCGCTCTTCGACATCTCCGACATGGTCGGCACTTTCGAAAAGCCGGTCTACGTGGAGTATGACGCGTCGATCTGCGCCCATGGGCGATCCGGCAAGACCGGCTGCACAAAATGCCTGGACGCCTGTCCCGCCGGCGCGATCACCGGCAACGGCGACCGGATCGAGGTCGATCCCGGCATTTGCGGCGGCTGCGGCTCCTGTGCGGCACATTGCCCGACCGGCGCGGTCGCCTATCGCTATCCGATGCGCGACACGCTGATCCGCCGCCTGCAAACCCTTGTCGGCACCTATTGCGATGCCGGGGGGAAAGACCCCATCGTCCTGGTCCATGACGAAGGTCACGGGCTCGACCTGATCAACGCGATGGCGCGGTTTTCCGACGGACTGCCGGGGAACGTCCTGCCGATCGCCGTGCATGCCGTCACGGTCTTCGGTCATGACGCGATGCTCGCCGCGGTGCTCGCGGGCGCAAAGCGCATGGTCTTCCTCTGCCCGCCATCCCAGGCCGACGAAACACTTGCCCTTTCACGCGAGATCGCGCTTTCCACGGCCCTTCTTGAGGGAATGGGCTACCATGGCGACACCGTGTTTACGCTTGCCCTTGAAGCCGACCCGGACAAGCTGACGGGATGTTTCACCGTTCCCTCCGGTCCGCTCCCGGCCGCCCCCGCACTCTTCGATCCGGTCGGCGGCAAGCGCGATGTGGCGCGCAGCGCCATTTCACGGCTCCTCAAGTCGGCGCCGGAGCCGGCGACGGTCATCGGCTTGCCGGAGACGGCTCCTTACGGGCGCATCTCCATCGATGCGGATGGCTGCACGCTGTGTCTGGCGTGCGTTTCCGCCTGCCCGGCAAATGCACTGGCCGACAACCCGGACAAACCGCAGGTCAGCCTGACGGAAGCCGCCTGCGTGCAATGCGGTTTATGCGCGACGACCTGCCCGGAAAACGTGATCACGCTGGAACCGCGCTACAATTCGGCGCCGGAGGCCATTCGCCCGGTGGTGTTGCATGAGGAAGAGCCGGCGACCTGCGTGTCTTGCGGCAAGGCTTTCGGGACGAAGTCCTCGATTGCGCGCATCCGGGACAAGCTCTCGGGCAAGCACTGGATGTTCCAGCGCGAAGACCAGACCCGGCTGATCGAGATGTGCGACGACTGCCGCATCTCGGCGCAATGGGAAATGCCGGATACACCGCTGCGCGGCGGGTCCCGGCCGAGGATCGCCACCACGGACGACTATCTTGCGCTGGAGAAAGGGCCGCTTTCGGCCGATGACTTTCTCAAGGACGACTGAACGCCCGCTCGCCGAACCAAAAGCGCCGCCGGGGTCGTCCGGCGGCGCTTTTGGTTGCGTGCAGCCGACTTAGGCGGACCCTGCCGGCGGATCGAGCTCCGGGTCGGCGAGGTTCTGGCGCAGCATCTCGGTGTATTGCTTGACCATATGGGTCACGAAGGCCTCATGGTCGTCGACCTCGAGCACCGCCTTGGCGACATGGGCATTGTAGCGCGAGGCCGCCCACAGGAAGGCGAGATGCAGGTCGGTCGCCGGGATCTTTCGGTTTTCCCGGTTGGCCACCTCGATGAAGCGAGCCGCGACCTGCAGGAAACCGGCGGTGTCGAGGTCCCCTTGCGCCCGTGCCGCGCGGCGTTCCTGGCGATTGCTCATCGGTGTCGTTCCCTTGATTGGTTTTGTTTTCCGTGGTGCGCGCGGGCGGTCAGGCGACCTCGAACCATGACATCATGCCCGCGACCTGATGTTCCAGCATATGACAATGAACCATCCATTTTCCCGGATTGTCGGCCACGAAGGCGATCTCGACGCGCTCGCCAGGATCGGTCAGCACGGTGTCGCGCCATTCCTCGCGCTGTACCGGCGTTCCGTTTCGCGACAGCACCTTGAAATGGTGGCCATGAACATGCATCGCGTGGGGCCATCGCGTGTCGTTGACGATCGGCATGCGCACCGTCCGGCCGCGCGCGACCTTGAACATCGCCGGATCGCCATGCGTGCCGGCGATCCCGTTGAAGGACCAGACCTTGCCCTGGTCGACAAGCTCGCGCATGCCGCGTTGCGCGCCCTTCAGCATGGCGCCGCTCATGCGTCCCATCGCGCCACCCTCCATCAGGAGGTCCTGTGTCAGGGCCGCGTCCATATCGAGGGTCATCGGCAGTGGATTGGCGGGAAGCGCGATGTCCTGCGGGAGCGGCGTCGCGCGTGTCACGGGATCGCCGTCGAGGACGAATTCGCACGCCGCGAAGGGCTGACCCGACGCTTCCTCGACGGTGAAGGTTCTCGCCTCGGCGGGCAGATCGACAATCACATCGGCACGCTGGGCCGGCGCGATCAGCAACGTCTCATCCGCAAGCAGCTCCGGTGCGACCGGCTGTCCGTCGAGCGCGATCAGATGCGGCGCAAGACCGGTAAAGCGGATGGTCAGGACACGGGCATTGGCGGTGTTGACCACGCGCAGGCGCAACCGCTCGCCCGGGCGCGCCGGAAAGCGCGGATAAGGCTGTCCGTTGACCGTCAGCACATTGCCGAGACGCCCCGCGTGCGCCCAGTCGTGCATGGCACCGAGGCTTGCGACATCGATCTGCCGCGCCTCGTCCAGACGCCAGTCGTCGAAGGCGAGCACGACGTCGCGATCATAGGCCTTGGGTCCGGGTTCCTCGACAACCAGGACGCCATAGAGCCCGCGCGCGAGCTGTTCCCAGGACCGGTTATGCGGATGATACCAATAGGTGCCGGCGTCCGGCGCCTTGACGCGGTAGTCGAATGTCGCGCCCGGTTCCACCGCCGGCTGGGTCAGGCCCGCGACACCGTCATAGGCATTCTCGATGCGGATGCCGTGCCAGTGGATCGTCGACGGCTGCTCCAGCTCGTTCTTGAAGCGGACGTCGAGGGTTTCGCCCTGTTTCATCCTGAGCAAAGGACCGGGAACCCGCCCTTCGTAGCCCCAGATATCGGCCAGCGGCCCTTCGTTTTCCCAAAGCGCCGCGCGGCCCTTGCGGGCAATGAGCATGCGCGGCTCATGGGTCGCAGCGCTTGCCCGGTCGACAAGTCGGGGAAGCATGCTCCCCATTGCGGCGCCCGTGGCGCCAAGCAGCGCGGCGCGGCGCGTGATCCCGACCCGTCTTGTCATGACATCCCTTTCCAAATACGACACTGGCTCATACCAGCTGCCATGGGCGAAAACTGGGCAGGCCGCGCCGCAAGGCCGGCGATGCGGCAAAATGTCCGCGGCGCGCAGCGTCTCCCTACCCGGTCCGGGTTTCCTCGCCGCCACGCTCCAGCCGACGCGCGATCGTTCCGAAGGTTACCGCCCCCGCGCAGGCAAGCGCCATCACCAGAATGAGCGACCAGACAGTGCCCGGCCACAAGACACCCGACAGCAGCCAGCCGGCAAGCGCGGAGGCAATAGCGCCCGCGCCGATCTGCAGACTGCCGGTCAGGCCAGACGCCGCGCCGGCCAGATCCGGGCGTACGCTGACCGATCCCGCAATGGCGTTGGGAAGCGACATGCCGTTGCCGATCCCGACAATGAACATCGGGCCGAACAGCGCAAGCGGATGCACGAAGCCAAGCGCGAAGAACGCGGCAATGGCCGAAACGGCACACACCAGAACGCAGTTTCCGCCGAGAATCATGCGCGATATCCCGAGCTTTTCCGAAAACCGCCCCGTGAGGCCGTTCCCGACCATGTAGCCGGCCGCGACCATGATGAAGTAGAGCCCGTAGGCCGACGGTGACATGTCGAACAGGCGGGCGGCCAGAAAGGGCGCGCCGCCAAGGAACGAGAAGAAGACCGCCGACGTGAAGGCCGAGGTCAGCGTATAGGCCCAGAAAAGTCTCGAGCGCGACAGGGCCGCGTAGCTGCGCACCAGACCGCGCATCCCCCCGCCGGAGGCGCGGGTGTGGTGGGTCTCGTGCAATTCCGCCCAGGCCCATGCGAGCACCAGTGCGCCCAGGGCGATCATCAGATAGGAGCTCGAGCGCCAGCCGAAGGTCTCGTCGAGAACGCCGCCGATGGCGGGCCCGATCATCGGCGCGACCGCCATGCCCATGGTGACATAGCCGATCATGCTGGCGGACTGCCGGCGGTCGAAGAGATCGCGCACGATGGCGCGTCCAAGCACGATGCCGGCGCATCCCCCCGACGCTTGCAGCATGCGCCCTACCAGCATCACCTCGATGTCGGTCGCTGCCGCGCAGGTCACGCTGCCGAGAAGAAAAACGCCAAGCCCCCACAACAGCACCGGACGCCGTCCGTAGCGGTCGGACAGCGGCCCGATGCCGATCTGGGCAATTGCAATCGCCGCAAGATAAAGCGACAGCGACAGCTGGACCATCGCCGCCGTGGTGCCGAAAACATCGACGAGAACCGGGAGCGAGGGGAGATAGATGTTGAGTGCGAGCGGGCTGACGGAGGATACGGCAACAAGCAGAGGGAGCGAGGGGCGGCGTTGCGGCAGAGCCGTCGATAGGCTGTTTGTCATACGGTTAAGTACGGTCTGTTCGTCGACATTGGCAAGAACAAAGGCCGGCGCACAGGGGAAGTTCCTATCACCTCTTTTTGAATTTCCGGGACGGAAATCAAACGCCCGGATCGGGCATTACGTTACGGAATGCACGTCAAAACAGGGAACGGACGGGCCTGCACGCCGGAACCCGCCGCGCGCTTGCCCTCACCGGAATCTCCTGCCGGGGTCTCGCTGCTGCACGATGACAGCATCGCCACCTGCCGGATGTTGCAGGCTGGAGCCACCGGCTTGCCGAGGCCGGAGCTGCGCCCGTCGCTCCAGCCCGCAGCCTTCGCTTCAACCACGCCGAACATGCGCTCGATGCGGCGGCGGCCGGTGCGGGCGCGGTGCTCGCGCGGCAAACTCTCGCGGCCGGCGACATTCGCATCGGCCGGCTGGTCACCCCGTTTTCCCTGAGATTGCCGATCCGGCCGAGGTTTCACCTCGTCGGGCTGCCGACAACTTTCCGCCGACCCGCGGCCGCGACCTCCCGGGACCGGGCGCGCCGGGACATCACCGAAACGTCAGCTGCCGCGTAAGCCTGTCTTCGCGGCCGGCCCGGCCGTGCGCAGGCGTTTGCGCTCGCGCATCAGACTGTACAGACCGGTTGCCACCAGAATGGCGATGCCGGCAAGGGTGGGAAGATCGGGAATATCGCCCCAGACCACATAACCGATCAGGATCGCCCACATGATGATGGAATAGCGAAACGGCGCGACCATCGAGATGTCGCCCATCCGCATCGCGCTGATAAGACATGTGAAGCCGACGAGAATGAAACCGGCCGCAGTTGCCAGGAAGATCAGTTCCTTTGCCGTCGGCATCGGCCATGTCTCGGCCGTGGACAGCGCAAGCCCCATCGCCGATACGCCGCACAAGGTGGCAAAGGAAACGCCGAGAGTGGGGATATGCGCCGGCAGGACATTGGTCGAGAGATCGCGCAGAACCATGAACATCACGCCGGCCAGCGCGACGAGCGCCCAGGCGTCGAAGCCCGCCATGCCGGGACGGACGATGAGCAACACCCCGCAAAACCCGACGACAATCGCCGTCCAGCGTCGCCAGCCGACGGGCGCGCCGAGAAAGAGCGCCGCGCCCGCCGTCACCAGCAGCGGCAACGCCTGAAGGATCGCGGTCGCATTGGCGATCGGCAGGTGAAACAGGGCGGTCAGGTAGAACATGGTCGCGACGACCTCCGCGAAGACGCGCACGCCGACCCATTTGTTCAAGAGCAGCGGAAACCGCCGGATCGAACCGTTTGCGACGCAGATCACCAGAAGGAACGCGAGCGCGAAGACGCCGCGCAGGAACATGATCTGCCCGAGCGGGAGGTTCTCCGACACGAGCTTGACGAAACTGTCGTTGAAGATGAAGCCCATCATGGCGAGCATCATGATGGCGACGGCGCGCCCGTTGTCGGGGGAGGTCATGTCAAGCCTTGCTGGTTGCGCCGCGTCCGAATGGAGCGGAAGGAAATCAGTTGCGGCGGCGCACGGGAAGATTGGTCAACAGGTTCTGCGGCTTCATACGGATGATGCCGTCGCTTCCCACAGCCAGTCCGAGCCAGACGGGCTTGCCGCGCATCGTCTCGATACTATCGCTCCGGTTGTCAAAGTCGAGCCGGAACAGCGCGGCAATGCGTGCCATGTCGCTCTCCTCCACCGGAGTGCCCTCGTAAAGCGCGTTCAACAGACGGGTCGCCTCGGAATCCAGGCCGATATGCCACGACCAGCGCTCGTCGCGGATCGATTGCTGCGGCTGGATCCGCACGCCGACGCCATGGAAGTGGCCGATCCAGCTCTCCAGCACGCGCGCGAAGGCATCGAGCGCCGGTTCCGTGAAGCGGAAATCGATCGCCGTGTCGAAGCGGTCGGAGCGCTCCCAATAGATGTCCTTGTTTTCCTCGCCCAGCACATCGAGCGCAATGTCGCGTGTCGGCGTCCCGGCTTCCGCCAGCAAGGCCCCCAGCCCGCCAAATCCGCCGGTCTTCGAATAGGTCTCGACGATCTCCGCATCGGCCAGCATGAGCTGGCCGTCGGTCGTGGTCACCGACTGTTCGCGAAACAGCAGTTCGCCGGCGCGCAGACGCAGCGGGTCCGCCACCTTGCGCAGGATGTTGTGGGTGATCAGATGCACCATCTGGTCGATGAACACCGGCGGGATGGTGACCGTCGCCCCTTCCCCGAACAGCGCGGCGTAGGACGCCTCGATGGTGCCGTGACGGGCCAGATGATCGCGGAAGGCGAGAATGATGCGGTAGTTGTCGGCTGCATCCGCATCGGCGATTGCGTCAATCTCCTCCGCCCCGACGGCACGGAAGGGATCGTTCATCAGCGCCTCGAACAGGCGATGCTCGGCCGGACAGGAGTCCTCCACCGGGTGAATTTCCGGCCGGGTGAAATAGGCGCGCAGGATATCCGGCGTGACCGTGAGCCAGCCGTTTTTCTCGCGCTCCACCAGATGCATGCCGGAGGATTTCCAGAAGCTTGGCATCAGGCGTCTCCGCTCACGTCCCAGATCCGCGCATGCGGTGCATCTTCCGGCGGCGTCACCAGATGGAACCGCTCGTGGATCGCGCCCTCGTCGTCGATTTCGCGCTGGATGGCCAGCAGCGCATTGAGGTCCAGTTCCTCGGCAAGCTCCATCGCATCGGCGATCTCGGCTTCGGCGACCCCGCGCGCGGCGTCGACAGAGGGTGCGCCGTGTTCGTCGACGAAGTGCTGGGCCAGCCGGTCCACCAGCCGTTCTTGCTCTTCCCCGGAAATCTCCGCAGGCGTTGCCAGCGTGGACCAGCCAAAGGTTTCAAGCGACAGGAAACCGGACACGAAGGCCTGGCGGACCTTGCCTTCCAGACCTTCCGGCGTGTAGGCGCGAAAGGCAAAGGTGCCCGGAATCACCCAGTCGCCCGGCTCCGCGGCGACGGGAAACACATGGGCGTCCGATGCATCGAGACGAATGGCTTTTAGAAGTTTCGACATGATCAGGCCTCCGAGGCCTCGAGAGAGTGGGAAGACAGGTGCTCGTACAGCTTCAGCGATACAGAGTCACCACCGGCCGACGCGTCGCGCTTGAGCAGAAGGTTGCCCGCCTCGTCGAGCCCGAGGAAGGTGCCCGCGACCGTGCCGCCTGGTGTTTCAACGGCGTGCGGACCACGATAGCCTTCCGCACGAAACAGCCAGTTTTCCAGAACCGGCGCGAAGCCGTCGACACCCCAGGAGTGAATCCACGTCAGAAGGTGACGCGACAGGGATTCTATCACCTGTGTCCGGTCGAGATCGACGGCGCCCTCGTCGATCAGACTGGTGCGATCCGGCGTTTCGCCAGGCTCCAGCGGGCCGTCGAGCGGCGCCAGCCGGAAGTCGAGTGCAACCGTCAGCCAGAGCGGCGCGCCCTCGCCATCGAGCTGGTCGCTCATTGCCAGACGCACGGTTCCGACTTTCGCGCCATTGACCTTGAACACATCGGGCCAGAGGAAGGTCAGCGCCGTCTCCGGCGGCGTGATGGCGCCAAGCGCGTCATTTGCGGCCACCATCGCCAGGAAGAGCATCTCAACGCCCCGCTCCGGGGACACGTCCGGTTCGAGCACCACCGCGAGCGACACCACATCCGTGCGCCTGGACCAGATGAGGTCTCCGGCGGATAAACGCCCCGCGCTCGCACCGTCGCACGCGGTTTGGAAGACATCCTCGCTGGCGGGCACGGCATGGCCCGTCAAAAGGGGCGGAAACGTCGGGTCGGGCGTCAACACGGCCCCTCTCCTTCACAGATTGAATCACGTGGTTCGCGCAATGGTGGAATGCCCTTCCCGGCAGACGCCGGAACGAGAGTCCCGTCAATGAATTGACGGGAGGCATTCACCTTCTGAATCAACCGGACCCGCTCAGCCGTCGCCCAGTTCGATCTCGCCGGTCACGACATGTTCGAACGTTTGGCCGTCGATCGTCAGGACCACGCGCGCGGGCAAGGTCCCGCTGGTCAGGCCGGAATCGCGGACATGCGCTTCCAGCGCCTGCTGCGAGGTCACGCCGACCTGCTTCAGGAACTTGCGCAAGGACATGTTGAAGGTTTCGTTGTCCATCTGGTCGTTTCCTTGTGTGGCGGGCCAAGAGCGAAGCCGTCTGGCTTCGCAAAATGATTCAACCCGTTGTCATTCCGATTCCGCTTTTTGCTGCAAGTTGCTGATCAGTCGACCAGAACAAGCTCGACATGCAGTTCCCTTCCGTCGCGGCGAAGGGTCAGCCGGCCCCGCGCATCCGCACGCTCCATCCGCCCGCGCAGCGCGGCAACCGTGCGCACGGGCCAGCCGTCGATCGCAAGGAGCACATCCCCCGCACGCAGCCCCGCACGCGCAGCCGGCCCGTTGGCCACCACATCCACGATTGCCAGGCCCGGACGCTCCGGACCAAGAGGGGTAGCACGCAGACGTGCGCCAAGCGACCTGCGCGCGGACCGCTCGGCCCGCGCGGCAGCCACCACCCGTTGGGCCAGCGAGGCGGAGACCGCAAAATTGACCCCGATGTCGCCGTCCCCGGACTTCGTGTAGATCGCGGACAACAGACCGACCAGCCGTCCGCGCCCATCGACAAGGGCACCGCCGCTGGTGCCCGGATTGACCGCCGCGTCGGTTTGCAGGAAGTCCTCGATGGCGTTGAAGCCGATGCCGCCGCGTCCCTGCGCCGAGATCACGCCGCAACTGACCGAAACACCGAGACCGAAGGCATTTCCGATGGCGCAGACGCGCGTGCCGGGTTCGGGATCGCGCGTGGCGAGGGTGAGCCCCTCACCCGACACCGAACCGGCAAGCGACGCGCTCAAAACGGCCAGATCGGTCTCGGGATCGCGAAACAGGATTTTTGCCGCGACGACCCTCCCGTCCTCAAGGCGCAACCTCGCGCTCGTCGCCCGCCCGAGCACATGATCGGCCGTCAACAAGAGCCCATCGGGCGCGAGGCGAACGGCGGATCCCTCCGGCTCGTCCGGATTGACCGCCCCGTCCGGCCAATCCGGCAAGAGGGCGACGACCTGGCCGCGCGCGGCGGAAAGGCTCTCAAGCGCGGCGGCTGGGCGGACAGGCGCATCGAGACCGTCGGCCGCCCGCGCGCCCGCAACCGCCGACATGCCCAGTCCCATGGCAATCGCCAGGCCGAAACCGACCGGCCTCATCCGCCGGGCATAATCGGACAACGGCGCGATCAATTCCTCTCGCCGGACGACAGGCGCACGGCCCCCGGCGTGCTGGTCGTGTAGACCGATGCGGCGGAGTAATCCAGGCCGCGGGTCAGCACGGCCCAGGACCCGACCCCGATCACCGCGACCGCAATGACCGCTGCAACGAACGCCTTCATTTTGCCTTTTCCTTCTCGGCTTGCGACGGCCCCCCTTGCGGCGCCGTCGCCTGTTTCAGAAACCGCACCAGCGCATTGCGCTCCTCGACGCTCTTGAGGCGCTGGATCGGCATTTTCGTCCCCGGCGTGACAACGTCCGGGCCGTGATCGAAGAGGTCGGAGATCGTCTTCTCCGTCCAGGTGAAGTCCGCCTCCAGAAGCGCCTGCGAGTAGGGATACCCCGGCAGGCTGCCGACCTTGCGACCGAACACGCCGTAAAGCGTTGGACCCGCACGGTTGCCGTCATCCGGGGTCAGCGTATGGCAGACCGAGCACTTTCGGGCGAATTGCAGCGCGCCCGGGTCGTCCGTGTCGGCGACCTGGAAGCGGCGCGGAAACGAACTCTCCACCGGTTCGAACGGCTTGCGCGGCGCGATCTGCCACGCGTTCACATGATCGTCGAGCCCGGCGTAGAAGGCGACCGCCCTGTCACCCGTCAGCGCCATGCCCCAGACAGGGCCATAGGGGTTTTCATAGCGTTCGATAAGCTCCCAGGCCCTGGCATCATAGACGCGGATCTGCCCGTCGCCACCGCCACTGGCCAGCAGGCCGCCGTCGCCGGAAAGCGCCAGCGCCAGAACCGGACGCTCGTGACGGGCAAGCTGCTTGGCGATCTCCCCGCTGGCGATGTCGACAACCGCGACCGTTCCGTCGGTCGCGCCGAAGGCGATTTCCTTGCCGCCCGCCATGAGTTTCAGAACGTTGATGCCCCAGCCGTGAACATGCACCTCCCTGAGAAGCGCACCGTCACGGCGGGCGAACGAGCGGATGACCCCGTCGGACGATCCGGTGAAAACCGTTTCCGCATCGGGGGAGAAGGCCACCGCGTTGACGTTGTTGCGATGGCCGGTCAATCGTCCGGCCGGAACGAGTGCGCCATTGCGAACCTCGAAGAGATGCGCGCTGCGATCCCATGAGGCCACCGCCACATGGCGCCCGGAGGCCGACACGGCGAGCGAGAGCATCTTGTCGTCGCCGGTATCGACACGCGACAGCACCGCCCCGTCAGCGAGATCCCAGAGCAGCACCGCACCGTCGTCGCCGACAGAGACGGCGGTGGTGTCCCCCGGCAGGAAGCGGGCGTCGTTCACCGCAGCATCGTGCCCGATCAGGCGCTTCGAGGGATGAGACTGTCCGTTGGACAGGTCCCAGAGGATCACGGAGTAGTCGAAGGATGCCGTCAGGGCCTGCCGCTCGTCCGCAGAGAGCGTCACGGATTTCACCGGGCCGCCATGGCCGGCCAGCCGCTCGGGCCAGCCGGAGGCCGCCGCCGCACCGCAGAGCGCGGCGGCAACCAGGATGGCAAGACCTGCGAGACGCCGCAGCACGGTGCCTACCCGGCAGGCTGAGGGGTCGCAGCGGCATCGGACTTGCCCGTGCCGCCCTGACGCGAAAGCACCTCCTCGACCCAGAGCGAATGGTGCTCCTTGGCCCAGTTCAGGTCGACCTCACCCGATCCCATGGCATCGAAAGCCCCCTCCATGCCGATCGAGCCGATGTAGATATGGGCGATGATGACGCAGACCAGGAACACGCTCATGATCGAATGCCAGAGCGTTGCGAGCTGTTGCTCCTGCAGCACCGACAAGCCGGCGGGCAGGCTCGTTCCGAAGACGGAATTGACGACCTCGAAGGTGCCGCCGAAGAAATGCGTCGTATAGGGAAACAGCAGCGACCAGCCGGAAACCGACACCGAAAGACCGCCGAGGATCGTCAGCCAGAAAATCATCTTCTGGCCGGCATTGAACTTCTTCGCCGGCGGATGCAGGTTTTTGGAGAACAGGCCGCCGGCCTGAAAGATCCACTTGATATCGGTGCGATCCGGCAGGTTGTGACGGACCCACATGATGAAGATCATCGCCAGTCCCGCCATGAAGGCGAAGGCGAGATAATTGTGCAGGTACTTGCCCACCATCGTGAGCCAGCCGAACGCATCCGCCCCGATCACCGGCAAAAACACATAGCGGCCGTACATCACGTTGAGGCCCGTCAGCGCAAGGATGACGAAGGACGACGCCAGCAGCCAGTGGCCGAAGCGCTCCACCCCGGCAAAGCGGGTGATGGTCTTGTCGCTGCGCCCGTGCTCGATCCTGATCCGCCCGCGAATGGCGAAGAACAGGCACAGCACAACGACAATCCCCAGCAATGCCCAGCTGGCATAAAGCGCGATGGGCCCATTGCGAAGCGAGCGCCAAAGCTCGCCCTCCGACTGGATCAGCGTCGCGGATTTTTCATCCTGAATAGCGACGGTGCCGGCATCGCCCTGCCGCACGGCCCGCCAGAAATCCGAATCGGAGGATCCGCCAAGCGTGTTGCCGGGAACCCGTCCGTCGATGGGCACCTCGCTTTCGACCGGGGGCGCCGTCCCCTGCTGGGCCCCGGCGGGAGCGGACAGCGTCACGGCGACCGCGGCAACCAGCAAAAGCGCGCCGGCCCCGGTCATGACCCCGCGCGCGCGGGCCCCCAGGCGGCTCAGGAATTCATTCGCGATCATGACCATCGTTCACTCTCCCGCCGACATGACGCCGGACTTACTGGACTTCATCCGATACGAGGACTGTCTTGCCTCGCCATCAGCGGCGACCGCACTCAAAAGCGCTGCCGGTCCGCGCGCTGTCGCAACGCGCGCCGGTCCGCCTCGCTCAGTACCTGGTCCGGTGCACCCCGATAGACACCTTTTTCAAGGGTCAACGGCCGGTTCTGCTCGTCTTCGCGACATCCGGCCAGCGCCGAAAGCGCAACCACCGAAAAAGCGACCACCGCAAACGTCCGATTTCCCGATCTCACATCCAAACTCCTTGCCCTCACGCCAATGCCGGCCGCACGCCTCGTCGTGCGGTGCCACTGACCGAGCTTTCTCACTGCCCGAACCCGCCGCCGCCCGGGTCTTCGGCCGGGTCGAACTCCGGCGCCACGGCGCGGGCCAATCCTTCGGAATACCGAGCGAACCCGACGCTATCCGTAGAACACCGTATGTCTTATCGCATTCCAGACCTTTTGCCACCGGACAGACGCTCAAAGGTCTGAAATTCCGGCCACAAGACCCTGCGCTGTGTCGTGCTTGACGTCCCGGCGGGCTCCGCGGCGGTCGCACAGCCCGCATGGCGTCACGCGGGAGGGTGCTTTCGCGAGGAACCACCATCACTGGCCGGGACTGTCGTCCAAGCCACGGACGTCCGGATCACAGACGACAAAGGCGGCCGATGGCCGCCTTTGCCGGTTTCGTTTCAGGCGGCCAGCGTCAGAGGCTGCCGGCCTTCTGCTCATAGGCCGTGCCCCATCCCCAGGCGCCGCTGCCGAAGCCGCGGGCGACGACGCGCTCGCGGTAGATCGCGGAGACGACATCGCCGTCACCTGCGAGCAGCGCCTTGGTCGAACACATTTCCGCACAGAGCGGCAGCTTGCCCTCTGCCAGGCGGTTGCGCCCGTATTTGGCGTATTCGGCCGAGGAGTTGTTGGCTTCCGGACCGCCGGCGCAGAAGGTGCACTTGTCCATCTTGCCGCGCGACCCGAAGTTGCCGGCCTGCGGATACTGCGGCGCGCCGAAGGGGCACGCATAAAAGCAGTAGCCGCAACCGATGCACAGGTCCTTGGAGTGGAGAACCACCCCCTCGGCCGACTCGTAGAAGCAGTCGACCGGGCAGACCGCCATGCAGGGCGCATCCGAGCAGTGCATGCAGGCGACAGAGATCGAGCGTTCGCCCGGCTTGCCGTCCTGGATCGTCACCACACGGCGACGATTGATGCCCCACGGCACCTCATGCTCGTTCTTGCAAGCTGTCACGCAGGCATTGCATTCGATGCAGCGCTCGGCGTCACAGAGGAATTTCATCCGTGCCATGATCTATCCCCCTTACGCCGCGCGCTCGATGCGGCACAGCGTGGCCTTGGTTTCCTGCATCTGGGTGACCGAATCGTAGCCATAGGTCTGGGCCGTGTTGGTGGCCTCGCCCAGGACGTACGGATCCGCACCCTTCGGATATTTGTGCCTCTGGTCTTCACCCTGGAAGTGCCCGCCGAAGTGGAAGGGCATGAAGGCAACGCCGGAGCCGACACGTTCGGTCACCAGAGCCATGACCTTCACCTTGCCGCCTTCCGGACCGTGCACCCAGACCATCTGGCCATCGCGAACGCCGAGATTGTTGGCGTCACGCGTGTTGATCTCGACGAACATGTCCTGCTGCAGTTCGGCCAGCCACGGATTGGACCGCGTCTCGTCGCCGCCGCCCTCGTACTCCACCAGGCGTCCCGAGGTGAGAATGATCGGGAAGTCCTTGGAGAAGTCGTTTTCCTGGATCGACTTGTAGCGGGTGGGGACGCGCCAGAAGGTCTTGTCCTCATAGGTCGCATACTTGTCGAGCAGGTCGCGGCGGTTGGTGTAGAGCGGTTCGCGATGCACCGGCACCGGATCCGGGAAGGTCCACACGACCGCACGGGCCTTGGCGTTGCCATAAGGAGCGCAGCCGTGCTTGATCGCCACGCGCTGGATGCCGCCCGAAAGGTCGGTCTTCCAGTTCGTGTTCTCGCCGGCGACCGCGTCGATGGCGGAGCGTTCCTCGTCGGTCAGATCCCCGTCCCAGCCGAGCTTCTGAAGCATGGCCATGGTGAACTCGGGATATCCGTCCTCGATCTCCGACCCGGTCGGCCAGGAGGATTCGGCGAGCAGGTTGTCACCGTCCTTTTCCACGCCGAAGCGGGCGCGGAAGCCCATGCCGCCTTCGGAAACCGGAAGCGATGTGTTGTAGAGGACGGCGGACCCGGGATGGTTCATCTCCGCCGTGCCCCAGCACGGCCACGGCAGACCGTAGAAGTCGCCATCGGCCGGGCCGCCGATCGCACGCAACGTGGTGCGGTCGAAGGTGTGCTGGTTTTCCATGTGCAGCTTGAGCCGCTCCGGCGACTGGCCGGTGTAGCCGATGGTCCACATGCCGCGGTTGAACTCGCGCGTCACATCCTCGATCAGCGGCTCGTTGCCATTGACCTCGATGTTCTTGAACATCGCGTCCGCGAAACCGAACTTCTTGGCCAGAAGGTAGGTGATCTCGTGGTCCGTCTTGCTCTCGAACAGCGGCTCGACGACCTTCTCGCGCCACTGAAGCGACCGGTTGGACGCCGTGACCGAGCCATAGGTCTCGAACTGGGTCGTCGCCGGCAGCAGATAGACGCCGTCCTTGCGGTCATGCATCACCGCCGACATGGTCGGGAACGGATCGATGATGACCAGAAGGTCGAGCTTCTCCATCGCCTTCTTCATGTCGGGCAGACGGGTCTGCGAGTTCGGCGCATGGCCCCAGAACACCATCGCGCGGGTGTTGTCCGGCTGTTCCAGGTTCGCCTTGTCCTCAAGAACGCCGTCGATCCAGCGCGAAACCGGAATACCGGTCTCGTGCATCATCGCGACGTCCTTGCCGTCGGGGCCCTTCATCGTCGCGAACCGCGCTGCAATGTCCTCGAACGGAACGTCCCAGACGCGCGCCCAATGCTTCCACGAGCCTTCCGCAAGGCCGTAATAGCCCGGCAGCGTGTCGGCAAGCACACCCAGATCGGTCGCACCCTGGACGTTGTCATGGCCGCGGAAGATATTCGTCCCGCCGCCTTCCTTGCCCATGTTGCCGAGCGCGAGCTGCAGGATGCAGTAGGCGCGGGTGTTGTTGTTGCCGTTGGTGTGCTGCGTTCCGCCCATGCACCAGATCACGGTGCCCGGACGGTTGTTGGCCAGCGTGCGCGCGACGCGCTTGAGCTGCGACCCCGGCACGCCCGTGACACGCTCGGTTTCTTCCGGCGTCCACTTGGCAACCTCGGCGCGGATCTCGTCCATGCCCCAGACGCGCTGGCGAATGTACTCGCGGTCTTCCCAGCCGTTCTCGAAGATATGCCAGAGAAGGCCCCACACGAGCGCAACGTCCGATCCCGGACGGAAGCGGACATACTCGGAGGCATGCGCCGCGGTGCGCGTGAAGCGCGGATCGCAGACGATCAGCGGCGCGGCGTTTTCTTCCTTGGCCTTGAGAACATGCAGCAGCGAGACGGGGTGCGCCTCGGCCGGGTTCCCGCCAATGATGAAGATCGCGCGGCTGTTGTGGATGTCATTGTAGGAGTTCGTCATCGCACCGTAGCCCCAGGTGTTTGCAACACCTGCGACCGTGGTGGAGTGACAGATACGAGCCTGGTGGTCGACGTTGTTCGTGCCCCAGAAGGCCGCGAACTTGCGCACCAGATACGCCTGCTCGTTGCTGTGCTTGGCAGAGCCCAGCCAGTAAACGCTGTCGGGGCCGCTTTCCTCGCGGATCTGCAGCATCTGGTCGCCGACTTCCTCGATCGCCTGATCCCAGGAGATCCGCTCCCACTTGCCGTCGACCATCTTGGTCGGATATTTCAGCCGGCGCTCGCCATGGGCGTGCTCACGCACCGACGCGCCCTTGGCGCAATGTGCGCCGAGATTGAACGGACTGTCGAAGCCGGGTTCCTGCCCCGTCCACACACCGTCCTGAACCTCGGCAAGCACCGTGCAGCCCACCGAGCAGTGCGTGCAGACGGTCTTCTTGATCTCGGCTGCAGCAGCCGTCGGCCCTGCGGCCTCGGCCTTGCGAACCATGCCACCTGTCAGCGCTCCGGCCGCCGCAAGGCCCCCAGCCGCAAGCCCGGATCGGCGCAAGAACGTCCGACGATCCATCGCGCTGGCCCCCATGGCCTCCACGGCGGATGTCAACCGGGTGCGACGGGCGATTGCGCTCGTCTTTTTCCTCAGCATCTCGTTTCTCCCTCAATCGCGCCCGGCATTCAGCGATGTGCCTGCGCGTGGGACCTCGTATCCGTGTCGATCCGAAGTCTGCGAAAATCGCCGTCTCGTCCGATTTCGCGGGCGGGATCGGGCGTGTCCATGTCCCGTCGTCAGAAGCGCGCGGACTTGTAGAATGTCTTCACGTGCTCGGTTTCGCGATAACCGGCCGCGGTCTCGGGAAGTGCCTCGTCGGCAACCGCTTCGCCGGCCACGAGGGTCGCCGACCCGGCAACCGCACCCAGACCCGCGAGCTTCAGGAAACTGCGCCGATCCGCTTCCACCGCTGTATCTTTCCGTCTCATGTCACTCTCCTAGGTTCATAACCGGACCCGGGTCCGCATCTTTCGTTCGATCGTTCAGGTCCGCGACCCGCGACCGTCGGTCATACCGCGCCGCGCCGTTGCTCAAACAGCGCATCCGCATGTTCTTCCAGATCAATGAACACCTGCCCCAGCCGGCCGAGCGCCGGATAGACCGCCCCCGCGCCGGTTGCTGCAAGGTCCTTGAAGAAATACGGCGCCCAGCTCGCCAGATGAGCCCTGAAGAAACGCGACGACGTTGCCGGCACCCCGTCGCCGAAATCGCCCTCGATCAGGCCCGCCATCATCTGGCAAAGCGCGGCAATGTGATCCTCGGGTTCCTTGACGTCGGGATCGCGCTCGATCCCGAGCCGGCGCATGTCCTGCCGCAGCAGCGCAAGCGGCTTCTCGTTCAAGAACCCGGTCAGATAATAGGATCCGTAGGGAACCAGCTCGCCGCGCCCCACCCCGATGAAGAGATCGTGATAATTGCGCCCGAGGCTCTCGG
Organism: Stappia stellulata DSM 5886; assembly: GCF_000423705.1. Lineage (GTDB taxonomy): Bacteria > Pseudomonadota > Alphaproteobacteria > Rhizobiales > Stappiaceae > Stappia > Stappia stellulata. The sequence continues at coordinate 46,847 of NZ_AUIM01000004.1, read as the reverse complement.
GGTCGGCTTGCGCCGCGGCAGACGCGAGACCGGCAATCGCGTCGGCAAGATCGTCTCCGCCGCCGCTCAGACCGGAGACGACATCGAGCCAGTCCTGACCGACAGGCCCCTGAAGGCCGCTCGCCAAAAGGCCGTAGAGCGCGACCCGGTCGCGGTCTTCCGGGCACACGACCGCGTCGCGACCCTGGTCGCGCGCATCGATGCGGTCATCTTGAGCTTTGTCGGCCATGTCCCTGCCAGCAAGCGAAACTCTATCTGCCGTCATTCAGGCATTCTCCTAGGCGGTGAAGATAACGGGGCGAGCCAAACTGTTGCAAATGAATTCAGTTTTGCGTCGCCAACTGCAATATCGGACAAAGTTCGGATAAATTTCCCGACCGATACACAAAACAACACCAAAAACATGAAATCACATAAAATGACCGCCCAAGGGATACTGCGTTGCAGCATTTATTGCGCGTTTTACCCCATCCGCGATCCCGCTCGAACCACGAAACCCGACGCCAATCTTGCCCGCCCGCAAAAAGCTGATTTTTCCCCGAAACTTATTGCCGTCAAATGGCATAGACTTTGGTCTATGATGCGGGCCGTTCGATGCGGGTATCCGGGCGGACCGATTCGGATCGGCGGGTTGTTTGTCGCGGGGCATGAAAACGGGCGCCGCAATCGGCGCGACGCCCTTTTCAACCCTGGCCCGGACCGGCTTCAGCTCTCGAAGACGATCTTCGGGGCGGCGCGCTCGCCGCCCTCCTTGTGACGTTCGACCTCGGCCCAGACCTTTGCGGCGATGTCCTTGTAAACGCGGGCGTGAGGTCCGTCCGGGTCGGTCACCGTCACGGGCGTGCCGGCGTCGGACGTCTCGCGGATCGCCATGTCGAGCGGCACCTCGCCGAGGAAGGGAACGCCGAGCTTTTCGGCTTCCGCGCGGGCGCCGCCATGTCCGAAGATGTCGTGGCGCCCGCCACAATCGGGACACAGGAAATAGCTCATGTTCTCCACGATCCCGAGCAGCGGCACATCCACCCGGCGGAACATGTTCAGCCCCTTGCGGGCGTCGATCAGCGCGAGGTCCTGCGGCGTCGACACGATCACCGCGCCGGCGAGCGGCACATTCTGCGCCATCGTCAGCTGCGCGTCGCCGGTTCCCGGCGGCATGTCCACGACCAGAACGTCGAGATCGCCCCAGGCGACCTCGCGCAGCATCTGGGTGATGGCCGAAATTACCATCGGACCGCGCCAGATCATCGGGGTTTCCTCTTCCACCAGGAAGCCCATCGACATCACCTTGATGCCATAGCCTTCGAGCGGTTTGAGGATGCGGCCCGAGACGGGTTCCGGGCGGCCGGTCACGCGGAACAGGCGCGGAATGGACGGCCCGTAGATGTCGGCATCGAGCACTCCGACCTTCAGGCCGTTCGCCTGCAGCGCCAGCGCCAGATTGCAGGTCGTCGTCGACTTGCCGACCCCGCCCTTGCCGGAGGCGACCGCGATGATGGCCTTCACGCCGGGAACGCCGGGCTTCTCGCCTCCTCCGCCCGCGGCGGCCTTGGCCCGCCCCTGCATCGGCGGCGGAACGCTGGCCGCCTCGCCGGTCTTGGGCGCCGGGCGCACGGGCGGCGGGGTCGGCGCCGGGCCGGTGCCCTGCCCCTTTTCCGAGGTCAGTGCCGCCAGAACCTTGTCGACCCCGGGCAGCTTGGCCACCACCTTCTCGGCGGCCTGGCGCAATGGCTCCAGCTCTTCCGCGCGCTCCGCCGGAACGGTTATGGAAAAGATCACCCGCCCCTCGGAGATGAACACATCCGACACAAGTCCGAGCGATACAATATCGTCCTTCAGATCCGGCCCCTTGACCTTCGCCAGTTCGGCGAGGACGTCCTCACGCGTCGGCATTGCATCTCCCTTTTTCTTCCAGAACATCATTTCAAACCCGTACCCGAAACCGATGCCGGGAACGTAAGGTGATCGGGGTAAAGGTCAATCGCCAAATCCGGCCGAGGCCGTCGCAGCGGACCGTTCGCGTTCACGCAACCTGTCACAAGTTTCACAAATTTTGAGACAAGTTTTCGCAGAATTTGTCGATATTGCGCGTCGAATTAACGAAATCGCCAGTGCTCGGCGACCACAGTGGGCGGCAAGGGGCATGCTAAAACCACCGGAGTCAGGGCGATGACGCTCGAAGCGCTTTGCTACACCTGCGAGATCGACTGGACCGCGATCCGCACCCCCGCCGACGCGGAAATCGAACGGGCCCTGTCCCGCGCCCGCCGCCTCAATCGCCTCAACGGCGTCACCGGCGCGATCCTCCTCTACCCAGACCGTCTGGTGCAATGGCTGGAGGGAAGCGCCAACGGGCTCACCGACAGCCTGGAGTGCGCCCGCCGCGACCGGCGATTGCGCGGACCGATCGAGATCCTGTGCAAGGGGGATGTCGAAACCCGCCTGTTCGGCCAATGCTGGCTGTATTTCGCTGACTATCGCAATGACGCAGATCGCCCCGACGGGCTTCTCGGCGCGCTTGGGCATGGTACGGCAACGGTCTCCTGCGGGGAGCTTCGACGTGAATTGCGCACGGTTGCAGCGCATCTCGAGCCGGCCCGCTACACGCATGCCGCCATGCTCGTGTGAGCTGGAAACGCGCCTCCCCGCAACCGGGTGCTTGCTGGCAAGTTAATGCAATTGCGCAATAATCCGCGCCGCTGATTACGGAAACCGAACGTCTGGCGTGTAGGGTCGTCCCACAACCTAGAACACCGGGACAGGCTCAGATGACCGTAACGCGGCTTTGCTATCGCAGCACGCTCGACTTTTCGAAAATGACACTTTCGCTGGACGACGAGATCGACCGGCTGCTGGCTTATGCGCGTGCGAACAATTCCCGCCAGGGCATCACGGGCGCCCTGCTGCTTGCCGGATCGACGTTCTTCCAGATCCTTGAAGGCGCGGATGTGGACGTACGCGAAACCTTCGCGCGGATCCGGGCGGATGATCGCCACAAGGATCTGGTGATAATCGACGAGCGCTCCGATTCGGAACGGCTGATGCCGGGCGAATGGCTGTTCTTCACCGACACGATGGATGCTTATGACGGTGTTCTGGCAAGTCTTTTCCTGCCGATTGCCAACACGCCCGATCTTGTCGGATACGACGATCTCGTCTCGGTGATGATGTTCAGCGCAACCCGGGTCCACCGCGGCTTCGAAACGCGCGACGTCATGCGCGCCTGATCCTTTCCCCCTGCAATCCGCACGTCGCACGGCGTCTCGCAGGCTCCCCCTTGCCAGCCCTCCGTCTCCTTCCATAGTTTGAAGCACCAGCGGCGTTCACGCCTTGGCCGGAAGGACACAGCCTTGACCCTATCGAATGCCCCCGCGCCCCGTTTGCCCGACTTTCACATCCGGCCGGATCCCGACGACGCACGTCTGTCGGAGGCCGTTGCCGGCACCGACCAGGACGGCAGGCGCGTCGACCTCAGAGTCGTGAGCGAGCGCGCGCTCACGCTCTTCCTGAATGCGCAGGAGATCGTCACAATGATGACGATCGGAGACCGCCCGGACCTGCTCGCGGTGGGCTATCTCATCAACCAGAACATGCTGCGTCCGGATGACATCATCACAGGGATCGACCACGACGAGGACCTGGAGATCGTCGTCGTGCGCACCGAGCGGGCGACCGACTACGAAGAGAAGATGAAAAAGAAGGTGCGCACCTCCGGCTGCGCGCAGGGCACCGTCTTCGGCGACGTGATGGACCGCTTCGACGAGATCGAACTGGCCCCCGACGCCCGGATCCACACCTCCTGGCTTTACGCACTGACCAAGAAGATCAACACCCAGCCGTCGCTCTATCTCACCGCCGGCGCCATCCACGGCTGCGTGCTGTGCCAGGAAGACCGGGCCGTTGCCTACATGGAAGACGTCGGACGCCACAATGCGGTCGACAAGATCGCCGGCTGGATGTGGCTCAACAATGTGCCGGCCGCCGACAAGATCTTCTATACGACCGGCCGTCTCACGTCCGAAATGGTGATCAAGACCGCGATGATGGGCATTCCGATCCTGGTGTCGCGCTCCGGTTTCACCGCCTGGGGCGTGGAGCTCGCCCGCAAGGTCGGACTGACGCTGATCGGCCGCGCGCGCGGCCAGCGGTTCGTGGTGCTCTCAGGCACGGAGCGTGTCGTCTTCGACATGGACGCGAAAGACGCAGAGCCAGAGGAATCGAAGCACCGCCGCAAGGGTTCCAAGGCCATGGAAAGCAACGCATGACGGTCCCCGCTCTCGTTGGATGCATTCTTGCCGGAGGTCTCGCACGCCGGATGGGCGGCGGCGACAAGCCGCTGCTGACCCTGGACGGTCAACCGATGCTGTCGCATGTCATCGCCCGACTTGCGCCGCAGGTCGAGGCGATGATGCTGAACGCCAATGGCGACCCGGCCCGTTTTCAGACGTTCGGGCTTCCCGTCGCGCCCGACCCGATCGAGGGGTTCGCCGGCCCGCTTGCCGGCGTGCTCGCGGGCCTGACCTGGGCGCGGGCACACGCCCCGCAGGCCGAGGGAATCGTCACTGTCGCGGGAGACACGCCCTTCTTCCCGCGCGACCTCGTCGCCACCCTGCTGGCTGCGCGCGGCAGCGATCCGGACACGATCGTGCTGGCGCGGTCGGGCGGCCACATGCATCCCGTCTTCGGCTACTGGCCGCTGTCCTGCGCGGAGGATCTCGACGCATTCCTGACGGAAGGCACCACACGCAAGGTGCTGGCCTTCGTCGACCGGCACCCGAATGCGGCGGCGGAGTTCGACACCGGCCCGGACGGGCGCGATCCCTTCTTCAACATCAACACGCCGGACGACCTGCGTGCGGCGGAAAAGGCGGAAGCCCTGCGATGAGCGGTCTGGACACACCGGTTTTCGGCATCACCGGCTGGAAGAACTCCGGCAAGACCACGCTGGTCGTACGCCTCGTTGCGGAATTCACCGCGCGCGGCTTCCGTGTCTCCACCGTCAAGCACGCCCATCACGCTTTCGATGTCGACCGCGAGGGAACCGACAGCCATCGTCACCGCACGGCGGGCGCAAGCGAGGTCGCCCTGGTCTCGGGGCGCCGGTGGGCGCTGATGCACGAATTGCGCGACGACGACGAGCCCCCACTCCCGGACATTCTCGCCAGGCTCTCGCCCTGCGATCTCGTCCTGATCGAGGGATACAAGCGCGAGGCCCATCCCAAGATCGAGGCCCGCCGGGCCGATGCCCGCCAGCAGACGCCGCTGGCGCCTGAAGACCCGCAGATCCTCGCCATTGCGACCGACGGCGCCCTCCCGGCCGGCGGATTGCCGATTTTCGATCTCGACGACATTCCGGCAATCGCGGATTTCATCGCCGCGCATTGCAGTCTCAAACAGCCAGGGAAAGCCCGCGATGCCGTCCTCTAGGCGCCTGATCGACGACTGTTTTCTGCACGACAAGGACCGGCTGCGCCACCAAGAGGCGCTGGAGATCCTCAAATCGCGGGTATCACCGGTGTCGGGGAAAGAAACCGTGCCACTCGCGCAGGCTGCCGGCCGCATTCTGGCCGAAGCGGTCGTCGCGCCACACGATGTGCCGGGCGCGGACAACGCCGCCGTGGACGGCTACGTCTTTTGCCACGCGGATCATGCGGAAACGGGCGGCTTCTTCCTGCTTCAGACCCGCATCGCCGCCGGCCATCCGGTCGAGACGCCGCTGCGCCCCGGCGCGGCGGCGCGCATCTTCACCGGAGCGCTGATCCCGCCGGGCGCGGACACCGTCGCCATGCAGGAGGACTGCGAAACGCACGCGCAGGACGGCCAGTCCTTCGTGATCGTGCCGCAGGGGCTCAAGCCGGGTGCAAACCGGCGCCGGGCCGGCGAAGACCTCACGGCCGGCACCGAGATCGTCGTCCCGGGCACGCGGCTGCGTCCGCAGGACCTTGCCGCCATCGCCTCAACCGGGATGGCGCAAGTGCCGGTCCATATGCCCGTTCGCGTCGCGCTGATGTCGACCGGCGACGAGATCCGCAGACCCGGGGAGAGCCTTCCCCCCGGCGGGGTCTACGACAGCAACCACTTTCTCCTGCGCGCCTTGCTGGAAGAAATCGGTGCATCCGTCACCGATTACGGCGTTCTGGCGGATGACGCCGACACCCTGCAGGCCACCCTGTCGCAGGCGGCGGCGTCGCATGACGCGATCCTTACGACGGGCGGCGCGTCACGGGGCGAGGAGGACCACATGGTCACGGCCCTCGACACGCTCGGCAGCCGGCACATGTGGCAATTGGCGATCAAGCCCGGCCGTCCGATGAGCTTCGGCCAGATCGGCGACTGCGTGACGCTCGGGCTTCCCGGCAATCCGGTGGCCGCGATGATCTGTTTTCTCCTCTATGTGCGGCCGGTCCTGTCGGTTCTCGGCGGCGGCGCCTTTCTCGAGCCGCGTCGCTTCCAGATCCCGGCGAATTTCGCGGTGGCCGCCAAGAAACCTGACCGGCGGGAATTCTACCGGGGCATTCTCGAGCGCGATTCCGACGGACGCACCGTCGTTCGCAAGTTCGACCGGGACGGCTCGGGCCTCATCACCGGGCTTCGCGAGGCCGATGGCCTGATCGAGATCCCCGAGGCTGCGACCGAGGTGACCGAGGGTCAGCTTGTGGATTTTCTTCCCTTTGCCGAATTCGGCCTGAGCCCGCGTTGAGGCGGCTCGGCGGGGCTGGGGAAATCGCGACGTAAACCTGTTGAAATCCGGACGAATTTGGTGGGAGTATGGCCACTGGTAATCAAGGGCGCGCAGTCGTCTTGAAATAAAAACCAGGCAACAGGGGAATCCCACCATGCGTTTCATGAAAGTCGCGGCCGCAGCCGCCATTTTTCTCGCGGCCATCGGCGGCGCCGAGGCCAAGGACTGGTCCAAGGTCCGGATCGGCACCGAGGGCGCCTACCCTCCGTTCAACAATCTGACCGCCGACGGCCAGCTGGTCGGCTTCGACATCGACATCGCCAATGCGCTCTGCGCGCAGATGAAGGTCGAGTGCGAATTCATCACCCAGGACTGGGACGGCATGATCCCGGCCCTGCAGTCCGGCAAGTTCGACGCCGTGATCGCTTCCATGTCGATCACCGAGGAGCGCCTCCAGAAGGTCGACTTCACCAACAAGTACTACAACACGCCGCCGGCCATCGCCGTGCCCAAGGACAGCACGATCGCCGAAGCGAGCGATGCCGCACTCGATGGCAAGCTCCTGGGCGCGCAGTCGTCCACCACGCACTCCAACTATGCCGAAGCCAAGCTCCCCTCGGCCGAACTGAAGCTCTATCCGACGCCTGACGAGTACAAGCTCGACCTTGGATCGGGTCGCATCGACGGGGCCATCGACGATGTCGTGGTCCTCTCCGACTGGCTCGACAGCGACGACGGCGCGTGCTGCAAGCTGCTCGGCACCCTGGTGCCGGACCCGGTGATCAACGGCCAGGGCGCCGGCATCGCCATTCGCAAGAACGAGCCCGAACTGAAGGCGATGTTCAACGACGCCATCGCCGCGATCCGTGCCGATGGCACCTACGAGAAGATCCAGTCGAAGTACTTCGACTTCGACGTCTACGGCGGCTGATCCGATCCGCAAACCTGACGAAACGCATGACATGGCCTTCACGGGCCGTGTCATGCCCGCACGCGGGTTCACGGCATGACCGACGCCTTCACGCTTCTCTCCTTCGGCTCCGACGGCTGGGGGGATGAAATCGCACGCGGCACGCTGATCACGGTGAGCCTCGCCCTTGCCTCCCTGCCATTCGGCCTTGTCATCGGCTTTGTCGTGGCGCTCGGCAAGAAGTCGGACGAACCGTCGCTTCGCACGGCGGCGAACATCTACACCACGATTTTTCGCGGCCTTCCCGAACTCTTGACGCTGTTTCTGGTTTATTACGGCGTCCAGATCCTGCTGAACAAGGTCTACCAGCTCTTCGTTCCGGGCAGCTTCGTCGATGTAAATGCCTTTGTTGCCGGCATGGTTGCGCTGTCGATGGTGTTTTCCGCCTATGCGTCCGAAGCCTTCCTGTCGGCCTTTCGCGGCATCAAGCAAGGCCAGTACGAGGGCGGCTATGCGCTTGGCCTCAGGCGCGGCCAGACGCTGCGGCTCATCGTCTTTCCGCAGCTGATCCGCCTCGCCCTTCCCGCCCTCGGCAATCTCTGGCTCATCCTGTTGAAAGAAACGGCGCTGATCTCCGTGATCGGGCTCGACGATCTCCTGCGTTGGTCGGGTATTGCGGCCCGGGTAACGAAGGAACCGTTCCTGTTCTTCGGTGTCGCGTGCCTGATCTATCTGCTGCTTGCCATGATTTCCTCCATCGGCCTGACGTGGATCAGGACCTGGGCACAACGCGGCGAGGGTCTGCGATGAACCAGCCCATCAACGCCCCCCAGCTTCCGCCTCCGCCGCTTCGACGCCGCTGGACGGGATCGCGGGTGACCGGTCATGTGCTTGTCGCCCTGTGGGCGGTCGCCGGGGCCTATCTGCTCTACTACCTGGCAAGCAACCTGCTTTCGAGCTTCGTCGCCAACTATTGGGACGATTACCTCGAGGGGGTTGTCATCACGATCCAGCTTGTCGTCATGTCGATCTTGCTGGGCGCCGTGCTGTCGCTGCCGATCGCGCTTGCCCGGTCGTCGCGAAACATCGTGCTGTCGAGTATCGCCTACACCTATGTCTATTTCTTCCGCGGCACGCCGCTGCTTGCGCAGACCTTCCTGATTTATTATGGCGCCGGCAGTTTCCAGCCATTGTTCAGCGATCTGGGGATCTGGTGGTTCTTTCGCGACGCCTGGTATTGCGCGGTCTTCGCCTTCACGCTCAACACCTCCGCCTATCAGGCGGAAATCCTGCGGGGTTCGGTGCAGAATGTCGACAGGGGCCAATGGGAAGCGGCCTCCGCGCTTGGCATCCGCAAGGGCGTCACCTTCTGGAAAGTGATCCTGCCGCAAGCCCTGATCGTGGCACTGCGCCCCTATGGCAACGAGCTGATCCTTCTGATCAAGGGCTCCGCCATCGCCTCGATCATCACGATCTACGACCTGATGGGCGAAACGCGGCGCGCCTATTCCCGCTCCTACGACTTCCAGGCCTATATCTGGGCGGCGGTGCTTTATCTGATGGTGGTGGAAACGCTGCGCCGGATCTGGGAGAAACTCGAGATCAGACTCACGCGTCACCTCAAGAGGAATGGATAGAAGCTTGACGTAAAGGGGCTTTCGCCCGCTTCCGGATTTGCGAGACTCCGCGGCGTTCCCCTATGCTTGCCAAGGGCGGCGCTGCGGTCTAGAGCGAAGCGGGCGAGCTGCCGACACCGGCACGCCACCATCCCTGGCCGCAGGATGCGGCACCATTCCCCTGCGCTGGAGGCACCATGTCCGAGACACCGAAATCCGCTCTCCATCCGGCGTCGCTGCTCGCCCACGGCGGCGGCGGCGTGGACCCGGCAACCGGCGCCGTGGTGCCGCCGATCCAGCCGGCAACGACCTTCGCCCGCAATGCGAACTACCGCCTCGTCAGCGATACCCATCTCTACGCCCGCGACGACAACGATCTCGTCCGCCAGATCGAGAGCCTGATCGCCGATCTCGAAGGGGCCGCCGACGCACGGCTCTTCGCCTCCGGCATGGCGGCGATCGCGGCCACGGTGCGCACCGTCAAGCCCGGCGGCACGATCCTTGCGCAATCCGGGATCTATTGGGGCACCACCTCGTGGCTGCGCAAGCATTGCGATCACGCCGGCATCGCGCTGATCGAGGCAGATGCCGCCGACACCGCGCGCTTTTGCGAAACGCTCGCCGAGAGCGGCCCGTCGCTCGTCCTGCTGGAAGCGCCGTCCAACCCCTGGCTGACCGTCGCCGACATCGCGCCGATCTGCGAGGCCGCTCACGCAGCCGGCGCAACCGTCGCCGTCGATGCCACGGCAGCCACCCCGCTGCTGATGCGCCCGCTTTCGCTCGGCGCGGATCTGGTCATTCACTCCGCCACGAAGGCACTCAACGGACATTCGGATGTCCTGGCCGGCGTCGTGTCCTGCCGGGAGGCCGACAGCAGCGCCTGGACCTTCATTCGCACCGAGCGCCATGACGCGGGCGCGATTCTGTCCTCCTTCGATGCCTATCTGCTATTGCGCGGGCTTCGGACGCTCGCCTTGCGGATGGAACGCATGTGCGCGAACGCGCAGACGATTGCCGAGGCACTGGCTGCGCATCCGGCGGTCGACAGCGTGCTCTATCCGGGTTTGCCCGAACATCCGAGCCACGAACGGGCAAAGGCCCAGATGCACGGCGGTTACGGTTTTCTCATGTCGGTGCTGGTCACGGGGGACGGCGCGAACGCCCTCGCGGTTGCCGGACGGCTTGCGCTCATCAAGCGCGCGACCTCGCTCGGCGGCGTGGAGAGCCTCGTCGAACACCGGCACACCATCGAGGGCGACGCCACGGGCGTTCCGGAAAACATGCTGCGGCTTTCCATCGGGATCGAGGCCGCGGACGATCTCCTCGCCGATCTCACCGAGGCGCTTGGCCCCGACCGGCGCTGACGTCGTTCCCTGTTCAGGACGGCAAACCGTCCGTCGCTTTCGCCGGGATGGCCATCGTCTCCTTGTGGCTGCGCAGCCAAGCGACGAACGCCTTGACCGAGGCGCGCTGCACGCCGGGCTGGGTGACGATGTGATAGCCGGAGCCGTCGCGCACGTCCTCGAAGAGCACCCGGAGCAGCCCGCTCTGGATCTCCGGCTCGATGAAGGCCCGCGCGGTCGCCGTCACGCCCTCGCCCCGCCTCAGGCCGTCGAGCATCATGTGCCCGGGAAGATGCAGGACATTGAGGTTGCGCTTGGAGACGACCCCCTGACGGTCGAGCCAGAGCGCGAGCTCGTTGGTGCCGTATTCCTGGAGCCAGGGAAATTCGTAGATCCGCGCTGGATCGGGAAAAGGCTCGGTTCCGACCAGCGCAGTCGCGGCGACGATGACGAAATTGGTCAAAAGCAGCGGTTCGGACTCCAGCCCCGGCCAGTGGCCGTCGCCGAAGCGTATCGCGATGTCGACCCCGCCCGGTGCGAACTCCACGAGCTCGGCCGTCGGGTTGAGCATCAACTCCACATCCGGGTGGCGATGCCGGAACTCCGCGATCCGCGGCATCAGCCAGCTCACCGCGAACGCCGGGGTCATCGTGACGTGAACCGCGCGGGTCGCATCCGCGCGCGACAGCGCATCGACCGCCCGGCGAATGGTGGAAAACCCGTCGTTGAGGCTGCGGGCCAGCTCCCGCCCCTCCATCGTCAGCGCCACGCCGCGCCCTTCCCGCACCACGAGGCGAACGCCGAAAAACGCCTCAAGCGTGCGCACCTGCTGGCTCATGGCCGCGTGACTGACATTCAAAGACCGCCCCGCAGCCGAATAGCTAAGGCATTCCGCCACCGCGGAAAACGCGCGCAGACTGCTGAGCGAGGGCATGTCGCGCCAATCCATATGTAACCTCCCCTTACATATCGAATGTTTTCCTGAGTGGCATTTTCGCCCGTTTGCGGCAGTATGGATAGCACCACACGGCGTCTACGAGGACAAGCCAATGTTTGATATCTTCGCCAACACGATGATGACCGCAACCCGCTCCAGGACCGACGACCAGCTCCCCGACCGCTATGTCGACCCTTACGGCCCGACGACGGGCTTCACCCGAACCATGGACAGCTGGCGCCGTTCGCTCATGCGAGGGCGTCGGTGAGCGGCGGCCCGCCAAAAGCCCCCTAAGCCTTGCGGTGGGCCGCCACGCTGACACACAGCGACGATTGCGCTAAAACCCTAGCGACACTTGCGGCCGCCAGTTTTCACTGCGGCCGCTTTTTCGACACGCAGGGAGGCGCTCCACATGGCAAAAGCAGCATTCATCGGCCTTGGCGTCATGGGCTACCCCATGGCCGGCTATCTCGCCACGAAGGGCGGACACGAGGTCACGGTCTACAACCGCACGCCCGCCAAGGCGGAAAAATGGGTCTCGGAGTTCGGCGGCAAACAGGCTGCGACGCCGGAAGAGGCCGCCCGCGACCGCGATTTCGTCTTTGCCTGCGTCGGCAATGACGACGACCTGCGCGCTGTCACGACCGGCGAAGGCGGCGCTTTCCACGGCATGAAACCGGGCGCGATCTTCATCGACAACACGACGGCGTCGGCCGAGGTCGCGCGCGAACTGCACGCGGCGGCGGCCGAACGCGGCTTCGGCTTCCTCGATGCGCCGGTGTCGGGCGGCCAGGCGGGCGCGGAAAACGGCGCGCTCACCGTCATGGTCGGCGGCGACCAGGCCCACTACGACGCCGCCCGTCCGGCCATCGCGTGTTTCTCCAAGATGGTCGGCCTGATGGGGCCGTCGGGCGCCGGCCAGCTTACCAAGATGGTCAACCAGATCTGCATCGCCGGTCTCGTTCAGGGCCTGTCGGAAGCGATCCATTTCGCGAAATCCGCCGATCTCGATGTCGCCAAGGTGATCGACGTGATCTCCAAGGGCGCGGCGCAGTCCTGGCAGATGGAAAACCGCTGGGAGACCATGCGCGACAGCAAATTCGAGTTCGGCTTCGCCGTCGACTGGATGCGCAAGGATCTCGGCATCTGCCTGAAGACCGCGAATGAGACCGGCGCGCGCCTGCCGGTGACCGCACTCGTCGACCAGTTCTATGCCGAGGTTCAGGGCATGGGCGGCAACCGCTGGGACACCTCCAGCCTGATCGCCCGCCTTGAAAACGCCGACCGCAAGGGCTGAACGGTCTCGCCAGGACGAAACATGAAAAAAAGCCCCGGTGCGCGCTGCATCCGGGGCTTTTGCTTTGGGGGATGTCCTGCAGAAAACGCGCCGGGCCTATTCGCCCGTTGCCTCGGCAACGATTTCGGCGAGAAGGGCGTTCACATTCGCCAATGCCTTTTTGGATGCGTCCGACCCGGTTTCGTCAAGACGGCGGTAGCCGACGGTCACCTTGCCGGGCTGATCCGGGGTTTCGTAGAGAAACACCGCATAGGGGCAAAACGCGATGTTCCCGGGTGCGGCCTCCATCGCGGCGCGGGACAGGCGCGCGGAACAAAACAGCATCGATTCCGCCTTGGTGAAGACCGTCGCATCGGACCCGACATCGGCTCCGGTACGGGCCAGCATCTCGCCGATCTGCGAGACGTAATCGATAACCAACCCGCGATTGACGATGGCGCTTTCCAGATCGAAGCGCACATCATCGTAAGCCGCCTCGACGGTCGCACCGCTCGCCGTCTCGGGAAGCCCCGATTGCGCCCGAGTCGGGCCGACGGCGGCGGCCGCGCTCAGGAGTGCGACTGCTGCGATGCGAGTGAACGTCATGCGTTTGCCCATCTTTGGGTCTCCTCCGGCTTGTTTGAAGCTTGCATCCCGGGACGGCACAAGACCCCGAAACCGCGTGCTCTTTCGGGCAAAGCGTACCGCAGCACGGTCCCGGAAACCATGACATATCTCAAAACGCGAATATGAAAGGCCGGAACCCTGCAAACGGCCGGTGTCTCACCCCTCGCGGTCGGACCGCGATTTCTCCGTCGGCACATAGGCCAGCGGCAATTCACTGGTGCTCTTGATCTGCTCCATCGCAAAAGAGGTCGACACGTCGGAGATCTCTATGCGCGCGATCAGGCGCTTGTAGAAGGCGTCATAGGCCTCGATGTCGGGCACGGCGACCCGCAGCAGATAATCCACCTGCCCCGCCATCCGGTAGAACTCGACAACCTCCGGAAACTCCGAGATCACGTCGGCGAACTTGCGCAACCAGTCGTCATTGTGCTGGGACGTGGTGATGGAGACGAAGGCCGTGACCTTCACGTTCACCTTCCTGGGGTCGAGAATGGCGACGCGGCGCTGGATCACCCCGTCTTCTTCAAGTTTCTGGATCCGGCGCCAGCATGGCGTGGTGGACAGTCCGACCCGCCGTCCGATCTCGGCAACGGGAATGGTGCAATCCTCCTGAAGGATGGAGAGAATTCGTCTGTCGATGCGATCGATCATGGTTTCACGGCTCGGTTGGACCGCCCGCGCCATGGATTCATTTTCTAATAAATGACCGTGACGCAATACGGATTTTCTTCTGACTCCCGCATGACGGAGAAAGTTAGATTTTTCTTCCAAAATCATGCCTGTTTCCGCTTGCCGCGTTTTGTTTGCGATGTCAACTCACTCCCTCAGGAAACGAATTTTCGGACGGATCGACGTCCCGACTAGCAAGGGGAGCAGACATCATGCTTCGTCTCAATCGCATCGCCGCCCTGATCGGGCTTGCCGTCTCCCTCGGGGTCGCACCGGTCGCCACCGCCGCGCCGGAGGTCACGCCGCTGGTCTCCACGCAGTGGCTCGCCGACAACCTGGACCGCGACGATGTCCTTGTGGTCGACATTCGTTCGCCCTTCGCCAAGTCCGGCCGAGACGCCTACCTCAAGGCCCATGTTCCCGGCGCGGTGTGGAGCGAATACCCGGGATACTGGCGCACCGATCGCGACAGCATCGTCGGCGTCCTGCCGTCGGTGGAAAAGCTTGAGGCCGCGCTTTCGGAACTCGGCGTTTCCGACACCAAGACCGTGGTGATCGTGCCCGCCGGAACGACCAGTTCGGAATTCGGGGCAGCGGCACGCATCTACTGGACGCTGAAGTATCTGGGGCACGATGCGGTCGCGATCCTCGACGGCGGCCATGCGGCCTGGGTCGCGGAGAACCGCCCCGTGGAAAGCGGCAATGTGGTCCCGACCGGCGACATGTTCATCGCAGACCCCCGCGCTTCCTATCTGGTGCAGACGTCGGATGTGGCGGGCAAGCTCAACTCGCCCGCCGTTCTGGTCGACGGCCGGCCGGCCTCCCAGTTCACCGGCAAGGACAAGCACTCCAAGGCGACCCGCTTCGGACGCATTCCCGATGCGGTCGGCCTGGACCAGGCGGTGTTTTATGACGAGGAAAAGGGGCGCCTTAAGGACCGCAGCGAAATCGCCGGCCTTGTGTCGCCCGAACTCGCCGACAAGAGCGTCGAAGTCGTCTCCTACTGCAACACCGGTCACTGGGCCGCCACCAACTGGTTCGTGCTGCACGAGATACTGGGTTACGAGAACGTCTCGCTCTACGACGAGAGCATGGTCGGGTGGTCGCAGGACGAAAGCCTGCCGATGGCCTCCGAACGCACGACATTCGACGACATCAAGGCCTTCTTCTCCGGCATTCTGGGCTGAACCGGTCCTGAAATTTGAAGACAGGACAACGCCGGCGGCCCGTTCCGCCGGCGTTTCTACGTCAGCAAGGCGGCAACCTCGCGCTTGAGAACCGGCAGGCAGTCGCGCTCGAACCACGGGTTCTTGCGAAGCCAGGCGTTGTTACGCCAGGAGGGGTGAGGCAGACAGATCGCCGCAACCCCCTCGGCCCTGGTCTCGTCGAGGATCTCGCGCCAGGCGGCCACGGTCTCGCGCACGGAACCGCGATGATGCGCGCCCAAATGATAGTCCTGCGCATAGGCGCCGATCACGATCTTGAGGCGCAGCTGCGGCATTGCGCGGAAAACGCGATCATGCCAGTGCAGGCGGCATTCCCTGCGCGGCGGCAGGTCTCCCCCCTTCGCATCGAGGCCGGGAAAACAAAAGCCCATCGGCACGATCGCGACCCGGGACGGATCATAAAAGACGTCCTCACCGATCCCCATCCAGTCGCGAAGACGCTCCCCGCTCGGGTCGGTGAACGGCCGGCCGCTTGCGTGCACCCGGGTTCCCGGCGCCTGTCCGCAAATTGCAATTCGCGCGCTCGACGACAAGACGCACACCGGGCGCGGCTCGTGCGGAAGCGGGCGACGAAACGGCGCTTCCACGCACAGCCTGCAGCCGGCGATTTCCCGCGCCAGCTCTTCGGTTCCCATGCTTGGCTGATCCTGCATCTTCGCTCCCCGGCAGCCCTCCTTTCGGATCGGGCAATTTTCTCGGCATTTCGTCCGGCACCACGCGTTGAAACGATTTATTAACCATCTCCCTGAGGTGTCTATTAAGGGTTCGTGACCATGATGTGGAGACTTCCAACCGTTCGGGAAAACTCCCGATAACCCTTGTCCAGGCACGAATGGCGGCGCAAGACAGCACTTCAAGCGAGGCCAAGACCGCGCAAAACAGCCAGCGGGCGCAACGCCGGCGCGATGTCGCACGCACCGTGCGCAGCGTCCGCGAACGCCTGTCGTCGGCCGACGGAGCGCCCCCCAATTTCGATTACGAGCTGCTGCTCACTTTCGCCAAGAACCGGCTGAGCGCGGCTTTCGCCCTGCCGCTTTTCGCCCTCATCGTCGGCGCGATATCGCTTCTCTGGATGCAGCCCGGCGTCATCGGCGGCTGGCTCGCCTTCACGCTGTTCGCGCATATCCTGCTGCTGATGGCGTGCCGCAGGTTCGAACGCGAGGCAACGGCAGAGACCGACCTTGCCGGCTGGCGTCGCCAGATGATCCTCGGCGATCTCCTTTACGGCCTGTGCTGGGCCGGGTTCTTCGTGTTGCAGTCGACCGCGCCGGGACACGACGGTTCGGAAATTTTCCAATTCGCCACGATGCTGATCGTGATCGCCATGCTGACGATGCTCTCCGCGAGCATCCCGCGCGCCCTGCTTGCGGGCACGATGCCGATCACGATCGCCATCGTCGTGTCCTTCTTGAACGAGCAAAGCGCGATCCACTACGCCATGATGGCCATGGCCGTCGGCGCGCAGTGCTTCTTCGTCATGCTCGGCAACCAGCTTCACGTTTCCACGGTAACGATGCTGGCCTTTCGCGCCGAAAAGGATCACCTGATCTCCGAGCTGGAGCAGGCAAAGGCGATCTCCGACGAAGCCCGTCGGCGCGCCGAGGAGGCGAACCTCGCAAAGTCGCGCTTTCTCGCAACGATGAGCCACGAGCTGCGCACGCCACTCAATGCCATTCTCGGTTTTTCGGAAGTGATGAAAAGCCAGTTGCTCGGTCCGATCGAGAACCAGACCTATTGCGAGTACGCCGGCGACATTCACAGCTCCGGTCAGCACCTTCTCAACCTGATCAACGAGATCCTCGATCTGTCGCGCATCGAGGCCGGACGCTACGAGCTCACGGAAGAGGCCGTTCCGCTCGCAACCCTGATCGACGAATGCAAGAACATGATGGGGATCCGCGCTCGCAAGAAGAACATCACCATCACCGAGATCCTTGAGGACAATCTGCCGAAACTATGGGTCGACGAGCGCGCCGTGCGCCAGGTCGTGCTCAATCTGGTTTCGAACGCGGTCAAGTTCACTCCCATGGGCGGCGATGTCACGATCAAGGCCGGCTGGACCGCCGGCGGCGGTCAATACATCTCCATCCGCGACAACGGCCCGGGCATTGCCGAAGAGGAAATACCCGTCGTGATGCAGGCCTTCGGCCAGGGCGCGATCGCGATCAAGAGCGCGGAAGACGGCACGGGCCTCGGTTTGCCGATCGTCCAGGCCCTCGTGCAGATGCACGGCGGCAAGTTCGAGCTGAAGTCGAAATTGCGCGAAGGCACCGAAGCGCTGGTCACGTTCCCCTCAAGCCGGGTTCTGGAAGCAATGCCCGCCTTCGCGGAGACCGGCATTCCGGTCTCCGCGCCGCGCCGCCCTTCGAGCCGCAAGATTGTACGCAAGGCCTCCTGAGGCAATCCGCTGCGCGGCGGAGCGCTTGCGCGTTATTCGTCGCCTTTTCCCGACACGCCGGCGTCCGCAAAGGTGGCCATGCCGTCGTGAACCTGGGCGGCGGCCTTGACGATACCGGCCGCAAGGGCCGCCCCGGTGCCCTCTCCCAACCGCATGCCCATGTCGAGCAACGGCGTCTTGCCCATCTCCCCGAGCGCACGCGGATGCGCCGGCTCCGCCGAAACATGCCCGAACAGGCAATGGTCGAGTGCGTCGGGCCGCATCTTGTAAAGCACGGCGACCGCCGCGGTCGCGACGAAGCCGTCGACAATCACCGGAATGCGCTGCAGACGCGCGGCGACCACCGCGCCCGCCATCGCGGCGATCTCGCGTCCGCCGACCCGGCGCAACACTTCAAGCGGATCCGTCACGTGGCCGATGCGCTCGACAGCGGCTGCAGCGGCCGCGCGCTTGCGCTCCATGCCGTCGCTGTCGACCCCGGTGCCCGGACCGACCCACTCTCGCGGATCGCCACCAAACAGCGCCGCCAGAACAGCGGCGGCGACCGTCGTGTTGGCGATGCCCATTTCGCCCAGGCACAGAAGATCCGCACCGCCGGCAACCGCCTCCATGCCGAAGGCCATCGTCGCCGCGCAATTCGCCTCGTCGAATGCGTCTTCCTCGGTGATATCCGGCGTCGGCATGTCGAGGGCGAGGTCGAACACCTTCAGACCCAGGTCATGCGCGATGCAGATCTGGTTGATCGCCGCCCCGCCGGCTGCGAAGTTCTCCACCATCTGACGCGTGACCGCCGGCGGATAGGCCGAAACCCCCTTTTCCGCAACGCCATGGTTCGCCGCAAAGATCGCGACCATCGGCCGGGTGATCTTCGGCCGGGACTTGCCGCTCCAGCCCGCAAGCCACTCGACGATCTCTTCCATGCGGCCGAGCGAGCCGGCCGGCTTGGTCAGATTGGCCTCGCGCGCACGGACATCCGCGACCGCCTCCGCGTCGGGACCAGGCATCTGGGCGACCAGATTTCGGATATCGTCAAAGGGCAATGCGGATGCGGATGAAGTCATGCGAAGGTCTCCGGATGGGGCTCACGAACCCGCCTTGGCGCCGGGCGGGCGCCGATCTATAAACCCTCAAGCGATGTGCCGCAAAGCCGGATCGAAGGACCTCATGCCAAGCGCTGACGACCGCCCTGCCCTCACTGCGATCTGGACGCCCGGCCGGCTGTTGGCGGATGTCGCCGCGACCTTGCGGTTTTTCTCGCGCATTGCTGTCCCGGCGGTGAACCGCCACGACGATCCGGCCCGCCTCCCCGACTTCCGGCGCGCCGCCGCCGTCGCGCCGGTGAGCGCAATCGTGATCGCGCTTCCGGGAATCACGGTTTTCTGGCTGGCCCTGCAGACCGCGCTGCCGGCCAGCGTCGCCGCGCTTTTCGGCCTCGCTGTGGGCATCGCCCTGACCGGCGCGCTTCACGAAGACGGCCTGGCCGATGTTGCCGACGGGTTCTTCGGTGCGGGCAGGCCGGAACGGCGGCTGGAGATCATGAAGGACAGCCGGATCGGCGCCTTCGGAACACTTGCGCTGATTTCAGCGCTCGGCCTCAAGACATTGCTGGTCGCAACGCTTGCCCTGCGCTACGGCGGCGGCGGCGCGGCACTCGGCTGGCTTGCTGCGGAAAGCGGCTCGCGCGCCGCATTCGTCGCGGTCTGGAAAGCGCTCCCTCCGGCCCGCCCCGACGGCCTGGCGGCCAAATGCGGAACGCCGACGCGCCGCGCCGTCGATTTCGCGGCCGCCCTGGCGCTCCTGCCTTTTGCCGCGGCCCTGTCGGTCTACGGGCCGGCCGCCGTCACCCTCGCGATCGTGGCGCAAGCGGCGGCGGGCGTCGCGGTGGCCCGGCTTGCAATCGCGAAGATCGGCGGTCAGACGGGAGACGTTCTCGGCGCAACACAACAAGCGTCCTGCCTTGCCGGATTGACGGGGCTTTGCATCCTCGTTTGACTGGAGAACGCAACACTGCGCCAATACACGAGCGCGGGCGCTCCCGCCCCGCCTTCCACCCGCCCGGATGAAGAAACGACCCTCAATGACCGGATCCCGATCGACGCTTACCGCCACGGCCCGCACGGTTTTGCTGCTTGCTCTTTTCGCGCTTGCCGGCTGTGGAGCAAGGCCCGGCGCCGGCATCCTGGAGGTTTCGCACGAACCCGCGCCCAAGACGACGCAGCACACGATTCTCGTGGCAACCACCCGCGAGGCAGACAAGCGCCCCGGAACGCTTTACGGTCGCGACCGCGCAACGGGTCTGAATTTCGCCAGCGCCACCGTGTCCGTTCCCCCCACCCATGAGCCCGGCAAGATCGAATGGCCGGCAACGCCGCCCGGCAACCCGGAAACGGACTTCACGGTCCGGGCCGCAAGCCGCCTGGACGACGCCGGCTTCCGCGCGGCCCTGAATAAGGAACTCGCCAAACGGCCCAAAGGCAAGCGTGAGGTCTTCGTGTTCATCCACGGCTACAACACGCGGTTTCCCGAAGCGCTGTATCGCATGGTTCAGCTGAAGAACGATTCCGGACTGCCGCATGTCGCGGTCCTGTTCACATGGGCCTCGGGCGGCAATGTCACCGACTATCTCTACGATTCCAACAGCGCCACAATCGCGCGCGACGGCTTTGAACGCACGCTGCGCACCCTTGTCGACTCCGGCGCCGAAAAGGTGAACATCCTCGCCCATTCGATGGGCAACTGGGTGCTGACAGAGACCATCCGGCAAATCCGGATTTCCGACCGCCCCTTGCCGGAAAGCAAGCTCGGCGTGGTCGCAATGGCGGCTCCCGACCTCGACGTCGACGTATTCAAGGCGCAGATGCGCCGGGCCGGAAAGCCGAAAAAGCCCTATATCATCCTTGTTTCGCGTGATGATCGCGCGCTTCGCGCCTCAAGTCTGCTTGCCGGCGGAAAGGAGCGGCTCGGGGCTTATGAGGATGAAGCCGAACTGGCCGAACTCGGCGCGATCGTGATCGACCTGACCGCCATCAAGGGATCGGACACGGCAAATCACGGCAAATTCGCGGAAATCGCACAAGCCGCGCCGGAACTGCGATCGGCGCTGCAGTCACTGGAGTTGCGGCCCCGGGTGTCGACGACCGAAACGACGGTCAATGCAGTTGGCGACACCGCGAAGGCGGCCATCACTTTCCCGTTGAAGATCCTCACCGCACCGCTGACGGCCTTGTCCAATCAGTGAAACGCCCCACATCGATGTCAGGAACACATTCCACCATGACGCGGGACCGGACCGGTCCGGATATTGACGCATGATCCGCAGCGCAAACACCCTGGACGCCGGCACCGCATGACACCTGCCATCGACACCCCCTGCATCAAGCTTTGCCGCATCGATCCGGCGTCTCGTCTGTGCGCGGGCTGCCTGCGCACGCTCGACGAAATCGCCGGCTGGGGCAAACTGTCTTCCGAGGAAAGGCGCCAAATCATGTCCGCCCTGGCGGGGCGCAAATCCCTCCTGACGGAGGCGGGCTGATGTTTCGCGGCGGCTTCGCGGGAACGCTGGTTCTGGTGGTTCTCGGTCTCGTCATCTTCGCGGCCATTCTGGCCTTCCTCACCGGCATCGACATGCCGGGCGATGACTCCATGTTTTCGACGGCCGGCCCGCGGATCGTCGCGCTCGTCGCGCTGCTGATCGTGATCGGCGGTCCGATGCTGGCCGCCCCGCGCCAGATCCCGGCCCTGCTGCGCGGCCTTGTTGTCTGGACGCTGTTGGGTCTCGTCCTCGTCGGTGGCTATGCCTATCGGGCCGAGCTTGAGGACGTCGGGCGGCGGATCATGGGAACGCTGTGGCCGGGAACGGCCATCGAGGATCGCGCCGAGACGATCACCGTGGTGCGCGACCGCAGCCGACAGTACCGCATCAAGGCCGAGGTGAACGATGCTCCGGTCGATTTCGTGTTCGACACCGGCGCATCGGCCGTCACCCTGACACAGACGGATGCGCGCGCGGCCGGGATCGACCCGTCGTCCCTGAGCTATACCGTCCCGGTCTCGACCGCGAACGGCAAGTCGACCTTCGCCGTGACGACGCTCGACATCCTTCGGATCGGGAGCTTGCGGCTGGACAACGTCCGCGCCTTCGTCGCGCGTCCGGACGTGCTGGAAACCAGCCTTTTGGGCCTGTCCGCGCTCGACCGGCTGAAAGGCTGGCGGGTGGAGGGCGACAGGCTCATTCTCGACCCCTGACGCGCCCGCCTCCCGATCCGCTCAGCCCCACAGACTCCAGGCGAAACGCGCCGCCACCAGAAGCAGGAACAGGCCGAAGAAGACCTCGAGCTGTCGCCTGGGCAGCGCATGCGCGATCCTGACACCGAAGGGGGCTGCGAAAGTGGTGATCGGAATGATCAGCGCGACACCCAAAAGATTGACGTATCCGAGCGAAAAGGCCGGCAAATGGGGATTGCCCCACCCGGCCCAGATCATGCCGATCACTCCGGGAATGGAAATCAGCACGCCCGTCCCCGCGGACGTGGCAACGGCCTGATGAATCGGGCGGCCGTAGAGCGTCATGAAGGTGTTGTTCATCACCCCGCCGCCAATCCCCATCAGCGTGGAGAAAAAGCCGATCAGCGCGCCGCAGACCGCGCGCAGCGGATTGCCGGGAATGTCGGCTCCAAGACGCCAGCTTTCCCGGTTGAACAGCATCCGCAGGCCGACGACGACGGCAATGCCGGCGAAGATCGCCTTCAGGCCGTCGCCGGAAACATAGGCTGCGACAAGGCTGGCCACGACGACGCCGGCGGGAACCGGGATCAGCCAGCTCTTCAACAGTTCGAGATCCGCCGCGCCCCGTTTCTTGTGGGCGGAAAACGAGCGCAGCGACGTCGGCACGATAATGCCGAGAGACGTGGCGACCGACACATGCATGCGGACGGACTCGTCGACGCCCAACCACGTCAGAAACTGAAACAGGACCGGGACAAGAACCGCACCGCCGCCGATGCCGAAGACGCCCGCGAGCAATCCGGCTATGGCACCGGAGGCGACCAGAGCGACGACGAGACCGATTGTGTCGCCGTTGATCGACGAAAAATCCATGGAAGCCCCCAAAGGTGCGGATGGAAAATTGACAAGGGAATATGGCTCAGCGACCGCCCGCCCCTGCGAGTTCTAACTGACCCAGCCCGAGGGAATTGTCCAGCCCGAGCTGGTCGATCTCCGCCAGGGCCGCATCGAGAACCTCAACCCCCGCCCCCGGACGGACCGCATCGACCGTCAACCGGCGCCGCCAGGCACGCGCGCCGGGGACACCATGATAAAGCCCGAGCACATGCCGGAGAAGCTGGTTCGCCCGCGCGCCGTCCTGCAGCCGCTCGATGAGGAACGACCGGAAGCGGGCAACCGCCTCGGCACGGCTTTCGACGGGGTCGACCGCGCCATGGAACCGGCTGTCGACGCCGGCAAGCAGCCATGGGTCGTGGTAGGCGGCGCGACCGAGCATGACGCCGTCGACATGCGACATCTGCGCGGACGCCTCGTCAAGCGATCCGATGCCGCCGTTGATCCCGATGAAGAGATCCGGAAACCTCTGCTTCAACCGATGGACCCGGTCGTAGTCGAGCGGGGGAATGTCGCGGTTTTCCTTCGGCGACAGCCCCTTGAGCCAGGCCTTGCGGGCATGCACCCAAAGGCCGTCGACCTTTACGGCTGCCACCGCATCCGCAAGGGCGTCGAGGGCGACCTCCGGATCCTGGTCGTCCACACCGATCCGGCATTTGACCGTCACCGGGATCCGGACGACCGCCTTCATTGCCGCCACGCTCTCGGCGACCAGATCCGGCTCGCGCATCAAACACGCACCGAAGCGACCCGACTGAACGCGGTCGGAGGGGCATCCGACATTGAGATTGACCTCGTCATACCCGAAATCCTCGACGATCCGCGCGGCCTCGGCGAGCTGCCGCGGATCAGATCCGCCAAGCTGACAGGCCACCGGATGCTCCAGATCGCGAAACCCCAAGAGGCGCTGCCGGTCTCCATGCACGACGGCCGCCGATGCGACCATCTCCGTGTAGAGAAGCGCATGGCGCGTAAGCACACGGTGGAACGCCCGGCAATAGGGGTCGGTCCATTCCATCATCGGGGCAACGGCGATTTTATGTGCCTGATATTTCGTCATTTTTCCAACAGCATCACTTCATGGCGCAATGGCGTGTGCACTCCAGTTCACCACCCGACAGGCCTCGTTTCGCCACGTCCCGATGGCGCACTGCACATATAGATCACACGAAACGGCTAGATCACACGAAACGGCGACCATATCAAAGCTTCCTTCGGGCTCCTGGCGGGGCCAGGTCAGACGCAAAGGACACCGGATCAACAACCCCGTCCGGCGTCGCGGCAACGCGGAGCCTTGGGCACGGACCATTGTGGGCAAGGTCGATAAGGGCGACCCTATACATGCTGGCGCCGCCCCGGCCAAGACATCCGACGTTCTCACCGATCCTCCCGGAGCAGACTGAACCGCGCCGGGTTTGCCGAAAGCTCCAACGGCTGAGCAGGATAGAGCATCATGTGCAAACCGACGAACAGGTTCTCCCCTGAGGTCCGCGAACGGGCGGTTCTCCTTGTGCAGGACAACGACGGCCAGCACGGGTCTCACTGTCTTGCTGGCGAGCGATCCCGATGACCGGCGCGGCTGCAAGGCGAGGCCCTGCGCTCCCGGACCGATGAGAAACACGGCCGCCGAAATTCGGAACCATGTGCCGGCCCCGACTGTTGGGATCGTGACGCCAGAAAACCCAATGGAGGCATTCATGGCCAGACAGATCGACACAGTCAATCCGGCCACCGAAGAGGTGATCGGGACCTACCGGTTGATGAGCGACCAGGAGGTCGCGACGGCCGTCGATGACTGTCATGCCGCATTCGAGGCGTGGCGCCTCGTTTCGCTGGAAGACCGCGCGGCGAAAATCAGCGCCATCGGCCGCGCGCTGCGCGACAACCGCGAGGACTTCGCCGCGCTCATGACCAAGGAGGTGGGCAAGCTGATCGGCGACAGCCGCGACGAGATCGACCTGTGCGCCGCGATCTGCGACTACACCGCAGAAAACGGGCCGGCAGAACTTGCCGACGAAGAGCGCGCAATTCCCGGCGGCACCGGCATCGTCACCCATGCTCCGACCGGTGTCATTTACGGCATCCAGCCCTGGAATTTTCCCTGCTATCAGGCGATCCGTTATTCGGTCGCCAATCTGATGGCGGGAAACGGTGTCTTGTTGAAACACGCCGCCAACTGCACCGGCAGCGGACTTTACCTGCGCGATCTGATCGAGGCGGCGGGCCTGCCCAAAAACCTTTTCACGGTTCTGGTCATCGACCACGACCAGTCGGCTGAGGTCATCGCCAGCGCCCGCGTGCGCGGCGTGACGCTGACCGGCAGCGATACCGCCGGACGCATTGTGGCGAAACAGGCCGCACGGCACCTGAAGAAGACGGTTCTCGAACTCGGATCGAACGATGCCTACGTCATCCTCGACGATGCCGATCTCGACGTGGCGGTCGAGAGCTGCGCGACGGGCAGGATCTACAACAACGGCCAGACATGCGTGAATGCCAAGCGCTTCGTCGTGACCGACGCGAATTACGATGCGTTCGTGGAGCGTTTTACCGAGCGCATGAAGTCATTCGAAATCGGCGATCCGACGGATGAGGCCACCGGCCTCGGCCCGTTGGCGCGCAAGGACCTGCGCGAAACGCTGGCCGGACAGGTCGAGGACAGCATTGCCAAGGGCGCGCGGGCCTTGTGCGGCGGAACGGTGCCTGAAGCGACAGGCGCCTTCTACACCCCAACCGTGCTTGTCGACGTGAAACCGGGCCAGCCGGCCTATGACGACGAGCTGTTCGGGCCGGTTGCATCGGTTATCAGGGCCCGCGACGACGACGACGCGATGCGGACCGCCAACGACAGCCACTACGGCCTCGGCGGCGGCATTTTTTCCAAGGATACGCAGCGCGCCCGCGACCTGGCATCCAAGCATTTCGACACCGGGATGGTTTCGATCAACACCTACAAGCTCGCCCTCCCGAACATGCCCTTCGGCGGGGTCAAGAACTCCGGCTACGGACGCGAGCATGGCGGCTTTGGCATGAAGGAATTCGTGAATGTGAAATCCCTCTACATGGCGTGAGCGGGACCGGGCACCCCGCCCGGTTCCCCCTTGCGGGAACATCGGTCGGCGCCGGCTGTTCCCGCGAGCGAGCAATGCAGAAGGAGCGCAAGAATGCACTATCCAAGCCCCCCGTTCCCCGAACAGCCGCAGACGTTGCCCGGCGAGACCGGCAGGATGGAACCGCGCCCGGACCACGGCGAACGAAGCTACAAAGGGTCCGGAAAGCTGAAGGGCATGGCGGCTCTCGTCACCGGCGCCGATAGCGGGATCGGCCGTGCCGTCGCGCTTGCCTATGCCCGCGAGGGCGCCGACGTGATGATCTCCTATCTTGAAGAAGACAAGGAAGCGGATGTGACCCGGGCCCTCGTGGAAGAGGCGGGACAACGCGCCTGCGTCATGCCGGGCGACATCCAGGACGCCGACCACTGCCGCGCGTTGGTGCGCAACACGCATGAGGCGTTCGGCCGGCTGGACCTCCTGGTCAACAATGCGGCCCACCAGATGTATTTCCAGGAGCTGGAAGACATCGATGACGAGGAGTGGGAAATGACATTCCGCACCAACCTCCATT
Organism: Stappia stellulata DSM 5886; assembly: GCF_000423705.1. Classification (GTDB taxonomy): domain Bacteria; phylum Pseudomonadota; class Alphaproteobacteria; order Rhizobiales; family Stappiaceae; genus Stappia; species Stappia stellulata. Next base: position 20,424 of record NZ_AUIM01000004.1, on the reverse strand, counting down.
CGATGTTCTACCTGTGCAAGGCCGCCGCGCCGCTGATGGAAAGAAACGGCGCGATCATCAACACCGCGTCGATCAATTCCGACAAGCCCAATCCCGGCCTGCTCGCCTATGCAACGACCAAGGGCGCCATCCAGAATTTCACGGTGGGACTGGCGCAAATGCTCGCCGAGCGCGGACTGCGGGTGAACTGCGTCGCCCCGGGACCTGTCTGGACCCCGCTGATCCCCGCGACCCTGCCCGCAGACTCCGTGGCGCATTTCGGCGAGAACAAGCCGATGGGCCGTCCCGCCCAGCCGGCGGAACTGGCGACCGCCTATGTGATGCTGGCCGATCCGCTGTCGAGCTACACATCGGGTGCCACCGTCGCGGTCGCCGGCGCAATGCCGATGATGTAGATCGCCGATAACATAGACAGGCAAACCATCGGCGCTGGGCGTCGCCTTCTCCGCTCACGCGCGCGGGCTGCCCGGCTTCGCCTCGCCCTTTGGGCTTGTGTCGGAGCGGGCAGTTGGCGGACGGACGACGGTCGCACGCCCTTCCCCGCGCGACGCCAGCTCGACCGCCAGGGCGTCGATCAGCCCCGCAGCGGATAGAGCTTCCCCTCCCCGCGACCGCGGAATTGGAACAAAGCTTTCGCGCGTCTGTTGCAGTCATTGAAGGGATCGGGCACCGAAGAAGGGGTGTTGCGCCGCGCGAGAAAAAGGCGCAGACGGAACCCGTGCGGTGTAACGGGGCGAACGGCACTTTCGGGCGAATTGACCGCTTCGAACTTCCGGGAACGCCCCCTGCAAGACCGCAGGACCGAACCGGGGCAAGCCCCCGCAGATCCACTGCCGAAACCCGCTCGTAGAGTGCAAAAAGAGGGCTTTGACCTTGAAATCCAGCAACGGATCAAGCCGAAAGGACGATGTCCTGGACGAGCAGCTTCAGCAGGTACTTTTCGAAATCGGAAAGGAAGACATTCCCGACCGCGTGCTCGATCTGGCCCATCATCTGGAAACCTTGTTGCAGCAACGCCAAAAGCGGCGGCGCTGACCCCGCAGATCAGACCGGCCGAATGTCGCCCGTGCCGTGCAAAGGCTCGTCCCGGCGCAGTTCTTCCGTGACCCTTCCTCCCTCCAGTTCACGCGCGACCATGGCCCGCGACCGGTTTACCCGGCTCTTGATGGTGCCGATCTGGACACCGAACATTTCCGCCGCCGTCTCGTAGCTTTCTCCCAGCATCACGACAACCACGAGTGTTTCGCGATAGGGCAGCGGCAATTTCGCCACGGCCTCCATCAACTCGCCTCCGCGCATGGTCCATTCCTGCGTCGCGGGCTCGGAAAGCGTCGTGGAGACACAGTCTTCTGACCCCGTCGAGACCCGTTTCATCTTCGCGATATCGTTGAGAAACGTGTTGCGCATGATCGTCTTCAGCCATGCCCGAAGATTGCTGCCGGGCTGAAAACTGTCGATCTTGTCGATCGCCTTCACGAGCGTTGCCTGAACGAGGTCGTCGACATCCTCATGCCGGCGGGTGAGCGCCCACGCATAAACGCGCAAGGACGGTATGAGATCGACGATGTCGTTCCTTACGGTCACGCCGTGTCACTCCTTTTTTTGCCCCGCAAACGAGGTGAAACCCCTGCTTGTTCAATGCACAAGTCGCGCGAGAGTTCCGCGGGCACCGGGAATCTCGGTGAAGACACAGGGAACCTTTTTGGTTTGTCGCTGTTCGACGGGACAGATGCGGAAGGCCTTTTGCCGCCGCGAAACCGAAGGAGATCTCCATGCAGGTCAACGAGATCATGAGTCCCAGGCCATTGACACTCACTCCCGAACAGACGCTGCGCGAGGCGGCCCGGGTGATGCGACGGATCGACAGCGGTTTCGTTCCCGTGGGAGACGGCGGCCGGCTCGTCGGCACCCTTACGGATCGCGACATCGTGATCAACGCACTGGCGCAGCAAAAATCCGCGGAGAGCCCCGTGAGCGACGCGATGACGACGGAGGTCCTGTATTGTTTTGAGGATCAGGCCGTGGCCGAGGTCGCAAGGAACATGGGCGCGCAACAGGTCCGCCGCCTGCCCGTCGTCAACCGCGACAAGCGCCTCGTCGGCATCGTTTCGCTCGGCGACCTGTCGCGTCATGGCGATCCCTCCGCAGCAGGCGCCGCCCTCGAGCAAATCTCAGTCTGACCGTCATCGCGTGACGCATGAGCGCGCCCGATGCCGGAAGCGGTAGCCGGCATCGGGGCACGAGACACACCGGAGCGGTTGCTGCCGGCCTGTCACTGCACAGACCCCGGGTCGGCCAGGCGACACCGAAAACGAGGAGCACCACCCAGATGCAGAAAGACACGACATCTTCCGGACGCGGGGGCGAATATCACCAGACGGCCTCGGAGGGTGTGGAACGGATGACCACCCAGCAGGGGATCCCTGTCTCCGACGACCAGAATTCCCTGAAACAGGGCACACGCGGCCCCACGCTCATGGAAGACTTCCATTTTCGCGAGAAGATTTTCCATTTCGATCATGAACGCATTCCCGAACGCGTGGTTCATGCTCGCGGTTACGGCGCCCATGGCTACTTCGAGACGTATGACCCGATCCCGGAGCTGACGCGCGCCGACCTGTTTCAGCGCAAGGGCGAGAAAACCCCCGCCTTTGTCCGTTTCTCGACTGTGGCCGGCAACAAGGGGTCGGCAGACCTTGCCCGCGACGTGCGCGGTTTCGCGGTCAAGCTCTACACGCGGGAAGGCAACTGGGACATCGTCGGCAACAACATTCCCGTCTTCTTCATCCAGGACGCGATCAAGTTCCCCGACCTGATCCACGCCGCCAAGCAGGAGCCGGATCGCGGCTTTCCGCAAGCACAGACCGCCCATGACAATTTCTGGGACTTCATCTCGCTGATGCCCGAGGCCGCGCACATGATGATGTGGATCATGTCCGACCGGGCCATCCCGCGATCCTTCCGGTTCATGGAAGGCTTCGGCGTCCACACGTTCCGTTTCGTGAATGCCGAGGGCAAATCGCATTACGTGAAGTTCCACTGGAAGCCGAAACAGGGCCTGCAATCCGTGACATGGCCCGAGGCGCTTGCGATCAACGGCGCCGATCCGGATTTCCACCGCCGCGATCTGTGGGACGCCATCCAGTCCGGCAATTATCCAGAATGGGAACTCGGCCTGCAGGTGTTCGACGATGATTTCGCGGACCGGTTCGACTTCGACATCCTCGACGCGACCAAGCTTATCCCCGAGGAGGACGTGCCGGTGCGAAAGGTCGGCCGGCTGGTGCTCGACCGGATGGTCGACAATTTCTTCGCCGAGACAGAACAGGTCGCCTTCCACACCGGCAACGTCGTGCCGGGCGTCGACTTCACCAACGACCCACTGCTGCAGGGCCGCAATTTCAGCTACCTCGACACGCAATTGAAGCGTCTCGGCAGCCCGAACTTCACACACATTCCGGTCAACGCCCCGAAATGCCCGATGCACTCGCTGCAGCAGGACGGGCATATGGCTATGACCAATCCGACGACCCGCGCCAACTACGAACCGAACAGCTGGGGCGATGCCGAAGGCGGGCCGCGCGAGGATCCCGACGGTGGATTCCGTTCGGTTCCGGAGGAAAACCCGGGGCCGAAGGTTCGCGAGCGTTCCGAGACATTCGCCGATCACTACAGCCAGGCGAGACAGTTCTACATCAGCCAGACCGACGTCGAACAACGTCACATGGCCGACGCCCTGGTCTTCGAGTTGTCGAAGGTGGAGACCCCGGCGATCCGCACACGCGTCCTGTCGCAGCTTTGCAACATCCACGACGATCTTGCCAACGCCGTCGCCGACGGTCTGGGCATGTCCGTGCCGGAGCCGGCCGAACCGGCAATCCCGACACGTCAGGATTTGTCTGCCTCTCCCGCCCTCTCGATCCTGAAGAACGGGCCGAAGAGCCTCGCCGGTCGCAGGCTGGGCATCCTGATCGCGGATGGAACAGATGCCGGCGAACTCAAGACGCTGAGCGATGCGGCAAAGGCGGCAGGCGCGACGCCAATGCTCGTCGGCCCACGCGTCGGGTCGGTCAGTCTTTCCGACGGGTCCACCACCGCAACGGACGAGAAAATCGACGGCGGTCCGTCGGTAATCTTCGACGCGACCGCCGTGCTGGTCAGCGCCGAGGGCGCTGCTCAGCTTGGTGGACTGCACGCGGCCCGAAGCTGGGTCGCCGACGCCTGGGCGCATGGAAAATACATTTTCCACAGCGCCGACGCGGGGCCGTTGCTCAGCGCGGCGGGCCTCCCGGACACCCCTGGCGACGGCGTGGTGTCCACGGACGTCCTGTCGGCCGATGATTTCCTGAAGGAAGCCTCCGCGCTTCGGGTCTGGAACAGGGCCCCGTAGCGATACGGATGCCCTGGCGTCGCGACGGCAGTGAGTCCTCCCCGGCTGCCGTCGCGACGCCCCTCCCTGCGACGTTTTGGCGAAACGTTTCGTGCGTCATCGCGACATTGCGTCCCTTCCCCGCCGGCCCTGCTCCACGGCCGTCCGGAACCTGTCGGGCTTCCGCCAGTTTTCGTGCAACGCCTTATCCACGGAGATCCAGTCATGCCCGCCAAATCGCAAGCGCAACAAAAGGCTGCCGGCGCCGCCCTGTCCGCAAAACGCGGCGAAATGGATCCCTCCGATCTGACCGGTGCCGCACGAGAAATGCACGAGACGATGACCGAGACGCAGCTGGAGGCATTTGCCGAGGGCAAGCGCAAGGGCAAGCCCGGCCATGCGTCGTGACACACGAAGGACCTGAGTGTCCGAAGACCGAAAACAGAGGGAACATGAACCACCACGCCTGGTTGTTTTCATGTTGCCCAAGGAGAGCGCCATGAAACTCAGTTTCGCAGTGAACGGCCGGAAGCAGTCGCTCGATCTCGACCCGCGGGTCACGCTTCTCGACGCCCTTCGCGACCATGTCGGCCTGAGCGGGAGCAAGAAAGGTTGCGACCACGGACAGTGCGGAGCCTGCACGGTGCTGGTCAACGGACGCCGCATCAACGCCTGTCTCAGCCTCGCGGTCATGCATGAAGGCGACGAGGTCACCACCGTCGAAGGGCTGGCGCGGGACGGTCCGTCAGCACTGCAGGCCGCCTTCGTCGAACACGACGGAATGCAATGCGGCTATTGCACGCCCGGGCAGATCTGTTCAGCGACGGCGATGCTTGAGGAAGTCGCCGCGGGTTGGCCCAGCCATGTCAGCGCCGACCTCACATCGAAGGTGGAGCTGACGCAGGACGAATTGCGCGAACGGATGAGCGGCAATCTCTGCCGCTGTTCCTGCTACCCCGGCATCAATGCCGCGATCGGCCAGGTTGCGACCGAGGTGCCCGCTGAAGAGGAGACGGCAGATTGAAACCGTTCGACTACGTCAGACCCGGCGAGCGCTCCAGCGCACACGAGGCGGCACGCGACGGCGGAAGATATGTCGCCGGCGGCACGAACCTGATCGACCTGATGAAACTGGAGGTGATGACGCCAGACACGTTGGTCGACATCTCCCGCCTCGACCTAGACGGTATCGAAACGGTGGACGGCGGGCTTCGCATCGGAGCCACGCTCACCAATTCCGACCTTGCCGCAGACCCCCGGGTGCGGCGCGACTACCCCGTGCTTGCCCGCGCCCTGCTGGCGGGCGCGTCCGGGCAATTGCGCAACAAGGCGACAACCGGCGGCAACCTGCTTCAGCGCACGCGCTGTCCCTATTTCTACGATACCGACACGAACTGCAACAAGCGCACGCCCGGATCCGGTTGTGCCGCCATCGGCGGCGAAACGCGCAATCACGCGGTACTGGGCGCTTCCGAGCACTGTATCGCATTGCATCCTTCCGACATGGCGGTCGCCTTGCGCGCGCTGGATGCCACGGTCGAGGTGGAAGGCCCGGATGGCGCGCCACGCGAGATTGCGCTGCCCGATCTCTACCGTCTGCCCGGTGCCACACCGCATATCGAGACATCGCTGGCGCCGGGCGACCTGATCACCGCGGTCCGCCTGCCCGCGCCGTCCGGCGACCGGCAGGTCTATCGCAAGGTCCGCGACCGCGCGTCCTATGCCTTCGCGCTGCTGTCGGTCGGCGCCGTGCTGCGCATGGAAAACGGCCGCATCGCACAGGCAGCGCTGGCTTTCGGCGGGCTCGCACCGCAGCCGTGGCGCGACCGGGAAGTCGAAGCCCTGCTCACGGCGGAAACTCCGTCCGACGCATTGTTCGAAAAAGCCGGCGAGGTGCTGCTTGCCAAGGCCGATCCGCCACCTGGCGCGGCATTCAAACTGCCGCTGACCAAACGCGTCTTGAAAGCGGTATTGACGGAGGCGACACAATGACCCTGGACCTGAAACTCGACGCACCCGACGAGGCCAACCGGGCCGATGACCTTGTTCAAGGCGTCCTTGGACACGAAAACGAGCGGCCGGACGGGTTGTCCAAGGCCATCGGTGCCGCGACCTATGCGGCCGAACCGCGGCCCGATGGCCTCCTGCATGGCTTTCTCGTGCGTGCCCCGGGAATAGGCGCCGTCTCCTGTTCCAATGCGAATAGCGTGCGCGAGATGGAGGGGGTGCGCCTGGTTCTGCGCGATCCCCGCATGATCCGCAACGCCGCGCAGGGCGCCGCCAACGAAGCTCCGGTCCAGGGCGTCGACAGGGCCGAATACGTCGGCCAGCCGGTCGCCCTGGTGGTGGCTGACAGTTTCGAACAGGCACGCCACGCCGCACAGGCCCTTGAGGTCGAAGTCGAAACGGACGATGCCCCGGTCGACCCCGAGGCGGTCACGGCCGAGAAACCGGACGGCCGACAGACCGCGCAGGGCGACCTGGACGCGGCCCGTCGCGACGCGGCGCATGTACTGGACCGGACATACACAACGTCCTCTATGGTGTCGGCGGCCATGGAGCCGCATGCGGCCACCGCCGAATGGGACGGCACGCGACTTGTCCTGCGCGGCAGCCTGCAGATGCTGAAATACAACCGCAACGAACTGGCCGACAGCCTTGGCATTGCCCCGGAGAACGTGCGGATCCTGGCTCCCTATGTCGGCGGAGGGTTCGGTTCCAAGCTCGGCATTTCGGCCGAGTGCGTGGCAGCGGCCCTCGCCGCGATCGAACTGGGCCGGCCCATCCGCGTGGTTCAGCACCGCCGACAGGTGTTCGAGATGAACACACGCCGCTCCGAAACCCGACAGCGCATTCGGCTCGCCGCAGACCGCCAGGGCCGGCTGACGGCGCTGGAGCACGAGGCGCTGGTCTCAAATCTGCCCGACGAAACCTTCGCGGAACCGGTGCTTCAGGGCAGTCATTTCGCCTATGCGGCACCGAACAGGGCCTTGCGGATGCATGTCGCGCGGATACACCGGCCCGCGGCCGGATCGGTACGTGCCCCGGGCGAGGCCGTCGGTGTCACCGCGTTCGAGGTCGCGATGGACGAACTCGCCGTGGCCACCGGCATCGATCCGGTCGAGTTGCGGTTGCGAAACATCCCCGACAAGGACCCCGAAGCCGGCATTCCCTTTTCTTCCCATCGGCTGAAGGCCGCGCTGAGCGAAGGGGCACGACGGTTCGGATGGGCCGACCGGCCCTCGCCCCCGCGCCAGCGGCGCGAAGGTGAGTGGTGGATCGGCACCGGCATGGCCGCGGCCTTCCGCGTCAATGCGATCATGGAGGCGCAAGCCCGCATCCTCCTGACCGGCGACAGGGCCGTTGTCGAGACGGACATGACCGATATCGGCACCGGAAGCTATGCGATTTTCCAGCAGATCGCGGCGGAATTGCTGGGCCTGCCGCTCGAGCGTGTGAAGGTCAGGCTGGGAGACACCGAACTGCCGCCCGGCTCGGGGTCCGGCGGGTCCTTCGGCGCAGCCTCCACCGGCACCGCCGTCTGGATGGCCGGAATGGACCTGCGCAGGCAGATTGCGCGGGCGCTTGCTTGTGACGAGGCCGACCTCACGCTGAAGGACGGCACAATCATCCGCGGCAACACGCGCCGCAGCCTGGCCGAGGCGTTTGACGGCACGGTGCTGACAGGCGATGGCCATGTACAGCCTGGCGACGCGCAGCAAAAGGTCCGCCAGGCCACTTTCGGCGCCCATTTCGCTGAGGTCGCGGTCAGCGACGTTACCGGCGAGATACGCATGCGCCGGATGCACGGAAGCTTTGCAGCCGGGCGTATCCTCAATCCGCGCACCGCACGCTCGCAATGCCACGGCGGCATGATCTGGGGGATCGGCATGGCCTTGACGGAGGCGGTGACCCATGACCGCCGCGACGGACACATGGTCAACCGCGATTTCGCGGAATACCACCTGCCGGTCAATGCGGATGTTCCGCCGCTCGATGTGCACTTCATAGAGGAACGCGATCCCTGGGCCGGACCGCTGCAGGCGAAGGGGATCGGCGAACTGGGTATTTGCGGCGCCGGCGCGGCGATCCTGAATGCGGTTCATCACGCCTGCGGGGCGCGCTTGCGCGATTTCCCGGCCACGCCCGACCGGGTCCTTGCCGCACTCGTATGACGGAAACCTTGGGAGAGCACACCATCGTGTCGGACAGCGGAACCTATGCGTTGAGCGAAATCCTGGACGAACTGGAATCCGCGGTGACCGACGAAGAGGTCACCGTGGACGTTGTCGTCGACAAGCTCGGCCGGTCGTCCTTTGCATCCCTGATGCTGGTGTTTTCGCTGATTTCCACCTCCCCGGCGAGCACCCTGCCCGGCATCACGACCATGGTCGCCATACTGGTCTTCATTCTGGTGGCGCAAATGATGGGAGGCCGGGAAAGTGTCTGGCTTCCCCGGCTTCTCACCAGGAGGCGGATGTCGTCCGAGACACTCTGCCGGGGTATCCGCTGGCTCCGAAGGCCGGTGCGATTTGTGGAGCGTTTCCTGAAACCGCGCCTGACCTGGCTGTTTCACCGCCCCTGGCTGTGGCTACCCATGAGCCTGATCATGGGTCTCACGCTGTTCATGCCGTTCATGGAGCTGGTGCCGACCTCCGGGTCCATTGCCTCGGCCGTCATCGCCTTGTTCGCGGCCAGCCTTCTTACCCGGGACGGGTTGCTGGCCCTGGCGTCGTTCGTGCTGCTTTCCCTGGTGCCAGTCTCGATCTACCTGTGGCAAACGTAAGATCGGAGCGGCCTCACCCTTTCGACCAGCGTTCGAGCGCTTCCAGCTCTTCCCACGCAACAGGGACGGCAATGGTGGTGTTAGTGTCTACCCGCAGCGAACAGGGAGCATCCGCCGTGGCGCCGCGCTCGTTGCGCAGCCAGTCGAAACGGGCGCCCCGCAGTTTCATCGCGGGCCGCTCCCGCGATGGCCTTCAGCGTTCCTCCACCGCCCGGTGCGATCCCAGAAACCGAAGGGCGAGCGAGGCGACAAGACCCGCAAACAGCAACCCGCCCGCAATCCACATGAATGCGCCGGCCAGAACCTGGTCATCGAGGGCGCCCAGGCCGTAAGGCGCGGTTGTCGCCAAATGCCACGGATGCCACAGCCGGTCCGAGAAGATCAGCAGCACCGAGAGGAGCGTCATCTGGGCGGCCGTGCCCGCCGCCGCCAGTGCGGTGGCGAAGGGAGCCGTCCCCACGTGCGTCCGGAACGAGGCCCACAGCACGACCGCCGACCCGAGCAGGCTGAGGTGCATCGCCCAATAGACCAGATCCGACTGCAAGGTCAGTGCATAGGGCCCGGGAACATGCCACAGCCAAAAGAGTGCGGCGAAGACCGCCGCGGCAAGGCCGGGCCCGACGCCCCTGCCCCGTAGCAGGGACGCCAGGAGCGGGGCCGCGATGAGCACAAGCACGAGATGCTGGGCGACGCGCGCGGAAAACAGGGACATGGACGCCGCGCAGATCGGAGAGACGAACATGACGCCAACCAGGATCCAGCCGAGCACCGGCCGTGTCCGGTCGCCGTTGCCGACGCGCCACAGAATGAGGGCCAGCGTGACCGCGAGAGCGGTCAGGAGGACCGGATCCAGGGTCCAGCGGGTCCACAGGTCCGCCGGCGCGGGCGGGGGACCGCAAAATGGCACATGGGTTTCCATGTCAACCTCCACATCCTTGAAAGAAAAACAGGATCGCGGCATCGGCGAAGATCGCCAGCGCGAAGATCAGGCCGCTCCAGAACGCCGCGCCGCCAAGATCGTTGTCGGTCTTGCCCCATCCCGACACGACCGACCACAAACAGGCGGCCAGCGCCGCGAGCGTCACCGCCGCGACCGTGGCGACCAGGTGGGAATACCCGATCATGGCGCGCGGCGGACAGGCGGCGGAGATCAGTGCGTAAACGGCGATAAAGTGGGTTGCCCAGGCGAGACCGGGGACAACGATTGCCGTGACCCTGCGTGCCATGTTCGTCATCCCGCCCCTCCCTGCAGCGCGCCCGCCAGATAGATCGCCGCCGTGGCGACGACCATCAGGCCGGTGCCCTTGGCGTAGGTTGCAAGATTGAAGTCCGGCAGACACTGCCCCGCCTCCACCTGGCCGGAGAGCCTTCGCACCGCATTGAAAAGCGCACAGTAAGCCGTCACGAAAAGGTTCACTGCGACAAAAGCCGCCATGGCCCACAACGTTGCACCGAGCGCGGTTGCCCAGGGGTCGATCGGCTTGAGCGCCGCCCAAAGGGCCCAGAGCGCCAGGCCGGCGGAAATGGCTGTAAGCAGGGCGAACAGCGCGGCACCGGCAAACCGGTCTTTCAGCCCGGCATGGCGTCCAAGCTGGCCGAAGCCGGCCACGGCAAGTCCCGCCAGCGCGGCGCCGACAACCGGCAGAACCGACGGCAGACGCGCAGCTCCGGCCATCCCGGGCGCGACGTTCCACAGATAGAGCACACCGAAGACCAATGAGGCGAACAGGGCCATCAGCACCAGAACGGTTCCCACCACCCCGACATGCGTGTGGCTGCGCCGATCCACGACATTGACCGGAAGCCGGTGCCCCATCCCGGCGTCGCGCGCGACGCCACTGTCGGACGGCTCCCAGCCCCACAACGTGAACGCGACCAATGCAATGGCGCCGCCGACGGCGCTGACCCAGTAGAAGGAGGCGATCGTCGCCCCGAAAAGCACCGCAAGGCCGAAGGCGGCAAGCATCGGGATCCATGTCGGATGGGGAAGCCGCAGGATGTAAAGCGGCTCGCCGCTGACCGGATCGCACCCCATCGTCTCGCGCCGCCCGTCGCGTATGCCGCGCATCACGCCCTCGACCCGATGCGCCTCGTTGTCCAGCAACTCCGGCTGGTCCCACAGCGGTTCGCGGCTCTTCACGGGCGGAATGGCGTGGAAATTGAACCCCGGCGTCACCGGCGGATAGAGCCACTCCAGCGTCCCCGCCCCCCAGGGATCACGCGGCGCGACCGCCCCTTTGCGCTTGTGCCGGAGAAAATCGAAGACGAAGAGCGCAATGCCGGCTGCCAGAATATAGCTGCCGATGGAACTGAGCATGTTCAACCGGTCCCAGCCGAGACCCTCGGGATAGGTCGCCACACGCCGCGGCATCCCGCGCAGACCGGTGACATGCATCAGCAGAAAGGTCGTGTTGAAGCCGATGAACATCAGCCAGAAAACCCATCGGCCAAGGCGTTCCGACATCATGCGTCCCGTGAAATGCGGCGCCCAGTAATAGAATGCGCCGAACAGCGGAAAGACCATCCCGCCGATCAGCACGTAGTGGAGATGCGCGACGACGAAGTAACTGTCGTGCGCCTGCCAGTTGAAGGGAACGCTCGCGAGCATCACGCCCGTCAGCCCACCGAGCACGAAGATCGCGAGAAAACCGAGGATGAACAGCATCGGGGTGGTCAGCCTCGGCCTGCCGGAAGCCAGCGTCGCGATGAAACAGAATATCTGGACGCCCGTGGGGATCGTCACCATGGTCGAGGCAGCCGAAAACAGTGACAGCGACAGGATGGGCAGGCCCGTGGTGAACATGTGGTGCGCCCAGAGGCCGAAGCTGATGAACCCCATGGAGACCACGGCCGCGACCGTGAAGCCGTATCCGAACAGGGGCTTGCCGACAAAGGTCGGCAGCATGGTCGCCACCATGCCCGCCGCCGGGAGGAAGATGATGTAGACCTCGGGATGGCCGAACAGCCAGAACAGGTGCTGCCAGAGCAGCGGGTCGCCCCCCAGCGCCGGATCGAAGAACGGCAGATCGAGAAGGCGTTCCGATTCCAGCAGGATCGACCCGATGATCAGGGGCGGGAAACCGATCGCGATCATGAACGCAGTAATCAGGATGTACCAGGCAAAGACCGGCATCTTCGCCAGGCTCATGCCCGGCGCGCGGGCACAGAGTATGGCGGTGATCAACTCGACGGCGGCCGTGACCGAGGCGATCTCGGCAAAGGTGATGCCGATCAGCCAGAAGTCGGCCGACACGTCCGGCGTAAAGGCGCTGGTCGACAGCGGCACATACATGAACCAGCCGCCATCGGGCGCGGCGTCGAACAGGAACGACGAGAGGACAATGATCCCGCCAAACAGATAGCAGTAATAGCCGAACTGGCCCAGACGAGGGAAAATCAGATCCCGCGCACCCAGCATCAACGGGATCAGATAGACCGCAAACCCCTCCAGGATAGGGATCGCAAAAAGGAACATCATCAAGGTGCCGTGCATCGTGAAGACCTGATTATAGGTCTCCAGATCCAGGAAGGTGTTCCCGGGCACAATCAGCTGCGTTCTGACGAGAAGGGCCAGGAAACCCGCAATCAGAAAGAAAACAAATCCGGTGTAGATGAAACGGCGACCCACCACCCGGTGGCTGACCGACGACAGGCGCCGGATGCCTTTCGGCGTGTCCCACACGCCCTCGAAGGACTTGTCTTCCCCTTTTCGGGTTCCCGAATAGTCGCTCGGGTTCTCCACTACGCTCATTCCAGGCTCTCCAGCCATGCCACCAGCGCCCGCAGCTCAGGCCCTGACAGGTGGTTGTAGGACGGCATGTCCGCGCCGGGCTTCATGTCCCGGACATCGGCGATCCAGCCGGCCAGGTTGCCGGTGTTCATCTTCCACATTCCCGCGCCCAGCGACGCCCGGGCACCGACACGGGTCAGATCGGGACCGATCCGGGCGTCGGATATGCCGCCAACCCTATGACAGGCGATGCAGCCCGCTGTCTGGAACACCTCGGCCCCGCGCCGCTCCTGCGGTGTGACCGCATCGCGTGCCTCGCCCTCGAGGCCGTCCAGAAACGCGTCGAATTCGTCTTGAGGAAGGGCCACGACCTCGAATGCCATCAGGGGATGGGCGAGACCGCAGAACTCCGCGCATTGACCGCGAAACCGGCCCTCCTCAGTGGCTGTGACGGTCAGCCGGTTCACCCGTCCCGGGATCATGTCCATCTTTCCGGAGATCGAGGGAACCCAGAAGGAATGGATCACGTCGGCGCTCTTCAGACGGAACTCCACCGTCTCGCCCACCGGCAGGACGATCTCGTTGGCATCCCGGATCGCGCGGCCGTCGGGATCGTAGACCACGTCCCACCAGAACTGCTTGCCGGTCACCTCGATGACATGAGCGGCCTCCGCACCGCCCGCGATCGCCCGCAGGACCAGCGTCGAGCCGACGAAAAGGGAAAAGAGCACCACCGCGGGAAAAACGATCCCGCCGCCGACGACCCACCACGTGCGAGCCTCGCCGCGCGCCTTCCACGCGAGCGCCACGAAAACCATCACGAGAGCGAAGATCGCAATGCCTGCCACGGTCATGATACCCGTCAGCCACAGGGTTCTGGAGGCCCCGACCCCTGCGCCGTTCAACGCCCATTGTGCGTCGAAGATATCCAGAGCAGCTTCCATCTCAGCGCGACTCCATCATGTAGAGATAAGCGGCCATATGCCTTGCCTCGTTCTCGCTCACGCCCATGTCCGGCATCACCGTTTTGGGGGAATGGCGAGGGGGAGACTGCAGCCAGTCGACCAGGTTTCCGGGCCGGTTCGGGAGAATGCCGGCGATGTAGGAACGGTCGCGAAACCCTCGCAGGTCCGGCCCCACGGTTCCCCGGGCCCGCACGACCCCGGGGATCGCATGGCAGGCGCCGCAGCCGAAATCGGCTATGAGATCCGCCCCTCGGGCCGGATCGCCGTCCACGACACGCAAAGCCTGGTCCGTCCAGTCCGTCCGGCCGGCGCCCGTTGGTGTCTGAAGGCTGTCGGCGTAGGAGGCGGTGCGTGCGCCGAGCGCCCGAAACCAGGCGCCGATCGGATCGGCTTCGGGTCGCGCAAGCGCCCAGACCGAAACGCCCACCACGCAGGCGGTCAGAACGACCGCGCCGACAAGCGGCAAAAACACGCGTCGGAGGCGTTGAAATACAGTGGACAGCACCATTGTCGCTCAGTCCGACGCGCGTGTTACACGGTCCTGCACGGGAACCGTTTCGGCCGTCGCGGGATTGGCGGCGCGGGCATAATATTCGGACACCGCACGCATATCCTCGGCGCTCATCTTGTCGGCGATGGCAGACATCACGTTCATCGCGTCATTGTCGCGCGTGCCCTCCTTCCACAGGTGCAACTGAAGCTCCATGTATTCCGCATATTGCCCGGCGAGATAGGGAACCGACGGCGGCAGGCCGGTGCCGCCCGCGCCATGACAGTTGACACAGGCCGGAATGCCCTTTTCCGCCGACCCGACGGCCGCGAGCTGGCCACCCCACTGAAGCAACGTCCCGTCGAAGGCGCTGCGCGGCCTGTCGAGCGTGCCCGCGCCCATCGCCGCGTAATAGACCGAGACGGCTTCGCGCTCGCGGTCCGTCAAACGGTTGGCAATGCCGCTCATGACCCGGTTGGGGCGCGCGCCGCTGGCATAGTCCTGAAGCTGTTTGTAGAGATACCAGCCCGCCTGCCCGTCGAGACGCGGAAACGCCCCCGTCCCGTCGCCTTGTCCGTCGACGCCGTGACAGGTGATGCAGGCCATGCCGGATCCGCCTTTTTCCGCACCGCCCATGGCCACGAGACGTCCCGCCTCCAGCAGGTCGTCGTCGGGCGCCCGGCTTATCGTGGCGTTGAACAGGACGCCGTCGACCTTCAGTCGGCGCTCGAGTTCCGACTTGGCCGGGCCCTGGGAGTAATCCTGCGCCTGCAATGCGACGCTGGATCCGACGCTCAGGGCGACAAGGACGATTGCTGTTCGTCTGACCAGTTTCATGTCGAGCCTCCCTCAGGCGTCCATCAGCGGGCGCGGATTGCCCAGGTAGTCGTTCTTCATGTGATCGAGCGTCCAGTAGGCCAGCCCCATCAAAGCCCCGGTCGGGTTGTATCCAAGGTTTTGCGGGAACAGGCAGGCACCGAAAACGAAGACATTGTGGTGGTCCCACATCTGGCCGTAGCGGTTCACCACGCTGGTCGCCGGGTCGGTGCCGATCACCGCCCCACCGGTGTTGTGGGTGGTCTGGTAGGGAACGACGGAATAACTCTTGCCTTCGGATGCCTGATTGCTCGTGCTGACGGCCCGGACATTGTCCATGTTGCGGGCGATTTCTTCCGCCTTCGAAAGCACATAGGCGCTCATCTTGCGGTCATTGTCGGGAAAATCGAAGGTCATCCGCAGCAGTGGTTGCCCGAAATCGTCGACATAGGTCGGATCGAGATCGAGGTAATTCCGGGGAACCGCGACCGAGCTGCCGTGGCAGACGATCCCCACGTGGTGAAGATAGCTGTCGCGCACCGCCCGCTTCCACTTTGCGCCCCATGGCGGGGTGCCCGGTGGCGTCGGCTGGTAATTGATCGGCCGTCCGTTCGTCTGGTTCGCGCTGATATAGCCGCCCCCGACAAATCCGAGCTCGCTGTGATCGAAGTTGTCGCCGTTGAAATCGTCGATCGTCATTCCCAGAGCGCCGGCCCCCATGAAGGGGTTGGACCAGACCTCGTCGTCGAAGAATGCGCCCGCCGCGGCGAGGGTCTGGTAGGCATAGTTTCGTCCGACGGTGCCTTTGCCGGTCTCCGGGTCGTAGGGCGTGCCCAAACCGCTGACCAACATCAGGTGCACGTTCCACAGGGCATAGGCGTTGAGACAGACGGTATCGGCCGGCTGAAACACCTCCTGTCCGTCTTCATCGACATAGGTCACGCCGGTTGCGGTCTTCCCGTCGCCGGATTTCTCGACCCTGAGAACGTGGGCGTTCATCCGCAACTCGAAATTCTCGTGATCCTTCAGGATGTCGTAGATGCAGACAATGGGGTCTGCCTTTGCGAGATATCCGCAGCCGAAGCGCTCGCAGAACCCGCAATAGGTGCAAGGATGCAACTGGGCTCCATAGGCGTTCTCGTAAGCCCTGGTGACGTTGGCCGAAGGCATCTGAAACGGATGATAGCCGAGCGCCTTTGCAGACTCGCGGAAACGCCGCAGCGGCGGAGAGGCCTTCATCGGCGGATTGGGATATTCCGCCGAACGCGGTCCTTCAAAGGGATTGCCGCCTTCGCGGATTTCGCCATCGAGATTTCCTGCGACGCCAGCCGTGCCGCAGACGCGATCGAAAAAGTCGAGGTGGGGCTCGAGTTCGTCATACGACACGCCCCAGTCCTGGATGCTGAGGCCGTCGAGCATGCTTTCGCCATAGCGCTCCGCATAGTGGCTGCGCATGTTCAGGTCCGACGGCAGGGGACGCCACAGCTGACCGTTCCAGTGAATGCCGGCACCGCCGAGCCCCTTTCCCGGCAGGAACGACCCGAGGCGCCGCATTGGCCGGGCCGTCTGTGAGCTGTTGTTGCGGAAAGACAGGGTTTTTACCTGCGTATCGAGCATATGCCCCTTGCGACGGGCATATTTGAGCTCGTCATGTTCCTCCGGAGCCCCGAAGCTCACCGTATCGTGCCGCCAGTCGCCGCGCTCTAACACCACGCACCGCTGACCCGCATCCGCCAGTTCCTTGGCGGCGGCCAGACCCGTCCACCCGGCCCCAACGATCACGACATCCGTCCTGGGAAGTTCCTTGACCACGATTCAGCCCTCCTTTCTCGCCGGTTCCTGCCGCCCCCGGACTCCGGCGGCCCGGCCCGGAGTTGCGGAGCGCGCACGTCCCGGCACATGGGCGATGCCGCGCGGCGGCGCCGCGAAAGGAGCGTTCTTGTCGACAAAATCGGTGTAATAGGCATGAGCCCCGGGAAAACCGACCATCCGCCAACCGGCATAATCCTTGTTGCCGCCATAGATCGGATCGGCGAAATAGCCTTCCTTCACCAGGGACCAGAGCTCGTCGAAGAACGTGGATGCGGGCATGTCACCGAGATCGCTCCCCTTCCCTTCGGACAGGCGTGTGACGAAGTCCTGCCGCTGCGGTTCGTTGAGGTCGACCAGGCGGGGGCCGTTCTTTTCGAGGCGTGCGATCCCGTCGCGGATCAACGACGCCGGTGTGCGATCCACCTGCCAGCCCTGCTCGGGCGCGGCATCGCCGAAGGGGCCCTTCAGGTAGAGACCCGCGCCCGACCCGTAAGGTCCGGCCAGTTGCAGGTCGATGTAATCGACGACACCCGCCTGACTTGCGCTTGGAAACGCGTCTTCCGGAATCAGGACGTCGGCCAGGGCGGCAAGAAAGCGCGCTTCATCCCCGGTGAGAAATGCCCAGGGTTTTCCATCAAGGGCGGCAAAAGGGTTTTGGGCGAGCGATGCACCCGGCGTGATGGCGGCCACCCCCGCCGCTCCCAGCTGGAGCAGCACCGCCCTTCTCGAAAAAACTGCCATGTGATCCCCCGATAATTGACGCGGTCGAGGCTCAAACAGGGCAAATGACCACTTGTTCCGAAATTTCTCAGCCCTTCCGGTTTTTGGGCATGTCCCCTGCTCCCTCGGCTTCGAAAGAAGCGTCCAGGTCATCGACGATGCTGTCTTCCGCGACCATGATCAGACGGTAGCCCTCCTCGAGCCTTGTCTCGTCGTCGCCGAGCCACTCCGTCTCGTCGCAGGCAATCCCGATAACCCGGCATTGGCGCGGCAGATTGAGATCGCGGATCTTCTTGCCGTCCAGTTCCGGCCCGACAGGGTATCCGCGTATTGTCAGCCCCTTGCGAAACCGCATCTCAAGCGCGGCATCGGAGTGATCCTCGATCATCCGCAGCAAGGAGCGCGCGAGGGTCTGGTGCGGCGTGACGAGATCCTCGAGGCCCAGTTCCTCACAGACGGATACAAGCTCCGAACGCACGATCTGCGGTATGACACGCTCGAATCCGACAGAGCGTCCAACCAGCGCCGCCATGATGTTCACGTCGTCCGTGTTGGTCAGAAGGATCAGCGCATCCGCATGGTCGCCGAACGCTTCGCGCTGGATTGTCGGCAACGTCCCGTCGCCATGCAGCATGCCGCAATCCAGATCCTCCGCGACCTCGTCGAGCGTTTCGCGGTTCCTGTCGACAAGGACCACCTGGTGACCGGTTTGCATCAGCTGGTCGGTGGTCGCCACGCCGAAACGGGACGCGCCCACGATGACGATCTTCATTTGCTTCTCCATGGACTCCAGGTGGACGGCGACAACGCAACAAGAACGGCAAGAAACTCCAGCCGCCCAAGAAACATTGCCGCCACCAGAACGAATTTCAGGTGCGGCGCGAGATCGGGGCCGGTCACGCCCGACGAAAGCCCCACGGTCGACAGCGCCGAAACGATATCGAACAGCGATCCAAGCGCCGGCTGGCCCGACATCAAGAAGACGATCCAGGCCACCAGGGCGGTGATCGCGTAGCAGCTGACGACAGCGACCAGGGAGACCACGCGCTCGGATTTCACCGGCGCGCCGTCCTCCTTGAAATGCGTGACGGCGCGCGGCGGGGTGCGCATGCGCAAGAGGGTGAGCCCGATCATGCGAAGCGCGCTCATGGCGCGGTCGATCTTGATCCCCCCGGCGGTCGATCCCACCCCGCCACCGACGATCATGGCGGTCAGGAGAAAGGCAACGGCAGGCGGAACGTCCGTGACAACAGCGACTGAGAAACCCGCGGTGGTCAGCGCGCTGATGTAGTTCAGAAGGACATCGGCAAGAGCGCTCGCGGGCAATTGCGAACTCAGCACCACCAGCGCGCAGAGCGCGAGGAGACCTGAAAGGGTCAGCGCCAGCACGCCCCTGGCGTTCGTTGCCCTCAATGCCGAAGAAAGGCCGGACCGCCAGCAAAGAACGTAGAACATCAGGGAAATGCAGGTGGACAAACACAGAAGCATGATCACCGCCTGCGCGACGCGACTGTAGCTGGCCAGACTGTCCGGTCTTGGCGTGAAGCCCCCGGTTGAAACCGCAGCCAGCCCCACGACAACGGCTTCCCACCAACTGGGCATGAGCTGCAGCAGCAGCAGAATGCCCACACCGGTAATCGCGCCATAAACGATCAGCAACTGACGCGCCTGGGTGCGGGTCGACTGCAGCAAATCGCGCTGGCCGATCCCCACATCGCCGAGGGTCTGCGCGGTCACCCCCGGCCCGACGATGACCGCAACCCCGGCGACCGCGATCGCGAAGCCGCCCGACCATTGCAACCAGGCGCGCAGGAGATGCCCGCTCAAGGACCAGTCCATTGTCCCGGTTGCGACGGAGAGCCCGGTCGAGGTGATCGCCGAGACGGATTCGAACAGGGCATCGCTTGCGGAAAGCCCGAGCACCATGAAGGCCGGAACGGCAAGCACGGCGCCAAGCGCGAACAACATGACAAGTGTGACGATGGCTTCGATCCCCCGCAGATCCCGAAGCTGCCACTTGCGCAGCGACACCCCGCCGACCGCGGTGAAAACCAGCGTGGGCGCGCCAAGCGCGAAGACCAGTTCCCAATGGCGCTCGACAGCGGCGGCAACGGCGGGCGGAGCGGTCAGTCCGGCAAGGACCAGTCCGTGAACCGCGACGGCCCGCAGAACATGCCCCGGACGCGCGCGCCAGACGACACTGCTTTGACCAGTTGCTCGGGACATGGGCCTAGGATGCCGGACGGGATGTCATTCGCCATAAACCGGCAACAGGGATCGATTGTTCCCGTAACCGACACGCCGGTCCGAAGACACCCGGAAATGCCGGCCTGCCCCTGATGCAATCGTTCAGATGCCTCAAGGAAGAAACCGTCGCCCCCTGGACACTCTCCCGACAGTCCTGATCGCCCGTGCGATCACGTGTTCCCC
Source organism: Stappia stellulata DSM 5886 (assembly GCF_000423705.1). Taxonomy (GTDB): domain Bacteria; phylum Pseudomonadota; class Alphaproteobacteria; order Rhizobiales; family Stappiaceae; genus Stappia; species Stappia stellulata. Next base: position 306 of record NZ_AUIM01000004.1, on the reverse strand, counting down.
GTCAGCGCCTATGGCACAGATTTGAGGTTGTGATTTAAGGAGGGTTTGGGCTTCGTCGTAGTGACGAAGGAACGAAGATGAAGCCCAAATCCTCCAACGCAAAATCACCTGCCGAGCGGGTGGTAAAGGACATCCGCCGCAAGACCCGTCGGCATTTTTCCGCTGAAGACAAGATCAGGATCGTGCTCGACGGGCTGCGCGGTGATGACTCCGTTGCCGAGTTGTGCCGCCGTGAAGGGATCGCACAGAGCCTGTATTACACCTGGTCCAAGGAGTTCGTGGAAGCCGGCAAGCGCAGGCTTGCTG